>NZ_JASXSZ010000009.1 GCF_030315975.1 Microbacterium candidum | reverse complement strand
ATCGCAACCAGAATGCCGATGATCACAACCACGATGATGAGCTCGATCAGCGAGAAGCCCTCCACGCCCGTCTCTTCCTTCTTCCGCCGCTTCGCAGCATCGATGTAATTGCTTACAGTCACGCGCATGCGCTTACTCCCCAGGTATTGTGAAATTACTGCTCCGATTCGACAGCAGGCATCCGTATTGACTGAGCCAATTTGAGTACCCACTCCCCAGAGTGAGAACGTCGTCGTCACCACAGTGATGCCGACATATCCCCACCCGCGAGTGTCCGCCTGCCAGCATTCCGCGTCAACAGTCTGTGGTTATCAGTTTGCTGTGCATCCGTTCATCACCCACGTTCAATCGACAGTCTCACGGACACCCAGGGCCAGCAGTGGCGATCTTTGCATAGCCCTTAGCGGTTACGCAGAGGTCGGTGGCGTTGGTCCCGGACGTCAGGTCGACAGAAATACTGTCGCGGCCTGCACTTTTGGCGGCGGCCGAAGGATCTGTAGGAGCTGAAGACCCCTGAGCGAACGAGGCTGCTGCGGCGGCTGCACCATTCGCGGCGGCGGCCTTGACAGCGTTCGTCTGCGCGTTTGACTCGACGTTCATGAAGATCGGCATAGCGATGGCGACGAGAATACCAATTATCACAACCACAACGATCAACTCGATCAATGAGAAGCCGTCCTGCGATTTGTCCGAATCTGCTCCCTCGGACCGCCCCATTGTTACTCGCATATGAACCGCTCCAACCCCGTGCAGTTGTCACAGTCCGGTGGAATCGGTCTTGCAGACCCCACCGGACTGGTGCACCTCGGCCGATCTCGGGATTACGGGCAGCCCGGACCAGTGTGGAAAGTCGAGCCGCTTGTGTAGGTGGAGCCGCTGGCGGCCCACGCATCCACGCAAACGTTGCTCACATTGGTGCTCGACGCCCGCATCTGTACCGTGATGCCATTCGAACCAGCCGAAGATGCAGCCGTGCTCGGGTCCACCGTGGTCGCCCCAGAGACATTGGTACCGGCAAACGCGGCCGCAGCGGCCGTCGCACCGTTCGCGGCCGCAGCCTTGACCGCGTTGTCTGCCGCCTGCTTCTGGATGTTCATGAAGATCGGAATCGCAATCGCAACCAGAATGCCGATGATCACAACCACGATGATGAGCTCGATCAGCGAGAAGCCCTCCTCGCCCGTCTCTTCCTTCTTCCGCCGCTTCGCAGCATCGATGTAGTTGCTGATTGTCGTACGCATGAGCGCTCACTCCCCAGAGGTGTGTCGGACACATTGGCGCGCTGAGTGGCGTGAGTCGACGCATCTGGTCACCGATGCGGCGACCAGGCGCAATCCATAAGTGCATTGCACATGCGTCGATGGCGCGCATGCAATGACCAAATGCGTCATTCGCTCCCCAGAACGAGATCGGCGACATCCCCCAGTGGTCGGCCGCTCCTCCTCGTTGAGTGTGCATGGCCCCACAGCGGCTCGTCAACGGAGATCGCCTCAAGTTTTCCTCAGGATTTCGAATCGACCAGCAACCGTGACCCGAAGGAAGGTGGCAGAGCCGATGATCGGCGCATAGGCTCAGCGAGACCAGACGAGGATGGGGACTCGGTGGATTGGTGGAATTTCCTCTGGGCTGCCACATGTGCGGTCGCAATGCTCGGCGCGCCCGGAGCGCTGGCCGGCCTCGCCTTACGCCTGCGGGGGCTCTGGCTCGCAGCAACGGCGCCAGTGATGGGCGTGTCGCTCATCGCGCTGGCATCAGTCATCAGTCCGGCCCTTGGTGTGCACTGGGCGCCGTGGGTGGTGATGGTATTCGCGATACTCATTTCGGCTGTGCTTCTGGGACTGGCATCCCTCGTCCCAGCGCTACGCGGCCGAATCACTGCGCGCACCCGCGCCGTGTGGATCGCGCCGACCGCCGTGGGGCTCGCCGCGCTCCTCCTGGGGATACGAGTGATCCTGGCCATCGGACAGCCGACCTGGTTCGATCAAGCTGGAGACAACATCTTCCACCTCAATGCCGTGAGATGGATTCTCGACCACGGCGATGCTAGTCCGAGCGGAGTCGCGAAGATGTCGCCCGGGACTGCGGCCTACCCGTCCGCGTGGCACGCGATTGTCGCGCTGACGTGCCAATTGTCGGGAGCATCCATCCCGGTCGCCACCAACGCCGTCTTCTTCGTCGTGGCGTGCGCTGTCTGGCCGCTCGGGGCAGTGCTGCTAAGCCGCGCACTCTTCGGTGGACGCGCACCACTCCTCATCGGCGCGGGACTCGCGAGCGCGAGCTTCGCGATGTATCCGCTGATGCTGCTCCCCTACATGGGCACGTATCCACTGATTCTGTCCATCGCCCTCTTGCCCGCTGTACTCGCAACGTTGGTTGTCGTCGTCCGAAGACTCCCAGAGCCTGGATCGTGGACGGCACTGATCGTGGCCGCGATCTGCGGCCCGGGGATCGCGGACTCGCATCCGTCCGCGGCCGTCATGTTGGTCGCCCTCGCAGCGCCGATCGTCATTGTGGGTCTCTGGTCGTGGTCCCGGACCCCATCCGGCCGCGTTCGATTGGCTGTGCTGCTCGCCATCCTGTATGTCGCGATTGTGCTGGCGGTGCTCGTCATCGTCCGCCCGGCAATAGTCCAGCCTGACTCGCCTCGCATGAGTGCAGCCCAAGCCATCGGAGAGCTGTTGTTGGGGGCGTATGGCGGTCAAGACGTTGCGATAGCACTAGCTGCGGCGACGATCGTCGGAGTCGTCGTCGCCGCGCGCGCGCATCGTTCAGGCGACCTCATCGCGCTCGGCCTCTGGGCTGCCGCATCCTTCGTCTATCTCGCAGCGAGCAGTCACGATGAATTCTTCCGACTCGTGCTCTCCCAGCCCTGGTACGGCGACGCGACGAGGGTCGCGGCGTTCATTCCACTGACCGTCGTGCCTCTCGCGGCTCGCGGTGCCGATTGCGTCTGGCGGTCTGTCCAGACGCGGCTCGACTTCAGGCCGCATCCACGCCGCCGTCCGCTCTTCGCGATAGCAGCAGTGGGCTTTGCAGCCCTGGTGGCGGTGCAGTTCGGTCCCGCGACGTGGGCCGTCTTCTGGACCAACCAGATGTTCACGCCCACTGACAATGGACTCATCTCGCCCCTCGCGATCGACCGCGACGATCGGAAGGTGTTCGCGTATGTCGACGAGCACGTACCGCGGACTGATCTGATCGCCGGCAACCCGTGGAGCGGCGCGAGCCTCGCCTACGCACTCACCGGGCGGCCGGTGCTCGTCACGCACTTGCTCGCGCAGAAGCCATCGTCCACCATGACGTTCCTTGATTCGTTCTCGACCTCGGCAGCGAGTGGCCCCGGCTGTCGCGCCGCCCGGGAGCTCGGTGTCAAGTGGGTCCTAGATCTCCATCCCGATAAGGTGATGCCGAATCGACCGAAACTACCGGGCGTCGCGAATCTTGCAGAGTCGCCGAACGCATCGCTCGTCTATCGCTCCGGCAACTCTGCGCTCTACAAGGTCACTGGATGCGGAGTCGGCTGACGGCTCTCTACCGGGTGGTCGGCTGCGGCATCCACTGAATCGCCGCGCCGGCCCAGGAAACCCGCTGATCGCGACGATGTCTGCGAACGCTGTCGTGACAGAGTCCTCGCTGGGCGAGGTCGGCACGATCAGCGAGTACGACGCATCCAGCGGCCTCCACGGACAGAAGAGGCGTCGTTCGCTCCCCAGAGCGGGAGATGCGACTGTCCCCAGCGGTCGACCGCATTCCCGCCAATGAGTCTCGGGGCGGACGATCCATGGGTCAACGCCGGGCGCCTCAAGATTTCTTCACGTTTCGAGGAGTCCGCCGCCGAAGGGCGCCCCGGAGGGAGGTCGGCATCCACTCCCTGGCTCCCGTCGGCGGTCCCACGCGATGACCACCACGTGCGAGGAGAGGAAGGATGTGCTCGGACGCGCCAGGACAAGGTTGTGCGAGCCTGGGCTTCCCGGGCGGGACGGTGACGATTGCTCTCGGGGTGCTGCCGGTCGCGCGCGGGCGCACTGGATCAGGCAATGCCGGGGATCGCGGACTGGAGCGAGACCGCCGGGGCGGGCGATAGGTTCCCGCGCTGCGAGGCGACGAGTCGGCCGCGGCCGAGAAAGAGAGCGACGCACCCGGTCGCCGGTCCCCACTGGCGTCCAGGTGCGTCTTTTTCCCGCTCCCCAGAACGAGATACGCGGATCCGATGTATCCGCTCGAATGATCCTGCCCGCGCGGAGGCGCCCGGGTCAACCTGAGATCCGCTGAGAATGGCGGGATGCGGCGCGCTTTTGTGCGTGGCTCGCGCTTCCGTGCGCTCCGCAGACGGAGCGACGCGCCCGGCCCCCGCTCCCCCGAACGGTGGGTCAGGCGCGTCGTTGCTCCCCCGGCGTTCTCGCGGATCCCCGCCGTCCGCGTCCCCTTGCACTAGATCTTCGGCCGATCGGGATGGAGGGTCAATGCGCGCTGGCTCAGGTTTTCCTCAGGGTTTGTGGGTGTGCTCCGGGCGAGCAGTGCGGTGCTGGAGGGCGTTCCGGCCTGCGGGATGCCGAGCCGGCGAAGCACAGTCGGACCGCGCCGGTCGTTCAGCGAGCGCAGCGAGACGAGACGAAGGGCCCTCGCGTGGGCCGTTGAGAGAGCGCAGCGAGACGAAACGCAGCTGATCTTGTGCGGGTCGTTGAGCGAGCGCAGCGAGACGAAACGCAGCCGATCCACGCAGCTCCCCGCCCGGGTCGTTGAGCGAGCGCAGCGAGACGAAACGCAGCCGATCCACGCAGCTCCCCGCCCGGGTCGTTGAGCGAGCGCAGCGAGTCGAAACGCAGCCGATCCACGCAGCTCCCCGCCCGGGTCGTTGAGCGAGCGTAGCCAGCCGAAACGCAGTCCTCATCCCGCCAGCTCCAGCACCGATACTCCGTTCGAATCGGCGACCATCACATGGAGAAGGATGGTGCCAAATGATCGAACCAAAGACCTTGTCATTGTTCCTTAGCTTCGATACTATGTTCGTATCGGTTCGATGGTGGAGGAGGCGCGCATGACGCTCGTGACTCCTGCGCCGACGAACCGGAAGGTCGGGCTGGATCTGCTGGAGGGCTTGGTCGCCGACCTGCAGGCGGTGCGGTCGCACAAGGCCGTGCTCGACGCATCGGAACGGGCGCTGTTCGCGTGGGCGGCGACCGTCATCGAGGTCCGCGAAGACGAGCACTATCAGAAGGCGACCGATGCGGTCGGGCAGGGCTCCCAGCTCGCCGTCCGCGAGGTCCAGGCAGAACTGGCCGCGGCGCTGCAGATCAGCGAATACGCCGTCGCCCGGAAGATCAACCTCGCCCACACCCTCCAAGAACGTTTCCCCGACACCCTGACCGAACTCGGTTATGGGCGCATCGACGGCGCCCACGCCGACATCATCGCCGAGCTCGGCATCGACCTCACCGATGAGGACATGCGGGCCGAGTATGAGCAGACCGCGCTGGACTGGGCGCGCACGGAGACTCCGGCCCGGTTGCGGGGGTTGCTGTCGGATCTGATCACCCGGCTCGACCCGGACGGCACCGAGAACCGGGTGCAGGATGCGGTCACCCGCCGCCGCACCACCATCCGCGACCTCGAACCCGGGCTGACCCGGCTGCAGGTCGACGGGCCCACCGCACAGATCCACGGCATCCACGACCGCCTCACCCGCATCGCCGCCGACCTCCACCACGAGAACGTCGCGGCCGCGAAGGAAGAAGCGGCGGCCGCCGCCGCGGCGGCGGCGCGTGCCGCCGTCGGAAACGACGGATCAGATGGGATGGCTGCAGGACGGGCGGGCCGCGGACCGGGTGCCGCCAACGGGGGTACCGCCGACACTGACGCAACCAGCATGATCGACGAGTTGCTGGACACCCACCCGGCCGATGACCGCACGCTCACGCAGATCCGCGCGGACGTCGCGATCGACCTGCTGCTGACCAACGGGGTCACCGGACACGGCACCGACAACGAACATCGGGCCCGGCTCGCCGACCTCCGCGGCGTCATCCACATCGAACTGCCGGCCACCGTGCTCGCCGGGGACACGGCCGGCGGGGCGCTCATCCCCGGCGCCGGACCCGTCGACACCCACACCGCCCGCATCCTCGCCGCCCACGCCCCCACCTGGACCCGCGTGTTCCGCGACCCCGCCACCCGCATCCCGACCTGCGTGGACACCCACCGGCCCTCCAAGAAGCAACGCCGGCTCCTCCGCGTCAGGGACGTGCGATGCCGGTTCCCCGGCTGCCGCCGCCCCGCCCGCGGACCCGTCACCAACGCCGACATCGACCACACCATCGACTGGGCCCACGGCGGCCCCACCGCACTGCACAACCTCGCCCACCTCTGCCGCCGACACCACACCCTCAAACACGACACCGACTGGACCGTCGAACAACTCCCCGGCGGCATCCTCCGCTGGATCACACCCACCCGACGCGTCCACTACGACCGACCACCCAGCACCGTCCAATTCATCGACACCGAATACGACCCCCACCACCCCGACGACCCAACCCCACCCTTCTGACAGCGGCCGGGCGTCACCGGCGCGACCGGAACGACGTCGACGTCGGATGCTCCGAAGCTCCGAAGCTCCGAAGCTCGGATGCTCGGATGCTCGGATGCTCGGATGCTCGGATGCTCATGACCGTCTCGTGCGTGGGGCGTACCGGTCGTGATGCGGTTGCGCCGTATCCTCGCCACGCGGAAGCCGGGAGAAGCCGATGAGCGCCCGATGCATCCGCTCGACGTCGTATCGCCCCATGCGGCCCGCGCTCTGACCTCACGTCCGCCTGCATCGACGCGGCGACAACGCGCCAGCCACCTCGACGGACGAGATCACGAATCGAAGGAGATCACCATGCGTTCACGCACACTCGCACTGTTCGCAGCCTCGGCCGCCGTCCTTCTGTCGATCCCGATCGGCGGATCGATGGCCTTCGCCGACACCGGAGGCACCGGCCACACCGTCACCCAGACGACGCACCAGCACGGCACGTGGACTGAAACCGGCGACCAGGACTTCTGTACGAACGCCACGGTGAACCCGACCATCGACGGCAACGAGGTCATGCACTTCACCTACTTCCCCTACCCCGCGGACGAGATGTGGGGCACGTTCACCGAGACGGGTCAGGTCACCGCCCACTTCAACGGGCTCGACTGGTCCGGCAAGATCAACGTCTGGTGGGGAGTGAACATCAACCGCCAGAACCAGAACAACTCGTCGACGAGCAGCTTCCGGCTGACCGCCACCGACCCCATCACCGGTCGGGTGTACAGCGAGATCGGCCACCAGACCGCGCACGTCGGCTGGAACGCCGTCTCGCAGCAGCCGGTCGTGTCGTTCGACAAGATGACCCTCACCTGCGACGTTCCTTAGTCCGAACGCGACGAGCCTCGGGCCACGCCCGGGGCTCGTCGCCTGTTCTGGACCCACGATGTATCGCCGGGGGCCGAGCGGCCTCCCTGATGTCGTGACCACCACTGGGGAAGACGCGGCCATCGCCATCGTTCACGCGATGCTCGCCGAACTCGACGCCGGCCAAGAGCGGTGCCGACGGCGGGCGCGGACGATGGTGCGATGGTCGGCCGCATTGACGTCGATCGCCGTCGGCGCCGGGGCCCTCACCGTCCTCCACGCCGTCTTCGACAAGTTCGCGGGAGGCGCCACGTGGATGAGCCTCCCGGTCATCCTCCTCGGCATCGTCGCGGCGATATCCGCGGGCCTGAACCTCTGCCTGCGGCCCGCCGAACGCGCGGCGCGGTCGGCCGCTGAGGCGCGCGACTTTGGCGCGGCCGCAGTCTCGCTCCGCCACCGCGCCGATACGCTCAGCGCAAGCGACGACGCCGCCGCTGTGGACACGTGGTTCGAGCTCGCGGGATCCGCACATGCGGTCCTTCTTCGTCTCGCTGCGGGCCGCTCCCTCAACGCGGGCCGCTCCGCGTCCGACACGTCGAACGAGACCACGGTGAAGCCGGCGTCGCCGAGGGTCTCGGCATCCGTGCGAGGCAGCACCCGCGTTGTACCGGGCGCACGGCCTCGGACCTCCTGACCGGAACGATCGGTGCTCGCGGCATTTGCGACGCGATCAGAGTGAACCCGAGGATCGCTGAGCGCTACGCGTCGAGGACCTCGAGCGAGACGACGGCGATGTCGCCGTCACCGAGGGACTCGGCATCCCGGACCGATTTCTTCAGCGGCAGGACGTAGGCCTCGCGGGACGAGTCGGGGAAGATCGAGGTCGTCCAGCTCGAGCCGCCGATGCGGGCGTGCACCCGCACCGAGCCGAATCCACGGTGCGGCCGCGGGATCTCGCGGATGTCGGCGCTCAGCTCAGGCGGCAATGCCGTGAAGAACCAGGAATCGGTGCGCGCGCTCCAGCGCCACACCTCGCCCTCGAACTCGATCAGCATGCTCAGCGTCCCGCGGCGATGAAGAGCCGGCCGGTTCCGGTGATCCGGAGGGTGGCGGGGTTCGCGATGAGCGCGAACGAGCCGTGGGGAAGCCGCATCCGCTCGCCGTCCGTCACGATCTCGAACGCGCCGTCGACAGCCGCCGCGATGCCCGGCGCGGCGAGCTCGACCGTCGTGTCGCCCGTGATGGCGTAGAGCTCGAAACCCACCGGCGGGCGGTAGGCGACGATCGCGTCGTCGATGCGCTCCGGCTTCAGCAGTGGCATCGGGGCGGCCGTGAAGTCGAGCACGCGCTGCAGCTCGGCGACGTCGACGTGCTTGGGTGTGAATCCGCCGCGGAGCACGTTGTCGCTCGGACCCATGATCTCGACCCCGATACCGCGCAGGTAGGCGTGGATGTTGCCGGCGGGCAGCCACAGCGCCTCACCCGCATTCAGCGTCACATGGTTGAGCATGAGCGCGATGGGGATGCCGGCATCGCCCGGGTTCTCCTCCACCATCCACGCGAGGAGGCTCTCGCCACGCGGGTGCGTCTCGGCGATGTCGGTGAGGAGTGTGACGAGGTGCCGCTGCTCGACGCCGGGCGTGAGAAGCCACGTGAACGCCCGCTCCACCGACGACTCCACGCGCTCGCGCCACGCGCCGAACACCGGGTCGGGATAGCGCAGCTCGAGCGCGTCGATGACGGCGAGCACCTCACCGACCGGGCGGAAGCCGCACAGCGCCTCGAAGCCGTCCTCGAGGGCGACGATGACCTCGGGCTTGGCCGACGGGTCCTTGTAGTTGCGATGCGCCGCATCCCGCGGAATGCCCTCGGATTCTTCGCGGGCGAACCCCTCGGCGGCCTGGTCCGGCGTCGGGTGCGCCTGCAGCGAGAGCGGATGATCCGCCGCCAGGATCTTCAGCAGGAACGCCAGGTGCGAGCCCGACGACTGCTCCCACGCGTGGAGGTCGGTCAAACCCGGCTCGCCGACGATGCGGCTCGGCGACAGCGGGTGGGCGCCGAGCCACAGCTCGGCCTCGGGAGCGTCGGTGTCGGCGCGGCCGAGGAGGCGGGAGATGCCGCCGGGAATGCCCCAGGCGTAGTCGCGGGGGTCGTTGTCGATGAGGATGAGCGTCGGTTCAGCCATTTGCATCCAGTCTCGCCGATGATCGGATGGACAGTGCTCAGGGACGCGGGTGCGGCGTCTCCCCGCGCGCGAGCATCGCGACCAGCCGTTCGATGCGGTTCGCGCGCGTCGTCGGTGTCGCCGCCGTCGACACGCGGTGCAGGACCGAATAGCGGTTGGCCGCGTCGAGTTCCGCGAAGAGGGCGGATGCTGCCGGCTCCGCCGCGAGCGCGGCCGCCAGGTCGTCGGGCACCTGGGCGGTCGAGGCGCCCGCGTACGCCCGCTCCCAGCGGCCGTCGGCCTTCGCCCTGTCGATCTCTGCCTGCCCACGGGGACGCATCCTGCCCTCGTCGGAGAGCCGCGCGACGAGCTCGACATTGCGCTTCGACCACAGCGACGCCTTCCGCCTGGGTGTGAAGCGCTGCAGGAAGGTCGCGGCATCCCCGCCCGCCTTCTGTCCGTCGATCCACCCGCTGCACAGCGCCTCGTCGAGCGCCGCGGCGTAGTTCAGGGTCGTCGGCGACGTCGTGCCCTTCTTCGCGAGCACGAGCCACACACCGTCGGACGTGTCTTCGTTTTCGTCGAGCCAGGCGCGCCACGCCGCGACATCCGCGACGACGAAGGGTTCCTTCTCAGCCATTCGGCCAGGGTAGCGAAGGGGTCCGACCCCTCGACAAGCTCGGGGACCGGTCGGCGTCAGGAACGGACCGGGAAGGTCGGCGGGAAGAGATCGTCAGGGGTGACGTCCGCCCAGCTGCGTTCGGCGTAGGACGCGCGCAGCAGATCGAACACGCGCTGCCCTTCGCGGCGCAGCTCCTCGAGGTCGACGCCGGGGAGCAGCCCGTCGCGCATGACGATGCGCCCGGCCACCATGCTGAACCGCGCGTCCCGCCCGCTGCCTGCGAGTGTCAGCGTGCGCAGCGGATCCTCGACGGCCCCCAGCCGCACGTCGTCGAGCGCGAACGCGACGACGTCCGCCGCCGCACCCGGTGCGATGCGGCCGAGGTCCGGCCGGCGTAGAGCCCGTGCCCCGCCGAGGGTGGCGGCCTCGACGTACTCGGCCAGCATCCCGCGCGTGAGATCCCCGTGCTGCGCCTTCGAGAGCTGCACGCCTTCGTCGATCGCCCGCACGAGGTCGGGCGGGAAGGAGTCCGTGCCCATCGCGATGTTGATCCCCGCATCCAGGTACCGCGAAAGGCCCTCGAGCAGGAACGCGTACCGCGCGTTCGTCAGCGGGCAGTGGACGATGGATGCGCCGGCGGCCGCGATCGCGGCGAGTTCGCCGCGATCCTCGCCGTGCACATCGGAGTGCACGTCGAGGTAGACCCCGTGCGCGATGACGAGGCGCTCGTTGAGGAGCCCGGTGCGTGCGAGCAGGCCGAGCTGTGTCGTCCCCGCGACGTCCGCGAAGTGCGACCGCTCGTCCAGCTCCTGGAAGGCGTGCACGCGCACGAGCACGTCGCGCTCGGCGGCGATGCGGCCGGTCTCGCGGAGGAGCTCCTCGCTCACGTTCTCGATGCGGCACGGCGCGAGCACCCCGGTGACGAGCGGGTCGCCCCACGACTCCACGGTGTCGAGGAACCGCACCGCCTCTGCGAGACCCTCGGCACCCCGCTCCTCATCCCACGCCGTCGCCGGGGTCCCGTCGGCCTCGGCCACCGGAACCCCGGAGCGGTACGACGGGCCGAGGAAGGTTCGCAGCCCGAACTCCTGTGCGGCGCGGGCGACCTCCACGATGTCGTCGTGGGTCTCGGCCCACGCCGTGTGGACCTCGGACGCGATCGGCATGAACGTCGTGATGCCGTGGAGCGCCAGCTGCGCGACGGCGTAGCGCCGCATGATGCGGCGGTCCTCGTCGCTCAGCGCCCCGCGCGGACCGCTGTCCGCATACGCACGCGACCAGCGCAGCAGCGCATACCCGGCGTCGTCGTGCCACGAGTCCAGCTGCAGGTGGTCGACGTCGGCGAGTCCCTCGAGGTCGATGAGGCCGGGCATGAGCAGAGCCGCGCCGAGATCGATGCGCTCGTCGGCGTGCGGAGCGGCGTGGGCCGGGCCCACCCACGCGATCGTCGTGCCGTCGACCAGCACGGCGCCGTCACGCAGCAGGAAGGGACCGCCGCCCTCGTGCGCGAGCACGTGGGCGGCGGTCAGCAGGACCGTCACAGCGCAGACCTCACGATGCGAGTCGCTCGCGCCGCACGGGCTTCCATCCCGGCCGCGGCACCGCCGCACGCAGCGCGCGCGTGTACGGCTGCACGGGATCGGCGAGGATCTCGGCCGTCACACCGGCATCCACCACCTTGCCCTGCTCCATCACGATCATGCGGTCCGAGATCTGGTTGACCACGGCGAGGTCGTGCGAGATGAACAGGTAGCTCACCCTCCGCGCCGCCTTGATGTCGCTCAGGAGGTTGAGGATCTGGGCCTGGATCGACACATCCAGCGCCGCCACCGCCTCGTCGAGGACGATGACCTCGGGATCGGCCGCGAGCGCGCGGGCGATCGCGACGCGCTGGCGCTGGCCGCCGGAGAGCTGGTGCGGATACTTCGCCCAGAACGACTCCCCGAGGCCGACGCTGAGAAGGATCTCCTGCGCCGCCCGCTTGGGCGCCTTGGCGTTGACACCGCCGTGCAGAGCCACCGACGACGAGATGATGTCGAGGATGCGCTGCCGTCCGTTCAAGGACGAGTACGGGTCCTGGAACACGTACTGCACCTCGCGCGCCCACCGGCGCCGGTCGCCGAGGCGCCGCACGCCCTTCGTGCGCGACTCGCCGCGCACGGTGAGCTCGCCACCCGTCACCGTCTCCAGGCCCACGAGCATGCGGGCCACCGTCGTCTTGCCGGAGCCGGACTCCCCCACGATCGCGAGACACTCGTCCGGATACAGCTCGAACGAGACGTCGTCGACCGCGAGGATCGGCTCGCCCTTCGTTCCGCGCGGGGCGGGGAAGATCTTCCTCAGGTTGCTCGCGACGATGATCGCGTCGCCATTGTCTGCATTGTCTGCGCTCATGCCTCCGCCTTCAGCTGGTCGTGGATCTGCCGGTTGTAGGTGAGGACGGGAAGCCGCGCCACCCGCTCCTCGATGCTGGGCCGCGCGCCCATGAGCTCGATCGTGTACGGATGCTCGGGCGCGTTGTACACGCGCGGACCCTGCTCGACGATCTCGCCGGCGTACATCACCGCGAGCCGGTCGCAGCAGGCCGCCGCGAGCTCGAGGTCGTGCGTGATGAACAGCAGGGCGAGACCGCGCGCGCGGCGCTGCTCGTCGAGGATCGCCATCACATCCGACTGCGCCGTGACATCCAGGGCCGTCGTCGGCTCGTCCGCGAGGATGAGCCGAGGCTCGACGAGCAGGACGCTCGCGATCATGACGCGCTGCAGCAGACCGCCGGACAGCTCGTGCGGATACTGCCGGAGTCGCGCCTCGGGGTTGCGCACCCCGACCTCGTCGAGGAGCGTCACGGCACGCCGTTCGGCATCCCTCCGGTCGACGCCGCGGTCGCGGACGAGCGCCTCCGTGAGGAAGTCGCCCACCGTGTGCACCGGGTTCACGTGCGCGCGGGGATCCTGGAAGATCATGCCGACGTCGTTCTGCCGGTAGCGCCGGAGCGCGGAGCTCGACATGTCGAGCACCGACGTGCCGTCGAACTCGATCTTCCCCGTGACGCGGAACCTGGGGTCCAGCATCCGGGTGATCGCGCGCGTCGTGAGGGACTTGCCCGAGCCCGACTCGCCGACGAGGCCGATGGCCTCGCCTTCGCCGATCTCGAACGACACGCCGTTCAGCAGCGTCTGCTCGCTGTGGCGCAGGCGCAGCGTCGCCTGCACGTCCTCGAGCCGAAGCAGGGGCCCGGTCATGACATGCTCCTCGCGTTGGAGATGAGGCGGTCGCCGATGATGGTGACGCACCAGACGATGAGGACGATCATGGCGCCCGCCGCGATCGCCTCGCCCGGGTATCCGCGCAGCAGCGAATCGAACCCGCTCTTGACCATGAGGCCGAGGTCGGGAGTCGGAGGCTGCACGCCGAGACCGAGGAACGACACCGCGGCCAGGTCGATCACGGCGAACCCGAGCGATGAGACCGCCTGGGCGATCACGATCGGCTGCACGTTCGGCAGGATCTGCGTGGTCGTGATGCCGAACCCGGAGTGGCCCTGCAGCCACGCGGCCGATACGTACGGCAGGTTCCGCTCGCGGAGCGCCGCACCGCGGACGACGCGCGCCACGTACGGGATGTACGCGATGGCGAGGCCCGCGACCACGGTCAGCAGGTTCGGGCCCCACAGCGCGACCGCGATGAGGGCGAACACGATGCCGGGAACCGCGAACAGGATGTCGAGCACCCACACGATGAAGGCATCCGTGCGCTTGCCCCGCCATGCCGCGAGGAGCGCGAGCACGGTGCCGATGATCGTCGACAGGACGATCACGAGGCCCGGGCCGGCGATCGTCACGCGGGCGCCCCACATGAGGCGCGACAAGAGGTCGCGACCCAGGGCGTCCGTGCCGAGCAGGTGATCCGCGGACGGACCCGACAGGGCGTTCGCCAGGTCGGGGTAGTTCGGATCGTACGGCGCGAGCCACGGGGCGAAGGCTGCGCAGACGACGATGATCGCGAGGATCACCGTGGCGACGCATCCGACCGCCCCCAGCTTTTCGACCGCACGGCGGAAGGGGGTCTCCTTCCGCATCAGCGTGTTGTCTCTCGCGACGGCGAGGGACGTCGTCTTGAGGCTCATTGCTTGCTCCCCAGGGAGATGCGCGGGTCGATGAACGTGTACAGCACATCGACGATCGCGTTGATGACGACGAACGCCACGACGAGCACCAGCACACAGGCCTGCACGACCGCGAAGTCGCGCTGCAGGATCGCCTTGACGAGCAGCGACCCGATGCCGTCGAGCGCGAACACGTTCTCGACGACGACCGCGCCCGCGATCAGGGTGGCGATCGTGAGGCCGAGGACGGTCACGATCGGGATGAGGGCGTTGCGCAGCACGTGCCGGCGCACGATCAACCCGGACGACAGTCCGCGCACGGTCGCCGTCTGCACGTGCTCCTTCCCGCTCTCCTCGTTGACCGCGGTCCGGGTGATGCGGGCCAAGTAGGCGCCGCTGGCCACCGAGAGCGCGATCGCGGGGAGGGTGAGATGCCACAGCGTGTCGAGCCCGCCGGTCCCCACCCCGAAGGTGGGGAACCAGCCGAGCGTGACGGCGAAGAGGCTGATGAGCGCGACGCCGATGACGAACACGGGCGTGGACAGCCCGATCGCCGCGAGCGACGAGATGACCTGGTCGGCCCAACCGCCGCGCAGTGCGGCGATCAGGCCGGCCAGGATGCCGACGATGGCGATGATGATGGCGGCGTAGGCGACGAGGGCGGTCGTCGTCCCG
Organism: Microbacterium candidum; assembly: GCF_030315975.1. Lineage (GTDB taxonomy): Bacteria > Actinomycetota > Actinomycetes > Actinomycetales > Microbacteriaceae > Microbacterium > Microbacterium candidum. The sequence goes on along the minus strand of NZ_JASXSZ010000009.1, from coordinate 72,804 downwards.
GCGCGCGAGGCGATGAGGTCCGCCACGGGCTGCCGGTAGACGATCGAGAATCCGAAGTTGCCGTGCAGCACATCGCCGAGCCACGTCACATACCGGACGATGAACGGGTCGTTCAGGTGGTAGTGCGCGATCGCGGCCGCGATCTGCGCGGGGCTGCCCCCGCGCGGACCGAGGATGAAGGCGAGGGGGCTGCCCGGCGCCAGGTACAGCAACCCGAACACGAGGAACGAGGTCACCAGCAGTACCAGGAGCAGCCCCCCGAGTCGCCTCAGGAGATACGAACCGAGAGACATCGGACTACTTCGTCCCGCCGATCGTGACCGCCCACGGCGCGTACAGGTAGGCGAACGACGGCACGGCGCCGGAGATGCGCTTGTTCTGGATGAGCGTCGTCGGCTCGTACGCGAGCGGGATCCACGGCAGGCCGGTGGTGACCTTCTTCTCGATGTCGGTCACGATCGGAGCGCGCTTGGCCTCATCCGTCGTCCCCAGCGCCTGCTGGATCTCCGCGTCCGCACCGTTCCAGTCGATGTAGTCGTGCGAGTTGCCCGTCTGGAAGAAGCTGTACACGTTCAGCGGGTCGGCGAAGTCGGAGTAGTTCGTCGTGAAGAACCCGTCGAGGCCCTGGCGCGCCGTCTTGTCGAAGTACAGGTTGCCGAACTGCTCGACCGGGATGACCTTCGTCTGGACGTTCAGTCCGATCGCCTCGCCGGCGGCCTGGATGACGCTGGCGGTCTGCTCGTGCACGGCGGAGGAGCCCTGGACCGCAAGGACGATCGGCGTCTTGGGCGAGCCGGCCTCCGCGACGAGCTTCTTCGCCTTCTCGAGGTCGGGCGTCACGTTGTACTGCTTGTACGCCTTCGCGAAGACATCCTTCTCGTAGCCCCACATGGCGGGGTTCGCGAGCGTCGGGGCCGGGATGGCGGCGCCCTGGAAGACGACGTTGGTCAGCGCGGTGCGGTCGATCGCGAGCGAGAGCGCCTCGCGGATCTTCTGGTCGCCGAGCGCGCCGTCCTTGTTGATGGCCGCGAGCGTCCAGAACACGAACGACTTGCCGAAGGTGGTCGTCACGTTGCTGCTCTTCTGCAGCTGCGAGAGGCCGGCCGGCGGCAGGTAGAAGAACTGGCCGTCGACGTCACCGGTGCGGAGGGCGTTGATGGCGGTCGACTCGTCCGCGATGAAGCTGAAGGTGATCTGCTTCACGAGCGGCTTGACGTTGGCGTCCCAGTACGCGTCGTTGCGCGAGATGACGATGCTCTTGCCCGAGTCCCACTTGTCGAGCTTGTACGGGCCGGTGCACTGCAGGTCGCCCTTCGGGGTGCCGAACGCCTGACCACCGGCCTGGGCCGCGGCCTTCTCGACGATCGCACCGGCCGCCGAACCCATCGCCTGCGTGAACAGCACGTCGGGCTTCGACAGCTTGACCGTGACCTGCATCGGGCCCGTGACCTCTGCCGAGGTGACGTTCTTGAAGTAGTCGGACCAGTAGCTCTTGGTGTCCGCACCGATCTGGCGCTGCAGCGAGTACGCGACGTCGTCGGCCGTCAGGGGCTTGCCGTCCCAGAAGGTCACGCCGTCGCGGATCGTGTAGACGACCGTCGTATCGTTCGGCTGCTCGACCTTGGATGCGAGGCCCGGCTCCATCGAGAGATCGGGCTTCATCTTGACGAGGCTCTCGCAGAGGTTGGCGTCGACGGTGTTCTCCGCGTAGTTCCACGTGAAGATCGGGTCGACCGACGACGGCTCGTACGGGAGGTTCCAGTTGATGTTGTCGACCGGCTTCGTCCCTGCGGGCGTCGTCGTCGCGAGGGCGTTGAGATCGAGGGCGAGCTTCGACGGACCGCCTGTCGGGCTCTTGGACCCGCCGCTGCAGCCGGCGAGGGCGATGGCGGCGATGGAGAGCACTGCTGCTGTGGCGAGTGCTGCTTTGCGAGTGACCACGAGAACTCCTGTGTTTCGGGTGTGTGGGGATCGGGTTTGGGTGTTGCGGAGGGGTCAGACGACGCGACCGTGACGGATCACGCGCGTCGGGGCGGGCCGGTCGACCACGAGCTGGGCGACCGACGGGGAGTCGAACTCGAGACGGGTGGCGCTCGTGGCGTCCACCGCGACGGACAGTTCGGGGATGCCGAGCATCCGTCCGCCCTCGAGAGAGGCGATGCGGTAGCACCGCTCCAGGTCTGCGTCGGTGATCGCACCGGTGCGATAGCCGAGGAGATGTGTGCGATCGACCATGCTTCCGGTGCCGAACGGGCTCCAGCTGTCGCGGACGCCGTCGGAGCCGAGCGCGAGCTGGACACCGTGTTCCTCGATGAGGTCGAGGTCGGGCACGGGGTCCGGTCCGAGCGCGCACGTCGTCATCCACAGGCGCGCCTCGGCGACCCGGTCGAGCGTCTCGCGCAGGGACGGGAGGGATCCATCGCACAGCGCGAACGCATGGCTGACCGTCACGCGGCCCTCCATGCCGGCCGCGCGGGTGCGGGCGGCGATCTCGCGGATCTGCGCGAGCCCGTCCTCCCCGCCGTCGTGCAGGTGGATGTCGAGGTCGCGGCCGGTGCGGCTGGAGAGGCCGAAGACGGCGTCGAGGTGACCGGCGACGTCGCCCTCGCGGCCGAGCGGGTCGATGCCGCCGACGATGTCGGCGCCCGAATCCAGCGACGCGGCCATGAGGTCGAGCGTGCCGGGATTCGTCAGGAGGCCGAACTGGGGGAAGCACACGATCTGGACGGTGAGGTCCGGGAGTCGCTCGGCGGCGGCGCGCACGCCCTCGACGTTGGCGATGCCGACTTCGCTGCCGACATCGACGTGGGCGCGCATCGCGAGGGTCCCGTTGCGCAGCGCCTGGCTGAGGAGGGCATACGCGCGCTCCTCGACGCTCGCGCCGTACTCCCCCAGCGCGAGGATGTTGTTCTCGACGAAGTCGTCCAGCGTCACGGACGGACGCCGCCGCATCCATGCGTCCCCCCAACTCGTCTTGTCGGGGTGGATGTGGGCATCCACAAGACCTGGGGCCACCAATGGTGAGTGGTCTGCCATGCGTCGTTCTCCTCGGCCTCATCGCCTGCGGTCTTGGTATTCCAAAAGAATTGTAAGACGTATGATAACCATACTTTTGGCGTAGAGGAAGATGGAACCGTGCAGCCCATACAACGCCGGTCGCTCGTCGACACCGTGGTCGACAGCCTCCAGTCCGAGATCACGTCGGGCACGTGGGAGGTCGGCAGCCGCATCCCCACCGAGGCGGAGCTCGTCTCACAACTGGGCGTCAGCCGCCCCTCCGTGCGCGAGGGCGTCCGCGCTCTCGTCCAGCTCGGCCTGCTCGAGACACGTCAGGGCGACGGCACCTACGTCGTCGCGGACGATCCGACGGCGGTGGCGCTGCGACGCACCATCCGCATCGCGGATACGCGCGAGGTGATGCGCGTGCGGCGCGCGCTCGATGCACTCGCGGCGCGGGAGGCGGCGGAGCACCGCACCCCGGACGACCTCGCGCAGCTCGAGACCGCGCTGCTCGCGCGGCGCGTCGCGGCGAGGCGCGGCGACGCGGCGGCCTTCGTCGACCGCGATGTCGCGTTCCATCTCGGCGTCGTCGCGGCATCCCACAACCAGCTTCTGGCCGGGATCTACGCGAGCTTCGACAACTCCCTGCACAGCGCGGTGACGAGCAACGCGCCGGGATCCATGTCGATCGAGTCGACGAGCGCAGACCGGCACGAGGCGCTCTTCTTCGCGATCCGCGACCGCGACGGGGACGCCGCGCAGGCGGCGGCCCTCGCCGTCGTCGAACGCTCCGAGGAGCTCATGGAGGACTGATGGCTCGGGTCACCGCGGTGCAGGGCGACATCACGACGCAGGACGTCGACGCGATCGTCAACGCCGCGAACAGAGCCATGCGCGGCGGAGGCGGCGTCGACGGCGCCATCCACCGTGCGGGTGGTCCAGCGATCCTCCGCGACTGCGTCGCGCGCTTCCCGAACGGCCTCGCGACGGGCGATGCGGGCTGGACGACCGCCGGCGATCTGCCCTCGCGCTGGGTCATCCACACCGTGGGACCGAACCATGCGGCGGGCGAGCGCGACCGCTCGCTGCTCGTCTCCTGCTATCGGCGCTCACTCGAGATCGCCGATGAGCTGCGTGTCCGATCGATCGCGTTTCCGCTGATCAGCGCCGGGATCTACGGATGGCCGCGAGAGGATGCCGTCGCGGCGGCGGTCGCCACGCTCAGCGAGTCACGGACCGCCGTCGACGACATCCGGATCGTGGCGTACAGCGCGGAGATGCACGACCTGGTGGTCGCCGCCCTGCACGAGTGACGGCTTCGCGTCATTGAGCCGCTCAGCCCGCGATCGCGACGCCGGCGAGGGCGACCGAGGCAACGATCGCCGTCGAGCAGGCGGCCAGGACGAACGGCTTCACGCCGACCTTGCGGAACATCGAGATCCGCACGCCCGCGCCGAGCGCGAACATCGCCGCGGCCAGGAGCGCCGTCTGCACACCGCCCGCGATCGCGACGACCGGCGCCGGGATGAGCCCCGTCGACCGCAGCAGCACCATTGCGATGAATCCGACGACGAACAGGGGCACGAGCGGCGGGCGCTTGCCGCTGGCATCCATCGTCTTCATCGCGCGGCGACGCGACAGCGAGATCGTCGCGAGGACGGGCGCGAGCATCAGCACGCGGGCGAGCTTGACGACGATCGCTGCGGCGAGCCCCGCTCCCCCGATCGCGGAGCCTGCGGCGACGACCTGCGCGACCTCGTGGATCGATCCGCCCGCCCAGAGGCCCGTGCGCAGCTCGCCGAGCCCCAGCGCGGACCCCGCCAGCGGGATGAGCGGGATCATGAGCGTGCCGAACAGCACGACGAGCGCGACCGCGACGACCACCTCCTCGTCGTCCTCCGTCTCGATCACCCCGTCGACGGCGGCCACCGCCGCCGCGCCGCAGATCGAGAACCCGCAGGCGATGAGCAGGCGCTGCGTCGGCGAGATCCCGAGGAGCCTGCCGATGAAGAGCGTCGAGAGGATGCCGACGCCCACGATCGCGATGACGACGACGATCATGCCGGGGCCGAGGCGGAGGATGTCGCCGAGCACGAGCTGGAGCCCCAGCAGGACGACTCCGATCCTGAGCACGCGCTTCGCGGCGACCGCGAGGCCGGGCGCGAGCGCCGACTCCAGGCTCGGCGGCAGGCGCACGAGGTTGCGGAACGCGATCCCCAGCACGATGGCGACGAGCAGGGCGCTCAAGCCGTGCACGACGGTCGCGAGGGCGAAGGATGCGGCGGCCGCCGCGCCGGCGACCGCGAGGCCGGGCACGATCGAACGGGTTCTCGCGAGGGTCGCTGATGCCATGCATCCAGCCTCGATCGGGCGGGTCTCCGTCGGTAGCCGGCAGATGTGCATGGGGACATATCATTCTGGTATGGCTGATGCGTCAGGTCGGAGCGAGCGCTGGCCGGATCTCGCGGCCCTCGAACTGCTCGTCGCGATCGCCGAACGCGGCGGCCTCAGCGCGGCGGCCCGGCACATCGGGATGGCTCAGCCCAACGCGACGCGCACTCTCGCGCGGCTCGAGAAGGAGCTGGCGCTCGAACTCGTGGTCCGGCATCCCACCGGCTCGCGGCTGACTCCCGCGGGCGCGGCGGTCGCCGAGGGCGCGCGCCGCGTGCTCGACGAGACGCGCGAGATGCTGGGCGCCGCAGGCGCGCTGCGCGCCGAGCGCGATGGCGGGCTGGCCGTGGCCGCATCCCTCACCGTCGCCGAGTACCTCGCGCCCGCCTGGCTCGGCGCCCTCCGCCGCGATCTGCCTGGAGTCGCGGTGCGCCTGCACGTCGTGAACTCCGCGGACGCTGCGGAGCTCGTGCGGTCGCGCGCGTGCGAGATCGGCTTCGTCGAGGCGCCGGAGGCGCCGGACGGACTCGTCAGCACCGTCGTGGCGCGGGATCGGCTCGCCGTGGTCGTCCCGCCGAGCCACGCGTGGGCACGGCGGAGCGGCGTCAGCGCCGCTGAGCTCGCGGAGACTCCTCTCGTCGTCCGCGAGAACGGGTCGGGCACGCGCGCCACGCTCGACACGGCGCTTGCGTCCCTGCACGTCGCGGTCGCCCCACCGACGCTCGAACTCGACAGCAACGCCGCCGTGCGGGTCAGCGTCATGGCCGGCGCAGGTCCTGCCGTGCTCAGCGAACTCGCGGTCGGGCCGTGGGTCGCCCGCGGCGAGCTCGTGGAGGTCCCGATCGCCGACCTCGATCTCGACCGTCCGCTGCGTGCGATCCGCCGCCCGGGCGCGGGGCTCAGCGAGGCCGCGGCGCGGCTCGTCGCGATCGCACGGCGCGGGTGACGCCCGCATCCACGAGTCCCGCGACGAGCGCAGCCGCGCCGTAGACGAGGAGATCGCGCGGATCGAAGCCGCTTCCGAGCACGAGGCGAGCCGGCGGCACGACGCCGGCGACGGCCCCGGGGATGGAGGTCAGTTGCAGGAACTCGATCGCGAAGCACCACGCCACGGCGATGAGCGACACCACGCGAGGACGGAGGCCTGGCGCGAGCGCGACGATCAGCGCATACGCGGCGCATGCGTACAGGGCGTCCCCTGCGATGTCGGTCACGGCGGATCCCGGCAGCGCGTGCACGACGAGGCCGCACACGACGATGATCGCGAGGGCGCCGGCGGCGCTCAGTCGTCGGGCGGAGGCTGACATCCCCTCCAGTCTTGCCTATCGTCGAAGTGTCGGAACCGACGACGGGAGGCCGAGATGCCTGCACGATTCGTGTACTGGATGAACGTATCCCTCGATCTGAAGATCGAGAGCGCGCCCGGAGAGAACGGGGGCGGTGACTGGATGAGGATCGACGGGCCCCTGCATCGCGAGTTCAACGAGCGAGCGCGGGCCATGTCGATGGACGTCCAGGGCCGCACGATCTACGAGATCATGGAGACTTACTGGCCCGCGGCCCGCGACAACGAGACGCTGCCGGACTATCTCCGCGAGTACGGCGTGATCTGGACGGAGATGCCCAAGGTCCTCGTGTCGCGCACCCGCGACACCGCCGACTACGACACCCGCGTGATCGGCGGCGATGGCGACGCCATCGAGAAGCTCCGGATGCTGCGCGCGACCGGCGAAGGGGACATCGGCGTCGGTGGCGCGTCGATCGCGACGCAGCTGCTGCGCGCCGGGCTCCTCGACGAGCTGATGCTGTTCACGCATCCCGTCGTGCTCGGCGCGGGCCGTCCGCTGTTCGACCCGCCCGACGACGGCGCCGACGCACCGCCCGTCGAGCTCGATCTGCTCGAGCAGCGGTCGTATGCGAACGGGGTGACGCTGCACCGCTACGCCGTCCGCGGAGCGCAGACGGCGTAGCGGCAGCGGTTCAGAGGTTCTTCGACTTCAGCCAGTCGGTCGCGATCTGCTGCGCCGACTGCTTGTCGACCGAGCTCTTAGTGTTCATCGCGATGAGCTCGTCGGTCGTGAGCGCCGCCTGCACCTTCTCGAGCACGGCCGTCACCTTGTCGGTCGCGGCCTTGTCCGAGATGAGCGGCACCACGTTCTGCGCCAGGATCATGTTCTTCGGGTCGGTCAGCGTGACCAGGTTGTTCTGCTTGATCGAGGGCGTGGTCGAGTAGATGTCGGCCAGCTGCACGTCGCCGCCGGTCAGCGCCTTGAGCGTGTTCGGCCCGCCGCTGTCGGCGATCGGCACGAGCGTCGTGTCGACGCCGTACACCGACTTCAGGCCCGGGACGCCGTAGGGGCGCGTCGCGAACTCGGGGTTCGCCGCGACCTTCAGCGGGATCGTGACCTTCTTGAGGTCGTCAAGGCTCTTCACGCCGTACTGGTCGCTGAACGCCTTCGTCACGTTGTACGAGTCGGCATCCTGCGCCGTCGCCTGCGCGAGCACCTTGTACCCGGACGGCACCGCCTTCTGCAGCGCCGAGTACACCTCGTCGCTCGACTGCGCGGTCGCCTTCGCGTCGAAGTACTGGAGCAGGTTGCCCGTGTACTCGGGGATGAGGTCGATCGAGCCGTCCTTGAGCGCGGCGATGTATGCGGGCCGCTGGCCGATGTTGGGCTTCACGGTCGCGGTGATGCCGGCGTCGGTGAGCGCGCCCGCGTAGACGTAGGCGAGGATCTCGTTCTCCGGGAACGCCGCCGACCCCACGATGACCGACGTGCTGGAGCCCGAGCCTCCCGACGACGTCGTGTTGGTGCCGAGCGGATTGCCCGACGAGCAGGCGGCGAGCGCGAGCGAAGCCAGCGCAAGCACTCCCGCAGCGGCCATCAGGCCTCTGGTGCGAACCATCTTCGTTCCTTTCGTTGGGTCTTGCTGGTCTTGCCGGTCTGGGTCCGGATGTCCCGCACGCGCCCCAGGATGACACCGCGGGGCGTCGCCAGCCGCTGCGTCAGCGCGAAGAGCCCGTCGACGACGAGCGCGAGCGCCATCACCAGAATGGAACCGCCGAGCATCTCCGCGTAATCCTGGATCGGGAGCCCGTCGTAGATGAATCTTCCGAGTCCGCCGAGCGGGAGGTACGCCGCGACGGTCCACGTCGCGATCACCTGCAGGGCCGCGGACCTGATGCCGCCCACGATGAGAGGCAGCGCCAGGGGCACCTCCACGCGGGTGAGGATGCCCCACTCCGTGAATCCGGTGGCGCGCGCCGCATCCGTCGTGGACGCGTCGACGGCCTCGACACCGGCGTACGAGCCCGCGAGCAGCGGCGGGATGGCGAGGATCACGAGGGCGATGAGCGGCGGGATGAGCCCGAGCCCGAGCCACAGCGCCAGGATGATGACGAGGCCCAGGGTCGGCAGGGCGCGCATCCCGCCCGTGAACGAGATCGCGACGGACCGGAAGATCCCGGGCAGCGCCTGCGCCACGGCGCTGGACCGCTTCGCGGATCGCCGCGAGGTGTGCCCGATCAGCAGCCCGAGCGGGATGGCGATCACCATCGCGATGACGAGGGTGATGATCACATAGACGATGTGCTCGCCGAGGCGCTGCGGGATGCTGCCGTCCCCCGTCCAGTTCGCCGGGTTCAGCAGCCAGCCGATCGCATCCGTGTCGCCGGTCATGCGCTCACCGCCTCCATGGCGGCTCTCCGCGCCGCACGCCGCGGCGCGCGCTGCCGCGACCACGGCAGCAGAAGGCGCCCGGCGATCACGAGCACGATGTCGAACGTCACGGCGATCAGGAGCGTCCCGATGATCCCCACCCACACCTCGAACGGGAAGTCGCGCTGATAGCCGTCGAGGAAGTAGAAGCCGAGGGTGTTGACGCCGATCACGGACCCGACGGTCACAAGCGACACCGTGCTGACCGAGACGACGCGCAGCCCCGCCAGGATCACCGGCCCCGCGAGCGGCAACTCGACGCCGAAGAACCGCCGCCACGCGCCGTATCCCACGGCGGTCGCAGAGAGCTTGACGTCGCCGTCCACGGCGTTCAGCCCGTCGGCGGTGGTGCGCAGCATGAGCGCGAGCGCGTACAGCGTCAGTGCGATCTCGACGTTCAGCGGGTCGAGGATCTTCGTGCCGATGATCTTCGGCAGCGCCACGAAGAGCGGCAGCGACGGGATCGCATACAGGATCCCGCCAAGGGTCAGCAGGATGCCGCGCGAGACCCGGTAGCGGTTCGCCAGCCAGCCGAGCGGCACCGACAGCAGGAACCCGAGGATGATCGGCGGGATGCTGAGCCCGATGTGCGCGAGGGTGTAGGCCCAGAGCTGGTCCCAGTTCTCTGCGAACCAGTTCGCGATCATCGCAGGATGCTCCGCGGGCGGCCGGCGTCGACGAAGCTCGCGACGAAGTCGTCGGCGGGGTGCTCGAGCAGCTCCGCGGGCGCACCCGCCTGAGCGATGATCCCGCCCGGCTTGAAGAGGACCACGGTGTCGCCGAGGAGGAACGCCTCGTCGATGTCGTGCGTGACGAACACGACCGTCTTGCCGAGTTCGCGCTGGAGGCGCTGCAGCTCGACCTGGAGCTCCGCCCGCACGAGCGGGTCGACAGCGCCGAACGGCTCGTCCATCAGGAGGATGTTCGGGTCGGCCGCGAGACCGCGGGCGACGCCCACGCGCTGCTGCTGCCCGCCGGAGAGCTGCGCCGGATAGCGGTCGGCGAGGGATGCCTCGAGACCGACGACCTCCATCAGCTCGCGGGCGCGTGCGTGCGCGGCCTTGCGCTTGACACCGTCGAGCAGCGGCACCGTCGCGATGTTGTCGAGCACCGTACGGTGCGGCAGCAGCCCGGAGTTCTGCATGACGTAGCCGATCGACCGGCGCAGCTTCACGGGCTCGCGCGTCGAGATGTCGACGTCGTCGATCAGGATGGAGCCGCTCGTCGGGTCGACCATGCGGTTGATCATGCGCAGGATCGTCGTCTTGCCGCTGCCCGACGAGCCCACGAACACCGTGACCTCGCGCGGCGGGATCGCCAGGTCGAGGTCTTGTACCGCCAGCGTGCCGTCGGGGAATCGTTTGGTCACCGCGCGGAACTCGATCACCCTGCTCACGCTAGTGGGGCCCACGGACACGCAGCGGAGAACGCAGGTGATTCACCGGATGCGGCCTGCTGTCCGCCCCGCCCATTAGAGTCTGGCTGTGAACCCGCCGTGGATGAGCGAGGCCGTCCGCATGGACGACGCGCTCGGCCCGATCGACTGGAGCGCGTGGCCTGCTGAGGCCGAGCGCTGGACGGTCGACGCCCCGAGCGGGCCGCTCGCCGCGGTCGGGATGGGGGATGTGCAAGCCCCCCGCATCCTTCTCGTCCCCGGCATGACGGGGTCCAAGGAGGACTTCCTCCTGATGATGCCGCTCCTCGCGGCCGCGGGATACCGCGTCGAGTCCTTCGACCTGGCCGGCCAGTACGAGTCGTACCCCGCAGGCCCGGAGAACCTCGACCCGCCGCAGGCGCACTACCGTCTCGAGCTCTTCGCCGCCGACCTGCGCGCGGTGCTCGCCACCGGCACGACACCTGCGCACGTCCTCGGCTATTCGTTCGCGGGCACCGTCGCGATCGAGGTCGCGGTCGGCCGTCCCGAGCTGTTCGCGAGCCTCACGCTGATGTCCGCCCCTCCTCTGCACGGTCAGGCCCTGCGCGGGTTCAAGCTGCTCGGCCCGGTGAGCCACTGCGTCCCGGGGCGCGCGCTCGGGCCGCCCTTCATCGCGGCCCTCCGCTACAACGTGCACGGCGCGCCCGCCGACCGCGCCCGGTTCGTCACCGCCCGCCTCGACCTCACACGGCCGAGCAGCGTCGGAGACATGCTCCTCCTCATGAAACAGACGCCCGATCGGGATGCGGTGCTCCGGGCGACCGGCATCCCCCTGCTCGTCGTCAGCGGAGCGCACGACGTCTGGGTCGACGGCACGCACGAGGCGTATGCGGACCGGATCGGCGCACGGCTGGTGCTCATCGACACGGGCCACAGCCCGTGCGAGACCGCCCCGCATCAGGTCACTCGCGCGATGCTGGAACTGATCGAGGGCTGATCCCGGATGCGGCGCGCTGCCGCTTCCGCCGGCGCCGGCGCCCCGCGGCGCCGGCCAGCACCCGCGTGTGCCACGGGATCTCGCGCAGGTTCACGCCGAGGAGATGGAACGCCCACGACGCCCGCCGCTGGAATCCGGCGAAGGTGGCGAACGGTCGCGCCGATACGGGCATGAGGAGATCCCGGTCGTAGTCGACCCCGGTGTCGGGGTCCAGGACGCAGCTGATGTCGAGATCGTCGTGAGCGCGCGGATCGTCGAGATGGATGCGGCCGCGCACGTCCTCCCACACCTCCCGGCGCATCGCGAAGTTCGATCCGAACACGGGCGTCCGGCCGATGAAGACCGACACGAAGAGGAAGAAGCCGCCGAGGTACAGCCGGCGTCCGACGAACCGCCAGAAGGCGCCGCATCCGTAGAACGTGCCGCTGCCGGTGACGGCATCCGTGGTCGGGTCCGCATCGAACCGCGCGAGGACGAGCTCCACCCAATCGGGAAGCGGCCGGGAGTCGGCATCCAGTCGGCCGATGATCTCACCCGCGGCCGCGTCGAACCCCGCCGCGGTCGCGTGCAGGACGCCGCGCTCCGGCTCGAGGACGACGCGCGCACCGGCTGCGCGCGCGACGGCGGACGTGTCATCGGTCGATCCGTTGTCGACCACGATCACCTCGTCCGGCGCCCGCGTCTGCACAGCGAGCGCGCGGAGGCATTCCCGGAGCATGTCGGCGTCGTTGTAGCTCGGGATCACGACACTGAAAGTGCTCATACTGCGGTCAGCATATGCCCGGCCCCGCGCGCGTCGAGTGGAGCGGGTGGCGGCGCGTCGACAGGATGCATCCAGTCTGACAGTTCCGTAAACGTTTGCTGATAACGATTACAGGTTTCGCTCAGGGAGCGTAGTGTCGCGCATACGCCGGGGTCGCATCCCCTGCATCCCTTGCATCCCTTGCATCCCTTCCCCGGCGGAGCACGTCTCGCACTCATCGAGGAGGAAGACATGCGCAATCCTCAACGCAGAAGACTGACAGCACTCGCGCTGACCGCGATCGGAGGAATCGTCCTCGCCGGCTGCACCACGTCAGGTGGATCGGCCGGGTCGACGGGATCGGGCAGCGTCAAAGGCTCGACCGTGACGATCTACGGCCCGGACACCGGAAGCGAGGCCACCCAGCTGGAGGCGTCGTGGTCGGACTGGGCGAAGAAAGAGGGAATCACGATCAACTACACGGGCGACAAGAACTTCACCGCCAACATCGCGACGAAGATCCAGGCGAACTCGCTGCCCGACATCGCGATGTTCCCGCAGCCGGGTCTGCTCTCCGCCGCCGTGCAGACGGGCAAGGTCAAGGAGCTCGACGCGACCACCGACGCCAACGTCAAGAAGAACTTCTCGACGGACTGGCAGAAGTACGTGACGTCGAGCGGCAAGCTGTACGCCACGCCGCTGGACGCGTCGGTCAAGGGCTACATCTGGTACTCCCCCGCCTCCTTCAAGAAGTGGGGCGTCACGGTGCCGACGACCTACGCAGACCTGCTCGCGCTGACGACCACCATCCAGCAGAAGACCGGCCAGCCGCCGTGGTGCGCCGGCTTCAACTCGGGTGACGCGTCGGGGTGGCCGGGCGCCGACCAGATCGCCGAGCTCGTGCTCGCGAACGCCGGCCCGTCCGTCTACGACGACTGGGTGAAGGGCACCACGAAGTTCACCGACGCGAAGATCGGCGACGCGTTCGACACGCTCGGCAAGACCCTGCAGAGCACGCAGTACGTCAACGCGGGATTCGGAGACGTCAAGTCGATCAACTCGACGGCGTTCGGCGATGTCGCGACTCCTCTCGCCAGCGGCAAGTGCGCACTGACGAACCAGGCCACCTTCCTCGAGGCGAGCTTCTCGACGGTCAAGACCGCGGCGGGCACGACCCCGACGGTCGGCCCCGACGGCGACATCTGGGCCTTCCCGCAGCCCGGCCCCACGGCCGGCAAGAACGCGGTGGTCGGCGGTGGCGACTTCGCGGCGGCCTTCAACACCAACGCGGCGACGCAGGCGGTCATGCAGTACCTGTCGAGCGTGGACTGGGCGAACAGCCTGATCAGCGTTCCGAACGCGTCGTTCATCAGCGCGAACAAGGGGCTGGACGCCTCCAAGGAGAAGGACCCGCTGCTCAAGAGCGCGATCCAGATCCTGCAGGATCCGGCCACGACCTTCCGCTTCGGCGCGGATGACGCGATGCCCAACGTGGTCGAGACGGCGTTCTGGACCGGCATGGTCGACTGGATCAACGGAAAGTCGACTCCGGCCGTGCAGGCCCAGATCCAGGCGGCCTGGCCGGCAGGCTGATGTCCGCCTTCTTCACCTGGCTGGCGGGGCTCCCCCCGCTGGCCCAGGTGCCGATCGTCATCGTCGCGTTCGGGATCACGATCGGCCTCGTGATCTTCTTCATCGAGATCGCCCCCCGTCCCGGACGCGGCTACTCGATCATGCGTCTCGCGGTGGCGATCGGGGTCCCGCTCGTGATCCTCCTGCTCCTGGGCGTCCAGGCCGGCGCGTTCTGGGTCTTCATCCTGGCAGCCGTGCTCGGCGGAGGGCTGTTCTGGCTGGACTTCCGTTCCCGGAGCGGGTCCGGGTACCTCCTCCAGCTGTTCGCGTTCCTCTCCCCCGCCCTGCTGCTGCTCGTCGTGGGGATGGTCTATCCCGCGATCCAGACGTTCGTCAACGCCTTCCTGAGCAATGACGGCACGCAGTTCGTCGGATTCGCGAACTTCGCCTGGGTGTTCTCCGGCGGCACCGCGGGATCCATCGCGTTCATCAACACGATCGTGTGGGTGATCATCGCCCCCGTGTTCGCGACCGCGATCGGCCTCGCCTACGCCGTCTTCGTCGATCGCAGCCGGGGCGAGCGGGTCCTGAAGGTCTTCATCTTCATGCCCGTCGCGATCTCGCTGGTGGGGGCATCTCTCATCTTCAAGTTCTTCTTCGACTACACGGAGGATCCGCAGCTGGGCTTCCTGAACGCGATCGTGGAGCTGTTCGGCGGTCAGCCCGTCCCGTGGCTGCAGAACTATCCGCTGAACATGCTGCTGCTCATCGTCATCCTCATCTGGACGCAGACCGGGTTCGCGATGGTCCTGCTGTCGTCCGCGATCAAGGGCGTGCCGACGGAGCAGATCGAGGCCGCCGAGCTCGACGGAACGAACGCGTGGCAACGGTTCTGGAACGTCACGGTGCCCGCCATCCGTCCCACGATCGTCGTCGTGTGGATCACGATCTCGATCGTCGCCCTGAAGGTCTACGACATCATCGCGACCACGACCGGCGGTCACAACGACACCACCGTCCTCGGATACGAGATGGTCAAGCAGTTCCAGATCCTGCCCCCGCAGGCGGGGCACTCCGCGGCGCTCGCTCTGCTGATCTTCGTCCTGGTGACGCCGTTCATCGTCTACAACGCCCGGAACCTGAAGCGTCAGCGGGAGGAGCTGTGATGAGCGCCACGGCAGCAACGACGGCACCTCCGCGCAGTCGCCGCCGCGCGACCCCCGACGGCGAGACGCCCTCACGACGCGTGCACCGTCGCCTGACCAGCCCGTGGGCGACGACGGCCGCGATCGTGATCGCCGTCCTGTGGACGATCCCCACCTTCGGGCTGTTCGTCACGTCGTTCCGTCCTCCGGCGGAGATCACGACGAGCGGATGGTGGACCGCCTTCACCAATCCGCAGTTCACGATCGAGAACTACATCAACACGCTGAACTTCAACGACACGATCACGGTCGCCCAATCGTTCATCAACTCCCTCGCGATCACGATCCCGGCCACGGTCTTCCCCATCGCACTCGCGCTCATGGCGGCCTACGCGTTCGCCTGGGTCGACTTCCGCGGCAAGGGGTGGCTGTTCATCGCGGTGTTCGCGATGCAGGTCGTGCCGCTGCAGATGGCCCTCGTGCCCCTGCTCAGCATGTACACGAACGGGGTCACGATCCTCGGCATCCAGATCTTCCCCGGTCTCGGCCTGTCGAACCTGCCGTCGAGCTTCGCAGAGGTCTGGATCTCGCACTCGATCTTCGCCCTGCCCCTGGCGGTCTTCATCCTGCACAACTCCGTGTCGGCGATCCCCCGCGACGTCATCGAGGCCGCGAAGGTGGACGGCGCAGGCCACGGGCAGACGTTCCTGCGCATCGTGCTCCCGCTGTCGATGCCGGCTGTGGCGGCGTTCGCGATCTTCCAGTTCCTGTGGGTGTGGAACGACCTGCTCGTGGCGACGGTCTTCGCGCCCGGTGCGAATGCGCCGATCACGAAGCTCCTCGTCGACCTCTCCGGCACCTACGGGCAGCAGTGGTACCTCCTGTCGGCCGGCACGTTCCTGGCGATCGTCGTGCCCCTCATCGTCTTCTTCACCCTGCAGCGGTTCTTCGTGCGCGGGCTCCTCGCGGGTGCGACGAAGGGATGAGGACCCGGTCTGGGAGGCGATACGGTGGCGGGCATGGCGGATATCACCGACGTCGCCCGTGCGGCCGGCGTGTCGACGGCGACCGTCTCGCGCGCGCTGGCGGGTCGCCCGCACGTCTCCGCCGCGACGCGTGAGCGGATCCTGCGTCTGGCCGCCGAACTCGGATACGTGCCGTCCTCGAGCGCGTCCGGCCTGCGCAGCGGCCACACCCGTGCGGTCGCGGTCGTCGTTCCCCGCATCGACGGGTGGTTCTACTCGTCGGTGGTGGAGGGAGCGGATGCGGAGCTCCGGCGCGCCGGCTACGACCTGGTCCTCTTCAGCCTGGGCGGGCGCGACGGCGAGCGGGAGCGCCTCTTCCACGAGTCGATCCTCGGCAAGCGCGGCGACGGCGTGCTGGCGCTGTGCATCGACTTCAGCCGTGGCGAGCGGGCACAGCTTGCCGAGCTGCGGCTTCCGACCATGATCGTCGGCGGCCCCGTCCGTGGGGTGCGCTACGTCGGCATCGACGAGAACGAAGCCGCGGCGATCGCCACCGAGCATCTCCTCGAGC
Organism: Microbacterium candidum; assembly: GCF_030315975.1. Classification (GTDB taxonomy): domain Bacteria; phylum Actinomycetota; class Actinomycetes; order Actinomycetales; family Microbacteriaceae; genus Microbacterium; species Microbacterium candidum. Next base: position 56,327 of record NZ_JASXSZ010000009.1, on the reverse strand, counting down.
TCGGGCACACCGACATCCTCTTCATCGAGGGCGGTGCCGAGATCGGACAGCGTCTGAACCCGCGCGTGTCGAAGGAGCGCCGTCAGGGATACGAGAACGCCATGCGCGCCGCCGGACGCCCCGAGGAAGCCATCAGGTCGATCCAGGGCGAGTTCTCGGCGGCCGTCGCGCGAGCGCGCATGCACGAGCTGCTGGAGGCCGGGTCCGTCCCCACCGGCATCGTCGCCGCATCGGACGAGATGGCGGTGGGCGCCATCCTCGCCCTGCGGGCGCGCGGGCTGCGGGTGCCCGAGGACGTGTCCGTCGTGGGAGTGGACGGCCACCCGGTCGCCGAGCTCTTCTCGCTGACGACGGTCGCGCAGGACCCCTTCACCCAGGGACGCACCGCAGCCCGCATGCTGCTCGACGACATCGGCGCGCGCTCATCGCGCCGATCCGTGCGCGTCCCCGTGGAGTTCGTCCCGCGCACCAGCACCGCCCCGCCCCGCGATTCGCGATCGTCGGCCACGGAGGACCGATCGTCGTCTTCGATGACCGCGTGACACGCTCCCGACACCCGCGATCGCGCGCGTGGTGCTACCGTCGATATCGCTAGTTTTTCTAGCGATATCGACGAACGGGAGTGCGATGCGCGCACGGCGGCTTCTGCCGGGACTGCTCTCGGCGGTCATCATCCTCGCGTGGCTCATCGCTGCAGGGCTCGGCGGGCCGCTGTTCGGCCGCGTCGACGAGGTCTCGTCGAACGAGCAGACGTCGTACCTGCCGACGTCGGCGGACGCGACCGAGGTGCAGAAGCGCCTCGGCGACTTCCTCGGGTCGGACAGCCTCCCCGCCGTCGTCGTGTTCCGTTCCGCGGGAACCATCGACGACACCGCGCGGTCGGCGCTCCAGGATGCCGTCACCGCCGTCGCCGACATGCCTGGCATCGCGAGCGCCCCCTCCCCTGTGCTGGTCTCGGACGACAAGCGCGCCGCGGAGGCGTTCATCCCGATCTCGGCATCCGCCGAGATCGGCGCGGTCGTCCACGCGGTGGATGCGAAGCTGCGCGCGCACGCGCCGAGCGGCGTGGACGTCTTCATCACGGGGCCGGCAGGCTTCACGGCCGACCTCGTCGGCGCCTTCGCGGGCATCGACGGGTTGCTCCTCGGTGCCGCGCTGCTCGCGGTCTTCATCATCCTCGTCATCGTCTACCGCTCGCTGCTGCTGCCCGTCGTCGTCCTGTTCACGAGCATGTTCGCGCTCTGCGTCGCCCTCCTCGTCGTCTGGTGGCTGGCGAAGGACGGCGTGCTACTCCTCAGCGGCCAGACGCAGGGGATCCTCTTCATCCTCGTGATCGGCGCGGCCACCGACTACTCGCTGCTGATGGTCGCACGCTTCCGCGAGGAGCTGCGCAGCACGAAGGATCGCGGTGTGGCGATCCGGCGCGCGTGGCGGGGCGCGTTCGAGCCGATCCTCGCCTCGGGCGGCACCGTCATCGCGGGTCTGCTGTGTCTGCTGCTGAGCGACCTCAAGTCGAACAGCACGCTCGGACCCGTCGCCGCGATCGGCATCGTCTTCGCGATGCTGTCGGCGCTCACGCTGCTGCCGGCGCTCCTGTTCGCCTTCGGCCGCGCCGTCTTCTGGCCGAGGCGCCCCGTCTACGATCCCGCGGCCTCGCACGACGACGTCCTCACGCGCCGCGGACCGTGGCCGCGCGTCGCGCGGGTCATCAGCAGCCGGCCGCGCCTCACGTGGATCGCGGCGACGATCGTCCTGCTCGCCGCGGCGGCGGGCGTGCTCCAGCTGCAGGCGGACGGCGTCGCCCAGTCCGATCTCGTGCTCGGGCAGTCCGACGCGCGCGATGGTCAGGCGGTCCTCGGCGAGCACTTCCCCGCAGGGTCGGGAAGCCCGGTCTACGTCGTCGTCGACGAGACGCGCCTGCAGGATGCCGCGGACGTGCTCCTCGCCGACGCCGGCGTGGGCTCGGTCTCGGTGGTGGCGGCAGGCAGCCCGAGCGGCACCGCATCCGTCACCGCGAACGGGCTGATGGCGGTCGGACCTCGCGGCACCCCTGCACCGGCGCCCACCGTCGCGGACGGGGACGTCCTGCTCCAGGCCACGCTCACGCATCCTGCCGACTCGACCGCTGCCGCCGACACCGTCACGCGGCTGCGCGGCGACCTCGATCCCCTCGGCGCCAAGGTCGGCGGCGTGACCGCCACAGCCGTCGACACGAACGCGGCATCCATCCACGACCGGACGCTCATCATCCCCGTCGTGCTGGCCGTCATCCTCGTCATCCTGATGCTGCTGCTGCGCGCGATCGTCGCGCCGCTCCTCCTCGTCGCGACGACCGTCCTGTCGTTCGCGAGCGCCCTCGGCATCTCGGCGCTCGTCTTCGACCACGTCTTCCGATTCCCCGGGGCGGATCCTGCCGTGCCGCTGTACGCGTTCGTGTTCCTCGTGGCGCTGGGGGTCGACTACAACATCTTCCTCATGACCCGCGTGCGCGAGGAGTCGCTGCGCCACGGCACGCGGGAGGGCATCCTCCGCGGACTCGTGATCACCGGCGGCGTCATCACATCGGCCGGCATCGTCCTGGCAGCGACGTTCGCGGCGCTGTCCGTCATCCCGATCCTGTTCCTCGTGCAGATCGCGTTCATCGTGGCGCTCGGCGTCCTGCTCGACACGTTCATCGTGCGGTCGCTCCTCGTGCCCGCACTCTCGTACGACATCGGGCGGGCGATCTGGTGGCCCTCGCGCCTCGCGCGGCGGAGCCTCGCGCCGGTCGAGCGCCAGGATGTCGAGCCGACGCCGTCCGCGGATGCGTCAGTCGGGGTCGAGCGCTGAGGCGGTCGCGTCGAGCACGCGCGTCGCGGCGCGCAGCTCCTCGTCGCTGAACCCGCCGATCGCCTCGCGCATCGCCGTGAGGCGCGTCGAGAACAGCCGGAAGAACTCCGCCCGCGCGTGGTCGGTCAGGTGCACGACGCGCGCACGCCGGTCGGTGGGATGCGGGGCGCGCACGATGTGATCCGCCGCCTCCAGTCGGTCGAGGAGCGTGGTCGTGGACGCGGTGGAGATCCGCAGATGCCGGGCGATGTCCGCGGGTGTGACGGCGACGCCCTGATCCTCCCGCATGATGAGGAGGCGCAGCGCCGCGAGGTCGGTGACGTTCATGTCCATGCCGTGCTTCATCGAACCCGTCATGCGGTCGTGCGCATCGCCGAAGTCGCGCACCGCGCGCAGCAGTGCGAGCACCGCGTCGTCACGGGCGTCTCGGTCGGCGTCGGACAACACGAGGCCTATCGCCGCGCGGCGAGGGCGGCGTCGAGCTGCGTCTGCGACGGGAGGCCGGCGAGCCCCGTCTCGGTGACGTAGACGCGGCAGGCGAGGTCGGTGGTGCGGCCGTCCGACGGGAAGAGATCCTCGCCGTCGACGACGATCGTCGGAGAGCCGGCGAACGGGAGTGCCGCCGCATCCTCCTCCGTGCGGATCAGGGCGTATTCGACCTCGATGCCCTCGAGACCGAGCGCGTCGAGCGCCCGCCTCGTCCGCGCGCCCGCTTCGACCCAGCTCGGGCACTCGTCGATGTGCAGGATCTCGACCTTCATGGATGCGAGCGTACCCGCCAGTGCGGCGGTGGGGCCCCGCTCGGACTCAGCGGGACGTAGGTCCGCCACGCCGACATGAACCGGTAGCCGGCGTACCAGACGGCGGCCGCCACGACGCCGAGGCCGATGAGGATGCCGATCGCGACCGCCCAGGGCACCGGCGTCCCCAGAGCCGCGCACAGCCCGCCCGCGAACATGCCCGTCACGACGGCGTTCACGAGGATGCTGAGCATCGTCGACGATCCGAGCACCTGCTCCGCCGCTCCCCTGTGGCGAAAGAACGAGTACGTGGTCCGCATCCCGAGTTCGTCGTCGTGCGTGGAAGCGAGGAAGTAGCTCGGCACCGCCGGGTCGATCTCGGCGTACGCGGCCCGGATGCGGTTCATCGCAGTCACGTACATGAAGTCCTCTTCCGAGACCGTCAGCACGCGCATGAGCGTCAGGAGGCCGACGACGGCGAGGAATCCGAGGATGCCGAGCGCCGCGACCGCGAACCAGGACGCGAAATGCGTCGCCTGCCCGAGGAGGCCGATCGTCACGAGTCCCGCCGAGACGAGCGTGAGATGGATCGTGATGCGGGTCAGCACCTCGCTCTGCGCGGTGCTGCGCGCGGCGAGCAGTCCCCAGTGCTCGGTCGCGAGGATCTGGAGCCGCCGCGCGAGTTCCGCATCCGTGACGCCCCCAGCGGCATCCGTGGCCATGATCCATGGTCCCACCGGGGATTCTCCGGCGGAAGGGAGGACGATATCCCGCAGTACGACTAGTTGTGTCATACTTCTCGGGCACGAGGAGGTGCGACATGGTCGATGCACTCGCGGGATCACCGGCGTTGTTGCGCGCGCTCAACGCGCGCGCCGTGCTCGACGTCCTGGCCGAGGGAGCTCCGCTCTCCCGCGCCGACATCATGCAGCGCACCGGGCTGTCGCGAACGGCCGTGACTCAGCTGCTGCGTGCGCTCGAGGCCTACGGCGCCGTCGTACCCGCCGGACTCGACCGGCACACCCGGGGCCCCGCGGCGAAGCAGGTGGTCCTCAGCCCGACGCTGGGCATCGCCGTCGCAGCCCACGTCGGCCACGAGCGCGTCGAGATCGCGCTCGTCGACGTCACCGGCACGGTGCGAGCCCGTGAGTCGGCATCGCGCGAGCCGGATGTCGCCGCGCAGATCTCCGCTCTCGTCGCCTCCTGCCACTCCACGACGATCGGATACGTCCAGTGCGCGGTGGTCGCCGTCGCCGGGATCGTGGATGCCGCGGGCACGATCCGCAACGCCTCGGGGAGCGACGACGGGAGGCTGCGCGACAGCATCCAGGCGGCGCTCGCCGTACCAGTGACCATCGAGAACGACGTCAACCTCGCGGCGCTCGCCGAGATGAAAGCGACGGGCGGATCGGAGCAGACGTTCGCGTATGTGTCGGTCACCGGCGGGCTGGGATCGGCGATCGTCGTCGACGGCACCCTCCACCGCGGCCGGTCCGGAGGCGCCGGCGAGATCGGCTACCTCCCGCAGCCCGGGCTCGAAGTCGGGATGCCCGCGCTCGACCGCCCGATGCTCGCCGAGCTCGCCGCATCCCTCGGCTTCGACGCCGCGGCCTCGGTCGAGGAGATCCTGGACGCCGCGAGCGCCGGGCATGCCGCGGCAACGCGCGTCGCCGACCTCGCGGCGCAGCGGATCGCCGTCATCGCCGCGTCGCTCCGTCTCGTGCTCGATCCCGACATGATCGTGCTCGCGGCTCTCGCCGCCCATCCCGCCGTCGTCGAGGGCGTGCGACGGCGACTCGACGTCATCGCCGATCAGCTGCCCGTCCCCGTGCGCCCGGCGGTCACCGGCGACACTGCGACGCTCGACGGCGCGTGCATCCACGCATCCGTCGTCCTCCGCGACCTCCTGTTCACCCGCATCGTCTCCGCCCCGACCGAAGGACCCCGCTCATGACCACCTCTCTCATCGAGCGGCTCGGCCATCCCGCCGGCACGCGCGCGATCATCCTCAACGCGGACGACTTCGGCATGTGCCACGCGGCGAACACGGCGATCGTCGAGCGCCTCGAGGACGGGACGCTCGACTCGGCGACCATCATGATGCCGTGCAGCTGGTCGCCCGAGGCGGTGTCTTTCGCCGCTGCGCATCCCGAGCTCGACCTCGGCGTGCACCTCGTACTGACGAGCGAGTGGCGACGATACCGATGGCGTCCGCTGACCGGAGTCGCAACGACGCTCGTGGACGACGACGGCTTCTTCCCGGCCGATGCGGCGGCGGTCGAACGCAACGCCTCGGCGGCTGACGTCGAGGCGGAGCTGCGCGCGCAGGTCTCCGCCGCGCTCGAGGCGGGCGTCGACGTGACGCATCTCGACAACCACATGGGGTCCGTCTACGGGCTCGTCACGGGCCGCGACTTCATCGGCCCGGTGCTCGCGCTCGCCGCGGAGCACGGCCTGCCCTTCCGCCTCCCCCGCTCCGCCGATGGGCTCGGCGTCGGCCCCGAGCAGGAGGAGCTCCTCGCCGGTGCCGTGGCCGGCGCGGACGCGCTCGGCGTCGTCCTGCCGGACCGCCTGTGGTCCCATTCCTTCGCCCTCGAAGGCGAAGGCACCGCCGGCGAGGAGACCTACGAGCAGGTGCGCGACGGGTTCTTCGCCCTCCTGCGGGCGGTGCCCGCGGGCGTCACGGAGATCTACCTGCATCCGATGATCGACGGCGACGACCTGCGCGACACGGTCGACTTCGCAGCAGCCAAGCGCGGGTACGAGCATCGGCTCCTCGCCGACCCCGCGCTCGCCGCCGTGCTCGCCGAGGAGGGCATCGTCCGCGTCGGCTGGCGCGACCTCCGAGCTGTGCAGCGATCCGAGCGCGTTGCGGGAGTGCGCGCATGAGCCTCGTCGCCCGCATCCGCGATCGCCGCATCGCCGGCGCCCCGGCGCGCGCGCAGACCGTCGCGTTCGGCGCATCCTCGTTCCCCATCCAGCTGATGTCGCAGACGTTCGCCGCGTTCGTCGTCTACTTCTACGTCTCGCATCTCGCCGTGCCCGCCGGGTGGGTCGCCGCAGCGATGATCGTCCATGCCGTCCTCAACGCGGCACTCAATCCGCTCGTCGGTGCGATCTCCGACCGCCATCGCACGGCGTGGGGGCGCCGCGTGCCGTGGATCGGCATCGGGATCATCCCGCTCGTGGTCGCCTTCTCGCTCATCTGGATGCCGCCGGCCCTTCCGACGGCCGGTCTCATCGCGTGGTTCGTCGTCGTGGTGGCGGTCTACGATCTGGCGTTCGTGGCCGTGGTCCTCAACGCATCCGCCCTGTTCCCGGAGATCTTCCGCACCACCTCGGAACGCACCCGCGGCAACGTGCCCCGGCAGATCTTCGGCATCGTCGGCATGATCATCGGGACGGCGCTCGCGCCCCTCCTCTACGACAACCTCGGATGGCCGGCGATGGCGCTCCTCCTCGGCCTCGTGTGTCTCGGCATGCTCGTCTGGTCGTTCGCGGGCGGCATGATCGAGCGCGCCGACGAGACGACGAGGGATGCCGCGACGATGTCGTGGCGCGATCAGCTGCGCTACACGCTCGCCAACCGGGCGTTCGTCACGTATGTGCTCGGGTCCCTCTTCGTGCAGACGTCGATCGCGATCATCATCGCGACCGTCCCGTTCTACATCCACTACAGCCTCCATCTCCCCGATTCCGACGGCAGCATCCTGCTCGGGGCGATCTTCCTCGCCGCGATCCCGTCGCTCATCGGCTGGAGCGCGCTCGCCCGCCGCACCTCGCCGCGCACGGCGCTCCTGTGGACGGTCGCGGTCTTCGGCGTCGCCGCCCTCGGGTACGCGTTCACCTCCGGGATCGCAGCGGCCGCTGTGGTGTCGCTTGCGCTCGGCGTCGGCGTCGGCGGTCTCCTGCAGCTGCTCGAGGTCGTCCTCTCGCAGGTGATCGACGCCGACGCGCAGCGCACCGGCCTTCGCCGCGAGGGCATCTACTTCGGCGTGAACGGCTTCATCGTCCGCGGTTCGGTCGTGTTCCAGGCGATCGTCACCGCGGTCGTCCTGGGCGCGACGGGATTCGACGCGACGCTCAAGGGCCCCCAGCCGGACGCCGTCGACTCCGGCATCCGGCTCATGATCGCCGTCATCCCGCTCGGCTTCACCGTGCTCGCGTGGCTCTGCTTCCGCGCCTTCCCGATCCGGGGCCAGGTCGTCGTGGAGCCGGATGCGGAGGCCGTCGAGGATCGCGTCGACTGACGGCGCGGTCGACCACGACGCCGATCACCCGTCGCGGCGGGGCTGCACTGCATCCCGTGCCGTCTGCAGTTCCTCCTCGGCGACACGCACGCGGTCCTCAGCGCGCCGCACGCGACGCTCCTCCATCGTGCGGGCGGCCGGGCGCTCCGCATCACGGTCGTGCGCGTCGGACGCCGCCGTGATGATGTGGCTGCCCGCGAGCAGGATGACCTGTGCGGAGAGGTTGAACCAGATCAGGAGCGCGATCAGGGCCGCGAAGGAGGCGAGGAGCGGATTGGATGCCGCGCCCCGCACGAACAGGCCGGACAGCTCCTGCAGGACCGTGAGGCCCAGTCCGCCGATCATCGCCCCGATCCAGAGCGCCCGCGCCGGCGGCCGGATCCCCGCGAGCACCACGAAGAGGAGCACGATCGCCAGTGTGTCGACGACGAACACGACGAGGATGTCCACGAGTCGGATGCTGATCACCGCAGGCCAGGCGTGGCTCGACATCCCGAGCCACCCCATCACCGCGCCGACACCCGCCACGCCGAAGACGCTCGCGAGCGCCGCCACGGCGAGGAGAGCGCCGAGACAGGCGGCCACCAGCAGGTTCCGCAGGATCACCCAGACGAAGAAGACGTCGTCCACGACCTCGTCGGCCAGGATGTGCAGGGCCGCGCGGAGACTGCCGATCGCGCTGATCGCCGCGCCCACGAGGCCGACGAGCGACAAGACGCCGATGAGCGTGAACCCGACGGGCGCGTCGATGCTGGAGACGTCCACGACCTTCGACAGACCCGGGATCATCGCGTCGAGCGCCTCCGTCAGGGCGTGCATCGCGTCGGGAGCGCCGCTCAGCCAGAGAGCGGCGAACGAGAACACGAGCAGCACCCCGGCGAAGATGCTGAACAGCGCGCGGTAGGTGATGCTGTCGGCGAGCATCGGTCCGCGGTGCTCGATGTACAGGAGGTAGGCCCGGACGATCCGCAGGCCGAGCACCCACGCGACGATGCGCCGCAGCATCCCGCCGGTGCCGTCCTGTCCGCTCTCCCCCACGGTGACACCCTACCTATGCGCGGCGGACGCGCCGCCGAGTCTCCTCGATAGTGTCGGGCGATGGGTGTATGAGTGGGACGGTGACCGTCCCGATCGAGGATTACGCACTGCTGAGCAACTGCCACACCGCGGCACTCGTCTCGCGCGAGGGCGGGATCGACTGGCTGTGCCTGCCGCGGCTGGACTCGGCATCCGTCTTCGGGGCCCTCCTCGGCACCGAGCAGAACGGATGCTGGAACCTCCGCCCACACGACGCGAACGCCGTCGCCAGCCGCCGCTACGACGGCGACACCTTCATCCTCGTCACGCGCTGGGAGACGGCGACGGGCGTGGCGGAGGTGCACGACGTCATGCCGATCCATCGGCACAGTCGCGTCGACGTCGACCGCATCGATCTGGTCCGCCGCATCGTCGGGATCGAAGGAAGCGTCGCCTTCGACCAGGACGTGCGCTTCCGCTTCGACTACTCGCGGGCGCTGCCGTGGGTGCGGCAGGACGGCACCGAGCAGGAGCCCGCGCTGGTGGCGACGGCGGGTCCGCACGCGATCGTCATGCGCGGGGCCCGCCTGCATCCCGTCGATCACGTCCACAGCGGCGAGGTCACGGTGGATGCCGGCGCATCCGTCGACCTCACACTGACGTGGTACCCGTCCCATCTGCCCGTGCCCGAGCCCCTCGACGTCGAAGGCGGCATCGCGGACACGCGTCGGTGGTGGCAGGACTGGGCCGACCGTATCGAGCACGCCGGCCCCCACCAGGATCTCGTGGTCCGGTCGCTGCTCACCCTGCGCGCGCTCACGAACCGCGAGACGGGCGGCATCGCGGCGGCCGCGACCACATCGCTGCCCGAGGACTTCGGCGGATCGCGCAACTGGGACTACCGATACGTGTGGCTGCGGGATGCCGCGCTCACGCTCGAGGCCCTGCTCGCGCACGGCTTCACCCACGTCGCCCACCACTGGCGGAACTGGCTGTTGCGCGCGGTCGCCGGCGACCCTGCGGACCTCCAGATCATGTACGGGCTCGCGGGTGAGCGCGACCTCGTCGAGCGGGAACTCGCCTCCCTCCCCGGCTACGAGGAGTCGGTGCCGGTCCGCATCGGCAACGGCGCGGCGCTCCAATATCAGGCCGATGTCGTCGGAGAGGTGCTCGTCACGCTCTCCGCCGCGCGGGGAGCGGGACTCGAGGAGTCGAAGTTCTCCTGGCCGCTCGAGAAGCACCTGATCCGGCATGCGGCAGAGAACCTGCAGCGACCGGACCAGGGGCTGTGGGAGATCCGCGGCGACCCGCACATGTTCACCCACTCGCGTGTCATGGTGTGGGCGGCGTTCGACCGCGCCGTGCGCGCCGTCGAGGAGTTCGGGCTGTCGGGCCACCTCGACGAGTGGCGCGAGCTGCGCGACCGCATGCGGCACGAGATCGACACGCAGGCGGTCGTGGACGGCCACTTCTCCCAGTACTACGGCACGACCGAGGTGGACGCCTCACTTCTGCTGCTCCCGCTCGTCGGGTACTGCCCGCCGGACGATCCGCGCATGCTCGCGACGGTCGCGAAGATCGAGCAGGACCTCATGGAGGACGGGATGCTGCGCCGCTACCGCACCGTGACGAAGGTCGACGGCCTGCCCGGGCGCGAGCATCCGTTCCTCGCGTGCTCCTTCTGGCTCGTGGAGCAGTACGCGACGACGGGGCGCGTCGACGAGGCGGAGGCGCTCATGGACCGACTCTGCGCGATCGCGAACGACGTCGGGCTGCTGTCCGAGGAGTACGACGTGCACGGCCGGCGCCAGGTCGGGAACACCCCGCAGGCGTTCTCCCACCTCGCTCTGGTGCGCGCTGCGGATGCACTCGCGCGCGCGGAGCACCGGCCGCGCTGACCCGTCCGGACGTGTCCGCTCCCCGGCGTAACCTTGCTGGGGCGCCGGAAGGATGCGGCGGCCGGAACGGATGCAGATATGTCAGGGCACGAGCGCAGCTTTCCCGCGGCGGGATTCCTCCTCGCCGTCGGATCGGCGGCGAGCTTCGCCCTGTCCGGGACGTTCGCCAGTGCGCTGATGTCGGCCGGGTGGTCGGCCGGCGCGGCGGCGACGGCGCGCATCTCGCTGGCGGCGCTCGTGCTCGCGATCCCGACGGCCATCGTCATGCGCGGCCGCTGGGTGCTCGCGTGGCGGGCACGCGGGCCGCTGCTGCTCTTCGGGCTCCTCGCGGTCGCGGGATGTCAGCTCGCGTTCTTCATCGCGGTGGAGTTCATCCCGCCCAGCCTGGCGCTGCTGATCGAGTTCATGGGGCCGGTGCTGCTGGTGTTCTGGACGTGGGCGCGGACCCGCATCCGCCCGACGGGCCTCACGTTCCTCGGGGCAGGCATCGCCGTGCTCGGGCTCCTCGCCATCTCCGGCATCGGGTCCGGCCAGGAGCTCAACCCGATCGGCATCCTCTTCGCCCTCATCGCGGCGATCGGCAACGCGGCGTATTACGCGACCGGCGCCGACGGAGACCATGGCATCCCACCGCTCCCGTTCGTCGGCCTCGGCCTCGCGGTCGGCTCCGTGACCCTCATCGCCGTGAGCGCCGTGCACGTGCTTCCCTTCACGGTCACCGCGACGGCCGCGACGATCGCGGAGAAGGCCGTCTCGCCGCTCATGGTCGTCGCCGGCCTCGTGCTCATCTCGACGGTGCTGTCCTACGTGCTGGGCGTCGCCGCCGCCCGCCGACTGGGCGCGGTCATGTCGGCGTTCACCGGCTACTCGGAGGCGCTCTTCGGCATCTTCTGGCCGATCGTGCTCCTCGGATTCGTCCCGAGCGGCCTGCAGTGGCTCGGGGCCGCGCTCATCGTCGCCGGGGTCGTGGTGGTGAAGCTCGGCGAGCTCCGGAGGGTGAGACCTGCGCCTGCCATCGCTGCCGACCGGGTGAGTCAGTAGATCATCCCCATCGCGTCGCGCACCTCGCGCAGGGTCGCCTGTGCGATCTCCGCGGCTCGCGCGTTCCCCGTGCGGATGACGGATGCCGCATCGGCGGCCGTCAGCTCCGAACGCCGTTCCCGGTGCTCACGGAGGAATTCGTTGACGGCCTCCGTCGTCAACGCCTTCAGCGCACCGCTCCCCTGGTCCCCGAGCTCGGCGGCGACGTCGGCGGGTGAGCGATCGAGACACACGGCCGCCGTCGCCAAGAGTCCGCTGACACCCGGACGACCCTCGGGGTCATACGTGATGGTCCGCTCCGAATCGGTGCGCGCCCGTCTGATGGCGGCGGCGGTCTCGTCAGCGGTCATCCCGAGACCGATCGTGTTGCCGTAGCTCTTTGACATCTTGCGTCCGTCCAAGCCCGGCAGTTCCGGCGTCTCGGTGAGAAGCGCCTCGGGCTCCGGGAAGACCGGCCCGTAGCGTTCGTTGAAGCGACGGGCGATCGTGCGGGTGATCTCGACGTGCGGGAGATTGTCCTTGCCGACGGGGACGAGGTTCCCCCGGCAGAACAGGATGTCGGCCGCCTGGTGCACGGGATACGTGAGCAGCAGACCGCTCAGCGCGCGACCGGACGCGGCGGCCTCGGCCTTCACCGTCGGATTCCGGTGGAGTTCCGCCTCCGTCACGAGGCTGAGGAACGGGATGATCAGCTGATTCAGCGCCGGCACTGCGGAATGCGTGAAGATGGTCGTCCCGGCGGGATCGAGACCCGCCGCGAGATAGTCGAGGACGGCGTTGAAGACGTTGTCCGCGATATCGCCCACCGAATCTCGATCGGTGATCACCTGGTAATCGGCGACGATGACGAACGTCTCGACTCCGGCATCCTGCAGGCGCACCCGCTCGCTGATGGTGCCGACGTAGTGACCGAGGTGCAGGCGACCCGTCGGTCGCTCCCCGGTCAGGATGCGGTATCGCTCCGGATGATCGGCGATCTCGCTGCGCAGCGCAGGCATGCGCCGGGCGGTTGCGGTGAAGGAATCCATGTGTGCTCCAGTGGGTAGGGAGCTGCACGGATCTCAGGGGACCGCGGGTCGCGGGCTGCCGTGCAGCCCGCGCGGATGCGTCTCGGCTGCTAGTGCAGCCAGGTCCAGGTGGTGGAGGCGAAACGCATACGCTCCAGGATACGCCGTCCCGTTGATCGGACTGGTCGAATGGCTCGGCGACGGACCCGTGGTCCCTGAGCCTGTCGACGGGTCGTCGTCGGGCGGCGACGACCCTTCGACAGGCTCAGGGACCGGGCAGTCACCTGCTCAGCCGCGCGGTCACCCGGCGAGCTCCGGCAGGCCGACCTTCGGCTTCGCCCACGAGCGACCGCGCGTGTCCTTGAGGATGTCGTACTCGACATCCACGTGCGGCTCGATCGCGCTGTACTTGTCGTTCGGCGCGCCGATCACAAGCTGGAACCCGAGCCCCCGCCACGCGCCGATCGCGCGCTTCGTGAAGTGCGCGTCGGCCTTGATGAGCGCCTCGTCCATGAACACCGGCGCGTAGCGCGGGCGCTCGGCGCCGGCATCCCCCAGCTGGTACCGCAGCGCCGCGCCGACGATGAACGCGATGAGCTCCTGCGACTCGCCGCCGGACTTCTCTCCGATGTGGTCGTAGAGCGCCACGTGCTGCTTCGTGTCGGCGGTGATCCGCTCGGCGCTCACGCGCACATGGTTGCGCACGTCGACGAGGTCGCCGAAGTCGGGCGCCGTGCGTCGCATCCGCCCGATCAGCCTGCTCATGCGCCGATACACGTTCTCGCGCTCGTCATCCGTCTTGGCGGCGTCGATGAGCCCGCGCACTTCGCGCAGCTCCCGGCGGAAGCGCTTCCGCGCCTCGGACTGGTTCTCCCGCGTCGTGATCTGCAGGCGATGGTCGTCGTCGTAGAACGGGAGGTCCTGCATGATGACGTTGATCGGCTCGATGCGCTCGCGGATCTCGCGGAGAGACCGCGCGAGGGTCGAGTCGAGGTTCGTGAGGTCGTTGCCGGACAGCTTCAGCAGGCTGTCGCGCCACTCCGCTTCGAGCTCGTGGAGCCCGCTCGTCTCGAGCGCCTCGAGGATGCGCTCGAAGTCCCCGACGGACGTGTCGGGGTCGGGCAGCAGGTTCGGATTCGGCCACCGCTCGAGGAAGCCGCTCATGAGTCGCCGCATGGAGTCGCGATGCTCCTCGTGCGCGGCGGATGCCGCGGCCCGGTCCTCGTCAAGACGCTGCCCCGCCGTCGTCAGCGCCGCGTCGAAGCGCGTGAGGACCGCCGACGGGCTCGCCGCCGTCGCGCTGTCGCGCAGGGTGAATCGGGCGTCGAGGAACCCGCGCTGATCGTCGTCGAGGGCGCGGTCGGCGTCCTCGGCCGCGTCGAGGGTCGACTGGCTGGCGTCCACATCGTCCGTGACGGCCGCCCACTTGGCCTCGAGCTGCTCGCGCTCGACCTTCGCCCGCGCGATGTCCTCGCGGAGGGTGCCGACCTTCCCCTTGGCGGCGGCGAGCTGGCCCTGGATCCGTGCGATCTCCGGATTGCCCGCGGTGACCTCGTCCTCGATGGCCTTCCACCGGTCGCGCTCGGCGACGACGGCGTCGAGGTCGACCTGCTCCCATGCGAGGTCGACGATCCTCGTCCACGCCGTGAGACGCGAATCGACGGCATCCAGGGCGGCCTCAGCGTCCTCCGCCGCGTCGATCGCATCGACGAGCGCGGATCGTGCGCGGTCGATCTGCTTGGCGAGTTCGCGCAGGCGGCGGTCGTTGGAGAACCCGAGCACGTTGGCGCGCCCGTGGCCGCCATGCGCTCCGCGGCTCCCCTCGGAGGTCTGCCCGGTGATGGTGAGCGCCTTGCCGTGCGCCTGCAGCTGCGCCGACGAGTCCACACACACGAAACCGAACCGCTCGTCGAGGCGCTGCTGGAGCCAGCCGGTGAAGGGCGTGCTGCGGTAGTCGAGGCGCCCGGGGAGAGTGGAGTCATCCCGCGCACCGGCCTCGGGGAGCCCGGTGTGCACGCCCTCGTAGCGCAGTCGCACGGGGGTCCGCACGGTGTTGATCGCCTCGCGGAACCGCGCGAGGACGGCGGCGTCGATCAGAAGGGTCGTCGCGAAGCCGCCGAGGGCGAGGTTGAACGCCTCGCGCCACGGCTCGAACTCGGTGCGCACCTCGACGAGCTCGCCGACGAACGGAAGGTCGTCCGGCTCGAGACCGGCAGCACGTGCGAGCAGGGCGCGGGACTCGTGCAGCGCGCCCGGGATGTTGTCGCTCCCGGCCTCGGTGCGCGTGCGTTCCGCCTCGAGCTCGGCGATCTCGGCGTCGAGAGCCCGCCGCGATGACATCGCCTCGGCGAACGCCTGCCGCGCGGTGCGCTTGGCGTCCGGATCGGCGAGCTCCTCGCGCGCCCGGGCGGCGAGTGCTGTGAACCGATCGCGGTCGGCCGCCTCGACCCCGAGGATCCGGAGGTCTTCGTCGAGCACGCCGCGCTGCCGCTGCACGGCGCCGAGCCGTCGCTCCACCTCGCGCAGCTCGCGCTGAGCGGTGTCGAGCCGGTCGCCGCCCGAGTGTCGCAGCAGGTCGGCCAGGCCGTCCCGCTCCGCCTCCGCGGCATCCGCCAGCGCGCCCTTCTCACGCAGCTCCACGTCGATCGCGTGCGTGCGTTCGCCGAGCTCCGACTCCACATCGCGGAGCAGATCGAGCCGCCGGCCCGCACGCCACAGCGATGCGAGCGACTCGGCATCCGAGAAAGAGCCGATCTCGTCGACGATCCGCACCCGCTCGGCGGCGTCCGCGATCTTCCCGCGCAGCTCGCGGATGGGCTCGAGCGCCCCGACCTGCTGCCGGGCCGTGAGCATGCGCGTGCGCGTTCCTTCGAGCTCGTCGAAGTGCGCGACCACCGCATCGGCGGTCGTCATCGTCTCCGGCTCCTCGAGCACGAGCCGCTTGTAGAGGTCGTCGACCGTCGTGATCTGCTGGCCGGCCTGGATGCGGGCGAGGAGGCTCATCGCCTTCGCGCCCGAGCCCGCGGCCCCGATTCCGAGCACGGTGTGCAGGCGCGCCGAGAACTCGCGGTCGGTCGCCACCGGATCGAGCCCCGCGGCCTTCAGCGACGTGTCGGTGAAGCGATGCACGGCGGCCGATTCGAGGGAGCTGAGGTCGAAGGGGCCGTCCGCCGTCGCACGGACGCGTACGGCGTCCTCCAGCACGCGTGCACCCGCCGGGACGTACCACGCGCGCACGGCGGTGAAGCGGGCCCCGTCGTGATCCAGCCACGTCATGGAGACGGCGGTCCATGTGTCGACGCCGTCGCCGCGGAGCACGCGCATCTTGGTGCCCTCATCGGTGCGGGACTCGTCGAGCTTGCCGCGCGCGTACGAGAGGATGTTGCGCTGCTCCTCCCCGCGCGGGCGCCCCGTCACTCCCCCGTTGGAAGCGCCGTTGAAGGGTGTCGTGTGCGGCATCATGAGCGCGATGTAGGCATCCATGAGCGTCGACTTGCCCGAGCCGGACCCGCCGCACAGGAGTGTCGCCGCCGGAGAGAAACGCACGCGGTGCGCGCCGTCGTACCCGCCCCAGTTCACGAGCTGGAGGTCTTCTGCCAGCCACTGCTGGCCGCGCGATCCTGCCGGGATGAGCCCGAACAGCGTCTCGATCATCGTCACTGGGCAAGCTCCTCAGCAGGCTGGTCGTCGGACAGGTCGTCCGCATCCAGGTCCGGGTCGTCGTCGTCGAGATCGAAGGCCTCGCCGCGCTCGGGCCGCGCATCACCGTTGGCGACGCGGGTGCGCAGCCAGTCGCGCAGCTCCCGGAGCTTCTCCGCGCTGAGCACGATCTCCACGAGCGGACCGATCCGATAGCGACCGACCGACTCCTCCTCGACGATGCCGTCCTTCGTGAGTCGGAGCATCGCGGTGCGGATCGCCTTCTGGCGGCGCGCGATGTCCCCGTCAGCATCGGCGAAGTAGCTGAGCACCGTCTGCTCGACGTCTTCGATGTCGACACGCGCCGACGACTCGCCTGCGGCGGTCTCGCGCTGATAGACGGTGCGCAGGTGCACGAGGACGAGGGTCTCCGAGCGCGAGTACGCCGAGTCGCGCAGGAGGATCGGGATCTCCAGCTCGTCCGACCGCACCTGCGCCTTGTAGGCGACACCGCGCTCGTGGTCGATCACAAGCCGGAGGAACAGGTCGTTCAGCCGGGACTCGATGAGCTGCTGGTTGTCGAGCAGCACCGTCCACGCGTCCCGGTGACGGTCGGCGAGAAGGAATCGCCGCTGCAGCACGAGCACGAGCACGCGCCGGACGGCGGATTCGAGCACGCCGCGGTCGCCGGCGAACAGCTCGTCGGGATCCTCCTCCATCGCGACCGGCTCGATGAAAGGCTCACTCATCATCCGTCTCCTTCACGGTGGATGCGACTGCGGGTCCGGCCGCGCGCGCGGTCACGGCGCCGAAGGCGAACCGCCGCGTCGTGCCGTCGGGGCGGATCGCCTCGACGACCGACACCTCGTCGGTCTCGACCATCCCCGTGCGGTGGGCGATCTCGAGGAGGCCCACGAGGTCGACGGGACGGCGCGTGTCGTCCGCGGCCTCCTGAAAGGCGGCGGCCAGATCGAACTCGGCGCCGAGGCTTGCGACGTACTCCTCGAGCTCCGCATAGCGCGGCCCGCCCCACGCGCGGGTGTCGGCGTCCAGGAACTCGGCGTCGTCGGCGTCGGCGAGCGGGGCAGGAGCACCGGGCGGACGGATGTCGCCGACCGACTGCCGAAGATGGCCGATCGCCGCCGCAGGCAGACTCCGCACCGGGTCGACCGGGGCGTCCGGCGACGACCCGTGCGTCCACGCCTGGAGCCCGGACATGACATCGCGCAGCAGTTCGTCGACTTGGCGGTCGCGCACCGGATCGTGCGTGCGCACCTGCGCGGTGATGACCCGCGATGCGCGGCGCTGCGCGGTCAGCACCTCTTCGACGCCCAGTTCGACGCGGCGGCCGATGGCGTCCAGTTCGCTGCGCTGCGCCGCATCCATCGCCTTGGCGAACGGATGCGCGAGCACGCTGTGCAGCTGGTCGGCCAGGTCGTCGATCCTGTCGGGATCGCCGATGAGTCGCAGCGCGCCCTCGAAGGCGCGGCCTTCGGGCGTCACCTGCATGACGTGCTGGCCGCGTTCGAGGTATTCGCGCAGGACCTCTCCGGTCGGGCGCACATCGCGGCGCAGATCGGCCACGACGTCGCGCTGCATCGCCTTGATCGACTCGGCGACGCGCGCGAAGTCGGCGGGGAGCTCGCGCGCCAGGTGCAGGACGTTCTCCGCCTCCTCGAGGAGCTGCTCGTCGTCGACCGGGTCCGCGCGTCCGCTGCGCTGGATGCGGGCGATCTCCTCGTCGAGCGCGGCGCGCTCCCGGACGAGCCGGTCGAGCCGCCGTGCGGGATCCGTCTCCGCGTCGTCGGCCAGCCGCTCGACTGCTTCGAGCAGCGTCCGCACGCGCGAGTTCGACACACGGGTGCGCCCGCCCCCGGTGCGGCCGGTGATCTCGAGCGCCCCGACCGCATGCGCGGTGAGCCGATAGACCTCGACGTCGTCGTCGATCTGGGGCACGAGCCATCCGGCCTTCACCCAGCGCCGGCAGATCTCGCGGGCCGAGCCGGCCGGAAGCGCGCGCTCGTCCTCGTCGTAACCCGCGGCCCGCAGCTGATCGAGGATCTCGGCGACCTCCGCGTGCGCATCCGAGACAGCGACCGCGGGGCGATCCACCGTGAACACGATCGACAGGACGGCCACGACGAACGGAGCATGATACCCGTGCAGCAGATCGAGCGTCGGAGTGCGGAACGCGGCAAGGGACCGGTGGTAGGCCGCCTCGGCACGGGAGTTCGTCATCCCCTCCAGCGTATCGGGCGCCTCCGTCGCGGATCGCCGGGCCTCTCGCCGCGTGCCACCCGATCCGGGCAGACTGGCGGACATGACCGACATCAAGAACGTGACCGTGCTCGGCACCGGCGTGCTGGGATCGCAGATCGCCTACCAGGTGGCCTTCAGCGGGTTCGCGGTGACCGCGTACGACATCAGCGACGAGATCCTCGAGAAGGCGACCGAGCGCTTCGCGGGGCTCGCGGCGACGTACAAGAAGGACGGCGTCGCGGGCGCTGCGGACGGCGGAGCGGATGCGGCGCTCGGCCGAATCCGGTACTCGTCGGATCTCGCGGACGCGGTGAGAGATGCCGACCTCGTGATCGAGGCGATCCCGGAGGTGCTCGCCCTCAAGCAGGAGACGTACGAGAAGCTCGGCGCGGTCGCGCCTGCCAAGACGATCTTCGCGACGAACTCGTCGACGCTGCTGCCGAGCGCGATGAAGGACTTCACAGGCCGGCCGGCGAAGTTCCTCGCGCTGCACTTCGCGAACCGCATCTGGATCTCCAACACCGCGGAGGTGATGGGCACACCCGACACCGACCCCGCCGTGTTCGACGAGGTCGTCGCGTTCGCCGGCGAGATCGGGATGGTGGCCATCCCGATCCACAAGGAGAAAGCGGGCTACGTGCTGAACTCGCTGCTCGTGCCGTTCCTCGGCGCCGCGCTCGAGCTGGCCGCGGACGGCTACGCCGAGCCCGCCGACATCGACCGCGTGTGGAAGATCGGCGCGGGAGCGCCGCTCGGACCCTTCCAGTACTACGACATCATCGGCCTCACGACGCCGTACAACATCATGTCCCACGGCGACGCGACCGCACGGCGTCACGCCGCCTGGCTCAAGGAGAACTACATCGACAAGGGCAAGCTCGGCATCGCCAGCGGAGAGGGCTTCTACACGTACGGATGACGCCGTAGCCGCCGCGGGGCCGGAGAACTAGGCTGACGGCGTCTAAGGAGGTTCGCCATGGCTGTCGACATCGAAGTCGTGCCGCTGGACAAGCCGGACGACGTCAACGTGATCGTCGGCCAGTCGCACTTCATCAAGACCGTCGAAGACCTGCACGAGGCCCTGGCCGGGGTCGGCGGCGTGCTGCGGTTCGGCGTCGCGTTCTGCGAGGCATCCGGTGCCCGCCTCGTGCGGCACACCGGAAACGACGACGACCTCGTCGAGCTCGCCGTGAACGCCTCCGTCGCGATCGCGGCGGGCCACGTGTTCGTGATCATGCTGCGCGACGGATTCCCGGTCAACGTCCTCAATCAGGTGAAGGCCGTGCCGGAGGTGTGCACGGTCTACTGTGCGACGGCCAACCCCGTCCAGATCCTCGTGGCGGTCACCGAGGGCGGCCGCGGAGTGACGGGCGTCATCGACGGCGAGCCGCCGGTCGGCGTCGAGACCGAGCGCGACATCGCGGACCGCAGAGAGCTGCTGCGCGCCATCGGCTACAAGCTCTGACATCCCCGTCCGCACTACTGCGTGGTACTGAATAGTGGTACCTTGTATCACGTAGTACCGCGAACGCCGGATCCGAGGATGCCATGGACGACCTGACCGAGATGCTGAAGGGCACCCTCGAGGGCTGCGTGCTGGAGATCATCGGGGCCGAAGAGACGTACGGATACGCGATCACGCGGCGACTCAACGATCTCGGCTTCACCGACGTCGTCGACGGCACCGTCTACACGATCCTGCTCCGGCTGGAGCGAAACGGTCTGGTCCAGGTCGCGAAGCGGCCCTCGGAGGTCGGACCGCCGCGCAAGTTCTACACGCTCAACGAGGAGGGGCGCGCACAGCTCGCGACCTTCTGGGCCAAATGGGACTACGTCTCGTCGCGGATCGACACGCTGAAGGAAGGTGGGACATGAATCTCTGGGACACCGTCACCGGCAACGACATGACGCGGGAGTTCACCGCATTCGAGGCGAGGGCCGAGGCTCTGCCGCCCGATCATCGCGCGGCGTGGGATCAGATCAAGAACGGGATGTGGACCTATGGCAGCTTCACCGGCCGCAACCTCATGCCGATCCTCGACAACGCCCTGGGCCTCCTCGAGGAGACGGCGGCGGAGGGCCTGAGTGCGCAGGACGTGGTCGGCGACGACATCCCGGGCTTCTGTGCCGCGCTCGCCGGCGGCGAAGGGGCTCGCACGTATCGCGACCGGTGGCGCGCGCAGCTGAACCGGACCGTCGCGAAGAAGCTCAAAGAGTTGGGAGCCTGACATGGGTATCCAGGACATCATCGAGGGCAAGAAGCAGTGGCGGGCGCACATGGCGCGGGTCAAGGCGCTGCCGCCGGACTACCGGATCGTCTACGGCGAGATGCAGAAGTACCTCTTCAAGGTCGGCCCGGTCGACCTTCCCGACGGCACGCTGCTCCCGGGCATCGTCGACTTCTTCGAGGAGGGCGCGGCATCCGGCAAGGGCGTGATCGAGCTCATCGGACCGGATGTCGCCGCCTTCGCGGACAGCCTCATCGACGGCACCCCCACCTACGCCGACGAGTACCAGGAGTCGCTCAAGAAGAAGTGAGGGCGCGCGCCCGCACGCGCTCGAGCGCCGAGAGGCGGCTGAGGGTGCGCGGCGCATCGCGCGGCGGATCCACCGCGTCGAGCATGCGCTCGGGGATGGCCGCCGCGCACACGCGCAGGCGGACGTCCCGGTCGTAGAGGACGTCGACGAGGTTCGCGAACCGCGCGAGCGGGTCGCGGCCGACCGTCGCGAGGTCGGGCACGTCCTCGAGGACGACCGTCTCGAACCACTCGGCCAGCCAGAGGTACTGGGCCGTTCCGAGCGCGCGCCCGCAGAGGTCGTGGAAGTCGAAGGATGCTGCACCTTCGTGCACGTGGCGCGCGCGGATGCGGAAGCCGCCCGCATCCAGGTCGATCCTGGCGCCGTCCGCCGCGGACGACTCGCCGATGCACCACGTGCCCGTGGCGAAGCCGCGGCCCGCCGCATCCCCGGCCCGCCTTGCGCGATAGTCGACCCCGGCGCCGATGTGCACGACGTCGAGCCGGGTGGTGACGAGCTCGATCGTCGTCTCGAAGCGGGAGTGCAGCAGAGGGTTCGGCATGAGGCCGCTCGGCTCGTAGTTCGACGTCGCGATGAGGAGCACGCCGTGCGCGATGAGGGTCTCGAGCGTGGCGGCGAGGTAGACGCCGTCCGCCACGTCATGCACGTGGAATTCGTCGAACAGGATCGCCCGCGCGTCGCCCACGAGCCGGCGCAGGGAGGCGTCGAGCGGCTCCCGCTCGAGGATGATCTGACGCTGCAGATCGCGGAAGAAGTCGTGGAAGTGGAACCGGCGCTTGTGCGGGGACGGGATCGCCGCGAAATACCGGTCGGCGAGCATGGTCTTCCCCCGCCCGGCCGCGCCCCAGAGATAGTAGCCGTGGGCCGCGGGTCGGCTCAGTGCTTCGACGGCGGCGAGCTGGGCGGCGTCGAGCGAGACGGCCGGGCCCGCAGCGCGGAGTCGGGCCCCCGCCCCGACGGCGAGTGGATGCGGCTCGACTGCGGTCGGGCGTCTGGTCCGGAGCCTCATGGCCTCAACTCTGCCCGTTCTCGCGAGCTCCTGCTGAGCGCGCTGCGCGGCGAGCCCGGCGGTGCACCGGGCGGGCCGGACCGGGCACGCCTCATCCCGCGATCGTCGTGCCCGCCATGCTCTCGTACGCCGTAAGCCGCGCGCCGACGCGCCGCGATGCGCGGAACGCCCACCAGGCGAGCGGATGGCGACTGCCCCTCCGGTAGATCCGGTGCGGGATGCGCTCGTCCCCTGGGATCGGGAAGCCGGCGGCGACGCGCACGCTCGGGAGGATCACCTCCGCGGCCGCGAGGTATCCGACGCTCGACGGATGCAGGTGATCGTGGGCGGAGAACATGTCGTCCGGGTCGAGGTGGAAGAGGGGTCCCAGCGTGTCCGCGAGCGACACGGTGCGTCCTCCCGCGCGGAGGACGACGATGACCTGACCGGTGGCGAGGACGCGGCTGTACCAGTGCGCGAAGAAGCGCAGCGGCTGCGAGAACGGATGCACCGTCCCGAGATCCGGACACGTCGCGACGACGACCTGCGCACCGCCGCGGCGCAGCTGCCGCACCGTCTCCGACAGCGGCCACAGGGCGTCGGTGAGGCGCTTCAGATGCATCACATCGTTGGCGCCGATCATGATGACGACGACATCGGGCGTCGCCAGGGCGCGCAGGTGCGCCAGCTGGGTGATGAGCGCGGTGGACTCCGCGCCCACCGCCGCGACGTTCGTGAGGACGACCGGGCGACCGGATGCCTCGGCGAGCCCCTCCGCGATCACGACGCCGGGCGCTCCGTCGGGCGACTCGGCCCCGTAGCCGACGGCGAGCGAGTCCCCCATCATCCCGAGCGCGACCGCCGGCCCCGCCTGGTCCCCCCCGAACGTGCCGCTGCGCGGCAGGACGGAGTCGAGACGGGTGGCGCCGAGGCGCTCGCGGACCAGCATCCCTTCCGCGATGGCCATGCCGACCGTGGCGACGACCAGTCCCGCGGCCGCGCCGATGCCGATTGCGGTCCAGCTGAGGAGACGCAGACCGATCCGAAAGACCCTGCCGCGTTCGCACATCTCGACGCCCCGTCCTCAGGATATTCCCGCCCGCAGTGCCGGGGTCGGGGACGAGGAGGGCGAGCGTCAGGCGAACGTGGCCCGCTGCGCGACGGTTGAGGCCGTCGGGAGTGGGTTGCTGGGGACAACCGCGCTTCCCGGCGGCGAAGCGGTCTCGACCGGGTGAGGGCAGCGCTTCCCGAATGCGCTGTGACCAGCTCGACTCGTGTGCCGCAACCGCCCACAACCAGCATGGACCCCGCCAGGACCCGGAGGCGCGGATCGGGACACTTCACGGATTCCTGACAGCCGACGTCGGCGTGCTCGGGAATCGATTCACCGGCGTCGGCGTTCCATATGATTGACACGTCAATAAGAAGCGCACGGGAGTATGAGGACGATGACGGAGCAGAGCACGCGATTCGAGTTCGGCCTGAACTCCTTCGGGGATGTCGCGACCGACAACGGGCGGGTCATGTCCGATGCGGAGTCGGTGCGCCTGCTGGTGGAGGAGGCGCAGCTGGCTGAATCGGTCGGACTGGACGTCTTCAGCGTCGGCGAGCATTACAAGGAGACGTCGGTCGATTCGGCGACTCCCGTCGTGCTGGCCGCGGCCGCGCAGGCCACATCGAAGATCCAGCTGGGCACGTCGGTGACGGTGCTCTCGACACAGGATCCGGTGCGCCTCTACCAGGAGTTCGCGACGGTCGACGCGATCTCGAACGGACGCACCGAGATGGTGCTCGGCCGCGCGTCGGCGATCGAGTCGTTCTCGCTGTTCGGCTACGACATCGCCGAGTACGAGGCGCTCTTCGAGGAGAAGCTCGACCTGTTCCTCCGGTTGATGCGCGAGGACCGCGTCACCTGGTCGGGCAGGTACCGCCCTCCGCTCGACGACGTCCGACTGCATCCGCGCATGCCCGAAGGCGGCATCCCCGCCTGGATCGGCATCGGCGGCAGCCCGGACTCCGTGGTCCGCGCGGCACGCAACGGCCTGCCGCTCATGATGGCGATCATCGGTGGGCGTCCGGAACGGTTCGCCGGGCACGCGGAGTTGTACCTCCGCGCGCTCGACTCCTTCGGGCATCCCGAACTGCCGATCGCGCAGCACTCGCTCGGCCTGATCGCGGAGACGGATGACGAGGCCAAGACGGTGCACTGGAAGCACTGGGAGCCGGTCGTGACCGCGATCAGCAAGGAGCGCGGCTTCTACCCGCCCACCGCTGAGCGGTACGCGGAGGAGGTCGACACCGGCGCACTGTACGTCGGGTCGCCCGAGACTGTCGCGCAGAAGGTCGCCGCCATCGCGCGGTCGAACCATCTGTCACGGTTCGACCTCAAGTACGACATCACGCATCTGCCGCGCGACGTCCGGGAACGCAGCATCCGTCTGTTCGGCGAACGGGTCGCGCCGCGCGTCCGCGAGCTCCTCGACGAGGAGCCGGGCGACTGGCACCTCACGGGACGACGGACCGCCCAGATCGTCAAGGGCGGGAAGGCCGTCCACGTCTGATGCGCCGGTGAAACGACGAAGCCCTGGTGGATCTTGCGATCCACCAGGGCTTTCTGTCGGGATGACAGGATTTGAACCTGCGACCCCTTGACCCCCAGTCAAGTGCGCTACCAAGCTGCGCCACATCCCGTTGACCCGCACGCGGGCAACTCCCCCATCTTAGCCGCTCGCGCGGGCGCCCGCGAACCGGCCGGCCCTTGAGCGTGTCCGAGCCCCCTCCTAGTCTCGGCACCATGTCCACGATCACGATCGAGCCCGTGACCCCCGACCGCTTCGCCGACGCCGAGCACGCCCTGTCCGGCGGCGGCGACGGCCGTTCCTGCCAGTGCCAGTGGTGGATGATCACGAACGCCCAATGGCAGGGCACCAGCCAGGAAGAACGCCAGGGGATGCTGCGCGCCGAAGTCGACGCGGGTCCCCCTCCGGCCCTCGTCGCCTACGTCGACGGCGAAGCCGCCGGCTGGGTGCGTGTCGGCCCGCGGACCGCACAGCAGCGCATCGCGCGCACGCGCGCGTTCGCAGACTCGCCGCATCCCTTCGACGATGAGTCGGTGTGGGCGGTGTCCTGCTTCGTCATCCGGCGCGAGCACCGCGGCGCCGGCCTGACCGCCGAGCTCCTGGACGCGGCCCTCGCCTATGCCGCAGACAACGGCGCCCGCGTCGTCGAGGCGTACCCGGTCGATCCGACCGCCGCGAAGAAGAGCGCGAACGAGATGTACACCGGCATCCTCTCGACGTTCCTCACCGCGGGCTTCACCGAGGTCGCCCGCCCGAAGCCGCACCTCGCGATCGTCGAGAAGGTCCTCGCCTGAGACACGGTCTGGACGACCGTACGATGGGACGCGTGTCAACGTCGCCGCGCACCCGCTGGTGGGCCTTCGCCCCCTACGCCATCGTCTCGCTCGTCCACATCGGTGCGCTCGCCGCCTACGACGACAGCCTCGCGGCCGTCACGAAGTTCCTGCTCATACCGCTGCTGGCATGCGCCGTCTTCATCGTCGCGGCCGGGTGGCCGAAGGAGAAGGCCCGCGTTCTCGCCATCCTCGGAGTCGGACTCGCCTTCTCATGGATCGGCGACGAAGCCGCCGTCTTCTTCCCCTTCGCCCCGGAGCTGCCCATCATGCTCGGCGCCTTCGGCATCGCACACGTCATGTACATTTGGCTGTTCAACCGGCACCTGGCCGTCCGCCGCCTGCCGGTGTGGACGGCGATCTACCTCGTGTGGTGGGCGGGCATGCTCGCGTTCCTGTGGCCGCACCTCGGCAGCCTCACCGTGGCGGTCGTCCTCTACGGGCTCGTCCTCGGCGGCACCGCCGCCAGCGCCGCACGCTGCCACCCGATCGTCACCGTGGGCGGAGCGCTGTTCCTGGCCTCCGACACGATCCTCGCCGGCCGCATCTTCGTGCCCGACATGATGCCGCACTGGACGAGCCCGATGGTCATGCTCACGTACTGCGCCGGCCAGGGGCTCATCGTCGCGGGCACCCTCGTCGCGCTGCGCAGCCGCGCCGTCGCGCCCGTCGCCGAGGTGCTCGCCACACCATGAGCACCACGGCGCGAGTGGATGCGTGGCTGTGGGCCGTGCGGATCTACAAGACCCGCTCCGCCGCGACCACGGCATGCCGCGCCGGACATGTGCGGGTCGGCGGTGAGCGCGCGAAAGCCGCGCAGACCGTGAAACCGGGTGACGAAGTGCGCGTGCGCATCGACGGGTTCGACCGGCTCCTCGTCGTCCGGGAGCCCATCTCGAAGCGCGTCGGCGCGGCGCTGGTGGCCGTCGCCATGGAAGACCGGACGCCTCCGCGCGACCCGGTGCCCGTCATCGCCCAGCGCGATCGCGGTGCCGGGCGCCCGACGAAGCGCGAGCGCCGCGACATCGACCGGCTCCGCGGCCGCTGATCGGATCGCACTGACCGGCTCAGGCGGCAGCGGGCACCGCGGCGCGGAGCGCCAGATACTCCGACCACGTCAGAGCGCCGCGCAGTGCGTCGGACCCCGCGAGGTTGGCGCCGTCGCGGTACGCGCGGCCCATGGCGCCCGGAACATGGACGGGCAGGAACGATCGCCGAAGTCCGCGCGCGGACGCGAGCTGCCTGAGCATGGTCGGAACCTCGATGACCTCCGGGCCTGCGATGTCGGGAACGCGCCCAGCCGGGGCGCCGTCGACGAGCTCGGCGAGTCGGGCGGCGACATCCGCGACATCCACCGTCTCGAACCGAACCCCCGCGGGCGCCGGCACGATCGGCGACTTCATGAGGCCGCCGAACACGGTCCACGCGAAGTCATGGAACTGTGCGGCTCGCAGCACCGTGTACGGCACACCGGATGCCGCCACCACGTGCTCCGAGCGGTCCTTCGACCGGAAGTACGCGAGCGGGAGGGCGTCCGCACCGGTCACCGAGATCAGCACCACATGTCCGACGCCCGCCGTCCGCGCCGCGTCTGCAACGTGCCCGGCGCCGATCTCGTCGCCCTTGTTGCTCCCCGCCAGATGGAGGACGGTGTCGACACCGGCGAACGCGGCGTCCAGACCTGCTCCGGTGAACGTGTCGCCGACGACGAATTCGCGGCCCGCGTGCGCGGATCGACTGAGCACCCGCACATCGTGACCCCGTCCGCGCAGCAGCGGCACCACGTGTCGCCCCAGGTTTCCGGTTCCGCCGGTCACGAGAATGGAAGCCATCATGTCTCCTTCTGTCACATCGGGGCGCGCTGCCCCGTCACCCTTACGACGACACACCTGAGGAGGATGTGACATGACCGACGAGAATTCTCTCGCCGAACGCTTCGAACGGCAGCGTCCCCGGCTCCGAGCCATCGCGCTGCAGCTGCTCGGATCGAACCGCGACGCGGACGACGCAGTGCAGGAGACCTGGCTGCGGCTTGCCCGCAGCGACGCGGCATCCATCGAGAATCTGGACGCATGGCTCACGACCGTCGTCTCCCGGATCTGCCTGGACATCCTCGGATCCGCTCGCTCCCGCAGAGAACGGGCCTGGCAGGTCGAGCGGTGGCCGGAGGAGCCCGTCGATCCGGACGCGTGGGCGGACCCTGAGCAGGCCGCGCTGAGCGCCGACCGCGTGAGCGTCGCGCTGCTCGTCGTCCTCGATCAGCTGAGTCCCGCCGAGCGCATTGCATTCGTCCTCCACGACGTGTTCGCCGTGCCGTTCACCGAGATCGCGCGGACGCTCGACCGCTCCCCCGATGCCGTCCGCCAGCTCGCGTCGCGTGCACGGCATCGCCTGCACGGGGCGCCTCCGGCCGAGGACGCGCCGAGCCCCGGGGCCGCCGGGCGGGCCATCGTCTCCGCCTGGCTCACAGCGGTCCAGGAGGGCGACTTCCGCGCGCTGCTCTCGCTGCTGAGCGACGGGGCCGTCTTGTACGCCGACTACGGGACGACCTCCGAGACCCTCCGCGGATCGGCGGAGATCGCCGGACAGGCGACGCTCGCCGCGCGCCTCGCCGCGCACTCGCAGCCCGTCCTGATCGACGGCCTGCCGGGTGTCGCCGTCGTCCACAACGGGCGCGTGCTCTCCCTCATGGCCTTCACCGTGGCGGAGGGCCGCATCGTGCGGCTCGACGTCCTCGCCGACCTCGCCCGCATCGCGGACACCGGCGCGACGGAGGCCGTCGGCCTCTGACCACGGACGCTCCGCGAGAATGGGAGCAGAGTACGCGCAGAGGTGACATGAGCGAAGACGCCCGAGCAGAGGCTCGGCGGCGATCCGAGCGAGCGGCACGCGGCCGGCAGGGGGACGCCGCCGACACCGCCGAGGACACCGCCGCGCCCAGTGGGCGGCCGGGCGGGATGTCGGAGCTCGAGCGCGCCGCGGTGGTGGAGACCGCGATCCAGCAGGCCATCCGGCGCGGCGAGTTCGACGATCTCCCAGGCGCGGGCAAGCCCATCCCGAGGCTCGGCGACCACCACGATCCGGATTGGTGGATCCGTCGGAAGATCGAGACCGAGCAGCTCCGCGGGCTCGGGCCCGCAGCCCTGACGCTCCGCGTCGAGAACGCAGAGCTCGATGCGCTCCTCGACGGGCTGGTTCGTGAGACGGATGTCCGCGAGACACTCGAGGATTTCAACCGCCGCGTCATCGAGGCGCGCCGCCAGCTGCAGGGCGGTCCGCCCGTCGTCACCCCGACGCGCGACGTCGAGGCGGAGGTCGCCGCATGGACAGAGCGCCGGACGGCCCGGCAGACGGCATCGCGGCCGGACGGGCAGGTCGACCACGCCGACGCGCAGCCTCGCCGACGCATCCGGTGGCAGAGCCGCCGACAGCGCTGAGCCCGCCAGCCGGCACCAGAAGCTAGAGGAGGTCGAGCAGCCAGCGCGCACCGCGCACGGCGGCACCCGCATCCGTCGCCCGATCTGCGAGCCCGCGATCGCTCGTCACGACGGTGACGACGCGGCCGGATGCGACGAGGCGCGCCGCCTCCGCGGCGATCGTGTCGTCACCCTCGCCCGCGGCCTTGACCACGGTGATGCCCTCGACGCCGGCAGCCGCCCGCGCCTGCCCCTCGAGAACGGCCGTGAACTCCGGGAACCACGTCGTCTCGGGGAGATCCAGCGCGGCTGCGGGCGTACCGGCCGCCGCCAGGGCCCCGATCCGTTCGATGAGCCGGTCGGCGGCTCCCGCCCGGTCGCGCCACCAGCCGTCGGGCACTGCGCCGACGACGTTCGCCGCGTCGACGACGACCGCGGGGCGCACCGTGAGCAGGTTGCGCAAGTGCGGCCAGGATGCGGCGAACCCCGGATGCAGCGGCCGCGCATCGACCTCGGACACCGGAACCCACGCGAGCTCGCGGCTCTCCGGATCGCTGATGACGGGTTCGAACGGCTCGACGGTGTCGCCGACGAGCGTCGAATACGACCAGTAGCCGAGGTCGAACACGCTCATGAGCCGCGGGCGGATCGCTCCGTCCGGCACCCCGGCCTCCTCCTGCGCCTCGCGAATGGCTCCGTCGCACGCCGACTCGCCTTCGTGCCGCGCGCCGCCCGGCAGCGCCCACGTGTCGCCGTAGTGGCTCCAGGAGACGCGATGCTGCAACAGGACGCCGCGATCGGGGTCGTAGGCGAGGAGTCCGGCCGCGCCGAATGCGCCCCAGTACCGCTCCCCCGACGGCGCGACCACCCAGGCATCGCCCGGGTCGCGCGGGCCGTGCGGACGACGGCGTTCATCGAAGGCGGGCGGCTCGATGGTCACCCACCCAGCCTGTCACACCGGATGGCCACGCGGATCCGAGTGGCCACGGCGGACACCCGACACGACCCGGCACACTGGAGCGATGACCTCCCTCGATTACGTGTTCGACGACGACCCCGCCCGCATCCAGTTCGACGTCGTATGGGGGTGGCTGTCGACGGACGCCTACTGGGGCCGCTCGCGCTCCCGTGAGGATGTCGCGACGCAGGTCGCGCGCGCCTGGCGCGTCGTCGGCGCCTACCGTCAGGACACCGGCGAGCAGGTCGGATTCGCGCGGGCGGTGTCGGACGGCGTCACATTCGCCTACCTGGCGGACGTCTTCGTCCTGCCCGACCACCGCGGCAACGCCCTCGGCAAGGGGCTGATGCGGCTCATGATCGACGACGGCCCGGGAGCCCACATGCGGTGGACGCTCTTCACGAACGATGCCCACGGCCTGTACCGGCAGTTCGGGTTCGCGGAGCCGGACGAGACGGCGATGGTGCGACCGGCGAGCTGAGCGGCGGAGACGACGGATGCCGCGACCCGTGGATCGCGGCATCCGTCTTCGCTCGTCAGCGCTGGCGCTTCTCCCGCACGCGCATGTTGAGCACGATCGGCGTGCCCTCGAAGCCGTACAGCTCTCGCAGGCGCCGCTGGATGAAACGGCGGTAGCCGGCATCCAGGAATCCCGTCGTGAACAGGACGAAGGTCGGCGGACGCGTGGACGCCTGCGTGCCGAAGAGGATGCGGGGCTGCTTGCCGCCGCGCACCGGGTGCGGGTGCTCGGCGACGAGCTCGGACAGGAACGCGTTGAACTTGCCGGTCGGGATGCGCTGGTCCCACGACTCGAGCGACGTCTCGAGCGCCGGCACGAGCTTGTCGAGGTGACGGCCGGTGCGCGCCGAGATGTTGACGCGGGGCGCCCACGCGACGTGGGCGAGGTCCTGCTCGATCTCCCGCTCGAGGTACCGGCGGCGATCGATGTTCTCCATGTCGTCGTCGAAGAGGCGATCCCACTTGTTGTAGGCGAGCACGAGCGCGCGACCCGACTCGAGCACCATGTCGATGATGCGGACGTCCTGCTCGCTGATCGGCTGTGACACGTCGAGCACGACGACGGCGACCTCCGCCTTCTCGAGCGCGGCCGAGGTGCGCAGCGACGCGTAGAAGTCGGCGCCCTGCTGGAGGTGGACGCGGCGACGGATGCCGGCGGTGTCGACGAGGCGCCACAGCTTGCCGCCGAGCTCCACGATCTCGTCCACCGGGTCGCGCGTCGTGCCGGCGAGCTCGTTGACGACGACCCGCTCCTCACCGGCCGCCTTGTTGAGCAGCGACGACTTGCCCACGTTCGGGCGGCCGAGGATCGCGACGCGGCGCGGACCGCCGATCTCGCCCTTCGCGACGGCCGAGACCTCGGGGAGGACCTTCACGATCTCGTCGAGGAGGTCGGCGACGCCGCGGCCGTGAATGGCGGAGACCGGGTGCGGCTCGCCGAGACCCAGGTTCCACAGGGCCGCGGCCTCGGGCTCCTGGCGGGCATCGTCGATCTTGTTCGCGACGAGGAAGACGGGCTTGCCCGACTTCCGGAGGAGCCGAACGACGTGCTCGTCGGTCGAGGTCGCACCGACCATCGCGTCGACGACGAACAGCACGACGTCGGACAGGTCGATCGCGACCTCGGCCTGTGCCGCGACCGAGCGGTCGATGCCCTTGGCGTCGGGCTCCCAGCCGCCGGTGTCGACGAGCGTGAAGCGCCGCTCCATCCACTCGGCCTTGTAAGTGACGCGGTCGCGCGTGACGCCGGGCGTGTCCTCGACCACGGCCTCGCGGCGCCCGAGGATGCGGTTCACGAGCGCCGACTTGCCGACGTTCGGGCGACCGACGATCGCGACGACGGGGAGCGCGGGGAGGAACTCGATGCCGTCCGCGCCGAGTTCGACGCCGGCGAGCAGCGCCGCATCCTCGTCGTCGAGCTCGTAGTCGACGAGCGACGCGCGGAGCGTCTCCGCGCGCTGCTCGGCGAGCTCCTCGTCGAGGTTGGCGAGATTCTCGGCGAGGTTGTCCTCGCCGCCCTCGTACTCGTCTTCCGTGCTCATGCGTTCGTCCCTTCCGCGTCGAGCGCGAGCTGTGCGCGCACGACGTCGAGCACGGCGTCCACCGTGCCGTCGAAATCCAGATCGGTCGAGTCGACCACCACGACGCCGGGCGCCGCGGTCATGAAGTCGACGACCGTCGAGTCTGCGGCGTCCCGCTTGTGCAGTGCCGCGGCGACGGATGCCGCATCGTGCGTCGACACCTCGCCCGCGCGCCGCGCGGCCCGCACCTCGGGCGCGGCCGTCAGAAGGATGCGCACCGGCGCATCAGGCGCGACCACCGTCGTGATGTCGCGCCCCTCGACGATGACGCCCGGGTAGCCCGAGCTGTCGACGAGCGTGCGGAACATCGCGTTGACCGACTCCCGTACTGCGGGAACGCGCGCGACGCCCGAGACGGCATCGGACACGCGCGGCTCGCGGATCGCCTCGGTGACGTCGGCCTCCCCGACGCGCACGCCGTAGGCGTCGGGGTCGAGTGCGATCCCGAAGGCGAAGTCTCCGACGACGTCGAGGACGGATGCCGCGTCCGACGTGTCGACGCCGTGCTCGAGCGCGTGCCACGCGAGAGCGCGATAGGCCGCCCCCGTGTCGAGGTACCCGTAGCCGAGGCGGCGGGCCGCCTGCTTCGAGACGCTCGATTTGCCGCTGCCGGCGGGGCCGTCGATGGCGACCACAACGGTCCCCGAGCTCGCGCCGGTCCCCGAGCTCGCGCCGGTCCCCCAGCTGGCTCCGGTCCCCGAGCTCGCTCCGGTCCCCGAGCTCGTCGAGGGGTCAGTCATTGGTGGTGCTCGCAATCTTCCATCCGCGGGCTTCGAGCCCGTCGACCGCGCGGCGCACGGCCGTCGGCTCGACGCTGATCTCGGCGAGACCGAACTGCGCGCGGGGCGAGTGCTCCAGACGCAGGTCCTCCACGTTGACCTCGAGTTCGCCGAGCTCTCCGAACAGGCGACCCAGCTGCCCAGGGGTGTCGTCCACCATGACGACGATCTGCTCGAAGCGGCGGTTCTGGCCGTGCTTGCCGGGGAGGAGCTCGACGCCCTCGTTTCCCCGGCGGATGGTGTCAGCGACGGTGCGACGGGCACCGGGGGCGTCAGGGGCGCGCAGGGCGTCCGACACGCGCGTGAGGTCGGCGGCGAGCGCATCGAGCACGTCGACGACCGGGGCGGCGTTGGCGCCCAGGATCTGGACCCATAGCTCGGGGGCGGATGCGGCGATCCGCGTCGTGTCGCGCACGCCCTGGCCGGCGAGGCGGAGCGCGCCGTCGGGCGCGTCGGGGAAGCGCCCCGCGAGGAGGCTCGCGACGAGCTGCGGGACGTGCGAGGTCAGCGCGACCGCGCGGTCGTGCTCGTCGGGCGCCATCTCGATCGGCGTCGCGCCGAGATCGAGGGCGAGCCCCTCCACCACGGCGAGGTCGGCGGCCGACGTGTCGCCGTCGCGGCACACGACCCAGGGCCGGCCGACGAAGATGTCGGCGCGCGCCGAGATCGCTCCGCCGCGCTCCCGGCCGGCGAGCGGGTGGGAGCCGATGTAGTGCGTGAGGTCGACGTCGCGGCCCTGCAGCGTCTGGAAGGGCTCGAGCTTGACGCTCGCGACATCCGTCACGACGACACCCGGATGGGCGGCGAGCTCACGCTCGATGACGTCGGCCGTCACGTCCGGCGGGACGGCGACGACGATGAGCGACGGGCGGTCGTCCGGGCGCGCGACGCGACCGGCGCCGTAGTCGACGGCGAGGCGCAGCTGAGCGGGCGAGGTGTCGTCGAGGGCGACGTCGACGCCGAGCGCGCTGAGGGCGTGGCCGATGCTGGAGCCCAGAAGCCCCGCACCGACGATGCGCACCGTGCCGTGCGTGCGCGCGGCTCGCGCTGCGCTCGTCGAAAGCTCGGTCACCGGGCCTCCTGATCCCCCTCGGGCCCCGCGCCCGTCGCCTGGCGCGACAGCGTCAGCAATGCGCCCCTCTCAACTTTAGTCAACTCGCGTGCCCTCCCCACCGGGAGAGTTCCCAGGTGGAGCGGTCCGAACTGGCGCCGGACGAGCTCGAGCACGGGATGGCCGACTTCGGCCATCATCCGGCGCACGATGCGGTTGCGTCCGGAGTGGAGCGTCAGCTCGACGAGACTCGTGCTTCCGGAGGCATCCAGCAGCCTCGCCTTGTCTGCGGCGATCGGGCCGTCCTCGAGCTCGACCCCGCGGGTGAGCTTCGCGATCGTCTGCGGCGTGACGCGCCCGTCGACCTTCGCGATGTAGACCTTCGTGACGCCGAACGACGGATGCGCGAGCACGTGCGCGAGCTCGCCGTCGTTGGTGAGGACGAGAAGGCCCGAAGTCTCCGCATCCAGCCGCCCGACGTTGTAGAGGCGCTCCTCCCATTCCTCCGTGAAGCGCCGGAGGTCCGGGCGGCCGCGCTCGTCCTTCATGGAGCTGACGACGCCGGTCGGCTTGTTGAGCATGACGTAGCGCTTGGACTGGTCGAGCTGGATCGCCGTGCCGTCGACGTCGACGATCGCCGTCTCCGGGTCGATGCGCGTTCCGAGCTCGGTCACGACGACGCCGTCGACGCGCACCCGGCCCTCGACGATCATCTGCTCAGCGACGCGACGCGACGCCACGCCGGCGTTCGCGAGCACCTTCTGCAGGCGCACGCCCTCGGATTCTGTCATCGTGCTCCCTCGAAGATGTCGGTGTCGTCCGGTCCGTCCAGGAGCGGCGAGATGTGCGGCAGCTCGTCGAGCGAGTTGATGCCGAGGTTCACGAGCAGCGCGTCCGTCGTGCCGTAGAGGATCGCGCCGGTCTCGGCATCCGTCCCCACCTCCGTCACGAGACCGCGCGCCAGCAGGGTGCGGACGACCGAGTCGACGTTGACGGCACGGATGGATGCCACCTGCCCGCGCGAGACGGGCTGCTTGTAGGCGATCACCGCCAGCGTCTCGAGCGCGGCCTGTGACAGCCGCGACGGCGCCTGCGTGTTCACGAAGTCGGTGAGGACCGCGTCGTGCTCAGCACGCGCGTAGAGACGCCATCCGCCACCGACCTCCCGCAGCTCGAAACCGCGGCGCGGGCCACCGGCCTTGCCGTCGTAGTCGTCGACGAGCGTCTCCACGGCCTGGCGGACCGCGGGGACGGGCGCCGACACCGCCGTCGCCAT
Source organism: Microbacterium candidum (assembly GCF_030315975.1). Taxonomy (GTDB): domain Bacteria; phylum Actinomycetota; class Actinomycetes; order Actinomycetales; family Microbacteriaceae; genus Microbacterium; species Microbacterium candidum. Next base: position 21,130 of record NZ_JASXSZ010000009.1, on the reverse strand, counting down.
CGTCACGAGGCTCAGCGGCTCGTCGGCGATCATGAGGACAGCCTCCAGCTGCTCGGTCAGCGGCGGCGCCGCATCCATCACGTCATCTGTCATAGTCGGCTCCCAAGGCGGCCAGGTTCTCCTCCGACCACCGGTCGGCGGTCCAGCGCAGGGTCAGCTCCCCGAGCGGTTCGAGCTGCTCGAATCCGATCGCGGCGTGGCGGTACAGCTCGAGGACGGACAGGAACCGCGCGACGAACACGCCCGGCTGGCTGACGCCCGCGACGACCTGCCGGAACGACAGCGTCCCCGCAGTGCGCAGCATCGAGACGACGACGGCGGCCTGCTCACGGATGCTGACGAGCGGCGCATGCAGATGATCGAGCCCGACGTGCGGGATCTCCTTGGGCGTCATGGCGAGCACGGCGAGCGCGGCGAAGTCGTCGAGACTGAGGGTCCATACGAGCTCGGGCACGGTGTTGCGGTACTTCGCGTCCAGCCGCACCGTGCGCGCGTGACGCCGGTCCTCGGCCTGCATCCGGCCGGCGAACCACGTCGAGGCCTCCTTGAAGGCGCGGTATTGCAGCAGGCGCGCGAACAGCAGATCGCGCGCCTCGAGCAGGGCGACCGACTCCGCGTCGACGAGCTCGCCCTGCGGCAGGAGACCCGCGACCTTCATGTCGAGGAGCGTCGCCGCGACGACGAGGAACTCGGATGCCTCATCCAGCTCATCCGCGCCCTCGAGGGCGCGCAGATAGGAGATGAACTCGTCCGTGACCTTCGAGAGCGACACCTCGGTGATGTCGAGCTCGTGCTTCGAGATGAGGGTCAGCAGCAGATCGAACGGCCCGTCGAAGACGCCCAAGGAGACGCGGAACCCCTCGCCCTCTCCGGTCCCCGAGCGTTCTCCGGCCCCCGTGCCATCCGCGGTCCCCGAGCCATCCACGGTCCCCGTGCCATCCGCGGTCCCCGAGCTCGTCGAGGGGTCGAGTTCCGGCTCAGGCGACGGCACCACGCGCGACCAGCTCCCGCGCCAGACGCAGGTAGGCCTGCGCGGCGGCGTGCTCGGGCGCGAACTCGGTGATGGGCTCGCCGGCGACCGACGCATCCGGGAACTTGACGGTCCGACCGATGACGGTCTCGAGCACGTCGTCGCCGAACGCATCCACGACCCGCTCCAGCACCTCGCGCGAATGCAGCGTGCGGGGGTCGTACATCGTGGCGACGACGCCGTCGAGGCGGATCGACGGGTTCAGCCGGTCGCGCACCTTGTCGATCGTCTCGATGAGCAGGGCCACGCCGCGCAGCGCGAAGAACTCGCACTCGAGCGGGATGATGACCCCGTGGCTCGCCGTCAAGGCGTTGACGGTGAGCAGACCCAGCGACGGCTGGCAGTCGATCAGGATGACGTCGTAGTCGTTCGCGACCGGCCGCAGCACGCGCGCGAGGATCGTCTCGCGCGCGACCTCGCTGACGAGGTGCACCTCGGCGGCGGACAGGTCGATGTTGGCGGGCAGCACGTCGAGGTTCTCGGTGCGGGTCGAGACGATGACCTCGCGCGGGTTTCGCTTGACGTCCAGCAGCAGGTCGTAGATCGTCGGGATCTCGTGCGTCTGGATGCCGAGGCCCGCCGACAGCGCGCCCTGCGGGTCGAAGTCGACCGCGAGGACCTTCCGCCCGTAGCCCGCGAGCGCTGCGGCCAGGTTGATGGTGGTCGTCGTCTTGCCGACCCCGCCCTTCTGGTTGCACAGCGCGATGATGCGCGCGGGCCCGTGCGAGTCCAGCGCCGGAGGGACGGGGAACCCGTGGTACGGACGACCGGTGGGACCGATCGGTCCTTCGTCGTCGGTCTTCGCCTTCGTCGCGCCTGCCGCCACGGGGTACTCCTGACTTCGCGTGTGCTCGCTCGATTCTAGCCAGGCGTCGATCCGCCGCCGCCAGCCCACGCGCGGGCGGCGGCGACGAGCCCGTCGAACAGCCCGGGATCGTCCCCGGTCTCGGGGTGCCACTGCACGGCGACCCGGAAGACATCGCCTTCGCGTTCCATCGCCTGCAGCACGCCGTCGGCGTCGCGGGCGGTGGCGAGGTATCCGGGATGCTGCTGCACCGCCTGGTGGTGGTGGCACGGCGCCACCACGCGGTCGCCGAGGAGCGTCGAGATCCGATGGCCTGCGGCGATGTCGACGGGCACGTGCTCGTAGCCGCTGCCGCCGGAGTGCCGGTCGTGCCCGACGACGTCGGGCAGGTGCTGAACGAGGGTGCCGCCCGCGGCGACGGCCATCATCTGCATGCCGCGGCAGATTCCGAGCACCGGCATGCCGGCCGCATCCGCCGCATCCAGGAGGGCGAGCTCCCACGCGTCCCGGTCGTCGTACCAGCGCACGACGTGCACGTCGGGATCCTGCCCGTACCGGGCGGGGTTGATGTCTGCGCCCCCGGCGATCAGGAGCCCGTCGATGCGCGCGATGACCTCCCGTGCTGCGGCCGGCTCCTGAGCCGGCAGCAGCACGGGGAGCCCCCCGGCCGATTCGATCGATCGCGCGTAGTCGGCGGGCAGCAGATCGGCGTCGATGTCCCGCCAGGTGCCCCACGAGGCGGGCTGGCGGTACATCGAGACGCCGATCAGCGGACGCGTCACTCGAAATCACTCTCCAGCGGGGTGACGTAGGCGTTCGACAGGCCGCCGTCGACGAGGAAGTCCGTCGCCGTGATGAAGCTCGACTCGTCCGATCCGAGGAAGGCGACCGCGTTCGCGATCTCCTCCGGCTGGGCGAACCGGCCCATCGGGACGTGCACGAGGCGCCGCGCCGCGCGCTCCGGGTCCTTCGCGAACAGCTCCTGCAGGAGCGGGGTGTTCACCGGCCCGGGGCAGAGCGAGTTCACGCGGATGCCCTTGCGCGCGAACTGCACGCCGAGCTCGCGGGTCATCGCGAGCACGCCGCCCTTGGACGCCGTGTAGGAGATCTGCGAGGTCGCGGCGCCCATGATCGCGACGAACGACGCCGTGTTGATGATGGAGCCGCTCCCCTGTTCGAGCATGTACGGCAGCACCGCCTTGCAGCACAGGTACACGCTCGTGAGGTTGACGTCTTGCACGAGGTTCCACGCGTCGATGCCCGTCTTCAGGATCGAGTCGTCGGATGCGGGCGAGATGCCGGCGTTGTTGAACGCGATGTCGATGCGTCCGTACGCGTCCTTCGCGGTCTTGAAGAGGTTCTCCACATCCGCCGCATCCGTCACGTTCACCGTGACGAAGACGCCGCCGAGCTCCTCCGCGATGCGCGGGCCGTTCGTCTCGTCGAGGTCGCCGATGACGACCTTCGCCCCCTCGGCCACGAACTTCCGGGCGGTCGCGAGGCCGATGCCGCTGCATCCTCCCGTGATGACGCCGACCTTGCCGTCGAGCTTTCCCATGAATTGCCTTTCCGTTGTTGTCGCGAATGGGCCGGATCGCCACGAATCAGGAGATGTGCGCACCGATGACGGATATGTCGTCGGTCGCGCACCTGTCCTGATCCATGACGCGGCCCGGGTCAGTCGTTCGAGATGAAGACGTTCTTCACCTCGGAGAAGGAGTCCGGCGCATCCGGTCCGAGCTCGCGGCCGAGCCCGGACTGCTTGAATCCGCCGAACGGAGTCCAATACCGCACCGAGGAGTGCGAATTGACCGACAGGTTCCCGCTGTCGACGCCGCGTGCGACGCGGAGCGCACGGCCGACGTCGCGCGTGAAAATCGAGCCGGACAGGCCGTATTCGGTGTCGTTCGCCTTGGCGATCGCATCCGCTTCGTCGCGGAACGGCATGACCGCCACGACCGGTCCGAAGATCTCCTGCGTCCACACCGGGTCCTGGAGGGACCTCGGCAGCACGACGGTCGGGGCGAGCCAGTAGCCGCCCGTGCCGGTGACCGTCGACCCCGCGAAGGCGATGTCGGCATCGTCGAGGAAGGATGCCACGGCATCCCGCTGTCCGGCCGACACCATCGGCCCCATCTCGGCCGTCTCCTCGCCGGGTGCGGCGACCCGGAAGCCCTCGACCGCGGGCTGCAGCAGCTCGAGGAAGCGGTCGTACACGCTCTCCTGGACGAGGATGCGGCTGCGCGCGCAGCAGTCCTGGCCGGCGTTGTCGAACGCACCGCCGGGGGCCGATGCCGCCGCCTTCTCGAGGTCCGCATCGGCGAAGACGATGTTCGCGCTCTTGCCGCCGAGCTCGAGGGTCACGCGCTTGACCTGGTCGGCGCACCCGCGCATGATGCCCTTCCCGACATCGGTCGAGCCGGTGAAGCACACCTTGCGCACGAGCGGATGGGTGACGAACCGGTCGCCGACGACGCGGCCGCGCCCCGGGATGACGGTGAAGACCCCCTCCGGGATGCCGGCCTCGAGCGCCAGCTCGCCGATCCGCATGGCGGTCAGCGGAGTGAGCTCCGCCGGCTTCAGGACGACCGTGTTGCCCGCCGCGAGCGCGGGCGCGAAGCCCCAGCCCGCGATCGGCATCGGGAAGTTCCACGGCACGATGACCCCGACGACGCCGAGCGGCTCGTGGAACGTGATGTCCACTCCCCCGGGCACGGGGATCTGCCGCCCGAAGTGACGCTCGGGGGCGGCGGAGTAGTACATCAGGACGTCACGGACGTTGCCCGCCTCCCACCGCGCATTGCCGATCGTGTGGCCGGCGTTCGCGACCTCGAGCCACGCGAGCTCGTCGAGGTGCGCGTCGATCTGCGCCGAGAAGGCCCGCAGCAGTCGTGCGCGCTCGGCCGGCGCGATGGCCCGCCACGCGGGGAACGCCCGGTGCGCGCGCTCGATCGCGGCATCCGTCTCGGCCAGGTCGGCGAGGCCGACCGTCGTGAGGGGCTGGGCGGTGGCCGGGTCGTGCACCGTCGTGGTGCCGCCCGCGCCGAACGGGGACGAAGGAAAATGCATCCTCACAGCCTCTCGAATCCGCGGCGGAGCTCCCAATCGGTGATCGCGGCGTCGAACGCCTCGATCTCGACGTCGGCGTAGCGCAGGTAGTGCTTCACGACGTCGGCGCCGAAAGCGTCGACGGCGATGGTGGATGCCGCGAGCGCGTCGCGCGCATCGCGCAGCGTCGTGGGCACCGTCGGCGCGCCGGACTCGTACGCGTTGCCGTGGGTCTCGGGCTCGAGTTCGAGCCCCCGTTCGATGCCGTAGAGGCCGCCTGCGAGCATCGCAGCGAGGGTCAGATACGGGTTGACGTCGCCTCCGGGGAGCCGGTTCTCCATCCGCGCGCTCGGCCCGTGCCCGACCAGCCGCACCGCGCACGTGCGGTTGTCGAGGCCCCACGCCACCGAGGTGGGCGCGAACGAGCCCTTCACGAACCGCTTGTACGAGTTGATGTTCGGCGCGTAGAAGAGCGTGAACTCACGCATCGTGGCGAGGACGCCGGCGATGAAGCTGTCGTAGAGCGGCGTGCGCCGCCCGTCCTCCCAGAACACGAGCTCACCGCCGAGGCCGCGCAGCGACATGTGGACGTGGCACGAGTTGCCCTCGCGCTCGTTCGGCTTCGCCATGAAGGTGATCGACTGCCCGTGCTGGTGGGCGATCTCCTTCGCCGAGGTCTTGTACACCGAGTGGTTGTCTGCGGTGGCGAGCACGTCGGCGTACTTGAACGCGATCTCGTGCTGGCCGAGGTTGCACTCGCCCTTCGCCGACTCGACCTGCATCCCCGCGCCGTACATCATGTTCCGGATGTCGCGCAGCAGCGGCTCGACCCGCGCGGAGCCGAGCAGCGAATAGTCGACGTTGTACTGATTGGCGGGCACGAGGTCGCGGTATCCGTTCGCCCATGCCTGCTCGTACGGCGTCTCGAAGACGACGAACTCGAGTTCGGTGCCGGCGAGAGCGGTGAAGCCGAGGGATGCGGCACGGTCCGCCTGCACCTTCAACATCTCGCGCGGCGACACCCGGACGGGTGTTCCGTCGGTGAGCGCCAGGTCGCACTGGATGAGGACCGTCCCGGGACGGTGCGGGAGGAGGCGGATCGTCGACAGGTCCAGCTCGAAGAGCATGTCCCCGTAGCCCTTCTCCCACGACGTGATGTCGTACCCGTCGATCGTGTTCATCTCGACGTCGACGGCGAGCAGGTAGTTGCAGCCCTCGGTCCCGTGCGCGAGCACGGAGTCGAGGAAGAACCGGCCGTGCAGGAGTTTTCCCTGCAGGCGACCCTGCATGTCGGTGAAGCCGAGCACGACGGTGTCGATCTCGTCCGCCAGGATCCGCTCGCGCAGATCCTCGACGGTGAGGAAGCGGTCGTTGCGCGGCTTGGTCACCGCGAGGGTGGTGGTCATCGGGTTATCGCTCTCACTCATGTCAGTAGCCCCTTCAGGAGGGCAGCGGTCGCATCGCAGTGCGCGTGCATGACGTCCCGGGCGCGGGCGGCATCGCCCGCCAGGATCGCCTCGACGATCGTGCGGTGCTGGTCGTCGGACCCCTCGATGTTCTTCTGCAGGAACGGGATCTCGGCGAGGAACTGGTGGATCTTGATCTGCACGGTGTTGCAGGCCTGGGACAGTTCGTCCGAGCCGCACACCGTGGCGATCGCGAGGTGCAGACGGGCGTCCGCCTGCCGGTAGTCGGACGGGGACGCGGCATCCCCGAAGTCGTCCAGGCACTCCTGCAGGAGCGCCCGCTGGTCGTCCGTGAGCGGGGCCTGGGCGGCGAGGTAGGCCGCCCCGGGCTCGATCACGGCGCGGAACACGGTGATGTCGTCGATCTCGGCCTGCCGGTCGGCGGGCGCCGATTGATCCTCCGGCCATGCGTGCACGAGCGGGAGGACGACGGTGCCCCCTCCGCGCCCCCGGGTCGTTGAGACGAACCCGGCGGCGCGGAGGGCGCTGATGGACTCCCGGAGAGTCGCCCGCGAGACGTTGAGACGCTCCGCGAGCTCCCGTTCGCCGGGAAGCTTGTCCCCCGCCCGGAAGATCCCGAGCTGGATGGCCGATCCGAGCTGCTCCACGCAGGACTCGAAGGCCATGTGCCCGCGGACCGGGTGGAGAACGGCATCCACCAGCGGGGAATCCATCGTCGACATCGTGCGCTCGCCCTACTCCTCGAGCAGCTTGTCCGCGGAGATCGTGAGGTGCTCCGCCTCCTCACGCGTCATGAAGTGCTTCTTGCCGCTCGCGAACCATAGGACGGTCGCGAGGAGCGCCACCACCACGACCGCGATCGGCGCGTAGTTGAAGGTGTCCGCCGTGATCGGGAAGCTCGGCGGCAGCACGAACAGGATGATGATGAACGCGACCCACACGACGGCGATCCAGCCGACGATGCCGCTCCACCGGCCGAGGTTCCAGGGCCCCGGGACGAACCCCTTGTCGAGGCGCCGCAGGAGCACCGGCGTCACGTACGCGATGTACAGACCGATGACCGCGATCGAGGTGACGGCGAGATACGCGGTGAAGTTCCACATCGCCGGGATCGTGAGGATGACCGACAGCGTGACGCACAGCCAGATGGAGTTCGTCGGCGTGCCGGTGCGCGGGTTGACCTTCGCCCACAAGCGCGAGCCGGGGATCGCGTTGTCGCGCGAGAACGCGTAGCTCATGCGCGAGTTGGCGGTGACGGACGCCATCCCGCAGAAGAACTGCGCACCGCACACGATGAACAGCAGGAACTTCGCCATCGTCGGGTTGTTGAGCGAATCGAGGAAGATCTGCGCCGGCGGAAGCCCGGTCGCCGACGTCAGCAGCTTTCCGATGCCCTTGTCGGTCGAGTCCTGGATCGCCGCGGTGATCGAGTAGAGCAGGATCCATCCGCCGATGATCGAGATGAGGACGCTCATCACGATGCCCTTCGGCGCCGCGGTCGCCGCACCCTTGGTCTCCTCAGCGACGTGCGCAGATGCGTCGTACCCGGTGTACGTGTACTGGGCCATGAGCAGACCCATGAGGAAGACGTACGGCGCGAAGGACCAGCCGGTGCCGTTGTAGAACCCGGTGAACGTCCAGGCGACGGACTGGTGGTGCGTCGGCATGATCCACAGGGCGGCGACGATGACGAGGACGCCCACGATGTGCCACCACGCCGACACGTTCGAGAGGATGGCGACGAGGTTGACGCCGAAGGTGTTCAGCAGGCCGTGGATGACGATCAGGACGATGAACAGGCCGAAGGTGTTGAACGGCGTGACGTCGACGCCCCACACGAGGTTCGCGAACGCCATCATCGTGGTCGCGGCGCCGAAGTCGATGGCGGCCGTGACGGCGACCTCGCCGAGGAAGTTGAACCAGCCGACCGTCCACGCCCACTGGCGCTTCTTGTTCTTGGCGAGGCGCCCGGCCCAGAAGTACAGGCCGCCCGCCGTCGGGTACTTCGAGCAGACCTCGGCCATGGCGAGCGCGACCATGAGGACGAAGACGCCCACGAGCGGCCAGCCGATGTTGATCGCCGAGGGACCGCCGGAGTTCAGGGCGATCGCATACGAGGTGATGCACCCCGCGAGGATGGAGATGATCGAGAACGAGACGGCGAAGTTGGAGAACCCCGACATCCCTCGGTGCAGTTCCTGCTTGTAGCCGAGCTTCGCCAGCTCCGCTGCGTCGTCGTCGAGTTCTGAGTCCGGCGCCTTTGTCGTATCACTCATGGGTCAATGCCTGGCTTTCGGGTCGAAGGGGCAGTTGGCTGATTCTGCTCCCTGCGCTCGACCCGTGTCAATGGTCTGACTTCAGACCGTATGCCATCAGGTCATCGTGCACGCGGATGCGACGTCGCGTAGACGTCACGGAGGGCGTCCACGCTCACGTGCGTGTAGATCTGGGTCGTGGCGACGGATGCATGCCCCAGCAGCTCCTGCACGACCCGCACGTCCGCTCCGCCCTGCAGGAGGTGCGTCGCGAAGGAGTGCCGCAGCGTGTGCGGCGATACGTGCGCGGTCAGCTGGGCGCGCTCGGCCGCGTGCTGGATGACGAGCCAGGCGCTCTGCCGGGAGAGCGGCGCTCCGCGGGCGCCGAGGAACAGCCGCGGCGTCGCGGATCCCCGCCGGGCGAACTCCGGCCGCGCGCGCGTCAGATACGCATCGACGGCGGCGCGGGCGTACGAGCCCACCGGCACGATCCTCTCCTTCGCCCCCTTGCCGAACAGGCGCAGGACGTCCCCATGCGCGAGGTCGTCGACATCCAGTCGCACCGCCTCCGACACGCGCGCGCCGGTCGCGTACAGGAGCTCGAGGAGCGCGCGGTCGCGCAGCTCGGCAGGCTCCGCGGGGAGATCCGTGCCCGGGGCCGGACCGGATGCGTCGAGCAGCTGCTCGACCTGGTCGATCGTGAGCGCCTTCGGCAGCCGGCGCGGCAGCTTCGGCGGCACGAGACGGCCCGTGGGATCGGCGTCCGCGATCCCCTCCCGGGCGAGAAAGCGGTGCAGCCCGCGCACCGAGGACTGCAGGCGGGCGAGACTGGATGCCGCGGGTCGCGGCTCGGCGGACGCGCGCTCCGCGGCGAACTGCGCCACGAGCGCCGGCGACACGTCGTGGGTGTCGGTGACGCCGTGGTCGATCAGCCACTGCGCGTAGCCTGCGAGATCGCGCCGGTACGCGGCGACCGTGTGGTCGGACAGCCCGCGCTCGATCGCGACATGCCGCAGGTAGGCGTCGACGGCGCGAGCGGGCTCCATGCCTCGAGTCTGTCAGTCCCGCGAGGATCGGAGCCGTTCGGCCGCGGCGAGGACACCGGTGGCAAGAATGCCGTTGCGCATCCGCCCCGCCATCACCGCGGCCACCGCATCCTCGAGCGCCACCCACTCCAGGCGGATGTCGGCCTCCTCGGCCTCGCGCTCGTGCGCGGTCGTCCGCGGAGACAGACCGCGTGCGAGGAACACGTGCACGATCTCGTCGTTTCCACCGGGCGTTGTGAAGACGCTCACCAAGGGGTCGATCGACGCGGCGTCGAGGTCCGCCTCTTCGGCGAGCTCGCGCCGCGCGGCCTCGACGGGGTCCTCCCCCGGGACGTCGAGCAGGCCCGCAGGGATCTCCCAATCGCGCATCCGGATCGGGTGCCGGTACTGCTGGATGAGCAGCACCCGGCCCCGATCGTCGAGAGCGACGACGGCGGCCGCGCCGGGGTGATCGACGTACTGCCGGACGATCTCCTCGTCGCGGTACAGCACCGTATCGCTGCGGACGTCCCAGACGCGGCCCGTGTACACGAGCTCGCTGTCGGTGACGACCGCATCGGCCGGCTCATCGCTCAGCGTCGCGGCCGCGTCATCCATCATTCGGCGTCGTCGTCGTCGAAGAGCTCGCTCGCGCGGTGCCGCTCGATCGCAGCGCCCACGAGGCCGCGGAACAGCGGGTGCGGCGACGTCGGACGCGAGCGCAGCTCGGGGTGCGCCTGTGTCGCGATGTAGAACGGGTGCACGTCGCGCGGCAGCTCGACGTACTCGACGAGGTTGCGGTCCGGCGACAGGCCCGAGAAGACGAGCCCCGACTCCGACAGGCGGTCGCGGTAGGCGTTGTTGACCTCGTAGCGGTGGCGGTGGCGCTCCTGGACGAGCGATGCGCCGTAGAGCTCCTCGGCGAGCGAGCCGTCGCGCAGCTGCGCCGGGTACAGGCCGAGCCGCATCGTGCCGCCCATGTCGCCGTGATCGAGGATGTCGACCTGCTCGGCCATCGTGGCGATGACCGGGAACGTGGTGTCGGGGTCGAACTCGCTCGAGGACGCACCGTCGAGGCCGGCCACGTCGCGCGCGTACTCGATGACCATGCACTGCAGACCGAGGCACAGGCCGAGGGTCGGGATGCCCTGCTCGCGCGCGAACTTCAGCGCGCCGAGCTTGCCCTCGATGCCGCGGATGCCGAATCCGCCCGGGATCACGATGCCGTCGAGCTCACCGAGCGCCTTGGCGGCGCCTTCCGGCGTTTCGCACTCGTCGGACGGGATCCACCGGATGCTGACGTGCGCCTCGTGCGCGAATCCGCCGGCCTTCACGGCCTCGGTGACGCTGAGGTAGGCGTCCGGCAGGTCGATGTACTTGCCGACGAGGCCGATCGTGACCTCATGCTTGGGGTTGTGCACGGCCTGGAGCACCCGGCCCCAGCGCGTCCAGTCCACGTCCGCGGCCTTGTCGATGCCGAGCGTCCGGACGATGTAGTCGTCGAGGCCCTGCTCGTTGAGCATCGTCGGGATGTCGTAGATGCTTGGCACGTCGACGGCGTTGACGACGGCGCGCTCGTCGACGTCGCACATGAGCGCGATCTTGCGCTTGTTGGCCTCGGTCACGGGGCGATCGCTGCGCAGCACGAGCGCGTCGGGCTGGATGCCGATCGAGCGCAGCGCGGCCACCGAGTGCTGCGTGGGCTTGGTCTTCTGCTCCCCCGACGCCCCCATGAACGGCACGAGCGACACGTGCACGAAGAAGACGTTGGAGCGGCCGAGCTCGTGGCGGATCTGCCGCGCCGACTCGATGAACGGCTGCGACTCGATGTCGCCGACGGTGCCGCCGATCTCGGTGATGATGACGTCGGGCTTCGGCGTCTCATCCGCCTGCAGGCGCATGCGGCGCTTGATCTCGTCGGTGATGTGCGGGATCACCTGCACCGTGTCGCCGAGGTACTCGCCGCGCCGCTCGCGTGCGATGACCTGCGAGTAGATCTGGCCGGTCGTCACGTTGGCCGCCTGGCTCAGCTCGATGTCGAGGAAGCGCTCGTAATGGCCGATGTCGAGGTCGGTCTCCGCACCGTCGTCGGTGACGAACACCTCGCCGTGCTGGAACGGGTTCATCGTTCCGGGATCGACGTTGAGGTACGGGTCCAGCTTCTGCATCACGACGCGCAGTCCCCGGGCAGTGAGAAGGTTGCCGAGGCTCGCCGCCGTCAGGCCCTTCCCCAATGAGGAAACGACACCGCCTGTCACGAAGATGTGCTTGGTGGTGCCGTTCGAATTCGCCGCGTCAGAAGTTTCCATCACGGGCTTTCATCCTATCAGTCGGATCCGGATGCGAGCTCGATGAGCTCGCGAGCGTGTTGCAGGGCGGTCTCGGAGTCGGCGAGCCCGGAGAGCAGTCGCGCCATCTCCGCGTCGCGATCGGTTCCGGCCAGGCGCCGGACGCTGGATGCGGTGACCGAGCCGTCGTTGGCCTTGACGACGGACAGATGGTTGTCGGCGAACGCCGCCACCTGCGCGAGGTGCGTGACGGCGATGACCTGCGACGTCTGCGCGAGGCGCGCGAGGCGCCGGCCGACCTCGATCGCGGCCGCTCCGCCGATGCCGGCATCGACCTCGTCGAAGACGAACGTCGGCACGGGATCCACCGCGGCGATGACCACCTCGATCGCGAGCATCACGCGGCTGAGCTCGCCCCCTGAAGCCCCGCGTGAGACGGGACGCGGGTCCGCGCCGGGATGGGGCGAGAGCAGGATGGAGACGTCGTCCCGGCCGCTCGCCGACGGCGTGCCCGGTTCGACGCTGACGACGACGCGAGCGTCCGGCATCGCGAGGGCCGTGAGTTCGTTCGTGACCGCGGCGCCGAGTCGCACGGCGGCGTCGGTGCGGGCGGCGGTCAGCCGCGCGGCGGTGTCGTCGAGTCGGGACGCTGCGGCATCGCGCTGCGCGGTCAGCCGCTCGATGCGGTCCCCGTCGTCATCGAGCTCGGCCAGTCGGGCGCTGCCGGACGCGAGCAGCGCGATCGCCGCATCCAGCGACCCGTGCGCGCGGACGAGAGTCGCCAGGGCGGCTCGCCGCTCTTCGACGGCGGCGAGCTCGTGCGGACCGGACTCGTCGAGGTCGGCGAGGTAGCGCGACAGCGTCGCTGCGACATCCGCCGCCCGATAAGCGAGATCGGCGATCTGCTCGGACAGATCCTGGAGCGCGGGGTCATCGGCACGGTCGAGGGCCCGACGCGCCTCCTGCAGGAGTGCGGCGACATCCGGGGTCTCCCCCTCCTCGCCCGACAGCGCCTCGTGCGCGGTGGCTGCCGCCAGGCGGAGCTCCTCCGCATTCGCGAGCCGCTCCGCGCGCACCGTGAGCTCGGTGTCCTCCCCCGGCTGCGGGTCGACCTGTTCGATGTCGGCGAGCGCCGCACGCAGATCCGCGGCCTCGCGGGTGCGGGCGTCCCGATCCTCCACGAGCGTCGTCAGTTCTCGATCGACCGCGCGGAACGTCTCGTAGTCGCCGCGATACGCCTCGAGCGCGGCCTGGACCGCGTCGCCGCCGAAGCGATCGAGCGCGTCCCGCTGGGCCGCCGCGGACTTCAGGCGCAGCTGGTCGGACTGCCCGTGGACCACGACGAGCTCGTCGGCGAGATCCCCGAGCACTCCGGCGGGCGCGGAACGTCCACCGACCGAGGCGCGACTGCGTCCTTCGCTCGAGATCGTGCGTCCGACATACAGCTCGGCACGGCCGTCTCCGATCGGCTCGACGTCGCCGCCCGCCTCCCGCACCCGGTCGACGACCGCGCCCTCGTCGGGAACGATCCACACGCCGTCGACGGAAGCCTGTGCCGCTCCGGAGCGCACCGCTCCCGAGTCCGCGCGCTGGCCCAGGAGCAGTCCCAGACCCGTCACGACCATCGTCTTGCCGGCGCCCGTCTCACCGGTGATCGCCGTGAACCCCGGCCCCATCGGCAGGGTCGCCTCGGCGATGACGCCGAGGTCGCGCAGACGCATCTCCTCGATCACGAGCGCTCTCCTTCGGCCGCGCTGCGGATGACGGTGTGCGCGGCCGTCGCCGGCCCGCGCCATCCGTCCACCGGGAGTCGGAACTTGCGCACGAGGCGATCGGTGAACGCGACCGGGTGCAGCCGCGCCAGACGCACGGGCCGCTCGGAACGACGCACGACGACACGCGCGCCGGGTGGCAGATCGTGGGAGCGCCGACCGTCGCACCACAGGATGCCGACGCCGTTCGTGCGTTCGAGCACCTCGATGGCCACAGACGCCTCGGGCCCGACCACGAGCGGTTCGGCGAACAGCGCGTGCGCCGAGAGCGGCACGATCGCGATCGCCTCCACGGTCGGCCAGATGATGGGCCCGCCCGCCGAGAAGTTGTAGGCCGTCGAGCCGGTCGGCGTGGAGACGACGACGCCGTCGCAGCCGAAGCTCGACAACGGAAGGCCGTCGATCTCCATGACGACCTCGAGCATGCGTTCGCGGCTCGCCTTCTCGACGGTGGCTTCGTTGAGCGCCCACGTCTCGTAGATGACCTCGCCCGAGACGTCCTTCACGCGGACGGACAGAGCGAGGCGCTCCTCGACGCGGTAGTCGCGAGCGATCACGCGACGAACGGCGTCGTCGAGGTCGTCGCGCTCGATCTCGGCGAGGAAGCCGACGTGGCCCATGTTGACGCCGAGCACCGGCGCCGTGCCGCCGCGGACGAGTTCGGCCGCGCGCAGGATCGTGCCGTCGCCGCCGAGGACGATCGCGAGCTCGATCTCGTCGACCGCGACGTCGATGCCGATCGCGGCGAGGCGCGACAGCTCGGGACGCGCCTCCGCGAGCAGCTCTCTGTCCTCCGCGGCGACGACCGGCCGTGCACCGGCGGACTCGAGCGCATCGATCACGCGTTCGGCCGCCTCGCGCGTGTCGTCGCGCAGCGCGTGCGTGACGACGAGGATGCTCCTGGACTCCGGCTCCATCACGCTCCCGTCAGCTCGTTCACGATGCCCGACCATTCTGTCGGATTGCCGCCCGGGCCGGCCTTGAGGTAGGCGACGTACTCACGGTTGCCGTGCGTCCCGGCGATGGGCGACGCGACGACGCCGCGTGTCCCGAGACCGATGTCCCATGCCGACCACAGGACGCCCATGACGGCGTCCGACCGGGTGGCGGCATCCGTGACCAGGCCGCCCTTCACCGCCGTCCGGCCGGCCTCGAACTGGGGCTTCACGAGCAGCACGAAGTCCGCGTCGTCCGTCGCAGTCGCGCGGGCGGAGGGAAGGACGTGGCCGAGCGAGATGAAGGAGAGGTCACCGGTCACGAGGCTCGGCGGCTCTGCGACCCCGCTCGCTGCGGCCAGCGACGCGCGCGTCATGTCTCGGACGTTGAACCCCTCGATGCTCCTGACGCCCTTATCGAGGGCGATGGATGCGGCGAGCTGCCCGTGCCCCACGTCCACGGCGATCACGGGATCGGCACCGCGCTCGCGCAGCACCTGGGTGAATCCGCCGGTGGACGCACCCATGTCGAGCGCGACGCGGCCCGCGACGCTCACGCCGAACGCGTCGAGCGCGGCGATGAGCTTGTGCGCCGCCCTGCTCACATAGTGATCGGATGCCGCCACCTCGATGACGGCCTCGTCAGCCACACGATGCGACGACTTGACCACGGGACGACCGTCCACGGTCACGAGGCCGTCCGCGATCAACGTCGCCGCGTGGGTGCGGGAACGTGCGAGACCACGGGCGGCGAGGGCGGCATCGAGTCGCTCGGTCA
The DNA here is from genome assembly GCF_030315975.1 of Microbacterium candidum. GTDB lineage: Bacteria > Actinomycetota > Actinomycetes > Actinomycetales > Microbacteriaceae > Microbacterium > Microbacterium candidum. The sequence goes on along the minus strand of NZ_JASXSZ010000009.1, from coordinate 5,767 downwards.
TGCGGCGTGCGGGTCCACGGGACCGGACTCGAGCGTGTGCGCCAACTCTTCGTGGAGCGCCGCGTATGCGGAGGCCCGCTCGGCGAGTGGCTGCGATTCGATGACACGCAGCCGGCTGATCAGCTCGAGGTCGTCCTGCTCTTCCGGCATTCCCCCATCGTACCGAGGGGCACCCGCCCGCTCGGCGGCGCACGCCGCACTGTGGAGGCGCCGGCGGCGAACACGCGGTGTGGAGGAAATCGCGTTAACGACGAAGAGGCCACCCAGCGTTGGGTGGCCTCTTTCGTTGAAGAAGTCCGGCGGTGTCCTACTCTCCCACAGGGTCGCCCCTGCAGTACCATCGGCGCTGAGAGGCTTAGCTTCCGGGTTCGGAATGGGACCGGGCGTTTCCCTCTCGCTATGGCCGCCGAAACACTATTGATGTTTCAAACAAGTTCACAACGTGAAAGTTCGTGTTTTGTTGTGTTCTCGGTGTTCGTACATCGAGAACCACTCAGTGGACGCGAGCAAAGCTCAAAAAGGGGTGTTATCAAGTCATCGGCTTATTAGTACCAGTCAGCTGCACACGTTACCGTGCTTCCACATCTGGCCTATCAACCCAGTAGTCTGGCTGGGAGCCTCTCACCCGCAAGGGGTATGGAAGTCTCATCTTGAGGCCGGCTTCCCGCTTAGATGCTTTCAGCGGTTATCCATCCCGAACGTAGCTAACCAGCGGTGCACTTGGCAGTACAACTGGCACACCAGAGGTTCGTCCAACCCGGTCCTCTCGTACTAGGGTCAGATCCTCTCAAACTTCCTACGCGCGCAGCGGATAGGGACCGAACTGTCTCACGACGTTCTAAACCCAGCTCGCGTACCGCTTTAATGGGCGAACAGCCCAACCCTTGGGACCTACTCCAGCCCCAGGATGCGACGAGCCGACATCGAGGTGCCAAACCATGCCGTCGATATGGACTCTTGGGCAAGATCAGCCTGTTATCCCCGAGGTACCTTTTATCCGTTGAGCGACAGCGCTTCCACAAGCCACTGCCGGATCACTAGTCCCGACTTTCGTCCCTGCTCGACCTGTCAGTCTCACAGTCAAGCTCCCTTGTGCACTTACACTCGCCACCTGATTGCCAACCAGGTTGAGGGAACCTTTGGGCGCCTCCGTTACTTTTTGGGAGGCAACCGCCCCAGTTAAACTACCCACCAGGCACTGTCCCTGAACCGGATTACGGTTCGAAGTTAGATATCCAGAGTGACCAGAGTGGTATTTCAACAATGACTCCACGTGAACTGGCGTCCACGCTTCACAGTCTCCCACCTATCCTACACAAGCCACACCGAACACCAATACCAAGCTGTAGTAAAGGTCACGGGGTCTTTCCGTCCTGCTGCGCGTAACGAGCATCTTTACTCGTAATGCAATTTCGCCGAGTTCGCGGTTGAGACAGTTGGGAAGTCGTTACGCCATTCGTGCAGGTCGGAACTTACCCGACAAGGAATTTCGCTACCTTAGGATGGTTATAGTTACCACCGCCGTTTACTGGGGCTTAAATTCGCAGCTTCGCCTTGCGGCTGACCGCTCCTCTTAACCTTCCAGCACCGGGCAGGCGTCAGTCCGTATACATCGTCTTGCGACTTGGCACGGACCTGTGTTTTTAGTAAACAGTCGCTACCCACTAGTCTCTGCGGCCTCCAAACGCTTTCGGAGCAAGTCCTAATACGTCGAAGGCCCCCCTTCTCCCGAAGTTACGGGGGCATTTTGCCGAGTTCCTTAACCACGATTCTCTCGATCTCCTTGGTATTCTCTACCTGACCACCTGAGTCGGTTTGGGGTACGGGCGGCTGGAACCTCGCGTCGATGCTTTTCTTGGCAGCATAGGATCACCCACTTTTCATCCGCATCGTGTCTCAGCCTGTATGACTCCCGGATTTGCCTAGGAGTCGGCCTACGCACTTGCACCAGGACAACCATCGCCTGGCTTGGGCTACCTTCCTGCGTCACACCTGTTAATACGCTAACCGCCTCAGCATGGGGTCGTGTGCTAGGCCCAACGCTTCACCCCGAAGGGATCCGTCAAAGGGATTCAGACACTTAGCACCACTGGATTGGTTTGGGCGGTTCTTCGCCGGTACGGGAATATCAACCCGTTGTCCATCGACTACGCCTGTCGGCCTCGCCTTAGGTCCCGACTTACCCAGGGCAGATTAGCTTGACCCTGGAACCCTTGGTCTTTCGGAGGACGTGTTTCTCACACGTCTTTCGCTACTCATGCCTGCATTCTCACTCGTGTGCCGTCCACGGCTGGGTCACCCCGCCGCTTCACCCGGCACACGACGCTCTCCTACCCATCAACACGGCTGGACCACGAAGGCCTACCACTAATGTCAATGCCACAACTTCGGTGGCGTGCTTGAGCCCCGTTACATTGTCGGCGCGGAATCACTTGACCAGTGAGCTATTACGCACTCTTTCAAGGGTGGCTGCTTCTAAGCCAACCTCCTGGTTGTCAGAGCAACTCCACATCCTTTCCCACTTAGCACGCGCTTAGGGACCTTAGTTGGTGGTCTGGGTTGTTTCCCTCTCGACTATGAAGCTTATCCCCCACAGTCTCACTGCTGCGCTCTCACTTACCGGCATTCGGAGTTTGGCTGACGTCAGTAACCTGGTGGGGCCCATCGGCCATCCAGTAGCTCTACCTCCGGCAAGAAACACGCAACGCTGCACCTAAATGCATTTCGGAGAGAACCAGCTATCACGAAGTTTGATTGGCCTTTCACCCCTATCCACAGCTCATCCCCTCAGTTTTCAACCTAAGTGGGTTCGGCCCTCCACGACGTCTTACCGTCGCTTCAGCCTGGCCATGGATAGATCACTTCGCTTCGGGTCTAGGACACGCGACTGAATCGCCCTATTCAGACTCGCTTTCGCTACGGCTACCCCACACGGGTTAACCTCGCCACGTATCGCTAACTCGCAGGCTCATTCTTCAAAAGGCACGCTGTCACACCTACCAGGGGTGCTCCAACGGTTTGTAAGCAAACGGTTTCAGGTACTATTTCACTCCCCTCCCGGGGTACTTTTCACCTTTCCCTCACGGTACTTGTCCGCTATCGGTCATCTGGGAGTATTTAGGCTTATCAGGTGGTCCTGACAGATTCACACGGGATTTCTCGGGCCCCGTGCTACTTGGGATACATCTCACGCCGGTCACGCATTTCGGCTACGGGGCTGGCACCCACTATGGCCGGCCTTTCAAGACCGTTCGCCTATACGCTCGCGTCACGTCGACCACTCGGCAGAATGATCAGAAACGTCCCACAACCCCCACCATGCAACTCCTGCCGGATATCACACACAATAGGTTTAGCCTCTTCCGGTTTCGCTCGCCACTACTCACGGAATCACGGTTGTTTTCTCTTCCTGCGGGTACTGAGATGTTTCACTTCCCCGCGTTCCCTCTACCCGCCCTATATATTCAGGCGGGAGTCACCAGGTCGCACAAACGCCTGGCGGGGTTTCCCCATTCGGACATCCTCGGATCAAAGCTCGCTTATCAACTCCCCGAGGCTTATCGCAGATTGCTACGTCCTTCTTCGGCTCCAGATGCCAAGGCATCCACCGTTTGCTCTTAAAGACTTGAAATCACATGAGCTGATCTATCGATCAATTTATGGATGACAACCCCGAAAGGTCGCCATCTTTAAGATGCTCGCGTCCACTGTGTAGTTCTCAAAGTACGAACAGCACCCCACCACCCGGCAGCAACAGCCACCAGCCAACGAGGCCTGTAGAAGTACCGAAACCGAACCCGCCCCACAAGGAGACGACCCGGTGCCCGGTCCCTCAGGACCCAACAACGTGCACGCGCCCACCCCATCCCCCGAACCCGTTCCCACCGCCGAAGCAGCGTACTGAGATCCAGAAGACACGATGAGCGCCTTGTCAATATGTTCCACCCATGAGCTCCGGTCGGGAACATTCGTCCCGAATCCGGCTCTGTCGGTCCCGAAGAACCGCAGTGCTCCTTAGAAAGGAGGTGATCCAGCCGCACCTTCCGGTACGGCTACCTTGTTACGACTTAGTCCTAATTACCGATCCCACCTTCGACGGCTCCCTCCACAAGGGTTGGGCCACCGGCTTCAGGTGTTACCGACTTTCATGACTTGACGGGCGGTGTGTACAAGACCCGGGAACGTATTCACCGCAGCGTTGCTGATCTGCGATTACTAGCGACTCCGACTTCATGAGGTCGAGTTGCAGACCTCAATCCGAACTGGGACCGGCTTTTTGGGATTCGCTCCACCTTACGGTATCGCAGCCCTTTGTACCGGCCATTGTAGCATGCGTGAAGCCCAAGACATAAGGGGCATGATGATTTGACGTCATCCCCACCTTCCTCCGAGTTGACCCCGGCAGTATCCCATGAGTTCCCACCATTACGTGCTGGCAACATAGAACGAGGGTTGCGCTCGTTGCGGGACTTAACCCAACATCTCACGACACGAGCTGACGACAACCATGCACCACCTGTATACCGACCTTGCGGGGCGACCATCTCTGGCCGTTTCCGGTATATGTCAAGCCTTGGTAAGGTTCTTCGCGTTGCATCGAATTAATCCGCATGCTCCGCCGCTTGTGCGGGTCCCCGTCAATTCCTTTGAGTTTTAGCCTTGCGGCCGTACTCCCCAGGCGGGGAACTTAATGCGTTAGCTGCGTCACGGAATCCGTGGAAAGGACCCCACAACTAGTTCCCAACGTTTACGGGGTGGACTACCAGGGTATCTAAGCCTGTTTGCTCCCCACCCTTTCGCTCCTCAGCGTCAGTTACGGCCCAGAGATCTGCCTTCGCCATCGGTGTTCCTCCTGATATCTGCGCATTCCACCGCTACACCAGGAATTCCAATCTCCCCTACCGCACTCTAGTCTGCCCGTACCCACTGCAGACCCGAGGTTGAGCCTCGGGATTTCACAGCAGACGCGACAAACCGCCTACGAGCTCTTTACGCCCAATAATTCCGGATAACGCTTGCGCCCTACGTATTACCGCGGCTGCTGGCACGTAGTTAGCCGGCGCTTTTTCTGCAGGTACCGTCACTCACGCTTCTTCCCTGCTAAAAGAGGTTTACAACCCGAAGGCCGTCATCCCTCACGCGGCGTTGCTGCATCAGGCTTCCGCCCATTGTGCAATATTCCCCACTGCTGCCTCCCGTAGGAGTCTGGGCCGTGTCTCAGTCCCAGTGTGGCCGGTCACCCTCTCAGGCCGGCTACCCGTCGACGCCTTGGTAAGCCATTACCTCACCAACAAGCTGATAGGCCGCGAGCCCATCCTGAACCGAAAAATCTTTCCAACCCCCACCATGCGGTGAAAGCTCATATCCAGTATTAGACACCGTTTCCAGCGCTTATCCCAGAGTCCAGGGCAGGTTGCTCACGTGTTACTCACCCGTTCGCCACTAATCCCCCCAGCAAGCTGGAGTTCATCGTTCGACTTGCATGTGTTAAGCACGCCGCCAGCGTTCATCCTGAGCCAGGATCAAACTCTCCGTAAAAAACGATTGCCACGAACAACCGGGAAAAACGGTCAATCCGCAGCGAGTTCAATCATGACCAAAAAACGAACATCATTGCTGACATTCAAAATTGATCCAAAGGAATTCTCACCAGGTCAAAGACCCGACGAGGATAATTTGGCATATGACAAGTGCACGCTGTTGAGTTCTCAAGGATCGGACGCACCCGCATCAGCACCTCCCGGCGCCTCTCTCGGGGCAACTTCTC
>NZ_JASXSZ010000008.1:74621-105343 GCF_030315975.1 Microbacterium candidum | reverse complement strand
GGCGCGGCCCCCCCCCCCCCCCACTTCTCGTTTCACGGTCGCCACGGGTCGTCCGTGTGAGTCAACCAGACGAGCGACGGATCGAGCGAGCGGATCGACTGCTGTCCCACGGTGGTCGGCTCGTCGAGCTCCCCGTGCCAGACGGCCGTGTCGCCGGCGATCACGATCGGATGCTCCCCCGTCCCCACGACGACGATCTGCGAACCGCGCGTATGGCCGGGCGCAGGAACGAGCCGGATCCCGGGCAGCAGCTCGAACTCGCCGTCCACCGCGCGATAGGCCAGTCCCGGGGCATCCACCCATTCGCGGATCGTGTAGTCGGGCAGACTGCGCGCGTCATCCAGCTCCTGCCGCTGGACGTGGATCGGGGAGCCGGCGAACAGATGATTGCCGCCGCAGTGGTCGAAATGGAGGTGGGTGTTGACGACGATGTCGACGTCGCCGATCTCGGCCGTCCAGTCCGCGACCGGACGGAGGTGCGGATCGAGATCCGCCACAGCCGGGTGCAGCTCGGTGAGGCCGGTGTCGACGAGCACCCGACCTTCCGGATGGTCGATGACATGGACGTAGACGGGCATGCCGTCGCCGGCGGCGCGCAGCTCCCCGACGAGCACGGGCGTCACGGTGATGTTCATGAGCGCTGTCCTTTCTGTTCGATCGGATGGCGTTCGAGGAAGTCGACCATCGCCGCGGCGACCTCGGCGCTGTGCGTCGCCGCCACGATGTGGCCGCCACCCGGGATGACGACCTCCTCCGCCTGCGGGATCAGCCGCAGTACCCGATGCCTGGCGGCGGCGAACATGGGCGCCGTCTCCGCTCCGCCGATGCACAGGACCGGATGCGGCGGCGCCGCGGCGAGGCGCCACCGCAGGAGCGCGGGGATGTCGGACGCGAAGAAGGTGTCGGCATCCCTCTCGATCCGTTCGACCTCCGACACAGGCAGCTCGAGGCGACGTGCGCTCCACGCCCCGTCCCCCATCGCCTGCGCGAAGACGTCGAGGGCCGAAGCGACTCCCTCGTTCGCATAGGTCTCCGCAAGACGACCGGCGACCTGCGCGAGGTCGTCGGAGCCGTCCGGGGGCGGCACTTCGATGAGCACCACCGTCGCGACGGCCGACGGCGCCAGGGCCGCGACGGCCAACGCGATCGAGGAACTGAAGCTCGTGCCGACGATGTGCGCGGGCTCCGCGCCGAGGGCGCGCAGCACCGCGATGGCATCGGCGGCATCTCCGACGACCCCGCCGCCGGAGGGCGGGCTGCTCGATCCGTAGCCCCTGCGTCTCACATCCACGACGCGATATCGCGCTCTCAGCGCGGGCTCTGCCGCAAGGGTCGCGAGCTCGTCCGGATCGAGCGCCGTCTGGATGAGGAGCACCGGCTCCCCCGCACCCATGGCCCGCACCTCGACCTGGGCGCCATCTCCGACGGACACGCTGCGGACGTCCACGCCGTCACTATGACACGACCCGGCGACCCGTGGCATCCCCTCGCGACCGCCGTCCCCGCCCGCCGGTAGGATTCCGGTGTACCCGTTCTCCGAGCACGATTGTTGGTCCCCGTGAGTGTCGACATGGATGCCGAGACCTTCGAGGCCCTCGTGATCGATGAGCTCGATCAGCTGCCCGACGACATGGTCGACGGACTCGACAACGTCGTCTTCGTCGTGGAAGACCGTCCTGAGGACGGCAGCCTCGACCTCCTCGGCCTCTACGACGGACTCGCCCTCACCGAGCGCGACCGCTACGGTCTCGGCGAGCTCCCCGACCGGATCATCGTGTACCGCGAGCCGCATCTGTCCGTGTGCGACGACGAGGATGAGCTGCGTGACGAGGTGCACACGACGCTCGTCCACGAGATCGCCCATTTCTACGGCATCGACGATGAGCGGCTGCACGAACTGGGGTGGGCATGACGCCGGCGATCTCTCCCGATACGCGCGAGGAGGTGCGGATCTCCGAGCAGGCGGCCACGCCGTGGCAGACCGTCGTATGGAACGATCCCGTCAACCTCATGTCGTACGTCGTGCACGTCTTCCGCACGTACTTCGGATACTCGAAGCAGGAGTCGACCCGGCTGATGCTCGCCGTCCACCACGACGGTCACGCGGTCGTGGCGCAGGGTGCGCGCGAGCAGATGGAGCTGCACGCCCAGGCGATGCACGACTACGGGCTGTGGGCCACGGTGCGGAGGGCTGAATGAGGCGACTCGTCATGGAGATGACGCGGATCGAGGCCGCCCATCTCATGGGCCTCGTCGGCCAGTTCCTCGAGGTGCTGGATGCCTCGGCCCCCGGCGATTCGACCGACCCGGCGGTCGCCCGGCTGACACCCGACGCCTACCCCGAGGACGCGGACGCGTCGGCGGAGTTCCGCACGATGACCCAGTCGGAACTTCTGGATCGGCGCGCCTCCGACGCGCGTTCGGTGCTCGCCCAACTCGCGCTCGCCGGCGCAGATCCGGATGGGCTCACCGACGACAACGCACTCGACACGGTCGCACTGCCCCTGACAGTCGACGACGCCTCCGCCTGGCTGCGGGCGCTCGCATCCCTCCGCCTCGTCCTGGCGGAGCGGCTCGGGGTGTCCTCCGAGGACGACCACGACGAGGACGACCAGCGCTTCGCCATCTACGACTGGCTCGGCTACCGCCTCGATGCGCTGGTGCAGGAGATCGACGCGCTCGACGACTGAGCCGACGTCACGGGATCCGGAAGACGTGCGTGGCGAGCGCCGTCGGGTCGTCGCGCGTCAGGTGCCTCTCCTCCTGCTCGGCCCACTGCGTCCAGTGCGGCCGGAAGGCGTCGCCGTCCCGCTCGAGGGCGCGGTGCTTCCGCGAGGGCTCGGGCGACTCGAGCCACACCCGGATGTCACTCATCCGCTGGGTGCGCGGGGTGAGGATGCCGCATCCCTCGACGACGAGGGGCAGGGCGGGATCGACGGCGTGCGGTTCCGCGTACGTCCCTGCATCCCATGCCCATCGTCGCCACGTGCCGACGAGGCCGCGCGCGTGCGGGGCGAGGATGAGCTCCCGCGCCGTCTCGACACCGTCGAACAGGCCGTCCCAACCCGGGTACAGAGCGTCGAGCGCCACGGACTGCACGGGTCCGCGCAGCGGCCACCGAGCCACCAGTTCGCGCGCGAGGGTCGTCTTCCCCGCGCCGCTGCGTCCGTCGATCAGGATGACCGGATTCGACGCCGATACGGCGCGCACCGCATCCACGAGAGCTGATGCGGCGGCATCCAGCGCGGTCTGGACGGGGTCGGCGCTACTTCTTGAGGAAACGGATGACACGGCTGAGCGCACGTCCCGTCACGAAAACGAACGGGATGGCGACCGCCAGGAGAGCGACGGGGTTGGGCTCGAAGCGCAGGTTGCCGCCGCGGCTGATGTATGCGCCGATCGGGATCGCGTAGCCGCCACCCGCGCCACCGCCGTTGCCGGACTCGTCGGACCCGCCGCCGAAACCGGACCACGTCAGGGCGACCGGGATCATCTTGGTCCCGTCGACGTCCTCCTGCGCGCCGTAGGCGCTTCTCACGCCGAAGTCCGCGGTCTGCTTGCCGAGCTCGAGTGCGATGTTGGGCATGCACCAAAGGTAGCGCGCGCGACCGCCGCTGTGCGCGCGGGCGCTCAGTGCTCGGGCGGACGTGGATGCGACGGAAGCGATCCCCCGCCGCGGGAGGGGCCCAGGTGCGTCGCGCGCGTGACGGCGCCGCGGCCGAATCGTGCTGTCGCGTCATCCAGTGCGTCCTCGACCCGCCGCCACTCCGCGTCGTCGTCCCAGAGGGCCATCCCGCCCGCGCCGGACGGTCGGAGCCGCTCGCCGCGGACACCGACGAGCCGCACCGGCATGCGGAGGTCGACGGCGTCGAACAGCTCGATCACGGCCTCGCCGATGCGCTGTCCGACCGAGGTGGGCTCCGCCAGCGTCTGGGAACGGCTGATCGTCGTGAAGTCGGCGAACCGGAGTTTCAGTGCCACCGTCGACGCCTCCCAGCCACCGCCGCGCAGTCGGGCGCCGACGCGATCCGCGAGGCGCCGCAGCTCCGAACGGAGGATGACGGCATCGCCGATGTCCTCGTGGAAGGTCTCCTCGTGGCCGACGCTCTTCTCGGCCCGTGCAGTGTCCACCTCACGGGCGTCGATGCCGCGGGCAAGATGCCATACGCGATCTCCCATCGCGGGCCCGAGCGCGCGATCGAGCACGGGCCGCGGGGTGGCCAGGATGTCGGCGACGGTGTGGATGCCGCGCCCTTCCAGCGCCTCGGACGCCTTCGGGCCGACTCCCCACAGCGCGCGGACGGAGCGTGCAGCGAGGAAGGCCGCGGTGTCGGCCTCCGCGACGATGAGCAGCCCATCGGGCTTGGAGATCGTCGACGCCATCTTGGCCACGTGCTTCGTCGCGGCGACGCCGATGCTGCAGGTGAGCCCGGTCTCCTCGAGGACGCGGGCGCGCAGCATCCGAGCGATGCGCCCGGGGCTCCCCCACAGCCGTCGCGCGCCGCGCACATCGAGGAAGGCCTCGTCGATCGAGAGCGGCTCCACGAGTGGCGTGAACGACCGGAAGATGTCCATCACGCGGCCGGAGATCTCGATGTACCGCTCGAAGTGCGGCATGACGACGATCGCGGTCGGGCACAGCCGCAGGGCCTGGCCGACCGGCATGGCCGATCGCACGCCGAAGCGACGCGCCTCGTACGACGCGCTCGAGACGACGCCACGGCCTTCGGGGGCGCCGACGATGATCGGCCTGCCCTTCAAGGACGGGTCATCGAGGATCTCGACGGATGCGTAGAACGCATCCATGTCGACGTGCAGGATGCCGGTGCCGGTGTCGTCCGCGTCATCCGGTGAGACGATGCGGCCCGATCCGTCTCCGCGTCCCATGGTGCGATTCTCCCCGATGTCTCCGACATCCCCCTCACCCGCGAAGGTGCACTCGTTCCGGACGAGTGCACCTTCGGCGGGACTGCGGGAGGACTACTGGGCGGCCCGCTCCAGCACGAGCTCGCGCACGCGGGCGGCATCCGCCTGACCCTTCATGGCCTTCATGACCGCGCCGATGACCGCCCCGGCGGCCTGCACCTTGCCGTCGCGGATCTTCTCCAGCACGTCGGGCTGCGCCGCGAGCGCCTCATCGATCGCCGCGATCAGGGCGCCGTCATCGGACACCACGGCGAGCCCGCGCGCATCCACGATCTCCTGCGGCGTGCCCTCGTCCGCGATCATGCCCTCCAGCACCTGGCGGGCGAGCTTGTCGGTGAGGGTGCCGGCGTCCACGAGCGCCTGCAGCTGCGCGACCGCCTCGGGCGAGACGAGGTCGGACGCCTCGAGCTCCTGGAGGTTCGCGATGCGGGTGATCTCGCCGGTCCACCACTTGCGGGCGGCGGCCGGAGCCGCTCCCGCCGCGATGGTCGCCTCGACGACGTCCACGAGACCGCCGTTGGCGACGTCCTGGAACTCGAGGTCGGTGAAGCCCCACTCGCCCTTGAGGCGCCGACGGCGTGCCACCGGCTGCTCGGGAAGAGCCGCGCGCAGTTCCTCGACGAGCGCTCCGGACGGTGCGACGGGGAGGAGGTCGGGCTCCGGGAAGTACCGGTAGTCGTCGGCGTCCGACTTCGGGCGGCCGGGCGAGGTCGTCCCGGTGTCCTCGTGCCAGTGGCGCGTCTCCTGCGTGATCGAGCCGCCCGCGGCGAGGATCGCCGCCTGGCGCTGGATCTCGTAGCGCACCGCCCGCTGCACCGAGCGCATCGAGTTGACGTTCTTCGTCTCCGTGCGGGTGCCGAGCTTCTCCTGGCCGCGCGGGCGCAGAGACACGTTGGCGTCGCAGCGCAGGTTGCCCCGCTCCATCCGCGCCTCGGAGATGCCGAGCGCGATCACGATGTCGCGGATCGCCCGGACATATGCCGCGGCGAGCTCGGGCGCACGGCCCTCGGCGCCGAAGATCGGCTTCGTGACGATCTCGACGAGCGGGACGCCCGCCCGGTTGTAGTCGACGAGTGAGTACTCGGCACCCTGGATGCGGCCGGTCGCGCCGCCGACGTGGGTGAGCTTGCCCGCGTCCTCTTCCATGTGCGCACGCTCGATCGGGATCTGCACGAGCGTGCCGTCTTCGAGCTCTACCTCGACCTGACCCTCGAACGCGATCGGCTCGTCGTACTGCGAGATCTGGTAGTTCTTGCCGAGATCCGGGTAGAAGTAGTTCTTCCGGGCGAACCGGCTCGACGGCGCGATCGAGCAGCCGAGGGCGAGCCCCAGGCTGATCGACGAGCGCACGGCCTGCGCGTTGACGACGGGCAGCGCACCGGGAAGACCCATGTCCACCGGCGCGACGAGCGTGTTCGGCGCGGCGTCGTGGTTCGACTCATGCGCGGGGTTGGGCGCCGCGGAGAACATCTTGGTCTCGGTGTTCAGCTCGACGTGCACCTCGAAGCCGAGGACGGGCTCGAAGAGCTCGAGCGCCTCGTCGAAGTCCATGAGCGCATCCTTCGCCATCAGCGGGCCTCTCCGTTCAGCAGGGGTGCACGATCCAGGAGCGGTCCGCCCCATCCATCTACCAGGAGCGCCTCTACCGCGGCTCCCACACGGTACAGGCGCGCGTCCTGTCGCAGGGGCGCGAGGAACTGGATGCCGACCGGGAGGCCGTCTTCTGCAGCCAGCCCCGACGGCACCGAGATGCCGGGGACGCCCGCGAGGTTCGCCGGGATCGTCGTGACGTCGTTGAGGTACATCTGCATCGGGTCGTCGATCTTCTCGCCGAGGCGGAAGGCCGTGGTCGGCGCCGAGGGCGTCGCGATGACGTCGACCTGCGCGAACGCCTCGTCGAAGTCGCGCTGGATCAGCGTGCGCACCTTCTGCGCCGAGCCGTAGTAGGCGTCGTAGTAGCCCGCCGACAGCGCGTAGGTGCCGAGGATGACGCGGCGCTTCACCTCGTCGCCGAAGCCGGCGTCGCGGGTGGCGGCCATGACGTCCTCGACGGTGCCGCCCGGGACGTCCACGCGCATGCCGAAGCGCACCGAGTCGAACTTCGCCAGGTTGCTGGATGCCTCGGCCGGGAGGATCAGGTAGTACGCGGCCACGCCGTACTCGAAGTGCGGCGCGCTGATCTCGACGATCTCGGCGCCCTGCGCCTCCATCGCGGCCAGGGCCGCGCGGAAGGACTCGGCGACGCCCTGCTGGAAGCCGGCGTCCGGCAGTTCGCGGATGACGCCGACCTTGAGGCCCTTCAGCACGTCGCCGCGCGCGCCTTCGCGGGCGGCGGCCGCGAACGACGGCCACGCCTCCTCGAGCGAGGTGGAGTCATGCGGGTCGTGCCCGCCGATCACGTCGTGCAGGAGGCCCGCGTCGAGCACGGTGCGCGTCACGGGGCCGACCTGGTCGAGGCTGGAGGCGAGCGCGATCGCACCGTAGCGGCTGACGGCGCCGTACGTCGGCTTGACACCGACGGTTCCGGTGACGTGCGCGGGCTGGCGGATCGAGCCGCCCGTGTCCGAGCCGAGCGCGAGGGGCGCCTCGAAGGCCGCGACGGCCGCGGCCGAACCGCCGCCGGAGCCGCCCGGGATCCGGTCGAGGTCCCACGGGTTGTGGGTGGCGCCGTAGGCGGAGTGCTCGGTCGACGAGCCCATCGCGAACTCGTCCATGTTGGTCTTGCCGAGGGGCACGAGACCGGCGGCCCGCGAGCGCGCGACGACGGTCGCGTCGTAGGGCGACATGTAGCCCTCGAGGATGCGGGAGCCGCTCGTGGACGGCATGTCGGTCGTGACCAGCACGTCCTTGATCGCGAGCGGCACGCCGGCGAGCTCGCCGAGCTGCTCCCCCGCCGCACGGCGGCGGTCGATCTCCGCGGCGGCGTCGAGCGCGCCCGCGTTCACGTGCAGGAAGGCATGGATGTCGGCATCCACCGCCGCGATGCGGTCGAGGTGGGCCTGCGTCGCCTCGACGCTGGAGACCTCGCGGGCGGCGAGCTTGGCGGCGAGGTCCGCGGCGGACAGCCGGGTGAGGTCGGTCACTGCTCTTCTCCCAGGATCGCGGTCACGCGGAAGCGGTCGTCGTCGGCATCCGGCGCATTCTGCAGCGCCTGCGCGACGGTGAGGACCGCACCCGGGACGTCGGGGCGGAACACGTTCTCCAGGGCGACGGGATGGCTCGTCGCGACGACGTCGGCGGTGGCCACCTCCGACACCTTCGCGATGTTCGAGACGATCGAATCGAGCTGGCCGGTGAGACGCTCGACCTCGGCGTCGCTCAGCTGGATCCGGGCGAGCACACCGAGATGGCGCACGAGATCAGGGGTGATTTCAGACACCGGTCAAGTCTACGGGGCGCCCTCTGCGGACGTCGACGCGATGATTCGAATATCGGATGGATGCAGGCATCACCGCGTTGTGAATGTCGTACCTTCGTTCTACTCTCGATGTATGGCCCTCACCCGTCCCGCTCCCGCCGAGATCGCGCAGCTGCGCGCCCGGCTCGCGCGTGTGGAACGACGGCAGGCCGACGCCCCGGTCCTGCCCGCGCCACGGGCACTGGCCGGAATCCTGCCCGAACCGGGCCTGCGACGCGGCTCGGTGTACGCGCTGCCCGAGGCGCCTACGAGCCTGCTGCTGGCGCTCCTCGCGGCGCCCTCGCAAGCCGGGTCGTGGTGCGCGGTCGTCGGGTTCCCGACGCTGGGAATCGAAGCCGCAGAAGACTACGGCATCGCGCTCGACCGACTGGCGCTCGTCGCCGAGCCCGGGCCACGGTGGCTGTCGGTCGTCTCGGCGCTCGCCGAGGTCGTGCCGGTCATCGGCGTGCGGCCCGGGTCCGGCATCCGTCCCGCCGAAGCCGCGCGCCTGCACGCGCGCCTGCGCGACCGCGGCACCGTCCTGCTGGTGGCGGGTGCATGGCCGGAGGCGCATGCCGTCCTGGATGTGGAGGGCCAGATGTGGTCAGGGCTGGAAGACGGTCATGGGCTGCTCCAGGCCCGCGAAGTGACCGTCACCGCGGTGGGCCGGCGCTCCCCCGTCCCTCGTCGTGCCCGACTGCAGCTGCCCGGCCCCGAGGGTGCGGCGGTCGGCGTCACTCCTGCGATCGATGAGGCTCCGCGCTTCCCGGAGGCTCTTCCGGTCAGGCTTTCGGCGGTGGGGTGACACATGCGCAGCATCGTGCTGGAGATCCCCGACTGGCCCGTGGTGGCCTATCTCCGCTCGCTCGGGGCGGGTGGCGACGACTCGGGCGGGAGCGGTTCGGGCGGGAGCGGTTCGGCCGGGAACGGTTCGGCCGGGAACGGCCCGCCTGGCGGCGACGACGCGGCCCCGATCGCGATCGTCCACGGCAACGTCGTCGTCGCCTGCTCCCCTGCGGCCCGCGCCGAAGGCGTGCAGGTCGGGCGCAGACGGAGGGATGCGCAGGCCCGCTGCCCCGCGCTGATCATCGTGCCAGACGATCCCGCGCGGGATCAGCGCGAATTCCTCCCCGCGGTCCGCGCCATCGAGGAGAAGGCACCGGGAGTCCAGATCGTGCGGCCGGGGCTGTGCGCACTGCGCGCCCGCGGTCCCGCCCGCTATTACGGCGGCGAGGGAGCGGCGGTGCGTGCGCTCCAGGAGACGCTCGCCGGGCTCGG
This sequence comes from Microbacterium candidum, assembly GCF_030315975.1. Taxonomy (GTDB): domain Bacteria; phylum Actinomycetota; class Actinomycetes; order Actinomycetales; family Microbacteriaceae; genus Microbacterium; species Microbacterium candidum. The sequence goes on along the minus strand of NZ_JASXSZ010000008.1, from coordinate 95,742 downwards.
ATTCGACGACGTCCGCGGCGGAGTCGCCGACGGACTGTTCACGGCCGAGCAGGCGGCCCGCCGTACCGGCGTCGGCGTCGGCGTCGGCGTCGGAACGATGGATGCTGCCGCGCGGATGCGGATCATCCCGCCCGGGGAGTCCGCACCGTTCCTCGCACCGCTGTCCGTGACGGAGCTCGACGACCCCGACCTCGCCGATCTCCTCGTCCGGCTCGGAGTACGCACCCTCGGCGCTTTCGCCGCCTTCGACGAGAGCCAGGTGCAGGCGCGCCTGGGCGAACGGGGCGTGCGGCTGCGGGCGCTGGCGGGCGGCGCGGACTCCCGACCGGTGACTCCACGGGTCCCTCCGCCGGAGCTCGAGCGGGCCATCGCCTTCGAGCCGCCGCTGGAGGCTGCGGATCAGGTCGCCTTCGCCGTGCGGACGACGGCCGACGCGTTCATCGCCGCGGTCGACACCGCCGGTCTCGTCTGCACCGAGGTCCGCATCGAGCTCACCGACGAGGAAGGCTGTCACTCCGAACGCGTGTGGCAGCATCCTGCCTGCTTCTCCGCCGCGGAGGTCGTCGACCGGGTGCGCTGGCAACTGGAGGGCGCCGGCCTCACCGCACGGGTCGCGCGAGTGCGGATCGCGCCGGAGGCGGTGGATGCCGCAAGCCGTCATCAACCCGGGCTGATCGGCCGCGGCAGCGACGAACGCCTCCACCACGCACTGTCGCGCGTGCAGGCACTGCTCGGGCACACCGGAGTGGTGACCCCTGCGATCGGCGGCGGAAGGTGGCTCGCCGAACGCCAGGTGCTCGTCCCGTGGGGGGATCGGGGTCCGTCGCCCGAAGAGCGCCGCAGGCCGTGGCCGGGGTCCCTGCCCGCACCGCATCCGACGACGGTCTTCCCGCGCCCTGTGGCCGTGGAGGTCCGTGCGGCCGACGGCGGGCCGGTCGAGGTGGACGCCCGCGGCATCCTGAACTCCGCTCCGGATGTCCTCCTGGCGGACGGGGCGAAGACCACGATCGTCGCCTGGACGGGGCCATGGCCCATCCAGGAGAGGCAGTGGGATGCGGTCCGGCACCGCAGTGCCGAGCGCTTCCAAGTGCTCGATGCCGAGCAGAACGCCTGGCTGCTCGTGCGGGAGAACGGCCGATGGTGGGCGGAGGGCCGATATGACTGAGCGGATTCCCGCCCCTCTCGCGAACGCCTCGGGGGCAGACTGATGGGCTGGAACAACCCGCCGATCTCCTGGTCCGAGCTGGAGCACGCGCTCAGCGGCACCCGGCCGGACCCCGTCCCCGTGGGAGCGGATGGCGGCGACAGCCCTGCCTGGAGCCGCAAGCGCGGCCCCTATGTGCCTCCGCAGATCGAACGTCCCGGCGACGCCGTGCCGTACGCGGAGCTGCACGCGCACTCCACCTATTCGTTCCTCGACGGCGTCTCCTCCCCGGAGGACCTCGTCGAGGAGGCGGAGCGGCTGGGGCTCAGCGCCCTCGCGATCACCGACCACGACGGCTTCTACGGCGCATCCCGGTTCGCCGAGGCGGCGGAACCACGTCAGGTGCGCACGGTCTACGGCGCGGAGCTCTCCCTCGACCTCCCCCGGCCGCAGAACGGCGAGCCCGACCCGGTCGGAACCCATCTGCTCGTCCTGGCCCGAGGAGAAGAGGGGTATCACCGCCTCTCCGGAGCCATCACGCGCGCACAGCTGCGCGGCAGAGAGAAGGGCCGACCGCTCTACGATCTCGGCGATCTGTCGGAGACGGGCACCGGTCACTGGGCAGTGCTGACGGGGTGCCGCAAGGGCCCGGTCCGCCGTGCTCTGCAGGAGCGCGGGGCGGATGCCGCCGCCCAGGCGCTCGACGAGCTGACGGCGCTGTTCGGGCGCGACGGCGTGTACGTCGAGCTGTTCGCACACGGCGACCCTCTCGACGACCAGCGCAACGACATCCTCGCGGGGCTCGCCGCCGACCGCGGGCTGCCGACGCTCGCGACCGGGAACGTCCATTACGCGACGCCCGATCGCGCCCACCTCGCAAGCACGGTCGCGGCGATCCGCGCGCGGCGGAGCATGGACGACCTCGACGGCTGGCTGCCCGCCCACGGCGGCGCGCATCTGCGATCCGGCGCGGAGATGACAGCGCGATTCGCTCTGTACCCCGGCGCCGTGGCCCGCACCGTCGAGCTCGCCGCAGAACTCGAGTTCTCGCTCGCGAAGGCGCGCCCGGCGCTGCCGAAGCAGAAGGTGCCCGCGGGTCACACGCCGATGTCGTACCTGCGCGAGCTCGTGTGGGCTGCGGTTCCCGAACGCTATCCGCGGATCACCGAGAAGGGCCGGGAGCGGATCGCCCACGAGCTCGACGTCATCGAGCAGAAGGACTTCCCCGGTTACTTCCTGATCGTCCACGACATCGTCGCCGAGGCCCGCAGGCTCGGCATCCTCTGCCAGGGGCGGGGGTCCGCCGCATCCAGCGCCGTCTGCTATCTGCTGCACATCACCGCGGTCGACCCGATCCTCTACAACCTGCCGTTCGAGAGGTTCCTCTCCGCCCTGCGCGACGAAGAGCCCGACATCGACGTCGACTTCGACTCCGATCGCCGCGAGGAGATCATCCAGTGGGTGTACCGCCAGTACGGGCGGGAGCGCGCGGCGCAAGTGGCGAACGTCATCCAGTACCGGCCGAAGAACGCGGTGCGCGATGTGGCCCGCGCCCTCGGCTACTCCCCCGGTCAGCAGGACGCCTGGTCGAAGCAGGTCGAACGATGGGGGGCATCGCTGTCGTCGGATGCGTCGCACGACATCCCCGCTCAGGTCATCGAATACGCCGGCGAGCTGCTGAAGGCTCCTCGGCATCTCGGCATCCACTCCGGCGGGATGGTGCTGACCGAACGCCCCGTCGGCGAGGTCGTCCCGATCGAGCACGCGCGCATGAAGGACCGCACGATCATCCAGTGGGACAAGGAGGACTCCGCCTGGATGGGGCTCGTGAAGTTCGACCTCCTGGGGCTCGGGATGCTGTCGGCCCTGCAGCACTGCTTCGACCTCGTCCGCGAGTCCACCGGCGAGGTGTGGGACCTCGACAGGATCCCGAAGGAGGAGCCGGCGGTCTACGACATGCTGTGCCGCGCCGACTCCATCGGCGTGTTCCAGGTGGAGTCCCGCGCGCAGATGGGCCTGCTGCCCCGGCTGCAGCCGCGCGAGTACTACGAGCTCGTCATCCAGATCGCGCTCATCCGGCCGGGTCCCATCCAGGGCGGTGCGGTGCACCCGTTCGTGCGCCGCAAGCTCGGGAAGGAGCCGATCACCTACCCGCACGACGATCTGAAGCCCGTGCTCGAGCGCACCCGCGGCATCCCGATCTTCCAGGAGCAGCTCATGCAGATGGGCATGGTGATCGGCGATCTCTCCGGGGAGGATGCGGATCTCCTGCGCCGTGCGATGGGTTCCAAGCGCGGCATCGAGCGGATCGAGTCGCTGAAGGAGAAGCTCTATGCCGGCATGGCACGGCATGGGTTGACCGATGACGAGGCGGATGCGATCTACGCCCGCATCCAGGCGTTCGCGAACTTCGGCTTTGCGGAGTCGCACGCGCTGTCATTCGCGCTGCTCGTGTACGCGAGCTCATGGATCAAGCTGCACTACCCCGCCGCGTTCCTCACCGGGCTCCTGCGCGCCCAGCCCATGGGTTTCTATTCGGCCGCCACCCTCGTCGCCGACGCCCGGCGACACGGGGTCGAAGTCCTCCGGCCCGACCTGCGGGTGTCCGGAGCGCTCGACGGATTGGAGGCGCTCGGCGACGATCGGCGTCCGGCGGGCCTCGATGCGTGCCTCGACCGGGAGCAGCCGCCCATCGGCGTCTTCGACCGTGAGGCCCCCGACGTCTCCGCGGCACACCGCCGCGACACCGCGTTCGCGGTGCGGATGGGCCTTGCCGGGGTGAAGGGCATCGGCGTGCCGACCGCCGAGCGGATCATCGCCGAGCGGGAAGCGCACGGCCACTACCTCGATCTGAACGACCTGGCCCGGCGCACCGCGCTCACGGCCGCCCAGCTCGAGGCACTGGCGACGGCGGGCGCGTTCGACTGCCTCGGGCTGACTCGTCGCGAGGCGATCTGGCTCGCGGGCTCCGCCGCGCAGGAACGCCCCGAGCAGCTCCTCGGTACCGCCATATCCGTGCAGCCGCCGCTCTTCCCCGATCCGACGAGCTTCGAGGTGCTCGCCGACGACCTGTGGGCGACCGGCGTCTCCACCGACGACCATCCGATCGCACACTTCCGTCCCGCGCTCGACGAACGCGGGGTTCTCCCCTCCGCAGCTCTGCGGACCGCGGAGACAGGGAGGCGGATCGAGGTCGCGGGCCTCGTGACGCACCGGCAGCGGCCGGCGACGGCATCCGGGATCACGTTCCTCAATCTCGAGGACGAGCACGGCCTCATCAATGTCATCTGCTCGATGGGAGTGTGGACCCGCCATCGCCGGGTCGTGCGCGACTCGCACGCATTGATCGTCCGCGGGATGCTGGAGCGGTCACCGGAGGGCGTGACCAACCTCCTCGCCGACGGATTCGAAGACCTGCGCGTAGGCGTGCGGCACGCCTCCCGGGACTTCCGATGAGAACGCGCGGCACCGTGCTCAGGCGAATCGCTTCCACCGCCCGCGGCCCCCGCTCGGCTCCCGCGACCGCGTACGGCCACCCCCGCCGACCGGCCCGTCCGCCCTAGGCTGAGGCCGTGACCGCCTACGACCCGCCTCGCCCCTGGATCGCCAGCTACGCCGACGGCGTCCCGGAAGATCTGGAGCCGGTGACCGGCTCCCTCGTCGACATCGTGGCAGCATCCGTGCGCGACTACCCGGACGCGCCCGCGCTCCAGTTCTTCGGCGCGGAGACGACATACCGGCAGATGCAGGAGCAGATCGACCGCGCTGCCGCCGGCCTTCACGCCCTCGGCGTGCGCGCCGGCGATACGGTTGCGATCGTGCTCCCCAACTGTCCGCAGCACATCGTCGCGTTCTACGCGGTCCTGCGCCTCGGCGCCGTCGCGATCGAGCACAATCCGCTCTACACCCCGCGGGAGCTCCGCAAGCAGTTCGAGGACCACGGCGCCAAGACGGCGATCGTCTGGAGCAAGGTCGTCGCGACCGTCCAGGACTTCCCCGCGGACCTCGCCCTCACGAACCTGATCTCCGTCGACGTCACGAAGGCGATGCCGCTGGGGATGCGGATCGCGCTGCGCCTGCCGATCGCGAAAGCGCGCGAGTCGCGCGCGGCGCTGCACGAGTCGGTGTCCGGCACGATCGCGTGGGAGACGCTGCTTCGAAACGACCCGCTGCCGGCGACGCATCCGAAGCCGGCGACCGACGATCTCGCGATCATCCAGTACACGAGCGGCACGACAGGCACCCCGAAGGGCGCCGCCCTCACGCACCGCAACCTGCTCTCCAACGCCGCGCAGGCGCGCGCATGGGTGCCGCAGATCGTGCGCGGGAAGGGATGCGTCGTCTACGCCGTCCTCCCGATGTTCCACGCGTACGGACTCACGCTGTGTCTGACGTTCGCGATGTCGATGGGTGCGCGCCTCGTGCTGTTCCCGAAATTCGACCCCGACATGGTGCTGGAGGTCACGAAGAAGCACCCGGCGACCTTCCTCCCGCTCGTGCCGCCCATCGCCGAACGCCTCCTCAAGGCCGCGCAGGAGGAGGGCGTCTCGCTGAAGGGCACCGAGGTCGCCATCTCCGGCGCGATGGCGCTGCCGCACGAGCTCGTGGTGCCGTTCGAGGCTGCGTCCGGCGGCTATCTCGTCGAGGGCTACGGCCTCTCGGAGTGCTCGCCCGTGCTCATGGCCAATCCGGTCGCCGACAACCGCGTCCCGGGCACCGTCGGGCTTCCGCTGCCGGGTACGGAGTGCCGGGTGATCGACCCCGACGACCCTGCCCAGGACGTCGCGCCCGGCGCGGCGGGCGAACTCGTCGTGCGCGGACCCCAGGTGTTCGGCGGCTACTACGGCAAGCCCGAGGAGACCGAGGCGTCGTTCGTCGATGGCTGGTACCGCACGGGCGACATCGTCACGATCGACGACAAGGGCTTCGTGCGCATCGTCGACCGGATCAAGGAGCTCATCATCACGGGCGGCTTCAACGTGGCCCCCACCGAAGTCGAGAACGCTCTGCGGCAGTATCCGGATGTCGAGGATGCCGCCGTCGTCGGGCTGCCCAGCGAACACTCGGGCGAGGAGGTCGTCGCCGCCGTCGTGCTGGCACCGGGCGTCCCCGACCCCGACGTCGAGGCGATCCGCGAGTTCGCCCGGGGCATCTTGACGCCGTACAAGGTGCCGCGCCGCATCTTCATCGTCGATGAGCTGCCGAAGTCGCTCATCGGCAAGGTGCTGCGCCGTCAGGTGCGCGAGTCGCTCCTGAAGCTCACGACCGGCTCCTGAAGCTCACCACCGCCGGCTGAGCAGACATCACGCGTCGAGCGCTGCGGGCCCTTCGGTCACGAGGGTGTGGAACTGCGCGGCATCCAGGATCCTGATGCCGAGCTCTTCGGCCTTCGCGAGCTTCGACCCCGCACCGGGGCCGGCCGCGACGAAGTCGGTCTTCTTCGAGACGCTCGAGGCTGCCTTTCCGCCGGCCTTGATGATGGCCTCCTGCGCGCCCTCACGCGAGTATCCCTCGAGGGACCCCGTCGCCACGACGGTGAGCCCTTCGAGCACTCCGCCCTCCACGACGGCGGCTCCCGGTCCGGGGTGCCCGGGCGTCGACCACTGCACGCCCGCCTCTGTCCAGCGCTCGACGATCTCGCGGTGCCAATCGACCTCGAACCACTCCAGCAGCGAGTCGGCGATGATCCCTCCGACGCCCTCGACCTCCGCGAGCTGTTCGCGATCCGCCGCACGGATGGCGTCGAGCGAGCCGAACCACTGCGCCAGGGCGCGCGCGGCGACCGGCCCGACGTGCCGGACGTTGAGCGCGACGAGCAGACGCCACAGCTCCTTCGTCTTCGCTTTCTCGAGCTCGGCGAGCAGCTTCACCGCCGCCACGGACGGCTGTGGGCCGTCGATGCCCTGCTTCTTCTCCGCCGCCGTGGGGTTGCGCCGGAAGGGCGCCCGGTGCACTGGTTCACCGGACTCCTCGTCGACCTTCATCTCGCCCGTCTCGGAGTCGCGGACGACGACCGAGATCGGAACGAGGTCGTCGAGCGACAGCGAGAAGAGGCCGGCCTCGGTCTCGAGCGGTGCCACGGACGGCGGCTCCGCCTGCGTGAGCGCGGCGGCCGTGACCTCGCCGAGGACCTCGATGTCGAGTGCGCCGCGCGAGCCGATGTGCTCGACGCGCCCCTGCACCTGCGCGGGGCACGAGCGGGCGTTCGGGCAACGCAGGTCGATGTCGCCCTCCTTCGCCGGGCGCAGCGGGGAGCCGCAGACCGGGCACGTGGCGGGCATGACGAACTCGCGCTCGGTGCCGTCGCGCAGTTCGACGACGGGCCCGAGGATCTCCGGGATGACGTCACCGGCCTTGCGCAGCACGACGGTGTCGCCGATGAGGACGCCCTTCGCCTTGACGACGTCCTGGTTGTGCAGAGTCGCCTGGCGGACGACGGAGCCCGCGACGCGCGCCGGCGCCATCACAGCGTAGGGCGTCGCACGCCCGGTGCGGCCGACCGAGACGACGATGTCGAGCAGCTTCGTGTTGACCTGCTCGGGCGGGTACTTGTACGCGATCGCCCAGCGCGGTGCGCGGCTCGTGGCGCCCAGCTCGTCGTGCAGCGCGAGGTCGTCGACCTTGACGACGATGCCGTCGATCTCGTGCTCGACGTCGTGCCTGTGCTCGCCGTAGTGCGCGACGAACTCGAGCACGCCGTCGATGTCCTCACTCGTGCGGAAGTAGGGGCTCGTCGGCAGCCCCCATCCCGCGAGCAGCCCGTAGACCTCGCTCTGCGAGGACACCGGAGGGTTCGGCCACGCACCGATGCCGTGCACGAACAGGCGGAGCGAGTCGACGCGCGCGAGGCCCGCCTCGAGTTCCAGGCCGTCCTTCTTGTCCAGCTGCTGGCGCAGCCCGCCGCTCGCGGCATTGCGGGGATTCGCGAACGATGGGAACCGCCGCTCGGCGCTCAACCGCACCTTCGCCTCGTCGAATCCCCTGCCCCGGGCGCGCCCTTCGTCGACCACGCGATCGCGCAGCTCAGCCTGGAAGGCGTTCAGCCGCTCGAAAGCCGCGACCGGGATGAAGACCTCGCCGCGCACCTCGACGATCGGAGGATGCCCCTTTCCGGAGAGACGCTGAGGGATGCCGGCGACCCGCAGCGCGTTGACGGTGACGTCCTCCCCCACCCGGCCGTCGCCGCGCGTCGCGGCCGACGTCAGCACGCCGTTCTCGTAGCGGAGGCTGATCGCAAGACCGTCGATCTTCAGCTCGGTCAGCCAGCGCACCTCTCCGCCTGCGGCGGCCTGGGTCTTGACGCACCAGTCGCGCAGCTCCTCCGGCGAGAAGACGTTGTCGAGGCTCAGCATGCGCTCGGCGTGCTCGACGGGGGCGAACTGCGTGTTCTCGGCCGCGCCGACCGTCAGCGTCGGGGAGTCCTGTCCCTGCAGCTCGGGATACAGGCGCTCGATCGCCTCGAGGCGATGCATCCACCCGTCGTACTCGGCGTCGTCCACGAGCACCATGTCGCGACCGTAGTAGGCGTCGCGCGCGCCGATGATGCGGTCGGTGAGGCTCGCCGCCTCCGCCCGCGCCTCGTCGAGAGTCAGGGTCAGATCCACCGATTCGGGGGCTGCGGCATCCGTCACCCGCTCAGTCTAGGAGCGGGTGCAGACACGGTTCAGACTCCGGCAGGAACCGCGGAGAGCGTCCGGTCGATCGTGAACTGCCCGATGACGCGCGTGCCGTCGTACAGCACCGCGGTCTGGCCGGGAGCGACGCCTTCGAACGGCGTCTCCGGTCGCACCACGAGTTCACCGGAAGTCAGAGAGGCGGATGCGGGCACGGGATCCGCATGCGCGCGGATCTGCACGTCACACGAGAACTCGAGGGCGGACGGCGCACGCCCCGCCCAGCTGAAGCGCGCTCCTGCGATCTCGGCGATCGCCAGCGCCTCCTTCGGCCCGACCACGACGGTGTTCGACACCGGACGCACCTCGAGGACGAAGCGCGGCTTGCCGTCGGACGCGGGGACGCCGAGGCGCAGGCCTCGCCGCTGGCCGACCGTGTAGGCGTGCGCGCCATCGTGCACGCCGACGACTGCGCCGGAGGCATCCACGATGTCCCCGGTCTCCGACCCGACCTTCTCCGCGAGCCAGCCGCGTGTGTCGCCGTCGGGGATGAAGCAGATGTCGTGGCTGTCCGGCTTCTGCGCGACCGAAAGCCCGCGCTCGGCCGCCTCCGCGCGCACGAGCGCCTTCGACGGCGTCGACCCGAGCGGGAAATATGTGTGGGCGAGCTGTTCCGCGGTGAGCACCCCGAGCACGTAGGACTGATCCTTCGCGGCATCGGACGCCCGGTGCAGTTCGAGCCCATCGGTGGTCTCGACGAGGGATGCGTAGTGCCCCGTGCAGACGGCGTCGAAGCCGAGCTCGACGGCGCGCTCCAGGAGGGCGGCGAACTTGATCCGCTCGTTGCAGCGCATGCACGGGTTGGGCGTGCGGCCCGCCTTGTACTCGGCGACGAAGTCGTCGATCACGTCGTCGCGGAACCGCTCGGAGAAGTCCCACACGTAGAAGGGGATGCCAAGGCGATCGGCCGCGCGCCGGGCATCCATCGCGTCCTCGATCGTGCAGCAGCCGCGGCTGCCGGTGCGCAGTGTCCCGCCCGCCCGCGAGAGCGCGAGGTGCACGCCGACGACGTCGTGCCCCGCCTCCACGGCCCGCGCGGCCGCGACGGCGGAGTCGACACCGCCGCTCATCGCCGCCAGGATCCGCATCGCCCCAGTCTACGAGCCGCCCGCTGGACGGGTGCCGGATGCTATTCGACGTCTTCGTCGACGTACACCCACCGGCCTCCGCGCCGGGCGAACCGACTGCGCTCGTGCAGGCTGCCGCGCTCCGACCCGAAGGTCCAGGATGCCTCGAACTCGACGACCCCCTCCATGTCTTCGACCCCACCCTCGAAAGACGACAGGATCCGCAGCCCGGTCCAGCGTTGGGCAGGGTCGAGATCCAGGTCGGCCGGGCGGGTCCGCGGATGCCACGTGCGCTCCAGGTATCCGGCATCCCCTGTCGCGAACGCGGTGTAGCGCGACCGCATGAGGCGCTCGGCGGTCGGCGCCGGAGCGCCTGCGAGCAGCGGGCCGCAGCATCCGTCGAACCGCGCGCCGCTGTCGCACGGGCAGAGGTCGCCGGGACCCGGGGACGCGAAGCGGGCGCCGAAGGACATGACCACGACTCTATGTCGAGGGGACATGCCAGGATGGCCCCGTGGCCGACCGACTCATGCTCCTCGACAGTGCGTCCCTCTACTTCCGCGCGTTCTACGGCGTCCCGGATACGGTGAAGGCGCCCGACGGGGCGCCGGTGAACGCGGTGCGCGGATTCCTCGACATCATCGCCAAGCTCGTGACGATGTACGAGCCGACGCATCTGGTCGCGTGCTGGGACGACGACTGGCGTCCGCAGTGGCGTGTCGACCTGATCCCGAGCTACAAGGCGCACCGCGTCGTCGAGGTCGTCGAGAGCGGACCGGATGTCGAGGAGGTCCCCGACCCGCTCGAGGTGCAGGTGCCGGTCATCCGCGAGGCGCTGACCGCGGCGGGCATTGTGATCGTCGGCGCCCCCGAGCACGAGGCCGACGACGTCATCGGAACCCTCGCGACGATCGCCACGATGCCGGTCGACGTCGTGACCGGCGACCGCGATCTCTTCCAGCTGGTGGACGACGATCGTGACGTACAGGTCGTCTACACCGCGCGCGGCATGAGCAACCTCGAGAACGTCACCGACGACGTCGTGCTCGCGAAGTACGGCGTCCACGCGAACCAGTACGCCGATTTCGCGACGCTGCGGGGCGACTCCTCCGACGGACTGCCCGGAGTCGCGGGCATCGGCGAGAAGTCTGCGGCGACCCTGCTCGGCGCGCACGGCGACCTCGCGGGCATCCTGGCGGCCGCCGAGGCCGGGGACGGGATGTCCGCGAGCGTCCGCGCCAAGCTGACGGCGGCCCTCCCCTACCTCGCCGTCGCGCCGACCGTCGTCGCCGTCGCCCGCGATCTCGACCTCGCCGTACCTGACAGCCGCATCCGGGCGCTCGACCCGACGGAGCGGCTGGATGCGGTCGCCCTCGGCGAGCGCGGCGGATACGCGACCCCGCTCGAGCGCCTGCTCGACGCGTTCGAGCGCGTCGCCGGCTGACCGCGTCGCGCCGGCCGACTACTCCCCAGGGAGTACGACGGGTTCCTCCGCGGGCACGGCGAACGCACGGAAACCGCGGCGTACGATCGAGCGCATGCCGGATGCCGCCTGGACCACCGATTCCACGGGGACAGGGCGCTTCCATCCGCCGGCAGGCGTGACGCTTTACGTCCCGGTGGTCGTGTCGCTCCTCGTGCAGGTGCCGCCGACCATCGCGATCGCCGTCTGGACGCGCCACCTCGCGCCGTGGGCGACGGCGGCGAGCATCCTCCTCGCGACCGCCTCCGCGCTCGCGCTTCTCGCCGCCCGCCGGTTCCCCGGCCCGACGGTCGCCGTGATCACGGCGCTCGCCGTCGCGGACGTCTTCATCCCGACGTGGGGGCCTCCGTACATCTCGCTCGCATTCGCGATCGTCGGCGCCGTCGTGCGCGGAGCCCGGGTGTGGGCGTTCGTCTCGGTGGGCGTCGGATGGCTCTTCGCCGTCGTGGTCGGCACGCTTCTGCGCCTCGACTGGCACCCGCTGCAGGTCGCCGCGATCACCGCGGTCCTCGCTGCGTGCTTCGGCATCGGCGCCTTCATCCGCAACCGGCGCGATCGGGCGATCGCGTATCGTGCGCAGCTCGCGGAGCGCAGGCGCACGACGGAGCGGGAGGAGCGGGAGCGCATCGCGCGCGAGCTCCACGACGTGCTCGCGCACTCGCTCAGCCAGATCTCCGTGCAGGCCGGAATGGGTCTGCACCTCTTCGACCGCGAGCCGGAGAAGGCGCGCGAGGCGCTCGCCAACATCCGGGGCCTCAGCGCCACCGGCCTCGACGAGGTGCGCGGCGTCCTCGCGTTCCTCCGCGGAGACGAGCGCTCGCCGCACACCGCCCCGCTCACCCCGCAGCCGCAGCTCGCCGACCTCGAACGCCTCGCCGACCAGCGCACCGGACTCGGGCTCACCGTGACCCTCGACGACCGCCTGGACGGCGATCTTCCGCCGTCCTCCGTGCAGACGACCGCCTATCGGATCGCGCAGGAGGCCCTCACGAACGTCGTGCGCCACAGCGCCGCGTCGACCGCGACGATCACGCTGGACCGGGATGGCGACGACCTCGTCGTCACGGTGTCGGACGACGGCGTCGGGATGCAGAACGCCACGGAGGGCACGGGCATCCGCGGCATCCGCGAACGCGCTGCGCTGCTCGACGGCACGGCGCGGCTGACCGAGGGCAGCCGGGGCGGAACGACCGTGACCGCGCGGCTCCCCTGGAACGGACCGGCATGATCCGCGTCGCGCTGGCCGACGACCACCAGCTCGTCCGCGCCGGCTTCCGCGCACTCCTCGACGCCGAACCCGACATCGAGGTCGTCGTCGAGGCCTCGGGCGGGCAGGATCTCCTGCGCCTCCTCCGCGAGGTGCCCGTCGACGTCGCGCTGGTGGACATCCGGATGCCGGACGGCGACGGCCTGTGGGCGACCGAGGAGATCGCGGCCGACCCGGCGCTCGAAGACGTCCGCGTCGTCATCGTCACGACGTTCGAGCTCGACGAGTACGTGGCGCGCGCGATCCGCGCCGGGGCCAGCGGCTTCCTCGTGAAGGACACGGAGCCCGTCGATCTCATCCGCGCCGTGCGCGTGGTCGCCCGGGGAGACGCGCTGCTGTCGCCGAGCGTCACGCGCACGCTCCTCGGGCGTGCGGCGACCGGGATGCGGGTCACCCCCGCACCGGAGGGGCTCACCGAGCGCGAGACCGAGGTCCTGCGCCTGGTCGCCCACGGCCTCACGAACGACGAGATCGCCGAGCGGCTGTTCCTCTCGCCCCTCACCGCCAAGACGCACGTGTCGCGCATCATGCAGAAGCTCCAGGCGCGGGACCGCGTGCAGCTCGTCGTCATCGCATACGAATCCGGCCTCGTCGCGCCCGGCTGGCAGTAGCCGGCCCCGTACTCCCCTCGGAGCATCCGGGTTCACTCCCCCTGGCGGATTCGCCCGGACGCCGTCCGGCGTTGGCTGGAGGCATCCTCGCGCAGAGAGCGCGACGAGAAGGGAGTCCTCATGTCCACCGCAGTCGCCGCCTCGCTCGCGGCCGCCCACTTCGCCGGCCCCTGGATCGGGTTCGGCTGGTGGTTCCTGTTCTTCCCCCTCTTCTGGATCATCGTCGCGATCGTCCTGTTCGCGATCTTCGGGCGGCGACGCTGGCGGACCGCCAACGGCGCCGACGGCGCGTACGGCCGTCCGGACCCGTCGCGCGCCGCGGAGGCGACGCTCGCGGAGCGCTTCGCGCAGGGCGACATCGACGAGTCCGAGTACCGCAAGCGCCTCGAGGTCCTGCGCGCGAACGCCGCATCGTCCGGACAGCCGCGCCCCTGATCGGATGCGGGCGGCTCAGAAGCCTTCGGAGCCGCCCGCATTCCGCTCGCGCGCCGTCCAGGCGCGAAGTCTTCCGAGGGGCCACGTCGTGACGATCCGCTCCGGCGGGACGCCGAGCCGGGATGCGCGCGCGGCGCCGTAGTCGAGCAGCGACAGCTGGCCGGGCGCGTGCGCATCCGAATCGATCGAGAAGAGGCATCCGAGCCGCACCGCCATCGCGAGCAGGTCGTCCGGCGGATCCTGACGCTCCGGCCGCGAGTTGATCTCCACCGCCACGCCGTGCGCGGCGCATGCCTCGAACACGGCCCGCGCGTCGAAGGTCGAGGGTGGCCGCGTCCCGCGTTCACCCTGCACGAGGCGGCCGGTGACGTGACCGAGGACGTCGACGTGCGGGGAGGATGCCGCGGCGACCAGCCGCCGTGTCATCGGCGCCCGCTCCATCCGGAGCTTCGAATGGGCGGACGCCACGACGACGTCGAGCTCTTCGAGGAGGTCGGGCTCCTGGTCGAGATCTCCGTTCTCCAGGATGTCGACCTCGATGCCGGTGAGGAGCGTGAAGCCGCCGGGACCCGCCGCATTGATGCCGGCGACGATCCCGAGCTGCGTGCGCAGCCGGTCGGGAGAGAGCCCATTGGCCACCCGCAGCCGCGGCGAGTGGTCCGTAAGTGCGAGGTACTCGTGCCCGAGCGCCCGGCCCGCCTCGACCATCGAATCGATCGGCGTCAGTCCGTCGGACCAGTCGCTGTGACAGTGCAGATCGCCTCGGAGCATCGCCCTGAGCCCCGCACCGGCCGTCGGCGTCTCTTCGCCCGCCGCCGCACGCAGTTGGGCGAGATAGTCGGGCACGCGACCGGCCAGCGCCTCTTGGATGACGGCGAACGTCGAGTCGCCGATGCCTTTGCGGCGGCGGAGGGATGCGGCATCCCGCAGCTCTTCGTCGGACAGCCCCGTGATCGCGGCCGCCGCCGCTCGGAAGGCCTTGGAGCGGTAGCGCGAGGCCCGTTCCCGCTCGAGGAGGAAAGCGATCTCCTCGAGCGCGGCGAGCGGATTCGGCGCGTCGGTCACTCTGCGTCGGCCCGCCGCGTCACGGCGCCCTCGTCGCGGGGCGGATGATCACGGGGGCGCTCGCCAGGCGATGCAGCGCCCAGCCGAACAGGATCGACAGGATGCCGATGCCGATCGCGAAGGCCGCGATCCCGAAGGAGACGACGGAGGTGAACAGCGAGGCGCGCAGAAAGGACGCCGTCATCATGGTCTGACGTGCAGGGTCGTCCTGCGCGAGCTCCGCGTAGGTCTTTCCCCCCGACGCCTCCAGAGCGTGCTTCTGAATGACGTTCGCCTGCACGAACGCGGTGAACGGACCCGCGACCGTCTGTCCTTGGAAGGCGTCGGCGTCATTGGGAACCGTGATGTTCTCGGCACGGAGCTGACTCGAGACGGCGATCCAGGCCGTGAGCCCGACGACGATGAGGAGGATGCCCGCGAGGATGCCGAGCACTCCGATGGTCTTCACGAGCCCGAGACGACGTGCCGGCGGCACGACGGAGCCGTCTTGGGGCGTGGTCTGTACGGCGCCTTGCTGCCCGGCCTGTGCGGCGGAATCCGACATGGGTCCTCCAGGGTGCGGCGCGGACGCCCCAAGGAGCATCCGCTCGGTGCGCACCGCCCCGACGGCCGGCTGAGCCCACGCTAGCGCCCAGGACGGACACGGCACCACGGGCTTCGCTCTCTCCGCGTCAGGCGGCGAACTCCCGGGTTGCGGCGATCCACGCGTCGAGCTTTGCCGCCGCAGCGCCGCTGTCGATGGCGGCCTCGGCCTCCCCCTTTGCTTCGGCGAGGCGCTCGAGGATCGGCCGCTGCGCGAGCGTCGGGTCGCGGAACAGCCGGTAGGAGACGATGCCCGCGGCGGCGTTCAGCAGCACGATGTCGCGGACGGCGCCGGCTTCGCCACCCACAGTGCGCCGCACGACGTCGGCGTTCTCGGCGGGGGACCCGCCGATGAGCTCGTCGATGCGCGCGAGGCGGAACCCGAGCTCACGCGGATCGATGTCGTGCTCGTGGATGTCGCCGAGGCTGACCTCCCACATGCGGCTGTGGCCCGTCGTCGTGAGCTCGTCGAGCCCGTCGTCGCCGCGGAACACCAGCGCCGTGGCGCCGCGGGTGCGGAACACGCCCGTGATCAGCGGAACGCGGTCGAGCTGCGCGACGCCGACCGCGTTGGCCTCGGCGCGTGCCGGGTTGCACAGCGGGCCGAGGAAGTTGAACACCGTGGGGACGCCGAGCTCGGCGCGCGTCGGCCCGGCGTTCCCGAAGCCGGGGTGGAACGCGGACGCGAAGACGAAGGTGATGCCGGTGCGATCGAGCACGTCCGCCACCGCCTGCGGGGGAAGCGTCAGCTCGACGCCGAGCTCCCGCAGGACGTCGGAAGAGCCCGAGGAGGAGCTCGCCGCCTTGTTGCCGTGCTTGACCACGGGGATCCCCGCAGCTGCGGCGACGATCGCCGACATCGTGGAGACGTTGACGGTGCCGAACCGGTCTCCGCCCGTTCCGACGATGTCGAGGACTGCGGCGGGAACCGGCAGCGGGAGGGCCGCCTCGAGGATCGCGTCGCGGAATCCCACGACCTCGTCGACGGTCTCGCCCTTGGCGCGCAGGGCCACGAGGAAGCCCGCCAGCTGCGACGGCGTGGCGCGCCCCTCCATGACCTGCTGCATGGCCCAGGTCGACTCCGACACGCTCAGATCGCGGCGCTCGAGGAGCGCCGAGAGGATCTCTGGCCAGGAGTACAGGTCGGTCACGATCATCGATCCTAATCGGCCAGAGGATTCGCGGCGTTCTCCCGGCACGCTCTTAGGTTCGCCTAACTTCGCATACGGCCGAACTCATGGGCCGGGATGCGAAAAACCGGCGCGGAATTCGGCAATAATGGGGGACGTGACGACCCCAGCAACTTACAACCAAGCCTTGCGCACCGTGAAGCGACCCGACCCGGTCGCCGTCGGCACCATCGTCTGGCTCGGCTCTGAGGTGATGTTCTTCGCGGGGCTGTTCGCGATCTACTTCACCCTGCGCAGCACCTCCCCCGGGCTGTGGGCGGAGATGACGGCCAAGCTCAACGTGCCCTACGCGTTCGTGAACACGATCATCCTCGTGCTCTCCTCGGTGACGTGCCAGCTCGGCGTCTTCGCCGCGGAGCGCTTCCAGCCGTACACGAACAAGTCGAACAAGCGCTGGCAGCGCTGGGGCATGGTGCCGTGGTTCTACCTGACCTTCATCATGGGCGCGATCTTCGTGTCCGGTCAGGTGTGGGAGTACGCCCAGCTCGTCACCGAGGGCATGCCGATCACCGCCAACTCGTACGCATCGGCCTTCTACCTGACCACGGGCTTCCACGCCCTCCACGTCACCGGCGGCCTCATCGCCTTCCTGCTGGTCATCGGCCGGGCCTACGCCGTCAAGAACTTCGGCCGCAAGGAGATGACGACCTCGATCGTCGTGTCGTATTACTGGCACTTCGTCGACGTCGTGTGGATCGCCCTGTTCGCCGTCATCTACTTCATCAAATAGAGCGGAGCTGCAACCCCCATGGCACGAGAGAAGAAGCGCCGCCAGACCGGGCGTCGCAGCCGCATCGCGACCGCCGCGCTCATCGGCGCGGGTCTGCTGCTGACCGGCGGCATCTATGCCGGCGCGTCGGCGGCGATGGCCGCCACGGGCGATGACACGAAGGCCTCGGTGAGCGCCGCCAGCGTCGAGGACGGGAAGAAGCTGTTCCAGGCGAACTGCGCCACCTGCCACGGCGTCAACCTGCAGGGCACGCACAGCGGCCCGTCGCTCTACGGCGTCGGCGAGCTCGCCGTCCACTTCCAGGTCTCGACCGGCCGAATGCCGCTGCAGGAGCAGGGACCGCAGGCTCCGGTGAAGCCGCCGCAGTTCACGGACGCGGAGATCGCATCGATCGCAGCGTACGTGCAGTCCGTCGCGCCCGGCCCCACCTACCCGGCGCCGGAGGTCATCGACGGCAAGGGCAACGTCGCGGAGGGCGCGGAGCTGTTCCGCATCAACTGCGCCATGTGCCACAACGTCGCCGCGGCCGGTGGTGCTCTCACGGAGGGCAAGTTCGCCCCGTCGCTGGACAAGACCACCCCGCTGAACATCTATGCGGCGATGGTGACCGGCCCTCAGAACATGCCGGTCTTCAACGACATGAACCTGACGCCGGACCAGAAGCGCAACATCATCTCGGCGATCCTGTACCTGCAGCAGCACGAATCGCCCGGCGGCTACGGCCTCGGCAATCTCGGCCCCGTCTCCGAGGGCCTCTTCATCTGGATCTTCGGAATCGGCGCTCTGATCGCCATCACCGTGTGGATCACGGCGAAGTCCAACTGATCTTTCCCTGAACGAACGTACGAGGAGCACCATGTCACACGAGGACGACCCGCTCGAGCACGAGAGGGCTTCGTGGAAGCCCTCTCCGGGACTCGCTGTCGCGGTGACCGACCCCGTGCAGAACAACGATCTGCCGCCCCACCGCGAGCGGGTGACCGACAAGGATCCGGCCGCCATGAAGCGCGCGGTCCGCACGGTCTACACGCTGTTCTATCTGTCGGTCGCAGGCAGCATCTGGGCCGTCGCCGCTTACATGCTGTTTCCGATCGAGAGCGGCGAGACCTCCGCGGTCCGCGACAACAACCTCTTCATCGGTCTGGGCATCGCGCTCGCGCTGCTCGCCCTGGGCATCGGAGCGATCCATTGGTCCAAGGCGATCATGTCGGACAAGGAGTTCATCGAGCCCCGTCACGCGACGCGCGGCCGCGACACGACCCGTGAGGCGGCGATCAAGGCGTTCGCCGACGCCAACGAGGAGTCCGGATTCGGCCGCCGCGCCATGATCCGCAACTCCCTCATCGCGGCGGTCGTCGCCTCGATCGTGCCGGGCATCACGCTCTTCCGCGGCCTCGCGCCGGAGAACACGCCCGCCGAGCCCCACGCCGGCGACCCGGTGTACCTCCTCAGCCACACCATGTGGAAGACGGGGACCCGCCTCGCGCACGACCCGAGCGGTGTCCCGATCCGGGCGTCCGACGTCACGCTGGGTTCGGCGTTCCACGTCATCCCGGAGGACCTCGCGTCGATCAGCCACAGCGAGGGCTACCTGGAGCAGAAGGCGAAGGCCATCGTCCTGCTGATGCGTCTCCCCCAGGACCAGCTGCATCCGACCAAGGGCCGCGAGAACTGGGCGTACGACGGCATCGTCGCGTACTCGAAGGTCTGCACGCACGTCGGCTGCCCCGTCGCACTGTACGAGCAGCAGACGCACCACCTGCTGTGCCCCTGCCACCAGTCGCAGTTCGACATCACGCACGAGGCCGCGGTCATCTTCGGCCCCGCCGCACGTCCGCTGCCGCAGCTTCCGATCACCGTCGACGACGAGGGCTACCTCGTCGCACGGAGTGACTTCCTCGAACCCGTCGGCCCGAGCTTCTGGGAGCGCCATTGAGTACCGCAACCACCACCTCGCCTTTCCAGGAAGAGGTGAAGGAGAAGCCCCTCGGCGGTCGATTCGTCGGCTGGGCCTCCAACTACATCGACGAGCGCACGAGCCTGTCCGGCTTCGTGAAGGAGCTCGGCCGCAAGATCTTCCCTGATCACTGGTCGTTCATGCTCGGTGAGATCGCGCTGTGGAGCTTCGTCGCAGTGCTGCTGTCGGGCACGTTCCTGACGTTCTTCTTCCAGGCCTCGATGGTCCCGACGCACTACACCGGCGCCTTCATCCCGATGCGCGGTGTCGAGATGTCGGCCGCTCTCGACTCGACGTTGCGGCTGTCCTTCGACATCCGCGGCGGCCTGCTGGTGCGTCAGATCCACCACTGGGCGGCGCTGACGTTCGTCGCCGGCATCGGCGTGCACATGCTCCGCGTGTTCTTCACGGGTGCATTCCGCAAGCCGCGCGAGCTCAACTGGGTGATCGGTTTCATCCTGTTCATCCTCGCGATGGGCGAGGGCTTCACGGGCTACTCGCTGCCTGACGACCTGCTCTCCGGCAACGGCCTGCGCATCATCGACGGCATGGTCAAGGGCATCCCGGTGATCGGCACGTGGACCTCGTTCCTCCTCTTCGGCGGCGAGTTCCCGGGCAACCAGATCGTCGGACGCCTGTACACGCTGCACATCCTGCTGCTGCCGGCGATCCTCGTCGGACTGCTCGTGCTCCACCTCATGCTCATGGTGATCAACAAGCACACGCAGTTCGCAGGCCCCGCGCGCCAGAACAGCAACGTCGTCGGCTACCCGATGATGCCGATCTACATGTCCAAGATGGGCGGCTTCTTCTTCATCACGTTCGGCGTGATCGTGCTCATCGCCTCGCTGTTCACGATCAACCCGATCTGGAACTACGGTCCGTACGACCCGTCCCCCGTGTCGGCCGGTACCCAGCCCGACTGGTACATCGGCTTCGCGGACGGCGCCCTGCGTCTCGTCCCGCCGCACCTGGAGTTCGTGTGGCTCGACCACACGTGGTCGTTCAACATCCTGATCCCGCTCGTCGCGCTCGGCCTGTTCATCGTCCTCGTGCTGATCTACCCGTTCATCGAGGGCTGGGTCACGGGCGACAAGCGCGAGCACCACATCGCGCAGCGTCCGCGCCACGCGCCCACGCGTACGGGCATCGGCGTGGCCGGTGTGATCTTCTACGCGGTCCTGTGGGCCTCGGCGGCCTCCGACCTCATCGCGACGCACTTCCAGCTCACGATGGAGGGGGTCATCCACACCCTGCAGTTCCTCCTCATCGCCGGTCCGATCATCGGCTACTTCGTCGCCAAGCGCATCGCCATCGCGCTGCAGAAGAAGGATCGTGAGATCGTCCTGCACGGCTACGAGTCAGGTCGCATCGTCCGCCTTCCCGGCGGCGAGTACATCGAGGTCCACCAGCCGGTCGACGAGTACGAGCGCTTCAAGCTCGCGGACTTCGAGACCTTCGAGCCGCTGGTGGTGCGTCCGAACGCGAAGGGCCGCATCCCGTGGCACCAGAACCTCCGCTCGTCGATGTCGCGCTGGTTCTTCGAGGACCGTCTGCAGCCCTTCACGCAGTCGGAGCTGGAGGCGCACACGCACCACCAGCACGAGGAGCTGGATGAGATGGCCGAGACCGAGGCCGCCGAGATCCAGGCCTCGCACGAGCGCGCCGGCCACCCGGACGCCCCGCTGCGTCCTGAGCGCGACGCCCACCACGGCGAGATCCCCGTGCACCCGACGAGCGTGCTCGCCGAGGACGAGGAGCCGAAGGAGTCCGGCGAGGAGACTCCCGAGAAGCCGTAGCACGCTTCCCACGCCCGGATGCCCCGTGCACGACCTTCTGAGGTCGGCACGGGGCATCCGGCGTTCACGGGGGGGGGGGGGGGGGGGGCCCGGGGGGCCGGCTGGGGCCTGGGCCTGG
>NZ_JASXSZ010000008.1:0-74611 GCF_030315975.1 Microbacterium candidum | reverse complement strand
CCGGCCAGCGCTGCCGGATGGCGCATGGCGCTGCGCGGGCGCAGACTCTGCACCATGGCCGACCGTGCTCCGACGCGGCGCGCTGCGGTGCCGAACGGCCGCACGGCGCCGTACAGATCGCCGTACAGGTATCGCTCGGCGCACTCAGTCGAGCTCGCCCAGGTCTTCCAGCTCCTCCGCGAAGAGCCCCGCAGCCGCGCCGTAGAACTGCGGTCGCTCCCCCGCATCCGGTTCGCCGTCCGCGACGTCGCACACCACGACCGTGACGTTGTCGTGCGTCCGCGCGGCCAGCGCGATGGAGACGAGCTCCTGCGCCGCTCTGCGCGGCTTCAGCGGGCGCGCGAGGGTCGCGACGATGCGATCCTCGGCGACGTAGTCCGAGAGCCCGTCGCTGCAGAACATCCAGCGATCGCCGGCGACGGCGTCGGCGCGTGCCACGCCGATGCGGTCGTTCTCGTCACCGGTGAGGGATGCGGTGACGATGTTGCGTCGCGGGTGGGATGCGGCATCCTCGGGCGCGATGATCCCGTTGTCCACCAGCGCTTGCACGAGGGAGTCGTCGCGGGTCTGACGGGTGACGGTACCGCCGCGCAGCCGATACGCGCGCGAGTCGCCGGAGTGGCCGAGCAGGATGCCGCCGCCGCGCGCCACGACGATGCCGGTGAAGGTCGTCGCCATCCCCTCGAGCGAGGGATCGCGCACCACATGGGCCCGCAGATCCCAGTTCGCGCCGCGCAGGCGCTCATGCAGGTCGTCTTCGTCCCGCACGTCGACGTGCGCGGCCGCCAGACGCCGCAGGAAGGCCGCAGACGCGAGATCGCCCGCCGGCCCTCCACCAACGCCATCGGCCACTCCCGCTCCCCAGGATGCCGCGAAAGCGGCGTCCTGGTTCTCAGAGCGGAAGCGGCCGGTGTCAGAAGCAGCCGCTGCAATCAGGCGCAGCGGTCGACCTCAGCGTGCGAAGTAACCGCGGTAGTACTCGAAGACCCAGCCCACGATGGCCACGACGAACACGCCGATGCCGATGGGGAACATCCATGTGCCGACCGCGAGGCCGATCATGCCGAGCGCCGCGGCGAACGCGAGCACGATGGGCCACCACGACCACGGCGAGAACTCGCCGAGCTCGGGGTCGCCGTCATCGATGTCGGCCGTCAAACGGTCCTCGGGCAGCTCGCCGCCCTGCGCGTTGTGGACGCGCTGCATGTAGAAGGCGATGAGGCCCGACATGAAGGCGGTGAACAGCAGCGCGACCGTGCCGACCCATTCCGGCTGACCGTGCTCGATGATGTTCCACACCGTGTACATCCCCGCGACGAGCAGGAAGAAGCCGACGAGGATCCACCAGAGTCCGACGTTGGTGCGCATTTACTTCGCCTCTCCTGCCACGGCCACGGTTGCGGGGGCGGCGACCGGGAACTCGGCGGCCTCCGGGTGGTTCAGGTCGAAGGCCGGGCGCTCCGAGCGGATGCGCGGGATCGACGTGAAGTTGTGCCGCGGCGGCGGGCACGACGTCGCCCACTCGAGCGATGCGCCGTAGCCCCACGGATCGTTCACGGTCACCCTCGGCGCCTTGCGCGCGGTCACCCAGACGTTCAGCAGGAACGGGATCATCGAGGCGCCCAGGATCATCGCACCGATGGTCGAGACCTGGTTCATCCACGTGAAGCCGTCGGACGCGGCGTAGTCCGCGTACCGGCGAGGCATCCCGTCGACACCCAGCCAGTGCTGGATGAGGAACGTCATGTGGAAGCCGATGAACAGCATCCAGAAGTGGATCATGCCGAGGCGCTCGTTGAGCATGCGCCCTGTCCACTTCGGCCACCAGAAGTAGAAGCCGGAGAACATCGCGAACACGACGGTTCCGAACACCACGTAATGGAAGTGCGCCACGACGAAGTACGAGTCGGAGAGGTGGAAGTCCAGGGGCGGCGCGGCGAGGATGACGCCGGTCAGACCACCGAAGACGAACGACACGAGGAAGCCGAGCGCGAACACCATCGGTGTCTCGAAGGTCACGGATCCTCGCCACATCGTGCCGATCCAGTTGAAGATCTTCACACCGGTCGGCACAGCGATGAGCATGGTCATCAGCGCGAAGAACGGCAGCAGGACCGCGCCGGTCACGTACATGTGGTGCGCCCACACCGCGACCGACAGCGCCGCGATCGAGATCGTCGCGTAGACGAGGGTCTTGTACCCGAAGATCGGCTTGCGGCTGAAGACCGGCAGAACCTCGGAGATGATGCCGAAGAACGGCAGCGCGATGATGTACACCTCGGGGTGTCCGAAGAACCAGAACAGGTGCTCCCACAGCAGGACGCCGCCGTTGTGCGGGTCGTACACGTGGGCGCCGAGCACGCGGTCGGCCGCTGCGCCGAGGAGCGCCGCAGCGAGAACCGGGAACGCCATGAGGATCAGGATGCTCGTGATGAGCGTGTTCCAGGAGAAGATCGGCATGCGCCACATCGTCATGCCCGGTGCGCGCATCGTGATGATCGTGGTGATGAAGTTCACAGCGCCGAGGATCGTTCCGAAGCCGCTCATGGCAAGGCCGAGCATCCAGAGGTTTCCGCCCGCGCCTGGTGAGAACGTGATGCTCGCCAGCGGTTGATAGGCGAACCAGCCGAACCCGGCGGCGCCCTGCGGGGTGAGGAAGCCGGCGACGGCGATCGTCGAGCCGAACAGGAACAGCCAGAAGGCGAACGCGTTCAGACGCGGGAACGCGACATCGGGTGCACCGATCTGCAGCGGCAGGACCGCGTTCGCGAAGCCCGCGAACAGCGGCGTCGCGAACATGAGCAGCATGATCGTGCCGTGCATCGTGAACAGCTGGTTGTACTGCTCCTTGGTCGGGATGATCTGCATGCCCGGCTCGAAGAGTTCAGCGCGGATGATGAGAGCCATCACGCCGCCCAGCATGAAGAAGATCACCGAGGCGATCAGGTACATGTAGCCGATCGTCTTGTGGTCGGTGGAGGTGATCCACTTGACGACGATGTTGCCCTTCTGATCGACGCGCGACGCGCTCAGCAGCGCAGCCTGTCGAGGCGGAAGGGTCGTCGGCCGACCCTGGGACTTCTCCTGAAGCGGAAGCGTCGTCGCCATGATCACTTGCCTCCCTCGGTGCTCGCGCCCGTGCCGGGAACGTTGTTCAACCGGTCATAGGCCTTGGTGATGTCTCCGGTCTGACCCGCGTCGCGCAGGTCGGACAGGTGCTGCTCGTACTCGGCCTCGCTGACGACCTTCACGTTGAAGAGCATCGCCGAGTGGTACTCGCCGCAGAGCTCGGCGCACTTGCCGGCGTAGGTGCCTTCGCGCGTCGGGGTGAACGACCACGAGTTGTCGCGGCCGATGTACATGTCCTTCTTGTAGAGGAAGTCGATGATCCAGAAGGAGTGGATGACGTCGCGCGACTGAAGGTCGATGCGGACCGTCTTGTTCACCGGCAGGTACAGCGTCGGAAGCTTCGACTGGTCGACGTCGCCGTTGACCTCGTTCGGCTGCGCCTGAACGCCCATCGACCAGACCGCGTCGGAGTGGTCGGCCTCTGTGCCGTTGTACTGGAAATCCCACGCCCACTGCTTCGCGATCGCCACGACGTTGACGTCGGGGTGCGCGTCCACCGTCTCGATGACGTTCTGGTCGCGCGCCGTGAAGGCGAACATGCCCAGGACGAGGATCAGCGGCACGATCGTGTAGAAGATCTCGATCGGCATGTTGTACCGCAGCTGGACGGGAAGGCCGACCTGACCCTTGCGGCGGCGGTACGCGACCATCGCCCAGAGCATGAGGCCCCACGTGACGATGCCGACGCCGAGCAGGACGATCCAGGAGTTCACCCAGAGGCCGGAGACCATCTCGGTGTGATTCGTGGCCGGGGGCGCCTTCGGGTCTGCGAAGCCGGGCAGGAAGCCGTTCAGCTGCGTCGAGCTGCAGCCGGCGAGGGCGACAGCCGTTGCGATGCCGACCGGGATGACGGCCCAGCGGAGGCGTCGTTTCGAGTGCACGGTGCACCTTTCCGAGGACAGAGAACTGATGTCGCCAGTCTAGGGCAACCTCTCACCTGATTCGGGTCATTCGCCCAGCCGATGAGGGTCGATGTGCGCGGAATTCCGGGCACAGCGAAGCACCGGCCGCCGTCTGGCGGGCTCCAGCGGCCGGTGCTTCCAGGACGTCAGTGGAAGCTGTCGCCGCAGGCGCAGCTGCCCGAGGCGTTGGGGTTGTCGATCGTGAAACCCTGCTCCGAGATGGTGTCCTTGAAGTCGATCGTGGCACCATCCAGGTACGGGACGCTCATGTCGTCGACGATGACCTCGACGCCGTCGAACTCCACGGTGTTGTCGCCGTCGAGGTACCGCTCGTCGAAGTAGAGCTGGTAGATCAGGCCCGAGCATCCGCCCGGCTGAACCGCCACGCGCAGTCGAAGGTCGTCGCGCCCCTCCTGCTCGAGCAGGCTCTTGACCTTGTCGGCGGCCGCGTCGGTGAGCAGCACGCCGTGTGCGTTCGTGGTCGTCTCGGTCGACAGTGCGGTGTCGGTCATGATGCTCCTTCGGACGGGATGTCTCGAGTCTACGCCTCGCGGGCGTCGAGGCTCTCGAGCAGGAGCGCCTCGGCAAGCACCGCGTGACGGAATGTCTCGAGGTGCAGGGACTCGTTCGGGCTGTGCGCTCGCGCGTGCGGGTCTTCGACGCCGGTCACGAGGATCTGCGCCCCGGGGAACTCGCGAACGAGGTCTGCGATGAACGGAATGGAGCCTCCGACGCCGATGTCGACGGGGTCCACGCCGTATCCCTCGGCGAGGGCGGCGCGCGCGTCGGCGACGGCCCAGCCGCTCGTGTCGACCAAGAACGCGTCACCGCAGTCGATGTCGGAGAACTCCAGTTCGGCGCCCCACGGCGCGTGGGCGCGCAGATGCGCCGCGATCGCCTCGTACGCATCCTTCGCGGACTGGCCGGGGGCGACGCGAGAGCTGATCACGACCGACACCTCCGGCGCGAGCGTGTTGGACGCCGCGGCGACGGACGTGTGGTCGATGCCCGTGATGGTGATCGACGGCTTGTTCCAGATGCGGCTGAGGATCGTCCCGGTTCCGACGGGGCTCACACCGGCGGGCAGGCCCGCCTCGGAGCGGAGGGTGTCCTCCGTGTATTCGGGGGTCTCGGCATCGCGCTGCGTGAGGCCTGCGACCGCCACCGCGCCGTCTGCATCCCACATCGTCGCGAGGAGCTTCACGGCGGCCATCATCGCGTCGGGCACGGCTCCCCCGAACATCCCGGAGTGCGAGGCGTGCTCGAGGGTGCGGATCTTGAGGGTGAAGCGCGCGTTGCCGCGGAGGGAGACGGTCAGCGCCGGGGTCACGGCATCCCAGTTGCCGGAGTCGGCGACGACGATCACGTCGCTGCGCAGCGCGTCGGCGTTGTCGGCGAGGAACTGCCCGAAGGAGCGCGAGCCGAACTCCTCCTCCCCCTCGATGAACATCGAGATGCCGAGGTCGAAGTCCGTGCCGACCGCCTCGGTGAGCGCGCGGATCGACGCGACGTGCGCCATGATGCCGGCCTTGTCATCAGCGGCGCCACGACCGTACAGACGGCCGTCGCGGACCGTCGGCTCGAACGGGGGCGTGTCCCACAGTGCGTCGTCTCCAGGAGGCTGCACATCGTGGTGGGCGTACAGCAGCACCGTCGGACGGCCGTTGCGGGCGGCCCGACGCGCGAGGACGGCCGGCTGACCGACCTCGTCGGTTCCCGGGATGGCGGCGGTCTTCACCTCGACGGAATCGAAGACCCCAGTTCCCCCGATGAGGGCGGCCACCGCCTCAGCGCTGCGACGCACCTGCGTCTGGTCGAAGGCGGGCCAGGCGATGGAGGGGATGCGGACGAGGGTTCCGAGATCGGCGAGGGCGGCGGGGATTCCGGCGGCGGCGGCCTCGTGGACCGCCTCCCGTCGAGACAGCGTGGAGGTCATGCCGGTAATCTTAAGGGAACCCCGTTTCACGTACCGAGGATCACTGTGGCCAAGACTCCCGCACCCGCCCCGCACGACGCGCCCGCCGGCGGTGCCGCCGACGGCTCTGCGAACTCCGGCGCGTCCGGCAAGGGCCGCCCCACGCCGACACGCGCCGAGCAGGAAGCCGCCCGACGACGCCCCCTGGTTCCGGACACCAAGGAGGCGAAGGCCGCGGCCAAGGCCGACCTCGCCCGGCAGCGCGACAAGGCGCGCATCGGCATGGCCGAGGGCGACGAGCGCTACCTCCCCGCGCGGGACAAGGGGCCGCAGCGTCGGTTCGCACGCGACTTCGTGGATGCCGGCTGGCACCTCGGCGAGGCTGTCATGCCCGCCATGGTCGCCGTCATCGTGCTGACCTTCGTGCCGGTGGGAGGTCTGCAGTACTGGGCCTTCATCGGCCTGTGGGTCTTCATCGCCTTCGTGGTCGGCGACATGATCATCGTCTCGTGGCGCGTCAAGAGCGCTGTCAAGGCGAAGTTCGGTGCGAACAAGCTCGAGAAGGGCATCGGCTGGTACGCCGCCATGCGCACGATCCAGATGCGCTTCATGCGCCTCCCGAAGCCTCAGGTCAAGCGCGGCCAGTACCCGGTCTGAGCCTCGATCTCCGCAAGGAAAGGCCCGCTTCGGCGGGCCTTTCCTTCGTTTCTGCGCGCCGTTTCAGCCAGCGTCTTCAGCGGCCGGCGAGACCGCGGTTGAGCTGACGCCCCCAGAACGGGCCCCGGTAGAGGAACGCCGTGTAGCCCTGCACGAGGTCGGCGCCTGCATCCAGCCGCTCCTGCACATCGGCAGCGGTCTCGACACCGCCGACCGAGACGACGCAGAATCCGTCGGGCACGGCTGCGCGCACGACGCGCAGCACTGCGAGCGACCGCTCCTTGAGGGGCGCGCCGGACAGGCCGCCCTCCCCCGCCGCCGCCACGACCGCCGGATCGGTGGTCAGGCCCTCGCGCGAGATCGTGGTGTTCGTCGCGATGATGCCGGCCAGTTCCAGGTCGACGGCGAGCTGCGCGATGGCGACGATCTCATCGTCGGGGAGGTCGGGGGCGATCTTGACGAGCAGCGGCGCGTGCACAGCGGCATCCTTCACCGCGGATAGCAGCGGACGCAGCGTCTCCACCGCCTGCAGACCGCGGAGTCCGGGAGTGTTCGGCGACGACACGTTCACGACGAGGTAGTCGGCGAGCGGCGCCAGCAGTGTCGCGCTGCGGACGTAGTCGGCCGTCGCATCCGCGACGTCGACCACGCGGCTCTTGCCGATGTTGACGCCGACGATCACATCGCGGTTGCGACGCCGGAGCTTCGCGAGGCGGCGGGCTGCTGCCTCCGCACCCTCGTTGTTGAAGCCCATGCGGTTGACGACGGCGCGATCGGGGATCAGCCGGAACAGCCGCGGCGTGGGGTTCCCCGGCTGCGGGATCGCCGTCACCGTGCCGATCTCGACGTGGCCGAAGCCGAGCGCCGCAAGGCCCTTCACGCCGACGACGTTCTTGTCGAAGCCCGCCGCGATCCCGAAGGGCGACGGGAAGCTCAGCCCGAGCTTGTCCGTGCGCTGGTGGGGCGCCGGCCGCGTGAGCCCGCGGGCCGCCCACGAGAACGGAGGGACTCCGGCCAGGCGGATGACGGCCATCGCCGCGTGGTGGGCGAACTCGGGATCGAGGCGCGACAGAACCGTGCGGAAGAAGAGGGGATACATCCCCGCCAGGCTACCGGGAGGCGGCATCCTCCGACGACTCGGCGTCAAGCCGCGCCGCGTGATCGGCGCGCAGCTGCGCGATCGACGCCTCGAAATCGTCGAGCGAGTCGAACGCCTGGTAGACACTCGCGAAGCGCAGGTACGCGACCTCGTCGAGCTCGCGCAGCGGCCCCAGGATGGCGAGGCCGATCTCGTTCGTGTCGACCTGCGACGATCCCGTCTGGCGCACCGCCTCCTCGACCGACTGGGCGAGGACCGCGAGGTCGCCCTCGGTGACCGGGCGACCCTGGCAGGCCTTGCGGACACCGGACATGACCTTCTCGCGGCTGAACGGCTCGACGACGCCCGAACGCTTGATGACGTTGAGACTCGCCGTCTCGATCGTGGAGAAGCGGCCGCCGCATTCCGGGCATTGGCGTCGGCGACGGATGCTGAGCCCGTCGTCGCTCGTGCGCGAGTCGATGACGCGCGAGTCGGGATGACGGCAGAACGGGCAGTGCATGTCAGACCTCGAATCGTGCCTCGACGGCTTCTCCGTGCGCGGGCAGGTCCTCTGCGTCCGCCAGCGTGACGATCGCATCGCGCACCGCGGCCAGCGCCTCGCGGTCGTACGTGATCACCTGCTGCGGGCGCAGGAACGTGGATGCGGAGAGTCCCGACGCATAGCGCGCCTGTCCCCCCGTCGGGAGGATGTGGTTGCTGCCGGCGAGGTAGTCGCCGAGGCTCACGGGGGCGTACGAGCCGACGAAGACGGCACCGGCGTTGACGAACTCCTCCGGCCGCGGGTCGGCGAGGTGCAGCTCGAGGTGCTCGGGCGCGTAGGCGTTGCTGAAAGCGGTCGCTGCCGCGAGGTCGTCGACGAGGACGATGGCGGACTGCGGGCCGGTGAGCGCCTCGAGTGCGCGGGCGCCGTTGCGCGTCGCAGCCGCGCGCGCCGCGGTGAGAAGGTCGACCTGCGCGGCGAGCTCCTCGCTGTCGGTGACGAGCACCGCCGAGGCCTGTTCGTCGTGCTCCGCCTGGCTCACGAGGTCGGCCGCGACGAGGTCGGGATCCGCTGTCGCATCTGCGACGATCACGATCTCCGTCGCCCCCGCCTCGGAGTCGGTGCCGACGCGGCCAGCGACGACACGCTTCGCCGCGGCGACGAAGTTGTTGCCGGGTCCGCTGACGACGTCGACGGGATCGAGCCCGAGGCTCTCCACTCCGTAGGCGAAGGCGCCGATCGCGCCCGCGCCGCCCATCGCATAGACCTCGGTCACGCCCAGGATCCGTGCGGCGGCGAGGATGGAGGGGTGGACGCGCCCGCCGTACTCGCGCTGAGGGGGCGAGGTGAGGGCGATCTGCCCGACGCCGGCGACCTGGGCGGGCACCACGTTCATCGCGACGCTCGACGGGTACACGGCCTTGCCGCCAGGGACGTACACGCCCACACGGCGAACCGGCTGCCAGCGCTGCTCGACGACCGCGCCCGGGGCGAGCTCCGTGACGACCGGCGGGGGCACCTGCGCCGCGGATGCGATGCGCACGCGCGCGATGGCCGCCTCCAGAGCGACGCGGACCTCGGGATCGAGCGCCTCGAGCGCCTCGTCGAGCTGCTCGGCCGGCACACGGATGGCGTGACCCGATGCGCCGTCGAAACGCTCGGCCTGCTCGCGCAGCGCCTGCTCACCGCGTTCGGCGACGTCATGGACGATCTCCGCCGCGGCTGCGAGCGCCATGTCCCGCGCCGCCTGTGCGCGCGGAACGGCGGCGAGCCATTCGGCCGCAGAGAGCGTGCGGCCGCGGAGATCGATCGTACGGAGCATCCTGCCAGGCTACCGGCTCAGGCCACGGCCCCCGCCGCGAGGGCGTCATCAGCCGACCGGCGGACGACATCGATCCAGCGATCGGCGACCACCGACCACGTGCGGCGCAGTTCGTCCTCGGCGTCCTCGGCGTCCGCCACCACGTCGGCCGCCGTCAGTCCCGCGATCGCGAGATCGTCGGCGCCGGTCGCGGTCCAGTCGATGGCCGTGCGCGCTGTCGCTTCGAGGTGGAACTGGAGACCCCAGGCGGCGGCCCCGACGCGGAACGCCTGATTCGGGCAGCGATCGCTCGCACAGAGGGCCACCGAGCCTGCGGGGAGGTCGCGCACCTCGAGGAAGTGCCACTGCATCGCGCGGAGATCGGCGGGCAGGTCGTGCAGAAGCGGGTCGGACGCCGCAGCATCCGTCGCCTGCAGGGCGTTCACTCCGACCTCCCCGCCACGCGCGGCGGGGGCCACCTCTCCCCCGGCGACGACCGCGAGAAGCTGGGCTCCGAGGCACACGCCGAGGAGGGGGACGTCGTCATCGAGCGCTGCGCGCATCAGACGCCGGGTCGAGACGAGCCACGGGGCGCGCTCGTCGTCGAGCGGCCCCGGCGAGCCGCCGAGCACGAGCAGCCCGTCGAACCCCTCGAGGGTCGCGGGGACCTCGACGCCGGCGTCGGGCCCGACGATCGTGACATCCGCGCCCGCGACGCGCAGTCGCTCGCCGACGAGCCCGAGGCCGGCGTCGGCCTCGTGCTCGACGACGAGCACCCGGGCCGGACGCCCGGGCTCAGCCGCGCGTGACACCGGAGACGTCGCGCAGGTAGCCGATGCGGCCGTCGTCGTTGCGGACGACGTAGGTCGAACCGCGGTCCTCGATGACGAGAGCCCACGCGGTCGGACCGATGCGGAAGAGCGGAACGCCATGCTCGTCGACCACATCGCGCTCGACCGGCACGAGAGCCCAGAAGGCCTGGCTCGCGGCGACCGGAACCGCGACGGTCTCCGCGTCGCTGCGGACATCGTCGGTCTGCCTGCGGCTCTCCTGCACCGCCGGCTCCGACGTCGCGGCGTGCGCCGCCTCGGCGACGGTCTCGGTGCCGACGACGGCACCCGCATCGGTCCCGAGGACGGCTGCGGCGTACTCGTCGATGGTGGCGGTCTCGACGGGCTTGGGTCGTTCGACAACGGGACGGGGCGTTACCGGCCGCGTCGGTCGGGCCGCCGGCTGTGCGACGACCTCCACGCGGTAGCGGAAGTCGTCGCCGATCACGGGCAGCCACTTCGCGGCCACCGTGAGCACGACGCCGAGGAGCATGAGCACGGCCTGCACCCACATGACCCACGTGTGGGACCAGAACCCCGTCGTCATGGCGTTCGCGATCGTCGCCCAGATCTCCTGGATCCACAGGACGGCCGCGACCGCGAAGGCGACGGAGGCGAACTGGTCGATCCCGAGGGAGCCCACCCGGCGGATCCCGGTCGGCGAGAGGCGGCGCAGGACGATGAGGAAGACGGCCACGGTCGGCACGCCGATCGTGAGGATCCACGCGAGCCCTCCCGTCCACACCGATTGGTCGCCGGCCACGTCGAAGAACGACGTGATGAACGCGAAGAGCCAGACGAGCGCCAGGGCGACCTCGCGCACCGAGAAGGGACCGACGCCGTACTGCGGCGGGACGGCGTCTTCGGCCGGAGCCGCGACGACGGCATCCGCGTCGGCGACGTCGGTGCCGGCGTCATCGACGACATCCCCGGCATCCTCCTCGACGTCGGCGGCATCCGCGTCGCCGTTCGCGTCCGCCGGCGCGGTGGCGCCGGCCTCTGCCGGGGCGTCGTCGTCAGCCCTGTCGTGGGCAGCGTCGGCGCTGTCCTGCCTGGCGGTCGTCGCCGCCTCCGCGGTAGCGGCGTCGGACTCGGGTCTGGTGCTGCGCGCTTCTTCCGCGGGTGCTGGGGTGTCCGCGTCTTCCGGGCGATCGATATCGGTCACGTGCGTTCCTTCCGTCCGCGCGGCTGGGGGGATCCGCGCGGCTTGTCCGATCCTACTCAGAGGCGTTCCGCGGGATCAGCCGAGACACTGAGGTCCCAGCAGACCCTTGAGATCGCCGAAGAGGTCGGCCGAGATCGCCACCGGCATCGGCACCTCGAACACCTTCGCGGTGGAGCCGCGGTAGAGGCGCAGCACGACCTCCGTCGAGCCGCGGTGACGCGTCAGCACGCCGGCGAGCTCCGAGACGACCGCTTCCGTCGCGCGGTGCTCGGGCATCACGAGTGTGAGAGGGCCGGAGGCATCCATCGCTCCGAGATCCGGCGCGAACGCGGACTGCGCGTGCAGATTCATCCCGTCGTCGCGCCGCGAGACCCGGCCGCGGACGACGAGGATGCTGTCTGCCTGCAGCATCGACTGGAACTCGGTGTAGGTCTTGCCCATGAACATGACGGTGATCTCGCCGTCGAAGTCCTCGACCGTGATCATGCCGTACGGGTTGCCGCTCTGCTTCGCGACGCGGTGCTGGACGCTCGTGACGAGGCCGGCGATCGTGACCTGTTCGCCATCGCCGATGTCTTCGCTCGCGAGGAGGTCGTGGATGCTCGTCGACGCGTGCTTCGCGAGCGGCACCTCCATCCCGGCCAGAGGATGGTCGGAGACGTACAGGCCGAGCATCTCGCGCTCGAACGCGAGCTTGTCCTTCTTCGTCCACTCGGGGCGCTCGGGCACCTTGGCCGCGCGCTCAGGCTCGTCGTCGCCCCACAGGCTGTCGAAGTCGAATCCGACCTCGCCGTTCGCCTCGCGGCGCTTGTCGAGCACGGCCTGCTCGGTGGCGTCCTCGTGGATCTCCATCAGAGCGCGCCGCGTGTCGCCGAGGGAGTCGAACGCCCCCGCCTTGATGAGCGATTCGACCGTGCGCTTGTTCGCGACGTGCGCGGGCACCTTCGAGAGGAAGTCGTGGAACGACGTGAAGGCGGTCTTCGTGCGGGACTCGACGATCGAGTCGACGACGTTGGCCCCGACGTTGCGCACGGCCCCGAGTCCGAAACGGATGTCCTCCCCGACGGCCGCGAAGTACCGGATGGACGCGCCGACATCCGGCGGCAGCACCTTGATGCCCATGCGGCGGCATTCGTTGAGGTACACCGCCATCTTGTCCTTCGAGTCGCCGACGCTCGTCAGGAGCGCGGCCATGTACTCGGCGGGATAGTGGGCCTTGAGGTAGGCCGTCCAGTAGGAGACGAGGCCGTAGGCGGCGGAGTGCGCTTTGTTGAACGCGTAGTCCGAGAACGGCAGCAGGATCTCCCACAGCGCCGAGATGGCGCCCTCGCTGTACCCGTTGCCGACCATGCCGGCGTGGAAGCCCTCGTACTGCTTGTCGAGCTCGGACTTCTTCTTCTTGCCCATCGCACGACGGAGGATGTCGGCCTGGCCGAGACTGAACCCGGCCACCTTCTGCGCGATCGCCATGACCTGCTCCTGATAGATGATCAGGCCGTAGCTGATGTCGAGGATCTCCTTCAGCGACTCCGCGAACTCGGGATGGATCGGGGTGATCGGCTGCTGGCCGTTCTTGCGGAGCGCGTAGTTGATGTGCGAGTTCGCGCCCATGGGGCCCGGGCGATAGAGCGCGATGACGGCCGACACGTCTTCGAAGTTGTCCGGCTTCATGAGGCGCAGGAGCGCGCGCATCGGCCCGCCGTCGAGCTGGAACACGCCCAGCGTGTCGCCGCGGGTCAGGAGCTCGTAGGACGGCTTGTCGTCGAGCGGCAGGTCTTCCAGCACGAGCGGGTGGCCGCGGTTCGCCTCGATGTTGTCGAGCGCGTCGTTGATGATCGTGAGGTTGCGCAGCCCCAGGAAGTCCATCTTGATGAGGCCGAGGGACTCGCACGCCGGGTAGTCGAACTGCGTGACGATCTGACCGTCCTGCTCGCGCCGCATGATCGGGATGATGTCGATCAGCGGGTGGCTGGACATGATGACGCCGGCGGCGTGCACGCCCCACTGGCGCTTCAGGTTCTCGAGGCCCACGGCGGTGTCGAAGACCGTCTTCGCCTCCGCATCGGTCTCGATGACCGTGCGGAACTCGACCGCCTCCTTGTACCGCGGGTGGTTCGGGTCGAACATGCCCTCCAGCGGCATGTCCTTGCCCATCACCGCCGGCGGCATCGCCTTCGTCAGCTTCTCCCCCATGCTGAAGGGGAAGCCGAGGACGCGACCGGCGTCCTTCAGCGCCTGCTTGGCCTTGATGGTGCCGTACGTGACGATCTGGGCGACGCGGTCGTCGCCGTACTTCTCCGTGACGTAGGTGATCACCTCGGCGCGACGGCGGTCGTCGAAGTCGACGTCGAAGTCGGGCATCGAGACGCGGTCGGGGTTGAGGAACCGCTCGAAGATCAGACCGTGCTGCAGCGGGTCGAGGTCGGTGATCTTCATGGCGTAGGCGGCCATCGAGCCCGCGCCCGAACCGCGACCGGGCCCCACGCGGATGCCGTTGTCCTTCGCCCAGTTGATGAAGTCGGCGACGACGAGGAAGTAGCCGGGGAACCCCATCTGCGCGATGACGCCGCACTCGTAGTCGGCCTGCTTGCGGACGTCGTCCGGGATGCCGCCCGGGTAGCGCGCGTGGAGGCCGTTCTCGACCTCCTTGATGAACCAGCTCTCCTCGGTCTCACCGTCGGGGACCGGGTAGCGCGGCATGTAGTTGGCGCTCGTGTCGAACTCGACATCGCAGCGCTCGGCGATGAGCAGGGTCGAGTCGCAGGCCTCCGGGTGGTCGCGGAAGACCTGCCGCATCTCGGCGGGCGACTTGACGTAGTAGCCGTCGCCGTCGAACTTGAAGCGCTTCGGATCGTCGAGCGTCGAACCCGACTGCACGCACAGGAGCGCCGCGTGGCTGTTCGCGTCGTGCTGATGCGTGTAGTGCAGGTCGTTGGTCGCGACGAGCGGGATGCTGAGATCCTTCGCGATCTTCAGCAGGTCGGTCATGACGCGTCGCTCGATGGACAGCCCGTGGTCCATGATCTCGGCGAAGTAGTTGTCCTTGCCGAAGATGTCCTGGAACTCGGCTGCGGCCGCGCGCGCCGCATCGTACTGTCCGAGGCGCAGGCGCGTCTGCACCTCGCCCGAGGGGCAGCCCGTGGTCGCGATGAGGCCCGCGCTGTAGTTCTGCAGCAGCTCGCGGTCCATGCGGGGCTTGAAGTAGTAGCCCTCGAGGCTCGCGCGGCTGGAGAGCCGGAAGAGGTTGTGCATGCCCTGCGTCGTCTCCGACAGCAGCGTCATGTGCGTATACGCACCGGAACCCGACACGTCGTCGTCGCTCTGCTCGGGCGTGCCCCAGCGGACGCGCGACTTGTCGGAGCGGTGCGTGCCCGGAGTGACGTACGCCTCGATGCCGATGATCGGCTTGATGCCGGCGTCCTTCGCGGTCTTGTAGAACTCGTAGGCGGCGAACGTGTTGCCGTGGTCGGTGACCGCGATCGCGGGCATCCCCTGTTTGACCGCCTCCTGGACCATCGGTCCGATGCGGGCGGCGCCGTCGAGCATCGAGTATTCGCTGTGGACGTGCAGGTGAACGAAGGAATCGGATGCCACGTCTTCGAGTCTATGAGGGGGGTCTCCCATCAGAGCGGGCCCGACCCGGGACGGGCCCGAACACGCTCGAGCTTCGCTTCACCCTCGGGTTGAAGGTCAGAGTCCGAGTCGGATCCGTCAGTCGAGCTCGAGCCGCATGAGCACGCGCGGGAACCCGTCGAGCACGGAGCGCGTGTCGGCTGCCTTCGCAAAGCCGGCCGATTCGAAGAGGCCCCTCGTGCCGACGTAGGCCATCGTCTGGTTCACCCGCCGCCCCTCATTGTCGAGCGGATACCCCTCGATCGCCGGCGCGCCGCGCTCGCGCGCGTAGGCGACGGCACCGTCGATGAGCGCATGCATCACTCCCCCGCCGCGGTGGCCCGGGCGAACCCGGAAGCACCACAATGACCACACGTCCTTGTCGTCGACGTGCGGGATGAGCCTGTTGCGCGCGAAGCTCGTGTCCTTGCGAGGATGCAGCGCCGCCCATCCGACGGGCTCATCGCCGAGGTAGGCGATGACGCCGGGAGGCGGATCCTGGTGGCACAGTTCACGCACGCGCTCGGCGCGAGCTCGACCGGCGAGCGCGCGGCTCTCCTTGCTTCCGACGCGATAGCTGAGACAGAAGCAGACCGTCGAGTCGGGGTTCCTCGGCCCGACGACGAGAGCGACATCGTCGAACTCCGTCGCGGGGCGCACGTCGATCGGCATACGGCCACCTTGGCAGAGGCGTCGGACATCGCGCGCTACTCGCCGCGCAGCACCTCGAGCGCGTGCGCGAGGTCCGCCGGATAGTCCGAGACGAACGTCTGCCAGTCGCGGGTCAGCGGATGTTCGAACGACAACTGATGCGCGTGCAGCCACTGCCGAGTGAGCCCGAGCTTCGCCGACAGGGTCGGGTCCGCGCCGTAGAGCGGGTCGCCCACGCAGGGGTGCCGATGTGCGGCCATGTGCACGCGGATCTGGTGCGTGCGACCGGTCTCCAGGTGGATCTCCAGAAGGGACGCCCCGGGGAACGCCTCGAGCGTCTCATAGTGGGTCACCGAGTCCTTGCCGTCAGGGGTGACGGCGAACTTCCACGAGTGGGAGGGATGCCGGCCGATCGGCGCATCGATCGTGCCGGCGAGCGGATCGGGATGCCCCTGCACCACGGCGTGATAGATCTTCTCGACCTCGCGCTCCTTGAAGGCGCGCTTGAGCGCTGTATACGCACGTTCGGTCTTCGCGACGACCATGAGACCGCTCGTGCCGACGTCGAGCCGGTGGACGACCCCCTGGCGCTCTGCGGCACCGCTCGTCGCGATGCGGAAGCCGCCGGCGGCGAGGGCGCCGAGCACCGTCGGGCCTTCCCATCCGACCGACGGGTGGGCGGCCACGCCCGCGGGCTTGTCCACGACGACGATCTCGTCGTCGTCGTACACGATCCCGAGATCGGGCACCTCGACGGGGATGATCTCCGGCTCGCGCCTGGGCTCCCAGGACACATCGAGCCAGCCGCCCGCGCGCAGCTTGTCGGACTTCGACTGCGTGCGGCCGTCGAGCGTCACTCCCCCGGCGTCGGCGACCTCCGCCGCGAACGTCCGGGAGAAGCCGAGCATCTTGGCGAGCGCCGCATCGACGCGAACGCCGTCGAGCCCGTCCGGCACGGGAAGGCTGCGCGTATCCACGTCAGTCCTTCGACGCGGTCTCGTCGGAAGCCGGATCGACGGCGTCCACGGCAGCCGATGCCTCCGGTTCCGGGTCCGGGACACTGGAGGAGTCCGCCTCGGAGTCGCCAGCGCCGGATGCCGCGGTATCCCGCTCGGACGCACCTGACGGCGCGTCCGATGGTGCCGCAACCGCCGGCTCGCCGTCCTTGGCGCGCCGCTCGCGCGTTCCGTCGAGACGGAGCCCGAAGACGATCAGGATGGCGACCCCGACCATCATCGTCGTGATGAACATGTCGGCGACGTTGTAGATCGCGGGCATCATCCAGGGCGTCGAGATGAAGTCGACGACGTGCCCGACCGCGAATCCCGGCTCCCGGAAGAGACGGTCGGAGAGATTGCCGAGAACTCCGCCCAGCAGCAGGCCGAGGATGATCGCCCAGGCGCGGGAGCGCACCCGGAAGGCGATCACGATGATCGCGGCCGCGACGACCGACAGCGCGATCGTGAAGAGCCACGTGACCCCGGAGCCGAGGGAGAACGCGGCGCCGGAGTTGCGGATCAGGTAGAAGATCAGGAAGTCGCCGATGACGTGAACGGCTTGTTCCGGAGGAAGAGTGCGGATGGCCCAGAGCTTGGCCAACTGATCGGCGGCCAGCACCAGCACCGCGAGGATCGCGATGATGGTGCCGGCCGCCGCCTTGCTGATCGGGCGTCGACCGGTCAACGGACCGGCTTACAGACCGATGGCCGAGACCGGAGCCTGACCCGACGGAGTGGTGGTCTCGAGGTCACGCAGGTGACCCTCGATGAACGTGCGCAGCTGTGCGCGGTAGTCGCGCTCGAACTGACGGAGCTCGGTGATGCGGCCCTCGAGCGTCGAACGCTCGCGGTCGAGACGCGCGAGCTCGTCGCGGCCGCGAGCCTCGGCGTCGGACACGATCTGCGAGGCCTGCGTCTGCGCGTCGGCGATGAGCTGGTCGCGCTTGGCCTTGCCCTCGGCGATGTGCTCGTCGTGCAGGCGTTGAGCGAGCTCGATGATGCCGGCACTGGCTGCGGCGGGCTGGCCGTCGACCATGACAGGAGCGGCCGGCGCGGGCACCGGAGCCGCCACGGGGGCGCTGCCCGCACCCGACTCGAGCGAGGCGACCTTGGCCTTCAGCTCGTCGTTCTCCGCGATGGTCTTGCGCCACTCCACGACGATCTCGTCGAGGAAGTCATCGACCTCGTCCGGGTCGAAGCCCTCCTTGAAGCGAACGTGCTGGAACTGCTTGGTGACGACGTCATCCGGAGTCAATGCCATGGTTTTCCTCTTTCGGGGCTCGGGGCTGGCCGATGTCTGGGGGTGACGAGCCGGGTGTCGGTTCGTCCTTGCAAGCATAGCCGCCGCTCTTTCACCCCGCGAGGGAGCGGGTCACCCCGATGAGGATGAAGCAGAGCAGCAGCGTCAGTGTGAAGGCGAGATCGAGCGCCACGGGCCCGATCCGCAGGGGAGGGATGAAACGGCGGAAGAAGCGGATCGGCGGATCCGTCACCGTGTAGACGACCTCGGCCGCGATGAGACCGGCGCCGCGCGGACGCCATTCGCGATTCAGCATGGGCATGAAGTCGAGGATCATGCGCGCGAGCATCACGAACACATAGACGAGCAGCAGCGTGTTCAGGATGAGCGCGATGAGGGTGATCACACCCACAGACGCTACCCGGTCACGACTGGGTGAACGGCGCAGCCTCCGGGTCGGCCTGTGCGACCGTGCCGTCGCCGGACACGGCGACGTTCTCCGGCGACAGCAGGAAGACCTTGCTGGTGACGCGCTCGATGCGACCGTAGAGCCCCATCGACAGGCCGCTCGCGAAGTCGATCAGGCGCCGCGCGTCCGAGTCGCTCATCTGCGAGAGGTTGATGATGACGGGGATGCCGTCGCGGAAGTTCTCTGCGATGACCTGGGCATCCCGGTACTGCTTGGGATGCACGGTGAGGATCTCGCTGACGGCGGTCGCGACGGGCTGGCGCACGACCTCCGGGCGGCGGATCGGCGTCACCGGGGCAGCGGGCTTGTCGACCACTGCGGATGGCGTCGACTTGCGCGGGGCGGGCTGGGACACCTGCTCCTCGTAGGCCTCTTCCTCATCGGCGAGTCCCAGGTAGACCATGGTCTTCTTCAGCGGGTTCGACATCGCATTCCTCCCATTGCTTCGTCTGTTCCGAGGTTAACCGCGGGTCGGCCGCGGTCCGGTGATTGCCGACCCGATCCGCAGGTGTGTCGCACCGCAGGCGATCGCCTCCGCGAAGTCGGCCGTCATGCCGGCGGAGATCCAGGTCGCATCCGGCGCGATGCGCCGCACGCGCTCTGCGTAGCCCGCGAGTCGTTCGAACGCGGGCGCGGGATGCTCGTCGAGAGGAGCGACCGCCATCACGCCGCGCAGCTGCAGGGATCGGCATCCCTCGACGTGTTCGGCGAGCTTCTCGAGGCCGTCAGGCGTCACTCCGCCGCGTCCGGGGTCGGCTGTGAGATTGATCTGAATCAGGACGTCGAGGTCCGGCGTGTCGTCGTCGGCGACCGCATCGAGCGCGTCGGCGAGACGCGCGCGGTCGACGGAGTGCACGACGGATGCCGCATCCCGGATCGCGCGCGCCTTGTTGGTCTGCGCCTGTCCGATGTAGTGCCAGCGCAGACCGTCGAGACGACCGAGCTCGGCCGTCTTCGCGGTGAGCTCCTGCTGGCGGTTCTCCCCCACATCGCGAACGCCGAGGCCGTAGAGGCTCGCGACGAGGTCGGCGGGATGGAACTTCGTCACGACGATGCGCGTGATCTCGGCAGGGTCGCGCCCCGCCGCTCTCGCCGCGTCGGCGATCCGGGCGTCGACCGCGGCGAGGCGGGCGGCGAGGTCTTCCATGCGTGTGTCGGTCGCTTCCTCAGCGGTGGATGCCCGTCGGGGCCCGCTTACTTCAGGAACTCGGGGATGTCGAGGTCGTCGTCGCCGAACGCGGACTCGTAGCCCGACTCGGGCACGCTGACCGCGACGGGGACGCGCTCGGCGATCTCCTCGCGCTCCGAACCTTCGAGGGCGGGCTCGGTCGTGCTCTGCCCGATCGTCGCGGCGGTGCTGGGCACCGGAACGCTCGACGAGGAGACGGGGCGCGTGTCGTGCACGGTGTCGATCCGCAGCGACGGCTCGCCGCCGTCGAAGCCTGCCGCGATCACTGTGACGCGCACCTCGTCGCCGAGCGTGTCGTCGATCACCGTGCCGAAGATGATGTTCGCCTCGGGGTGCGCCGCCTCCTTGACGAGCTGCGCCGCATCGTTGATCTCGAAGATCCCGAGGTTCGAACCGCCCTGGATGGACAGCAGCACGCCGTGGGCGCCCTCGATCGACGCTTCGAGCAGCGGCGACTCGACCGCAAGCTCGGCCGCCTTGATCGCACGATCCGCCCCGCGCGCGGAGCCGATGCCCATGAGGGCGGAACCGGCGCCCTGCATGACCGACTTGACGTCCGCGAAGTCGAGGTTGATGAGGCCGGGGGTCGTGATGAGGTCGGTGATGCCCTGGACACCGGCGAGGAGCACCTGGTCGGCCGTGGCGAAGGCCTCGATCATCGAGATGCCGCGGTCGCTGATCTGCAGCAGCCGGTCGTTCGGGACGACGATGAGGGTGTCGACCTCTTCCTTCAGCTTCGCGACACCCGCCTCGGCCTGGCTCTGACGGCGACGGCCTTCGAACGAGAACGGCTTGGTGACGACGCCGATCGTCAGTGCGCCGATGGACTTGGCGATGCGTGCCACGACGGGCGCGCCGCCCGTGCCGGTGCCGCCACCCTCGCCCGCCGTGACGAAGACCATGTCGGCGCCGGCGAGCGCCTCCTCGATCTCCTCGGCGTGGTCCTCCGCAGCGCGTCGGCCGACCTCGGGGTCGGCGCCGGCGCCGAGACCGCGGGTCAGCTCGCGGCCGACGTCGAGCTTCACATCGGCGTCGCTCATGAGCAGCGCCTGGGCGTCGGTGTTGATCGCGATGAACTCGACCCCGCGCAGCCCCAGCTCGATCATGCGGTTCACGGCGTTGACACCACCGCCGCCGACGCCGACGACCTTGATCACTGCGAGGTAGTTCTGGTTCTGGCTCATGCCGGTCTCCCTATCGTCCCGAACCGTTTATCGCTTAAACCTTCAACCTCATGTAGAGGTTTAAAGAATTGCCCGGTATGCAATTCCTGAATTCGAAGGTAAGCGGGCCCATTGCGCGCGCCCGCATTCGGTTCGGCGTGTCACACAAGTCGGTCCAGGACACGACCGCGGAACGCCGATTCGCAGGCGCGATTCAGCGGAAGACGACCGCTCCGGCCGACGAGACGTCATACGCGCTGACGGATCCCGGCGCCTTCGCCTTCATCGCCCTCTCCAGCACGAGGGCCTTCAACGCCGACTGGTCGGCGCTCCCCCACACGACCTGCGTACGCGTGCCGCCGAGGGTGAAGGTGACGTCGTCGGGAGTGGTCGCCGTCGCCGCGGTGACCTGGCTGCGGATGGCCGCCGGGAGCGCACGCATGACCTGGCCGAGCGAGTCGAACGCCGACGAGTGCACGTTCGGCACTGTGATGAGCGGCTGCCCCGCGGGCGGGGTCGTCGTGGTGGACAGGGCGACGCCGGCCGCATCGACGACGGTGTAGCCGGCATCGCTCTGGATCGCGCCGACCGGGGTGCGCTCGACGATCCGCACGATGAGCTCATGCGGCGGCATCGCCTCCAGCGTGTACGACTCGACGAGCGGGAACCTCACGAGGGCCGCCTTCACCGCACTCTCGTCCACGAGCGGCAGCGGAGTGCCGAGCTGGCTCGCGAGCGCCTTCTGAACGTCGACGGCCTTCAGCTGCGACGTGCCCGCCACCCGGATCTGCTCGACGGCGAACAGCGGACTGTACGCGGCGCCGAGCGTCACGAGAACGAGCAGGACGAGGGATGCGGCGACCCCG
This sequence comes from Microbacterium candidum, assembly GCF_030315975.1. Classification (GTDB taxonomy): domain Bacteria; phylum Actinomycetota; class Actinomycetes; order Actinomycetales; family Microbacteriaceae; genus Microbacterium; species Microbacterium candidum. The sequence continues at coordinate 52,942 of NZ_JASXSZ010000008.1, read as the reverse complement.
ATCCAAATCGCGCGCCGTCGGCGCTGGCGACCGGTGAAGCGGCGCACTTCCGCGCGCAGCGCCTTCCGTCTGGCGCGCGCCGCGCGCCAGACGTCCCGCATCCCGACGGACTCGCTGTCAGTCGCGTGCTCGTCCGGCGTCGGCCCGGCCGCATCCTGCTCGTCGACGCGTGCCCCCGGGGGCGGCGCGTCGATCGGAGTCACGGGAGCGAGCAGTGCAGAGCTCTCCGCCTCGGGCGCGAGAGAACCCGGGAGGGGCTCGACGGGCGGACGCGACCCGCCCCCGCGCGCGGGCTTCTCAGCCTGCGGCGGGAGCGGCGTGGGTCGCTGCACGGGTCACGCCTCGCCGGCGCCGTCGGAAGGCTCGCAGAGCGCGGCGAGCACCTGCGGGATGATCTGGTAGACGTTGCCGCAGCCGAGCGTGATGACGTAGTCGCCGGGCCGGGCGATCGACGCGGTGTAGTCCGCGGCATCCTGCCAGTCCGGCACGTAGTGCACGTGGGACGGGTCGGCGAACCGCGAGGAGACGGTCTCGCCCGTGACGCCGGGGATCGGATCCTCGCGCGCACCGTACACGTCGAGCATCACGGTGTGGTCGGCGTAGGTCTCGAGGACTTCGGCGAACTCTCCGGCCATCAGCTGCGTGCGCGAATACGTGTGGGGCTGCTGGATGGCGATGATGCGGCCGTCCCCCACCACGGTCCGCGCGGCGGCGAGCGCTGCGGCGACCTCGGTCGGGTGGTGCGCGTAATCGTCGAAGACGCTGACGCCCCGTTCGACGCCGTGCAGCTCGAAGCGGCGGATCGTGCCGGTGAAGCCCTCGATCGCGCGCACTGCGGGCTCGAGGTCGTAGCCGAGCGAGAGGAGCACGGCGACGGCGCCCGTCGCGTTGACCGCGTTGTGGGCGCCGGGGATCGGCAGTTCGGCGTCGACGACCTCGCCGTCGTACTCGACGGCGAAGGAGACGGGACCGTCCGTGCGGATGTCGCGAACGCGGACGCCGGCATCCTCCGCCGTGCCGAACGTGAGGACGCGCGGGTGCTTCAGGCGCTTCGTGACCTCGACGGCACCGGGGTCGTCGGACGAGATGACGACCACCTCGCGCGCGCCGTCGCCGAAGCGCGCGAACGCGTCGAGGAAGGCGTCATGACTGCCGTAGTGGTCCAGGTGGTCCGGATCGACGTTCGTGATGAGCGCGATCGACGTGTCGTAGAGGAGAAACGTCCCGTCGGACTCATCCGCCTCGATCACGAAGAACGGGTCCGCGCCGCTGCCGCTGGACACGCCGAGCTGCGAGATCACGCCGCCGTTGACGAAGTTGGGGTCGGCGCCGAGCTCCTTGAGCGCCGTGACGATCATGCCGGTGGACGTCGTCTTCCCGTGTGCGCCGGCGACCGAGACGAGCCGACGTCCGCCGATCAGCCAGTACAGGGCCTGCGAACGGTGGATGACCGGCATCCCCCGCTCCTTCGCAGTGATGTACTCGGGGTTCTCCGGCCAGATCGCACCGGTGTGGATCACGGTGTCGGCGTCGCCGAGATTGGCCGCGTCATGGCCGACGTGCACGCGCGCGCCGCGCGCGGCCAGGCTCTGCAGCGCGGCGCTGTCGGCGCGGTCGGAGCCGGACACGGCGATCCCGCGGTCGAGGAACATGCGGGCCAGGCCCGACATGCCGGATCCGCCGATGCCGATGAAGTGCGCGGAACGGATGTCGTCGGGAATGGGGAGGCTGAGGTCGGGTCGGATCATGGCCCTACGAGTCTAGGTCGGGCACGGGACGCGGTCGCCCCGGCACGCCCGGTCTTCACTCGGTGATTTGTATTGACACAATTGGCCGGGCATGCCACCATCACACGCATGATCGTCATCGACCCGGCATCTCCGACGCCGCCGTTCGAGCAGCTCCGCGCACAGCTCGTCGCGGCGGTCTCCACGGGCGAGCTGGTGCCCGGCGACCGTCTGCCGACCGTCCGCGGGCTCGCCGAGGACCTCGGCGTCGCGCCCGGCACCGTCGCCCGGGCCTACCGCGAGCTCGAGGCGGCCGCGGTCATCGAGACGCGCGGACGCAAAGGGAGCTTCGTCCGCGGCGGCGACGATCCGGTGCGCGCGCAGGCGCGACGCGCCGCAGAGGCGTACGCGGAGCAGATCCGGCTGCTGGGACTCGACCCGGATGACGCCCTGGCCTTCGTGGCGGCCGCGTTGCGCGAGAGTCCGAAGCTCGCCTGATCAGCGGCCGGCGAGGGACTCGTCGAGGAGCTCGATGACGTTCTCTGTGCCGCGCCGTGTGCCGACGCCGGCGGCGGCCTCGCGCATCCGCGCGAGTCGGGCCTCGTCCTTCAAGAGCGGAAGGATGTCGGATCGCACGCGATCTCCGGTGAAGGCGGCGTCCGGGATGATGAACGCCGCGCCGGCCTCGACCTCGGCGGCCGCGTTGAGCGCCTGCTCGCCGTTGCCGACGGCGTAGGGGACGAAGACGGCCGGGATGCCGAGGGCGGAGATCTCGCTGACCGTCGCGGATCCGGACCGGGACACGATGAGGTCTGCGATCGCGTACGCGAGGTCCATCCTGTCGACGTAGCGCTTGACGACGTACCCCGGAACGCCGGGGTCACCGAGATCGGCACGCTCGCCCGTGACGTGGAGGAGCTGCCACCCGGCATCCAGCACGTCCTGCCACGACCCGGCGAACGCCTCGTTCAGGCGCTGCGCGCCGAGCGAGCCGCCGAACACGAGGAGGGTCGGGCTCGCGGCATCCAACCCGAAGTGCTCGGCTGCCGCCGCACGGGTCGCCGCAAGATCGAGGTCGACGATCTCGCGACGCAGCGGCATGCCGACGACCCTGCCGCCGCGCAGCTTCGTGCCCGGGAACACGACGCCCACGCGGGCCGCGCTGCGCGCGCCGAGGACGTTGGCGAGGCCGGGCTTCGCGTTCGCCTCGTGGACGACGAACGGGACGCCTTCGCGACGGGCGGCGACGTAGGCCGGGGCGGATGCGTATCCCCCGAAACCGATGACGACGTCGACGCCGCGCGTGCGGATGTGCTCGCGCACCTGGCCGATCGCGGTGCGGTAGCGACGCGGGAACGTCGCGGCGGCGCGTCCGGGGCGCCGCGGGAAGGGCACCTTGTCGACGATCAGGAGCTCGTAGCCCCGCTCGGGGACGAGCCGCGACTCGAGCCCCTCCTTCGTGCCGAGGACCAGCACGACCGCATCGGGGTCGCGGGCCTGCAGACCGTCTGCGACCGCAAGGAGCGGGTTCACGTGCCCGGCCGTACCGCCGCCGGCGAGGAGGTATGTCGTCACCGTTCGACCCTACCGGGCGGAGGTGACCGCCTTCTTGCGGGGCCGGACCGCAGCCGGCGCCGCTCCCTCGATCACCGCGTCCCGACGCGGCAGCGTTCTGGTGAACGACAGCAGCACCCCGCAGGCCACCAGGCTCGAGACGAGCGATGTCCCCCCCTGCGACATGAGCGGGAGCGGCACGCCGAAGGAAGGCAGCAGCTGCAGCACGACGGCGATGTTGATGAAGGCCTGCCCGACGATCCACAAGACGATCGCGCCCGAGACGATGCGCACGAACGGGTCGTCGGTGCGGCGCACGATGCGGAAGACGGCGATCGCGAAGATCGCGAACAGCGCCAGCACGACGCAGCATCCGATCAGACCCAGCTCTTCGCCGACGATGGAGAAGATGTAGTCGTTCGACGCGACCGGAAGCCACCCGTACTTCTGCTTCGAATTGCCGAGGCCGACTCCGAAGACGCCGCCCGTCGCGAGGCCCCAGATGCCGTGCAGCGGCTGGTAACACGTGTTGTAGTAGTCCGCCAGGCAGTCGGGATTCAGGAAGCTGAAGATGCGGCGGCGGCGGTCTTCAGACGTCGCGGCGAGGATCACGACGACCGCGACGGCGGCGAGCATCGGGATCGCGAACATCCGGAGCTTCACGCCCGCGAAGTACAGCGCGGCCAGCGCGATGAAGAAGAGGATGATCGCCGTGCCGAGGTCGTGTCCTGCGAGGTCGGTCGCGATGACGGCTCCGGCGACCGGGACGACCGGGATGAAGACGTGCTTCCAGCTCGCGAGGAGCGACGCCTTGCGCGCCAGCACCGCCCCTACCCACAGCACGAGGCCGAGCTTCAGGAACTCGGCCGGCTGCGCCTGGAACGAACCGATGTGGATCCAGTTGCGGTTTCCGTTCACCGCGTCGCCGAGAGGCGTGAACACCAGCAGCTGGAACGCGGTCGTCGCGAGCAGGAGAGGCCAGGCGATCTTCTTCCAGAAGGCCACGCTCGCGCGGCTCGCGATGAACATCAGCGGGATGCCGACCGCGGCGAACATCGCCTGCTTGAGCACCGAGTCGTACGGCGACTGACCGTTCGCCGCGGAGTTCGCCGCCGTGGCCGACAGGATCATGACGAGGCCGAAGCCCGTGAGGATCAACGCCGTCGAGGCGATGAGGAGGAACTCCGGCGAGACCGGGGCGAAGACGCGGCCGAGCGAGATGCGGGCGGCGAGGCCGCGGCGCTGCTCGCCCTCGAGCGGATCAGCTGTGTGAATGGGTGGCCGGGTCGTCGTGGTCGTCACCGGTCCCCCCTCCGAACCTATCCCGCACGGCCTGGGCGAAGCGCCGGCCGCGATCTGCATACGACGCGAACTGGTCGAAGGAAGCTGCAGCAGGTGCGAGCAGGACGACGTCGCCGTCCTGCGCGATCCCGGATGCGAGCTCCACGACACGCGCCATGACATCTTCAGTCTCGCCGTGGTCGACCTCGAAGACCGGGACTGCGGGCGCGTGTCGCGCGAACGCCGCGACGATGTCGCCGCGCTCGACGCCGATGACGATCGCCGCCTTCGCCGAGGAGCCGCGGGCTGCGACGAGCTCCGAGATGTCGACTCCCTTGAGGAGCCCGCCGACGACCCACACGGCGCCCGGGTAGGCGGCCATCGAGGACGCCGCGGCATGCGGGTTCGTGGCCTTGGAGTCGTCGACCCAGGTGACGCCCTCCGCGACGGCGACGATCTCGATCCGGTGCGGGTCGAGCCGGAACCCGTCGAGCGCGTCGCGGATCGCGCGCGGCTCGATGTCGAGCGAACGGGCGAGAGCTGCGGCGGCGAGGATGTTGGCGACCACGTGCGGGGCCGCGAGGCCGCGTGCGCGCAGGTCGTCGAGGGTCGTGAGCTCGAGTGCGCTGTGGTGGCGGTCCTCGAGGAAGGCGCGATCGACCAGGATGCCGTCGACGAGCCCGAGATCGCTCGGGCCCGGGGTGCCGAGATCGAAGCCGATGGCGCGCGCGCCCTCGACGACATCGGCCTCTTCGACCATGCGGCGGGTCGCCGCATCCGCCTTGTTGTACACGCACGCAACGCGCGTGTTCTCGTAGACGACGGCCTTCGCGTCGCGGTACGCCTCCGCCGAGCCGTGCCACTCGAGGTGGTCGTCGGCGAGATTGAGGCACACGCTCGCGTGCGGCGAGAGCGCGTCTGCTCCCCCGACCTGCAGGCCGAGGTACCAGAGCTGGTGGCTCGAGAGCTCCACGACGAGGACGTCGAAACCGGACGGGTCGCGCACGGCATCGAGCACCGGCACGCCGATGTTGCCGCAGGGTGCGGCCCGCAGGCCGCCCGCCGCGAGCATGGTCGCGGTGAGCCGCGTGGTCGTCGTCTTGCCGTTCGTGCCGGTGACGAGCACCCAGTCCGCGGGTCGCCCGTCCGGCCGCACGACCTTGTCGCGCACCCGCCACGCGAGCTCGACGTCGCCCCACAGGGCGATCCCTTCGCCGCGCGTCCACGCGATGACGGGATGCGTCGGCGCGAAGCCCGGCGAGGCGATGACGACTTCGGGCGCGAACGCGACGAGTTCGTCGGGCACCGCATCCATGGGACCCGTGTGCAGACGCGCCCCGATCACCGGAAGCAGTCGCGCGTACTCCTCGTCCGCGGACTCCGTGACCACGAGGACGTCGGCGCCGAGTTCGGCGAGCGTGTCTGCGACCGAGAAGCCGGTGACCGACAGGCCGAGCACCGCGACGCGCAGCCCCGTCCAGTCGGCGTTCCAGCTGTGCAGCGCTTCGAGACGGGACGAGCTCATACCGATGACAGCCATTCGACGTAGACGAGACCGACCCCGCTGACCGCGAGCATCCCCGCGATCAGCCACATGCGCACGACGATCGTGATCTCGGGCCAGCCGCGCATCTCGAGGTGGTGGTGGAAGGGGCTCATGAGGAACATGCGTTTGCCGCGCGTGACCTTGAAGTAGAGGCGCTGCAGGATGACGGATCCCGGTGCGATGACGTAGACGCCGGCGACGACGAGCAGGAGAAGCTCCGTGTGGGTGAGGATCGCCATCGCCGCGAGCACGCCGCCTATCGCCATCGAGCCGACATCGCCCATGAAGACCTCGGCCTTCGGGGCGTTCCACCAGAGGAACCCGACGAGAGCGCCGACGAACGAGGCCGAGACGATCGCGAGGTCGAACGGATCGCGGGTCGTGTAGCAGGCCGCGATCACGGCCTGGTGTGCACGATGGCACGACTCGTTCCACTGCCAGAAGGAGATGAGGCTGTACGCGCCGATGACGAAGACGCCGCAGCCGGCGGCGAGTCCGTCGAGTCCGTCGGTGAGGTTGACGCCGTTGGAGGTCGCGAGGCCGATCAGCGAGATCCAGGCGAGGTAGAGGATCCAGCCCAGGATGGCACCGAACGCGAAGAGGTTCAGCCATGGGATGTCGCGGAAGCCGGAGATGTACGTGGACGCCGGCTCGAGCTTGTACTGGTTCGGGAAGTTCAGCGCCATGATGCCGAACGGCACGACGACGATCAGCTGCCCGATGATCTTCCGCCAGCCGCTGAGTCCGAGGCTGCGCTGCTGACGGAGCTTCATGTAGTCGTCGATGAAGCCGACCACGCCGAAGCCGACCATCATCCAGAGGACGAGCCAGCCGGACAGCGTCGGCGGATTGCCGCCCGTGTAGCAGCCGATGAGGTACCCGACGATCGTGCCCGCGATGAAGATCGTGCCGCCCATCGTGGGCGTGCCGCGCTTCGCGCCGTGGCTCGGGTTGCGGACGTCCTCCGGAGTGCGGATGACCTGGCCCCAGCCCCACTTGCGGAACAGCCGCAGGAAGACGGGCGTGAGGAACAGCGTGAAGGCGAGCGAGATCGCCGCCGCGGAAAGGATGGACCTCACGAGAACGATTCTCCCAGACGATCCCCCAGGAAGCGGAGACCCGCGGAGTTCGACGACTTGACGAGTACGCGGTCGCCGTCGCGCAGTTCGCCGATGAGGTACTCGTACGCCTCATCCGCCGTGCCGAAGAAGACGGCTTCGCCGTCCCACGACCCTTCGCCGACCGCCGCGAGGAACATCCGGCGAGCCTCGGCTCCGACGATCACGATGCGCTGGATGCGCAGGCGGACCGCGAGCTCGCCGATGCGATCGTGCTCCTCCCCCGCGTATTCGCCGAGCTCGCTCATCGCGCCGAGCACCGCCACCGTCCGCTCTCCGGGTGCGGCGATCTGGGCGAGTGTGCGCAGGGCCGCCGCCATCGAGTCGGGGCTGGCGTTGTAGGCGTCGTTGATGATGCGGACGCGGTCGGAGCCGAGCGGCTGCATGCGCCACCGCTCGGCGAGCTCGAGGGTCTCCAGGCGCGCGACGGCGTCGTCGAGCGACACGCCGAGCGCCGTCGCCGCCGCGATCGCCGCCAGCGCGTTGCCGACGTGGTGGGCGCCGAGCACGCGCAAGTGGAGCGGGATCCCGACGCCGTCCGCGGTGACGGTCATCCGGGTTCCGGATGCCGTGACCTCGACGTCGCTCGCGCGCACGTCCGCGGTCTCCCCCTGGCCGAACCAGCGCACCTCGACGCCGCCCTCGGCGGCGATGGCCGCCATCGAGACGACCCGGCCGTCGTCGGCGTTCAGGACGGCGAGACCGCCCGGGGCGACGGCGCGGACGAGCTCGGACTTCGCCGCCGTCGTCGCCTCGATGCCGCCGAAGCCGCCGGCGTGCGCCATCCCGACCATGAGGACGATGCCCACGTCGGGCGTCACGAGACCCGCGAGCTTCGCGATCTCTCCCGGCGCGGCGGCACCGAACTCGCTGACCAGATACGTCGTGTCATCCGTCACACGCAGCATCGTGAGCGGCGCGCCGACCTCGTTGTTGTACGACCCGCGCGGGGCGATCGTCTCGCCCTCGTCCTGCAGGATGCGGGCCAGCATGTTCTTCGTCGTCGTCTTGCCGTTGGAGCCGGTGATCCCGACCACGCGGAGGCGGCCGAGGGCCCGCACCCGGGCCACCACGTCACGGGCGAGGTCGGCGAGGGCCGTCACGACGTCCGGGACGACGATCTGCGTGACCGGCTCCTCCACGACGTGCTCGACGATCGCGAGGACGGCTCCCGCCTCGACGGCACGGCCGACGAAGAGGTGTCCGTCGGTCGTCTCGCCGGGCTTGGCGGCGAAGACGCCGCCGGGCTCCATGACGCGGGAGTCCGTGTCGACGATCCCGGACACGACGGTGTCGGGGGTATCGGATCCGTGGAGGTGGATGGTGCCGCCGAGCACGGCGGCGATCTCGGAGAGAGTGAGCGCGATCATGACTTCCTGGGGCGGGCGCCGTGTCACCCGAACTGCGGGAGCTCGGTCGGCGCCGTCGTGGACGGCATGACGCGGTAGGTCTTCAGAACCTGCGTCATCGCCTTCTGGAACGCGGGGGCGTTGGCCGTAGACGACCTTACCGTAGAGGGCGAATCGAGCGTCACGGCGACCAGGTACTGCGGGTCGTCCGCGGGGGCGAAGCCGATCATCGTCGTGAAGTACAGCCCCGCGCGGTAGCGGTGGGTCACCGGGTCGACCTGCTGCGCCGTGCCGGTCTTCGTCGCGATGCGGTAGCCGGGGATCTGGACGATCTTCGAGTACGAGGCCTGCATGGCGACGTTCTCGAGGATCTCCCGCATGTCGGCGGAGGTCTGCTCCGAGATCACGCGGGTCGGAGCCGGCAGCTTCGGTGTGACGACGGTGCCGTCGCCGCGGGTGCAGGACTCGACCAGCTGCAGCGGCATCTTCATCCCGCCGTCGGCGATGGCCGTGTACGCGCTCATGAGCTCGGGGACGGTGGTCGTGAGGCCCTGACCGTACGACGTGTCGTACCGCATCTGGTTGTCCCACTCCTTCGCGGGGTGGATGAGCCCCTTCGCTTCGCCGGGGAATCCGATCGCGCTCCCGTCGCCGATGCCGAACTTCTTCAGATAGGCGTAGCGCAGGTCGAGCGACATGCGCTCGCTGAACTTCGAGATGCCGGCGTTCGACGAGTTGATGAGGACGCCGGCCAGCGTGTAGTTCACGAGTCCGTGGCCGGTGGCGTCCTTCACGACGGCGCCGTTCGGGAAGTGCATCACGTCGGTCACCTGCGCGGTCGACAGGGGCGTCTGACTCGCGCCGTCGATCAGCGCGGATGCGGTGAGGCCCTTGAAGGTGGAGCCGGGCTCGAACGTGTCGGTGAAGATGTGGCTGCGGCGGTCTTCGGCAGCGGACGCGCTGACGTTGTTCGGGTCCACCGTCGGATACTCGGCCGCGGCCTTGATCTTCCCGGTCTTGATGTCGACGACGGTGATCGTGCCGCGCACGGACTTGGTGTCCTGGACCTGCTCCTGGATGAGCTGCCCCATGTACCACTGCAGGTCGGAATCGATCGTCAGCTTGACGGTGCCGCCGTCGACCGCGGGCGCCTCCGACTCGGATCCGGGGATGATGACGCCGTCCTTGCCCTTCTCGAAGGTGAGCAGGCCGTCCGTGCCGCTGAGGCACTGGTTCTGCGACATCTCCAGACCGGCGAGCGCCTTGCCGCCATCGCCCATGAAGCCGAGCAGGTTTCCTGCGACCGCGCCGTTCGGGTAGGTGCGCAGGGAAGCCGAGAAGCACGAGATGTACCCCGCGCCGAGCTCCATGAGCTTGCGGTACTGATCGGTCGTCAGCCCCTTCTTGAGGTACGCGAAGTGGGAATCGGGGTTGGTCGCCAGGGCATCGGAGACGATCTTCTCCACCTCCGCCGTGGTCTGCCCCGTGATCGCGCCGATCTTCGCGGCGATGTCCGGCCACTGCGTGACGGTGCTCGTGCCGTCCGCGTTGCGGGTCTTCACCTTGCCGGCGTTCTTCGGATCGAGCTGGCAGTTGTACTGCAGCACGCTCGTGGCGAGCACCGTGCCGTCGGCGTCGACGATCGTCCCGCGCTTGCTGACCAGCTTCTTCGAGTCGCCGAGGCCGAAGGACATCGCGTCCGCGATGTGCTCGCGGGCGCTCACCACCTGGATGTCGGTGAGACGGATGACGAAGACGGCGAGGATGGCGAGGATCACGACCGTCACGATCGCCGTTCGACGGCGGGGGCCCCTGGTGCTGCGGGTCGTCATGACTTCAGTGTGTGCTCGGCGAGGGCAGACCGTCGGTCAGCGCCGGGGGTGTCGCCGGATTCGCAGGCGGAGGCGTCGCGTCGGTGCCGGTCGCGCCATCCGTCGTCCCTGCTCCTGTCGTCGCATCCGTCGCCGGAGGCGCCGTGCGGTCGCCTGCGGTCAGCGCGGGGTCGGTCACGAGCGGTGTGTTCGCGATGAGGGCGTTCGGAACGGATCCGCGGTCGCGCACATCGACGCTCGAGACCCACGTGGAGGGCGCGGCGTTGCCGAGGAGCGCCCCGTCACTGAGGCGCAGGTACGACGGCGGCTGCCCGACGACCATCCCGAGGGCGGACGCGTTGGCCGCGAGGAACTGGGGCGAGCTGAGCCCGGTCACCTCGTCGTACAGCACCTGCTTCTGAAGCGTGAGGGTGCGCTGCTGCTGCGTCAGCTTGGAGACGGCGAACGTGCTCTCCGTCGTGAGGATCGACAGCGTCATCTGAGCGGCGCCGATCGCCAGGACCCCGGCGATCGCGACCATGGCGTACACGATGCGCGGACGCCGGCGACGGACGCGCGGGGCGACCGCGTGCAGCCGCTGCCCGCGCTCCTCGGGCAGTTGCGGTGCCCGACGAGGAGCCCGTAGCGGCGACGCGGCCGCCGAAGTCGCGGTGGTCATGATGCCTCCCTCGCTCGTCCGTCTCGAATCCGTTCAGCCGCGCGCAGCCGCACGGGGGTAGCCCGGGGGTTGCGCGCCTTCTCCTCGTCGGAGGCGAGTTCCGCGCCCCGAACGAGCAGCCGGAACCGCGGCGCATGCTCGGGCGGCTCGAACGGCAGCCCCGCGGGCGCCGTCGACGACGTCGCATCGGCGAACTCGCGCTTGACGATGCGGTCCTCCAGGGACTGGTACGCCAGCACGACGATGCGCCCGCCGACCGTCAGCGCGTCCAGGGCTGCGGGGATCGCCCGCTCCACGGCGGTCAGTTCGGCGTTCACTTCGATGCGCAGCGCCTGGAACACGCGCTTGGCAGGGTGTCCGGTGCGCTGGGCCGCCGCGGGGGTCGCGGCCTGCAGGATCTCGACGAGTCGGCCCGACCGTTCGATCGGGGCGGTCGCGCGCGCGGCGATGATCGCCCGCGCATACCGCCCGGCGAGCTTCTCCTCGCCGTAGCGCTCGAAGATGCGCCGGAGGTCGCCCTCGCCGTAGGTCGCGAGCACATCGGCCGCCGTCATCCCCGTCGTCTGGTCCATCCGCATGTCCAGCGGTGCGTCCTGCGCGTAAGCGAAGCCGCGTGCGGCCTCGTCGAGCTGGAGGGAGGAGACGCCGAGATCGAACAGGATGCCGTCGGCCCTCCCTCCGGGAGCGTGGGCCTCAACCGCCTCGCCGATGCCGTCGTACACCGTGTGGACGAAGGTGACCCGGTCACCGAAGCGCCGGAGCCGCTCCCCCGCGATGCGCAGGGCGTCGGTGTCGCGGTCGAGCCCGATGACGTGCAGGCCCGGGAAGCGCTCGAGGAACGCCTCGGTGTGACCGCCCATCCCGAGGGTGGCGTCGACGAGGACGGCCCCGTCGCGTGCGACGGCGGGCGCGAGCAGCTCGATGCACCGCTCGAGCAGAACTGGGGTGTGGATGTCTCGGATGCTCATGATGTCGGATGGGCTCCTGGACCCTGATCCCCCACCGTCGCGACCTGGCACCGGGGAAGTGGCGTCAGGGCGTGAACGGGTGGAGATCACAGCCCAGGATCAGAACAGGCCCGGGATCACCTCCTGTTCGAGTTCTGCGTAGCCGGCTTCGTTCTCCTCGGCGTAGGTGTTCCACGCCTCGGCGTTCCAGATCTCCGCGTGGGCGCCGACGCCGGTGACGACGAGCTCGCGGTCGAGCCCTGCGTACTGACGCAGATGCGGCGGGACCGTGATGCGGTTCTGGCTGTCGGGAATCTCAGCGCTCGCTCCGGCGAGGAACATGCGCATGAAGTCGCGGGCCTGCTTGTTGCTGAGCGGCGCCTCGCGGATCTTCTCGTGCACGCGCTCGAACTCCGCGGTGCTGAAGACGTACAGACAGCGCTCCTGACCTCGGGTGACGACGACGCCCTTGCCGAGGTCGTCGCGGAACTTCGCAGGAAGGATGACGCGGCCCTTGTCGTCCAGCTTGGGAGTGTGCGTGCCCAACAGCATCGCCAAACCACCCCCTTCGTCCGGCCCCCCCGTGAGGTTTGTCCCCACCGTACTCCACTTTCCTCCACTTCGCCTCCCTCTGGCACGAGAAATCGCGGATCAGCCGCCACCTGGGCAGAAGGAGGCGCCCGTCGGGGGCATCGCGTGGCGGTTCGAGTCAGCGAGCCGTCACCTGATCAGGGCACAAAAAAACACCGGCCCGAGGGCCGGTGTCGCTGTCGTGGAGGTAAGTGGAACTCAGCGCTCCCCCTGCCGCCGATCCCAACGGTCGTTCATGCGGTCCATGAAGGACGTGCCGGAACCTGATCCCTTGGGGGTGGACTCCTTCTTCTGCTTCGTCAGGCCGTTGCGAGACGGAGTGACGGCCAGGATCACGCCTGCGAGCATGGCCACGAAGCCGAGCACGCCGATGATCACCAGCTGGGACACGACCCCCGCAAGCAGCCCGCCGATGCCGACGAGCACGAGGAGCGTGCCGTACACGATGTTTCGATAGCTGAGGGAGCGCCCATCACGCTGGGCGGACACGACGTCCGCGTCGTTCTGCATGAGATGGCGTTCCATCTCATCGAGCAGACGCTGCTCCTGTTCGGAGAGTGGCATTGGTCCCCCTCGGTCGGGCCAGGTGCGTCGATTCTACGCGCGCGTTTCCTTACTAGGCTAGGCCCGTGTCACCAGCTCCGGATCCGATCGCGGCGGTTTCCCAGCGTGTCGATACGTTCCTTCGCTCGCAGCGCGACCTGACCGCCTCGATGGGCCCCGAAGCGGCCCTCGTCGTCGAGGCCGGAGCGGCATCCGTGGCCGGGGGAAAGCGTCTTCGCGCGCGGTTCTGCCTGGCCGGCTGGCACAGCGTGACCGGTGCGGATCCGTCCCCCGCGGCGATCGCCGCGGCCGGTGCGCTGGAGCTCTTCCACGCCGCGGCCCTCGTCCATGACGACGTCATCGACAACTCCGACACCCGGCGCGGCAAGCCCGCCGCCCATCGGGCGCTCGAGGGGCATCATCGGGATGCCGGATGGCACGGGGATGCCGAATCCTTCGGCCGCGCGGGCGCCGTCCTTCTCGGCGACCTCCTCGTCGCCTGGAGCGACGATCTCTTCGAGGAGGGCCTCAAGACGGCGTCCGCCCCGGTCGCGCTCCGCGCACGTGCCGAGTACGCCACGATGCGCCGGGAGGTGACGATCGGCCAGTTCCTCGACATCGCAGAGGAGTCCGCGTTCCGAACCGAGCCCGACGATCGCCACGCGGCCCGCGCGCTGCGCGTCGCGTCGCTCAAGTCCGCGCGCTACAGCGTGCAGCAGCCGCTCCTCATCGGGGCGGCGCTCGGCGGATCGGATGCCGCGCAGCACGAGGCGCTCGCGGCGTTCGGCCACCCGCTCGGCATGGCCTATCAGCTGCGCGATGACGTGCTGGGCGTCTTCGGCGACGAAGCCGTCACAGGCAAGCCGTCGGGCGACGACCTGCGCGAGGGCAAGCGCACCGTGTTGGTGGCCTACACGCGGGAAGCGCTGCCCCTCGGCGCCCGCCGGGTCTTCGACGAGCTGATCGGCGATCCGGGACTGGACGCCACGCAGATCTCGTCCCTGCAGGAGACGATCGTGCAGACCGGCGCGCTCGAGCGCGTGGAGGCCCTCATCGCGGACTACGCCCACGAGGCCGACCGCGCGCTCAGCGGCGCGCGCCTCGACAACGCGGCGGTCGGCGAACTGCGCGACCTCGCCCGCGCGTCCACGACGCGCACGGCCTGAGGAGCGAACTCAGGCGAGGGTCTGCGCGACGCGGCGCACTTCGCTCTTGCGCCCCTGGAGCAGGGCGTCGATCGGCGAGATCCCGATCGTGTCGTCGACCTCGAGCAGCCAGTCGATCACCTCGTCGTCGCCGAATCCTGCATCCTGCAGCACGATGATCGTGCCGCGCAGCGAGGACAGCGGATGCCCGTCGACGATGAAGATCGACGGCACCTTGAAGGCGCCGTCCCGGCGGCTGCCGATGAGCTGATGCTCGTCGAGAAGACGGCGGACCCGGCCGAGCGGCTCGTTCAGCACCTCCACGAGGTCGGGCATGGTCAGCCAGTCGGTCGTGGTGCGTTCGTCCGTGCTCACACAGCCACTATCTCACCTGCGCGCCGCACGGTGCAGACCGCGCGAAGGTGCACCCATCCGAAACGAATGCACCATAAGCGAAAGAAAGATCGATAGTCACATTCGACACTTTCGTCACATCCATCACTCCAGCACGACCGGTTGACACACATCACCACGCGTGACACGGTGGCAGAGACCGATTCCGGCATCCGGGGGGAGATCGATCATGTGGAATCCGCTTCGTGCCGCTGTGGCGGTGCCGACGACCATCGCCGGCTCGCTGGCGCTCTCGCTGAGCGCGCTGCCTGCCACGGCGGCCGTGCCCGAGCGCGCCGCCGTACCCGAGCTCGGCGCCCTGGCGCGCACGGCTCCGTCGTCGGCCTTCACCTCGACGGCGCACGAGGCATCGCTCCCTGCGTCCGCCGTCCGCACAGCTGTCACCGCTCCGGCGACGTACACCGTGCGCAAGGGAGACACCGTCAGCGCGATCGCCCGGCGATATGGCCTCAGCATGAACGACGTCCTGTCGCGCAACGGGCTCACCGTACGATCGGTGATCTACCCGGGCCAGGTGCTCCGGCTCACCGGAGCTCCGGCATCGGCGCCCGCTCCCGCGGCGGCACCCGCTCCCGCTGCGGCGCCCGCCCCTGCATCCTCCGGGTCCGTCTACGTCGTCGTGCGAGGCGACACGATCACCCGCATCGCCCGCGCACACGGGGTGAGCACGACCGCGCTCCTGCAGGCGAACCGCCTCGCGGTGTCCTCCATCATCTATCCCGGGCAGAAGCTGACGATCCCGGGCGCCATGGTGCCCGCGTCGGCGCAGACGCCGGTCGCCCAGGCGCCCGCACCGGCCCCCGCTCCCGCGCCCTCCGGATCGACGTACACGGTCCGCGCCGGCGATACGATCACGGCGATCGGCAACCGATTCGGAGTCACGGTGGACGCCGTGCTCCACGCCAACGGGCTCTCCCGGTCGTCGATCATCTACCCGGGTCAGCGCATCGCGATCCCGAGCCCCACCGGCCTCACCGCCGAACAGACCGCGAACGCGCAGCTCATCATCCGGATCGGCCGGCAGCTCGGGGTCTCCGATCGCGGCATCGCGATCGCACTCGGGACGGCGATGCAGGAGTCGGGGCTGCGCAACCTCTCCTACGGCGATCGCGACTCCATCGGGCTGTTCCAGCAGCGACCGAGCTACGGCTGGGGAACGCGCGCCCAGATCGCGGATGCCGAGCGCTCGACCCGCGTCTTCTACGGCGGGCCGCACGACCCGAACGGCACCGTGACCCGGGGGCTTCTCGACATCCCCGGATGGCAGTCGATGACTTTCGCGCAGGCGGCGCAGGCGGTGCAGAACTCGGCATTCCCGAACGCGTATGCGCAGTGGGAGGCTCCCTCCGCCCGCTGGCTCGCCGCGCTCGGCTGAATCCGGCGGACATGGGGATGCTGGGGGCTTGCTGGGACGCACGCGTACCCGCGGGGCGCTCACGGAGCGCGGGCCGCGGCATCCGTAGACTTTCAGAGTGAGCACGAGTCAGTCGTTCGACCCGCTGATCGGCCGACTCGTCGACGGCCGGTACCGGGTCCGCGCGCGCATCGCGCGCGGGGGGATGGCGACCGTGTACGTGGCGACCGACCTCCGCCTCGAGCGGCGCGTCGCCCTCAAGGTCATGCACGGGCACCTGAGCGACGACGCGGTCTTCCAGAGCCGCTTCATCCAGGAGGCCCGCGCGGCGGCGCGCCTGGCCGACCCGCACGTGGTGAACGTGTTCGACCAGGGCCAGGACGACGACATGGCGTATCTCGTCATGGAGTACCTGCCCGGCATCACGCTGCGCGAACTCCTGCGCGAGCAGCGGCGCCTCAGCGTCCCGCAGGCGGTCACGATCATGGATGCGGTGCTGTCCGGCCTGTCTGCGGCGCACCGCGCCGGCATCATCCACCGCGACGTGAAACCCGAGAACGTGCTGCTGG
Source organism: Microbacterium candidum (assembly GCF_030315975.1). Classification (GTDB taxonomy): domain Bacteria; phylum Actinomycetota; class Actinomycetes; order Actinomycetales; family Microbacteriaceae; genus Microbacterium; species Microbacterium candidum. The sequence continues at coordinate 36,314 of NZ_JASXSZ010000008.1, read as the reverse complement.
CAGAGGACGGCCGCATCAAGATCGGCGACTTCGGCCTCGCCCGCGCGGCGTCCGCGAACACGGCCACCGGGCAGCAGCTGCTCGGCACCATCGCATATCTGGCCCCCGAGCTGGTGACGCGCGGCACGGCGGATGCGCGCAGCGACATCTACGCCCTCGGCATCATGCTCTACGAGATGCTCACAGGCGAACAGCCGTACAAGGGCGAGCAGCCCATGCAGATCGCCTACCAGCACGCCACCGATTCGGTGCCGCGTCCGAGCGTGAAGAACCCCGGCGTGCCGGAGCAGCTCGACGAGCTCGTCCTGTGGGCGACCGAGAAGGACCCGGACGAGCGCCCCGCCGATGCCGGAGCGATGCTCGACCGCCTCCGCGAGATCGAGGACCAGCTGGGCCTCGGCGCTCAGGTCGCACGCACGCTCGCGGTCCCGGCGGTCACCACCCCGGTCTCCCGTCTCGACTCGAACGAGCTCACCGCCGTGCTGCCGGCGACCTCTTCCCTGGCGGTCGCCCCGATGGCGCAGCCCGCTGCCGCGGAGGCCGACAACGCGACGCGCCTGCGCACCGCCACGAAGCGCCGTGCCTCGCGCGGCGCGTGGATCCTCGTCCTCGTTCTGCTCGCCGCCGCGTTGACCGGCGGCGCGGGCTGGTGGTTCGGATCCGGACCAGGGTCGCTCATCGCGGTGCCCACGGTCGCCGGCGGGACGTTCGCGCAGGCGCAGACGACGCTCGCGAAGCTGGGGCTCAAGGCCGTGCAGAAAGACGAGTACAGCACCGACGTCGCCGCGCAGACCGTCATCGGCTCGAACCCGGATGCCGGTGCCCGCGTCGCCAAGGGCAAGACCGTCACCGTCCTGGTCTCCGCGGGCCCCGCGCCCCACGACATCCCGGCACTGGCAGGCATGTCGGCGGCCGAGGCACGGAAGAAGCTCGAAGAGGCGAAGGTCGCGGTCGGCGACGATGTGAGGGTCTTCACGGATGCCGAGAAGGGGAAGGTGGTCGCCGCATCCATCACCCCGAAGGGGGGCGGGGCGGCGATCGACTGCTCGAAGGGGTGCACGGTCCACGAGGGCGACTCGGGCTCGCTCGAGGTGTCTGCCGGGAAGCTCCCCGATGTCGCCGGCAAGAGCGTCGACGACGCGACGTCCCTGCTGACGGACAAGGGCCTGCAGGTCTCGGGCAACACCGTGCAGCAGAACAGCGACACCGTCGACAACGGGAAGGTGATCGGCATCGCCCCGCGCGACGGCGGCGGCCTCTGGCGGGTGAACGACACCGTCACCCTGATCGTCTCGAAGGGCCCCCAGCTGTTCCCCGTGCCGGATGTCACGGGAAAGACGCGCGATCAGGCGAAGAAGATCCTCAGCGACGCCGGCTTCACCCCGACGTACGCGGACGTGTGGAACATCTTCCTCGACAGCGCGACGCAGGTGCAGTCGCAGAAGCCCAAGGGCGGTGCGATGGAGCCCAAGGGCACCGAGGTGCAGCTGCGCATCCAGGCCACCGGCTGACATGAAGGCGGCCGCCGCGCCCGCTCGGATCGAGCAGTACGCGACGGCCGGAAGTCAGCCCGAGCGCGTCAGCGCTTCTCGAGCTCCTCGGCCACGAGGAACGCGAGTTCGAGGGACTGCATGTGGTTCAGGCGGGGGTCGCACAGCGACTCGTACCGCGTCGCGAGGGTCGCCTCGTCGATCTGCTCCGAACCGCCCAGGCACTCGGTGACGTCGTCGCCAGTGAGCTCGACGTGGATGCCGCCGGGGAACGTGCCGACCGCGCGGTGCGCCTCGAAGAATCCGCGCACCTCGTCCACGACGTCGTCGAAGCGGCGCGTCTTGTAGCCGGTCGGCGTCGTGATGCCGTTGCCGTGCATGGGGTCGGTGACCCACAGCGGAGTCGCACCGGAGTCGCGGACGGCCTCCAGCAGCGGCGGCAGCGCGTCGCGGATCTTCCCGGCGCCCATGCGCGTGATGAAGGTGAGGCGCCCGGGCTCGCGCTCGGGGTCGAGCTTGTCGATGAGGGCGAGCGCCGTCTCGGGCGTCGTCGTCGGGCCGAGCTTCACGCCGATGGGGTTGCGGATCTTCGAGAAGTAGTCGACGTGCGCCCCGTCGAGCTCGCGCGTGCGCTCGCCGACCCAGAGGAAGTGGGCCGACGTGTTGTACGGCGTGCCGGTGCGCGAGTCGATGCGCGTCATCGGCCGCTCGTAGTCCATCAGCAGGCCCTCGTGGCCGGTGTAGAACTCGACCCGCTTCAGCTCGTCGAAGTCGGCGCCGGCGGCCTCCATGAACTTGATGGCACGGTCGATCTCGATGGCGAGGCGCTCGTACTGCTGATTCGCCGGGTTCTGCGCGAAGCCCTTGTTCCACGAGTGCACCTCGCGGAGGTCGGCGAAGCCGCCCTGCGTGAACGCGCGGATCAGATTGATCGTGGATGCGGCCGTGTGGTAGCCCTTCAGCAGCCGACCGGGCTCGGCCTGCCGCGAGGCCTCGGTGAAGTCGTAGCCGTTGACGATGTCGCCGCGGTACGCCGGCAGCGTGACGTCGCCGCGCGTCTCGGTGTCGCTCGAGCGGGGCTTGGCGAACTGCCCGGCCATGCGGCCCATCTTCACGACGGGCATGGACGCGCCGTACGTGAGGACGACGGCCATCTGCAGCACCGTCTTGATGCGGTTGCGGATCTGCTCGGCGGTGGCACCCGCGAACGTCTCCGCGCAGTCGCCGCCCTGGAGGAGGAATGCACGACCGGATGCGGCCGCCGCGAGGCGGTCGCGCAGATTGTCGACCTCACCGGCGAACACGAGGGGCGGGAGCGTCGCGATCTCCGCGGACACCGCGGCCACGCGGTCGGCATCCGGCCAGGCCGGCTGCTGCTTGATGGGCAGAGAACGCCAGTGGTCGAGGGGATCCAGCTGCTGAAGCATCCGCTCAGTCTATCGGCGCGGCATCCACCCCCCGCGCCGTGCTACGACGTCGGAGCGACGGCTCTCGACTTCACCGTCGAGGCGTACACGTCCTCGTACTCCTGCGCGCCGATGCGCTGCAGCTCGACCATGATCTCGTCGACGACCGAGCGCAGGACGAACCGGTCGCCCTCCATCCCCTCGAAGCGGGAGAAGTCGAGGGGCTCCCCGATGATGATGCCCACCCGGCCGATGCGCGGAAGGCGCGTGCCGATCGGCATGACAGCCCCCGTGTCGACCATCACGACCGGGATGACCGGAACCCGCGCTTCGAGCGCCATGCGGGCGATGCCCGTCCTGCCGCGATAGAGCTTGCCGTCGGGGCTGCGAGTGCCCTCCGGGTAGATGCCGAGGAGGTCTCCGTTGCCGAGCACGCCGAGGCCCGCATTGAGCGACGCCTCGGACGCCTTCCCGCCCGTGCGGTCGATCGGGATCTGCCCGGTGCCCGCGAAAAACAGCCGCTGCGCCCATCCCTTGATGCCCTTGCCCGTGAAGTAGTCGCTCTTGGCGAGGAACGCCATGCGGCGGTCGAGCAGCAGCGGCAGGAAGATCGAGTCGGAGAACGAGAGGTGGTTGCTGGCCAGGATCGCCGCACCCTCGGCCGGGACGTTGCGCCGCCCCACGATCCACGGGCGGAAGACCGCCTTCACGATCGGTCCGATGATGAGGTACTTGAGGATCCAATAGACCATACGAGGATGCTCCCGCTAGTCGGCCTGCGCCGCCAGGTCTGCCACGCCGATGAGACCGGCGTCGTTCACGAGCTGTGCGATCGCGAATTCGGCTCCCGGCCGCTCGCCCGCCCCGGGGAGGTGCTCGTCGTACGCGGCCCGCATCGGATCGAGGAGGGTGTCGCCGAGCTGGGCCACTCCCCCGCCGATGACGAACAGCTCGGGGTCGAGCACCGCCTGGAAGCCCGCGCACGCCTCGCCGAGTGCGCTCGCGACGCGGCGCAGCGCCTCGGTCGCGCCCGGGTCGCCCTCGAGGACGAGCCGCGAGACGGCCGTCCCCGGGATCTCACCCTTCTCCTCGCGGACCGCGGCGAGCCGCACGCCGATGCCACCCGCATCCGCGATCTCGTTCGCCTCGCGCTGGAGCGCCCGGCCGGAGGCGTACATCTCGATGCATCCGCGCTGGCCGCAGCCGCAGAGGTGACCGTCGCGGATGTGCCGGATGTGTCCGAGTTCGCCGGCGATCCCGTTGCCGCCGCGGAAGAGCCGTCCGCCCGTGACGATGGCGCCGCCGACCCCGGTGCCCATCGTCAGCATGACCATGTCGTGCGTGCGCCGTCCTGCACCGAAGCGGAACTCGGCCCACCCGGCCGCATTGGCGTCGTTCTCGAGCGTGATCGGCATCGAGAGGCGCTCCTGGAGGTTGTCGCGCAGCGGCTCGTTGTGCCAGTCGATGTTGGGGGCGTGCAGGATGACCGCGCGGTCGCGGTCGATGAACCCGGCCGCCGCCACACCGACCGCCGCGATCTCGTGGTGCTCGCCGAGGTGGCGCACCATCGCCGCGACCGCATCGGTCAGCGCCGCGGGGTCTGCGGGGGTGTCGACCCGGAGCTTCTCGAGGATGTTGCCGCCGGCGTCGACGACGCCTCCGGCGATCTTGGTTCCACCGATGTCGATTCCGACTGTGAGCACCGGTGCAGTCTAGCGGCGGTCGTCAGGGCGCCCCGCCAGACCGCCGTGGCATCCAGCCAGAAGGGTGTCTCCGGCGCCTGACATAGACTCGATACACGACCGCATCCCCGAGCGGTACCAAAGGAGTTGCCCCGTGAGCGTCGTTCAGTTCGAAGTGCCCGCCGTCGTCCCTGCCGACCCGAGTGCGAACATCGCCGACCTGCTGGTCGAGCGTGTGAAGGCGACTCCGGACCGTGCACTGTTCGCCGTCCCGGACGGAGCCGGATGGCGTGACATCTCCGCTGCCGAGTTCCAGCGCCAGGTCATCGCGCTCGCCAAGGGCTTCGTCGCCGCCGGGATCGAGCCCGGAGACAAGGTCGGGTTCATCGCCCGCACGACGTATGAGTGGACGCTCGTCGACTTCGCGCTCTTCTATGCGGGCGCCGTCATGGTGCCGATCTATGAGACCAGCTCCACCGCGCAGGTGCACTGGGACCTGTCGGACTCGGGCGCGATCGCGTGCATCACCGAGCTGCCCGCGCACACGCAGCGCCTCGTCGAGGCCCAGGCCGACCTTCCGCTCGTGCGCACGACGTGGGCGATGCACGAAGGTGCGCTGGCCGATCTCGTCGCCGCGGGCGCCGACGTGCCCGACGCCGAGATCGAGCACCGCCGTCAGCTCGCCAACGGCGACGACATCGCGACGCTCATCTACACGTCGGGCTCGACGGGCCGCCCGAAGGGATGCGTGCTCACTCACTCCAACTTCGTCGAACTGTCGCGCAATGCCGCCGTCGCCCTCTCCGATGTGGTGCAGACGCCGGGGGCGTCGACGCTGCTGTTCATCACGACCGCGCACGTGTTCGCGCGGTTCATCACCGTCCTCGCCATCCACGCCGGCGTGAAGACGGGCCATCAGCCCGACACCAGCACGCTGCTGCCCGCGCTCGGCTCGTTCAAGCCGACGTTCCTCCTCGCCGTCCCCCGTGTGTTCGAGAAGGTGTACAACTCCGCCGAGCAGAAGGCCGAGTCCGGCGGCAAGGGCAAGATCTTCCGCTCGGCGGCGAACACCGCGATCGAGCACTCCCGCGCACTGCAGGAGGGCCGCCGCATCCCGCTGTGGACCAAGCTGAAGTTCGCCCTCTTCGACCGCCTCGTCTACAAGACGCTGCGCGAGGCGATGGGCGGCAACGTCAAGTACGCGGTGTCCGGATCTGCGCCGCTCGGCGCGCGCCTCGGCCACTTCTACGCGTCGCTCGGCATCACGGTGCTGGAGGGCTACGGTCTCACCGAGACCACGGCGCCCGCGACGGTGAACCTGCCGACCAAGACCAAGATCGGCACGGTCGGTCCGGTGCTGCCGGGTGTCGGCATCCGCCTCGCCGACGACGGCGAGATCATGGTGCGCGGCATCGACGTGTTCCGCGAGTACTGGAACAACCCGGAGGCCACGGCGGCAGCGTTCGACGACGGCTGGTTCAAGACCGGCGACCTGGGCTCGTTCGACGCCGAGGGCTTCCTCACGATCACCGGCCGCAAGAAGGAGATCATCGTCACCGCGGGCGGCAAGAACGTCTCCCCCGCAGTGCTCGAGGACGCGATCCGCGCGAACCCCGTCGTCGGCCAGGTGGTCGTCGTCGGCGACCAGCGCCCGTTCATCGGCGCGCTCGTCACACTCGACACGGAGATGCTGCCGACGTGGCTCGCCAACAACGGCCTGCCCGCCGACATGTCCCTCGACGACTGCGCGAACAACCCGCAGGTGCGCGCCGAGGTGCAGCGGGCGATCGACGGCGCCAACACGCTCGTGTCGCGCGCGGAGTCGATCCGCAAGTTCACGATCCTCCCGACGGAGTGGACCGAGCAGAGCGGGCATCTGACCCCGAAGCTCAGCATCAAGCGCAACGTCATCCTGAGCGACTTCGGCGGCGCCGTCGACGAGCTCTACAACGTCCCCGTCAAGACGACGCACACCGCGATCGGCTGAGCCGGGGCGCAGCGCATACGAGGACGGCGGCCGAGGAATCGGCCGCCGTTCTTCGTCACCAGCTGGCTTCGCGGACCTCGCGCATCGCCGTCTTGCGGCGCTCCGGATCGAGACGGTCGAGGTACAGCTTGCCGTCGAGGTGGTCGGTCTCGTGCTGGAGGGCCTGCGCGAGCAGTCCGTCCCCCTCGAGGATCACCTCGTCGCCGTCGAGGTCGATGCCGATCACCTTCGCGTGCGGATGCCGCATGACGTCGTGCCAGAGGCCGGGGACGGACAGGCATCCTTCACCGGTGAGCACCGGCTCCCCCGAGACCTCGACGAGGACGGGATTCAGGATGTATCCGATCTCACCGTCGATGTTGTAGCTGAACGCGCGCACGCCGACGCCGATCTGATTGGCCGCGACCCCGGCGCGACCCGGGAGCTCGACGGTGTCGACGAGATCGCGCACGAGGGCGCGCACGCCGTCGTCGATGTGGCCCACCGGCGCGCACGTCGTGCGCAGCACCGGGTCGCCGAAGACACGGATGGGACGGACCGCCACGGCGCTACGCCGCCTGGTCGAGCTGGCGGAGCCCCTCGACGACGATCGCGGCCAGCTCGCGGGCGGCATCGCGGGTGGCGGGCTGCAGCTCGCGGAACGAGATGGCGGTGCCCGCCGCGATGTGCGCGTCGTACGGCACGCGCACCACCGCACGCACCCGGGAGCGGAAGTGCGCCTCGAGCTCGTCGGGCAGCACGAGCGGAGAGCCCGGGCGCTGGTTGTTCAGGACCACCACCGCACGGCGCACCTTGTCGGCGAAGCCGTTGGCCTCGAGCCACGTGAGCGTCTCGGACGCCAGACGCGCCTCGTCGACGCTGAGGCCGGCGACGATCACGAGCTCGTCGGCCATGTCGAGCGTCGCGCCCATCACGGAATGGACGATGCCGGTGCCGGTATCGGTGAGCACGAGCGAGTAGTAGTGCGCGGCGACGGATGCCACATCCCGGTAGTCGTGGTCGCTGAACGCCTCCGACACGTGCGGATCGGCGTCGGACGAGATGACGTCGAGACGGGTCTCGTCGCGCGCGACGATCGTCGAGATGTCGTTGAACCCCGTGACCGAGCCGCGCAGACGCGCCAGATCGCGCACCGTGCGGCCGCTCGGCCGCGAGATGCGCTCCGCGAGGGTGCCGCGGTCGGGGTTGGCGTCGATCGCGATCACCCGGTCGTCACGGGCGTCGGCCAGGGCCATGCCGAGGAGCGCGGTGACCGTGGTCTTGCCGACGCCGCCCTTGCGCGAGAGGACCGGGATGAAGCGCGCGCCGCCGGCCAGGGGCGCGGAGATGCGGCCGTCGAGCTCCTTGCGCGCGCGAGCGCGCTTGCTGTCGCCGAGGTTGATGCGCTTCAAGGAGAGCGAGTACACCAGCTGCTGCCAGGCGCCTTCGGGCTCCGTGCGACCGACCTTCGCCTGGTCGAGCAGGCGATCGGCGGTCAGGAGGTCGGCGCTCTCGCGATTCGGCTCGAACTCGCCGACGCGCTTCGAGGTGAGCGTGACCTCCTGGCGGACCACCGCGATGCGCTCGGTCTCGTGCACCTTGTCGGTCTCGTTCACGTGTTCCTCTCCGGCTTCCTGCTCGGCATCGGTCATGGCCTGGCGCAGCGCCGACCGCGTCAGCGGATCGGTGATCGGCTTCACCTCGTCCATGTATCCCCCCTCGTCGTCTGCCGCGAGGACGTCGTCGCCGAGATCGTCGACGATCTCCTCCACGACGATCTCATCCACGACGAGGTCGTCGAGGCCGGACTCGTCGGCGGCATCCGCCGTCTCGTCCTCCGGCTCCAGTTCGACCTCCGGCTCGTCCACGGCGGGCTCGTGCGCGTGCGCCGAGCCTCCGGCGACGTCGCCCGCCTCCGTCTCATCCTCGACGACGAGGACGTCGTCGTCCAGATCCCCGGACTGCTCCGCCTCGGTCTCGGGACCGGACTCGTCGTTGTGGGGCGGGAGGCCGTCCATGGTGAAGCCGGCAGCGGCGAAGGCTGCATAGGGATCGATCGGAGCGTCGTGATGCGGGCCGTCGACCACGGCGGCCTCGACCTCGACCTCCTCATCGACCTCGGCGAGGTCGACGTCGTCGATCCCGGCGTCATCGAGATCAGTCTGATCGAGCTCGATGTCGTCGAGGTCGTCTTCGTCCGCGACGCCGTCTTCCGCGGCGACGTCGCCACGGGCGACGTCGCCGCGGGCGACGTCGCCGTCGGCGATGTCATCGACATCCTCGACGTCATCGGCCGGGGCCTCTGCATCCTGCTCTGCGCCCTCGTCGACGATCTCCGCCTCGACGATCTCCTCGACGTCGGCATCGATCGCTTCCGGAGCGCCATCGGCCGCGACCGCGGCGTCGGAGCCGTCGTCGCCCTCGGTGAGCGCCGCAGCATCCGTCGCGGCCACCGGCTCGACGTGCAGGTCGTCCACGGCGAGCTCGCCCGCGACGATGTCGTCGTCGAGGTCGCCGTCGTCGAGCTCGTCGTCTTCCGACCCGATCGGCATGCTGACGCTGACGTGCTCGGTGCTTCCGAAGATGCCGATGCCCGTGGTGTCGATGCTGCCGGTGTCGCTCAGGACGCCGTGCTCATCCTCGTCGGCATCGTCGGGGGTGTTGTCGTTGCGGTCTGAAACCACTGGGGAGATCTCCAGAAAAGCTCGGGGCCGTCGGGGTTCCGGCCACCCACCAGGCTACTGGGCGGGACGGACCACCAGCAAAAGGTCGCCGGCATCGACCTGCTGCGTCCCGTTCAGCGCGACCCGCTCCACGACCCCTCCGACGGGGGCGTTGATGGCCGCCTCCATCTTCATCGCCTCGATGGACGCCACCGCCTGACCCGCCGCGACCTGGTCGCCGACCGCGACCTTCACCGTCACCGCGCCCGAGAACGGAGCGGCGACATGTCCGGGCACCGTCGGGTCCGCCTTCTCGGCCTGACGCACCTCGACGTCGATCGATCGATCGCGCACGAAGACGGGCCGGAGCTGGCCGTTGAGGGTCGTCATCACGGTGCGCATGCCCTTGGCATCCGCCTCGCCGATCGCCTCGAGGCCGACGTAGAGCTGCACGCCGCGCTCGATCTCGACGACGTGCTCGGAGCCCGGCGCGAGTCCGTAGAGGTAGTCGGCCGTATCGAGCACGCTGAGGTCTCCGTACGTGTCGCGCGCCTGGGCGTACGCGCGGGCGGGACCGGGGAACAGCAGCTCGTTGAGGGTGGTCCGGCGGGTCGCGGAGTCGGCGGCGAGCGCCTCCTCCTGCGGCGCGGTCAGCGGCGTCGTGCCGATGCGCACGTCGCGGCCCTGGAGCACCATCGTGCGGAACGGCTCGGGCCAGCCGCCCGGCAGATCGCCCAGCTCGCCCGCCATGAAGCCGACGACGGAGTCGGGTACGTCGTAGCGCTCGGGGTGCGCGGCGAAGTCCGCGGGGTCTGCGCGCACCGCCGCGAGCGCGAGGGCGAGATCGCCGACGACCTTCGACGACGGCGTGACCTTCGGGACACGCCCCAGGATGCGGTCGGCGGCGGCGTACATGTCCTCGATGAGCTCGAAGTCCTCGGAGAGCCCGAGCGCGATCGCCTGCTGGCGCAGGTTCGAGAGCTGGCCGCCCGGGATCTCGTGGTGGTAGACGCGCCCGGTGGGACCGGGCAGCCCCGACTCGAACGGACGGTAGACGCGGCGCACCGCCTCCCAATACGGCTCGAGGTCCGAGACCGCCGCGAGCGACAGCCCGGTGTCGCGATCGGTGTGTGCGAGGGCCGCGACGAGCGCGGAGAGGGAGGGCTGGCTCGTCGTACCCGACATGGGGGCGGCGGCCGCATCCACCGCATCCGCGCCCGCGGCGCTCGCTGCCAGCAGCGTCGCGAGCTGCCCGCCCGCCGTGTCGTGGGTGTGCACGTGCACGGGGAGGTCGAAGCGCTCCCGCAGGGCCGACACGAGGCGCGATGCGGCCGCCGGCCGCAGGAGCCCCGCCATGTCCTTGATCGCGAGGATGTGGGCTCCCGCGCCGACGATCTGCTCGGCCAGGCGCAGGTAGTAGTCGAGCGTGTAGAGCTGTTCGGCCGGGTCGAGGAGGTCTCCCGTGTAGCAGAGGGCCACCTCGGCGACCGAGGTGCCGGTGGCGAGCACGGCATCGATCGCGGGACGCATCTGCGAGACGTCGTTGAGCGCGTCGAAGATCCGGAAGATGTCGATCCCGGATGCCGCCGCCTCGCGGACGAACGCATCCGTGACCGCCGTCGGGTACGGCGTGTAGCCCACCGTGTTCCGACCGCGCAGCAGCATCTGGATGGCGATGTTCGGCAGAGCCTCCCGCAGCTTGTCGAGCCGCTCCCACGGGTCCTCCGCGAGGAAGCGCAGCGCGACGTCGTACGTCGCCCCTCCCCACGCCTCGACCGACAGGAGCTCAGGCGTCAGCCGCGCGACGTATGGGGCGACGGCGACGAGGTCCTTCGTCCGCACGCGCGTGGCGAGCAGCGACTGGTGGGCATCGCGGAACGTCGTCTCCGTGACGGCGAGCTCGGTGCGGGCGCGGAGGTCCGTCGCGAACCCGACCGGGCCGAGCGCGAGCAGCCGGTCGCGCGATCCCGCAGGCGCCGGCACGGACAGGTCGACCGCGGGCAGCTTCAGGCGCGGCTCCACGACCAGCGGATTGTCGCCGTTCGGCTTGTTGACCGTGGCGTCCACGAGCCAGGACAGCACTTTGGTGCCCCGGTCCTTCGATTCGCGTCCCTGCAGCAGCTGGGGCCGCTCGTCGATGAACGAGGTGCTGATGTCGCCGGCGACGAAGTCCGGATCGTCCAGGACGGCCTGCAGGAACGGGATGTTCGTGGACACCCCGCGGATGCGGAACTCCGCCAGCGCGCGGCGGGCCCGGGTGACCGCCGCCCCGAAGTCGCGACCGCGGCACGTGAGCTTCGCGAGCATCGAGTCGAAATGCGGGCTCACCTGCGCGCCGGCGGCGGTCGTGCCGCCGTCGAGGCGGATGCCGGCGCCGCCCGGCGACCGGTACGTCGTGATCTTGCCGGTGTCCGGCCGGAAGCCCTGGCTCGGGTCCTCTGTCGTGATGCGGCACTGGAGGGCCGCACCCCGCAGGCGGATCGCATCCTGCTCGAGACCGAGTTCCTTCAGCGTCTGCCCCGCCGCGATCCGCATCTGGGACTGGACGAGGTCGACGTCCGTGACCTCTTCCGAAACGGTGTGCTCGACCTGGATGCGCGGGTTCATCTCGATGAACACGACCTCGCCGGTGCGCGGCCCCGCGGTCTCGAGGAGGAACTCGACCGTTCCGGCGTTCTCGTACCCGATCGACTGGGCGAAGGCGACGGCGTGGCGGTACAGGGCGTCGCGGATCGCAGGGTCGAGATTCGGCGCCGGCGCGATCTCGATGACCTTCTGGTGCCGGCGCTGCACCGAGCAGTCGCGCTCGAAGAGGTGCACCGTGTGCCCGGCGCCGTCGGCGAGGACCTGCACCTCGACGTGCCGGGGGCGCAGAACGGCCTGCTCGAGGAACATGCGCGGGTCGCCGAAGGCGCTGTCGGCTTCGCGGGATGCGGCGGCCAGCGCCGCGGGGAGGTCCGCCTTCGACTCGACGCGCCGCATACCGCGACCGCCGCCGCCGGCGACGGCCTTCGCGAACAGCGGGAAGCCGATCCCGTCGGACTGCGCGACGAGGGATTCGAGATCGTCGGATGCCTCGGTCGACCGCAGCACGGGCACGCCGGCGGCGATCGCATGGTGCTTGGCGGTCACCTTGTTGCCCGCCATCTCCAGCACGGATGCCGGAGGACCGATGAAGACGATCCCGTTCTCGGCCGCCTTGGCCGCCAGCTCCGGATTCTCGGAGAGGAAGCCGTAGCCCGGATAGATCGCGTCCGCGCCGGACTCGAGGGCGACGCGGACGATCTCGTCGACATCGAGGTACGCCCGGACCGGATGCCCCTCCTCGCCGATCTGGTACGCCTCATCCGCCTTCAGCCGATGCAGGGAATACCGGTCCTCGTAGGGGTAGACGGCCACGGTTCGAGCACCGAGCTCGAACGCCGCACGGAAGGCACGGATGGCGATCTCACCGCGATTCGCGACCAGGATCTTGCGGAACATGCACACCTCGCAAGGGGCGTAGGGGCGGACGCTGAGTGTGCTCACAGCCTAGGGGACGGTAACGTAGAGCCTCGTGCACGTCCTTTCCGTCAGCTCGCTCAAGGGCGGTGTCGGCAAGACGACCGTGACTCTCGGACTCGCGTCGGCGGCCTTCGCCCGTGGTGTCCGCACGCTCGTCGTCGACCTCGACCCGCAGTCCGACGTGTCCACAGGAATGGACATCCAAGTCGCGGGTCGCCTGAACGTCGCCGACGTTCTCGCGAACCCGAAGGAGAAGACCGTCCGGCAGGCGATCACCTCCAGCGGCTGGACCAAGGTCCACCCGGGGACGATCGACGTCATGATCGGCAGCCCGTCCGCCATCAACTTCGACGGACCGCACCCGAGTGTGCGGGACGTGTGGAAGCTGGAGGAGGCGCTCGCCGCGGTCGAGGCCGACTACGACCTCGTCCTCATCGACTGCGCGCCGTCGCTGAACGCCCTCACGCGCACCGCGTGGGCGGCGAGCGACCGCGTCGTCGTCGTGACGGAGCCGGGTCTGTTCTCCGTGGCTGCGGCCGACCGTGCCCTCCGCGCGATCGAGGAGATCCGCCGCGGACTCTCGCCCCGTCTGCAGCCTCTCGGCATCGTGGTCAACCGCGTGCGTCCCCAGTCGATCGAGCACCAGTTCCGCATCAAGGAGCTGCGCGACATGTTCGGCCCGCTCGTCCTCTCCCCACAGCTGCCAGAGCGCACGTCGCTGCAGCAGGCGCAGGGCGCGGCGAAGCCGCTGCACATCTGGCCCGGCGACTCCGCTCAGGAGCTCGCGGGCGACTTCGACGCGCTGCTGGACCGCGTCATGCGCACCGGCCGGATCCCCGCTCCGGAGACGCCCACCGGCGTCTGAGCCACCCAGACTGAGAAAGCCCCCGGTTCGCCGGAAGCTTCTTCGTCCGTGGATCAGGCGGTGCGCTGGGCGCGGCGCTGGGCGAGCTCGTCGACCGCGTCGAGCACCTGCGGGTCGAACTCGACGAGGCTCGTCTCGACCTCGCGCAGGACCTTGCCGACGGCGATGCCGAAGACGCCCTGGCCGCGGCTGACGAGATCGATGACCTCGTCGTTGGACGTGCAGAGATAGACCGACGCCCCGTCGCTCATGAGCGTCGTGCCGGTGAGATCGCGGATGCCGGCGGCGCGCAGCTGATCGACCGCGGTGCGGATCTGCTGCAAGGAGATGCCGGTGTCGAGGAGTCGCTTGACGAGCTTCAGCACGAGGATGTCGCGGAAGCCGTAGAGGCGCTGGGACCCGGACCCGTTCGCTCCGCGCACCGTGGGCTCGACGAGTTCGGTGCGCGCCCAGTAGTCGAGCTGGCGGTAGGTGATGCCCGCCGCGCGAGCGGCTTCCGCACCCCGATAGCCCACAGTGGAGTCCATCAACGGCAGGCCGTCGGTGAAGAGAAGATCGTCGACGAACTGCGGTTCGCCCGATGCGTCACCAGCACTCATTCCGCGCTCCTCCCCCCACTGGATTCGACCCTTTCAACGGTAGAGGAGCGATGCCCCTCCGACAACGACCCCGCACCTCGGCGTGTCGGCCTGGACGGCTCAGCCGAGCATGCGATCGACGGCTGCGCGCACGAAGATCGAGCGCAGCTCGTCGAGCCGATTCGACAGCTCGGGCGCCAGTTCACTGGCCTTCGCGCGGGATGCGGCGTCGGTGCGCCGCAGCAGCGGCGCGAGCGCCGATGCCACCAGCGCCGCCTGTCGTTCTGCGGACTGCACGAGTGTGCGCACGTGGCGGGGCTCGATGCTGTGCCGATCGAGCGCGACGAGCGTGCGCAGCGTCGCGAGGTGCTGGTCGTCGTAGGTCTCGGCGGCCGGAAGCACGCCCGTGCTCACGGCGTCGTTGAGCAGCTGCGGCGTCGCTCCGGACGCGGACAGCAGCTCCTCCCGGCGATAGCGCCGCGGTGCCGGCACGATCGACGGCGGCGTCAGTGGCGCAGGCTCGCGCCCTGCGTCGAGGTCGTCCAGGTACTCGCGGATGACGACGAGCGGGAGATAGTGGTCGCGCTGAAGAGTCAGCGCGAGACGGAGGCGCTCGACATCCTCGTGCGTGAACTTGCGGTACCCCGACTCCGTGCGCCGGGGCGTCACGATCCCCTGCACCTCGAGGAAGCGCAGCTTGCTGCTGGTCAGTTTCGGGAATTCAGGTCCGAGCCGTGCGAGCACCTGGCCGATGCTCAGAAGTGCGGCGCGTCCGCCGGCTGCCGCCCCCCCGCGACCGCCTGACTGCAACGCGGACATCAGGAGCTCGGTGCCTGCTGGAGGTCTGCGGGCGACACGAAGAAGTTCAGGCGGAACTTGCCGATGCGGACCTCGGCGCCGTTGACGAGGGCCGAGCGATCGACGCGCTCGCCGTTGACGTAGGTGCCGTTGAGCGAACGCTGGTCGACGATCTCGAAGGATGTCCCCTCGCGGGTGACCTCGGCATGTCGCCGCGACACCGTGACGTCGTCGAAGAAGATGTCGGCCTCGGGATGACGACCCACGGTCGTGACGTCGGCATCGAGCAGGTAGCGCGCTCCGGCGGTCGGTCCCGACCGCACGATGAGGAGCGCGGAGCCGCTCGGCAGCGCTTCGATGGCCGCGAGCTCGGCCTCTGTCAGGTCGGAGCCGAACGGGACGAACGACAGGTCGGACTCGTGCCCGAATGTCTGCGTCGTGTCGTTGAGCGGACCCGGCCCGCTGTCGGCCGACCGCCGGATTCCTCCGGGGTCCGTCTGGCGGTTCTCGTCCACGTCGCCCTCCCTCTCCTTCAGACTATCGGATCGCCTCAGCGGCGGAAGCCGCACGTGACCCGCATCCATCGCCTGCCACCCATCGTGGCGGAGTGTTTCGGCCTGTGTCGCTCGACGTGACCCGGCCGGCCCCCCGCCCTAGCCTGGTGTGAGTAAACGACCCTAGTGAAAAGGAGCGATCCGTGTCCACCTCGCGCAGCCCCATCCCGCCCCTCGAGGTGCGTGAGCGTGCTGCGTGCATGTGCGACCACGGATCGACCTGCTCGTCGTTCGACCCCGGACACGCCGTGCACCTGATCCAGGCGCGTCTCGCATCGGCCACGCCGTCCGAGTGGGTGGACGCGGTCGTCGAGGCCGTAGACCCGGAGGCGGGCACTCTCGTGCTGCGCACCATCGCCGACGCCGCCCCCATCCTCGTGTGGAACGGAGCCGGCGCGGCACGCGAACTGACGCCCGGGGCGCCGGTCGCACTGCACGGGCGCTACCACGTGCTCGCGGACGGGCGCCGCCGGTTCAACGTCCTGCGCGACATCTGACCCGCAGACGTGTGAATGGCGACCCTCAGGCCGCCATCATCATCGAGTTCTTGACCGCCATGCAGGCATCCATGCACGCCTGGCAGGCCTGAGCGCACATCTTGCAGACCGCGCTCATGTCGGCGTGCTCCATGCACTCGTCCATGCACGTCTGACACATCGCCATGCAGGCGTCGAGCATCGCCATCATGCTCGCCGGGGTCATGCCCTGCATCCGCATCATCGCGCGCATCATGGTGTTGCACATGTCGGCGCAGTTCATGCAGGCGGGCGAACACCCGTCCATGAGCTGCACGGCGCACACCGTGCACGCCTGCTCGCACGCCGAACACGCGTCCATGCAGGCCTGCATGAGGACCATGTCCATGTCTGCGTCCATGCCCGGCATCGACATCATGTCCTGCGACATCATGCCCATCATCATCGCGTCCATGCCCCCTCCGTTCTCTCGGGCAGCAGGAGGGCGCTCCCGCCGCATGCCGCCCATGGTAGGCGCGTGTCCGCGCGGGCGGAAGGGTCGGATTACGCTCGGACGGTGCGATCAGGGAGAGCTCGTCGGATGCGGCTGGCCGCGGCATCCGTCGCGCTCGCCGTGCTTGCCGTGCTGGGGGCGGCGGCGCCCGCATCCGCGCACGCCGATCTCGTCTCCACGGACCCCGCAGCGGGAGCTTCGCTCGCGACCCTCCCGGAGAAGATCACCCTCACCTTCACGGAAGCGCCCCTTCCCGGCGACGGCATCACGTTCGTGCAGGTGACGGATGCCGCGGGCGGCTCCCTGACCGTGGGAAAGCCGCATGTCGAGGGAACGGTCGTCACGCAACAGCTCACCGGGACCGCGGCAGGACCCGTCGACGTGCTCTACAAGGTGGTGACCCCTGACGGGCATCCGACGAGTGGCGAGTTCCATTTCACGGTCGCCGGAACCGCCCCGACACCGACACCCACGCCGACTCCGACTCCGACAGCGACCACGCCGGCGGAGGATGCCGCGGCACCGCCTGCGTGGGAGCCGACTCCCCCGCCCACCGCATCCGGCGTCGGAGACGTCATCCCGCTCCTCGTGATCCTGACTGCGCTGTTCGCTGCGCTCGTCGGAGCGGTCGTCGTCCTGCTGCGCGCACTGCGCTCTCGGAGGCCCGACGCCCGCCGCTCGGAGCCGGATTCCGACCGATAGGCTAGATGGTATGCCTCACTACGACGTCGTCATCCTTGGCGCGGGCCCCGGCGGATACGTCGCGGCCGTGCGCAGCGCACAGCTCGGCCTCTCCGTCGCGATCATCGAAGAGAAGTACTGGGGCGGTGTGTGCCTCAACGTCGGATGCATCCCCTCGAAGGCGCTCCTGAAGAACGCCGACCTTGCCCACACGTTCCACGCGAAGGCCGACCTCTTCGGCATCTCGGGCGACGTGCACTTCGACTTCGGCGTCGCCTTCGACCGCAGCCGCACGGTCGCTGCGACCCACGTCAAGGGCATCCACTTTCTGATGAAGAAGAACAAGGTCACGGAGTACGACGGCCGCGGCACGTTCGTCGACGCCCACACGATCGACGTCGCGCTGAACGGCGGCGGGTCCGAGCGCGTCACCTTCAACAACGCCATCATCGCCACGGGCTCGACGGTGCGCCTCCTGCCGGGCGTCCAGCTCAGCGAGAACGTCGTGACCTTCGAGGAGCAGATCCTCACGCGCGAGCTGCCCGGGTCGATCGTCATCGTGGGCGCCGGCGCCATCGGCATGGAGTTCGCGTACGTGCTCAGCAACTACGGCGTGAAGTGCACGATCATCGAGTTCCTCCCCCGCGCCCTCCCCAACGAGGACGAGGAGGTCTCGAAGGAGATCACGCGCCAGTACAAGAAGCTCGGCGTCGAGATCCTCACCTCGACGAAGGTCGAGTCGGTCACCGACCACGGCGATCGCGTGTCGGTGACGTACACCGCTCAGGACGGCACCGCCGGCCAGATCGACGCCGACAAGGTCCTCATGTCGATCGGCTTCGCGCCGAACGTCACCGGCTTCGGCCTGGAGAACACGGGCGTCACGGTCACCGAGCGCGGCGCGATCGACATCGACGACCACATGCGCACGAACGTCGAGGGCATCTACGCGATCGGCGACGTCACCGCGAAGCTGCAGCTCGCCCACGTCGCCGAGGCACAGGCCGTCGTGGCCGCGGAGACCATCGGCGGAGCCGAGACCATGACGCTCGGCGACTACCGCATGATGCCGCGCGCGACCTTCTGCAACCCGCAGGTCGCGTCGTTCGGCCTCACCGAGCAGCAGGCGATCGACGCCGGCTACGACGTCAAGGTCGCGAAGTTCCCGTTCTCCGCGAACGGCAAGGCCAACGGCCTCGGCGAGCCGGTGGGCTTCGTGAAGGTCATCGCCGACGGCGAGCACCTCGAGCTCCTCGGCGCCCACATGATCGGCCCGGACGTCTCGGAGCTGCTGCCCGAGCTCACGCTTGCGCAGAAGTGGGACCTCACGGCCCTCGAGGCCGCGCGCAACGTGCACACGCACCCGACGCTGTCGGAGGCGCTGCAGGAGGCGTTCCACGGTCTTTCGGGACACATGATCAACCTCTAAGCTCTCGCTTGTCGCTCGACGCCGCCCCGACCGAAGCCGGGGGCGGCGTCGAGTCGTTAACGCGGGCTCGCGTCTCGATCTGCGCGCCTCCCCGACGTCAGCGACTCCCGACGACACGCGACGCGACGCGGCCCGCGTCGGCGGGAGTCGCTGATGTCGCGTCAGGCTGACAGGACGCGCTGGAGCTTCGAACCGGATGTCGCGGGTCGCCCGCCTGCGGCCGCGACGAGCTCGTCGGCCGCGGCGAAGAACGCCGCGACGTCCTCGGGGGCCGCGGGGCCGAGCTCGACCTCCCACTCGCGCCACGAGTCCTCGGCGCCGGTGCGCTCGGCGCGGCCGGTCACGCGGTCGTCGACGACCTCTGCGACCAGGGCGCCGGATGCGTCGAGCAGGGCGTAGGCCGTGCGGGCGTTGCGGATGCGGGCCAGCGGCAGGAACGGCGGGGCGGCGTACGGGGCGAGTGCCTGCACGAGCGCATCAGGCACGACGATCTCATCGCTCGGCGCATCCAGCGGCCAGTGCCATTCGTGGCGGCCGTCCGCGGCCGAGGTCTTCACGTGCCAGCCCTCGTCGGGGCCGCCGGTGCGACGGCGCAGCGCGATCGCCGACCGCGCGAGCGCCAGGTCGGCCGTGTCGAAGTAGGTCGCGTCCAGTGGCCGCAGCTCCGGCGCGCCGACCGCCGTCACGCGGGGCAGCCGCATCCAGTCCGGCAGGACCGTGTCGGCCTCGACGTCGTACTTGCGCTCGACCTCTACCGAATGGGTCGGCTCACTCATCCCGGCCGTCGGGATCGGGATTGATGTCCTCCGTGGCCTCGTCGAACACGAAGCGCGCCTCCGTCGGACCGTCGTGGTCGCCCGTGTTGGCGTCGGAGCCGGCGCGCCGGTAGATCAGCTGCCCCTCGCCGTAGGGGACGATGAGCGAGTCCGAGACACCGGGCTCGAGCGGGATGATCTGTCCGTCGAGCGGTCCCCCGGAAAGTCGTGCGATGGCCATCTCTACCTCCTGGCGTCAGCCTAGTGCCGCACCCGTCACTGGGCGTGGAGGACTCGACGGGTGCAAGCGCTTCCACTCTTCCCCTAGACTCGCCGTGTGAAGGCCATCCGCACGTTCACCATCCGTCCCGTCCTCGCAGAGTCGCTCGCGCCGCTCGACGCACTGGCAGCGAACTTCCGCTGGTCGTGGTCGCGCACACCGCGCGACCTGTTCGCCTCGATGGACCCGGAGCTGTGGTCGCGCATCGGGGAGAACCCGGTCAGGATGCTGGGGGCCATCGGCCAGCAGCGCCTCGACGAGCTCGCCGCGGACCCCGAGTTCGTCGCGCGCGTGCAGGCCGAGGCGGAGAGTCTGCGCGGCTATCTGACCGGCGACCGCTGGTTCCAGCAGCTCGAGGGCGACAAGCCGGCGCACATCGCGTACTTCTCCCCCGAGTTCGGCGTCGACGGCTCGCTCCCCCAGTATTCGGGCGGGCTCGGCATCCTCGCCGGCGATCACCTGAAGAGTGCGAGCGACCTGGGCGTGCCGCTCACGGGTGTCGGCCTGTTCTACCGTTCGGGCTACTTCCGTCAGTCGATCGGCGACGACGGCTGGCAGCGCGAGAGCTACCCGCTGCTCGATCCGTACGGCCTCGGCCTCACGCTCCTGCGCGACCACGACGGCGCGCCCGTCGAGATCACCCTCGACCTGCCCGGTGACCGCCGGCTGTCGGCGCGCATCTGGATCGCCGACATCGGTCGCGTTCCGCTGCTGCTGCTGGATGCCGAGACCCCGTCGAACACCGACGAGATGCGCCGCGTCACCGACCGGCTCTACGGCGGCGGCGGCGAGCACCGTCTGCTGCAGGAGCTCCTCCTCGGCGTCGGCGGCGTCCGGGCCGTGCGCGCGTTCTCGGCTCTGACCGGGCGCCCGCAGCCCGACGTCTTCCACACCAACGAGGGGCATGCGGGGTTCCAGGGCCTCGAGCGGATGGCGGAGTTCTCGACGCAGAACGGTCTGAGCTTCGACGAGGCGCTCGCGCAGGTGCGCGCATCCACCGTCTTCACCACCCACACCCCCGTGCCGGCCGGCATCGACCGGTTCCCGCGCGATCTCATCGAGAGCTTCCTCGCGAGCAGCCTGTTCACCGGCATCGACCCGGCGCGCGCGCTGTCGCTCGGCCTCGAGGACTACCCGGGCGGCGACCAGGGCGTCTTCAACATGGCGGTTCTGGGCCTGCATCTCGGCCAGCACGCCAACGGCGTCTCGCTCCTGCACGGCAAGGTCAGCCGCGGGATGTTCGGTCAGCTGTGGCCGGGGGTCGACACCGATGAGGTGCCGATCGGCTCGATCACGAACGGTGTGCACGCCCCGACGTGGGTGCACGCTCGCCTCAAGGCTCTGAGCGAAGAGCGGTTCGGCGACTCCCACACGGCCACCCACGACTGGACCGACGCGTCGCGCGTCTCCGACGCCGAGCTGTGGGGCGTCCGCCAGGAGATGAAGGCGGAGCTCGTCGCCGAGGCGCGGCGGAGGGTCGCCGCATCCACCGGCGACGCCGTCACCCCCGCCTGGATGTCGGACCTCCTCGACCCGGATGTGCTGACCATCGGATTCGCGCGCCGCGTGCCGACGTACAAGCGCCTCACCCTGATGCTACGCGACCCCGAGCGTCTCACGCGCCTGCTCACCGACCCCGAGCGACCCGTGCAGATCGTGATCGGCGGGAAGTCGCATCCCGCCGACGATTCCGGGAAGATCCTCATCCAGCAGCTCGTGCGCTTCAGCCGTGACCCGAAGGTGCGCGGCCGGATCGTCTTCCTGCCGGATTACGACATCACGCTCGCGAAGACGCTCTACCCGGGCTGCGACGTGTGGCTCAACAACCCGCTGCGTCCGCTCGAGGCGTGCGGCACGTCCGGGATGAAGGCCGCGCTCAACGGCGCCCTCAACCTCTCGATCCTCGACGGCTGGTGGGACGAGTGGTTCGACGGCCGCAACGGCTGGGCGATCCCGACGGCGGACACCGCCGCGAGCGACGAGGAGCGGGATGACGTCGAGGCGGCCGCGCTCTACGACCTCATCGAGCATCAGCTCGCCCCGGCGTTCTACGACCGGGAGGCGGGGATCCCCACCGGCTGGCTCGGGATGGTGCGCCACACGATGACCGAGCTCGGCAAGAAGGCGACGAGCGACCGGATGGTGCGCGACTACGTTCAGTCGCTGTACGTTCCGGCGGCGGCCCATGACGCGGCACTCCGCGCGGACGGCTTCGCGCAGGCGCGAGAGCTCGCCGCCTTCATCGCCCGGGTGCGGACCGCGTGGCCGGCCGTGCGTGTGGCCAACGTGGATGGCACCGGCATCCCGCAGCAGGCGCAGGCCGGCGACGTGCTCGAGGTGCACGCGAGCGTCGCGCTCGACGGCCTCTCCCCGGATGACGTCGCCGTGGAGCTCGTCTACGGGCGGATCGACGAGGACGACGACCTCGGCGCCGACCGCCGCATGGCGCGCCTCGAGGCCACGGGCCCCGCCGGCCCCGACGGACTGACGATCTTCTCCCGCCGCCAGGCGCTCGATATCACCGGTTCATTCGGCTACACGGTCCGGGTCGTGCCGGCGCATCCGCAACTCGTCTCCGACGTCGAGCTCGGACTCATCGCCTTCGCGTCCTGACGCGTCCGCCCGAAACAGGAGCTTCGGCGAATACAGGATCATCCGCGCCGGATCGACCTGTTCCGGCGAATGCTCCTGTTCCGGGGGCAGGGAAGGTCGTCGACAACAGGAAGGCCGGATCCCACGGGACCCGGCCTTCCTCCGTTTCTACATCCCGGGCGGGGGCACCGCCTCGTAGACGTCGATGACGCCGCCCATGGCGCGGTGTGGGTGACTCGTCAGGAGCACCTCGACGGCCTCGGGCGACTCGGCCTCGATGAGCGAATATCCGCCCACCCAGTCGTCGGCGCCGTCGGAGACGGCCTTGGTCGGGTTGCCGAAGTCGGTGAGGGCGTCACCGGCGTTCGCGGCCCAGTCCATCCAGGCCTTGTTCATGGCGGCGCCCTCCTCGGGCGTCGGTTCGGGCATCGCTGCGACGGCAGCGGGGTCGGCCTTGTACAGCAGCAGATAGGTGGTCATGCGCACATTGTCGCCCCGCGCGGACCCGCGCGGAAGAGCCCTGCGAAAGTCTTCCGAATGGGGATTCCCGGTGCGGTTCGCGGACCCGCTTCCGCGCCCGCCCATAGGATGGCACCCTGGGGAATGGGGATTCCATGCGTGGACTTGCACAGACGCTCGTGCTGACGGGGGCGGTTCGCGCCGCTGACATGTCGGCGGCGCTGGCCGAGGTGGGCGACGGGCCGGAACTGGCGCGGGCGATCGTGGCCGGCGGCCTTGCGACGGATGCGCAGGTCGCCGAGGCGGTGGCGCTCAACACGGGTCACAGGTACGTCGACATCGGTCTGCTGACGATCACGCCGGATGTCATCGGCCTCGTGCCCGGGACGCTGTGCCGGAAGTACCAGATGCTGCCGATCGAGCGCTCGGGCGACCAGTTGAAGGTCGCGATGCTCGATCCGACCGACATCATCGCGATCGACGACGTCGCGTCGATCACCGACCTCAGGATCAATCCGGTCGTGGCGGCTGCCGACGCCCTGGCGCAGGCGTTCGAGCGGTATCTCCGCAGCGACGACGAGCTGAGCGACCTGTCGGAGCAGATCGGCGAGTCGGCCGCGGCATCCACCGTCGTGTTCACCGAGAGTCTCGAGGAAGGGGATGCCGACGCGCCCATCGTGCGCTTCGTGAACCTCCTCATCACGCAGGCGATCAACGACCGCGCGAGCGACATCCACATCGAGCCGGGTGAGCGCTACCTCACGGTGCGGTTCCGCATCGACGGCGTGCTGCACGAGATGCAGCGGGCCGACCGGGCCATCCAGGACGGCATCATCTCGCGCCTGAAGATCATGTCGGCGATCGACATCGCCGAGCGCCGGCGCCCGCAGGACGGCCGCCTCTCGGTCACGCACGAGGGTCGCCAGGTCGACCTCCGCGTCGCGACGCTGCCGACGGTGTGGGGCGAGAAGATCGTCATGCGCATCCTGGAC
Source organism: Microbacterium candidum (assembly GCF_030315975.1). Classification (GTDB taxonomy): domain Bacteria; phylum Actinomycetota; class Actinomycetes; order Actinomycetales; family Microbacteriaceae; genus Microbacterium; species Microbacterium candidum. Next base: position 12,651 of record NZ_JASXSZ010000008.1, on the reverse strand, counting down.
AACTCCGGCCAGGCCATGTCGATGGGCGATCTGAAGTTCTCCCAGCACAACGAGTCGCTGTTCCGCGCGGCGATCGGCCGCCCGCACGGGATGGTGCTGGTCACCGGGCCCACCGGGTCCGGCAAGTCGACGACGCTGTACACGGCGCTGCGCACGGTCGCGAACCCGCGGATCAACGTCATCACCGTCGAAGACCCGGTCGAGTACCGGATCCCGGGCATCAACCAGGTGCAGGTCAACAACCGCGCGGGGCTCACCTTCGCCACCGCACTGCGGTCGATCCTGCGGTCCGACCCCGACGTCGTGCTCGTGGGCGAGATCCGCGACCAGGAGACCGCGGTCATCTCGATCGAGGCGGCGCTCACCGGGCACCTCGTGCTCTCCACGCTGCACACGAACGACGCCCCTTCCGCACTCACGCGTCTCACCGAGATCGGGACCGAGCCGTTCCTCGTCGCGACGGCGCTCTCGGCGGTCATCGCCCAGCGCCTCGCCCGGCGTCTGTGCACCCGCTGCCGCGAGCCGCTCAGCGAGACGCCGGACGTGCTGATGGGGCTCGGGATGCCTGCCGACCTCATCGAGGGACATCAGCTGTTCCGCGCCGTCGGGTGCAACTCGTGCTCCGGAACCGGGTACCGCGGACGCCTCGCGCTCCACGAGGTGATGCCGCTGACGGACGAGGTCGAGCAGCTCATCGTCGGCCGGGCGACCGGCACCGAGATGCGCGAGCTCGCGCTCGCTCAGGGCATGATCGCCCTCCGCGACGACGGCTGGTCGAAGGCCGCACAAGGCCTCACGACGATCGAAGAGGTGCTGCGCGTCTCGGTGTGAGGCGCTCGGTGTGAGGCGTTCAGTGTGAGGCGTTCGGTGTGAGCCGCTTCACTCCCCCGCGACGCCCGCGACCGGCGGTGCCATCACCGACGTCCGCGCGGTCCGCACACCGGCACGGTCGAGCATCGACGGCGACGGCGTGGCGGCCTCGAGCGCCTCGCTGAAGTCGGTGCCGGGGATGTGGAGCATCTCGCACTCGGTGGCCGTGGTGACCGTCGCGGAGCGCACGGTGCCGTTCAGGAGCCCGAGCTCCCCGACGTAGCCGGGCGCTTCGACATCGGGGAGCTCCACGGAGACGCCGTCGTCGCGGACGGCGCTGATCGCGAGGGTCCCGTCGGTGAGGATCCACAGCGCGTCGGACGGGTCGCCCTGACGGATGATCGTCTCGCCCGCGGGAACGGTGCGCTCCTCCGCATCCTCGGCGAGGTGCTCGAGGAGGCTCCGCGGAGCACCGGCGAACAGGTCGAGGCGTTCGAGGATGCGGGTGACCGGCTCCAGGCGCGCGGCCTTCTGCGCCATGTCGCGGTCGAGCCGGCGCAGCACCGGCAGTCCGAACAGACCCAGCAGGGGGAAGCCGAGGCCGATGACGCCGAGCGCCCAGGCGATCCCGAACTGGGCGAGCAGCCAGCTGCCCATGATGGAGGCGAGTACGGCACTCGCGAGGATCAGCACGTCGACCGTGCCGAGCACGCGCCCGAGCACGTCGCGCGGCAGGTCGCGCTGGAGGGTGGTGAACGCGAGGACGTCGACGATCACCATCCCGACTCCGCTGATCAGCTGCAGCAGCATCGCGTTCGGGACGGTGCCCACGAACACGCTGAGCCACAGCGGAACGCACTGGAGGAACAGCGCGCCGATGATGAGCAGCGTCAGGCGTCTCGATCCGGTGAGCCGCTGGGCGAGCGCCGCGACGACGACGCTTCCGAGGGCGTTGGAAGCGAGGAGCAGAGCGTAGCCGGTCGTACCCCCGCCGAGGTGCTGCGCGAGCGACGGCATGAGCACGTTCGCCGCGTTCGCCGCGGCGGAGTCGAGCACGAGGAACATCGTGAGCACGAGCGCCTTGCGATGGTGCCCGAGCGCCGACACTCCCGAGATCCACTGGGTGAGAGCGCCGCCGCCCGCCTCCGCACTGCCGCGCGAGCGCACCCGCAGCGCGCGATACAGGAGCGCCGCGACCAGGTAGCTCACGGTGTTGATCAGCACGCCGTACACGGGTTCGCCGGTGAGGAGCAGGAGAGCTCCGATGCCGGGGCCGAGGACCACGATCACGCTCTCGAGCAGCGCGAACAGAGCGTTCGCCGCCACGAGATCGGACTCCGGAACGGACTCCGGAATGAGGGCGCCGGATGCCGGTCGCACCGGCGAGCACACGGCGGTCAGAACCGCGACGCTGATCAGCAGCGCCCACAGCGGGGCGTTGAACGCCACGACCGCGGCGATCCCGAGCGTGACGACGGCGGCGAGGCTCGCGCTGACCATGAGGACCGATCGCCGGTCGTACCGGTCGGCGAGGACGCCCGCATATCCGCCGCACAGCATCCCGACGACCCACCGCACGGTGACGAGCGCGGTGATCCAGCCCGCCGAATGCGTGCGCTCGAAGACGTAGGAGATGAGCACGACGTTGTACGCCCACGTCGCGCCGCCGTCGGCGATGAAGGCGAGCGCGAGGATGCGGAGGTCGTGATGCTTCAGAGCGTCGACGAAACGCGGTTTCGCAGCGCGCCCGGGTCCGGCCATGCTCGAATGATCGCGCCGCGCGCGGGTGTGCGGCATCCGTGATCTCACGGATCTTTCCGGTGACCCCGGATGGGTCGGCCCCTGCCTCGCGAGGGTGCACTCGTTGGAAACCAGTACACCCTCGCGAGTGAAGGTGGGACCGATGCTTTAGTGTTGCTTGGCGAGGTCGCCGTACAGGGTGAAGATCGGCAGGTAGAGCGAGATGACCATCGAGCCGATGACGACGCCCAGGAGCACAATCAGGATCGGCTCGAGCGTCGAGGAGAGCTGCTCGGTGGCGGTCGCGACCTCGTCCTCATAGAACTCGGCGATGCTGGCGAGCATGTCGGACAGCGTGCCCGACTCCTCCCCGACCGCGACCATCTGCGGGACCATCGGCGGAAAGACCTGTGCGTTCGCGAGCGGCACAGAGAACGACTTGCCGGCACGGATCGAGTCCTGGATGTCGCGCACCGCCTGCTCGATCTTCCAGTTGTTCGACGCCTGCCCGACGATCGACAGCGCCTGGATGATCGGCACACCCGCCGACAGCATCATCGAGAGGTTCCGGGTGAACCGGGCGACGGCCATCTTCGTCGTGAGCGGCCCGAAGATCCAGAGCTTCAGTTTGATCGGGTCCCACACCCTCCGGAACGAATCGGTGTGACGGTTGCGCATGTACCACGTCCACGCGACCAAAACCACGATCACGATGAGCGGCAGGATCCAGTACATGTTGTGTGAGATGTTTACGAGGATCTGTGTGGGCAGAGGCAATGACGAGCCGAGGCCCTTGAACATGTTCTCGAACACCGGCACGACGAAGGTCACCATCACGAGCACGCCGATGATCGCGATGATGAGCACGATGATCGGGTAGGTGACTGCGGCGCGGACCTTGTTGTGGAGCTCCGCCTCCTTCTGGTAGTTCTCGGCAATGGAGACGAGCGCGGCCCCGAGGAAGCCACCGGTCTCGCCGACGCGCACGATCGAGATCATGAGCGGCGGGAAGATCTTCGGATGCTGCGCCAGTGCGGCGGAGAAGGATGAGCCGCCCTCGACGGATCCGGCGACCGCGATGATCGCCGGCTGCAGCTTCTTGTCGCGCGTCTGCTCGGCCAGGATGTTCAGCGTCCGCATGAGCGGCAGTCCGGCGTTGATGAGCGCCGCCATCTGCCGCGAGAAGATCGCGAGGTTCTTCGAGCTCACCGTTCCGCTGAGACTCGGGATGTTGATCTGCGTGTGGAGCCCGGTCGTCGACTTGGCAGTGATGTTGAGGGGCATGAGCCCCTGGGCCTTCAGCTTCGCGACGACGGATGCCTCGCTCGAAGCCTCGAGCGTTCCCTTGACGGCCGCTCCACTCACGGAGTCGACCGCGTGATAGGTGAACTCCTGGACGACGGCCATCTCACACCCCCCAGACCGGGACTTGTCGTTCGCCGTGCTCCGCCCAGCCCTCGGCATCCACTTCCTGCGCCTGCACGTAGACGCCCTCGAGGCTCTTCGGGTCCTGAGCGAAGGCACGCGCGACCTGGATCGCGATCTCTCCGTCCTGCACGAGGCGTTTGAGGTCCTGGTCGAGCGTGTGCATCCCGAGCTGCGTGCCGGCCTGCATCGACGTCACGAGCTGGGCGACGTGCCCCTCGCGGATGAGGTTCGCGACCGCGGGCGTGTTGATGAGCACCTCGGTCGCGATCGTGCGACCTTCGCGCTGGGACATCGGCAGCAGCGTCTGGCTGATAACGCCCTGGAGCGTGTCGCCGAGCTGCGTGCGGATCTGCGCCTGCTGATCGTGCGGGAACACGTCGACGATGCGGTTGATCGATTTCGCCGCGCCCTGCGTGTGCAGCGTGGAGAGGACGAGGTGTCCGGTCTCCGCCGCGGACAGTGCCGCAGAGATCGACTCCGGGTCGCGCAGCTCGCCGATGAGGATGACGTCGGGGTCCTGGCGCAGCACGCGGCGCAGCGCTTCGGAGAAGGAGGCGGTGTCGACACCGATCTCGCGCTGGTGGATGAGCGACATCGCGCTCGCGTGGTGGAACTCGATCGGGTCCTCGATCGTGATGATGTGCGCCGGCCGCGTGCGGTTGATGATGTCCACCATCGACGTGAGCGTCGTCGACTTGCCGGAGCCCGTGGGGCCGGTGAGGAGGACTAGTCCGCGCGGCTTCAGCGCGAGGTCGCGGCAGATCTCGGGGGCGCCGAGTTCCTCAAGCGTGTAGACGCGCTCCGGGATGAATCGCAGGGCCGCGGCGATCGACCCCTCCTGCCGGAACGCGTTGACCCGGAACCGCGCGAGTCCCGGAGCGTTGTAGGCGAGGTCCACCTCGCCGTGCCGGTCGAAGGCGGCGCGTTGCGGCTCGGTCAGGAGGCCGAACAGCGACTCCGCAAGCCACTCGGTTGTGATGGTGTCCTCGAACCCCGGGATGGGCATGAGGTCGCCATCGACGCGCATCAGCGGCGGCCGGTTCGCTGTCAGGTGCACGTCGGAGGCCCGCCGTCGGCCCGCGGCCGCCAGCATCCGGTTGAGCTCGGTGTCGATCACTTCGTTGCTCCCGTCGCGATCGGCGCTCCGTCGACGAAGGTCAGCGCGTTGACGGATGCTTGAGCACTTCCATTGTTCTGCGCGACGACACTCGAGACGTTGGAGAGAAGACGCGGACCCTCGCGCAGCGCATCGAGAAACGCGGTGATCTGATCCAGATTCACGGCCGTCACGGTGATCGTGAAACCGATCTGAGTGCGCGTCGTCGACGGGGCCGGAGCGGCAGGCTGGGCAGTGGTGCCTGCCGCAGCGCCTGTGGCAGCGTTCTCCTGTGCCGTCTGGGCGTTCGACTGGTCGCGATCGTTCTGCGCCTGTCCGACGATGCCACTCGCCGTCGCACTCGGCGATGGCGCCGGCACGGGTGCGGGCTGTCCGTTGGCCTGCGCTCCGACCGGCGGGACGAACGCCGCAGGAGTACCTGCGGCGATGCTGGTGATCGTCACGCCGCTGGACTGCGCTGCCCGCCCCACGAGTGCGAACACATCATCGAGATGCGGCACTGCCGGGATCTGGGCACGTAGCTCGGCGACAGCCGCATCCGTCTCGGCCTTGTTCTCCTTCGCCTTCGTCAGCGCGTCGACCTGCGCCTGATAGAGCTTGTTCGTCTGGTCCACCTGATCCGCCGACGCCAATGTTCCGAGCGCCTGAGTGGCGAGAGGCATCGCGACGAGAAAGATCCCGAGCGCGAGGACGGCGACGGCGACGAGGATGCCGATGAGATTGATGAGCTGCTTCGGCATCACTTGGCCGCCTTCACCGCGTACTGACCGGAGTAGATGGTCTGGTTGAACGTCACCGTCAGCTGGTACTGGTAGTCGCCGCCCTTGGTCGCTCCTCCGGTCACCGACTTGCCGTCGGCGTAGATCACGGTAGGGATCGCACGGATCGCGCGGATGGTCGCGGCCATGTCGAGGGGCGTGGCGCTCGCGACGGTGTAGGTCCCGCTGAGGCCTACCGCGGTCTTCGGGTCGGCGCCGGGTACCGGATCACCCCCGGATACCACGTTGAAGCCCGTCAGGCTGGTACCGGGCGGGAGTGCGCCCGCGATGGCTCCGACGACAGGAGACCAGGCGAAGTCGGCGCCCATCGCCTCAGCGCGGAATTGAGTCAGTTCCCTCTGTGTGGCCAGTGCGCTGTTGATGTCGGACAGACCTGCCAGCTCGGTCAGCAGGGTATTGGTCTGCGCCTGAGCCGAGGCGAGACGGATGTTTGCGACCAGGGTGAACGCGTATGCAGCCGCGATGACGACGCACGTCAGGACGACTGCGCCGAGCACGCCCCAGACCCATTTGCGGGTCAGCGATTCGCGCTCCCGTCGCTCGATCTCCGATCGCGGCATGAGATTGACTCGGGGCGCCCCCGCGAATACGAGGTCAGGCTGGCGGGCCATCAGCGGTCCTCTCCGAGTGCGATGCCGACGGTGGAAACGAGGTTGAGCGCGAGTTCACCGGCCGGCACCGCCCCGCGGATCTGTGCAATAGCGTCAACACCGACGGCATGGATCGGGATGTCAATCGCTGCCGCGAGGGCGCCGGCCATCCCCGGGACCGCTGCTCCCGCCCCGCTGATGATCACACCCGCAAGCGGCAGTGCGCCGTCGCGCCCGGAATAGAAGGCGAGAGTCGAGCGCACCCGTGCGACGACGTCGTTGATCGACGGGTCAGGTCCGGTGCCCCGTGCCTGCCCGCGGGTGCGCGGAAGGATGCCGCTGGTCGACATCGGCACGGTAGGCACTTCACCAGTCGCCGCGCCCGTAGCCTGCGGATCCCCCGCCGGCGCCATCGCGAACATGGCCTCGAGCTCGTCTCCATTGCCGGTGCCCGAGCCTGTCGAGGGGCCGTTCGCGGGAGGCGCCGGCATCGGCACCTGCTGTCCCCGCGCTGCAGCAGCCGCTCGCGTGGCGGCCGCCGTCGGCACGTCGACGGGGATGAGGCGCACGAAGTACGGTACCCCGCCCCGCGCCACGACGACCTGGGTCGTGTGGTCGCCGATATGAACCATCGCGACGGCAGCCCCGGCGTTGGCGATGACGGCCGAAGCGCGGGCGAGACCGAACGCCGTGAGATCGACGCCGACGACTCGCAGCTTGGCGCGCCCCAGCGTAGAGATGATCTGCTCGATCGTCTCGGAGACCGCCGCGACGAGGAGCCCGTTGACCTGATCGCCTTCCTGTCCGAGCGGGTAGAAGTCGAGCACCGCCTGGCTGACGGGTACCGGCAGCAGATCCTGCACCTGATATGGCAGAGCCTGCTTCAGCAAGTCTGGACGCATCGCCTGCGTCGAGTACTCGCGGACGAGGATGCGGCGACTGGCGACGCCCAGCGTGACGTCGCGGGCTTTGATTCCGGCGCCCGACCACAGTTGGCGTACGGCGACCGCGACGGCACCCTGGTCGATCACCTCGGAATCACGCGCGGTCTCCGGGGGCAACGGGACCTCCCCGAAGGCGGTGACGATGGGCTTGCGCCCGTGGACGACCTCGACAGCGCGCACGCTCTCTTCGGTGATCTCTATGCCTACGGCTGTCTTGGCCATCGGCCCTCCCCCAAAGGTCTTGGTCTTGTTTCCCAGTAAACGTTCGGTCCTCGAGCTTGTCGAGGGGTTGCTATGTCCCGGAGAGCATTGCGACATACCAATTCGCTAGCGGCTGTCCGAAGAAGATGCCCACCCAGGCGCCGGCGAGCATCCACGGCCCGAACGGGATGGCCGTCTTCCGCCCCGCTCTGCGGAACAGGATCAGAGCGATCCCGAAGAGCCCGCCAAGGACGAACGCGGCGAACGCCCCCACGATGAGCGCTCCCCAGCCGAGCCAGCCGAGGTAGATCCCGACGACACCCGCGAGCTTCACGTCTCCCCCGCCCATGCCGCCGGGACGGATGAGGCGCAGGAGGAAGTAGAACGCGTACAGCACGGCCATGCCGATCGCCGCGCGGATCAATGCGGCCCAGTCGTTGGTGAGCGTCGCCGCTGCGGCGAACAGGATTCCGGCGACGAGGTAGCTCGGCAAGACGATCTGGTTCGGCAGCCGGTGCGTATCGAGATCGATGACCGTGAGCACGATCGAGATCGCCGCGAAATACAGGAACGCGACGAGCACGAGCCAGAATGCAGCGCCGGTGATGTCGGTCGTTGAGCGAGCGAACCGAGTCGAAAGGTCGTAACCCGATGCTCCCAGGGCAACCCACGCGATCAACGCGAACGCGAACCCGGTCACCAGCTCGACCGCCGGATATCTCGGCGAGATCGCCTCGCCGCACTCGGCGCATTTCCCGCGCAACGCGAGCCACGACAGGACCGGGACGTTCTGCCATGCCCGGATCGAGGCACCGCACTTCGGGCATCGGCTTGCCGGCACGATCGACATCCCCGCCGGAACCCGGTACGCGACGACGTTGAGGAACGAACCGATGACGAGTCCGAGGAGTCCGGCGAAGGCAACGATGAAGATGGCGAAGGGCGCCACTACTGCTCCATCTGCGAGGACAGGCTGGGAGGATGCACGGTGGTCTGGATCGTGCCGTTGTTCCCGTTCAACACCGCGTCCTTGATGTAGCAGCCGAGGTTGATGAGCGGCGTCCACGCCATCGGCTGGCACGTGAAGTTCGGCTGCACCCAGTGGTTCGGACTCGTTTCGTTATCGGCGGCGTAGAACTGCCCGCTGAACATGACCTGATTCTGGTTCAAGTTGTTACCCAAGCCGCAGGGTGTATAGAACATCAAGTACGGCGCGACAGTCAGATTGTTGCTCTGGTTGTACGTGTCGACGGGCTGCGTCGGGCTCGGACCGCAGTTCGGCCCCGCAAGTGTCGGGTTTGCATCGGCATGGATGAAGAAGAGTTGCGGTACGGGCGACCCGCTCGAAACGTTGCCCGTGACGTTGACATTCATGATGGCGGAGGCGGGCACGAGGAAGACCGCAGAGGCTGTCACCACGCCACCTCCCATCGTGATCGTCACGTTTGTCGGGCAGTTCGAATAGTCGAACCCGAACCGGGTGTTGCCTCCAGTGGGAGGCGTCTGCAAGTCACTAGACACGTTATAACTGCAGTTTCCGGCGGCGATCGTCTTCCACTGGACGTTCGTCCCCCACTGGCTCTTGTCGAAGCCGATATCGAGCCAGTTGGTCATTGCATAGACGTCGTCGAGGCTCGGGTTGAATGCGTTGGCAGATGGTGACGGCGTGACGTTCTGGGTCGGTGTCGGACTTGTCGAATTCTGTGTTGTGACCACACCCCCGGCCGAGACATTGCCGTGGATCGTCGTGTTCTTGAGATCGATGTTGGTCGAGGACAGGACATCCTTCCACACCACGGAGTTGCTGGCGTCCACGCTGATCCCGCTAGGCGGGCCCGATGGGCCGCCGAATGCCGTGCAGTTCTGGCAGGCGAGCGTGCCTGTCGTCGCGTCGGTCTGCGTCCCGATCACTGTCTGCGATCCTGTGATCCGGATCGCATCGCGGGCATAGATATTCCCGTTCACGTTGCACTTCGCGCTGATGTCGACCCCACCACGGGGAACCCACAGGTCCCCTGTGATCGTCGACTGAGACGTACACGTGTAATTGCCATCGCGGATGACGACATCGCCCTTATAGGTCGACTGGGTGAGCTTGAAAGTGCCCGAGAAGTACGCGAGCGATCCGCCCGGCTGTTGATCCGTCGTCACCAACCGCTGATACTGCGACACGACGGTCGTCTGATCGCCGCCCGGCCCAACGCCGGTCGACGTGATCTGGATGGTCGCGGTCGCGGACGAGCTGAGACAGTTGTCGGTCAAGTGCGCGGCATCCGACCCGAAAAGGGCGGAGACGTTCTTGTACACCGGGGTAGACGAGTCGGAAATGGACTTCGTGCACCCGTTCGCCATGACTGCGGCAAGCATGGCGTCGCGGCCGGACTCGGCAGCCACGAAGGCTTCGGTCTGACTCTTGTTGGTTTGATTCGCCTTGAGGGTGAACAGCAGGCTCGCTCCGATCAGGGAGGCGATGACGAATCCGACCAGCATCACAACGACGACCATGACGAGCGCGACCCCGGACTCCGGATCTTCGTCGTGTTCGTGGCGCAGGAATCTCATGACCAGCATCCTCCCCCCGCCCCAGGGGACGTCCTCAGTGAAACCGTCCCGGTGATCGTTACCGGCGCAGCGGCAGTGGGGATGCTGAACGCATACACGACGGTACGGCCGTTCAGCGTGAAGAACGTCGCCGGTGCAGGTGCGGGGGATGTCGGCAGCGCGACGTTCGTCGCCCACGCCGAGGGCGAAGAAAGCGTCGAACCGGATGTTCCCTGCGCAACGTAGAGGCCCCCGCTGCCATCAACCCAGAAGACCTGGCACTGCCGCGAGTCGGTGTACGGCGTGCGGACCCACAGCCTCGAACCGCCGTCGGTCAGCTGCGCGGCGACTCCGTTGCGAACCGCGCGCTCGATGGTCTGTCCGACGAGCTGCCCCTTGTTCGTCGCCTGTGTCGTCGTCGTGACGTCGTTCTGCGCGCGCCACGAGTTGACGAAGATCAACGCGATCACAGAGCCCATGATGCCGAGCAGGACGACGACGACGATCAGCTCGACGAGTGAGAGTCCGTCGTCGTCTGGTGCCTTGTTCGTGGTCATGGCAGATAGATCTTCGCAGTCACTGTGGCCAGCCCTGAGCCGTTGCTGTCCTTCGCATTGAGCGTCAGGACCACGGCTTGCTGATGGGTAGAAGTCGTACACGACGGCAGGGGGCCGGTGATGGAAAAAGTCCGGCCGCGGCCGTCAGTTGCCGTGGTCCCGGGGTTCGCCGCCGCCTGGAGATCCGCACATGCGACCGAAGTATTGTTCCGCAGCTGCTCGATCCTCGCGTTGAGAGCGCGGGTCGCGGTAGCGGCCGAAGACTGTTCGGACGAATAGCGGATGCCACTGTACAGCGACGGCAGGATCGCCACAGCGATCAGCGCGAGCAGAAAGAACGCGATGATCACTTCTATGAGGCTGAATCCCTCATCGTCGGGCTTTCGCACCAGCATCCGGCTCCCCAGCTACGGATTGGAATGGGCGGGAATCCAGTCTAACGGGACTCCCGCCCATCGACGTGGCTAACGGCTGTCCTAGGGGCAGCCGGGCCCCGCATGCGCCGGCGACCCACTCGTATACGTGGAGCCGCTGGCGGCCCACGCGTAGACGCAAACGTTGCTCACATCAGTGCTCGACGCCTGCATCTGTACCGTGATGCCATTCGAACCAGCCGAAGATGCAGCCGTGCTCGGGTCCACCGTGGTCGCCCCAGAGACATTGGTACCGGCAAACGCGGCCGCAGCGGCCGTCGCACCGTTCGCGGCCGCAGCCTTGACCGCGTTGTCTGCCGCCTGCTTCTGGATGTTCATGAAGATCGGAATCGCAATCGCAACCAGAATGCCGATGATCACAACCACGATGATGAGCTCGATCAGCGAGAAGCCCTCCACGCCCGTCTCTTCCTTCTTCCGCCGCTTCGCAGCATCGATGTAATTGCTTACAGTCACGCGCATGCGCTTACTCCCCAGGTATTGTGAAATTACTGCTCCGATTCGACAGCAGGCATCCGTATTGACTGAGCCAATTTGAGTACCCACTCCCCAGAGTGAGAACGTCGTCGTCACCACAGTGATGCCGACATATCCCCACCCGCGAGTGTCCGCCTGCCAGCATTCCGCGTCAACAGTCTGTGGTTATCAGTTTGCTGTGCATCCGTTCATCACCCACGTTCAATCGACAGTCTCACGGACACCCAGGGCCAGCAGTGGCGATCTTTGCATAGCCCTTAGCGGTTACGCAGAGGTCGGTGGCGTTGGTCCCGGACGTCAGGTCGACAGAAATACTGTCGCGGCCTGCACTTTTGGCGGCGGCCGAAGGATCTGTAGGAGCTGAAGACCCCTGAGCGAACGAGGCTGCTGCGGCGGCTGCACCATTCGCGGCGGCGGCCTTGACAGCGTTCGTCTGCGCGTTTGACTCGACGTTCATGAAGATCGGCATAGCGATGGCGACGAGAATACCAATTATCACAACCACAACGATCAACTCGATCAATGAGAAGCCGTCCTGCGATTTGTCCGAATCTGCTCCCTCGGACCGCCCCATTGTTACTCGCATATGAACCGCTCCAACCCCGTGCAGTTGTCACAGTCCGGTGGAATCGGTCTTGCAGACCCCACCGGACTGGTGCACCTCGGCCGATCTCGGGATTACGGGCAGCCCGGACCAGTGTGGAAAGTCGAGCCGCTTGTGTAGGTGGAGCCGCTGGCGGCCCACGCATCCACGCAAACGTTGCTCACATTGGTGCTCGACGCCCGCATCTGTACCGTGATGCCATTCGAACCAGCCGAAGATGCAGCCGTGCTCGGGTCCACCGTGGTCGCCCCAGAGACATTGGTACCGGCAAACGCGGCCGCAGCGGCCGTCGCACCGTTCGCGGCCGCAGCCTTGACCGCGTTGTCTGCCGCCTGCTTCTGGATGTTCATGAAGATCGGAATCGCAATCGCAACCAGAATGCCGATGATCACAACCACGATGATGAGCTCGATCAGCGAGAAGCCCTCC
>NZ_JASXSZ010000007.1:113911-129658 GCF_030315975.1 Microbacterium candidum | reverse complement strand
GAATTCTCACCAGGTCAAAGACCCGACGAGGATAATTTGGCATATGACAAGTGCACGCTGTTGAGTTCTCAAGGATCGGACGCACCCGCATCAGCACCTCCCGGCGCCTCTCTCGGGGCAACTTCTCAAGCTTAGCCGTTCGCGATCGCGGTGTCAAACCGCGATCCGCGCCGTTCGGAGCGTCGAAACGCCCGTCTGGACAACGGAGAAGCACCCACCCTAGCCCGGAGGCAAGTCCACACACAAGGTGTGTGACATCAGATGGGGTTCTTGTCCGCTGCTTGAGGGGAGCCAGGCCTTCCGGCCCTCCGCTCTACCCTTTGGGGCGAACAACAAGAACATTACGGGGAATCAGGACACCCCACAAATCGGGCCGACCCCCCGGGCGTGTCGTGCCCCATCATGCGGTGACGACGGGAGCGGCGGCGTCCACCTGCACCCGCTCGAAACCCGCGTAGACGTTCATCGACGGACCGCGGAGGAACCCCACCACCGTGAGTCCGGCATCCGCCGCCATCTCCACCGCGAGCGACGACGGAGCCGACACCGCAGCGAGGATCGGAGCGCCGGCCATCACCGCCTTCTGCGCAAGCTCGAAGCCCGCGCGGCCCGACACCATCAGGACGCGGCCGCGCAACGGGAGGCGTCCTTCGAGGAGCGCCCACCCGACCACCTTGTCGACGGCGTTGTGCCGCCCGACGTCTTCACGCAGCACGAGGAGCTTCCCCGTGTGCGCATCGAACAAGGCCGCCGCGTGCAGGCCGCCGGTCTTCTCGAACACCGCCTGCTCGGCACGCAACGCATCGGGGAAGGTGGCCAGGAGCGCGGCGTCGACGACGGTCGCATCCTCCGCGACATCGAAAGCCGACACGGTTCGGACCGCATCGATCGACGCCTTGCCGCAGATTCCGCACGAGCTCGTCGTGTACATGCTGCGCGCCAGCTCGGCCACGGGGACATGCACGTGCGACGCGAGGGCGACATCCAGGACGTTGTACGTGTTCTCGCCGCCGCCCGAGGTCCCCGGACCTCCGCAGTGGATGGCGGAGCGGAACTGGTCCGTGCTCGAGATCACGCCCTCGGAGACGAGGAATCCGGCGGCGAGCTCCACGTCGTGGCCGGGCGTCCTCATGGTGACCGCGAGCGGCTGACCGCCCACACGGATCTCGAGCGGCTCCTCGACCGCGAGCGTGTCGATACGGCGGGTCTCCCCCGCATCCAGCCGGATCCTGCGCACCGGTCGACGCATCGTGAGGCGTCCCATGCGCCAACCCTAAGCCCGAACTACCCTGGCGGTATGCCCGCCCGAGCACATCGCACCGTCGACGAGCATCTCGCTGAAGTGCTGGCGGCCGTCACTCCACTCGAGTCGACCACGGTGCTCCTGCGCGACGCCGCGGGGAGCACGCTCGCCGTACCCGTGGTCGCACCGACCGACGCTCCCGGCTTCCGGAGCTCGGCGATGGACGGGTTCGCTGTGCGGGCGGTGGATGCGGCATCCGCGTCTCCCGAATCGCCCGCGCGCCTGCGCGTCATCGCCGACCTGCCCGCGGGGACCGAGCTCGATCCCCCACTCGCTCAGGGTGAGGCCGCGCGGATCATGACGGGCGCGCCCGTGCCGACGGCGGCGGACGCCGTCGTGCCGCTGGAGCACACGAGCGCGGGGCTCTTCGGCGGTCCCGACGTCGACGTCGTCCGCGCTCCCACTGTCGGGCAGCATGTCCGTCCGTCGGGCGAGGACGTCCGTACGGGAGTCGAGGTGGTGAGAGCGGGCGTCGCACTCGGCGCCCTGCAGCTGGGGTCGATCGCCGCTGCCGGCGTCACCGAGGTGGTCGTCGCGCGGCGCCCCCGGGTCGCCGTCGTCTCGACCGGATCGGAGCTGGCTGCCCCGGGCGCTCCGCTCCGCCGCGGGATGATCCCCGAGTCGAACGCTCCCATGCTCAGCCGGTTGACCGAGGATGCCGGCGCCGACCTCGTCCTCGTGGCGACCGTGCCCGACGTGAATGCCGAGTTCGAACGCGCGCTGGAGGACGCGACGGCGGCGGGCGCGGACGTCGTCATCACATCGGGTGGAGTCGGCACCGGCGCCTACGAGGTCGTCCGCAACACCCTCGAGCCGATCGGCGGGATGGAGTTCGTGACGGTCGCGATGCGGCCCGGCCGTCCGCAGGGTTTCGGGCGGCTGGCATCCGGCGCACTCGCGTTCGGCCTGCCGGGCACCCCGATCGGCGCCGCCGTCTCGTTCGAGGTCTTCGTCCGGCCTGCGCTCCTCGCGATGCAGGGCAGGCGCGAGCTGCACCGACCCCGATTGCTGCTGCGCGCCGCGGAGGGCTGGAGATCGCGCGCCGGCCACCGGCATCTCGTCCCGGCGACGATCGACCGGACCGATCCTCGCGGCTGGACGGTCCGTCCGGCGGGGGGCGCGCACTCCACGACCGCGCTCGCCTACACGGACGCGTTCGTGGTCGTTCCCGAGGACGTCGAGGAGGTCCGCGTCGGCGACCTCGTCGAGGCGATGCTCGTGGGGATGTCGTGAACGCCGGCGCGATCCTCCTCGCGGGCGGCCGCGCGACGCGCATGGGCGGGATCGACAAGCCCCGCGTGGAGGTCCGCGGGCGCGCCCTCCTGCAGTGGGCGGTGGATGCGGTCAGCGGATGCGAGCCGATCGTGATCGCAGGTCCCGAGTCATCCGTCTCGGGCGCCGCGCCCGTCTGGGTGCGCGAGGATCCTCCGTTCGCGGGCCCCGCCGCGGCGATCGTGGCAGCGCTCGACCTCATGGACGCGGAGTGGACGTACGTCCTCGCGTGCGATCTCCCGTTCGCCGGTGACGCGGTCGCTGTGCTGGCCGCGTCCATCGACCTGTTCCCGGCGGACACGGACGGCGTATGCCTCGCGGATGCCTCGGGCAGACCGCAATGGCTGACCGGTCTCTACCGGACCGCCGCGCTGCGCGGCGCGGCATCCCTCCTCCCCGACCGCGGGCGGGACGCGTCCGTGCGCGCGCTCCTCGACGATCTCGCGATCGCCGTCGTCGCCGCGCCCGCCGCCGCGCGCGATATCGACACGTGGGAGGATGTGCGGCAGATCGAGGAGGACGAATGAGCGACAACCACCTTCCCCCGGAAGCCCTCGACGCGTGGGCGGACGCGCTGCGCGAACGGTTCGGCCTCGCGCCCGACGATGTGCCGATCGCGCTGATCCTGGACCTCGCCGGCGATGTGTCGCGCGGAGTCGCCCGGCCTGCGGCGCCGTTCAGCGCATATGTCGCGGGACTCGTCGCCGGACGTCGCGGCGGTTCGCCGGAAGACGTCCGTGCAACGGTCGCCGAGATCTCTCAGATGGCAGCCGGCTGGGAGAACTAATGGTCTCCGCCCCCGAGCTGGGAGATCACATGGGCGGCGACGGACAGGATGACGGGCATCCCGTCGCGCACGGCTCCCGGTGAGCCCGGGAGGTTCACGACGAGCGCGCCTCCCGCGACACCGGAGAGTCCGCGCGTCAGCATGCCGGCGGGCATGATCGCGGCGCCCTGACGGCGGAGCTCCTCCGCGATCCCGGGGACCTCGCGGTCGAGCACCGGAAGGGTGCCCTCCGGCGTGCGGTCGCGCGGGCCGACGCCCGTGCCGCCCGTCGTCACGATGAGGCGCGCACCCGCCGCGAGCGCGACCCGCAGCGCCGTCTCGACGTTATCGGCGCCGTCCGGGACGATCGCGGCATCGCCGCACTCCCACCCTGCTTCGCGGAGGGCGGCGACCGCCAGCGGGCCGCCCGCATCCACCCGCTCTCCCGCGGCCGAACGGTCGGAGACGGTGATGACGGATGCCTGCATCCCCGCAGTCTACGAGCGGCGCACGAGTCGCACGACGACGGACTTCGAGGTCGGCGTCCCGCTGACGTCGGCGACCGACTCGAGCGGGACGAGGACATTCGTCTCGGGGTAGTACGCGGCCGCGTTGCCCCTGGGCGTGTCGTAGGCCACGATGCGGAACTCGTCCGCCCGGCGCTCCTCGGTCGTGCCGTCCGGCGCCTGCCACTCGGACACGAGGTCGACGATGTCGCCCTCCGCGAAGCCGAGGGAGCCGATGTCGTGCGCGTTGACGAGGATCACACGACGGCCGCCGTGGATGCCGCGGTACCGGTCATCCTTGCCGTAGACCGTCGTGTTGTACTGGTCGTGCGAGCGGAGGGTCTGCAGCAGGAGCCTCCCGCGCGGGATGCGGGGATATTCGAGCGGATTGACCGTGAACATCGCTTTGCCTGTTGCGGTGTGGAAGGTGCGGGCATCGCGCGGCCCGTTGGGCAGCACGAACGTGCGGCCCTTGTCGATCTTCCCCTCGAACCCGCCGAAGCCGGGGACCACGTTCTCGATGTGCGAGCGGATGCCGGTGTAGTCGGTCTCCAGCGCCGACCAGTCGGCCTGCGGCGCATCCGTCCGTCCGTCGAAGACGAGCGCGCACAGACGCGCGAGGATCGCGACCTCGCTCAGCATGTCGTCGGCCGGCGGGACGAGCCGGCCGCGCGAGGAGTGCACCGCGCTCATCGAGTCCTCCACGGTGACCTTCTGCTCGACCCCGCCGCGCAGGTCGCGGTCGGTGCGGCCGAGGGTCGGGAGGATGATCGCCCGGCTGCCGACGATGACGTGCGATCTGTTGAGCTTCGTGGAGACCTGCACGGTGAGATCCGTGGTGCGCAGGGCCGTCTCGGTGACGAGCGTGTCGGGCGTCGCGGAGACGAAGTTGCCGCCCATCGCCATGAAGACGCGGACCTTCCCATCGCGCATCGCCTTGATCGCCTCGACCGTGTCGTAGCCGTGCCTGCGCGGCGCGCTGAAGGCGAACTCCCGGTCGAGGGCTGCGAGGAACGCCTCCGAGGGCTTCTCGTAGATGCCCATCGTGCGGTCGCCCTGCACGTTCGAGTGCCCCCGGACGGGGCACACGCCTGCGCCCTTGCGCCCGATGTTGCCCTGGAGGAGCAGGACGTTGACGACGTCGCGAAGCGTCGCCACCGCGTGCTTGTGCTGAGTGAGACCCATCGCCCAGCAGACGATCGTCGACGGGGACGTGCGCACCGCCTCGCCCGCGCGCCGAAGAGTCTGCTCGGGCAGTCCCGTGGCCTTCACGAGCTCGGACCACGAGACATCCGCCATCGCCCGCTTGTATTCGTCGAAGCCGCTCGTGTGCGCTGCGATGAAGTCATGGTCGAGGACGCCGCCGCGAGACTCCTCCGCCTCGAGCAGGTGCTTGCCGATCGCCTGGAAGAGCGCCTGGTCGCCGCCGAGGCGGATCTGCAGGAACTGATCCGCGATCTTCGTGCCGCCGAGGATCACACCCTTCACCGTCTGCGGGTTCTCGAACCGCACGAGCCCGGCCTCCGGCAGCGGATTGACGGCGATGACGGTCGCCCCGCGCCCCTTCGCCTTCTCGAGCGCCGTCAGCATGCGCGGGTGGTTCGTGCCGGGGTTCTGGCCGGCGACGATGAGGAGATCCGCATCCCACACGTCCTCTAGTGAGACCGTGCCCTTGCCGATGCCGAGCGTCTCGGTGAGGGCGGAGCCGGATGACTCATGGCACATGTTCGAGCAGTCCGGCAGGTTGTTCGTGCCGATGCCGCGCACGAGCAGCTGGTACAGGAACGCGGCCTCGTTCGACGTGCGCCCCGACGTGTAGAACACGGCCTCGTCGGGCTCGACCGTGCGGAGCGCGTCGGCGATCTCGCGAAGCGCCTCGTCCCACGAGATGGGCCGATAGTGCGTGGCGCCCTCGTCGAGGATCATGGGATGCGTCAGCCGGCCCTGCTGGCCGAGCCACCAGTCGTCGTGCTCGGAGAGGTCGGCAAGCGAGTGCTCCGCGAAGAACTCGGGGCCGACGCGCCGCAGCGTCGCCTCCTCGGCGACGGCCTTCGCGCCGTTCTCGCAGAATTCGGCGATGTGGCGGTGATCGGCCTCGGGCCACGCGCATCCCGGGCAGTCGAAGCCGTCCTTCTGGTTGACCCGCAGGAGCGTCTGCACACTGCGGGTCACGCCCATCTGGTCGTAGGAGATCTCGAGCGCGTGCATCACGGCAGGCACGCCGACAGCGACCTTCTTCCGCGAACCCGTTCGGGTCTTCGCCTCGTCGATATCGGTGGTCGGAGCTTTGCGCGCCATGGCCGAACCTCCTCGTTCGTCTCCCATCGTAGGGGCGCGCCGCGCGGACCGACGTGATACCTTGAGCTGCAAGGTACATAGAACTGCGAGGTATCTCGATGCGCATCGGCAAAGACCTCGTCGCGGCCGCCGCGACGCCCCTCGTCCTGGGGATCCTCTCGGAGGGCGAGTCATACGGCTACGCCATCCTGCAGCGGGTGAGCGCGCTCTCCGACGGCCAGCTCGAATGGAGCGACGGGATGCTGTACCCCCTGCTGCACCGCCTCGAACGCCAGGGGCAGATCGAGGCCGCGTGGGGATCCTCGCCCACGGGGCGGCCCCGGAAGCACTACCGGCTGAGCTCCGCCGGCACCGCCGCCCTCGCCGACCACCACCGCCAGTGGACCGTCGTCAGCGACGCGCTCTCGCGTATCTGGGACGATCGCTCATCGTTCGCACCGGCGGGTGCCTGACATGGGGCTCGAGGAGCGCATCGCCGAGTGGCGAGGATACGTGGCCCGGCGCGAGGCCATCGGCACCGACGTCGCGGAGCTCGAGGAGCATCTGCGCGACCAGATCGACGGGCTCGAGGGATCGGGCCTCTCCGAAGACGAGGCGTTCCTGATCGCCGTCTCCCGCATGGGTCGGCTCGACGACCTCTCCCGCGAGTTCGCGCGCGAGCACAGTGACCGCCTGTGGAAGCAGCTGGTGGTCGCCGAGACGGCCCCTCGCCGCGGGAGCGGACTGTGGCTCGCCATCGGCCTCGCGGTCGCCGCGGCCGTGCTGGTGAAGCTGCCGTCGCTGTTCGGTCTGCCGATGGTCGACATCGTGCGCAACGCGGCGGTGCTGCTCCTCCCGGCGCTCGCCGTGTACTTCCTGATCTGCCGGCGCGCATCGATCGCGACGATCGTCGCCGTCGGCGTCCCCTTCGTCGCCGCCGCCGTGCTGCTGAACGTCTATCCGTTCGTCGCGAACGGCTCGACGATGTTCCTCGCCGCCGTCCACGCGTGCGTCGCGCTCTGGATCGTCACCGGTGTCGCGTACGCCCGCGGCGAGTGGCGCGGCGTCCGGCCCCGGATGGACTTCATCCGCTTCACGGGCGAGTGGGTCGTCTACTACGCCTTGCTCGCGCTCGGCGGCGGCGTGCTCGCGGCCCTCACGCTCGGCGTCTTCTCCGCGATGGGGATGGACGCCACCCCCTTCGTCGGCAATTGGCTCGTGCCGTGCGGCGCGGCGGGTGCGGTGGTCATCGCCGGCTGGCTGGTCGAGGCGAAGCAGGCCGTCATCGAGAACATCGCCCCGGTGCTGACGAAGGTGTTCACGCCGCTGTTCACCGCGCTGCTGCTCACGCTCATCGTGGCCGGCATCGTGCAGGCGGCATCCACCGGCGGGCTCGTCGACGCCCGGCGCGAGGTCCTCATCATCTTCGACCTCGTGCTGATCGTGGTGGTCGGCCTGCTCCTCTACGCTCTCTCCGCACGCGGCGACAGCCTGCGACCCGGATGGTTCGACACGCTCCAGATCGTGCTCGTCGCGAGCGCCATCGTCGTCGACCTCGTCGTCCTCGTGGCGATGGCGAGCCGGGTCGGCGCGTTCGGGGCGAGCGCCAACAAGATCGCGTCGCTGGGGCTGAACGCCATCCTGCTGGTGAACCTCACCGGATCCCTGTGGATGCAGGTGCGGTTCGTACGCGGCCGCGGGGGCATCGCCGCGCTGGAGCGCTGGCAGACGTCGTTCCTGCCGGTCTACCTCGCGTGGTCGGCGATCGTCGTGGTCGTCTTCCCGCCTGTGTTCGCGTTCGCGTGACGCGTCAGGAACCGCGTCAGGGCTTCCGGACGTAGACGAGAATGCCCGGCACCGACGGGACGAGGGTGAAGCCCACGCGCGGATAGAAGGCGGCGGCGCCGGTGTTCCGCGCCGAGGCGATGAGGTGCACGCCGGGGACGGCCGCATCCCTGAATCGCTCCATGAGCGTCTCGATCAGGCGACGTCCGAAGCCCTGCCCCTGGAGCTCGGGCAGGAGGTCGATGTGGAGGTGGGCGGGATACCCCTTCTCCCCCGCCGTGGATGGGGTCTCGGCGCGCCGGTATGCACCGGTGACGATGTCGTCCTCCTCCGTCACGACCTCCGCCGGCCGTGGGAACTGCGCGTGGTACCGCGGCCACCACTCGTCGCGGAACCATGCGTCGAACGCGTCCGTGTCGGGCGCGCCGACGATGTAGCCCGTCACGCGATCGTCGTCCGACTCGACGACCCACGCGAAGTCGGGATGGCGGGCGACGTATGGCAGCACGAAGATCGCGGGCAGCAGGTCGTCGCTGGAGTACCGGCCGGTCGCGTCGCCGCCGGCATCCCCCGTGCGCACGCAGATGTCGGCGAGGGCTTCCTCGTCGCCGGGCCGGAAGGTGCGGATGCGGGGCACGTCAGCGCTTCCCGTTGCCGAAGAGGCCGCGGATGACGCCGGTGAGGATCGTCTGCGTCGACTTCGAGTTCAAGATCTCTTCGATCGGCGACTTCTGCGTGCTGCGGGTGGTGCGGCTCGTCCGAGTGGTGCCGGCGGTCTGCTTCATGATCCGGTCGTACTCGGCCTGGCGCGCCTTCTCCTGAGCGGCCGCCTGCTTGGCCGCGGCGGCATCGGCCGCGGCCTGCTGCTTGGCAGCCGCCGCATCCGCCTTCGCCTGCGCCGCATCCGCCTTCGCCTGCTCGGCGGCCGCCTGCTCGGCCGCAGCCGCCTGGGTCGCCGCCTCCATCCGCGCGGTGAGGATCTCGTGCGCGGACTCCGGATCGATCGGAGTGCCGTAGGTGAGCATGAGCGGGGATGCGGCCACCGCGGCGTCGATCTGGGCGTCCGGTGTCGGCGACATGAGCCCCTGCGGGGCGCGCAGGCGCGTCCAGGCCACGGGCGTCGGTGCGCCCTTCTCGCTCATGACCGTGACGATCGCCTCGCCCGTGCCGAGCTCCTGCAGGATGCGCTCGAGGTCGTACCCGCTCTTCGGGTAGGTTCCGACGGTCGCGCGCAGCGCCTTCGCGTCGTCGGGGGTGAAGGCGCGGAGCGCGTGCTGCACACGCGAGCCGAGCTGCGCGAGCACGGCTGAGGGGACGTCCTTCGGCGTCTGGGTGACGAAGAACACGCCGACGCCCTTCGAGCGGATGAGACGCACGGTCTGCGTGATGGCCTGCAGGAAGTCCTTCGACGCATCCTTGAACAGCAGGTGCGCCTCGTCGAAGAAGAACACGAGCTTCGGCTTGTCGGGGTCGCCGACCTCGGGCAACCGCTCGAAGAGCTCGGCGAGGAGATACATGAGGAACGTCGAGAAGAGCGCCGGCTTGTCCGCGACGCCCGGCACCTCGAGGAGGCTGATGATTCCGCGGCCGTCCGGGGCGATCCGGAGGATGTCCGTGACGTCGAACTCCGGCTCGCCGAAGAAGACGTCGGCGCCGCCGTCGGCGAACGTGATGAGCTGGCGCAGGATGACGCCGGCCGTCGCGGACGAGAGCCCGCCGAGCTCCTTGAGCTCCTCCTTGCCCTGGTCGCCCGTGAGATATGTGAGCAGCGTGCGCAGGTCGGCCAGGTCGACGAGAGCGAGCCCGTTCTTGTCGGCGTAATGGAACACGAGGCCGAGGCTCGACTCCTGCGTCGCGTTGAGGCCGAGCACCTTGCTCAGCAGCAAGGGTCCGAAGCCGCTGACGGTCGCACGCACCGGGACGCCCTTGCCGATGCCGCCGAGCGCGTAGTACTCGGTGACGGATGCCTCGGGCTTCCAGTCCTGTCCGATGGCCTGCGTGCGGGCGAGGAGCTTGTCGTTGGCGTCTCCCGGCGTCGCGACGCCGGAGAGGTCGCCCTTGATGTCGGCGGCGAAGACCGGCACGCCCTTGGCGGCGAGCTGTTCAGCGAGGCCCTGCAGCGTGCGGGTCTTGCCGGTGCCGGTGGCGCCGGCGACGAGCCCGTGGCGGTTCATCATCTGGAGCGGAATGCGGATCTGCGCCGACGGCACCGGGTCGGTGTTCATGAGGGCGCCGAGGTCGAGGGTCGCGCCCTCGAAGGTGTAGCCGGCCGTGATGGCGGCGACCTGGGAGGCATCGAGCGGGCCGGATGCGGCGACGCCTTCGGTCCCCGAGCTTGTCGAGGGGTCGCCCGCGGAGCCTGCGGCAGGCCGCGACGCCTCGACAGGCTCGGCGACCGGGGAGGGCTCGGCGATTGCGGAAGGCTCGGCGATTGCGGAAGGCGCGGTGGCCGGCGCGGGCGCGGGGGCCGGCGCTGGGTCATCCGCATCCGCCTTCGCCTTCGCGGCGGCCGCCTCCGCCGCGGCGAGCGCGGCCTTGGCCTGCGCGGCCTTGAGCTGCGCTTCTGCGGCTTCCGCTTCGGCCCGCAGTCGATTCAGCTCCGCCTCGGCGGCGGTGACATCGGCATCCGTCATGGTCGTCAGCCTAGTGACGGCGGCGGCGTCCGTACGGGAGCGTATGCGACAGGATGGGGCCATGTCCGACCCTGTTCCGGCCGCGCGCGCCGGCGTCGCCCTTCTGTCACGCACCCGGTTCTTCCGCCGCTACGTCGGCCCGGTGGTGATGCCTCGGCTCGACCGGCTGTTCCTGCGTCTTTCCGGCGGGCGCCTGCAGCTGACCACGCTGATCGCGCCGTCGCTCGTGCTGCACACGATCGGCGCGAAGTCCGGGCAGCCGCGGGATGTCAACCTCATCTACGCGGCGGACGGGCGTGGTCGCGCCCTCGTCGCCGGCACGAACTGGGCCGGGGCGACGCATCCCGCGTGGACGGCGAATCTCCTCGCGCACCCCGATGTCGCGATCACGGTGCGCGGGCGACGAATGTCGGTGCGCGCGAGTCTCATCCCCGACGACGAACGGGATGAGGCCTGGGCGCGGCTCGAGGCCGTGTGGCCGAAGTTCCGCACGTACGAAGACGCGTCGGGGCGCACCGTGCGCCTCTTCCGGCTCCAGCCGGTGCGGCGCGCGGACTGACCCCTCACGCCTCCGGGTCGGTGCGACGCAGCCAGGAGAGCTGGATCACCCGCACGATGCCGATCAGGACGATGCCGGCACCGGAGATCCACCACACGAGCGTCAGCGCGTCGCCCGTCGGCAGCGTCATCTTGAAGAAGTTCGCGACGAACGGGATCGCGAGCGCGAGGCCGAGCCCGGCGACCATCGCCGCCACGATCACGGCCTTGATCCACGTGAACGGCAGGGAGACGAGCACGAGGACCCACAATCCGAGGAACGCGACGATGAGGGTCGCGCCCGTGCGCACGTGGTCGAGGTCGACGCCCCATGCCTCCCCCGCAATGCGCGAATACGCGGTCAGCGCCACGCCGACGACGATCCCCGCGGGGATCGCGAAGCTCAGCGACCGCCGCAGGAATCCCGGCCGGTAGCGGCGGGCGTTCGGCAGGAGTGCGAGGAAGAACGCGGGGATGCCGATCGTCAGTCCGTCGGTGAGCGACAGCTGCCGCGGCAGGAACGGGATCGGCAGCAGCAGGATGCCGAACAGCAACGCGATCGCGGTCGCGTAGGCCGTCTTCGTGAGGAACAGCATCGAGACGCGCTCGATGTTCGCGGTGACGCGCCGCCCCTCGGCGACGACGCCGGGCAGATGCGAGAACTGTCCGTCGAGCAGCACCAGTCGGGCCACCGCCTTCGTCGCGGCGGACCCGGACTCCATCGCGATGCCGATGTCGGCGTTCTTGATCGCGAGCGCGTCGTTCACGCCATCGCCGGTCATCGCGACGGTGTGGCCACGGCTCTGCAGGGCGGTCACCATCGCCTTCTTCTGGTCGGGCGTCACGCGGCCGAACACGGTGCTGCGCTCGAGGACGTCCGCGAGCGCGTCGACGTCGTCAGGCAGCGTCTGCGCGTCGATGCCCTCCTCGACCTCGAGCCCGACACGACGCGCGATCGTGGCCACGGTGTCGGGGTTGTCCCCCGAGATGATCTTGACGGTCACCCCCTGCTCGGCGAAGTACGACAGCGTCTGCGCCGCATCCGGCCGCACCTGCTCGACGAGCGTCACGAGGGCGACCGGCGAGACCTGCGGGAGCCGCTCGGCATCGACGTGCGCGTCGTCCAGCGCCGCATCCCCGTGTGCGAGGACCAGCGTGCGCTTGCCCTGCGAGGCGAGCTCTCGCACGACGTCCGCGAGCGAGGCCTCGCCGTTCTCCGCCGACGGGCCCTCCCACTCCACCGCGATCTGCGCGGCGTCGGGGAAGACGAGGCTCGGGGCGCCGAGCACCCACGTGCCGGGCGCTTCGGCGACCGAGACGGCGCTCCACTTCCGGGCGGACGAGAACGGGATGCTGCGCTGCGCGGTGAGCGGCCGGGTGACGGGATGCCCGTCCCCGATGCTGCGGGCGGTGGCGTTGGCGTCCGGCGCGGCGCCGAACCACGCGAGCGCATCGCGCCATCCCTCGACGCCGGGTCGGGTGATGTCGAGCGGGTGGTCGGCATCGAAGCCGATGTCGCCGAAGGTGAGCGTGCCGGTCTTGTCGAGGCAGATGACGTCCACGCGGGCGAGGCCCTCCACCGCGGGCAGCTCCTGCACCAGCACCTGCTGAGTCGCGAGCCGCGCGGCGCCGACGGCGAACGCGATGCTCGTCATCAGCACGAGGCCCAGGGGGATCATCGCGATGATGATCGCGATCGACGAGACCGCCGCATCCCGCCACGAGCCGTCCTTCAGCGCGACGGCCCACCCGCCGTGGATCTGCACCTGCGAGTTCGTCACGAGCAATGCGACCGGGCCGATCGCCCAGCCGATCCACGTCAGGACGCGGTCGATGCTCCGCTTGAGCTCGGAGCGCATCATCGAGAACGACCGCGCCTCGTGCGCGAACGAGTTCGCGTAGGAGTCCGCGCCGACCTTCGTCGCCTCCGCGAGCCCCTCACCGCCGACGACGATGGATCCGGACAGGATCTCGCCGCCGGGAGTCTTGTCCACCGCGTCGGACTCACCGGTCAGCATCGACTCGTCGACCTGCATGCCGCGGGCCGACCGCACGACCGCGTCTGCCGCGATCTGGTCGCCCGCGCGCAGCACGAGCAGGTCGCCGAGGACCACGTCGCCCTGCGCGACCTCGAGGTCGATCCCGTCGCGGCGCACCCGCGCACGCGGCGCGTGCAGGAGGGCGAGCCGATCCAGCGCGATCTTGGCGCGGATCTCCTGGTAGCAGCCGATCAGGGTGTTGAAGATCGCGGCGAAGCCGAAGAGGGCGTCCTGCCAGTGCCCCAGGAGGAGCAGCAGTGCGAAGCACGCGATGACGATGCCGTTGAACAGCGTGAAGACGTTGGCGCGGACGATGCTCCACCACGTCCGGCTGGTGTCGGCATCGAAGGCGTTCGTCTCGCCGTTCGCGACGCGCTCGGCGACCTCGGCAGTGGTCAGTCCGTCGAGGGTGGCGGCATCCATGCGTCCAACGTAGTGGTCAACCCTTCGTCGAGCCCGCGAGCAGCCCGCGCACGAAGTAGCGCTGCAGAGCGAAGAAGACGATGAGCGGGACGATGATCGCGACGAACGCACCGGCCGTCAGCAGCGACCAGTCGTTGCCCTTCGATCCGGTGATCTCTGCGAGCAGCTTCGTGATCGGCGCGACCTCGCCGTCCGCGAAGATCAGGGCGACGAGCAGGTCGTTCCACACCCAGAGGAACTGGAAGATCGCGAACGAGGCGATTGCCGGCATCGTCAGCGGCAGCACGATCCGGAAGAAGATCTGCCCGCGCGAGGCGCCGTCCACGCGTGCGGCCTCGATGATGTCCGCCGGGATCTCCGACATGAAGTTGTGGAGCAGGTAGATCGCGAGCGGCAGCGCGAACATCGAGTGCGCGATCCACACCTGCGCGTACCCGCCCGCGACGCCGAGCGGCTCGGTCGCCTGCAGGCCGAACAGGTTGATGCCGCGCGAGAACGAGCTCAGGAGCGGGATCAGCGCCATCTGGATCGGCACGATCTGCAGGGCGAACACGAAGATGAAGACGAGGTTGCGTCCCTTGAAGTCGATCCACGCGAACGCGTAGGCGGCGAGCGCTGCGATCGTCAGCGGAACGATCGTCGCCGGGATCGTGATCGCGATCGAGTTGACGAAGGCGTCGGCCATCGTCAACTGCGTGTTGCCGGCGTCGAGGACCTTGATGTAGTTGTCGAGCGTCACCTGCGGGTTCTGGAAGAACGTCCACCAGCCCGTCGTCTCGATGAGCACCTGGGGCCGGAACGACGAGACGAACAGACCGAACGTCGGGATGGTCCACACGACGGCGATGACGATGGATGCCGCGGACGCCCACGGCTTCGACAGCGTCTTGCGGGTACGTCGCGCCGAGTTCTCCATGCGGCGCACGCCGCGGCCGAGCGTCGTCTGCGCTTCGGTGTCGACCGGCAGATCGACCGGCATGACCTCGCTCATCGGACCTCCCGCTGCTTCGCGATCTGTCGGGCGTTGTAGATGATGATCGGCAGGATCAGCACGAACAGGATCACGGCGAACGCTGCGCTGCGACCCGCTTCGAAGTTCGTGAACTGCGTGTACATCTCGTTGGCGAGCACCGACGTCTCGAAATTGCCGCCCGTCATGGTGCGGACGATGTCGAAGACCTTGAGCGCGGCGATGGAGATGGTCGTGAGCACCACGATGATCGCCGGGCGGATGGCGGGGACGGTGACCGACCGGAACCGCTGCCACGGGTTCGCGCCGTCGAGCTGGGCGGCCTCGAGCAGCTCGGTCGGCACACCCTTGATGGATGCGGAGAGCACGACCATCGCGAACCCGGTCTGCACCCAGATCAGCACGACGATGAGGAACCCGGTGTTCCACGGCGAATTGAGGAGGAACTGCTGCGGCGGGATCCCGAGCCACACGAGGATCTGGTTCAGAAGACCGATCTGCTGGTACTGCGCATCCCGGTACGCGTAGACGAACTTGAAGATGATGCTCGCGCCGACGAACGAGATCGCCATCGGCATGAAGACGAGGACCTTGTAGATCTTCTCGCCCCGGGTCCGGTCGATGAAGACCGCATACGCAAGACCGACGATCGTCGAGACGGTCGGGACGAGCAGCACCCAGACGATCGTGTTGGCGACGACGCGGATGCCGTCGGGCTGCGTGAACACCCACGCGAAGTTGTCGAAGCCGATGAACTTGTTGCCCGCCGCGTTCATGAACGACGCGACGAAGGTCTTGAGCGACGGGATGATCAGCCCCACGAGCAGCAGCAGCGCGGCGGGAGTGAGGAAGGCGACGAGTTGGATGAGGTAGCCGCTGCCCTGCCGGGACCGGAGATCCAGCAGGAAGAGCCCCGCCCCGAGGACGGCGGCCACGATGGTCGCCCACAGCAGGGAGTTGAAGAGGACCGCGACGATCACGGGGATCAGCACGCACATCGCGAGGCGGATCCAGGTGTACACCGTGCCGGAGCGGGGTGCGATGTCGACGAGGAAGAGGATCAGCGCCACGACGGCGAGGAAGACCAGGACGACCACGATCGCCTGGAGGACGGGATGCAGCATCCCGATCCACGTGAAGAAAACGCCCATCTCTCCCCTTCGCGGATGCGGACGGGGGGCGCCCCCGCGCCGGGCGGCCCCCCGCGCGGGTCTGGGTGGGGCCGCCCCCCCGGGG
>NZ_JASXSZ010000007.1:0-113901 GCF_030315975.1 Microbacterium candidum | reverse complement strand
ACCACCCCCCTCCCCGCCCTGCGGGTGTGGGGGCCGGCCCCCCCGGGGGGGGGGGCGCCCCGCCGCATGTTCAGTTGGACGGCCAGCCGGCCTGGATCTGCTGAAGGACCTGGTCGGTCGGCGTGCCGTTGATCCACGCCACCATGCCCTTCCAGAAGGTGCCCGCGCCCACAGCGCCCGGCATCAGGTCGGATCCGTCGAAACGGAGCGTCGTCTTGTCGTCCTGCAGGATCTTGATGGACTCCTTCAGGATCGGGCTCGACGCGTTCTCCGGGTTCAGGCCCTTGTTGGCCGAGATCACGCCGCCGAGCTTGACGCGCGAGTTGGCCCATTCAGGGCTCGACAGATACGTGAGGAACTTCTGCACCGCCGGCTTGTCGCTGAAGCCGCCGACGATCTCACCGCCGCCCGTGATGGCCTGACCACCCGCCTCCTTCGGCGGCGTCATGAAGGCCCAGATCTGCTGGTCCGGTCCGACCTTGCCGCCGGCGGTGTTGATGAACCCGTCGAAGAACGACGCCTGGTGGGTCAGCGCGCAGTCGCCCTTGACGAGCGGGTTCGCGACATCCCCGAAGGCGGTCGAGTTGATCGACTTCACGTCGCCGATGCCCGCGTTGACGTTCTTCGGGTCGAGCAGGATCTTGCCCACCGCGTCGAACGCCTCCTTGATGCGCGGATCCGTGAACGGGATCTTGCCCTTCACCCAGTCGTCGTACACCTGCGTGCCGTCGAAGCGGATGATGTAGTCCTCGATCCAGTCGGTCCCCGGCCAGCCGGTGGCCGCGTCCGACCCGAATCCGGCGCACCAGGCGGGCTTGCCGGTCTTCGCCTCGATCGTCGAGGTGAGGGTCATCATCTCGTCCCACGTCTTCGGCGGCTCGACGCCCCACTCCTTGAACTTCGCCGGCTGGTACCAGATCCAGCCCTTGACGTTCGCCATGAGCGGCGCGCCGTAGAACTTGCCGGCGACGGTGCCGTAGTTCACCCAGTCCTTGGACCACCACTTCTCCGCGTTCGCCTTCACCGAGGCGGGCGCCTCCTTGAGGTACCCGCGGGTGGCGAAGTCGGCGAACAGACCGGGCTGCGGGAAGATCGCGACGTCCGGCGGGTTGCCTCCCTGCGCGCGGATGCCGATCTGCTTCTCGAACTCCTGGTTGCCCTCGTACTTGACCGTGATGTTGTTCTTCTTCGCCCAGTCGTCCCACGACTTGGTCAGAAGCTTCGCCTCGTCCCCGACGACGGTGCCGTAGACGGTGACCGTGTTGTCGCCGGAGCTGCTGTTCCCGCCCGTTCCGGAGCAGCCTGCGAGCACCATCCCCGCCGCGGCGGCAAGGGCCAGCGGAGCCAGAATCCGGCGGCGCTGCGAATTGCCCATGTGATTCCTCCTCTTCGAGTGTCCCGGTCGCTGTCTTCACGATATGAACTCAGGAACCGATTCCACGCCACGGTATTGGAGAAACGCCGGAGATACAACGATCCTTCGTCACAACTCCATAACCGGTGCGGTAGACGGCGCGCCGCATCGGCGACTATGGTGTGGAACCGGTTCCTGATCCGGTACACCACCTCGTCGAAAGGGGGCGGGATGAAGGGCATCGCGGATGTCGCTCGCCTCGCCGGTGTGTCGAAGTCGACGGCCAGTCGCGCCCTCACCGGCACGGGTTACGTCTCCGACGAGACGCGGCTGCGGGTCGCCACGGCCGCCCGATCGGTGGGCTACGTGCCGTCCGCGTCGGCGGTGAGCCTCGCGAGCGGCCGTACCAGCACCGTCGGCGTGATCATGCCGGGGGTGACGGGCTGGTTCTTCGCAGAGGTGCTCGAGGGCATCCAGGAGTCGCTGCTGGAGGCGGGCCTCGACCTCGCGCTCTACGACGCCCGTGTGGGCACCCGCGGGCGCGACCGCATCTTCGACGACTTCCTCGCGCGGCAGCGGTTCGACGGGCTCATCGCAGTGGGGATCGATCCGGAAGACCGCGAGCTCGAGCGGATCTACGCCCTGAACCGGCCCGTCGTGAGCATCGCGAGCGGCGGATTCCCCGACGACATCGCGATCGACGACGTCGACGTCGCCCGGCGGGCGACGGAGCATCTGATCGGGCTCGGCCATCACCACATCCTGTTCCTCGGCGGCGGGGACGGCGGGCGGTGGTCGCATGTGGAGCGCCACCGGTTCGAGGGATACCAGGCGACGATGGATGCGGCGGGCGCCCGTGCCGAGCATGCGCAGTGCGGCGAGTCGCTGCCGGCGGGCTATGCGGCCGCGGCGGATCTGCTGAGCGACCTGCGAACCCGGCCGACCGGGATCGTCGCGGTGTCCGACGAGGTGGCGATCGGCGCGATCATCGCCGCCCGCCGTCTCGGGATCGGCGTGCCGCACGACCTCAGCGTCATCGGGGTGGACGACCACGAGTACGCGGAGATGTTCTCCTTGACCACGCTGGCGCAGGATCCGCGGGCCCAGGGGGCACTCGCCGTCGAGGTCCTGCTGGAGCGGTTGGCGGATCCCGATGCGCCGGTGCCGGTGGTGGCGCCGCAGGCGCGGCTCATCGTGCGGAACTCGACGGCGGCGCCCGCCGGATAGGTACGCGAAAGCCCCGGATGCTGTCGCATCCGGGGCTTTCGACGTGGTTACTTGAGGGTAACGGTGGCGCCGGCCTCTTCCAGAGCGGCCTTGGCCTTCTCGGCGGCGTCCTTGTTGACACCCTCGAGGACGGCCTTCGGGGCGCCGTCGACGACGGCCTTGGCCTCGCCGAGGCCGAGCGAGGTGAGCTCGCGGACCGTCTTGATGACCTGGATCTTCTTGTCGCCGGCAGCCTCGAGGATGACGTCGAACGAGTCCTTCTCCTCCTCGGCCTCGGCCGCGGCACCCGCGCCACCGGCGCCGGCAACGGCGACGGGAGCAGCAGCGGTGACGTCGAACTTCTCCTCGAACGCCTTCACGAACTCGCTGAGCTCGACAAGGGTCAGACCAGCGAACTGCTCGAGCAGCTCCTCGGTGGTGAGCTTCGCCATGATGTATCTCCTAGATAAATGGGGTTTGTGGGAAGAGATCGCCTTACGCGGCGTTCTCCAGCTTTTCGCGAAGCGCGTCGATGGTGGCCGCAGCCTTGCCCATCGTCGCCTTCATCATGCCCGCAGCCTTCGCCAGCAGAACCTCGCGGCTCTCGAGCGAGGCGTACTTGTTGACCTCGTCGGCGCTGAGGGTGTTGCCCTCGAACACGCCGCCCTTGATCACGAGAAGCGGGTTGGCCTTGGCGAAGTCACGCAGAGCCTTCGCGGTGGCGACGAAGTCGCCGTGCACGAATGCGATGGCCGACGGACCCTTGAGGTCGTCGTCCAGCGTCGTGATCCCCGCGTTGTTGGCGGCGATCTTGGTCAGCGTGTTCTTCACCACGGCGTATTCCGCGTCCTGACGGATGCTGTTGCGCAGCTGCTTGAGCTGGGCGACCGTCAGACCGCGGTACTCGGTCAGCAGTACGGCGTTCGAGTTCTCGAAGTTCTTCGTGAGCTCGGCAACCGATGCGTCCTTCTGCGCCATGGTCACTCCTTGTCTGTACGTCACGCGCCGCGATGGCGGCTCGTGAGCCTCGGTGCCGGTCGGTTCCGCGAAACAAAGAAGCTCCGGCGCAAGCGCACGGAGCTCTGAATCCTGACGGAAACTGTCTGTGACACCTGCGCGGGCCCCTGCTTCGCAGAGCTTCGATCGTCTTGCGCTTGCGCGCACCACGATGACCGGCGGTCTTCGGCTTCTGACAACTGTACGGGATGGGGCGGCGTCGCCCAAATCGAGGCGGTCAGCGCGACCCCCTTGCCAGTTGGCGCTCATGCCGGTGGCGCGCATGTCGGGTGACGCCCTATGCAGTTCGATTCCCGTTTCGCCGTGTCACCTGGACCGCCTGTCACTCGCGCCCGCGTCACTCGCCCCACCCCCGTCACGCGGCCTTGATGTAGTCGTAGCGAGCACGACCCCCGCGTCGGGGCGTTCGGGTGGGGTCGACGTGGATCGGTGGGATGAACCAGATCTGCCCGCGCACACGTCTCCCCCGCACTTGGACCTCCCACCCGTCGTCGTGAATGCGGTGATGACCCCTCACGCACAGCAGGATCCCGTTGTCGAGATCGGTCGGTCCGCTGTCACGGTCCCACCAGCGGATGTGGTGGACCTGGGTCATCCCGGGCGGAATTCCGCACATCGCGCATCCGCCGTCCCGCTCGACCAGAGCGAGCTTCTGCGCGGTCGTGAACAGGCGGCGGGCGCGGCCCCAGTCGAGGATCTCGCCCTGAGAGTCCAAAACGCACGGGATGATCCGCGCGTCCGCAGCCATCCGCCTGACGGTCTCGACAGACACCGGGCCCGTGATCCCGTCGATGAGCCCGAAGCCGCGGCCGGACTCGAGGTCGTCGAGATCGATCCGCACCACGACCGTTGCCCCGCCGGTGGGGACATCAGCCGAGTCGCAGCCCAGCGCGTGCCGACACAGCTGGGCGAGCGCGTCCGCCTTCATCTGAGCAAGAGACCGCGAGTCGTCGATGACGTCCGCGATCCGATCCTCGCCGCGCTGGTCGCCGGCAACAGGGTCGTTCAGCTCGCCGTCAACCACCTCGGCGTCACCCCGAGAGTCGTCGCCGGCGTCGGTGACGGTGTCGGCATTGGCGACGGTGTCGGTGTCGGTGTCGGTGCGGGAGACGGTGACGTCAGGTTCATCGGCTCCGCCGTTGCCATCGGATACGCCGTTCGCGTCGGCCCAGACGGTTGCCATCGCCGTGGCGGCGCGGCGGGTGCGGTCTGCGGACTTCGCGTCCGTGTTGTTCTGTCGCGCACGGAACTGCTCTCCGACGTTTCCATCGATGGCGGCGACGATCGGCGCCCCGGTCTCGGGGTCGAACGCGCCGTCCAGGCGCACCCGACCGTGCCGATCGGTCCACACCTTCAGGTACTGGTGAGCACGAAGCTCACTCTCCCGATCGGCCACGCCATCCGGATCAAGCCAGGCCTCGGCACGTTGCAGCACCCGGTGCAGTTGATCCAGGGACAGCCCTCGCGCCTGCTCGCACAGGGTTCGTTCCGCGTCCGCCAGCATCTCAAGGTCTGCATGCAGTGCGACCTTGTCGAGGAGGGTGATGATCACCGCCGCTGCCGCTACGCCGAGTGTCCCGGCGTGGACGGCCTCGGCGACGTGCGGGTGCCGGGCCGGCAGCTCCTCACCGGTGAGTGTCATCCGCGGAGCGATGGCGGCACCGACTGCGACCAGCCGGCTCGCATCTCCGGGGTGGAGACCCGTCGCGGCGATCATGCCCATCACCGTGCGGTGCCCCTGCCTGCGAGCCAGGCCCGCGTTGCCGAGCTCTGGTCGTGAGGCCCTGTCGATGCGGGCGGCAACGGTCGCGTGCACCGCATCCACCTGACGGCGCAGCTGGCCGATCGTCTCATTCAGTTCCGCGAGCGCCGTGCCGGCGACCTCGTCGCCACTGTCCCCCGCCGCCGCGCGCACCCATGCGCCACGAGCCTCATCGAGCGATGCGGCGATGCCGGCGAACGGGTCTGTCATGCGAGCAAGACTACGGCAGTAGGTCACGCCTGTCTGGTACTTTTATTCGATTCCGTCCGATCGCGGCGCCGCTGAGCTCCAGATATGGAGTTCTCACGCCTTGCGGACAATCGAAGATAGTTCCTCCACAGGTAGCCCTCCGCAGTACGCTCTCCACAGCCCATGGTCGATGTCAGCGCCTCGCCATACGGTCTCCGCATGCTCAGATTGATCGACGCCGACGAACTCCCTCCGCAGGCCGCCTACGCGATCCCCTGGAGGGTTGACCGCAGCCGCCTTCCCGACCTCGAAGTCCACAACGTGGGCACTGAGTCGCTCCTGAGCGTCGTCGCACAGATGTCCGGCGACGGGTGGGCGCGCCCGCCGACGCTGGTCCCATCGATGCACCCCGGAGCGCGCATGCGGTTCGCACTGCGCTCGCAGTCAGAGGCCGACACCGCCCGCATCGCCGTGCGCTGGCGGCGGGTCGACGGAGAGGAGTACGCCTGGAGCTTCGTCTGCGCGTGAAATCTGTCCGAGCAGGGCCGCAGATGCGGTGCGGTCAACGGCTTCGCAATTGCGGCCCCGGTCCGCCCAGCGGATATCGCATGGTCGCGCTGTCCGCGTCGGCGACGCTGACCCTCCGGCGGCGGGTCGACCGCCGGAGGGTCAGCATCCGCGATCTTGACACAAGCCTGCCGCTCGATCACCGGAGGGCCAGCCTCCGCCAGTCCCCACGCGGGCCCGCATGCCGATCGCTGGAGGTCAGGAACGGTCCACGGCGACGTGCAGCTCTCGCGCGGCTTGCGAGATCTGCGCCGCGAGCGCGGCATCCTTCTCGGTCAGCCCTCCGGCGGAGTGGGTGAAGAGCCTGACGTCCACCTTCGAATATCGGATGTCGACGTCGGGATGGTGGTTGGCGGCTTCGGCGAGCGCGGCGATCGCGGCGAACAGCGTCGCTCCGGTCGCGAAGTCCCCTGTCCGGAACGTTGCGGACGCCCCCGCGGTGCCCGCGCTCCAGTCCTCGACTCCCGGCGACGCTCGGAACTCTTCGACGGTGATGGTGCCCATGGGATCGACGATGCCACCGTGCGCGGCGAAAACAACCCCCGCGCCGGGCCGCGCCAAGTGGGTGCGCAACCCCGCGCCGCGCCAAGTGGGCGCACAACACCGCGTCGCGCCCGGCAGACGTCGCCGGCCCGGCGTACGCTCGAGAGGTGACCCCGGAACTCGCCGCTCGCATCGTCGCGGACTCCCGCGACCGGGTGGCCTGGGTGCGCGCACGCTCGCGCGGGATCACGGCGACGGATGTCGCGACGCTCACGAGCGCGCGGGCGATCTCCCGCGCCGCCGATGCGAAGCTGCACGGCTCGGGCTTCTCCGGCAACGCCTTCACCGACCACGGGCGCCGGCGCGAGCCGGAGATCGCCGCGTGGGTGGCGGCGACCCACGGCATCCTGCCGTCGACGGCCCTGTTCCACGCGGTCGTCGAGAAGCGGCACCTCGCCACCCCGGACGGCATCGCGGTCGACGCATCCGGGCACGTCCTCCTCGCAGAGATCAAGACCACGAACAAGGCGTGGCGCTCGATCCCCCGCTCCTACCTCCGTCAAGTGTGGTGGCAGCAGCACGTTCTCGGCGCCGAGCGCACACTCGTCGCGTGGGAGCAGCACGACGATTTCATCCCCGTCGGCGACGAGCCGCGGTGCGCGTGGGTCGACCGCGACGAGGCCGAGATCGCGAAGCTCGTCGGGCTCGCGACCTCGCTCATCGACGAGCTCTATCTGCGGACGCAGCACGGACGCCGGTCCGACGGGATGCCGCGGGTCGAGGGGATGCTGCGGCCCGAGGCATCCCGCGAGATGTACCGCTCGCTCGCTCTCGCGGACTGACCCGGCCTGTCGGGTCCGCGGTGCGGCACGCGGAGACCCGCACCGAGCGTGCGTCAGTGAGCCGAATGGTCACTCAACGACCCGCGGCGGGACGACGCCTCGACAAGCTCGGCGACCGGCAGTCGCGCAACGACCCGCACACGGCCTACGGCGTTTCGACCCGCTTCGCTCGCTCAACGACCCGCGGCGGGACGACGCCTCGACAAGCTCGGCGACCGACAGTCAACCATCCACCAACGGCTCAGCGCGCGTTTCGACTCGCTTCGCT
The DNA here is from genome assembly GCF_030315975.1 of Microbacterium candidum. Classification (GTDB taxonomy): domain Bacteria; phylum Actinomycetota; class Actinomycetes; order Actinomycetales; family Microbacteriaceae; genus Microbacterium; species Microbacterium candidum. The sequence continues at coordinate 106,213 of NZ_JASXSZ010000007.1, read as the reverse complement.
CGCTCAACGACCGGCGGGGACGACGCCTCGAGACGGTCGGCGACCTGTGAGGGGACGACGCCTCGACAGGCTCGGCGCCTAAGTCGAGGTCCGACTCGCGGGAATAGTTGACGTTCGTCAACCGTTGGGCATATAGTTGACACACATCAACTGTTGACAGAAATCAACCATGTGCGGGAGAGCCCGCGCCACGCGAAGGAACCAATGTCCAACTCCACCGCACTCGATGCGCCGAAGATGTCACACCGCCAGGTGCTCGAGGCGCTGACCGGTCTGCTGCTCGGCATGTTCGTGTCGATGCTCGCATCGACCGTCGTGTCCTCGTCGCTGCCGGTCATCGTCCACGACCTCGACGGCGACCAGGCCGCGTTCACGTGGGTCGTCACCGCGACGCTGCTCACGACCGCGATCTCGACGCCCATCTGGGGCAAGCTCGCCGATCTCTTCAACCGCAAGCTCATGTACCAGCTTGCGATCGTCATCTTCGTCGTCGCGACCGCGACCGCGGGCTTCGCGCAGAACCCGGAGATGCTCATCGCGTCGCGTGCGCTGCAGGGCATCGGCGCCGGCGGCCTCGCCGCCCTCAGCCAGGTGCTGATGGCCGACATCATCAGCCCGCGCGAACGCGGCCGCTACATGGGCCTTTTCGGCGCCGTCATGGCGCTCGCCACCATCGGCGGCCCCCTCCTCGGCGGTGTGATCACCGACGCGTGGGGCTGGCGCTGGAACTTCTTCGTCGCCCTCCCGGTCGCCGTCGTCGCACTCATCATCGTGCAGAAGACCCTCAAGCTGCCCAAGCGCGCGAAGCGGAAGGTCTCCATCGACTACCTCGGCATCGTGCTGCTCTCCGTCGCCGTCTCACTGCTCCTCATCTGGGTGACCAACGCCGGCACCACCAAGAAGAGCGACTTCTGGGACCTGGCCGGCAACGACTGGTGGAGCGGTATGACGGTCCTCATGGTCGGCGGCGCCGTCCTCGCGACCATCCTGTTCATCGTCGTCGAGCTGCGCGCGAAGGAGCCGCTCGTCCCGCTCTCGCTCTTCCGCGACCGCACCTTCACGCTGGCCGTCGTCGCCTCGATCGCGACCGGCATCGCGATGTTCGGCGCATCCGTCTTCCTGAGCCAGTACATGCAGCTCGCGCGCGGCGCCACTCCGACCGAGGCCGGCCTCATGACGATCCCGATGATCGGCGGCATGCTGATCGCATCGATCGGCATCGGGGCGCTCGTGACGAAGTTCGGCCGCTGGAAGTCGTACCTGATCATCGGCTCGATCCTGCTGATCGCGGGCGCTTACCTGCTGTCGACGATCCACTACAACACGAACTTCGCACTCGTCTCGGTCTACATGTTCCTGCTCGGCGCCGGTATCGGCATGACGATGCAGAACCTGGTCCTCGTCGTGCAGAACTCGTCGAAGCCCGAGCTGATCGGCGTCGCGAGCTCCGGTGTGACGTTCTTCCGCAGCCTCGGCGGAACGATCGGCGTCTCGATCATGGGTGCAGCCCTCGCTTCGACAGTCACCCGACTCCTGGGCGACGCGAAGGACGATCTCGTCAAGGCCGTCATGAGTCTCGGCAAGGATGCGCCGCACTGGGCGGAGGTGCTGAAGTCCTCGTCGCTGCCGAAGGTCTCCGACATGCCGCACGCGATCCGGATCATCTTCGAGGACATCTACGCACAGGGCATCTCGCACTCGTTCCTGATCGCTGTCCCCTTCGCGATCGTGAGCCTCATCGCGATCGTCTTCCTGCCGAACAAGCCGCTCACCCGCATGACCACGACCGAGCGCCTGCATGCCGTCGAAGCGGATCTCGCGACCGTCTCGGTCGACGAGGGCATGGCCGTGCTCACCGCGACCGGCTCGATCGCCACGATCGAGAACGCGGCGGATGCGGATGCGGACGCGGATGCCGCGGCCGACACGGTCCCGGCGACGAAGTAGCCTCGTTCCGATGACCGAGATCCAGACTCGAGAGGCCCGCACCCCCGCGGCGCGGGCCTCCGAGGCGAGCGAGCGGGCCCAGGCAGTGCGGGCCCTCGAGACCGAGTTCGGCGAGCTCATCGCCCGGTTCCGGCGGCTTCTCACCGATGCCGCCCACCGCGTGAACCCCGGCATGCTCCCCGGCGCCTACAAGGTGTTCACGACGATCGTCCGTCGCGAGCACACCACCACGTCGGCTCTGGCCGAAGCCCTCGTGATGGACAAGGGGCAGGTCAGCCGCACGATCCGCGAACTCGAGGGACTCGGGCTCATCGAGCGCGTCCCGGATCCGAAGGACGGACGCTCGAGCATCGTCTCCCCCACGCAGGAGGGTCTCGACCGCCTCGCCGCCGCGCGGCTCCCGCAGGAGGACGGCCTGGCCCACGCCCTCCAGGGGTGGCAGGTCGCCGACATCCGCGAGCTCACGCGCCTCATGCACGCCCTCGTCAACGAAGAACCGCCCGCGCTCTGAGTTTCGAAGTCGCGTCAGGGTGCGAGCGCCCTTCGACCCTCCGCGACGATCGCCACGCCCACGGCATCCAGCAGCGTCGAGCGGAGATTCCACTGCTGCCAGAACAGCGGGACGTCGATGACCGGACCGCCCAGATCGACGAGGCTTCGCGCGGCGAGGTCGTCAGCGGACTGGAATCGCGGCAGCAACCCCCACCCCATCCCGAGGCGCACGGCCGCCGCGAAATCCGCCGACGACGGCACGTGGCTGCGCGGCGGTGCCGCGGGGTCGACGCCGCGAACGCGCAGCCAGTCGGTCTGCAGCTCGTCCTTGCGGTTGAAGTCGACGACCGGCGCGCGCTCGAGCGCCGCCGACGAGACGCCATCGGGGAACCAGGCCGCGACGAACTCGGGCGCTGCGACCGCACGGTAGGCCATCGTGCCGATCGGCTCGACGCTGCATCCTGCCACCGCGTCGGCCTGCGACGTGACCGCCCCCATGACGAGCCCCTCTTCGAGCTGCCCGGTGGTGTACTCCTGGTCGTCGCGGTGGAGCTCGAAGCACACGGGATGCTCGCGCGACAGTCGCGCGAGCGGCGGGAGGAACCACGTCGCGAGCGAGTCCGCATTCACCGCGAGCGGGACGGTGACGCGCACGTACGGTTCGTCGGATTCGCCCCCCAGAGCCGCGCGCGCGTCGTGCTCGAGGAGCGCAAGCTGGCGGGCGAGGCGGACGACGACTGTGCCCGCATCCGTCGCCCGTGCGGGCTTCGACCGGACGAGGAGGACGCGCCCGACCTGTTGCTCGAGCATCTTGATGCGCTGGCTGACGGCGGACGGGGTGATGTGCAGGCGGCGAGCCGCCGCATCCAGCGTCCCTTCGTCGACGACGGCGGCGACGGTCTCGGCCAGTTCGAACGGGATCCTCATGCTAAGCCACGCTAATGCATCTGAAGAATCATGAGCTGGACTGCATGGATGCGGCGGCCTAACGTCGAAGAGTGCTCACCCCCGTCCTCGCCGGCCTCGGCCTCGGCTTCTCGCTCATCGTCGCCATCGGCGCGCAGAACCTCTTCGTGTTGCGCCAGGGACTCCGCCGCGAGCACGTCCTCGCCGTCGCGCTGATCTGCGCCCTGTCGGACGTCATACTGATCGCGCTGGGCGTCTCCGGGGTCGGGCTCGCGCTTCAGGCGGTTCCCTGGCTTGTCGGCGTCGTCCGCTGGGTCGGCGCCGCGTTCCTCCTCGTCTACGCGGGCATGGCCGCACGGCGCGCGATCCGCCCGTCCGGCCAGGGGCTGATCGCATCCTCCGACATCCCTGCATCGGGACGCCCGTCAGGGTCCGGTGTCGCGACCCGGACGCGACTCGCCCCCGTCCTCCTCACGTGCCTCGCGCTCACGTGGCTCAACCCCCACGTGTACCTCGACACCGTCTTCCTGCTCGGATCGATCGCGAACTCGCACGGCGACACGCGGTGGGCCTTCGCCGCCGGAGCGATGCTCGCCAGCATCGTGTGGTTCTTCGCCCTGGCGTACGGAGCGCGCTACCTCGGACGGTGGCTCGCGACACCGCGAGCATGGCGCATCCTCGACGGCGTCATCGCGGTCGTCATGGTCGCGATCGCACTCAACCTCGCGCTCGGCGCCTGATCGACGGATCCTCGATCTCGGCGACGCGCGCGGCGACGATCGCGCGGACGGTGTCGTCGGGAAGCGGATGCTCCGGCTGGAAGCGGATGGTCCCCTTGTCGTGGTCGAAGCCTTCGAGCGCCCCTGCGACCTCGTCGGGCACGAGACCGCTGAACGGGTAGACCCCGATGTGCTTCTTCGTGCGCATGACCGAGATGAGCGCCTTGCCGCGGTACATGAGGGCCGGCATCCCGTAGCTCTTCCCCTGCTCGGTCTCCCTGCCCTCTCCCGCCACGGCGTACACATGCGCGATCACGTCGCGGTCGCGCGCGTCGAGGCCGGCGAGGTAGTCGTCGATCGTGCCCATGACGGCATCCTGCCTGCTCAGGCGCCCGGTCACCAGGCATCGCGGGGCACGATGGAGTCATGAGGCGAGTCCACGTTCTGGTCCGCGGCGCCGTCCAGGGAGTCGGGTACCGCTACACGATGCGGATCGTCGCGCACGATCTCGGCGTCTCAGGCTGGGTGCGCAATCGGTTCGACGGATCCGTCGAGGCGGAGATCGAGGGCACGACGGAGCAGGTCGAGGACCTGCTGACGTGGATGGCGGCGGGCCCGCCGGGATCGCGGCCGTCCACCCCCGAGGTCGACGACATCGACCTCGAGGGCGCGACCTCCTTCGAGGTCCGCGCGACCGTGTGAGCCGCGCCGCTCAGGAGAAGACCCGGACGAGCTCGTCGAGACGGGTCGCGGCCAGCTCCTCGGGCAGTCGGCCGTAGCGGGCGAGCTGGCTGACCCCGTGCAGCGTGCTCCACAGGAGCTCTGCGCGCACGGTGCTCTCCACGGGGTCGGCCACCGCCACGCAGCGACGCAGCGACTCGAACCCGTCGATGAGCACCTGGGGGGTCTCGTCGGAGGCGAACACGATGCTCGTGAGGGCAGTGGACATCGCCTCATGGACGGCGGGATGCGCCCGCGCCCAATCGAGGTAGGCGATCGCGGTGACCCGAAGCCGATCCTCCGATCGCGACGCCGGTTCGAGGACATCCCGCAGCTCCGCGAAGCCGTCGAGGACGACGCGCTCGACGATCTCCTCGCGTCCGCGCGGGAAGTGCCGGTACAGGATCGGCTGGCTGAAGCCGATCGCATCCGCGAGGCGGCGCACGGTCACGGCCTGCCATCCCTCGCTCTCCGCGATGCTCCTCGCAGACCCCGCGATGAGGCGAGTCCGCGACTCGAAGTCGTCTTGGGCTTGCGTCGATCTGACCATGCGGCTATGTTAGCACCGCTAACTCCTAGCATTGCTAACACTTGAGAGGACAGACCATGGATATCGTCACCGGAGCAGCCGCCACCATCGCCATCCTGTGCGTCGCCGTGATCTTCGGCACCGATGTGCTCGCCGGCGTCGTCCTGAAATCCGTGTACGCCGACGTGGACGATCGCACCATGGTGCAGGCCGTCGGCCGCGGGCACTATTACGGCGACAAGCGGCTGCCGGTCGTCGGCATCCTGAGCGTCGTCCTGACGGTCGTGACGGTGCTCCTCGCGTTCGTCTGGGGAACGACGCTCGGCGGCATCCTGGCAGCCCTCGCCCTCGCGATGCTCCTCATCTGGCTGCTGCTGTTCGCCCGCATCTCGGCGCCGATCAACAAGCGGCTCACCGCGGCCGCCTTCGCCGACGAGGTGCCCGCCGACGCCCGAGCCCTCCAGGCGCGCTGGGAGTCGATCATCCCCTTGCGCGCCACCCTCCAGGGTCTCGCCATCGCGCTCCTGTGCGCTGCGATCATCCTCGGCTGACGTGCGCCCGGAATGCAGAAAGGCCCGCGCGATGCGCGGGCCTTTCCGATGTCTTGCGTCAGAGCGACGCGACGTCCAGCGGGATGCCGGGGCCGAACGTGGTCGACACGGCGCCCTTCTGGATGTAGCGGCCCTTCGAGCTCGACGGCTTCAGGCGGACGATCTCCTCGACCGCGGCCTTGAAGTTCTCGTCCAGCTGCTCGGCCGTGAACGAGGCCTTGCCGACGACGAAGTGCACGTTGGCGTGCTTGTCGACGCGGAACTCGATCTTGCCGCCCTTGATCTCCTCGACGGCCTTGGCCGCGTTCGGGGTCACGGTGCCGGTCTTGGGGTTCGGCATCAGGCCACGGGGGCCGAGGACCTTGCCGAGGCGCCCGACCTGGCCCATGAGCTCGGGCGTCGAGACGGCCGCGTCGAACGCGGTCCAGCCGCCGGCGACCTTCTCGATGAGCTCGGCGCCGCCGACCTCGTCCGCGCCCGCGGCGATGGCGGCCTCAGCGGCCGGACCCGTCGCGAACACGATGACGCGGGCGGTCTTGCCCGTGCCGTGCGGGAGGATGACGGTGCCGCGCACCATCTGGTCGGCCTTGCGCGGGTCGACCGAGAGCTTCAGCGCGACCTCGACGGTCGAGTCGAACTTCTTGGAGCCGGTCTCCTTGGCGAGCGTGACCGCCTCGGTGCCGGTGTAGAACTTGCCGTCTTCGATCTTGGCGGCAGCTGCTTCGTAAGCCTTGGACTTGGTAGCCATAGTCGTTATCCCCCTCAGTCCTCGACCGTGATGCCCATGGAACGGGCGGTGCCGGCGATGATCAGCGAGGCGGCCTCGATGTCGTTCGCGTTCAGGTCGGGCATCTTCGTCTCCGCGATCTGGCGGACCTGCTCCTTGGTGAGCTTCGCGACCTTGACCGTGTGCGGCGTCTTCGAGCCCTTCTGCACGCCCGCAGCCTTCTTGATCAGCTCGGCTGCCGGCGGGGTCTTCAGGATGAAGGTGAAGCTGCGGTCCTCGTAGACGGTGATCTCCACGGGGATGACGTTGCCGCGCTGCGACTCGGTCGCGGCGTTGTACGCCTTGCAGAACTCCATGATGTTGACGCCATGCTGACCGAGCGCGGGGCCGATCGGCGGCGCCGGGTTGGCTGCACCGGCGTTGATCTGAAGCTTGATCAGGCCGGTCACCTTCTTCTTCGGTGCCATTCTTGTTTCCTCTCATCGAGCGGATGCGGGCGCATCCGTTCTCCCGCGAATCCGGCGGTTCCGGACTGCGGTGCGTCTGGGCGCGCCGAAACGCACGCCAAACCACAACAGTCTACCTGATCAGGATGCCGTTCCCGATCCGCGGTCCACGCAGAACGGCCGCCCCGAGGGACGGCCGTTCGACACGAAGCTGATCAGAGCTGCTTGGTGACCTGGTCGAACGACAGCTCGACGGGGGTCTCGCGCTCGAACAGGGAGACGAGGACGGTGAGCTTGCCGCTCTCCGGCTTGATCTCGCTGATGGAGCCGGGCAGGCCCGCGAACGAGCCCTCCTTGATGGTGATCGTCTCGCCGACCTCGAAGTCGACCTCGGTGACGACGGAGCGGACCGCAGCCGGAGCGCCCTTGGCACCCGCGGCCTTGGCGGCCGGGACGTCCTTGACCTCGACGAGCGACTTCAGCATGTTGAAGGCCTCTTCGAAGCGGAGCGGCGTGGGGTTGTGGGCGTTGCCCACGAAGCCCGTGACACCCGGGGTGTGGCGGACGACCGACCAGGTGTCCTCGTTGAGCTCCATGCGCACGAGCACGTAGCCGGGGATCCGGACGCGGTTGACCATCTTCCGCTGACCGTTCTTGATCTCGACGACGTCCTCCATGGGGACCTCGACCTGGTAGATGTCCTCTTCGACCTCGAGCGTCGACTTGCGCTGCTCGATGTTGGCCTTCACCTTGCGCTCGAAGCCGGCGTAGGAGTGCAGGACGTACCACTTGCCCGGGAGGGTGCGCAGCTCGGTGCGGAACGCCTCGTACGGGTCGAGGTCGGCGTCGTCGGTCTCGGACTCCTCCTCGTCGACCGGCTCGGGGCCGTCGTACGGAGCGACCTCGGACTCGGCCTCGGCGAGCCGCTCGGCGACCTCGTCCGCGATGGAGTCGTTGATGACCTCGGCCGCGGCCTCAGCCTCTGCGGCCTCGTCGATGTTCAGCGCGTCGTTCACGATGGCGTCGGCCTCCGGGTCGTCGATGTCGATGTCGTCCAAGTCGGAGTCGTCCTCCTCGTCGGCGTCGCCCTCGTCGATGACGTGCAGCGCCGCGGTCTCGGCCGCCTTCACCGAGCGCTCTTCAGCGGCGAGGATGTCGCCCTCCTGAGCCTCGTCGTCCTCGCTGGACTGCTCCGCCGCCGTCGCCCAGTCGGCGTCGTCGAGATACTTTTCAGACACTTGCTTCTCTTCCGTTTCCCGGTTCCGGGGTCGTCACCGGGCCCGTGTCGCGGGTCAGGATGCGGCGCCGCCCGGCGTGCCGAAGACGATGGTCGTGAGCCAGACGAAAAGTACGTCCAGCCCGTAGACGACCGCCATCATGACCACGACGAAGCCGAGCACGACGCCCGTGTACTTCACGAGCTCCTGGCGCGTCGGAGTGACGACCTTGCGGAGTTCGCCGAACACCTGGCGAATGAAGGTGCTCGCGCGGGAGAAGAAGCCCGGCTTCTTCGTGCGCGGCGCGTCGCTTGCGGCGACGACCTCGCCCTTCTCGTCCTGCACCATCGAACCCACCTGTATTGCTTTCCATGTGTCAGCGTGCGCTGACGCGCAGGGCGGACAGGAATCGAACCTGCAACCTGCGGTTTTGGAGACCGCTGCTCTGCCAATTGAGCTACCGCCCTAGAGACCCGGAGGCCTCGGGTGCCCGCATCCCCCACCCGTAACCGGAGCCACGGAGTGCCACCCTGACGGGCGGGCACGGCTGAAGAATGCAGACGATCACTGCATCCACGAGTCTACGGCATGCCCACACCCCTCGCGAACCGAGGGCACCCCGTCAGACCGTGCGCATCACTCTGGCGGCCGCGTTGCGGACGGAGATTCCCGCCGTCGTCTTCGGCACGAGGAAGGCCGCCCCCGCCGCCGCGCCACGCTGTGCGCGCTCGATGGAGGGCCGCTGCAGCCGCTCGTAGCGGACGAAGGCAGCCTCCACGGATTCGCTGTCCGCGAAGGCGCGATCGAGCACCCGGGCGCCCGCGAGTGCGGTGCTCGAACCGTTGCCGAGGATCGTGAGACTGGATGCCGCGTCGCCGAGGAGCGCCACCCGGCCGCGCGACCACGAGCTCGAGGTGACCCGCTCGACGCCGTCGAAGTACATGTCCGGTGCATCGCCGAGCGCGGCGAGGAACTCTGCAGCCCGCCATCCTGTCGACGCGTACCGGGTGCGCAGCAGCCCCTCCTGCTCATCGCGCCCCGCGGGAACCGCGGCGCACCGGAAGATGAACGCGACGCCGGGATGCCCGCCCGCCGGGTGCACCGTGAGCGAGACGCCTGGTTCGTTGTGCATGCGGACCACTGTCGGATCGTCGATCTCGAAGTCGAGCGGGATGGTGGCGATCGCCAGCCCGATCGGGCGCACCGCCGCTGCGCTCCCCCACAGCGCCCGCCGCGTGGCGGAATGCTGGCCGTCCGCGCCGATCACGGCGTCGAACCGCCCTTCCCGCCCGTCGACGAAGGTCACATCCACACCGTCGTCATGCGGCTCGAGCAATGAGAACGTCGCGTCGAAGCGGATGTCCGCGACATCCCGGGCCGCACCGGCGAGGACCGCCGCGAGTTCGACGCGCGCGATCTCGATGTCCTCGGGCGCCGGGCGCATCCCGATCGTGGTCACCGTGCGCCCGCGCCCGTCGACGATCGCCAGGGTCCGCGCACCGGTGTCGCGGGCGCGCAGCGCATCCTCGACGCCGAGCGCCCGGGCGGCCTCCAGCGCCGTCCCGCGGACGTCCACGGGACTCCCGCTCGAGCGCGCGCCGACGCTGCGCTCGACGAGCGTGACGTCGTGTCCGCTGCGGCCGAGGAAGGCCGCCGCCGCAGCACCGGCGATGCCCGCACCGACGATGAGGATCCGATATTTCTGCATGCACTGCAGATTAGCACTGAATGCAGACTCGCAGTCACTACACTGATCGCGTGGCAGGACTCCGGGAGCAGAAGCGCGAACGCACGCGCGCACTGCTCGTCGAGTCCGCGAACCGGCTCTTCCGCGAGCGCGGTTACGCGGCGACCACGATGGCGGACATCGCCGCCGCCTCCGACGTGTCGACGCGGACGGCGTTCTCCTACTTCCCCGCGAAGGACGACCTGCTCTTCCCCGACGGTGACGAGCGCATCCGCGCAGCGGTCGCCGAGCTGGAGGACCGCGGGGACGACGAGGAGCCGGTCGCCGTGCTCGTGCGCGCTCTGCAGCGCGCCGACGTGGCGGCGACGGACCTCGTGACCGACCGCGCGTCGCTGCGGGTCGCGCTCATCCGGACGGAGCCGTCGGTGCGCGGGCGAGCGCTGCGTATGCTCGCCGACGCGCAGGCCGCGATCGGGCAGGCGCTGCATCGCGCGTATCCCGACCGCTACACCGAGGTGCAGGCCGCCGCGCTGGTCGGCGCGTTCGTAGGCGCCGCATCCGGCGCCGTCACGGCGATCATCGACGGGATGCCCGACGCCACCGAGGACGAGCGCCGTGCCGCGCTCGCGTCAGCCGTCGCCGAGGCGCTCGCCCCGTGGACGTCTGCAGAGAGGAACGCATGACCCTGGAACAGGCCCGGCTCGACGAGCTGTGGGACTTCTCCGACGCCGTCGCCTCCGAGGCCAGACTTCGCGCGGCCGCCGCGGAAGGACCGGACGCCGAGGAACTCCTAACCCAGGTCGCTCGGGCGCTCGGACTGCAGGATCGCTTCGCGGAGGCGGATGCGGTGCTCGACGGCATCATCGCCGCGACCGACGCCGGTGCGGTCCGCACGCGCATCTCCCTGGAGCGCGGACGGCTGCGGAACTCGAGCGGCGACGCGGACGCCGCCATCCCGCACCTCTATACCGCGGTGGAGATCGCCGCGGACGCCGAGCTCGACTTCCTGCGCGTGGACGCGCTGCACATGCTGGCCATCGCCGACCCCGCGCGCAGCGCCGATTGGACGGATGCCGCGTTCGCCGTCCTCGAGAACGTCACCGACGCACGCACCCTGCGCTGGCGCGTGAGCCTGTGGAACAACCGCGGCTGGAGCCTCGCCGACGCCGGAGAGCTCGACGAGGCGCTCGCGGCATTCGAGGCATCTCGCGACGCGGCCGTGCACTGGGGCACGCCGCAGCAGGTCGTCTGGGCCGACGAGGCGATCGCCGAGACGCGCGAACGCCGCACCGCCCAGGGCTGAACATGCGGATGCGCCCCGCAGCACTGCTGCGGGGCGCATCCCGTATCGGGGCTCAGACGCCGACGCGCACGAGCTTCTTGTTGACGAACTCGTCGGCGGCGAGCAGGCCCATCTCACGCGAGGTGCCGCTGCGCTTCACGCCGCCGAAGGGCAGCTCGGGGCTGTCGGCCAGCGTCACGTTGACGTAGACCATGCCGGCCTCGATCTTGTCCGCGACGCGGTCGGCCTGCGCCGCATCCGTCGTGTAGACGTACGAGCCGAGACCGAAGCTCGTGTCGTTCGCGAGCTTCACCGCCTCATCCTCGTCGGCCACCTTGTAGATGACGGATGCGGGGCCGAACAGCTCCTCCTTGTACACGTCCATCTCGGGCGTGACGCCGGTGAGCACCGTCGGCGTGTAGAACGCGCCGTCGCGGGTGCCGCCGGTGACGAGCGTCGCGCCCTGCGCGACCGCCTTGTCGACCTGCGCCGCGAGGCCCTCCGCCGCACGCAGCGACGAGAGCGGGCCGATCGTGGTGTCGTCGGCGAACGGGTCGCCGACCACCTGGGCGTCCATGGCGGCCGTGAACTTCTCGAGGAAGGCGTCGTACAGGCCATCGACCACGATGAATCGCTTGGGCGCGTTGCACGACTGGCCGTTGTTGTCCAGGCGGGCGTCGACCGCGGCGGTCACCGCGCCGTCGAGGTCGTCCGTCGACAGGAGGATGAACGGGTCGGACCCGCCGAGCTCCAGCGCGACCTTCTTCAGGTTGCGGCCGGCGACCTCGGCGACGGCAGCGCCCGCGCGCTCCGAACCGGTCACCGAGACGCCCTGCACGCGCGGGTCGGCGATGATCGTCGCCGACTGCTCGTTCGAGGCGTACACGTTGACATACGCGCCGGCGGGGAGGCCGGCATCCAGGTACATCTTCTCCATGGCGGCGGCCGACTCCGGGCACTGCGACGCGTGCTTCAGGATGATCGTGTTGCCGAGCACCAGGTTCGGGGCCGCGAAGCGGGCGACCTGGTAGTAGGGGAAGTTCCACGGCATGATGCCGAGGAGCACCCCGATCGGGGCCTTGCGGATCACCGCGGTGCCCTCGCCGAGGATGTCGAGCGGCTGGTCCGCCGTGATCCTCTCGGCGTTGTCGGCGTAGAACTCGGTGATGTCGGCGGCGAAGTCGACCTCGCCGTAGGCCGCGGCCAGCGGCTTGCCCATCTCGCGCACGATGATCGCGGCGAGCTCGTCACGACGCTCGCGGTGCAGCTGCGCCACGCGGCGGATGAGCTCCGCCCGCTCGGCGACGGGGCGCTGCGACCAGACGGCGTACTCGTCGGCGGCGGCGGTGATCGCATCCTCGATCTGCGCATCCGAGAACGTCTCATAGGTGGCCACGGTCTCCCCCGTGGCAGGGTTCACGACGGCATAGTCGCTCATGTATATCTCTCCTGGTTGAACTGCGTTATTCAGCGGGGATCAGGGTGTACTTCGTCGACAGGTACTCGTGGATGCCCTCGAGCCCGCCCTCGCGGCCCACACCGGACTGCTTCACCCCGCCGAACGGCGCCGCCGCGTTGGACACGACGCCGACGTTCAGACCCATCATGCCGGTCTCGAGGCGGTCGATCATGCGGTGACCGCGGGCGAGGTCCTGCGTGAAGACGTACGACACGAGGCCGTACTCGGTGTCGTTCGCGAGGCGCACGGCCTCGTCCTCGTCGGCGAACGTCGCGATGGCGAGCACCGGTCCGAAGATCTCCTCGCGGAGGATGTCGCTGCCGGCCTGGACCTCGGTGACGACCGTGGGCTCGAAGAACGTGCCGGCACCCTCGATGGCCGAGCCGCCGGTGAGCAGCCGCGCGCCGCGGGACACCGCATCCTCGACCAGCTCCGCCGACTTCGCGACCGCGTTGCCGTCGATGAGCGGGCCGATCGTGACCCCGTCCTCGGTGCCACGCCCGACCTTCATCTCCTTGACCTTCGCGGCCACGCGGTCGGCGAACTCCTCGGCCACCGACTCGTGCACGATGAAGCGGTTCGCCGCGGTGCAGGCCTGGCCGATGTTGCGGAACTTCGCGATCATCGCGCCTTCCACGGCCTTGTCGAGATCGGCGTCCTCGAAGACGACGAACGGCGCGTTGCCGCCGAGCTCCATCGAGACGCGCAGCACGCCCTGGGCGGCCTGCGCGATCAGCCGGCGGCCCACCTCCGTCGAACCCGTGAACGACAGCTTCCGCAGCCGCGGGTCGGCGATGACGGGCGCCGACACGGCGGACGAGGTCGTCGTCGTGAAGACGTTCACGACGCCCTTGGGCAGGCCCGCCTCTTCGAGCAGCTTCACGAAGAAGAGCGTCGTGAGGGGCGTGAGCTCCGGGGGCTTGATGACGACGGTGCACCCGGCGGCGAGGGCCGGGGCGATCTTGCGGGTCGCCATCGCCAGCGGGAAGTTCCACGGCGTGATGAAGAACGACGGGCCCACCGGGCGCTGCGAGACGACCATACGGCCGGTGCCCTCGGGGTTCAGGCCGTAGCGGCCCGCGATGCGCACCGCCTCCTCGCTGAACCAGCGCAGGAACTCGCCGCCGTAGGCGACCTCGCCGCGCGCCTCGGAGAGGGGCTTGCCCATCTCGAGGGTCATGAGGAGCGCGAGGTCCTCCTTGCGCGCCTGGACGAGGTCGAAGGCGCGGCGCAGGATGTCGCTGCGGGTGCGCGGCGGGGTTGCCGCCCAGCCGGCCTGCGCGGCGACGGCGGCGTCGAGGGCGCGGATCCCGTCGGCGGGCGTCGCGTCGGCGATCCGGTGGATGACGTCGCCGGTCGCGGGGTCGTAGACGGGGAAGGTGCGGCCGCCCTCGGCGTCGACCCACTCGCCGCCGATGAAGAGTCCTGTCGGCACCTGCTCCAGCAGGGCCGCTTCGCTCTGTGCGCTCATTGCAGTTTCCTTTCAGGATGCGGCGGGTCTGTGCCGCATCAACGACTTCTTGAATGCTCCCACCTCGCGCGGGGCGAGAGGCGGGCCGCCGGCATCCGTGCGCGCGGGCGCAAAACCCCCGCGCGACGGGACGGATGCCGGCATGTTCACGCCTGCGCGCCGATCAGGGCGTGCTCCTCGGCGACGATCCGCTCGGCGGCGAGACGCCCCATCCGGATCGCGCCGTCGACGTGCTGGTAGCCGGCACCGGCCATGTCGCTGCACGCGAAGGAGATCGGACCGACCGGGGTGCGCAGGTCCGCACCGTAGCGGTGCAGGCCGCCGAGGTCGAAGCTCGCGGCGTACGCGCCGCGCGTCCACTCCTCGCTGCCCCAGTCGCTCTCGTAGTAGACGACCGGGTTCTTGGCCTCCGGACCGTAGTAGTGCGACAGCGACTCGAGGATGCGCTCCTTGCGCTCCTCGGCGGACAGCGCGAAGACGCCGTCGGCGTTCTTGTCGGAGACGAACCCGACGAGGGTGCCGCGCTCATCGCCGTGGTTGGTGTTGTCGTAGGCCTCGTGCGACAGCTCGTAGGGGCTGAACGCCGTGCCGGACAGTCCCTGCTCGCGCCAGAACGGGCGGTCGTAGACCGCGTGGACCTTGATGACGAAGCCCATCGAGATGTGCTGGTGCATCTGGTGCTGACGACGCGGGAGTGCGGGGACGAACGAGATGCGGTTGTAGAGGACGGGTGCGAGCGCGATGATCACCCGGCGTGCGTGGACGGTGACGCCCTCCGCCTCGGCCGTGACGCCCTCGTCGTTCCAGCGGAGAGTGCGCACCGGCGCGTTGAGGTGCACGTCGTCGCCGAGACGCTCGGCGAGCAGGAGCGGGACCTGCTGCAGGCCGCCGACGACGCGCGCGTCGAGGATGAAGTCCGCATCCACGAGGTTCGAGAAGCTGCCGGCGCTGGCCGCCATGAGGAGGGCCTGCAGGGTGGAGAACGCGTGGGCGGGCTTTGTGAGCATGGCCCCCGCGATGAAGAGCGCGATGTTTTCGCGCGCTTCGGTGTCGTCGGTCTGCTGCTTCAGCCACTCCTCGAACGAGATCGAGTCGAGGGCCTCCGCATCCGGCGACTCCCACGGCCGGTCGGGATCGACCAGCGCAACCATCGCGTCGAGCTTCTCGATCAGCTCGACGATGACCTTCTCGGTGTCGGGCTTCACGGGGAAGATCTCACCCGTGAAGCGCGTCAGCACGCCGTCCTGGCCGATGTAGACGCTGTCGCCCTCGCGGTAGCGATCGTACGTCTCGAGCCCGAGCTCGGCGAGGGTGTCCTTCAGCGCGTCCTGGTCGGGCGAGACCCACTGGCCGCCGATCTCGAGCATCGCGCCGTCGATGACATCCGTCCACAGTCGCCCGCCGACGCGGTCACGCGCCTCGAGCACCGCGACCGACAGGCCCGCCTTCTTCAGCTCGTTCGCGGCGGTGAGGCCCGCCGCTCCGGCGCCGATGACGACGACGTCCCTGGTGATCTCGGTCAATTTTCACGCTCTTTCGTTGGGGGTTGTGGATGGATGAGGACGGAAAAGCCCCGGCCGGCACCGCGCAGCGGCCCGACCGGGGCTTCGGGATCAGTTGGCCGCGAGTGCCGCGGCGACGACGTCGAGGCCCTCGGCGAGGAGCTCGTCGCCGATCGACAGGGGCGGGAGGAAGCGGATGACGTTGCCGTAGGTGCCGCACGTGAGGACGATGACGCCCTCGGCGATGCACGCCTTGGCCACGGCCGCGGTGAGCGCCGCGTCCGGCTCGGTGGTGCCCGGCTTCACGAACTCCGCGGCGACCATGGCGCCGCGGCCGCGGACGTCGCCGATTCGGGCGTCGGTCGCCTGCAGTGCGGTGAGGCGGGCGAGGAGGATCTCGCCGATCTCCTGCGCGCGCTCGACGAGACCGTCGTTCTCGAACGCGTCGATCGCGGCGATCGCGGCAGCGCAGGCGACGGGGTTGCCGCCGTAGGTGCCGCCGAGGCCGCCGCCGTGGGTGGCATCCATGATCTCGGCGCGGCCGGTGACCGCGGCGAGCGGCATGCCGCCCGCGATGCCCTTGGCCGTCGTGATGAGGTCGGGGACGATGCCGAACTGCTCGCTCGCGAACATCGTGCCGGTGCGGGCGAAGCCGGACTGCACCTCGTCGGCGATGAAGACGACGCCGTTCGCGTTGCACCACTCGACGATCGCCGGGAGGAAGCCGTCGGCCGGGACGACGAAGCCGCCCTCGCCCTGGATCGGCTCGATGATGACGGCGGCGAGGTTGTCGGCGCCGACCTGCTTCTCGATCATCGAGATGGCGCGCTTCCCGGCCTCGGGACCCGTCAGTCCGTCGCGGAACGGGTAGGACATCGGCGCGCGGTAGATCTCCGACGCGAACGGGCCGAACCCGCTCTTGTACGGCATCGACTTCGCGGTCAGCGCCATCGTGAGGTTGGTGCGGCCGTGGTACGCGTGGTCGAACGCGACGACGGCCTGCTTGCCGGTGTACTTGCGCGCGATCTTGACGGCGTTCTCGACGGCCTCGGCGCCCGTGTTGAACAGAGCGCTCTTCTTGGCGTGGTCGCCGGGGGTGACGCGGTTGAGCGCCTCGGCGACCTCCACGTAGGACTCGTACGGCGAGACCATGAAACACGTGTGGGTGAACTGCGCGACCTGCTCCTGCACGGCGGCCACGACCTTCGGGTGCGCGTTGCCGACCGTGGTCACGGCGATGCCCGAGCCGAGGTCGATCAGCGAGTTGCCATCGGCGTCGACGAGCACACCGCCGCCGGCGGCGACCGTCTGGACGGGGATGGAGTAGCTGACGCCATCGGCGACGGCGGCGGCCTTGCGGGCGAGCAGCTCCTGCGAGCGCGGGCCGGGGATGGCGGTGACGAGGCGGCGCTCCTGTGCGAGAGTGGGGCCGCCGACGGGGACGGTGGTGTCGACGATGCTCATGTCCCCGAGCGTAGGCGCGGGCCGAGGCACCCGCACTCGCCGACGTGTACATTCGAGGCATCCCGCTTGGCCAAGATGTACAGGAGCACCATGGTCGCCGACCCCGCCCCCATCCCGACCCTGGAGAGCCTGCTCGCACGGCGCGAGCTCGGGCTGCGGCTCGTCGAGAACGGCGATCCGGATGCCGCATCCCGGCCCGTGCGCTGGGTGCACTCGAGCGATCTCGTCGACCCGACGCCGTTCCTCGCGGACGACCTCGTGCTGCTGACGACCGGCACGCAGTTCGCGTCGGACGAGCCGGAACTGTACGACGACTACGTGCGGCGGGCGGTCAGCCGGGGTGTGATCGCCCTCGGCTTCGGCACGGAGGTCGTGCGCGAGGGCGTACCCGCGGGGCTCGTGGCCGCCTGCCGGACGCACCGCATGCCCCTGTTCGAGGTGCCCTACAAGACGCCGTTCATCGCCGTCGCCCGCGCGAACGCCGAGGCCGTCGCAGCCCAGGCGTATGCGCGGAGATCCTGGGCGCTGGATGCCCAGCGGGCGATCGCCCTCGCCGCCCTCCGCCCGGACGGCCTCGGCGCGACGCTCGTCGAGCTCGCGAAGCAGCTGCATACGTGGGTCGGACTCTTCGACGCGTCCGGAAAGCTGACGCGCGAGCATCCGGTCGGCGGACTGGATGCCTCATCCCTCGCCCTCGCCGCGGCCGAGGCGGGGACGCTCCTGCGGCGCGGGTCGCGGGCCGCTGCGGCACTCCACGAGGGCGCGGTTCCCCTCACGCTGCAGACGCTGGGGCGCACCGGCCACCTGCGCGGCGTGATCGCCATCGCCGCGGGCGAGCTCGATCCCGAGGGCCGCGGGGTCCTCACGGCCGTCGTCGCGATGGCGGGGCTCGCGCTCGAGCAGAACCGGGGGCTCGCCCGCGCCATGACGGCGCTGCGGTCGGCGCTCATCCAGTCGCTGCTCACCGACGAGCCGACCCTCGCCCGTCGGATCGCGCGCGACCTCACCGGGGGGCTGCCGTCCGCGCCCGTCGTCGTCGCCGTCGCGGACGTGCACCGCACGGACGCCCTCGACGAGTGGCTCGAGGTGCAGTCCGCGGAGCGGCGCAGCGACCTCGCGTTCGGGTGGCACGACCACGAGCTCGTGCTCGTCGCACCCGCGTCGGCCGATGTCGCGGTCGCCCTCGCCGAGCGCTTCGGCGCACGGGTCGGCGTGTCCTCCGCGGCGCACTACTCCGGCTTCTCGGCCGCCCACGCCGAAGCGGTCACGGCACTGCGGCGCGGCGGTGATGCCGTCACGACGTTCGCGGAAGTGCAGGCGTCCGGCATGCTCGCGATCCTCGACAGCGTGGAGGCGCGGGCTCTCGCGGCGGGGATGCTGGAACCCCTCATCCGCAGCGACGCCGAGGACGGCACCGCGCTCATCGAGACCGTCCGCGTCTGGCTCGAGAGCGACACGCGCATCGAGGCGGCGGCCACGGCTCTCGGGGTGCACCGCCACACGGTTCGTGCGCGCATCGCGCTCGCCCAGCGTCTCCTCGGCATCGACCTCTCGACCTTCGCCGCCCGCGCGGAGCTGTGGGCGGCGATGCAGGTCGCCGACTGAGCCATGACACGGCGTCCGAGCGGACGGGGAATCGGGCACAATCCGTCGGCGAGGACTGAGCCGCGGCGCGGATAGCCTGGCCGGATGACGGCGACGGGCGGAGCGACCATCAACGGCGGAGTGTCCTTCTGGTGGCGACAGGAGGGGCTCCCCGCATCCACCCGTCCCGCGCTCGACGGCGACGCCACGGCGGACGTCTGCATCGTCGGCGCCGGCTACACGGGGCTCTGGACCGCGTACTACCTCAAGACGCTGCAGCCCGACCTGCGGGTCACCGTTCTCGAGCAGCGCTTCGCCGGCTTCGGCGCCTCCGGGCGCAACGGCGGCTGGCTCACGAACTCGGTCACGGGCGGCCGGGCGCGATACGGACGGGATGCCGGAACCGCCCAGCAGCGCGCGCTCAATGAGACCGTCGACGAGGTCATCGCCGTCGCCGCGCACGAGGGCATCGACGCGAACATCGTGAAGGGCGGCGAGCTCAACGTCGCACGCTCCCCCGCTCAGCTCGCCCGTCTGCAGGCGGCGGCCGCCGACGAGGCGCAGTGGCCGCACACGGACGTGGAACCGCTGGATGCGGCGGCCACCGCATCCAGGATCCGCATCGAGGGAGCCGTCGGCGGACTGTGGCATCCGCACTGCGCCCGCATCCATCCGGCGAAGCTCGCCGCCGGGCTCGCCGCCGCCGTCGAGCGGCTCGGCGTGGTCATCCACGAGAACACGCGGGTGTCGGAGATCCGCCCCGGGCTCGCGATCTCGGACCGCGGCACCGTGCGCGCGGCGCACGTCATCCGCGCGACGGAGGGCTTCACCGCGAACCTCCGCGGAACGCACCGCACGTGGCTGCCGATGAACTCGTCGATGATCGCGACCGAGCCGCTGCCCGCATCCTTCTGGGACGAAGTCGGATGGAGCGGCCGAGAGACCCTCGGCGACTTCGCCCACGTCTACATGTACGCGCAGCGCACGGCCGACGACCGCATCGCCTTCGGCGGGCGCGGGGTCCCCTACCGGTACGGCTCGCGCGTCGACACCGACGGCACGACGCAGGAGCGGACCGTCGCGGCGCTCACGGCCCTGCTGCGGTCGTTCTTCCCGGCGGCCGCGGACATCCCGATCGCCCATGCGTGGGCGGGCGTGCTCGGCGTGCCGCGCGACTGGTCGGCGAGCGTCGGACTCGACCGCGCGACCGGCCTCGGCTGGGCCGGCGGGTATGTCGGGACGGGCGTCACCGCGACGAACCTCGCCGGACGCACCCTGGCCGACCTCGTCCTCGGCCGCGACACGGAGCTCGTGCGTCTGCCGTGGGTCGGACACCGCGCGAAGAACTGGGAGCCCGAGCCGCTCCGCTGGACCGCCGTCCAGGCGATCTATGCCGCATACGGCATGGCCGACCGGACCGAGTCATCCCGCTCGTCGACGAAGGACGCGTGGCCTGCCAAGGTCGCCGACCTCATCGCCGGCCAGCACTGAACACGCCCCGCTCAGGCGGGGGCGTGGGCCTGCAGGAACTCGTAGACGTCCGTCGAATCGACTCCGGGGAACGCCCCGGTCGGGAGGGTCGCCAGGAGGGTGCGGGGCGTCCGGACGTTGGGCCATGAACTCCCCCGCCACGCGGCTTCCAGCTCCGCGGGAGCGCGCCGGCAGCACACCTCGGTGGCGTGCGGAGACACTCCGCGGTTGGGGGTGTCGCGGCCGAGGAACCACTTCGTGTCGTCGAAGCGCACTCCGACCGACACCGAGTGCGCGCCCTCGCTCGACGCCTCCACGCGGGCCGTGCACCAGTACGTGCCGTTGCCGGTGTCGGTGTACTGGTAGTACGGGTTGAAGTGGTCGTCGACGTCGAAGACGACGCGCGACGTCCACTTGCGGCAGCACATCTGCCCCTCGATCGAACCGAGGCGGTCGGTCGGGAAGTTCACGTCGTCGTTCTCGTACGCCTTCGTGATCGTCCCGGACTCGTGGACCTTCAGGAAGTGCACGCGGATGCCGAGATGGGTCGTCGCGAGGTTCGTGAACCGATGCGCGGCCGTCTCGTACGACACCGAGTATGCGTCGCGGAGGTCTTCGATCGAGATCGCCCGATCCTTCTTCGCGTCCTGGAGGAACGGCACCGCGTGGGCTTCGGGGATGAGCAGGGCCCCGGTCAGGTAGTTCGTCTCGACGCGCTGGCGGAGGAACTCGGCGTAGCTCGCCGGCTCCGTGTGCCCCAGCATCCGGCTCGACAGCGCCTGCAGCACCGCCGTCCGCGGGTCGCCCTTGGAGGTGAGCCGGCTCGACAGGTAGAGCCGCCCGTTCTTGAGGTCGGCGACGCTGCGGGTCGTCTGCGGCAGGTCGGGCACGTAGTGGATCGAGAAGCCCAGGTGGGCCGCGATATCCGAGGCGGTGCGCTGCGTGAGCGGACCGCCCGGGTGGTCGACGGCGTCCAGGATGCTGCGCGCGTGCGCCTCGAGATCGGCGAAGTAGTTGTCCTGCCTGCGCATGAGGCGGCGGAGCTCGACATTGGCGCGGCGCGCCTCCTCGGGCGTCGCCGCCCGCTCGTCGCGCAGCCGGTCGATCTCGGCGTGGAGGGCGAGCATCGCGGTGATCGCGTCGGTCGGCAGGGACTTGCCGATGCGGAACGGCGGGATGCCGAGCGCCTGGAACGTCTGCCCCTTCATCGCTCTTTCGAGCGCGAGCTCTGCTTCGCCGCGCGCGTCGAGGGGTGCGGCCTCCAGGAGCCCGTCGAGCGTGGACCCGAGCGCCTTCGCGATCGCCTGCAGCAGCGTGAGCTTGGGCTCGCGCTTGCCGTTCTCGATCATCGACAGCTGGCTGGGCGCGCGATCGACCGCGGCGGCGAGCTCGTCGAGCGTCATCCCCCGCTCGGTACGGAGGCGACGGATGCGGCGCCCGAGCGCCAGGGCGTCGAGCTCTTCGGCTTCCAGAACGTCGGTCATGTCCGCTCCTTGCGTTTCGACTCGCTTCGCTCGCTCAACGACCGAAGAGGTTCCCCTCGACGGCCGCGAAGTGATGCCGGCGATTCTGTCACGAAAACAGAAGATCGACGAATCTTCACAGTCGATTTGGTCATTCAGCATCCCGAACTTCACCGGATAGTGGACTCACGACGCAAGACCCGATCGATCCAGAACGCCGGATCGCGGGATGCCGGGAGCCGACGCACACGCCGGGACCCCGCATCCTCAGACCACTTCACACAGGAAGACAGGGACATGACACCTGCAACCGCAACCCCGATGCGTACGCGCACCGGATCGATCCCCGCCCAGACCCACCAGCCCGCACTCGAGATCGCCGGCCGCATCGGCCCCCGCTACGACGAGATCCTGACGCCCGAGGCCCTGCGGTTCCTCATCGAGCTGCACGATCGCTTCGGCGCCCGCCGGCACGATCGTCTCGCCGACCGCATGCGTCGCCGCTTCGAGATCGGCAACGGGCACGACCCGCAGTTCCGCGACGACACTCGGCACATCCGCGAGGACGCCGACTGGCAGGTCGCCGGCGCCGGCCCCGGCCTCGAGGACCGCCGCGTCGAGATCACCGGCCCGACCGACCCGAAGATGACGATCAACGCGCTGAACTCGGGCGCCAAGGTGTGGCTCGCCGACCAGGAGGATGCCACCAGCCCGACGTGGGCGAACGTCATCGAGGGGCAGCTGTCGCTGCGCGACGCGATCCGCGGCGAGCTGTCCTTCACGAATGGCGACGGCAGGGAATACCGGGTCACCGCGACCGAGACGCCCACGATCGTGATGCGTCCGCGCGGCTGGCACCTGCCCGAGCAGCATCTGCGCTTCACCGACCGCCTGGGCCGCGCGCTGCCCACGTCCGGGTCGCTCGTCGACTTCGGCCTCTACTTCTTCCACAACGCGACCCAGCTCATCGCGAACGGCCGCGGCCCGTACTTCTACATCGCAAAGCTCGAGAGCGCGGAAGAGGCGCGCCTGTGGGACGACGTCTTCTCCTTCAGCGAGGAGTACATCGGCATCCCCCATGGCACGATCCGCGCCACGGTGCTGATCGAGACGCTGCCCGCCGCGTTCGAGATGGAGGAGATCCTCTTCGAGCTGCGCGACCACTGCGCGGGCCTGAACGCCGGCCGCTGGGACTACATCTTCTCGATCATCAAGAACTACCGCGGCCGCGGCGCCCGGTTCGTGCTGCCCGACCGCAGCGAGGTCACGATGACGGTGCCGTTCATGCGCGCCTACACCGAGCTGCTCGTCAAGACGTGCCACAAACGCGGCGCCTTCGCGATCGGGGGCATGAGCGCCTTCATCCCGAACCGGCGCGACCCCGAGGTGACGGCGCGGGCCTTCGAGAAGGTCGCCGCCGACAAGAAGCGCGAGGCCGGCGACGGCTTCGACGGCACGTGGGTGGCGCACCCCGACCTCATCCCCACCGCGCAGGCCGAGTTCGACGCCGTGCTGGGCGACCGTCCGAACCAGCTCGACCGGCAGCGCCCCGAGGTGCGGGTGACCGCGGCCGACCTGATCGACGTGCACATCGGGCGTCCGATCACGGCTGCGGGCGTGCACGCGAACGTGTCGGTGGCGATCCGCTACCTCGAGGCGTGGCTGCGCGGCCTCGGCGCCGTTGCGATCGACAACCTCATGGAGGATGCGGCGACCGCGGAGATCAGCCGCAGCCAGGTGTGGCAGTGGATCCACCAGGACCGCACCACCGACGACGGCACCCCGATCACCCGCGACTACGTCGAGGGCCTGATCGCGCGGGTGCTCGGCGAAGTGGAGCGCCGTGACGGGGACCGCTTCGACGACGCCGCGGAGATCTTCCGCGAGGTCGCCCTCGGCCAGGAGTTCCCCGCATTCCTGACGCTGCCCGCCTACAACCGCTACCTGATCGAGTCCGAGTAATCGGCCACCCGACACGAAGGAACAGGACCATGACCTCCTACAACGACGACATCGAAGCCATCCGCGCGCTCACCGAGCAGCACGGCTCCAGCTGGGATGCCATCGACCCCGAGTCCGTCGCCCGCATGCGTGCGCAGAACCGCTTCCGCACGGGTCTCGAGATCGCCCAGTACACGGCCGACATCATGCGCCGCGACATGGCCGAGTACGACGCCGACGCGTCGGTGTACACGCAGTCGCTCGGCGTCTGGCACGGCTTCATCGGGCAGCAGAAGCTGATCTCGATCAAGAAGCACCTGAAGTCGACGAACAAGCGCTACCTGTACCTGTCCGGGTGGATGGTCGCCGCGCTCCGCTCGGAGTTCGGGCCGCTGCCCGACCAGTCGATGCACGAGAAGACCGCGGTGCCCGCGCTGATCGAGGAACTGTACACGTTCCTCCGTCAGGCCGACGCCCGCGAGCTCGACCTGCTGTTCACGCAGCTCGACCGGGCGCGCGCGGCCGGCGATGAGACGGCGGCCGAGTTCATCCAGTCGCAGATCGACAACTACGAGACCCACGTCGTGCCGATCATCGCCGACATCGACGCGGGCTTCGGCAACCCCGAGGCGACGTACCTCCTCGCCAAGAAGATGATCGAGGCGGGCGCCTGCGCCATCCAGATCGAGAACCAGGTCTCGGACGAGAAGCAGTGCGGCCACCAGGACGGCAAGGTCACCGTCCCCCACGAGGACTTCATCGCGAAGCTCAACGCGGTCCGCTACGCCTTCCTCGAGCTCGGCATCGACAACGGCGTGATCGTCGCCCGCACCGACTCGCTCGGTGCCGGCCTCACGCAGAAGCTCGCGGTCACCCACGCGCCCGGCGACCTCGGCGACCAGTACAACGCGTTCCTCGACGTCGAAGAGATCCAGGACGGCGACCTCGGCAACGGCGACGTCGTCATCAAGCGCGACGGCAAGCTGCTGCGCCCGAAGCGCCTCGCGAGCAACCTCTACCAGTTCCGCCCCGGGACCGGCGAGGAGCGGGTCGTGCTCGACTGCATCACGTCGCTGCGCAACGGCGCCGATCTGCTCTGGATCGAGACCGAGAAGCCGCACGTGGAGCAGATCGCCGGCATGGTCGACGCGATCCGCGAGGAGATCCCGAACGCCAAGCTCGTCTACAACAACAGCCCGTCGTTCAACTGGACGCTGAACTTCCGCCAGCAGGCGTACGACCTGCTCGTGGAGCGGGGCGAGGATGTCTCGGCCTACGACCGCGGCGACCTCATGAGCGTCGAGTACGACGACACCGAGCTGGCGCGCCTCGCCGACGAGAAGATCCGCACGTTCCAGCGCGACGGCTCCGCCCGCGCGGGGATCTTCCACCACCTCATCACGCTCCCGACCTACCACACGGCGGCCCTGTCGACCGATGACCTCGCGAAGGGCTACTTCGGCGACGAGGGCATGCTCGCCTACGTGAAGGGCGTGCAGCGTCGCGAGATCCGCGAGGGCATCGCGACGGTCAAGCATCAGAACATGGCCGGCAGCGACATCGGCGACAACCACAAGGAGTACTTCGCCGGTGACGCCGCCCTCAAGGCCGGCGGCCAGCACAACACGATGAACCAGTTCGGCTGAGCTTCCCCAAGAGGGACTGCTGCCGCCTTCGACGAGCTCGAAGGGCGGCGGGCGAACGGGCAGGATGCGGCAACCCGCATCCTGCCCGTTCTTCTGTGTCCCCCCGAGCCCCCGCTCGGGACACAGGCCCTATTCGAAGCGGACAGTGTTCCGGAGCTCCCCGATCCCTTCGATGGCCGTCGTCACGATGTCGCCGTCGCGCAGCCACCGGGGCTCCGGCATCCCGAGCGCGACGCCCCCCGGCGTGCCCGTGAGGATGAGGTCGCCCGGCCGCAGCCGCGTGATCTGCGACACGTACGCGAGGAGGTCGGCGGCGTCGAAGACGAGCTCGCGCGTGTTGCCGTCCTGCATCGTCTCGCCGTTGACCGCGCACGTGATGCGCAGGCCCTCGCGGGGCTCGACCGCATCCGCCGTCACCACCACCGGCCCAACCGGCGTCGTGCCGTCGAACGCCTTTCCCTGCACCCACTGCAGGGTGCGCTGCTGCCAGTCGCGCATCGAGATGTCGTTCGAGACGGTGTACCCGAGGATCGCCGCGCGGGCCTCGTCGCGCGTTGCGCGATGCACCTCCGCGCCGACGACGACGACGAGCTCGGCCTCCCAGTCGAGCCGCTCGGTGTCGTGGACGACGATGTCGTCGACCGGGCCTGTGAGGGTGTCGGCGAACTTCGCGAACAGCGTCGGGTACTCCGGCACCGCGCGCCCGGTCTCCACGATGTGGTCGCGGTAGTTCAGTCCGCAGCACAGGACCTTCGCCGGGCGCGGCATCGGGGTGAGGAAGGCCTCAGGCTCGAGACGGACACGCTCCCGATCGTGCAGCGCTGCCTCGACGCGAACGCGCCACCCCGGCTCGGCGATGAGCGCCTGCGCGTCGCGCTCGTCGAGCACCACCCAGCCGTCGTCGTCCCCCGCGGCCGCACGTGTGGATGCGCCGACGAGGACCGTGGCGAGCCTCATCAGGCGTCGTCCCCGGCGGTGCCGGCGATGTGCGCGACGCCCTGGATCTCGATGAGCGCCTCCCGCTGCCAGAGCCGGGTGACCCCGATCCCGGCCATCGCGGGATACTCGGTGCCGGCCATCTCGCGCCAGCGTCGCCCGATCTCGCGGCCGTTGGCCTGGTAGTCCTCGACGTCGGTGAGATAGATCGTGACGTCGACGAGGTCTGCGGGTGTACCTCCCGCCGCCTCCAGCGTGGTGAGCACGTTCGAGAACGCCTGGACGAACTGCTCGACGATCCCTCCCCCGACGATGGCGCCGTCGGCATCCATCGCGGTCTGCCCGCCGAGGTAGACGAATTCACCGGCGCGCACGCCGTGCGCGAAGCCGCTCGGCTTCACGAGACTCGGGGGGTTGACGATCTGCCGTGTCATGCTTCTTCCTTCGAACTCGGGAGTGGATGCGTCAGCGGGCGCCGACTGCGGCGCCGACCGCGACAGGCTCGGCCGTATCGACCGGACGCGCGGGCGTCCAGCGGCGGTGCTCAGGAGCGCCGTCGGCGCCGGACTGCGCGTCGCGGACGAGCGAGAGGCGCGGGCGCACCGCGTCGGTGCGGGCGGTCGGGGGCTTCCGGGAGCCGGCGCGGAAGGGCGCCACCCACTCCGCGCCCGGTCCGCGATAGCCCTGGTCGGCGGCGGCGTGCAGCGTCCAGTGCGGGTCGTAGAGGTGCGTGCGCCCGAGGGCAACCATGTCGGCGCGGCCGGCGAGCAGGATCGAGTTGACGTCGTCATAGCTCGAGACGGCGCCCACCGCGATGACGGTGACGTCCGCCCCGGCGGCCACGCGGTTGCGGATCGCGTCGGCGAACGGCGTCTGGTAGCTGCGGCCGAAGGCCGGCTTCTCGTCCTTGTGCAGCTGGCCCGACGAGACGTCGATGCCGTCCGCGCCGTGCGCGATGAACGCGCGGGCGATCTCCACGGCGTCGTCGACCGTGTTGCCGCCCTCGATCCAGTCGACCGCGGAGACGCGGACGGTCATCGGCCGCTCGGCGGGCCACGCGGCCCGCATCGCGTCGAAGACCTCGAGGGGGAAGCGCAGCCGATTCTCCAGCGACCCGCCGTACTCGTCGGTGCGCCGGTTGGCCACGGGTGAGAGGAATTCGGAGATGAGGTACCCGTGCGCCGCGTGCAGCTCGGCGAGGTCGAAGCCCGCATCCGCCGCCCGCTCCGTCGCCGCGACGAACTCGTCGCGGATGCGGATCATCCCCGCGCGGTCGAGCTCGGACGGCACTTGATTCGCCGCGCTGTAGGGCAGCGCTGAGGGCGCGACGACGGGCCAGTTGCCCTCGGGCAGCGGCTCGTCGATGCCCTCCCACATGAGCTTCGTCGAGCCCTTGCGGCCGGAGTGCCCGATCTGCACGCCGATCTTGGCGGTGGTCTGATGGTGCACGTAGTCGACGATGCGGCCCCACGCGTCACGCTGCTCGTCGGTGTAGAGTCCCGCGCATCCGGGGGTGATCCGGCCTTCGGCCGACACGCACACCATCTCGGTCATGACGAGTCCCGCGCCGCCCTGCGCCTTGGAACCGAGGTGCACGAGGTGGAAGTCGCCGGGCACGCCCTCGACCGAGCAGTACATGTCCATCGGCGAGACCACGATGCGGTTCTTCAGCTCCAGCCGCCCGATCCGGTGCGGCCGGAACATCGCCGGCTCGTCCGGCGTGCGGCCCTCGAGACCGCTGCGAGCGAGCAGCTCCTCCGCGAACAGCGGATCGCGCAGGCCGAGGTTCTCCAGCGTGATGCGGCGGCTGCGGGTGAGCAGATTGAACGAGAACTGCAGCGGATCCTGGTCCGCGTACTGGCCGATCTGCTCGAACCACTCGAGAGAGGCCTGCGCAGCGCGCTGAGTGGATGCCACGACCGGACGCCGTTCGACTTCGTAGGCCTCGAGCGCCTCCTCGAGGGAGGAGTGCTCGTGCAGGCACGCGGCGAGGGCCAGCGCATCCTCCATGGCGAGCTTGGTGCCGGAGCCGATCGAGAAGTGCGCCGTGTGCGCCGCATCCCCCAGGATCACGAGGTTCTCGTGGTGCCAGTGGTCGTTGCGCACGGTCGTGAAGTTCAGCCACTTCGAGTTGTTCGAGAGCACCTCGTGCCCGTCGAGCACCTCGGCGAAGAAGCCCTTGATCTTCTCGATCGCGTACTCGTCGCTGACCCCAGGAGGGAAGACCTCGTTCTCGGTGGCGTCGAAACCGGCCGCGCGCCAGACGTCCTCGTGCATCTCGATGAGGAACGTCGAGCCTTGATCGGAGTAGGGGTAGCCGTGCAGCTGCATGATGCCGTACGGCGTGTGCAGCACGGCGAACGTGAACGCCTCGAAGACGCGGTCGGTGCCGAGCCACATGTACTTCGACACGCGCCGGTCGAGGTCGGGGCCGAAGGCGTCCGCGAACTGACCGCGCACGCGGGAGTTGATGCCGTCCGCTGCCAGCACGAGGTCGTGGTCGCGCATGAGGTCCGCCGCATCCGGCGCCTCGGTGCGGAACCGGATCTCCACACCGAGCTCGAGGCACCGCTGCTGCAGCAGCTGCAGCAGCTCCTTGCGGCCCATGGCCGCGAAGCCCTGCCCGCCGACCGTGTGCACGTCGCCGCCGAAGAGGATGTCGATGTCGGTCCAGCGCGCGAACTGCTCGCCCATGCGCTGGGCGATCACCGGGTCGGCGTTCTCGATACCGCCGAGGGTCTCGTCGCTGAACACGACCCCGAACCCGAAAGTGTCGTCCGGCGCGTTGCGCTCCCACACGGTGATCTCGTGCGCGGGGTCCAGCTGCTTCATGAGGGCGGAGAAGTAGAGCCCGCCGGGGCCACCTCCGATGACGGCGACGCGCATGTCAGGCTCCTTGGGAGACGAGGGCGGCGGCCGCGGCGTCGGCCGCCGCACGCTCGCGCAGGACGAAGTGCTGCACTTTGCCGCTGGGGTTGCGGGGCAGCTCGGTGATGTAGTCGATGCGGCGCGGCAGCTTGTAGACCGCGAGGCGCGTCTTGACGACGTCGATGATGGATGCGGTCAGCTCGTCGGAGCCCTCCACCCCGCTGCGCGGGACCACGAAGGCGTTGACGATCATGCCGCGGTCGGCATCCGGCCGCGCGACGACGGCGACCTCCATGACGTCGGGGTGGACGGCGATCGCCTCCTCGACCTCGGGAGCGCCGACGTTGTAACCGGCGGTGACGATCATCGAGTCGTTGCGCGCCTGGAAGACGAAGTACCCGTCCTCATCCATCACGAACGTGTCGCCCGTGACGTTCCAGCCATTGCTGACGTAGCCGGCCTGCCGCGGGTCATCGAGGTACCGGCATCCGGTCGGGCCGATGACTCCCAGCCGTCCGGGGACACCCGCGCCGACCGGGTCACCGTCGTCGTCGAGGATCGCCGCACGGTAGCCGGGAACGGCTTTGCCGGTCGCGCCGGGGCGGATGTCGTCGCCGGAGGCGGAGATGAACACGTGCAGCATCTCCGTGGAGCCGATGCCGTCGACGAGGCGCAGGCCCGTCGCATCCCGCACCGACTCGAAGGTCTCCTGCGCGAGGTGCTCACCGGCCGAGACGCCGAGGCGCAGCCGCTTCAGCTCGGCGGTGTAGCCCTCCTTGAGGAGGTTCCGGTATCCGGTGGGAGCCGTGTAGAGCACGGTGATGCCGAGAGGCTCGATGAGCTTGGCGAGCTCGATCGGCGTCGCCCGCTCGAGGATGACCGCGGCGCCCCCGCTCCGCAGCGGGAACACCACAGCGCCGCCGAGACCGAAGGTGAACGCGAGCGGCGCCGTCGTCGCGCTGACGTCGTCGGCGGTCAGGTGGAGGACGTGCTCGGCGAAGGTGTCGGCGTTCGCGAGGATGTCGCGGTGGAAGTGCATCGTGATCTTCGGCACGCCTGTGGTGCCGCTCGTCGCGCCCAGCAGCGCGACGTCGTCGGCCGCGGTGTCGACGGCCTCGAAGTCGCCGGGCTTGGTGTCGCACGCCTTCTCGAGCTCGTCGTCCTCCCCGCCGAAGACGACGACGCCGCCCTCCGGCAGGAGCTCGTGGAGCACGTCGGCGATGTCGGCGAGACCGCGGTGGTCGGCGACGGCGACCGTCGGACGCACGCGCTCGGCGACGTTGCGGACCTCCTGCGCCTTCCACGCGACCATGGTCGTGACGACCACGGCTCCGGCCTTGAGCGCGCCGAGCCAGCACGCGACGGTCCACGGGCCGTTCAGCATCCGCAGCATGACGCGGTTGCCGGGGACGACCCCGTGATCCTCGGTGAGCACGCGGGCGAACTGGTTCGCGCGCCGCTGCAGCTCGCCGTAGCTCCACCGCGAGCCGTCGCCGAGGATGATCGCGTCGCGATCGGCGCCGAAGCGCTCGGTCGTGCGGTCGATGAGCTCGGCGGCGGCGTTCAGGCGCTCGGGGTACTGCACGCTCGGAATCGTGAATTCGAACGTCGGCCACTGGTCTGCCGGCGGCAGCGAGTCGCGCGTGAACGTGTCGACGTGGGCTGAGCGGGAAAGCTCCATTGCTGATCCCTTCGGGTGAATCGGGTGGATGGCGGCGCTCGTCAGAGCGGGCGGCCGGGGCGGATCATGCCCTCCTGGGCGACCGTGGCGACGAGGCGCCCGGTGCGGTCGTAGAACCGGCCGAGGCCGAGGCCGCGCCCGTCCGAGATGCCGGCCGACTCCTGCGCGTACAGCAGCCAGTCGTCCGCGCGGGCGGGCGCGTGGAACCACATCGCGTGGTCGAGGCTTGCGGTGACGAGCCCCTCGTCGCGCCATGGGAGGTCGAGGACACGCAGGACGGGTTCGAGGATGGTGTAGTCGCACACGTACGCGATCGCGAGCTGGTGCGTGATCGGGTCGTCCTCGAGCGCCGCGAAGGCGCGCACCCACACCGCCTGGTGCGGGGTCCGCTCGCCCTCGACGCGCACGTAGACCGGACCGGGCACATGCCGCATGTCGAAGCTGCGGTCGTGCGACCAGTACTCGATGTCGGCGCCCTGCTCACCCGCGAGGTAGTCGGCCGTGCTGGGCAGGGTCTCGGGAGCCGGCACGTCGGGCATCGCGGGCCCGTGCTCGGGGAAGTCCTCCGGCACGTGGAAGGATGCCGTCGCCATGAAGGCGAGCTTCCCGTGCTGGTGCCCGCGCACGTGCCGGGTCGAGAAACCGCGACCGTCGCGGATCGCCTCGACCTCGTACCGCACGGGCTCCGACACGTCGACGCCCCTGAGGAACGTCGAGTGCACCGAGTGGAGGACGCGATCGTCGTCGACGGTGCGGATGGCCGCCGCCACGCTCTGCGCCACGGTGTCCCCGCCGTACGCCTTCGGCCACGGCACGGGCTGCGGCTGCGCCGTGAAAGCGCGGTCGGCGTGCTCGGGCGCGCACTCGGTGAGGGCGACGGCACGGAGGAACGCGGCGGAGGTGCTCATGCGCGGCGGTAGCCCGCGAGGATCGCGTCGTCGACCTCGTCGAGGTTGATGACGATGTTGTCCGGGGTCCGGGTGGTGAGCCACACGAGCTGCTCGGTCGTCGACATGTTGGCCTCGACGTGCGGCATGTACGGCGGCACGAACACCCAGTCGCCGGCGGTCATGTCGAGGAAGTCCTTGTAGTCCTCGCCGAAGTAGATGCGGCCCTTGCCGCGCAGCACGTAGCCGCCGGTCTCGGCCTCGCCGTGGTGGTGCGGGAGCGAACGATAGCCGGGCTCGTTGGTGACCTGGCCGAACCAGATCTTCGTCGCCTCGGTGTGCTGCGGGCCGACCCCCGAGACGCGGATGCAGTCGCCCGACGACATCGTGTGCGTGTCCTCTTCGCCCTTGCGGGTCACCTGCGGGACGCGGTCCCAGCGCAGTTCGATCTCGGTCATGGGGGCTCCTTCGCTCCAAGCCTGCGGGCGCCGCTTCGCGCCCCGATCCCGGTTCTGGTCCGGTATGCCAGAAGTGTCGCACACGTGACTATCGTCACGCAAGTGCGATATCGGGACTCTCAGCGGATGCAGAAAGGCTCCGGATGCTGTCAGCATCCGGAGCCCTGGTGGCGTCGTCGATCAGGCCATGACGGCCGAGACGAAGCGCTCGGCCGGCGGCTCGAGCCGGTCGTGCAGCTCGCCGAAGAGCCGCTCCGCGGCACCGCCCGCCCAGTCGGCAGGCAGGAGCTCCAACGGGATTCCCGGGTCGAGATACGTGAGCCGGCGCCACCTGGTGATCGCCGCGACATAGATGCCGAAGGCCTCGCTGTCGCTCGGATCGCCCTCCAGGACGTGCCCGTACGCATCGAGGAACTCCTGGTACAGCGGCTCCAGGGCAGGAAGATCCCACCACTGCCGGACGGCCTCGACGAGAGGTTCGGCGGAGACCCGCGTGCCGAGGAACAGCTCGACATAGCCGTCGAGCCCCGCCTGATGCAGTGCCGTCCGCGTCTCGTCGGCGATCGCCCCCGGTGCGATCCAGAGGCCGCCGCTCACCTGTCCGAACCCGAGGCGGTGCAGCAGCTTGCGGAGCTGATGGCGCAGCGGACGCTCCTTCTCCGGAACCGAGAAGGATGCGAGCAGCCACGGATCGTCCGAGCGGGCGCGCCGCGCCTCGAAGATGCGGTGGTCGCCGGCGGCGAAGACGTCGTCCAGCGTCTCGGACAATCGGTAGGCCGCGGCCCCGCCGTCGCGGTCGCTCACGAGCACGCCGCGCTGCTTGAGGCGCGACACGGACGAGCGCACCGTGCCGGCATCCACTCCGAGCGCCGCCATCAGCTCGATGAGATCGGCGATCTGGATGGCGCCGCCGCGCGCCCGCCCGTAGCGCCCGAAGATCGTGACGATCAGGTGCTGCGGCCGGGCCGCGACCTCGACGCCCGCGGGTTCGTCCTTCATGCGCACGACATTATCGAGTCGACTCGCCGCTCAGAGCGGAATGACAGCCGCTCCGGGATGCTGCTCGAAGATGAGCTGCGTCTGGGTCCGGCCGAGGTCCCGATCGGACCCGAGGTGCTCGCGGATGAAGTCGCGCAGGGCGGGCACGCTCGCGCACGCGACGTGCAGCACGAGGTCCTGCTCACCGCCGATCAGGAACACCCGCTGCACGCCGGGGAGGCGCCGCAGCCGCTCGGTCACGCGTGGGAGCCGGTCGCGCACCGCGTCGTGCACGCCCACGAGGATGAGGGCCTCGACGCTGGCGCCCGCAGCGACCGGATCGATCTCGGCATGGTAGCCGCGGATGATCCCCGCATCCTCGAGCGCGCGCACGCGCCCGTGGCACGTGGATGCCGGGAGCCCCACGCGCGCGGCGAGCTCCTTGTTCGAGAGACGCCCGTCTCTGGTCAGTTCCTCGAGGATTCTGCGATCCGAGGCGGTGAGCTGAATCCCGTTCGCCATGATGCCTCCTGACGGGCCTCGGATCCGGCGATTCACCGCATGTGCGCATCATTCTCGGATCTTCTTCGAAATTCTAGGCGTTTCTTCGCAGGGATGACAGCGTTGATCCGGATTACCGCGCCCCTGCGCGGAGCGACGAGGAGGACGCATGGCCGACCAGACCCGACCCACGACGCGCGAGCAGTGCGCCGAGGCCGACCGGAACGACGAACTGGCGGTGCTGCGCGACGAGTTCGCACTGCCCGACGGCGTCATCTACCTCGACGGCAACTCGCTCGGTGCGCTCCCCCGCGCGGCCGTCGCGCGCGCCGCGGACGTCGTCACGCAGGAGTGGGGCACCGACCTCATCGGCAGCTGGAACAAGAACCACTGGTTCGAGCTCCCGCTGCGGATCGGCGAGAAGATCGGGCGCATCATCGGCGGCGGCGCAGGCGAGTGCGTCGCGACCGACACGACGTCGCTCAACGTGTTCAAGGCGCTGTCGGCCGCCATCGCGATCCAGCAGGAGGACGTCCCGGCCCGCCGCGTGATCGTCTCCGAGCGCGAGAACTTCCCCACCGACCTCTACATGGCCGAGGGGCTCATCGCGCTCCTCGACCGCGGCTACAGCCTGCGCCTCATCGACGCCCCCGA
This sequence comes from Microbacterium candidum, assembly GCF_030315975.1. Lineage (GTDB taxonomy): Bacteria > Actinomycetota > Actinomycetes > Actinomycetales > Microbacteriaceae > Microbacterium > Microbacterium candidum. Next base: position 72,027 of record NZ_JASXSZ010000007.1, on the reverse strand, counting down.
AGACCTCGCGGACGCCCTGGCCGACGACGTCGCCGTCGTCATGATCACGCAGGTCAACTACCGCACGGGCTACCTGTGGGACCTGGCCGACACCACGCGGCTCGTCCACGACGCCGGCGCTCTGGCCGTGTGGGACCTCTGCCACTCCGCGGGCGCCGTGCCCGTGCGCGTCGCCGCCGACGGCGCCGACTTCGCGGTCGGCTGCACGTACAAGTACCTCAACGGCGGTCCCGGCTCACCGGCGTTCATCTGGGTCGCCGAGCGCCACCTCGCGCGGGCGACGACGCCCCTGTCCGGCTGGTGGGGGCACAAGAGCCCCTTCGCCATGAGCGAGAGCTACACGGCCGCCGACGGCGGCCGACGCTTCCTCGTCGGCACGCAGCCGATCATCTCGATGGCGACGATGGAGGTCGGCATCGACCTCCATCTGAGCGTCGACGAGCAGGCCCTGCGCCGGAAGTCGCTCGCCCTCACGTCGCTGTTCATCGAGCTCGTGGAGACGCGCCTCGCGCAGCATCCGCTCACCCTCATCACCCCGCGCGACGAGCAGCACCGCGGCAGCCACGTGTCGTTCCGCCATCCCGAGGGCTTCGCCGTCATGAAGGCGCTCATCGCGAACGGCGTCATCGGCGACTACCGCGAGCCGGAGGTGCTGCGCTTCGGAATCACGCCGATGTACGTCGGCTTCGCCGATGTGTGGGATGCCGTGGAGACCCTCCGCCGGGTGCTCGACGACGAGCTGTGGCGCGACCCCGAGTACCAGTTGCGCGGCGCCGTCACCTGACCGCATCCGGCTCCTTCAGAAAGATTCTCGCGGGTCGTGTCGATTCGGCCCTTCCCCGTTCGACGTACCGGGTGAGAGCATCCGTTTCGACGAAAGGACCCTGCGATGCGCTATCTCATGCTGGTGGTCGACGACCCCGACCTGACCGCGGCCGAAGCCGACCCCGAGCCCATGTCCATCGAGTCCTGGGTGACGGAGATGGTCGAGCGCGGCGTGGACATCACGGGCGAGCGCCTGCGTCCGCCCGCCGACGCGAAGACCCTGCGGCGCCGCCGGGGCGAACTGGTCGTGACCGACGGCCCGTTCACCGAGACCCGGGAGTACATCGCGGGCTTCGACATCCTCGAGGTCGCCGATGAGGCCGAGGCGATCGAGGTCGCCTCGAAGCACCCGATGTCCGCGCTCGGCACGATCGAGCTGCGCCCGTACTGGCCGCTGGACCTCGACCTGGGCTGAGCAGCCCGACCGGCCGCGACGTACAACGGAGTCCTCGCCACCGTACGTCGCGGCCGTTTCGCGGAATATGTCCCCGATTACGCTGGAGGCGTGACCGAACGCGCCCCGCTCTCCCGCAAGATCTCCGCCATCGCCGAGTCCGCGACCCTCAAGGTCGATGCCAAGGCGAAGGCCCTGCAGGCCGCGGGCCGCCCCGTCGTCTCGTACGCCGCCGGCGAGCCCGACTTCGCGACGCCGCAGTTCGTGGTGGATGCGGCGGCCGAGGCGCTGCGCAATCCTGCGAACTTCCGGTACACGCCGGCCGCCGGCCTGCCCGTCCTCCGGGAGGCGATCGCTGCGAAGACCCTCCGCGACTCCGGTCTCGAGGTCTCCCCGTCGCAGATCATCGTCACCAACGGCGGCAAGCAGTCCGTCTACCAGGCGTTCCAGACCGTCGTGAACCCCGGCGATGAGGTGCTCCTGCCCGCGCCGTACTGGACGACGTACCCGGAGGCGATCCGCCTCGCCGACGGCATCCCCGTCGAGGTGTTCGCCGGTGCCGACCAGGAGTACAAGGTGACCGTCGAGCAGCTCGAGGACGCCCGCACCGAGCGCACGACCGTCATCGTCTTCGTGTCGCCCTCGAACCCGACGGGCGCGGTGTACACGCCCGAGGAGACGAAGGCGATCGGCGAGTGGGCCGTCGAGCACGGCATCTGGATCATCTCCGACGAGATCTACCAGAACCTCGTCTACGACCCTTCGACAAGCTCAGGGCAGGCGGCCACGGCAACGTCGATCGTCGAGGCCGTCCCCGAGGCCGCCGCCCAGACGATCCTCGTCAACGGCGTCGCCAAGACGTACGCGATGACCGGCTGGCGCGTGGGCTGGATGGTCGGCCCCGCCGACGCCATCAAGATCGCCGGCAACCTGCAGTCGCACCTGTGCTCCAACGTCAACAACATCGCGCAGCTCGCCGCAGCCGCGGCCCTGAACGGCCCGCAGGACGAGGTGGAGCAGTTCCGCCAGGCCTTCGACCGCCGCCGGAGGCTCATGGTCGCGGAGCTCTCGAAGATCGAGGGGATGACGGTCCCGACGCCGCAGGGCGCGTTCTACGTCTACCCCGATGTCAAGGGCCTCCTGGGCCGCACATGGCGCGGCAAGACGCCCACCACGTCACTCGAGCTCGCCGACCTCATCCTCGACGAGGCCGAGGTCGCCGTGGTTCCCGGCGAGGCGTTCGGGCCGAGCGGCTACATCCGCCTGTCGTACGCGCTCGGCGACGAGCAGCTTCTGGAGGGCGTGCGCCGGATGCAGGAGCTCTTCAGCATCTGACCGGGTCGCCGCGTTTCGACTCGGCCGTTCCTCCCTCGCTCGACGACCCGCGCATATGCCTCGCGGATCGTTGAGCGAGCGAAGCGAGACGAAACGCAGCTCCCGCTAGAGCTCGATGTCGACGAGCACAGGCTCGGGATGCAGCAGCAGTCCGAACTCGGACTGCACGCGGCCGCGGATGTAGCGCGCGAGCTCGGCGAGCTCGCCCGCCGTCGCACCGCCGCGGTTCGTCAGGGCGAGCGCGTGCTTCGTCGACAGCCCCGCGCGGGAGCGCGGCAGCTTGAACCCCTTGCGGAACCCGGAGTGCTCGATGAGCCAGGCCGAGCTCACCTTGACGTGGCTCTCGACGACGACCGGCGCCGGAACGTACCCGTCGAACCGCTCGAGCGGGATGACCAGCACGGGGTCAAGATCGGGAGCGACGGGCCACCGCGGGCACTCCGGCGGAAGCGTCAGCGCGAACGACTGCGACACGATCGCGTTCTGGAAGAACGACCCGGCGCTGTAGGTGTCCGGATCGTCGGGGTCGAGCACCATCCCCTTGCTGGCACGGATCTGCAGCACCCGCTCGCGGATCCACGCGAGCGGGACGGACGCGTCCGCCTCGAGCCCGAGCGAGCCGCGCAGCTGCGCGCCCGCGACCGGACGCGCGCCGTCGCCGACCTCGGGAAGCTCGAGGGTGACCGAGAGGATGACGGCGGACCGCTCCGCCGCCGAACCGTAGTGCGCCTTCAGCACCGACGTGCGGAAGCCGAGCCCCAGCTCGTCCGCGGGGACGACCGAGACCTCGCCCGTCCGCTCGTCGATGAGCTCGACCTCGATGAGGGTCTGCACGATCTCCTGGCCGTAGGCGCCGATGTTCTGCACGGGCGCGGCACCCACGGTGCCGGGGATGCCCGACATCCCCTCGATGCCCGCGAGCCCCTCCGACACGGCGTACGCGACGAGCGCGTCCCAGTCGTGGCCGGCCTGCACACGCACGCGCGCGAAGCCGGGCCGGGAGGCCGGCATCCGCTCGATGCCCTGCGTGAGCACCCGGACGACGGTGCCGAGGTACGGCTCGTCTCCGACGAACAGATTCGACCCGCCGCCGAGCACGAGCCAGTCGTCGCCGTCGGCCCACACCTCGCGGAGCGCGTCGACGAGCTCGTCACGCGTGTGCGCGTCGATCATGCGATCCGGGAGGCCACCGGTGCGCAGCGTCGTGAGACGCGACAGCGGGATCGGCGTGACCTCAGGCATGCGCCACGCGCACCTGCGCCTTGCCGAGGACCGTCTGGTCGGCGCTGGTCACAGTGAGATCGATTCGCGCCTCATCGTCGGACACGGCCCCCACTCTTGCGACGACCTGCACGTCGGCACCCGTCTCCTGGTCGACGAGGACGGGCTTGGTGAACCGCACGCCGTACTCGAGGACGCGGCGCGGATCGCCGACCCACGTATCGAGCGTCGTGACGGCGAGCCCCATCGTGAGCATGCCGTGCGCGAGCACGCCGGGGAGGCCGACGCGCTCTGCGACGACGTCGCTCCAGTGGATCTGGTTGAAGTCGCCCGACGCGCCCGCGTACCGCACGAGCGATTCGCGGGTGAGGTGGACGGTGCGCTCGGCGACGACGTCGCCCACGCTGATGGTCGCCGAGCCCGTCGAGGCGCTCATTCGTCTCCTCCGATCACGAGCATCGACGTGGCCGTGACGACGTGCTCGCCCGCGGCATCCGTGATCTCGGTCTCACTCGTGACCATCGCGTTCGCGCCGAGCGCGCGCACCTGGGTCACCGACAGCTGCGCGGTGAGTTCGTCGCCCGCCACGATGGGACGGCTCCAGCGGAAGCGCTGCTCGCCGTGGACCGTGCGCTCGAGGGCGATGCCGCTGTCCGGCTCGCTCATGAGCTGACGCAGGGTCAGCTCCTGGATGACGATCGCGAACGTCGGAGGCGCGACGACGTCGGGGTAGCCGAGGGCGCGGGCCGCATCGACGTCGGTGTGCTGCGGGGCGTCGGCGAACACCGCCGCCGCGAACTCGCGCACCTTCTCGCGTCCGACGAGGTACGGCGGGGTCGGGGGGAAGGCCCGGCCGACGAGATCAGGGTTCACTGCCACCCCGGAAGTCTACCGAGCGGCCGCGGAGCCCTCGGAGCCCGCAGGGCCTTCGACGTCCCCGGCCGCGGTGCTCGCACGCCGGTCGCGCAGGAGCCGCAGGGCCATCTGCACGGCGACGAACACGAGGAAAAGCGCGAACAGGATGTTGCCCACGAGCGGATCGATGAGGGTCGCGATCCACGCGCCGAGCGCTGTCGTCGTGCACGCGGCGATCCCGACGAGGGCGGCGGCGGCGAGATCGACGTTCTTGCGGCGGATGTTGCCGACGGTGCCGGAGATCGCGGTCGGAATCATCATCAGCAGCGATGTGCCCTTCGCGACGAGGTCGCTCGTGCCGAACAGGAGCATCAGGGCCGGGACGACGATGATGCCGCCGCCGACCCCCATGAGTCCGGAGAGGATGCCGGTCACGACGCCCGTGGCGAGGAGGGCCAGGGCGATCCACCATGTGAGTTCGAGCTGCGCCTGCCGGGACGGGATCACGACGAAGAGGCTCACGATCACCACCGCGAGGAAGGCGATGAAGCCCCATCGGAGTGCGACGACGGAGATGCGGTGCAGCAGCCAGGTGCCGATCTGCGCTCCGAAGACCGCACCGACGGCGAGGATGAGCGCCGGGATCCACGCCACCGATCCGTGCACGGCGTAGGAGATGACCCCGACGGCCGCCGTGGGCACGATCGCCGCGAGCGAGGTGCCGGAGGCCAGCTTCTGGTCGAAGTGCAGGAGGAGGACGAGCATCGGCACGATGACGGTTCCGCCGCCGACGCCGAAGAGCCCCGACATGAGGCCCGCGGCGAGGCCGACGCCGATGCACGCGAGGACGAACCGGGGTCCCCTGGTCGTCCGGGCGGGAGGCGTCGTCATCCCCCCAATTTACCTGCGTGCGATCTCACGGCATTCGCGCGAATTCGCGCTCCATCCATACGAACACGGGGCCGGCGTGTGGCGGCGCGCGGATGCCGGATGCCAAGGTAGGGGGCAGACCGCCGACGCCGGGCGGAGATCGAGGAGTGCCCATGCAACCGCCGCTCGCCGGATTGACGCGACGCAATTTCGCGCGCGAGTTCACGGCGGGCATCACGCTCCTCGCCATCGCGATCCCGCTGAACATCGGGTACGCCCAGATCGCCGGCCTTCCGGCGACCGCCGGCCTCTACGCCCTCATCGTGCCGACCGCGATCTACGCGCTCGTCGTCTCGTCCCGCCAGCTCGTGGTCTCCCCGGATGCCGCGGCCGCCGCCCTCGTCGCCTCCTCGATCGGGGGGCTCGCCGCCGCCGGCAGCTCGACGTACATGACGATGGCCCTCGCGCAGGCGATCATCAGCGGCGTCCTCTTCCTGCTGCTCGCGGTCTTCAAGCTCGGGTTCCTCGCGAACTTCCTCTCGAAGCCGATCCTCGTGGGATTCGTCGGCGGCCTAGCGCTCAACATCATGGTCAGTCAGATCGCGAAGATGCTCGGCGTGAAGATCGACTCGGGGGCGGAGTTCGCCGACAAGGTCGTGCAGCTCTTCGGCGCCCTCGACACGGTCAACCCCTACTCGCTGGGCATCTCGGTCGTCGCCGTCGCGATCCTGCTCTTCGGCAAGCGCTACCTGAAGGCCGTGCCGTGGGCACTCGTCGTGATGATCCTGTCCACCGTCGTGGTGCTCGTGTTCGGTCTGGAGAAGCACGGGGTCTCCGTCCTCGGCGAGGTGCCCGCCGGCGCGCCGAGCCTCACGTGGCCGGTGCTCCCCTGGACGACGTGGTTCCAGCTGATCCCCTCGGCGATCGCCCTCACGCTGGTGACGACGGCGGAGGGACTGCTCGTCTCACGTTCGTACTCGGAGAAGAACGGCTACCCGTTCGACGCCAACCGCGACCTCTTCGCCTTCGGGCTCGCCAACATCGCGGCGGGCGCCCAGGGCAGCTTCGCCGCAGGCTCCTCGACGAGCCGCACCGCCGCGATGGACCAGTCCGGCTCCCGCACCCAGCTCCCCTCGATCGTCCTCGCGGTCGGGACCCTGCTGCTCCTCGTCTTCGGAACGGCGCTCCTCGCCGACATTCCGAACCCGGCGATCGGCGCGATCATCGGCGTCGCGATCATCCCGCTCCTGGGCATCCGCGAATTCATCGACATGTGGCGCAAGGACCGCAACGAGTTCCTCATCGGCGCCGTCTGCTTCGCGACGACCCTCTTCGTCGGCTCGATCGCCGGCATCCTCGTCGCGTTCGTCCTCGCGCTCGTCAATCTGGCGCAGCGGGCGTCGCGGCCCGCGATCGACGTGCTCGCCGACGGCGGTGAGGGCGAGGCATCCCTCCTCGAGGACGCGCCGCAGGGCACGGTCACCGCACCCGGGGTCATCGTCATCCGGCTCGCCGCGCCGCTCTTCTTCGCGAACGCGTCCGTGTTCACGACCGCCACCAAGAACGCGATCATCGCGGCCGGCGTCGACTCGGTGCACGACCTCGTCATGGACATGGAGGCCGTCACGGATGTCGACATCACCGGAGCCGAGGCGTTCGAGAACTTCAGCCAGTGGCTCGAAGAGAACCACGTCCGCCTCTCCTTCAGCCGCGTGCGCCCGCAATCGGCCGAGCGACTGAAGAAGCTCGGCATCCTGCACGACCAGAAGATCTACCCGACCAACCGCGAAGCGGTCGAAGCCGTCTCCTCCGCCGCATCCGCATCGACCGCCGTCGATCAGAAGGATCACTGACATGGGCAACGCCATCGGCTCCATCCTCCCGCTCGCCCTGGGCGTCGCGATCAGCCCGATCCCGATCATCGCCGCGATCCTCATGCTGCTCTCGCCGAAGGCGAAGGTGACGGGAGTCGGATTCCTCCTCGGCTGGGTCGTGGGGATCGTCGTGGCCGTCACGCTCTTCACGGTGCTGTCCTCGGCGCTGCCGGCCGAGAACAGCGGCTCCGCACCGATCAAGGGCACGATCCAGCTCGTCCTGGGCGTCCTTCTGCTCCTCCTCGCCGTCGGCCAGTGGCGCAAGCGCCCGAAGAAGGGCGAAGAGCCGACGATGCCGAAGTGGATGCAGGCCATCGACAAGGTGAGCTTCTGGGGTGCGCTGGGGCTCGGGTTCCTGCTGTCCGCGCTCAACCCGAAGAACCTCATCCTGGCCGTCGGCGCGGGAACCGCCATCGGCGCCGCCGCGCTCCCCGTGAGCGAGGACGTGCTGGTCATCGCGATCTACACGATCATCGCCGCGTGCACCGTCGCGATCCCCGTCATCGGCTACCTCATCGCCGCCGACAAGCTGCATGAACCGCTCGACAAGCTCCGCGCGTGGCTCACCGAGGAGAACTCGGTCATCATGGCGGTCCTGCTGCTGGTCATCGGGATCTCGATGATCGGCAAGGGCATCGCCGCGTTCTGAGTCGCACCGAGGCCTGGACGGAGCGGGCGGTCACCCGCCGAGCGGAAGGTATCGTTGCGTTCAGGCGATTCTTGGTGGCGGGAGCGAGACTTCTCGGGTGGGTGAGCTGTTCACGGCGTGGGCGCCGAGCGTCCTCGGGATCGGGCTTCCCGTTCTCGTCGCTGTCGTCTACGCCTCGGGCGTCTTCGCGGCGCGCAGGCGCGGCATCCCGTGGCCGACGTGGCGCCTCGTCATCTGGCTCCTGACGTGCGGCATCGCCGTGTGGACGCTCTGCGGCGCCCCGACGGCCCTCCGCCACAGCAACCCGTTCATGGACGGGGTGGCGATCGGGACGTTCGCCGCGGTCCTCCCCCTGGGCTTCGCGCTCGGCGACCCGTTCCGGCTCGTCGAGTCGCTGCGCGGCCGCCGGATCGGGTGGGCGCGCGGGCGTATCGCGCGCTTCCTGATGTTCCCGGGCCTCGCATCCCTGCTCGCCGCGATCGTGCTGACCTACGCCGTGACCTCCGAGTGGTACCAGGCCGCCCTCACCGACCAGCTCGCCTGGGCGCTGCTGCTTCTCACGGCGCTCGTGACCGGGCTTCTCGTGAACCTCCCGCTCCTGTCCGAGGACCTCATGCCCGCGTGGGCGACGCCGGCGGTCAAGACGCTCATCGCGTTCGCGGACGGCATCTTCGACGCGATCCCCGGCATCGTCATGCTCAATCTCGTCGATCTCTATTCGGGCACGGCGCTGCTCGCCGTCGCCGAGGCCATCGGCATCCCGATGATCGCCGCGACCGTCGTCATGTGGGTGCGGTCGGATGCCGAGGAGCAGAAGCTCGTCGATGCCGAGCTGGATGCGCGGGAGGCCGCTGCCGCGGCGGCGCCTGCGGCCGTGCCGACGGACGACCCCTCGACAAGCGCGGGGACCGGAACAGGCTCGGGCACCGGAACAGGCTCGGGCACCGACACGGCGGAGCCGGCGAACGCGGAGGGCGAGGGCCTGTGGTGGCTCGACGACCCGCGCTTCGCCGATCGCTTCCGCGACTGACAGCGCGCCCTTCCGCCAGACGCCCGATTGCCGCCAGGATCGATCCGGGGGCATCAGGCAGCGCCCTCGGACACTTTCGGGGAGCGTGCATGAGCGGACAGACGGACATTCAGCGGTCGATCCTTCCGATCCCGGACCGGCGGTCCACAATCGTGACGACGTTCGACGCGAAGGACCCGGACACGGCGTTCCCGCCGATCACCCCGCTGCGTCCGCCGGCCGGAGCGCCGAACGTGCTCGTGATCCTGCTCGACGACGTCGGGTTCGGGGCGTCCAGCGCGTTCGGCGGGCCCATCGCCATGCCGAACGCCGAGCGGCTCGCGAAGACCGGCCTGCGCTATACGCGCTTCCATACGACCGCCATGTGCTCGCCGACGCGCGCAGCGCTGCTCTCCGGCCGCAACCACCAGACGGTCGGCATGGGCGGCATCACCGAGATGGCGACGTCGTCGCCCGCGGCGACATCCATCCGCCCCAACACGTGCGCGCCGCTCGCAGAGATCCTGAAGCTCAACGGCTACTCCACCGCGCAGTTCGGGAAGTGCCACGAGGTGCCCGTGTGGGAGACCGGGCCGACCGGTCCCTTCGACCACTGGCCGGCGCCCGGCGGCGGGTTCGAGTACTTCTACGGCTTCCTCGGGGCGGAGACGAACCAGTACTACCCGGCGATCTACGAGAACACCGTCCCGATCGAGCCCGAGCGCACGCCCGAAGAGGGCTACCACTTCATGGAGGACATGACCGACAAGGCCATCGGGTGGATCCAGACCGAGAAGGCCATGACCCCCGACAAGCCGTTCTTCGTCTACTTCGCCCCCGGCGCGACGCACGCGCCGCACCACGTGCCCAAGGAGTGGGCGGACAAGTACAAGGGCGCCTTCGACGACGGCTGGGACGCCCTCCGCGAGCGCACTTTCGCGAAGCAGAAGGACATGGGGATCGTCCCGGAGGGCACGGACCTCGCCGCACGGGATGCCGTCATGCCGGCATGGGACGACATGCCGGAAGAACTCCTCCCGGTCCTGCGCCGCCAGATGGAGGTCTACGCCGGATACCTCGAGTACGCGGACCACTACGTCGGACAGGTGCTCGACACGCTGGAGCAGCTCGACATCCTCGACGACACGCTGATCTACTACATCATCGGCGACAACGGCGCCTCGCCCGAGGGCACGCTGCAGGGCACGTTCAGCGAGCTCATCTCCATCAACTACCGCGGCGACATCGAGACGCCCGAGTTCCTCGCGTCGAAGATCGACGACCTCGGCGGCCCCGACGCCTACAACCACTACGCGCTCGGATGGGCGCACGCGATGTGCACGCCGCTGCAGTGGACGAAGCAGATCGCCTCGCACTGGGGCGGCACCCGCAATGCCACGATCATGCACTGGCCGACGCGCATCGCGCCGGAGACGTCCACGCCGGGCGGCGGCATCCGCGAGCAGTTCACGCACGTCATCGACGTCGCCGCGACGGTGCTGGATGCAGCCGGCATCCCGGAGCCCTCGACCGTCAACGGCATCACGCAGGAGCCGCTGCACGGCATCTCGATGCTCTACACGATCGACGACGCGGATGCGGCGGAGCAGCACCACACGCAGTACTTCGAGCTGCTCGGCAACCGCGGGATCTACCACAAGGGCTGGTCGGCGGTCACGATCCACCGGTACCCGGGGCTTCCCGGCATCACGCAGATGACACAGGGGTTCGACGAGGACCGCTGGGAGCTGTACGACGGCTCCACGGACTGGTCGCAGGCGCACGACGTCGCCGCGGACCACCCGGACAAGCTGGCCGAGCTGCAGCGGCTGTTCCTGCTGCAGGCCGACCGCTACGGCGTCTTCCCGCTCGACGACCGCAAAGCGGAGCGGCTCAACGCGACGATCGCCGGGCGCCCCGAGCTCATCCGGGGCACCTCGCAGACGCTCTTCCCCTCGATGCGGCGCCTCGCGGAGAACACGGTCCTGAACATCAAGAACCGGTCGTACTCGGTCACCTCGGAGATCGCGATCCCCGAGGAGGGCGTCGCCGGCACGATCGTCGCGCAGGGCGGGCGCTTCGGCGGTTGGGCGCTGTACGCCGTCGACAACGTGCTGAGCTACTGCTACAACACGCTCGGCGTCGACTGGTACACGACGCGGGCGACGTCACCGCTGCCGGCCGGCACCCACCAGGTGCGCGCGGAGTTCGCGTACGACGGCGGCGGACTCGGCAAGGGCGGCGGCGTGACGCTGTTCGTCGACGGGACGCCGGTCGGTTCCGGACGGGTCGAGCAGACGCATCCCTTCATCTTCTCCGGCGATGAGACGACGGATGTCGGCGCCGAGACGGCGACGACCGTCTCCGGCGACTACGACGCGCGCGACAGCCGCTTCACCGGGAGGATCGCCTGGGTACGGCTGGATGCGGGCGACGACAGCCACGACCACCTCATCGACCCGGAGTACGTCTACCACGTCGCACTGCGGCGGCAGTAGGCCGAACCGATCGGAATAGGGCGACCTCCGGGGACGGTTGCCCCTCTCATGACGCGCACCGAGGACGCCATCGCTGAGCAGGACCAGGCCGTCGAAGCGCTGCTGGCCGCCGTGGATGTGCGCCTGCGGCGGCAGACGCGGCTTACGACACGCCCCGACGCCGGTGTCGAACTCGACCGCGATGCGCTCTCGCTCGTCTACGTGACCGAGGGACGCGTCCGGGTGGAGATCCGCGACACTCCCACGGAGCTCGCGGTCGGCGATCTCCTGCTGTCCTCGGGCCGGACCGCGGTCCAGCTGACGACACCCGGCGGCGGCGCACGCATCGTCGTGTCCACCCTCGAACTGGCGGACCGGTCGAGCCACGTCGGAGCGCTGCTTCCCGAATTCGGCTTCGTCCGCGACTTCGACGAGCACGAACCAGCAGCGGCCGCCCTCGCCGCTCACCTCGGCATCGACCTGGAGGACGAGTCCGCGCAGGATTGCACGCGTGGCGGGGACTCGGTGATCTGCCGGATGATGGCCACCACGGTGCTCATCTCCGCGATCCGCGCCTGGGCGGTGCACGGATGCGCGCCCGCAGGCTGGCCGTCGCGCTCGAGCGACCCGCACTTGGATCGCGTCGTGGCGGCGATCGACGCGGCACCCGGCGACAACTGGACGATCGCCGCCCTGGCGACGATCGGAACCATGTCGCGCACGGTGTTCGCGGAGCGTTTCCGCGCCGCGTTCGGCCTCCCGCCGGCCGCCTACGTCACCGAGGTGCGCATGCGCACGGCGCAGAAGATGCTGGCGGGTGGCACCGCGGTCGGCGAGGTGTCGCGCTCGCTCGGCTACGGCTCGGAAGACGGATTCAGCCGGGCGTTCCGCCGCCGCACCGGGCAGAGCCCCTCTGCGTGGCGGGCGGCGGAACGTCCGGTCTGAGCCGTCACTCGGCGCGCGCGCTGATCCGTCCGGAGAGCCCGAACAGGACCGCTCCGGCCACGAGCACGACCGCGCCGATCGCGTACACCGTTTCGATCCCGAGGCCGTCGAGGAGCGCTCCGCCCGCGCCTGCGGCGATCATGATCGCGGTCTGGAACCCCGTGACCACGAGGCCGCCCCCGGCCTCCATCCGGTCCGGCATCCGGTGTCCGATCCACGTGTTGACGATGAGTCCCCAGGAGGCGAAGAAGGCGCCCCACAGGATCGCGATCACGCCGATCGCCCACACGGATCCGGATGCCGCCACCATGAGCGCCACCGCCGCGGCGATGGCGAGCGGCGTGACGACCGACAGCACGCGGTAGGTGCGGTCGACGATGAGACCGAGCGCGATGTTCCCGACAAGCCCTCCGACTCCGAACAGCGCCAGCAGGACGATGACGGTCTGCTCGCTGAGCGGTGCGCCGCCGTCCTGCACCCGTTCGAGGGCGAGCCGGACATACGTGTAGGCGAGGAAGTGCCCGAGGACGACGAGGATGTTCCCGACCACCCCGATCCCGATGCCCGGGCGGCGGAATGTGTCGATGAGGGTCCCCAGTCGCGCGGAGCCCTCGGCCGGCACGCTCGGCAGGAGCCATCGGAGCGCGACCGCGAGCAGGACGGCCGCCGCGGCTCCGAATCCGAAGACGCCGCGCCAGCCGACGACCTGGCTGAGGAGAACGCCCACGGGGACGCCGGCCACGGTCGCCAGCGACATCCCGGCCGTCGTGAACATGACCGCGCGGCCGAGACGCTCCGGACCCGCGATGCGCGCGGCCACCGTCACCGACATCGCCCAGAAGGCCGAGATGGCGGCGCCCAGCAGCAGCCGGCCGAGAAGAAGCAGCGGCAGGCTCGGGGCGATGGCGACGATCGCGTTCGAGATCACCGCTCCGATCGCCGCCCACACGAGCAGCGACCGCCGATCGAGGCGCGGCAGCAGGAGCCCGATCGTCGGCGCGACGAGAAGCCCCGCGAAGGCCGTCGCCGTCACCATCTGCCCTGCTTGGCCCGGTGTCACTCCGATCGAGGCCGCAATGTCGGGCAGCAGCCCGCCGGGGAGGAACTCCGAGGTCACGAGGACGAAGCTCGTCGCCATCATCGTGAGCAGCGCCCCGTAGCGCAGGCGTGCGTGAGACGTCGGTGGGCTGAGGGTGGGGACGGGTGCGGTGACGGTCATGCGGGGTGCAACCGATGGGTCGGCGGCATCCATCCGACGACCCGTCCGGGCGATCCCACCGATCGTCCGGATCCTCCGGGTGGCTACTCGAAGAGGATCGTGTCGCGCCACTCGACGGTCGTGATCGTGCCCTCCGAGATCGAGATCTCGCGCTCGCGCAGCTCGACCCGGCGGATCTTCCCGGAGATCGTCTTCGGCAGCTCGAAGAACTCGACGCGGCGCACGCGCTGGAACGGGGCGAGGTGGTCGCGCGCGTACTGCAGGATGGCGCGCGCCGTCGCCTCGTCCGCGACGTGCCCGGCCGCGAGCGCGATGTACGCCTTCGGCACGGCGAGCCGCGTCTCGTCGGGCGCTGGGACGACCGCCGCCTCCGCGACCGCCGGGTGCTCGATGAGCACGCTCTCGAGCTCGAACGGGCTGATCTTGTAGTCCGACGCCTTGAACACGTCGTCGGCGCGGCCGACGTAGGTGAGGTTGCCGTCGTCCTCGCGGCGCGCGATGTCGCCCGTGTGGTAGCGCCCGCCGGCCATCGCCTCGGCGTTGCGCGCGGGGTCGCCGACGTACCCGGCCATGAGGTTGACGGGATGCTGCGACAGGTCGATGCAGATCTCTCCCTCCCCCGCGACCTCGTCGGTGATCGGGTCGACGAGCACGACGGGGCAGCCGGGCAGCGGCAGCCCCATCGATCCCTCACGCACGGGCGCACCGGGCGGGTTCGCGATCACCGCGGTCATCTCGGTCTGGCCGTAGCCGTCGCGGATGGTCATGCCCCAGTGGGTGTGCACCTGGCTGATGACCTCGGGGTTCAGCGGCTCGCCCGCCGACACGACTTCGCGAAGCGATCCGGGACCTGCCGACAGGTCGGACTGGATGAGCATCCGCCACACCGTCGGAGGCGCGCAGAACGTCGTCACCCGGTTGTCGCGCAGCTGCCCGAGGAGTGCGGCCGCATCGAACCGTGCGTAGTTGTAGACGAAGATCGTCGCTTCGGCGATCCACGGGGCGAAGAAACAGCTCCACGCGTGCTTCGCCCAGCCCGGCGAGCTGATCGCGAGGTGCACGTCGCCCGGCATGAGGCCGATCCAGTACATCGTCGTCAGGTGCCCGACGGGGTACGACGCCTGCGTGTGCTCGACGAGCTTCGGCGACGACGTCGTCCCGGACGTGAAGTAGAGAAGCAGACGGTCGTCGGGAGCGGTTCCGGGATGCGGCGTGGGCGCCGCATCCGCCGTGAACGCCTCTGCGAAGTCCGCCCAGTCGGCAGGCCCGTCGCCCACGCGGATCCGCGTATATGCACCGGGCACGTCGTCGAACTTCGCCGCATCCCCGCCCGTCGCGATGACGTGCCGCACGGCGCCGCGCTCGACGCGGTCGATGAGATCGCGCGTTCCGACGGCGGTCGTGGTGGGGAGCACCACCGCGCCGAGCTTGAAGATGCCGAGCATCGCCTCCCACAGCTCGACCTGATTGCCGAGCATCAGCATCACCGAATCGCCCTTCGCGACACCGAGCCCGGCGAGCCAGGCAGCCACCTGATCGGAGCGGCGCGCCATCTCGTCGAACGAGCGCTCGGTACGCCCGCCGCCCTCCTCGACGATCACGAGCGCCGGGCGGTCGTTGCCCCGCGCGATCGCGTCGAACCAGTCGACCGCCCAGTTGAAGGTGTCACCGAGATCCGGCCAGGAGAAGCCGATGGCCGCGTCACGGCGGTCCTCGCGCAGTTCGATCAGGCGGTCGCGCGCGGCGCGGTACGCCTCGATGTCAGCCCCGTTGTCAGCCCCGTTGTCAGCCCCGTTGTCAGCCATGGTCTCAGTCTCCCAGTGCCGCGAGCGCATCCGCGCTCGGCGCGAAGAACACAGTGCCGGTCACGGGTGTCGACACGTCCAGGATGCGGTCGTGCAGCCCCGGCGGGTCGCCGAGGAACATGCGCTGCAGCATCCGCTCGATCACCCAGAGGCGGCGCGTGTATCCGATGAAGTAGGTGCCGAACTCCCCCGCCGCAGGACGTCCGAACGGCATGTTGTCGCGCAGGATGTCGTGCTCGCCGGCATCGTCCTCGATCGTGTTGAGGGTCTTGTGCGACTTCTGGCCGCTCTCGGCGTCGGGCAGCTCGACGTTGTCGATCTTCGTGCGGCCGATGACGGCCTGCTGGTCCTCGGTCGACATCGCCTGCCAGGCATCCAGGTCGTGCAGGTACTTCTGCGTGACGACGTAGGCGCCGCCCGCGTGCGCGGCATCCTCGTCGCCGACGATCGTCACCTGCGGCAGCGCACGCCCGACGGGATTCGCGGTGCCGTCGACGAATCCGAGCAGGTCCCGCGCGTCGAAATAGCGGAAGCCCACGGTCTCGTCGACGACGGTGACGGCATCGCCGAGGGATGCCAGCAGCAGGCGTTCGAATTCGAAGCACAGGTCTGCGGAGTCGGCCCGGATGTGGAAGAGGAGATCACCGTCCGTCCCCGGCGCCGTGTGCGTTTCGCCCACCACCGTCTGGAAGGCGTGGAGTTCCGCGGGCGGCGGAGTCCCCATGACATCCGCCCACACGCGCGCGCCGATCGCCGCGATGCACACGAGCGACTCCCGCAGGTCGCGGAACGACACGGTCTTCACGAGCCCGTCCAGGTCGCCGAGCACCGCGCGGACGGTCGCGGCA
Source organism: Microbacterium candidum (assembly GCF_030315975.1). Lineage (GTDB taxonomy): Bacteria > Actinomycetota > Actinomycetes > Actinomycetales > Microbacteriaceae > Microbacterium > Microbacterium candidum. The sequence continues at coordinate 55,701 of NZ_JASXSZ010000007.1, read as the reverse complement.
TCCGCCACCGTCACGACGAGGAAGACCGCCGATCGGGTCAGGGGCGCATCGATGGCTTGCGGCTCGGGTGTCATTCGGTCATCGTCGCACGCGGTCCGAACCCGCGGAAGAGCCTCCCGCGTGTCCGTGGGGAGGCCTATCGTGGCGCTCATGACCGCGTTCATCGTGTCCCGGCTCGTGCAGACAGATCCCTTGACCGCGTACGACGCGTGGGCCCACGCCGACCGCATGCGCGAGTGGTGGTGGCCGCAGTGGGCGGAGACCACCTACGACCTCGACGTCCAGCAAGGCGGTGCCTACGAGATCCGCTCGCCGATCGACGGCGTCGCCGTCTCCGGCGGATACACCGAGGCGCGCCCTGGCCACGTCCTCGCCTTCACGTGGCTGTGGGACGGGGAGTCGGAGGCCGACCGCGTGACGGTGGTGTTCGACCCCGTGGACTCCGCGACCACGGAGATGACCCTCGTGCACGTGGCCCCCGGCCGCGCGTACAACCCCGACTACGAGCAGGGCTGGCACGACGTGCTGGAGCGGTTCCCCGCATCCTCAGACGCCTGACGCGCGCGCTTCCAGCATCGCTCGCTCCGCCGCGTTCTCGGTGAGCTCGGCTGCCCGCACGAACTCGGCGCGCGCCTCCGCGCTCCGCCCGAGGCGCTCGAGCAGGTCGCCGCGCACGGCGTGCAGCAGGTGGTATCCGTCGATCGTCCCGGTGCCGGCGACGGCGTCGACGAGCTCGAGGCCGGCGGTGGGACCGTAGACCTCGGCCACGGCGACCGCTCGGTTGAGCTCGACGATCGGCGACGGGCGGCGCGCCGCGAGCACGGCGTAGAGCCCCGCGATCCGGCGCCAGTCGGTGTCGTCCGGGGTCGTCGCCATCGCGTGGGCGGCGGCGATCGCCGCCTGCAGCGCGTACGGCCCCGGCGGCTCGGCGCGCGACCGGGCGAGGGTGTGCGCTCGGGCGAGAGCTGCGAACCCGCGGCGGATGAGGAGCCGGTCCCACCGGGTGCGGTCCTGGTCGTGCAGGAGCACGAGACGGCCCGCCGGATCGTGGCGGGCCCGCAGCCGCGACGCCTGCAGCTCGAGCAGCGCCGCGAGCCCGAAGACCTCGGGCTCTGTCGGCATGAGGCCGCCGAGGATGCGGGCGAGCCGCAGCGCGTCGAAGCACAGCTCGGTCCGCATCCAGTCGTCACCCGCGGTCGCCGCGTACCCCTCGTTGAAGACGAGGTACACGACCTCCAGCACGGCATCCAGCCGCGCGGTCAGCTCCGGCCCCTCGGGGACGGCGTACGGGATGCCGGCATCCTGGATCGTCCGCTTCGCCCGCGAGATGCGCCGCACGATCGTGGCCGTCGGCTGCACGTAGGCACGTGCGATCTCCTCGGTCGTGAGCCCGCCGACCATGCGGAGGGTCAGCGCGACCTGCGACGCCCGCGGGAGAACGGGGTGGCACGCCGTGAAGAACATGCGCAGCAGGTCGTCGGAGACCTCTTCGGGCTCGTCGGCCGTCTCCAGCAGGACTTCGGTCTCGAGCAGCGGCCGCTTGCGCGCGAGCGTCCCGTCCCGCCGGATGCGATCGATCGCGCGGCGTTTCGCAGTGGTCGTGAGCCAGGCGCCGGGGTTCGCCGGCACGCCGTCGCGCGGCCACTGCTCGAGCGCGGCGAGGTGCGCGTCCTGTGCCACGTCCTCCGCGGCTCCGATGTCGCCGAGGAGCCGCGTCAGGACGGCGACGAGCTGGGGCCATTCGATACGCCAGGCGGCATCCACCGCCGCATCCACCCGATCGCCCGGCACGGAAGCCCGCACAGCATCAGCGGGGGCGGATGCGGCGGCCGCGCGCTCCCCCGCGCGGCCCGCCGGCTCCCCGGAGCTCACTGCCCGTCGAGCTCACGCAGCTCGAGGGCCATCTTCCATTCGGGGCCGTGGATGCGGAGGAACCGCGTGCCCCACTCGACCGCCTCGTCGCGCGAACGCGTCTGCAGCAGGCAGTATCCGCCGACGACCTCCTTCGACTCGGTGAAGGGGCCGTCGAGCACCGTCACCTCGCCGCCGGCGAGCCGCAGCACCGCGCTCTCCTCGGGCGGGCGGAGCCCGGCGGTGTCGAGGAGCACTCCGGCCTTCGTCATCTCTTCGAGGAGCGCACCCATGTCCTCCTCGAGCTTCGGGTCGGGACCCCAGTCCTCGGGGAACGACTCCAGATCGGGGCGGATCAGCAGCAGGTATCGCATGGTCCGATCCTCCCTCACGCGACGCTGCAGCGCAGGTACACGGCGCCTGAGGCGAACGACTGCGATTCGGCCACGTCGAGGTCGAGCTTCGTGCCCGCGGGGAACAGCGGCGTGCCGCCGCCGATCACGAGCGGGTGGACGACGATGCGGAACTCATCGAGGAGCCCCTCGGCGAGGAACGAGTGGACGAGCTTCGGGCTTCCGTAGATCGCGATGGTCCCGCCATCCGTCTCCTTCAGCCGCCCGAACTCCTCCGCGAGATTCCCGCTGACGAGCCGCGTGTTGTTCCAGTCGGCCGATTCGAGCGTCGACGAGACGACGATCTTGGAGACCTGGTTGACCCACTCGGCGTGCGCGCGTTCGGTCTCGGTGCTCTCGTCGGTCGGCTGGGTGCTCCAGTAGCCGGACATCCCGAGATAGGTCTCCCGCCCGTAGACGGGCAGGTCGAAGTCTTCCTGGATGTGCTGCGCGTAGGCGGCGAGCTCGTCGTCGTAGGCGCGGTGCGTCCACTCGAGCCCCATCCCCTCGTTCGACGACGCGTACCCGTCGAGCGTCATGTGGGCGAATGCCACGATCTTCCGCATGAGCGGTCCTTCCGATGCGGGGCCGCCTTTCGGCCCCTTCACCTGTTCCGTCGAACGAGGATCGCGGATTCGGACACGGATGCGCAAACCGTCCCGCCGGTCGCCGAGCCCGTCGAGGCGTCGTCACCCGCCGCACGACGAACGACCCCTCGACAACCTCGGGGACCGAGGCAGTCCTCCCTCAGCCGTGCTGGAACCAGGTGGTCTTCCAGTCGGTGTAGTTGTCGAGGGCGTGACGCGAGAGGTCGCGGCCGAAGCCGGACTGACGGAAGCCGCCGAACGGCGTCGTGATCCCGAGGGCGTCGACGGTGTTGACCGAGACGGTGCCGGCGACGAGGGCCTCGGACACGCGGTGCGCACGGCCGAGGTCGTTGGTCCACAGGGATGCGGCGAGCCCGTAGTCCGTCGCGTTCGCGAGGCGGACCGCATCCTCCTCCGTGTCGAAGGGCAGGACGGCCACGAGCGGACCGAACACCTCGACCCGGTGGAGGTCGTGGGAGGCTGCGAGGCCCGTGACGATCGCGGGGCGCAGGTAGGCGTCCGATCCCGTGATCGTGACGCGGTCGCCGCGGCTCACCAGCTCGCCGTCGGCCGCTGCCCGTGCGATCGCCACGCCCACCTCGTCGGCGTGCGCACGGCTGATGAGGCTGCCGTTGCCCGGGTCGCCCGCGAGCGGATCGCTCGGCTCGTAGTCGGCGGATGCGGCGGCCAGCAGCCGCACGAACTCGTCGTGCGCGGACCGCTCCACGAGGATGCGGGAGTTCGCCGAGCACACCTGCCCCTGGTTGTAGAACGCGCCGAAGGCGGCCTTCGCGGCGGCGGTCCCGAGATCGGCGTCGGCGAAGATCACGTTGGAGCTCTTGCCGCCCGCCTCGAGCGCGACGCGCTTCATGTTGGAGTTGCCGGCATCCACCATCAGCTGCTTGGCGACCGCGGTCGACCCGGTGAAGGCGAGCACGTCGATGCCGGGGTGGCGCGCGAGGCGGTTGCCGACCGTCGAGCCGCGGCCGGGCACCACGTTCAGGACGCCCGCCGGAATGCCCGCCTTGAGGGCGAGGTCGGCGAGACGGAGGGCCGTCAGCGAGGTCTCGGTCGCCGGCTTGTGCACGACGCTGTTGCCGGCGGCGAGAGCGGGGGCGAGCTTCCACGCTGCGATCTCGAGCGGGTAGTTCCACGGCGTGATCGCACCGACCACACCGAGCGGCACGCGGCGCACGAGGGCGGTCGAGCCGGGTGGCGTGGCCGGGATCTCGTCGTACCGCTTGTCAGCGAGCTCGCCGTACCAGCGGAAGGTCTCGGCGGCTCCGGGCACGTCGACCGTGAGCGTCTGTGCGATGGGCTTGCCCGAATCGAGGGTCTCGAGCAGCGCCAGCTCCTCGAGGTTCGCCATCATGAGGTCGGCGAGACGGATGAGCGCCTTGCCGCGCTCCGCGGCGCCGACACGACTCCACGCGCCGCCGTCGAACGCGCGGCGGGCGTGGTCGACGGCGAGGTCGACATCGATCTCGGAGCCGGCGGCGAGATCGGCGAGGTGGGCGAGGGAGCCAGGGCTCGTCACCGTCAGGGTGGCCCCCGACGAGGCATCCACGCGTCGCCCGTCGATGACGGCGCGTCCGTCGATGACGAGGGCGCGGGCGCGGGCGGTCCAGTCGGTGGCGGTCATGCGCGTTCTCCTTCGGGGGTCGCGGATGCGGATGCGAATGCCGACGCCGCGCGGCGTCGAGCCACGTCGAGCGCCGTCCAGGCCAGCGCGACGGCGCCGTCCCGCAGGGTCTGCTCGGCGGCCGGGCCGACGCACGCCTCCGCGAATTCGAGTTGATGGTTGCTCGCCTCGCCGCCGACGCCGATGTAGGGATGGATGGCGTTCACGACCTGCGAGACATTGCCCATGTCGGTCGACGCGCGGTTCATCGCTGCGGCGGCCGGGTCGACGTCGAAGTCGCGACCCACCGCGACCGCGTTGGCGCGGTAGAGGTCGAGGGCCTCGACATCGGTGCGCATCTCCGAGTACCGGCCGCCCTCGGGGGTCACGGTCAGCGCGGCGCCCGTCGCGAGCGCGCCCGCCTCGAAGCAGTTCAACACGCGCTGTTCGAGTTCGAGCAGCTTCTCGGTGGTCCCAGCCCTCACGTACCAGCGGCCCTCGGTCCGCTCGGGGATCGCATTGGGCGCCTCGCCGCCCCGCGTCTGCACTCCGTGGACGCGCACCCCCGCCGGCAGCTGCTGGCGCAGCAGCGCGATGGCGGTCTGCGCGATGAGGAAGGCGTCGTTCGCGTTGACGCCGCGCTCGGGATAGCCCGCGGCGTGTGCGGCCTTGCCGTCGTAGCGGATGTGCCAGTGCGCCACCGCGAGCGGCTCGGCCTCGGCGACGTCGACCGGCGCGGGGTGCGCCATGAGCGCGAAGTCCAGCTCGGTGAACGCCCCACGCTCGAGCAGTTCGATCTTGCCGCCGTAGCCCTCCTCAGCCGGGGTGCCGATCACCTCGACGGTGACGCCGAGCTCATCGGCGACCTCGGCGAGCGCGATCGCTCCTCCGACGCTCATGGCCGAGATGAGGTTGTGACCGCACGCGTGCCCGAGCGCCGGAAGCGCGTCGTACTCCGCGAGGAATCCGACGGTGAAGCCGTCACCCCGACCGTACACGGCACGGAACGCCGTCTCCAGGCCGAGGTACGGGCGCTCCACGACGAATCCATGCCGTTCGAGGACTGCGGCGACGCGCGCCGACGATCGCACTTCCTGCCAGCCGAGCTCCGGGTCGTCGTGCAGCTCGTTCGAGAGCGTCACGAGCTCATCGGCGACATGGGCGAGGCGATCGGCGACACGGCGCTTGAGCTGGTCACTCATCGCCGGGCACCCCGTACGAGGGAGCTGCGGTCGGGTCGAGCCCGCGCGTGACGTAGTCGTCGCGCTGCGGAAGCCACACGGCGAGCAGGGCGCCGAGCTCGGCGATCGGGTCGCCCTCGGTCCAGTCGATACGCAGGTCGGTGACGCGCCATCCCGCATCCCGGACGACCGACAGGCCGGCCGAATGCACGGGTCCGGCCTCTCCCCCGGCCGCGATCGCCGCGTTCATGGCAGCGAGCAGCCGCACCTCGAGATCGCCGGACGCTGCGGCGAAGGCATCCACCATGAGCTGCGGAATCGCCGCCGACGCCAGCATGTTCCCGCCCGCGACGACGCCGTGGCCGACGGCATCCCCGAAGACGCCCAGGGCGCGTCCGCCCGAGTACACCGCCGCACGACCGTGCCCGTCGACGACGAGGAGCTGACGGAACTCGATGTTCGGGGTCACCGCCGTGATCGCGTGCAGCGCCTCCTGCGCCGCGAGGCCCTCGCGGAGCCCCGCGAGCACGGCCGGGCCGAGCCGCGGATCGGTGACGTTCTGCGAGTTCACACCGCCGACGCCGTCGGCGAGGTGCACGCAGCGCGCTGCGACGGCCGGCGACGACGAGCAGATCGCGGATCCGACGGCACCGGATGCGTCGCGCGCGACGATCGAGAACGTCACTGCGCGCCTGCTGAGATCACTGCCGTGGCGTCGATCTCGACGAGCCACTCCGGGCGGGCGAGGGCGCTGACGACGATCCCCGTCGAGACGGGGTAGACGCCCTTCAGCCAGCGGCCCATGACCTGGTAGACGGTCTCGCGGTAGCGCGGGTCGATGATGTAGACGACGACCTTGACGATGTCCGCGAGCGATGAGCCCGCCTCATCCAGCAGCATCGCGATGTTCGCCATCGCCTTCTCCGCCTGGGCCTCGACGTCGCCGATGCCGACCGACTCGCGCGTCTCGAGATCCTGCCCGATCTGGCCGCGCAGGTACACGACGCCGTTCGCGACGACGGCCTGGCAGAGGTCGTTGTCGAGATTCTGCTCGGGGTACGTCTCCTTCGTGTTGAAGGGACGGATGCGGGTGTGCGTGGGCATCATGCTCCTGTCTTCGTGAGTACGTGGGCTTCGTCGTACGCGAGGTAGCCGCGCTGGATGGCGATCTGGTCGGCGAGGTACTTGGCGTCGTGCCACACGCCCCAGATGAAGCTCGAGCCGCGGCGCGACTGCCAGGGCAGGCCGAGGAAGTACACGCCGGGCTCGCGCGAGACCCCGCGCTGGTGCAGGGGGCGTCCGCGCTCGTCGAAGGTGTCCGCATCCAGCCAGCTGTAGTCGGCGCCGAAGCCGACGGCCCAGACGATCGACGTGATGCCGGCCGCGGCGAGGTCGAGCGAGAGGATCGGGTCGGTGACGCACTCGGGGTCGGCCCCCAGGATGTGCGCCTCCGGCTCCTCGGGCAGGTCGATGCCGGTGCGTGCGACGTAGGCGTCGGCTTCGCGGAGGAGTCCGAGGTAGTTCGCGTCGCCCGCCGCGATGTTGGCGGCGAGATCCGGGGCGAACGCCATCGTGCCGTCCGCGTAGGCGCCCGCACGGCCGAGCAGCGTGATGCCGTCCTCGGCGAGCCGGCGGAAGTCCACAGTGCGGCCGCCGTTCGCCCCGCTCACGGCGATCGTGACGTGCTCCGCGCCGGCGGCGGGGGTCGCCGCATCCCACTTCCCGAGGACGCCGAGCCAGTAGCAGAAGTCGCGGTCGCGGTAGCTGCGCGGCGGACGGTCGTGCGGGCCGACGGCGAGGAACACCGTGCGGCCGCACGCGCGCAGTTCGTCGGCGATCTGCACGCCGGACGAGCCCGCGCCGACCACGAGCACGCCGCCCTCGGGCAGCTGGTCGGGACGGTGGTAGGCGCTGGAGTGGAGCTGGTGGATGCCGGCATCCTCCGGCACCACCGCCGGGATGATCGGAGTCTGGAACGGGCCGGTCGCCGCTACGACGAACCGCGCCTCGATCGTGCCGTCGGAGGTCTCGACCTGGAAGCCGGGGCGGCCGTCATTGCGGCGCACGGACGTCACCTCGACCCCGGTGCGGATCGGGGCGCCGAAGCGCCGGGCGTACTCGGCGAGATAGTCGGCGACCTGCTCCTTGCCTGCGAAGGCGTCGGGGTGGATGTCGAACTCCATGCCCGGGAAGCGGTCATGCCATGCGGGCCCGTTCGCCACCAGGGAGTCCCACCGCCACGAGCGCCAGCGCTCGGCGACCCGGTCGCGCTCCACCACGATGTGGGGGACTCCGCCGCGGGTCAGGTGCTCGCTCATCGCGATGCCGGCCTGGCCGCCGCCGACGACGAGGACCTCCGTGTGCTCGCTCGACATCCCTACCTCCTTGTAACCGTCTCCTCCATCGTCGCGAGCCCCGCTGCATCTGTACACTTCACAAACTCGACGTACTGCATCAAGGGAATTGATACGATCGCCGCATGGCACGCCTCGGCCGCCCCGACATGACGCTCGTCCAGCTGCGGTACTTCGTCGCGGCGGCGGCACGACGATCGATGACCGATGCCTCGGTCGATCTGCACGTCGCCCAGTCCGCCGTGTCGACCGCGATCGCGCAGCTGGAGCGGAACCTCGGCGTGCAGCTGTTCGTCCGGCAGCGCAGCAAGGGCCTGGCGCTGACGGATGCCGGCGAGCAGCTGCTGCGCGACACCCAGTCGCTGCTCGCCCAGGTCGACGAGATGACGGATGCGGTGCGCGGCCAGCACCACGACGTGCGCGGCACGCTGCGGCTCGCGTGCTTCACCACGATCGCCCCGTTCGTGCTGCCGCGGCTCATCTCACGCGTCGAGCAGGAGCACCCGGACCTGAGGGTCGAGATCATCGAGGCCGACGTCGACGGCACCGTCGAGCTGCTGCTGAACGGCTCCGTCGAGGGCGCGATCGCGTACGACTTCGGGAGCGTCCACGACCTCGCGTTCGACCACCTGTACGCGGCTCCGCCGCACGTCATCCTGTCGGCCGGCCATCCCCTGGCCCACCGCAAGCGACTGAAGCTGGCGGAGCTCGCAGGGCAGGACATGGTGCTCCTCGATCTGCCGCACTCGCGCGAGTACTTCCTGGGGATGCTGCGGGATGCGGGCGTCGAGCCGCAGATCCGCTACAGCTCGCGCAGCTACGAGACGGTGCGCTCGCTCGTCGCGCGAGCCGGCGGCTACTCGGTGCTGAACCACATCCCGCAGTCGCCGCGCACCTACGACGGCGGCGAACTCGTCGCGGTGCCGCTCGCAGGCTCCGTCCCGCCGCTCGACGTGTGCTTCGTCCGCGTCAAGGACGTGCGACCGACAGCGCGGGCGCGGGTGATCGCCACCCTCGCCCGCGAGCTGTTCCGCACCTGACGCACACGGTCAGCGCAGCGAGACGAAACGCCGCAAGCCGATCTCGCAGCGCCACCACGTTTCGACTCGGTCGCTGACGCTCCCTCGCTCAACGACCGCCGCATCCCGGTCGTTGAGCGAGCACAGCGAGACGAAACGCCGCAAGCCGATCTCGCAGCGCCACCACGTTTCGTCTCGGTCGCTGACGCTCCCTCGCTCAACGACCCGCGGGGCTCAGCAGTGGCAGGCGTCGCCGTCTGCGCCGCAGTGCCCCTTCGCCTTCGGGGACGGCGGCACGTCGAGTGCCGGGTTCTGGTCGAAGAATCCGGTCGGCTTGAGCGTGAAGCCGGTGTAGTCGACGGGCATGATCGGCCAGTCCTCGGTGCGGGGGAAGTGCGTGAGCCCGAAGGCGTGCCACAGCACGATGTCCTCACCGTCGATCGCGCGGTCGGCCGCGATGTACTCGGGAAGACCCGGGCTGCCGACGCTCTGATTGACGAAGTCCCCCGCGGGGTAGCGCTCGTCGTCGTCGAAGCGCGTGACCCACAGGTGCTCGGTGGCGAACGCCGCGCGCCGGGCGATCGACGAATCGTCCGCCATCGCGAGCGTCGGCTGCCCCTCCGGGAACAGCGTGTAGGCGACGGGCTCGCCGACGACGTTGGTCTTCTCGGTGTTGACGATCTCCCACACTCGGCCGCGCAGGCCGTCGGCCTTGCGCTTGGCCTCCGATTCGGTGCCCAGCACACGTCGCGAGCGCGTGAACGCGTTGCCGTGCGGGTTGCCCGGCCCCTTTGGCACGCGCTGCAGATCGAGCTCGTGCACCGCATTGCTGGCTCCGTCCACGGCCATGTCGAGCCGCGCGCAGAAGATGTGCTGGTGGTACGGCGCCCCCAGGCCTGGCGCGATGCGCGAGGCGTACGGGTAGTCGCCCTCCGGGTAGCGGGCGGTGAAGACGATGCCGGTGGCCTTCGCCTCGAACTGGATCGTGCCGTCGAGGTAGAGGTACCAGTAGAAGCCGTAGTCGTAGTTGCCGACGGTCGTGAAGAAGCTCACGACCAGGCGGCGCTGCCGGCGCGTCGACGCGTGGTTCGCCCACTCGTCGGTGTGCTTCCAGAGCAGGCCGAAGTCCTCCTCGTGGATGCAGATCGCCTGGCTGATCTCCCGCGGGTTGCCGAAGTCGTCAGCCACCACGGGTGAGAGATAGGTGATCTCGCCGAGGCAGTCGCAGCCGAGCTCGAGGGAGTTGGCGTCGCGGCCGACGAGGTACTCGCCGGTGTCGAAGTAGTTCTGCCACGAGCGGTAGGGCGCCGGGTCGCCGTACGGGACGACCATCTCGGCGATCGAGGCCCGGTCGATGACCGAACGGCGGGTGCCGCGGTCGTCGAAGCCGATCTGGCTGAGCACGAGTCCCTCGCGGGCGTCGAAGCCGACGTGCAGGTCCCACTTCTGCCAGCGGAGCACGTTGCCGGCGAGGGTGAAGCTCGGACCCTCCGGCTGCGTGATGACGATGGGCTTGAGGTCGGTGCGCAGCGGGCCGCTGACCTCCGGATCCTCGAAGTTGTCGTTCCCCATCGGGATCGCGGCCGGGCCGTCGTCGATGATGCGCACGACCTTGCGCTCGATCATGTCGACGAAGGCGACGAGCTGGTCGACCGGGTGCCCCCACGCATAGTCGGAGGCATCCCGCTGCACGAATGCCAGGCCGCGCAGCAGGCGCTTGCCCTCCTCGCCCTCGTAGTCGAAGATGCCGGCCGAGAGCGGCGCGACGCGCACGTCGTGCGGCTCGAGTCCGCGGCTCGCGAGCGCCGCGCGCCACCCCTCGTCCGCGGCGAGGATCTCCTCGATGGCGTCGAACTCCTCGAAGAGCACGGGCGCCTGACCGCTGAGCTCCGGGTCGACGGCCACAGCGCTGACCGTCTCGCCCGCCGTGAGGTCGACGACGAGGTCCGTCGTGTCGCCCGTGGCGGTGTCGAGGAGGATGGCGCGGGCCCGGCGGTGCGGCACCCGTTCGGTGTCGCGCAGCTCGGCCTTCGTCGGCTCCTTGAGGCTCAGGTAGGCGACGCGGACCGTGTCGCCCAGGCGTCCCTCGGCGACCAGGTGGTCGCGCACCGCCGTGATCTCCGCCGCGCTCAGGGGATCGAGGGGGTGCGTCGTGCGCACGGTCGGGAAGGTCAGCAGCTGCTCGGTCACGATGTTCTCTCCAGTGGTGCTTTCGGGTGTCGGTCGCCGACTCGGTCGCCGACTCAGTCGCCGACCATGGCGGCGAATTCTGCGGCATCCAGCTCGTCCGTGGCGCGGGTGCCGCGACGGCTGCGCTCCCAGAGGTAGCCGATGATGGCGAGGGCGGCGATCACGACGAGCGTGCCGACGGTGAACAGCTCGAACGTTCCGCGGTCGACGCCCCAGATGTCGTGGAAACCGTAGTCGATGCCGAGCACCTGTTCGATGGTGCCCGGGAAGACCGCGACCCAGGAGCCCAGCACGACCCACGCGTAGATGACGACGGTGCAGATCCAGAGGCCCACGTTGCCGCCCGGGATGCGGAACGGACGCTGCACCTCGGGGAACTTGCGGCGCAGCGCGATGACTGTCGGGAAGATCACGAGGTACGACAGCAGCAGCGTCGAGATCGCGACCGTCAGCACCACGGTGAACACCGCGCTCGTGCTGCCGTCCAGGAGCATCGTGGCCGCGACGCAGAACACGGTCGCGACGATGCCGGAGAGGAGGTTCATGCGCACCGGGGTCCCGAGGCGGTCTGAGAACTTCCCGAAGTAGCGGAAGAAGACGCCGTCGGCGGCGGCCGCGGCCTGCACGCGGTCGGAGGCGATCATCCACGCCGACGCCTGGGTCAGCACGACGAAGATGAAGACCACCGCGGCGATCCACATGAGGGGGCCCGCCGCCGGGCCGTAGACCTTGAAGACCTCCTTGAAGGCGTCGAGGAGGCCGGAGGCGCCCTGCACCTTGCTGGCCGGCAGCACCGCGAGGATCGCGAAGATCGGCACGAGGTAGCAGAGGATCGAGATGATCCCGGAGGATGCCACGGCCTTGGGGACGTCCTTCTGCGGGTTGCGCATCTCTTCGGCGGCGCCGTTCGGGGCCTCGAAGCCGACGACGGCGAACAGGATGACGGGGGTCACCGCGAGGAATCCGCCCATGGTCGGCGAGAAGTCGCCCGCGGCGTAGCCGTGCACGCCGTACTTCATGGCGTAGAGGCCGACCGTGACGACGAACACCACGAGGAGCGCGACCTTGAGGATGCCGCCCACGGCGACGATGTGCTTGCCGTACTGCAGGCCGATGATCGCCGTCGCGATCGCCACCCAGATGAAGATGAGCTTGAACGCGTAGTCGCCGAAGCTGCCCGGCTTCAACGGCGAGATGTAGGTGTCCCACGTCAGCGCAGCGATGAACACCAGGGATCCGCCCATCCAGAGCGGATTGGTGACCCAGTAGAACATCGTCGAGATCGCGGACGCGAGCTTGCCGTACGCGAGGCGCACCCACACGAACGGGCCGCCCTCGCCGTGGAACGTACTGCCGAGCTCGGCGACGACCAGGGCGTACGGGAACAGGAACGTGATGCCGATCACGAGCGTCCACGTGAACGCCTGAGCGCCTCCGCCCGCCGCGATCTGCGCGACGGTGTCGATCGAGATGATCGCCGCGACGGAGAGCAGGATGATGTCGAGCCGGCCCAGCGTCTTGCGGAATGTCTGGGTGCGGATGTCCGATGTCTCGAGTTCAATGCTCATCGAGGACTCCTCTGTCCTTCGGGTGCGGCAGGACGGTCGGGTGTGCCTGCCGCGGATGCCTTCGAGTCAAATGCACCGACACCGCCGAGCGCCAATATCGGTCGACGGCCCACTGCATCACCTGAACTGATGCAGACGGGGTGGGGTCATCACGTCGAGGGATGCGGCGGAGCAACTCCTGCGGTCACGGCCGGGTGTCCTGCATCCATACGTCTCCGTCGCGGCGCCACTCGATGCGCGGGCCCTCCCACTCGCGGACGGATGCGGTGAGCCAGAGGGTCGCATCGGGCCCCCAACCGGCGAGGACGGTGGAGAACTCGTCGTCGACGCGGATAGGTCGGGTCGCGGCGCCGAGGTAGCCCGCGACGGTCAGATGGACGGCATCCCAGCCCTCCGCGATCGCCTGCCAGTCCGGGATGAGCCAGCGCCCGTCGCGCCCCGTGGTCCGGTACCAGTCGTGGCGACGGGATGCGGTGACCTCGAGCGGATGCCGGCGGCACAGCCGCGCCCAGTCCTCGGCCGTGCGGATCTCGTAAGTGCGGCCCGCGCCGCGTACGGGGATCGCGGTTGCGGAGATCCAGCCGAGCGAGTCCTCGACCAGTCGCAGACCGGCGGGCACGCCGTCCGGAGTGGTCCCTGTCGTCACGAGGAATCCACTCGGGGACGACCACCACGTGCCGCTCCAGTTCGCCTCGACGTCGGCGGGGCGCTCACTCCGCGCACGCTGCTCCTCGTCGTCGACCTGTTCGCGCCAGCTCTGCAGCCGCGGCTCCGGGTCGGTGCCGATCTCAATCGCGCCGCCCGGATCGTGCCACTCGATCGCCCACTGATCCGGCCGGCGGTCTCCCGTCCACCAGGACGCCCCCGGGTGGGTCGCGAGCCGATCCGCAATGCGCACGAGCGCCTTCGCGACCGTCGGTTCAGCGGCCACCACGTCGAACTCGTCGCGCGGCTGCCAGTACATCGCTGCGTCGACAGATGCGCCCAGCGCGCTGTCGACGTCCGTGTGAGGCTCCACGGCGACGTCGGCGATGAGCTCCGCGAGGCCGGCGACCGCGGGCGTGGCGCATTCGGGCTCTCCGGCCTCGTCTTCGCGCGCAGCCCCGTGCACTGTCAGGTGAACCACGCCGGCCGTGCGCTGATAGGCCAGCCGGTGGGTCGCCGCCGCGACCTCGTCGCTCAGCTGCCGCGCGACCTCGAGACAGACGCGCCGTCCGCGCGGACCCGACGTGAGGGCGGACCGAAGAGAGGCACCCTCGTCGACCCGAGGACGGTGCGGCTGAACATCGTGGACGCCTTCATCCATCGCCGTCTCCCCCCGATCGGTCCCCCGACCGTAGCAACTCCGCGCGCCCGGCACACCCTGCCTATGACGCTCAGAAGGGCGGGGCGTCCCGGGTCGCGGTCGCGCCGCGCGCGAGGACGGCCTCAACCCGCTCGTGCATGCCGTCGAACGGATTCGTCGTCCGATGCCCACTCGGAAACGACACCTCGACGGCGCCATCGTCTCGCCGATGATGTTCGAGCTTCGTCGTGTCCTTCAGCGCATGGTCCGGATCGCAGAGCGGGTCGAGATTCACGATGTCTGTCACTCCGCGATTCGGGCCGTGGTAGGCGCACCAATGGTCGATGTCCGCATCGATCGCGAGGCGCTCGCATCCGTCCCGTACACACGTCCCGTGCGCGAGCGCGAGCCAGTCGCGCTGCGCAGCAGTCGCGCGGCGGGAGCGCCGATCCATGTCCAGGACGACGCCGCTGACCGGATCGGTGATGACCCGTGTGAACGCACCCGCATCGAGGAACAGCTGACGAGCGGTCGCGTCGTCGATCGACCCGAGTCCGGGGACGAGTGGGGTTGCGTTCAGATCCGCACCGAAGCCTCCGGAATTCGAGACACCGGCACCAGGACGGTTGCGGACGGAGGCTTGTGCGGCCTGGGCGAGCCGATCGAACGGGATCGTCACCAGCACCTTCGTCTTGACCCCGTGAGGTGTGCCTACACCGCCGAGGAGCCCGGCGAAGACGTCGGCACGCGCCTGCGAGTGCGTCCGGCCGTCGAGTTCGTCGAGAGGCATGTTCTTCACCGTGCGGGTCAGGCTCCGGTCGATGCCGTGCGCGGTCACCGTGGGGATCAGCGCGCAGAGCCACGACATCCCGTCCGGCGCCGTATCGACGTACACGCGCCGACGGGCGAACGCCGCCGCGTGCCGCTGCGTGCGGGTGGGTGACAAGAGCCGGTCGGCGACTCTGCGGGCCTGACGGCGAGTGGTCGCCACGGTCGCGCCCATTGCGACATCTCGCAGGATCTCGTCGAAACCCGCGACCTGATCCGCGTGCTCCGCGAAGAGCGTCAGCTGCGACTGGGCGGCCTTCACGTGCTCGATCGAGATGAACCCGTCGAGCGCGCTCTGCCACAACCGCGGGAGCTCGGACCGCGCCTGCTCGGCGAGACTCGCCCACGTGCGTACATGCTGCTCGCTCATCCGCAGGCGCGACGACGCCTCCAGCACGGCGCATCGGACCGCGAGCTCCGCCTCACCGCCGAGAGGCATCAGAGCGGCGGCCGGCCTGTTCGAAATCGTGTCGACATACAGATCGGGGTGCGCACGCGCGTGCGCGAGCACCTCCGCCAGGAATTCGCATTGGCGGGCGGCGCGTCGGTTCGCCTCGACCTGCTCCGCTTCGGCCTCGCCGAACAGCGAGCGCAGAACGAACGCGGTGTCAACGTCTACGACGGCCGCATCTCGTTCCATACACTCAATCTAGTATATCTGTTCGATGTGCGCAACGAGCAACGGCATAGATCTTCGAATATTCGGGTGCACCGAAGCGTGTCGGTCGCCCGACGTAGACTCGCGCCCATGACCGGCCTCCTGAATCCTGACGTCGATGTCGACGCCAAAGCGCTGCGCATGCTGGAGAACGACCTCCTGGCGTGGTTCGTCACGACGGCTCGCGACGGCACGCCGCGCGCCGTGCCCGTCTGGTTCCTGTGGCATGACGGCCGCGTGATCGTGATGAGCGAGCCGCAGACAGGCAAGGTCGCCGCCGTCCGCCGCGGCGCCCCGGTGCTGATGCACCTGCAGGCGGGCGGCCCGTTCGGCGACGACGTCGTCATCCTCCACGGCACCGCCGAGATCGATGCGCGATCGACCGCGGAGTGGCTCGCCGAGCACCACGACGCCTACCTCGGGAAGTACGCGGAGGCGATCGACGACTACGGGGTGCCGCTCGACGACATCGCGGTGAAGTTCTCGACGATCATCGTCTTCAGCCCGGGGCGCATCCAGGCCTGGTGACCGTACGCCGACGCGGACGTGGCTCCTCGCTAGCCGGCCAGGATGTCGTCGAGCCAATCGAGCACACGGCGGTTCAGGAGCGACCGGTTCATCATCTCGCAGTGCCCGCCGGCGCCTTCCGCGATGGTGAAGTCGACGACATCCGCGCGTCCGCCCGCCGCGATGATCGCCTCGGCGAACCCGCCGGCTCCGGCCGCCAGCGGATCGCCCTCGCCGCGCGTCAGCAGGACGGGGCAGCGGATGCCGTCGAGCCTGCCGACCGACGTGAACCCCGCCGTGGTGTTGAGGAACGCGCGGAAGTCCGTCACGCCGTTCGCCCAGAACCCGCGTTGCGCGATCGCCCAGCGCAACTGGCGGTTCGCCTCGATCGACGCCATGATGCGGCCCAGCGTCGCGTCGGGGAGGTTCAGCGGGTCGCGGGCCTCCTCCTCGCTCGCGCCGAGCCGGCGGACGAAGGCGCCGAGACCCGCGCCGAGGTCGAGCTGCCCGGGGTCGGCGATGCATGCGGCGATGCGCGGGTCACCGCTCGTCGCCGCGCGCGGTGCGAAGTAGCCGCCGAGGCTCCATCCGCTGATGACGATGCGATCCGCATCGACGAGCGGATGGTCCGCGATGTGGTCGAGCACGGCGTCCAGCACCGCCTCGAAGTCCGGGCGCAGCGCGAAGCCCTGCTCCGAGAGCGTCGCCCCTTGGCCCGGCGCCTCGAAGACGAGCGAGTGATAGCCGCGCCTGGTCGCGGCGACGCTCGACGCGAAGTACTCGTCGGCGGAGGATGCGTCATAGCCGTTGATCTGGATGATGAGCGGACGCCGCTCGCTCTCGTGTCCTTCCGCGAGGGCGAGATTCGCGCGCATCCGAGCACCGTCGAACGGGATGTCGAAGGGCGCGACGGATCCAGGTCGAAGCTCGAGGCCCGCTTCGAAAGCCTCGCGCATCCGACGTTGCGCGACCAGCAGCCGGGGGTCGATCGGAGCGCCCAGCAGGGGACGGTAGGCGTTCGAGTACGCGGCGCTCGCCCGGAGGAGGAGGTCGGATGCGGTCACCCCGTGACCGGCGGCGCGAGCGTCATCCGCCCGCGACACGAGGCTGTCGGCGTGCCGGAGCCAGGCGGCGCAGAACTCATCGTCGTCCCCGTCCGCGACTTCCGCCGCCACCGCGGCGGCCTCGCCGAAATCCGCGCCGCCGTACGGCGCGTACCCGAGCACCCACGTCCCCATCGCCTCGTGGAAGTCGTTCTGGAACATCCGTCCCGGTGTCGCGCTCACGGCATCCCCTCCCTTCAGTCACTGTCCGAGGGCCTTGACCAGACCCGCGAAGATGTAGGGCGCCGGCGCCTGGCCTGACGGCGCGTCGATGTCGCTGCCCACGAGGACCACGATCGTGACGTCGCTGCCGTAGTCGTGGTAGACCGACGTGGTGTAGCCGGGGATGTCGCCGTCGTGTCCCCACCATCCGTTGCGATCGCCGATCCCGATGCCGTATCCGGCCGTCGCGGTGTTCGGCGGCGGGGAGGTGAGGATCGAGTCGCGGCGCAGCTGCTGCATCTGCGGCGTGAGGACCTTGTCGCCCGTGAACAGCGCATGCGCCCACTTCGTCATGTCGTCGAGGGTGGAGACGACCTGCCCCGCGGTGCCGGCGAAGGTGGGACTGAAGTGCGCGGCATCGCGCGGGATCGTCCCGTCCACGCCCTGCAGGGTGACTCCCGAGATATACGGCTCAGGCAGATCCGTCGTCGACGGGAACGACGACTGCGTCATCCCCAGCGGACCGAAGATCCGCTGCTGGAACACCTGCGCGATCGGCTGCCCGGTCACCTTCTCGATGACCTCTCCGAGAGCGACATAGTTCGAGTTCGAGTACTGCCACCCCTGGCCCGGGGCGAACGTCGGCGTGAGCGTCTTCACACCGTCGAGGAGCTGCGCCGGAGTCCACGGCTCCTCCGGGGACGCGAGGTAGCGATCGGTGATCTGCGCATCGAGCGTGTACGACGGGATGCCGCTCGTCATGTCCGCGACCTGGCGCAGCGTCGCGTCGCCGTTCGGCAGCCCCGGAACGTATTTCGACAGCGGATCGTCGAGCGAGACCTTCCCCTCCGAGACGAGCTGCAACAGGATCGTCGCGGTCATCGTCTTCGTGAGGCTGCCGATCCGCGTGTGGTCGGCAGCCGTCGGCGTCGTCCGCCCGCCCGCGGCGGTCGTGCCGACGGCGCCCGTCCACTCCCCCTTGGGCGTGATCACGCGCGCGATCGCGCCGGGGAACACGAGCGTTCCGTGGGCGTCGTCGAGGACCTTCTGCAGTGCCGACGCCTGCGCCGCGGGGAGGGCATGGGCGGTCGGGGATGCGGCCGACGGCGATGCGAGCCCGCCCGATCCCCCCGCGCACCCCGTGAGCAGGAGCGCTGCGGTCACCGCGACCGCCGCACACATCTTCTTCCGTCCGAACATGCGACTTCCCCCCAGTCGACGCACCCAACCTAGGCCCGCGGCTGCCGGGGTGTCACGGGACGCAAGTCGCGTGTGCGCCGTGCTGGACGCCCCTGGCGGACGGCGACAAGTTTTATCGAAACCGTTCACGAAAGAGCAGTTCTCTTGTACAAAGTCCACGCCATTCCCACTCAACGGGAGGACAGTGGTCCCTCGAACGGGGAAGGAGCCGACCATGAAGTGGTCGTCGTGGAGAATCCTCAGGATCGTCGCATCCTGGCTCGGCATCAGCGCGGTCGTCGCGGGCGGCGCGGTCGACATCGCGCGCGGCATCCGCATGTCGCAGAACATGGTCCTCGTCGTGGAGAACTACTTCAGCTTCTTCACGATCGTGACCACGATCGCGATGATCGTGACGTTCTTCATCGCGGCGCGGCGCAACGGACCCCTCGCGAGTGCGGATGGGGTCGAGTCGACGCCCCTGGCCATCGCCCTCGCCACCACGAGCACGGCGATGATCATCCTCGGCATCGTCTACAACGTGCTCTTGCGGAGCATCCCGCTCGACCTCGCGACCCCAGACCCGTTCTGGGTCACGTTCCTCGACCGCTACTCGCTCGAGGTGCTGCACGTCGCCCTCCTCGCGTACGTGATCGTCGACGTGCTGTTCGCGCCGCGACGCCGGCGGCTGGGGTGGCTGTCGCTCATCGCGATCGTCGGCATCCCGCTCGTCTGGGCGGTGTACACGATGGTGCGCGGCCCGCTCGTTCCCGCGCCCGACGGCTCGACCACCTACTGGTATCCGTACTTCTTCCTCGACCCCAACGGCCCCGGCGGCTACGCGACGCCCATGATGTACATCGGCGTGATCGCGGTGGCCTTCCTGGTTCTCGGCAGTGTCATGATCCTGCTGACGCACCGCAACCGCCTCGCGCCGAAGGAGACGGCGCCGCCCGCCGACACGGCACAGACGCAACGCGTCTAGGCCGGTCTGCTAGACCTCAGCCGGCCGCGCGGGAAGGAACTCGAGGATGCCGGTGGCGCATCGATCGGGCTGATCGATCCACGGCAGGTGGCCGGCATCCGGGATCTCGACGAGCCGCGCGTCGGGCATGCGCTCGGCGAGCCCCCGACCGACATCCGGCGCACCCAGTGGATCCTCCGAGCCCCACAGGAACAGCGTCGGGCACGACACCCGCGCGAGCTCAGGAGCCAGGGCACGGGTTGCCCGCATCCCGCGCGCGAACACCCCGCTGCCCGCTGGCACGAACACGCGCTCGACCATGCGCCGCCAGCTGCGGGAGGCCCCCGGGAGCCGCGCGCCCGCGGCGAGGCACTCCGCCAGGTCGTCGGGCACACGATCCGGATGCACCACGAGGCGCCCCTTCGCCCATCCCTGCCGCAGCCCGACGGCATCGCCCGGCGGGCGGAGCACCGTCGCGTAGAGCAGCGCGTTCAGGCCCCGCGTCCCGACCAGGCGATGGAACAGCGGCGCGCGCTCCGACGACCCCGCCGGCTCCCCCAGCAGGATGAGCCGCGACACGCGCTCGGGATGCTCGACCGCGAAGGCGAGCGCGAAATACCCGCCCATCGAGTTCGCCGCGAGCGCCGCGCGCTCGAGCCCCAGGCCATCGAGCAGGCCCGCGACGAAGGCGGCGCCGTGCGCACGCAGATCGACGCCACGGTAGTCGAACGGACCCGTCAGCCCGCATCCCGGCCGGTCGGGCAGGATCACGCGGAATCGTGACGCGAGCGCGGGCAGCAGCGGGAGCCACGACATGGCCACGCTGTTGCCGCCGTGGATCAGGACGAGCGGCTCGCCCGAGCCGACCTCCGTGACGTGCACGCGCATCGGCGGATCGGCGAGATCGACGAAGCGGTTCCGGACGGACAGCCCCCGCTGCGCGTACAGCATCGATTGCACCAGGTCGAAGGTGGCGGCATCCATGACGCGTCTCATTTCATTGAGCGACACTCATTGAATACCCAGTATCGTGGACCCGATGGATGACGACGTCAAGAGGCGGCCGTACGATTCCCCGTCGCGGCGCGCGAAGTCGGATGCGACGCGGGCGCGGATCATGCATGCGGCGGCCGACCTGTTCGTCGCGCAGGGGTACGCGGCCACGAGCACGCGCACCGTCGCCGCGAAGGCCGGAGCATCGGAGGCATCCGTCTTCGCGAACTTCGCGTCGAAGGCGGGACTCCTCTCGTCCGTGATCGTCGATCGCGTGACGACGGATGCCGACTTCCCCCTCTCGTCCGCCGGCGCCGTGGTCGCGGGCATGCCCCGACGCGCCGCGGTCGCCGCGTTCGCGCGCATCGTCCGGCGTGCGCACGCACGCACCTGGCGCCTGCTCGCGGTGGGCGCGGCGGCTGCGGCCGACGACGCCGATCTGGCCGCGACGATGCGGCGCGGAGCCGAACGCCGGCTCCTCGACATCCGCTGGTTCGCCGAGACGGTCCTCGGCGCACCCGACTCCGAGCGCGTCGCGGAGAGCATCTGGGCGGTCGCGGCCGTCGAGCCCTACCGGCACCTCATCATCGAGCGCGTGTGGTCCGACGAAGCGTACGAGGAGTGGCTCGCCCGGATGATCCTCGCCACGGTCGAGGGCACGGCGGTGAGCGAGGGCGAGGGCGAGGTCAGCTGAGGCGCCGCTGCATCTCGGCGTACGGCAGCGCGCCGTCGAGGAACCCGAGCGTCCCCGTCTCGTTCAGCTCGCGAGCAGCGCGTTCGAGGGCGCTGAACGCCACACGAGCGAGGCTCCCGCCGAGGCTCACGCGCGCGACGCCGAGGGAGAAGAGGGTCGGCGCGTCGATGACGTTCGCACTGAGTCCGGCCACGATGTTGAGCGGCGCGGGGATCTCGGCGGCCAGCCGACGGATCGTGTCCTCGTCGTCGACACCGGGGACGAAGACGCAGTCCGCGCCGGCGGCGACGTAGCGTTCGGCGCGCCGGATCGTCTCCGCGAACGGATCATCCGCGCCGACGAAGAAGTACGCATCCGTCCGGGCGTTCAGCACGAATGTCCCCCGGGGCGCCGCATCCCTCGCCGCCGCGAGGCGATCGCCCGCCTCGCCGATGTCGATGAGCGCGCCGTCGCGGGTGTCCTCGATGTTCCCGCCGACCACGCCGAGGGCGGCGGCGCGCGCGATCGTGCGGCCGACCTCGGCGGCGGTGTCGCCGTAGCCGGACTCGAGGTCTGCGCTCACCGGCAGGTCGACGGCATCCACCATCTCCGCGACCCGGTCGAGCATCGCGTCGACGGTCATCGCACCGCCGTCGGGAACGCCGAACGACCACGCGATCCCCGCGCTCGTCGTGGCGATCGCGGGGAACCCCGCCTGGGCGAGGATGCGGGCGGACCCCGCATCCCACGCATTCGGGATGACGAATCCCCGGCCGTCATGGAGTGCGAGGAACTCCTCAGCGCGTTGCAGGGCAGGTCCGCGCATGATGACTCCCCCAGTGATCGGGTGCGGTTTCGCGCGACGTTACACCCGCGCACCGGCGGGCACCAGGGGCCGATGCGCCCTACGGAACAGCCAGCCGGGGCTCGTAATGATCGAAGTACACCCGGGCGACGAGCTGCCCGCGGCTGGCCACGCCCGCCTTGTCGAAGATCGCCTTGAGGTGGTCCTGCACGGTGTACGGAGACAGGTGGAGCCGCGATGCGATCGTGCGTGTATCGCTTCCGCGCAGCACGAGGTCGACGACATCCCGCTCCCGCAGGGTCAGCCCGAACGCCGCAGCGACGAGGTCGACGACGTCGTGCGGTCGCGCCTCCTCGATCGTCACGACGACGTCCTCCCCGTGGCCGCCGTTCAGCGGCGTGGCACACAGCACGAGCCACGATCCGTCCGTCGCGCGCACCCGCACGCGCGCGGGCGGGGCCGTCGGGTCACCGGCGCTGCGGCGCACCCGGCCGACGAGCGAATGCACGATCGTGAGCGGGTCGACGGTGACGGGCCCGGGTGCGAGCCGTGCGAGCTGCTCCTGCGCCCATGGCGTCGTGCGGACCACGCGGTCCGTCGCGTCCAGGATGATGACGCCCGAGCCGTGCACGGGCTCGGCGTCCGGGTCGACCGGGTCCGCGAGCAGGCCGGAACGGATGCCGCGGGTCATCGCGGGCGCGATGGCGGCGAGGAAGTCCACCTCGTCGGGCGCGAACGCGGGATCGTCCGATCCGCGGAACATCGCCATCGATCCCCACGCGCCGGTGGAGTCCGCGAACACGACGCGCGCCTCGTCGTGGAAGCCGAACTGCGGGACGAGGAGCTCCGCCATGCGCAGCGAGCGCTCCGCCTCGCCGCCGAACTCATTGCGGACACCCACCGCCGTGCGTCGCCGCACCACGAGCGTGCGCATCGCCGTCGGGTCGTCGCCGCCGTACTCGATCTGCGCCCAGTGGGCGTCGGCCTCGTTGTGCCCCGCGAGGGCGCCCTCCTTCGCGACCCCGGTGATGATCGCCGTCGCGGGGTCGAGGGTCGCGAGGCATCCGGCCACCGACGGGACCACCTGCTGGACGACGGCGGCCGCCTCCCGCAGCAGCTCCCCCGGACGCATCCGCGCGCGCGAGAGCTGTTCGATGCCGTCGCGCGCTGATGCGAGCTCCCCAGAGCCGACCATGTGGACAGTGTGCTCCCGATCCTGTGCGCGCGCTATGGCCCTACGTCGCCAGAAGGGTGTCGAGACCGGTCCCAGGGATGGGTTCCGGGACCGGTCTCGCGACGCCGGCCGATTCCCCAGATCTCGGACGGCGCTCGTCGCGACTGCGCACTCACACGCTATCGCCGCACCTGCGCGGAGTGCATCCATTCGATGGAAATATCCCAGAAATCTGGGGGGACGCCACGTCCGCCCGCGAGGTCGCGAACGTCACCGCGCGGTCACGAGCGGGACCCCGATCGCCACGAGCTCGCGCAGCGCCGGCTCTTCGGAGCCTGCGTCCGTGATGACTCCGGCGACCGAGTCGAGCGACAGCACGCTGTGGCGAGAGGCCGCTCCGATCTTCTCCTCGCTCGCCAGGACATACGTCTCGGCCGCACGCGCGGCGAGCGCCCGCTTCATGGCCGCCTCGTCGGGGTCACCGGTTGTCAGGCCGGCCGCAGCGTGGACGCCGGTGACACCGAGGAAGAACTGGTCGGCACTGACCCGGTTCGCGGCTTCGACGGCTGCGGCACCGCATGCGACGGCGGAGTGCTTGAACAGCCGTCCGCCGATCAGCAGGACGTCGGCGTCGTGGGCCAGAAGAGAGGCGGCGACGGTCGGACTGTGCGTGACGATCGCGCCCTGCCACGTCGTCGGCA
The DNA here is from genome assembly GCF_030315975.1 of Microbacterium candidum. Lineage (GTDB taxonomy): Bacteria > Actinomycetota > Actinomycetes > Actinomycetales > Microbacteriaceae > Microbacterium > Microbacterium candidum. The sequence continues at coordinate 31,906 of NZ_JASXSZ010000007.1, read as the reverse complement.
GCGCACGGACCATCTCGAGCGCGGTCGTGCCACCGTCGAGGATCACAGTGCTGCCAGGCCGCATGAGTGCCACGGCGGCGGCGGCGACGCGGCGCTTGCTCTCGATCGCGACCTCGGTCCGCGTCGCATAGTCGCCGACGGCTGGGGATGCGGGAAGTGCGCCGCCGTACACGCGCACCGCAAGGCCCGCGGCATCCATCTCGCGCAGATCGCGGCGGATGCTGTCCTCGGAGAGGCCGAGCTCCGCCGCCATGTCCTTCGCGACGATCCGCCCGTCCTGTCGGAGTCTTTCGAGGAGCAGGTCCCTGCGCGCGGCGGCCAGCATTCCGGTTCCTTCCGAATTGTGCACGTTTCTTCCGGTAGTGTACCGACAATGAAGGCACCGATGATGATCTTGATCGCAGGACCGTACGCATCCGGCACCGGCGGCGACTCCGAACTGATGGCGCAGAACCTCAAGCGCCTCGAGGAGGCCGCCTGGCCGATCTTCCAGGCAGGTCACATTCCGATGATCGGCGAGTGGGTCGCCCTCCCCGTGCTCGCGAGCGCCGGTGCGAGCGGGCCGAACGACCCGCTCGCGTCCGAGGTCATGTACCCGACGGCCGAACGTCTCCTCCAGCACTGCGACGCGGTGCTGCGGCTGCCGGGGGCATCGCGCGGAGCAGATCAGGATGTCGCGATCGCGCAGTTGCGCGGCATCCCGGTGTACCGCTCCCTCGAAGAGATCCCGCGCGCGGCCTGACTCAGATCGCGCGGACGCGGTTGTTGCGCGCGTTGTGCTCGAGCTCGACGAGCCCGAGCTGCTCGAGCAGCGGCGGCAGATACATCCCGAAGCGGCCTCGGTACCCCTTGCGAAGCCCGTACCAGCCGCCGACCGGGTTGTCCTCCGCGCGTCCGAACGCCTCGACCGTGTCGTCGGCGGCCGGCTTCTGCTCGTCGGCCGCGCCGAGCGGAACCCAGTCGCCCTGGTCGCGCAGCCATGCCGCGAGGTCGTCGATCGCCCGGGCCTGGTATTTCAGGGTCGTGGACCCGACCTGGCAGACGAGCTCGTCCCCATCGCGGTACATCGTGTATTCGCTCGTTCCCGGTGCCGTCCGAAGCCGCCACGGGTCTTCACGAGTGCCCTCGCCGTCGCTCATGACGTGAGAGTACCGCCGCCCGACCCATCCGGCGAGTGGTTGGCGCGCGAACTCTCCCGCCGTTGAGACAGCCGCACCGACCGCGCCCGGGCGGTATCCGATCACGCTCCGGGCGCGGAACCGGACGACGCGGCGCGATGCTCTTCGTCGTACGGAAAAGCTCTGACACAGAGAACGCCCAGCCCACCCGCGGGGAAGCCGACTTAGACTCACGAACGTGGGGCGGTGCTTCCCGGCCGCCCCGGGAGGTGCATCCGGATGCCGCTGCGCAGAGCCTGGATTCCTGCGATCGTCGCGCCGATCGTCGTCGTCGCCGGCGTCGTCGCCGTACCGGCGATCGCCGATGCCGGATCGCCGCCGCCGGCCAAGACCCCAGCCCAGGTGCTGACGCTCATCGCGGGAAGCCACGGCGCCCACTACTCCGGCACGGTCGAGCAGACCTCCGATCTCGGACTGCCGCAGCTGCCGTCGTCCATGTCGTCCCCGCGATCCTCGAGCGGCTTCGACGCGTCGAGCGTCCTCGAGCTCGTGACCGGTTCGCACAAGGCGCAGGTGTACGTCGACGGCGAGACGAAGCAGCGCGTCCAGCTGCTCGACACGCTCAGCGAACGCGATCTCATCCGCAACGGCACGTCGGTGTGGACGTACGACGCCTCCGCGCACACGGCGATGCACGTGACCGCATCCGGCCATGAGAAGAGCGGGATGCCGCAGGCCACGACCCCCGCAGCGCTCGCCGACCGGTTCATCTCCTCGATCACGCCCAGCACCGCTGTCACCGTCTCGACCGGCACGTACCTCGGTCACGGCGTGTACGACCTGAAGCTGGCGCCGCGCACCTCGGCCACGCTCGTCGGCGACGCCGTCATCACGGTCGACGCGCAGAGCGGCGTGCCGCTCGCCGTCCGGATCGACGCGCGCGGCCAGTCGACCGCCGCCGTCCGGGTCGCGTTCAGCACCATCGACTTCTCGCAGCCGGGCGCCGACGTCTTCGCGTTCACGCCGCCGAAGGGGACGAGCGTCAAGAACCTCGACCTGCCGACCGCGACTCCGCACAGCATGCGCCCCGAGAAGACCGACGCCCAGAAGCCGACCGTGATCGGCTCCGGCTGGACGACGATCGTGAAGACGACAGCCGGCACGGGGACTGCGGGCCTCGACCCGAAGAGCGCCGCACTCCTGAACGAGCTCACGCAGAAGGTGAACGGCGGGCGGATGCTGCAGACCTCGCTGTTCACAATCTACCTCCGTGACGACGGGACCGTCCTCGCCGGCGCCGTCCCGGCATCCACCCTGCTCGCCGCCGCGAAGTGACCGACCGGTGACGGACACCGCCACCGGCATCCCCTCCGCCCCGCCCACCACGCCGGTCGCCGACGCGGCGATCGTCACGCGCGGACTGACCAAGCGGTTCCGTCGCTCCGGCGGACGCGCGGCGGTCGACGGCCTCGATCTCGAGGTTCCCCGCGGCGCGGTCTTCGGGTTCCTGGGCCCGAACGGATCGGGAAAGACGACGACGATCCGCATGCTGCTCGGTCTTGCGTCGCCGACGGCAGGCGACATCCGGCTTCTCGGCGGCGACATGCCCCGTGCGGGCTCGACAGTGCTGCCCCGGGTCGGCGCCCTCGTCGAGGGTCCGGCGTTCGCGCCGTTCCTGTCCGGTGCGGCCAACCTCGCGCGCTTCGACGCGGCCGACCCGACCTCGTCGCGGTCGACGCGCGCCGCCAGGGTCCATCGGGCGCTCGACCGCGTCGGGCTGGGGGCTGCCGCCGGCAAGAAGGCCGGCGCATACTCGCTCGGCATGAAGCAGCGCCTGGGACTCGCCGCAGCCCTTCTCGGCCCGCGCGACCTGCTCGTCCTCGACGAGCCGACGAACGGACTCGACCCGCAGGGGACGCGCGAGGTGCGCTCCCTCATCCGCTCGCTCGCGGACGACGGCACGACGGTGTTCCTCTCCAGCCATCTCCTGAGCGAGATCGAGCAGGTGTGCACCCACGTCGCGGTGATGCGCTCGGGTCGGCTCGTCACGAGCGGAACCCTCGACGACCTGCGCGCTGCGGGCGCCCCGCGCGTGCACGTGCGGACCCCGGATGCGGAGGCCGCCGCATCCACCCTCCGCAGACTCGGAATGGATGCCGAACGCACGAGCGCGGACGAACTGGATGCGGTGCTTCCGGACGGACTCGAAGTCGAGGCCGTCACCTCCGCCCTCGTCGGGGACGGGGTGCGCGTGCGCGGCATCGCCGTGTCGGGCGCGAGCCTCGAGGAGCGGTTCGTCGAGCTGACCGGCGAGGGCTTCGATGTCGACGGGTGAGGTGGTGGCGGGCGGCCACCGGCGGCCGTTCGCGCTGCTCGGATCGGAGCTGCTGACGGTGTTCCGGCGCTGGCGGACGATCGTGATGCTCGTCGCGCTCGCCCTCGTCCCGGTGCTCATCGCCGTGGCCGTCAAGCTCACCGGAGCGGGCTCACGCGGCCGCGGGCCCGCATTCCTCGGCAGCATCACCGACAACGGTCTGTTCGTCGTCTTCACGGCGCTGACCGTGTCGATCCCGCTCTTCCTGCCGCTCACCGTGTCCGTCGTCGCCGGCGACACGATCGCCGGCGAGGCGAACTTCGGAACGCTGCGCTACCTGCTGATCGCGCCCGTCGGGCGAACGCGGCTCCTCGCGGTGAAGTTCGTCTCGAGCGGCGTGTTCACGGTCGCGGCGGTGCTCGCGATCGTGATCGGCGGGGTCGCGGCGGGCGCGGCCCTGTTCCCGATCGGACCCGTGACGCTGCTGTCGGGAGACACGGTCGGTCTCGCGGACGCGTTCGGCCGCGTGCTGCTGCTCGCGGGCTATGCGGCGATCTCGCTGCTCGGCCTGTGCGCGATCGGCCTGTTCATCTCGACGCTCACGTCGATGCCCGTCGGGGCGATGGCGGCGACCGTCGTCGTCGCCGGGGTATCGCAGGTGCTCGACCAGCTGCCGCAGTTCGACGCCATCCATCCCTACCTGCCGACGCACCTGTGGCTGAGCTTCGCCGATCTGCTGCGCAGCCCCATCCTGTTCGACTCGTACGCCCAGAACGCGTGGCTGCAGGCGGCCTACGTCGTGATCTTCGGCGCACTCGCGATCGGCCGTTTCACGACGAAGGACATCTTGAGCTGAACGGGTCCCGGCTCAGAGACCGGAGGCCTGAGCGTCGCGCTGGATCTGATCGAAGCGCGCGGCCATCTCCTCCGAGAGGGCGACAGCGGCGCTCAGCGGACGCACCATCACCATGAAGTCGTCGATGCGCCCGTCCTCGTCGAGGTGGAGGAAGTCGCAGCCGGTCAGCTCCTTGTCGCGCACGCGAGCGGTGAAGACGAGGGCGTGGTCCACCGCATCCACCGCCCCGATGTGTCGGAGATAGGTGAAGTCCTGGAAGACCTCGATGACGTGCCGCAAGATGGCGAACGTGATCGCCTTGCCCGGGTAGGGCTTGTGAGCGACCGGACTCCGGAAGACGACGTCGTCGGCGAGGAGATCGCGGATGGTGTCGAGATCACGGGCTTCGACCGCCCGTCGGAAAGCGTCCACGGGGCGATCGTAGCGCCGGCCGGATCACGGTGAGGGCGCGGATGCGGGTCGAGCCGGAGCCCGCCCGCATCCGTGTCGCCTCTCAGCCCGCCAGGGTCGCCGCCTGACGGAGCAGTGCGGTCGCCTGCGCCGACAGCGAAGTCAGCGTGCCGTGCGACGGCATCGCACCCGCGGCCGCCGCCGCGAGCACCTGCTTCATCTGGGCCGCCACGCGATCGCGGTGATCGGCGAGGTCGGCGAGCGTCGCCGCGGTCTGGGCGTACTGGCTGTCATCCATCGCCGACCCGCTCGCGAGCGCGCGCGATTCGGCGATGAGCGTGTCGGTCGCGAAGGCTCCGACGCTCGAGTTGATCTGCTGGTACAGCACGCGGAGCCCGTCGACCCCGACGAGCGCCCCCGGAGCGGAGGCCAGCGCAGGGACGATCGGGCTGCCATCGCTCAGATAGTCGTCGCTGAGACCCGTGAGGGACAGCAGCGTCGGGCGCAGGTCGGTCTCCTCGACCCATGTGCCCTTCAGGCTGGCCTGCGGGACCGTCCGTGTGGAGGTCGGGTCGCTCGCTTCGTTGCCCTCGGCCGGCTGCGGACCGTCGACGCCGGCTGCGACGACGCCCTTGCCGGCGAAGGCGGCCCACGTGACGTCGATGTTCGGCGAGTAGTACCCGTGGTTCCACGCGAAGCTGCTGTTGACACTGACGTTCGCACCGGAAGTCGCGAAGAAGTAGTCCGGCATCGGGAACATCGTGAACGTGGGCGTCCGGAGCGGATCATTCGTCTGCATATGCAGGACCCGCTGCTCGACAGCATCCGCCTGGTACTTCACGATGTGCTCGTTCTGTGCTCCGCTGAAGACGTTGTCGGCGGTCATCGCGGCCGTATCGCGCTCGAGCTGACGGGTCGCCGGGTCGTCGGCGCCCGGCTGACCGTGCACGTAGATCGAGGCGCCCTGCGGCTCGATGTCGAACGGGGTGCCCGCACTCGCGGTCGTCGAGAGGAGACCCTTGATGTTGGCCTGCAGCTCGCCGACCTGACCCGCCGCATACTGGCAGGCGACCGACACGCCGTCGCAGGTCGACGGCGTCGGCGTCTGCGCGAGACCCGTGTTCGCTCCGGAGAACTGGTCGTTCTCCTCGGCGCTGATCTGGAACACGGTGTTCGCCGGGGTGATGCCATCCGCCTGCAGACGCGCGAAGAACTGCGCGAACGCCTGGTCGTACGCCGCAGCGTTCGAGACGGAGCACGCGTCACCGGGACCCACAGCCTTGCCTGATGACGTCGCCGTCGCGGTGGTGCAGACCGTGGGGTTCCCCGCCTTCTTCTCGTGGATGTCCGAGATGTAGCCGTACGTGACAGGGATGCCGGCCTCCTGCATGTCCGCGATGTAGGCGAGGCTCTGCGTCGCCGTCGGGCTGAACCCGGGGAATCCGGGATGGCTGCCCACAAACTGCCCGTTGATCTGCTTGCCGGACTCGTCGACGAGGTTTCCGAACGAGTTCGTCACCGCATATCCGTTGTGCGAGAGGTTCGGGGTTCCGGCTCCGAGGATCGGCGCGACGTACTTCGCACCGAACACCGCCTGGTACCCGTTGTAGCCGCCCGGCTCGGTCGGCAGCGCGTCGGTCACTCCGTGGGCGCCGGCACACAGGCTGTCGCCCTGCGCGCAGTGGACGGCCACGCCGATGTAATCGGCGACCTCCGTGTCCTTGAAGGGGTCGGAGTCGGCATTCAGCTGCGCGACCTCGGGAGAATTCGGGCCGAAGACCGTCGAGATGTCCTGCCTCGTGTTCTCGAGCACCATGTTGGCGGTCGAGAAGTCGCCGACCGAGCAGCCGGCGCGCGTGAACGGAACCCACGGCGCGGGGGTCGTCGTCCCATGGCCGGTGGCCGGCACGGTCGCCGAGTACGTCATCGTCGGAGAGCTGTCGTGCCCGGACGCCGGCGTACCGGCGGTGTCCACGACGGGGCTCGTCCAGTACGCGAACGACGTCGCCGGATCGGTCGTCCCGTTCGGGTTGTACGTCTTGTAGCTGTTGGTGAGGGGCTGTCCGTGACGGTCGCCGTAGAGACCCGTGTAGATCGAGAGCGAGTCGTCGGCGGTGTGCGCGATGAGGGGCGTGTGGACGTTGGAGAACACCGTTCCGTACTTCTTGAGGAAGCTCAGCAGATTCGGCATCTGCTCGAGGTCGGACGGGACGTTCGGGTTGTCGCGGGTGAAGTGCACGTTGTCGAAGACGAGGGTGATGACGTGCTGGACGCCGTTGCCGAGCTGGCAACCGGATGCGGCGGCGGGGACCGTCGCAGGCGCGAGCGCGGGGCTCGCGACTGCCGGTGACATCGTGGCGATGCCTCCGGCCACCAGAAAAGCGGTCGTGACCACGACCGCAAGAGCGCGCTTCTGGCGCATTCCTACCTCCAGTGGGGATGGAATCACGGCCGGCGCCCGGCCGGGCATCGGCTCGGTCCGGTCGGAACGTTAGACCCGCTGGGGCGTCAGGACAACCCGTCCTTCATCAACAACCGGTGCGGCTCAGTCCCACGTGTGCACGGGCTCGTTCGTGTGCATCGCCTCGCGGTACTCGAGCAGGGTCGCGCGCAAGGCGTCGTAGCGGTCCATGTCGGCGCGGCGATGCATCCTGCCGGTGAACCACGTCGCCCCCGTGACGCCGGTCAGGCAGCGTCCTTCGATGACGCCGAGCAGGCGGTCGGCGACCGATGCCTCGACCCCCCACCCTGCGAGACCCTCGCGCGCCATCGGCAGCAGGCGCCGCAGCACGAGCTCCGTGGCCGGCACCTGCCCGACTCCCGGCCAGAAGAGCTGCGCATCGATGCCGTCACGGGCTGCGGTGTGGAAATTGTCCTCGGCCGCGTGGAACGACAGCTGCGACCAGAGCGGCCGGTCGTCGTCCGCGATCGTGCGGACGAGCCCGAAGTAGAAGGCGGCGTTGGCCATGATGTCCACGACGGTGGGACCGGCCGCGAGCAGCCGGTTCTCGACGCGCAGGTGAGGGACCCCGCCGGCGATGTCGTAGATCGGCCGGTTCCAGCGGTACACCGTGCCGTTGTGCAGCCGCAGCTCCGCGAGGGAGGGGATGCCGCCTGCCTTGTACACCACCATCGGGTCCTCGTCGCCGACGATCGGCAGGAGCGCCGGGAAGTACCGGACGTTCTCCTCGAACAGGTCGAACACGGAGGTGATCCAACGCTCGCCGAACCACACGCGCGGTCGCACGCCCTGTGCCTTCAGCTCCTCACTGCGGGTGTCGGTGGCCTGTTCGAACAGGGGGATGCGGGTCTCCCGCCACAGCTCCTTGCCCAGCAGATAGGGCGCGTTGGCCGACACCGCGACCTGCGCGCCCGCGATCGCCTGCGAGGCGTTCCAGTAGGCCGCGAACGAGTCGGGCGAGGTCTGCAGGTGCAGCTGCGTGCTCGTGCAGGCGGCCTCCGGCAGGATCGACTCTGCCGTCGTCACGAGCCGTTCCGGCCCGCGGATCGAGATCGCGATGTCCTCGCCGCGCGCGTGGAGCACTTGCTCGCTGAGGAGCCGGTAGCGCGGGTTCGCGCTGATGCTGTCCGGCCGCAGGTGGCCGTCGGCGAGGGTCGGGAGGATGCCGATCATCACGAGGTGCGCGCCGACCGTCGCCGACCGGGCCTCCGCGTCGTTGAGGCTGCGCCGCAGCCCTTCCTCGAAGGTGGTCAGGCCCCCTTCGCGCAGCTTCGCGGGAGGGACGTTGATCTCGATGTTGAACTGCCCGAGCTCGGTCTGGAACGCCGCATCCGCGATCGCCTCGAGCGCCTCCGCGTTCTTGAGGGCCGGATCGCCGCGCTCGTCGACGAGGTTCAGCTCGACTTCGAGGCCCGTCATCGGGTCATCGGTGTCGAAGCGCGCCTCGCGCAGCATCTTCGCGAACACGTCGAGGTTGCGCCGCACTTTCTCGCGATGACGCGTGCGGTCCGCGCGGGTGAATTCCTGTGCCGGGACGTCCTCCCCCATGCCGGGGACTCTAGTGGCTCGTCCGCCCGCGCGATACAGCGACGCTCGTTTGACGATGCGGCCGCCGTCGACTACCGTCAACTTGTACACACGAGTGGACAAGCTATCGAAGGAGCGAGCCTGATGTCGGATGCCGATTTCACTCCCCTGTACGTCCACGTCAGCCGCCAGCTGCGGGCGCAGATCCTCGATGGGGACTACCCGAGCGGAGCGATGATCCCGTCGGAGCATCAGTTGATGAAGTCGTTCAGCACGACACGCGGGACGGTTCGCAAGGCGGTCGACGTGCTCGTGAATGAGGGCCTCGTGCGACGCGTGCACGGCAAGGGATGCTTCGTGGAGCTCCAGCCGATCCGGCACAGCATCCTGAACTTCGGCAGCCTCACGGACAGTCTGCGCGGGCGTGCCGAGAAGGCGGTCTCGCGCGTCGTATCGACGCGAACCGTGCGCACCGAGGGACGCGACGTCTTCGAGCTCGTGCGGCTGCGTGGGATCGCGTCGGCCACGGAGACGACGTTCCTCTCGTTGGACACCTCCTGGATCGATCTCGCTCGGTTCTCCGGCATCGACGCCGTCGACTTCGAGGACGAATCGCTCTACCGCGTCTTCCGGGAGGAGTACCAGACGTTCCCCCGGCGCACACGTGTCGCCCTGAGCAGCCAGATGCCGTCCGCGGCCGAGCTCGAACTGCTCGAGGAGCACTCCGGGCCGCGCGGTCTGCTCGTGGCCGAGGGCAGCGCCTTCGACCAGGACGACATCGAGATCGAACGCCTCAAGATCGTCTACTCGTCGCGCACCGAGTTCACCCTGACCACCGCCATCACCGATCTTCCTGGAGACCAGACGTGACCGCCCCGACCATCCGCCGAACCTTCGACGCCGTCTTCCGCAGCAAGCCGCTTCTCGCGATGCTGCATCTGAAGGGCGAAGACCCCGACGACCGGCTCGCTCGCGCCGTGGCCGAGATCGACATCCTGGTCGAGGCGGGCGTTGACGCGGTGATCGTCGAGAACTACTTCGGCGGCGTCTCCGACATGGAACGGGTCCTCGCCCACCTGGCGTCCCGGCCCGATCCCATCACCTACGGCGTCAACGCGTTGGATCAGGATGCCCGCGGCTTCGAGCTCGCCCGCGAGTACGACGCTTCGTTCCTCCAGCTGGATTCGGTGGCGGGGCACCTGCCCGCAGCCGCGGACGCGGAGTTCGCGTCGTGGCTGGCGGAGGAACGAGGCCGCACGAATGCGGTGCTGCTCGGCGGCGTGCGGTTCAAGTACCAGCCGTACCTCTCCGGCAACCCTCTCGACGTGGATCTCACGCTCGCAACGGACCGCTGCGACGCGGTCGTGGTGACCGGCAGCGGCACAGGAGTGCAGACCGACGGCGAGAAGATCGCGGAGTTCCGGCGCCTGCTCCCCGCCGGCTTCCCGTTGATCGTCGGCGCCGGCGTCACGGTGGACAACGCCGCGGAGCAGCTCGCTTCGACGGACGGGGCGATCGTCGGCAGCTACCTCAAAGACACCCACACGGACAACGGCGACGTCGACCCCCAGCACGCGGCCGAGCTCGTGGCAGCCTTCGCACGCGTCCGCAACGACGTCGCATCAGTCGTCGAGGGGGCATCATGACGAACCGGACAGTTGTGGCAGAACCTCTCGGCCGGGCAGATCTCACCGGTGTCGGACGGGCGTTCGACCTCGCGCAGGATAGCGCCGGCGCCGTCTTCAGCGAGGGTCCCGGCTTCACCGACCGTTACACGTCGGAGCCGCTCCTGGACGGGACCGGCCACCTCGGGATGACGTCGGTCTCTGCTGCGCCCGGCGAGGTGACACGCATGGAACGCCATCTCTACACCGCGGAGGCGCTCTTCTGCGCAGGAGACCCGGTGGTCCTCCCGATCGCTCCGGCCGGACGGGCGCCGCGCACCTCGGACCTCCGTGCGCTGCTCATCCTGCCGGGCGAAGGCATCGTCCTCGATCCCGGGGTGTGGCACGCCCCGTGCCTGGGCGCCACGGCGCCCGCCGCGTACTACTGGTTCGCCGAGGTCGACGAATCGGTGGAGACCGCATGGGTGGAACTCGACGAGGGGCCCGTCTCGATCGATTCGGGCGTGGAGCGCGATCATGTCGGGTGAGGCCGCCTTCTTCATCGGCGATGTCGCGCTCGATGAGTACTACCGCACGGCGTCGTGGCCCGCGCACGGGACCAAGGCGATCCTGCAGCCGATCGCGAACCTGCCCGGCGGGATGATCGCGAACGCCGCGGCCGTGTACGCGGCCCTGGGCGGTCGGGCTCGATTCTGCTGGACGATGAACGCCGGCGCGACCACAGCCACCCTGCTCTCGGACCTGGAGGCCCAGGGCGTGGACACCCGGCACGTCATGCGTGACGACGCGCTCGGGGACTCGAAGTGCATCATCGTCCTGACGGGCGACGACCACACCGTCCTCGCCCCGGAGACGGGGCTCGAGCGCATCCGGCTCGACGACGACGCCGTCGACGCGCTGCTCGGATCGCGGTTCCTGTACACAGCGATCGGCGACATGCGGATGCTCCGACACGGCGAGTCCGACGCCGTCGGCGTCCTCGAACGCGCACGCGCCGCCGGGGTGCAGGTCGTCCTCGACCTCGACGTCGGTGAGCTCCAGCCCGGCGACGAGAGTCTCCTCCGGTGCGTCGACATCCTGTTCGTCAACAACGTCGGTTTCGGGCGCCTCGCCGCCGGCCGATCCGAGGCCGATACCATCGCGGCCGTTCTCAGCGATGGAACGTCGACCGTCATCGTGACGCGCGGAGCGGAGGGATGCGACATCCACACGGCCGCCGGCCACATCCACGTTCCCGGTGTCTCCGTCGACGTCGTCGACGTGACAGGGGCCGGAGACACGTTCGGCGCCTCGTATCTGTACGCGATCGGCCGCACCGGCGATGCCAGCGCGGCCGCGACGTTCGCGAACGCCGCCGCGGCCCGTGCGGTCACGATGACCGGCGCCCGCGCCGGAGTGGCCTCCGACACCGCCGTCCTCGATTTCATCCGCACCCACCAGATCCTCACGCCGGAAAGGACCGACCTGCTCGAAGCCGAGCTGGCGGCCCACCCCGAGTCGGCGTGAACAACCCACACCCAGGAGTCCTCGTGAAAAAGACAATCGTCACCGCATCCGTCCTCGCTGTCAGCGTCCTCGCGCTGACCGGATGCGTCCACAACCAGCCGAAGACGCCGGCCGCCGAGAAGTCGCCCATGGCCGCGCACGTGACGGTCGACAGCAAGGCTCAGGCACTGCTGCCCGCGGCCATCCGCTCTGCCGGCACGCTGGAGATCGGCACCAACCTCACCTACGCACCCGACGAGTTCAAGGACCCGAACGGCGCCCCCACCGGATGGGGCATCGCGCTCGCGACCGCGATCTCCGAGAAGCTCGGACTCAAGCCGAACTTCCACGACTCGCAGTTCGACAACATCCTTCCCGGGCTCCAGGGCGGCAAGTACGACATCGGCTGGGCGTCGTTCACCGACAACCAGGAGCGCGAGAAGGTCGTCGACTTCGTCGACTACTACACCGCCGGCGTGCAGTGGGCCTCGCTCAAGGGCAAGAACATCGATCCGATGAACGCGTGCGGACTCACCGTCGCGGTCGGCACCGGCACCTATCAGGAGACTGACGAGATCCCCGCGAAGAGCGCAGCGTGCGTGGCAGCCGGCAAGGCGGCCATCAACAAGCTGAAGCTCGACACCCAGACCGACATCACGAACGCGGTCGTCCTCGGTCGGGCCGACGCGATGTCGGCGGACTCGCCCGTCACCCAGTACGCCGTCAAGCAGACCGGCGACAAGCTGCAGCTGACCGGCTCGATCATGGAGTCCGCCCCGTTCGGCGCCGCGGTCGCCAAGAGCAACAGCTCGCTCCGGGACGCCGTCGCTGCGGCCACGCAGTCGCTGATCGACGACGGCACCTACGCGCAGATCCTCGACGAGTGGGGCGTCCAGGCGGGCGCCGTCAAGAAGGTGATGGTCAATGGCGCAGCCAACTGACGTCCTTGCCAGGCCGAGCACGCAGGCCCCGGACGAGATCAAGGCCGTCCCGCTGCGGCACCCCGGCAGGGTCGCGGCCGCGGTCATCCTGATCGCTGCGCTCGCGGTCTTCATCTACGGCGCCGCGACGAACGACGCCTACCAGTGGAACACGTACTTCGCGTACCTGTTCGACGAGCGCATCAGCCAGGCCGCCCTGGTGACGATCACGCTCACCGTCCTCTCGATGATCCTCGGCCTCGTGCTCGGCGTGGTCCTCGCGATCATGCGTCTGTCCCCCAACCGGGTGCTGAACGCGGTCGCGTGGGGCTACATCTGGATCTTCCGCGGAACCCCGGTGTACGTTCAGCTCGTCTTCTGGGGCCTGCTGTCGACGATCTACCGGCACGTCGACATCGGCATCCCGTTCGGCGGTCCGGTCTTCTTCTCGATCGACAGCTCGCAGTGGCTGCAGAACGTCTTCGTCCTCTCCATCGTGGGCCTGGGACTCAACGAAGCCGCGTACCTCGCGGAAATCGTGCGCGCCGGCATCAGCAGCGTCGACCGCGGACAGACCGAGGCGGCCACCGCGCTCGGCCTGTCGTGGACGCAGACGCTGAACCAGGTCGTGCTTCCGCAGGCCATGCGCGTCATCATCCCGCCCGCGGGCAACGAGGTGATCTCGATGCTGAAGACCACCTCGCTGGTCACGGCGGTTCCGTTCACGCTCGACCTCTACAGTCGCGCCCGCGACCTGTCGATCGAGACGTTCAACCCGGTGCCGATGCTGCTCGTCGCATCCACGTGGTACCTCGCGATCACGTCGATCCTCATGATCGGCCAGTACTACCTCGAGCGCCACTACGGACGTGGCAGCGCGAACGTGAGTCTGACGAACCGATGACCGACACCGAACTCGCACAGCACTCCCCCTCACCGGAAGGAGCGGGCATGGCCGCCACGCCGCTCATGGTCGCGGAGAACGTCCGCAAGCGCTTCGGGCAGCTGCAGGTGCTCGACGGCATCACGATGTCCGTCAACGAGGGCGAGGTCGCCTGCATCATCGGCCCGTCAGGATCGGGCAAATCGACCTTCCTCCGCTGCATCAACCACCTCGAGCAGATCAACGGCGGCAGGCTCTCGGTCGACGGCGAACTCGTCGGCTACGTCGAGCGCGGCGGTCGGCTCCACGAGATCCCGCCCCGTGAGGCATCCCGCCAGCGCCGCAATGTCGGCATGGTCTTCCAGCGCTTCAATCTGTTCGGGCACCGCACCGCACTCGAGAACGTGATGCTCGCGCCGGTCAAGGTGAAGAAGGTCTCGAAGGATGCCGCACGGGCCCGTGGCGCGGAGCTGCTCGAGCGGGTCGGCCTCGCCGACAAGCTGGACGCGTATCCGGCTCAGCTGTCGGGTGGGCAGCAGCAGCGGGTCGCGATCGCCCGCGCCCTCGCGATGGACCCGAAGCTGATGCTGTTCGACGAGCCCACCTCGGCCCTCGATCCGGAGCTCGTCGGCGAGGTGCTCGAGGTGATGAAGCAGCTCGCACGCGACGGCATGACCATGATCGTCGTGACCCACGAGATGGGCTTCGCGCGCGAGGTCGGCGACTCCCTCGTCTTCATGGACAAGGGACGCATCGTCGAGGCAGGCAAGCCGCGTGATGTCCTCGGCAACCCGCAGGAGGAGCGCACGAAGGCGTTCCTGTCGCGCGTGCTGTGACATGTTCGCCAGCCGCGATCTGACGGCGTTCTCGGCCCTCGTATCCACAACCGGATGCGAGGGCCGATTCGCATGCCGATGTCGGAGGCTCCGGTTACCGTCACCTCCGTGGCAGTAAGCGATGCGCTCGTCGGGCTGGATCCGGCACAGCTTCAGGCCGTCGAGCACGGCGAGGGGCCCCTCGTGGTCGCCGCGGGGGCCGGCACGGGCAAGACGCGGGTGCTCACCGCACGGGTCGCCCGGCTGCTCGAGGCGGGAGTCGTGCCCGAGCGGATCCTGCTGCTGACCTTCACCCGGCGTGCGGCATCCGCGATGCTCTCTCGTGCCGCAGCCCTCTGCGGCGACGCGCAGGCCGCACAGCGCATCGCCGGCGGCACGTTCCACGCCGTCGCGCACCGCATCGTCGCCGAGCACGCACAGCACCTGGGTCTGGAAGACGTGACGGTCATCGATCCCGACGACGTCATCGACCTGATCGATCTGCTGCGCGCCGAGCACGGGCTCGACGGCACCGAGGTGCGCCTGCCCACGACCCGCGCTATCGCCGATATCGCGTCCCGCGCGATCAACACCGCGACACCAGCCCGCAGGGTCATCGAAGAGCAGTTCCCCTGGGCGCTCGAGCAGGCCGACGCGATCGCCGGCCTCCTGCGTCATTACCGCGACCGCAAGCGGGAGCGCGGGCTCCTCGACCTGGACGATCTGCTCATCGCCTGGCGCGCGCTCGTGGCGGATCCGGATGTCGGGGCGCGACTGCGGGCGCGCTGGGACTGGGTGCTCGTCGACGAGTATCAGGACGTCAACCAGCTGCAGGTCGACATCGTGCGCGGGCTCAGCCCCGACGGGCGCGGACTCACCGTCGTCGGTGACGACGCGCAGGCGATCTACGCATTCCGTGGGGCAAGTGCCGGGCATCTCCTCGATGTCATCGAGGCGTACCCCGACGCCACGCTCGTGCGACTCGAGCGCAACTTCCGCTCCACGCAGCCGATCCTCGACCTCGCCAACGAGGTGCGCCCGGGCGAGCTGAAGCTGCGTCTCGTCGCCGACCGTCCGCAACAGGGCGCGCGTCCGACGCTGGTCACCTGCCGCAACGCCGACGACGAGGCGCGCACGATCGCGGACCGGGTCCTCGCCGCGCACCTCGACGGAACGCCGCTGCGCGCGCAGGCTGTGCTGATGCGCACCGGCTCCCACAGCGCGCAGCTCGAGGTCGAGCTCAAGGTGCGAGGCATCCCGTTCCACAAGTTCGGCGGGATCGGCTACCTGGAGACCTCTCATGTGCGCGATCTGCTGGCGAGCTTCCGGGTCGTGCTCAATCCGGCCGACGAGGTGTCCTGGTATCGCCTGCTCACCCGGCACCGCGCGATCGGCAAAGCGAGTGCGCGAGGACTCGCCGGGATCCTCGCGGACGGCGGCATCGATCGCGCGTCCGACGCGATCGCGGCGGCTCCGCCGAAGGCGCGCACCGGGCTCGCCTCCACGCTGTCCTTGCTGGGCGCCGTCGATGCCGCCACTGCGGTCCCAGAGCTGGTCGAGGCGTGCCGCGGCGCGGTGGATCCGCTGCTCCGCGCGCACTACCCGGACTGGCACCGCCGCGTGACCGAGGTCGACGGCATTGCGGGTGCCGCCGCCCAGCACAGCGATCTGCGCACGTTCGTGAGCGAACAGGCGATCGACCCGGTGAACGTCGCCGGCGACTGGGCGAAGCAGCCGCACCTCGATGAGGATTGGCTGACGCTGTCCACGATCCACTCCGCGAAGGGCCTGGAGTGGGACACGGTGCACCTCCTGCGTGCGAACGACGGCGCGATGCCCTCGGATATGGCTCTCTCCTCCCCCGCCGGCCTGTCCGAGGAGGAGCGCCTGTTCTACGTCGCGCTCACGCGCGCTCGCGACGCGCTCGATGTCTACGTGCCCTCGCAGCTGCCCACGCACCCGACGGCCTTCATGGCCAAGCACGTGGCCGCCAAGCCCAGCCGGTTCCTGACCGAGTCCGCGCGCGCTCTGATGGACTCCGTCAGCACCGCCGCAATTGCCCCGGAGCCCGCGATCGAGCGGGTCGCCACTGTACCGCGCGTGCGCATGGATGCGTTCGACGAACTGTTCGCCTGATCGGCAGGAGCGTGCCCATCCTCTCGGCATGACGTCGCGTCGTGGGATGCGTGCCATCACGCCATCGAGGTGCAGGCCGATTCAGTCCTCCATCGGCCAGGCGTACCGCCCGTAGAGCTCGTCCGCTACGCGGATGAAATGATCGCGGTCGATCGTGAACCCCGTCCGGTGCACACCCTGGTCGCTGATGGCGAAGAAGTGGTCGAGGTCGACCCAGGAGAACCGGCCGTGTGCGTCCTTCGGCCCTGCACCGATCGGGAAGTAGCGATGATCACCTGTGTGCGAGGTCCTGCTGAGGAGCACCGAGAGAAGCCGGCCGTCGCTGTCCTGCCCGATGACGAGAACCGAATCGTACGCGCCGCGGCCCTCCGTGCCCGACGGCACCCAGGTACGCACGATTTCACCGGCGTCGAGGTCGCCCTGGGGCTGTGGGGCGTATCGGATGCGAAGACCCGTTCTTCCGGGTGGCTCGACCTCCACGGTTGCGGAGGGTCCGGAGTGACCCGGCAGGAACTGGTTCCAATACTCGGCTTCGGCTTTCTCACGCGCTGCACCTCGCGCGAGGGACTCGGCAGCGAGCCCGTACGGGAAGATGTTCTCCTCGAACATGCGCCGCAGGGCCGCCAGGATGGCGGCCTTCTCGTCCTCGTTCACGTGGCCAACGTAACCCCGCTGGGCTCTGCTGGGCGCCGGACGTGTCGGATAGCAAGCTTTCGCGAACCAACAGAAAACCCCCGGAAATCCGGGGGTATTCGATCTGTAGCAGGAGCGGGGCTTGAACCCGCGACCTCACGATTATGAGTCGTGCGCTCTCACCAACTGAGCTACCCTGCCGCGAGGCATCCGTCTGATGATGGATGCTGCGAGCCCCGAGTCAGGATTGAACTGACGACCCCTTCCTTACCATGGAAGTGCTCTGCCACTGAGCTATCGGGGCGTGCCGCCCGCGCGCGGGCAACTAGGAAAGACTACCAGACCTGTGGCCGCTCACTTGACGTGAGCACGCAGCCACGGGATCGGGTCGATCGGCGTCGTGCCGTTCACGAGGATCTCGAGGTGCGTGTGCGCACCGAACGAGTGACCGGTGTTGCCGGTGCGTCCGATGTACTCGCCGACGTGCACGTGGTCGCCCACCTGGACCTGTCGCGAACCGTACTGCATGTGGCCGTAGCGGCTGGAGATGAGCTTGCCGTCGATGATGTGATCGATGATGATCATCACGCCGTAACCGCCGCCGTTGTCGGTCGAGACGCGCACGACGCCGTCGGCGATCGCCTGGATGTGGGCACCGGCGCCGGGCGTGAAGTCGACGCCCTCGTGGAACTCGCCCGGACGCGGACCGAAGCCCCAGCTGATCGTGCAGCCGACGGCGAAGGGCCACTGGATCGGCGAGTTCGGGTCGTTGGTAAAGTACGCGCTGGAGACGTTCTTGATGCCTGCGTCCTGGCCCGCCTGCGCGGCGGTGACCGCCGAGTAGTCGACCGAACGGTCGAGCGCGCCGGCCTGAGCCTGCTCCGGGGCCATGTACGTCTGGATGGCGCTGTCCCCGCCGCCCGTGGCATCACTCGAAGCGAGGACGGTCTTGGCGCTGGTGTCCACCGAACCTGTCGCGGCCGCGACGGCCTCAGCAGGAGTCGTCATTCCGACGGTGAGGAGACCGACGATCCCCATGACCCCGATCGAGAAGGATGCGGTCGCCGCGCGCCGGGCGCCGGTCTTCGGCGCACGTGCCTTGCGGGGGGCCTTGTGCTTGTGGTGCTTGTGTCCCGCAGCGGGCTCCGGCTCGGCCTGCTCCTGCGCCGGCTGCTGAATCGGCGTCTCGCCCGTGAAGGAGAAGAGCCGAGCGGCCGCCTCGAACTCGTCGACGACCGGCTCGGTACGCGGACGCTGCTGGGCGCGCGGCTGCGATGCCGGCTCGACATGCGGAGCAGCGTCGCGGGGCGCGGTGAACGACGCACCCGCCTCGACGACCGGCTCCGCCATGACGGGCTCGGGTGCGAGGAAAGCGGGGACGGTGCGGGCCGGCTCCTCGATGTGGACAGCCGGCTCCGCCGCGGTGCTGGCCCCCGCAACGAGGACCGGCTCGGACGCGGTGCTCGTCTCCACGGCCGGAGCGGACGCCGCACCGGCGACGGGCTGCTCGGAAACCGGCTCCGTGACGGGGCGGACGCGGCTGCGCTTCGGCACCTCGACGACGGGAAGCGCCGAGATCGACGGCGTGGCGGCGAGCGCGGCGGGCTCCGGAAGGCGGATGGGCGACGTCGTGATGACCTGGCGGAGCTCCACGACGGGCTCGGGAGCCGGGGCGGCGACCGTGGGGGCGGATGCCGCAGGCACGACGCTCGCGCGCACGATCTTCGGAACCTCGACCTCGGCCGTACGGGCACGGCGACTGTCGGAGCGCGACGGCGGCGCCGCGTGCTTCGCCGGCGCGGCGTGCGCGGCCGTCGCAGGTGCAACGTGAGCGGACGGTGCCGCGACATCCGCGACATCCCCGGAAGTCGAAACGCCGGCCCTCGCAGTGCTGCGAGTCCGGCGGGTGGTCTGCGGTGCGCTCTCGATGAGATTCGTCCGCTCGGTGGCGGTCGTCGTGTGCTCGGCCGTGACCGGACGCTCGATCGCGACGGTCTCGGCCTCGATCGCTGCTGTCGAGATCGCGACCGTGTCGGTCGCCCGTGGCGTCTCCGCCGCGCGGCCCCACACGACCGCGGGGCGCTGGGGCGCGGCATCCGCCGACCGCCGGCGCGTCTCCGCACGCGAGCCCCCGGCCTCCGTCGATGCCTGGTCAGGCACAGCGGAGGGTCGACGCGAGCGCCGCGTGGGCGCGGGCTCGGTCAAGGGCGCGTCAGAAGACAATCGTCAAGCAGGCTCTCAGATCGTGTCGCGGGGGGAGGCAACGGTCGGGCAAAGGGGGGTTTTCACAACCTCCGCCGTTCGGGCGGCGAAAGTAACGAATGGGTAAACCATACTCCGCGACGTCTGTGAATGCCATGGACGCACGCCGACACGCCGGATTTGTTAAGGAGCTCTCATCCGTCTTCGTCGCGCGCGTCCGCGCCGAGCTGCGCCACGATCGCGTCGTACAGCACGGCCCCGGCGGCGACCGTCATCCTCTTCCCCGGCCGACCGTGCGGCGCGCCGCCGACCCGTCCACCCGCTTCTTCGACGAGGAGCGCACCGGCCGCGTGATCCCACGGATTCAGCCCCCGCTCGAAGTAGCCGTCGAGACGACCCGCCGCGACGAACGCGAGGTCGAGGGATGCGGCGCCGATGCGCCGGAGATCTCGAGCGATGGGCATCACGCGCGAGATGCGCTCGAGGTTGGGGGCATGGGTCGCGGGGTCGTACCCGAAGCCAGTGGCGAGCAGCGCACCCGCCGGCGACGGCTCAGCGTTGACGGCGAGCCGTTCCGCGCCGAGCCAGGCGCCCGCATCCCTCGTCGCGTGGAACAGTTCACCGGACGAGGGGTTGAACACGATGCCGGCGAGCGCAGTCCAGGCGCTCGGGTCCGGGTCGCCTTCGACCGCCGCGATGCTCACCGCGTACGACGGGATGCCGTACGCGTAATTGACCGTCCCGTCGATGGGGTCGACGACCCACGTGATGCCGGACGTGCCCCGCTCGGCGCCCGACTCCTCGCCGAGGAAGCCGTCATCGGGACGCTCCGCCGACAGACGCGTGCGGATGAGCGCCTCGACCTCGCGATCGGCGTCGGTGACGATGTCCGCGAGCGCGGTCTTCGTCGCGGCGACGTGCACGCCCTCGCTGCGGCGGCGATGGGCGAGCTGGCCGGCTTCGCACGCGATGTCGACGGCGAGATCGTGCAGGTCGGATGCGGCGGTCATGCGTCAAACGTAGCCGCGCGCCGCCATTAGCGTGGAGGGATGCAGCGCAGCATGAACGGTCCCGCGACCCACGACATCGTCATCGTCGGCGGGGGCCACAACGCCCTCGTCGCCGCCGCCTACCTCGGCAGCGCCGGCCGCACCGTCGCCGTCGTGGAGCGGCTCGACCATGTCGGCGGGGCGGCGGTCTCCGAGCGCCCGTGGGCGGGCGTCGACGCCGACCTCTCGCGGTACTCGTACCTCGTGAGCCTCCTCCCCCACCGCATCGTCGCCGATCTGGGGCTCAACATCGCGCTGCAGCGCCGGCGCTACTCCTCCTATACGCCGGTCCCTGGGGACCCGTCACGCGGCATCCTCGTGGATCGTGAGGATGCTGCGGCCACCGCCGCATCCTTCCTCCGCGCCACCGGGTCCGCCACCGAAGCCGGCCGGTTCGACGCCTTCTACGACCGACTGGCGCCGATGGCCCGCGGACTGTTCCCCACGATGGTCGAGCCCCTGCGTCGCGCGTCCGACGTGCGTCCGGTCTTCGGAGACGTCTGGGACGAGCTCGTCGAGCGGCCGCTCGGCGGGATGCTGCGCGACGCCTTCGAGACCGACATCGCGCGCGGCATCGCCCTGACCGACGGCCTCATCGGCACGTTCGCGACCGCGGACGACCGCTCGCTCGCCCAGAACCGCTGCTTCCTCTATCACGTCATCGGGGGCGGAACCGGCGACTGGGACATCCCGGTCGGCGGCATGGGCCACGTGAGCGCTGAGCTCGAGCGCGCGGCGCGCGCGGCCGGAGCCGATATCCGCACCGGCACGGCGGCCGTGTCGGTGACTCCTGACGGAGAGGTCGCGCTCGCGACCGGGGAGACGCTGCGCGGGCGGCTCGTGCTCAGCGGTGTCGGGCCCGCCGTGCTCGCCGAGCTCCTGCGCGCAGGCGGCGCCGACGTCGAGGTCCGGCGCGCCGAAGGAGCGCAGGTGAAGATCAACATGCTGCTCAGCCGCCTCCCGCGCCTGCACGACGAGACCGTCTCGCCGCGCGCGGCGTTCGCCGGGACGTTCCACGTGAACGAGACGATGACGCAGCTCGACGATGCGTACCGCGCGGCCGAGGGCGGAGGCATCCCGCATCCCCTTCCCGCCGAGATCTACTGCCACACGCTGAGCGACCCGACGATCCTCTCCCCGGAGCTGCAGGCGTCCGGCGCACAGACGCTCACGCTGTTCGGGCTGCAGGTGCCGCACCGCCTCGTCGACGGGCAGGACAACGACGCGATGCGGGCAGCGCTCCTCGAGGCGGCGCAGGCCTCGCTCGATTCGGTGCTCGCCGAGCCGATCGCAGACTGCGTGTACCTCGCGCCGGACGGGACGCCGTGCATCGAAGCCCGCACGACCGCCGACCTCGAGGAGAGCCTCGCGCTGTCGGGCGGCGACATCTTTCACGGCGCGCTGTCGTGGCCATGGGCGGAGGATGCGGACGACCTGTCGACGCCCGCGGGCCGCTGGGGCGTCGCGACGGCGCACGAGTCGATCCTCGTGTGCGGGTCGGGTGCGCGTCGCGGCGGCGCGGTGAGCGGCATCGGGGGCCACAACGCAGCGATGGCCGCGCTCGAGCTCCTCGGCTCCTGATTCCGACGCCGCTGCTCACCGTAGGGCGGACGCGCCGCGTCAGGCCTGCGGCGGCGTGGGGCCGACCGGCGGCTGGGCCGGCGGCACGGGGGGCTGCACCGGCGGCTGCACCGGCGGCTCGGTCGGCGGAACCGGCTGACCGGGGATCGGCGGCTGCCCCGGGGGCGGCGCCACCGGCGGCTGACCGGGCACCGGGGCGGACTGCATGTAGGGAGCAGGGGGCGCCGGCTGGGCATAGGCGGCAGGGGGCGCCGGCTGGGCGTAGGAGGCCGGCGGCACCGGCTGTGCATAGGTGGGCCGGCCCGTGTAGTACGCCTGGAAGTCGGGCTGCCCGTCGGGGAGCACCGGCAGCGGAGTGCGGCCGTCCGCGTAGGTCGGCCAGGGCAGCGGCTTCGGCGGACGCGGCTTGCGCGGCGTGAAGAGCATGTTCACGAGCGGCACGAGTGCCGTGCCGAGCGCCGCGAGGATCGTGACGGCGACGACGAACCGCCAGTAGAGGTCGCTGTACTCGATCCATTCGTACGTGATCAGCGGCAGGACGAGA
This sequence comes from Microbacterium candidum, assembly GCF_030315975.1. Lineage (GTDB taxonomy): Bacteria > Actinomycetota > Actinomycetes > Actinomycetales > Microbacteriaceae > Microbacterium > Microbacterium candidum. The sequence continues at coordinate 9,367 of NZ_JASXSZ010000007.1, read as the reverse complement.
AGGATCGCGAGGATGCCGACGAGCCCGATCGTGACGTACGTTACGATCGAGGTGAACAGCGTCGGACGCTGCTCGTGCGCCTTCCAGTAGAGCCGGAGGTGCAGGAGCGCCAGCTGCAGCACCAGGATGATCGCGAGATACGACACCACCCGGGCCGGCATGACCCACGTGGATCCCGGCATCCAGATCATGAACGCGCCGATCAGGAGGGTGACGATCCAGACGGCGAGGCTCGTCAGCGCGAACCACACCGGGCGGCGGGATGCGAGATGCACGTCCATGATCGAGACGGCGGCGAAGCCGACGAGCAGCAGGATCGTGAGGAACGCCCGGCCGATGAGATCGGTCTGCGTGCCGAAGAGCACCCAGATGACGCACACGAGCGCCGCGGCGATGAGCGCCCCGATGACCACCCAGATCGCGGTCCGCAAGAGGTGGGATCGGGATGCGGCGGCCTCCGCCGGCGACAGCTGCTCGTTCACGTCGTCCTCCGTCCGCGGACCCGACGCCCGCTCTGCCATCCTGACACCTCCAGGGTGTCCGCGACGCGGTGTATGAGCTTCTGTGGATGGATGCCAGGTGTCAGGATGCGCACCGGACGCGCCCGGGGGGTCATTCGTCGCGGAAACGACAAAGCCCCGGCGGACCGGGGCTTTTCGATGGGTGGCGAGTGAGGGATTCGAACCCCCGAAGTCGTAGACGGCTGATTTACAGTCAGATCCCTTTGGCCACTTGGGTAACTCGCCAGGCGCACCCGCCCGGCTTGTACAGTCGACCAGAGGCGCGAGTGTCCATATTACCCGCCAACCCGCGCTCCCCGAAATCGACGGCCGTACCCGACGAAGGGAGTCGATTCGATGATGGGAGTCACCCTCCGCGGGGCGAGACGCACTCCGCCCGTCGAATCGACTCCGCTCGTTCGGCGGGCGAGTCGGACGGCGACGGCCCAGCGCCTACGAGCCGTCGTGCGAGCGGGGCTCGAGCGCCGTGGGAAGGCGCAGCAGACCGCCCTCGAAGCGGCACGTCGCGGCCGCCGCATCCATCGCCTTCTGGAGGGCCGCGGCCCAGTCGCCGTCGCCTTCCAGCAGCGCGTCCGACAGCACCGCGAGCACGGCGTCTCCGGCGCCCATCGTGTCGACGATGCGGCCCGGCAGCGCCGAGATCCCCCGCGACGCGACCTCGCCGGACCATGTGACCGACGCCCCCGCGGAGCCCGCCGTCGCCACGACGATCGGCACGCCGAGCGCCGCGATGCGCGATCGGACCTCGTCGAGCGGACGCCCGTACAGCAGCCGCGCGTCATCCTCGCCGACCTTGACGAGCCGTGCCCGCCCGGCAGCGGTCTCGAATCCGCGCAGGAATCCGGCCGCGTCGCTGAGGAGCCCCGGACGCGGATTCGGGTCGATCGCGAGGAGTCCCACACCGACGGCGTCCAGCAGCTCGTCCGTCTGCTCCGCGTCCTCGAAGGGCCACGAGCTCACCACGACGAGGGGAGCCACCGCGAGCGCATCGCGCTCCGCCTCGCCGAAGCGGATGCGTCGGCCCTGCGCCGCCGGATTGAACACGTAGGCGGGCTCGCCGCCGTCGGTGCGCGTGCTGACCGCGCGCGCCGACCCGCGGGGCGAGGGCGATGCGAGGAGCTCGACCCCGTGGTCGGCGAGGTAGGAGCGGATGTGCGAGCCCGCCTCGTCGTCGCCGACCATCGCGATGAGGGTCGTCGGCACGCCGAGCCGCCGGAGCCCGACCGCGACGTTGAGCGCCGCGCCGCCGACGAGCTCGCGCACGCCGCGGTCGTCGCGCAGCTCGTCGATGAGGGCGTCGCCGACGACGACCGCCCGCGCCGGCGGGACGCTGTGGGTCGCGCTCACGCGATCACCGATTCGACGAATGCCTCGGCGCGGTGACGGGTGCCGTCGATGCGGCGGTCCACGCTCGCGCGCACCTCGCTCGGCGCCAGGGGCGCCGCGAGCCGCACGTTCTCGTGGCACGACAGGTCGGCGCACATGTACGTGCCGACGCTGTCGCCGCGGTCGCCGGCATCCCCCGCCAGGCGCGCCGTGTACAGCGACACCTGGTCGGCAGGCTGCATCGTGTGGCAGAGGTTGCACATCGCTGCTCTCGCGTGCGACGAGCCATTGGCGGCGCGCAGCACGACGCCGGCCGGTCCGCCCCCGTGTTCGGCGATGAGATACCCGCGGCCGCGCGTCTGCGGATCCCGCCACGCGAGGAAGTCGAGATGGTCCCAATCCGTCAGGACGAAGTCGTGGGGCAGGGCCATCACGCGCAGGTCGTCGGGCCCCGCATTCACGAATGCAGCCCGCAGCTGCTCTTCCGACATCGGACGCATGACGTTCAGTCTATGAAGGCGCTCCCGTCGCGGGTCCAGCCCAGCCGATCCGCGACCGCATCGGCGGCGCGCGACGGGAAGTCGTCCCACCCCTGTTCGAGCAGACCCCTGGTGAGTGCGAACAGGCTGCGAGCCGCCTCTTCTGCCGGTCGATCCAGCGCCTGCGCGATCCGCGCAGCCTCGACCGGGAAGTCGGTCTCGAAGCGGCGAACCGGATCGATCGTGTCGCGCGCCGTCGTCGACCCCTGCGGGAACCGCCCGCGGATCGCCCGGACCAGCAGCTGCACGGCCCACTGGCGGATGAACGCCTGACCGTTCAGCACCTCGCCCCGCCGCACGCGGCCGACGCCGATGAGGAGCTTCACGAGGACGAGTCGCGTGTCGTTCGCGGGATCGAACGAGTCGGATGCTGCGGCCCGCGCCCGTGACTCGGACAGCAGTCGCGCGGTGGTGCCGTGCTCGTCGTCGACGACGACGGTCGCATCGCCCGCCACCGCCCCGGAGAGCTCGCCCACCTCGGAGAACGCGAACTCGAAGACGTGCCCGTCGTCGTACGCCGCGACGAAGCCGATCTCGCCCTCGCGGGCGGTGAGCACCAGCCCGTCCTGGTCGGGCAGCCACGACAGGTCGGGGCGCACTGCGGTGCCCCGACCCTCCTCGATGAGCGCGAAGAAATCGTGATCCGACCACTCGTCTCGGCGGGCGGATGCCTCGTCCGACGCCGATCCGAGCAGCACGAGACCGATGAGGTCGTCGTGCCCGCGCACGCCGTCCGCGAGGCCGGCCGAGAGGGCTTCGAAGCGCGCAGCATCCACCGTCATCGGTCGTCCTCCGCGACCGTGGCGTCCTGGTCGACGGAGGCGGCGGCCGGAGCAGGAACGGAGGGCGCGGTCACCCCGGCGAGACGCCACATCGCGAACACCGGGCCGTCGGCGGCGATGTCCGCCGATCCGTCACCCGCGACCGCGAGCGTCGCGTCGCCGAAGAGGGCTTCGGCATCCGTCGCATCGAGCAGCGGCGCGTCCAGCGCGAGGTCGACGTCGCCGCGCGAGGCGACGACGAGGACGGACTCGGCGGCGGACTCCCGGACGAAGACGATCGTGTCGTCGTCGACGTGCAGCCAGCGGAATCCGCCCTCGCGGAGGGCAGCGCTCCCCCGGCGCAGGCCGATGAGCTGTCGATAGAGGTCGATGCGGCCCGCCACGGACGGCTCGTCGACGCGATGCCACGGGATCGGAGTGCGGCTCATCTCGCCATCGACGCCAGTGAGCCCGAACTCGTCGCCCGCGAAGACGACGGGGATGCCGGGGAGGGCCATCGACAGCCCCACCGCAAGCGGGATGGTGCCGTCGCCCGCGATCGTCGCAAACCGCGCGGTGTCGTGGGTGTCGAGCGGCAGCATGCTCCCGAGGCGCACACGCCACGGGATCTGGCCGGTGAACCGATCGAGCTGATCGGCGAACTCACGAGCCGTGTAGCGCGGCCGGCCGGTCGGGATGCCGAAGAACCACTCGTTCGCCGCATCCGGATCGCCGAGCCAGGCCCACAGCCCGCGCGTGAACGCGGGGTAGGTCATGGCGCCGTGCCAAGCGTCGCCCTGCAGGTCGCTCGCGGCGTCGTTGGTCGACTCGGCGAGCAGGAGCGTGTCGGGGTTCGTCTCCACCATCGTGCGGCGGAGGATCTGCCGCACCTCCGCGTTGAGGTCCTCGCCGCCGAGGCGCGCGGTCATGTTGGCGACGTCGATGCGCCAGCCGTCGATGCCGTAGGGCTCCGCGAGCCACTTCGCGACCACCGAGTCGGGCCCCTCGATGAACCGGCGCCGCAGCTCCTGCGACCGCCAGTCGAACTTCGGGAGACTCGGTACGCCGAGCCACGACTCGTACTCCGTGTGCGCAGCATCCGTGAAGTAGTAGAAATCGCCCTCCGCCGCGCCGGGGTTCCCGTAGGCCGCGCGGAACCACTCGTGCGCGGAGCCCGAGTGGTTCGACGTCAGATCGCCCATGATCCGGATGCCGCGCGCGTGCAGCGCCTCGATCAGCCGGAGATAGGCGGCATCCCCGCCGAGGAGCGGGTCGATGAGATCGAAGCTCGATGCGTCGTAGCGATGGTTCGACTCCGCCGGGAAGATCGGCGTGTGGTACACGACGGAGACGCCGAGGCCGTCGATGTGGTCGAGGTGCAGGGCGATGCCGTCGAGGTCTCCCCCGTAGAGCTGGCCGCTGCGGCCCGGCGCCTCGGGGTCGACGGGGGTGTCCCACGTGACAGGGATCGCCCAGTCCGGCACGGGCCGGTCATCGGCGGCCGCAGAGCGCGCGAAGCGGTCCGGGAAGATCTGGTACAGCACCGCGTCATTCATCCAGGCCGGCGGCTCGTTGCCCGCGACGAGCGCGAAGTCGAAGCCGTCGAGGGGCTCGAGCGTCGTAAGGCCGCCCTGCCCGAGAGCGGCCTGCGTGCCGTCGGCGAGCACGAGGTGCCAGCGGTAGCCGTGGCGGGGGTTCGCGATCGTGATCGTCGCCTCCCACCACTCCCAGCCGTCGGCATGCCCGATGCGCGCAGCCTCCGACCAGCGCGGCTCGTGGTCGGGGTTGGAGCGGACCATCACGTGCGTGACAGGACCGTATCCGTCGGGAACGCGCAGGCGCACTCGCACGTCGTCGCCGAGCGAGGGATGCTGCGTCGAGACGTGCAGCGGAGAGCTGTCGTGGTGCGGCACAAGAGGCATATCAGGGCTCCTTCGAGAATCGTTTCGACGTGGTTGCACGGCCGAACGCCATGACAGAGCCCTTGAGTTGTTGTTCAGTTGTGCGGCTCGGCGCCGATGTGGATCGCGGCGGTCTGCCCCGCATCCAGTTCGAACCTCGCCATGCCGTCCGACACGAGGACGGTCGCACCGCCCGCGCACCCCTTCATGCTGGGCCCATCGGCGATGACATCGCAATAGGCGCCGTCCTTCAGGGAGGTCGGCACGCTCAGCGTCTCCGGCTTCGAGCCCGGGTTCGCGGCGATCACCGCCTTGCCCTTCCGCTCGAACCCGTACGCGGCGCCCTGCGATACGCCGGGCTCACGCGGAGCGGATGCGGCCGCGGTGCGCCACTCGATCATCCCCGCGATCGACTTCCAGGCCTCCGTGCAGACGCCCTCGCCGTCGGCGTAGGTCGCCTTCGGCGCGGTGGTGCCGGCGCAGTCCCAGCCGATCACCCGGCCGTCGGGACCCTGCGGGGCACCCGCATCCGGATCCGAGAAGGCGTAGCCCGAGTAGATGACGGGCGTCCCGTAGTCGTCTGCGAGCATGAGCGCGTTCGCCATGAGGTAGAGCGAGCCGTCGCGGTAGGTGACCGAGGCATCCCCGCGTTCCGTGTCGTGGTTGTCGACGAAGACGGCGGCATCCTTCGAGGGCACCTCATCGATGCGAGTGGGGTCCATGAGCACGCCGGCCTTCAGCTGCGGGCCGAGCTCGCGCGCGTACTGGAACTCGAAGACCTGCCCGATCCGGGTGTACTCCTCGGGCTGCACGGCCTCCCCCGAACCGCGGATCACCTCGCTGATGACAGGCGTGCCCGCGGGGAGGAGCTTCACGATGGCCGCGACATCCTTCGCCGCCATGTGCTTGGCGGCATCGATGCGGAATCCGGCGACCCCGAGCCCGAGGAGGTGCTTCAGGTATCCCGCGATCGTCGTGCGCACGTGCGCGGAGCCGGTGTCGAGATCGGCGAGCCCGACGAGTTCGCACGTCTGCACCTGGGCACGCGACGTGTAGTCCTGGATCGAGCCGTCGGGCGTCAGCGCGCAGTGGTGGAAGTCCTTCGGCGTGTACAGGCCGGGGTAGGCGTACTTCGTGAACGCCGTGCCCGCGAAGCCCGTCCCCGCGCCCTGCGCCGTCATGTGGTTGATGACCGCGTCGGCGACGACCCTCACACCGGCCGCCTTGCACGCCGTCACCATGTCGGCGAACTGCTCCTCGGTGCCGAGCTTCGAGTCGACGGCGTAGCTGACCGGCTGGTACGACGTCCACCACTGCGAACCGGTGATGTGCTCCTGCGGCGGCGAGGTCAGCACCCACGAGAAGCCCGCGGGTCCGAGCGTCGAACCGCACTCGGCGCCGATCGACGTCCAGGGGCGCTGGAACATCTCGACCCCGACTCCCCCGATCACAGGAGGGTGGGATGCGGCCGCCTTCGGCTGAGCGGACGTGCCCGCGCAGCCTGCGAGCCCCGCGAGCACCACCGCGGCCGCGACGAACGCGGCCGCGGCTCGGAGCCGACGCATCCCTACTTGACGCTGCCGGCCGTGAGGCCGCCCACGATGTAGCGCTGCAGGGAGAGGAAGAGCGCGACGGGCAGGATGGCGGCGAGCACCGCGCCTGCGGAGAACACGCCCCACTGCTTCGCGTCCGTCGACACGTACTGGTAGAGGCCGACGGCAAGGGTCTGCTTGTCCGGGTCGATCAGCACCGTCGACGCGATGAGGAAGTCGCCCGTGATGCCGATGAAGGCGAGCAGACCGATGACCGCGAGGATGGGGGCGACGAGGCGCAGGATGATCGTGAAGAAGATGCGCGCGTGGCCGGCGCCGTCGATCTTCGCGGCCTCGTCGATCTCGGCCGGGACCGTGTTGAAGAACCCGTACATGAGGAAGGTGTTCGCGCCCAGCGCTCCGCCGAGGTAGATCATGATCAGGCCGATCTGGGAGTTGAGGCCCAGCGCCGGGAAGATGTCGCCGATCGCCGACATGAGCAGGAAGATCGAGACCACGGCGAGCAGCTGCGGGAACATCTGCACGAGGAGCAGTGTCAGCAGACCACCGCGACGGCCCTTGAAGCGCATGCGCGAGAAGGAATACGCCGCGAGCGCACACAGAAACACGCTGCCGAGGGCGGCGGACAGCCCGATGACGAGCGTGTTCACGTACCAGTTCGCGTAGGGGCGCACCGGATCGCTGAACAGGTCGATGTAGTTCTGGAAGCTCACCGACGAGAACAGCCCGTTTGTGCTGAGCAGCGTGCCGCCGGGCGTCAGCGAGGCCGACAGCACGTACACGAGCGGGAACGCCGCGAAGACGAGCATGACGATGCCGATGATGTGGCGCCATCCGGTCTCGCGGAAATAGCGCGGGAAGGGACGGCGCGGCGCAGGCGCGCCGGTGCCGCGCGTGCCCGCGTCGAGGGCGCGGGTCGTGACCTCAGCGCCGGCGAGGGCGACCGAGCGCGCATCCACCTCGCCGACGGCGAGTTCGTCGAGGTCGGCCGTGGTCTTCGTGCCGGACGTGTTGTCGCTCATGTCAGTTCAGCTCCTCGAGCACCTTGGTCTGACGGAAGCCCACCCAGGAGATCGCCGCCACGAGCAGGAAGATGATGATCGAGAACGCGCTGGCCAGGCCGTAGTCGCGAGACGATCCGACGAAGGCGACCTTGTAGACCATCGAGATCAGCAGGTCGGTCGCTCCGACGTTGATGCTCGCGTTGGGGAACGCAGGGCCGCCGCCGGTCAGCATGTAGATCAGGTTGAAGTTGTTGAAGTTGAACGCGAACGACGAGATCAGCAGGGGCGCGACGGCCACGAGCAGAAGCGGGAACTTCAGGTGGCGGAAGATCTGCCACACGCTCGCGCCATCCATGCGGCCCGCCTCGACGACGTCCTCCGGAAGCGACTGCAGCGCGCCCGTGCACACCAGGAACATGTACGGGAACCCGAGCCACAGGTTGGTGAAGAGGATCGCGAACTTCGCGAGCCATGGATCGGTGAGCCATGGGATGGAGGCGCCGCCGAAGATCACCTGGTTGATGAAGCCGAAGTCCGTGTTGTAGAGACCGGCCCACACCAGCGCGGAGAGGAAGGCGGGGAACGCGTACGGGAGGATCATGACGATCCGGTAGTAGCGCTTGCTCTTCATCCGGGGGTCGTTGAAGACGATCGCGAGGAACAGACCGAGGATGAAGGTCGTCGCCACCGAGAGGAACGCGAAGACGATCGTCCAGGCGAGCACCGCGAAGAACGGACCGCGGATCGAGGCATCCGTGAACGCGCGGACGAAGTTCTCGAAGCCCACCCAGACCGACCAGCCGACCTCGAGCTTCTGCCCGTCTTTGGCCTGGAAGGAGCCGTGGCCGTTGTCGTAGTACACGGTGCCGGTCTTCGTGTCGGTCATCGTGTTCGCCTGCGGATCCCACTTCAGGTTCGACAGGAAGACGTAGGCGTTCGTGCCGTCGGTGGTCTTGAGGTACCCGTCGTTCGGATCCTTCGTGAGCGGGACAGACAGGGCGGCGATGGCGTCCTGGTTCTGCACGATCTCGTTGAAGTTCAGGGTGCGGTAGCCGGGGGCGCCGGTCGCGGTGCCGCCGGACATGTCCGGGTGCTCGACCTTCTCAAGCGGGCGGTTCTTGCCGCCGACGTAGACCTGGTGGGTCTTCGGGTCGGTGGCGAGGAGGAAGAAGTCGCCCGTGCGCTCGAGCACCGAGACCGGGTAGACCGGCGAGTTGTCCACGCGGGTCTGGGACTGCAGGAGGAGCGCGTTGACCGCATCCTCTTTCGTCGAGTTGTGTCCGGTTCCGTAATTGGTGAAGGCGATGTATGCCGAGAACAGGACGACGAAGATCTGGAAGACGAACAGGAACACGAGTCCCGGCGTCAGGTATTTGGCCGGGAGGAGCCCGGGCTTCAGGTAGACGACGTTGATGGCGACGCCGACGACGCCGATGATGAGCGGGACGAGCCACTGCCCCTGCCCGACCAGCACGAGGATCGCATAGACGGCGAGGGCGTCGATGATGCCCAGCATCACGATCTTGGCGGTCCACACCTTCCAGCCCGCAGAGGCGGCCTCGGCGTAGGCGATGGCGCGCTTCTGGCGACGCTGCGCCGCACGCTCGGCCGGCGAGACCGGCGGCTTCTCGAGGGTGGGTCCGGTCATCGGCGTCGGCTCCTGTGCGCTCGGGTTCGCTCTGGTTCGGATGGTACGGCGGGCGGTGCCGGGAGGCACCGCCCGCCCAGGAGAGGGATCAGCCTGCGGCGCCCATGCCCGGGA
>NZ_JASXSZ010000006.1:26701-370910 GCF_030315975.1 Microbacterium candidum | reverse complement strand
ATCGACACGGGCGCCCGAGGCGGCGGGGTGCATGCGGCGTCAGATGACGATCTCGTCGGGGCGATCGCCCGCGCCGGGGACCTCGCCCGAGCCGTCGACGCACTGTTGGTGGAGATGGTCGGGGAACTCGCCGACCGGTCGAGCTCGACGGTGCGGGAGGAGCGGTTGACCACCCGGATGGGATGCCGCAACGTCACCGAACTCGTCCAGCGCCTGACCCGCAACGGGCCGCACACCGCCGCGAAACTCGAACGCGCCGCGAAAGCCACCGCGCTCGCATGGGACCCGGTCACCGGAGCGGGGATGCCGGCACGGCTGCCCGCGATGCGGAACGCTCTGCTGGACGCGGAGACCGGGGTCGATGGGGTGCTCGCCGTCGCCGGTCCCCTGCTCGCCATGCGGGACCGGGTCGGCGTCGAGGGTGTGCTGACCGCGGACGGCCTGCTCGCGGCGGCCGCCCGCGGCGAGGGCCCGGACGGCCTCCCGCCCGCGTGCGCGGACCTGCTCCGTGTCCAGGCGCAGGTGTGGGCGGCGGTCCTCGACCCCGACGGCGCCGAACCGGACGCGCACGCCGCCGCCCGCAGGCGGGGCATCACCTTCGGCACCGCCCGCGACGGCGTCATCCCCATCCGCGGTGCACTGCTGCCCGAGGTCGCCGCGCAACTCGTGCGCATCCACGACGCCACCACCTCCCCGCACGCCGTCCGCTTCCACGACACGGAGTCACCTCCCGCCCACGACGTCCCGCGGGACGACCGCACCGGCCCGCAGAAGCTGCACGACGCCCTCGCCGCGGCGCTCACCGTCGCCGCCGCCAGCCGCGACCTGCCCACCATCGGCGGCGCCGCCCCCACCCTCATCGTCTCCATCCGCGAAGAAGACCTCACCGCGAGCACCGGGCGGGCCTGGCTCGAAGGGTCCGCCGAGCCCGCATCCATCTTCACCGCCCGCCACGTCGCCTGCGCCGGCGTCATCCAACGCGTCACCCTCGCCGGCAGCGGCCGCATCGTCCGGCTCGGCACCGAGGAACGCGTGTTCAACCGGTACCAGCGCCGGGCGATCGCGCTCCGCGACGGCGGCTGCATCATCCCCGGCTGCGGCGTCCCCGCCGGCTGGTGCGAGATCCACCACGTCACCGAACACGCCCAAGGCGGCCCCACCCACACCGACAACGGCGTCCTGCTCTGCTGGTTCCACCACCGGTTCATCGACACCGGCCCCTGGCGCATCCGCATGAACCATGGCGTCCCCGAAATCCAAGCCCCGCACTGGCACGACCCCACCCAAAGGTGGCGGCCCACCACCACCTCCCGCACCCGCCTCCTCGACCTCATCGGCCGAAGAACATGACGTGTGCCGATCAGGCTCTGCGTACCGCCGCGGCCTTCAGCACAAAGCGCCCGAGAATCCCTCGCGGAACACCTCCCCGATGTGCGACGGGTTGACGCGCGCCTGCGCGGAACCTCCGTGCATACTGACGAGACGACGATGAGGAGACACCGCCGTGACCGACGACATCGAACAGACCAGTGATGCCGCTCGCGCCGACTCCGGTGAAGGATCGCGCGTCCGGACGCTCCGCTGGATACGGGTCTGGATCGTCATCCTGATGATCGGCCTGGCCGTCAGCGGGATCACCGCGTTCCCCCTTCAACCGGAACTCGGCTTCGCGGCTGCGGCACTGCACAGCACGGGCCTCGACAGTGCGATCCCCGCGTTCGTCGCCTGGGTGGACCGCGTCGCAGAGGCCCTCAACGCGACGTACGGCGCCTACCCGTTCATCGGCTACGGCACAGACTGGCTCGCTTTTGCGCATCTGATCATCGCGCTCGCATTCATCGGCCCGCTGCGCGATCCGATCCGCAACGTGTGGGTCCTGCAATGGGGCATGATCGCGTGCGTCGCGATCGTTCCGCTCGCCCTCATTGCAGGATCGATCCGGGGACTCCCGCTCGGATGGCAATTGATCGATATGTCGTTCGGCCTCGGCGGGATCATCCCGCTGCTGATCGCGTTCATGCTGACGCGCAGACTCGAACGCAGAATCCCCGCGGTCCCGGTGAGCTGACCCCCGAAACTCACATGCGCTCGCGCAGCCACGCCAACGTCGCAATGCCCTGGTCTCTCTGGAACTCGCGCAAGGTCGGGATGCCCGGGGACGGCGGCTGCGTCGACGCCTCGATGAAGAACCCGGCGAACCCCGCGAGCGCACGCGTCGCGGCGTCGCGAGGCATCCCCTCGAACACGGGGTGCGTCGCGATGAGCGCCTCGACATCGGCGGACGGGTCGTAGTAGCGGACGTTGATGAGGAGCCCCAGCGCATCCGCCCACGGCGCACCGCGCCCGGCCCACGGCCAATCGACCACGACGATCGAGCCGTCGGGGCGCACGAGGAGGTTGTCCGCGCGCACGTCGAGGTGCAGGAGCGACGCGCCGTCGAGGTCCGACAGCGCGACAGAAGCCGCCTCCGCCAGAGCCGGCAGCCGCGCTGACACCCACGCGTCGAGCCCGTCCGGCAGTGCCAGCACGACGCCGCCCGCATCGAACAACCGGCGCCATCCTCCGAACGGCGGCCCGTACGCATCGGCGATCGCAGGCAGCGGCACGTCCGACCCGACCTCCGCCCGAGAGATCTCATGCAGCGCATCGAGGACAGCGGTCAGCTCATCCATGCGCCACGGCGTGTCCGGATGCCGCCCCTCGACGTCCTCGAACGCGACCGCGATCACGTCTCCGCCGTCGACGACGCCGAGGAGCCGAGGCGCCGGAACCGAAGCCGGCAGCGCCACCGCGATGGCCGCCTCCATCCGGTGGATCTCGACGCACTCGGCGTTGACCGCCGCATCCCCCGTCTTCACGAACGCGCGGCGGCCGTCAGCCAGGAGCACGCGATCGGCTGAGCCCGGCGAGAACCCGCCCGCCTGCGACTGTGCGTCGACGACCGCCGAGCCGAGCATCCGCTCGACGTCCGCCCGCAGCCCTGCCGACAGCTCGATCCAGAGCGGGCGCGGCATCCGTCAGTCGACCTTCAGCACGGTTCCGTCGGTCAGCCGAACGAGCTCGTCGTACGTCAGCGGGAAGACCGTGTGCGGCGTGCCGCCGGCCGCCCAGATCTCGGGGTACGCCGCGAGCGCCTCATCGACCACCGTCACGAGCGGCGCGGGATGCCCCGTCGGGGCGACGCCGCCGATCGCCTGACCCGTCGCCTCGCGCACCTGTTCGGGGGTCGCGCGCTTGATCGACGAACGTCCGAGCCGCGCGGCGAGGGCCGACGTGTCGACGCGGTGCGCGCCGCTCGTCATGACCAGCAGCGGCTCGCCGTCCGACCAGAACACGAGCGAGTTCGCGATCGCGCCGACCTCGACACCGAGCGCCTCGGCCGCGAGCACGGCGGTGGATGCGGCATCCGGCAGCACGACGATCTCGCCCTGGATGCCGGCAGCGCGCAGCGCGTCGTGCACGAGCAGAGACCGAGCGGGCAGGGCGGGCAGAGAGGGAGCGGCATCCGTCATCACCCCACCATATCGACGCGCCCCGGGTGCCAGAGTGGACCCATGAGGTTCCTCCGGTGGATGGTGCGCTTCCCCTTGGTGTGGCTCACGATCATCGTCTTGGCGCTCGTGCTGATCCTCAGCGCATCGGGTGCTCTGCAGACAGCAAGGTGGATCGCGGTCGTCTACGTGTCCCTCGTCATCGCGTGGACGCTCTTCGGCATGATCCGCGACGTGATGCGCGGGCACGTCGGACTCGACGTCCTGGCGGTCGTGGCCATGGTCGCGACGCTCGCCGTCGGCGAGTACGTGGCATCCCTCGTCATCGTCCTCATGCTCACCGGCGGCGAAGCGCTCGAGGACTATGCGGGCCGCCGCGCGAAGCGCGAGCTCACCGCCCTCCTCGACCGCTCCCCGCAGATCGCGCACGTGCTCGTCCATCCGCACTCCGACAGCGACGAGATCCAGGATGTCGCGGCCGACGACGTCGAGATCGGCGACCTCCTCCTCATCCGGCCGTCGGAGGTCGTCCCCGTCGACGGCGTGCTCCTCTCCGACGAGGGCTCGTTCGACGAGTCGTCGCTCACCGGTGAGAGCCTCCCCGTGCACCGCCAGGCAGGTGAGGAGGTGCTCTCCGGCGCCGTCAACGGATCGCGCGCCGTGCGCGTCCGCGCCCTCCGCCGCAGTGCCGACAGCCAGTACCAGCAGATCGTCGCACTCGTGCAGCAGGCGCAGGACGACCGGGCGCCGACCGTCCGCCTCGCCGACCGCTTCGCCATCCCTTTCACCGCCGTCTCCCTCGTCATCGCGGGAGCGGCGTGGGGCATCTCCGGCGACCCGGCGCGGTTCGCGGAGGTCCTCGTCCTCGCAACGCCGTGCCCGCTCCTGATCGCGGCGCCCGTCGCGTTCCTCGGCGGGCTGTCCCGCGCTGCCAAGACCGGCGTCATCGTCAAGGGCGGCGCCGTGATCGAGCAGCTCGCGCGCGTGCGCTCGGCCGCGTTCGACAAGACCGGCACGCTCACCGAGGGCCGCCCCGACCTCGTCGCCGTCCGCGCCGCCGGCGGCTTCGACGAGGACGAGGTGCTCGTCCTCGCCGCCTCCGCCGAGCAGTACTCCAGTCATGTGCTCGCCGACGGCATCCGTCGCGCCGCGGAGTCGAAGGGGCTCGCGCTGCGCCCTGCCGAGCAGGCGAGCGAGGTCGCCACCAACGGTGTGACGGCCCTCATCGGCGGGCGCACGGTCGTCGTCGGGAAACCGGCCTACGTCGAGTCGCTCGCGCCGGACACCGTCCGCGCCGACATCGAGGCGGGACAGGCAGCAGCCTATGTCGCCGTCGACGGCCGGTTCGCGGGCGTCCTCCTCCTCGCCGACGACCCGCGTCCCGAGTCCGCGGCGGTGGTCGCGTGGCTCCGCGCGCACGACGTCGAGCGCGTCACGATGCTGACCGGCGACGCGCGGGCGACGGCCGAGTCCGTCGCCCATCTGGTCGGGATCGACGACGTGCACGCCGAGCTCCTGCCGCCGGAGAAGGTCCACCTGGCAGGCCAACTCCGCCCCCGCCCCGTCCTCATGGTGGGCGACGGCGTCAACGACGCCCCGGTCCTGGCCGCGGCGGACATCGGCATCGCGATGGGCGCGAAGGGTTCGACCGCTGCGGGGGATGCGGCGGATGCCGTCATCCTCACCGACTCGCTCGCCAAGGTCGCCGACGCCGTCTCGATCGGAAAGCACACTCTCCGCGTCGCGTACACCGCCATCTGGATCGGCATCACGATCAGCATCGCGCTCATGCTCATCGCGACGACCGGCGTGATCCCGGCCGTCGCCGGCGCCCTCATCCAGGAGGGCGTCGACCTCGCGACGATCCTCTATGCGCTGCGCGCGCTCACCGGCCCGCCGACCGGTCTCGTCGTGCCGACGTCGGACAAGGAGCTCAGCCCCGCGCGATGACCTCGCCGTGCGGCAGCAGGAGCCAGCCGTCCTCCGACGCCGCCCACTCGCGCCATCCGTCGGAGATCCGCTGCAGCGCGACCTCGTCGGCCACGCCGAGCGCCTGAGCGCGGCGGGCGAAGTCGGACGCCACGACGCGGTCGGCCCACATCCCGCCCCACCATGCACGGTCCTCGGCATCCTCGAACAGCCACGTCGAGGCGGATGCCGTGACGTCGGTGAAACCCGCCTCGCGCACCCATGCCTTCAGCCGCCGCCCCGCGGCGGGCTCGCCGGACGACCCCCGATGCACCTGCAGATACACGGAGAGCCACTCGTCGAGCGCCGGGATGAGGGGGTACCAGATGACCCCCTCGTAGTCGACGTCGCGGACCGCGAGGATGCCGTCGTCCTTCAGCACGCGGCGGAACTCCTGCAGCGCGTTGACGGGCCGCTCGAGGTGCTGCAGCACCTGGTGCGCGTGCACGACGTCGAAGAAGTCGTCCCCGGCGTCGAGCGCGTAGGCGTCGTCCACGACGAAGTCGACGTTGCGCACGTCCTCCTCGAGCATCAGGGCCGAGGCCTTCTCGACGATCGCGGGCGCCGCATCCACCCCGGTCACGTGCCCGGGCGCGACGATCCGCGCGAGGTCGATCGTGATCGTCCCCGGGCCCGCGCCCACGTCGAGCACGCGCAACCCGGAGCGCAGGTGCGGCAGCAGGTAGGCGGCCGAATTCTCCGCCGTCCGCCACTCGTGCGAACGCAGGACGCTCTCGTGATGCCCGTGGGTGTAGCTCATGTTCCGACCGTACTCCCCTGTCCTCCAGCCCCGGCCGCGAACGCGGAACCCAGTTCCACAGAACGTGAGACTCGGTCGCAGCACGCCCGCGCTGCATGGCATGATGGAGCGAACATCACGGCGATCAAAGGAGACGCATCGTGTTCAACAGCCCGTTCCCCGACGTCGAGATCCCCGAGCTCAGCGTCTACGACTACCTGTTCACGACCCTCGAGGACGACGATCTCGCACGGATCGCGCTGATCGATCCCGCGACGGGCGCCGAGACGACGTACGGCCAGCTGCGCGGGCAGATCGACGCCTTCGCCGGTGCGCTCGCCGCTCGCGGCGTCGAGGTCGGCACGGTGCTCGGGCTCCTGTCCCCCAACATCCCCGCCTTCGCGACCGTCATGCACGGCGCCCTCCGCGCCGGCGCCACGGTCACGACGATCAACGCGCTCTACACGGCCGGCGAGATCGAGAAGCAGCTCAAGGATGCGGGCGCCACGTGGCTCGTCACGGTCAGCCCGTTCCTCGCCCAGGCCGAAGCGGCGGCTGCCGCCAGCGGCATCCCCGCCGACCACCTCATCGTCCTCGACGGCGCCGAGGGCCACCCGAACCTGCGCGAACTCCTCATGGAGGGCAACCCCGCGCCGGAGGTCTCCTTCGATCCGGCCACCCACGTCGCGGTGCTCCCCTACTCGTCGGGCACGACCGGCATCCCCAAGGGCGTCATGCTCAGCCACCGCAACCTCGTCGCGAACGTCGCGCAGTGCCAGGTGAGCCTCGACCTCAGCCACGACGACCGCGTCCTCGCGGTGCTGCCGTTCTTCCACATCTACGGCCTCACGGTGCTGCTGAACCTCGCGCTGCAGAAGCGCGCGAGCCTCGTCACGATGCCGAAGTTCGACCTCGAGGCCTTCCTCACGAACATCCAGAACTACGGCTGCACCTATCTGTACATCGCCCCGCCGATGGCGGTGGCGCTCGCGAAGCACCCGATCGTCGACCAGTTCGACATCTCCACGGTGCACACGGTGTTCTCGGGCGCCGCTCCCCTCGACCAGGAGACGGCGGAGGCGGCGGGCCGCCGCATCCACGCCCGCGTCCTCCAGGGGTACGGCATGACCGAGTCGAGCCCCGTGTCGCACGCGATCCCGGTCGACCGCACCGACATCCCGGTGAGCTCGGTCGGCCCGCTCCTGCCGAACATGCAGGCGAAGCTCGTCGACACGCTCACGGGTGAGGAGATCACCGAGACCGGGCCGGACGGCGCGACGGCGCCGGGTGAGCTGTGGATGCGGGGTCCGAACATCATGACGGGCTACCTCAACCGCCCCGACGCGACCGCCGAGACCCTCGACGCGGACGGCTTCCTGCACACCGGCGACGTCGCGACGTGGCACGAGGGCGACTACTTCACGATCGTCGACCGTGCGAAGGAGCTCATCAAGTACAAGGGCTACCAGATCGCACCGGCCGAGCTCGAGGCGCTGCTGCTCAGCCACCCCAAGATCATGGATGCGGCCGTCATCGGCGTGCTCGACGACGACAAGCAGGAGATCCCCAAGGCGTTCGTCGTCGCCCGCCCCGACTCCGGCCTCACGGCGGACGAGGTGATGGAGTTCGTCGCGGGCCAGGTCGCGCCGCACAAGAAGATCCGCCGCGTCGAGTTCATCGACGTCATCCCGAAGTCGAGCGCCGGCAAGATCCTCCGCAAGGACCTTCGCGCACGCGAGAACGCCTGAGCCGCCCTGCGCGTAAGACGGCGGGCATAGCCTGACGTCATGCGCGCAGGAATCCACTTCTGGAACTACAACACCCCCGACGGCGAGCGGTCGATCGCTCGCGCCGTCGCCGACACCGCCGCCACGGCCGAGGCGGGCGGCTTCTCCCAGTTCACCGTCATGGACCACTGGTTCCAGATGGAGATGACGGGCGACCCTGCCCAGCCGATGCTCGAGGCGTTCACGACGCTCGGCTTCGTCGCCGCGCAGACGACCTCGATGCGGCTCGGTCCTCTCGTCACCGGCGTGACGTACCGCTATCCGGGCCTGCTCGCGAAGACCGTGACGACCCTCGACGTCCTGAGCGAGGGTCGCGCCATGCTCGGCCTCGGCGCCGCGTGGTACGAGCGCGAGCATCACGCCCTCGGCGTCCCGTACCCGGCCATCTCGGAGCGCTTCGAGCGCCTCGAGGAGGCACTGCAGGTCGCCGAGCAGATGTGGTCGGAAGACACCGGGCCGTACCACGGCCGCCACTACCGCCTCGAGGAGACGCTGAACAGCCCGCGGCCGGTGAGCACGCCGCATCCCCCGATCATGATCGGCGGACGCGGAGAGAAGAAGACGCTCCGCATCGCCGCGCAGTACGCCCAGATCGTGAACCTCACGGCGTTCGACCCGGACGACGTCGCTCATCTCCTGGATGTGCTCCGCCGACACTGCGACGCCGCCGGCACCGACTACGACGCGATCGAGAAGCAGGCCATGGCGACGCGCCTGAATCCGACCGCGCCGGAGTTCTGGCCCACGATGGAGCGGCTCGCCGGCCTCGGCATCGACCTCGTCGTGTTCGGTGTGCGCCCGGACGATCAGGTCACGACGACCGCCCGGCTCGCCGAGGGCGTACTCCCCCGGCTCGCCGAGCTCTGAGTCACGCCGCCGTCGTCGTCTTCGTGCGGGTCGCGAGGGCGATCACCGCGCCCCCGATGAGCGCGACGACCGTGACGCCGATGAGGATGCGGTAGTCGACCACTGCGAGCAGGCCCGCCCCGGCGATCGACACGACCGTCTGCGGCACGTTGAACGCGACGTTCCCGGCAGCCGCCGTGCGTCCCTGCAGCTCGTCGGGCGTCGAGCGCTGGCGGAGGGTCACGAACGAGACGACGACGATCGGGATGCCGATCCCCATGACGACCATGCCCGCCCCGGCGAGCCAGATCGAACCGCCCAGCAGCGGGATCGTCCCGATCGCGACGAGGACCATGCCGAGGGCGGCGGCACGCCCTTCGCCGACGCGCGTGACGATCGTCGCCGAGAGCAGCCCGCCGACGACCGCGCCGACGCCCTGCAGAGGCAGCAGCACGCCGAGGACCGCAGGATCGGCGTGGAGCGCGTCGATCACCGCGAACACGGCGATGTTGAGGATGCCGGTGGCACCGAACGCGATGACGATCGCGACCGTGAGGAGCCGCAGCGGCCGCACGCGGAACAGCTGCGCGAACCCCGCGCCGAGCTCACGCAGGTACTCCCGCGCACCGGAGATCTCGGTGCGCTCCAGCGTCTCGGTGATCCGCAGCCCCGAGAGGATCACCGCCGCGACCGCGAAGCACGCGGCGGTGAGCCACAGCACCGCGTCGGGGCCGAGCCACACGTACAGCCCGGTGCCGACGAGCGGCGAGACGAGGCGCAGCGCGTTGTCGATCGTGGAGAGGATGCCGTTGCCCGGCGCCAGCTGATCGTCGCTCAGCATCCCGCGCACGATGCCCGATTGGGCCGCGATCGTGAGGTAGCCGCACGAGCTGTACACGAGGATGGCGACGTAGACGATCCACACCTGCTGCGGGCCGGTGACGAGCAGCATCGACAGGATCACCGGGACCAATGCGATGTTGGATGCCACGACCAGGCGCTTGCGCGGCATCCGGTCGGCGAGCATGCCGAGGAACGGGGCGAGGACCGCCGGAACCCCGAGCGCGACGAACACGAACGCGCCCGCGACGTCCGAGCCGGTGAGCTTCTTCACCCACACCGCCGCCATGAGGAACAGCGCGCCGTCCGCGAGGTTCGTGAACACCCACGCCGTCGACAGGCGCCGGAACCCCGGCGCGGACCAGACGGATGCCGGACGTACAGCGGTGCTCATCGCCCGGCCTCCTCGGACGTCTCCGCGGGCTTCTCCCCCGCGAACGGGGAGGACCACGGCTCGGGGTTCGCGATGGCCACCATGCGCGAGAAGCGTGCGCCGGGCGGCCGCTTCGACGGGTCGGCGCTCCGCCCGGCGAACCGGTCGGTGATCGTCTGCAGATCGCGGCTCAGCTGTGCGAGCTCTTCGGCCGTCGCCCAGAACGTGGCGCGCGTGAGGATGGACGCCTGGATCCACTCGTCGGTCTCACCACTCGTCTGCGAGAAGAACTCCCGCGTCCGCTCCCATTCCGCATCGAGCGCCAGGAGAGCGACCTCCTGCAGGGCGCGCAGCGACCCGGGACTGTCGGGGTCGGGGCGCATGTCCCACGATCGGGCGACGGGCCTCCACGGCCGTTCCCGCCCGCGCGTCTCGGCACGCTCGATGAAGCCGTACTTCTCGAGCATCCGCAGGTGGAAGGAGCAGCTCGCCGCGGATTCGCCGACGATCTCGGCGCATTCCGTGGCGGTCGCCTCGCCGCGCTCGGTCAGGACGTCGAGCAGCTGGATGCGCAGAGGATGCGCGAGGGCCCGCAGGCGGGCGGGATCGGTCACGCGCTGGAAGGATGCATCCTGCTCTTCGTCGCTCATGGGAGCGATGTTAGATCCTAAAGAACTCTTTCGCAAGCGTTCTTTCGCAACACTTGTTTAGGATCATCCCGTCGCGGCGGGTGTCGGAGGAGCTGCAGGCGCGGCAGGCACGGGCGCCTTCCTGACGTGCCGGGCCGCGAGCCCCGCCGCCCCGGCGGAGAACGCGATCGTGAGCAGCGCACCGAGGAGGATCGCCGCCCCCTCCCCCGGCTGCAGAGCACGGGTCTGGATGCCGAGCGCCACCGCCGCGATCGGCACGCCGAGCTGACCGGCCGACGCCACCGCGTGCAGCCACGGCAGTCCCACGGCACGGGCGGCGAGGTGCGCAACCACGGCGCCGAGGCCCAGCAGCACGCCGAGCAGCACCATCGACGGGTGCTGCACGAAGGTGCTCAGATCGATGGAGGCGCCGAGCCACACGAAGAACAGCGGCGCGAAGAACCCCTCCGTGATGCCGAACACTTGGCGGGCGAGACGACGCGGCTCGCCGACGGCGGCGAGCATGAGCCCGAGGGAGAACCCGGCGACCATGACCGACACGTGGGTGAGCTGGGCGATGGCTGCGAGGACGAAGAGGATGAGGAGGCTGATGCGCAGCTCCAGCGCGAAGTGGCGCCGCTCGGAGTACTGATGGAACCTCTTGCGCGCGCCGGATCGCTCGAGCCGTGCGAACACGATCCCGAGGACGACCACGACGAGGGTGATCGCCAGCGCACCGATCGCCGCCTCCAGCGCGCGGGGCGGGTCCATGACGAGCGGCAGCGCGACGATGCAGGCGATGTCGGCGATGGCGATCTGCGCGATGAGGCGCGGGGCCGATTCCGCGGAGATCCCGAGCGACTGCAGCATCGGGAGGACGAGAGCGGCGGATGAGGACGCCAGCAGCACGGCGAACAGCGCGCCGTGGGCCGAGTGCACCACGAGCGCGATGAGCGGGCCGAGGATCGCCGCCGCGATGCCCACGACGACCGCCCCGAGCGCCCCCCGTCCGACGGCCCCCCGCACTCCCGGATCGCGCACCGGGATCTGCGAGCCGATCACGAGCATCGTGAGCCCGAAGCCGATCGACGCGAGGAACGAGAACGTGGGGTCCGCCGCATCCACGAGCTTGAAGCCGGAGAGGCCGATCAGAAGTCCGGCGAGCAGCTCACCGACGACGAGCGGGATGCGCCAGGATTCCCGCGCCGCGAGCAGCGGCCCGGCCAGGCCCGCCAGGACGATGAGCGAGAGGATCGCGTAGTTCACGCGGAAAACGTACCGCGCGCGAGAACGCGGGGGTGGATGCATCCACCCCCGCGTTTCCCGTCTTCAGAACGTCAGGCCGAGAAGTCCTCCGGGACCTCGAGCGGACGGCGCGTGAAGTAGTGCTCCTTCGCCTTGCGGTAGAAGAGCGCGAGCGGGATCACGCCGAGCACGAGGAGGCCCACCCCGAGGTAGTCGACGACGATCGCGTCGTTCACGATGTTGTCGATGAAGGCGGCGATGAAGATGTACAGCATGAAAGCTGCGCCGACGAGCGGCCATACGCCGATCAGCAGGAAGTTCTTCACCGACTTCGTCAGCACCTTGCGGAAGCCGATCACGACCGCGAAGCCCGCGAGCGAGTAGTAGAACGCGATCTGGAGACCGATCGAGGAGACGGCCCAGCCGAGGATCTGCCCGACGCTGTTGCCGAAGACGTTGGCAAGGACGAAGAGCAGCAGAGACACGACCACGACGACGAGCGTCGCGAACACGGGCGTCTTCCAGCGGCGGTTGATCCGGCCGAACGCGAACGGGATCGTGCGGTCGCGGCCCATCGCGAAGAGCGTGCGGCTGACCTGCACGAGGGTCGTCTCGAGCGTCGCGATCGTGGAGAGCGCGACGGCGATGATCATGATCTTGCCGCCGATGCCGGGCATGATCGCGTCGCCCAGGACGCCGAGCACGTTGGCGGCATTGTCCTGGATCGTCTTGCCCGGCAGCATCACGAGGGTCGTCGACGTGTAGATCTCGAACAGGATGAACACGATCACGATGCCCAGGATGCCGGCGAGGCCGGTGGTCTTGTGCGCGTTCTTCGTCTCCTCGCCGAGGTTGGCGGTGACATCCCAGCCCCAGTAGTAGAAGGCGGCGATGAGCGCGGCGGAGACGAACACTCCGGCACCCGTCAGGTGACCGAATCCGAACCAGCTCCACGAGAACGCCTCGCCGGGGTGCGAGCCGCTGAAGAGCTTCGGCAGCGCGATGACCGCGAACACGACCAGGATGCCCACCTCGATGACGGACATGATCCACTGCGCGCGCTCGGTCGTGTGCACGCCGAAGACGACTGCCGCGGCCATGACGAGGAACCAGACCGAGCCGACGAGCGTCACGAGAAGCGTGTCATTGGCCTTGTCCGGCGCGAAGAGCGCCACGGTCATCGCACCGGCGGGAAGGGCGCCTGCAACCATGAAGATCGTCGCCGAGATCACGACGGCCCATCCGGCGAAGAAGCCCAGCCACGGGGTCAGGCCTCGCGCGACCCAGGAGAACGACGCGCCGGCGTGCGAGTCGACGCGGGCGAGGTAGCTGAAGGCGAACGCGATGCCGAGCATCGGGATGCCGCACCACAGCAGTGCACCGGGCGCTCCAACGCCGGCGGCGCCGATGAGCAGCGCCGTGCTCGCGGCGATGGAGTAGGCCGGCGCGCTTCCCGCGACGGCCATGAGCGTCGAGCCCGCCTTGGACACGCCGCCGGACTGCAGCGCGTGTTCCTGGTACTCGATCGCTCGTTGGTGAGACGTCTCCGTCTCGAGTTCTTGATGCGACATTGCATCCCTCTCGCATTGTGTCGGGTATTACGAGGACGGAGCGACGCTAGCACGCACGGACCGTCCTGCAACACGCCATTGCGGCGACTCGCCGCTGTCATTGTGTACGGCGCGTCTACTTCCGTCAGACGACGTGTACGGCGGGTCGGCGGCGCACGTCCGGCTCCGCCTCGCGCAGCACTTCGCGGGTCACTGGAGCGACCTCGCCGACGCCGGTGATGAGGTACCGCCACATGTTCGACACGGGATTGCCCTCCGTCCATTCGAAGTACGCGGTGGGCGCGACCCCGGTCAGATCGCGTGCCGCCAACAGCACCGCCGCGATCGTGTTGGGCACGTTCGCGCTTGTGACCTTGAGGATCCGGTAGCCGTACTTCTTCACGCCGTGGACGACGAGATCCTCTTCGAAGTCCGACGTGTCACTGCGGTGCACCTCGATGAACAGCGTCCGGGCGTCGCCCGGGATCTTGCTGTACTTCCGCTCGTCCTTGTCCTTCTGGGAGTACTCGCGGTTGACGTCGACGTGCGGTTCGTGGGCGATGAGGTGCAGCTGCCCGGTGGCCGCGTCGTCGAGGAGGAAGCGCTGGGCCTCGGCATCCAGCGTCACGGAGGTGGCGCGCAGCTGGAAGGACCGTCCGACGCGCGAGACCAGCGAGATGACGAGGATTCCGAGGATGAACAGGGCTGCGATCCGGATGCCGTCCGGTCGCTCGAACACATTGAGGACGGTCGTGTAGATGAAGATCGCCGTCACGATCCCGAAGCCGATGACCTGCGCGCGCTGGCGCTTCCGCCACGCCGAGGCCGCCACGGCGAACGACGCCGACGTGATCAGCACGAGGACACCGGTGGCATACGCGCCGCCCTGCGCGTCCACGCTCGCGTCGAAGACCCACGTGATGATGAACGCGATCGCCGTGAACACGAGCACGAGGGGTCGCACCGCGCGCGCCCACTGCGGCGCCATGCCGTAGCGCGGGAGATACCGCGGAACGAGGTTCAGCAGGCCGGCCATCGCCGACGCGCCCGCGAACCACAGGATGAGGATCGTCGAGATGTCGTAGACCGTGCCGAACGCGTTCCCGATGTACATATGGGCGATGTACGCGAGCGCACGGCCGTTAGCGGGGCCGCCGGGCTGGAAGTCCTTCTGCGGGATGAGGAAGGTCGTCATGAAGCTCGACGCGATGAGGAAGACGCTCATGATGAGCGCGGCCGTCGTGAGCAGGAGCCCGGCTCCGCGGATGCGGGTCTTGGGGTAGTCCGCCGGGTCGGTGTCGGATCCCTTGATCTGCGGCATGACCGCGACGCCCGTCTCGAATCCGGAGAGACCGAGCGCGAGCTTCGGGAACACGATGAGCGAGATCGCGATCACCATCCACGGGCTGCCGTTCTGCACGAACAGCAGCGACCACCAGTCCTTGACGACGACGGGATGCGCCACGACATGGCCGATGCCGACGACGACGACGACCGCGTTCAGCGCCAGATAGGCGGCGACGAGGATGACGGCCACGCCGATCGCCTCGCGGAATCCGCGCAGGAAGACCGCGCCGAGCAGCGCGATCAGCAGCAGTGTGATCCACATGTTTCCGCCGTGGAACCAGGACGGCGCGTACGGGTTCTCGATCGCGTGGGCCGCCGCATCCGCCGCCGACAGCGTGATGGTGATCATGAAGTCCGTGGCGGCGAAGCCGAGCAGGACGAGCACGAACAGCTTGCCCGCCCACCACGGCAGGAGCCGCTCCAGCATCGCGATGGAGCCCGAGCCGCGGAAGCTCTCGCGCGCCACCCGGCGATAGACCGGCAGCGCGCCGAACAGGGTCAAGGCGACGAGCACGATCGTCGCGAACGGCGAGATGAGTCCCGCCGCGAGGGCGGCGATGGCGGGTTGGTAGCCGAGGGTCGAGAAGTAGTCGAGGCCCGTGAGGCACATGACCCGCCACCAGGAGCTCTCCTTCTCCGCGTGTCGCGCGTGCGGGCCCTGGTGGCTCGCGGCGTCGTCGATGAGACCCGTGAGGAACCAGTCCCGCACGGGACGGTGCGGAGCGATGGCCGTCGCGCCGCTGACGATCGTGACGGACCCTCCGTCCCGCGGAGTCGCCGCGTCGGGCTCGGCTGACTGATCGATGGCCATATGCGCCACGCTCCCCCATGTCGGACGATAGAGCCTAACGCCGTTGGGTCTGCGTTTCGTCACGGATTGCGCGACGTGCCTGCGCCCCGTCAGACGATGAGGGAGGCGTCCTCTCGGATCCGGACCGGCTCGGCGGGTGCGGCGCACGCGAACGACCGGCGATAGGCCGTCGGAGCGACACCGACCTCGCGCGCGAAATGGTGGCGGAGCAGCGTGGCGCTGCCGAATCCGGCGGACGCGGCGATGTCGTCGATGGATGCATCCGTCGTCTCCAGCGCGAGTCGCGCGTGCAGGACGCGCTGCGCCGTCAGCCACTGCATGGGTGTCACGCCGGTCTCCGCGACGAAGCGCCGCGCGAACGTCCTCGTGGACATGTGGGCGAGCCGCGCGAGCGAGTCGACGGAGTGCTGCTCGGAGAGCCGGTCGCTCATGTGCGCGAGGACATCGGCGAGGGCATCGCTCTCCGTCTCGGGGACGGGCCGGCTGATGTACTGCCGCTGTCCGCCGTCGCGCTGGGGCGGCACGACCATGTTGCGCGCGATGACGTTCGCGACGGCGCTGCCGAGCTCGCGCCGCACGAGGTGCAGGCTCGCGTCGATACCGGCGGCAGTGCCCGCACTCGTGACCAAGTCGCCGTCATCGACGAACAGCACATCCGGATCGACGCGGGCGCTGGGGTGCCGCCGCTGCAGCTCGTCCGCGTAGCGCCAGTGGGTCGTGCACGGCCGTCCGTCGAGGAGGCCGGCCGCGCCGAGCACGAACGCTCCCGAGCAGGCGCTGAGCAGGATCGCGCCGCGATCGGCCGCCCGCTGCAGCGCGGTGAGCAGCTCGGACGGGTATTCGTCGGCCGGGCGGATCAGCCCCGCCGGCACGGCGATGACGTCGGCGTCATCCATCGCCTCGAGGCCGTGCACGGGCGTCACCTGCGCGCCCACCTGTGTCGTCACGGGCACGCCGGCCTCGACGCCGCAGACCTTGAAGTCGAAAGCGGGCACGTCGGAGTAGACGCTGCGATCGAGCCCGAAGACCTCGCTGAGAAGCCCGAACTCGAAGACGGCGAGGCCGTCGATGACCGGAAGCGTGATGCTGCGGAGCATGCATCAAGAATAGTGGCTGGATCTTTGTGAAGATAGTCCTTCTGCCATCTCGTGGCGGGATCTGCATGATCGTAGCTTTGATGCCATGACCGAGACAGCAGCAGCGACAGTCCGTCTCCGCGCCGGCGCGACACGTTCGGCACACGCCCGCACCCGTCGGGTGGAGCAGGCAGAGCCTGCCCGGACGCGGAAGGTCGCTCTGTGGTGGTGGTCCCCGCGCGGGATCGAGGACCGCGGCGGAGCCCCGACCCGCGAGCACGAACGCGGCTATCGCGACCTCCAGGCCGCGCGCGACCGCAGCGACTGGTGACCGACGGCCGCGTGCGGCCTACAGCGCCGCGGAGGGGTCTGGCGGCGCGACCGGCGCGAGCAGCGGGACATCCTCCCCTGCGATCGCGCGGGAGAGTGCGTCGCCGAGCAGCGGGCCCATCGTGAGCCCCGCGGCGCCATAGCCCGTCGCGACGAACATCCCCGCCCGGCCGGGGACCGCCCCGACGATCGGCACACCGTCATCGGCGAGCGGACGGAGCCCGACGCGCGTCTCGATCACGGTCGCGTCGGCGAGCCCGGGTGCGATCGCGAGGGCGTCCTGCAGCACCTGCAGCTGACCGGCCGCGGTCACGCGCGGGTCGAATCCGACACCGCTCTCCCGCGTCGCCCCCACGGCGAGCCGGCCGTCGTCGAACGCCACCAGGTAGTTGTGGGCGAGCGGGGTCACACTCGGCCACGTCGAGGTGTCGACGCCCGCGATGCGGAGGTGGGTGATCTGGCCGCGCTGCGGCGTGACCTGTGCGGACCGGCCGAAGTCTCCCAGGAGATCACGCGTCCACGCACCCGCCGCCACGACGACGGCATCCGCCGACGCGGGTTCGCCGTCGATCGCGACCCCGGTGCCGTCGACGGACGCACGGCCGGCGTGCACGGTGCCCCCGAGCCGCGTTCCCGCCTCGATCAGCGCGTCGCGCAGCGTGCGACCGTCGACGCGGGCGCCGCCCTCGATGAAGACGGCGTCGAGGTGCTCGGCGAGCGGCGGAAAGAGCTCACGCGCGCGGGCTCCGCGCATCCTCTCGACCCGCCCCATGGCGTCCGCCGCTCCCGCCCGACGCGCTTCGAGACGCTCCTCGATCTCGTCGAGGACCGCGGCGTCGTGCGAGACCACCAGTCCGCCCGGCCGCCGGAAGTCGGTGCGCGTCACGCCTGTCTCGGCGAGCTGCGAGAGCAGCTCGGGATAGTACGCGGCGCCCGCCGCATACAGCTCGTAGAAGGCTCCCGTCGAGGACGATGACCACGGCTGGATGATGCCCGCGCTCGCCGCGGTCGCCTGGCCGGGATCGCCGGCGTCCACGAGGGTGACGCGTGCACCGCGGCGGGCGAGCGCGAAGAACGTGCTCGCCCCCGCGATTCCGGAACCGATGACGACGACGGATTCAGTCATGGGGCCCACTCTCTCACCGAGAGGGTGGGCCCTCTGGAGCTACCTCACCGATCCGACGTAGACATCCTGGTTCGCCGGTGTCAGACCCGGGTCGCCGCGGAAGTCGGTCCACGCCGCGTGTGCCACACCGTCCACACCCGTTGCGATCTGGGAGTAGTCGCCGATGAACGACCCGTCCGCGAACTGGATGTAGGGGTTCGATCCCTCACTCGTCAGCCGCTGCTCGCTCGCGAAGCCGTCGGCCGACGTGCGCGCCGCGTAGTCGAGACACACCGACGAGGCCACCGGCTCGACGTGGATGCCTGACCCCGCACCGGTGATGACGTTACAGAGCGCGGGGTTGTGCGTCGCCGTGTAATCGCGCGTGTAGTAGCTCGCGGAGACGACGCCTTTGTAGATCGAGACCCCCGGGAACACCTTGTCACCCGCTCCCTGGGTGATCGTCATCGGCCCCGCCAGTGACCCCCAGGCGCCCGTCACGAGCTTCACCTGCGCCGATGTGGTGCCGGTGAAGGTCGTGCCGCCCGTGCCGCACGTGCCGGCGCCCTGGTCATCAGCCCAGACGACCGCGAGCTGCCCCGTGGCCGGATCGACGCTGAACGACGGATAGCTGTTGAGCCGGAAGTGCTCACCGCTGAGCGTCTGCCTGCCCGCGTACATCGGGTAGCAGTCGAGATCGTCGTACACCCGCCCGACCTCGACGTTCTGGAACGACCGGCCGCCGTCCGTCGAGCGCGCGATGATCGTGGCATCCGTCTGTCCGTTGGCCGCCGTTCCCTCGTACGCGACGTAGAGCGTCCCGTGGCTGTCGTAGACCGGCATCGACCCCTGGTCGAACGGATGCGCGGCATCCGACACCGGCGACCCCTGGCGGTTCCAGCTCTTCCCGTAATTGCTGGAGTACGCCGCGACGATCGGCGAGCTGAGATAGGTGGCACCCTTCGGTCCCTGGTTGAACCTCGTCCACGTGATGGTGACCTGGCCGTTCGGGCCGGCGCCCACCCACGCCTTGTCGTTGAAGTAGTTGGCCGCGGCCTCGTACGTCACCATGTTCGGCTTGTCCCACGTCATCCCGCCGTCGTGCGAGACCGCGACGGCCACGCCGTTCACGTTCGACGATCGATTGAAGACGATGTTGCCGTAATAGAGCGTCCCGCTGCCGTCCGGCGCGAACGACAGGGAGGGGTCCCCACCCGAATCGACGGTCGAGAAGGCGCCCGTGCCGCCGGTCTCCTTGGTGAATCCCGGCACCTGCACGTTCTTCCAGGTGGTGCCGCTGTCCCAGCTGACGTAGGCCCACACGGTGCCGTCGTTGAGTCCCTGACTGTCGCAGCAGACGCGGTAGTCGTTCGCCCCGACCACGATGTGATTCGGGTGATTCGGGTCGACCGCGATCGTCGTCTCGTTCTGCGCCGTCTTGCACCCGAAGTTCGAGACGCCGGAGTTGTTGTCGGCGTCCTTCACGATGGCGTCGACGTTCGTCGTCGGTGCGTACGCGACCGCGGTGTCGAAGGGCGCAGACCGGCAGAGCCCGGCAGCCGCGACGGAGCTGTCGATCGACTCTCCGTCTCCGGAGGCCCATGGCGCGGTGATCGATGGCGTGAATCTGTCGCCGTGGGGCGAACTCGCCCACCCCGGCGCGGCACCGGCCGCGATCAACCCGGCGACCGCGAGCGCCGTCGCCGCGATCCGAACCCTGACGTGTGTAACTGATCTGCTCATGGCGACCAATCGGCTCAGCACAGAACCCCGCCGCGACCGGGGTCTTCGGCGGCGGCGTCAGCGAGGCACGTGAATCGTAACGCCGACGGAACCGCGGCATAAGGGGCTCTTCGCCACGGACAAGGGAAACCCCCGGCAGCGGCGCTGACCGGGGGTTTTCGGTGGACCTGAGGGGATTCGAACCCCTGACCTCTTCATTGCGAACGAAGCGCGCTACCAACTGCGCCACAGGCCCTTGAACCTCAGAAAGACTATCACGGCCCACACGGTGGTTCCGACCGCGAGGATGGATGCCATGAGCACCGATCGCATCTCCCGGCTCCGAAACGTCCGTCCCTGGGGAGGAGAGCTGGTCGATATCGACATCGACGCGGACGGCCTCATCGCGGCGATCAGACCCGCCGCGTCCGACCCCGCGACGGACGACGGCGCCGAGGACGGCCGCGGCCTCCTCGCCCTCCCCGGACTCGTCAACGCGCACGCGCACGTCGACAAGTCGTGGTGGGGCCGGCCGTGGGAGTCGTACGGCGGCGACCGCGGAACGGACGGCCGCATCCGCCACGAGCGCGCGCGACGGGAAGAGCTCGGCATCCCCGGACTCGAGGGCACGGGGAACGTGCTCGCCGAGTTCGTGAAGCACGGCACCACCGCTATCCGCACGCACGTCGACGTGGACCTCGGCCTGGGCCTGCGCGGCATCGAGGTCGTCCGTGAAGCGCTCGACGCGTACGGAGACGCGATCCGCGCGGAGATCATCGCCTTCCCCCAGGACGGCGTGCTGCGCCGCCCCGGAGTGCTGGAACTCCTGGTCGAGGCCGCGAAGTCCGGCGTCGAGCACATCGGCGGTCTCGACCCCGCCGGCATCGACCGCGACCCGGTCGGCCAGATCGACGCGATCCTGGGCATCGCGGCGGAGTACGGAACCGGCGTGGACATCCACCTCCACGACCCCGCGGAACTGGGCGCCTTCCAGTTCGACCTCATCCTCGACCGCACCGAGTCCCTGGGACTCGCTCCCGGCGCGGTCAACATCGCCCACGGCTTCGCGATCGCCGAGGTCGATGCGTCTCGCCGCCACGACCTGCTCGCCCGCATGGGCGGCCTCGGCGTCACGATGACGACGGTCGCACCTCTGCGACTCCCCCAGCTCCCGCTGCACGAGCTGGATGCCGCGGGCGTGCGCTTCGCGTTCGGCACCGACGGCATCCGCGACCTGTGGAGCCCCTACGGGACCGGCGATCTCCTCGGCATCGCCTGGCAGTTCGCGCGCGCGTCGAGCCAGGTGCGGGACGAGGACCTGCTGCGCGTCGTTCAGCTCGCGACGCGCGACGGCGGCGCGTTCGCTGGTCTGCCGCAGCACGACATCACGGTCGGCTCGCGCGCGGACATCGTCCTGATGGATGCCGAGAACCCGATGGACGCGCTCGTCCGCACACCGGCTCGACAGCTCGTCCTCGGCGCCGGACGCGTGCTCCACCGCGCCTAGCTGCCGCGGCCGTCTGCGCCGCCGTGGTGTCCTGACCGGCGTCAGCCGGCGGCGCGGCGACGCAGCAGCTCGCGCACGTGCGCCTCGATCTCGGCGTCGTCCGAGGCGGCATCCGGGATCAGCTCCGGCGGGCGGCGACGCTCGGCCTCCGCGCGCTGCGCCTCCTCGAGCGCCGCCTGTCGGAGCGCGACGTGCGCGTCCGCGACATCGCGCTCGGCGGCCGCGCGCGAACCGGCGCGTGCCGTGAGCGGCCGCGGCAGCTCGCGAGGAGTCCAGCCCGGGGCTTGCGCCGCCAGCTCGTCGATGCTCTGCGCGACCTGCGGCTCGGCGGGCTCCTCGACGACGTCGGCATCCATCGCCCGCGCGTGCTCGCGCGCTGCGCGCGCCTCGACGCGGACCATCCGGGCCCGCACAGCCATGCAGGCCAGCGCCACGGCGACCGACGACCACAGCACGATCTGCGACCCGGACGCGACCACCTCCCACGCGCCCCACAGCGCCAGCGCCATGGCGGCGATAGCGGTCACCGTCACGACGGCGCGCGCCCGCCGGCGCGCACGCGCCCGCGTCGCCTCCGGCGAGTGGCGCGCGGTCAGGCGCTCGGCCCGCTCCCGCTCCGCCGCCCGCATCCGCTCCACGCGCGCCCGCTCCAGCTCGCCTCGCGCCTGCGCGAGCTCCGCTTCGTGCTGCGCCTCCTGCGCCTGCCGCGCGAGCCTCTGCTGCGCCGCGGCGGTGCGCGCGCTCAGTTCGAGGCGCACCTCCTCCGGCGTCTCGCTCGTCTCAGCCAGCACGCGCAGCGCCTGATTCAGCCGGACCGCGTTGCGTTCCGCCGCGTCGAAGCGGTGCTTGCTGTGCCACGACGGCAACAGATACACGAGCCACAGGAGCACGGCGACGAGCACAATGACTCCTCCACCGAGTACCTGCCCCCCACCCATGTCCTCCACGGTAGGCGACGGCGGCGAAGGGCCGAACCACTTCCCCGCGTGTCGTGCGACGTCGTCTCAGGCCTGGGCGCGATCGGCCGGGGGCACGGCGGCCGCATCCTGGGGTGCCCGCCCCTCGACCCAGCGCTTCAGGACGCCCTCGGGGACGTCCTCGCGCACGAGGGCGAAGCAGTAGTGGTCGCGCCAGTCGCCGTCGATGTGGATGAACCGGCGGCGCAGCCCCTCGTACCGGAAGCCGAGCTTCTCGACCACGCGCAGGCTCGCGCGGTTCTCCGGACGGATGCAGATCTCCATGCGGTGCAGCCGCAGCTCCGAGAAGCACACATCCGTCGCCATGGCCACGGCGGTCGGCGTGATGTTGCGCCCGGCGAACCGCTCGGACACCCAGTAGCCGATCGTGGCGGACGCGAGCGAACCGCGGGCGATCCCCCACACGTTCAGCTGCCCCGCGATCTCGCCGTCGTACTCCATCACGAACGGCACGCCGCCGCCGTCGCGGTACTGCTGCAGCAGCCGCCGGATGCCCATGCGCATGTCGAAGGACACCGGCCCGTCGGGGCTCGTCGCCTCCCACGGCCGCAGCCATGAGCGGTTGGACAGCAGTTCGCTCTGCAGGACGCGCGCATCGCGCGCCCGCACGAGACGGATCGATACGGGGCCGTGCTGGCGGGGGCCGGTCAGCTCCACGTCGCCCTCCCCTCCTCTACAGGGTCGCAGCGAAGTCCTTGAACCAGGGCCGCAGCGCCGGGCCGATGTCGTCGCGCTCGGAGGCGAGCTGGACGATGGCCTTGATGTAGTCCACCTTATCTCCGGTGTCATAGCGGCGACCGCGGAAGACGACGCCGTACACGCCGGCTTCGGGGTCGGCCGCGAGCTCCTGCAGCGCATCGGTCAGCTGGATCTCGCCGCCCTTGCCGGGCGCGGTGCGCTCCAGGATCGGGAAGACCCCGGGATCGAGGACGTAGCGTCCGATCACGGCGTAGTTCGAGGGCGCATCCTCGGCGCTCGGCTTCTCGACGAGGCCGGTCACCTTCACGACGCCCTCGGTGTCCGTCGCCTCCACGGCGGCGACGCCGTACATGTGGATCTGCTCCGGGTCGACCTCCATGAGGGCGATCACGGATGCCCCGCGCTTGTCGTACTCGGACATCATCTGCGGCAGCAGCGGGTCGCGCTCGTCGATGAGGTCGTCGCCGAGGAGCACGGCGAACGGGTGGTTGCCGACGTGCCGGGCGGCGCGCAGCACCGCGTGTCCGAGCCCCTTCGGCTCGCCCTGGCGGACCAGGTGGATGTCGGCCAGGTCCGTGGAGTGCATGACCTTCGACAGGCGATCTTCATCGCCCTTGGCGCGCAGCTTCTCCTCGAGCTCGGGCATCGAGTCGAAGTGGTTCGCGATGTTGTTCTTGTTGCGTCCGATGATGAGGAGGACGTCTTCGATGCCCGCGGCCACAGCCTCCTCGACCACGTACTGGATCGCAGGCTTGTCGACGACGGGGAGCATCTCCTTCGGCATCGCCTTGGTGGCGGGAAGGAATCGCGTGCCCAGCCCCGCTGCAGGGATCACGGCCTTGAAAGCTCGGTTAGACATGGGGTCCATGCTATCCGGGACACCGTCAGCGACACTGATGCTCCCCGGCCGACCGACGAAACCCTCACCTACAATCGAATCCATGGGAGACGGCACCGACAACGCGAAGCGCGCGCTGCGCGCCGACCTCCGCGAGCGCCGTCAGGCGATGTCGCAGTCCGCCCGGGAGGCGGCCGCGGACAGTCTCCGTCGCAATCTCGACGCGCTCGTCGACCGCTTCTCGGCGCGCACGATCTCCTGCTTCCTCTCCACGCCCATCGAGCCCGGCACCCGCCGGTTCGTGACGGATGCGGTGGGCCGTGGCATCCGTGTGCTCCTTCCCGTCACGCGCGCGGACGGGCTCCTGGACTGGGCCGTCGCCGACCCGGAGGGCGAGATCGCGGAAGGGCTGTTCGGCCAGCCCGAGCCCGTCGGCGAGCTGCTCGGGCCGATCGCGCTCGACGAGGCCGACCTCCTCCTCATCCCCGCCGCCGCCGTCGACCGCACCGGGATGCGGCTCGGCTGGGGCCGCGGGTTCTTCGACAAGACCCTCGGCTCCATGAACCACTGCCCGCCGGTGTACGCCGTCGTGTACGACTCGGAGGTGCTCGACATCGTTCCCCGCGACGCACACGACGAGCCCGTCACCGGAGCGGTCACCCCGACGCAGATCATCGAATTCGAGCGCTCCGCGCGCTGAGACACGGAAGAGACATGCCCACCTACTCCTACGCCTGCAAGCAGTGCGGCCACCGTTTCGACGCGGTGCAGTCGTTCGCCGATCCCACCCTCACCGAATGCCCCGAGTGCGGGGGCGCCCTGCGCAAGGAGTACGGCTCGATCGGCGTGACCTTCAACGGATCCGGCTTCTATCGGACCGACTCGCGCGGAAACGGTGGCGCGAGCTCGTCCGCGTCGCCATCATCGAAGTCGGAGGCGAAGTCCTCCCCGGCTCCGAGCGGTTCCTGAACGCGCGAAGCCGGCGATCCTGAGGGGGAGACCAATGATCAAAGGCTTCAAGGAGTTCATCACACGCGGCAACGTCATCGACCTCGCGGTCGCTGTCGTCATCGGCGCTGCGTTTTCAGCGATCATCGGCAAGATCGTCGATGGCTTCATCACTCCGCTCATCGGCGTCCTCTTCCAGCTGGGCGATCTCAACAAATGGGTCTGGGTCGTCCCGACGCTCTCGGGTGGCAAAGCGACATTCATGCTCGGCGCCATCATCGGCGCCATCATCAACTTCCTCGCCGTCGCACTCATCGTGTACTTCGTCTTCGTCTACCCGATGAACAGGTTCAAGGAGCGCCAGGCGGCGAAGGCCGGCGTCCCGGAGTCGGATGACGAGCCGGTGCTCACCGAGCAGCAGCTGCTCACGCAGATCCGCGACCTGCTGGAGAAGCAGAACAGCTAGTCAAGCGCCTGCGGGCCGCACCTGGGCTAATAGTGCGGCGGCACGTCCCGCCGCATCCGTTCGTCGTTCGGGCCGGATGCCTGCTTCCCCGTCGTGGGAGCGGCATCCGGTTCGTCGTCCGGCCGCTCATCCCCCGGCACCGGTTCCGAGGACGTCCCCGGCGCGGGCGTCAGCTTCGCACGACGCGAGCCCGGCACCTTCTCGACGCGCTGGCGCCCGCGCTTGCCGTCATTCGATGACATCGAGGGGCTGCGTGTCCGGATCGACGGCGGTGGTGTCGGGGCCGACGCCGAGCATCGCGGCGATGCGCGCGGCGACCTCCGCCGGGTCGCTGTACAGATCGAATGCGTGCACCCGCACGTAGTGCCACCCGAGACGGCGGAGGATCTGCGGGCGGAGCCGCAGCGACTCGCGCAGGGACTCGCCGTGCGCCTCGGGGTCGCTCTCTGCGACGACCGCACGGCCGCCGTGCTGGGCGACGAGCGGGAGCAGTCCGCGGTAGTGGACGTCGACAGAGACGCCGAGACGACGCAGTTCGCGTGCGAGCGCGAGGGTCAGCGGGTCAGCGAGATCCTCGAGGCGCGCCTCGCGTGCGCGCGCGGCGATGCCGCCGAGGATCCCCATGAGCGTCGCGGCGCCGTATTCGAGCCGCCCCTCGTCGAAGGCGCTCGGCCGGATCGACGACACGATCACCATCGAGCGCCGGGCACGCGTCATCCCGACCGTGAGCAGCCGTTCCCCGTCGACGGTGGAGAGGTCGCCGAAGTCGCTCAGCACGCGACCGTGCTTCGTGAGCCCGTAGCCGAGCGAGAAGATCACGCGGTCGCGGCTCTCCGCGACCGACTCCTCGAGGGTGAGGACGGCGAACGGCTCCGCGGTGTCACGCGACACGAAGTCCGCGACGTCGGAGCGGCCCGCGAACGCCTCGCCGACCGCCGCGCGCACGCGTTCGGCATGACGGCGGGATGCGGTGACCACCATGAGCGATTCGCTGCCGCGGTTGACGGCGTGCTCGACGACGAGCGTGACGACGCGCGCCACTTCGGCGTCCGGGCTCTCGACGGCGCCGGTAATCGGATCGGGCGCGCCGACGCCCCCCTCGACGTAGTCCACGCCGAGGCTCCCTCGGCCGAGGTACGAGCCCGCCCACGGCAGCGACACGATCTCGCCGCCGTAGAAGGCGTCGTTGACGAGTTCGGCGAGATCCTCTCCCCCGGCGCGATAGCTGTGGGTGAGCGTCTCCACGGGCAGGAGCTCGGCGAGCCGCTCGAATACGCTGACGTCGTCGAACGCGGGCGCCGGACGCTCCTCGTCGCTGCCGCGCAGCTCGGCGGCCACCTCGAACGCGGTCGGCTTCTGCGTCACGGGGTCGCCGAAGACGACGACCTGTCCCGCACGGCGCAGGGCGGGTGCGGCCTCCGCGAGGGACAGGGATGCCGCATCCGCGATCAGCACGGCGTCGAAGACCGGGTCGGCCGGGATCTGGGGCACGTCGTAGGGCGAGGCGAGCCACACCGGGGCGAGCGTCCGCATGAGGGTCGGAGCGGTCGCGGAGAGCTCCCTGGACGAGGAGACGCCGGCCTTCAGCGCCTGCTTGAGCGCGGTCGCCTCCTGCGGCTCATCGACGATCCCGATGCGCCACTGCGTGGCGAGGGCGGCTGCCAGGAGCGGCCCGGATGCGGCGGCGTGCGCCTCATCCACGAGCCGGAAGTCGCGCTCCAGACGATCGACGACGGCCGTGTTCGCACCCAGGAGCGCCTTGTCGGTGCGCAGAAGGTGCTCGAGCGCGGACTGCCACCACGCGAACTCGAGCTCGTCGCCGACACGGTCCTCCGGGACATGCCGCACGGAGAGCTCCGCGAGCAGCGGCTCGAGACCCAGAGCCGCGAGTTCGGTGCGCAGCGTCGCCCGCTCGACGAGGTTGTCGAAGTACGCCGACTCGGCGGCGAGACCGGCGAGCGCGCGCA
Organism: Microbacterium candidum; assembly: GCF_030315975.1. GTDB lineage: Bacteria > Actinomycetota > Actinomycetes > Actinomycetales > Microbacteriaceae > Microbacterium > Microbacterium candidum. Next base: position 343,649 of record NZ_JASXSZ010000006.1, on the reverse strand, counting down.
CGAGCTGGGCCACCGGGATCGCCGTCAGCCGATCGGCGCCGTCGCGACCGAGCACGGCGTCGAGCTCGCCGAGCTCGGCGTGCACGCGCTGCCACGCCACGAGCACGTCGGCGAGCCCCACCGGGACCTCCGGAGTGATGCCGACCTCGACGAGGCGCTGCCATTCGGTGCGCTGCTGCTGGATCCGCACGAGCGCGTCGTACATGTCCGGCACGTGGACCCCGGGGCGCACGTACTCCTTTGCGAGGCGCTTGAGCCTGCGGCGCTGCGCCCCGCTCAGCGGAGACGCATCCCGCCGCGGCGCATGCGCCTGGATGAGCTCGCCGAGCGGACGCTCGAACACGGTCATGCTGAACCGGTCGAGCGAGTCGCGGATGCCCTGGAGGAGCCGCAGATACGCGCCGAGCTCGTCGATCGTCTGGAACGGCCGCATCCGCGTCTTCGCAATGAGCTCGTAACCGCGCTCGAGGAGGGCGGGCACGTCGTGATGGTGCAGCTTCCGGGCGAGCGCATGCGTCGTGCGCGCCGCATCCGTCGTCTTGAATGAGACGCCGTACCACGGCGAATCGTCCGGCCCCCAGCGGAACTCGCCGAGCCGCGCCGCGGCTGCCAGCTTGAAGGCGGCTTCCCTGCGGTTCTTCGAGAGGCGCTCGAGGGCCGCGACGTCCAGGCGGGCGGCGGTCGACGGCGCCGGGGTCTGCGCGGCGAGGTCGGTGAGGCGGCGGACGATGTCGAGCGTCGAGACGCCGAAGGCGCTCCTGCGCTCGGTGAGCGCGGTCCGGTAGTCGCGCAGGACGGCGCGCAGGCGCACGAGCGCATCGTCGATGTCCGCGACGCGCGGCTGCTCCGCCTTCTCGTTGCGGCCGATCGCGCGCACGAGATCGCGGCGGATGCTGCGCGGCGAGACCGCCAGTCCGTCGAGGCCGATGCCGGCGAGCCGGTGGCGGACGCCCTCGAGGGTGGATCGACGGGCGCTCACGACCAGGACGCGCTTGCCGGAGCCGACGAGCGCGCCGAGCGCATTGATGACGGTCTGGGTGCCGCCGGTCCCGGGAAGGGTGTGCACGGCGATCGAGTGCCCCGCCGCGATCCGCGCGAGCACGCCCTCCTGCTCGCCGTCGGCGTCGAGGAGGAGGGTGTCGGATGCGGGCGGCCGCTCGTCCGGACCGACCTGCGCGGGGGTGTCCCGGCGCATCTTCAGCAGCTCGCGCGCATCGATGTGCCCCGCGAGCGCGTCCAGCACCGGATGCTCGAGGTCTGCGGCGTCGCGCTCCATGGCCGAGGCGACATCGGCGAACGTGGAGATGACGAGCCGCGGCTTGACGGCGAACGACGGCACGTCGACGGTGCGGGCACGCAGGTGGTCGATGACCGGCTGCGGCTTGAAGACGCCGCCGTCGTAGGCGAGAGCGGCCAGAGCGCGCCCGTCGATGGAGATTCCGTATTGCTCGGAGAGGGCGCGCACGATCTCCGGGTTGACGGAGAACGAGCCATGCGGCTTCAGTTCGAAGTCGGTGTGGTGACGTCGGATGGCGAGCGGTCGCAGCAGCACCGGCGCACAGAAGTCCTCGTCGTCGAACCGCCACGTCGCAAGCCCCACCGCGAGGTGCACGCCGTCGAGCCCCCGGGCGGTGCGCAGCTCCACGTTCTTCGCGGTGATGCGCTCGGCGGCGAGCCTCGCGTTGCGCAGGCCCACCTCGTCGCGGAAGAGGTTGGACAGAAGCGTCGACCGTCCGGTGAAGAACTGCGGAAGGCTCCCCGGGTGCGCCTTGGTGATCTCCAGCCCCGCATCGGATCCGTCGCGGAAGTGCAGTAGCGTCGATCGGCCCCCGAGCGTCGCTGCCTGCTCGCGCAGGCGCTGACGCTCAGGTTCGGCGACATGCGTCACGGTCACCCCCGGCTCCCCGAGCGCGAGATCGCCCGGCTTCACGGCCATGCGGAGGACGGGGTCCTCCACGCCGACCGCAGTCCGTCCTTCGCCTCGCCACACACGTGCCAGCGTATGCGGGCTCGCGAGGGTTCCCGGTCATTTCGGACGGCTTTCGCGGGATTCCTCCCCAACCCGCAGGCTCGGCCCGCCGGACCGCATCCACTCACAGAAGGCATTCGGTGAGCGCTGACGACGGGATGCCGGTTCAGGATGGTGCCATGACCGACGTCGCCTTCACGATCCACCCCACGCCCGTCGGCGACGCCCTCCTCGTCTTCGTCGCCGACCGGCTCGCCGCCCTCGAGATCCTCGACGGCCCGGCCGAAGCGGCGCTCGAGCGCATCGCCCTGGGTCTTCGCGTTGCTCCCCTCCACGACGATGCCGTGGGCGCGGACCTCATCACCCAGCTCGACGAGTACTTCGACGGCAGCCGCCGCGAGTTCGAGGTCGAACTGGACTGGGGCGATGTCGCCGGCTTCACGCGCGAGGCGCTGGAGGCCGTGCGCACCATCCCCTACGGAGAGACCGCCAGCTATGGCGAGGTCGCCGTGCTCGCCGGAAGACCCCGCGCGCATCGCGCCGTCGGCACCGCGTGTGCGCGCACGCCGTTCTCCCTCATCGTCCCCGCCCATCGCGTCGTCCGCGCCGACGGCTCGATCGGCGAGTACGGCGGGCATCCGGAGGTGAAGCGGGCGCTCCTCGATCTGGAGCGCGCCGCGAGCGAGTAGGCCGCCGCGGCGCGCTCCGGCACCGGTGGTATCTTCGATCCACGGCCCCGGAGCCGTCCCCCAGAGAGCAAGGAACGGGCATGCGTGCAGCGCCCCCGGATGCACCGGAACAAGCGCTCCTCGCCCGCGCCGTCGACGCACTGACGGCGCGCACCTCCTTCCCGGTCGCCTTCGGCGGGCTCGAGCGCGACGGGGCCGTCCACGTCAGCGCGATCTCCGGCGCCCGCACCCACCACCTCGAGGGGCTCGTCGTCCAGGCCGAGCGCGGACTCGGCGGCCGCGCGTTCGTCGAGCGCCGCCCGCGCCTCGCCCTCGACTACCGCACCGCCAAGACGATCACCCACGATTACGACCGCGCCATCCTCGGCGAGGGCATCGCGACCCTGTTCGCGGTGCCGATCCTCGTCTCGGGGCGCACGCGCGGCGTGCTGTACTGCGGCTCGTGGGCCCAGGCCCCGGTCGGCGAGACGCTCGCCCGGCCCGCCTTCGGCATCGCGGACGAAGTCGCCGCGGAGCTGAGGATCCGCGACGAGGTGCAGCGACGCCTCGCCCAGATCCCGCAGCCGGTCGAGGCGGCCGGGCTCGCACCCGCTGCCCGAGAGGAGCTGCGCGAGAGCTACGCGGAGCTGCGGGCGATCTCCGCGGAGGTCGGGGATGCAGCCCTGCGCGAACGGCTGCAGCACCTCGAGCGGCGCCTCGCCGCCCTCTCCAGCGAACAGGCCGACCTCGACGTCGACGTGCGGCTGTCTCCGCGCGAAGTCGACGTGCTCGCGTGTGTCGCACTCGGCGCGACGAATGCGGGAGTCGCCGAGACCCTCGGGCTCAAGGAAGTGACCATCAAGTCCTATCTCGCCTCCGCGATGGCGAAACTGGATGTCACGACTCGTCATGCCGCGGTGGCGAAAGCGCGGCGTGCGGGAATTCTGCCCTGAATCCATTCAGTGGACATAAACGACACGCGCAATTCCGGCGTGACATCGGCTCGAATGACCCGATAGGTTGGCCGCATGGCCAAAAAGATCATCCACCAGCTCGTCGATGACATCGACGGTTCGCTTCTCGAGATCGGACAGGGCGAAACCGTCCTCTTCTCTCTCGACGGAATCGCCTATGAAATCGACCTGTCGAGCGCGAATGCCGCAGCCCTGCGCGACGCATTCTCCGCTTATGTCGCAGCCGGTCGACGCATCTCCGGGCGCGCAGCGCCCGCATCCTCGGCTCGCCGCCCGCGCTCGCGTCGCGCGGCGGGGAACGAGAACCAGGCGATCCGCGAATGGGCCGATGCGAACGGATTCTCCGTCGCGACCCGCGGACGCATCCCGGAGAATGTCGTCGAGGCTTATCACGCCGCCCACTGATCGCAATTCCGCGCACAATGCGCGCGACCGCCGCGGCGCCCGCCGCCGGTCGCGCGCATTGTCCGTCTGAGCCGATTCGAGATTCCGATGCCGCGTCATGAGCCTCTTCCCATCGATCCCATCGCCGAGGCGAAAAGACAATGGGTCGCGCACGGATGGGACGATGCCGCCGAAGGCATGACCGTCGTCACCTCGATCATGCGCGCGCAACAGCTCATGCTCGCGCGCATCGACGCCGTTCTGAAGCCGTTCGGGCTCACCTTCGCCCGGTTCGAGCTGCTGCGGCTCATCGCATTCACCCACGAAGGCCGCGTGCCGCTCACGCGAGCGGTCAGGCGGCTCCAGGTGCACCCCGCGACCGTCACGAGCGCCGTCGACCGTCTCGTCAAGGACGGACTGGCCTCGCGCGAGCGGCATCCCGATGACGGGCGCGCAGCGGTGCTCGCCATCACGGAGGCCGGCCGTGACCTCGTCGATCAGGCGACGGACGCCCTCAACACCGTCTTCACCGACATCGGGATCCCGCAGGAGGACGCCGTGGACCTCGTGCGGATCATCGCACGCTTCCGCGAGCGTCAGGCGGACTTCGTCATCCGCCCGACGCCCGACCCGCTGTGAGCGGGACGCCGCTCAGCCGGCGGCGCGGATCGCGTTGATGATGCCGGAGAAGTCCTGGTTCGCGCCGTCGCCCTCGGCGAACGCCCGGTAGATCTCCCGGGCGTGCAGGCCCAGCTGCGCGTCTGCTCCGGTCAGGGCGATGGCCTGGGCGGCCAGTCCCAGATCCTTCGCCATGAGGGCGCCCGCGAAACCGGGCCGGTAGTCGTTGTTCGCCGGGCTCGTCGGCACGGGCCCCGGCACCGGGCAGTTGGTCGTCAGCGCCCAGCACTGGCCCGACGCGTGCGACGCCACGTCGAAGAGCGCCTCGTGCGAGAGCCCGAGCCGCTCCCCCAGCACGAACGCCTCCGCCACGACGATCTGCGAGACACCGAGGATCATGTTGTTGCAGACCTTCGCGGCCTGGCCGAGGCCTGCGCCGCCGCAGTGCACGATCCGGCCGCCCATCGTCTCGAGGAGCGGAAGGGCTGCGGCGAAGTCCTCGTCGGAGCCGCCGACCATGAACGCGAGCGTGGCCTTCTCGGCACCGACGACCCCGCCCGAGACGGGAGCGTCGAGACTGCGGTGGCCGGCCGCCTCGGCGAGCGCGTGCGCATCGCGCGCCTCGTCGACGGCGATCGTCGATGAGTCGATGAAGAGGGTTCCGGGCCGCGCCGCCTCCAGCAGGCTTCGCTGCGTGTCGGTGCCCCGGTACGCCTCGAGGACGTGCCGGCCCGCCGGGAACATCGTGATGACGACGTCGGCGGAGGCCGCGGCATCCGCCCCGGACTCCGCGATCGGCAGCCCGGCGTCGCGCGCCGCGTCCACCGCCGCCGGGACGACGTCGAACACGGTCACGTCGTGCCCTGCGGCCCGCAGGTTGCGCGCCATCGGCAGGCCCATGTGTCCCACGCCGAGGAAGGCGACAGCGGTCATGATGCGCTCCTTACTGCGCTGAAGAGGTCGCGGGCGACGATCCGGAGCATGATCTCGTTCGTCCCCTCGAGGATCTGGTGCACCCGCAGGTCGCGCACGACGCGTTCGATGCCGTACTCGTGCAAGTACCCGTAGCCGCCGTGCAGCTGGAGGGCCTCGTTCGCGACGCGGAACCCTGCATCCGTCGCGAACCGCTTCGCCGCAGCGCACGCTACGGTGGCATCGGGTGCGCCCGCATCCAGCTTCTCCGCCGCCCGCTGCACGAGGGCGCGGCCCGCCTGGAGGTCGATCTCCATCTCCGCGAGCGCGAACTCGACGCTCTGGCGGGTCGCGAGCGGTGCCCCGAACGTCTCACGCTCGCGCACGTACCGCAGCGTGCGCTCCAGCGCCCACTGGGCGCCGCCGAGCGAGCACGCCGCGATGTTGAGTCGGCCGCCGTCGAGGCCCTTCATGGCGATGCGGAATCCGTCGCCCTCCGCCGCGAGGCGGTTGCCGACAGGGACGCGGACGCCGTCGAAGATGACCTGACGGGTGGGCTGCGCGTTCCAGCCCATCTTCTTCTCGTGCGGGCCGAAGGACAGGCCGGGGGCGTCGCCCGGCACGACGATCGCACTCACGCCTCGAGCGCCCGGGCCGCCGGTGCGCGCCATCACGACGTACACCGCGGAGGTGCCGGCGCCGGAGATGAACTGCTTGACCCCGTTGATGACGTATTCGTCGCCCTCGCGCACAGCGCTCGTCACGAGCGCCGCCGCATCGGACCCGACGCCCGGCTCCGTCAGGCAGTAGCTGCCGAGATCCTCCATGGTGCACAGCCGCGGCATCCAGCTCGCGCGCTGCTCGTCGGTGCCGTTGGCGTCGATCATCCACGCGACCATGTTGTGGATGGAGATGTAGGCGGCGAGCGTCGGGTCGCCCTTCGCGAGCTCCTCGAAGATCGCGACGGCGTCGCTGCGGGTGAGGGCGGATCCGCCGAACTGCTCGCGCACGACGATGCCGCCGAGTCCGAGCTCGCCTGCGGCCCGCAGCGCGTCGAGGGGGAAGATGCCGCCCGCGTCGCGTTCGTTCGCGAACGGAGCGAGGTGGGCTTCGGAGAAGTCGCGGACCACGTCGATGAGCGCCGTGCGCTCCTCTGTCATTTCTGCGTACATGGTCAGTGCATCGTCGGGATGACGAAGCTCGCTCCTTCCTTGATTCCCGAGGGCCAGCGGCTCGTGACGGTCTTGGTCTTCGTGTAGAACCGGAACGCGTCCGGGCCGTGCTGGTTCAGATCGCCGAACATCGACCGCTTCCAGCCGCCGAACGTGTGGTACGCGATCGGCACCGGGATCGGCACGTTGACGCCGACCATCCCGACATCCACCCGCTCCGTGAAGTCGCGCGCGGTGTCGCCGTCGCGGGTGAAGATCGCGACGCCGTTGCCGTACTCGTGGTCCGTCGCCATCGCGAGGGCCTCTTCGTAGTCGGCCGCGCGGGCGATGACCAGCACCGGGCCGAAGATCTCCTCGCGGTAGATCGACATGTCCGTCGTGACGTGGTCGAACAGTGTGGGGCCGAGGTAGAACCCGCCCTCGTAGCCGGGCACGGTGAACCCGCGACCATCGGCGAGCAGGGTCGCCCCCTCGTCGACACCGGCCTGGATGTAGCCTTCGACGCGCTGCTTCGCCGCCCCCGTGACGAGCGGGCCGTAGTCGATCCCGGGCTCGAGCGACGGGCCGACCTTCAGCTCCTTCACGCGCTCCGCGAGCCGTGCGGCCAGGGCGTCGGCGGTCTCCTCGCCGACCGGGACGGCGACGGAGATCGCCATGCACCGCTCCCCCGCGGACCCGTAGCCGGAGCCGATGAGGGCGTCGACGGCCTGGTCGAGGTCGGCGTCGGGCATCACGATCATGTGGTTCTTCGCCCCGCCGAAGCACTGCGCACGCTTGCCGTGCGCGGCCGCCGTCGCGTAGATGTAGGCGGCGATCGGGGTGGATCCGACGAACCCGACGGCCCGCACTCGGTCATCGGTCAGCAGCGCGTCCACCGCCTCCTTGTCGCCGTTGACGACGTTCAGGACGCCGGCCGGAAGGCCCGCCTCCAGGAATAGCTCCGCGATCCGCAGCGGTACGGAGGGATCGCGCTCAGAGGGCTTCAGGATGAAGGCGTTGCCCGCCGCGAGCGCGGGACCCATCTTCCACAGCGGGATCATCGCCGGGAAGTTGAACGGCGTGATCCCCGCCACGACGCCGAGCGGCTGCCGGAGCGAGTACACGTCGATCCCGGTGCCGACCCCGGTGGAGTACTCGCCCTTCAGCAGATGCGGTGCACCCACGCAGACCTCGATGACCTCGACGCCGCGCTGGATGTCGCCCTTCGCATCCTCGACCGACTTGCCGTGCTCGCTCGAGAGCAGGCGGGCGAGGTCGTCCATGTCGCGCGCGACGAGTTCGAGGAACTTCATCATCACGCGAGCGCGCTTCTGCGGATTGGTCGCCGCCCACTTCGGCTGCGCGGCCTCGGCATCCGCGATCGCGGCCCGGACCTCGTCGGTCGAGGCGAGCGGCACCCGCGCCTGGACCTCCCCCGTGCTCGGATCGAAGACATCCCCGAATCGGCCGGATGCCCCCGCCCTGTGCTCTCCCCCGATGTAATGCGTCAGTTCCCGCATGTGCTCCGCCTCTTCGCGTTGTGCGCCGGTGATCGTCCTGCGATCTGGTGGATCGCAATAGTTGGATATCAAACTAGTTGCTTTGTCTTCAAAACGGAAGAACGCGGGCTGGGAGTCTCACCGGAGCATTTGGGACGAGTGTCCCACTTCGAGTATGCTCGCTTGCACCTTGTCCCTCCCCGCAATGACGCTCACGGAGAACTCATGACTGTGTCACGGACCCGGGGCCGCCTGGCCCGCACCGCATCCACCCTTGCCTTGGCCCTCGCCGCCGCGCTGGCGATCCCGACCGCCGCGCACGCTGCGCCTCCCGCATCCACGACCCCCGTGGCCGCAGGGCGCACCGCGGGGATCACGACCCCCGACGGCCGCACCTTCATCGCCGACCAGTCGGGTCGCGCCCTCGAGCTGCACGGCTTCAACGCCGGAAAGAACGGGCGTGTGAGCGCCGCCGACGTGCAGGAGATGGCGGCCAAGGGCCAGAACTTCCTCCGGCTCGTCGTGATGTGGCAGTACATCGAGCCGAAGCAGGGGCAGTACGACCAGGCGTACCTCGCGTACATCAACTCGGTGCTGACCGCGGCCGACAAGGCGGGCGTGCACGTCATGATCGACATGCACCAGGACGTCTACGGGCCCGCGTTCGGATCCAACGGGATCCCCGCCTGGGCGACCCGCACCGACGGCCTGCCGTTCCAGGCCGACCCGGACAACTGGTTCAACGGCTACTTCCAGCCGGCGGTCATGCGCGCATTCACACACCTCTACAACGACGCCGACCTGCAGAAGGCGCAGGAGGACCTCTGGGTCACGGTCGCGAAGAGCGTCCAGAACCACCAGAGCCTTCTCGGGTACGACCTGTTCAACGAGCCGTTCGGCGAGTTCCAGGACGGCGAGGACTACCCGACCGCGTCCGCTCGCATCGAGCAGACCGATCTCACGCCGATGTACAACCGGGTCATCAAGGCGATCCGCACCGTCGACCGCACCTCGTGGATGTTCGTCGAGCCGACGGTCCTCGTCGGGTACGGCGTGCCCACGCAGCTCGGCAAGATCGACGACTCCCGCGTCGGCTACGCGCCGCACTTCTACGACACGTCCGTCGAGGACGGGGCTGATTGGGACCCGTCGAACGGTTTCGTCGAGAACTACGAGGCGGCCATCTCGCTGTACGCCACGGAGAACAAGATGCCGCTCATCGTCGGCGAGTGGGGTCCGCCCAACTCACGCACCCCGGGCAACTCGGCGCTGGTGGCCGCCCAGGTCGCGTCGATGGAGCGCTTCGCCACCGGATGGTCGATGTGGTACTGGTGCAAGAGTGACCACGGCGGATACTGCGCGATGGATGCCGCAGGCAACCCCGCCCCCGGCGACGAGCCCGCCTTCGGCCCGTATGCCGCCGCGACGGCCGGCATCCCCGGTTCGGAGCACTACGACGCGACCACCGGAGCGTACGCCCTGACGTACACGGCGGGCGCGGGCTCGACCGAGATCTTCGTGCCCACGTCGGTGTACGGGTCGAAGCCCGTCATCGCCGTGACGGGCGGGCAGCCGCACTACGACGCCACGAAGCAGCTGCTGCGGATCACGGCGAAGCCGGGCACGGCGGTGTCGGTGACGCTCGGGAAGTAGGCGCCGGCCCGGCAGGCGCGAGGCCCTCGCTCTGGATCGCTCAGTCGGTCCAGGGCGAGGGCCGCTCCTCGTCACGGGTCGCGTCGTCGGGCACGTGCGGAAGCGCGCTCCCACCGGCGCGGATGCACAGCCAGCGGAGCTCGCCCGGAGAGTCGGGCATCGCGCGCCACGTCCGCCACACGCCCTGTCCCACCCGCACGGCGGTGCCGGGACCCACATCCACCACGTCCTCGTCGAGCCCCATCTGACCGCGGCCCTCGAGGAACACGTACAGCTCCTCGATCTGGTCGTGGGTGTGCCAGTACCCGGCCTCCTCGCCGGGAACGAAGGCGTTCGCCGTCATCCCGATGTACTGCATCGCGATGTCGTGGTCGACGGCCCTGCGGCCGTCACGGGAACTCGACGGACGCAGCCCGCCATAGTGCCCGCGCCACGTGTCGAGTCCGCCCATGTCCAGCACTTCGTAGTCGCTCATCACTTCAGGCTAGGGCGGATGCAGGGAGCGTCGGCTCGATTCAGCCGACCCTGACCTCGGCGACGGCCGCGGACCCGACGGGGTCCGTGAGCTCGAGGCCGAGATCGACGAGGATGACACGGCCGGCGAGGTCCACGCGTGCCGCGAGCCCCCTCTTCATCGCGCCGAAAGTGACGGTCGTCTCCGCCGGGAGGACCACCCCGTCAGAGGCGCCGTCATCCGCATCCAGGCCGCTGGGGAGATCGACGGCGACGACGCGGGGATGCAGCGGGAGCAGGAGAGTCACGATCTCCCTGGCCCGCCCGCGGAGTGCGCCACGCGCGCCGATCCCGAGGATGCCGTCGACGACGAGGCCGTACGAGGATGCCGGCTCGACGATCTCGTGCGCTCCGGCGGCGAGCGCTGCCGTCCACGCCTCGTCGTGGACACGATCCGCCGTCCGCAGCAGATCGACGCGGATGCCTTGCGTGGCGAGGGCGGCCGCTGCGAACAGTGCATCGCCGCCGTTGTCTCCTGCGCCGGCGAGGACGAGGATCGTCTGCGGCCCGTGCTCGGCGACGACCGCGGCCAGGGCGGCCGCGGCACGTTTCATGAGCGGGACGCCGGCCGCGAGCAGCGGCGCCTCGGCCGCCCGCACCTGCGCGGCGGTGTAGGTCGGGACCACGGATTTCACCGTCATCGCGCGCACCTAGGTCAGGTGTTCCGCGAGGAAGGCCAACACGGCTTCGTTCACGTCCGGATGGGAGAGCAGTTCGATGCCGTGGTCCTTCCCCGGGATCACGATGAGCTTCTTGTCGGTCGACGGCGAGACCTCGTAGAACGTCTTCGTCGCGGGCGTCGAGCCGAACCCGTCGTCATCCCCGGTGACGAACAGGGCGGGGCAGCGCACGGCGGCCGCCGACGGCTCGACGGGGACGCGCTGCAGTGCGACCTCGGGCGAGAGGCTCACGAGGGCGGCGGGTTGCGGGTCGAGCGCCGCTGCCGCGACGATAGACGCCTTCGCCCCCTCCGAGCCGCCCAGCACCGCGATGCTCCCCGCTCCACTCGCGCGCAGGTGCTTCACGACGGCCTGAAGGTTCTCTCCGGAGTTGCCGACATAGTTGTAGAGCGCGACGCGGAAGCCCTTGTCGAGGAGCGTCCTCGCGAACGGCAGCCACACGCACAGGTCGCCGTCGCTCTGATTCGAGATGACGACGGTGCGCGTGCCGGAGCCGAGCAGGACCACCTCGAGCCCCGGTGTGCCGGAGACGTCGGCGGTCGTCCCGCCGAGACCGGCCCAGCAGGGCTTCGGAGCGGATGCGGCGGCGGTCGGCGTCGGAGAGGTCGCCGCCCCCTCGGAAGGGCTGCCCGCGCTGCACGCCGCGAGGGCGAGGAGGAGTGCGGCGGATGCGGCGGCGACGGCCGCACGCCGACCGAGCGCCGAGGCGGACATGCCGCCAGCTGAGGAGCCCGCGCGAGACCGGACCATCATGTGAGGTACCGCTCACCGACAGGCACGGGAACCGACAGCACGTTGCCCGGCTGCGCGAGCGGGCACGCCCAGGCCGGGTCGTATGCGCACGACGGGTTGTACGCGAAGTTGAAGTCGACCACGATCGTGCCGCGTTCGGCATCCGATCCGAGGTCCGCTCCCTTGATCGTGTCGATGAGGTAGCGGCCGCCGCCATAGGTGCCGTTGTCGCGGCCCGCGAGGGCATCGCGCACGGGGATGAAGATGCCGCCGCCGTATGATGCCAAGCGCCACACGTCGAGGGAGCCGGCATCCGGAATCTCGATCCGGCCCACCCGTTCGAACGGAACTATGCCGTCCGTACCCGTCGCGAACTCGAAACCCCCTGGTTCGGCAGGGAGGATCGGCAGCTCGAACCGCCAATCGGGCTCGTACGGGGCGATCGGCAGCCCCTCGAAACCCGGCCGGTCCTCGGGCAGCAGCGGCGTCGCGGGATGCCGCAGCATCAGCTCATCGCGCCCCCGTCGCCACAGCTCGTGCGCCTCCCCGGGCTTCGGGGTCCGGCGCACCTCGGCGTAGAGGGCGTAGACGCGCCGCCGCCAGTCGACGACCTCGAAGGCAGTGCGCGCAGAGACGGCCATCCGCCCAGGCTACGCGCCGGCAAGACGGGACTGTGAGGCGATCGAGCGAGCGGTCGCCACTGGCCTACGCTTCGATCATGAAGTGGCGGACGGCACTTGTCGGCTGCGGCGTGCTGATTGCAGTGGCGGTGACCGGGTGCACCGCGAGTCAGGGCGCCCCGGTGACCCCGCCGGGACCAAGCAGTTCGCCGCTGCCGCAGACCGATGGTCCGTCAGGCCAGGCGACGCTCGAGCACATCGTGATCATCGTGGAAGAGAACAAGCCGGCGACTTCGATCATCGGCAACCCGGATGCCCCGTACCTCAACAGCCTCGCGCAGACCTACGCACAGGCGGACCGATACTCCGCCGTCACGCATCCGAGCCTGCCCAATTACCTGGCGCTGACCAGCGGCACGACCACCGGGATCACATCGGACTGCGCGCCCGGCGGCTCGTGCCTGGTGACCGGCCCGAACCTCGCCCAGGCGATCGACCGCTCGGGTCGAACCTGGAAGATGTACGCCGAGAGCATGACCGCGCCCTGCAGCACCGCGAACACGAACACATACGCGGTCAAGCACAATCCCTTCCTCTACTTTCCGAGCGTCACCACAGACCGCGCATACTGCTCGTCGCACGACGTGCCCTACGACCGCTTCGTCGACGACCTCGCCGGTACGAACACGCTGCCGAACCTCGCCTTCATCAGCCCGAACCTGTGCAACGACATGCACGACTGCTCGATCCAGACGGGCGACCACTGGCTCCAGGCCAACGTCCCCCGCATCCTGTCCTCGCCCGCGTTCACGTCCCAGCGCTCGCTCCTGGTGGTGACATTCGATGAGGGCGACGCAGCCGACAACACCGTGGCGTGCGTCTTCGCCGGACCGGTCGCGCGCTCGCACACGCGGTCGTCCACACCCTTCACCCATTACTCGCTGCTTCGGACGATCGAGTCGGAATGGGGGATCGCCCCGTTGACCGGGGAAGACGCCGCCTCGACCCCGATGACCGCGCTCCTCAACTGAGGTCAGTCGCGCCTTTCGGGTGCACCGTGAAGGGTCGAGCACGAGGATCGTTGTCGGCAGCTCCTCGACGACGACCGCCGCCAGAGCCGCGGCCGGGCTAGCCACCCCTCAGCCCGTCCGGGTGAAGACCCCGAGTCCCGTCGGCGTGGGAACCTGCGGGTAGGAGTTGAAGTAGGTCAGGGTCACGCCGGCGACTTTCCCCGCGGTGCGGGTGAAGACGGCGGACGACAGCGACCCGGGCAGCGCGTTCTCCCCGTGCGGCGCGAACGACAGCGTGTCGCCGTTCCAGGGGTCGATCGCGAAGGTGTAGCCCCCGGTCGGCCCCATGGTCCCCTGGAGCTTCCCGTTCTTCTCGGTGATGGTGAGGGTGCCGAAGTACGGGCTCGAGTAGGTGCCGGTGTAGTCGGTCGTCGGCCCGGGAGCGGCGGCGCCTGCGGGCGGCTTCTCGCCCGCGAGGTCGCCCGACGGAGCGTTGTAGTTCGCGAAGAACCCGCTCATCGTGCCGACCCAGTCGCGCGTCGGAGCGCCGTACATGACGTTGTCGAGGAACTCCTGCGTCACCGCCTCCGGCACGCCGATGGGCGCTCCGTTCGTGAGGACGACGATGCCGAGATCGAGGTCGGGGACCATGGATGCCGCGGTCGCCGTCCCGAGCCCGAAGGCTCCCGAGTGGCTCAGCACGACGCGTCCGCCCGCGCCGGAGCCGACGTTGATCCCGAAACCGTAGTGGCCGGGACGTTGGTCCAGCGTCGTGTTGTGCGAGCTGACGATCTGCGCCGAGAACGCCTGGGTCAGCGGCGCGGGGTCGATGAACGGCTTGCCGGCGACCTTCCCGTTGGCGAGGACCATCGCCATCCACTTCGCGACGTCGCCCGCGGTGGACGCGATGCCCCCTGCCGGCGCCTCAGCGTCCGGATCGCGATCGAACAGCGGCTCGAAGCTGTCCTTGCCGATCCGCGCGTGCTGGACGGCCCGATCGGGGGTCGCGAGGAAGACCGCGTGGGACGAGGTCGTCGACGTCATCCCGAGGGGCTTGAACAGCAGGTCGTCGGCGGTCTGCTCCCACGATTCACCACGCGATGCCGCGACCGCCTCAGCCCCTGTTGTCAGGCCGAAGTTCGAGTACTGGTAGGTGATCCGGAACGGCGCGAGCGGGATGTCGTGCAGGTGGTCGAGGATGTATGCGCGGTCGTAGCCGAGGTCCTCAAGATCGTCGCCGCCGCCCGTCGGGATGCCCGTGCGGTGCGCGAAGTAGTCGCCGATCTGGGCGTTGTCCGTCACGTACGGGTCGTTCATCGTGAAGCCGGGCATGAGATCGCGTACAGGCGTCGACCACGAGAGGCTCTTGTCCTCGGTCATCGCTTTCGCCGCGACGGTCGCCGAGATGGGTTTCGACAGCGAGGCGATCAGGAAGAGCGTCTTGTCGTCGACCTTCTGGCCCGTCCGTACGTCGCGCACCCCAAAAGAGCCCTGATAGATCGTCTTCCCCTTGGACACCACGGCGACCTGCGCGCCGGGCACGCCCGTGCGTTTGAGGGCGTCCTCGACCTCGCCGGGAAGCTTCTTCAGCGCGGCCTGGATCGCTGCGCCCCGCCCCGTGTACAGCGGGATGACGTCCTGGTTCGGCGCCTGTCCGGTATCGACGGCGATGGTGGATGCCGCTCCGGCCGATGCCGCCGCGCATCCTGCCGTCGCCCCCAGCGTGAGTGCCGTCAGCGCGACAGCGACGATCGCCCGCCGTGCGAGCACGCTCCGATTCATGTCCCCGATGCGCATAGCGATCCCCTTCCCCCACCTCACGCTAAGGCGCGTGCGAATCCAGGGGCTAGGGACTCAGGTCAGGGTTCCCGGGTGGCCGTCACCTGAAATGCGCGGTCACGGGAGTTCAGCGGACGCCGCACGTCGGCGTCGTAGCCCCCCGGGACTGACTCGGATACACTCATCCTCACAGCGAAAGTGATGTGATTTTCACAGCGATTGCTCAGGATGATGGGCAGACCTCCGGGGGTGAACGCGTGTCGCTCACACAGCTCGTGAACCATGTCGCGACAGAGGTGGGTCGTCCCGCGCTGCTTGAGGATCGTCGCCAGCGGGTGGTCGCATACAGCCCCCAGTCGGACGTGATCGACCCCGTCCGCGAGGTGTCCATCCTGCGTCACCGGGCGTCGCCCGCGGTGAGCGACTGGCTGCGCGACCTCGGCGTGTACCGCTCCCGCGAAGTCATGCACGTTCCCGCGAACTCCGCGCTCGGGATGCTGCCTCGATTGTGCATCCCGGTCTCCACCGGATCTTTCTCGTTCGGCCATCTCTGGTTCATCGAGGCGCCTGACGTGATGAGCGACTCGGACGTCCGGCGCGCCACGCGCTTCGCGGGCGCCATCGGCGAGGAGTGGCAACGGCAGGACGAAGATGAAGTCGAGTCCCGCACCGTCGAACGGGGGTTCGCCCGCACCTTGCTGACGGAGTCGGGCGACCAGGTCAGAGAGGCGGCCGAATGGGCGGTGGACCGTCTCGGAGTATCCAGTCGGGCGGCAGCACGCGCGTATGTGATCAGTTGCGATGTGGATGCGGACGCGGAAGTCGCCGAGCTGCGCGGCGCACTGGCGGTCGCCTCCCGGATGTCGGCTGGGGCCGTTGGCACCGCTCTGCGGCTGGTGCGCCACGACCACGCGGTGCTCATCGAAGCCGCGTACTCGCACGACGACATCGAGGACTCGGCGCAGCGGGTCCTCTCGATCAGCGAGGAGGTGCTCGGCCGACTGGGCACCGTCTCCGTGGGCGTCGGGCCGCTCGCACCGGCGCTGGCCGAGGTCCGCACCAGCTACGAGCGCGCGCGGGAGGCCATCCGGATCTCCCACGTCTTCCGGCTCGCGGATCGCATCACGCACTGGGATCGACTGGGCGCTTACCGGGGCTTGCACGCCGCGGCCGAGCGCGGCATGCGCGCGGATGAATTCCACGATGTCGAGCGGCTCCGCGCAGAGCGTGACGGCGACATGCTGCTCGCCACGCTCGCTGAGTTCCTTCGTCGTGGCGGACACGTGCAGAGCACCGCGAGCCGGCTTCGCGTCCACCGCAGCTCGCTCTATCACCGTCTCTCACGTATCGAGACCGTGCTCGGGGTCGACCTGCAGGACGGCATGCACCGGCTGGGTCTTCACATGGCCATCATGCTCTCGGAGGCCGAGAGGCCGGGCTGATCGCCGACGAGCGACATTCGTCGCATCTGCCTCGTCCGAGCCGCGTCATTTCGCGGATGCCCCGCCGAAGCGCCGTCCCTAGGCTCGACGGAGCGTCGGCCAACGAGGGCAGGCGTCGAAAGGAGCATCTCGACATGACGGATCTCGAGGAGCAGAGGACGCGGCGGCGTCGGCGGGGCCTCGCGGCCCTCCTGACAACGTCTGTCGTGGCCTGCGGAATGCTGGCGACGACTCCGGCGATGGCGGCCCCGGCGGAGGCCCCGGCCCCGGCGCCGATCGAGCCGACCTTCCAAGACGGCCTGTCGCAGGCCGTGTTCACGACGAACAAGGCGCAGTGGGTACGCCAGGAGGCATGGGTCGAAAGCAGCGTCGACTCAGACGGCGACGGCAAGAACGACCTCGTGCACATCGACGTCACGCGCGTCCCTGAGACGAATGACGGACTGAAAGTCCCGGTCATTATGGAGATGAGTCCGTACTACGCGGGCGGTAGCAGCGTCGGCAACTGGAGCGTGGATCACGAGATCGGGGCACCGCCGACCACGAAGCCCGGGTTCCCGGCACCCAAGGCCCCCGCCACGAGCCCCAAGATCTCCTCGTCATGGGAGAGCGCCTGGGTACCGCGCGGCTTCGCCGTCGTACACGCGGAGTCGCTCGGCAGCGGTTTCTCCGAAGGGTGCCCGACCTCGGGCGGACCCAACGAGTCGGCGGGCGGCAGGGCCGTGGTCGACTGGCTGAACGGGCGGGTGAAGGCGTACTCGAGCCCGGCCCGCACGACGGAGGTTTCGGCGAGCAGCTGGGCCACCGGCAGCGTCGGCATGATCGGGACGTCATACAACGGCACCCTGCCTATCGGTGTCGCCAGCACCGGTGTTAAGGGACTGGATGCCATCGTCCCGGTCTCGGCGATCTCGGACTGGTACAACTACTACCGCGCGAACGGCGCAGTCCGTGCGCCCGGCGGCTACCAGGGCGAGGACCTCGATGTTCTGGCCGACTACGTGCACACACGCCTTCCGCAGTCGCAGTGCCAGCCGTTCATCGATGAGTTGCGCGCGAAAGAGGACCGCGCGAGCGGTGATCGAACGGCGTTCTGGGCGGAGCGGGACTACCTCGCGCATCCCGAGAAGATCAAGGCGGCGACGCTCGTCGCACACGGTCTCAACGACTGGAACGTCATGACCAAGAACGCCTCGGACCTCTATGAGGCGCTCAAGAAGACCGGCACTCCGCATCAGATCTACCTGCACCAGGGCGGTCACGGCGGCAACCCGACGGACACGATGCTGAACCGCTGGTTCACGCGGTACCTGTACAAGGTGCAGAACGGCGTCGAGAAGCTTCCGAAGGCGTACGTGGTGCGCGAGGACAAAGTGCTCACCGAGTACTCGGACTGGCCTGACACGAATGCACGCCCCGCCACCGTGTGGCTGGGCGCCGCGTCCGAAGCGAACACCGTCGGAACGCTTCGGTTCACGAAGGACGCACAGGCCCCGACGGAGACGATCGTCGATGACGCGTCGAAGAAGGTGTCGGCGCTTGCCGCCGCGACGCAGTCTCCGAACCGCCTCGAGTACCGGACGCCCGTGCTGAACGACGATATGCGCCTGTCAGGTACGCCGACGGTGTCGCTGAACGTCTCAGTCGACCGTCCGAAGGCCAACCTCTCCGCGGTCCTGCTCCAATACTCGGACACGGGCGCGGCGAAGGTGATCTCGCGCGGCTGGATGGATGTCGAGAACCGCAACAGTGACGCGGTCACCGACTCGATCGAGCCCGGCCAGTTCTACCAGTTCTCGTTCGCGTTCGAGCCGAAGGACTACATCTTCGCCAAGGGCACCAGCATCGGCGTGATGGTGATCAGTTCCGACAACGAGTACACGGTCCGTCCTGCCGCCGGGACGACGCTCACCGTCAACCCGACGAAGTCCAAGGTGAGCCTGCCGATCGTCGGCGGCAACGCCAAGCTGGTCCAGAGCATCGACTTCCACGGAGCCGGGCTCGGAGCGCCAGGTCCTCGCAACTGAGGCTGTGACCTCGGAGCGGATGTGGGGCACGGGTCCGTCGACCCGTGCCCCACGTGACGTGACATTGATCGAAGCGAGTAGCCCCAGTCAGGAACCGGGGGGTCAGGGCGATGCTTGACCGCCCGCGATCTGATGCGCGGCGCGTGCTCACGACCTACTGTGCCCCCTGGAGGGACTCGAACACGTTTTGAGCATTTTGCATGACGACCTGAAACGACAACTTCCGCGGAATTACGCGGGGTTTCGGAAGCTCGACGACATCGAAAGACGTCCGAAAACAGCTAGCTGCGAACAGGATGCGGCCAAAATGCGGCCAAAAATGCCCCATCCGGGCCAGTGTCTGAGCGGATGTCGTGGAACCTTCTTCCAGGATGCGGCCACGCCCGAATTCTACGCGAGTGGTTTTGAGCATTCTGCTTGCGTGACGACGCCATATGCAGGTTCTTGAAGCAGACTGCTCAAATCTGTGTCCGATCGCGGACGGCGAGCGGCGCGACCGAAATGCAGAATACTTCCCCTCCGAGCCGAAGTGCAGTATTGTTCCCAATAGCGCCAACGAGAACCATAGTTCACATGGAGGCCTGACATGCAGCTGCCGTCCACCCCGGCGTTCGCGTCCGTCGTCCGCGGTCACCGGCTGCGCGCGAACATGACGCAGGACGAACTGGCCCAGGCCGTCCACAAGAGTCGCCGTTGGGTGCACGACCTCGAGTCGGGCAAGGTCGACCCGTCGCTCAGCGCCACGATCGATGTCGCTGCGGCCCTGGGGTTCACCGTGACCCTTGAACCCAGTGAACGCTCCGGCGTCCTCGACGCGTTGTTCGAGGACCTCTGATGGCCGACGCTCTCGATCTCTGGCTCGACGAGCGCTTCGCCGGCAAGCTCCTGCGCGGCGAGCAGAACCAGGTCGAGTTCCTCTACGACGAGGACTACCTCGGCCAGCGCGATGCGACCCCGCTGTCGGCGACCATGCCCGTGACCGAACTCGGGCACGGGCCGGACGTCGTCATGCCGTGGCTGTCGAACCTGCTCCCCGACGCCGAGGGGGTCCGCAGCCGGTGGGCGGCGAAGTTCGGCGAGCGTCGCACCGATCCGTTCACGCTCCTGGCCCACATGGGCGAAGACGCACCGGGGTCCGTCCAGGTCGTCCCCGAGGGTGTGGTGCCCTCCGACGCCGGGGAGCTGTCGCCGATGTCAGGGAGCGAGATCGCCCGGCGGGTGCGCGCCATCCTCGACGACCCGGACCATTGGGTCGATGACACGGATGACGATCAGAGCCGGTTCTCCCTCGGCGGCAACCAGGGCAAGTTCGCGCTCGCCCAGATCGACGGCCAGTGGTTCGAGCCGAATGGGCGGGCGCCCAGCACGCACATTGTCAAACCGGGGATGGTGCTGAAGACGGGGCACACGGACGACCACGTCCAAGCCGTCGAGTTCACCACGATGCGTGCCGCACGCGCCGTCGGGGTCCGCGCGGCCCAGGTCGACATCCTCGACTTCGCCGGCGTACCCGCGTTCGTGACGACACGATTCGATCGACGCCTCTCGCGAGAGGACAAGGTCCTGCGGGTGCACGGGGAGGACTTCTGCCAGGCCCTCCGCGTCTACCCCTCGCTTAAGTACGAGCAGGACGGCGGCCCGACCATGGCCGACATGGTGAGCCTTGTCCGTGGCACCTCGTCGCCGGCCTACCGCATCGAGGATGAGCGGGCCCTCACGAGGCTCTTCGTGTTCAACCTGCTCGCGGCGGGCGTCGACGCGCACGCGAAGAACCACAGCATGCTCCACCTCGGTGCGATCACCAGGCTCGCCCCTGCGTACGACCTCATCTCCGCGCACGGATTGTGGACCGAGGAGCGCGTGAAGTTCAGGGCGGATGCCGCGGTGAAGTATGGCAAGGAGCGCAAGTACCGTCAGATCTCCGGCCGAAACCTCGCGCGCAGCGCCGATGTCCTCGGAGTGTCCAGGAGCGCCTTCGACCGCGTTCTTCGGGAGATGGCCCAGCAGCTCCCCGACGCCGTCGAGGATGCCGTCACTGCAGTCCCTGGGACCATGGTGACTGACGAGCTGCGCGCCATGCCTGGCCGCCTCGACCGCTTCGCCTCGGAGTTCGTGGAGCGCTGGGACGGCGAAGACGTGACCCTGCGGGCCCTCCCCCGATTCCCAGGCGTGACGTCCGTCGCCCGCCCCGACGCCGGGCGGATCTGGGAACCTGGTCGCTGGCGCGGCGACCGATGGACCACAGGCCGATACCGCACCCGCTCCACGCGCTGACCCTCGACCGCCGCGCATGCCGCCCGGGAAGGACAGGCCCTTCGCATCGTCCTTTTAAAAGGACAAAGAACCACAACGTCCTGCTTACAGGACCCAGTGCTATGCTGTCCTGCAGGGAGGACGTCGTCATGGACGCTGTGACATTCGCCGATCTGATCGCGGCACCGCCGATTCCGCGGGTCGAGCTCGCGCAACGGGCCGGCGTCTCGCGCAACACGGAGTGGGTGCTGCGTCAGGACCAGAGTCGCGCGCGCCTGGACACACTCCGGGAGATCGCGCTGGCCTGCGGGTTCGACATCGAGATCCGCTTAGACCGTGCGTACCAGCCGGCGGCTGCGGCTGCGGCACGGGATCTGCTCGACGATCTGACCGACATGGACCCGCCCCTCTTGCGCGCCGATCTCGGAGCGTGGCGGGACAGACTGCTGCGGTATGTGCGAGCAGACGACGGGGATGAGGGCTCCGTTGACCCACTACGTCTCGTCTCCGAGGCTGCGGCGCTGTCTGCGCCGCAGAATTCCCCTGACGCGATCATGCTCGCCGGCCGCAACGACCTCGAGCGGTTGATGTCTGCAGCCAGCGCGACCTCCACCGAGTACCGCGACCACCGATATGTCTTCTCTGGTGGAGCGGCTCTTCGAGCACTGAGGGTCGAGCTGCCTCATGACCTCACCACGATCGCGAGTGCCGAGAGCGAGCAGGAGCGATGGGCGAAGATGCCGACCGTTGTGTGGACATCCTTGCCGACACAGTTCTCCCGCTACCTCATGGAGACACACCGGTCGGTACGCACCGCGCGCGCGGCGACGGTGATCATCGCGCCTCTGGCGCCTCATCACCTCGTTCGCGCAGCTGAGCCCGGCGGGGTTCCGCTGGTGTCCCCCATCCAGGCGGTCATCGACAGTCTGGGCGTCGGTGGCGACCTGGGCCTCACGGCGCTCGACTTGGCAAGGAGTTGGTGAACGATGACGGGCAATGACCGCAGCCCGCGCTGGGGCGCAGGGCCCGAGCAGTACGGGGCACCGACAGCGCGACCGCCGCGCACGCTCCCGGTGAGCGGGACCGCGCGGGTGCGGCCTGAGTTCGCCCAGGCCGCGCTCCAGCAGGAGCAGCTTCGCCTGACCGGCGTGTATTGGGACATCGCCCACGTCGACCTGTCCGTGATCGGACACGCCAAGGACCTCTCGACAAGCGACGCATCCGAGCGCGCGCGGCAGCGGTTCCGGGCACGCAAGCCCGACTTCATCTGGGATGCCGCACGGCTGGAAGGCAACACCTTCACGCTGCCCGAGGTGCGCACGCTACTGGAGGGAGTCACCGTGCAGGGCAAGCCTCTGGATGACCAGAACCAGATCCTCGCGCTGAACGAGGGCTTCAACGAACTGGACCGTCTGGTGGGGAACGGACAGTTCGATCTCACCAAGCCCGTTTCCGATCGGCTGCATGCGCTGGTCGCGGCACACGAGGCGATCGACTCCGGGATGTTCCGCGGAGAGGGTCAGGCGACAGGTGGCGGCACCGTGCGCCTCTCCTCCGGTGGGGTCGTCGACGGCCGACCGCACGGCGATGGTGGCGTGCTGCTGCGCGAGGCGTATGCGGACTTGCTGGACTACCTCACCGACGAGCCGGACCCTCGGGTTCGCGCGCTCGTGTACGCGGCGTCCGTGATCCGTCACCAGCTCTACTTCGACGGCAACAAGCGCACCGCGAAACTCATGGCCAGCGGCGAGCTCATGAGACATGGATTCGACGCGATCTCCATCCCGTACGCGCGGCTGTACGAGCAGAACCTCGCCCTCGACGAGCTCTTCACGACGGACGACGCCACCGGACTGATGAGACTGATGGCGGATTGCGCTCGATAACCCAGTGACTTACTGCCCTGCATGGGCCGGCAGGAGCCCCCGGAGGCCACTCGTCGTGGCCCGCTCAGCGTCCGAGCGATGGCCCGCCTGGGCCGGACGGACCGTAGAGAAGCCCCGTGCCGTACGGGTCGACGGCCGGCGCGCGCCGCGGCTCCTGGATGCGCACTTCGGGTGCGAGACCGAGGTCGCGCGCACGACTCATGATGCGCGTCGCGGTGCTCTGACTGATCCGGAGGGTGTCGGCGACGAGCTTGAGCGGCGGGAAGCTGAGCGCCGTCGCGATGCGGTAGACGGTGACTCCCTGATGGAGCAACTCCGAGCTGTCCCGCTCACCGCGCTCACGCTCGCGGCCGAGGAACTCTCGCACGGGGATGGGCCGGATCTCGCCGTCATCCGTGACGTCGTTGACCGTGACGACGTCGAAGGCCGACATCGTCATGATCCAGTGCGTGCGCACCTCGCGCAGCACCTGGCTCGTGATATCGACGCCTCCCCCGTCGCGCTCGAGGGCGGCGAGGGCGACTGCGGAGCGCCCGAGCTCGGCATCCCACTCGACGCGCACCGTGATCATTCCGGGCACGCCCTGCTCGCCCGAGACGCGCGCGTGCCACGACTTGGGGAGCGTCACGCCGCTCCCCAGATCGATGCGTTCGTCGCTGATGTCGTACGTCTGGACGTCTGCCATGAAGCCCACTATTCCAGGTTGTCGCGGATTCGTGAAGAAGAGTGTCGATCTTGGCTCACATCTGTGCTAGCTTTCGGTGAAGAGAGACTGACACTCTTGGCTCACGAAAGGAGAAGGGCGATGAACCGGTCACCGCAAAGCCTCGCTCTGACGATGAAGGATGCCGCGAAGCTCGTCGGCGTCGACTACCGCACGATCAAGCTCGGCATCGAGAGCGGGACCATCCCGACGGTCCAGCTGGGCCCGCGCCGGATGATCCCCCGCGTCGGGCTGCTCCGCGCCTTCGGCGTTGACGTCTAGTTCGCACCGTACGCGTCAAGGAGACGGGATCGCATTACGGGCCACTTGCCCATGCAACAGACCTATTTTCTGTGATGTGTCGATTTCGGAGGCGCTCGCACGTCGTACTGCTGAGTCGACATCCGACGTCGACCAGAGTCAGAAGGAGCACATCATGTCTGCTTACGTTTTTGCTTTCCGCAACAACCCCGCCGTGACCGCCACCGAGGAAGAGGTCGCTGCGTGGGGCGCCTGGTTCCAGAAGCTCGGCTCGGCGGTGACCGACATGGGCAGCCGCGTCGGGGCGACGGCGCTGCTGGGAACGTCCGCTGGACCCAACGCATTGTCCGGCTACGTGCTTGTCGATGCGGCCGACCTGACCGCGGCGACGGCACTGGCCGAAGGATGCCCCGGCCTCTCCCGCGGTGGCAGCGTCGAGGTGGGCGAACTGACCGAGATGTAGACCAGCGACGTTGATGGGGCGGTCAGGCGCCTTCGGCGTGGACGCCTGAACAACGGCCGAGGTCAGTACATCTAGGATTTCAGCATTCCCACTCCGCCGCTCGTGGTACTGGGGCCTCTATGTCTATGGGCAAAGTCACTGCTGCCTCGCTAGGCGCTCTATCTGAGTCTGGAGTGCGCTGTCGATCGCGGACAGGAACGACAACCATCGACGATCCCAGTCGACCATCGACGGAGCGGCCTGCTTGAGGAAACGAATCGCATCCGACTTGCGACCATCCTTGATCTGAAATGGCTCGAGGTCTCCAGACGAATCCACTGAGTAGGTCTGAAACCAACTGGAGTGCTGGTCGTGCATCTCCATCACCGCTTCGTCTGGGAAGAGTCCCTCGACGGCAAATCCATTGCGAACAGACACGAAGTCTCGGTTCGGGTCGAACGGAACCTCCTTCTGACCGAAGTATTGCTGGAGGTTTTGGCGCGACTGCTGACCGGCGCTGTCGCCATCGAAGACAGCCACCAAGGCGCGCTCGTCGCGGATTGGAGCGTATGTAGCCTTCAGGAAGCCCTCGAGTTGCTTCACGCCCCCGAAGTCCTCGAGCAGGCTTGCGCCCAGGAGGGGATATGTGACTCCGTTTGGGTCCAGTTGTGAGAGCGCCCAAAGCATCAGCTCTTTGTCGCTCGGTCCCTCCAGGAAGACGTTGCACTCTGCCAGGTTGTAGTAGTCCGAGAACTGCACGCCGAGAGATCGACGAATACGCTGGGTCGCCTCAGCATGCGATCGAAAGTCGCTAACCACAGTTCGGCGAGTAGCAGGATCGAGGTCGACTCCTTGAACCAGGCTGTGATCAGTCGGCACGAACGCGAGCGAATGCGTGGTAGCGACCACCGTGCTTGAGTTTGAGAGGGTTTCAAGTACCGCGTAGAGAGCCTTCGTGAGTTCGGGATGCAGGTACGATTCGGGTTCCTCGATGAGCCAAAGAGGGACGCCCTCAACCAGTTTCTCTTGCTCGGTGATCCAGGCAAATGAGGCGAATAACACCGTCGACTGAATTCCCTGACCCTTCTCGCTGAGCGTGGTGCTGCTCGGATCCGAGAGCATCAGCTCGAAGCCCGCGAGCAGATCTGTGGACCGCGTGGGCAGGCGAAAGCTCGACTGGATTCCTGACAGTCCGACCGCGTTCAGCTCCTCGTTCAAGCTCTGTGCGACGGAGTCAAGCTCTGCCTGAATGCCATCGAGGTGAGGCTCAATCGCTTGGAACGCTGCGTGGGTGACAAACGGCTTCAGCAGATCGTCGTAGAGACTCGTGATGCTCTTGGCTGACGGCACATAGTGCACGCGAAACGTGCCGAGAAGCAGCTCGACCAGCTGCTTCTGCTTTCGGCTAAAGGTCGGCCGATCAGCGACGGGCACTTTGACGTTGCCGAACACCCGGTAGACCGGGGTGTCGTTCACGCCCGTGAAGTAGAGATTCACCGTGAATGTGTCGGAGTCTCGTTGGGTCCCAACGATGGCGTGGAGTTCGTCGAGGAGCGTGAGAACCTCTGCATCGCGGGCATGCCCATCAATGGTGAAGCTGGCGACCAAGCTGGTCTGCTGCGATCCGGCACCGAAAGTCAGGTCGGTGGCGCGACGGTAGCCGAGGACATTCTCGTAGCCAGTGAAGAACATCTGAACGGCTCGCAGTAGGTTTGTCTTTCCGCTGTTGTTGGGGCCGACCAGGGTCATGCCCGGCAGAAGTGACAGTCTCTGCTCCGGGCCCACCGTCCGGTAGTTGCGGACGCGCATTTCGTTCAGAATCAAGCCCAACCCCCCAGTGCCGATTGTTCTGGGCGCGAGAACACTTCATCGTCGTCCGCCTCTGCACCGAGCGCCATCGGCGATACGATGGACTGCGCGGTGGTTTCTCCGGCTGGGAACCGTGTGCGCCGCTGAAGGAGAAGAGGGGTTGCCCAGGCCCACTCAATCACGATTGCGTCGAACACCTGAGCCTTGCCACGCCGGTGTTGTTCTGAATGCCGACTGTTCAGAGTCCGGTGGCGGTGACGGCCGACGGCTGTCAGCCTGTGTTCAGATGACGTGGCCCTCGTATACGACTCCCAACCGATAGGCATCCAGGGCTCGGCACATGTCTTCGAGGGCTTGATCGTTGTGGGCGAACACTGTCCACGGCACTCCGTCGAAACTCCGCGCTAAGCGATCGAAGTACGGCCTGTCCACGCTGCCGAAGGAGTGGCCGTAGATCTTGATCCCACCTGTGGAGGAAGGAATCTGACCGATGAACTCGGTCATCGCCTCATGCTGGTAGATCTTTTCGAAGTCGGCCATCCGTCGCGCGACCGCCTCGTACGCACGGGAGCGGTAGAATTCGAAATTCTCCTCACTGTCCCACTTGCCCAAGATCTCAGTCCCTCGCAGGCCTCCGGGCGCGTAGCCGAGGATTAGCCGGTTCACGCCAACTTCCCCATGCAGATGCAGGATTCGCGAGGGGGCAATGCCGTACAGGCGCTGAAGGGTGTGCGTGTAATTGAACGTCAGAAAGTAGTCGCCTTGGCCGAACAAGCCCGCGAACTTCTCCTGTGCCGCGGTATTCTCCAGCTCGGCGTCTGCGTTCTGCGCGAACTTATCCAGGGGGAATGATAGGAGCTGTTCGGCTTCGTGGATGATCCCGTCCCGGTCGCTCTCCCGGTCGGACAACACATCTGGAGCGTAGTACTCCAGATGTTCCAGGATCATGTCCACGTCGGGATAGGCGAGTCCCTCCTCCACTGCAGCCCAGAGATTCCCGGCAATGCTGTAGCTCTCCCATTCGCCAGGGAATCGCTCCCCCTCGATGGCAAGGGCCTTCAGATGAGGATCGTACGACGTTGGCAAGTGATGCTGCAGGTCAAACCCGTTGCCCAGGACGAAGAGACTCGACACGCAGTAACCTCTCTGCCCGACGGTGGCCCCCGCCGGAATCGAACATGCTCTCTCACATTATGGTCGCAGCGGCCAGATGCCGCCTCGGCGTTCAAGCGTTGGCCCTATCGATCCCACCGCGCATCGCGAAGCAGTCAGAGTCTGGCATGCGGCGCCCGGCGAGCCATAGCCAACAGGCTGGAATTGTTGTCGTCGTCGCGTCCGACACCGCCGATCTCGATACCGGGTGTGATGGGGTCGGACGACCTTGGCAATGAACTGAAGGTGAACGGCGATCAGCGCTCAGCCGACTTGCCCTTGTGTTCCTCGCCTTATGGCGACATCTGAAACGGTTCGACGATAAACCAGCGCACCGAGCCGGCGAAGCCAGGTGGCGTCATCCGTGAGCAGGTCCCGCGCGATCGACCACGGGGTCGCGAAGATGTTTGTGGAGGTGTGCATCGCCGGATCCGTGCCGAGGGCAATCGCTGCGCGCCGGTGTCGCATGCCACGTGCCATCAGTTCTCGCGCGGCGGACGTGGACACCCCGAAGCGGATGAAGTCAGGGAGGGAGGCGATGACCGGGGCAAGAGCTTCGTCACCTGTCTCGGGGAGGTATTCCTGGATTAGCGCGACGGCCTGCTCCACGAGAGTCACGAAGTTGAACAGCACTACCTTCGCGTGAATGCGCAGCAGCACATCCGTGGTGACACCCACACCGTCGGCGATGTGCTCGTACGAGCGGCCGTCCAGCCAGGCGAGTACCAGTGTGGTCAGCGAACCGCCGAAGTCCGTGATTTCCGTGCGGCGGTATTCGGTCTCTACGTCGCTCGCGAACCCGGGCTGCTCCAGCGCCCAGTCCACGAGAACACGGATGAGCCCTGCGTCCACGACTGAGTCCGTGGCACTCCAGTGTTCGTA
Source organism: Microbacterium candidum (assembly GCF_030315975.1). Taxonomy (GTDB): domain Bacteria; phylum Actinomycetota; class Actinomycetes; order Actinomycetales; family Microbacteriaceae; genus Microbacterium; species Microbacterium candidum. The sequence goes on along the minus strand of NZ_JASXSZ010000006.1, from coordinate 315,630 downwards.
GCGAGGGATCAGGTCATTGATCACCCGATCCACCAGACGCGGCCGAGCGGATGTGCTGCGCGCGAGCGCGAGACGTCCTGTCGAGCGCATCTCGACAATCCGCCGTGCGCGCAGTTCGAACACGGTGTGCAGCAGTGCACGCTCGTCGTTATTCGCCTTCGCGGCCGCGAATGTCTCCGCGGCGAGTCCCTCCGCGATCTGGATGAACTCGTCTGCACCTAGCTCTTCCCGAATGAGCTCGATGAGCGCGGCGTCGACACCATCCACGAGCGGGAACAGTGGTGCGTTCGCTTCCAGCACCCCGTTGGTCAGTTGTAGCTGATTGCGGGCCAGTGCTCGTGCCAGACGACGGATAAGCTCGATGACGGCACCCTCAACCGGCTCACCGGGTTGCCCTTCGGCGACCGGACTGACCACCGTCCAGTCGTCAGGATTGGCGCAAATCACTAGCCCGCGGGTGGAGCTTCCGGCCCGGCCCGCGCGGCCGACGAGGTTCTTGATGTCTCGCGCCAGCATCGCCTCGGGTGCGCTACCGTCCGAGCTGCGCTTCACCGAGTACAACACCATCGTCCGCAGCGGAAGATTGACCCCCTCAGCCAGGGTGCTGGTACACATCACCATGGAGACGTGACGGTCCGAGACCAACTCCTCGAGCACCTCGCGGGTCTCCTGTGGGACATCGCCGTGGTGCACGATCGCACCAGCGCGAAGCACGCTCGTGCCCACCCAGCCGTCCCCGAACTCGTAAGACAGGTACGCCACTACAGACTCGACCAGCTCGGTGTCGTTCACGTAGCTCAACGGCAGGGGAAGGGTGAGACCGGAGCCGATCTGCCTGAGGAGCTCCTTCGCCAACCCCACGACACCTCGGTCTCCGCCTTTCTCGGTCGCGAACACTGCGACCGGCCCAAGCGCGAGCGCCTTCCGCGCAGTTGCCACAGCTTTCGTCTTCGTCGACGAGTAGGCGTAGGTATTTCGTCGACCCGTGACCGGATTCGTGTACTGGAAGTCAGTGGGTCGCAGGAACTCTGGCAATGTGTGAGCCGGGACCGACGTGACTGGCTCGTGAAGTTCCAGCCCAATCGTCGCCGTCCGACCAGCGCCGACCGGACGAAGCACCGCGAACTCGGCGATGGAGGGGCGGTAGTCGCTTCTCACCACGGTTGCGTCGGATCCGCCGAGCCAGCTGTTGATCTCCTCGACGTTCGGGACGATCGCGGACACGAACACGGTCCGCGGGCTCGGGTCCCGCGCCTTCAGACGTGCGAGCAAAAGCTCCAGCCCCACTCCGCGCGCGCCGCTGTCAAGGAGGTGTCCTTCGTCGCACACCACCAGCGAGATTGTCGACAACAGTTCCGGGTGAGCGCCGATGAGGCCGGTGAGCGCCTCGGGTGTTGCGATGATGACGCGAACGTCGTCCAGATCCTCACTCTCTTCGATGCCAGGAACGGTGCCCCCGTAGACCGTCCGAGAGAGAAGACCCATCGACGTCAGGTGCCGGCCGACGCTTCCGCGCAGCTCCCGCGCCAGCGCGCGGTACGGCACGAGCAGGACCGCCTTATTGCCGGGCGAGCGCGTGAGGTGGTCGAAGATCAGGGTTTCGGTGAGCGCAGTCTTCCCTGCTCCCGTTGGCATCTGCAGCGAGTAGGACTGGGAACTCGTCAGCAGGCCCGCATCTATCGCCTCAATCTGCGAAGGGAAGAAGTCCCAGACCGGCCGCTGCCTGTCGAGGAACGACTCGACCAGAGGATCCCACCTGTCGATCACGCCATCCGGAAGAACCGCGCGCAGGTTGGTCTTCTGGAACCGCTGCAACAGTGCCAAGTACAGCCGATGCGCTACCCATTCCTCGGGTCCGACATCGAGAGCCTGGGCAACGCCGTCCTCCGCTGCGGCAACCGCGGCGTCAACGACCTGAAGGTCACCGGCCCGCACCGACCCCAGGAGCGCACCCGTGAGCGGCGAGCGCGGATTCGTGGAACGAGTCAGGAGCTCATACGCAGCCGCCTCAACGTCGGTTCCCAAATACTGAGGATCAGCGCGACGCATCGTCATGACGGCTGATGCCGGATAGCCACCCAAGTAGAACGCGACTGAAGAGAAGAACAACGCGTCCGCTTCGGCGCCGTCGTGAAGCTCACGGCTTACCGAGTCAAGACCACGGCCGACCGACGCCCAGTCGGCCGGATCGTTTGCTCCGGCTCTCACCATGTCGAGCAGCTCACCGACAAGCGAGTAGTACAGGTCCGTGCCGCGATCGTCGAGGTAGTCGAGCTGAGCCAGGCGCGCGTCGACCCGGAGGTCCTCAATTGCGTGGTTCGTCTCCGCATCCGCGATCCACCGTCCCAGGGTCTCCCTCATACGACAGCCCCGGACTCGTCGGCGCTGACCAACGCCGCGTCATAGACCGACTCGTAGTTGGCCTTCAGATCGGGCACGGAGATCACAATCAAAGCCCTCTCGTCCCCAGGCGGAGCCTCGACCCCCTCCAGCTCCGCCTCGACCAGGGCGGTGGAGATCACCGCAACGGCGCGGAACTCACGTCGTGCAGCTGGATGGTCGACCGCATGGATGAACCGATCCAGTTGCTGGACGGAGACAGTGGACAGGCCGGTGTCCAGCGCTCGCTCCTTCAACCAGTTCAACGTCTTCACAAATCGTCGGGAGCTGTCCTTCTCCGAGTCCTCAATGGCACTCGCAACAGGCTTCGAGTTCCCCTTAGTCGATTTCGTCTTCACCTCGGCACAGATGACACGGTCCTCGTCAGACGAGTCTGGCCAGTGCGGAAGGATCAGCTGCACAACATCGGAACCAGGAGCCGGCTTCGTGCGATCCTGCTTCAACCGCCACTTCTTCGGATCGAGCACCTCGCCCGGATGCTCGCGAGCCGCCTGAAACAGGGCGGTGAGAATCTCCCCGAAGTCGCCCGCCATCGTCGACCCACGATCGGGCAGCTTAGCGCCGATGATCGCATGCGCGGATGACTCAGTTTTCTCCATGCGCTCGCGAAGGGCTCCGTCTCCGATGTAACAGCGGCGAACGGGAACACCCAGCTGCCCGGCAAGCGCTGCCGCCTGCTCCGCGTCGATCTCGACCAGAGTGAAGGGACTGCTCTGAATGGTCGCGAAGAGAACTCCGAACGCTTCGAGGTCGACCTCAAGTTCCTGCATTGCGACCCACCTACCCCTTCCCGGGCTGACGTCACGCTCAAGAGCCCATCATGCCGCCTTGGAGCCGCGGCGCCGCGAGATACCGGCCTGCGCGGCGAGTCACAGATACCACGCCGCTTGGCCCACGTCATAGGGGGTACTTCATCAAGACAGGCGAGGAGACGTCGCGAGCGCCTCTCATGACACATCCGACCTCGCCCTAATAGCCGCCCCGAATGCCTGCCCGCTGAACGCCCCGCGTATCAAACGCCGCTACCTCCCGATCCCGCGCCCCGCACTCGGCGCCCCAACTACCGGCCCCGTCATCACAGCCGCCTCTCGGTTCCTCGCCGCGCGCCGCAACTCCGCCTCGACCGCGCGCACAGCATCTTGCACAGTTAGCTCCGGAGTGCCGCGCTGCATCGACTCGGCGATCCGCTCGCGCGCCGCAGCATCCGTCCGCGCGACGACGATCGCGACGTTGTCTAGCCGGCCGCGCGTGAGTCCGACGTAGAGTCCCGCGGCATCCACATCCGGCCCGACAACGGACGCGTCGGCCGTGTCGCCCTGGACCCCGTGAACGGTCGACGCGTAGGCGAGTTGAAGGTGCTCACGGGCGTACTCGGCAGACACCCGCCGCACCTCGCCGCTGTCGCCGACAGAGACGAGTGACACGAACTCGTCGCGGATGCCCCGCACGACCCACTGGGCGCGGTTCTCGACGCCCGTGAGCCGGTCGTTGCGGCGCGTCTGCACGGTGTCGCCGACGAGGATGCGCTGCTCCCCCATCCCCCACGCGACGACGCGGGCATCGAGCTCGCCCCGCTCGACGCGGCGCTGCTGAATGGCGTCGTTGATGGCATCCGCCTCAGCGTTGGTACCGGAAACCAACGTCACCCGCTTGCCGCGCGTGTGCCAGTCGAAGTACGCGTCGATCATCCGCTCGCGCGCCGCGTCGTGATGATCGACCCGCTCGAGGTGGCCGCGCTCGGCGAGCTCGCCGGCGACGCCGAGAGCGTGCTCGCGATCGCCCGCGTCGCGCAACCGCAGTGTGAGCGCCGCATACTCGGGGTCGCGGAACCGGTGCACAGTGTCGAGTTCGACGGGTGCGTTGGCGAGGCGGATTGCGGATGCCATCGCCCCGGCATGCCCGACCGGCAACGCTTGGTGCGGGTCGCCGACGAACACAAGACCGACCCGCAGCTCGAGCGCGAGCTCGGCGAGGACGTTCGCGGTCTGCAGGTCGAGCATGCCGGCTTCGTCGACGACGATCCGGTCGTGGGCACCCAGCGTCCACCGCACCGGACCGCTGTACGTGCCGCCCATCGGATCAGCATCGCCGCGGGCGAGCCGCGTCCACACCTTCGCGCCGGCTTCGTCGGTTCTCCACCGGTAGCCGTGATCGGCGAGCAGCGCATGAATGCTGGATGCCGCGGTCCCGATCTCGCGAGCCGCCACCGAGGCCGCCTTGCGGGTCGGAGCAACGACCAGCATCCTCCGCCGCTGCGCCGCGAGGGCTCGGAACGCGGCGCGTAGCATCGTTGTCTTTCCCGTCCCGGCGGGACCGGTCACCGCCACGAGCCCGTCGGTGCCGGCGATGGCACACGCGGCCGCGTTCTGCGAAGCATCCAGTATCGAGACGTCCCCCGCCGACGCGAGCCGGCGCAACTCCGTCGGCAGGAGAGAGCGCCCGGCCGTGGCGAGCGCGTCCAGGCGACCCGCGAGGCGGATCTTCGCGCGCACTGTTTCGGTCGCCATGAACGCCTTCACGTGCGAGGGAGCGTCATCAGCGACGAGCCGCACGACGGCCGTCGCAGCGCGCCGGCTGATCTCCGCGATGACACCGTCGAGCTGATCGCGCGGCGCAACGATGCGCGTGCGCGAGAGCGCGCGTGTCGCACCGGCGCGGATGTCGACGGCGCTGACCCGTCCACCGGATGATGTCGACCGTTCGTCCGCGTCGACGATCGCCATGGCTGCGAGCAGGTCGAGATCGAGAGCGTCGAGGTCTGTCGCATCGATGGCGATGGGCGCTCGCTCGGCGACCAGACTCGGGTCGATCGCCGCGATCTCGTCGCGGACTCTCGTCTCCCACGAGATCTCGTCGAGATCAGCCGGCTTGTTCGGGCGCGACACCGCCCACGCGCGCCGGTCGATCTGGTGCAGCACCTCGACGCTTGGCGTCGATCGCCCGTGCGTCGCCGACCACTCGGCGATGAGGCGCGCGCGGTTGGCCTCTATTTGCGCCGACCGACGCGAAAGCGCACGGACGGCACCGGCGAGCTCGGCGATCTCCCCCGCATCGTCGAGCGTGTAGCCGTGGCGCGCGAGCGCGGCGATCCACGCGGGATCGGTACGGGCGGCAAGCTCACCCTCCGCGTTCACGACGGTGTGCAGCTTCATCGCGACGCGCGAGTCGACGTTCGACCATCTCCCGTCCGCGCCGAGCACCTTGATGTTCAACCACAGGTGGCGGTGGATGTGCGGGTCGAGTGCGCGCGAGCGACGATGCTGCAACTCGACGACCTCGATGCGGGTGATCTCTTCGCGGACGAGCCCGCCGTGGCCGCGCCGCGCGTTCAGCTCGGTCTGCCACGTGAGCAGGATGCGGTCGCGCAGTCGATCTTGGAGCGCTTCGAACTCGGCAGCGAGTTCGGGATGCAGCAGCGCGGCGATGCTGTACGACTTCGGGTGGTTGAGCGTCCCGTCGAGCAGCAGGTCGGCGTCGGGGCTCAGCCGCTGGTGACCGCGCTCGTCCCCTGTGATGGGATCGTGCCCGGTGAGCCAGACACGAAGACCCCCGGCGGTGAGCTCGTCGGTGGTGATGACGCCGTTCTCGACGATGAAACGAGAGACTGTTGAATCGGATGCTGCGCCGTACGCCTCGAGCGCTTCGGCGCCGGTCGTGTCCTGCAGATGAGCGTCGCACGTGCCCTCGAGCGCGTACGAGATCGCCTGTCGGACGCCGTGAGAATCGACACCCCGTTTCCATCGCTCGAGACCGCCGCGCATGCCGCCAGGGTAGGTTAGGTTTTCACCGTTAGCCAGGGCTTTTTCTGCCGTGCAGGTAACTGTAGCGAAGAGGTTTCAAAGGTCGTCGCCCACCCATGGTGCCTGCGTGCATTGCTCTGTTTCGTATCTGCGTCGATCGCTCTGCTTCCGTCTCTGCACTGCTCGGTTCTTGGCTGGTCGACGCCTCTACTTCGTCTGCATTGCCCTTGTTCACGCCTGCATCGATCGCTCTGTTACGTGATCGATGCTCGCCTCGATCAGCCGATTCACCGCTCGGTCGGCTACGAACTCATCGGCGTGTGACGGCTTCATGCAGATCGCGATAGCCGGTCGGCTTCCAGGGGCTGAGGGCGTCGCGTTCCCAATGGTGAAGCGGTGGGTGCGGCTACTGCGGTTCTGATCCCAGCAGGTCGCTTCATGACCCGGCCTTACGCAATCACGACTGGTCACTCCACCTCAGCATGGAGGTCTACGGCGACAAGCCGGTTCGCCGTAGCGTCATCGGCCGACAAACCGAGGGAGCGCCAGTAGTTCCGCTCTGAGCGCTGTCGACAGAGTTGGAGGATCTGAGGCCTGTTGAGCACCGTCTGGCAGTCTGAGCGCTTGAGCTGGTTGGTCGTAAACGGCTGGAGCGTCAATTTGACGCCGGACACTTCATTGCTCTTGAACCAGCCTCCTGACCGGCGGCATTTCAAACTATCCGAGATGCGGCTCGCGCGACGGCGCATCGGTAGCGATTGTCTGCTCGCCGAGCCTGCGCGCCCGGACCTCGTCGGCGATCCTCTGTGCGATGTCGCCAGGCGGTTCATGCTCCCAGAAGCGCAGAACCATCCAACCCTCCGCACGAAGCGCACCATTGATCTGGCTGTCTCGTTCTCGATTGCGCTCGAGCTTCGGAAGCCAGTAGCTGGCGTTGCTCTTGGGCGATGTGGCGTGGACTGGGCATCCGTGCCAGAAACAGCCGTCAAGATAGACGGCGACTCGGGCACCGCGGAAGACGATGTCAGCGCGCGAACGCACTGTCGCGAGCGGGGCGAAGTCGACTCTGTACCGAAATCCGCGGCGGTGAAGCTCACACCGCACCGCAAGTTCGAATGAGGTGTCGCGGCGCTTGTTGCCCTTCATTGACTTCGCAGTGCCAGCACTCGACGCCCACGACTCCGAGCTGCTCATGGAACCAATTTATGCGTCATGGACTGGATCGGCGATCGGGTCTGATACTGTGGCGGCGAACAGATAACCCTGCTCGTGCCGTACCGAGGTCAGAGCGGGTTCCAATGCAGTGACTGAAGCTGTTGCGGTGCCCGAGATCGAAGTTCCGGTTCGAATGGAGGAAGTTTCGTGTTTAACAGGCGTGATGACTCCACGCCGATGTTGGATGCGTGTCTTCTGACGATCGACCAGCACGGGCCCGAATGACCCGAGGAGGTCAGATCGTGGCACGCACCACAACCAGCAAGAGCAAGACCGGCGCGGGGGTCCTGCGCCCGCTCGCGGATCCCGAGACCGCACCGCCCGTCTCACGCATCGTGGACCGCAAGCTACTCCCGATCCCGTTCCGCCCGGAGGCCGGCCGCCCTGACGAGCATGACGGCGCACCGCTGAGTCGGCTGGGCGGCCGATTCCGCGAGGTGTTCGCCGCGGAGCACGGCATCGCGGTGGACGCGGTCGACCTCGGCATCGTGCGGCAGGTGGAGGCTCTGAACGCCGACACCGACCGGAACATGAAGGCGCTCGGCGAGATCCAGACCAAGCGCACCGAGAGCGGGACTCTTCGTTTCGTCCGCCTCACCGTGAACACCCCGCTGATCTTCCCCTGGATGCTGAACGGCCGCGCGCTCCGTCGCATGGGGTCCGAACTGCGAGGCAGCGAGGTCCATCTGGTTACCACCGCGGAGGACCACCCGCTGCTGTCGCTCCCCACGATGGATGTCGATGGGCCGGAGAGCGTCATCGAGATCGTCTCAGCGCAGCGCCGTCTGCTCGGCCTGTCAAACTACACCGCAGCGGACGGCCCGAAGAAGGGACGCATCGACAGCATCATCCAGTTCGGTGTGCTCGATCCGCCTGACGTGGTCCTGACGCAGCTCAACTCGGCGACCGGAAGCGCATGGGTCGCTCAGGCAGCTGAGGGTGCGCAGCGCCTGTTCTCCGCTCTCGCGGCGATGGACGTGCTCGCCAATCGGAACGTCGCCAGCGTCGCTACCGAGCGCTGGCTGCGCAGTGCCCAACCGCGCCTGCGTGATCTCACTGCCGAGGATCTCTCGACCCTGTCGGAGAGCCTGAAGTTCTCCTCGACCGCCGCCGCAGGGTACTTCCCCGGTGCGACCAACGTCGAAGGGTGGGTCGAGTCTGTCGCCGCGGTCACGCCGGCTGCGGTCGCGTTCCAGCTCATCCGGACGATGGAGGTCAACCTGATCGTCGCCGTCAACCCCGATCCCGTCATCGCCGAACGTCGCGGGCTCGCGCACCCGGTGTCGGACACGGTGCAGGAGCTCATCCGGAGCTACCACATGCCTGGCAAGGCAAAGGAGCGGTGGAACGACGCAGACGTCCTCGGCCTGATCGCGATCGGCGCTGTGGACGACCTGGTGGCGGATTCGCGCGTCAGCCAGACGGAGCGCTCGATGTGGCTTGGCGAGTCACTTGCAGAATGGAGTGGTCCGCCGCAGACGGACGACGGCAATCCCGGCAACCTGCTCGTCTCGACGACGAAGCTCCTGGCAGCGCTCACCGTGCAGTCAGCAATGCCTCCGGCTGACGAGAGTTCGTCGGTGGACTCGCTTGAGATCGTCAACCAGCGCCTGCGCCTGAACAGCACGCGTGTACATTCGGACGATCGGGCGAAGGTGGCTGCCGCCCAGGCGATCGCGGCCCTCGGGCTCAACGGGTCCGGCTGGGAGGGAACGATTCAGGCTGCCATCTTCGGGACCTTCCGACACGGCTGGTTCTGGAAGACGAGTGAGCATGAGAACGAAGTCATCTGGCCGTCGCTTCTGACGCTGCCGCTCGCCGAGCTCACTGCCCTCGCCCAGGCGGAGCGAAGCAGCCGCAGCGCGGACGACGACCCTGACAACGCCGGGCCCGCACAGCGCGCGATCGCGGCGCTCGGAGGCCTCGCGCTGATGGCCAACCCGGGGCTCATCGCGCAGCGCACGGCACTGTCACGCACGGGCCTCGGCGCCGGTGGTAAGTCGAACGACATCTCGGCGAGCGACCCGAGCATCCTGCTCCGCACGATGGCGCAGCACGAGGTCGGCATCACCGAGCTGTCCGACGCCATCGCCGCGCTCACGGCGTCCGCAGCGCAGACCATCCCTCTTGATCGAGATGACGATCAAGAGCTCACGGACGTGTATCTCCGCCAGCGTTGGCTGGGCGCCCGCACCACGTCGGACAACCCGCAGACCGAGTTCGCACGACTGGTCCAGGAACTGGTCGACTCGCTCAAGCGGGCTCGCGATGGCGAGTTCGGATCGGAGCGTCTCAAGGAGATACTCCCTGGGGAGCTGCTGGGCCACACTCCGCCCAACGATGAACTTCCGCTTGAGACGGACTACGCGCCCGACCTCTGGGGTGAGCCGGTGTACGAGGAGATCGGCATCAACGAGATCCTCGTCGATGAGGTCATCCCAGTCCTGCAGTCACTGGTCGACTTCTTCCAGGTAGGCAAGGCGTACGCCCGCGCCGCGAGTCGCATATCCCGCTGATCGCCATGGAGAACGACTCACTCGAAGAGGGATCCTCAGGCAACGTATCTCGTCGGGGCGGCGATCTCATTGTCGTCGCCCCGACCGGGATGCCGCGGTCGGCTTGGCTATCGCTCGCCCAGGAGTTCCTACTCCAGACCGGCGCAAGCGACGATGGTGATCGGCGTCTTATTGTGCCAGTCGAGAAGGCCGGTGATGTGGCGGACATCCTCAGCCGTCCGTGGCCCGCAGGACGGTGGGAATGGCACTGGACGCAGGATGCTCGAGCAGCCGCAGGATCGGCGTCGGCAGTGCAGAGTGCCGTCGATCGAGTACTCGCGGCACCCGCCACGCGGGCCGGCGCAGACCTTGACCAGACGCTTCGTGACGCAGGATTCGCCCGTCAGCTGCTTCCAGCCCAGCGCGATGCCGTCGCCCAGCTCGTTTCGAGTGGCGGCGGCGGAAACTTCTCCGTACCCGGGAGCGGGAAGACCACCATGACCTACGCGGTCTACGCGCTGATGCGAGCCGCCGGGCTCGTAGATCGCATGCTTGTAATCGCTCCGCAGAGCGCCTACGAAGCGTGGGAGGACGAGGCGACGGACTGCTTCGCGATGGGCGACATCCCCGTCGTGGAGCTCGCGCCCACCTCGCCTTCACGACGAAGCGAGGTCTTGGTCTACAACTACGAGCGCGCCGCGCAACCCGGCGTTCGCGCGGCGATCGACGCATGGTCGCACGGGCGCCACTTCGCGGTCGTGTTCGACGAGGCACACCGGGCGAAGCGGGGCAAGGATGGTCTCCACGGTTTCGGCGCCGCGGACTTGGCCGGGATCGCCGCCGCGCGACTCGTGCTCACCGGGACGCCCATGCCGAATGGGCCTGAGGACCTCGTCGCGATCCTCGACCTTGCGTGGCCCGGTCAAGGCGCGCGACTCGCAAGCACGCACACTCCCCATGCCGAGCGCTCGTGGGTACGCATCACCAAGGACGGGCTGGGGCTCGACGAGGCTGTCATTGAGATCGAGCCGGTGCGGCTCGATGATGCGCACATGCGCGTGTACAACGCGCTGGCCAGCGGCCTCAAGAACAATCCGGAGTTGCAGGCAGAACACCCCGAGTACGTTCAGCAGGCCGTGACCCGCCTCATCGCGTGCGCGTCAAATCCAGCCCTTGTGGAGCCGGTGACGGACGGGGAGTTGGTCTGGCCGAGTGACATCGATGCCGGGCGCCCCCTCTCCGAGCTGATCGCCGATGTCCGAGCCGTCGCGAGACCGGGCAAGCTGCTCGCTGCAGCCCGGTATGCCGCCGACTACGCCTCGCGCGGCGAGAAGTTGCTGATATGGACAAACTTCCTCGGAAATATCGACGCGCTCCAGCGATTGCTGGAGCCTTACGCACCCGCGGTGATTACAGGAGCAACCCCACGTCACGACCCTGGCGCACCCACCGATCGCGAGCGTGAGCTGCGGCGGTTCCGCCACGATTCTGATTGCACGGTCCTGCTGGCCACCCCTCAGACCCTCGGTGAGGGAGTCAGCCTGCACCATGTCTGCCAAACCCAGTTACACGTCGACCGCACCTTCAACGCCGGGCTCTTCCTCCAGGCGCTCGACCGGACGCACCGCGTCGGGATGCCGCAGGGGACCACGGCGAGAGCGATCGTCTTGCAGGGGATCGAAACGATCGATGAGCGTATCGACGCCGCGCTGCGCCGGAAGCTACGGGCTATGGACGAGGTGCTCAACGACCCCACCCTCGAACGCCTGACCCGAGTTCAGATCGGTCCGGCCGCCGCTGGATTCAGCCGCGATGAGCTCGCTGATCTGCTCCGGCATCTGAACTGACCTTTCATCCACAGGCGCCCTCCGGTCGGGCACTTTCCCCAATTGTGGTTTCCGCTCGAGTTTTCTCAAGGGCGGAACTAAACTCAAGCGACATGCCAGCCTCGCCCGTTACCCCAGCCCCCGCCTTCCCCCTCCGGGAGAATGCTCGTCCGTCCTTCGAGTCGGGTGATCCTTCGTTGCGAATCGTGGACCTGTTCGCGGGCTGCGGAGGACTCACCCTGGGCGCCGCCCAGGCTGCCTCTGATGCCGGGCTCGCGCTCGATGTGCGCCTCGCGGTCGACTTCGAGCAGGCCGCAGTCGACGTGTATCAAGCCAACTTTCCCGGAGCGAACGCGGTGATGGCGTCCGTCGAAGATTACTTTGATGGCGAGCTGACCGATGAACTCACCGAGGCGGAGCTCAAGACGCGGAAAAGGATTGGGACAACGCATCTGCTGTTCGGCGGCCCGCCGTGCCAAGGACACAGCGATCTTAACAACCGAACGCGTCGCGATGATCCGAAGAACAAGCTCTACCTGAAGATGGCTCGGGCGGCTCTGGTTCTTGAGCCCTCGATCGTCCTGATCGAGAACGTACCCACGGTTCGTCTCGACACCGCGGGAGTTGTACAGACCACCTTCGACTTCCTTGAGAAGCTCGGCTATGACGTCGCGACCACCACGGTCGGCATGCACGCGCTCGGCGTTGCTCAGAAGCGTCGCCGCCACGTTCTCCTGGCGTCGAAAGTCGAAGGCATCGATCCGAAGCTCGTGCTCAGCGACCTCGCGTCCCGAGCCGAGGACTCATCGTTCAATCTTGAGTGGGCGATCGGCGACCTGAAGGAGCTTACGAACCCTACCGGCTATGACACGCCGCCGAAAGCGAGTGCCGCGAACATCGAGCGCATGGAGTACATGCAGGAGTCGGGAGACCTCGACCTTCCAAACGAACGGCGCCCGAAGTGCCATCAGGACGGCAATCACTCATACAAGTCGATGTATGGGCGGCTGAGTTGGAACGATCCCGCCCAGACGGTCACGAGCGGCTTTGGCAGCATCGGACAGGGGCGATACATGCACCCGAGCGCGCTGCGAGCGCTCACCGCCCACGAAGCCGCTCGGATCCAGGGCTTTCCCGACTACTTCTCCTTCAGCGTGGCCATGAAGCGCGCTGATCTTGCAACGATGATCGGCAACGCTGTCCCGCCCGCGTTGATGCGGGAAGTCGGTGCAGCGGTCATCGACTTACTCGCGCTCAAGCCGGGCACCATCGATCAACTCAGGCTCGAACCGTCCATGACCGGAGGCGAGTTGGCACTCGCTGTCTGATCAACTCACGGCTCAAGAGCTCGGCCAAGTCGTACCAAGATCGGCAGGGCGCCCTGCACTGCGCCCGTTCGGCGCGACAATGCTCGCATGTACCCGCGACGTGAAGTCAAGGTCGATTCGTCTCTCCCAGCATTCGGAGATCTTTGGGTTCCGAAGCCAAGCGACATGGATGAAGAAGGATACGCCGGGCTGTATTTCCGCGACGTCCGCGTGATTACAGGCACGCCCGTCGCAGATGCACGCGGCGTCATGCTTTGGGAGCAGAAGGCGGCGGCGTGGGTCGCCAATCACTCGGCCAATGAGGCCGAGTTCGAGGAGCTAGCGAAGGCGGCCGAGGGTATCGACGCTGATGGCGAGATCGAAGACCTTGAAGCGCTCGCAGACCTTCCTGCAACCCTCGCCGAAGACCAGCACTGCCTTTGGGGACTTGACTTGGGAGTCTCCGGCCTGAGCCATGTCCTCTCGGCACTTGGGTTCTATCCCGTAGCCAGTTGCCGGTCACACCTGGCTCACTCGTGGTCACCCGAGCCGGTGGTGCTATTCGCCTCAGATGAAGATCGCTTGAGGTTACTCCAGCCCTTCATCGCCGAGAGCGGCTGCGGGCTCGGACTCGACTCCAGCCGAGGCCACACCCTGGTTGTCGTCTACGCGCCTTCAATCGTCGAGATGCTCGCCCTCACGGCGTCGATCTTCGACGCGCGGGCGAGCTTCCGATCATTACCGAAGACGGCCCGCAAACAGTCCCAGCCGGATGAGGTCGTCGTCGCGGCACCGGAGGAGGGTCGGCCCACCTTGTTCTGACTTCTGCACGCGTTCCCCGCAGTGGGCAGGTCGTGAGAGATGCGATCTCGAAGCGCACCAGCCTGGCGACGATGATCGGTACCGCGGTGCCGCCTGCGCTGATGCGTGAGATTGCAGCCTCAATCCTCCTCTACGTCGGCGCGCAGGCGCATGGCGGGGCGCTGGTCGTCCCGACGAATCGTGTGCGCGTCGACGCCTAGTCCGCGACGGCGGTTGACTGGTGGGCCCACGCGATTCGCGGGGTCTCATCTCCATCACGGCGGGCACTGCTGATGACTGCCCCTGTGATGTGGGCAGCGTCTTCGTGCTTCCAGAACCGAAGCACGCTCCATCCTGCTTCGCCGAGCTCGCGATCGGTCACTCGGTCGCGTTCTGTGTTTCGGTACAGCTCCTGAGTCCAATAGTCGCTGTTACTGCGAGGACGGGTGGCGTGCTCCGGGTAGCCGTGCCAGAAGCAACCATCAATGAATACAGCGACGCGCGCTATCGTGAGCACTATTTCGGCTCGTCGACGATCTCCCAGAGGCGAATAGTCAACGCGACACCTCAGACCAGCTGAGTGGAGTAGCCTCCGGACGGCGAGCTCGGGTCTAGTGACATCGTCGCCGGTTGGCGATCATCGATCGACGTGCCCTGGTCGCCCAGGACGTGCCGTCACCTGACCGTTCATCTCCCGGGAGCCTCATACCGCCCTCATCCCCTCGACCGAATCAGAGCGTTGGCCGTGCTGCACATCCCCGCCCGCTTCGTCGACAATCGAGTGCCCGAACGCGCGTAGGAAGTAGCCCAACAAGCTCTGTGCGGCCGCTCGATCGAACTGGTAGGTCTGAGTGACGTGACGTTTTGAACTCGACTCAGCCGATCCGGACCCGAAGCTGGCGAGTTGAACGAGTACGTCGCCATTCGGGTCCTCGACTAGCTGTGCCGCGCACACAACCGTGGTGGGGTGGAATCTTGAGTCGAGCGTCCCGTGCTCTATACGTTGGATCCTCGCCATTTTCCGCTCCTCTGTGCACAACGTGGGTCAGAGTCTACGAGGGGCGGGAGGCACTCGTCCTCGTCGGTGCGATGGTCGCAGTGAGCTCCAAGCTCAAGCCGAAGCCCGATCATCTCGGCCTCTGAGCCGAGTCCGACTCCTTGCCACTGCGCGGGACCCAGCGGCCCAGTCGGCTGCTCCCTTCGCATCGCAGCATCGAGTTCCCACTGAGCCCCCTTCCTCCGACAATCAGCGGCCCAGCGATGGGGCGCGGCGCAGTGCTCGTCGTCGAACGGCTGCTAAGCGGAGCGCGCCAGCGCGGAGTCTGCAAGGAGTGAGCGGCGAGAACGGAGGCGCGATCGATCGCTACACTCTCGGCGTCGGAGAGAGGCGCCCCCTCTCCCCCAACGCCAGTTGACGACGTCGTCCGTCATCTGTCCACATCTCGCATCGGCCGCGTTGACGGCGCCCGATCAGTGTCCGACACTGAACGGATACTGACCGTCGAGCCGGCATGAGCGGAGGTCGAGATGGGCACCATCACCTCGTACGAAACGGTGAAGGGCCGCCGCTATCGCGTGCGCTATCGCAAACCAGACAGCACCGAAGCGCAGAAGCGCGGCTTCACGACGATCCGCGACGCGCAGCTCTACCTCTCCATGGTCACAGTGTCCAAGTCGAAGGGCGAGTACATCGATCCGGTGGCGTCGCGGGTTCCCGTCAGGATGTTCGCCGACAGCTGGCTGCGCTCCAAACAGCCGCCGATGTCGAAGCCCTCGTACTACATGACGCTCGAGCAGGCGTGGAAGAACCACGTCGCGCCAGTCTGGGCAGACAGAGAGATCTGGTCGATCCGGCGGTCTGAAGTTCAGGACTGGGTGTCAGAGCTCGCGACGGAGAAGTCGCGCACGGTCGTTCTTCGCGCGCTGGGAGTCCTCGCCGGCATCCTCGATGTCGCCATCGACGATCGTCGCCTCTCGAACAATCCGGCACGGCACATCCGCAATCTCCCTCGGAGCGGACCAGGCAAGCGCCGCGTCTATCTCTCCCATGACCAGGTGGCGGCCCTGGCGGCGTGCTCGGCCTATCCGACCCTTGTCCTGACTCTGGCGTACACCGGCCTCCGGTGGGGCGAGGCGACGGGGCTGCGCGTGCGCAGCGTGAACCGACTGCGTCGACGCTTCGTCATCGAGGAGAACGCGGTGATGATCGCGTACGAGATCCACGTCGGCACGCCGAAGACGCATGAGAAGCGCTCGGTCCCCTACCCCGAGCGTCTCGCTCCCCTGATCGAGCAGGCGTGCGCCGGCAAGGGCCCGGAGGGACTGCTGTTCGGCGACGGCATCAATCACATGCGCAACTCGGGCGAGAAGGGGTGGTTCGCCAACGCGGTCCGGCGCGCACAGGCATTGGATCCGTCGATCCCGCGGCTCACTCCGCACGATCTGCGGCACACCGCCGCCTCGCTCGCGATCAGCTCGGGCGCCAACGTCAAGGCCGTGCAGCGGATGCTGGGGCACGCGTCCGCGGCGATGACGCTGGACACCTACGCCGATCTCTTCGACGACGATCTGGATGCCGTGGCGACGCGGCTGAACGACGCGATGCCGCTGGTGGCGCTGCCGTCGGGTCCGCAGACCCGCTACGCACGGCCCCAGTGACCGCCGAGAGCAGATTGCTCAATTTTCCGGCCGGGCCACGAGGCGCTCAAAATGGTCGATTTCGACGTTCTGAGCCGCCCGACGAAGCGCTGTGCACGGCCTCGTTTGCGGCTCACAGCGTTCTCAAATGCGGCCAAAAAGCGGCCAAAAACGCATTTCGTGTGGTCTGACCACAGAAGAAATCCCTGATCAGAAGCAAAAAACGACTGTGCCCCTGGAGGGACTCGAACCCCCAACCCTCTCCTTAGGACGGAGCTGCTCTTCCATTGAGCTACAGAGGCAGGCGGCATCCAGTCTATCGACCGGACGCCGCCTGCCTGACGACGACGTCAGGGGATGATGAGCGCGCCCGTCTCCTCCGCTGCCGTGGTGGCCTGCAGCTTCGCTTCGTCGTGCGCCTCCTGGAGGGCCGACTTCGCGCGCAGCGGCGGCGTCTTGAAGAACAGCGTCAGCACGAACGCCAGCAGCACCACGATCAGCGACACCCAGTACACGGTGACCATCGACTCGGTGAAGGCGATCAGGATCGGCTTGGTGAGGCGCGGATCGGCGCCCTTGAGGAAGGACGTGTCGTTGGTGTCGAGCGAGCCGCTCTTCGTCGCCGACGACGACGAACCAGAACTCGTCTTGTCGACGGCCGTCTTCACGAACGCCTCTCGCGCGGCCGGGTCGGAGAAGTCGAGCGTGACCGTCCCGTCCGCGGCCACCTTCGCGACCGGGACCTGCTTCTCGATGGCGGCGCCGGCGAGTTCCGTGGCCTTCGCGACCGCGGCCGCCTCGGCGGCGGGCTGTGCGGCCGCCGGGATCTTGCCGGCCGCGACCTGCTCGGCGACGGCGTTCTTCGCAGCCTCCTGTGCCTTCGTGATGCCCGACTCGATCTGCTTGGTCGTGGCATCGGTGGCCTTCGCGACGATCGGACCGTAGACCTTGTCCATGATCGCCTTGTTCGCGGGATCCGACGCGACGGCCGGATCGAAGGCGGCGTTCAGCGCCTCGGTCAGCGTGGCCTTGTCGGTGAACGCGGTCTGGAAGTTCGAGGGCAGCACCGTGAACAGGAGCGACAGCAGCACGGCCGTGCCGAGCGTTCCGCCGATCTGGCGGAAGAAGGTCGACGCGCTCGTCGCCACACCCATGTCGCGCAGCCCGACCGAGTTCTGGCTCGCGATCGTGAGGGTCTGCATGAGCTGACCGAGACCCATGCCGATGAGCAGCATCGCGCCGGCGAGGACCCAGTAGGACGTGTCGTACTGGAGGTGCGTCAGCCAGAAGAAGCCGCCGGACAGGCACGCGGTGCCGATGATGGGGAACATCCGGTAGCGCCCGCTGCGGGAGATGATCTGGCCGCTGCCGATCGACGCCGCCATCATGCCCAGGATCATCGGGAAGAGCTGCAGACCGCTCTGCGTCGGGGTCGATCCCAGCACGATCTGCAGGTACAGCGGCAGCGTCATCATGGCGCCGAACATGCCGAAGCCGACCAGCACGCCGATCACCGTCGCCATGGAGAACGTCGGCGAGCGGAAAAGCTTCATCGGGATCAGCGCGTCATCCTTCATCGCGAACTCGATGATGATGAACGCGATCGCGCCGAGGCCGCCGATCACGTAGCACGCGATGGCGCCGGGCGACGTCCAGCCCCACGACTGCCCCTCCTCAGCCACGAGCAGCAGCGGGACGAGAGCGATGATGACGGTCGTGGCACCCCACCAGTCGATCCGCACGCGATCGTGCGGGTGGCGCGGGATGTGGAGGAACCGCCACACGATCGCGAGGGCGAGGAGGCCGATCGGGACGTTGATGAGGAACACCCAGCGCCAGCCGGCGATCCCGAGGATCTGGTCGGCGCCCGCGAAGAGGCCGCCGACGAGCGGGCCGATGACGCTCGAGACGCCGAAGACGGCAAGGAAGTACCCCTGGTATCTCGCGCGCTCTCGCGGGGCGAGGATGTCGCCCATGATCGCGAGGGGCATCGACATGAGGCCGCCGGCGCCCAGGCCCTGGATGGCGCGGAACGCCGCGAGCTGGACCATCGAGGTCGAGAACGACGCGAGGATCGACCCGATGATGAAGATGACGATCGCGATGATGAACAGCGGACGGCGACCGAAGATGTCGGACAGCTTGCCGTAGATCGGGGTGGAGATCGTCGAGACGATGAGGTACGCCGTCGTGACCCACGCCTGCTCGCTGAGGCCGTGCAGATCGTCGCCGATCGTGCGGATCGCGGTGCCGACGACCGTCTGATCGAGGGCGGACAGGAACATGCCGGCCATGAGGCCGAAGATGACGAACATGATCATCCGGTGGGTCATCACCGGGTTCGTCCCCGTCGTGGGCGCTTTCGTGGAAACGTCGGTCATGGGTCCTCGATCGAGGTGAGAGGCGGGGATGCATCGGCCCGATGCGGCCGGGAAGAGGACCAATAGTACGCGCACCTGTTAGGTCGTTCTGGCCGTTCTCCCAGGTCCGGGTGTGAGTCCCCTCCGAATGCGCGCGAGGCCTTGCACCTGCGGATCGACAGGGGCATCGTGGCCTGTTCCGGACAACCGAGCGTGAGGAGTCAACATGCTGACGATGACCGAGAATGCCGCGCAGGCGGTCAAGTCGATCGTGGAGCGCAACCCCCAGGTCGACGACGGCGGAGTCCGCATCCGCACCACCGGCACGGGTGAGGGTTTCGAGCTGAACGTCGTGTCCGCGCCGGAACCGGCCGACACGGTGATCCGCACCGATGGCGCGAGCGTCTACCTCGACGAACTGGCCGCGATCGCGCTCGAGGACCGCGTCCTCGACGCGGAGGTCAGCGACGAGGGCGCCGTGCAGTTCGCGCTCGCCGCGCAGCGCTGACGGCGCATCCGAGCAGGAGGGGTCGGCGACAGCCGGCCCCTCTTCGCATCACGACAGCCGCGCGCGCCAGGAGCGGATCAGCGCCCGCGTTGACCGAGCCGGGCGGAGACGGATGCCGGGAGGAGAGCGACGAGCCGCACGAGCGCCCCGTATCGGAGCGTCGGCACGGACACGGCCTTGCCGCGGGCGGCGTCGCGCAGGCCCTCGCGGACGACGGTGGATGCGTCGACCCACATCCAGTCCGCGATGCCCTCCTGTCCGGGAGGCAGTCCGAGCCGCTCATGGAAGTTCGTGTGCACGAACCCTGGGCACACCGCGGTGACGGTCACTCCGCGCGGGCGGTAGACGGCGTTCGCCCACCGGCTGAAGCTCACGAGGAACGCTTTGACCGCTCCGTACGTCGAGCGCGGCATGAAGGCGGCGACCGATGCGACGGCCACGATCCGCCCGCTCCCCCGCTCGAGCATCGACGGCAGCGCCGCGTGGGCGAGGCGGAGGAAGACCTCGTCGTGGAGCCGCAGATGCCGCACCTCGACCTCGATGTCGTTCTTCTCGAACGCGAGCGGCAGTCCGACGCCCGCGTTGCTGACCAGGACGTCGACGCCCTCTCCGACGCGAGCGGTCACGCGGTCCATGTCGTCGGGCTCCAGCAGGTCGGCCACGAGGATCTCGGCACGGCGACCCGCCGCGCGCACCTCGGCGGCGACCGCCTCGAGCGCCTTCTCGTCGCGAGCGACGAGGACGACATCCGCCCCCTTGGCGGCGAGCTGCCGCGCGAACTCGGCGCCGAGGCCCGAACTCGCGCCCGTGACGAGAGCGGTCGGCATTCAGCGCTCCAGACGCAGGAATCGATAGCGGATGCCGCTGCGCGAGGTGTGCCATCCGTCGGCGCTCGGATCGGCGGCGACCACGCGCCAGCCCGTTCGGTCGGGGCCGAACGTGTCCCCCGAGACCTCGAGGTCGAGTTCGGTGACCTCGAGCACGTCGGCGCGCCCGATCACCTCGGCGAACAGCTGCGCTCCGCCGATCACCCAGACGGTGCCGGCATCCGCCGCCGCGTCGGCGATCGCCCTGTCGACCGTCGCCGCGTCGGCGAGCGCCTCGTCCAGCGAGCCCGCACGGACCGCGCCCTCGGCCTGCCAGTCCGCGTTGCGCGTGACGACGATGTTGAGGCGACCGGGGAGCGGGCGGAAGCGGTCGGGGAACGACTCCCACGTGCGACGGCCCATCACGACCGGCGCTCCCATCGTGAGCTCTTTGAAATGGGCGAGGTCTTCCGGCACGTGCCACGGCATGCCGCCGTTGGCACCGATGACGCCGTCCGCGGCCTCCGCCCAGATCAGCCCGATGCGGCTCATACGGCGACGGCCGCGCGGATCGCGGGGTGGTGCTGGTAGTCCTCGACGACGAAGTCGTCGTATGCGTAGTCGAAGATCGACTCCGGCTTCCGCGCGAAGCGCAGCGTCGGGTACGGGAAGGGGTCGCGGCTCAGCTGCTCGCGCACCTGCTCGATGTGGTTGTCGTAGACGTGGCAGTCGCCACCGGTCCAGACGAAGTCGCCGGGTTCGAGGCCCGTCTGCTGCGCGATCATCATCGTCAGCAGCGCGTACGACGCGATGTTGAACGGGACGCCGAGGAACAGGTCGGCGCTGCGCTGGTAGAGCTGGCAAGAGAGCCGGCCGTCGGCGACGTAGAACTGGAACATCGCATGGCACGGAGCCAGCGCCATGTCGGGGATGTCGGCAGGATTCCATGCCGACACGATGAGCCGACGCGAGTCGGGGTTCGCGCGGATCTGCTCGATGACCTGCGAGATCTGGTCGATGTGCTCGCCGCCGGGCGTCGGCCACGAGCGCCACTGCACACCGTAGACGGGCCCCAGATCGCCAGAGGCATCCGCCCATTCGTCCCAGATCGAGACGCCGTGCTCCTGCAGCCACGAAACGTTGGACTCGCCGCGCAGGAACCACAGCAGCTCGTACGCGACCGATTTGAAATGCACGCGCTTGGTCGTGATGAGGGGGAAGCCCTGCGACAGGTCGAACCGGATCTGACGCCCGAACGCGCTCGTCGTGCCGGTGCCGGTGCGGTCGTCTTTGTGGGTGCCGTGCTCCAGCACATCGCGGAGCAGGTCTTCGTAGGGCGTCGGGATGCTCACGGATGCCACGATACCCGCGCCCTGCGACACGCAGCCGTTCGACACCGGTCGTCGCGCTTCGACACACTCGACCCTGCACGCTGTTCACGCCGTAGCCTGGATCGGTGAAGATCCTCAGCGCCCTCGTCGTGGTCGCCATCCTCCTGGCGGTCACGATCGGCGTCGGCGTCTACCTGCGCTGGCGGCAGAGCCGCCCTCGCCGCCACATCGCGCACGAGGTCGTCCAGCCGGAGCGGCTCGGCGCCGACGCCCTCGGCGAGAACGCGACGCTGCTGCAGTTCAGCACACAGATGTGCGCGCGCTGCCCGGGGGTCCACCGCATCCTCTCGTCCATCGCCGACGACCACGACGGCGTGCTCCATCTCGACGTCGATCTGACCCACCGTCCCGACATCGCGCGCCACTTCCACGTCCTCCAGACGCCGACGACGCTCGTGCTCGACGGGGCGGGTGCCGTGCAGACGCGATTCGGCGGCGCCCCCAGCCGCGACGTCATCGAACTCGAGCTCGCCCGCCTGACCGGAAAGACAGCCCATGCCTGACAAGACGCCCGCAGGGATCGATCCGCGCGGTCCCCGCTTCAGCGCCGCCATCACGTCGGTGCTGCTCCTCATCGACGTGTTCCTCGCACTCATCGATCTGACGGATGCCGCCTTCTGGCTGCTCGTCGTCATCGCCCTGCTGTTCCTGTGGGGCGTCGTCGCCCCGCGCACCGCGCCGTGGGGGGTCGTCTTCCGCAAGGTCGTGCGTCCGCGGCTCGCGCCGCCGGAGGAGCTCGAGGACCCGCGCCCGCCGCGCTTCGCTCAGGGGGTCGGCTTCCTCGTCACGGGACTCGGCATCCTCCTGCACCTGCTCGGCGTGCCGCTCGCCATCCCGGTCGCCGCCGCCCTGGCGTTCGTCGCCGCATTCCTCAACGCGGCTTTCGGATACTGCCTCGGCTGCCAGATCTGGCTCCTCCTCCAGCGGTTCGGGATCGTCGGACGCGAGCAGCGCGCGGCCTGACGTCGGTGCAGACGGCCGGTTAGGCTGGCCGCGGAGCACCGCGATGTGCGGCGCCCGCAGACCCCCGGAGGTACCGATGACCGTCACCAGTGAAGCAACCACCGTCTGGAAGGGCAGCCTCTTCGAAGGCGAGGGCGTCGTCTCCTTCGCCTCCTCGGGGATCGGCTCGTTCCCCGTCAACTGGAAGGCGCGCAGCGAGGGGTCGAACTCGGTCACCACGCCCGAGGAGCTCATCGCCGCCGCCCACGCCTCCTGCTTCAGCATGGCGTTCTCGAACGCGCTGGCCGCCAACGGCACCCCGCCGGCATCCATCGAGGCGACCGCGTCGGTCACCTTCAAGCCCGGCACCGGCATCACCGGCAGCCACCTGAACGTGAACGCGGACGTCCCCGGCATCTCGCCCGAGGACTTCGACCGCCTCGCCGCCGAGGCGAAGGCCGGCTGCCCGGTCTCGCAGGCGCTCGCCGGCATCGAGATCACGCTCGAGGCGACGCTCGCCTGATCCCGCCGCCTCGTTCGCCAGCGCCCGCGCCGCCCTCCCGGCGCGGGCGTGAGACAGGGGGTTCGCGCCGACACCAGGGGTTTACGACCCCGGTTCGGCACGAACCCCCTGTTTCGCGTTCGGGAGCGGATGCGGCGGCACGCGCGCGAGCGCAGATCAGTCGTGCCGGGCAGCCCGGTGCAGGGCGATGGCCTTGCGGATCGCCTCGCGCGCACGACGGCGATCGCCCGCCGCGTCGTACGCGACGCCGAGGCGATACCACGCCCGCCAGTCGTCGGGGTGCGCCTGCACGTCGTCGCGGTAGGCCGGGAACGCCGCATCCGCATCCGCGCGCTGCACGCGTCCGCTCGGACGCAGGGCGACGTCATCGGACGGCAGCGCGTGGTCGCGCTCGAGCTCCCGGCCGAGCTGCTCGGCGCGGAAGCCGAACATCAGCTCGCGCCACAGCGCCCACGCCGCGACGATCGGCAGGACGATGAGCGCCGCCCCCATCACGATCCCGAGAGGCTGTCCGCTCACGAGCAGCAGCCACGCCCGCTGGCCGACGAAGAAGATGTAGAGCGCGAGCAGCACCGCCATGACGGTGACGCCGATGCGGGCGCTCATGCCCGGTGCCCGCTCACGACGCCCGCTGTCCGATCCGCAGGTCGACGAAGCTGTCGAGACCTACGACGACGCCGCGCGCATCGCGGGCGGCAGGCAGGGCGAGACGGATACCGGGGGCATACGCGAGCGCCGGTTCCAGCGTGTCGTGCACGATCGAGAGCGACTCCCCCGCCCCGGAGAGGATGACCTCCTGGCGCGCGACGACGCCCGGTCGGCGGAGCGAGTGGATCGGAACGCTCGCCACCTGCTGACCGCGTGCCCGCTGGTCGACGTGCGGAGCCGCGACCGGCCCGACCTCGGAGCGCGCAGCCGCGATCAGCTCGGCCGTGCGCACGGCCGTGCCGCTCGGCGAGTCGATCTTCGTGTCCTTGTGCGCTTCGACGATCTCGATCGACGGGAAGAAGGATGCGGCGGCCGCCGCGATCGCCGAGCCGATGACCGAGCCCAGAGAGAAGTTGGGGACGAAGACGGCGCCGGTGCCGGCGGCATCCACGAGCGGACGGATCTGCGCGATCCGCTCCGCCGACCACCCCGACGTCCCGACGAGCAGGTTGGCGCCGCGCTCGATGGCCGCGCGCACCACTTCGCCGGAGACCGACGGCGTCGTCGCGTCGATCACGAGGTCGGCGCCGTCGAGCTCGGCGAGGTCGGTCCGCGACGAAAGCGCCGCGAACACCTCGTATCCCGGCTCATCGGCGACGACGTCGCGGATGACCGTGCCGAGCTTTCCTGTCGCACCGACGATGGCCACACGTGTCGTCATGCATCCAGCCTAAAGTGAGTGCGTGGTGTCCCTGCGCGAATCCCCCGTCGACGACCCGGTGGCGCACGAGCTGCTCGCCGAGTACTTCCAGTCCCGTGAGATCGGGTTCGCGCATCAGAAGGTCGTCTACACCGTCACATTCCCCGATCCGGCCGTCTTCACGCCCCCCGCAGGCGTCTTCGTCGTGGTCCTCGACGACGAGGGCGAGCCGGTGGGATGCGGCGGCATCCGCCGCATCCCGGACGGCGATGCCGGGGTCCGGTACGAGGTCAAGCATGTGTATCTGCGTCTGGAGACGCGCGGCCGCGGCTGGGGCCGCCTGCTTCTCGACGGCCTCGAAGAGCGCGCCCGCGCCTTCGGTGCGGCGGAGCTCGTCCTCGACACACACCACTCGCTGGAGGCGGCGGCCGGCCTCTATCGCACGTCGGGCTTCGTCGAGATCCCGCGCTTCAACGAGAACCCGAACGCCACCCGCTGGTACTCGAAGCTCCTCGCCTGAGCGCTCAGACGGGCGGGAGCTCGGGGAGGCCGGTACGCAGCTCGAACGGCAGGTGTCCGAGGTCGTTGTGCGTGACGAGGCTCCACGGGCGGCCATTGCGCTGCGCCAGGACGGTCAAGCCGCAATGCGCCTGATTGAGCGTCAGCCACCGCCAATCGGGCATCTCCATCGCCTCGCGCACGAACCAGGCGATAACTGTGTTGTGCGTGATCAGCAGCTCATGCACGTCACCGCTCTTGCGCACGAGGAACTCGGCGACCGCATCCGCCATCTGCGCGGAACCGGCCTCGATCTCGTCCTCCGTCACGCTGCCGAAGTACGACTCGAAAGCCGCGGGCGTGTCGGGGGTCATGCCCGTCGGCACGCAGTCGAACAGGAGCGCCGTCGGCTCCGGCGAGACGGACGGCAACCGGTCGGCGACCGCTCGCGCAGTCTCCGCAGCCCGTTCGAGAGGGGAATGCCACACGGCGCTCAGCGGCACGCCGGAGAGCCGGTCGGCCAGGGCCGCCGCCTGACGACGGCCGCGCGGCGACAGGGGGCCGTCGGCCAGCCCATGCTCTGCGTGCTGATGCTCGCCATGGCGCACGAGGTACAGGTAATGCGTCACGCCAGCTCACTTCATCGGGGGGGGGTGGGAGTGCCGCAGCCGCCTATCGCCGGGCACTCGTTCCAGCCTACGTCAGGAGTCTGGATAAAGGGTCTCAAGCAGTCGCGCGCGCGATCTCCGCGAGCTGCGAACGGCTCAGCCGAACGCCCGCGCCCTGCATGATCTCGAACACGTGCCGCTCGGTGAAGGCGTTCACGATGGGGGCTGCGACCGTGCGCTGCCCCAGGAGCCAGGCCACGGCGACCGCACTGTCGGACACTCCGAGCTCGGCGCCGATCCCGTCGAGCGCACGCAGCACGCGCTGCCCGCGGCGATTGAGGCTGGCGGCGATCTGCTGCCCGCGCGGCCCGAACGGCAGCCGGCCGCGGGAGCGGTGCTCGCCGGCGAGGAACCCGTGCTCGAGGGCGTGCGACGGCGTCACCGCGATGCTCTGCGCGCCCGCGACGAGTCGCAGGTCGTCGTCGTAGTCCTGGCGACGCAGGATGTTGAAGGGCACATCGAGGACCGTGATCCGCGGGAAGCCCGCCGACGAGAGGATGCGGGCCTCCACGAGATCTGCGGCGGTGAAGCCGTAGGCGCCGACGGCGCGGACCTTTCCGGCGTCCACGAGCCACTCCGCCGTGGCGAGCGTGTCCTCCAGCGCGGAGCGTCCGCCCGTCGCATCCAGGTACAGCACGTCGATGCGATCGGTGCGCAGGCGCCCGAGCGACGCTTCGACGGCGCGCACGAGATTGACCGGCCCGATGCCCGGGTTGTCGGGGTGCCCGCCGACCCGGGCGGCCAGCACGACCTCGTCACGCAGCCCGCGTGAAGCCAGCCACTGCCCGACGATGTGCTCGCTGCGACCGCCGGAATAGCTGTCCGCGGTGTGGATGACGTTGCCGCCGAGCTCCACATAGCGGTCGATGATGTCGTGGCTCGACTCGAGGTCGACGTTCCAGCCGAACTCGGCCGCGCCCAGCATGAGCGGGAAGATCTGGATGCCGGTCTCGCCGAGCGGAACGCGGATCTTCGACCCGATCGCGGGGCCGACGACAGGGATCGGGGCCGACGGATGCATCGGCAGAACCGGAGAAGCCGCGGTCGAAGAGCCGAGCACAGGGGTCTCGACGACCGTGCGAGACGCACGAGACGATCCGGCAGAACCGACACCGAAGATACTCATGACACCCCCCTCACGGCCTCACCGTGCGATATATCGCGCCCCCCGGCGCTACTTAGAGGGTAAAGCAGCACTCGAACCGATTCGGACTCTGTGACGTACAAAAGGTGAACTTTCGATAACGCTTATGTCACGAATCGGCCTTGTTGCGCGCATTCGTCCTCCTTTCGGGGGACAAATGCACCGCGCCCGCCCTCTTCACGAAGGAAGAGGACGGGCGCGGGTCCGTGATACGGATCAGGCCTCGACAGCGACCTCGGCCGGAGCCTCGGCGGTCTCCTCGAGCACCGGCTCGAGCGACAGCTTGCCGCGGTCGTCCACCTTGGTGATGCGCACGAGCAGCTTCTGGCCGACGGAGAGGACGTCCTCGACGTTCTCGACGCGCTTGCCGCCGGCGAGCTTGCGGACCTCGCTGACGTGCAGCAGGCCGTCCTTGCCCGGGAGCAGCGAGACGAACGCGCCGAACGTCGCGATCTTGACGACCGTGCCGAGGAACTGCTCGCCGACCTCCGGGTTGTGGGGGTTGGCGATCGCGTTCACCTGGGCGCGGGCGGCCTCGGCCGAGGGGCCGTCGGTCGCGCCGATGTAGACGGTGCCGTCCTCCTCGATGGAGATCTCGGCGCCGGTCTCGTCCTGGATCGCGTTGATCGTCTTGCCCTTGGGGCCGATGAGCTCGCCGATCTTGTCGACCGGGATCTGCACGCTGATGACTCGCGGCGCGGTCGGCGCCATCTCGTCCGGCGTGTCGATCGCGGCGTTCAGGACGCCGAGGATCGTGAGGCGCGCATCGTGGGCCTGCTGGAGCGCAGCCGACAGCACCGACGACGGGATGCCGTCGAGCTTCGTGTCGAGCTGGATCGCCGTGACGAACTCGCTCGTGCCCGCGACCTTGAAGTCCATGTCGCCGAGGGCGTCCTCGGCGCCGAGGATGTCGGTCAGCGCCGCGTAGCGGGTCTGGCCGTCGACCTCGTCGGACACGAGGCCCATCGCGATGCCCGCGACGGGGGCGCGCAGCGGCACACCCGCGTTCAGCAGCGACAGGGTCGAGGCGCACACCGAGCCCATCGACGTCGAGCCGTTGGAGCCGAGAGCCTCGGACACCTGACGGATCGCGTACGGGAACTCCTCGCGACCGGGCAGCACCGGCACGAGCGCGCGCTCGGCGAGGAAGCCGTGCCCGATCTCGCGACGCTTCGGGCTGCCGACACGGCCGGTTTCACCGGTCGAGTAGGGCGGGAAGTTGTAGTGGTGCAGGTAGCGCTTGTGCGTGACGGGCGACAGCGAGTCGATCTGCTGCTCCATCTTGAGCATGTTCAGCGTGGTGACGCCGAGGATCTGCGTCTCGCCGCGCTGGAAGATCGCCGAACCGTGGACGCGCGGGATGACCTGCACCTCCGCGTCGAGCGGACGGATGTCGGCGAGGCCCCGACCGTCGATGCGGACGCCGTCGGTGAGGATGCGGCCGCGGACGATCTTCTTCGTGACCGACTTGTACGCGCCGGAGAACTCGGTGGTCGCGACGGCCGGGAGCTCCCCCGCCTCGACGGCCGCGAGCAGCTCGCCCTTGACGCGGTCCTTGACCGCGTCATCCGCGTTCTGACGCTCGATCTTGTCGGCGATCTGGTAGACGCCCTTGAGGTCTTCGAGCGCGCGCGCCTCGACGAACGAGTAGACCTCGTCGCTGTACGGCGGGAAGACCGGGTAGGGCTGGATCTCCTTGGCCGCCGTGTTCGCCATGACGGTCTGTGCGGCGACGAGCTGCTTGAGGAACGGCTTCGCGGCCTCGAGGCCCTGCGCGACGACCTCTTCGCTCGGCTTGGTGGCGCCGGCCTTGATGAGGTTCCAGCTGCCTTCCGTGGCCTCGGCCTCGACCATCATGATCGCGACGTCTTCCTTGCCGTCCTTGTCGACGACGACGCGGCCCGCGACGACGAGGTCGAAGACGGCCTCCTCGAGGAGCTTGGCGTTCGGGAAGGCGACCCACTGGTCGGCGTGCTCACCGTGGCCCGGGATGAGCGCGAGGCGCACACCGGCGATCGGGCCGGAGAACGGCAGACCCGAGATCTGGGTCGACGCCGACGCGGCGTTGATCGCGAGGGCGTCGTAGAACTCGCCCGGAGCGATCGACAGGACGGTGATGACGATCTGCACCTCATTGCGCAGGCCGTCGACGAACGACGGGCGCAGCGGGCGGTCGATGAGACGGCAGACGAGGATCGCCTCGGTCGAGGGGCGGCCCTCACGACGGAAGAACGAGCCGGGGATCTTGCCGGCGGCGTACGAACGCTCTTCGACATCGACGGTCAGGGGGAAGAAGTCGAAGCCCTCGCGCGGCGACTTGCTCGCGCTCGTGGCCGACAGGAGCATGGTCTCCTCGTCGAGGTATGCCGCGACGGCGCCCTGAGCCTGCTGGGCGAGGCGTCCGGTCTCGAACCGGACGGTGCGGGTTCCGAAGCGTCCATTGTCGAGGACGGCTTCGGCTGCGGTGATTTCCGGACCTTCCAAGAGGTCCCTCTCTTTCCTCTTTGGACCCTTCCCCTGCCCGGGGAGGGCCTAATTTAAGCTCGCGCCGTCCGTGTGACGGGCGAGCATGTGCGAACGGATGCCGCAAGGGCAACCTTCCAGACTCTACCAGTGCGGCCCTGATCAGCCATATTCCGGCAGGGTCCGGCATTCTCGGGCGGGGTTACGGAGCGGGCGGTCGATGGCTACCCTTGTCACATGCGCCACTCGTGCACCACGCGCGGGCGCGCCTCAGCCGCCCGCCTGAGCCCGATCGCCGCGACCCTCGCCGCAGCGGCGTTCGTCGTCACGGCATCCGTCTCCCCTGTGGGGCCCGCTCAGGCATCGTCCGCCGACCAGTATCCGTCCTGGTCCGACGTCCAGGCCGCGATGCGGAACGAGGCGGCGAAGCAGGCCGAGGCGCAGACGGTCGCCGCCGCGCTGCAGACGGCGCAGGCCGCCGCCGCGGTCGCCGCGCAGAACGCCCTGAACGCGGCCGCAGCCTCGGAGAAGGCCCAGTCGGACCTCGCCGCGGCGACCGATCGCCAGAATGCGCTGGCTGCCCAGGCAGGCGCTGCGGAGGCCGACGCGCGCACCGCGCACGACGCCCTCGGGCGGGTCGCCTCGTGGCGGTACCGGGATGCATCGGCCGACACCGTGTCCCTGCAGATCGCGCTCTCCTCGGACCCTACGGGCCTCCTCGACCGCTTGAGCACGGCGGAGCAGATCGGCCAGGTGTGGCAGGCGCTGTCGACGAAGGCCGTGACGGCCGCCGGAGTCGCCGCATCCCTCCGCGATCAGGCGGTGCGTGCGGCGGCGGCGCGTAAGCAGCTCGCGGATGTCGCGCAAGCCGCCGCGGATGCCGCGAAGGCCGCGGACCAGGCCGAGCAGGCGGCCGTGGCGGATGCCTCCGCGCACGAGGCGACGGCGCTCGCTCAGCTCGCGGTCCTCCGCGGGACGACGGCCGATGTCCAGCGTCGCTATGAGCTCGGCGTGCAGGTGCGCGCGCAGCTCGCCGCCGTCGAGGCGGCGAAGGAGGCCGCGGCTCGCAGAGCCGGATCGGGGAGCTCATCGCGCGCCTACCTCACGAGCGGCGGAGTGGTCGTGGACCCTGCGGCCGCTCAGGCGTACGCGCGCGGCGCGATCCACTATTACGGGTGGGGTGACGCGCAGTTCCAGTGCCTGCTGAATCTCTGGAACATGGAGTCCGGGTGGCGTGCGGACGCCCTCAATCCGTCGAGCCTGGCGTACGGCATCCCGCAGTCCCTCCCCGCAGACAAGATGGCGACGGCCGGACCCGACTGGCGCACGAACGGGAACACCCAGATCGACTGGGGCCTGGCATACATCTCGAGCCGATACGGCACACCGTGCGGCGCATGGGGTCACGAGATGAGCGTCTACCCGCACTGGTATTGAGGCTCCGCTCGCGACGCGGGTAGCGTGGCGGGATGAGTACCGACGAGAACACCACAAGCGCGTCCGAGGACATGAAGCGGAAGTTCAAGGAGGCCCTCGACAAGAAGAACGCCGCCACGCACCCGACCGCCGACCACGCCGACGGCCACTCGTCCGTCGACCACGCGCAGGGCCGCGCCGGTCACAAGCGCGAGTTCCGCCGCAAGAGCGGGTGACATCACGTCTGAATCTGCGCCGCGGATCGTTGAGCGGGTGAGGAACGAGCGAGACGAAACGCAGTGAGGATCCGAGATCGGCTCACCGCGTCTCGACTCGCTTCGCTCGCTCAACGGCCCGCGGGACTGGGCCGGCTGGCCGCGAGGACGATCTACTCCCCCGCGAGTCCGCCGAGCAGGTGGCCGAACGAGCGGCCTTCGCCGAGATAGTTCGCGGGATCGAACGGGTCGGTCGACACGGCTTCGGCGCGGCCGGCGATCGCCTCGGCGAGTTCGCGCGCGCCCTTGTCGATGCGCGATGCGAGCGGTGCGACGTCGTCGCCGTGCCCGCCCCAGTCCGCCGACGCCGCGAACACACCGGTGGAGACCGGCTGCGCGTGCAGGTAGGCGAACAGCGGACGGATGGCGTAGTCGATCGCGAGCGAGTGGCGAGCCGTGCCCGCGTTCGCGCCGATGAGCACCGGCTTCCCGGTCAGCGCGTCCGGGTCGAGGATGTCGATGAACGACTTGAACAGCCCCGAGTAGCTCGTCGAGAAGATCGGCGTGACCACGATGATGGCGTCGGCGGAGACGACCGCGTTCACCATCGTCTCGAGCGCCGGCGGCGCGAAGCCGGTCAGCATGTTGTTCGTGATGTCGTGCGCGTGGTCGCGCAGCTCGAACGTGTCGACCTCCGCCTCGACCCCGCGCTCGGCGAGCTGGGCGACCGTCGCCGCCGCGAGACGGTCGGCGAGCATGCGGGTCGAGGACGGGTTCGACAGCCCCGCCGAGACGACGGCGATCCGGCGGCCGCTCATCGGTTGATCCCGAAGGCCGAGCCCTGCGGAGCGGGCGTGTCTGCGTACGGACGGTCGCCGACGAGGTTGTCGCCGCGGTTCGCACCGGGCCGCGGCTGCCGGGCCTCGGCATCCCCGTACTTCGCCTTCACGAGCGCTGCGTGGGTCGGGCCGTCCGGAACCTCGGCCGGGCGGTTCTTCGCAAGCTCCTTGCGCAGCACCGGAACCACCTCGCCGCCCAGGATGTCGAGCTGCTCGAGCACCGTCTTCAGCGGAAGACCCGCGTGGTCGAGCAGGAACAGCTGGCGCTGGAAGTCGCCGAACGCGTCGCGCATGCCGGCGTAGCGGTCGATGACCTGCTGCGGAGAGCCGACCGTGAGCGGCGTCATCTCGCTGAAGTCCTCGAGGCTCGGGCCGTGGCCGTACACCGGGGCGTTGTCGAAGTACGGCCGGAACTCGCGCACCGCGTCCTGCGAGTTGGCGCGCATGAACACCTGGCCGCCGATGCCGACGATCGCCTGCTCGGCGGTGCCGTGACCGTAGTGCTCGAAGCGCTGGCGGTAGAGCTGGATGAGGCGGGCGAAGTGGTCCTGCGGCCAGAAGATGTTGTTCGCGAAGAAGCCGTCGCCGTAGTAGGCGGCCTGTTCGGCGATCTCCGGCGTGCGGATCGAACCGTGCCACACGAACGGGGGCACATCGTCGAGCGGACGGGGGGTCGAGGTGAAGCCCTGCAGCGGAGTGCGGAACTTGCCCTCCCAGTCCACGACGTCCTCACGCCACAGCTTGTGCAGGAGTGCGTAGTTCTCGATCGCGAGCGGGAGGCCCTGGCGGATGTCCTTGCCGAACCACGGGTACACCGGGCCGGTGTTGCCGCGGCCGAGCATCAGGTCCGTGCGGCCTCCCGACACGTGCTGCAGCATCGCGAAGTCCTCGGCGATCTTCACCGGGTCGTTGGTCGTGATGAGCGTCGTGGCGGTGGAGAGGATGAGGCGCTCGGTCTGCGCGGCGATGTAGGCGAGGGTCGTCGTCGGCGACGAGGACCAGAACGGCGGGTTGTGGTGCTCGCCGATCGCGAAGACGTCGAGGCCGACCTCCTCCGCGTGCTTGGCGATCGTGAGGGTCGCCTGGATGCGCTCCGCCTCACTGGGGGTCTGCCCGTCGGTCGGGTTCTGGGTGATGTCGCTCACCGAGAAGATGCCGAACTGGACGGCCGGCTGCTGCTGCTCGCTCACGAGATCTCGCCTTTCAGGATGCTGATGCATCCAATTATATGCAGATGAATGTATCTGCTGTAACGCGGGCGTGCGCGTTCTATTCCCGAGTCCAGGGTAGATCTGGAGCTCAGCGGGCTGCAGGGGCCATGTCGTAGGTCACCCAGGGGGTGGCGGTCGCGTGCCTGTCGTAGAGGCTGCGGGCGGTGGCGTTGTCGGATGCGGTGATCCAGCGCACGACGCTGGCTCCCGCATCCGCCGCGATCGCGGCCGCCTCGCGCAGGAGTGCGGTCCCCGCACCCGTGCCCCGTGCCGCCGGCGACGTGAACAGGTCGTCGAGATACAGCCCGACCGTCGCCGTCGACGGCCGCGCGAACCAGCGCAGGTTGGCGAGTCCGACGAGCGCATCGTTCTCGTCGACGGCGACGAGTCCCTGCATCCCCAGGGCGCCCGTCGAGACCCACTCCCACGTGGTGCGCACCTTCTCCGGATCATCGTCGAGGCGATAGAACTCGCGATACCCCGCGTAGAGGGTCGACCACGGAACGAGATCCGCGGCCTCGACCGCGCGCACTCGGATGCTCATCCGACCAGCGTATGGGTCAGGCGAACAGGCCCGCGCCCACGTACGATCCCTGCTTCGCGCCCGGCGGGATCGCGAACACGGCCGAGCCGGTGTGCTGGATGTACTCGTTCAGCAGGTCGGAGCGCAGCGCCCGCTGGATCGTCACGAAGCGCTGCGGATCGCTCTGGTACGACAGGAAGAAGAGGCCCGCGTTGAGCGACCCGAGCGGATCGTTGCCGTCGACGAAGTTGTAGCCGCGGCGCAGGAGCCGGATGCCGTGATTGAAATCCGGATGCGCGAGCCGCACGTGCGCGTGCATGTCGATCGCGGGCTGCCCCGCGGCATCCTTCTTCGCGAAGTCCGGTTCTGTGAACTCCGTCCCGCCGGACAGCGGCGCCCCCTCGCCCTTGGACCGCCCGATGATGCGGTCCTGCTCGGTGAGCTGCTGGCGATCCCACGGCTCGATCTTCTGGCGGATCGTCCGCACGACGAGGTACGAGCCGCCGGCGAGCCATGACGGACCCGCCGCCCACACCTGCTCGTCGAGCGCCCTCTCGTCGTCGCCGAGGATGTTCGCGGTGCCGTCCTTGTACCCGAAGAGGTTGCGAGGGGTCAGCTGGTCGCTCGAGGTCTTCGAGGTGCGTCCGAAGCCGAGCTTCGACCAGCGGATCTGCGCGCGGCCGAACGCGATGCGGCTGAGGTTGCGGATCGCATGCACGGCGACCTGGGGGTCGTCGGCGCACGCCTGCACGCACAGTTCGCCTCCGGATGCCGCCGGGTCCAGCGCATCGCCGACGAAGCGCGGCAGCAGCTTCAGCGCGTCCGGACGGCGTGCCGCGATGCCGAAGCGGTCGACGCCGTTCTTCTCGAAGAGGTCGGGGCCGAGCCCGAACGTGATCGTGAGCGCGCTGGCCGGGAGCCCCAGTGCCTCGCCCGTATCGTCCGGGGGCGCGTCTGGCGAGCCGCCCACGGCTCCCGTCGCACTGACGTCGAGCCCCTGGGTCATGCGGGATGCGGCGTACGACCAGTCCTTCAGGAGCGAGATGAGGTCGTCGCGCGTCGCATCGTCGGCCATGTCGAACGCCGCGAAGTGCAGGTTCGCCTGCACGGGGGTCGCGATGCCCGCCTGGTGGGTGCCGAAGAACGGATGCACGACGCCGGTGGCATCGGCCGCGTTCGCGGTCGCGACCGCGGCGCCGATCGCCGCACCCCCGAGGCCGCCGACGACGAGTCCGCCGGCGCCCGCGCCGAGCAGCCCCAGCAGACCGCGTCGGCTGAGCCCGGGCCGCGGGACGACCGACTCCTCGGCGGGCACCGGCTCGCTCACTTCAGGACGGTCGAGGTCAGCTGAGACAGCGGCTCCGCGAGCGCATTGATGAGGTCGCTCAGCTCACGGCGCTGCGCCTCGGTGACCTGCGCGTAGTTCACGAAGCCGGCATCGAAGGAACCGTACGTCGCGAGCTTCGCCTCGATGTCGGAGTATCCCTTGTCGATCTTCACGACGAGCGCCTTGGAGGTCGCGTCCTTCGCCTGCGCGAGGTCGCGCACGAGGGAGAACGCCATCTTCGAGCCCTCGACGTTGGCGGTGAAGTCGTACAGGTCGGTGCCCGACCACCAGTCCTCCTCGCCCTCGATCTTGCCGGTCGCGACCTCGTCGAGGAGGGCGGATGCGCCGTTGGACAGGGCCGCGACACCCTGGGCCTCGAGGTTCTTCTGGAAGTCGCCGGCGTGCACGTAGTCGTACAGCGTCTGCACGTTCGCGACGAGCCCGTCGGCGTAGGTCTTGCGCTCGGCCGGCGTCGACGGCGCCCAGTCCTGCCAAGCGGGCGTGGATCCGTCGGAGTTCATGGCGTCCTTCGCGGGCTGCCACAGGTCCTTCTCGATCCGGTGGAAGCCCGTCCATGGCATGCCGTCCGCCTGCGCGTCGAGCTCCCGGAAATCGATCTTCGGGTCGAGGTCGGACAGCGAGCTCGCGACCGGCTCGATGCGCTCGTAGTAGCCGCGCACGACCGGGAACGCCGCCTTCGCGGAGGCGTCGTCGCCGGCGGCGTAGGCGGTGGCGAAGAGCGTGACGGCGGGCAGCATCTGCCCGACCTGGTCCTTCACGAAGGCAGCGTAGAGGTCGACCGCCTTCTTCTTGCTCGCGGCGTCGGCGCCACCCGTCTTCACGCGCTCGCCGGTCACCTCGAATCCGGCCTTGCCGACGCCCGCGCCGACCATGCCCGGCTTGCAGAGAGTCTTGTAGCTGCCCGGCTGCGCGACGACCGTCAGGGTGCGCGCCGCTCCCGGCGCGATGCTCTCGACCTCACCGACGATGCGCACGCCGTCCTCGGCGAACAGGTAGAACTCCGTCACCTGGCTGCCCTTGTTGTCTACGGCGAACGTGAGCGTGCCGCTCTTCGCGGTGGCGGTCGAGACGTCGCACGAGGTGTCGGTCGAGGTCACGGAGATCGACGGGGATGCGGCGGCGTCCGCCTTCGCGACGCACCCGGAGAGGGCGACGGCGGCGACGGTCACGGCGGCGGCAGCGGCGAGGGCGCGCGCGGTCGTCATGAGACTCCTTCTGCTGTGGCTCCGGCGGCGACGGCGGGCGTCGTCCCGATGCTCGTGGTGGTGGGCGCGGATGCGGGGGCCGTGGATGCCGCGGCCTTGGGCCGGCGGGCGCGCACCTGGGCGCGGATGAACAAGCCGCCGACGATCGCGATGTACAGCACCCACGCGACGACCTGGAGCCACGACATCTGCGGCATGAACCCGACGGTCGCCTGCAGGACCACCGCGAGAGGATCGCCCGGGTGGATGGCCGTGCTGACGTCGAACGCCCACCCGAACGGGAAGGCGCCCCAGCCGACGGCAACCTCGCCGGTCGTCGGGACGATGGGCGCGAACGCCGAGAACGGGCCGGCGAGCACCCCTGCCTCCTGCAGGTCCTTGACCGCGTAGGCGAGGACTCCCGCCGCGACGATCACGAGGAAGGCGCTCGTCCACAGGAAGAAGCGGCGCAGGTCCAGCTTCAGCATCCCCTTCGCGAGGAGCCAGCCGAGGCCGGCCGAGACGAGGATGCCGAGGACGGCTCCGAGCAGCGCCGTCGGGGCGTTCCCGAACGACTGCGTCATCGACCAGAGGAGCAGCGCCGCTTCGATGCCCTCACGCGCGACCGAGACGAAGCCGACGACGACGAGCGCCCACATCCCGCCCGTCGCGAGCGCCTTGTCGATCCCGCCCTCGAGGTGCTTCTTCATGTTGCGGGCGGTCTTCTGCATCCAGAAGATCATCCAGGTGACCATGGCGACCGCGATGAGCGAGAAGACGCCGCCGATCACCTCCTGGGCGGTCGAGGTGAGCTCGTACGCGCCGAAGGTGAGGATCGCTCCGATGCCGAGGGCGAGGAGGACGGCGAGGCCGATGCCCATCCACACGCGGGGAAGGACGTCACGGCGGCCGATGCGCGTCAGGTAGGCGGCGAGGATGCCGACGACCAGCGCGGCTTCGAGGCCTTCGCGCAGGCCGATCAGGAATGTTGCGAGCACGCGTTCTTGCTCTCTGTGCGGGGAGGGGATGGCCCGCCAAGTCAGGTAAGGCGAACCTCAGTAAGCACGACCTTACCTGGATCATCCGGGGCCTTCAAACCGAGGGAGGGTAGGCCGCGGCTTCATCCTGGGCAACAAAAGGCGGCAGGAGTCGCATCCCTCCCTACCCTCGGACCATGACGCTTCCGAACCTTCCCGTGCTCGACCTGTCCCGGCTCGACGAAGGCCCCGACGCGGCCGCCGGATTCCGCGACGACCTGCGCGCCGCGACCCACGACGTGGGCTTCTTCTACCTCACCGGCACGGGCGTGACGCCCGAACTCGAGGCGCGCCTGCATCGCGCTGCGCGTGACTTCTTCTCGCTGCCCGAGGACGACAAGCTCGCGATCGAGAACGTGCAGAGCCCGCATTTCCGCGGGTACACGCGCATCGGCGGCGAGCGCACACAGGGGCGGGTCGACTGGCGCGAGCAGATCGACATCGGCCCCGAGCGCGCCGCGATCGACGACCCCGAGGCACCGGACTGGGCGCGCCT
Source organism: Microbacterium candidum (assembly GCF_030315975.1). GTDB lineage: Bacteria > Actinomycetota > Actinomycetes > Actinomycetales > Microbacteriaceae > Microbacterium > Microbacterium candidum. The sequence continues at coordinate 278,289 of NZ_JASXSZ010000006.1, read as the reverse complement.
CATCGGACCGAACCTCTGGCCGGCTGCCCAGCCGGAGCTGCGCGACGTCGTCCTGGAATGGCACGACCACTTGACCGGGGTCGCCCGCAAGCTGCTGCGCGCGTGGGCGCTGTCGCTGGGGGCTGCCGAGACGTACTTCGACGATCACTTCGGGGACCCGTCGACGCTGATCAAGATCGTGCGCTACCCCGGCACGACGGAGCCGGAGCCCCAGCAGGGGGTCGGCGCGCACAAGGACTCCGGCGTGCTGACCCTGCTGTGGGTCGAACCGGGCAAGGGCGGTCTGCAGGTCGAGCGCGACGGCGTCTGGGTGGATGCCCCGGCCATCCCCGGCGCGTTCGTCGTGAACATCGGCGAGCTGCTGGAGTACGCCACGCAGGGCTACCTCAAAGCCACGAACCACCGCGTGGTCTCGCCGCGGTTCCCGGGCGACCGGATCTCCGTGCCGTTCTTCTTCAACCCGGCGCTCGACCGCACGCTGCCGCTCATCGAGCTGTCGGACGAGCTCGCCGCACAGGCCCGGGGAGTGACCGACGACCCGTCGAACCCCATCCACTCCCTGTACGGCCAGAATGCGCTGAAGTCGCGACTGCGCGCGCATCCCGATGTGGCCGAGCGGTGGCACGCCGACCTGCTCGCTGGTCGTCCGTCAGCCTGACCACCCGCACCCGGAGGCGTGGATCAAGAACGAAGGCCTCCCCACACCGTGGGGAGGCCTTCGTCGTTCCGCGGTGCGGAACCAAGAATGTTTTGAGCGATTGAACGCTGGTCGCGCTTAGCGGCGGAGTCCGAGACGCTCGATCAACGACCGGTAACGGTTGATGTCGACGTCCTGGAGGTAGCCGAGCAGACGACGGCGCTGACCGACGAGCAGGAACAGGCCACGACGCGAGTGGTGGTCGTGCTTGTGCTCCTTCAGGTGCTCGGTCAGGTCCTTGATGCGCTGCGTCAGCATCGCAACCTGCACCTCGGGGGATCCGGTGTCACCGGGGTGCGTCGCGTACTCTTCGATGATCGCCTTCTTGACCTCTGCATCCAGTGCCATAGGTGATCCCCTTTCTCCTTGTTGCGCGGTGCCCACCGGCTGATCCGGGGGCGCTCTTTATCCGCGGCCGATCCAACGGCAACCTGAAGAGTCTACAGGATGCGGCGGCCTGCGGCCGACCTCGGGTCCGCAGGCGGGCCGGTAACCTCGAAAGGTGCAGGTGACCGTCCGTGTGAAGCCCGGAAGCCGGAAGGGCCCCCTGGTCGAGACGGTCGACGACGGCCTCGTCGTCCACGTGCGCGAGCGCGCCGTGGAGGGCGCCGCCAACGCCGGTGTCGAGAAGGCCCTCGCCGAGCACTTCGGCGTCCCGCCGAGCCGCGTGCGGATCGTCCGGGGCCACACCGCGCGGATCAAGCGCGTCGAGGTCGACGACTGATGGCCCGCGCGCGACTGCGCCGCGACCATTTCATCGACCTGCGCCCCCTCCGCACCCCCGCGTTCGCCCGCATGTGGGCGGGATCCACGCTCGCAGGCCTCGGCAGCCAGCTGACGACCGTCGCCGTCATGCTGCAGGTCTACGAGATCACCCATGACTCCTTCGCCGTCGCGATGATCGCGTTCGCGGGGCTCGTGCCGATGATCGTCGCGGGCCTGTACGGCGGGACGCTGGCGGACGCCTTCGACCGCCGTGTCGTCGCGCTCGCCGCTGCATCCGTCACCTTCGGATCGACCGCGCTGCTCGCCGCCCTCACGTGGGCGCACCTCGAGACGGTCTGGTGGCTGTACGCGATCAGCGTGGTCAACGCCGCGGCGAGCTCCATCGTGATGGCCGCCCGCGCCGCGATCGTGCCGCGGCTCATCCCCCGCGACCAGCTGCCCGCGGCATCCGCGCTGCAGGGCATCTCATACGGCCTCATGGTGATGGCAGGTCCCGCCCTCGCCGGCGTCCTCGTCGCGTTCGCCGGCTACGCGTGGACCTACACGGTGGACGTCATCCTCATGACCTCGCTCTTCCTGGGGCTGTGGACGCTCCCGAGCGTCAGGCCCGAAGGCGAGCTCATCCGGCCGGGCTTGAAGTCCCTCGCGGACGGGTGGGCGTTCCTGAAGAAGGCGTCGAACATCCGGCTGCAGTACATCCTCGACATCACCGCGATGACGTTCGGCCAGCCGCTGGCGCTCTTCCCCGCTGTGGGCGCGGTGCTTCTCGGCGGCGGCCCGATCACGACCGGCGTCCTCACCGCCGCCGTCGCCATCGGGGCCTTCCTCTCGAGCCTCTTCTCCGGCCCGATCGGACGAGTGCGCCACCACGGCGTCGGCATCGAGCGGGCGATCCAGGTGTACGGGCTGTCGATCCTGGCGTTCGGGCTCGTGCTCGCGGCGGGGGCGCTCGGCTGGTTCGCACCCGCGGACGTCGGGCCGGACTCCCCCAACGTCGTGCTCATCGCCGTAGCGGTGCTCTTCCTCGCCGTCTCCGGCGCCGCCGACAACGTCAGCGCGATCTACCGTTCGACGATGATGCAGGCCGCCGTGCCCGATTCGATCCGCGGCCGCCTCCAGGGCATCTTCATCGTGGTGGTCGCGGGCGGGCCGCGCATCGGCGCACTGTATGCGGGGACGCTCGCGACCCTCACGGCGCTGTGGTTCCCGCCGGTGCTCGGCGGCATCGTCATCGTGGCGCTCGTCGGCGTGCTCGTGCGGATGAACCCGCGGTTCCGCGCGTACGACGCCGAGCACCCCGAGCCCTGATCGCGCCCCGGGCCGTGTCGGACCCCCGGTGCATCATGGCCGCATGACGACACGCACCACGACGGTGCCGCTCCTCGGCGCATACGACCTGTCCGAAGTCGCGCTCATGGGGTTCGGCCACCGCGATGAGAAGAGCTTCGACGGCGTGATGCGGCTCGCCTTCTGCACCGATGCGCTCGACGGCCAGGTGGGCGTCGAGGTGCGCCAGGGCGGAGCCGAGCTGAACCTCACCGTGCACGGCGACGGCGATCTCGACGCCATCGCGCGCCAGGTCGCCCGCGTCGTATCCGCCGACCATGACGGCGTGGCCTGGGCAGCCGTGTGCTCGGCCGACCCTGTGCTCGCACGCGTGTATGCGGCGGCGCCGGGATTCCGCCCCTCGAACTTCTACAGCCCGTACGAGGCGGCCGTCTGGGCGGTGATCTCCGCCCGTCGCGCGCGGCCGCAGGGCATCGCCCTCCGGCGCCGCCTGAGCGAAGCACACGGCGCCGTCTTCGAGCTCGCGGGCTCCCGTGAGGCCGCGCTCCCCATGCCGGCGCAGCTCCTCGGCATCGACGCGTTCCCCGGCCTGCCGGCCGATCGGGTGCCGAGGCTCCACGGGATCGCGCGGGCGGCCGCCGACGGTCTCCTGGACGTCGAGCGGCTGACCGCGATGGAGCCCGCCGAGGCGATGGCCGACGTGCAGCGGCTCCCCGGCATCGGACCGTTCTACAGCGCTCTGATCGTCATCCGCGCGTGCGGGCTCACCGATGTGCTCTCCACCCAGGAGGATCACACGCGCGCCGCGGTGGAGGAGTTGTACGGGCTCGATCACCGGCCCGACGACGCCGAGCTCGAACGCATCGCGGAGGCGTGGCGCCCCTTCCGCACGTGGGCGACCGTGGCGCTGGGCGCCGTCGGGTCCCGGCTCGACGCGCACGTGTGAAGCCGTCGGTGAAAGCACGGATGCCGCGACCTCGCGGCCGCGGCATCCGGAGTGCTCTGTCAGGTCAGCCGACGGCGACCAGGTCGATGACGAAGATGAGCGTCTTGCCGCCGAGGAAGTGGCCGCCGGCGGGGCCGTAAGCCAGGTCCGGCGGGATGATGAGCTCGCGACGGCCGCCGACCTTCATGCCGGGGATGCCGTCCTGCCAGCCCTGGATGAGCCCGCGGAGGGGGAACTGGATCGTCTCGCCACGCACCCACGAAGAGTCGAACTCCTCGCCGGTCTCGTACTCGACGCCCACGTAGTGCACCGTGACGTTTGCGCCGGGCGTGGCCTCGGCACCGTCGCCCACGATGATGTCGCGGATGACGAGCTCGGTGGGAGCCGGGCCCTCGGGGGCTTCGATCTCGGGCTTCGTGCGGTTGTCAGTCATGACTCCATCCAACCCGACGCATCGTCCGGGGTCAAAAGGTCCGAGATCACAAGACGGACCGGCGAAAGGGTTGACTCGCCCCGGGGGTGCGCGGCATCCTGAAGACGTAGTTCAGCGCTCGGAAGCACGCAGGCATTGCCGCGGCACCGAGCGCTGAACTTTTTGTGTGAGGTTCCTCAGTGCTCTTCGGCGACGACGTTCTCCGCCGCGGCGTGCATGACCGGAATGGCCGCCGTGATCGCCTCGAGGCCCGACAGGCGGGCGGGCGACAGCTGCTTGGTGACCTCTTCGCGCGACATGAGGCCCGCCTCGACGACGAGGTCGGCGACGTTGCGACCGGTCAGCAGAGCGGTCTTCGCGAGCGCCGCGGATGCGGCGTACCCGATGAACGGCGTCAGGGCCGTGACGACGCCGACCGACGAGCCGACCATCGCGCCGAGACGCTCGCGGTTCGCCGTGATGCCGTCGACGCAGTTGACGCGGAGGGTCCACATCGCCTGACGCATCCACATGATCGACTGGAAGATCGAGTGCGCGATGACCGGCTCGAACGCGTTCAGCTGCAGCTGGCCGCCCTCGACCGCCATCGTGACGGTCATGTCGGCGCCGGCGACGGCGAACGCGACCTGGTTGACGGCCTCCGGGATCACCGGGTTGACCTTGCCCGGCATGATGCTGGAGCCCGCCTGCACGGCGGGGAGGTTGATCTCGCCGAGACCGGCCTGCGGGCCGGACGACAGGAGGCGCAGGTCGTTGCAGATCTTCGACAGCTTGATCGCGTTGCGCTTGAGGGAGGAGGAGAACGACATGAAGGATCCGGTGTCGCTCGTCGCCTCGACGAGGTCGGTCGCGGTGGCGAGGTCGAGACCCGTGATCGCGCGCAGGTGCTTGAGCACCGCAGGCGCGTAGTCCGGGTGGGTCGTGATGCCCGTGCCGATCGCCGTCGCGCCCATGTTGATCTCCCACAGGAGGTAGGCGTTCTCGTTGAGGCGCTGGTAGTCGTAGCCGAGCGTCGAGGCGAAGCCGTGGAACTCCTGGCCGAGCGTCATCGGCACGGCATCCTGCAGCTGCGTGCGCCCGACCTTCAGGACGTCGTGGAACTCCGACGCCTTCGCGAGGAAGGACTTCCGGAGGAGGTCCAGCTCGTCGAGCAGGCTCTGCAGCGTCAGCGACAGGCCCACCTTGATGGCCGTCGGGTACACGTCGTTCGTCGACTGGCTGCGGTTCGTGTGATCGATGGGCGACAGGAACGCGTAGTCGCCGCGCGCACGGCCGGCGAGCTCGAGCGCGATGTTGGTGATGACCTCGTTCGCGTTCATATTGGTCGACGTGCCTGCGCCGCCCTGGATGACGCCCACGACGAACTGGTCGTGGTACTGGCCGTCGATGACGAGCTGGGACGCGCGGTCGATGAGGTCGGCCCGGTCCTGGTCGAGGACGCCGATCTCGGCGTTGGCGCGGGCGGAGGCCTGCTTCACCATCGCGAGGGCGCGCACGAGATCCGGGTAGACCGAGATCGGGCGCTTCGCGATCGGGAAGTTCTCGAGTGCGCGAGCGGTATGGATGCCCCAATACGCCTCCGCGGGGATCTCCATGGATCCCAGCGAGTCGATCTCGGTGCGCGTGCGCGTCATTGCGTCCAGAACCATGTGGTGTTCGTCCTTGTGGGTTTCACGGCGGGTTGCGGTCCCCCTCAGCGTACGCGTCGGCGCTTGTGAGGACGATGGACGAATCGGCGTACCGGATGCGGCGCGATGTACGCCGCGGCGAATCACCTGCCGGGCTTGCGAGAGAACCGTTCGAGCCGCTCGTCGTGCGTCAGCGCGGCCATGCGCGCCACCCACTCGGCGGAGAAGAAGTCGGCCGTCTCGGCCTCCACGACCGGCACGACAGCGTGGGTGATGGTGTCGTCGTAGATGTGCACGAGATGGAAGGCCTGCCCCGCATCCATCCCGTTGACCTCGACCGCCGGCAGCGACAGGTTCATCGTGTAGCACGTGGCGGAGGCGACGTGCACGGGCACCCCGGCGAACATGCCGCTCGTCGCATAGTGGAGATGCCCCGCGAGGATGGCCCGCACGTCGGAACCCGCGATCGCATCGGCCAGGGCGTCCTGGTGGCGGAGTTCGAGGATGTCGAAGAACGGGATGTGACTCGGCAGCGGCGGGTGGTGCAGGGCCAGGATCGTGCCGAGCGGCGCGGGCGTCGACAGGACGTCTCGCAGCCACTCGAGCTGCGCCGCATCCAGGTCGCCGTGATGCCATCCCGGCACGGTGGAGTCGAGGGTGACGAGGCGGAGGCCGCCGAGGTCCCACACGCCGGTCACGGGTTCCTCGGTCGGCTCCAGGCCGAGGAGCTCGCGGCGCAGATCGGGCCGCTCGTCGTGGTTCCCGGCGACCCACACGATCGGCGCGCCGAGCCGCTCCGCGACGGGCTCCACAGCCGCGCGCAGGGCGCGGTAGGCGTCGGGCTCGCCGAGGTCGGTGAGGTCGCCCGTGAACACCAGGGCGTCAGGGCGCACGCCGGTGCGCTCGATCGAGGCGAGGGTCCGCTCGAGGTTGACGACGACGTCGTACCGGCCGACGAGGCGCGCACCGCCGGCGAGGAGGTGCGTGTCGCTCACGTGCACGATCGTGCGGCGTGCAGGCTCGTGCGCGCCGAAGCGCACGGATGCGCCGTCCCTGCCCTGATCCATGACCTGAGCCTAGGACGACATGCGCTACTTGACGACGATGAGGACGATGCCGCCGATGACGGCGAGGCCGCACACCGCGAACGACGCGTAGGCGCCGAAGAGGGCGAGACGCTTCTGCCCATCCGTCAGGGGGCTCTTCTTGGCGGCCTTCGCCGCGGCCTTCGCCGCACGCGCCTGATCCTTCTCGGAGACGACCGTGATGGCGTCGGTGAACTCCGCCGGCGCGACGACGGGCGCACGGCCCGCTCGCACCATCAGCCGCATGGCGATCGCGTAGAAGCCGACGACGAGGAGGGTCCCGATGAGGGCGGCCGCGAACACCTGGACGAAGGCCAGCCAGTTGACCGTGATGTTCACTTCTTGGCCTCCGACTTCTTCTTGGCGGTGGATGCGGTGTCCGCATCCTTCTTCGCCTTCGCCGCGGCCTTCTCGTCGGCCTTGCGCTTCGCGCGCTCCTTGGCCTCGAGCTCCGCACGGCGGCGCGCCTCCTCGCGCATGATCGCGCGCTGACGGCGGGTGGGCGGCGGGTTCTTCTTGACCTTGACGGCGAGGCCGGAGTCGGCCACCTCGCTCATCGCGTTGGAGGCGTTGACCGCGTCACGACGCGAGCGCAGGAACAGGAAGAGGACGATCGCGACCGCGAGGATCGTGTCGACGAGGATGCCCCACATCCCGAGCCACACGACGAAGAGGGCGGCGAAGGCACCGACGAGCCCGGATGCCGGGAGGGTCAGCAGCCAGCCGACGCCGATGCGGCCGACGGTGCGCCAGCGGACGGTGGACCCGCGTCGTCCGAGGCCCGAGCCGATCACGGAGCCCGACGCGACCTGCGTGGTCGACAGCGCGAAGCCGAAGACGCTCGAGGACAGGATCGTCGCGGCCGTGGAGGTCTCGGCGGAGAAGCCCTGCGCGGGCTTGACGTCCGTGAGCCCCTTGCCGAGCGTGCGGATGATCCGCCAGCCGCCGACGTAGGTGCCGAGGGCGATCGTCGCGGCACAGGTCACGATGACCCAGTACGGCACCGCTTCCTCCGGCGTGGGGGTGAACCACCCCACCGAGATGAGCAGGAGGGTGATGATGCCCATCGTCTTCTGCGCGTCGTTGGTGCCGTGCGCCAGGGCGACGAGCGAGGACGAGAAGATCTGGCCCCAGCGGAAGCCGTCACGGCCGTCCGGCTTGCTGTCGTAACGGCGCGTCAGGAGGTATGCGAGGCGCGTCGCGAGGAAGGCGATGACACCCGCGGTGAACGGCGCGATGACGGCGGGGAGGATGACCTTGTCGATGACGACGCTGAAGTTCACCGCGTACCAGCCGACGCCGACGATCGTCGCGCCGATGAGGCCGCCGAACAGTGCGTGCGACGAACTCGACGGCAGGCCGAGCAGCCACGTCAGCATGTTCCACGTGATCGCGCCGATGAGGCCGGCGAAGATCACCGCGGGGAAGATCCCGTTGGAGATCTCATTCTCCTGGATGATGCCGCCCGAGATCGTCTGCGCGACCGCGGTGGACAGGAACGCACCGACGAGATTGAGGCACGCCGCGAGCAGCACGGCGACCTTGGGCTTGAGCGCACCCGTCGCGATCGGCGTCGCCATCGCATTCGCGGTGTCGTGGAAGCCGTTCGTGAAGTCGAAGAAGAGTGCGAGAGCGATGACCAGAACGACGATCAGGGCTGCGGTTTCCACCGGTCGCTTTCCATGAGGAGGGAGGAAGGGAAGTGCCGACGGAATCGGCTTGCGAACGAAGAGTTCACGGTGGCTTCAACATCCGGTAACCGGGCCATGTGAATAATACATCGTCGATCCTGGAGTCGACGCCCTCGGATAGCGTGAGACGGTGACTTCCTCCGCATCCCTCCAGCCGCCCGTCGCGGACCGCCGCCCCACCGTCCGCACCTTCCACGGCGACGACGTCGTCGACGCGTACGAGTGGCTCCGCGCCAAGGACGACCCGGCGGTCATCGCGCACCTGGAGGCGGAGAACGCGTACACGCAGTCGCGCACCGCCCATCTGGAGCCGCTGCGTGAGCGCATCTTCCAGGAGATCAAGGGGCGCACCCGCGAGACCGACCTGTCGGTCCCCGCGCGCCGCGGCGACTGGTGGTACTACGGCCGCACCGTCGAGGGCAAGCAGTACGGCATCCAGTGCCGTGCCCCGCTCGCGTCTCCCGACGACTGGACTCCCCCGTCGCTCTCCCCCGACGTCGATGTGCCCGGCGAGCAGGTGCTGCTCGACGCGAACGTCGAGGCGGATGGCCACGAGTTCTTCTCGATGGGATCGTTCGAGGTGTCCAACGACGGCGCGCTGATGCTCTACGGCATCGATCTCGAGGGCGACGAGCGCTACACGCTGCGCGTGCGCGACCTCGCGTCGGGCGTGGATCTCGACGACGTGATCCCCGGCACGTTCGCGGGCGCATCCTTCTCCCCCGACGGCCGTTTCATCGTCTACTCGACGGTCGACGACGCCTGGCGCCCCGACACGGTGTGGCTGCACGAGCTCGGCGCTCCCGTCACGTCCGATGCCCGGCTCTTCCACGAGCCCGACGAGAGGTTCTGGGTCGGCGCCGGCTTCACGCGCAGCGACCGTTACCTCGTCATCGAGGTCGGTTCGTCCATCACATCGGAGGAATGGCTCGTGGATGCCGCGGACCTGCGTTCCGCGCCGTCCGTCGTGTGGCCGCGTCGCGAGGGCGTCGAGTACGAGACGTCGCACGCGGTCGTCGACGGCGAAGACGTCCTCTACGTCCTGCACAACGACGGTGCCCTCGACTTCGAGCTCGTCCGCGTCGCGGCCGCCGATCCGCTCGGCGCGCGGGAGACCGTCATCCCCCACCGCCCGGGCGTGCGACTCCTCGGTGTCTCCTGCTTCCGCGACTGGGGCGTGATCGGCTATCGCCGCGAAGGGCTCGCCCGGCTCGGGCTGCTCTCCTACGCCGACGGCTCTGTCGACGAGATCGGGTTCGACGAGCCGCTGTACTCCGTGGGCACCGGCGGCAACCCGGAGTGGGCGCCGCCGGTCCTGCGCATCGCCTACGGGTCGTTCGTCACCCCTTCCACCGTCGCCGATCTCGACATCGCGACGCGGTCGCTCATGGTCCGCAAGCAGCAGCCGGTCCTCGGCGGCTACGACCCGGAGGACTACGGCCAGGAGCGCGTGTGGGCGACGGCGGCCGACGGCACGCTCGTGCCGATCTCCGTCGTGTGGAAGCGATCGTTCGGCTCTCCGGGATCCTCGGTCCGTCCGCTCCACCTCTACGGGTACGGGTCGTACGAGCACTCGATCGACCCCGGTCTGTCGATCGCGCGTCTGTCCGAGCTCGACCGCGGCGTCGTGTTCGCCGTCGCCCACGTGCGCGGCGGCGGCGAGATGGGTCGCGCCTGGTACGAGGACGGCAAGATGCTCGCGAAGCGGAACACGTTCACCGACTTCGTGGATGCCGCGCGGCACCTGATCTCGCTCGGCTACACCTCGGCCGATCGCATGGTCGCCGAGGGCGGCTCGGCCGGCGGGCTGCTGATGGGTGCGGTCGCGAACCTCGCGCCTGAGCTGTTCGCCGGCATCCTCGCGGACGTCCCCTTCGTCGACGCGCTGACCTCGATCCTCGACCCGTCGCTCCCGCTCACCGTCATCGAGTGGGACGAGTGGGGCGACCCGCTGCACGACGCCGACGTGTACGCGTACATGAAGTCGTACACGCCGTACGAGAACGTGCGCGCCGGCGTCGCGTATCCCCGCATCCTGGCCGTGACCTCCCTCAACGACACTCGCGTGCTGTACGTCGAGCCCGCGAAGTGGGTCGCGCGCCTGCGCGAAGTGGGCGCCGACGCGATGCTGAAGTGCGAGATGGTCGCCGGCCACGGAGGCGTCAGCGGCCGCTACAACTCGTGGCGCGAGCGCGCGTTCGAGCTGGCGTGGCTCTTCGACGTGCTCGGCGTCGCCGAACGGTAGGCGCCGCGGCCGAGCCGCCGTGCGGATCCCCGCCGGCATCCTGTCTCGTTCCGGATGCCGCACGCGCCCGCCACGCCTTGGCCCTCGCGCCCAGAACAGGTGTTTCGGCGACGACAGGAGGAAAAGGCTGCAGAATTCCCTGTTCTCGCTGACACACCTGTTTTCAGTTGATGGCCTGGCGGCGGCTTCTCCTCCACAGAGCCAGTCGAGCAGCGGGACTCCACAACCGGACCGCGGTCCGGGGCAGCTCGCCCCGGACGCGCCAGCATCGGAAGATGCTCCGCGCCGTTGATTCGCAACCCTCCCGCCGTATTCGAGAGCTGACCGCCTGGGTCGCGGGGCGCAACGGGGTGGCCCATACGTCCGATGTGCGAGCGACGCATTTCACCGCCGCCGAGGTGGCGAGGGCAGTCCGCGAGGAACGACTCTTCCGCATCCGACGCTCGTGGCTCGTCGCACCCGACTGCGATCCGCGGCGCATAGCGGCGGCGTCGGTCGGCGGGCGCCTGACGTGTATCAGCGCCGCGGCGGTACGCGGTCTTTGGGTTCCTGCCGTCCGCGACGGCTCGCCGGGCCTCATCCATGTCGCGGTGCCCGGCAACTCGTCCCGCCATGACGCCGAAGGGATCCATCGACACTGGGGCACTGGACCGGCACCAGTCGCGCGCAATTCGAACGACGACCACATCCTGAACGTCCTCTTCCACGCAGCTCATTGCCTCGCCCGACGCGACGCGCTCGCCGTATGGGAATCGGCGATCCGCCAAAGACAGATCGAGGCAGGTGTCCTCCGTGGGATCGCATGGCGAAGCGCCGCCGCTGCGTCGCTCGCGACGGTTGCCTCGGCGCTGTCCGAATCCGGGTTGGAGACCTACTTCGTCGATGGGATGCGCAACGCGGGGGTGTTGGTCCGACAGCAGGTCTGGATCGATGGACACCCCCTCGACGGGCTCATCGCCGACTCACTCGCCATCCAACTCGACGGGTTCGCTCATCACAGCAGCCCTGTCGATCGACGCCGCGACATCGCGGCGGACGCACGGCTCACCAACCTCGGGTACGTCGTCTTGCGGTTCGACTACTACCAGGTGCTCTTCGAGTGGCCGGTCGTGCTGGAAACGGTGCTGACGGCGATCGCCCGAGGCGCTCATCGGCGCGCCGTTCTCCCGCACCGATGATCTGAGCGATCGTCGGCTGAACGATTTGCCGCATGTCAGCGAGCCTCTCCGCAACCTCAGAACAGGTGTTTCGGCGAATGCAGGAACTTCAGGCCTGAATGCTCCTGTTCTAGCCGAAACACCTGTTTTGAGTACCGGCTCTCCGGGCGGGCAGCGACTCGCGGCACTGGAGACGACCCGCGGTGTGGGGCAACCGGCAGAAACGCACCATCCGCCTGCCTCCGCGCGGTGGCACAGGGACGCGAAGCGCGGGATCAGCCGAAGAGGGCGGCGGCCTCTTCGTAGCGCGACAGCGGGACCGTGTTCAGCTCGCCGAGCGCCTCGGCGAACGGCACCCGGACGATGTCGGTGCCGCGCATCGCGACCATCTGACCCCAGGCGAGGTCGACGATCGCGTCGGAGGCGTGCAGGCCCAGGCGCGTGGCGAGCACGCGGTCGAAGCCGGACGGCGAACCGCCGCGCTGGATGTGGCCGAGCACGGTGGAGCGGGTCTCGATGCCGGTGATCCGCTCGATCTCCGGCGCGAGCACCTCGCTGATGCCGCCGAGGCGGGGGCGGTTGAAGGCGTCGAGGCCCTTGTCGCTGTAGGCCTCCTCCATGCCGGTGAGGGTGAAGCCCTCCGACACCACGACGAGCGGTGCGCGGCCCCGGTCGTACGCGCTCGTGACGAGCGTGCAGATCTCGTCGATCGTCATCGGCACCTCGGGGATGCAGATCACGTGGGCGCCCGAGGCCATGCCGGAGTGCAGGGCGATCCAGCCCACGTGGCGGCCCATCACCTCGGCGACCATGCACCGCTGGTGCGAGTCGCCGGTCGTGCGCAGACGGTCCATCGCATCGGTCGCGATGTTGACCGCGGTGTCGAAGCCGAACGAGTAGTCGGTCGCGCGCAGGTCGTTGTCGATCGTCTTCGGCACGCCCAGCACGTTGATGCCGTCGTCGTACAGCCGCTTCGCGGCCGCGAGGGTGCCCTCGCCGCCGATCGCGATGATGCCGTCGATGCCGTGGCGCTCGAGGTTCTTCGCGATGTTCTCGGCTCCGCCGCGCGGCCCCTCGTAGGGGTTCGTGCGACTGGTGCCGAGGATCGTCCCGCCGACCTTCGACAGACCCTTCACCTCGTGGCGGGTGAGGGGGAAGAAGTCGGCGTCGACGACGCCGCGCCATCCATCCCGGATGCCGACGAATTCGAGTCCGTACGTCGTCGTGCCCTTCAGCACGACGCCGCGGATCACCGCGTTGAGGCCGGGGCAGTCGCCGCCGCTGGTCAGGATGCCGATCTTCATATGTCGTCCCGCGAGTTTTGGAGGGGTTGGGGGAACTGGCGACGCTGCCTCGATCAGTATGCACGATCTGCCGAAGGTGCACTCATTCCGGATGAGTGCACCTTCACCAATGCGTCGAGGGTGCACCCGTAGGAGACGAGTGCACCCTCGACGGGGTGGTTCAGGCGGTGGGGATCAGGCTCCCAGCGCTTCGCGCAGCAGATGCATGAGCGCAGACAGCTGCACCGAGTCGCTCGACTGCGGGTCGACGGCCTCGCCGTCGAGCGCGCGGGCGGCGAGCCCCTGCTTGGAGTCGATGAGCTCCGCGATCTTCGTGTCGATCGTGTGCGCGGCGATGATGCGCCACGCCGTGACCGGCTCGTCCTGTCCGATGCGGTGCACGCGGTCGATCGCCTGCGTCTGCTCGGCAGCGGTCCACGACAGCTCGGACAGGACGACGTTCGACGACGCCTGCATGTTGACGCCGACACCGGCAGCCGTCAGCGAGCAGACCGCGATCGCGACGCCCGGGTCGTTGTTGAAGGCGTCCACCGCCTGCTGGCGGGCGGGCGCGGTCTGGTCCCCGCGCAGCGACACCGTCCGGAGCCCTGCTGCGGCGAAATGCGCCTCCGCGGCATCCATCACGTCGATGTGCTTCGCGAAGAAGACGACCTTGCCGACCGAGCGCTGCAGCTGCACCGCGTAGTCGGCGGCGAGGAGCGCCTTCGCCTGGCCGATGCGACGGACCATCGTGAAGACGTTCTCGGTGCCCGCGGGCGCGTTCTTGGACTCTTCGAGCTCGGCGTGGGCGACGAGGCGCACGATGTCCTCGTCGATCTCGCCGGGCTCGAGCACCCGGTGGCTGCGCGCCTCGACGATGCGGCGGTACTTCGCCGCGAGACGGGCACCGAGCTCGCGCTCGGCCTGCCGGATAGACCGTCCGAACTCGTCGTCGAGCTCCACGGGGAGGTCGGCGATGAGCTTGTCCGGGAGGTCTTTCGCGACATCCGTCTTGCGGCGGCGCACGATGCCCATCGAGATGACGGCCTCGCGGGCCTCCGGGTAGAAGGACTTGTCCGCCGGGGTGAGGCCCGTGGCATCCAGTCGCTCCATGAGCTGCGCGCCCGGCTTCTCGCCGTTCGTCCACCCGAGGAAGCGCCAGATCGCGTCGAAGTCCTCGACGTCGTTGATGAGCGGGGTTCCGGTGAGGGCGAGCAGCAGCGGGTTGCGGACCTGCTCGCGGATGCGGTTCGCCAGCGCCAGGACGTTCTGCGAGCGCTGAGACGACAGGTTCTTGATGAAGTGCGCCTCATCGACGACCATGCCCTTCAGCCCGATCGCGCTGAGCCAGGACAGGTGTCGGTCGAGCACCTCGTAGTTGACGATGAAGACGTCGGCGAACGCGTCGATCGCGTCGCCGTCGCCGTGGATGACGGTCGCGCGGCGCTGCGGCGTCCACCGCTCGACCTCGCGCGCCCAGTTCATCTTCACGACGTTGGGGACGACCGCGAGGAGCGGATAGGCATCGGCGACGGATGCGGCGAGCACCGACTCCGCGGTCTTGCCGAGACCGGGCTCGTCGGCGAGGAGGAACGACCGGTGGCCGGCACGGACCGCTTCGAGGAACCGCGACTGATGCGGCATGACCTCGAGACCGCGCGGCGACAGGCGGTCGAACTCGGGGACGGGCGGGAGCGGCATCGTGGCCGAACCGCCGCCGGCGCCGATCTCGAAGGCCTTGTAGAGCGGACCCATGAGCTCCCAGCCGTCGAGGCGGCGGCGCGCCGTAGACGCGGGCTGGCGCAGCGTCAGGTCGGGCGGGAGGAACGGGTTCGCATCCCGGCGGGCCTCGACCTGCGGCGGGACCACCTGACGCTCGGCGAGCGCGGCGGGAACGACGGGTGCCTGGACCGGCGCCACGTCCGTGATGATGAGCTCGTCGGGGGCGAGCTCCGCTCCCGACTCGAGGAGCCAGTCGCGGCGCATGCGCTTCGCGACCGGGGACGTGGCCTGATCGACCTCGAGCAGCTGGATGAGGGACGTGTCGCGCGCCGCTGTCTTGGCGAGGATCGTCGCCACGCCGTCGAGGCGCTTGAGCAGCTCGGAGCGCACCGCATCCGTGACCTCGGTGTCGGCCTTCACCCGCGCGCGCTCCTCGCGCACGAGGAAGGCGATCACCTGGAACTTGACCCGGTTGGTCGGCCCGAGCTTGCCGCGCTGGGCCTTCGCCTCGACCTCGCGCACCTTGCGGGCGAGGATCGGGATGATGGGCGCGTCCTCATCGCGGCGCGCGGACGACGGGCGCCGACGGCGCTGCTGCGTCTTGACGTTCTGGACGTCGGTTGCCGTGGTCGGCATGCTCCTCCTGAGCGTGAATGCCGGGAACGGCCCGGCTGCGACCGGTTGGACGCCGGTCAGGTCTGCGGTGCGTCGTGCCGGCCCGGGAACCGTGTCGGGAAGAGCCGGGTGGACGCGATGCAGGATCGTTGCGCTGCGCTCCCCCGCTTCAGCGGGACGGCGGCGTGAAACCCCGCCAGACATTCTATGCCATTGCCATGCCCGCGCGCAGGATATCCGCCGCGTCGCTCAGGGCGCGCGGCGCAGCCGCAGGCTGTTGAGCACGACGAAGACGCTGGAGAACGCCATCGCCGCCCCCGCGATCATCGGGTTCAGGAGCCCGAGCGCTGCCAGCGGGATCGCTGCGACGTTGTACGCGAACGCCCAGAACAGGTTGCCGCGGATGACGCCCATCGTGCGGCGGCTGAGCCGCAGCGCGGTGTCGACCTGCTCGAGGCCGTCGCGCATGAGGGTGAGATCGCTCGCGTGCATCGCGGCATCCGTCCCGGAGCCGACGGCGATGCCGAGATCAGCGGTCGCGAGCGCCGCCGCGTCGTTGACGCCGTCGCCCACCATCGCGACGCGGTGACCCGCCGCCTGCAGCCGCGCGATCTCGTCGACCTTCCCCTCCGGCAGCACCCCCGCCACGACCCGATCGATGCCGACCTCGTCGGCGACCGACTGGGCGACCGACGCGTTGTCGCCGGTGAGGAGGACGACGTCCAGCTTCAGCTCGTGGAGGGATGCGATGACGTCGGCGCTCTCCGGACGCACGGTGTCCGCGACGGCGAAGACGGCGCGGGCATGTCCGTCCCATCCGGCCACGACGACCGTGCCGTGGGCTTCGCCCGACGCCACGGCGTCGGCGAGCGCGGCCGAGACGACGGCTCCCTGCGAGGCCGCGAAGGCCGGGCGCCCCGCGAACACGGCGAGCCCGTCGACGGTTCCCGTGACCCCGCGACCGGCGTGATTGCGGAAGCCCGTGATCTCGGCATCCCCGACGCGCCATGCGGCGATCGCCTTGGCGACCGGGTGCTCGCTGTGCGCCTCGAGCGCGCCGACGATCCGCAGCGCCTCCTCGCGGGCGATGCCGTCGACGGCGACGTCGGCGAGCGCCATCCGTCCTTCCGTCACGGTGCCCGTCTTGTCGAGCACGACGGTGTCGATCTTCTCCGCCTGCTCGAGCGCCTCGGGACCCGTCACGAGGATGCCGAGCTGCGCGCCGCGCCCGGTGCCGACGAGGATCGCGATGGGTGTCGCGAGCCCGAGCGCGCACGGGCACGCGATGATGAGGACCGCGACAGCGGCCGTGAACCCGTCGGCGACCGGGTGGCCTGTGACGATCCACCCCAGCAGCGTCAGGATCGAGAGCGCGATCACGATGGGGACGAAGACGCCGGAGATGCGGTCGGCGAGCCGCTGCACGCGGCTCTTGCCGGTCTGCGCGTCTTCGACAAGACGCGCGATGTGGGCGAGACGCGTGTCCTCGCCGACGGAGGTGGCGCGCACGACCAGGCGACCGTCCGCAGCGATGGTGCCGCCGGTGACGGATGCGCCCGCCTCGACGTCGACAGGCACGGATTCGCCGGTCAGCATGCTCTCGTCGACGGATGCCGCTCCCCCGACGACGACGCCGTCCGTCGCGACCTTGCCGCCGGGCCGGACGACGAACTCGTCGCCGACGCGCAGCTCCTCGATCGGAACGCTGCGCCCGTCCGCGAGCTCGACGTCCTTCACTCCGAGGCTCATGAGGGCGCGCAAGGCGCTCCCGGCCCGGCGCTTCGAGCGCTGCTCGATGAAGCGCCCGAGCAGCAGGAACACCGTGACCGTGACGGCGACCTCGAAGTAGCTCTCGTGCGCCGTGCCGAACACCATCGCCCACACGCTCCACACGTAGGCGGCGAGCGTGCCCAGCGTGATGAGCGTGTCCATCGTCATGGCGCCGTGGCGCGCGTTCGCGATGGTCGCGCGGTGGAACGGCCAGCCGCCCCACAGGACGACGGGCGTCGCGAGGACGAACGACGCCCACTGCCAGCCGGGGAACTGCAGCGCGGGGATCATCCCCAGCGCGACGACCGGGACCGCGAGGATCGCGCTGACGATGAGGCGGAGGCGGAGCGGGCTGACCGGCTCGTCGGCCGGCGCCTCTGGGGCGACGGCGGGAACGCGCACGTGCGCGTCGTAGCCCGCCTCGCGGACCGCCTGCACGAGTCGCTCCTCGTCGACGCCCACCGGGAAGCTCACTTTGGCCGACTCGGTCGCGAGGTTGACGGCGGCCGAGACCCCGTCGACGCTCTGCAGCCGCTTCTCGACGCGGGCGACACAGCTCGCGCACGTCATGCCCTCGATGTCGAGGGTGGCTTCCCGGAGATCGGTCATCAGGCGCGGCCCGCCAGCGTGTAGCCCGCCTCGGCGACGGCCGCCGCGATGTCCGCTTCGGCGAACTCGCCGCTCACGGTGACGGTGTTCCCCGCGAGGTCGACGGCTGCCTCGGAGACGCCGGCGACGCCGCGCACCTCGCGTGTGACGCTCGCCGCGCAGTGCCCGCAGGTCATTCCCTCGACGGTGTAGATCTCGGTGGTCATGTCTGTTCCTTCCGAACGGTTCACGTGCAAGAACCACTATACCCCCCTGGGGTATTCCCGGAACCCTTGATCGCATGAGGTAGCGTCGCTGTGACGACGCGGAAGGGAGACGGATGCCGAGTCCCCGCCCCCGCCCGCGCCCTCCCGTCTGGGCCCGTGAACTCGCAGGCCTCCTGGCCGCGTGCGCCATGGCGCTCATCGTCGTCGGGCACCTCGCGTCCGACCCCGCCCGCGGGAACCTGCTGCTGCTCGACCCCGACTCGATGCTCAATCAGCTCGTCGTCTCGTCGCTGCACGCCGGCCAGGGCCAGGACTGGGCGATGTCGCCCGTGCTCTTCATTCCGGAGATCGGGCTCTACTGGCTGATCTCGCTTCTCGGCCTGAATGTCTCCGCGACGCTGCTCGTCAGCGCGGTCGTGAACGTCGTCCTCCTCTACGGCGCCGTGCGGCTCGTCGCCGGACGCCGCGAGCGCCTCGCCCACCCGGTCACGGGTGCGCTCCTCACCTACGGCCTGTACTGCATCCTGGCGCTTCTGGAGAGCGGCGGCGACCGCGACAGCATGGAGCTCGCCTCGCTGCTGGCGACGACGACCTACTACGCGATGAGCGTGCTGGCGGCGGTCGTGACGATCGGGCTGGTGCGCCGCATCCTGGGTCGCACGACCGTGATCCCCGTCATCGCGCTCGCCCTCGTCGGTCTCGTCTCCGCCTTCACGAACCCGCTGTTCGCGCTGTGGGCGACGGCCCCGGCGGCTCTGGCCCTCATCGCCGTCGGCCGGCGAGCGCTGTCCTGGCGGGTGCTGCTCATCGTCGAAGGCGCGCTCATCGTGCCCGCGGCGATCGGCATCTTCGCGCGCACTCCGCTCAAGCGGCTGATCGTCGCGAACCCCGATCTCTACGCCAAGCCCGACCAGTGGCAGCAGTCGATCGCGTACTACTTCGGGCTCGTCGTCGACCTGACCCGGACACCAGGCGGATGGGCGGAGATCGCCCTCGTTCTCCTGCTGCTGGCGCTGCCGCTCGTCGCCACCGCGCTGACCCGGCGGGCCGACGACCGGTTCCTCGCCGTCGTCGGGTGGCTCTCACCGCTCGTGACGGTCGTGTGGGCGATCGCGTTCGGGACGGTCGCCGCGCGCTATCTGCAGCCGCTCGTCTACCTGCCGCTGCTGACGGCGGTCCTGGTGCCGACGTTCGTCTGCGCTCGCGTCACGTGGACCCGTGCGCGCGTCCGCGCCCTCCGCATCGTCGCGGCCGTCGCAGCCGTCGTGCTCATCGCCCTGGCGGCCGTGCAGCCCGCGCGCATCGCGGATGCGTCGGCGAGAGCCGAGGCATCCGTCGCGTGCGTCGTCGACTGGATCGACCACGCGGGGCGCACCGGCGCGGGGCAGTTCTGGACCATCCGGCCCGTCAAGGCGCGCCTCGCGGACCCCGCCCGACTGCTGCAGACTGGGCCCGACTTCGTGCCCTACCTGTGGCTCGTGAACCGCCAGGACTACCCGGGCGCGAAGATCACATTCGCGGTGACCGATGCCGCATCCTTCCCCTTCCAGTACCCGGCAGGTGCGCAGATCACGGACCTGACCTGCGGGAGCTACACGATCCACGACTTCAGAGACACGCCGGTCTTCCTGCCGTGAAGGGTCGCCGCGCGGTCAGCCGAATCACTCCAGCGGCGGAGAGGGATACCTCCCGAGGATGACGCTTCACAGGGCCGCGCACCTCGGCACCGAGTTGGGCCCTCGACGATGCCCCATCGGCGTACGAGGCGAAGAACGTCTTCGTCTGCGGTGACTGGAGCGTGATCCCCGCCGATGGGGGCTGGCTCGGGTGGACTCCCAATTCTCATGAGGAGAAGGAAGCCGCGCTGAGGCAGGTCAGATCATCGACTTCGGATGCCACACCGTCTTGATCTCGGTGAGCGCCGTGATGCGCTGCAGGCTCGGGGCCGCCGCATCCTTCCCGTCCTGAGGCGGGATGACGCGCGTCAGCGTGTCGGCCGCGGCGATCTGCAGGTCGACCCAGTCGAGCGCACCGGCGCCGGTGAGGTCGAGAGCGCGGACGTCGGGGTGCGAGGCCAGCCACGGCGCGAGCTCGGCCGCAGAGCCGGTCAGCACGTTGACCACGCCGCCGGGGACGTCGCTCGTCGCGAGGACCTCGGCGAGGCTGATCGCCGACAGGGGGTACTGCTCGCTCGCGACGACCACCACGGTGTTGCCCGCCACCAGGGCGGGAGCGACGACCGAGACGAGGCCGAGCAGCGCCGAGTCCTGGGGCGCGATGATCGCGACGACGCCGGTCGGCTCGGGCACAGAGATGTTGAAGTAGGGCCCCGCGACCGGGTTGGCGTTACCGGCGACCTGGGCGAACTTGTCCGTCCACCCCGCGTACCAGACCCAGCGGTCGATCGCCTCGTCGACCTCGGCGCGCGCCTCCGCGGCCGTGGCCCCGGTCTGCGCCTGGATCTCCTCGACGAACTGGGCGCGACGGCCCTCGAGGAGCTCGGCGACGCGGTACAGCACCTGGCCGCGGTTGTACGCGGTGGCACCTGACCAGCCCTTGATCGCGCCGACGGCGGCGGACACGGCATCCCGCGCGTCCTTGCGGGACGCCTTCGCGGCGTTCGCGAGGAACCCGCCGTCCGGGGTCGCGACCTCGTAGGTGCGCCCCGATTCACTCCGCGGGAACGCCCCGCCGATGAAGAGCTTGTAGGTCTTCGGAACCGTCAGCCGCGCGCTCACGCCGCCCCCTTCAGGTAGGCGAGGAGGCCCTGGCGGCCGCCCTCGCGCCCATAGCCCGACTCCTTGTAGCCGCCGAACGGCGACGTCGGGTCGAACCGGTTGAATGTGTTGGCCCACACGACGCCGGCGCGGAGGCGGTCGGCGACGGCGAGGATGCGGCTGCCCTTGTCGGTCCAGATGCCGGCGGACAGGCCGTACGGCGTGTTGTTGGCCTTCTCGATGGCCTCCCCGGGCGTGCGGAATGTCAGCACCGACAGGACGGGGCCGAAGACCTCGTCGCGCGCGATGCGGTGGCTCGTCTGCACGTTGTCGAAGATCGTGGGCGCGAACCAGAACCCGCGGTCCGGAATGGCGCATTCCGCCGTCCAGCGGTCGGCGCCCTCCTGCTCGCCGATGTCGCTCAGCTCCCGGATCCGCTGCAGCTGCTCGGCGGAGTTGATCGCGCCGATGTCGGTGTTCTTGTCGAGCGGATCGCCGAGGCGCAACGTCGACAGGCGCGTCTTCAGGCGGTCCAGGACCTCGTCGTGGATCGACTCCTGCACGAGGAGGCGGCTGCCCGCGCAGCACACGTGCCCCTGATTGAAGAAGATCCCGTTGACGATCCCCTCCACGGCCTGGTCGATCGGCGCGTCGTCGAAGACGATGTTCGCCGCCTTGCCGCCGAGCTCGAGCGTGAGGCCCTTGCCACTGCCCGCGACGGTCTTCGCGATCGCGCGGCCGACGGCGGTCGAGCCGGTGAAGGCCACCTTGTTCACGTCGGGGTGCGCGACGACGGCGGCTCCCGTCGCACCGGCGCCCGTGACGATGTTCACGACGCCCGGCGGCAGGTCGGCCTGCTGCAGGATCTCGGCGAAGATGAGGGCCGACAGCGGCGTCGTCTCCGCGGGCTTCAGCACCACGGTGTTCCCCGCCGCGAGCGCAGGGGCGACCTTCCACGCCAGCATCAGCAGCGGGAAGTTCCACGGGATCACCTGACCGGCCACGCCGTACGCCTTCGGGTTCGCCCCGAGGCCGGCGTAGTCGAGCTTGTCCGCCCACCCCGCGTAGGAGAAGAACCATGCCGCGACGAGGGGGACGTCGACATCCCGGCTCTCCTTGATCGGCTTGCCGTTGTCGAGGCTCTCCGCGACCGCGAGCTCGCGCGCCCGCTCCTGGATGAGCCGCGCGATGCGGTACAGGTACTTGCCGCGTTCGCGGCCGCTCATCTTCGACCACACCTTGTCGTGGGCGCGACGGGCGGCGGCGACCGCCGCATCCACGTCCGCATCGGATGCTTCGGCCACCGTCGCGATGCGCGTTTCGTCGGCGGGCGAGATCGTGGTGAACGTGCCGCCGGTGCCCTCGCGGAACTCGCCGTCGATGAACAGGCCATACTCGTCGCGGAGGTTCAGGATCGAGCGCGACTCGGGGGCGGGTGCGTATTCCAGGAAGCTCATGTCTCGGTTCCTCAGTCGATCGTCACGTAGTCGGCGCCGGCGTAGTGGCCGGTCGTGATCTTCTGGCGCTGGCGCAGCACGTCGTTGAGCAGGCTCGAGGCGCCGAAGCGGAAAAGGTGCGGCTGGAGCCACTCCACGCCGACGGTCTCGGCCACCGTCACGACGTACTTGATGGCATCCTTCGACGTGCGGATGCCGCCCGCGGGCTTCACGCCGATCCGCTCGCCGGTCAGGCGGTGCCAGTCGCGCACGACCTCGAGCATCAGGAGTGTCACGGGCAGCGTGGCCGCCGGCGACACCTTGCCGGTCGAGGTCTTGATGAAGTCGCCGCCCGCGATGATCGCGAGCCACGACGCGCGCTTGACGTTGTCGTAGGTGTTCAGCTCGCCCGTCTCGAGGATGACCTTGAGGGATGCGTAGCTGCCGTCCGCGCGGCGGCACGCCTGCTTGACGCGCGCGATCTGCTCGAAGACGAGCCCATATCGGCCCGCGAGGAAAGCCCCGCGGTCGATGACCATGTCGATCTCGTCCGCGCCGTGCGCGACGGCATCGGCCGTATCGGCGAGCTTGATCTCGAGCGACGCCCGGCCGCTCGGGAACGCCGTCGCGACAGCCGCGACGCTCACCAGGCCGTCGTCCGGGTCACCGTGCGCGGCCCCCAGTGCTGCGACCGCGTACGGGACCATGTCGCCGTAGACGCACACCGCGGCCACGCGTGGGCACGTCGGGTCCCCAGCATCCGGGTTCAGCGCCTTCGCGACGAGCGAGCGCACCTTGCCGGGAGTGTCGGCGCCTTCGAGGGTCGTCAGGTCGATCAGCGAGATGATCCTGTCGAGCGCCCACGCCTTCGACGAGGTCTTGATCGAGCGCGTCCCCAGGGCCGCGGCGCGCTGCTCGAGCCCGACCGCATCCACGCCCGGGAGTCCGTGCAGGAAGCGGCGCAGCGTCGCATCGTCGGGTTCACCGCCCAGGAGCTCGAGGGCCCGCTCCCCTTGTCTCTGGATCTCGGTCAGACTCATGATTCCTCCAGCAGTGCTCTGGCCGTGGTCTCGTCGGTCACGATCACCGTACACAGTCCCGTACCCACGACGGTACGGGCCAGATCGTGCTTCGCCGCCCCGGCCGTGACGAAGATCGCCGTCGCCGCGGACCGAAGCCGCGACAGGGGCATCCCGACCGTGCGGACGTCGAGCGCGGGGTCGACGATGTTGCCGTCCGCGTCGATGTATCGGCCCAGGACGTCGCCGACAGCGCCGCGCTGCTGCAGCCGGCGGATGTCGGCGAGAGTCAGATATCCGTTTTCGACGTGGGCGGAGGATGCGTCACAGACCCCCGCCGAGAAGATGTAGGCGTCCGCGTCCGCGGCGCGATCGAGGACCGCCGCGACGGTGCGGTCGGCTTGGATCGCGTGCGCCGTCTCCTCCTGTTCGAGGATCGCCGGGCTCGGCAGCAGCACGACGTCGCCCGATGCGCGTTCGGCGATCGTGGACGCGAGATGCGCCGCTCCGCCGGGGCGGCGATTGACGCTGACGCCGCCGTTCACCTGCACCACCGTGACGCCCCGCGCCCATCCGTTCTGCAGACGATCGGCGACCGCGGTCAGCGTGCGACCCCAGCTCACCCCGAGCGTGCGCGGAACCGGTCGGAGGGCGCGAAGATGTTCGGCGGCCGCCTGCGACACGCGGTCGACGAGAGCGGCCTCATCGTCGAACGCGGGGACGACGACCGCGTCGGTCAGCCGCGGGAACCGCGTCCGCAGGGCGCGCTCGACGCCGAGCCGCCTGGCGCTCGGATGCACGATCTCGATGCGCACGATGCCGGATTCGCGCGCCTGGGTCAGCAGCCGGCCGGCCTTCCAGCGCGAGATGCCGAGCAGCGCACCGATCTCGTCCTGCGTCTTGCCCGCGTCGTAGTACAGCTCGGCGACGCGGACGGAGAGGAGCTCCTCGTCCACGATCACTGAGGTGTCCACGGTCTCCACGTCTTCGAGGGTACGCGCATGCCATCATCCGCGCACTGCCGTGCTCATATGAGCAGGGGTTGTGCTCGGGGTTGCTCATCCGCGAGGACGTCCTCATTGATGCCTTCCGTGCCAGCCCCTATCGTGGACGGACCGTCGCCGAGGAAGGCAGCCATGACCGATCCGATCCGCATCGCCACGCACGTGCTCGACGCCGTCTCCGCGGGCAGACCCGTGCTGGCGCTGGAGTCCACGATCCTCACACACGGCCTGCCGCGTCCGCGCAATCTCGATGTCGCCCGCGAGGCGGAGGAGCGGGTGCGCGACGAGGGCGTCGTCCCGGCGACGATCGGCATCGTCGACGGGGTCGCCGTCGTGGGCCTCGACGACGACGAGCTCGAGCGGCTCGCGTTCGACGACGGAGTCGTCAAGGCGAGCGTGCGCGATCTGCCGATCCTCGCGGCGAAGCGGATGAGCGCGGGCACGACGGTCGCTGCGACCGCGTATCTCGCGCACCGCGCCGGCATCCGGGTCTTCTCCACCGGCGGCCTCGGCGGCGTCCATCGCGGAGCCTCGGAGACGTTCGACGAGTCCGCCGACCTGCCGTCCCTCGCGACGCTGCCGATCGTGCTCGTGAGCGCCGGCGTGAAGTCGATCCTCGACATCCCGCTCACCCTCGAGCGGATGGAGACGCTCGGGCCGACGGTCGTGGGATACGGCACGACGGACTATCCCGGCTTCTACATCGCCGACTCCGGTTTCGACGTCGAGTACTCGGTCGACACTCCGGAAGAGGTCGCTGCCGTCGCCGCGGGCCGCGACGCGCTGGGCCTGCAGTCCGCGGTCCTCGTGGCGAACCCCGTGCCGCCCGAGGATCAGCTCCCCGCCGCGCTGCACACGGCGATCCTCGATCAGGCGCTCGCCGCAGCCGACACGGCAGGCGTCTCCGGCCACGACATCACCCCGTTCCTGCTCGACTACATCCAGCGCGAGACGGGTGGCCGCAGCCTCGAGGTCAACGTCGCGGTCTACCGCGGCAACGTGACGCTGGGCGCGCGGATCGCCGCCGCCCTGAGCGGGCGATGACGTCCGGGATCCTCGCCGTCGTCGGCGACCTCGTCGAAGATGTCATCGTGTGGCATCGCCGCCCGGTGCACTACGCCACAGACAACACCGCGGCCGTGTTCCGGACCCGCGGCGGCAGCGCCGCGAATGTCGGAGCGGCCGCCGCCGCGCTGTGCCCCGTGCGGTTCATCGGACGGGTCGGGGACGACGTGCTCGCCGACTCGCTCACCGCGCAGCTCGAGGATGCCGGGATCGATGTGCGCGTGCAGCGTGAAGGCCGCACGGGCACGATCGTGATCCTCGTCGACGAGACCGGGGAGCGGACGATGTTCCCGGACCGTGGGGCCGCCGCCAAGCTCGGCCCCATCGACGAGGAGGTGCTGGACGGCGTCGCCTGGCTGCACGTCCCGTTCTACGGCTTCACCACTCCGGTGTCATCGGCCGCGATCCGCGAGCTCGCACGGGTCGCCGCCTCCCGGGGCATCGCCGTGTCGGTCGATCTGTCGTCGCTCGCCGTCCTGCGCGAGACGGGCACCGAGACGGTGCGGACGCTCCTCGCCGACCTCCGACCGGATGTCGTCTTCGCCAACACCGAGGAGGCGGAGTGCGTCGGTCTGCTCGAGCGACCGATCGGGCTGTCGATCGTCAAGGCCGGACCGAACCCCGTCACCATCGTCTCCGACGAGGGGATGCGGCAGGTCTCGGTGCGCCCGGTCGACACCGTCGCCGACGCGACCGGGGCCGGCGACGCGTTCGCGGCGGGATACATCGCGCGGGCGCTCGACGGCGGGGGCCCCGAGGAGTGCGCACTCGCCGGCTCGGAGCGCGCGGCCATCGCCCTGCGTACGCCGGGCGCGGTCTGAATCGGGCGCCGTACCCCGCTGCGCCGCCGATCTCCTGACGAGACCGCCAACGCGCTCGGTCAGCTGAGAGAGGTGCGCACCCGCGAGACGTCGTCCGCCATCTGGACCTTGAGCGCGTCGATGCCGTCGAAGGCGACCATGCCGCGGATGCGCGCGGTGAACTGGACCTCGACGCGATGCCCGTAGAGGTCGAGGTCGGTCTCGTCGAGGACGTACGCCTCGACCTGCCGCTGCGGGACGTCGTCGAACGTCGGATTCGTGCCCACGCTGATCGCGGCCGGATACCGCGTCCCGGGACGCAGCCTCTCGCCTTCGTCGATGAGCCATCCGGCGTAGATGCCGTCGGCGGGCACATACCCCTCGAGCTCCTGCGACAGGTTGGCCGTCGGGAAGCCGAGCTCGCGCCCGCGCTTGAGGCCGTGCACCACCTCGCCCCACACCGCGTGCGGGCGTCCGAGGAGGCGGCCGGCGGCCTCGACCTCCCCCGCCGAGAGGAGCTCGCGGATCCACGTCGACGAGACACGACGCTCGCTGTCGATCGAGCGGATGTCGTCGACCGCGTCGACACGGAAGCCCAGCGTCGCCCCCATATCGGCGAGCAGCTGCGGGTCTCCCGCGCCGCCGCGGCCGAACCGGAAGTCGCGGCCGACCAGGACCGTCCGCGCGCCGAGCGCCTGGACGAGGAACCTCTCCACGAACTCGGCGGCCGGAATGCCGGCGAGCTCGGAGTCGAAGCGCAGCATCAGGGTCGCGTCGACCCCGGCCTCCTCGAGCAGCTGGAGCTTCTGCGTCGCACCGACGAGGTCGTCGGGGCAGATCTCCGGGCGAAGCGTCCGCAGCGGGTTGCGGTCGAACGTCACGGCGACGACCGCTGCTCCTGTGGGGGCGGCATCCACTCGCGCGCGCTCGATGAGGGCCCGGTGACCGGCGTGCACGCCGTCGAACTTGCCGATCGCGATGACGGACGGCCCGAATCCGGCCGGCACGTCGGCCGGGTCGTGGAAGACGATCATCGGGTCACCGCATCCGTGGTCGATCCCTCTGCCGCCGCGGCGTCGGCGGGATGGTGCTTCGCGAGCCACCACATGCCGAGGAAGGGCAGCACGAGCGGGACGAACACGTAGCCCATGCCGAACACGGACCAGACCGTCGCTTCGGGGAAGAGCTCGGGGCGCACGAGGCTCAGAGCGCCGATGATGAGGACGCCCGCCATCTCGAAGCTGATCGTGATCCACGCGATGCGGTACCAGACCTTCGAGCCCGCGAACACGAGGGCGAGGGTCGCGACGATGTAGACGACGGCGGAGACGGCGGAGAGCGTGAACGCCAGCGGGGCCTTGTCGTAGCGCTCGACGATCTGCACGAGCGACCGGCCGAAGGCGCCGAGCGCGAGGATCGCGTAGACCACGACGAGCACGCGGCCGATGCCGCTCATGCGGCGCCGCTTGGGGGCGGAGGGGGAAGTCATCCCCACAATCATATTTCGGGGTGCCGACGGCTCAGGCGCCCTGCACGGTCCAGATGACCTGCATCCGCCACACCATGACGGCGACCGCGAGCGCGGCGATCCCCATGATCACCGTGCTCCAGCGGCTGCGCTCGAGGAGCGCCCACACGATGGCCGCGGGCGGCAGCAGCACCGCCGACACGAGGTACACCCAGAACTCGAGGAGGCTGCCGGTGGGCGGGTTGCCCGCAAGGGGCGCGATGATCGCGATCACGACCTGCGCGAGGAGGCCGAGTTCGAGAAGGGCGAGGATGCCGACGCTGAGGTCGCTCGGGCGGCGCCCTGCGAGGCCCAGCACGACGCACACGAGCCCGCCGACGGCAGCGATCGCTACCAGGATGTACGTGAACCACAGGATCAAGGGGCGTGCTCCTCGGGCATGTTCATGGCGCTCTTGAGGTCGGCGCCGCGGCGCTCCACGATGCCGACGAGCGTGCCGTCGGGATCGACCGCCGCGGCGGTCTTCCCCGGGATCCGCTCGCCCGCGCCCGTGAGGCGCTTGCCGTGCCGGAGGTCGCGGGCTTCGTCGGCGGTGACGTCGAGGCGGCCGAGGACGGCGGACGCGACGTCGGCCGGGCTTTCGACCAGGGCCGAGGCGAGGTCGTCGATGGATGCCGCGCCCGCGACGTCGAACGGGCCGATCCGCGTGCGGCGCAGCGCCGTCAGGTGCCCGCCCACGCCGAGCGACGCGCCGAGGTCGCGCGCGAGCGCGCGGATGTAGGTGCCGCTCGAGCAATCGACGACGACGTCGAGGTCGACCGTCGTCATGCCGGTCACCGAGCCCGTCGAGGTGCGCTCTGCCAGCACGTCGAATCGCGACACGGTGACCTCGCGGGCCTTCAGTTCGACCTCCTCCCCCGCGCGGGCGAGGTCATAGGCACGGCGGCCGCCCACCTTGATCGCCGACACGGTGCTCGGCACCTGCGAGATCCGGCCGGTGAGCGGTGCGATCGCGGCGCGGATCTGCTCGGACGTCATGTGCGCCGCATCCGTCGTCGCCGTGACCTGTCCGTCGGCGTCGTCCGAGTCGGTCGACACCCCGAGGCGGATCGTCGCCTCGTACGTCTTGTCGAGCCCCACGATGAAGGTCAGCAGGCGCGTCGCGCCGTCCACCCCGAGGACCAGAAGGCCCGTCGCCATCGGATCGAGGGTGCCGGCGTGCCCGATCTTGCGGGTGCCGAGCGCGCGTCGCGCGCGCGCGACGACGTCGTGCGACGTCATCCCTCCGGGCTTGTCGACGAGCAGGATGCCGCTCACGCGCGCACTCTCCGCGGGTGCATGAGGTCGGCGTTGTCGACGATGAAGGACGAAGCGTCGCGCGGCTGCACCTCGTCGAGGTAGAGCTGCATCCCGCCGCGCCAGCGCGCGTTCGACGGCGCGTCCGGATCGGGGTCGATCCCGTCGCGCTCGGCCATCCGGGCGTACGCCGCCGCCCACGGGACGTCGAGCCAGACGGTGCGATCCCAGCAGTCCTCGAGCGACGGACGCTGCAGGAAGATCCCGTCGACGATCAGCACCGCGTCGGCGGGACCGGTGACCCACCGCGCCTCGACGGGCGCGTCGCGGGCGAGGTCGAACGCCGCGAGCTGGAACCCGGTCGTCGCGGAGGTGTGCGCCGCATCCCGGAAGGGGTCGATCAGCACGCGCCGCAGCGTGTCCTCGTCGTAGGAGTCGCGGTAGAAGCCCTCGGGACTGCGTCTGCCGAGCGCGTACCGCTCTGCGCGCGGGCGGTGGAAGTCGTCCATGCTCGCACGGAACACCGCCGAGCCGTCCTCCGCGAACACGGCCGCGAGGCTGTCCGCGAAGACCGACTTTCCCGCACCGTCGATGCCGTCGACCCCGAGGATCACGCGTCCCGCCGGGAACCATCGCCGCACGTCGTCGCGCAGCCCGCGCTGCAGCTCCGTGAGGGGCGTGTTCGGCAGGCGCATGCATCCAGCCTAGGCTTTCGGACCATGTCCGCCGTGCCGTGGGCAGCGGTGATCGCACCGTCGCCGCGAGACGGCCGGCATCGGCGGATCGCACGAATGCCGTGCCCCGGATCGTCGGATCGGACGAGATCGGGCGGCCGGGGACATGCTCAGATGGATGCATGATGCTGCTGCGCCACGGCCGGGTCATCGATCCCGCCGCCCGCACCGACGAGGTGTGCGACGTGCTGATCCGCGACGGGCGGATCGCGGAGATCGGCGAGGCGCTGGTGGCGCCCGAGGGCGCAGAGATCGTGGATGCGACGGGCCTCATCGTGGGCCCGGGCTTCATCGACCTGCACAGCCACACGCATTCGATCGCCGGACACCGGCTGCAGGCGATGGACGGCGTGACGACGGCGCTCGACCTCGAGGCGGGAGTCGCGCCCATCGCCCGCGCGTACGAGCGGGCCGCCGCGGAAGGTCGGCCGCTGAACTACGGCTTCTCGGCGAGCTGGGGCGTCGCGCGGGCTGCCACCCTGGTCGGGCTCGAGCCGAACGGAACGTTCCTGCAGGGACTCGGCGTGCTCGACGACCCCGAGTGGCAGCGCAGCTCGTCACCTGTCGAGCTGAACTCCTGGCTGTCCTTCCTCGAGGACGAGCTCGCCGACGGCGCGCTCGGGATCGGCATCCTGCTCGGGTACGCGCCCCGATCGGATCCCGCCGAGTACCTCGCGACGGCGGCACTCGCCGCCCGAGCCGGCGTCCCCACCTACACGCACGTGCGGGAGCTCGTGGAGGCCGACCCGCACACGCCGATCGACGGATCGCTCGAGGTGGTGCGGGCGGCCGCCGAAACGGGGGCGCACATGCACCACTGCCACGTGAACTCGACGTCGCGCCGGCACGTCGACCGCGTGCTCGGGATGCTCGATGACAGCCGCCGCGACGGTGCCCCGGTGACGCTCGAGACCTACCCCTACGGCGCCGGCTCGACGGGCATCGGCGCGTTCTTCCTCGCCCCCGAACGACTGTCCGCGTGGGGGATCACGCCGCACGACATCGTGATGGTCGAGACGGGCGAACGCGTGCGCGACGCGCGGGAGCTCGCGGCGCTCCGCGCCGCGGACCCGGGGATGCTCTGCGTCGTCCACTTCCTCGACGAGGAGCAGTCGACGGATGCCGCGCTCATCCGCCGCTCGCTGGCCTTCCCCGACGCGATCGTCGCGAGCGATGCGATGCCCATCATCTGGCCGGGTGAACACGGCTTCGTGTCGGAGAGCACCCGCTGGCCGCTCCCGCCGGGAGCGCGCAGCCACCCCCGCAACGCGGGCACGTTCGCGAAGTCGCTGCGCCTCATGGTCCGCGAGACGGGCGCCTGGGACTGGGTCGAAGCGTTCCGTCGCTGCTCCTACCTTCCCGCGCGGGTCCTGGACTCGGCATCCGCCTCGGCGACGCGCAAGGGGCGTCTCGGGGTCGGGGCGGATGCCGACATCGTGGTGTTGGATCCGAGGACGATCACCGACCGCGCGACCTATGCCGATCCGACACGACCGTCGGTCGGCGTCCGGCATCTGCTCGTCGCCGGTGAGCGCGTCGTGCGCGACGGCGAGATCGTCGCCGACGCGTTTCCCGGCCGTCAGGTCCGCGGCACCCCGCGCTGACCTTAGGCTTTCGGCATGCCCGACCTCGCGACACCGCTCATCGCGTGGTATCGGGCGAACGCGCGCGATCTCCCGTGGCGCCGGCCCGGCTTCAGTCCGTGGGGCACGCTCGTGAGCGAATTCATGCTGCAGCAGACGCCGGTGAACCGCGTCGTCCCGC
This sequence comes from Microbacterium candidum, assembly GCF_030315975.1. Taxonomy (GTDB): domain Bacteria; phylum Actinomycetota; class Actinomycetes; order Actinomycetales; family Microbacteriaceae; genus Microbacterium; species Microbacterium candidum. The sequence goes on along the minus strand of NZ_JASXSZ010000006.1, from coordinate 246,886 downwards.
ATCTCGAGGCCTGGCTCGCGCGCTGGCCGCAACCTGCGGACCTCGCCGCCGAGCCGCCTGCGGAGGCCGTGCGGCAGTGGGCGAACCTCGGCTACCCCCGGCGCGCGCTGTGGCTGCACCGGGCGGCGACCGAGATCCGGGACCGGCACGACGGCGAGGTGCCGCGGGACGTCGATGCCCTCATGGCCCTCTCCGGCATCGGCGACTACACGTCGCGCGCGGTCGCCGTCTTCGCGTACGGGGACCGGCATCCCGTCGTCGACACGAACACCCGCCGGGTGCTCGCTCGCACGATCGACGGCGCCGCCCAGCCCGGCCCGCCCGCCAAGACCGACCTCGCGGCGATGGCCGCGATCCTCCCGGGGGACGACGCGGAGGCCGCCGTCGTCAACGCCGCCACGATGGAGCTCGGCGCGGTCGTCTGCACCGCCCGTGCCCCGCGCTGCACCGCATGCCCGATCGCGCATATGTGCGCGTGGCGCGCGGCCGGCTACCCCGACACCGGAGACGCGCGACGCACGCAGGCGCGGTACGAGGGCAGCGATCGCCAGGCGCGCGGCGCCGTGATGAAGGCGCTCCGGGATGCATCGCCCCTCCCCCTCGACGAGGTCGCCGCCGACTGGCCCGACACCGGACAGCGCGACCGCGCGATCGACTCGCTCATCGCCGACGGGCTGGCGGAAGCCGCGGACGGGATGCTGCGCCTCCCCGCCTGACGGACGTGCACGCCTCACTCGTCGACGTTTCCCAGATGTACGCGACACGCCCGGCGTGTCGTACTTCTGGGGCAAGTCAACGGGGAGAGTGACCTCACCAGGACAGGCCGAGGGCCCGGTCCGATCGGCGAACCGACCGGACCGGGCCCTCAGCGTAGGATCACTTGTTGCCGAGCGTCACCACCTGGGCGCGCTGACCGGCGGCGCCGTGCAGGTGCAGCACGAGGGCCTGGATCTTCAGGCCGTTCGCGTTGCCCGCACCGTTGCCGCCGCCGACTGCAGCGCGCGTGTACGGGATGGCCGTGCCGGCCTGGTCCAGATACAGCGGGCTGCTGAAGGCGATCGCGGGGTTGGCGATGTCGTACTTGATCGGGCCGACGGTGTCGATGTTCCCGTCGGGGTTGACCGCGTACTGGCTGTTCGTTGCGACCGTGTAGGTGATCGGGAACGACGTCGCGTCGGCAGGCACCCCGAGGGCCGCGAGCGACACGGGCATCGTCAGCACGTTCGTGTCGAACACGTTCGTGTTGACATCCGCGAACTGGCCGTTGATCGACTCCTGGTCGACGAGCTCGCCCGTGTTGATGTTGACCGTGTTCACCAGCAGCAGATCGGTGCCCGGGTAGTTCTTCACGTACACCTGGAAGTCGGGGTGGCCGTCTCCGTTGGTGTCGATGAGGACGTACGGGATCGTGCTGTTGCCTACCGTCGCCCAGTCGCCGTAGGTCGACAGACCGAGCCAGAGCGTGCCCTTCGACCAGTCGGTCTTCCCGTCGGTCGAGCCGGGTGCCGAGCCGGCACCGACATATTGGATGTCGCCACCGGTGGCCGTCTGGTTGACCGTGCAGTTCTGCTGAACGGTCGCCGAGCACACCGGCAGCTTCGGGCTCGTCGCCCCCAGCGTCATGACCGAGACGAGCGAGTTGTACGCCGTCGGGTCACCGATCTGGCCGTTCGCGACGCCCTGGCCAGAGAGCACCAGCGCACGCGAGTTGCCCATGTGCGCGTCGCTCGCCACCGTGGTCGACACCGGCTTCGCGGCGCCGTACACGGGCACGCGCAGCGGCGTGGCGCTGCCGACGGTCACGAGCAGGCGACCGGAGGCATCCGCGACGAACTGGCGCGGGAGGCCGAACTGCGTGGCCTCCATCGTCGGGTCGATCGTGTTGCGGAGGTCGGCCGTCGTGATCGTCATCGTGACGGTCACGGTCGCGGTCTTTCCGGCGGGCACTGTGACGCTCGCCGGGCTCACCGTGTACGCGACGCCGGGCTGCATGTTCACGCCGTTGTACGACAGGTTCGCCGAGACGTCCTTCGTGCCGGTGTTCTGCAGCGTGACCGAGCGCGTCTTCGTCACGGTCGCCTGCGAGGCCGGAGCCTCGACCGGACCGAACGAGACCGAGACGCCGCCGGGGGTGTCGTCCGAGTACGCGAGGAGCGTGTTGCTCACCGCGGACAGGGCGTCGACGCGACCGGCGCCGTCGCGGGCCGGGCCGTAGACCGCGCCCTTCTGGCCCTTCTCGGTGTACACATCGTGACCGGCCGTGTTCATGATGTCGGCCTTGACCTGCTCCGGCGTCCACGTCGGGTGCACGTTCTTCACAAGCGCCGCGATGCCCGCGGTGTGCGGGGTCGCCATCGAGGTGCCCGACTCGCTCAGCGCGCCGTCGCCCGTGCCGATGCCCGCGGACAGGATCGTGTCACCCGGGGCGGCGACGTCGGGCTTGACCACGCCGATGCTGCCGTGCGTGCCGCGCGAGGAGAACGAGCTGATCGTGTCGTCCAGCGAGTGGTCGACGTCGCTCGAGGCGAGCGCGAGCTTGCCGTCGAACGTGACGTTGAGCGTGCCCGCGTCGGCCGCCGGCTGCAGCTGCGCGGTCGAGCCGACCGTGAGCTGGAAGACCGGGATGACGGCACTGCCGGTGATGCCGGCCGAGAACGGGTTGACGTCGCCGGTGAAGATCGCGCCGATCGCCCCCGCCTTCGCGACGTTCGCCGAACGCCCGGCCGAGCCGCAGCGACGTGCCGCGCTCGAGTCCCACGTCAGCCAGGCGACCTTGCCCTGGACCTTCGCCGCGTCTTCGGCGCTCAGCGGGTCGCAGCCGTCGGTGTTGTTGGCCGAGAGCTCGACGACGCTGCCGGTCACAGGTGCCTTGGTCGGACCGTTGTTCGGCCAGTCGTACGCGACCGACATCTGCCCGGCCACGATGCCCTTGGTGGGCGCATTCACCATGAGACCGTCGAGCGGCTGGTACGAGTCGACCGAGCTCGCGACGGCGAGCGAGCGGATCGCGTTACCCGGCGATCCGCCGATGTCGGTGATGTCGCTGGCGTTGCCCATCGCGATGACCGGCAGCACGCCCGCCTTCGCGATCGCGTCGACGACGTCGTTCTCCGGGTCGTCGACCGTGCCGTAGTCGGAGCCGAGCGACAGGTTCACGATGTCGGCCTTGGTGCCGTTTCCATCGAGGTCGAGCGTCTTGTCGAGCGCCGGGATGACGACGTTCGTCGATCCGGTGCACCCGAAGACCTTCAGCGGGTAGAGCTCGGCGCCCGGAGCCATGCCCGGGTCTATCTTCATCGCAGCGAGGTCTGCCGAGGTCAGGGACGAGTAGTCGCCCGTGAACGTCGTGCCGTCGGCGTTCTCGCCGTATCCCGCGGTGATGCCCGCGACATGCGTGCCGTGCGCGTTGCAGCCGATCGGGTCGGGGTCGGGGTGCGCGACGGGCTGGTAGTTCGGGTTCGCCGAACCATCGGCGTTCGTCGGCGCCGCGTCGTAGTTGTCGCCGACGAAGTCGTAGCCGCCGAGCACCTTCGCCTTCGCCAGCGGCGTGAGCGTCGACATCCAGTTGGGGTCGGTGTTGTTGGCGTGCGCGGCATCCCATGCGGCGACCGTGCCCTGGCCGCCGAAGTCCGCGTGCGTGTAATCGAGGCCGGTGTCGATGATGGCGACCTTGACCCCGGCGCCGGTGTTGTGGGTCTGCTGCCAGGTGTCGACCGCCCGAGTGAGGTCCGACGCGTTGGAGTTGTCGACGTGCTTCGGGACGAGCGGCGAGATCTTGACGACGTCGCTGCGGCCGGCGATCGACCGCAGCGCGGCGGCGTCTGCGGTGATCGCGACACCGGGGAGCGCATTGCCGACCTGCCACAGCTCTGTGGTCTTGCCGTCGACGCCCTTCGCCTGCTTCACGACCGCCGCGGACTTCGCCGCGGAGTCGGCCTTGGCTGCCTTGCCGGCCGCCTTCTGTGCGTTCTTGTCCTTGCCCTTGGCCTTCGCGTCGTTCGCGGCGAAGGCGGCGCCCTGCCCGCTCAGCTGGACGAAGACGGCGTGGCTGCCGCTCATCTTGTCGAGCCCCCCTGCCAGCTTGTCCGCCGGCAGCTTCGCGTGCGCGGCCGGTGCCACGGGGATGGCGGGGGTCGGGTCGCTCGCCGCTGAGGCCATGCCCGCAGGACCTGCGAGCGCGACGACTGCACATGCAACAGCAACGAAGGCGGCGCCCATGCGCCGCCTTCCGAATCGAGGATCTCTCGACATCTGTGACACTCCTTCATGCCTGGTGTCCCTACGGCGCGGAGCGTGTTCGCATACATCCAGACATCGGATGCGCGGCCGTCGGGGACACGACCGCGCACCAGGCTACGGGTCATTCACAGAATTGACCAGAAGTCTTCACGGCGGTTTCCGGACATCGGCATGAACCTGCCAAACGGCCTCACCGGTCCGCGAAGACGATCGGATCCCAGTCGAGCACCCGTACCCGGTGCACGAGTCCCTCCGTCACGAACGGATCATCCGCGATGAAGCGCTCGGCGGCCGACCGGGACCGGAAGAACGCCATCGACCCCTCTGCCGCCGGGTTGCCGAACGTCCCGATCATCAGCACATCGCCGCCCTCGGCGAACGCGTCGAGATACACCCGATGCCGTGGGAACGCTTCGACGAAGCGCGCGAAGTCCGCGGGCTCCGCATCCGGGTCCATGTCGTAGAAGACGGCCGCGTACACGGATCGCACACTACGCGCGCGCCGGCTGCTGCGCACCCACCCCGACGAGTCCGCGGATCATCTCCTCGATCCCCTCAGCACCGGGTGCCACCGCGATCTCCGCCTGCAGTTCACGGGCCTGATCGCGGAAGGAAGGCTCCGAGAGCACACGGTCGACAGCATCGGCGATCGCCGACTCGCCGGGGTGGGCTGTACCGAGGTTCAGGCCGGTCCGCGACCACTCGACGCGACGCGTCGTCTCCATCTTGTCCTCCGTGTCGCCGGCGACCACCATCGGGACACCGTGCGCCAGGGCGTGATGCAGCCCGCCGTATCCGCCGTTCGTCACGAACACGTCGACGCGGGGCATCAGCCGCTCGTACGGGATGAACTCGGCGGCACGAACGTGGGGCGGCAGCTCGCCGAGTTCCGAGACGGGTGCCCCGCCCGTGGCGACGACGACGAGGACGTCGCGATCGGCGAGCGCACGGATCGTCGGTCCGATGAGCTCCTGCAGGTCGGTGTTCGCGACCGTCCCCTGGGAGACGTGGACGACCGCCCGCCCGTCGAGGTCGTCCCACCACACCGGCAGACCCGCCGCACGAGACGGAGTCCCGAGGACGGGTCCCACGAACCGGACGTTCTCCGCGAGGTCGCTCCGCGGGTACTCGAACCCCGGCACCGTGAGCTGGAGGAAGAGGTCTGCGCGCGTGCCCCAGTCCTGGAAATAACAGTCGAGGTCACCGCCGACGAGCTCCCGCACGAGACGTTCGGCCAGCTTCTGCGGATGCCGGAGCACGACGCGCCGCACGAGCGCGTTCAGCGCCCGGTTGCGCAGGCGTCCGACGAGGTCGGCGCGCGGGAGGATGCCGAGCCCGAACGGCGCGGCATCGACGCTGGAGAGCCCGAGCGGCAGGACGCCGCACACGACGACGGGCACATGCGGTTCCGACTGGAGTGCGACCGCTGCTGCTCCGACGACAGTCGACTCGGTCAGCAGGACATCGGTCGGCACGTCGTCGAGCGCCGCCTGGATGGCGCGATACTGAGCGGGGCCCGGCTCGATGAAGATCTCCGCGACGGCCTTGCCGAGGCCGCGCGCACCCGGCGACGAGTGCTCGGCGTTCGGCGTCCCCGGGTGAGCCAGGGATGCGGGAATCGCATCATCCGGCCACGGCACGTATTCCGCGCCGGTGCCACGCACCGCATCCGCGAACCGCTCCCCTGAGAGGAAGCGCACGCGGTGCCCGGCGCGGACCAGATGCGCGGCGATCGCCAGCATGGGTGCGGTGTGGCCGTCGGCCACAGTGGCCGTGACGAGGACAGAAAGCATCGAGACCTCCAAAGAACGTGCTCCAGGAATGCTGGAGAGCACGTCGGGGAGGTCTGATACGGATTACTCCTCGTCGAACTCGCGCGGCTTGACGTACGGGTCCGCCTCGCCCGCGAACGACGCGGATGCGGCGATGCCCGCGACCTGCGCGTCGCGCTCGCGCGCCTCGCGCAGCAGGTCTTCGATGTGACCCGCGTCGGCGGGAAGCGCATCGGGGATGAACTCGAGCGTCGGGGTGAGGCGCACGCCGAGCTTGCGCCCGACCTCGCTGCGCAGCATCCCGGTCGCCGACTTCAGCGCCTCGCCGGACGCGAGCCGCTCCTCCTCGGAGCCGAGCACCGTGTAGAACACGGAGGCGTGCTGCAGATCACCGGTCACGCGGACGTCGGTGATCGTCACGAAGCCGAGACGCGGGTCGCGCAGCCCCTTCTCGAGGCGCTCCGCGATGAGGACGCGAATGCGGTCCGCCATGCGGGCCTGACGTTCGCTGGACATGGGAATCTCCTTCTGCCGTGGGGGGGCCCCCTGTGCACCCCCCCCCACGAATCACATTCAGCCGCGAGGCTTCTCGACCATCTCAGTGGTCTCGATCTCGTCGCCCACCTGGATGTCGTTGTACTTGCCGAGGCCGATACCGGCTTCGAAGTCCGTGCGGACCTCGGTGACGTCGTCCTTGAAGCGACGCAGCGACTCGATCGCCAGGCCATCGGCGATGACCACGCCGTCGCGGATGACGCGCGCCTTGGCGTTGCGCGTGATCGTGCCCGAGCGGACGATGACACCGGCGATGTTGCCGAACTTCGAGGAGCGGAACACCTCGCGGATCTCGGCGACACCCGACTGGACCTCTTCGTACTCCGGCTTGAGCAGACCCTTGAGCGACTGCTCGACGTCGTCGATCGCGTTGTAGATGACCGAGTAGAACCGGACGTCCACACCCTCGCGCGAAGCGCGCTCGCGCGCCTTCGTGTCGGGGCGGACGTTGAAGCCGATGACGATCGCGTTGTCGATCGTCGCCAGGTTGATGTCCGACTCGGTGATCGCGCCGACACCGCGGTGGATGATGCGCAGCTGGACCGAATCGTCGACCTCGATCTTGAGGAGCGACTCCTCCAGCGCCTCGACGGCACCGGACACGTCGCCCTTGATGATGAGGTTGAGCGACTCGACCTTGCCCTCCTCGAGAGCGCGCGTGAAGTCCTCGAGCGAGATGCGCTTGCGGGCCTTGGCCAGCTGGGCGTTGCGCTCGGCGGCCTCGCGCTTCTCCGCGATCTGGCGGGCCGTACGGTCCTCCTCGGTCACGATGAACGTGTCGCCGGCGCGCGGCACCGAGTTGAGGCCCTGCACCTGCACCGGACGCGAGGGGTATGCCTCGTCGACCGGGTCGCCGTTCTCGTCAATCATCGCGCGCACGCGGCCGTAGGCCGTGCCCGCGACGATCGCGTCGCCGACGCGCAGCGTTCCGGACTGGATCAGCACCGTGGCGACCGAACCGCGGCCCTTGTCGAGCTTGGCCTCGATCGCGACACCGCGGGCGTCCTTGTTCGGGTTGGCCGTGAGGTCCAGGCCCGCGTCGGCCGTCAGCAGGACGGCGTCGAGGAGCTCCTGGATGCCGGTGTTCTGGCGGGCGGAGACGTCCACGAACATGACGTCGCCGCCGTACTCCTCGGCGACCAGCCCGTACTCGGTGAGCTGCTGGCGCACCTTGGCCGGGTTGGCCTCCGGCTTGTCGACCTTGTTCACCGCGACCACGATCGGCACCTGCGCCGCCTGGGCGTGGTTCAGGGCCTCCACCGTCTGCGGCATGATGCCGTCGTCGGCCGCGACCACGAGGATCGCGATGTCGGTGACCTGCGCACCACGCGCACGCATGGCGGTGAACGCCTCGTGGCCCGGGGTGTCGATGAAGGTGATGGCGCGCTCGATGCCGTCGTGCTCGGTCCAGACCTGGTACGCACCGATGTGCTGAGTGATGCCGCCGGCCTCGCCCGCGACCACGTTCGTCTGACGGATGGCGTCGAGAAGACGCGTCTTACCGTGGTCGACGTGGCCCATGACGGTGACCACCGGCGGGCGGATCTCGAGGTCTTCCTCGTTCTCCGCCTCCAGCTCGGCCTCGAGGTCGAGACCGAAGCCCTCCAGGAGCTCCTTGTCCTCGTCCTCGGGCGAGACCATCTGGATCTTGTAGCCGAGCTCGGCGCCCAGGACCTCGAACGTGGCCTCGTCGAGCGACTCCGTCGCCGTCGCCATCTCACCGAGGTTGAAGAGGATCGTCACGAGCGTGCCGGGCTGCACGGTGTAGCCGCGCAGGGCCTCGAGCTTGTCCGCGAAGTCGGCGATCGACGCGCCGCGGCGCATCCGGATGATCTCGCCGTTGCCCTTCTGGACGTTGACGCCGCCGACGACCGGCGCCGACCGCATCTCGAATTCCTGGCGCTTCGCGCGACGCGACTTGCGCTGCTTCGACTTGCCGCCGCCCTTGCCGAAGGCACCAGCGGTGCCGCCACCGGGGCCACGGCCACGACCGCCACCACCACCGGGACGACCCGCGAAGCCGCCGGGAGCACCGGCGCCTGCGCCCGCACCGGGACGCTGGAAGCCGCCGCCGGCACCGCCGGGACGACCGGGTCCGCCGGGACGCTGCTGGAACGGCGCGCCGGGACGACCGCCGCCGCCGGGACGACCCGCGCCACCGGGACGCGGGGCGCCGGGACGGGGGGCACCGGGACGCGGAGCCTGCGGACGCGGGATGTTGCCGGGCGTCGGACGCTGGCCCATGCCCTGCGACGACGCGAACGGGTTGTTGCCCGGACGCGGGCCGGCGGGACGCTGGCCCATGCCCTGCGACGACGCGAACGGGTTGTTTCCCGGACGCGGCGTGCCACCCGGGCGCGGGGGCGCCGGCGTGGCAGCGGCGGGGCCGGGCTTCGGACCCTTCGCCGCGGGGGCGGCCGGAGCGGCCGGAGCCGACGACGCTGCAGCGGCGGGAGCCGCCGGAGCCTGCGCCGCGGGCGCGGCCGGGGCCGTCGCCTTCGGGGCGGGGGCCTTCGGTGCCGGAGCCTTGGGCGCGGGCGCCTTGGGCGTCGCGGGGCCGGGCTTGGGAGCGGCCTTGGCCGCGGTGCCGGGGGTGCCGGCGGCGGGGGTCGCGGCGGGCTTCGCCGAACCCTCTGCTTCAAGGGCGGCGCGGAGCTTGCGAGCCACGGGGGGCTCGATCGTCGATGAAGGTCCCTTGACGAATTCGCCGAGGTCCTTCAGCTTCGCGAGGGCGACCTTGCTGTCGACGCCGAATTCGGAAGCGATCTCGTGCACGCGCGGTTTTGCGTTTGCCACAGTTCTCCTGTCTGGGGGCCTACCCCAGGACAGGGCAGACCATTAGTCGCGGACGGGTCTCATTTCGAGCCGTTCACTTTGTGTCCATAGCCGTTCAGCCGTTTCTCGATGGTCTGCGTGTCCAGGGGACCCGACACACGCAATGCTCGTACGAACGCGCGGCGCCGCAGAGCGGCATCCACGCACGGCGCCGTCTCATGCACCCATGCGCCCCGTCCCGGAAGAACCGCACGCTCGTCTGCGACGAGCGCGCCATCGACCTGCACGATGCGCAGGAGTGAGGATCGGGGAGCACGCGTGCGACAGCCGACGCACGTCCGTACAGCCTCCATGTTACACCTTGAAACTGGGCGACTTCCGCGCGCGACGCTCAGTCGCCCTCGAGGACGCTGTCGGGCTGGATGTCGATCTTCGCGCCGGTCAGCTTGGCGGCGAGACGGGCGTTCTGCCCTTCCTTGCCGATCGCGAGGGACAGCTGGTAGTCGGGCACGAGCGCCCGGACGGCCTTGATGTTCGAGTCGAGCACGAAGCTCGAGGTGACCTTCGCCGGCGACAGCGCGTTGGCGACGAACTTCGCGAGCTCCGGGTCGTAGTCGACGATGTCGATCTTCTCGCCGCTGAGCTCCTCCGTGACGGCGCGGACACGGCGGCCGAGCTCGCCGATGCAGGCGCCCTTCGCGTTGATCGACGGGTCGTTCGCCTTCACCGCGATCTTGGTGCGGTGACCCGCCTCACGGGCCAGTGACACGATCTCGACGAGACCGTTCGCGATCTCCGGCACCTCGAGCGCGAACAGCTTGCGGACGAGCCCGGGATGCGTGCGCGACACGGTGATCGACGGGCCCTTCGTGCCCTTGGCGACCGATGTGACGTACACGCGGATGCGCGAGCCGTGCGTGTACTCCTCGCCGGGGACCTGCTCCTCGGGGGGCAGGATAGCCTCGACCGAGCCGAGGTCGACGTGCACCATGCGCGGGTTCGGGCCCTGCTGCACCACGCCGGCGACGATGTCGCCCTCCTTGCCGCGGAACTCGCCCAGCACGGCGTCGTCGGCGATGTCGCGCAGACGCTGGCTGATGACCTGCTTCGCAGCGAAGGCGGCGATGCGGCCGAAGTCGTCGGGGGTCTGCTCCTCTTCGCCGATCACGACGCCCTCGTCGTCGACGAGCGGGAGGAAGATCGCGACGTGACCGCTCTTGCGGTCGAGCTGCGCGCGGGCGCCCGAGGGGAGTTCTCCGGTGGGCGACGAGTTCTTCGCGTAGGCGGTCAGGATGGCCTGCTCGATGATGTGGACGAGCTCGTCGAAGGGGATCTCCTTCTCACGCTCGATCGTCCTGAGAAGTGCGAGATCGATGTCCATCGGGGCCTCCCTATTCAGCTCTCGCCGGCGCGTTGGCGCGCGGCATCCTTACGAGATTACCGGATGCCGGCGCGCGCAGTGCTGAGAGGATGCCGACCGCAGATCCATGTGAGTGGGTCTTGACATGGAATCCATAATCCGTTTCAATGAGCGTTGACATGAATACACCTCGCGAGTACGACATGACCCTGCGCGCCGAACAGGCGGCGCAGACGCGCGTCCGCATCCTCGACGCCCTCACGGCGCTCGTCGCGGAGATCCCGCTCGCGGCGGTCACGCTCCCCCGCGTCGCCGATCGGGCCGGCGTGACCGTGCAGACGGTGCTGCGCAACTTCGGCAGCCGCGATGGGCTGTTCGCCGCCGGGCTCGAGTTCGGCCGCGATGCGGTCGTCGCCGAGCGCACGATCACTCCGGACGACGTGGACGCGTCGCTCGCCGCCCTCGTCGACCACTACGAGCGCACGAGCACGATGACGCTGCTGCTGCTCGGACAGGAGAGCTGGGAGCCCATCGCCGCCGAGGTCACGGCGGGCGGCAAGGCCCTGCACCGCGACTGGGTGGAGCGGGTGTTCGCGCATGCCCTGGATGACGCGGCCGATCGCGACGAGGCGACGGATCTCCTCGTCGTCGCGACGGATCTGTACTGCTACAAGCTGCTGCGGCTGGACCGAGCTCTGTCCCGGGATCGCACGCTGCAGCGCATGCGACGGCTCGTGCAGGCCGTCCTGGACACGCTCTGAGCTCGAGGAGGAGCCATGGCACGCATCGCGGTCATCACCTTCGCCGGGGGCGGCAACATCCCGCCGCTCGTGCGCATCGCGACGGAGCTGAGCGCGCGCGGGCATGACCTGCATGTGCTGGCGGACGCCGCCACCGCCGCGCAGTTCGACGCTCCGTCCACCGAGCTGACCGAGCTGGGGTTCTGGACGCCGGGAGTCGCCCGTTCGGTCGCGCAGACCACCGCGCAGGCGGTGCGCCTCGTCAGCGACCGGGCACTCGAGGAATCGGTCCTGCGACAGCTCGCCGTGCTCCGACCCGATGTCGTGCTCGTCGACTGTCTCCTGGCCGGCTGTGCGCGCGGGGCGCGCGAGGCGGGCTTCCGCGCGGTCGTCCTGTTCCACACCTACCTCGACTACTGGACGAAGAACCTCGCGCGCGGACCCGTGGGCATGCTGGCCGCGCTGCGGGGACGCGGACCGCGTCGATCGTGGGATGCCGCAGACCTCCGCCTCGTCCTGTGCGATGCCGAGCTCGATCCCTCCGCGCCCGCCGACGGCACCGTGTGGACGGGCAGCACGGAACGCGGCACGGCCGCGACGGCGCAGCATCCACCGCTCGTCGTCGCGAGCCTGTCGACGATGGAGCTGCCCGGCCAGGCGGATGCGTACAGGGAGATCGTGCGCGCGCTCGGGAGTCTCGACGTGCAGGGCATCGTGACGCTCGGCGGACTCGACGTCGAAGCGCTGGTCGCTCCCCCGAACGTCGAGATCCGCGGCCGCGTGCCGCACGACGATCTGTTCCCGCACGCTTCCCTCGTGATCGGGCACGGCGGGCTGTCGACGACCTCCCGTGCGCTGGCGCACGGCGTCCCGCTTGTCCTCATGCCGATGCATCCTCTGCTCGATCAGCCCATGGTCGCGAGGTCGGTCGCCGACGCGGGAGCGGGCGTCCTGCTCAAGCGCACCGCCACCGCAGACGACATCGCGGCGTCGGCGGGGCGCGTTCTCGCGGACCAGACGTACCGGGCCGCCGCCATGCGCATCGGCGACCGCTTCCGCTCCGTCGACGGGGCGGGTGTCGCGGCGGACGCCGTGGAACGGGTGATCCTCGAACGGCGGCTGCCGACGGCGCCGAGGTAGGCGAGCATAGCGAGGACGCTGCAGCGCGTCGAGGGGACTTCCGAGTGTCCGCACCCGGGTGTAGGCCGGAGGTATGAGCCCCGAGATGCACGGACCACTCCCCGGCAGTGAACGCGAGCCGATCGCCGGCACCTCAGCGCAAGGCGCGGTGCCCGCGGATCAGCAGATCGATGCGACCCTCGTGCTGCGGCGCAAGGCGGAGGTCCCCGCCGAAGTCCTGGAGCATCCGATCCCGAGCGACGAGTTCGCTCGCCTCTACGGCGCCGACCAAGCCGACGCGGATGCGGTCGCGGCAGCGGTCGAGGCCGCGGGAGCGCAGGTGGTGAGCGTCGACCTCGGCGGTCGGCTCATGCGCATCCGCGGTACGGCGAGTGTCGTGCAGCGCCTGTTCGGCGCCGATCTCCAGGTCGTTGCCGACGGCACCGGCACGTTCCGTCAGCGCACCGGCCCGCTGTCCCTCCCCGCGGATCTGCACGGCAGGGTCACCGCGGTCCTCGGACTCGACGACCGCCCGCAGGCCGAGGCGCACTTCCGCGTCTTACCCGCGGCTGCGGCCGCAGTCAGCTACACGCCGGTGCAGGTCGGTGCGATGTACCAGTTCCCGCCGGGCACCGACGGCACCGGTCGCACCGTGGCAATCATCGAGCTCGGCGGAGGTTTCGCGCAGGCCGACCTCGACGCGTACTTCTCGGGGCTCGGCATCCCCACGCCGACCGTGACCGCGGTCGGGGTCGACGGCGCGTCCAACGTGCCCGGTCAGGATCCGAACGGCGCGGACGGCGAAGTGCTGCTCGACATCGAAGTCGTCGGCGCCCTCGCGCCGGGCGCGCACATCATCGTCTACTTCGCGCCCAACACGGACGCCGGCTTCCTCGACGCCGTCACCACCGCGGCGCACGCGACGCCGACCCCGGACGCGATCAGCATCAGCTGGGGACAGAGCGAGGACGCGTGGACCGCGCAGGCGCGCACGGCCATGGACAGCGCCTTCGTGGATGCCGCGGGCATGGGTGTGACGGTGACCGCCGCCGCGGGCGACAACGGCAGCGGCGACGGTGCGATCGACGCCACGGCCCACGCCGACTTCCCCGCATCCAGCCCCCACGTCCTCGCGTGCGGCGGCACGACCCTGCACGGGTCGGGGTCGACGATCTCCTCGGAGACCGTGTGGAACGACGGGTCGACGGGCGGCGCCACGGGCGGCGGGGTGAGCGATGTCTTCCCGATCCCCTCGTGGCAGAGCGCTGTCGGCGTGCCGACGAACGCCGGTGGGACGACGGGGCGCGGTGTCCCGGATGTCGCCGGCGATGCCGACCCGCAGACCGGCTACAAGGTGCGCGTCGACGGGTCCGACCTCGTGATCGGCGGCACGAGCGCCGTCGCTCCGCTCTGGGCCGCGCTCGTCGCGCGGCTCGTGCAGGCCACCGGCACGCGCACGGGTCTCATCCAGCCCAAGCTCTACGCGGGCGCGACCGGATCGGCCACCGCGCCGGGATTCCGCGACATCACGTCGGGTTCGAACGGCGCGTTCGGCGCGAAGCCCGGATGGGATGCGTGCACCGGGCTCGGCTCCCCCGTCGGAGCCTCCCTGCTGACCGTGCTCGGCGGGGCGGCCACGGGCGGCGGTTCGACCGGCGGCGGTTCGACCGGCGGGAGCCACGGCGGCAAGGGCCACGGAGGTCACAAGCACGGCGGCCACCATCCGAAGGGCTGAGCGCCCGGATGAACGTCAGAGACGCGGCCCCGACGCCAGCGCGTTCACGGCGCTGATCAGCCGGAACAAGTCGCCGACCTTGAACTGATCGAGCGTGAGCGCGATGCGCGGGAGGTGGAGCGCGTCGCCGTCGGCGACCTCGGGCGGCAACGGTTCGGTGCGGTGGATCGAACCGGATGCCACGAGGTAGCGGAAGCGCTCGTCGAGGGTGAGGATCTCCGCATCCGTCGGCCGCGACTTCATCCGGATCACGAGCGTCGTCCCCACCCACCGCAGCGAGTCGTAGTTTCGCCAGAACCCGGTGATCTCGGCGACCGCGGCCTCCACCGAGTCGGTGATGAGGACGCGCTCGAGGTCGTCCTCGGCGATCAGGCCCGCGGGGATGAGCTCGGCGTCGATGTAGCGGCGCAGACCGTCCCAATAGGTGCCACCGGGGCGGTCGAGGAGGACGATCGGCACCGGCTCCGCCTTGCCGGTCTGCTGCAGCGTCAGCAGCTCGAACGTCTCGTCGAGCGTGCCGAACCCGCCGGGCAGGCTCACGAAACCGCGCGACTCCTTCATCAGCATGAGCTTGCGCGTGAAGAAGTACTTCATCGACACGTGGTTCGGGTCTGCCGCCACGATCGGGTTGGGCTTCTCCTCGAACGGCAGGCGGATGGACACGCCGATCGACAGCTCCGGCCCCGCGCCCTCGGCGGCCGCCTGCATGATGCCGGGGCCCGCACCCGTCACCACCATCCAGCCCTGCTGGGCGAGGGATGCCGCAACCTGCTCCGCCTGGGCATAGAGGGGGTCGTGCTCCTTCGTGCGTGCCGAGCCGAAGACCGTCACCTTCGGAGCGCCGTCCCAGGGGGCGAACAGCCGGAAGGCGCTGCGCATCTCCTCGACGGCGGCGGCCGTGATCTTGAGGTCGAGCCGATCGGTCCCGTCGCGGCCCAGTTCGACGCCTGTGGTGAGGATGCGGCGCACCAGGCTGCGGTTCGAGCGGATGCCCTCGGCATCCATCAGCCCGTCGATGCGGGCGGCGAGCGGATCGGTCTCGGTCATGTCCCCACCCTGGCACCAATCCCCCACCGGAAGGTGAACGGACGGTGCTGCGCGCCGCCCACTCTTGTCGCCCACGCCGCGGTTCAGGACATGGTGCGGCTCGTGCGGGATATGTCGTCCGCCCGCCGCATGTCCTGTGCTCAGGCTCACATATCGCGACGTCGTGCATGACTGGCCGCGCGTCGCGGCTCTCATCCTCGAGATCGTGCGCGCACGCCGGCACGAGTGGCGAACAGGCCGCGCCGTGGCGGGTACCGCGCTCGCCCTGTGACGACGCATGCGGCACGGATCAGGACATTCGGAGAGGCGGCGACATATCCGTCGTCGCGCCCGACATGTCCTGATCCGTGGCGGCGTCGCGCTCAGCGGCTGAGGCGCTCCACGGCCTCGGCGACCGTGACGACCTCGCGGTCGCCGGAGCGGCGGTCCCACAGTTCGACCTGGCCGTCGGCGGCGGCGCGGCCGACGATGACGATCTGAGGCACGCCCACGAGCTCGGCGTCCGCGAACTTCACGCCGGGCGAGACCTTCGCCCGGTCGTCGTAGAGGACGTCGAGGCCCGACTGCTCGAGCTCGGCGGAGAGCGACTCGGCGAGCTCGAAGGCCACCGCGTCCTTGCCCGTCGCGATGACGTGCACGTCGAACGGCGCGACGGACGCCGGCCAGATGAGGCCCTTGTCGTCGTTGTTCAGCTCCGCGATGATCGCGAGGATGCGGGTCACGCCGATGCCGTACGAGCCCATTGTGACGGTGACCTGCTTGCCGTTCTCGTCGAGGACCTTGAGCCCGAGCGCCTCGGCGTATTTGCGGCCGAGCTGGAAGACATGGCCGATCTCCATGCCGCGCGCGAGCGTGACGGGGCCGGAGCCGTCCGGCGCCGGGTCGCCCTCGCGGACGCTCGCGACCTCGACGAAGCCGTCGGCGGCGAAGTCGCGGCCCGCGACGAGCGAGTGCACATGCTTCTCGTCGATGTTGGCGCCGGTGATCCAGCTCGAGCCGTCGACGACGCGCGGGTCGAGGAAGTAGCGGATGCCGGTCGCCGACTCCTCGCCGAGGAGCGCGCCGGTCTCGGACCACGGACCGATGTAGCCCTTGACGAGCAGCGGGTTGTTCTCGAAATCGTCCGCGGTGGCGGGCTCCACCTCGGCGGGCGCGAACGCGACCTCGACGCGCTTGTCGTCGACCTCGCGGTCGCCGGGGACGCCGACGATCACGAGCTCGCGCGTGCCGTCGAGGTGTGTGAGCGCGAGGACGACGTTCTTCAGGGTGTCCCCCGCGCCGTACTCGCCCTCGAGAACGGCGTTGGTGTGCGCGACGAGCGTGTCGATCGTCGGCGTGTTGGGTGAGTCGAAGATCACGGGGGCCGGGAGCCCGTCGAAGGCGATCGGCTCGGGCGCGACCGTCGTGAACGCCTCGACGTTGGCGGCGTAGCCGCCCGCCGAACGCACGAACGTGTCCTCGCCGACGGCGGTGGGGTGCAGGAACTCCTCGCTGCGCGAGCCGCCCATGGCGCCCGCGTCCGCCTGCACGATCACGTATTCGAGACCGAGGCGCTGGAAGATCCGCTCATACGCGTCGCGCTGGGCCATGTAGCTCGCGTCGAGGCCGGCGTCCGACGAGTCGAACGAGTAGGCGTCCTTCATCGTGAACTCGCGGCCGCGCAGGAGGCCGGCGCGGGGACGCGCCTCGTCGCGGTATTTGTCCTGGATCTGGTAGATCGTCAGCGGAAGGTCCTTGTACGACGAGTACAGGTCCTTCACGAGCAGGGTGAACGCCTCCTCGTGCGTCGGTGCGAGGAGGTAGTCGGCATCCTTGCGGTCCTTGAGGCGGAAGATCCCGTCGCCGTACTCCTCCCACCGGCCGGTGGCCTCGTACGGATCGCGCGGCATGAGCGCCGGGAAGTGGACCTCCTGGGCGCCCGCCGCCGTCATCTCCTCGCGGATGATCGTCTCGAGCCGCCCCTTGACGCGCAGGCCCAGCGGCAGCCAGGCGAAGATGCCCGGGGCCTGGCGGCGGATGTAGCCGGCGCGCACGAGCAGCTTGTGGCTCGTGACCTCTGCGTCGGCGGGGTCTTCGCGGAGCGTGCGGAGGAAGAAGTTCGAGAGACGGGTCACCACGCGTCAAGTCTATTGACGCGCGGTGACCGCCATTTTCATGCGTCAGTTCAGCGCGCGCGTGCCCTCCGGGATGACCCCGCCTGCGTAGATGCTCGTCGCGACATCCTGGAGCGCCGTCAGCGCGACCCGCTGCGGCAGCGGCCCGTATGAGATGCGGGCGACGCCGAGCGCTTCGTATTCCGTCGAGGTCAGCGCGCCGGGGAATCCGATGACGCTCACCTTGCCGTGGCCGATGCCCGCCACGAGCGCGCGCGTCAGGTCTTCGTTCAGGATGCCGGGGACGAACACAGCGGTGGCGCCCGCATCCAGATACGCGCGGCCGCGCTCGATCGCGTCCGCCAGCGACTCGTCCAAGGCCCGGTCGCGAGCGCGCACGAACGCATCCGTGCGTGCGTTGAGGACGAACGGGACGCCTTCGGCCTCCCCCGCGCGGACGATGGCCTCGACGCGGGCCACCGACTCGGCGAGCGGACGGATGCGGTCTTCGACATTCGCGCCGACGACGCCGACGCCGATCGCACGGCGGGTGGTCTCGCCGGCGTCGTCGTAGCCGTCGTCGAGGTCTGCCGTGACCGGGAGGTCGACCGCGGAGGCGATGCGTCCGACCATGTCGAGCATGAGGTCGCGCGGGATCTGGCCGTCGGGGTAGCCGAACGAAGAGGCGATGGAATGACCGGCCGTCGCGATGGCGGTCGTCTCCGGCAGGGCGGCGACCGCCCGGGCGGACACGACGTCCCAGACGTTCACGAGACGGAGGATGGCGGGGGCGGCGTACAGGCCCGCGAGGGTCTGCGCCTTCTCAGCGGTGTTCTCAGAGGTGGTGCTCACCCGATCCACGCTAACGGGATGCGGCCGCTCTAGGTTGGGCTTGTGCCCACGCGCCGCGCTCATCTGACCCCGTCCACCTCCGATGGATCCCTGGCGGCGTCGCTCGCAGCGCTGCGGGTCTCCCTCAGCATCCCCGACTCCTTCCCGGCCGACGTGCTCGCCGAGGCGCAGGCGGCGACAGACGCCCCGCCCGACGTCGATCTGCGCGACATCCCGTTCGCGACCCTCGACCCTGCAGGTTCGAAGGATCTCGATCAGGCGTTCCAGCTCGAGCGGAACGGGTCGGGGTGGCGGGTGCGATACGCGATCGCGGATGTCCCGGGATTCGTCGCGCCGGACGGCGCGGTGGATGCCGAGGCCCGCCGCCGCGGCCAGACGCTCTACGGCGCCGACGGGTCGGTGCCGCTGCATCCCGTCTCCCTCAGCGAAGACAAGGCGTCGCTGCTCCCGGGCGTCGACCGGCCCGCGTTCGTGTGGACGTTCGACCTCGACGCGTCCGGAGTCTCGACGTCGCACCGCGTCGAGCGGGCCTTGGTGCGTTCGCGGGTGCAGCTCGACTACCCGTCGACGCAGGCGGCGCTGGATGCCGGGTCCGATTCACCCGCCGCGCTGCTCCCCGAGATCGGGCGGGTTCGGGTCGAACAGGAGAAGCTGCGGGGCGGTGCGAGCCTCAATCTGCCGGACGAGGAGATCGTCCGCGATTCCTCCGGCGGGTACCGGATCGAGCGCCGCCGACCGCTGCCGATCGAGGACTGGAACGCCCAGCTGTCTCTGCTGACCGGGATGGCCGCGGCATCCCTCATGCTGGATGCGAAGGTCGGGATCCTGCGCACGATGCCTGCGCCCAGCGCGGACGCGGAGTCCGCGTTCCGGGTGCGCACCGTCGCGCTGGGGCTGCCCTGGCCGGACGGGCAGCGGTACGGAGACTACCTGCGCGGCCTCGACCGCGAAGATCCGCAGACGCTCGCGGTGCTGCAGGCCGCGGCATCCCTCTTCCGCGGGGCGGGGTACCTCGCCTTCGACGGCGAGCTCCCTGGTGAGACCACCCAGGCGGCGGTCGCCGCCCCCTATGCGCACGTCACGGCGCCGCTGCGCCGGCTCGTCGACCGCTGGGGCCTCGTCGTGTGCGCCGCGGTATCGAGCGGCTCCGACGTGCCGTCGTGGGCGCGGGACTCGCTCGGATCCGTCCCGGCGCTCATGCGCGAGTCGTCGGACCGCTCATCGCGCCTGTCCTCCGGCTCACTCAACCGGGTCGAAGCGGCGCTCCTGCGCGACCGCGTCGGCCAGCGGTTGACGGCGGTCGTCCTCGAGGTGTTCGAAGGGAAGGCGCGCGTGCAGCTGACGGATCCGGTCGTGACCGCGTCCTGTCGAGTCGGGGCGGCCGTCGCCGCAGGCACCGAGATCACCGTCACGCTGCTGTCGGCGGACATCGCGACCGGGTCCGTGGAGTTCTCGGCGCCCTGACCGCCGCTCGGCGCCACAGACGCGCCGAAGCCGGTGTGCATCCCCGTTCAGGAGGCACACCGGCTTCGGCGCGGCGATGCGATCACGCCGACGCGGGTGGCCAGCCCCGTCCCGCTGGAACCCGGGCCCCGCCGCGGCGATGCGATCAGGCCGTCGCGTCGGTGGTCTCGGCGGCGTCCGCAGGAGCGTCGTCGGGGACATCGGTCGCCTCGAATGCGGCCTCGAGCGCGCTGACGGTCGCATCCTTGTCGTTCGCGACCTCGTTCGTCACGACCTTCTTCACGGCGCCCGCCAGCAGCGCGTCGATGTCGGCGCCCTTCGGGTTGACGGCGACGACGACGAGACCGGCAGCACCCGACTGGAGCACCTTGTCCATCTCCTCGATGGTGGCCTTCGGGATGTTCCGGTGGAAGTGGCCGATGATGCCGCCGGCACCCGCAAGGACACCCGCGGAGGTCGCGGTGCCCACGAGCGTCGTGAACCCGATGACGGGCACGAAGACGGCGAGCGTCGCGCCGAGGACCGCGCCGCCCCACGCGAGGTGGTGCGCCGACGTGTCGTGCCGGTCGATCTTCAGCTGGCCGTCGGCATCCTTCTCCACCACCGCGATCGCGAGGTGATCGATCTGGCCCCCACGCTTGACGTGGCGGATCGCCTCGTAATCCTTGATGGCCGAGTCGCGGTCGGCATACGTGGCGACGGCGACGGTGACGGGCTTGTCGGACATGAGTGTGGCCCCCCTTGGGCGATAGACGCGCGAAGGCGGAAGTCGCCTTCACCCCGACCCTAGGAAGACTGAGCAGTGGGGCACATCATGAACATCACGTGATGTACGCGTGTGCAGAGCGGGAGCCCCGACCCACCGTAAGGTCGAATCATGAGGACGGTGCTGCTCACCGGGTTCGAGCCCTTCGGGTCGGACGCCGTCAACCCATCAGGAGACGCGGTCCTATCGGTCGCCTCGCGTTGGGCGGGCCCCGAGCGACTCGTCGTCGACGTGCTGCCAGTGACCTTCGCCGGCGCCGCGTCCCGGCTCGCGGATCAGCTCGCCGCGCACGACCCCGACATCGTCATCTGCGTCGGCCTCGCCGGCGGCCGCTCCAAGGTCTCGGTGGAGCGGGTGGGGATCAACCTCATCGACGCCCGCATCCCGGACAACTCCGGCGACCAGCCTGTCGACGTGCCCTCGCTCCCTGGCGGTCCCGCGGCGGTGTTCGCGACCCTGCCCGTCAAGGCGATCGTGCGGGATGCGGCGGACCTCGGCATCCCGATCGAGTCGTCGCTCTCCGCCGGATCGTATGTGTGCAACCACGTGCTCGTGCACGCGGGCGCCTGGGCCGCCGACCACGGTCGCCGTGCCGGGTTCATCCACGTTCCCTGGGCCGAGGGGCAGGCGCCGCACGGCGAGCCCGAGCTGCCGCTCGAGACGATCGTCGCGGCGCTCGAGGTCGCGATCCGCACCAGCCTGGACACCGCTCACGACGTGGCCGTCCCGGGCGGCGCCATCAGCTGACGCGCGCCGACAGCGTGCGACTACTGAGCCGGCACCGCCGTCGTGGTCATCACGAGCAGCTGCGGGTCGGAGAGGTCCAACGACACGGTGATCGAGGCGAATTCGGCGAGGGATGCCACGTGCGTGCCGCCGCAGAGGAACCCGACCTCGCCCTCCGGCAGGTCGCAGCGCCACGTGCGGCGGTCGACGATCGTCGGGCCTTCGACGTCGATGCGGCTCGCCGCAGCCGATGCGACCCATCCTGCGAGCAGCTCGTTGATGCGAGCCTGACGCTCGGCGACCGACGCGGCGAAGCCCTCCGAATCGAAGCCCGCCTTCCGCAGGCTCTTGCCGAGCCGGTACTCGTCGACGCTGCCGTCGGCATGGATGCGGCTCGACTGATTCGCCAGCCCCTCGAAGTCCGGGTTGCCGAGCGGGTCGACCCGGATCTCCTTGCGCCAGAGGTCAGCGAGCGCGGCGTCCAGGGCGAGGGATGCCAAGTGGCACGCGGTGTGACCGCGCGAGAGACCGCCGCGCAGGGGCGCATCGACGTCGGCTTCCACAACGACGCCGGGGATCAGCCATGCGGGAGCAGCATCGGCCAGACGATGCCCGACGAGCCACGTCCACCCCTGACCGCCGCGCTTGACCGGGATGTCGGCGCCGACGGCGAAGGATCCATCGTCGGAGACGGCGGCCATCAGGGTATCGGACACCGCAGCCGACCCGGACGACGAACGCAGGACGCCCGCATCCCCCGGCTGGTCCGGCCAGGTGTGATCGACCGGGTGGAACGGCGTGGCATCCAGCACCACGACATCACCCTCCACGCGCACGACCGTGCCGGACCCGGTCACGGCCCCGGACGGGAACGTGACGACGGTCGCCGCGGTCACGCGGTCACGACCTGAGCGGTGCCGGGCTTCGCGTCAGGACCCATCTCGTCGGCGAGGCGGTTCGCCTCCTCGATGAGGGTCGCGACGATCTCCGACTCGGGGACCGTCTTGATGACCTGGCCCTTGACGAAGATCTGGCCCTTGCCGTTGCCCGACGCGACGCCGAGATCGGCCTCGCGGGCCTCGCCCGGGCCGTTGACGACGCAGCCCATGACCGCGACGCGCAGCGGGACGGTCATGTCCTTGAGCCCCTCGGTGACGGAGTCGGCCAGCGTGTAGACGTCGACCTGCGCGCGCCCGCACGACGGGCACGAGACGATCTCGAGCTTGCGCTCACGGAGGTTCAGCGACTGCAGGATCTGGTGACCGACCTTGACCTCCTCCGCGGGCGGCGCGGACAACGACACACGGATGGTGTCGCCGATGCCCTCCGCGAGCAGGATGCCGAACGCCGTCGCGCTCTTGATCGTCCCCTGGAACGCCGGCCCGGCCTCGGTGACCCCGAGGTGGAGCGGCCAGTCGCCGCGCTCGGCGAGCATCCGGTAGGCCTTCACCATGACGATCGGGTCGTTGTGCTTGACCGAGATCTTGAAGTCGTGGAAGTCGTGCTCCTCGAAGAGGGATGCCTCCCATACGGCGCTCTCCACGAGCGCCTCCGGGGTCGCCTTGCCGTACTTCTCCAACAGCCGCTTGTCGAGCGAGCCGGCGTTCACGCCGATGCGCAGAGACACGCCCGCATCCTTCGCCGCCTTCGCGATCTCGCCCACGTTGCCGTCGAACTCGCGGATGTTCCCGGGGTTCACGCGCACCGCGGCGCATCCGGCGTCGATCGCCGCGTAGATATAGCGGGGCTGGAAGTGGATGTCGGCGATCACCGGGATCTGGCTCTTGTGGGCGATGGCGGGCAGAGCGTCCGCGTCGTCCTGCGAGGGCACCGCGACGCGCACGATCTCGCACCCGGAGGCGGTGAGCTCGGCGATCTGCTGAAGCGTCGCATTGATGTTCGTCGTGGGCGTCGTCGTCATCGACTGCACGCTGACAGGCGCATCCCCGCCGACGAGCACCTTCCCGACCTTGATCTGACGGCTCTTGCGCCGAGGCGCGAGCACCTCCGGCACGCGGGGCATCCCGAGATTCACTGCTGGCACGCTCCCCAGCCTACGGCCCGCACGCCCCGTGCCGCCCTGATCGCCCGCATCCCCGGTACCTTTCCAGCATGAGCCTGAGCCACAGCCTGGGGCGCATGACGGGGCGCGATCCGCACGAGGCGCACCGCGCATCCACCCCGCTCGAGCTGCTGTTCGACCTCACGTTCGTCGTGGCGTTCAGCCAGGTCTCGGCGCAGACCGCGCAGTACCTCGAGGCCGGGCACGTGCGGACGGCCATCATCGCGTTCGTCTTCACCGTCTTCGCCGCGATGCTCCCCTGGGTCAACTATTCGTGGCTCGCCTCCGCGTACGACAACGACGACATCTTCTTCCGGATCGCGACGCTCGTCGAGATGATCGGCGTCCTGATCCTCGCCCTCGGCGTGCCGGCGGTGTTCGTCTCGATCGACGCGGGCAAGGTCCTGGACAACCACGTCCTCGTCGCCGGCTACGTCATCATGCGCGTCGCCGCGATCGCACTGTGGCTACGGGCGGCCAAACACGATCCCACGCACCGGGCCACCGCCCTCGCCTACGCGAAGTACATCGCCCTCGCGCAGGTGTTCTGGGTCGCGATCGTCATCGTCGACCTGCCGCTGTGGCCGACGATCGCGATCCTGCTGATCGGCGTCCTCATCGAGCTGCTCGGCCCGAAGTACGCCGAACGCAAGACGAACGGGACCCCGTGGAACCCGCACCACATCGCGGAGCGCTACGGCCTGCTGGTCATCATCACCCTCGGCGAGGTCGTGCTCGGGACGATCCTCGCGATCTCCGCCGGCGTCCAGGAGTTCGGCTGGAGTCTCGAGGCCGCCCTCCTCGCCTTCGGCGGCACGGCGCTCGTCTTCGGCCTCTGGTGGACGTACTTCCTGACGCCGTTCGCCGACCTCCTCGCGCTGCCGAGACCGCGCCCGTTCTCGTTCGGCTACCTGCACTTCTTCGTCTTCGCGTCCGTCGTGGCCGTCGGCGCCGGGCTCCACGTCGCTGCCCAGGCGATCGCGCATCACGGCGACGTCGCCCCGGTCTTCGCGATGTGGACGGTCGCGATCCCCGTCCTCGTGTTCGAGTTCGCGCTCTTCCTCATCTACTCGCTGATGTCGCGCGAGGTCGATCCGTTCCACTTCTGGATGTTCGCAGGATGCGCAGTCATGCTCGCCATCGCGGTGGTCGCGGTCCAGCTCGGAGCCTCCCTCGGCGTCGGGCTCGTCCTCGTCGCAGGCTCCCCCGCGGTCATCGTGGTCGGCTACGAGGCGGGAGGGTGGCGGCACATCCCGGCGATGCTGGAGCGCGCGCGGGCGCGATGACACACGGCGGGCATCGGCATCCCCCACCTGATATCGTGACCGCATGCCCGCGAACCGTTCCTGGTGGCCCGCCTCCTAGGCGGTGTGTTCGCGAACCATTTGACACAGACCGCCCCCGGGGCGGTCTTGTCGTTTGGGCGGCCGCTCCGAGATCCGAGCACGAACGGAAGAGACGTTGACCCTCACTGATCTCGTCGCGAGCGACGCCCCCTTCGCCCTGATCGCGCGCGACCCCGACACCGTCGAGCTCCTCACCGGCGACGTCGTCGATGTCGAGCTCCTCGCCGACATCCCCCTCATCGACCCCTCGACGAGCTCGGAAACCGCGGGGACTCCGCGCGAAGTGCTCGCGCTCGTGCCGTACCGCCAGGTCCGCGAGCGCGGTTTCGCCAGTCACGACGACGCTGCGCCGCTGCGGTGCCTCGTCGTGTCGTCGCATGTATCCCTCCCCCGCGTGGAGGTCCTCGCCCAGCTCCCGACGGCGCCCATCCCGCTCGCCGATCCCGGATTCGACATCGGCGACGAGGAGTACGCCGAGATCGTCCGCCGTGTCATCGCGGACGAGATCGGCCGCGGCGAGGGCGCGAACTTCGTCATCCGCCGCGACTTCACGGCGGGGGTGGATGCGGACCCCCGCGTCGCCGCCCTGACGTGGTTCCGGGCGCTCCTCGAGCACGAGCGCGGCGCGTACTGGACATTCGCGGTCATCACACCCGGTCACATCGCCGTCGGCGCGAGCCCCGAAGCCCATGTCAGCGCACGCGACGGCGTCGTCACGATGAACCCGATCTCCGGCACGTTCCGCCACCCCGCGGGGGGCGCGACGGCCGAGACGCTGACGGAGTTCCTGGAATCGACCAAGGAGACCGAGGAGCTCTTCATGGTCGTCGACGAGGAGCTCAAGATGATGAGCGCCGTCTGCTCGGACGGCGGCCGCATCACGGGCCCGCATCTCAAGGAGATGTCGCGCCTCACCCACACCGAGTACATGCTGCGCGGTCGCAGCCGACTCGACCCGCGCGACATCCTGCGCGAGACGATGTTCGCCCCGACCGTCACCGGCTCGCCGATGCAGAACGCGTGCACCGTCATCGCGCGGCACGAGACGAGCCCGCGCGGCTATTACTCGGGGGTCGCCGCGCTGTTCACCCCGCGTGACACGCTGGCCGTCGGCGAGCCGACCCATGATCTCGACGCCCCGATCCTCATCCGCACGGCATATCTCGTCGACGGGCGCCTGCGTGTTCCCGTCGGAGCGACGCTCGTGCGCCACTCCGACCCGTACGGCGAAGTCGGCGAAACCCACGGCAAGGCGGCGGGCGTCCTCGGCGCGATCGGCGCCGTCGCGCGTGACACCGCCGCGGAGCGGCATGAGGCGGAGCTCGACGAGGACGCACCGAGCGGCCACCGCGCGCTCCTCGGCGACGACCCGGAGATCGCCCGACTGCTGGCCTCGCGCAACGCCAGGCTGGCCGCCTTCTGGCTCAACCCGCAGGATGCCGACGGCTCCGGCCCGTTCGCAGGCCGCACGGCGCTCGTGGTCGACGCGGAGGATCGATTCACGACGATGCTCGCCCATCAGCTGCGCCATCTCGGTCTCGACGTCCGGATCGCCCCGTGGGCGGAGGTCGCCGATGCCGACATCGATGCGGTCGACCTGGTCGTCGCGGGGCCGGGCCCCGGCGACCCCCGCGATTCGTCGAGTGCCCGCATCCGTCGCATGCGCGAGGTCGTGGCGCGTCGTCGTTCGGCGGGCGCCCCGCTGCTGGCCGTGTGCCTCAGCCACCAGATCCTCGCTGACTCGTTCGGCATCGACCTGGCTCCGCTGGACGCGCCGCACCAGGGCCTGCAGAAGACCGTGGACGTCTTCGGGATACCGGCATCCATCGGCTTCTACAACACCTTCACGGCGCGCGTCTCCCCGGGCACGACCCAGGTCGGGGAGGCAGAGGTGGCCGCCGACGCGACCGGCGACGTCTATGCCCTCCGGGGACCGGGGTTCGCCTCGGTGCAGGGCCACCTCGAGTCGATCCTGTCGCGTGACGGCATGACGACCCTGGAGCGGCTCACCGCCCACGCGCTGGCCTGAGCCGGACTCAGGCGGCGAGTTCGAGGTACGGCTCCCACCGGGGGTCGGTGCGCTCGGTGCCGCGTACCGTCCAGTGCGCGCCCTGAGGAGGCCGGGGCGTGAGCCGCAGGTCCCACCCCATCTCCTGCGGGGTACGGTCGCCCTTGACGTTGTTGCAGCGCAGACAGCACGCGACGAGGTTCTCCCAGGAGTCCGCACCCCCGCGCGAGCGGGGAAGGACGTGGTCGATCGTCGATGCGGCCTTGCCGCAGTATCCGCAACGGTGGGCGTCGCGCCGCAACACTCCGCGACGCGTGACCGGCACGCGTCGCCCGCCGGGCAGACGCACATAGCGGGTGAGCAGGATCACGACGGGTCTATCGAAGGCACGCTGGGTACCCCACACCGGATCTTCCTCCATCCGCTCCACGATCGTCGCCTTGTCGTTCATGACGAGCACGAGCGCTCGTTTGAAGGACACGATCGCGAGCGGCTCATAGCCCGCATTCAGCACGAGTGTGCGCATTCCAATTCCTCTCGAATCGCCGGGACGGCTTCGCGGTATTCGATGCGGAAAGCGCTTTCGAGCGTGCGGAGGGCATGAAAAAAGGCGCTGTCTTACAGACAGCGCCTCGGCGCCGCAGACAGGCTGCGGCATCCGCTGGTGCAATGCCGAAGGACGAGCAGTCCGAGCGCATCCATGGTTCGGATGCGTGGTGTGCTTCCCATCGGCTCCTCCGCTCTCGCAAGCGTTTCCGGGTTCAGGCTAACGCACACGCCACCCGATGCGGCCCGCGGAACGGGGAAACATCGGGTGGCGTGTCGGAGAACGGATGCCGCTGAGTGCCTACGGAACAGGGCCGGCGTTGGCCTCGAGCCACGCGAGCGGGTCGACCAGTGTGCCGTTGATCGTCACCTCGAAGTGCAGGTGGTTGGCGGTCGAGCGGCCCGTGCTGCCGACCGCGCCGATGAGCTGGCCGGCCGCGACCGTCTGGCCGACCTGCACCTGACGGCTGCCGTACGTCATGTGGGCGTAGGTCGTGGAGACGCGCTGGCCGTTGATGACGGAATCGATGACGATCGCGACGCCGTAGGCGTAGTAGCTCTCGGTCGAGACGCGGACGGTGCCTGCCGCGGCCGCGAAGATCGGCGTGCCGGCGGGGTCGAGGAGGTCGACGCCGTGGTGCTCGCCACCGCGCGCCATGAAGCCGTCGCCGATGTGGTCGACGTGCGCGACCGGCCAGCGGACGGCGCCGCTGCCGGGGGCGACCATGCCGAGGTTCATCTTGAACTTCACCGACGCGGTGGACGCCTTCGCCTTCGCACGCGCGAGCGCGGCGGCCTCGGCCTTCGCCTTGGCGAGCTCGTCGGGGGTCGTGGCGCTGTATCCGTCGCGATCGATCGCCGCGGCCGTCGCGTCCGACGCGACGACGATCTTCTGCGCGTCGTCGGCCGACGCCTGCTGCAGCGTCTGCGCGCTCGCGGTCGGAGTCAGGCTCGCGAACGCGGGGATGGCGACGGTCGCGACGAGGCCGCCGACCATCGCGAGGACGACGACAGCCTTCAGAGGCTTGCGGATGCCGCGCTTGCGGCGGGGAGCGGGGGCGGTGCGGGTGGATGCCGTGACGGCGGCGGTCCGGGTGCTCACGGACCGCTCGGGCAGCGGTGCCGTGTTCGCGGACGCTGCAGCACGCGCCGATCTGCGGGTGGGGGCGACCCCGGTCGAGGGGTCTGCGTTATCGTTCGACGGCGAATCGATCTGCTCAGCCAAATTGTCCTCCGGCGCCTCTGCGCCGGAGCGCTGGCTCGTCAGCACTGTTGTGTTCGGGGCACGTGGTGCAGGCTTCACCGCGCGAACGACGAGCCGGAGAGGCAATTCGCGTGGGGTCCGACGGCGGGCTTCTCGCCTGTGGACTCCCCCACGCTACCGGAAGGTAACGAATCTGTCACGCTCCGCACCTCCGAGTCCGCTTGGAATACCAGAACGCGGCTCAGGCGCGGCCGTCGACGGGGTCAGCTCCGGTCGTCGATGAGGAAGATGTGGGATGCCACTTCGACCGGCAGCTCGAGCGCTTCGTCGCTGCCGTCCATCTGGACGAGGACGTAGCCCTCGCTGAAGCGGAACGACCCGCGGGCGCCGGGCACGACCTCCGCGGCCTTGAGCTGCTGCAGAAGCTCGGGATCGACCTGCGCGGGCTCCGCGAGGCGCCGGACGACGCCCTCGAGGGGACCGCCGTCCTCGTTCAGCCGGCGGACGAGACCGACCACGGCACCGCCGTCGGAACGCGGCATGTCGTCGCCCAGCTGCTCGAGGCCGGGGATCGGGTTGCCGTAGGGCGACTCGGTCGGGTGGCCGAGGAGCTCGACGA
This sequence comes from Microbacterium candidum, assembly GCF_030315975.1. Lineage (GTDB taxonomy): Bacteria > Actinomycetota > Actinomycetes > Actinomycetales > Microbacteriaceae > Microbacterium > Microbacterium candidum. The sequence continues at coordinate 217,858 of NZ_JASXSZ010000006.1, read as the reverse complement.
GACGCAGCTCGACCTGCTCGCTCATGACGTGCTCCCACCGGCACGCCTCTTCGTGGACGTACGCCCAGTCGAGACCGATGACATCGCTCAGCAGGCGCTCCGCGAGCCGGTGCTTGCGCATGACGTCGACGGCCTTCTGGCGTCCCCCGTCGGTCAGCTCCAGGGTGCGGTCGTCGGACACGATGACGAGGCCGTCGCGCTCCATGCGACCCACCGTCTGCGACACCGTGGGGCCGGAATGACCGAGCCGCTCCGAGATCCGCGCACGCAGCGGCACGATGTTCTCCTCCTCGAGCTCGAGGATCGTGCGCAGGTACATCTCGGTGGTGTCGATGAGATCGGTCATGGCATCCTCGGGCTTGCGGAAACAGGCCCCTCAAGCCTATTCGACGGAGGAACGCCGAGGCTCTCGCATCCTGGCCGCGCGTGTGCCACGCTGTCTGCACGCGTCGCCGGTGATGCGTGCCGGGAGGTTCGGACATGGGCATCTTCCACGATCTGCGCGGCTCGTCGCGCACCGCCATCATGGTCGCCGTCGCCGCGGCGACGGTCGGGATCATCTACGGATACGACTCGTCGAACATCGGCGGAGCGCTCGATTTCATCGCGAAGGACTTCCACATCACATCGGAGGCCGACAAGGGCCTCCTCGTCTCCTACGTCATCTTCGGCGAGATCGCGGGCGCCCTCTCCGGAGGCTGGCTCGCCAACCGGTTCGGCCGCAAACGCATCATGGTGCTCGTGGCCGGGACCTTCGCGCTCTTCTCACTCCTGTCGGCCCTCGCGTGGAGCGTCCCCTCGCTCGCGATCGCCCGCATCCTGCTCGGCGTGACGGTCGGCATCTCGATCGTCGTCGTGCCGATGTTCGTGGCGGAGTCCTCCCCCACGAAGATCCGCGGCGCACTGCTCGTGCTGTACCAGGTGGCGACGGTCTTCGGCATCATCTGCGGCTACCTCGTCGCGTGGGCGCTCGCGCCCACAGGCAACTGGCGCATCATGCTGGGCGCGGCCGCCATCCCCGGCATCCTCATTACCCTCGCCTTGATGCGCGCGCCCGACACGCCGCGCTGGTACATGATGAAGGGCCGCCGAGAGGATGCCGCGAAGGTGCTCGCGCGCATCGATCCGGACGCGGACGTCCACGCGGAGCTGGACAGCATGGAGGCCGATCACGCCGAGGCGGAGGCCGACCGTGCCAAGGGCACGTCGACGTTCAAGCAGATGGTCTCCAAGCCCTATCTGCGCGCCACGGTGTTCGTCGTGCTGCTCGGATTCGCCGTCCAGATCACGGGCATCAACGCGATCGTCTACTACAGCCCGCAGATCATCAAGGCGATGGGCTTCAGCGAGCAGGACACGATGGCGATCTTCGGGCTGCCCGCGCTCATCCAGTTCATCGGGCTCATCGCGGTCTTCGTCTCGATGGCCGTCGTGGACAGGATGGGCCGGCGTCCCGTGCTGCTGACCGGCATCGGCATCATGATCGCGGCCAGCCTCGTGCTGATCTTCACGTTCGGCGTCGGAGCCGCGGGGCAGACCGATCCCACCAACATCCACCTCTCCGGCGTCTTCGTCGCCCTCGGGTTCCTCGGTCTCGTGATGTTCACCGTCGGATTCACGTTCGGCTTCGGCGCTCTCGTGTGGGTGTATGCCGGTGAGACCTTCCCGTCGCATCTGCGCGGTGCCGGCTCCAGCACGATGCTCACGAGCGACCTCGTCGCGAACTACATCGTCGGCGTCGCGTTCCTGCCGCTGCTCAAGGTCCTCGGCGGCGGCGGCGTCTTCGCTGTGCTCGGCGGCTTCGCCGTGCTCGCGTTCCTCTTCGTGTGGAAGTTCGCGCCGGAGACGAAGGGCCGCCCGCTCGACGACATCCGCATCTTCTGGGAGAACGGCGGCAAATGGCCGTCGGACTACGACCCCACTCACGGCGGCACGGCGGTGCCCGAGCCGCGTGGACCCGTCGGAGGACACTGAGCGGAGGGGCCCGACCAGCCGTCCGTCACGGGCCGTCATGCGGGCGGGGGGCCGTATCCCCCGCCCGTAGAATCAGGGAATGCCGGACATCGTCATCCCCCGCGACCTCCTGCCCGCCGACGGACGCTTCGGGTGCGGCCCGTCGAAGATCCGCCCTGCACAGCTCGAGGCCCTCGCCGGCCGCGGCGCCGCGATCCTCGGCACGTCGCACCGGCAGGCGCCGGTGAAGAACCTCGTCGGCAGCGTGCGCGCGGGCCTCGCGGAGCTCTTCCGCGTCCCCGAGGGCTACGAGATCATCCTCGGCGACGGCGGGTCCACGGCATTCTGGGATGCCGCAGCGTTCGGACTCATCGAGAAGCGCGCGCAGAACCTCGTCTCCGGCGAGTTCGGCGGCAAGTTCGCCGCCGCAGCGGCCGCGCCGTGGCTCGAGGCCCCGGACGTCCGCAAGGCGGAGCCGGGCACCCGCGCCTCCGCCGAGGCGGTCGAGGGCGTGGATGTGTACGCATGGCCGCACAACGAGACGTCGACAGGGGTCGCGTCCCCCGTCGTCCGCGTGGCAGGGGATGCAGGCGCCCTCACCGTCATCGACGGCACGAGCGCCGCAGGCGGCATCGACTTCGACGCCGCGCAGGCCGATGTCTACTACTTCGCCCCGCAGAAGAACCTCGGCTCGGACGGCGGGCTGTGGTTCGCGCTCGTCTCCCCTGCCGCGATCGAGCGCATCGAGCGCGTCGCGGCTTCGGGCCGCTACATCCCGGAGTTCCTGAGCCTCAAGAACGCGCTCGACAACTCCCGCCTGAACCAGACGCTCAACACGCCGGCGCTCGCGACGCTGCTGCTCCTGGACGACCAGGTGAGCTGGATCAACGGCAACGGCGGACTCGCGTGGGCCGACGCGCGCACGCACGAGTCCTCGGCCGCCCTCTACGACTGGGCCGAGCTGTCCGCCGTCGCGACGCCGTTCGTCGCCGACCCCGACGACCGCTCCCCCGTCGTCGTCACCGTCGACTTCAACGAGAACATCGACGCCGCCGCGATCGCCAAGACGCTGCGCGCCAACGGCATCGTCGACACCGAGCCGTATCGCAAGCTCGGCCGCAACCAGCTGCGGATCGCGACCTTCGTGTCGATCGATCCCGCCGACGTGCGTCAGCTGATCCGTTCGATCGAGTACGTCATCGTCAACAGCTGACGCGGGTCTCCCGCGCCCGCGCCGACGCCGAACCCCCGGTCTCCAGCGAGACCGGGGGTTTGCGCAATGCGTCAGCGTGACGCGCCGACGTCCGCGTCTTCGTCGTCCGAGTCTTCGTCGTCCGAGTCGTCATCGTCATCGTCCGACTCGTCGTCGTCATGACCGTCCGACTCGTCGTCGTAATCGTCATCCGACTCGTCGTCATCATCCGAGTCTTCGTCGTCGTCCGAGTCTTCGTCGTCGTCCGACTCTTCGTCGTCCGAGTCGTCATCATCCGCGTCATCGACATCTTCGGAGACATGATCGTCAGCGACGAGGTCGATGTCGACGCCGTCGAGGTCGCCCGCGTGCAGGCGCCCGTCCTCGTCCGAGTCGTCATCGTCGGTGTCGTCATCCGCGTCGTCGTCGACATCCGACTCGTCGTCGCTGTCCTCTTCGATCTCGCCGGCGGCGGCCCGCTCGGCCTCGAGCACGGCCTGCTGCGCCTGGTATTCGGCGAGCCGCACGGCCCACGGCACCCATTCGGGGGCGAGGAGCGCGTCGTCGCCGGGAAGGAGCTCGACCTCGAGGACCGTCGGGTCCTCGTCATCGACGCGGGCGAGGCTCACCGTCCAGAACCAGCCCGGGTACCCGGAGAGCAGGTTCGCGAAGCGCAGCGAGACGACGCCGTCGTCCTCGAGGGTGTAGCCCGCGGCATCCCCCACCGTCGTCGGAGGGGTGATCTCGTGGAGAGCGGCGAGCGCGAGGTCGTGCGCGGCCAGCAGGCGCTCGTCGGCGACCCGCTCCGCGGGCGCCGGAGCATCGATGGTCGGCTCGTCGACCGCCGGTTCGTCGATGACCGGTTCATCGGCTGCCTCCTCGGCAGCGTCGACAACGGCTTCTTCAGCACCGGTCTCGTCAGGGATCACTCCGTCGGGCGCGTCCTCCGAAGAGACGCCCTCGACGGGAGCGTCGGAATCAGGCGTCGAAGTCATCCGCGACCTTGCGCAGCACCGCCGCGATCTTCTTGGCCTGACCGCTCGAGGGGTAGCGTCCGCGGCGGAGGTCGCCGCCGATGCCGTCGAGGAGCTTCACGAGGTCTTCGACGATCACGGCCATGTCATCGGCGGGCGTGCGCGCGCGCTTGGAGAGGCTGACCGGCGCTTCGAGGATGCGCACGGACAGCGCCTGCGGTCCGCGCTTGCCGTCGGCCGTGCCGAACTCGACGCGCGTCCCCGTCTTCACGGCGGCGCCGGCGGGCAGGGCGGTGGCGTGCAGGAAGACGTCCTGGCCGTCATCCGAAGTGATGAAGCCGAACCCCTTCTCGTCGTCGTAGAACCTGACCTTGCCGGTGGGCATGCGAAACCTCGCTCGTGCGGGCCCGACTCGCGGGCATAACGGGAACGGAGCGGGGCCGCTCCGGAGAACCTCCAGCCTACGGCACAAGAGCCGCGGGCGATCTGTTCCCGACACCGAGCGGAGTAGGCTGATTCGGATGAGCGCGCGCAGTCACGACACAGGAGTACACGGCCATAAGGCCGACGACGTCCCCGTGCGCCGGATCGACCGCATCCTCGCCTATATGGCGCTGGGCATCACGGCGCTGACGATCGTGTGCTTCTTCGCGGTGATCCTGGCACGGCCCGCGGGTGTCGTGAACTTCGGCGTGGGCCTGTGGCCGACGATCATCGTCACCATGGAGGTCGGTCTGCCGATCGCGTTCCTCATGATCGTGGCACTCCTCATCATGAGCTTCGTGCGCCGCGCACGAGCCAATCGCGCCGACGACCCGCAGGGCCGCTCGGGTCGGTGAGAGACGGGCGCGGCGACGTGAACGGCGCGACCGACGCCCGCGCGCTCGCGACGTGGCTGTCGGGCTGCGACGACGCAGCCCTCGAAGCGATCTTCGCCGATCGCGCTGTGCCGCCGCAGGCGCCGTGGCATGACTTCTTCGACGTCGCCGAGGCGCTGCTGGAGCCGGCGTCCGTCGACCGCGCGCTCGCGGCCACAGCACGCGACGACCTCATCGCGCTCGAGGCGGGACGGCCGCCCGAGCCGCGGCCGCGCACCCTCGTCCGCAACGACGGAACGCCGTACGCGGCTGTCGCGGCCCGGCTCGCCGAGGCGCGAAGCGCGGATCCGGCCGCGTTCGCTCCGCTGGAGCCTGCGGCATCCCCCGCCCCCGCGGATGAGCGCATCGCGGCGGCATCCGCCGAGCGGATCTTCACGTCCCTGAGCGCGCTGACCGACATCGTCGCGGCGAGCCTGGACATCCCCGTCTCCACCACGGCCGCCGGCACGGTCAGCGCCGTCCACCGCCGCACCCTCGTCGAGGACGGAGTGGTCGACGACGGCGACGTCCTCGACGACCTCCTGGCGCTCGCCGCCGACGCGGGCCTTCTGCGCGCCGTCGACCGCGAGTGGCGCGTGACCGAGGGCGGCGAACGCTGGCTGGCACTCCCTGCGCTCGAACGGTGGGATGCCGTCGCGCGCGCGTTCGCGCGGCAGCTGCCCACCGGCATCCGCACCGCCGGCGGCGGCTATGCCCCCTTCTCCTCGTGGGAGAGCGCGTATCCGCTCGACCCGACCTGGCCCGCGCGGGCGACGGCCCTGGGACGGCGCGCGGATCGCTGGGGTCTGAGCTCGGGAGACGAAGAGCCCGCGTGGGCGGCACCGCTGCGCAGAAGCGGTGTGCCGGACACGGACGCCCTCGGCGCGCACCTTCCCGCCGAGATCGACAAGATCTACCTGCAGGCCGACCTCACCGCGATCGCGCCGGGGCCGCTGCGCAGCGATCTCGATCTGCGGCTGCGCGCGATGGCGGCGCGCGAGTCCCGCGCGCAGGCGTCGACGTATCGTTTCACCGACGAGACCGTCGGTGCGGCCGTCGCGGGCGGCGAGACCGAGGAGTCGATCCGTGACTTCCTCGCCGGCCTCTCGCTGACCGGAATCCCCCAGCCGCTCGCGTACCTCGTGGAGCGCACCGCCGCCCGCCACGGTCTCGTGCGTGTCGGCACGGACGCCGAGACCGGTCGTACCCGCGTCGCCAGCAGCGACGAGGCCCTGCTGCGCGCTCTCGCCGTCGACCAGTCGGTGCGGGCCGTGGGACTCGTCGAGACGGGCGACGTCCTCACGACGCGCGTTCCGCGGGATGCCGTCTTCTGGACCCTGGCCGATGCGCGCTACCCCGTGGTCGCGCTGGATGCGAACGGGAACCCCGAGCCGCTGCGCCGACGACGGCCCCTCCTGACCGACGCCCCCCGTCCCTCCGCGGCGCACGAGCGGCTGATCACGCAGCTGCGCGAAAGCGCGGACGCCGGTTCGGATGCCGCGTGGCTGGAGCGCGAGCTCGAACAGGCGGTGCGCTCGCGCGCCGTGGTCGTGGTGACGGTGCTGCTGCCGGACGGCTCGAGCCGCGACCTCGTCATGGAGGCGTCCGGCCTCGGCGGAGGTCGCTTCCGCGGACTCGATCGGGCCGCCGACGTCGAGCGCACGCTCCCGGTCTCCAGCATCGCCGCCGTCCGCCTGGCACCGGTCGCGGAGACGCCCGGCCGCTGATTCAATCCTTCGTCGTCGGTTCGAGCTGAGCGCGGACGGCGTCGACGCCGCGCATCTCGACGGGTGCGCCGAGGATGCGGGCGTGCTCGTCGCGCAGCGACTCCCACCGATCGCGCGTGATGCGCCAGCGGTTCAGGCGCACCGGCGCACCATCGCGCACGACCCGCATCACGCCGTCGGGCTCGTAGCCGGTCCCACACGACACCGCGTTCGACTCCGGGTTGTCCTCCATCGCCGTCGAGGTGACGTCATCGGCGCCGAGCCCCTCGAACAGGAGATGCAGCATCAGGATCCGCATCCGCTTGCCGATCCCGCGCCCGTGGAACTCGAGGCCGAGCCACGAACCCGTCTCGACCTCGCGCAGGACGCCCCAGTCCTTGCCTGTGCCGCCCTGCGTTCCGACGACCTCGCCGTCGACGAGGACCGCGAACTCGAGAAGCAGGTCCTTCGGGTCGATGCGCCTGCGCGCAGACCAGTTGTAGGTCAGCACGTTGCGGGCCACCTCGAGCGGGGTCCCCCGGGTCCACGGGAAGGTGAACGGCATCCGGTCGGGATCGTGCACGCCTCGGCTCGCGACGGCGGCGATCTTCACCAGGAGGTCGTCGTCCGGCCAGCGCATCTCGAGGTCTCCCGCGCGGATGCCGAGGCCCGTCGCCGGCCAGATCTTCACGAGGGAGTCGAGGTCGTCCGTCATCCCGAAAACTTATCGGACCCGGCGCGCCGAGGCTCCTCACAGCCCACGCCGGTAGACTCGAACGTTATGGCTGACGGACCCCTCATCGTGCAGAGCGACCGGACCGTGCTGCTCGAGGTGGCGCACCCCGACGCCGAGAGCGCGCGGCATGAGCTCGCGATCTTCGCCGAGCTCGAGCGCGCGCCCGAGCACATCCACACCTACCGCATCACGCGCCTGGGCCTGTGGAACGCCCGCGCCGCCGGCCACGACGCCGAGGACATGCTCGCGACGCTCGACCGCTGGTCGCGCTTCCCGGTGCCGCCGTCGGTGTCGATCGACATCCGGGAGACGGTGAACCGCTACGGCCGGCTCGTCATCGAGCGCCTGGCCAAGCAGGAGGACGGCTCTGGCGGGGAGCTCGTGCTGCGATCGACGGATGCGGCGGTCCTCGCCGAGGTCACGAAGAACAAGCGCATCCAGCCGCTGCTGATCGGCCACCCCGAACCGCACACGTTCATCGTCGACGCATGGGCGCGCGGGGCCATCAAGCAGGAGCTCCTGAAGATCGGCTGGCCGGCCGAGGACCTCGCCGGCTACACGGCGGGGACGCCGCATCCCATCGACCTCGCCGAGGACGGATGGCACCTGCGCCCCTACCAGCGCAAGGCCGTCGACACGTTCACCGAGGGCGGCTCAGGAGTGGTGGTGCTCCCCTGCGGCGCCGGCAAGACGCTCGTCGGCGCGGCGGCGATGGCCGACACCAAGACGACGACCCTCATCCTCGTGACGAACACCGTCAGCGCACGCCAGTGGCGCGACGAGCTGCTCAAGCGCACGTCGCTCACGCCCGAGGAGATCGGGGAGTACTCCGGGCAGACCAAGGAGATCAAGCCGGTCACCATCGCGACCTACCAGATCCTCACGGCGAAGCGGAAGGGCGAGTACGCCCACCTGGCCCTGCTCGACGCGCTCGACTGGGGCCTCGTCGTGTACGACGAGGTGCACCTCCTCCCGGCGCCGGTGTTCAAGCTCACCGCCGACCTGCAGGCCCGCCGCCGGCTGGGGCTGACCGCCACGCTCGTGCGCGAGGACGGCCGCGAGGGCGACGTCTTCAGCCTCATCGGCCCCAAGCGCTTCGACGCCCCGTGGAAGGAGATCGAGGCGCAGGGCTTCATCTCCCCCGCCGTCTGCTACGAGGTGCGCGTCGACCTGCCGGACGGCGACCGCCTCGAGTACGCGGCCGCGGCCGACGACGAGCGCTATCGCCTCGCCGCCACCGCGCCCGCGAAGATCGGCGTCGTGCGCAACCTCGTCGAGCGGCACAAGGGCGAGCAGATCCTCGTGATCGGCCAGTATCTCGACCAGATCGACATCCTCGCCGAGGCCCTGGATGCCCCGAAGATCACCGGCGCGACGCCCGTCGACGAGCGCGAGCAGCTGTACCAGGCGTTCCGCGAGGGCACCGTCGACGTTCTCGTGGTGTCCAAGGTCGCGAACTTCTCGATCGACCTGCCCGAGGCATCCGTCGCCATCCAGGTGTCGGGCTCGTTCGGCTCGCGCCAGGAGGAGGCGCAGCGACTGGGCCGTCTGCTGCGCCCCAAGCAGTCGAACCACACCGCGAGCTTCTACACGCTCATCGCCCGCGACACGGTCGACCAGGACTTCGCGCAGAACCGGCAGCGCTTCCTCGCCGAACAGGGCTATGCCTACACGATCCTGGATGCGGACGGCATCGCCGCCTGAGTTCAGCCGCTACGGGCGCACGTAGCGGAGGAAGAGCTCGTCGCCGACGCGGCGGACGTCGCGCAGCGTCATCCGCCGCACGGTCTCCTGAGTCCCTGCCGCGACGCGCGGCGCCTGCCCGCCCACGAGGTGCGGACTGAGAGTCAGGCACACCTCGTCGACCAGGTCGTCTCCCGCGAGCGCGCCGAACAGGGTCGGTCCGCCTTCGCACAGGATGCGGCGACCCGCCGTCTGCGCGAGCTGTTCGATCGCATCGCGCAGGTCCGCGAAGACGAGGACGTCGGCGACCTCCGCGTGCTCCGCCGCATCCGCCCGCGTGAGCAGGAGGGGCCGCACGACGGCCTCGACGAAGACGGGATGCTGCGCCGGCACGCTGAGAGACCCGGAGAGCACCGCGATCCGCGGCTGCGCCGATACGCCCTTCATGACGCGCCACGCCGCATCCTCGCCCGCCAACTGCATCCCGCCGTACCCTTCGGCGAGGATCGTGCCCGCGCCGACGAGCACGACATCGGCGTTCGCGCGCAGCGCCTGCATCGTCTCGCGGTCCGCGGCGTCGCCCAGTCCCCCGCTGTGCCCGTCGACGGTCGCAGCGCCGTCGATGCTCGAGACGACGTTGATCCGGACGTGCGGCCCCTCGCCCTCCGGCACGGCGTAGTCGTCGCGGAGAGTCATTCGTTGCCCTCCGGCCGCGTGTTGTGCAGAAGATACGCGGGCTCGCGCCATCCCTCGATCGCCTCGACCATGCGCATCGCGTCGACGGTCTCGCGGACGTTGTGCACGCGCACGATCCGCGCGCCGTTCATGGCGCACCACACGGCGGCGGCGAGGGATCCGGCGAGCCGGTCGCCGCGTTCGCGGTCGAGGGTCTCGCCGACGAAGTCCTTGTTCGACAGGGCGACGAGGAGAGGCAGACCGAGCTCGCTGAGCTCCGCCAACCGCCGGGTGAGCTCGAGCGAGTGCCGCGTGTTCTTGTTGAGGTCGTGACCCGGGTCGATGACGATGCGGTCGTGCGGCACCCCGGACGACAGCGCGAGGGAGACGCGTTCCCGGAGGAAGTCCGCGACCTCGGCGACCACGTCGTCGTAGTGCGGCTGCGGAAGCTGGGTGCGGGGGGCTGCAAGACTGTGGGCGATCACGAGGGCCGCTTCACCGGCGCCGACGACCTCGGCCATGCGCGGGTCGTGCAGCCCCGTCGTGTCGTTGATGATGGCGGCACCCGCATCCATCGCCGCCGCCGCGACCTCCGGGTGGAAGGTGTCGACCGAGACGAGCCCGAGCGGGGCGAGCGCACGGACGACCGGGATGACGCGCGCGCACTCCTCCTCGACCGGCACCGGCGGGCCGGGCGCGAACTTCACGCCCCCGATGTCGACGATCTCGGCGCCCTGGTCGAAGGCGGCGGCCCCGGCGGCGATCGCCGCGTCCAGGGCGAACGTCGCGCCACGATCGTAGAAGGAGTCGGGCGTGCGGTTCACGATCGCCATCACGGCGACGTGCTCCGTGAGGTCCAGCTCCCATCCGCCGGCCCGCAGCACGGTCGAGGTCATGACCTCCGTCATGCGATGAGCGATTCGAGCGAGACGGACGGGTCGGCGAGGGCGCCGGCATCCACCGGCTCGCCGGATCGGATGAGCGCCTGCACGGTCTCGTTGACGTCCCACACGTTGACGTTCATGCCGCCGACGACACGCCCGCCGTCGACCCAGAACGCGATGAACTCGCGCCCCTCGAGGTCGCCGCGGATGACGAGCTGCGCCTGCGACATGAGCGGCGCATACCCGGAGAGCTCCATGCCGAGGTCGTACTGGTCGGTGTAGAAGTACGGGATGTCGTCGAAGACGACGTGCTGCCCCAGCATCGCGCGCGCCGCCACGGGTCCGGCGTTGAGCGCGTTCGCCCAGTGCTCGCTGCGCAGGTGCCGCTGGATCACGGGGTGGTAGGCGTTCGCGACATCGCCGGCCGCGAAGACGTCCGGCGCGCTCGTGCGCAGGCTCGCGTCGACGAGGATGCCGTTCTGGATGTCGAGCCCCGCGGCCTCCGCGAGCTCGATGTTCGGCACGGCCCCGACGCCGACGAGGACGAGGTCCGCCGGGACGGTCTCGCCATCGACGACGACGACCGTCGCACGCCCGTCGCCGGCGATCGCCTCGACGCCGACCGACAGGCGCAGATCCACGCCGTGCTCGCGGTGCATGCGGGCGAAGACATTGCCGAGCTCGGCGCCGAGGGCGGCGGCCAGTGGCACCGGATCACGCTCGAGCACGGTGACCTCGTTTCCGAACTCGCGCGCCGTCGCAGCCACCTCGAGGCCGATCCACCCCGAGCCGATCATCACAAGCCGCCGCCCGCCGTCTTTCAACTCGGCGTGGAGGGCGTCCGAGTCCTCGATCCGGCGGAGCGTGTGCACGCCGGGAAGATCGGCCCCGGAGATGGGGAGCCGACGCGGACTCGCCCCCGTGGCCAGCAGCACCGCGTCGTACCCGAGCGACTCGCCGCCGGCGAGTTCGAGCCGGTGAGCCGCGGGGTCGAGCGCCGTGGCGACGGTGCCGGTCCGCAGCCCGATGCCGTTGTCGGCGTACCACTCGGCCGGGTGCAGGATGACGGCATCCGCACCCTCCTTGCCGGCGAGGTAGCCCTTCGACAGCGGAGGACGCTGATACGGCGGATGCTGCTCGGCGGCCACGATCGTCACGTCGCCGTCGAATCCCTCCGCACGCAGGGTCTCGGCGGCCGATCCCGCGGCGAGCCCGCCGCCGACGATCACCAAGTGGGTCATGATCCGCTCCTTCCGTCGAGGATGCGCCCTTGCAGGCGTTCGTCGTGCGCGACGACGCCCCGGAAGGCCGCGGTCTCCGTCAGGGACTCGGGTGCGCGCACGCCGCGGATCGACATGCACAAGTGCTCGGCACGGAGGACGACCCCGACGCCGCGCGGCGCCAGGGCGTCATCGAGGTCGTCGGCGATCTGGGCGGTGAGGCTCTCCTGCACCTGCAGGCCGCGGGCCCGACGTTCGACCACGCGGGCGAGCTTGGACAGCCCCACGAGCCGCTCGCCCGGCAGATACGCCACGACGGCCTCGCCGCGGAACGGGAGCAGATGATGCGCGCACAGCGACGTGAACCGGATGCCGCGCACCACGACGAGGTCGTCGTAGCCGGTGTCGTTCGCGAACGTCGTCATCGCGAACGGCTCGGGCGTCGTGAGCTCCAGCAGGCCATCGACCACTCGCCGCGGCGTCTCGGTCAGATGCTCTCGCGCGAGGTCGTGACCGAGCGCCGTGAGGAGTTCGGCGACGGCGGCCTCGGCTCGGTCGCGATCGACCGGATCGTCTGCCAGTGCGTGCAGTGCGGTCGATGCGTTCATTCCCGTTCCCTTCTCGCCTGCTCCTGACGGTAGGGCTGTTCCGAATTTTTGTCAAGCATCTTGTTTTTAGAGTGGTACACTCGCCCCATGCGGCCCCGTAACGACCTCGATGCCCTCGGCGCCCTCGGCGACCCGATGCGGCGACGGCTGTACCGGCTGGCGGTCGACTCGGCCGAGCCCCTCACCCGGGACGCGGCGGCGGAGGCCCTCGGCATCCCACGCAGCACGGCTGCGTTCCATCTCTCGCGTCTCGTCGACGCCGGCGTCCTCGTCGTGGAGCGGCGCCGCCCGGCAGGCAGGGGCGGGCCTGGCGCCGGGCGACCCGCCAACGTCTACACCCCGGCCGCCGACGAGCTCGTCGGGTCTCTGCCCGAGCGACACTACGAGCTCGCGGGCGAACTGCTCGCCGCGGCTGCCGAGCACGCCGAGGCCGAGGGCACGAACGTGCGCCGAGCGCTCACGCACGTGGCGCCGCGCACGGGCGCCCGCGTGGGCGCCGGATCCGAAGACCTCGAAGACGCCCTGGCCACGTGCGGGTACGACCCGCGGCCCGACGGCAGCGGCGGACTCACGCTCGAGAACTGCCCCTTCCACACACTCGCCCAGCGCTACACCGACCTCATCTGCACGACGAACCTCTCGCTCGTCGAGGGCATCGCCGCCGGCGTCGGCGACGACCGGCAGCCGGTGCTCGACCCGAAGCCCGGCCGGTGCTGCGTGACGATCCGCGCGGAGATGTGAGCCGACCCGTCTGAGAGTCCAGCCGCATCCTTCTGTGCGTCAGAGCACCGGCGCGGCGGCGCGAATCCACCCGTTCACAGTCGAGACCTGGCATATTGGGTCCATGACCGCTCCGCGCATCCTCGTCGTCGACGACGAACCGAACATCCGCGACCTGCTGATCACGAGCCTGCGTTTCGCCGGCTACCAGGTACGCGCCGTGTCCAACGGTGCGCAGACGATCTCGGCCGTCCTCGAGGAGGAGCCGGATCTCATCATCCTCGACGTCATGCTCCCCGACATGAACGGGTTCAGTGTGACCAAGCGCCTGCGCGGCGCCGGGTACACCGCGCCGATCCTCTTCCTCACCGCGAAGGACGACACCGAGGACAAGGTCGCGGGCCTGAACGCCGGCGGCGACGACTATGTGACGAAGCCCTTCAGCCTCGACGAGATCGTCGCCCGCATCCAGGCGATCCTCCGCCGCACGATGCAGGCCGACGAGGAGTCGGTCATCCGCGCCGGCGAGCTCACGATGGACCAGGACACGCACGACGTCTTCGTCGGAGACGCATCCATCGACCTCAGCCCCACGGAGTTCAAGCTCCTGCGCTACCTCATGCTGAACCCCAACCGCGTGCTGTCCAAGGCGCAGATCCTCGATCACGTGTGGGAGTACGACTTCAACGGCGACGCCGGCATCGTCGAGAGCTACATCTCGTACCTCCGCCGCAAGATCGACCCCCTGTCGACCGAGCCGCTCATCCAGACCAAGCGCGGCTTCGGCTACATGCTGAAGGCGGGCAAGTCCGCCTAGAACCAGGAGCGACACGGTGGCTGCCGGATCGGATGCGGTCACCCGCGGGTGGCGTGGCGTCAGCCTGCGCGCGAAGGTCACCGGGGTCACGGTGGCGATCCTCGCGATCGGCCTCGCCGTCGCCGGCATCGGCACCGCGTTCTTTCTCAGCAACTCGCTGATCAACGGCATCGACGACTCGCTGAGACCGCTCGCGAACGCGAACCTCGCCCCGTCGCTCATCACCGTCGAGAACACGGCGAACGGTCCGAAGTTCACGGCGCGGCCGGACGTGCCGACGGACTTCTTCGTCGCGCTGTACGACGAGACCGGGAAGCTCCGGATCACCGCGGGCGGCAACGGAGCGCCGAGCCCCGTGTTCCCCGAGACGTACAAGCTGAGCCAGACGCAGATCTATTCGCTGCAGGCCTTTCCCCTGGAGAACTCGTCGGGCGGCCCGGACTACCGCGCGATGGTCGCGCTGCAGAACGTCGTCGACTCCCGCACGCTCTACACGCAGCTCGTCGCCCTGCCGACGGCGCCCGTGGTGAAGGTCGTGACGGCGTACCTCGGCATCTACACGCTCCTCGCCCTCGTCATCCTCATCGCCGGCGCCCTCGCCACACGGTGGCTCGTGACGCTCACCTTCCGGAGCCTCGGGCAGGTGGAGGCGGCGGCGGACTCGATCGCGGCCGGCGACTTCAGTCAGCGCCTCACCGACATCGAACCGCCCACGACCGAGGTCGGGCGCCTGAAGAACGCCATGAACGCGATGCTCGTGCACGTCGACGACTCGATCAGCCAGCGCGACGCGTCGGTGCGGCAGATGCGCCGGTTCATCGGCGACGCCAGTCACGAGCTGCGCACGCCGCTCGTGACGGTGCGCGGATACGCGGAGCTCTACCGGATCGGGGCCATCGAGGGCGATGAAGCCACCGCCCAGGCGATGGAGCGCATCGAGAAGGAGGCGATCCGGATGGGCGTCCTGGTCGAGGACCTCCTCGCCCTCGCCCGTCTCGACGAGAAGCGCGACGTCGTCATCGAGCAGGTCGACCTCCGTCCCATCGCACGCGACGCGGCCATGGACGTCCATGCGACGTCTCCCGGGCGTGAGGTCACCGTGATCGACACGACCGACATGGGCGCCGCCGAGTCCGCTGCCGCGGAGGCGGACCTGACGACGAACGCGGTCGCCGCGCCGGCACGCGGAGCCCGTGGTCGCGCGGGCGCGACGCTGTCGCGCCTCCGCCGCCGCGGGCGTCCGACTCCGCTCGCACCCGAGATCGTCGCACCTCCGGCCGCGCTGCCGGAGCCGCTCGTGCTCGCGGATGAGAACCAGGTGCGTCAGGTCGTCGCCAATCTCCTCGGCAATGCGCGCCGGTACAGCCCCGACGAGTCTCCGCTGGAGCTGCGCGTCGGCGTGGACACCGTGGCCTGCATGGGATGGATCGAGGTCGTCGACCACGGCGACGGCATCCCCGAGCAGATCCGTGAACAGATCTTCCAGCGCTTCTGGCGCGCGGACACGTCCCGCACCCGCGAGACCGGCGGGTCGGGTCTCGGTCTCTCGATCGTGGCCTCCATCGTCGAGACGCTGCACGGGACCGTCTCAGTCGACGACACCCCCGGCGGCGGCGCCACCTTCCGGGTCGCCCTCCCGCTCGCCGAGGAGCGCAACGCGGCCGACCACGTGAACCTGGAGACGCAGCCGCTCACGCGGATCGCGGTCGACGAGGACTGACTCTCCTCCCCAGGCTCGACGCTTCGGTCATGGCGAAGGCCGTCGTGCACAGAACGACGACCAGCACGATGGATGCGGCGCCCCGCGCCTACCGTGAGGAGACCGTTTCCCCACGCAAGGAGTTCCTCATGGCCGTCTTCTCCGTCGACAGCGAACAGGTCTTCGCCGCCACCGCCGCCGCGCGCGGCACCGCCGAGCGCCTCGAGGCCGAGGCCTCCGCGATGCTCGCCCAGCTCACGCAGCTGCAGGGCTCGTGGACGGGCGTCGCAGCGGCCGCCTTCCAGGACGTCATCGATCAGTGGAGGGTAACGCAGCGGCAGGTCGAGGCATCCCTCGGCGCGATCACCCAGGCGCTGGCCGCCGCCGGCCGTCAGTACGCCGATACCGAGCAGGGGGGGGGGGCCGTCGGCGGCGCCCCGCCCCGCCACCCGCCGGTCCCCGCCCACGCCCCCCCCCCGCCGGCGGGCCGCTTCCGTGTGAACTGGATCAGAAGTCCATGCCACCGGTCGGGTCGCCGACGGGCGCGCCCGCCTTCTCCGGCTTGTCCGCGACGACCGCCTCGGTCGTCAGGAACAGGCCGGCGATCGACGCGGCGTTCTGCAGCGCCGAGCGGGTGACCTTGGCCGGGTCGATGATGCCCTGCGCGAACAGGTCGCCGTACTCGCCGGTCGCGGCGTTGAGGCCGTGACCGGTCGGGAGCTCCGACACCTTCGCCGCGACGACGCCCGGCTCGAGGCCGGCGTTGAGGGCGATCTGCTTCAGCGGAGCCTCGATCGCGACACGCACGATGTTGGCACCGGTCGCCTCGTCGCCCGAGAGCGACAGCTCGTCGAGCGCCTTGCGGCCGGACTGGATGAGCGCCACGCCGCCACCGGCGACGATGCCCTCCTCGACGGCGGCCTTCGCGTTGCGGACGGCGTCCTCGATGCGGTGCTTGCGCTCCTTGAGCTCGACCTCGGTGGCCGCGCCCGCCTTGATGACGGCAACGCCGCCGGCGAGCTTGGCGAGGCGCTCCTGCAGCTTCTCGCGGTCGTAGTCGCTGTCGGTGTTCTCGATCTCGCGACGGATCTGGGTCACGCGACCCTCGATCTGGGCGGGGTCGCCGGCACCCTCGACGATGGTGGTCTCGTCCTTGGTGATGATGACCTTGCGCGCACGGCCGAGCAGGTCGAGGGTCGTGTTCTCGAGTTTGAGACCGACCTCCTCGCTGATGACCTGGCCGCCGGTGAGGATCGCGATGTCCTGCAGCTGCGCCTTGCGGCGGTCGCCGAAGCCGGGGGCCTTGACGGCGACCGACTTGAAGATGCCGCGGATCTTGTTGAGCACGAGCGTCGCGAGCGCCTCGCCCTCGACGTCCTCGGCGATGATGACGAGCTCCTTGCCGTCCTGGATCACCTTGTCGACGACGGGGAGAAGATCCTTGATGTTCGAGATCTTCGAGTTCGCGATGAGGATGTACGGGTCCTCGAAGACCGCCTCCTGGCGGTCGGGGTCCGTGACGAAGTAGGGGTTGATGAAGCCCTTGTCGAAGCGCATGCCCTCGGTGAGCTCGAGCTCGGTGCCGAAGGTCTGCGACTCCTCGACGGTGACGACGCCCTCCTTGCCGACCTTGTCGATCGCCTCGGCGATGAGCTCGCCGATGGTGGGGTCAGCGGCCGAGATCGATGCCGTGGCGGCGATCTCCTCCTTGGACTCGACCTCCTTGGCGGACTCGAGCAGCTCGGCGGTGATGGCCGCGACGGCCTTCTCGATGCCCTTCTTGAGCGAGATCGGGTCGGCGCCGGCTGCGACGTTGCGCAGGCCCTCGCGCACGAGCGCCTGGGCGAGGACGGTCGCGGTCGTGGTGCCGTCACCGGCCACGTCGTCCGTCTTCTTCGCGACCTCCTTGACGAGCTCCGCGCCGATCTTCTCGTACGGGTCGTCGAGCTCGATCTCCTTGGCGATGGAGACGCCGTCGTTCGTGATCGTGGGGGCGCCCCACTTCTTCTCCAGCACGACGTTGCGGCCGCGCGGGCCCAGGGTGACCTTGACCGCGTCGGCCAGGGTGTTCAGGCCGCGCTCGAGGCCGCGACGGGCCTCCTCATCGAAAGCGATGATCTTTGCCATGTGTGTGTCGTCCCTCCCGGACGGTGGCTTGGGGTATTAGCACTCAGAGAACATGAGTGCTAAAAGTCATTCTGGCACTCGCCCCACCCGAGTGCAAGCGGACGCGGTTCGACGACACAGGCGGTCTGCGCCCGCGTGGACCTACTTCTTGGGCGTGGCGCTTCCGCCGTTGGCGCGATCCATCCCGACGACGATCGTGAGCTGCTTCGCGTCCGGGTTCGCTGTCGGCTGATATGCGTCGCTCTGCGCGACCTCGGCGCCGCCGATCGCGTTGGCGAGACCCTGCGCCGCTCCCTCATCCGCAGGGAGCGCGTAGTACACCGTCGTCTTCGCGAAGCCGGTGGTGCCGGCATCCCCCGCCTGCACGTTGTCGGCCTTCCA
Source organism: Microbacterium candidum (assembly GCF_030315975.1). Taxonomy (GTDB): domain Bacteria; phylum Actinomycetota; class Actinomycetes; order Actinomycetales; family Microbacteriaceae; genus Microbacterium; species Microbacterium candidum. Next base: position 199,626 of record NZ_JASXSZ010000006.1, on the reverse strand, counting down.
TCCGGCTGCTTCGACCTTGGCCTTCACGGAGGCGGCGAGGCCGGCTTGACCCGTGGCGTTCAGGACGAGCACGTTGTACGAGGTGTCGATGACCGGTGTCACCGACGGCGCCGCGGCGACGGTCGCCGAGGGCGAGGGCCCGAGGGTGATCTTGCCCGATGCGACGAGGGTGCCGAAGATGCCGATGCCGACGAGGACCACGGTGGCGACTGCCGCCCAGGTGAACACGAGCCATCCGCTCATGTGCGGGTTCTCGGCGCGGTGCGCCCCGACCCGGCCGGAGTCCTCCGGGAGCGAGTCGAAACGGTCCCGGGGGTGACTCGGATTCGGCATCCCACGATGCTACCTGGCGCGCCCTGGAAGCGTACCCAGCGGATGCACACTCGGCGGCGGTGTGCTCAGCGGATGCGGCTCAACCGATGTGTGCTCAGCCGATGCCGCCGGCGCGAGCCGTGCGCGTGTCCCGGCGCGTCTCGCGCAGGCGCAGCAGGCGCTTGACGAGCAGCGGATCGTGCGCGAGCGCATCCGGCGACTCGATGAGGCGGCCGAGGAGCTGGTAGTAGCGGGCCGGAGTCAGCTCGAGCTGGCCGCGGATCGCCTCCTCCTTGGCTCCGCCGTGCCGCTGCCACGCGGCCTCGAAGGCCAGAAGTTCGCGGTCGCGATCGGAGAGGGGCACCCGTCCACGCTAGTCGTGGGAGGCGCGCAGGCCCGCGCGCCACTCCACGAAACCCCCGAGCGGATCGACGGCGGCGAGCACGTCGCCGTCGAGCGCGAGCGCGAACGCGTCGGACGGCCAGGTCGCCTGATCGATCGGCGCCGACCACCCGTCGTGCAGGCTCGGGGCATCCAGCGTGATCCAGCGTCCCGCTGCCCGGGCGGCGTCGATGATCCGCACACGTCCCGCATACGGGACGTGTGCGAGGACGCCCGGCGTCGTGATGACGAGCGTGGCACCCGGCGGGGCGAGCGCGGCGACCTCGGGGATCGCCTCGACCGCATCCCGCTCGATGAGAAGGGGCGGGTCGGCGGCCACGACGTCGAGGGCGGAGCGGATGCGGGACTCGCGCCCCTCCTCCCCCGGCCACACCAGGGTCTCGAGGAAGCGCCGGTCGCCCGCATCCCCCGCATCCAGCGGATGCAGATCGATGCCCGCCCGCCAGACCACGTCGGGCAGGCGAAGCGGCGGGCGGAGCGGCCCGCGGAACCGCGAGTGCAGGACGACGGGCGAGTCCCCGAGCACCGTGTCGCCGTCCGCCGACGCGTACCGATAGGCGTAGCGGTCTGGGTACAGGCAGAGCCCGGCGCTCGCGCCGACCTCCAGCAGCGCGATGGGCCCGTCGATGAGCGACAGCGCCGGCAGGAGCACAGCGCACCGCAGCGGCTCGTTCGTCTGGAGGCTGCGGCTCCCGCACTCGGCGACGACCTCGTCGGCGTGCGCGAGAAGCCACGACGGCCATTCGCCCGACTCGGGGGCTCCGAGCAGGCGCGTCACCGCGAAGACGAGCGGCGGTTGACGGTGGGCGGCCGCGATGCGCGCGAGGACTGCTGCGAGCGCCGGATCGGATGCCACCGCGCTCGCCCACTCCGCATACAGCGCGGACCTGCCGGGCGCCTCGTCGCGCGCGAACCGCGCGTAGCGCTCGGCGACCGCTGCCTGTTCGTCCATCCGTCCCATTCTCAGCCAATCCCGGGGCCGGGCCGGAACACTCCCTCTCGGCCTCCGGTTGAATAGAGGTGGCGAAAGGCGATCCCATGACGACGTACGACGTGACCAAGTCCGACGCGCAGTGGCGCGAGGAGCTCACCCCGGACCAGTTCGCGGTGCTGCGGGAGGCCGCGACCGAACGGCCCTGGACGGGCGAACTGCTCGACGAGCACCGCGCCGGGCTCTACACGTGCGCGGCCTGCGGAGCGGAGCTGTTCCAGAGCGGCACGAAGTTCGACTCCCACTGCGGCTGGCCGAGCTTCTACGAGTCGATCCGGCCGGAGGCCGTCGAGCTCATCGAGGACCGAAGCCAGGGCATGCTGCGCACCGAGGTGCGCTGCGCGAACTGCGGCTCGCATCTGGGGCATGTCTTCCCGGACGGCTTCGGCACGCCGACGGGCGACCGCTACTGCATGAACTCGATCTCGCTCGACTTCACACCCGAGGCATGACGCATCCAGCACGGGAGGCGGTCCTCGCGCGCCGGTCGTATTCGAAGGTGACCGAGGCGGCGCCCACCCACGAAGAGCTCGCAGAACTCGTCGCAGCGGCCGGGCGGGTCGCCGACCACTCGTCGCTCGAGCCGTGGCGGCTCATCGAGCTGCGCGCCGACGACCGCGAGCGCCTCGGCCGGGCGATCAACAAGAGCCTCGGCGAGATGGGCGCGTCGGCGAAGCCGCTGCGCGCGCCGCTGCTCATCGCGATCGTCGTGAGCACTCGGCCGAGCGAGAAGGTCCCCCGCTGGGAGCAGGAGGCGGTCGCCTCCGGCGTCGCGCACGCGCTGAGCCTGCTCCTGGACGAGGCGGGCTGGGGCGTGATCTGGCGGACCGGCCACTACACGCGGTCGAAGCCCGTCGCGAAGCTCCACGGGCTGCACAAGGGCGAAGAGCTCCTCGGCTGGCTGTACGTCGGCGGGAAGCCCGAGCGCGACCGTCCCGGCCGTCGCAAGCCGGTCGACGTCCACGCCCACCTGTCGCGCCTGCCGCACAAGGGCTGAGGGACGGATGCGGGGCCCGGCATCGCCGGGCCCCGCATCCGTCATCCGTCGTCCGTCAGGAGTCGCCGCCGGCCGTGCCGGTCGTCCCCGCGTTGACGTCGAGCAGGCGGTAGCGCTCGATGGCCTGCGCGGGAGCATCCGCAGCGACATCCCCGCGCTTGGCGAGCAGCTGCAGCGCGCGCACCACGATCGACTGGACGTCGATCTTGAAGAAGCGGCGCGCAGCCGCACGCGTGTCGGAGAACCCGAAGCCGTCCGCACCCAGCGATGCGAAGTCGTTCGGGAGGAACTGGCGGATCTGGTCCTGCACGGCGTGCATGTAGTCGCTCACCGCGACCACGGGCCCGTGCGAGTCGGCCAGCTGCTGCGCCACGAACGGCGTGCGCGCGGGCTGCTCGGGGTGCAGGAACGTCTCCTCCTCGGCGGCGATGCCGTCGCGACGCAGCTCGTTCCACGACGTCACCGACCAGACATCCGCATCCACGCCCCACTCCTCGGCGAGGATGCGGCGCGCCTCGATCGCCCACGGCACCGAGACGCCGGAGGCGAGGATGTGCGCGGGGATGCCACCTCCGGTGCGATCGGCGACGCGGTGGATGCCGCGGACGATGCCCTCGACGTCGACGCCGTCAGGCTCGGCCGGCTGGACGATCGGCTCGTTGTAGAGGGTGATGTAGTACATCACGTTCGGGTCGGCGTGCTGTCCGCCGTACATGCGGTCGAGGCCCGACCGCACGATGTGGCCGATCTCGTACCCGTACGCCGGGTCGTACGACACGACGGCGGGGTTGGTGGAGGCCAGGAGCGGAGAGTGCCCGTCCGCGTGCTGCAGGCCCTCACCCGTGAGCGTCGTGCGCCCCGCGGTCGCGCCCACGATGAACCCGCGGGTCATCTGGTCGGCGGCGGCCCAGAACGAGTCGCCGGTGCGCTGGAACCCGAACATCGAGTAGAAGACGTACACCGGGATGAGCGGCTCGCCGTGCGTCGCATACGACGTGCCGATGCCCGTGAACGCGGCGACCGACCCCGCCTCGTTGATGCCGGCGTGCAGGATCTGCCCGGCAGGGCTCTCCTTGTACGCCAGCAGCAGCTCGCGGTCGACGGACGTGTAGTTCTGGCCGTTCGGGTTGTAGATCTTCGCCGTCGGGAAGAACGAGTCCATGCCGAACGTGCGCGCCTCATCCGGGATGATCGGCACGATGCGCGGGCCGAGTCCCTGCGGGTCGCGGGCTCCGTCGCGCATGAGGTCGCGCAGGAGCCGGACGAACGCCATCGTCGTCGCGGCATGCTGCGTGCCCGATCCGCGACGTGCGACCTGGTAGGCGGCGTCGCCCGGGAGCGTCAGCTGCGTGTGCTCCCTGCGGCGCTGGGGCACCGAGCCGCCGAGTGCGCGGCGACGGTCCATGAGGTACCGGATCTCGGGCGCATCCGCACCCGGGTGGTAATACGGCGGACGGTACGGGTCGGCCTCGAGCTGCGCGTCGGTGACCGGGATGCGCAGCAGATCGCGGAACGACTTGAGGTCGTCGAGCGTCATCTTCTTCATCTGGTGCGTCGCGTTGCGCGCCTCGAAGTTCGCGCCGAGACCGTAGCCCTTGACGGTCTTCACCAGGACGACCGTCGGCTGGCCCTTGTGCTCCACCGCAGCCTTGTACGCCGCGTAGACCTTGTGATAGTCGTGGCCGCCGCGCTTGAGGTTCCAGATCTGCTCGTCCGTGAGGTCGTCGACGAGCGCGGCCGTCTGCGGCCGGCGGCCGAAGAAGTTCTCGCGGATGTAGGCGCCCGACTCCGCCTTGTACGTCTGGTAGTCGCCGTCCGGCGTCGCGTTCATGAGATCGACCAGAGCGCCATCGCGATCGCGGGCGAGCAGGTCGTCCCACTCGCGCCCCCACACGACCTTGATGACGTTCCAGCCCGCCCCGCGGAAGAACGCCTCGAGCTCCTGCATGATCTTGCCGTTGCCGCGCACCGGGCCGTCGAGGCGCTGCAGGTTGCAGTTGATCACGAACGTGAGGTTGTCGAGCTTGTCGTTGGCCGCGAGCTGCAGGAGTCCGCGGCTCTCCGGCTCGTCCATCTCGCCGTCGCCGAGGAACGCCCACACGTTCTGGTCGGACGTGTCCTTGATGCCGCGGTTGTGCACGTAGCGGTTCGCCTGCGCCTGGTAGATCGCGTTCATCGGGCCGATGCCCATCGAGACGGTCGGGAACTCCCAGAACTCCGGCATGAGGCGCGGATGCGGGTACGACGAGAGCGCGTGGCCCTCCTTCGACTTCTCCTGGCGGAAGCCGTCGAGGTCCTCCTCGGTGAGGCGCCCCTCCATGAAGGCGCGCGCGTACATGCCCGGTGAGGCATGACCCTGGAAGAAGACCTGGTCGCCGCCGCCCGGGTGGTCCTTGCCGCGGAAGAAGTGGTTGAACCCGACCTCGTAGAGCGTCGCGGCCCCGGCGAAGGTCGAGATGTGGCCGCCCACCCCGATGTCGGAGCGCTGCGCCCGGTGCACCATGACGGCGGCGTTCCACCGCATCCAGGCCCGGTACCGGCGCTCGATCTGCTCGTCGCCCGGGAACTGCGGCTCCTGGTCGGCGGGGATCGTGTTGACGTAGTCCGTCGTCGTCGCCATCGGCAGGCCGACGCTGCGCGCGCTCGCGCGCTGCATGATGCGGCGCACGATGAACTGCGCGCGCTCGGTGCCGTGCGTGTCGATCAGCTGGTCGAGCGACTCGGTCCACTCGGCGGTCTCGACCGGGTCGATGTCGGGTCCGTCGGCGAGGGTCGTCTCGGGCAGTCCGGCAAGGGTCATGGGTGCTCCTTTCATGCGCCGAGGGCGGCCGGATGGGCCGCCCTCGACGTTCGCCGCATCAGTGCTGCGACTGGTCGTTCTGCTTGTGCGCCTCCGCGCGCGCGGGGTCGATGGTCGCGATCGATCCGGTCGGGATGATCTCGATCTCCTTGCCGTCCTTCGCGAAGAGCTTGCCGCCGACGTAGTAGTCGCCGTCCTCGAGGGCTGCGAGCTCCTCTTCGCGCACGAGGCGCGCGGGGCCTGCGACGAACACCGACTGGTCCTTCGAGTTCCCCGCCTTGATGTGGTTGAACAGGATGTTCAGGAGGATCGCGACGACCGCGGTCGAGCTGATGCCCGAGTGGAAGATCGTCGAGAACCAGTCCGGGAAGTCGTGGTAGAACAGCGGCGCGACGACGGGCAGCAGACCCACACCGAGCGAGGCCGCCACGATGATCAGGTTCATGTTGTCCTTGTACTCGACCTTGGACAGCGTCCGGATGCCGGAGGCGGCGACCGTGCCGAACAGGACGATGCCCGCTCCACCGAGGACCGACATCGGCACCGCGGCGACGACGCGGCCCAGGATCGGCAGAAGGCCGAGGATGATCAGGATGGCACCGCCGGCGGTGACGACGAAGCGGCTCTTGACCTTCGTGATCGCGACGAGACCGACGTTCTGGGCGAACGCGCTCTGCGAGAACGAGTTGAAGATCGGCGAGATGATGCTGGACAGCATGTCGGCGCGCAGGCCGTCGCCGACGCGGCGGGCGTCGACCTTGGCTCCGACGATCTCGCCGACGGCGAGCACGTCCGCTGTGGTCTCGGTGAGGATCACGAGCACCACGATCAGCATCGAGACGATGGCGGGGATGCTGAAGGTCGGCAGGCCGAAGGCGAACGGCGTCGGGAAGGCGGCGATCGGGCCGTTCAGGACGTTCGAGAAGTTCGCCATCCCGAGCGGGATCGCGATGACCGTGCCGATCACGATCGACAGCAGGATCGACAGGCGCGAGATCGCCGCGTTCCCGACCTTGCTGAGGATCAGGATGATGAGCAGCGTCAGGAACGCGAGGCCGACGTTGGCCATGCTGCCGTAGTCGGGCGCTTTGGCGTTGCCGCCCATCGCCCAGTTCGCGGCGACCGGGATGAGCGACAGACCGATCATCGTGATGACGGAGCCGGTCACGACGGGCGGGAAGAACCGGATGATCTTCGAGAAGATCGGGGTGATCAGGAGGCCGATGGCCGCCGACACCATCACGGCTCCGAACACCGCGGTGATGCCGCCGCCGGAGCCCTTCGTCGTCACGATCGCGACCATCGTCGCAACACCCGCGAACGACACGCCCTGGACCAGCGGCAGCTGCGCGCCGAAGAACGGGATGCCGAGCGTCTGCAGCACCGTCGCGAGGCCGCCCACGAAGAGGCAGGCCGCGATCAGCAGGCCGATGTCGCTCGATTTCAGGCCGGCGGCGGCGCCGATGATGAGCGGCGGGGCGATGATGCCGCCGTACATGGTGAGAACGTGCTGGAGACCGTAGGCGATCGAGGTGCCGATCGGCATCCTCTCATCCTCGGGGCGGCGCTCCGTCGGAGCTTTCGTCGTTGCGGCCTTCTTGCGCGCAGCGCTCATTGCTGACCTCCTCGTCGGCAGAAACCGGGGGTTCGTTGTTCGCCATACCGTATCGCGGAAGTTTCTTTCCGTTTCTGGTAAACATACTGACGCTCGGGTATACCGTCTGTCAAGAGCCGTTTTCCGGAGAGGACCCCCATGACCGCTTCCACCGAACGTCCGCGCACCGTCGTCGTCACGGGCGCCGGCACCGGAATCGGGCGCGCGACGGCGCGCGCCTTCCTCGAGGCAGGATGGGCGGTGGCGCTCGCCGGCCGCACCCTGGACACGCTCGTCGAGGCGGGGATGCAGCATCCCCTCGCCCTCGCGGTCGTCGCGGACGTGACCGATCCTGGATCCGTGCGCGCGCTGTTCTCCCTCGCCGTCGAGCGGTTCGGCCGCGTGGACGCCGTCTTCAACAACGCGGGCGTGCCCGGGCCGCCCGGAGCCGTCGACGAGATCGACCCCACCGAATGGCAGCGGACGCTCGATGTCAACGTGACGGGAGCGATGCTCGTGGCGGCGGAGGCCGTCCGCACGATGAAGGCGCAGACGCCGCAGGGCGGCCGCATCCTGAACAACGGCTCGATCGCCGCGCACCGCCCGCGCCCGCGCACCGTCGCGTACGCGGTCTCCAAGCACGCGATGACCGGGCTCACCCGGGCGATCGCGCTCGACGGACGCGCCTTCGGCATCACGTGCGGCCAGATCGACATCGGCAACGCGGCGACGGGCCTCCTCACCGGGTTCGGCGAGAACCGCGGCTTCGCCCAGGCGGACGGCTCGGTGCGACCCGAGCCGATGTTCGACGTCGCGGATGCGGCGCGCACGGTCGTCATGATGGCCGAGCTGCCCGCGAACGCGGTCATCGGCTCGCTCACGATCACCGCAGCCGGGATGCCGTTCGACGGGCGCGGCTGAGCCGGCGCCGACCGAGGCGGACCAGGCCGCGCCCGCGCGGACGACTCAGTTCGGGTGCACCCCGAACGCGACCGCGAGCTTCTCGATCTTCTGCGCACGGCCGAGGCGCGGCAGGTCGCTGCCGTCGCGCACGACGCGACCGCGGCTCTCGAAGTCGGCCAGGAAGTCGAGCGCCCACGCCACCTCGCTCGGGGTGGGGCTGATGACCTCGTTGATGACGGGCGCCTGCTCGGCGGCGAGGCACAGCTTGCCCGTCATGCCCATCGACACCGTGATGGCGGAGTGCTCGCGCAGCGTCGGCATCGAGTTGCCGACGGTCGGGCCGTCGATGGGCCCGGGAAGTCCGCCGACACGGCTCGCGATGACGAGCCGCGCGCGCGGATAGGCCATGGCCTCGGCATCCGCGCTCATGCCGGTGTCGCGGCGGAAGTCGCCGCTGCCGAACGCGAGCCGGAACGCACCTCGCGCCTTGGCGATGTGGGCGGCATCCTCCATGCCGACCGCCGACTCGATGAGCGCGACGACCGGCACGTTGCCGCCGAGGCGATCGAACGACGACGTGACCTGGTCCGGGGTCTCGGTCTTCGCGAGCATGATGCCCAGGAGATTCGGGATGCCTGCGAGGACAGCGAGGTCGTCGGCCCAGAACGGGCTCGACACGTCGTTCACCCGCACCCAGGCGCGGCCGCCGCCGCGCAGCCAGTCGGCGACGTCCTGCCGGGCCTTCGGCTTGTTCGAGGGGTCGACGGCATCCTCGATGTCGAGCACGACGGCGTCCGCGCGAGAGGCGGCCATCTCGTCGAACTGGTCGACCCGCGTGCCGGGGACCAGCAGCCACGACCGGGCGATCGACGGGTCGACGGGGCGATGCAGTGTGTTCGCACGCGGCGCCACGAGCGTCCTCACGTCCTCCGAGCCGTCGCTCTCAGGGCCACTGCCGTAGGGGTCTGCCGACATCACGCACTTCTTCCGTCTGATGAAAGATAACTTCTGTATACCGAACAACGGTACCACCCGAGGGTCGCCGTGCCCAGGGCTCCACCGCCGCAGCGGGCTGCGGCGAGCGAGGGGTGACGCGCAGGGAGGATCGGATTCGTTCCCCGACGAGCGCGCCCAGGGAGTCTAACGCGGTCTCATCTCCCCGAGCCCTGCGGCGGTCCGGCGGACGCCGAAGGGCCAGGGCCCTGCGGCGACGCCGCGGACGCGGAATGGCCAGCACTCTGCGGCGATGCCGCGGGTGCGGAACTCGCCGATTTCTGCGACGCCGCGGGGGACGCCGGTCTCACCGCAGACTGCGGCGGCCCGGCGGACGCAGGACCGGCCGTCGCATCCCGCAGCACCTTCGCGACGCTCTTGAGGACGCTCCCGTTCCGGCTGGCATCCGCGGACAGCAGCGTGTTGTGGTTCTCCACACTGGCCGGCAGCTGCGAGGCGAGGGCGACGACCGCGCCGATCACGGACCCCTGGGTCTGCTGCACGAGCGCCCCAGGATCCATCTTCGAGCCCGTCAAGCCCGTGTCGAGGACGTGGATGCCGGGTATCGACTCGGGCGTGGTCGCGAACCCGACCTCCGCGATCTGCACCCCCGAGTAGTAGCGGTTGATGTCGTTCGGAGCCTGCGCGGCGTAGTACTCGGTCCCGGACACCGGGCGGTAGCCGGCGGGGGCGCCGACGCTCGCTGCGAGGAAACGCGCCGAGAACCGCGCCCCATCGCGCTCGGCGGCGCTGCCGATCGCCGACGCGTACGAGTGCTCGAAGCTCACCGTGGGCACCCGGGGCAGGGCGTCTTCCACACCCTCGACGAAGCGCGCGTACTCCCGCCCGCGCTCGAAGGCGAACGCATTGTTCTGCGGACCGTTCGACCAGAGGGCGACGAGGTCCATCGTCAGATGCGGCATGGGCCCGGTCATGACGGTGAACGCCACGACGCCGTCAGCCGGTCGCGCATGAGCGACCTGCCACCGCGCGAACGCGGTGACCGGGTCGGCCGCCGTGAAGCTCGAGACGTCGCTGTTCGTCCCAGGCACGACGAAGAGGATCGATCTGGCGGTCTGCGGATCGCCCGTCATCTCGATCACGGCGCTGTGCTGCGGATCCCAGAGATACAGCTGGACCTGGCCGTCAGCCGCACGACGCAGGTAGCGGAGGTAGTCCGCGCTCACCGAGAACGCAGCCGCATCCTTCGTCAGACGCCGCAGCTCCTCGCCGGCGAGATTCCGATTCGCGGCCACGCGCGCACGCGGGGGAACACCGTCCCAGCGGCCGATGAGGGCCGGAACACCGGCGATCAGGGCGTTCTGACGCGCGGTGCTCAGCGAGCGCCACCAGTCATCCACAGCGCGCGGAGGCGTGCTCGCCGCGAGCGCATGCAAGGCGGTCATCTCGTGCGCGGACAAGACCGCAAGCTCCGCAGGGGTGCTCGTCGTGAGCCGGTCGAGCGTCAGCGGCGATGCTGCGGCCGTCGTGCCGGCGCCATCGGAGATGACAGACGCGCCCGACACGTGCGCCCCGTCGAGCACGTGCTCGAGGTCAGCGGCGAGCGGCCCGCGAACGAGCGCGATCAGCACAGCCGCGAAGAGGAGGGCTGCGATCGCCTGCGCCCACCGCGAGCGGGCGTGACCGCGCATCCGCATGATCGGGAAGACCGCGGTGTTCCCCGCAGTCACCGAGACAGGAGCAGGCAGCAGTGCCATCCGCCGACCCCCCTTCGGACGCGGGGATCCTATCGGAAAATGGCCCGCATCGTCGATGCACGGGCGTATCGAGCCGGCCCCAGGACTCAACCCAGGTGGAGCCGACATCGGGATTCGGACCTGCACCCCACCCCGTATGAGAAGCGGGCCGGCTCCCGATCGAGCCGACTACGGGACTCGAACCCGTAACCCCCGTATTACAAGTACGGTGCGCTACCAATTGCGCCAAGTCGGCAGGGGCACAAGTCTACCGACTCGGCCCCGCGCGTCACGCCGCGTCTACTGCCCGGCGGTCGGGGTCGGAGTGGGCGTCGGCGTCGCCGTCTTGTAGTAGGCGTTGCTCGCGACCGTCAGGACGAACTGGGCGAACTCCTTCGGGTCATTGAGCGCGCCCATGTACTGCGTGCCGTTGACCAGCACGATCGGGGTGCCGGTGAGGACCACATGCTTCGTGTCCGGAATGCCGTCGACAGCACGGTCGGTCGCGTTCTTGACCCAGCTCGCGTAGTCCTCGTTCTCGATGCACAGGCGCACGGACTTCGGATCCGCGGCGCCGGAGGCGATCGCAAGATTCGCGAGGTCGCTGTCGCTCATGCCGTCCGAGTCCGGCGAGGGCATCTTCACGAGCAGGTCGTTCGTGAACGCGAAGAACTTCTCCGGCGAGTGCGTCGCGACGCATGCTGCGGCGCTCGCCGCACGCAGCGAGTACTTGGTGCCGTTGGACTTCGCCGTCAGCATCGCCACGGGGTAGTACGTGAGCTTCGCGGCGCCCTCGCTGACCCACTTGGTCAGCTGCTGCACGTTGGCGACCTGGAAGTCGCGCGATCCCGTCGACAGGAAGTCGACGTAGACGCGGATGTCGACGGACGCGGTGGTCGTCGGGGTCGGCGACGGCGTCGCGGATGCGGGGTCGCCCGACGCGGTCGGGGTCGGGGTCGCGTCGCCGATCGCCTGGCCGGAGGTCGTCGTGACCCCGCTGACGCTCGTGATCTGGAAGCCGTCGTTGCTGACGTTCTGCGGCTGCGCGAGGGGCTTGGCCGCCGTGGACGCGAACGCGTAGACGACGGATGCGGCGACAGCGCCCACGAGCACGACGACACCCGTGACGATCCAGAAGCGACGCGCGCGACGCGCGCGGGACTGCTTGGCGTGGACCTGCTGAGCCTTCTCGCGCACCGCATCGCGGCGCTGGCTCGAGGGGGCGTTCGAAGAATCGTCGCTCGACATGGAACCTCTTGTCTGCGGGCCGGGTCGTCCCGGCGAGGGCCCGCGCAACGGGCAGGCGGACCGACGACGATGCTAGCCAGACAGGCTGAGAAATGCCCAGACGTCGCGTGCGAGCACACGGTGTCCGAGGCATATTCCCCACGCACTCTCCACGCATCGCTCCGCGCTGCGAGGAGCCTCGGTGCGCGTGGGCCCCTTGGCCATGCCATAATGGCCCCGCGCCCGATGATGGGCGTGCGGGCAGCGCCCCGCCTCACCCTCACTACGGATCGTCCGGCACGTACCTGCCGGTGAAGGAGAAGAAAATGGCTACGGTCACGTTCGACCAGGCGACTCGCCTGTACCCCGGCGGCACCCGTCCCGCCGTCGACAAGATCAGCCTCGAGGTCGGAGACGGCGAGTTCCTCGTCCTCGTCGGCCCGTCGGGCTGCGGCAAGTCGACCACCCTGCGCATGCTGGCCGGCCTCGAAGAGGTCAACGCGGGCCGCATCCTCATCGGCGACCGCGACGTCACGGACGTCCCGCCGAAGGACCGCGACATCGCGATGGTGTTCCAGAACTACGCGCTGTACCCCCACATGACCGTCGCCGAGAACATGGGCTTCGCTCTGAAGATCGCGGGCGTCGGCAAGGAGGAGCGTGCTGCGCGCGTCCTCGAGGCCGCCAAGCTCCTCGACCTCGAGCAGTACCTGACCCGCAAGCCGAAGGCCCTCTCGGGTGGTCAGCGTCAGCGTGTCGCGATGGGCCGCGCCATCGTCCGCAACCCGCAGGTCTTCCTCATGGACGAGCCGCTGTCGAACCTCGACGCGAAGCTCCGCGTCCAGACCCGCACGCAGATCGCGTCGCTCACGCGCCGCCTCGGCGTCACCACCGTCTACGTCACGCACGACCAGACCGAGGCCCTCACGATGGGCGACCGCATCGCGGTCCTGAAGGACGGCGTCCTGCAGCAGGTCGGCACGCCGCGCGACCTCTACGGGGCCCCGAAGAACGTCTTCGTCGCCGGCTTCATCGGCTCCCCCGCGATGAACCTCTTCACGACCGACGTCGTCGACGGCGGCGTGAAGTTCGGCGAGTCCGTCGTCCCGGTCGAGCGCGAGGTCCTCGCCGACGCCGGTGCGCAGGTCACGATCGGCGTCCGCCCCGAGGACATCCACGTCTCGACGTCGCCGATCGCCGGCCTCGAGGTGATCGTGGACCTCGTCGAGGAGCTCGGCGCCGACGGCTACCTGTACGGCCACTCCGAGATCAACGGCAAGCGCACCGACATCGTGGCGCGCGTCGACGGCCGCACGCACCCGTTCGCGGGCGACAAGGTGTACCTGACGGCGACGCCGGACCACGCGCACCTCTTCGACGTCGAGTCGGGCGAGCGCCTCGGCACGAAGGCCGTCGCCTCGGCGTGACACACTTCTGAGTACGCGATGCGGCGCGGGGGATGCACATCCCCCGCGCCGCATCCGTCTGAAGACCCGGGAGGACCACATGCCTGACGCCCTCAGCATCACCGCGAGCGCCATCGATCCCGCGCTGCTCGCGCTGCCGTGGTCGACGCCTCTCGCCGACTGGTCCAAGCGGGAGATCGTGTACCTGCCCAAGGGCATCTCCCGCCACCTGGTGCGCTTCGCGAACCTGTCCGGTCACGTGGTCGCCATCAAGGAGACGACGGAGGAGATGGCGCGACGCGAGTACGAGATGCTCGGCAACCTGCATCGCCTCGACGTCCCCTGCGTCGAGCGCGTCGCGGTCATCGCAGGACGGACGGATGCGGCGGGCTCACCGCTTCCCGCGGCCCTCGTCACCGCGCACCTGCGGTTCTCGCTCCCGTACCGGGCCCTGTTCACCCAGGTGCTGCGTCCGGACACCGCGACGCGCCTCGTGGACGCCCTCGCCGCGCTTCTCGTGCGGCTGCACAACGTGGGGTTCTTCTGGGGCGACGTGTCCCTCTCCAACACGCTCTTCCGGCGGGATGCGGGTGCCTTCGCCGCCTATCTCGTCGATGCCGAGACCGGCGAGCTCCATGAGACCGGCCTTACGGCGGGCCAGCGGGCGCACGACCTCGAGATCGCGCGCACCAACATCGCGGGCGAGATCATGGACCTCGAAGCGGGCGGGCGCCTCGAGCGCGGCGTCGACGCCGTCGAGATCGCGGACGGCATCATGTCGGCATACGCCTCTCTGTGGGCGGCGCTCACCGACCAGGAGACCTTCGCCGCGAACGAGGCGTGGCGGATCACCGAGCGCGTCCAGCGCCTGAACGACCTCGGCTTCGACATCGATGAGATGTCGATCCAGGCGACGCCCGACGGCACGCGCGTGTCGATCCAGCCGAAGGTGGTGGATGCCGGCCATCACCAGCGCCGGCTCCTCCGACTGACCGGCCTCGACGTCGAGGAGAACCAGGCCAGGCGGCTCCTCAACGACCTCGACGAGTACCGTGCCCGCACGGGCCGCGGCGGCGAGGACGAGGAGATGGTCGCCCACGAATGGCTCACGCGCGTCTTCGAGCCGATCGTGCGCGCCATCCCGTTCGATCTGCGTGCGAAGCTCGAGCCGGCGGAGGTCTTCCACCAGATGCTGGAGCACCGCTGGTACATGTCGCAGGCGCAGGGACGGTCGGTCCCGCTCGCCGAGGCCCTGACGAGCTACATCGACGAGGTGCTGCGCCATCGCCGTGACGAGGCGACCATCATGGGCCCGCCGACCGAGACGCTGTCGATCCCCGTCCTCGGCGCTGACGCGGAGGACGGGGATGAGATCGACTGGCGCGACCTGGTCTGATCTCCGTCAGTAGCCGACGGTGAACCGCTCGCGGCGGTGCTTGCCGTTCTCGATCTCGTCGACGAACGCGACGGCGTAGTCGGCGCCGGAGATGTAGGAGTTGCCGTCGGCGTCCTCGACGAAGACGTCGCCGCCGTCGCGGTAGACGCCCGTGCGCTCGCCGGGGACCCACCCGCCGAACACCTTCGGCGGGTGCACGTAGAACCAGTCGAGGTCGGCGGTCTCCTGCAGGATGTCCAGCGAGTCCATGCCGAACTGCGCCTCGTGGCGGTATTCCTCGGGCACTCCGAGGTCCCACAGGCGCGGTCCACCGGGGGCGGCGAGGCTGCCCATCGCACCACCGACGACGCCGAGACGCGTCGGCGTCCCGGACAGCGCGCCGACGAGCGCGCGGACCGCGTCCAGACCCGAATCCGTCATGTCGCCGCGAGGCGAGATGGCGGAGACGACCACATCGGCACCGTCGAACGTGTCGGCGAGGGATGCCGCATCCAGCACGTCGCCCTGCACGTAGTCGACGCCGTCGACCTTCGCCTCGGGCGCCGTGCGGGACACGGAGACGACCTCATGTCCGCGGGATGCGGCCTCCGCGGCGATGTGGCCACCGGCGTATCCGGTGCCTCCGATGACGATGATGCGGGCCATGCTCGAACTCCTTCGCGCCGCCAGGGTGGCGGCATCCGTCAAGTCCAACACGGTGCGCGAACCTGCATTCCGATGAATGCGCTGAGAGTCATGGCCCGTGCACATCGGCGCGGCCGGGGCGACGCCGTCGTCAGGCGGTGCGCGTGCGGCGCGGCTGCTCGATCTCGTCGACGACGGCGACGGCGAGGTCCGCGCTGTCCGTGTGCGCTTCGCCCTCGGCATCCGTGACGATCCAACCGCCGTCGGCCTCGGAGCGGTCCTCCGCATCCCATCCCTCGAAGCCGCCGGTCGGGCGGAGGTGGAACCAGTCGAGGGAGCTCGGGCCGGCCTTGAGATCGTCGAGGATGCCGACCGATTCGAGCGCTTCCGGCATGTACTCGTCGGCGACCGAGGGCAGATCGACGAGGCGCTCCCCCTCGGGCGTGACGAGCGCGCTCACCGCTCCCCCGATGACGCCCACCCGGACGTCGTCCGGCAGGTAGGTGACGAGTGCCGTGATGTTCGGGCGCACGAGGCCGAGCATGTCGCCCCGCGGCGCGACCGCCGACACGACGACGTCGACGCCGATGAGCTGCGCAACGAGGTCGGGCACGTCGGTCAGCGAGCCCTCGATGTAGATCGCGCCGGCGTGGCGCTCGGACGGGACGCGGCGCGCGACCGCCAGCACCGTGTGGCCGCGGCTCACCGCCTCCGCGATGATGCTGCGACCGGCGTAGCCGGATCCTCCGATGACGGCGATGCGCGCCATGTCCTGCCTTTCGACGTGTGGTTCAGCCGGCGCGCATCGTCGACACCTGGTACAGGGCGACGGATGCGGCGATGCCGGCGTTGAGCGACTCCGTGGCGGCGGAGATCGGGATCGAGACGATCTGGTCGCACGTCTCGGTCACGAGGCGCGACAGTCCCTTGCCCTCGGAGCCGACCACGATGACGACGGGGCGGTCGGCGAGCTCGAGGCTCGGCAGCGACACGTCTCCCCCGCCGTCGAGGCCGAGGACGAAGACGCCCTGCTTCTTGAACTCCTTGAGCATCGTCGTCAGGTTGGCGGCGATGGCGACGGGGATGCGGGCGGCCGCTCCCGCGCTCGTCTTCCACGCGGCGGAGGTGACACCGGCGGAGCGGCGCTGCGGCACGATGACCGCGTGCCCGCCGAACGCGGCGGTCGACCGGATGATCGCCCCGAGGTTGCGCGGATCCGTGACACCGTCGAGCGCCACGAACAGCGGCGTCTCGTCGCGGTCGATGACCTGCTCCAGCACGTCCTGCGGGTGCGCGTACTCGTACGGCGGGACCTTCAGCGCGACGCCCTGGTGCACGCCGTCGAAGCCGGCCATCCGGTCGAGCTCGGGACGCGTGACCTCGAGCACCGGGATCTCCCGGTGCGACGCGATCGCCAGCATCTCCTTGACGCGATCGTCCATCTCCACGCGCTGGGCGATGTACATCGCGGTCGCGGGGATCTTCGCGCGCAGCGCCTCGAGCACCGAGTTGCGGCCCGTCACCGTCTCGGTGTCGTCGCTCGCCTTCGACCGCGAGCTGCGGTTCATGTTCGACTGCTTCGCCTTGGGCTTGCCGCCCGCGGCGACGAAGCGCTCCTGTGCGGCCTTCCGCTTGCCGGCGACGTGCCAGGCGCGGTCCTCCGCCTTCGGGGTCGGGCCCTTACCCTCGAGCGCCTTGCGGCCGAGGCCGCCGGTGCCCTTCGTGGCGCCCTTCTTCTTGCTGTTGCCCGCGCCGGGGCGTCCTGGCTTAGCCATTGGTGAAACTCCAGTGTGTTCCGTCTGTGGTGTCTTCGAGGGCGATGCCCGCCGCCGCAAGCGCCGCGCGCACACGGTCGGCGGCGGCCCAGTCCTTCTCCGCGCGCGCGTCGGCGCGCTGGGCGATCATCGTCTGCACGAGGGCGTCGAGAGCGGATGCCTCCGGCCCGTTGTCCGTCTGCCACTGCTCGTCGGCGGGATCGAGCGCCAGCACGCCGAGCATCGCGGTGACGTCGCGGAACGCGGCATCCGCCGTCTCCCGGTCGCCCGCGTCGAGCGCCGTGTTGCCCGCACGCACCCGCTCGTGCACGACGGCGAGAGCCTGCGGCACGTTGAGGTCGTCGTCGAGCGCCACGGCGAACGCGTCCGGGACGACCGCGACGAACTCGACCTCGTCGGCGTCCGCCGTCAGCACGCGGCCCGCGCGCTCGAGGAAGCCGCCGATGCGGTCGAGGGCGGCCTCTGCCTCGTCGAACGTCGTCGCCGTGATGTCGAGGCTCGAGCGGTAGTGCGCAGCCGACAGCGCGTAGCGGATGACGAGGGGGTCGCGCTCCGCCAGCAGGTCGTCGGCGAGGATGAAGTTGAACAGCGACTTCGACATCTTCTGCGCGCCGACGGTGACGAGGCCGTTGTGCACCCAGTACCGCGCGAACGGGTCGCCCGCCGCGGTGGACTGGGCGAGCTCGTTCTCGTGGTGCGGGAAGCGGAGGTCCAGGCCACCGCCGTGGATGTCGAACTCGGCCCCGAGGTAGCGGCGGCTCATGGCCGAGCACTCGATGTGCCAGCCCGGGCGCCCGGGGCCCCACGGCGATTCCCATGTCGCCGACTCGGGCTCGCCCTTGCCTGCCGAGCCCTTCCACAGGGCGAAGTCGCGCGGGTCGCGCTTGCCGCGCGGATCCGCGTCGGCGGCCGGCTCCATCGCGTCGACGGACTGGTTCGTCAGCTCGCCGTACGCCGGCCACGACCGGACGTCGAAGTAGACGTCGCCCGCCGACGCGTACGCGTGTCCCGCATCGATGAGGCGCTGGATGAGCTCCTGCATCTGCGGGATGGATGCGGTGGCCCGCGGCTCGTACGTCGGCGCGGCGATGCCGATCGCGGCGTATGCCCTGGAGAACTCCTGCTCCATGCGGTAGGCGAGCGCCCACCACGGCTCATCGGGCGTCGCGTTGACGAGCACCTTGTCGTCGATGTCGGTGACGTTGCGCACGAACGTCACGCGCCCGAAGCGGTACTCGAGCCAGCGGCGCAGAAGGTCGAAGCTCAGCGCGCCGCGCAGGTGCCCGATATGCGGGCCGGACTGCACCGTCGGCCCGCAGACGTACATGGTCACGTTCTCCGGGTCGAGCGGCACGAAGTCGCGCAGCGACTGCGCTTCGGTGTCGTAGATGCGGAGGGTCACCGGTCAAGCCTACCGGCGGGCCGGAGCCCATCCCCGGCTGTTTCCTGCGCGAAACATGGCGCGGCTATCGTCACGCTCATGAAACCTGCCATCGAGATCCGCGTCGACGACCTCTCGTCGGAGGACGTCCGCGCGCTCATCGCCGCGCACCTGGAGGGGATGCACGCCTCCTCCCCCGCCTGCAGCGTGCATGCGCTCGACGTCGACGCGCTGCGCGCCCCCGGCGTCACGGTCTGGTCGGCGTGGATCGACGAAGACCTCGCCGGCGTCGGCGCACTCAAGGAGATCGACCCCGAACGCGGCGAGCTGAAGTCGATGCGCGTCGCCGGCGGACATCTCGGACAGGGTGTCGGCAGGGCGGTGCTGCGACACATCATGACGGATGCGGCCACCCGCGGCGTCCGCTCGCTGTGGCTGGAGACCGGCACGACGCCGGACTTCGACGCCGCCCGCGGTCTCTACGCGAGCGAGGGATTCGTGTACTGCGAGCCGTTCGACGGGTACGTCGAGGACCCGTTCTCGGTCTTCATGACCCGCAGCCTGTGACGCGCGACTCTCAGCTGTCCCGCCGGCTCAAAGACGACCGGCTCAGGGCAGGCGCGCCCGGACGATCGCCGTCGAGTCGGCGTTCGTGGTGACGAGCACGACAGGACCCGCCTGGGTGAAGGTCAGATCGTTGGTGTCCCCCAGCTCGCCCTGCGCGAGGGCGTCGGCTGCGCCGGCGGAGTTGTCGTACTCGTAGAGGAAGATCGGCTTCGTGCTGCCGACGGGCAGGCACGACCGCGAGTCGACGGCCGCCCGCGCGGCGGGCGAGACCCATCCGCCCAACGGCGAACCCGTGCCCTCTGCGGTGCAGCCGATGGCGTTCACGGCGTCGTCGATGGACGTGACCGCCGGTCGCTCGCTCGGGACGGTGACGGGACCGGGGTTCCCGTTCGCACCGCATCCGGCCAACATCAGAACGCCCGCTATCACGAGAACACCTGCTGCGCGTCGCATCGAGCCAGCTCCCTCTCCCCGCCGAGACCCGGCGCTCCCCACTGACATACGAAATCGTAGCGTCGCCGGACGTCCGACTGTCAAACCCGACACGGCGCGCACACCGATCCGCGGCTCACGCCGGGACGACGAGAGCGACTGCGAAGACGGAGACGCCCTCGCCCCGGCCCGGGAAGCCGAGTCCGTCGGTGGTCGTCGCAGACACCGCGACGGGCGCTCCGCCGAGCGCCGCGGACAGTGCTCGCTCCGACTCCGCGCGGCGGACGGAGAAGCGCGGGCGGTTGGCCTGCACCTGCACGGCGACATTGCCGATGCGCCAGCCCGCCTCGCCCAGCAGCGCACGCGTGCGGGCGAGGAAGACGTCGGCGTGTGCTCCGGCGTATTCCGGATGATCGGTGCCGAAGTGCGTGCCGATGTCGCCGAGCCCCGCGGCCGAGAGGAGCGCATCCACGATCGCATGGGCGATCGCGTCGCCGTCGGAATGTCCGGACAGCGCCAGCTCCCCCGGCCACTCGAGGCCGCCGAGCCACAGCGGGCCGTCACCGCCGTACGCGTGCACGTCGGTCCCCACGCCCACCCGCGGTGCGGCCGTCGCGGGTGCACCGAGCGGTGACGGCGCTGCATCCGGAACCCCCGCCACGAGAAGTCGCGCGCGCTCGAGATCCGCCGCCGTCGTGATCTTGAACGACCGTTCGGAGCCTGCGACGGTTCCGATGCGGTGACCGGATGCCGCCACCAGCGCCGCGTCGTCGGTGAACTCGGCGGGGGCGGACGCGTACGCCGCATCCAGCACCTCGCGTCGGAATCCCTGCGGCGTCTGTGCGGCCGCCAATTCCGACCGGTCGACGCCCGCGACGACCTCCACCCCGTCGACGCGCTTGATCGTGTCGACGACGGGGAGGACGGGAAGGATGCCCCAGCCCGTCGCGTCCACCGCGTCGATCACGCGGGCGAAGACGTCTGGCGGGGTGAGCGCGCGTGCCGCGTCGTGCACGAGGACGACCTCGACATCGGCCCACACGGCGGAGAGGCCCGCGGCGACGGACGCCTGGCGCGTCGCCCCGCCCGTCACCACCGTGACGAGCTCGCGGGGGCCGACGGTCTCCGCATCCGTCAGCGCATCGCCCTCGCGCCCCGCGGGAGCCACGATCACGACCTGGGCCGCCGGGCCGGCGAACACCCCTCGCAGGCAGTGGCGCAGGATGCTGTGCCCGTCGATGCCCACGAACGCCTTCGGAGCCTCCGCCCCGAGCCTGGTGCCGGAGCCGGCCGCGACGACGATGACCGCGACACGGGGAACGGGGATGATGCTCACATCCCGAATCTAGACGACGGAATCCGCGTCGTCAGCGGCCTGTCGGGCGGCATCGTCGCATAGCTTCTGCATAGCTTCCGCTCCGAGTCCCCTCGGCCTGCGCCGATGGTTCGTTCGGCGCACCCGTGTGCACTGATCCCCATTGCACCGCAATCGCATCGAACTGCAACACGGGGAGCCCATCATGAAGACTTCACATCGCCGACTGACCGGATGGATCGCCGGCGGCGTCGCCGCGGCGGCGCTGTGCACAGGAGGCATCGCCATCGGCGCAGGCGTCTCGCACGCCGCAGCCGATGCCGCAGCCAAGAACTCGTCGATCGTCGAGAGCACGTGGTACGGCGGGGCCTCCGCCTTCTCGAACGGCTACGGATACGGATCGGGGAACGGCTACGGCGGCGGGTACGGATCCGGGAACGGATACGGCTACGGTTCCGGCGGCGGCTACGGCGGCGGTGCCGGCTCCTCCGGCTCGCCGACAGGCGCGACCACCACGGCCACCGACGCCCAGCAGAAGGGCGTCGTCATCATCGACACCGTCCTCGCGTACGACCAGGCGCAGGCCGCCGGCACGGGGATCGTCCTGTCGAGCTCTGGTGAGATCCTCACGAACAACCACGTCGTCGCCGGGGCGACGAGCATCGAGGTCACGATCCCGTCGACCGGCGCGACCTACACAGCGAGCGTCGTCGGCACCGACGCGACCGACGACGTCGCCGTGCTGAAGCTGCAGGGCGCCTCCGGGCTCGACACGGCCAAGCTCGACTCTGGCGGGGGCGTCTCGACCGGCGACGCGGTGACCGCCGTGGGCAACGCCGGCGGCACCGGCACGCTCGTTCAGGCGAGCGGGACGGTGACGGGGACCGGCGCCTCGATCACGACGCAGGCCGAGGGGTCCGCGCCGTCCGAGAGCCTCAGCGGCCTCATCGAGACGAACGCCGACATTCAGCCCGGCGACTCGGGAGGCCCGCTGTACGACAGCGCGGGCGAGATCGTCGGCATCGACACCGCGGCATCCACGAACTCGGCGACGCCCGACGGGTACGCCATCCCGATCTCCACCGCTCTGTCGATCGCCCACCAGATCGAGAACGGCCAGGGCGGCTCGAACATCACGATCGGCGCGCGTGCGTTCCTCGGGATCGGACTGGCCGCGCAGTCGAGCGCCGACGGCGCCGAGGTCGCCGCGGTCTACGACGGCACACCGGCGGCGTCTGCGGGCCTCGCGCAGGGCGACGTCATCACGGGCGTCGACGGCACGGCGATCTCCTCGGGAGACGACCTGTCGGCAGCGCTCGCCGCTCACCGCCCCGGCGACACGGTCCGGATCACCTGGACCGACACGTCGGGCGCGTCGCACACCGCCGACGTCACGCTGACGAGCGGCCCGGCGGCCTGAGCGCCGCCGCCAAAGCCACGCGCCCTTCTCCGCGCACGATGCGAGGAGAAGGGCGCGCGGAGGGTGTCAGGAAGCCAGAACCTCGTCGAGGACCAGGCCGGCCTGCTCCTCGTCGGTCTTCTCGGCCAGCGCCAGCTCGGACACGAGTATCTGACGTGCCTTCGCGAGCATGCGCTTCTCACCAGCGGAGAGACCACGGTCCTGGTCACGGCGCCACAGGTCGCGGACGACCTCGCTGACCTTGATCACGTCGCCGGAGGCGAGCTTCTCAAGGTTCGCCTTGTAGCGGCGCGACCAGTTGGTCGGCTCTTCGGTGAACGGTGCACGGAGCACGTCGAAGACGCGCTCAAGGCCCTCTTTGCCGATCACATCGCGAACGCCGACGAGGTCGACGTTGTCGGCGGGAACCTCGATGGTGAGATCGCCCTGGGTGACACGGAGCTTGAGATAGACCTTCTCTTCACCCTTGATGACGCGAGTCTTCACTTCGGCGATCGTTGCGGCACCGTGGTGCGGATAGACGACCGTCTCGCCAACCTCAAAAAGCATGGAGTTATGTCCCTTCGGCCAATCAAGAATACCACAGGGCTCATGCGCTAAGGTTTGCCGCCGCACCCGGGACCCCCTGCACGTCGGAGGATGCCGGTTCCCCCTAGAATGCTTGTGAAGCCGTGAGTCCGCTAGGAGGAACCGTGAAATCGCGCCTCATCGCGTCCATCGCCGTCGGTGCAGCCGTCATCCTGGGGGCCTCCGGATGCGCCATGCTGTCGCCGCAGGGCACGACGATCCCCTACTCCCCGTCGGACGGCATCAACGTCCCGGACGCGCCGAACGCGCCGCTGCAGATCCGCAACGCGATGATCATCGCGACGGCGAACGGCGCGGACGGCAACCTCGTCGCGGCGATCGTCAACCAGACCGATCAGGATGCGACCCTCCACGTCGCCGTGACCGGCACCTCGATCTCCGAGCAGATCGACGTCCCCGCGAACTCCACCGTCAGCCTCGGCGACGGTGCGCAGAACACCGACCCGCTCCTGCTCTCAGGCATCGACACGAAGCCGGGCAAGACGCTCTCCGTGGTCTTCCAGTCGGGCGAGGCCGACGGCGTTCCGATCCACCTTCCGGTCCTCGACGGCACCCTGCCGTACTACGCGACGCTCGTGCCGACCCCGTCGCCGACGATCCTCCACGGCGTGACGCTCTCACCGACGCCGACGCCGTCGACCACGCCGTAGTCGACAGCTCCTCGTCATACGAGCGAGGCCCGCGCTGATGCGCGGGCCTCACTCGTATGCGGGAAGCGTCATCCCTCGAAGCGATACCCCAGCCCGCGGACCGTCACGAGCATGACCGGCTCCCCCGGGTTCTCCTCGATGCGCGACCGGATGCGCTTGATGTGCACGTCCAGCGTCTTCGTGTCGCCGAAGTAGTCGGTCCCCCAGACGCGATCGATGAGCTGGCCGCGCGTGAGGACACGTCCGGCGTTGCGCATCAGCACCTCGAGGAGCTCGAATTCCTTGAGCGGCATGGCGATCTCGGAGCCGTCGACGGCGACCGTGTGGCGGTCGATGTCCAGCGTCACCCGGCCGCCGGCCAGCACGCGCTCGTCGAGGTCGGCCTCCAGAGCCGCGCTGCGCCGCAGGACCGCGCGCATGCGGGCGAGGAGTTCGCGGGCCGAGTAGGGCTTCGTGACGTAGTCGTCGGCGCCGAGCTCCAGCCCGACGACGATGTCCACTTCGGAGTCCTTCGCGGTCAGCATGATGATCGGCACCGCCGACGTCGACCGGATCTGGCGGCACACCTCGGTGCCCGGCATCCCGGGGAGCATGAGGTCGAGCAGCACGATATCGGCACCCCGCTCGCGGTACGCGTCGAGCGCGGTCGGCCCGTCCTCGGCGATCTCGACGTCGAACCCCTCCCGGCGGAGGAGGTACGCGAGCGGGTCGGCGAGGTCGGGCTCGTCCTCGACGAGCAGGACGCGGGTCGTCATACGGTCTCTCCCTCAGGGGTGGTGTCCGCCGTCGGGCGGGACTTCTTCGCGGACGGGGACGCATCCCGCTCCGGCTTCTTCGCCGCTTCGCCCCCGGCCTTGGCCTTATTGGGACGCTTGCGGGGCGGCTGCTCGGCGTCGGGCGCGTCGATGCGCGGAAGCCGGATGGTGAAGGTCGACCCGCGCCCGGGTCGCGACCACAGCACGACCTCCCCGCCGTGCCGCTGCGCGGCGTGCTTGACGATCGACAGCCCGAGCCCCGAACCGCCGGTGCGGCGGGAGCGGGCCTGGTCGGCGCGGTAGAACCGTTCGAAGACGCGCTGCTGGTCCGCCTCCGCGATGCCGATGCCGCGGTCGGTGACCGCGATCTCCACGATCCCGTCCACCGCCCGCACGCCGATTCCCACCGTCGATCCCTGGGGCGAATACGCGATCGCGTTGGCGATGAGGTTGCCGACCGCCTCCCCCAGCACCTGGCCGTCGCCGCGGACGTAGAGTCCGCGCTCGCCGCCGCGGTGCACGTCCACCCCCGCGGACTGCGCCTGCACGGCATGGGCTTCGAGTGCGGAGGCGACGACCTCGTCGACCGCGACATCGCGCGCGTCGCCGAAGTCGTCGGCGGCCTGCAGCCGCGACAGGTTCATGATCCGCGAGGTCAGCTGGCCGAGGCGCGTCGCCTCCGCGGAGAGCCGCGCCGTGAAGATCCGCACCTGGTCCGGGTCATCGGCGGCCGATTCGATCGCCTCGGCGAGCAGGCTCACCGCCCCCACCGGCGTCTTCAGCTCATGGCTCGTGTTGGCGACGAAGTCGCGGCGCATCTCCTCCACACGCTCGCGCTCCGTGATGTCCCGCAGGACCGCCAGGACCAGCCGCGGCGACACCTCGACGATGCGGACGGCCACGAGCCGCGTGCCGCCGATGGCGGCGCCCCGGCGCAGGCGCAGGGTGCCGGTGACCGGCAGGTGCGTGTCGCGCGCCTCCCGGGCGAGAGCGCGCAGCTCGTCCGCGGGCAGGAGCGACCCGACGCGCATCCCGAACTCGTCCGCCGACGGCGACGACGCGCGCACGGTCCCCGATGCGTCCACGACGGCGGCCGCGTCGTCCATTCCGGCGAGCACCTCATCCGTGCCGGGCGGCACCAGCTGCGACGATTCGGCGCGCGCACGATCGTGGGCGCGCATCGATGCCATCACGACGGCGACCGCTGAGCCCCCGACGATCACCCCGACGAGAAGGGCGAGCAGCGCGAGCTGCACCGAATCCATGGCACCAGCGTAAAGGTCTGCGCACCCCGCATCCGCCTCGGGCCCTTGTGCCGTCTGGGCTCGCCGACGAGTATTCACCGAGTCGGCACCATCCGTTAACCTTGGGCGGCGATGATCGCCCACGCGCGTGAAGCCCCCGCGCGCCGATTCAGAAGGGTGCAGCAATGCGCGAATTCTTCCACCAGTCTCTCGAGGACGTCCAGGAGCGGCTCGTCGAGATCTCCGACCTGGTGACGGTCGCGATGGACAAGGCGACGCAGGCGTTCAGCGCGAGCAACGTGGCGCTCGCCGAGGAGGTCATCAGCGAGGACAGCATCATCGACGAGAAGGCCGTCGCCCTCGACGAGCTCGCGATCGAGATCCTCGCCCGCCAGCAGCCGGTCGCCCGCGACCTGCGCATCGTCGTGACGGCGCTCCGCGTCAGCGCATCGCTCGAGCGCATGGGCGACATCGCCGAGCACATCGCCCAGCTCACCCGCATGCGCTTCCCCGAGCGCGCCATCCCGAAGGGCCTCAAGGGCACCTTCAAGCGGATGGGCGAGCTCGACGTCGAGGTGGCCCGCACGCTCACCGAGCTCCTGCGAACGCAGAACCTCGAGCTCATCGAGGCGATCCGCGACGCCGACGACCAGATCGACGAGCTGCACATCTCCGTGTTCGAGAAGGTCCTCGGCGACAGCTGGAGCGGCGAGGCCGGTGCGACCGTCGACGCGACCCTCGCCAGCCGCTATCACGAGCGCTTCGCCGACCACGCGGTCAACGTGGCGAAGAAGGTCGTCTACCTCGCCACGGGCGACTGGAACGTCGACACCGACTCCATCACGATCATCGCCGAGCAGGCGGCGGACACCGAGTCCTGACGCCCGCAGACGACGAAGGCGCCGCATCCGATCGGATGCGGCGCCTTTCTGCTGTCTGCTTCGCGACCTGCGCGGGCGACCTACTTCGCGCCCTGCGCGGCGACCGCGGCGGCGCCGGCTGCGGCGGCTTCCGGATCGAGGTACTCGCCCGGGCCGAGCGGCGTGAGGTCGTCGGACAGGCGGTAGACGAGCGGGATGCCGGTCGGGATGTTGAGCTCGGCGATGTCGTCGTCGCTGATGCCCTCCAGGTGCTTCACAAGGCCGCGCAGCGAGTTGCCGTGGGCGGTCACGAGCACGGTCTTGCCGGCCTTCAGGTCGGGGACGATCTCGTTCTCCCAGTACGGCAGGAGGCGGTCGATGACGAGCTTGAGCGACTCGGTGCGCGGGATGTCGCCGTCGATGCCGGCGTAGCGCGGGTCGCCGACCTGGCTGAACTCGCTGTCGTCGGCGAGCGGCGGCGGCGGCACATCGAACGAACGGCGCCACAGCTTGAACTGCTCGGGACCGAACTCCGCGAGGGTCTGCGCCTTGTCCTTGCCCTGCAGCGCGCCGTAGTGGCGCTCGTTGAGGCGCCACGACCGCTTCACCGGGATCCACAGGCGGTCGGCTTCATCGAGCGCGATGTCCGCGGTCTGAATCGCACGGCTGAGCACGGACGTGTGCAGGACGTCGGGGTGGAGCCCCGACTCGGCGAGCAGCTGTCCGCCGCGCGCGGCCTCCGCCTTGCCCTGCTCGGTGAGCCGGACGTCGACCCAGCCGGTGAAGAGGTTCAGCTGGTTCCATTCGCTCTGCCCGTGGCGGAGCAGGATGAGGGTGTGGGGCATGCCTCCATGGTAGCGAGGGCGGATGCGGCGCCCCTGCCGGGCCGTCACGGCCTGACATGATGGGCGCATGGCACGGGGACCGGTCGGACGCGTGACGCGCGGCACCACCGGCACCAATCGCCTCCGTCGCGTCGATCGGTGGATCGCGGTGCATCCCGCGCTGCGGCGGGCGGACCCGCATCCCCTCGTCGTCGACCTGGGGTTCGGCGCCAGCGCCGTGACCGCCCTCGAACTGGAGGCGCGACTTCGCGTCGCGCGTCCCGACGTCGAGGTCCTGGGGCTCGAGATCGAGCCGGCCCGCGTCGCGGGCGCCCGCGCGCAGCTGGACGTCGTGCGGGCGGGACTCACGCCTTTCGCACCGGACGCCAGGGTGTCGTTCGGGCTCGGCGGCTTCGAGGTGCCCGCTTCCCGCCGGCCCGCCGTCATCCGGGCGTTCAATGTTCTGCGCCAGTACGACGAACAGGACGTCCCCGCGGCATGGGCGCGCATGGCCGAGCGGCTCGCGCCGGGCGGCATCCTCGTCGAGGGCACGTGCGACGAGATCGGGCGCGTGTCGACATGGATCGAGGTCGGGGCGGATGCCTCCCCCCGCACGCTCTCGCTGTCGCTGCGCCTCGCTGAGCTCGAACAGCCGTCGATCGCGGCCGAGCGGCTGCCCAAGGCGCTCATCCACCACAACGTCTCCGGCGAGCGCATCCATGCGTTCCTCGCGGCGCTCGATCGCGAGTGGGAGCGCGCGGCGGGCGTCGCCCCCTTCGGTCCGGTGCACCGCTGGCGCACGGCGCTCGACGCCCTCGTCGCCGACGGCTGGCCCCTGCGCGGCCGCTCGCGCTGGCGGCTGGGCGAGGTCACCGTCCCGTGGGAGGCCGTCGCCCCGGTGTGATTCCCCGCTTCCGCTGACGCCGAGACTCACCGTGGTGTCCCGGACACCCGGCGACGCCGCGTGCGCTGGACGGAATGGCGCGTTTCGCAGCCACCGTCGGGTCGAGCGGCGCCCTGGCCCGTCAGAGGGGCGGGAGGATGTCGCGCGCCTCGGCCGCGGGGAGGCCCGTCGCGGTCAGGAGATCCACCGCCATGGGGCGCAGCGAGGAGATGAGGTCCCGGTCGCCCGGCGAACCGTCGGGGAGGATCGCCCCCGGGTCGAGGCGGGATGCCACGGCCCGCACCGCCTCGCGGGCGGGGATCTGCAGCGTGAGGTCGTCGAGGCTGTCGCCGACGAGGGCGCCCGCGCGCATGAGCTCGGCGAGGAGATCCGCGATGACGGGCCGCGGCATCCCGTCCTCGCACGCGTACGCCGCGCGCCGGGCGACGACGCGCAGATTGCGGGTCGCGAGATCCATCGCCTGCTGCATCACCCGATGGCGGTGCAGTTCGGAGCGGTGCGGGCGCAGCCACGGCGAGAACCCCGCGACGGCGAGGCCGGAGTCGAGCGACATCCTCCAGTCGTCGACGCGCGGCGCGATCGCGCGTGCTTTCTCGAGCGCCCGCGCGGCGCGGACGGCGTCGCCCCGCCGGAGAGCCTGGACGAGCGTCGCCGCAGCCCCGCCCGCGGCGTCGAAGACGGCATGCCCGTCGCGGACCTCCTCGCGCCGGGGATTGCGCGGAATGAGGGCGGTCACGAGCAGCGCTGCCACCCCGCCCACGATGCCGTCGACGAGACGCGAGAACGGCTGCGTCGCCGGCATCGACATGACGATGACCGCCTGGATGCCGGCCATGATCGCGAACGGCGGATACGACGACATGAAGCGTGCGACGGCGAGCGTGGCCGCGAGCGCGAGAGCGAGCTGCCACCATCCGGAGCCGGCGACGAGCACGAGGGCGTCGGCGACCAGGACGCCGAGGAGCATCCCGATGACGGTCTGCAGGACGCGCTTCGGGCGGGCGTCGCGCACGAGCCCGAGGCTCGAGATCGTCACGGTCGCCGCCAGGAGCGGCGCCGGGTGGCCGATGACGTAGCGCGCGAACGCCCACGCGGCGGTCGCCGCCACGGTGATCTGCACGATCGCGATCCACGAGTCCCGCACGCGCGCGAGGTTCGGGCGCACATCGAACCGGGCGCGCCAGCCCGTCGGGATCGCCGCGGTGTACGCCGCCGTCGGCGGACCGCCGCTCCCGCTCATGGCCGCGTCAGGCCCGGCGGCCGAGCTTCGGGATGCGGGGGACGGATGCGGTCGCCCCCGCTTCCGGCGGCACGATGACGTGCTGTGCGGCGGCGATGGGGCCGTCCGCGGTGTCGACGACGAGGTCGGCGTCGACCGGCGCGTTGCGGCGGACCACCGCGAGCGCGATGGGGCCGTCCTCGTGGTGCATGGCTGCGGACGTCACCGCGCCGACGACGACCTCGCCGGCACGCACCTCGTCGCCGGGCGCGGGCACGACGCCGTCGAGCGTCAGCGCGATGATGCGCCGCGGCGGATGCCCGAGGTTGTGCACCTTGGCGACGGTCTCCTGGCCCCGATAGCAGCCCTTGTCGAGGTGCACCGCCGTGCGCATCCAGTCCAGCTCGTGCGGGAGCGTGCGCTCGTCGACGTCCGCGATGCGAGGCCGCCACGCGGCGATGCGGAGGGCGTCGGCCGCGACGGTCCCCGCGATCGCCCCGGGGGACGCGGCATCCACGATCTCCTCGAGGTGGTCTGCGGACACGATCGCCTCCGCCCAGTCGCGTCCCGGGTGGTCCGCGGCATCCGCGTACCCCCAGCCGCCGACCGAGACGCCCGGCCACGGATCGCGCCACACGACGTCGGCGCCGAGCGCGGCGACCGCAGCGGAGGTGCCGCCGATGACGACGAGGTCATCGCGGGCAGCGGGTGCCACACGGAGGCGGAAGCGCATCTTCAGGAGCCACGACAGCAGGCTCTCCGCGTCCGCGCGGTCGGCGATGAGCCACGTCGTCTCCCCGTCGTCGACGACGGACGCGGCGTGCTCGACGTGCCCCTGCGGGTCGAGGATCAACAGCTCGCTGCTCTCCCCCGGCTGTAGGCGCGCGAGCGCCTGCGACGACAGCGAGTCGAGCCACGTCAGCCGGTCCTCGCCCGGGACGCCGAGGACGCGACGGTCGCCGAGCGGCGCGACCGCGGAGCCCGCCTCGAGAGCGCGCTGCTCCGTGAGCGGATTGCCGACGTGCAGCAGGACGCCGTCCTCCACGACCGCTCCCGGCAGAGACGCGAACATCATTCCGCCCGAGCGAGACGGGCGGACGCGTGCGCCGCGAGCTCGTGGCCGAGGGCCGCGACATCCCACGCCCACAGGAGGTGGCCGTCGACGAGGCCGTACATGCGCGTCGCCGCCGCATACGTGCGGGCGTGCTGCGGGCGCACGACGGCATCCGTCGCGATGTCGATGCGCGGGCCGGCGATCTGGCCGAGGTAGAGCTCGCTCACCCCGTCGGAGTGGACGATCGCCGCCTCGATGTCGAAGCCGCCCTGCGCGTTGCGCAGCAGCTCGACGTCATCCGCGGTGCGGGCCGGGGACGAGCCCGGCGCCGGCAGTAGCCCGGGGCCCGCGTCGCCCTCGTGCATCGGGCGCACGAGGCGCCAGAAGCCGATCTCGGCGACGAGCGGCGTGCGCGTGTCGGGGTTCTCGTCATCGAGCAGCCACGCGTTCGCGGAGTAGTTCAAGAAGTCGCCACCGTCGTGGCTGAAGCTCACGCGGTGCGCGAACTCACCCTTGAAATGCTGGGCGTCGGTCTCGTAATCGATGACGCCGGTGCCCTCCCACACCCCGATGAGCCACGAGAGCGGCGCGAGGTCGGCGGGCAGATCGGTCGGCAGGTCGAGCACGACGGCCTCCGGATCAGCGCTGGCCGCGGTACAGGTTCTTGATGACGACGCCCGCGGTGAAGAGGATGGCGAGCGAGGCCAGCGCCAGAAGCCCGACGAAGAAGAGTTCCAGTGCGACGAGGTCCATGCCTCTACCTTAGACCGCCACGATCGCGGCCAGACCGAAGCCGACGCCGATGACGCCGAGCACGAGGAGGGCGCCGAGCACGCTCATCCCGACACGGCGGATGAATCCGTCGGGGCGGCCGGCCGCGAGCTGGATGGCGAACGACAGGATGACACAGCCGCCGAGCACGATCGCGAGCCACGTGGCACGGGTGCCGAGGGGCGCCAGGACGCCCGCGACGACGCCCACGACGGCGGCGACGATCCACACCGCGATGACCCCGCCGAGGGCGCTGCGGGGAGCGGGCTGCGGTGTCGACATGCCTCCATTGTCGCCCACGCGGCGCGCGGCGCGCATCCCGCCCGGGTCCGGCACGACGCGGACCTCTAAGATGAGGACACGTTCCCCGCCCCGCCCGGAGGTCCTTTGGCACAGCTCTTGGTCCTCAGCTCCGCGCCGGGAGGAAGCCTCGCGCTGCCGGCGCTGGAACTGCTGAGCCACCGCGTCCGGCAGATCCCCGCCCAGGCCGCGCAGCTCGCGAACGCCCCGGCGGCCGACGTCGTGTTCGTCGACGGCCGCACCGATCTCGCGCAGGCGAAGGCGCTGTGCCGCATCCTGGACACCACCGGCCACGAGGCGCCGATCGTCCTCATCGTCACGGAGGGCGGGCTGACGGCGGTCACGAGCGAATGGGGCGTCGACGACGTCGTCCTGGTCGCGGCGGGCCCGGCCGAGGTGGATGCCCGCATCCGGCTGGTCATCGGGCGGGCCGCCGCCGCCGCGTCCGTCGACACCAGCGTGCAGACGAGCGGCATCACGATCGACGAGTCGTCGTACTCCGCGAAGGTGGGCGGCCGCCCGCTCGACCTGACGTACAAGGAGTTCCAGCTCCTGCACTTCCTCGCGACCCATCCGTCGCGCGTGTTCACGCGCGAACAGCTCCTCTCCGAGGTGTGGGGCTACGACTACTTCGGCGGCACGCGCACCGTCGATGTCCATGTGCGGCGTCTGCGCGCGAAGCTCGGCGACCTCGAGCAGCTCATCGGCACGGTCCGCAACGTCGGCTACCGCTTCAACGCGCACGACGAAAGCTGACCGATCGGAGGATAATCGGACACGTGGCGCTTCTGGAGCGCGACGCGGCGCTCCGATCCCTGGGGGACTATGCGACCGACGCCCATTCCGGGCTCGGCCGGCTCGTCCTCGTGCCCGGCGAGGCCGGAGCGGGGAAGACGGCACTGGTGGACGCGTTCGCCGGCGCGTTCGACCCCCACGGGCGCGTCCTGCGCACCGCGTGCGACGGTCTGTTCACGCCGCGTGCGCTCGGCCCGCTCTTCGACCTGGCCGCGGCGACGAAGGGGCCCCTCGCCGAAGCCGTCTCGGCCGGAGCCGGTCGCGATGCGCTGTTCGCGGCGATGCTCGCCGAGGTCGACCGCCCGGGCGAGACGACGATGCTGATCGTCGAGGATCTGCATTGGGCCGACGCATCCACCCTGGATCTCGTCCGCTTCCTCGGCCGCCGACTGCGCGAACGTCGGGTCCTCATGCTCGTGACGTACCGCGACGACGCGCTCGGCCTGCACGATCCTCTGCGCGTCGTGCTCGGCGATCTCGCACCGCTTCAGGGCACGCGACGGATCGATCTGCCCGCGCTCTCGGAGGATGCGATCGCACGCCTCGCCGCCGGATCGGGCGTCGGATCCGCACGCGAGGAGGGGATCGACGCAGGGGCGCTGCGGAGGCTCACGGGCGGCAACCCCTTCTACGTGACCGAAGTGCTCGGGAATCCGGGCGCCGGCATCCCGTCGTCCGCGCGTGACGCGGTGCTCGCCCGCCTCGCCGCAGTGCCGGAGGGGACGCAGGGCGCGATCGAGCTGTGCGCCCTCGCCGGCTCGACCGTCGAGCCCGCGCTGCTGCGCGCCGCCGGCATCGATCCGGATCCGGTGATCGACGCGATGCTGGCCTCCGGCATCGCCGTCTCGACCGGTAGAGAGGTGCGTTTCCGGCACGAGCTGACACGCCTCGCCATCGCGGAGGCCACGACCGCCCACCGCCGGTCGGTGGCGCACACCCGCATCCTCGCGGCGCTGCGTGCGACCGGGTGCGCAGATGACGCGCGGCTTGCCCACCACGCGGACGAGGCGGACGACTCCGCCGCGGTCCGCGAGTTCGCGCCGCGGGCGGCGCGGCGCGCGCGGGCGCTGTCCGCCCACCGCGAAGCGGCGACGCAGTTCGAGCGTGCGCTGCGTTTCGTCCCCGCCGGCGCATCGACGACCGGATCGGCTGATGCGGCGCTCGCGGCCGAGCGGGCCGAACTCCACGACGAGCTCGCCGAGGAGCTGGTCATCCTCGACCGATGGAACGAGGCTCAGGAGCTTCTCGCCGAGTCGATCGCGGAGTGGGAGCGGCTGGGCGACCGTCTGCGGCAGGGCGACGCGCTGCGACGGCTCTCCCGATCGCAGACCGGCGACGCAGCCCACGGCCCCGCCCGCGCCGCCGTCGACGTCTTGGAGCCGCTCGGCGAGACGCCCGAGCTGGCGTGGGCGTGGGACGCCCTCGCAGCCACTGCGATGGCGGTCGACGAGGACGAGGCGCTCGCCGCATCCTCCGTCGCGTACGACCTGGGGGTGCGCCTCGGCCTGCCGGAGGTGCAGAGCTCGGCGCTGAACACGCGCGCGTGCGTCCTCTCCATGGACGGGAGGACGGAATGGCTGGAGACGATGCGCACCGCCCTCCAGCTCGCCATCGACTCCGGTGCCCATGTGCGGGCGGGACGCGCGTACGCCAACCTGGTCGGCATCCTCGGTGGACTGTACGAGTATCCGCAGGCCGAGCGGTGGTACGCCGAGGGCATCGCCTACTGCGACCAGCACGACATCGGCACGTACGCGACGTGCCTCCGCGGTTATCAGGTCTGCAACCTCGCGCACGAGGGGCGATGGGATGAGTCGCTCGACCTCGCACGGCGCATCCTCCGCACCGGCGGGTCCGACTTCAACCTCGCGACGGCGTACCACTCGCTCGCCGCGATCGCGATCCGCCGTGGAGATCCGGATGCGGCCCGCCTTCTCGACGACCTCGACGATATCGCCGCGCACGCGGGCATGGACTACTGGGCGGTCCACGGAGCGCTGCGCCGAGCGGAGGCGGCGTGGATCGCCGGCGACGACGCCGCCGCTCGTGCCGCGCTGCCTGCGGCCGCTGCGGTCCCGGCGCTCTCCGATCCGTGGGAGCGCGGGCAGTATCTCGTGTGGGTGCGCCGCGTGGGCGGGATGCCGCATCCCGTCGACGGCGCGGTGGCGGACGCCTTCCGATTCACTCTCGACGGCGACGCCGCCGCGACGGCGCGCGCGCTCGACGACCGCGGTGCGCCGTACGATGCGGCGCTCGCCCTCGTCGACACGGGGGATGCGGACGCCATGCGCGACGCTGTCGTCCGACTTGAGCGTCTCGGTGCGAACGCCGCGGCCGACCGCGTGCGCCGTGATCTGCGCGCCGGTGGCCACGCGGCTCCCCGCGGCCGGCGCGAGTCGACGGTCGCTCATCCCGACGGGCTGACGGAGCGCGAGGCCGACGTCTTCGCCCTCCTGCAGGAAGGACGGACGAACGCGGAGATCGCCGCGGACCTGTTCATCTCGACCCGGACCGTCGACCATCACGTCTCCGCGATCCTCGCGAAGCTCGGCGTCGGCAATCGGGCCGCCGCCGCAGCGCATTCACGCGAACGCGTCACCGCACCTCCGGCATAGGTGCTCCCCCGGCTCGACCCTCGGCGCATAGGCAGTCCATGCACCCAACATGGGTGATCCCGCCGATCCGGCGGGGCTCGTCCGCGACCTACCGTCAGGAGTGCCCGGCCGACAGGCCGGGCGGAATCATCGGGGAAGGAACGAGACATGCCCCTTTTCATGGATGTCCACGAGATGGACGGAGCTGTGGCGGTCGGCGACGTGGCGAAGGCGCACATGGCCGACCTGCAGACGCAGGACAAGTACGGAGTGCACTACCTGCGGTACTGGGTGGACGAACCGGAGGGGCGGATCTTCTGCCTCGTCGAGGCACCCTCGGCCGATGCGGCGAACACCGTCCACCGCGAGTCCCACGGGCTCGTCGCCACCAGCATCTACCAGGTGCAGGAGGGCAGCTGACATGCGCGGCAGGATGCGGTCGCGCATCGCCGCGATCGCCGCGACGCTGATCGTGGTGGCGGGGGCGGGGATCGTCGCCACGGGCTCGGCGTCGGCGGACGCCTCCGCCGGCACCCTCGGGATGTCGGCGATGCCGGGCATGGGACCTGCGACCGGGCAGGCGCACCAGAGCCAGCTCGACCCGGTGCGCAACGCCCTCGCGGTGTATGCGGACTTCGGCGGCGCCGCGCGCCTCGCGGACTACCCGACCGGCCCTGTGCCGAAGGTGTCGGGTCCGCAGGCCGGCCAGACGTGCATCGTCGATCCGGCCGGCTCCGGTGCGATGGGCGAGCACTACGTGAACCTCGCGAACGTGACCGACGGGACGATCGACGCGATGCATCCGGAGGCCCTCATCTACGAGCCGCATCCGGACGGGTCGCGCGTGCTCGTCGGCGTCGAGTACATCGTGTTCCAGAGCCAGTGGAACGCGACGCATCATTCGCCGCCGCGGCTGTTCGGCCAGACGTTCATGTCGTTCGACGCCTCGAACCCGTTCGGGCTGCCCGCGTACTACGCGCTGCACGCCTGGCTGTGGCGCGCCGACCCGTCCGGGACCTTCGCGATGTACAACCCGGCCGTGCACTGCCCGTAGGCATGTGACGTGCGCGGGCCCGCCGTCATGGGGAGACGGCGGGCCCCGTGCGCGCGATGGCGGCGCCGTTCGTTAACCCGCTGGTCGCAGGCGCCTGCAATGATGTTGGGATGATCGAACCCGAGGTGCTCGACGCCGGTCTCGGCGACGCGGACGACGACGACTTCGACCTGGACGAATCCTTCGACTCCGAGCTGCCCGAGAACCGCTATCTCGACCGCGAGCTGAGCTGGCTCGCATTCAACCAGCGCGTGCTCGAGCTCGCGGAGGACCCGTCGCTGCCCGTGCTCGAACGGGCGAACTTCCTCGCGATCTTCGGCAGCAACCTCGACGAGTTCTTCATGGTGCGCGTCGCGGGGCTGAAGCGCCGCATCGTGACCGGCCTCGCGATCCCGACGAATGTCGGCCGTGCGCCGATCGACGTGCTCGCCGACATCTCCGCCGAGGCGCACCGCCTGCAGGAGCGGCACGCCGACGCATGGCAGATCCTCGTGCAGCCGGCCCTCGAGGAGGCCGGCATCCATGTCACGACGTGGGATGCGCTCACCGACGGCGAACGCGATGGTCTCTACCGCTACTTCCAGGCGCAGGTGTTCCCGGTGCTGATGCCGCTCGCGGTCGACCCGGCGCATCCCTTCCCCTACATCTCGGGCCTCTCGCTGAACCTCGCCATCCGCATCCGCAACGCCCGCACCGGGCGCCAGGAGTTCGCGCGCCTCAAGGTGCCGCCGATGCTCCCCCGGTTCGTCGAGGTGCGCCGCGAGGACGGCGGCGTCAGCTACCTTCCGCTCGAAGACCTCATCTCCAACAACCTCGGCGACCTGTTCCCGGGCATGGAGATCCTCGACCATCACGCGTTCCGTCTCACGCGCAACGAGGACGTCGTGATCGAGGAGGACGAGACCGAGAACCTCATCCAGGCGCTCGAGGCGGAGCTGCTGCGGCGCCGGTTCGGGCCGCCCATCCGTCTGGAGGTCACGGACGACATGGATGACGTGACCCTCGACCTGCTCATCAGCGAGCTGGCGATCACCGAGCAGGAGGTCTACCGTCTCCCCGGCCCGCTCGATCTGCGGGGCCTGTTCGATCTCTTCCGCATCGATCGGCCGGACCTCAAGTACCCGCCGCACGTGCCGACGACCGTTCTCGCCTTCCAGCCGGGCGACACCAACGAGCGCCCGGACATCTTCGCCGCGATCCGCAAGGCGGACGTGCTCGTGCACCACCCGTACGAGTCCTTCGCGACGAGCGTGCAGGCGTTCCTCGAACAGGCCGCGAAGGACCCGCACGTCCTCGCCATCAAGCAGACCCTGTACCGGACGTCCGGCGACAGCCCGATCGTGCAGGCGCTGATCGACGCCGCCGAGGCCGGCAAGCAGGTCCTGGCGCTCGTGGAGGTCAAGGCCCGCTTCGACGAGGCCGCCAACATCGTGTGGGCGCGCAAGCTCGAGAAGGCCGGCGTCCACGTCGTCTACGGGCTCGTGGGCCTCAAGACCCACTGCAAGCTCGCCCTCGTCATCCGCGAGGAGGAGGGGGTGCTGCGCAGCTACAGCCACGTCGGCACGGGCAACTACAACCCGAAGACCTCCCGCATCTACGAAGACTTCGGCCTGTTCACCGTCGACGAGCAGGTCGGGCGCGACCTGACCCGCCTGTTCAACGAGCTCTCCGGATATGCGATCGAGAAGAAGTTCAAGCGCCTGCTCGTCGCTCCCCTGCACCTGCGCAAGGGCCTGCTGCGGCTCATCGAGCGCGAGCGCCGCAATGCGCTCGCAGGGTCCCCGTCGGGCATCCGCATCAAGGTCAACTCGATGGTCGACGAGCAGATCATCGACGCGCTCTACCGCGCGAGCCAGGCCGGCGTCCCGGTGGAGGTGTGGGTGCGCGGCATCTGCTCGCTCAAGCCCGGCGTGGAGGGGCTCAGCGAGACGATCACCGTGCGCAGCATCCTGGGCCGCTACCTCGAGCACTCGCGCATCTTCACGTTCCACAACGACGGCGACCCGCTGGTGTACATCGGCAGCGCCGACATGATGCACCGCAACCTCGACCGCCGGGTCGAGGCGCTCGTGCGGGTCGTGGCTCCCGCGCACCTGAAGGAGCTCGACGATCTCTTCACCCTCGCGATGAGCGATGGGACGAGCTCGTGGCACCTCGGCCCCGACGGCGAGTGGATCCGGCACCGCGTCGACGAGGAGGGGAAGCCGCTCGTCGATCTGCAGGATCGGACGATGAGCGTCGTCCATCGCCGACGCCGAGCGCGGGCGGTCCGATGACGGACACCGCTGTCTACGCGGCGGGGGGCGTCGTCTGGCGACGGGTCGACGGGAGACTGCTGATCCTCGTCATCCACCGCACCGCGTATGCCGACGTGACCCTCCCCAAGGGCAAGGTCGATCCGGGCGAAACGCTCGCCGAGACCGCGGCGCGCGAGATCTACGAGGAGACCGGCATCCGGGTCGCCCTCGGGATCCCGGTCGGCGTCTCGCGGTATCGGATGCCGAGCAAGCGGCAGAAGATCGTCCACTACTGGGCGGCGGAGGCGACCGACGACGCGATCCGCTCGTCGGCGTTCGTCCCGAACAAGGAGATCGCCGCGCTCGAGTGGGTGACGCCGAAGAAGGCGCGCAGCTACCTGAGCTACCCGGTCGACATCGAGATCCTGGAGAACTTCCTGAAGGTGGTCGACGACGGCGTGCTGGAGACCTTCCCCCTCGTCGTGCTGCGCCACGGGCGGGCCACGGCCCGCGAGCACTGGAGGGATGCCGACGCCCTGCGTCCTCTGACCGCCAAAGGCGCACGCCAGGCGAAGGCCGTCGCCGGCCCGCTGCGGGCCTTCGGCGTCCGGAAGATCATCTCCAGCGACGCCGTGCGGTGCGTGACGACCGTGACGCCGCTCGCCGCCGAGACCGGCCGGCGCATCGAGCGGACGGAGCAGCTCAGCCAGGATGCGTGGGAGACCGGCGAAGCGGACGTGCGCGCCGTCATCGGCAAGCGCGTGCGCAAGCGCACCCCCGTCGTCCTATGCAGCCACGGGCCGGTGCTCCCCGACATCCTGAACGAGATCGCGCTGGCCACCGGCACGCTGCGCGGGTCGTACCTCGGCAGCGCCTCCGCGCTCGAGCCCGGCGCGTTCTCCGTCGTGCATCTGTCGGCGACGAACCCCGGCTCCGGGATCGTCGCGATCGAGACCCACGAACCGCGCGACTGACCCGGTCTTCCGGTGATCGACGGAGTGCGGTGATCGACGGCCTGCGGATCGCGTGGCGGCCCGTACCTCCCGGGACCGCGCGCCGCGACACGGCATGGGCGCTGGTGCGCGAGCTCGTGGGCGACGTCGACATCGTCGCGCCGTGCCCGTTCTGCGGCGGCCCGCACGGTCCTGTTCAGCTGCCGGGCACGCCGTGGCGGGCGAGCGTGTCGTACGCCGGTGAGGTCGCCGTCGTCGGTGTGATGCCGGCGGCGGATGCGACGGCCTTCGGGATCGACGCGGAACCGGCTGGAACGCCCGGCGCACGCGCGTGGACGCGGGTCGAGGCCGCGCTGAAGGCCGACGGTCGCGGCCTTCGGGTCGCCCCGGAGTCGGTGCGCATCACACCGGACGGGTCGGAGTGGACGGCGGTCGTGCCGGGACGGGACGGCGAGGGTGAGCGCCGGTATCGCGGCGTCGACGTCACGGCGCCGGACGACCTCGTGGTCAGCGCTGCGTTCCGCGCGGCATCCTGAGCGGCGGGAGTGCTGGGAGCGGCATCCGGTCGATCCACTCCGCGAGGAGCTCCGCGTGCCCGGCAGCCGCGACGAGCGCCCGGAAGTCGTCGGTCGTCACGAGCGCATGCCGATGGCGGGTCGTCCAGTCGCGCACGAGGTCGAAGAACGCGTCATCCCCCAGCGTCATCCGCAGGGCGTGGAGGGCCAGCGCTCCGCGCTTGTACACGCGGTCGTCGAACATGTCGTCCGGGCCGGGATCGGTCAGCAGCAGATCCTGGGGCTCGGCGCGCACGAGCTCGTAATGCTCGCGGGCGAGCGCGTCGGCGCTCGGCCCGCCCGACGCCTCCGACCAGATCCACTCGGCATAGCAGGCGAAGCCCTCATTGAGCCAGATGTCCCGCCAGCGCGCCAGCCCGACGCTGTTGCCGAACCACTGGTGGGCGAGCTCGTGCGCGACGAGGCGGTGGGATGCGGCGTCCAGATGATTCGCGCCGAAGACGGCGAGTCCCTGCGCCTCGAGCGGGATCTCCAGATCGTCGGGGGTGACGACGATCGTGCACGACTCCTGCGGGTATGGCCCGAACGCGTCGCCGAAGACCTCGAGCATGCGCGGGACATCCGCGAAGGCCGTCCGGGCGGCCACCGCGAGGGGCGCCGGATGGGCGAGGGCGATGGGGACCGGCCCGTCGAGAGGTGTCTCGCGGTAGTCGCCGACGTGCACCGCGACGAGATACGTCGCCGTGGGGACGTGCGATTCGTAGACGGCCGTGGACATGCCTCCGGCACGGCCCGCCGACAGACGGACGCCGGTCGCGATCGGCGTGTAGGGGGCGTCCGTCCGGATCCGGATCCGGAACTGCGCGCGATCGTCCGGGCGGTCGTTGCACGGGAACCACGTCGGAGCGCCGATCGGCTGCGACGCGACGAGCGCGCCGTTCTCGAGCTCTTCCCAGCCGATGGTCCCCCACCGGGTGCGGCGCGGCACCGGGGCCCCGGCGTACACGACCTCGACGGAGAACGCCTCGCCCGCTGCCAGCGGCGCGGGCGGCGTCACCCGCAGCCCGTGGGCGCCCTGCCGGAACGTCGTGCGGCGATCCCCGTCGACGCGCACCCGCGTGGCGCGCAGGCCCACGAGGTCCAGCGCGAACGAACGGAGCGGCAGGGCGGCGACGGCGTTGATGACCGCGCGTCCCTCCAGCCGGTTGACGCGCACCTTGTACGCGAGGTCGAGGTCGTACGACTCGACATCGAACGACGGATCGCCGCTCTGCGGCGTGTACGGGTCGCTCACGACGACTGGTACGAGCGGACCTTCACCGCACGCCAGGGGCCGATGGGGTTGCCGCTCCACCTGCTGCCGACGGGGACGGTCTCGCCGCGCATCACGAGGGACGCGGGACCGACCGTCGCGTGGGCGCCGATCGTGGCGGCGGGCAGGATCACGCTGTGCGGGCCGAGGGTCGCTCCGGCCTCGAGTTCGACGGCATCCATGCTCATGATTCGATCATGGAACAGGTGCGTCTGCACGACGCAGCCGCGGTTGACCGTCGCTCCGTCGCCGAGGGTCACGAGGTCGGGCTCGGGGAGCCAGTAGCTGTCGCACCACACGCCGCGGCCGATGGTCGAGCCGAGGCTGCGCAGCCACACCGCGAGCGCGGGCGTGCCGGCGGCCGCGCGTGCGAACCAGGGGGCGGCGACCATCTCGGTGAACGTGTCGGACACTTCGGTGCGCCAGACGAAGCTCGACCACAGCGGCTTCTCCCCCGGATGGATGGGCCCGACCACGATCCACTTGACCAGGGTCGAGACGCCGGCGGCCACCGCACCCGCGGCGAGCATCACGAGCCCCGATAGGAGCAGCGTCCACCAGGGGCCGATCGACTCGACGAGAGCGGCGAGTGCGAACAGCACGAGCAGTCCGATGGCGCAGGATACGAACACCGGCACGATCCGGCCGAGCTCCCACAGCGACCGCGCGAGGCGAAGTCCGAACGGCGGGTTGTACGTGCGGCTCTCGTCGCCGGTGGCGGACAGTCGCCGCAGGCGCACGGCGGGCGAGCCGAGCCACGACGACCCTGCCTTGGCCTTGACCGGGGCGGAGGACAGCACCGCGACGAGACCGTCGCGCGGCACGCGGTGTCCGGGCGCCGCCATCCCGGAGTTCCCGAGGAACGCGCGCTTGCCGATCCGCACGCTCCCGAGGCGCAGCCACCCTGCGTGCAGTTC
Source organism: Microbacterium candidum (assembly GCF_030315975.1). Classification (GTDB taxonomy): domain Bacteria; phylum Actinomycetota; class Actinomycetes; order Actinomycetales; family Microbacteriaceae; genus Microbacterium; species Microbacterium candidum. The sequence goes on along the minus strand of NZ_JASXSZ010000006.1, from coordinate 157,848 downwards.
GTAGGAGGCGACCATCGTGTCATCGGCGAGGAACGCGCCATCCTCGATCTGCGTCATGGACGGGATGAGAAGAACGGTGGATGCCTCGACATCGCGGCCGACGCGCGCACCAAGCATCCGCAGCCACACCGGGGTGAACAGGCTCGAATACAGCGGGAAGAGGATCGTCCTCGCCGAGTCGAGGAGACGCTCGATCGTCCACGCCTGCCACGCCGGGCGGCTCCGGATCGGATACGTGCCCTCCGCGAGCCGGAGGGACAGGAGCCGGACCAGCACGACGACGGCGCCGGCGAACACGAGACCGACGACGAGCGTCGCCGGGATGAGCCACGCGAAGGCGCGCCCCATCGCATCGGCGAGGTCGGCTGCGCCGCGCATCCCCTGCGCGAGGACCAGAGCGCCCACCGCGAAGGAGACGATCGGCAGCAGCGCGAGCCCCACGGCGGACGCCGCATACGCCCACAGCCAGCTCGTGCGGTGCGGTGGGCGCCCCTGCGGCCAGTCGACCGCGGTGCCGCCGACGCGTTCGGCGGGTGAGCCGGCCCACGTCTGATCGGCCCGCACGCGCCCGAAGACGGCCGAGCCCGGCGCGATCTCCGCGCGGCGGCCGATGCGCGTCCCGGGCGCCAGCGTGCTGCGCGCACCGACCGTCGCCTCGGCGCCGATGCGGATACCGCCGATGCGTAGGACGTCTCCGTCGATCCAGGAGCCGCGGAGGTCCACCTCCGGCTCGATCGAGGCGCCGTCGCCGATGTCGAGCATCCCCGTGATCGGCGGGAGCGTGTGCATGTCGACATCACGGCCGATCTTCGCTCCGAGCGCGCGGGCGTAGTAGGTGACCCAGGGTGCGCCGGCGAGGCCGACGGCGTCCACCTGGTCCGCGATCTGCTCCGCGAGCCACAGCCGCAGGTGGACCGCGCCGCCGCGCGGGTAGTCGCCGGCCGCGACTCCCGCCAGCAGCAGCCGCGCGGCGATGACCGACAGCGTCATGCGCCCGAACGGGGTCGCGAAGATCACGAGGCCGATGACGAGGACCCACCAGGGCACGGACGGCAGCGAGTCGAATCCGGGGAACAGCCGCAGGATGCTGCTCGCCGTCAGCAGGTACAGGAGCCAGCGGACCCCGGTGAGGATGAACAGCGGCGCACCGGCGAGCGTCTGCACCCACTGCGTCGACCGCGGGGTCGGCTCCGGACGGTGGAACGCCTGCGGCTCGTCCGCCTCGAGGAACGGGCCGAGCGCCTTGGCCATCGCGCCGAGGCGCGGCACGTCGTAGATGTCGGCGACCGAGAACTCCGGCACCTTCGCCCGCAGCCGGGAGACGAGCTGCGCCGCCGCGAGGGAGCCGCCGCCGAGGTCGAAGAAGTCTGCCTTGCGGTCCGGCACCGGGAGACCCAGCACCGCCTGCCACTGCTCGGCGAGCCACGCCTCGGCCGGGCTGAGCCCCGGCGCGGGCGCCTCCACTCCCGGGAGCGGCCACGGCAGGGCCGCCCGATCGACCTTGCCCGATGTGCGCACGGGCAGCTCGTCGACGACGGCGAGCAGGGGCACGATCGCGGCGGGAAGGCGCTCGGCGAGCAGCGCCCGAGCCGCCGCCCGGTCGAACCCGGACGGGTCCACCGCGACGAGGTAGCCGACGAGCACCGGCACCCCGGCATCCGTCGTCCGCACCGCGGCCGCCGCGCCCGTGACGCCCGGAAGCTCCTGCAGTGCCGACTCGACCTCGCCGAGCTCGATGCGACGCCCGCCGACCTTCACCTGGTCGTCGGCACGCCCCTGGAAGACGAGACCCTCCGGTTCGTAACGGACGAGGTCGCCGGAGCGGTAGGCGCGGTCCCACCCGAGCTCGGGCATCGGCGCGTACTTCTCGAGGTCTTTGACCGGGTCGAGATAGCGCGCGAGACCCACGCCGCCGATGATCAGCTCGCCTGCCTGCCCGGCAGCGACCCGTACGCCCTCGGCGTCGACGACGGCAAGCGCCCAGCCGTCCAGCGGCAGGCCGATGCGGACGGGACCCGTGCCGTCCATGAGCGCCGCGCACGCGACGACCGTCGCCTCGGTGGGACCGTACGTGTTCCACACCTCGCGTCCCTCGGAGACGAGGCCCGCGGCGAGGTCGGGAGGAACGGCCTCCCCGCCGAAGATCAGCAGCCGCACGTTCTCGATCGACTCGGCCGGCCACATCGCGGCGAGCGTCGGCACGGTGGAGACGACGCTGATGCCTTGGCGGATGAGCCACGGCGCGAGATCCTCCCCGGAGCGCACCAGCGACCGCGGCGCAGGAACGAGGCACGCCCCGTGCCGCCAGGCGAGCCACATCTCCTCGCACGAGGCGTCGAACGCGACGGAGAGCCCCGCGAGCACGCGGTCGCCCGGACCGAGCCGCGCATCCTGCAGGAACAGGCGCGCCTCCGCGTCGACGAAGGCGGCCGCCGACCGGTGCGAGACCGCCACGCCTTTCGGGACGCCGGTGGAGCCGGACGTGAAGATGATCCAGGCGTCGTCCTCGGGGGCGGGCGGCGGCACCGTCACGACGGAGTGGGTGCTCGGATGCGGGGCCGTGCCGTCGAACAGCGGGGATGCCGCATCCGGCTCGGCCGTCTCACCCGCCGCCGGGGTGTACGCGCCGCCCGCGCCGATGATCCCGCGCACCTTCGCCTCCCCGAAGACGAGCCGCGCCCGCTCGTCGGGGTCGTCCGCATCCACCGGGACGTACGCGGCACCTGCCGCGAGCACGCCGAGGATCGAGACGTAGAGCTCCTTCGCGCCGGAGGGGACGCGAACGCCCACCCGGTCGCCGCGCCGGACGCCGGCGTCGTGCAGCCGCACCGCCGTGCGGCTGACAGCCGCCATCAGCTCGCGGTAGCTCAGGACGACGGATCCGTCGTCGATCGCGGACGCCTCCGGGTTCCGGCGGGTCGTCTCGCGCAGGATGTCGATCAGTGTGCGCGGCGCGGGTGCGAGCTCCGATCGATCCAGCACCCGCTGATCGGGCCCCTCGGGCGGATGCCCCGGCGTCGCAGCCACGTCAGGAGAGCAGTTCGATCAGCTGCGCCTTCGTCAGGCGCGAATATCCGGAGTACCCCGCATCGCGGGCGCGGGCGCGCAGCACGACCACCGTCAGCGCGGCGAGCTCGACCTCGATATCGCCGGCATCCGTGGCATCGCCTTCGACCCCGATTCCGACGGGCTCGGCTCCCTCGTCGACGACGCCCGCCTCATCCAGGACCTCCTCGACGACGACCTCGATCGCCTCGAGCTCGGACTCGTCGACCATCTCGAGTCCCGCGACCAGCTGATCGAGCTCTGCGTCGACATCGTCCACCGTGATGACGTCGACGGAGACCACCTCCACGGTCACCTCGGCGTCTCTCGACCTCTTAGCCGCAGCCTTCGCTCGCTTGACCGCCTTCGCCTCGGCCGCCTCGGCACGGGCGATCTCGACCTTGCGCAGCGCCTTGTCGGTTGCGGCGAGGACCGCATCCGTCGCCTTCTCCGCCTCCTTGCGTACGCGCTTCGGATGCTTGCGGACGGCCTTCTTCGAGGTGTCCGCCACATCGAAGGCGTCGGATGCGGCGGCGCGCAGCTTCTTCGCCTGCTTGCCGGAGAGATCCTTCGCCACCTTCTTCGCGATCTTGGCCGCGCCCGCAACGTCCTCGAGCGCATCGAACGCCTGCCGTTCCGCCTTCGTCGTCTTCCCCATGGCGCATACGCTAGCGGAGCGGGATGGCCGACTCGAGAGGCATCCGCATCGAGATCTCCGCCCGCTTATACCCGGATATCCGCGAGATCCCGCGGTCGTTCACCTTCCGTTCACCGGCACAGCGCACTCTCTTAAGAGTCGATGTCTACGGTCGTGCCCGAGCCTGCACCGGGCTCGACACCCTGACACGTGAAGGATTCACACAGTGAAGCTCTCCCGCATCGCCCAGCTGGGCGCCGTGGCCGCCGTCGCGGTCCTCGCCCTCGCCGGTTGCGCCTCGAACGAGGGCGGCGCGCCCTCGACGAGCGCCCCCGCCTCCGACGCCCCGAAGCTCTCCGGGACCCTGAACGGCATCGGCTCGTCGGCGCAGGGCGCCGCGCAGACCGCGTGGATCGCCGGCATCCAGACCGCGAACAACGGTCTCACCATCAACTACGACCCCCAGGGCTCGGGGGCCGGCCGCAAGTCGTTCATCTCGGGCGCCGCCGACTTCGCCGGCTCCGACGCCGCGCTGAAGGACGAGGAGCTCGCGGGCACCTTCGCCCTGTGCAAGCCCGGCACCAAGGCCATCGACCTGCCGGTCTACATCTCCCCGATCGCCGTCGCGTACAACGTGCCGGGCGTGAAGGACCTCAAGCTCGACGCCGAGACGATCGCCAAGATCTTCTCCGGCAAGGTCACCAAGTGGAACGACCCGGCGATCGCCGCGCTCAACAGCGGCGCGTCGCTCCCGGACGCGACCATCACGGTCGTGCACCGCTCGGACGACTCGGGCACGACCCAGAACTTCACCGACTACCTGGCTCAGAACGCGCCTGACGCCTGGACGGCCCCGGCCGCCCAGACCTTCCCGTTCCAGGTCGGCGACGCCGCCAAGGGCACCTCGGGGGTCGTCGCGGCCGCCAAGAACGCCCAGAACTCGATCACGTACGTCGACGAGTCGGGCATCGGCACCTCGGGCCTTCAGGTCGCGCAGCTGAAGGTCGGCGACTCGTTCAACAAGATCTCGGCCGAGGGCGCCGCCAAGGTCGTCGCCGACTCGCCGCTGGTCTCGGGCCGCGCCGCGAACGACCTGGCGATCCAGATCAACCGCAAGGACACCCAGGCGGGCGCATGGCCGCTCGTCCTCGTGTCGTACGTCATCGCGTGCCAGAACTACACCGATGCGGCGAAGGCCGCGCTGGTCAGCGGCTACGTGCAGTACATCGCCTCCGACGCGGCCCAGCAGACCGCCGCGACGCAGGCCGGCTCCGCGCCGCTGTCGGCAGACCTCGCCAAGAAGGTCTCCGCGGCAGCCGCGAGCATTAACAAGTAAGTCGCAGACGCCCGGCCGAGGTCAGCTCTCGGCCGGGCGTCCCGCACGAGAAGGAATCGGATGACGACAACAGCCGCCCTCCCGAAGGCAGCAGCGCCGAAGGCGAAAGTCCGCCTCGGCGATCGCGTGTTCTCCACGACGACCGTCGTCGCAGGGTCCCTGATCCTCGCCACGCTGGCCGCCGTCGCCCTGTTCCTCATCATCCAGAGCATCCCGGCGCTCTTCGCCCACCCCGGCGACCTGCCGAACAATGCGACGGGCTTCTGGCAGTACGTCGCACCGATCACCTTCGGCACGGTGTGGGCCGCGCTCCTCGCACTCATCATCGCGACGCCGCTGTCGATCGCGATCGCCCTCTTCATCTCGCACTACGCACCGCGGCGCGTCGCCCAGACGTTCGGCTACATCATCGATCTGCTCGCGGCGATCCCGTCGGTGGTCTACGGCCTCTGGGGCATCGTCGCGCTCGCGCCGTTCGTGCAGCCGTTCTACATGTGGCTCGGCGAATACATGGGCTGGTTCCCGCCGTTCGCCCCGCCCATCTCCGGCACCGGCCGCACGATCCTCACCGCCGCGATCGTCCTCGCGGTCATGATCATCCCGATCATGACCGCCATCATGCGCGAGGTCTTCCTGCAGACCCCCCGCCTCCACGAAGAGGCCGCGCTCGCGCTCGGCGCGACCAAGTGGGAGATGGTGCGGATGGCGGTGCTGCCGTTCGCGCGCAGCGGCATCGTCTCGGCCATCATGCTGGGGCTCGGCCGCGCGCTCGGCGAGACGATCGCCATCGCGATGGTGCTCTCCCCCGCATTCATCATCAACTTCTTCGTGCTGCAGGCGCAGAATCCGAACACGATCGCCGCGAACATCGCGAACCAGTTCCCCGAGGCCACCGGCCTCGGGGTGAACGCGCTCATCGCGTCGGGCCTCGTGCTGTTCATCGTGACCCTCATCGTCAACATGCTCGCGCGCTGGATCGTCGGCCGCCGCAAGGAATTCTCGGGAGCCAACTGATGGCCGCATCCGTCGCCGCCCCCGCCCGCGTCGCGTCGCACGCTCCCTCGCTCACCGCGGGACGCCTCCCCCGCGGCACCGCCTGGATGGTGCTCGTCGGCAGCTGGATCGTCGTCGGCGCGATCTTCGGCCTCGTGGCCGTCGCCTCCTCCGACCACGCGTTCAACCTCGTCGGCACGCTGTTCTTCGGGACGGTCCTCTTCGTCGCCCTTCTGTGGCTGCTGTCCCGCATCGTCGAGGGCGCGCGCCGCGCGAAGGACCGCCTGGTGACCTCGCTCGTGATCTCAGCGTTCATCATCGCCCTCCTGCCGCTCGTCTCGCTCGTGTGGACGGTGGTCGGCAACGGCCTCGCCCGCTTCGACGTCCCGTTCTTCTCGGAGTCGATGCGCAATGTCGTCGGTGCGGGAGGCGGCGCGCTGCACGCCATCGTCGGCACGCTCATCATCACGCTCGGCACGTGCCTCATCTCGATCCCCGTGGGCCTTCTCACCGCGATCTACCTCGTGGAGTACGGCCACGGGCGCCTGGCGCGCGGCATCACGTTCTTCGTCGACGTCATGACCGGCATCCCGTCGATCGTCGCGGGCCTGTTCACGTTCGCGCTCTTCGCGCTGGTGTTCGGCCCCGCCATCCGCACCGGCCTGATGGGCTCGATCGCCCTGTCCGTCCTGATGATCCCGGTCGTCGTCCGGTCGTGCGAGGAGATCCTGAAGCTCGTCCCGAACGACCTGCGCGAGGCGTCGTACGCGCTCGGCGTGCCCAAGTGGCGCACGATCCTGCGCATCGTGCTGCCGACCTCGCTCGCCGGAATCGTCACCGGCATCATGCTCGCGATCTCGCGCGTGATCGGCGAGACGGCGCCGCTACTCATCGTCACCGGCTTCACGTTCAGCATGAACTACAACTGGACGGAGGACCGGATGATGACCCTGCCGGTCTTCATCTACACGCAGTACATGCAGGCCGCCGGCACCGCGGCTCAGGCGTCCGTCGACCGGGCGTGGACGGCGGCCTTCACCCTCATGCTCATCGTCATGGCGCTGAACTTCATCGGGCGCATGATCGCCCGCTGGTTCGCCCCGAAGTACGGCCGCTGAAGCGGCATATCCTAGAAAGCACATCGTGTCCAAGAGCATCGAAGTCAACGACCTCAACGTCTACTACGGCGACTTCCTCGCCGTGGAGGGCGTGTCCCTGCACATCGAGCCGCGCAGCGTGACCGCCTTCATCGGCCCGTCCGGCTGCGGCAAGTCCACGTTCCTGCGCACGCTCAACCGCATGCACGAAGTCATCCCCGGCGCACGCGTCGAGGGCCAGGTGCTGCTCGACGGCGACGACCTGTACGGCTCCAGCGTCGACCCCGTGGCGGTGCGGCGCCAAGTGGGCATGGTCTTCCAGCGCCCGAACCCGTTCCCGACGATGTCGATCAAGGAGAACGTGCTGGCGGGCGTGCGCCTGAACAGCAAGCGGATGCCGAAGTCCGACGCCGACGCCCTCGTCGAGAAGTCCCTGCGCGGCGCGAACCTCTGGAACGAGGTCAAGGACCGCCTCGAGAAGCCGGGCTCGGGCCTGTCCGGCGGTCAGCAGCAGCGCCTCTGTATCGCGCGTGCGATCGCCGTCGCACCGCAGGTCCTCCTCATGGACGAGCCGTGCTCGGCCCTCGACCCGATCTCGACGTACGCGATCGAGGAGCTGATCGAGGAGCTCAAGGAGACATACACGATCGTCATCGTGACGCACAACATGCAGCAGGCCTCGCGGGTGTCCGACAAGACCGCGTTCTTCAACATCGCCGGCACCGGCAAGCCCGGCAGGCTCATCGAGTACAACGACACGAGCACCCTCTTCACGACGCCGTCCGTGCAGGCGACGGAGGACTACGTGTCCGGCCGCTTCGGGTGATCTGATCGCGCTTCAGTCACGATGATGGATGCCTCGGCCCTGTGCAGGGCCGAGGCATCCCTCGTTCCGGGTCGGCTCAGCCGTCGAGACCCATGCGGATCCCGTCGAAGAGCGGGTTGACCTTCGCGTCGCGGGTGCCGAGCGGTGCGAGGTGGAACGACTTCTCGATCGTGGCGAGGATCGACGTCGTGTCGTACTGCGTGTGGTCGACGCCCGAGGACGTGAACTTCGCGCTGACGAGGAGGGCGGGGATGCGGGTTCCCGGACCCCACTTGTCGACGACCGGCGGCGCGACGTGGTCCGCCTGCCCGCCGAACTCGTCGTACGTCACGACGATCAGTGTGTTCTTCGCATCCGGTCCGCTCGTGATCGTCTTCAGCAGATCGACGAGGTGATCACTGCCGTCCGGCTCGCTCGCATATCCGGGGTGCTCGTTCTCATCGCCATAGGGCTTCACGAAGCTCACGGTGGGCAGCGTGCCGTTCTTCGCCGCGGCGATGAACTTCGTCTCGTCCTGCAGGTGTTTGCGTCCCGGCTGCGCTGGCACGCCCGGCTGCGCGGGCGCATACGCGGCGAAGTAGTTGAACGGCTGGTGGTGGAACTGGAAGTTCGGGCCGGGGTGGCCGTTCTCGGCGGCGTCCCATCCACCCGAGTACCAGTTCCACGAGATGCCCGCGGCCGTCATCCGGTCCCCGATGTTCGGATACTTGGTGTCGTCGATGAGCGGCAGCGCGCGGCCTCCGCTGTTCGGGGCGGACGCCGGCTGGATCGTGTTGACCGCGAAGTCTCCGCACGCCGCCGCGTAGTCGTTGCCGCCCCCGGGGCACGCGACCGTCCACTGCGTGTTCTTCAGCGTGCTCGGGCCTGTCGTCGGGGTGTACAGCGGGTACGCGCCCGGCATGCCGTTCGCATCGAGCACCGAGTTCGTGACGCTCGCCGACGTGTCCAGAGGGGTGCGCGCGGCGATCAGCCACTGGTGGTTCAGGAAAGAGCCGCCGAACGCCGCCTGGAAGAAGTCGTCGGCGAGCACGTAGTTCGGAGCGCCCACGCCGTGCAGGTACTGGTAGATGGGCAACTGCTTGGTGTCGTACTGGCCCTGTGTGAGCCCGACGGCATCCGAACCGGTCGTGTACCGGTTCATGAGACCACCGTTCTCCTGGTACTGGTCCTCGTAGAAGCGGTGGACCAGGTCGCGCGTGCAGCCGCCGGGCTCGCCGGTGCCGTTCAGCACGCCGAACTTCGCAAAGACCCCCGGCACCGGGCACGTGGTGTCGGTCGGCTTGATGAAGTCGTCGATCGTGAACGTGTGGTTGGTGAACGCGCTCGTGATGCCGCCCCCGGAGCACGTCTTGGGGGTGACGGCGTCGAGGTTGACGTCGTTCTGCTCCAGGCAGTCGAACGGCGTGCCGTTCTGATCGACCTGCGGAACGCTCTGCGTGCCGTTGACCGCCTGCCCGTTTACCGCGCCCCACCCGCCGTAGAGGTTGTCGAACGAGTGGTTCTCCTCGTAGATCACGACGAGATGCTTGAACCCGCCCGGGATCGTGGACGGACCGCCCGCACGACTGTCCCCCGGCGCGCCGAGCGCGGGGGTCGCCGAGGCGACGGCGGCGCCGAGCGCGAGAGCGGCGACGGCGAGAACGGTGGTGATGCGCCTGGACACGGACTGCCTCCCGGGGGTGAAGCTTCCACGGCGGCGCCCGATCGAGTCGGGGACGTCGTCGCACTGCGAATCGTCGTAGCGAACGCCGAGATTACGCCTGGGTCGCACCGACCGGCAAGGGGGGTGCGCGCCGACCGCGGTCCTGTTCGACCCGGGCTCAGTCGCGCGGGCTCAGGAGGTACTCGTTCAATGCGGCGCTGAAAGCGGCGTCGACCGCGAGCGGGTGGCCGTCGATCGACAGGATGGGGGCTGCCAGGCGCACACTCGACACGAGCCACGCCGCATCCGCCGTCGCGAGCGCGGTCGCGGGGATCGTCTCGTAGGCGGTCTCGAAGCCGAGGTGCTCGAGGTGGGCGAACACGCTCAACTGGGTCGTGCCGTGCAGGATGCCGGCCCCCGGCGCCGGCGTCGTGAACCGGTCCCCGCGGCGGACGATGACCGAGGATGTCGGGCCCTCCAGCACCACGCCGTCCGAGGACAGGAAGATCGCGTCATCCGCGCCCCGTCGGTGCGCCTCGCGGATCGCCGCCATGTTCACGGCGTATGACAGGGTCTTCGCCCCGAGCAGGAGCCACGGGGCGCGCGCGGGCGCGCCGCTGTCGAACCCGCGGTCGAGGGTCACGACCCGGATGCCGGCCCGCGCGCGGGTGAAATCGGCTGCCTCGGTCGCCGTCACCCATGCCGTCGGCGTGGGCCCGTGCTCGATGCCGCGGCTGAGGATCAGCTTGATCACGCACTCCCCGGCCGGGCACTGGGATGCCGCCGCGGCCACCGCCTCCCGCCACTGCGCGAGGTTCGGCGCGGGCAGATCGCACAGCTGAGCCGAATGCGCCAGCCGCTCGAGGTGCGCCTCGACCTCCTGCGCATGCCCGTCGACGACGCCGATCGACTCGAAGATGCCGTCCCCGCGCTGCGTGCTGAGCTCGCCGACGCTGAGGGCAGGAGCCCCCGGATCGACGACCGCGAACGTCTCCGCGAACTCGGTGCCGGGGTCGGTGGATGCCGCAGGTGCGCCCCCGCGCCCGGAGGCTCCGCCCGGCGCGCCGGCGTCGTGTGGAGCGGGCATGGGGACGATCACGAGCGCGAAACGCCAGGTCATGGCTCGAGCCTAGAGGGCGGGAATGTTCGCGGTCGCCGGTCCGTTACACTGGATCAGCCGGGCCGCAGTAACCCCGGGCTCCATCTTCTGCCGCTCCGAGCGGCCTTGCGCCGAGAGGCGTTCTGCGGCCCGGCTCTTGCATGTCCGGGCTCAGGTGGGCTTCATCAGGCGACTTCTGACTCGACGAGCGGAGTGCATTCGACGAGCGGATTGCGGGATGCCGCGTCAGCGCACTCCCGTCGTCGAGTCGACTCCGCTCGTCGGCGCCCGGACTCCGCTGAGCGGTGGGGCGAGCTCAGGTGAGGGAGTCACGGCGCCAGAGGGCGGCGCACGACGCGAGGTCCTCGGCGTAGGTGGCGAGGCGCAGCGCGCGCGTCGTGAAGCTCGACGCACGCTCGGGCTCCGTGGGCTCGTAGTCGTCGGCGAGGTGCGTCGCACCGGCGGCCTGCACACGGCAGAACGCCGCCGCGCGATCCAGCGCGACCGCGAAGTCGCCGTCGAAGAGGCCGCGCAGGATCGTGTCGATCAGCGCGACGAGCTCGTCCGGGCCGGCGGGCGTCGGCGCGCCCGCGACCACCTCGTCGACCGACGAGAGCTCGGCGCGACCGCGCGCGTACAGCAGCGCCGCGGTGTGCGGGTCGTCGTGGATCATCACCTGCAGGAGATACAGCCGCCAGAGGGCTCCGGGCAGCGAGCGCGCGGGCGACCGGGACCACAGCTCGGCGATGTCGTCGATGCCGTGCGAACCCGTGTACGCGACGAGACGCTCGACGGTCGCCGCATCCGGGTCCGCCCGCACGCGCGCCAGCAGCGCGGCCGCCGTCGAATGCGCGACGCGCGACACCTCGGCAGGATCCTCCGCCGAGAACAGGCGGTCGAAGAGCTCAGCGGGGCGTCGGACCGGCTTGTGGTACTCGCGGGGTGCGTCAGTCATCGATTCCAGGGTATCGGCGGCTCAGGATGCCGGGGCCGGTCCCTGGTGCTGCGCTCACCATCTGATCCGCATGGAGCATCAAATGGTGAGCGCGCACGCAGTCACGCCTGGTTGATGCGGATCAGGTTGCCCGCCGGGTCGCGGAACGCGCAGTCGCGCGGCCCCCACGGCTGCACCATGGGCTCCTGGAGCACCTCGGCGCCCGCGGCGCGCACGCGCTCGAAGGTCGCATCGAGGTCGGGGGTGCTGAACACGAGCGGGCCGGGGCCCGATCCCTTCGCGACCAGGCGGTGCAGCGCGTCGCCGTCCTCGGGCGAGCGGCCGGCACCGGGGTCGGAGAGCACGAGCATGAGGCCGGGCTGGCCGGAGAAGCCGAACGACACCCAGCGGTGGCCGTCCGACGCGACATCGTTCACGAGGTCGAGGCCGAGGGCGTCGCGGTAGAACGCGATGCCCGCGTCGACGTCGTCGACGGTGATGGGGCTGTAGGAGAGGCTGATGTCTGTCATGCCCCCAACGCTAGGAGCCGCCGATCGCGGATGCTTCTCCGATCCTGCTCACCCGAAGGGCGTGGGGCGCGTCAGCACCATCGCCATGCACGACGGCATGGCTTCGACCGCTTCGTGCGGGCGCGAACGGTACGAGCTCGGCGTCTCGCCGACGAGGCGCGTGAACGTCGAGCTGAACGAGCCGAGGGATGTCGCGCCGACGGCGGTACACGCATCCGTCACCGACATCCCGTCGCGCAGCAGCGCCATCGCCCGCTCGATGCGCCTCGTCATCAGGTAGGCGTAGGGCGTCTCGCCGTACGCGACCTTGAACTCGCGGCTGAAGTGCGCGGCCGACATGAACGCCTTCGCCGCCATCGTGGGCACGTCGAGCGGCTCCGCGTACTCGCGGTCCATGAGGTCGCGCGCCCGCCGCAGGTGCTTGAGGGTCTCGGGGCTCTGATCCTCGGATGCCACCCTCCGAGCGTATCCGCCGTGCGCGCTCATTCGGCCGATCGCTCGCGCATCGCCCGCGAGCGCCAGTTCTCCCCGCCGCGTTCGAGAGTCACGATCGCGTGACAGTTGCGGCATCGCACGTCACATTTGGCGATCTCGTCGAGGAGTCGCGGGATGCCGTAGCCGCCGGCCACCAACCGCATGACATCGGCACTCTTGCCCGATCCCGGTCTGTGGTCGAAGTCGAGCACACGGAGATCCCGGTTGCCGCAATCCACGCACGGATGCGCGCGCAAGTACTCGGCGAGAAAGGCCTTCGACTCGACCCGCTGCTTCGCGACGCGCTCGGTCACGGCCCGCACGTGCTTCTCGTGGTTGTTCGCATAGTAGCGACGAGATGTCTCGCGGTTGCAGTCGCGGCACACCTCCTGCAGGCCATCGGGACGCGACGACTTTCGGTTGAACTCGGACAGTGGCTTAGACTGCCGGCAGGTGCCGCACGTCTTCTCGCGCGCCGCCTGCCCCCGTAGCTCAGAGGCAGAGCAACCGGCTTTTAACCGGTGGGTCGAGATATCGTAATTCTCCGGGGGCACACTTCTGTTCTATGCCAGTCCTCCGACATCGCGTGGGAGATCGCTGCGATGTTCGGATCCGCGTCAGCCGCGCGCGTCGGCGTGCAGCTCCTCGAGGACGAGTCCGAGTTCGTCGCCGAAGGCGCACTCCATGAGTTCCTCGATGTTCCGGCCGTGCTTCAGCTCGAGCGGCAGCCCGGATGCGATGAGGGTGTTGATGAGCATGCCCTGCGCCATGAAGCGCATCGCGTCGTCGGCCGGCATCACGGCCCGCAGGCGATCGTAGATGCGCATGAAGCCGCGCCGCGCGACGGGGCCGATCGCCGGGTCGTGGCCGAGGATGAAGCCCTGCATGAGCGAGAGCAGGATGCCGCGGTCGGTCTTCACGAGCGAGACATAGGCGTCGCCGATGAACGGGCGGATGTCGTCGACTCCCTCCGGAACGGCGGTGATCGCCGCATCGAAGGACTCCAGGATGCGGGCGCACACCCGCTCGAGGACCTCGATGAACAGCTGCTCCTTCGACCCGAACAGCCGGAGGACGTAGGGCTGGCTGATGCCGGCCTCACGCGCGATGCGGTCTGTCGTGGCGCCGTAGTAGCCCTGCTCGCCGAACGCGCGCGTCGCCGCCTCGATGATCTGCTCTCGCCGCTGCGCTGCGGGGATGCGATCGGATGTCGAAACCATGCTTGACATGTTATCAGTCGATAGCTACATTCGGTCAGGTAAGTAATCAGTCAATTACAACCTCTCTTCAGAAGGCCGCCATGTCCACCTCCTCCGCACGTCGCGTCCCGGTCTGGATCGCCGTGGTCGCGGCATCCCTCCCCATGTTCATGTCGACGCTCGACAACCTCGTCGTCACCAACGCCCTGCCCGCGATGCGCGCCGACCTCGGCGCGTCCATCGAAGAGCTCCAGTGGTTCGTGAACGCGTTCACACTCGCGTTCGCGTCGTTCATCCTCGCCGCCGCGGCCCTCGGCGACCGCATCGGCCGCCGCACCGTCTTCATCCTGGGGATCGGCGTCTTCACCGCCGGAAGCGTGTTATCCGCCCTCAGCACCGAGCCGTGGATGGTGACCGCCAGCCGTGCCCTGTCCGGCTTCGGCGCCGCCGGCATCATGCCACTGTCGCTGACCCTCCTCGCCGGAAGCGTGCCCGACCGGCTGCGCCCCGCGATGATCGGCATCTGGGGCGGCGTGGCCGGCCTCGGCGTCGCACTCGGCCCGCTCATCGGCGGAGCGGTCGTCGAAGGCTGGAACTGGCAGGCGATCTTCTGGCTCAACGTCCCGGTCGGGATCGTCGCCATCCCGCTCGCCCTCTTCGCCCTGCCGAACACGCGCGGAGCGCGCCTGCCGATCGACCTGGTGGGGGTGTTCCTCGCCGGCCTCGGCGTGCTCGGGATCGTCTTCGGCCTCGTGCGCGGCAACGACGCAGGCTGGGACAGCCTCGAGGTCACGGGCTCCCTCGTCGCCGGCGCCGCCCTGCTGATCGCGTTCGTCCTCTGGGAACGCCGGACGCCGGCCCCGCTGCTCCCCCTGCGCCTCTTCCGGGATCGCAGCTTCACGGTCGCGAACATCGCCGGCCTGCTGTTCAGCCTGGGCATGTTCGGGTCCGTGTTCATCCTGATCCAGTATCTGCAGGTCGTTCGCGGCGCGTCCCCGTTGCAGGCGGGCCTGCAGACGATGCCGTGGACGCTCGCGCCCATGTTCATCGCCCCGCTCGCGGGTCTGCTCGCCCCACGCGTCGGCACCCGCGCCCTCGCCGTGACGGGTCTCACGATGCAGACGATCGCGCTCACGTGGATGGCTCTGGAGATGAGCCCGACCGTCCCGTACATCGACCTCGTCCCGGCGTTCCTCCTCGCGGGGGTCGGCATGGCGCTCGTGTTCGCGCCGCTGTCGACCGCTGTGCTGGCGAACATGCCCGCGGCCGACCACGCGAAGGCGTCCGGGACCAACTCCACCGTCCGCGAGGTGGGCACCGCGCTCGGCGTCGCCGTTCTCACGGCCGTGTTCACCGGCGCCGGCGGTCAGCTCACGCCCACCGGGTACGTGGATGCGGCGGTCCCCGCCGTGCTCGTGGGCGCGGCCGCCCTGGGACTCGGGGCGATCGCAGCCCTGTTCCTCCCGGCCGGACGCGGCACGTCGACGGCACCGGCATCGGAGGCGGATGCCGAGTCCACCTCCGCCGATGAGCTCGAGCAGGAGCCCGCCCCCGCGATCTGATGGAGCGAGGTGATCCGGGCGGGGCGCCCCCGCCCGGATCACCTCTCCACCGGCGCGGGCGTCGTCAGTTCACACAGGGCACCGCACCGGACAGCAGCGGCTGCTCGCTGTTGGTGTACACGTTCGAGGGCGTGGACGGCGCTGCGGGCGTCGCCGGGGCCGTTCCCTGCGGCGAGGACGGAGTCGACGGCGCGGCCGTCGGGGTCGCCGGATGCAGGAGCCCCGCGACGATCGCCTGGATGCGCTTGACGTCGACGATGTTGACGCTCTCGCCGTGGATCATTCCGAACTTCTCGACCGGCAGCGTCTGGAAGCTCAGACCCCCTCCGGACAGCCGTTGCGCCTGGTTGGCGAGGCTCAGGATGTCGAAGCCGCTGTCGAGCGCGACATACTGCTTCGCGGTGTCGATCAGGGTCTGCATCGTGCCGAGGTCCGTGAAGGTGCCGGAGTGGCGCAGCTTGACGGCGAGCGAGACGATGAACGCCTGCTGGCGCCGCGTGCGGTCGAGGTCGGTGAGGAACACGTTCTTGTAGGTCGTGTCCCGCCGCTGCCGCACGAACGCCATCGCCTGCGATGCGCTGATCTCCTGGACACCGGCCGGGAAGTTCGCCCCGGAGTACTTCGGGTCCGCGGTCGCGTGGTTCAGGCACACCGTGATCGGCTGGACGGCCTGGGCGATGCGGTAGAACGCGGCCATCGTGATCTCCACGAAGTGGTCGATCGGCACGCCGCCGAGGAACTGCGACACCGTGTCGATCTCCTCCTGGCGGGCCGCCGTGCGGGCCTGCTGGTACGCATCCGTCTTCGAGATTCCGCCCTTGCGCAACAGCGCCGAGTAGGTCGCGTCGAACTGGCGGCCGTAGGCCTCCTTGATCTTGCCGTGGGTGGTGCCGCCGGGCGCGCCGGCGTACTGCACGTAGTCGTCGCGCGGGATGGAGATGCCGACAGCCGGCCCACCGCCCGCCGGGATGTGGATGTACATCAGCACGTTCGTGTTGTAGCCGCCGACCGACTGGTCCTCCGCGTGGATCGCGTTGTAGATGTCCGCGGGGTACGGGTCGCCGTTCTCGTCGACGCGGCTGTCGAGCCCCATCACGAGGATGTTGGTCTCGCCGGTGAGCTGCGCCACCCCGGGTTCGGCCGTGCCGCGCGGCATCGCGACCTCGGACCGGTGGATGCCGGCGAACAGGCCGATGACGTCGACGGCGACGATGGTGCCGGCGACGAGGACGACGATCGCGACGGCGCCGCCGATCAGGGCGAAGATGCGCCTCCTGCGCGTGCGGGGCGTTGGGCTCACCCCCCGAGGATGCCCCTGCCCTCCTGGACAACGCCTGGGACGCGCCGCACGCGGACCTGGGAGAACGTCAAGCGCCGCCCGCGGTGACGATCGCGTCCGTGGCGAATCCGGCGAGGAGTCCGATGAGCACGCCGTACGCGAGCAGGTCGGGGCGGCGGGCCTTCATCGCCATCCCGATCATCTGCATGACGACGTACAGGATCGATCCGGCGGCCAGCGTCAGGAAGATGACGCTCACGATGTCGCTCGTGAAGAACGTGCCGACCCACGTGCCGAGGAACGTCGGGCCGCCGCCGATCAGGGCGAGAAGGAGCAGCTGCGCCCAGGACGGGATGCGGCGCCTGCCGTTCTCGTCGACGTCCGCGGCGAGCGGGGCGACGATGCCGAAACCCTCGGTGGCGTTGTGCAGGGCGAAGCCGATGACGAGGACCAGCGCGAGCTGCAGCTCGCCGGAGGCTGCGGACTGCCCGATCGCAAGACCCTCCGCGAAGTTGTGGAGGCCGATCCCGACGGCGATCAGGAGGGCGAGCTTGCGCGGCGGGAGGTGCTCCTCACCCGAGCGCCGCTTCATCCACCCCTCGTACCAGGTCAGTCCGAGAAGGCCGACCGCGAGACCGCCCGCGAACAGGAGTCCGAGACCGAACACGGGTCCGAGCGAGCCCTTGCCCTCGTGGAGTGCGGCGAGGCCGACGTCGATCGGCTCCCAGGCATGCGCCAGGACGTCCCAGAAGAGGAACAGCAGGATGCCGGCCGCGATCGTGTTGAGCAGGGTCCGAAGCGTCGGCATCGGCGCCTTGATCCGTGCCAGCGGCATCCCCAGGACGATGGTGGCGCCGGCGAGGAAGCCGAGCAGCAGGACGGTGGGCAGGGGCATGACGAAGAGGCTCCTATCGGGTTAGGCGAGGCTAAGCATAGTCGCCGTCGCCATGTGCCTCCGACCGCGGTCACACAGGTTTACGCGCGGGCTCCGGGAGAGCACAATGAGCACGATCGCCACCACACCCGAGCCGGAGGAGACCCCATGCTGCACGACGAGAACACGGTCGTGATCGATCGTCCCGCCGAGGACGTGTACGACTTCCTCGTCGACGGCCTCAACGGCCCGGAATGGCGCACGGGAATCCGTTCGATCGCACTGCGGTCCGGCACGATCGGCGCCGTCGGCACCGAATACGCGCAGGAACTGGCGGGGCCCGGCGGGCGCAGCGTCGCAGGCGACTATCGGATCACCCGTGCCGACCGACCCTCGCGCATCGAGTTCGAGGTCATCGCGGGCCCGCTGCGTCCGAAGGGGACCTACACGCTCGACGCAGAAGGCGGCGGCACGAGCGTGACGTTCGCCCTGGACGCGCAGCCGTCGGGCTTCATGCGGCTGATGTCGGGCACCATCCGCAAGACGATGGCAGCCGAGGTGGGCGCGCTCGGCGCGCTCAAGCAGGTGCTGGAGAGCTGACGAGCTCCGCCCCCGCGTGCGCGAGCTCCGCGAGCGCGGCTTCGCTCGAGGCGGGTGCCACGCCCGCGACGAGATCCGTCAGGATGCGCACGTGCCTGCCGTGCGCGATCGCATCCAGCGCCGAGGCCCGCACGCAGTAATCGGTCGCGATGCCGGCGACGTCGACGTCCACGATGCCGTGCGCATCCAGGAGCTCCTCGACCTTCTCCCCCGCATCCGTCGTGCCTTCGAAGAGGGAGTATGCGGGCACGCCCTGCCCCTTCTTGACGTGGTGCGTCACGGCCGACGCGTCGAACCCGGGGTCGTATTCGGCACCCGGCGTGCCGGCCACGCAGTGGACCGGCCACGAGTCGACGAAGTCAGGGGCCTCGGAGAAGTGACCGCCGTTGTCGTTCGCGCCGTCGTGCCAGTCGCGTGACGCGATGATGAGGTCGTAGTCGCCGGCGTGGCCCGCGAGGAGACGCGTGAGGCCTTCCGCGACGGCGTCGCCGCCCTCGACGCCGAGCGCGCCGCCCTCGGTGAAGTCGTTCTGGACGTCGACGATGAACAGTGCCTTGCCCATGCCTCGAGCGTATGCCTCCCGTAGGCTGGTGCGGTCATGTTCGCAGCGAGCCTCGCCTTCGTCGGCGCCATCGTGTACGGCTCCGCGGATTTCTTCGGGGGGCTGGCCGCCAAGCGCCTGCGGTCGATCGTCGTCACCGCCGTCGCAGCGCTCTCCGGGCTCGTCGGCCTCATTGTCGCGTTCCTCTTCCTGAACGCGGTCGCGCCCGCCGACGCCGGCGCCTGGAACGCGGCCGACACGCTCTGGGGCGTTCTGTCCGGACTCATCGGCATCGTGTCGATCGTCCTCCTCTACGGGTGCCTCGCGATCGGCCCGATGAGCATCCTGTCGCCGCTCGCCGCGGTGCTGTCGGCGATCGTGCCGGTGCTGTGGGGCCTCCTGGTCGGCGGCGAGACCCTCGGCCCTCTCGGCTACGTCGGCCTCGGCGTCGCGCTCGTGGCGGTCGTGCTCGTCGGCTTCATCCCGGGCGAGAAGGTCGTGCGCCCGAGCCTGCGGGGACTTCTCATGGCGATCGGCTCGGGCATCGCGATCGGCGCCTTCATGATCACGATCGATCAGACGCACGCCTCGAGCGGCATCACGCCCCTCATCGCGAACCGCGCCACGAACGGCCTCGTCACCGCCCTCATCGTCATCGGCTCGATCGTCGTCGCCGTGCGCCGCGGCAGGCCGGTGGCATCCGTCTTCCCCGCCCAGGGGGCTCTCCTCGGCGCGACGCCGTCCGGACGTGCCGATCTCGAGCACGCGACCGAGTCGGGGCCTATCGCGGTGCTCGCCCCGCCTACCGTGGTCCCGGCGTCCGCGTGGTGGCTCGCGATCGCCTGCGGCGTGCTGGACGCCACCGCCAACACGGTCATGCTCGTCGCCCTGCACAGCGGCGACCTGTCGGTCGTGTCCGCACTCACCGCACTGTATCCGGCCGGCACGATCCTCCTGGCGGCGATCGTGCTGCGCGAACGGATCGCGCTCGTGCAGTGGATCGGACTCGCCCTGGCCATCTCCGCGGGCGTCCTTCTCGCCGTCTGACGACCAAGGGCGCGGTCTGCTGACCGTTCTGCGGACCGTCTCAGTCGGCCGCGAACAGCTCCCCGCCGGTCTGCTCGAGAAGCGCACGTGCCGCCGCACGGCCCGACTCCACGAGCGTGTCGTACTGATGGAACTCCAGGAGGCCGACCCCCATCGAACGCGGCGTGACGACCCATGCGCCGAGCTTCTGCGCCTCCGCGGCCCCGCCGCCCCCGATCATGAGGGTGCGCAGCATCGTCTCGCCGAGCGCCGGCACGCGGACCGGCCGTGGCGGCTCACCCGGCGCGGACGTGCGCTGCCCGCCGCTCATCGAGATGTTCACCGCGACGATCGGGCCCTCATCCCGCTCGGTGAGCGTGTCGACGGGGAGGTTGTCCAGCACGCCGCCGTCCACGAGCAGCCGGCCCTCGCTCGGGACCGGGGCGAACAGGATGGGGAGCCGGGAGGACGCCTTGATCGCATCCACCATGGGCCCGCTGCGGTGCACGACAGACATGCGCGTGAGGAGATCGGTGCTGACGCAGCGGAATCCGCGCGGAAGATCCTGGATGCGATGGTCGCCGTAGCTCCGCGCGAGGGAGCGCTGTGCTCGATGGCCGCGCGCGAGAGAATGCCGTGGCACTCCGTAGTCGCTGAGGATGTCCTCGCGGACGAACTCGCGGTAGATCGCGTCGCCGAGCTCCCCGGCGGTGCCACCCATGGCGTAGTACCCGGCGATGACGGCGCCCATGCTCGCTCCGGCGAGGCGATCGACGCGGATGCCGGCATCCTCGAACTCCAGCAGCACGCCGATGTGGGTGATGGCGCGCGCTCCCCCGCCGCCGCACACGAGCGCGACCGATCGTCCGCTCAGGCGATCCTCGAGCCCGCGGAGATCGTCCGCTCCGCTGACGCGCCACGCATCGACGGCGTCCGCCCAGGCGCTGCGCGCCGCGCGCGATGGCGAGCCGACGAGCACGAGCTCGGGACGGCCCGCCATCGGCCGGAGGGATGCCGGTGGGGCCTCCCCAGAGAGCCCCACCAGCACCACCGTGTCGGCTTCCCGCGCACAGCGGGAAGCCCATTCCTCGTCGTCCCCTGAAGCGACGAGGAAGACCAGCCGGTTCTCCGCCTCGGCGCGGTCGACCTGCTCGGCGGAGTGCGCACCGCGAAGAACAGCCACGCGCAGCCGGCCCGCCAGGCCGCGCTCGAGCGCAGCGGCGACCGCATCCACATGCCCCGCGGCGCCGATGCCTGCCGCGAGCACCGCCACGAGGCTCGGCCGCGTCGGCACCGGCGCGGTCGCAGGACTCGCGTCGGCGAGCTGGTGGGCGAGGGCCGTGACGAGCGCGGCGAGGGCCGCTGCATCCTCCCCGATCGCCTCCTCCAGGAGTGCGCGGGAGATCTCGAGGACCTCGCAGTCGCGCCGCGCGCGCACGGATGCCGAGCGGACACCCTGTGTGAACAGTGCCAGCTCCCCCACGACAGATCCCGGACCCAGCTCGCGCACGGCGCGGTCGCCGATGACGACCTCGGCGCGCCCGGCGAGGAGCACGAACATCGAGTCCGCGGCGTCACCGTGGCGCAGCAGCCATTCCCCCGCGGCGAGGGACCGCTGCGGAGCGCTCTCCAGGAGCCGTTCGCGCGTCGCGGACGGCAGCTGCGCGAACAGCGATTCCTCGGCAGGGCGCACGGTGCGCCGCAGCACGACGGGAGGCGACGACACCGCCTCGCCTGCGTGCGCCGGATCCGCCGCGACGAGGTCCGCAGCGCTGTCGTCGAAGTGGCGGATGCGACCCATGAACAGCGTGATGACGGCGGCCGCGGCGAACGCGATGATGCTCATCGTCCAGCCGTTGCGCAGGTCGTCCACCACCGTGAGCATGGTCGGCGTGCCGAGGATCACGACGAGGATCGCCACCCCGATCGTGCCGCCGATCTGGCGGGCGCTGGAGATGACGGCGGAGGCCGTGCCGTACTTGCCGCCCGGCTGCGATTCGAGCGTCGAGGCCGCGAGCAGCGGCAGCGTGGCGCCCACGCCGACGCCGCTGATGATCTGGCCGGTGAGCCACGGCCCCCAGAAGTCGGGCTCGGTGCCGACCATCGTGACGTACCAGACGTACCCCAGCGCCCATACGACGAATCCCGCGGCGATGATCCAGCGGTAGCCGACCCGCGCCGCGATGGGCTCGAGCACCGCGGCGACGATCGCAGCCACGACGGCGCCCGGAACGAGGGCGAGCCCCGCCTCAAGCACCGAGTACTGCCACACGTACTGCAGCCACAGGACGTTCGTCAGCATGTATCCGAAGAATCCGACGCCGGCGACGAGGGTCGCGATGTTGGCGACGAGGAACGGCCGGTTGCGCATCATCGCCATGTCCAGCACGGGCGCCGGATGCTTCGTCGAACTCAGGATGAAGGCGGCGAAGAGCAGGACCGCACCGCCCACGACGACCCACAGGATGACGCTGCCCGCGCCCCACTCGGAGCCCTTGATGATCGCAAGGGTCGTGAGCCCGAGCGCGCCGGAGAGGAGCGTCGCGCCGAGGAGGTCCGGCATCCGCCGCCGCCCCGGCGCCCGGCTGTTGACGAGCTGATGTCGCCCCAGCCACCACGCGACGATGCCGAGCGGGATGTTGATCCAGAACGCCCAGCGCCATCCGCCGGCCTCGACGAGCGCGCCGCCGATCGGCGGACCGAGCCCGGAGGCGACGGCGGCCGCGGCGGCCCAGAGTCCGACGGCTCGGGCGCGCTTGCCCGGCTCTGCGCCGTCGATGACGACGGCGAGGGATGCGGGGACGATCATCGCCGCGCCGAGCGCCTGCACGACGCGGGCGCCGATGAGGACGACGATGTCCGGAGCCAGCGCGCACACGGCCGACGACGCCGTGAACAGGACGATGCCGATGAGGTAGAGCCGACGGCGGCCCACGACATCCCCGAGCCGGCCGAAGACGATCATGAACGACGCGAAGACGATGTTGTAGGCGTTCAGCACCCAGGAGATGGTCGAGATCGACTCATCCGGGAACGATGAGCGGATGCTGGGGAACGCGATGTTGACGATCGTCGCGTCGAGGAAGGCGAGCAGCGCGCCGAAGGAGGCGACGAGCAGCACGGTCCGGCCCGGGATGCGGCCGCGGCGGACGGCCGCGCGGCGCGACGGCGCATCGCCCGGTCTGCGGTCCGACTCGGCAATGGCGTCCATCGGGGGCTGAATGGCCATGCCGCCAGGATGTGCGCACGGAGAATCCGGAAACCTCAGTGAACTCACGGATCTTTTCTGCGGAGCAGAGATGAATGCTGGAGTCATCGTTCGATGTCGCGAGGAGTTCCGCCATGTCCGTTCACCTGCGCCGGGTCATCCGCTCGCTCATCGCCGTCGCAGCCCTGACGCTCGCCTGCGTCGTCGCCCCGGCGGCCGCTGAGGCCGCGCCACCGCCGACGCCCACATCGATGACCGTCGTCGCACAGACGGATCCCGCGATCGCCGCGCAGCTGGCAGGCGTGCCGTCGCAGGCGCTTCCCAGCGTGCTCACCGCCGCCGGGAAGCCATTCCAGCTCGTGATCGCGCTGTGGATCGGGAGCACCCCGGCGTCGTACTCGACGGCGATGACGGTCAACCTCACCGCCTCGACGGGGCCCGGTCAGCTGAGCGTGACGCAGATCGTCATTCCGGCCGGCGCCACGGGCGCAACCGTCTCCGAGTCGTACTCGGCGGCCACGACGTCACTCCAGGTCACGGCGACCACGGGGACGAAGAAGGCGCCGCTCATCGCCACCACGGGCGCCTTCCCGGTCGAGAAGAACCTCGCAGTGTTCAGCGGCCAGTCCTCCTCGCTCACGGGCGGGACGGCGGGCGCGGACGGCGCGGGCTGCACGACGGTCACGCCGGCGCAGCCGATGTGCGGCATCCTCTCCCTGCCGAAGGGCGCCAACGGCAGCGTCGCACTCTCGCTGGGGCTGTGCCCGGCGGGGCAGCCGTGTTCGAAGGGCGCGCTCGTCACGCAGTTCATCGCGAACATGGACGGCCTGTACACCCGGACCGCCCCCGCGAAGATGACGATCATCTGCGACAAGTCGCTCTGCGGTCAGGCCGGCGTCAACAAGTTCAGCGCCGTGTGGTCGCAGTCGGCGACCGGTGCCCTCGCCGTCGTGCAGCCGTGCCCGTCGAAGGGCGTGATCGGCGCCTCCCAGAACTTCTGCACCGACTACGTCCAGAGCACCCGCGACAACGCGGGCGACCTGCTTCTCGTGGTGCTGTTCCTGAACGACCTGCGGGGCGCGGTGGGAGGCTGAGTGCCCACGACTCGCAACGGCCGCTGGGGCGATGCGCCCCGGCGGCCGTTGTCTGAGCGCCCGGCTCACGCCCTCACGCCGAGATCCGCCAGCACCAGGCGCGACTCCGCCCGGAGCGCGCCGTCGTCCGTTGCATCTGCCAGTGCCAGGCGCAATAGCGCCGGCTCATAGCCTCCATGCGTGCCCGCCGTGCGAGCGAGCCCATCGCGGGCGGCCGCGGCCGCCTGCGCATTGCGTCCCTCGATCACGAGGGCCTGGGCTCGGATGCGATAGAGACGGGCGAGCACCTCCGCCGCCTTGACCTCCGCCTCGACGATCGTCGCATCGATCAGCGCGAGCGCGGCCGCGGTCTCGCCCGCTTCGGCCAGCGCATCCGCGCGCGCGGCGTCGACGAGTGCGACCTCGCCCACCAGATCCAGGTTCGTGAGCACGGTGCGCGCTTCGTCGAAGAGCGGCCACGCTGTGGATGAGCCGTCCGCGCCTGCTTCGGCGCGCGCCAGCTCACGCAGGACGAGCCCCACGAGTTCTTCGTCGTCGACTCGGCGGGCAAGCCGCAGAGCGGTGCCGAGAACGGGACGCGCTTCGGCATGCCGGCGCTGCGTGACCAGCATCTCCCCGTGGTTGTACAGCGCGTTCGCCGCGTTCGCGTCGTCTCCGAGGCGGTGGAAGCTCTCCGCGGCCCGCGCGAACGCGTCGATCGCTTCGTTCCAGCTGCCCGAGTTGTAGGCGTCGATGGCGAGATTGTTCAGCGTCAGCGCCTGGCCGCTGAGGTCGCCCAACTCCTCGAACAGCGAGAGCGCGAGCTGCCCGTAGGGCCGGTCCTCGTCGAGGGTGGACGCTCCGTACGCAAGATGCAATCCGTTGAACGCATGGGCGAGCAGTTCGCGATCGCCTGCCGCCTCCGCCCACTCGACGCTGCGGCGGCCCCAGCGGATCGCTTCGTCGTCGCGACGCTGGATGTGCAGGCAGAAGCCGTAACGGATCGACAGACGTGCGCGTACCGCGTCCGCCGCGGCGCCCGTCATCCCGTCCAGGAGGTGCAGAGCCCTCGTCAGCTGGGCGAGGGCCGCCCGGTAGCGCCCCAGACGCAGGGTGATGCGGGCCTCCTTGTACACGACCTCTGCCGTCTCGACGACTCCGAGGCTCCGCGTGCGGCGCGCTCGCCGAAGCGCGCTGATCGCACCGGTGGCATCACCGGCCATGTCGAGGCTCTCGCCGAGGGAGAGGTACGCGGCAGAGCGTCTCGCGAGGTCGATCCCGGGCAGGTGCGCTGCGCTGTCCAGGGCGCGCTCGAAGAACGCGGCCGCCTGGCCATAGGCGTACTTCGCGCGCGCGTCGTCGCCGGCGCGCAGCGAGTACGCCCACGCCTTGTCGTGATGGCCGGCCTCGTGGAAGTGCAGGCTCAGCAGTTCGGGGGATGCATCCCGGTCCTCGAGAGTCGTCGCGACGCGCGCGTGCAGATCCCGCCGCAGGCGGAACGGCAGACCGGCGTAGGCCACGTCGCGCACCATCGCATGCCGGAACTCGAGGCCGGCGGCATCCGCCTGCGCGCCGGCCGGGACCTCCACCGGGCGGACGAACTCGTCCAGGCGTTCCGCGATCTGTTCGATCGTGACGGTCTCGGGGGTGAGGCTGACGAGGATGCCGGGGTCGAACCGCGCGCCGAGCACCGCGGCGAGGCGCAGGAGAGCGCGGTCGGATGACGCGAGCCGGTCGATGTCGACGAGCAGCACCGCCTCGACCGAGTCCGGCAGCTCGCTCGTCTCGGACGCGCGCGCGCCCGCGGCGAGCGACGTGAGGAACAGGGGGTTGCCTGCGGCCCGCTCCACCATCGCCTCGAGGGTGTGACGGCTCGGCCGCGCGCCGCCGGCGGCGGCCTCCAGCAGCTCCAGCGCGCTCTCCGGCGCGATCGCCGCAAGAGCGATCCTGAGGTCGACCGGCTCGGACAGCTGCGGGACGAAGCCCACGGGGATCTCGCGCCGCGTGAGGACCATGCACCAGGGATGCCGATGCGACTCCGCCTCGAGCCGATGCAGCAGCGCGCCGGATGCCTCGTCCATGAGATGCGTGTCCTCGAACACGAGCAGGGTCGGATCCGTGAGGAGCGCCGCGAGCAGGTCGACGGTGATCTCCTCGATGCGGCCGCGACGGAAGCGCTCTTCGAGTTCGTCCACCTCACGCGTCGAGGGGATCTCGACATCGAGCACCACACCCAGGAGCGCGAGCCACGGCTCGAGCCTCGGCGCGGCCTCCTGCACCGTGTCCTGGATCCGCGTCTTGATGTCCGCCTCGGCATCCTGTGCGCCGACGCCGAGTACGCCGCGCAGGAGCGCGCCGACCGTCGAGTAGGGCGTGTTGCTCTCGTAGCTGCCCGACGTCGCGGAGAACACCTGCACGGCATCCGGGACCACGAGCTCGGCGACCAGCCGCGACTTGCCGATGCCCGGCTCGCCGACGATGTCGACGACAGAACCCTGTCCGTCGCGCGCCGCCGCGAGCGCGTCGCCCAGAAGCCTCAGCTCCTCACCACGGCCGACGAACCGGCTCTCGCGGGCGGCCGCGCGGCCGCGCACCTCCCGCACGACGACCGCGTGCACCGGGATCTTCTTGCCCTTCACCAAGAAGGGGGGCAGCGCGTCAGACTCGACGTCCACGTGTGCCTGCGCGACGACGAACTCCGTCGCGACGGCCTGGCCGGGGTGCGCACGGCCGAGGAGGCGCGCCGCGAGGTTCACGGCATCCCCCTTGATGGAGTAGGTGCGCCGCACCGCGGGACCGAGCTCGCCCGTGAAGACGTGGCCCGCGTTGACGCCCACCCGCACGGTGAGCGCTCCCTCATGGGCGGCGATCGCGAGAGCCGTGCGCAGCATCCGCTCGGCGTCTTGACCCGCGCTGCGCGGCGCCCCCGCCGTGAGCATGATCTTCCCGCCGTCCGCGGCGATGTCCGACTCGAAGAAGGTCACGCCGTGCTCGAGGCACGCGTGCTGCACCACGGCGACCAGGTCGTGCACGGCGGTCGCGGCCGCATCCTCTCCCTCCTCCGCGATCAGCCGGTCGATGCCCCCGAACTGGACGAACGCCACGGCGACGGGCCGGTGCTCCGGTTCCCCGCCGCCGGCTTCGAGGTGGACGCGGATCGCCGGCGGCAGGGTGCCGGCGACCGCGTCGTCGGCAGCCGCCCGTCCGGGACGGATGGGAGGCTCCGGCAGCGACCGCAGGAGGCGTGCGGACCGGCCCTCCACGTCGATCGACTCGCCGAGCACGCGCGCCGGGAGAAGCGAAGCCGTCTCCGGGGTGAGGAGGATGCGGCCCGCGGTGCACGTCGCCTCGACGGCGGCGAGGCGGCTGGCGGCCGGCCCCGTGACGATCAACTCGCGGTGGCTCGCCGGATCGCCCACGAGGAACACGTCGAACGCACCGCTGTGGATGCCGATCGACATGCGCAGCGGCGCGTGCACAGGCAGCGCCCGATCGCGCACGAGAGTGCGCAGGGCGGCCCGCATCCGGTGCGCCGCGCGCGCGGCGCGCGCCGCGTGGTCCTCATCTCGGAACAGGAGCAGCACCGCATCCCCGCCCCACTTCAAGAGGTCCGCGCCGTCGTCGAACGCGGGAGCCAGAAGCGTCGCGAAAGTCAGGTCAAGGGTGTCGCTGAGCAGCTCGGCGCCTTCCTTCCCCTGCCGCGCCAGCCGCTCGGTGAGCCGCGTGAAGCCGGAGATGTCGGCGAACACCATCGTCCCCTCGATGGTGCGGTGACGGAGGTCGGGCTCGTCCCGCATCCACTCCGCCGCGAGGCGGGGCGCGAACGGCGCGAGGGGACCTGGGTCAGGAGACATGTGCGGTGCCCCTCGGTAGACTCGGGCTCGGGGATGCTGGGGGGCCGCACTGGGGCGGCCGAGAGGCGGTGGCATGCAGACGCCTGTTCATGCCGGGCGGAGCACACGCGTGTTCCTCGGGCGAGACGCGGAGCTCGCCGTGCTCGCGGCTGCGCTCGACCGCGGCACGCAGGGCGCGCCACGGCGCGCTCCCCACGGCGACGACACGACGAACGGCCACGTCATCATGGTCCGCGGTGAGGCCGGGATCGGCAAGACCTCGCTCCTGGACGCGGCGATGCGGCGTGCGTATGGACGCCGCGTGCTGCAGGCGTCCGCCGACGTCATGGATCGGCGCCGGACGTACGGCATCCTGCTCGACGCGTTCGCACCCGTTCTCACCGACGACGACCGGCGCCTCGCCGCCGTACAGGACAAGTACGCCGTCGCGGAGCGCCTGCTGACGATCGTCGACGCCGTGGCGGTCGAGCCGACCGTGGTCGTCCTGGAGGACCTGCAGTGGGCGGACAAGAGCTCGCTCGCCCTGCTCACGCGGCTCAGCCACACCCTCGAACAGCTTCCGCTGCTGATCGTCGGGTCGATGCGGAGCCAGGCTCCCCGCGAGACGCCGCATGAGCTCGACCGTCTCCTCGTCGCGCTGAGCGATCGCGACCTGCTCACGACGATCGAGCTCGGAACCCTGCCCGCCGAAACGTGCGTCGCGATCGCCGAGTGCCTGGCGGGCGGACGGATCAGCGGAACGCTCGAGCGGTACGTCGGGACGGCAGGCGGCAACCCGCTGTTCCTCACAGAGATGATGCGGGCGCTGCTGCGCGACGGGGCGGTCACGATCGGCCCGCGCGGCGAAGCCCGGCTGGACGCCCCGGTGGGACCGTCGCCGTCGCTGGCGATGGTGATGATGCGACATCTCAGCCACCTGAGCTCTCCGAGCCGGGATCTGCTGCGCACGGCGGCGCTGCTCGGCACCCGCTTCTCCCTCTCTCAGCTGCGGGTGGTCGTCGATCAGCCGATGAGCGTCCTCGTGCCGATGCTGCAGGAGACGTTCGCGGCCGGGTTCCTGGAGGACGCCGAGCAGGACATGCTCGGCTTCCGGCACGAGCTGATCCAGGAGGTGCTGCTGCAGGACCTTCCCGCCCCCGTGCGCGCGGAGCTGCACCGGGAGATCGCGATCCGCCTGGAGGCGGCGGACGTCTCGCCGGCGACGGTCGCCGGACACCTGCTGCAGGCGCCGACGGACGCCCCCGACCTGCCCCGCATGCTGCGACTCGCGCAGCGCACGGCGGTGTCCGCGCCCGAGACCGCCGTCGAGCTCTGGAACCGCGTCATCGACGCGACCACGAGCGACGATCCGCTCAATACGCAGGCGGTCGCGGGTCTCGCGCGCGCCGCGCTCAGCTCGGGACGGGTGGTGGATGCCGCGGACCTCGCCGCCGTCGTGCTCCGCCGCGACGTGCCGCCCGAGTCGCTGGCGGGTGTGACGCGCACCCTCACGCAGTCCCTGCTTCTGCAGCATCGGCACGCCGATGCGCGCGATGCGGCCGACCGGTACGCCGCAGCCGAGGTGCTCGAGCCCTATGACCGCGCCACCCACCTGGCGTTCGCGGGCTGGCCGCGCATGATGCTCGGGGACGTCGACGGCGCGCTGCGCGTCGCGCGCGACGGCGCGGCGATGGCGGCCGCGACCGGCAACGTCGGCGCCGAGGTCATCGCCCTGAGCCTGCAGGGACAGATCGCGAACTGCCGAGGCGACCTGGATGCGGCCATCGTCGCGTTGACGGATGCCGCGGCGAAGGCCGATCGGCATCCCTCGCTCTCGACGCTCGAGACCTTCCCGCACGCCCTCCTGGCGGTCGCGCTGGCCGATGCCGGGCGCACCGACGCCATCGTCGAGCTCCTGCAGCACAGCCTCGAGCTGGCGGAGAACCTCGGCTACCGCACCGGGATGCTCGCCGCGCACTCGCTCGGCGCACAGGCGCGCAGCCGCACGGGCGCGCTCTCCGACCTCGCAGCTGAACTCGACGCGCACGGAGCGATGGTCGCGTCGATGGATGTGCGGCTCGATGCGCCGGTCCGCGGGATCCGTGCGTACGTCGTCGCCCATCAGCGGGGACCCGGCGCGGCTCTGGAATGGTCGGCCAGCCTCGACCCCGTCCCGGCCTGGTCGATGTGGGGCGGGCGCGGGCGGTCCTGGATCTGGCAGGGGGTCAGCCAGCGTCAGCGCGCTGCGGGTGACGACTCCGCGACCTTCGACGTGCTGTGGGAGGGGTGGCGGGAGCTTCGCGCGGTCCGTGCCGAGGTGGATGCCGCGGAGATCGCCCTCGACCTCGTCGATCTCGCGCGGTCGGTCGCGGGCGTGCACCCTTCGGCGCGCGCTGCGGCCGCGCAGCGCTCGCGCGAGGTCGTCGATGCCGTGGCGACACTGGCCGACCGGAACCCCGACGTGGCGCATCTGCGGGCGACGGCGCTCGCCGTCGAGGGGGTCAGCACGGATGACGCCGACCTCCTCCTGGAGGCGGCCGGCATGATGGCGACGACGCCCCGGCGTTTCGAGCACGCGCGGGTGTCGGAGCTCGCAGCCCTCGCCCTCCCCGTCGGACACGCCGACAGCAGGAGCCTCGCCGAAACGTCCCTGCGCGGGTACTCCGACGTCGGCGCCGATCACGACGTCATCCGCGCGCGGGCCGCGTTCCGCCGGAAGGGCATCGCCGTGCTCGCACCCCCGCGCGCGAGGCCTGCCACCGGATGGGAGTCGCTCACCCGCACCGAGGAGCGCATCGCGAGCCGCGTCGCCACCGGCGCCACCAACCCCGAGATCGCAGCGAACCTCTCGGTGTCGCGGCGCACGGTCGAGACGCATGTGTCAAACGTCCTCGCGAAGCTCGGTCTGCGCTCTCGCACGGAGCTCGCCGTCTTCGTCTCCCGACGCCTCGACGACGTCGGACAGGACGGCTAGGAGATCGATCCAGCCGCAGAACGGCACCGCCTCGCCGTGGTCGTCCACCCGACCGACCGGTGGATCCGTGCTGTCCACCCAGATCTCGATCCGCACCAAGCCAGCGTGCTCCCGGCCGCACCCGCGCGGATCCGTGAACTCACGGATCTTCGCCGTGAGGAACGACGAAGCCCCCTCCGGAGAGGGGGCTTCGTGGCCGGAGCCGCTTTGGGGAATCGAACCCCAGACCTATTCATTACGAGTGAATCGCTCTGCCGACTGAGCTAAAGCGGCGTGTGCTCCGCGCTGCGAGGCACGATCACCGATCTTACACGGCCGCAGCGCCGAGACGAAACCGAGCCGCGTCCGTCACCCGCAGCGCAGTCCGTTCTCGGGCGGGGTGCCTTTCAGGAGGTATTCGTCGATCGCGCTGTCCACGCACGTGTTGCCCTTGTTGTACCCCGTGTGGCCTTCGCCCACGCGCGTGACGAGCACGCCTGACGAGAGCTGCTTCGCGAGCGACACCGACCACGCGTACGGCGTCGCCGGGTCGTTCGTCGTGCCGACCACCACGATGGGCGCGGCTCCCTCAGCCGCGATCTTCTCGCGCACTCCGGAGGCGGGGTACGCCCAGGAGTCGCACGGGCTCGTGAAGACCCAGTACGGGGCGATGGTGGGCGCCTTCGCCTTCACGAGGGCGGAGGCGGCATCCTTCTCCGCCTGCGTGAAGTCGTCCGGATAGTCCATGCAGTTGTAGGCGTTGAACGCCTCCGTGGAGTTGTCGCTGTACGTGCCGTTCGCATTGCGGTTGTAGTAGAAGTCGACGAGCTGGAACGCCGTCGACGCGTCGCCGGACAGCGTGTCGGACAGTGCCTGCGTGAGATACGGCCAGCTGTCCTGCGAGTACAGCGCCGCCACGATGGCGGTCATGAGCGAGTCGGCGCCGAGGTAGCGGCCGTCGGAGTTCTTCAGGGGCTTCGCATCCACGCTCGCCAGCAGCGTGCCGAGGTCGGCCATCGCGTCGTCCGTGGTGCCGCGGAAGGGGCAGTTGTTCTGCTTCAGGCAGTCGGCCATGTACGCGCGCAGCGCCGATTCGAACCCGAGTGCCTGTGTCGTCGAGACGTCGAGCTCGGACACGGACGGGTCGATCGCACCGTCCAGGACGAAGCGGCCGACGCGCTTCGGGAACAGCTTCGCGTAGGTCGCCCCGAGGAATGTGCCGTACGAGTAGCCCAGGTAGTCGAGCTTCTTCTCGCCGAGCACAGCGCGCAGCACGTCCATGTCGCGGGCGGCGTTGTCCGTCGTGATGTACTGCAGCATGCCCGCGCTGTTCCTGTCGCACGCGTTCGCGAAGCCCTTGTTCGCGGCCGCCTGCTGCGCGTTCCACGCCGCGGACCCTCGCGTCCCGGTCGGGATGTCGAACAGGTAGGAGTCCATGGACTTGGCGTCGTAGCAGGCGACCGAGGTCGATCCGCCGACTCCGCGCGGGTCGAAGCCGATGACGTCGTACGCCTTCTCGATCGTGGGGTCGACGACCGCGCTCAGCGAGTCGCGCACGAACGAGACTCCGCTCGCTCCCGGCCCGCCCGGGTTCGTCAGCAGCGAGCCGATGCGCGTCGCGGACGGCGCACTGTGCCGGATGACGGAGATCTTCACGTCGCCCTTCGTCGGGTGGCTCCAGTCGAGAGGCACCTTCACGGTGGCGCAGTCCATGCCCTTGCCGCATCCCTTCCACTCGACCTTCTGCCCGTAGAACGGCAGCAGGTCGGCCGCGACGCCCTCGGTGTCGGGCGAAGCCGTGACGCCGGTGGTGGGACCTTGGTCGGTCGGGATCATCGCCGAGATGCACCCGGAGAGGGCGATGGATGCGGCGGCGAGGCCCGCGACGACGGCGAGCAGACGGGTTCGTGTTCTCACAGGGTCCTCCCGCTCGCGACGGTCACGAGCAGACTCTCGAGGGCAAGGGCGGGGGCGACGTTCTGCTCGAGGTTGCGGCGCGTGAGCGCGATCTTGTCGAGCACGGTCAGGGTGCGCTGCGGGCTCCAGTCGCGCGCGATGGTCTCGAGCTCGGGGGCGAGCTCGGCGTTCACGAGGTCGGCGCGCCCGTACTGCAGCACGACGATGTCGCGGAACATCGACTGCAGATCGGTGAGCACCCGGTCGATGCCGTCGCGCAGGCTCCGCGTCGCACGGCGCTTCTGCTCCTCTTCCAGCGCGTTCAGCTGGCCGCGCACCGCGGGCGGCACGGCGGCTCCCTCGGCGACGCCGACCATGCGCAGGAGCTCCGCGCGCTCGGCCTCGTTGCGTTCGAGGGTCAGCGCGTCGGCGTCGTCCTTCGCGGCCTTCGCGATCTCGCCGGCGACGTCGACGGCGTCGCCGACGCCACGCACGCGCAGGACGCCGCGCAGCGTGAGGTCGCGCCGGTCGCGGGCCGCGGCGTCCGTCGCCAGGCGCTGGGCCATGCCGATGTGCCGCTGTGCGTGGCGCGCGGACTGCTCGGCGATCACCGGGTCGGCGCCCGTGCGCTGCACGATGAGCGCGGCGACGTCGGCGACCTCGGGCTCACGCAGCCGCAGCGTGCGCACCCGCGAGCGGATCGTCGGCAGGAGGTCGGCGTCGCTCGGCGCGCACAGGACCCACACCGTGCGCTCCGGCGGCTCTTCGAGCGCCTTCAGCAGCACGTTGGAGGTGCGCTCGGCCATGCGATCGGCGTCCTCCATCACGATGACGCGGTACCGGCCGAGCGACGGCGCGAAGTACGACCGTTCGACGAGGGCGCGCGCGTCTTTGATCGAGATGATGACGCCCTCAGTGCGCAGTGCCGTGAGATCGGGGTGGACGCCGGTGAGCACCTGGTGCATCACGTGCTCGGCCGCCTCGTCGCCCGGCTCGGCGATGAGCGCCGCGGCGAACGCGTGCGCGAGCGTGGACCGGCCCGAGCCGGGCGGACCGGTGATCAGCCAGGCGTGCGTGAGGTTCGCGGGATCGGATGCGGCGGCCTGCAGCTGCGCGACCGCTTCCTCCTGCCCCCAGACATCGCCCCACGGCAACGTGGCGGGGGCGGTGACGTCCATGATGTCCACCCTAAACGGGGCCTCCTACACGCCCGATGTGAGCAAGGTCTCGATTCGGTCGCGGACGGCGGCCGCGAGGTCCTCGGGGGCACGGGACGCGTCGAGCACGAGGAAGCGCTCCGGCTCCGCGGCGGCGAGCGCGAGGAACGCCTCGCGCACACGCTCGTGGAACTCGGCCTTCTCCGCTTCGAGCCGGTCGAACGGCTTGTCGTCCGCGTCGAGCCGCAGGCGCGCGGCGTCGTGATCGAGGTCGAGGAGGACGGTGAGGTCGGGAAGCAGCCCCTCCGTCGCCCACAGCGACAGATCGCGCACCTCGGTCGCGTCGAGCACGCGTCCGGCGCCCTGGTAGGCGACGGACGAGTCGAGGTAGCGGTCCTGGATGACGACCTCCCCGCGGGCGAGCGCGGGCCGGACGACGGATGCGATGTGGTGGGCGCGGTCGGCGGCGTACAGCAGCGCCTCGGCCCGGGGCGCGACCTCGCCCCGGTGGTGCAGGACGATGTCGCGGATGAGGTTGCCGACCTCGGTCCCGCCGGGCTCCCGGGTGCGGACCACGGTGCGGCCGGCATCCACCAGCCATTCCTCGAGCAGGCGAGCCTGCGTCGACTTGCCGACCCCGTCGCCGCCCTCGAATGTGACGAAGAGGCCCGTCACTTCTTCGCGCTCTTGGCGGTCGTGGTCTTCCGCGTCGTCGTGCCGCGCGTCGTGCGCTTGGGCGCCGGGCCCTTCGCGCGCTTGTCCGCGAGCAGCTGCACAGCGCGCTCGAACGTGATCTCCATCGCGTCCTCGCCGCGCGGCACGGTCGCGTTCGTCGTGCCGTCCGTGACGTACGGGCCGAACCGGCCGTCCTTCAGCTTGATCGGCTTGCCGCTCTCCGGGTCGTTCTCGAACTCCTTGAGCGCGCTCGATGCCCGGCGTGCGCCGTACTTCGGCTCGGCGAGCTTGGCCAGCGCCTCCTCGAGCGTGACGGTGAAGATCTGGTCCTCGTTGTCGAGCGAGCGGGAGTCGGTGCCCTTCTTGATGTAGGCGCCGTAACGACCGTTCTGCACGGTGATCGGCTCGCCCGACTCCGGGTCGGCGCCGAGCGTGCGCGGCAGGTCGAGGAGCTTCAGCGCCGTCTCGAGGTCGACGGTGTCGACCGACATCGACTTGAAGAGAGAGGCGGTGCGCGGCTTCGGGGCCGCGGGCGCCTTCTTCGCGCCGCGCTTCTTCGGCGCCTCCTCGATCTCTCCGGTCGCGAGGTCGGCGGCATCCGGGTCGACCGGGTCCTCCTCCTGCACATACGGACCGAAGCGGCCGTCCTTGACGACGATGATCTTGCCGTTCTCCGGGTTCTCGCCGAGCACGCGGTCCCCCGCGACGGGGGCGTCGATGAGCTCCTGCGCGCGGGCCGCCGTCAGCTCGTCCGGAGCCAGATCGTCGGGCACGTTGACGCGGCGGGGCGCCGCCTCGGGGTTCGCCGGGTCCGCGACCTCGAGATAGGGGCCGTACTTGCCGAACCGCAGTGTCGCGATGTCGCTGATGCGTGTGGAGTTCAGTTCGCGCGCGTCGATCTCGCCGAGGTTGTCGACGACGTTGCGCAGGCCCACCTGCCCCTCGGAGCCGAAGTAGAAGTCCTTCAGCCACGCGACGCGCTGCTGCTCCCCACGGGCGATGGCGTCGAGGTCGTCCTCGAGGGCGGCGGTGAAGTCGTAGTCGACGAGGTCGGCGAAGTGCTGCTCGAGGAGGCGCACGACGCTGAAGGCCAGCCAGCTCGGGACGAGCGCCTGCCCCTTCTTCGTCACATAGCCGCGCTCGAGGATGACGTCGATGATGCTCGCGAAGGTCGACGGACGGCCGATGCCCTTCTCCTCCAGCGCCTTCACGAGGCTCGCCTCCGTGTAGCGGGGCTTCGGAGTGGTCGCGTGGCCCTTGGCCTCGACATCCCGCATCTTGATCTCATCGCCGACCGCGAGCGCCGGGAGCGACTGGTCGTCCGACTTGTCGGCGTCGCTGCGCTTCTCGTCCTTGCCCTCCTCGTACGCCTCGAGGAAGCCCTTGAAGGTGTACACGGTGCCGGATGCGGTGAACTCGGCGAGCTCGCCGGCGGCATCCACCGCGATCGTCACGGTCGTGGTCTCGTACTTCGCGTCGGACATCTGGCTGGCGACGGTGCGCTTCCAGATGAGGTCGTACAGCCGCTGTTCGTCGCGGTCCATCTGGCTCGCGAGCTGCGCCGGAGTGCGGAACTCCTCGCCCGAGGGGCGGATCGCCTCGTGCGCCTCCTGCGCGTTCTTGCTGTTGCTGCGGTACACCCGAGGGTTCAGCGGCACGGCCGCCGAACCGTAGAGCGCGACCGCCTGCGCACGCGCCGCCTGAACCGCCTGGGTGCTCAGCGCCGTCGAGTCGGTGCGCATATAGGTGATGAAGCCCTTCTCGTAGAGACGCTGGGCGACGCTCATCGCGTGCTTCGCGCTCATCGAGAGCTTGCGGCCGGCCTCCTGCTGCATGGTCGAGGTCGTGAACGGGGCGCGCGGGCTGCGGGTGCCCGGCTTCGCCTCGACGCTCGTGACCGATGCGGCGACCGCGGCCTCGACGGCGGCGGCGAGGGCCCGGGCGCGTTCCTCGTCGAGGACGAGCACGGCCTTCTTGAGGACGCCCGTGTCGTCGAAGTCCGTGCCGCGGGCGAGCGGCGCTCCGCCGAGGCGGGCGAGTCGCGCCGTGAAGGAGCTCTCCCCCTCCGGCCCCTGAGCCTGTCGAAGGGCCCGCGCCTCGAGGTCCCAGTAGCCGGCGGAGACGAACGCCATGCGCTCGCGCTCCCGGTCGACGACAAGGCGCGTCGCGGCGGACTGCACTCGTCCGGCCGAGGTGCCCTGCTGGACCTTCATCCACAGCACGGGCGAGACGTCCCACCCGTACAGGCGGTCGAGGATGCGGCGCGTCTCCTGCGCGTCGACGAGGGCGAGGTCGAGCTCGCGGGTGTGCTCCACGGCGTCGCGGATCGCATCCTTGGTGATCTCGTGGAAGACCATGCGCTTGACCGGGACCTTGGGCTTGAGCACCTCGAGGAGATGCCACGCGATGGCCTCGCCCTCGCGGTCCTCATCTGTCGCGAGGAGGACTTCGTCGGCGTCCTTGAGCGCGCGCTTCAGCTCGGCGACCGTCTTCGTCTTGCGGGCGTTGACGACGTAATAGGGGTCGAACCCGTTGTCGATGTCGATCGAGTACTTGCCGTACGCGGCCTTCTTGTCGGCCGGGATGTCCTTCTTGTCGGCCAGGTCGCGGATGTGGCCGACCGAGCTCAGCACCTCGTACCCGTCGCCCAGATAGCCCTGGATGGACTTCATCTTCGTGGGCGACTCGACGATGACGAGCTTCTTGCCTTGTGCCACGGGGTTCCCCTCTTCTGTCGAAGCACACCATACACACGAGTTCCTGAGAGCGGCACGCCCGTTCGCTCAGCGGGAACCGTCATCATCGCGCGCCGGGCGGGCCCGCGCGGGCCGAGGCCGTCGCGGCGAGGGCCCCGAACGGCACGCGGACCGACACGGTCGCGACGAGTCCGTCGACGACGCACGCGGTCAGCTGCGCCCCGGATGCCGCTGCCACGGCGCGGGCGTGATCGCACGGTGCGGCCCCGTCCGCCGATGGGACGGCGCCGGACGCGATGTCGGCCGCGGCGAGCGCGGCGGCATCGGCGGATGCGGCCGCTCGCTGACCACACGCGGCCGCCGCCCCCGCAGCGCCGAGCCCGAAGGCGAGCATCGCCGACGCCCCGAGGACTCCCGCGGCGAGCACCGTCCCGGCCACGACTCACCCGCCCTCGCCGGTCATCGCGGTCGCGCCGGCAGTCGTGTCCGCTCGGGAATCGATCGCCTCGTCGGCCCCGACCCCGGCCCCTGCCCTGGCCCCGGCCCTGGCCCCGACGTCGACGCCTTCCTCGACGTCGTCGAGAGCGCAGGCTCGGGCGCGGAGCGTGAACGGGACGAACGGCACCCCGGCGGGCGCCGTCGCGCTCACGCACACGACCTGATCGGAGCGCGAGACGGATGCCACTCCCCCGGCGTCGGCGACGAGCGCGGCGGCACGGTCGCCTTCGCCCCGGCCTGCGAGGCGGGCGGCATCGGCCACCGCATCCTGCAGGCGCACCTGGTGACCGCACGCGGACAGCGTCGCGGCTCCGATGGCGAGGACGATGATCGCCGCGGGCAGGGCGATCGCGAACTCGGCGGTGGCCGAGCCGCGGTCGCCCCGCCACGCGCTCATGCGATGCTCATGCAACGGTCAGCGCGCGGCGCACGAGATCGGTCAGGATGCCGCGCACCTCGTCGCTGCGCATGATCGCGACGAGGAGCCCGGCGAAGGCGACCGCCGCCATTGTGGCGACGGCATACTCCGCGGTCGCGGCTCCCGTGTCGTCGCCGAACAGTCGGGCCGCGCGTCGCCGGGTCAAGCGGACGGGGGCGGCGGGGTCGGTCTTGGTCATCAGCTTCATTCCTCTCTTCTGGGCACGGGTAGGGGTCTGGGCACGGGTAGGGGCCTGGGCACGGGTAGGGGTCTGGGCACGGGTGGGGGTCGGACACGAGCGGGGGTTGCGCTGTGCGCGGTGGCAGGGATCGGGCGATCGATCGTGAGCGCGACTCAGGGGCTCGACCCGATCGCCGGCACGTCGATACTGAGGCTCGGCACCGTCGAGCCGAGGACGCTCAGCAGCATGGGCGCGACCCCCAGCAGCAGGAAGGCGGGAAGCGTGCAGACTCCGAGCGGGATCAGCAGGCGCGACGCGAGCCGGGCGGCCCGCATCCGTCCTTCGGTGCGCGCGCTCAGCCGGGCGAGCGTGGCGGACGCCCGCAGGAGCTCGACCGCCGGCACGCCCGCCTCGCGGGAGAGCACGAGGATCTCGCCCTCGGGGTGGGCCGTACCCGCCGCCTTGTCGTCGGCTGCGGGTCTCGCACCACGTGCGTCCGCGACATCTGCATCCATCAGCGCGGCCTCGACGATCGTCGCGGCCCGCTCCACAGAGACGCCGCCGCGCAGGGCGATGGCGGTGAGCTCGGCGCGAAGTCCCGGGACGCCCGCCGGCATGGCCGCACCGCGCACGAGCTTCGCGGACCATCTCCTCGCTGCGACCATGCACAGGATTCCGGCGATCGCGCAGACCCACCCGCCGGGGCTCCCGATGAGAACCGCGACCGTGTCGAACCCGAGGAGCGCCCCGAGGCCGACCGCGACGAGCGGAAGCCAGGCCATGAGCCTCGCGGTGCCGGCCGGCTCCGCGAGCGTCACGCGCACCTGATCCGCGGTCTCCTGCGCGTCGCGCAGTGCCGAGGCGATCGCGCGAAGGCTGTCGGCGAGCGGCGCGCCGACCGCGGACGACACGTCCCACGCGGCCGCGACCGCGCGCCATGCGCCGCCTCTCGCCGCGATCGACGCCGGTGTCGGCGGCGCCGGCTGCGCGTCGCCGATCACGAAGGCCCACGCGCGGGCGGCCGGCACGCCCGCCTGCAGCAGCACCGCAAGCCGCAGGACCGCGTCGGCGGTCTCGGCATCGGAGGCGGGCGCCCGCCGACGATGGATCAATCGGGGCACGCCATCTCCTCGATCCCGAGCCGGTCTCCGTCGAGAACGGGCCGGCCCATGCCGACGAGCCGGCGTCGCCCGGCCGCATCCCGTCCCACATGCAGCACCTGGCCGATCCCGCTCACGACCTGACGGGCGAGCGCGCGATCGTCGAGGCCCGCGAGCGCGCCGAGCGCCTCCAGACGCGCCGGGACGTCGCGGATGCCGTTCGCGTGCACGGTGCCTGCTCCGCCGTCGTGTCCCGTGTTCAGCGCCGACAGCAGCTCGCGCACCTCTTCTCCGCGGCACTCGCCGACGACGAGGCGATCCGGCCGCATCCGGAGGGCCTCTCGGACGAGCCGGGCGAGTCCGATGCCGCCGACGCCCTCGAGGTTCGGCTGCCGGGCTTCGAGGCGCACGTGGTGGTCGTGATCGACGCGCAGCTCTGCGACGTCCTCGACCGTGACGATCCGATCGGCGGGCGCTGCGGCCGAGAGGAGGGCTCCGAGCAACGTCGTCTTTCCGGCCCCGGCGGCCCCCGTGACGAGCAGGTTCTCTCGCTCGTCGACGAGCCGACCCAGCAGCTGACGGGTGCGCGGACCGAACATGCCGCGACGTTCGAGTTCGTCGAGACTCGGCTGCGCGAGCCGCGGCACTCGCAGAGAGATGAGCGTGCCGTTCGCGGACACGGGAGGCAGCACGGCATGGACCCGCACCCCGCCATCGAGCCTGACGTCGACGCACGGCGAGCTGTCGTCGACATGACGGCCGCCGAGGGAGATGAGTGCGACGGCGAGCGCGCGCACCTCTTCTTCCGATGTGCGCCACCGCGCCTCCCGTTCGGCTCCGCGCCCCCGGTCCACGAACAGTCCGTCGGAACCGTTGACGAACACATCCGTGACCTCCGGATCGTCGAGGTACGCGGCAAGAGGGGCGAGTGAAGGGTGCCGCAGCTCAAGCCCGGGTTGCTCAGGGGCGCCCGACTCGGATTCGGGCGAGTCCGTCGCAGAGGCCGCATCCACCGTGACAGCACGCCGCGGCGTCGGAAGGAAGCCGAGCGCCGCAGGGAACAGATCGTCCGGGACCCGCCCAGGCGACGCGGGAGAAGGACCCAGCCAAGGGACGTCGACGGAAGGTCGGGACGCGGTGCGGGGTGCGACGACGAAGGGCGCAGACATGGCAACGACCGTACGGATGCGCCAGCGGACGCGGGCGGGCGCTGCCGGCATCCGTGGATGACGCGAGCACCGCGCGGACTGGGGAGGAACCCGTGGCGACGGCCCTCATGGGAGCGCGCCCAAAAATGGTGGGCGGCATCCCATGGGGGGAATGGGATGCCGCCACGCGCAGCACCCGATTCGGGGGGTTTGTCGGGGGCTGCAATGCCAGAATCGATGTTCGGCCGAGACCTGAGCTTACGCAACATCGCGCAACCTTCCAAACAATTTCTCAGGATCGGTGGTGATATATCGGCTATCGATCCGATGAGACGGCCACCCACTATCGGAGGTAGTCCCCCGACTGCCCTCGGGTTAGAGTGACCCCGTCGCCGCGCACGCCCTCGTCCGCGGCATCCCCCTGAGGTTCCGCCCGCGAAGGAGCGCGCTCATGAGCAGTCAGATCGACCATCTCCTGGACGAGGATCGGCGGTTCGCGCCTGACCCCGCGTTCACCGCCCAGGCCGTCGCCACCGCGGAGCTCTACGAGCGCGCGAAGGCCGACCGCCTCGGGTTCTGGGGTGACGAGGCGCGTGAACTGCTCACGTGGTCGAAGCCGTTCACCGAGGTCCTCGACTGGTCGAACCCGCCGTTCGCGAAGTGGTTCGCCGACGGCGAGCTCAACGTCGCCTACAACTGCCTCGACCGGCACGTCGAGGCGGGCAACGGCGACCGCGTGGCGCTCCTGTGGGAGGGCGAGCCGGGAGACTCCCGTCGCATCACCTATGCCGAGCTGACGGATGAGGTCAAGCGCGTCGCCAACGTCCTCGCGGGCCTCGGCGTCGGCGAGGGCGACCGCGTCGCGATCTATCTGCCGATGATCCCCGAGGCCGTCGCTGCGATGCTCGCCGTCGCGCGCGTCGGCGCCATCCACTCCGTCGTCTTCGGCGGGTTCTCCGCCGACAGCCTCCGCTCGCGCATCGACGACGCCGGCGCGAAGCTCGTCATCACCGCAGACGGCGGCTATCGCAAGGGCAAGGTGTCCGCGCTGAAGCCGGCCGTCGACCAGGCGCTCGCCGACCGCAACGGCTCCGGCGTTCAGGAGACGGTGGAGCATGTCCTCGTCGTCAAGCGCGGCGGCAACGACGTCGAGTGGACCGAGGGCCGCGACCTGTGGTGGCACGACGTGGTACCGGAGGCTCCCGCCGACCACGTCGCCCAGGGCTTCCCGGCGGAGAACCCGCTGTTCATCCTCTACACGTCCGGCACGACCGGGAAGCCCAAGGGCATCCTGCACACGTCCGGCGGCTACGCGACGCAGACGGCGTTCACGCACAAGAACGTGTTCGACCTGCATCCCGAATCGGACGTCTACTGGTGCACGGCCGACATCGGCTGGATCACGGGCCACTCCTACGTCGTGTACGGCCCACTCGCGAACGGCGCCACGCAGGTGCTGTACGAGGGCACCCCGGACGCGCCGCACCCGGGCCGCTGGTGGGAGATCGTCGAGAAATACGGCGTCACCGTCCTCTATACCGCGCCGACCGCCATCCGCTCGTTCATGAAGATCGGCCGCGCGGTGCCGCACAGGTTCGACCTGTCGAGCCTGCGGGTGCTCGGTTCGGTGGGCGAGCCGATCAACCCCGAGGCCTGGGTCTGGTACCGCAGCGTCATCGGCGCCGACCGCACCCCGGTCGTCGACACGTGGTGGCAGACCGAGACCGGCGCCATCATGGTCTCCGCCCTCCCCGGCATCACCGAGACGAAGCCGGGCTCGGCGCAGGTCGCGCTTCCGGGCATCTCCGTGGACGTCGTGGATGAGGAGGGCGCGCACGTCGGCAACGGCAACGGCGGTCTGCTCGTCATCACGGAGCCGTGGCCGAGCATGCTGCGCGGCATCTGGGGCGACCCGGAGCGCTTCGTCGAGACGTACTGGGAGAAGTTCGCCGACAAGGGCGGCTTCTACTTCGCCGGCGACGGGGCACGCCTCGACGAGGATGGCGACGTGTGGCTGCTGGGTCGCGTGGACGACGTCATGAACGTGTCCGGACACCGCCTGTCGACGGCGGAGATCGAGTCCGCCCTCGTCGCGCATGAGGCCACCGCGGAGGCGGCCGTCGTCGGCGCGTCCGACGAGACCACGGGTCAGGCGGTCGTCGCCTTCGTCATCATCAAGGAGAGCTACCTCGCCGAGCACGCGCCGGAGGGCCTCGCGAACGACCTGCGCCTGTGGGTCGGCGAGCAGATCGGCCCGATCGCCCGGCCCCGCGACGTCTACATCGTGGGCGAGCTGCCGAAGACGCGCTCGGGCAAGATCATGCGGCGCCTTCTCCGCGACGTCGCCGAGGGTCGGGAGGTCGGCGACACGACGACCCTCGCCGACACGGCCGTCATGTCGGTCATCTCCGCCCAGGTGAAGTAAGTCTCAGGTCGTTGAGCGACGGAGCGCCAGCGACCGAGACGAAACGCGGTGACCTCATGCGATCGGCTCACCGCGTTTCGTCTCGGTCGTTCCTCCCTCGCTCAACGACCCGCATATGAAGAATGCCCCGCAGATCTGCGGGGCATTCGTCATGTGAGGCTCAGACGGCGACGGTGAAGATCACCTCGACCTCGACCGGCGAGTCGAGCGGAAGCACCGGCACGCCGACGGCCGACCGGGCGTGCCGCCCG
This sequence comes from Microbacterium candidum, assembly GCF_030315975.1. Lineage (GTDB taxonomy): Bacteria > Actinomycetota > Actinomycetes > Actinomycetales > Microbacteriaceae > Microbacterium > Microbacterium candidum. The sequence continues at coordinate 114,642 of NZ_JASXSZ010000006.1, read as the reverse complement.
TCGTCGCCGAACACGTCGCCGAGCAGCTCGCTCGCGCCGTTGATGACGCTCGGCTGTCCGGTGAAGTCGGGGATGGATGCCACGAACCCGGTCACCTTGAGGACACCGGTGAGGTTGTCCACGCCGCCGACGGCAGCGGCGGCCGCCGCGATCGCGTTGAGCGCGGAAAGACGGGCGTACTCACGGGCATCGGTCGGCGGCACCTGGTTGTGCCCGTCGCCGACCTTGCCGGTCGCGGGGAGGACTCCGGCGACCATGGGGAGCTGGCCTGCGGTGTAGACGAGGTCGCCGTGCACCTTCGCGGGGACGTATGCACCGGCCGGCACGGCGACCGTCGGCAGGTCGATGCCGAGAGCGGCGAGGTTCTCCGAAACGGTCATGTTCAGTTCCCTTCGAACTGCGTGGCCGCCTGGGCCGCCGCATCCAGTCCGGCGTTCGCGGCGCCGCCGCCCACCGGGCGCTTGAAATACGCGACGAGTCCGCCCTCGGGGCCTGTCACGACCTGCACGAGCTCCCAGCCCTGCTTGCCCCAGTTGTTGAGGATCGCAGCCGTGTTGTGGATGAGGAGAGGAGTCGTGAGGTATTCCCACGTCGTCATGAGGGGCTCCTTGGGTTCGGTCCCCGAGCACGTCGAGGGGCGGGAATCGGGGCCGCACGTCAGTGATCGCACAGGTAGCTCCCCTACGATCGAGCCTATGCCTGATTGGAAACGCCCGGGTACAGGAGTGCTCGGAGGCCTGCTGGGCCTCGTCGGACTGAGCGCGGTCGCCGGCCTTCTCGTCACGACCGCGGTGACCCCCGCGATCGCCGTGACGGGGGCTGCGACCTCCAACGCCATCACGATGTTCGACAACCTGCCGACGACGCTCGACATCCAGCCGCTGATGCAGCCGACGACGCTGTACGCGAAGGATGCCAACACCGGCCAGTACACCGAGCTCGCAAAGTTCTACGACCAGAACCGGTCGGTCGTGACGTACGACCAGATCGCCCCGGTCATGTACGACGCACTGCTTTCCAGTGAAGACCCGCGCTACTACCAGCACGGCGGCATCGACATGCTCGGCACCGCGCGCGCGATCCTGTCGAACATCAAGGGCGGCGCGGACACGCAGGGCGGCTCGTCGATCAGCCAGCAGTACGTGAAGAACGTCCTCGTCCAGCAGTGCTACGCCACGGTGGACTCCAAGGAATTCAAGGGCGACGACAAGAAGGGCGTCTCGGCGGCCGACCAGAAGGCAGCAGCCCTCAACAAGTGCTACACGGATGCCACGAGCTCGACCGGCGCTTCGGGCATCGCGCGCAAGCTGCAGGAGATGCGCTACGCGATCGCCTTGGAGCAGAAGTACTCGAAGAAGGACATCCTTCTCGGCTACCTCAACATCGCGAACTTCGGCGGCACGACGTACGGCGTGGACGCCGCAGCACAGCGCTACTTCGGCGTCTCGGCGAAGGATCTGAACCTCTCGCAGGCCGCGACCCTCGCCGGCATGGTGAAGAACCCCAACACGTATCGACTCGACCGACCGGGCGGCACCTACACGGTGAAGGGCGTCGCGCACAACTCGGAGAAGGACGGCTACGCCGACACCAAGCTGCGCGAGGACTATGTCCTCGGGCGCATGAAGCACGACGGCAAGATCACCACGGCCCAGTACGACGAGGCGAGGAAAGCGCCGATCGTGCCGCACATCACCACCCCGAACGTCGGCTGCGATGCGGCTGGCAACGCCGCGTACTTCTGCGAGTACGTCGTCTCCGTCATCCGGACCGACAAGGCATTCGGCGCGGACGACAACGCGCGGAAGAACGCGCTCAGCCAGGGCGGCCTGAAGATCTACACGACGCTCGACTGGCGCCTCCAGAACGCGGCGAAGGCCTCGCTGACGAAGTACACGCCCGCGGCATCGGGCAATGACACGTGGAAGTTCGGCGCCGCGATCACCAACATCGAGAACTCGACGGGGCGCGTGCTCTCCATGGCGCAGAACACGAACTTCTCGAACGATCCGAACGGCACGGCGGACCAGACCGCGATCAACTACTCGGCCGACAACGCCTACGGCGGTTCATCGGGCTTCGCCCCCGGTTCGACCTTCAAGCTCTTCACGCTCCTCGACTGGCTCCAGAAGGGGCACTCGCTGCTCGACAGCGTGAACGGCTCCAACCGGTCGATCCCCATGGTCCCGAACTCGTGCCCGGGCCAGGGCGGCAAGTGGCTGCTCGGGAGCGACAAGATGCCCGGAAACTACAACCGCGAGGTGGGCTACGTCGGCACTCCGCTGAAGTTCACCTCCGACTCGCTCAACACCGGCTTCTACGCGATGGCCGAGAAGCTCGATCTGTGCGACATCGCGAACGAGGCCGTGACCCTCGGCGTCACGAACGCGAACGGCTCCCCCATCACGGCGAGTCCTTCGGGCAGGCCGATGGTGCTGAACTCCGTCATCGGCAACACGCAGGCCGTGTCGCCGCTGACGCTCGGCAACGCGTATGCCGCCGTCGCCAACGGCGGCACGCTGTGCAAGCCGCTGGTCATCGACAAGGTCACCGACTCGCAGGGCAAGGATCGCCCTGCTCCGGCGGCCGACTGCAAGCCGGTGCTCGATCCCGGAGTCGCCGCGACCGCGGCATACGCGCTGCAGGGCGTCATGCAGCACGGCACCGGTGTCGGCGGAAACCCGAACGACGGCACGCAGGTGATGGGCAAGACGGGTACCAACGAGGCGAACCAGAGCTGGCTGATCCAGTCGAGCACGGCGGTGACGACGTCCTTCTGGTCGGGTGTCGTCCAGGGCGAGACCCTTCCGGGCAGCTCGCAGCCGAACCCAGCGGCGAATGTCATGAAGCTGCGTTCCCCGGGGGGTGGCAGCGTATGGAACGCCCGTGGCGCCATCTCCAAGCCGGTGCAGCGCCTCGCCGACCAGCTGTATCCGGGCGCCAAGTTCCCGGCTCCCGCGGCGAACCTGATGAAGCCGACGCAGGTCGCCCTGCCGAACGTTGTGGGCATGACCCAGGATCAGGCCACGCAGACACTGCAGAATGCGGGCTTCACGGTCCAGGTCGGCGCGCCCGTGCCGTCCAACCTGCCCACGAACCAGGTCGCGGCGCAGAGTCCGGGCCCGGGCCAGACGGCGTCGGGCACGACCGTGACGATCTCGATGAGCACCGGCACCGCGGCGTCGACGATCCCGGCCGACCTCATCGGGAAGAAGTTGCAGGATGCCGTCAGCGAGCTGAAACAGGCGGGCTTCAACAACGTCAACCCGCAGTGCCAGACCTTCCCGGGTGGCAAGAACACCGTGATGGCCTCTGATCCGCCACCGGGGTCGAGCGCCGACCCGAACACCACCGTGACGCTCACGTACGTCTCCGACAAGTGCGGCGGCGGAGGCAACGGCTAGTGCCCACCCCCGCAGGTCGCACCGCCCTCACCGCTCTCGCAGCGGTGGGGGCGGTCGGCGTCGGCGCCGCGGTCTGGGGCATCGGCATCGAGCGTTATCTCTTCACGGTGCGCCGGCATGAGCTGCGCATCCTTCCCCCCGGCGCCGATCCGGTACGCGTGCTGCACATCTCCGACGCGCACATGGCGCCGTGGCAGCACCGCAAGCAGGCGTGGATCGCCTCCCTCGCGGCCCTCCGCCCCGACTTCGTCGTCAACACCGGCGACAACATGGGCCACGCGGCGGGACTCGAAGGCCTCCGCCGGGCATACGCGCCGCTGCGCGGCATCCCCGGCGTCTTCGTCCACGGGTCGAACGACCACGCCGCCCCGTCCCCGCGCAACCCCTTCAAGTACTTCTCCGGCCCGTCGAAGATCAAGCACCAGCCTGAGCCGCTCGATACGGGCGCCCTCGACTCGTTCCTGACCGACGACCTCGGCTGGCGCGACCTCAACAACACGGCGACGACGATGGATGCCGCGGGCCTGCGGATCGCAGCCTTCGGTGTGAGCGACGCCCACCGGGACTGGGACCGGCTCGAGGTGCTGCCGGGCGCGCTCGCCTCCCTCGATCGCTCCGAGGTCACGCTCACGCTCGGCGTCACGCACGCGCCGTACCAGCGCGTGCTGAACGACTTCATCGATCTCGGGGCCGACGCGATCTTCGCCGGCCACACGCACGGCGGGCAGGTCCGCATCCCCGGTTCGCCGAAGGCGCTCGTCGCGAACTGCGACATCCCGCTCGACCAGGCCCGCGGGCTCTCGACATGGGCGCACGGCGGACGCACCGTGCCGCTCAACGTGAGCGCCGGCATCGGCCACTCGATCTACGCGCCGGTGCGCTTCGGCTGCCGGCCCGAGGCGTCGCTCCTCACGCTCCTCCCCCGCTGATCCCGAGGCCTCCGCACCTTCTCACGCAACCGTGACCGGGTCATCCACCCGATCCGCAGAGTGCGGGCCTAGCGTCGAACTGTGTCCGGCAACATTCCGACGACGCGCAAGCGCCACTTCGGCGGAATCCTCGGGGGGATCATCGGCCTCGTCGCGCTGAGCGCTGTCGCCGGTCTCCTCCTCGCGATGACGCTCACGCCGGCCATCGCAACCGTGAGCACCGCGACCAGTACGGCGGTCAACGCGTTCGACAACCTGCCGAGCAACCTTCAGATCTCCCAGCTGCAGCTGCCCACCACGATCTACACGAAGAACCCGGACAACGGGCAATGGCAGGAGATGACGCGCTTCTACGACCAGAACCGCGTCCCCGTCGCGTGGGACCAGATCTCCCCCGTGATGTACGACGCGATCCTCGCCAGTGAGGATCCGCGCTACTTCCAGGAGGGCGGCGTCGACCTCATCGGCACGGCGCGCGCGCTGGTGTCGAACCTCAAGGGCCAGAGCAACACGCAGGGCGGCTCATCGATCAGCCAGCAGTACGTGAAGAACATCCTCGTGCAGGACTGCTACACGAAGGTGAACAACGAGAATCTGGACCAGAAGAAGAAGGATGCCGCACTCCAGGCGTGCTACACGGATGCGACCAACTCGAGCGGTGCGTCGGGCTACACCCGCAAGCTGCAGGAGATGCGGTACGCGATCGCACTGAGCCAGAAGTACTCGAAGAACGAGGTGCTCCTCGGCTACCTCAACATCGCGAACTTCGGCGGAACGACCTACGGCATCGAGGCCGCGGCGGAGCACTACTTCGGCGTGCATGCCAGCCAGCTGAATCTTGAACAGGCGGCGACCCTCGCCGGCATGGTGCAGAATCCGAACACGTTCCGGATCGACCAGCCGACCAACAAGACCAACGGCGATGCCAACCACTACGCCCAGACCAAGCAGCGCGAGGATTACGTGCTGGGACGGATGAAGACCCTCGGCAGGATCACCGATGCCCAGTACGCGCAGGCGCAGAAGGACCCGATCACGCCGCACGTGACGCCCGTCGTGACCGGATGTGCGAGCACCGCCGCGCCGTACTACTGCGCGTATGTGAAGTCGATCATCACGTCGGATCCGGCCTTCGGCGCCACGCAAGAGGATCGCGATCAAGCGCTTCGTCAGGGCGGCCTCAACATCTACACGACGCTCGACTGGCGGATGCAGAACGCGGCGCAGGCGACCGTGTCCCAGTACGCCCCGCAGTCGGAGCCGGGGTTCGGCTACGGCTCGGTGGCCGTCAACATCCAGCCGTCGACCGGCAACATCCTGTCCATCGCGCAGAACACGACCTATTCGGACACCAACACGGCCCCCGGGTACAGCTCGATCGTCTACGCCGGCGACCACGTGCAGGGTTCGACGGGCTTCCCCGCGGGTTCGTCATTCAAGCTCTTCACGCTGCTCGACTGGCTCGAGAAAGGGCACACGCTGAACGAGACGGTCGACGGGACCGTCCGCATCCACCATCGCCTCACAAACTCGTGCCAGGGCGATTGGATCAACTTCGCGAACACTCTCGTCGGGAACTACAGCCACGAGGCCGGCAGGATCGGCACCCCGCTCGAGTTCACCACGATCTCGCTGAACTCCGGCTACTTCGGAATGGCGGAGAAGCTCGACATGTGCGACGTCATGCACGATGCCTCGAAACTCGGCGTGACTCAGGCCAATGGCAAGGACATCGACATGCATAAGTCGCTCCTCGACGTCATCGGCATCAACCCGGTCTCGCCGATCGCGATGGCAGGCGCGTACGCGGCACTCGCCAACAACGGCGTCTTCTGCCAGCCGCGGGTCATCGAACGGGTCACCGACCCGCACGGCAAGGACCTGCCCATCCCGAAGAAGACGTGCACCCAAGTCGTCGACCCGGGGGTCGCCGCAACCGCCATCTACGCGTTCCAGTCGGTCATGCAGCACGGCACGGGCGTGAGCGGCAACCCGTTCGACGGCACGCCGGTGTTCGGCAAGACCGGCACGAACGAGGGCACGCAGATGTGGCTCATCCAGACGAGCACGGCGATGACCTCGCTCGTCTGGTCAGGGGTGACCTTCGGGAGCGAGAAGCTCGACCTGTACAACATCTACTATCGCGGCACGGCCCTCGCCAACATCCGCTTCCCGATGTCGAAGCAGCTCCAGACCCTGGCCGACCAGCTCTTCCCCGGCGGCCCTCTGCCGCCTCCGGTGCCTGCGCTTCTGAACGGGGCGCCACCGCCGCCCGCAGCCACGCCCGCGCCGAACCCCGGGGGCGGCAATGGAGGCGCGAATGGCGGCGGCGGCAACGGAGGTGGCGGCGGAGGTGGCAACCAGGGTGGCGGGGGAACCATCCCGAATCCGAATCCGAGCCCGACGCACAAGCACCACTGATCCGCTCCGGACGGGTCACGCGGCAGAACCACTGCATCCCTCGCGTTCGATTTCTGCTCACGCCCGAATGTCGGTTAGACTCGGAGGGTTGTCAGCGGGGTGTGGCGCAGCTTGGTAGCGCGCTTCGTTCGGGACGAAGAGGCCGCAGGTTCAAATCCTGTCACCCCGACATCAGAAGGGCTCCACCGCGAGGTGGGGCCCTTCGTTCAGACCGGAAGGATCTCCATGCCTCGTCTCGTCGCCTTCGATCTGGACGACACCCTCGCGCCCAGCAAGGCCGCGATCGACCCGCGCATGGGCGACCTGCTCGTCGCCCTCGCCGAGCGCGTCGACGTCGCGATCATCTCGGGCGGACAGCTTCAGCAGTTCCGCACGCAGGTGGTCGACCGGCTGCCGGAGGCCGCCGCATCCACCCTCTCCCGCATCCACCTGCTGCCGACGTGCGGCACCCAGTACTACCGGATCGGCGCCGACGGCGTCTCGACCGTCTACGCGCACGCCCTGACGGATACGGAGAAGACCGCGGCCTTGACGGCCGTCGAAGAGGAGGCGCGTCGCCTCGGCCTGTGGGAGTCGGAGACGTGGGGCCCCATCCTCGAGGACCGCGGCTCGCAGATCACGTTCTCGGCGCTCGGGCAGCAGGCGCCCATCGACGCGAAGACCGCGTGGGACCCGACCGGTGCGAAGAAGAGCGCACTGCGCGAGGCCGTCGCCGCGCGGGTCCCCGAGCTCGAGGTGCGCTCGGGCGGATCGACGTCGGTCGACATCACCCACCGCGGCATCGACAAGGCGTACGGGATGCAGCAGCTCGCCGAGGCGACTGGCATCCCGCTCGAGGAGATGCTGTTCGTCGGCGACCGGCTCGACCCGGACGGCAACGACTACCCCGTGCTCGCGCTCGGCGTGCCGTGCCAGGCCGTCGAGGGCTGGGAGGACACCGCGATGTTCCTCGAGGGCCTGATCCCCACTCTGTAGATCTTTCGGTCGCCGAGCCTGTCGAGGCGTCGCGGCGCGGTCGGGAGCAGGTACGACCCCTCGACAGGCTCGGGGACCGGGCAGGGCGGCTGCGTCAGCGCGGGGCGCGCGCCCGCGACGGGCGCGGTGCGGGTGTCTGCCCGAGCGGCACCAGCTGGGTGAGCTGGGTGACGTGGCGCGGTTCGAGCTCGGCGAGCGACGAGACGCCGAGCAGGCGCATGGTGCGGACGATCTCGCTGCGCAGGATCGCGATCGTGCGGTCGACCCCCTCGCGCCCGCCCGCCATCAGCCCGTACAGGTACGCCCGGCCGATGAGCGTGAATTTCGCGCCGAGGGCGACGGATGCCACGATGTCGGCGCCGTTCATGATGCCGGTGTCGACCATGACCGTCGCGTCCTTGCCGACCTCGCGGACGACTTGCGGCAGCAGGTGGAACGGGATGGGCGCCCGGTCGAGCTGGCGTCCGCCGTGGTTCGAGAGCACGATGCCGTCGACGCCGAGGTCAACGAGGCGCTTCGAGTCGGCGATGTTCTGCACGCCCTTGACGACGATCTTCCCGGGCCAGATCTCGCGGATGATCGCAAGGTCGTCGTAGCTGATCGTCGGGTCCATCGCCGCATCCAGCAGCTCCCCGACGGTGCCGCCCGTGGTCTTGAGGGACGCGAACTCGAGTTTCGGAGTCGTCAGGAAGTCGATCCACCACCACGGCCGCGGGATCGCGTTCACAATCGTGCCGAGGGTCAGCTGCGGCGGGATCGAGAACCCGTTGCGCTTGTCCCGCAGGCGCGCGCCGGCGATCGGCGTGTCCACGGTGAACATGAGGGTGTCGAACCCGGCGGCGGCGGCGCGGCGAGCCAGCCCGTACGAGATCTCCCGGTCGCGCATCACATAGAGCTGGAACCAGTTCCTCCCGGGAATCGGCCCCTGAGGCTCTCGAAGGGTCGTCGCTTTGACGCCCTCGATCGAGGTCGTCCCGAGCGTGGAGAGCGTGAACGGGATGCCGGCGGCCGCCGCCGCTCCGGCGCCCGCGACCTCGCCCTCGGTCTGCATGAGCCGCGTGAACCCGGTCGGCGCGATCCCGAACGGCAAAGCCGACGGGCCGCCGAGGATCTCCACCGACGTATCGACGTCGACCGCCGGACGCAGGATGTCGGGGTGGAACTCGATGTCGCGGAAAGCCTGCCGCGCCCGCGCGAGCGACAGCTCGCCCTCCGCCGCGCCATCGGTGTAGTCGAACGCGGCCTTGGGGGTGCGGCGCTTCGCGATGCGCCGCAGATCGTCGATCGTCAGCGCGGACTCGAGCCTGCGGCGCTTGAGGTTCAGGTCGGGCTTCTTGAACTGCATCAGCTCGAGGAGCTCGGCGGGATTCGGCAGCTGGCGGGTGACCATGGGGATGCCTTTCAGATGGGATTCGTGGTGCGCGCCACGGCCGTCGCGAGGCCTGTCTGCGCGTAGTAGCCGGTGATGTGGGCTTCGACGAGGCGACGGGCGGATGCCGCATCCCCTCGCTCGACGGCGGCGACGATCTCGCGATGCTCGCCGCGCAGGCGTTCCGCCGTCACATCCCACTCCGGGACGCGCTCGGCCCCCTCGCGGACGTAGGACTCGATCGCGGTGCGGAGCCCCGCCATCATCGCCGCGACGACGACATTGCCGGATGCTTCGGCGAGCCCCACATGCAGCTGCGCGTCGAGGGCGAGGAACTCGGCGGGAGTGAGGGATGCGGCATCCATCGCGTCCAGTACCTCGTGGACCGCGGTGAGATCGGGCTCGTCGTCGGCGAGGGCGCCGACGACGGCCGTCTCGAGGATGACACGCGTGCTCACGACGTCCTGCAGCGGGAAGCCCTGCGCCGCGACCTGGAGGCGCAGCAGCGCCGACATCCCACCTGAGGGCGTGGCGACGACGATCGCACCCGACGCGGGCCCCGACCCGGTCGCGGTGCGGATGAGCCCCATGACCTCGAGGACCCGCAGCGCTTCGCGCACGCTCGAGCGGCCGACCCCGAGGGAGGCGGCGAGCTCACGCTCGGGAGCCAGATGATCGCCCGGGCGGAGGCGTCCGTCGAGCAGATCGGACTCGATGTGCTCGAGCACGAGCTGCCAGGCCCGCGGTGCCGTCATCGCTCCTCCTTGCGTGGTCTGACCACAGGATAGCATGTGGTCAGACCACATGCGCGACGGGTCGTTGAGCGACGGAGCGAGTCCATACGCGACCTACCGTGTCTCGGAAGGTCATCGCGTTTCGTCTCGCTCGTTCCTCGCTCGCTCAACGACCGCAGATCATGCCCGCGGGGCTCAGCCGAGGCGACCGCCGGACTCGTGGAGGTAGCACTCCGCACACAGCGACTCGTACCTGGCCTCGACGCCGTCGATCGCGACCTGGTCGCCTTCGAAGACGAACCGACCGCCTACGACGCGCGCGTTGAAGAGAGCCTTGCGGCCGCAGCGGCAGATCGTCTTCAACTCCTCGACGGTGTGCGCGATGTCGAGGAGGCGTCGCGATCCGGGGAACGCGTGGGTGCGGAAGTCCGTGCGGATGCCGTAGGCCAATACCGGGATGCCGTCGAGCACCGCGATGCGCAGGAGGTCGTCGACCTGGTCCGCGGTGAGGAACTGCGCCTCGTCGATGAGCAGGCACGCGACCTCGGCGGGCGGGCGGCTGAGTCCGGCGAGCTCGTCATGGGTGTAGCGAACGCGCGCCTGGTGCTCGGCGAACAGGTCGCGGGCGACGTCATCCTGTCCGATCAGGAAGTCGACCTTGCGCGAGACACCCAGCCGGCTCTCGATCTGGTCGGCGCCCTTCGTGTCGATGAGCGGCTTCGCGAGCAGCACGCGCTGGCCGCGCTCCTCGTAGTTGTATGCGGCCTGCAGCAGTGCCGTGGACTTCCCGGAGTTCATCGCGCCGTAGCGGAAGTAGAGTTTGGCCACCCGCCGAGTCTACGGAACGGATCAGGCGGTGAGCTGCAGCTCCTTGGCGGTCTCCGCCATCGTCTCGCGAGCGAGCTCGGGGTCGGGGTTGAGGGGCTCGCCGAAGGTGGGGATGAGCTCCTTGAGCTTCGGCTCCCAGCCTGCGAAATCGTCGGGGAAGCACCGCTCGAGCAGGTCGAGCATGATCGGCACGGCCGTCGACGCCCCCGGCGATGCGCCGAGCAGACCCGCGATCGAGCCGTCCTTCGCTGCGACGACCTCGGTGCCGAACTGCAGCTTGCCGCCCTTCATGACCTGGGCGCGCTGGCCGGCCTGCAGCAGTTTCCAGTCCGCATCCTTCGCCGCCGGGACGAAGACCCGCAGGCTGTCGACCTTCTTGCGGTGCGTCTTCGCGAGCTCGCTGACGAGGTACTTGATGAGGGGGAAGTTCGTGAACGCGACCTTCAGCATGCTGCCGAGGTTGCTCGGGCGCACCTGGCCAACGATGTCCCACCACGACCCGTTCTTCAGGAACTTCGGGCTGAAGGTCGCGAACGGGCCGAACAGCACGGAGGTCTCACCATCCACGACGCGCGTGTCCAGGTGCGGCACCGACATGGGCGGCGCGCCGACGGATGCCTGGGAGTACACCTTCGCCTGGTGCTGACGGACGATCGCGGGGTCGCTCGTCATGAGCCACTGTCCGCCGATCGGGAAGCAGCCGTAGCCCTTGATCTCGTCGATGCCCGCGTTCTGCAGCAGCTTCAGCGCCCAGCCGCCCGCGCCGACGAACACGAAGCGCGCCTTGACGCGCCCCGGCGCGCGGCCGATCGAGTTGCGGTACTTGACGAGCCACGTGCCGTCGCCCTGCTTGGTGAGGCTGCGCACCTCGCGGTTCGTGACGACCTGGATGCCGTTGTCCTGCAGATTGTCGATGAGCTGATGGGTCAGGGCGCCGAAGTCGACATCGGTGCCGGCCGGCACGCGCGTCGCCGCGAACGGCTCGCCCTTGCGGCGCTTCTGCATCAGCAGCGGCGCCCACTTGTTGATGACGCGGGAGTCCTCGCTGTACTCGATGCCGGCGAACAGCGGCTGGTCGCGCAGCGTCTCGTAGCGCTTCTTCAGGTACGCGACATCCTTCTCGCCCTGCACGAAGGTCATGTGCGGCGTGGAGTTGATGAAGGTCTTCGGGGCGTCGAGGACGCCACGCTCGACGAGCGTCGACCACAACTGACGGCTCAGCTGGAACTGCTCGTTGATCGAGATCGCCTTGGCGGGGTCGACGGAGCCGTCGGGCGCCTGCGGCATGTAGTTCAGCTCGCACAGCGCCGCGTGACCGGTGCCTGCGTTGTTCCACGCGTTGGAGCTCTCCAGCGCGACGTCGTGCAGACGCTCGTAGACGGCGATCTTCCACTCCGGCTGGAGCTCGTGGATGAGCGTTCCCAAGGTGGCGCTCATGATGCCACCGCCGATGAGGAGGACGTCTACGGTTTCAGTCACCAGACAATTCTAGGCGTCCCGGCGAGGCCGCCCGGTTCGCCCCGACGGCCAGCGATCGTAGCCGCGGTCGCCGGGGCGTACATCGAGTCAGACGCGAGCGGACAGCTGTTCGCCGACGATCTCGGCGATCTGCACGGCGTTGAGCGCCGCGCCCTTGCGCAGGTTGTCGTTGCTGATGAACAGCACGAGGCCCTTGCCCTCCGGGGCCGACTGGTCGGCGCGGATGCGGCCCACGTAGCTGGGGTCGGTCCCTGCTGCCTGCAGCGGCGTCGGAACCTCCTCGAGCTTCACGCCGGGGGCCGAGGAGAGCACCTCGCGGGCGCGGTCGGGCGTGATGTCGCGCGCGAACTCGACGTTGATCGACAGCGAGTGGCCGGTGAGGACGGGGACGCGCACGCACGTGCCCGCGACGCGGAGCTCGGGCAGCTCGAGGATCTTGCGGCTCTCGTTGCGGAGCTTCTTCTCCTCGTCGGTCTCGTTGTCGCCGTCGTCGACGAGGTTGCCGGCGAACGGGATGACGTCGAATGCGATGGGAGCGATGTACTTGTCGGGCTGCGGGAAGTCGAGTGCGGCGCCGTCACGGGCGAGGCGCTCGACATCGCCCTGCGCGAGGACGCCCTCGAGCTGGCCGAGGAGCTCCTGGACGCCAGCGAGGCCCGAGCCGCTGACGGCCTGGTACGTGCTGATGATGAGGCGCTCGAGTCCGGCCTCGCCGTCGAGGACCTTCAGGATCGGCATCGCGGCCATCGTGGTGCAGTTGGGGTTCGCGATGATGCCCTTGCGCGCCTCGGCGATCGCGTGCGGGTTGACCTCGCTGACGACGAGCGGCACGTCGGGATCCATGCGCCACGCGCTCGAGTTGTCGACGACGATCGCACCGGCCTCCGCGAAGCGCGGGGCGTAGGTGCGGCTCCCGGTCGCGCCCGCGGAGAAGAGCGCGATGTCGATGCCGGCAAAGTCGGCGGTCGCGACATCCTCCACCGTGACGGCCTTGCCCTGGAAGACGACGTCCGACCCGGCGGAGCGGGCGGTCGCGAACGCGCGCAGCTCGCGCACCGGGTAGCCGCGCTCCTCCAGGATGTCGAGCATGGCGCCGCCGACCTGGCCGGTGGCGCCGACGACGGCGATGGAGAGTCCGGAATCGGAGATGCGGGTCATGGGAGGCTCCTCGGGGAGTCGCGGGCCGCGCGGCGCGGCGGATCGATGCGCCTGCGCTGGCGTTGTCGAGATTCTACCTGCGCCGCACAGGGCCTGGCCGCCGTGTGTCGAGGTGCGTCAGCGGCCGGTGCCGGCGTGGACGACGGCATCCGCGTCGCCGTCGAGACCGTACGCCGTGTGCACGACGCGCGCCGCCTCGGCGAGCTCGTCGCCGCGCACGACGACCGAGATGCGGATCTCGGACGTCGAGATCATCTCGATGTTCACGCCCGCGACGCTCAGCGCCTCGAACAGCGTCGCCGAGACGCCCGAGTGCGTGCGCATCCCGGCGCCCACGACCGACAGCTTGCCGATCTGGTCGTCGTGGACGAGGCTCTCGAAGCCGATCTCGGCCTGCTCGCCCGCGAGGGCCTTGAGGGCGGTGGATGCCTCGGACTTCGGCAGCGTGAACGAGATGTCGGTGCGACCGGTGGATGCCGCGGACACGTTCTGCACGATCATGTCGACGTTGGCGCCGGACTTCGCGACGACCTTGAAGATCTCGGCCGCCTTGCCCGGGACGTCCGGAACTCCGACGACGGTGACCTTGGCCTGCCCGAGGTCGGTGGCGACCCCGGCGACGATCGGCTCTTCCATGTGCTCTCCCTGTGCGAGAAGCTCGGCGCGGCGGCTGTCGATGACGAGAGTGCCTTCGCTCGAGCTGAACGTGGAACGCGCGTGGATGAGCACGCCGTGACGGCGTGCGTACTCCACAGCGCGGATGTAGAGGACCTTCGCCCCGTTGGCCGCGAGCTCGAGCATCTCCTCGCTAGAGATGCGGTCGAGCTTGCGCGCCTTCGGCACGACCCGCGGGTCGGCGGTGAAGATGCCGTCGACGTCGCTGTAGATCTCGCAGACGTCGGCCTCGAGGGCGGCGGCGAGCGCGACCGCGGTCGTGTCGGAGCCGCCGCGGCCGAGGGTGGTGATGTCGCGGGTGTCGCGGTTGAAGCCCTGGAAGCCCGCGACGATGACGATCGCGCCCTCGTCGAGCGCTTCGCGCAGGCGCACCGGGGTGACGTCGACGATGCGCGCGGCGCCGTGCGTGGCATCCGTGATCATGCCGGCCTGGCTGCCGGTGAACGAGCGGGCCTCGAAGCCCATCGAGTGGATCGCCATGGCGAGCAGGGCCATCGAGATGCGCTCGCCGCTGGAGAGCAGCATGTCGAGCTCGCGGGGCGCGGGGATCGGCGCGACCTGCCCGGCGAGGTCGAGCAGTTCATCCGTCGTGTCGCCCATGGCGCTCACGGCGACGACGACGTCGTGTCCGGCGCGGCGCGTGTCGACGATGCGCTTCGCGACGCGCTTGATGCTCTCGGCGTCGGCGACGGACGAGCCGCCGTACTTCTGGACGATCAGCGCCACAGTGGAACCCCCGGGGATCTCGGCGGTGGACGACGACCGCCGACCTCGATTCTACGGAAGCGGTCGCGCCGCTTTCGCCACGTGACGATCCCGCGTCGTCAGCTCCGCGGCAGCTCCGTCACGTCGGGGACCGGCGGCACCTCGGAGGCGGGCTTGGTGCGCAGCACTCCCCCGGTCGCGGCGAACCAGCACCCGATGAGCACGATCGGGAAGCCGATCAGGAGCGCCGGAGTGAGCGGCTCGCCCAGGATCAGGGACCCGAGGACGATGGCGACGACCGGGTTGACGTACGTGAACAGCGGCGCACGCGCCGGGCCGACCTGTTCGATGAGCGCGAAGAACGCGATGAACGCCAGGGCCGTGCAGAAGATCGCGAGGGCGAGGAGCGACAGCGCGCTCGGCACGCTGGGCGTCTGGTGCTGGGTGGCGATCCCGATCGGCAGATAGAAGAGGCCGACGGCGGCCAGCGAGATCGTCACCGATCCGAGCGCGGGCACCCCCTGCAGCTTGTGAGCCACGACGAACGGCGCGGTCGCGTAGCAGACGGCGACGAGCAGGACCTCGCCGATCGCGAGGAGCGCGCCCGGCCCGTCGGCGGAGAGCCCCGGGCCCACGACGATGATCGCCACACCGGCGAACCCGACGACGAGGCCGCCCAGGCGCAGGGGACGCAGCATCCCTCGATCGCCGCCGAAGAACGCGATGATCGCACCGAACAGCGGAACGGTGGCGACCAGGAGCCCGGTGAGGCCCGAGGGAATCGTCTTCTCGGCGTGGCCGAGGAGCAGGAAGGGACCCGCCATCTCGATCGCGCCGAACAGCAGCACCCACGGCCAGCGCTTCATCGCCGGCTTCAGCGCGCCCCGCTTGATCGCGAACGGCAGCAGGATGACGGCGCCGAGGAGCGTGCGGCCCGCGACCATGGCGGCGGGCGAGATCGTCTCGACCGTCACGCTGATGAACAGATACGGGATGCCCCACAGCAGCGCCATCGCGCCGTACAGCCACCACGCCCGCGCGCTGACGGTGTGCGTCATATGCTGCGCCGGCCCTCGAACGCGCGGCCGAGCGTCACCTCGTCGGCGTACTCGAGGTCGCCGCCGACCGGCAGTCCGGAGGCGAGGCGGGTGACACTGATCTCGAGCGTGTGCAGCAGTCGGCTGAGGTATGTGGCTGTCGCCTCGCCCTCGAGGTTGGGGTTCGTGGCGAGGATGACCTCCTGCACGGTGCCGTCGGCGAGCCGCTGCATGAGCTGTGTGATGCGCAGATCGTCGGGACCGATGCCGGCGATCGGGCTGATCGCGCCGCCGAGCACGTGATAGAGCCCGCGGAACTCGCGCGTGCGCTCGATGGCCGCGACATCCTTCGCGTCCTCGACGACGCAGATGAGGGTCTGGTTGCGGCGCGGGTCGCGGCAGATCGCGCAGCGCTCCTGCTCGGTGACGTTGCCGCAGATCTCGCAGAAGCGCACCTTCTCGCGCACCTCGCCGAGCAGCTTCGCCAACCGGGAGACATCGAAGCCCGGGGTCTGCAGGATGTGGAACGCGATGCGTTGAGCGGACTTGGGGCCGATACCGGGCAGGCGACCGAACTCGTCGATCAGATCCTGGACGATGCCGTCGTACATCAGGAGAACCTCGTCGGGGACTCGTAGGGCTCTTCACGGACGAAGGTGGCGCCGAGCACTTGGCGCACCACCGCCTCGCCGTAGCGCTGGACGCCGTCGTCGCGCGATGTGATCGTCGGCGCCAGGCGCGGGGCGACGGTCGGCGGGACATAGTCGTCGGGCGGGGGCGGCGGGGCGTCCTCGTCGTCGTACTCGGGCGGCTCCTCCATCGACGGCACGATGTCGCCGGCGGGGAGCACGTCGCCCTCGCGCGGGAGCGTCGCGGTCGCCGTCCGCGCGGTCGCCTCCTCGGGCTCGTCATCGACGGCGAGCGGGCTGGATGCGGGTGCGCTCTCGCCGCTCGAGGGGATGGGCGCGACGGCCCACTCCGTCACCGCCGCGGCGGCGGACGCGGATGCAGGGCGTCCGCCGGATTCGGCGCGATGCGCGGATGCGAGGCGGTCGGTGGATGCGGATGCCCGCTCGGGAGCCGCCGAACGTCCGGGAGCGCGGACGGCGCCGGACTCGGCGCCGGCGGGTCGCGACGACGCGCTGCGACCGCCGTCGCCCGCGGGGGCGGATCCCGCGGGACCGCCGGACGCCTGCGGAGCGGAGGACCCACCGGACCCACCACCCGACGGCTCGTCGTCCAGCCGGGCAAGGTACTTCACGGTCACCCCGAGCACGCCGCGGATCGCTGCGCGCAGGGCCTCGCTCGGCCCGCCGTCGGCGGGACGCTGCTTGAAGCGGTTGAGGTCGCTGGGGTTGCGGAAGGCCAGTGTCAGAACGTCGCCCTCGCCGACATCGGCGACGGCGGCTTCGGAGACCACGAGCCACGACGACCGGCTGATGCGCTCGAGGCGGGACAGGACATCGGGCCACGCCGCGCGGATGGCATCGAGCGTGAGCGGGCCGGCAGGCGCGGCGGGTGCTGCGGGGGCGGCTTCCTGCGAGGCCGGTTCTGCCGGGGCCACCTCGGCAGGCTGGGGCTCACTCCCTTGCGGGTCGTTGAGCGAGCGAAGCGAGTCGAAACGCGGTGAGCTTTCGACGTCAGCTTGCTGCGTTTCGTCTCGCTCGTTCCTCGCTCGCTCAACGACCGGGGGCACGGCTTGCTGCGTTTCGTCTCGCTCGTTCCTCGCTCGCTCAACGACGGGGGGCACGGTCTGCTGCGTTTCGTCTCGCTCGTTCCTCGCTCGCTCAATGACCGGGGGCTGGGCAGCGGCGGTGGGCGCCGCGGCGACGACGGGAGCGCCACCAACGCCAGCTCCCCCGTGCGCGAGGACCCGCGCGACCATGAGCTCGAGCTGCAGACGCGGCGACGTCGCGCCCGTCATCTCGTCGAGCGTGCCGATGACGAGATCGGCCGTGCGCGAGAGCCGCTCGGAGCCGAATGCGGCGGCCTGCCGCGTCATCCGCTCGAGCTCGTCGGCCGGAACCCCGCGCAGCACCCCCGCGGCGCCGGCCCCGGTCGCGGCGATGACGATGAGGTCGCGCAGCCGCTCGAGGAGGTCGTCGACGAAGCGCCGCGGATCCTGGCCGGTCTGCACGACCCGGTCGACGGCGCTGAAGGCGGCGGCCGCATCCTGACCCGCGAACGCCTCGATCACCGCATCCAGCAGTTCTCCCGGCGTGTAGCCGAGGAGCGCGACCGCGCGCTCGTTGCGGACGAGCACCTCGCCGTCGGTGGCATCGGACCCCGCGATGAGCTGGTCGAGGAGCGACAGCGTGTCACGCGGCGACCCGCCGCCGGCCCGCACGACGAGCGGCAGCACGCCGGGCTCGACCTTCACTCCCTCGGTCTCGCAGAGCTGCGCGACGTAGTCGAGCATGGCGCCGGGAGCCACGAGCCGGAACGGGTAGTGGTGCGTGCGCGAGCGGATCGTGCCGATGACCTTCTCGGGCTCGGTCGTCGCGAAGATGAACTTGACGTGGTCCGGCGGCTCCTCGACGAGCTTGAGCAGGGCGTTGAAGCCCTGCGGCGTCACCATGTGTGCCTCGTCGAGGATGAAGATCTTGTAGCGATCGCGCGCCGGCGCGAAGATCGCCCGCTCGCGCAGATCGCGGGCGTCGTCGACGCCGTTGTGGCTCGCCGCGTCGATCTCGACGACGTCGAGCGACCCGCCTCCCCCGCGGCCGAGTTCGATACAGCTGTCGCACTTTCCGCACGGCACGTCGGTCGGCCCCTCAGCGCAATTGAGGCACCGCGCGAGGATGCGCGCCGACGTCGTCTTGCCGCAGCCGCGCGGCCCGGAGAAGAGGTAGGCGTGGCCGACGCGGTTGCCGCGCAGCGCGGTCATCAGCGGCTCGGTCACCTGCGACTGGCCGATCATCTCGCCGAACGTCTCGGGACGGTAGCGGCGATACAGAGCGGTGGTCACCCGACCAGCCTACGGCGTGGGTCGGACACCGGAACCGACGGCGCTCACACGTGACCGTCGACGAGTCCCGGCTCCTCCTCGATGATCGGGATCGCCGACGTGATGGTCGGGATCGACGCCGACAGCAGGGTGCCGTCCTCTCGACGTGCCGACGAGAACCGGCGATGCGTCGGGCGTCCGGCGATGACGGGCCCCTGCCCTTCGAGCGGGACGGACACCGTGCCGTCTGCTTCGACGGTGTGCTCGACGCCGCGGACGTGGAAGGTCACCGGTCGGCCCGCGTCCGCCCGCACCACCAGCGCATCGCGGCGCAGCGTGACGTGCAGCGGCGTCCCGTGCCAGTGCATCGTGTACTCGAGGTCGTCCCATTCCTCGGGCAGACGCGGGTCGAACGACAGCTCGCCGTAGTGGTCGCGCATGCCGCCGAATCCGCTCACGAGCGCCGACCACACGCCTCCGGCGGAGGCGACGTGCACGCCGTCGGACGCGTTGTGGTGCAGGTCTGCGAGATCTACGAAGAGCGACTCCTGGAAGTACTCGAGCGCGAGATCCTGATAGCCGACCTCGCTCGCGAGGATCGACTGCACGACCGCGGACAGCGTCGAGTCGCCCGTCGTCAGCGGGTCGTAGTAGTCGAAGTCGGCGCGCTTCTGCTCGGGCGTGAAGTGGTTGCCCTGCAGGAACAGAGCAAGGACGACGTCGGCCTGCTTGAGCACCTGGTACCGGTAGATGACGAGCGGGTGGAAGTGCAGCAGCAGCGGCCGCTTGTCGGCGGGCGTGTGCTCGAGGTCCCACACCTCGCGCTCGAGGAACACCTCGTCCTGCGGGTGGATGCCAAGGGCCTCGCTGAACGGGATGTGCATCGCCTCGGCGGCCATCTCCCACGCGTCGGCCTCGGCCGGGTCGAGCTGCAGGCGGGTGACGAGCTTGCGGTACATCTCGCCGTCTTTCTCGGCGAGCTCCCGCACCGTGCGGGCGGCGTAGCGGAGGTTGAACCGCGCCATGACGTTCGTGAACATGTTGTCGTTCACGACCGTCGTGTACTCGTCAGGGCCGGTGACGCCGTGGATGTGGAACGTCCCCACGCCATCCACCTCGCGCCAGAACCCGAGCGTCGCCCAGAGGCGCGCGGTCTCGACGAGGATGTCGACACCCTCCGACTCCAGGAACTCCTCGTCGCCGCTCGCGCGCACGTACTTCCCGAGGGCATACGAGACGTCGGCGTTGATGTGGTACTGCGCGGTGCCGGCCGCGTAGTAGGCGGACGCCTCCTCCCCGTTGATCGTGCGCCACGGGAAGAGCGCCCCGGCCTCGTTCAGCATGGCCGCGCGCTTGCGGGCCGCGGGAAGCATGAGGTACCGCATCCGCAGCGCGTTGCGCGCCCAGAGCGGGGACGTGTAGGCGAGGAAGGGCAGGACGTAGATCTCGGTGTCCCAGAAATAGTGGCCGCTGTAGCCGGACCCGGTCATGCCCTTCGCTGGCACGCCCATGCTGTCGGCGCGCGCCGCCGCCTGTGCGAGCTGGAAGAGGCACCACCGCGTCGCCTGCTGGATCGCGGGCTGCCCGCCCACCCGCACGTCGGAGCGCGCCCAGAACGCGTCGAGCCACAGCCGCTGACGCCGGTAATGGTCGGCGACGCCCTCGACGGCCGCCCGGTCGAGGGTGCGCCGGCACCGGTCGACGAGCTCGCGCGGGGGCACGGCGCGCGACGTGTGGTACGCGACGAGCTTCACGACCCGCACCGGGACACCCGCCCGCGCCTGCACGCGGAAGACGTTCTTCGCGATGTCCGGCTCGATCTGCGTGCGCGCGGTGTACGCGTTCTCGGTCTCGATGATGTGGTCCGCCGCGACCGCGATCGTCATCCCCGACCGGGAGACGCGATAGCTGAGGGCCGAGCGCAGCCCGTCCTGCCAGAACTCCTGCGGCTGCAGCACGCGCTCGCGCAGCCGCTCCGCCTTGCGCGGATCGAACGTGGCACCGCCGGGGCCC
Source organism: Microbacterium candidum (assembly GCF_030315975.1). Taxonomy (GTDB): domain Bacteria; phylum Actinomycetota; class Actinomycetes; order Actinomycetales; family Microbacteriaceae; genus Microbacterium; species Microbacterium candidum. The sequence goes on along the minus strand of NZ_JASXSZ010000006.1, from coordinate 93,968 downwards.
GCGGCCGGGGACGAGCCGCCGTAGACGTCCTCGCCGTCCTGCCGGTTCACGAGCTGGCAGCTGATCGTCACGGGGGCGTCGGCGTTGAGGACGGTGACGTCCAGGCGCATGATCGCGAGGTGCCGCTCCTCGAACGACACGAGCCGGTCGTAGTCGACCCGCACCTCCTTGCCGGAGGGCGTGCGCCACAGGATGCGGCGGCGCAGGACGCCGTCGCGCATGTCCAGCGCGCGCTCGTACTCGAGGAGCTCGGCGACGTCGAGGGAGAGCGGCTCGTCATCGACGTACACCCGCATGACCTTGGCATCCGGCGCATCCACGATCGTCTGCCCGATCTCGGCGAGTCCGTACGCGTTCTCCGCGTGCTGGATCGCGAACGTCTCGTGGAACCCGTTGACGTAGGTCCCGTGCTCGAACGCGAGCCGGCCTTCCGGATGGTTGCCGCGCAGGCCCAGATAGCCGTTGCCGACGGCGAACAGGGTCTCGGTGACGCCGGCGTCCTCCTGCGAGAACGACGTCTCCACGAGACGCCATTCGTCGACGGGGAACCGATCGCGATCCATCATGGGGAGTGCCTTCCGGAGGGGTTCAGGAGACGAATTCGTCGAGGTCGGAGACGACTACGGTAGCGCCCGCGGCGGACAGCGCGTGCGCTCCGACGCCCCGGTCGACGCCCACGACCGCCGCGAAGCCGCCGGCGGCGACGGACCGCACGCCGCTGATGGCGTCTTCGACGCCGATGCAGCGGCTCGGCTCCACGCCGAGGAGCTTCGTCGCGTACAGGAAGATGTCGGGCGCGGGCTTCGAGGCGAGGTGCTCCCGGGCGGCCACGATGCCGTCCACGACGACCGGGAAGCGGTCGCGGATGCCGGCCGCCTGCAGCACCTCCTCCGCGTTCTTCGAGCTCGAGACGACAGCTGCGGGAGTCCCCGCCGCCGCGAGCGAGTCGAGCACGCGCAGGGAGCCCGGGTAGGGCGCGATGCCCTCTTCGCGCAGGATGCGGGCGAACTCCGCGTTCTTTCGGTTGCCGACGCCGCACACGGTCTTGACGTCCGGCGCGTCGGACGGATCGCCCCACTTGAGCTCCACGTCGCGCGAGCGCAGGACGCTGGCGACGCCCTCGTACCGCGTGCGGCCGTCGAGGTGCGCGTAGTAGTCGGCGTCGGTGTAGGCCGGCGTGATGTCCCACTCGGCGAACAGCCCCTCGAAGAGGGTGCGCCAGGCGCGCATGTGCACGTCGGCGGTGGGCGTGAGGACACCATCCAGATCGAACAGGACGGCGTCGGCTGCGGTCAGATCGGGCAGGTCGGCGCTGGTCACGAAGCCTCCAGGGCGGATCGGATGCGGACTGGATCTCGTCCTCCCAGGCTAACGGGCTCTCAGGGGCCTGTCTGCGCAGGAGCGGAACCGGCCCGATCAGGCGCGGTCGACCTCGAGGGTCTGCCGGGCGATCTCGAGCTCCTCGTTCGTCGGCACGACGAGGACGGTCACCGGCGAGGCATCCGTGGAGATGACGCGGATGCCGCGCTCGCGCGCAGCGTTGCGCTCCGCATCCACCTCGATTCCCGCGAATCCGAGGGTCTCGAGGGCCGCCGCGCGCACCGGCGCCGCGTTCTCGCCGACTCCGGCGGTGAAGGAGATGACGTCCACTCCCCCGAGCTGCGCGATGTAGGCGCCCGCGTAGGCGCGGAGGCGGTGGACGTACACGTCGAACGCGAGGGTGGATGCGGCATCCCCCCGCTCCCGGCCGGCGAGGACGTCGCGCATGTCCGACGCGCCGGACAGCCCCAGCAGGCCGCTGCGCGTGTTCACGAGCGCATCGAGGTCGTCGATCGTCATGCCGTCCCGGCGTGCGAGCTGGAAGAGGAGGGCAGGATCGATGTCGCCGGAGCGCGTGCCCATCACGAGCCCCTCGAGCGGCGTGAAGCCCATCGACGTGTCGACGGAGCGCCCCGCCTCGACGGCGGCGACCGACGCGCCGTTGCCGAGATGGAAGACGATCTGGCGCAGCTCAGACAGCGGCCGGCCCAGGAACGCCGCCGCGGCCTCGCTGACGAACTTGTGACTCGTGCCGTGGAATCCGTAGCGGCGGATGCGGTGGTGCGCGGCGAGGGCCGCGTCGATCGCGTAGGTGTAGGCGGCGGGCGCGAGCGTCTGATGGAACGCCGTGTCGAACACCGCGACATGCGGGATGGCGGGGAAGGCGGCGCGCGCGGCGAGGATGCCGGCGAGGTTCGCCGGATTGTGGAGCGGCGCGAGCACCGACAGCTCGTCGATGTTGATCTCGACGAGCGGCGTGATGAGCGTCGGCTCGAAGAACCGCGCCCCGCCGTGCACGACGCGGTGCCCCACCGCGACAGGGTCGAGCGCCGGCCCGTTGGTCGCGAACGCATCGAGCATCGCCCGGAAGGCTGCGTCGTGGTCGGGGACGGAAAGTTCCTCGCGGTACGTCGCATCGAGGAACGCGGCACCCTCCGACGACCCCCGGACGGTGTGCGCCAGCATCCCGATCCCGCCACCCGGGGCTGTCGAACCGCCCACGCCGATCCGCTCGATGAGTCCGGTCGCGAGCACGGCCTCGGCATCCATGTCGATCAGCTGGTACTTCAGCGACGACGAGCCGCTGTTGATGACGAGCACCGGGGTCATGCCGACGCCTCCTGCGCCTGGATGGCAGTGATCGCGATGGTGTTCACGATGTCGTCGACGAGGGCGCCGCGCGAGAGGTCGTTGATGGGCCGGTTGAGGCCTTGGAGCACGGGGCCGATCGCGATCGCACCGGCCGAGCGCTGCACGGCCTTGTACGTGTTGTTGCCGGTGTTGAGGTCGGGGAACACGAACACCGTCGCCCGTCCGGCCACTGCGGATCCCGGCAGCTTCGCCGCGGCGACCGCCGCATCCGCCGCCGCGTCGTACTGGATCGGCCCCTCGACCGGCAGCTCGGGAGCCCGCTCCCGCACGAGCGCTGTGGCCTCGCGCACCTTGTCGACGTCGGCGCCCGACCCGGACTCCCCCGTCGAGTACGACAGCATCGCCACGCGCGGCTCGATGCCGAACTGCTCGGCGGTCGCCGCCGACGACACGGCGATGTCCGCCAGCTGGACGGCGGTCGGATCGGGGATGACGGCGCAGTCGCCGTAGACGAGCACGCGGTCGGCGAGCGCCATGAGGAACACCGACGAGACGACCGACACCCCCGGGCGCGTCTTGATGATCTCGAACGCGGGACGGATGGTGTGCGCGGTCGTATGCGCGGCGCCCGACACCATGCCATCGGCGAGTCCGGAATGGACCATCATCGTGCCGAAGTACGAGACATCCGTCACCGTGTCGGCGGCGCGCTCGTACGTGACCCCCTTGTGCGCGCGCAGCTGCGCGTACTCGGCGGCGAAACGGTGGACCAGGACCGGATCGAACGGGCTCAGGACCTGCGCCGCCTTGATGTCGATGCCGAGCTCGAGCGCCCGGTGGCGCACCTCGATCTCCTCGCCGAGGATCGTCAGGTCCGCGATGCCGCGCGCGAGCACGGTGGCGGCGGCACGGAGGATGCGGTCGTCGTCCCCTTCGGGCAGCACGATGCGGCGGCGGTCGGCGCGGGCGCGCTCGATGAGGCCGTACTCGAACATGAGCGGCGTGACGACGCTCGCCCGCGCGAGGCCGAGGAGCCGCACGAGCTCGGCGGTGTCGACGTGGTCCTCGAACAGCTGCAGGGCCGTGTCGTACCGGCGCTGGGAGTCGGCGGCGAGCCGCCCGCGCGCGCCCATCACCCGCGTCGCCGTCTCGTATGTGCCGAGGTCGGTGGCGAGGATCGGGAGCGGCGAGACGAGGCCGTCGATGAGGCGCTCGATCTCGTCGGGCAGCTCGAACGGCCCGTTGAGGACGACGGCGGCCAGCGACGGGAAGGTGCCCGAGGCGTTGGCGAGGAGCGTCGCGAGGAGCACGTCGGCGCGATCGGCCGCGATGACGACGACGGCGCTGTCCTGCAGCCGCGGCAGTACGTTCACCATCGACATTCCCGCGATGACGACGCTGAGCACCTCACGGGTCAGGAGCTCCTGGTCGCCGCGCACGAAACGCGCGTCGAGCGCCCGCATGACCCCGCGCACCGATGGCGCGACGAGCATGCGGTCCTCCGGCAGCGCCCAGACGGGACGGTCCTGGGCGCCGGCGGCGACGACCGCGCTGACGGATGCCACGACCTCGTCCAGGCGGTCGGCGTCGGCGCGATTGACGACGACGGCGAGCAGCTGCGCCCGCTCGTGCGCGAGCTCGCCGAGTGCGAGGGCGGCGATCTGCCCCACTTCGGCGGGAGAGCGCGGGATGGTGGTCCCCAGCTGCTCCGGCACAGCACCCGACTGCGACCGCCCCCCGAGGACGAGCAGGACCGGCACGCCGAGATTCGCGGCGATGCGCGCGTTGTAGGCCAGCTCGGCCGGGCTCCCGACATCCGTGTAGTCGCTGCCGAGGACCACGACCGCGTCGCACTGCGCCTCGACGGCCTTGAACCGCTCGACGACGACCGCGAGCGCGGCTTCCGGGTCGGCGCGCACCTGGTCGTACGTGACGCCGACGCACAGCTCGTACGGCAGGTCGACGCCCGCGTGCTCGAGCAGCATCTCCAGGACGTAGTCGCGCTCGACCGTCGACCGCGCGATCGTACGGAAGACACCCACGCGCGGTGTCGCGCGGCTCAGCGCATCGAGCACGCCGAGCGCGATCGTGGACTTCCCCGAGTGACCTTCCGCCGACGTGATGAAGATGCTCTGCGCCACGGCCTCAGCCTACGCGCGGCCCCTTCCGGCCCACTCGGCGCGGGACCGGAAAAAGTCCAGGAAATAGTCCAGGAAAAAGAAAGACTCTCCGCGAACCCGGCAGAGCCCGGTTACCCTTGCTACGTTTCCGTCCTGGGGGAGTTGGCCTGGATGCCGCCTCGCGGAGAGCTTCTGACAGTCTACCCGGAGCCGAGCACCCCCGTTGACCAGCGGGATACGATCAAGAAACGAGCACAGTCGCTCGCCCGGGAGGGCTCATGGCAGGGACCTTGGACAGCACCGATCCGCTCACCGACGCCGCCTTCGCGGAGGCGACGAACGCGATCCTCGACGCCGTCGGCCGGGTGATCGACGGGAAGCCGGATGCGGTGCGCTTCGCCCTGACAGCCCTCCTCGCCGAGGGGCACCTCCTCATCGAGGACGTGCCGGGGGTCGGCAAGACGATGCTGGCGCGGGCGCTGGCGGCATCCGTGGATGCCACGGTCCGCCGCATCCAGTTCACCCCCGATCTCCTCCCCGGAGACGTGACCGGCGTGAGCGTCTACAACCCGGTCGAGCGCGAGTTCGAGTTCAAGCCCGGCGCCGTGTTCGCGAACATCGTGATCGCGGACGAGATCAACCGCTCGTCGCCCAAGACGCAGTCGGCGCTGCTGGAGGCGATGGAGGAGGGTCAGGTCACCGTCGACGGCCGGTCGCATCCCCTCGCCGAGCCGTTCCTCGTCGTCGCGACGCAGAACCCGCTGGAGATGGAGGGCACGTACGCCCTGCCGGAGGCGCAGCGCGACCGCTTCATGATGCGCATCTCGATGGGGTACCCGGATGCGGCCGCCGAAGCGCTCATGCTCCGTCAGCGCGACACCGTCAATCCGCTGGACGACATCCGGCCGGTCGTCTCCTCCGGCCAGGTGCTCGACCTCATCGCGTGGGTGCGCGCCGTGCACGTCTCCCCCGCCATCGAGGAGTACGCCGTCGCGCTCGCGCAGGCGACGCGCACGCATCCCGACCTGCGCCTGGGCGCGAGCCCCCGTGCGACGCTGCAGCTCGTGCGCGCCGCGAAGGTGCGCGCCGCGCTCGACGGGCGCGGCTTCGTCATCCCGGACGACATCACGGCGCTCCTCGTCCCCGTCTTCGCCCACCGCCTCATCGCGGCGCGCACCGCGGGCAGCGTGCGCACCCGGTCGGGCGACGCCATCGCGGACACGCTCGAGCAGATCGCCGCGTCGGTGCGCGTGCCGATCGCCTCGCGGCGGTGAGGCGCCGAGGAGGTCGCATGCGCCGTGCGTGGCCGCTGACGGGACGGGGAACGGGAGCCCTCGTCCTCGCGGTCGCGTGCTTCATCGGCGCAGGCCAACTGGGGATCATCGAGCTCGTCTACTTCGGCGTTCTCCTCATCGCCGTCGTGGGCGCCGGCTTCGCGACCCTCTATCTCGTACGGCACAGCGAGACCGTGACGCGCACGCTCGTCCCCGACATCCCGTCCGTCGGCGGCGAACTCCGCGTCCACGTGCACATGGAGGTGCGCTCGCCGCTGCCGAGCGCGGCCGGATCCTGGCGCGACGCGCTGCCGCGAGGTCTCGCGGGCGCCGCGGCGGGCGGACTGCCGGCGATCGGCTCTGGCCTTGCCGGCGGCGACCGCACCGTCGAGTTCGACTATCCGCTCACGGCGACCGAGCGCGGCGTGTACGCGCTCGGCCCGCTGTCGGTCACGACGGGCGACCCGTTCGGGCTCGCCCGCCGGGCGACCACCGTCGGCTCGACGACGCGCGTGACCGTCGCCCCCGCGATCGTCGAGCTGCCCCCGCTGTGGGATCCCGCGGGCGAGGCCGGCGGCACGAACCTGACCACGACGAGCCGGCTCGGCCAGGGCGCGGACAACCTGATCGCACGCCCGTACGTCTCCGGCGATTCGATGCGCCGCATCCACTGGCGGGCGACCGCCCACCGCGACACCCTCATGGTGCGCCAGGAGGAGCAGGAGTCGACCCCGCAGGCGACCGTGGTCCTCGACCGCGCCGCGGAGGTGTGGGGTCCCGGCGCGGCAGGCCGCCCCGGGGCCGACCCCGCGTTCGAGGTCGCGGTGACGGCGGCCGTGTCCACGGTGGCGCGGCTCGTGCGCGACGGCTATCACGTGGCGATCAGGGATGCCGACGGCACCGAGCTGTGGGATCCGATCCCCGGTGGCGACGGCGACGAGGTCGCCGCGATGGCGACGAGCTTCGCGACCCTCGTCGCAAAGCTCGACGACGGACGCCGCACTCCCGCGGACGCGACCGCCGGCCTCGACTTCGGAACCGGTCCGACCGTGCTCATCACCGGACAGACGGGACATCCGGCGATGCATGTCCCCGTGGGAAGCCCCGGGCTCCTCATCGGGATCGGCCCCGATCCGGACGCGTTCCGGGATGCGCAGGCCGCCGGATGGCGCGTCATCCCCGTTCCCCCCGGCGAGGACCTCCTCGAGTCGTGGGGCGTCGCACACCGGAGGGTCGGCCGTGTCCGCGCCTGATCAGTCGCGCCCCCGTTCCCTGTCGCAGTGGCGTCCGCGACCGGGCGACCTCGTGCTCGCCGGCGGCACGCTCGCCGCCCTGTTCGCCTCCCTGGTGCCGATCCTCCGGGTCATCAGCCTCGGCTGGTGGATGATCGTCGCGCTCGGCATCGCCGCCCTCATCCTCGCCACCGGCGTCTTCGCGCGCGGCATGCGCCTTCCGGCTGTCGGCGTGGCCGTCGCCGAGGTCGTGGTCTGGATCGCCGTGGTCACCGGGTTCTTCTTCGCCCCGACCGCGATCCTCCTCGTCATCCCGACGCGCGCGACGGTCGATGCGGCATCCACCGCCATCTCCTCGGCCCTGGAGCAGATCCAGTACGGGAGCGCGCCGCTGAGCCCCAACCTGGGCCTGTCGATCGTCATGGCCGCCCTGACCGGTCTCCTCGCGATCGTGTTCGACCACGTGGTCGTGACGGCTCGGATGCCGCTGCTCGCCGCCGTCGGCTTCATCGCGCTGTCGCTCGCGCCCGCGATCGCGGTGCCCGCGGACTTCGACCCGGCCGCCTTCGTCTTCCTCGCGATCTGCATCCTGTTCCTCATCCGAACCGATACGCAGCTGCGGCGCGAGCAGGCGGGCACCGTCCCCGGACCCGTCGCGCGATCGTGGGCGCAGACGGCTCCCCCGAAGCGCTCGGGCCCCTCCTGGGCCGCGCCGCGCGCGCCGAGCGCTCCACCCACGCGATCGAGCACGACCGCGATGGCCGCGGGGATCGGGGCGATCGGGCTCGTCGTCGCGCTCGTTCTGACTCCGCTCCTCCCCTCGCCGGGCGTGCATGCCGGATTCGGGAGCGCAGCCGTCACGATCGACGCGTCGCTGCGACTCGGCGACGACCTGCGCCGCCCTGTCGACACGGAAGTCCTGACCGTGAGGACGTCGGGGGCGGCTGCACCGTATCTGCGCGTCGCGACGCTGTCCGACTTCTCCGGCACCGATTGGCAGCCTGACGCCGGGCCCGTGTGGCCGGTGGAGCGCACCTCCAGCTTCGAGAAGGTCCAGGTCGACAAGGGCATCGCCCTCATGAAGACGACGACGACCGTCAACATCCTCAACCTGTCCACCCGCTGGCTACCCGTGCCCTATCCCGCCGTCGGGGTGGCCGACCTCGGCGCGGATTGGTCGGTCATGCGCGACAACCGCACGATCGTCGGCAGCGTCAACACGTCGGACGGCCAGGCGTACGAGGTGACGACGCAGGTGCCGAACCCCACGTCGGAGCAGATCCGGGCGTCCTCCGCGACGAGCGTCGACGGAGCAGCGGCGGACGAGCCGACCACGTCGACGCTGCCCGAGCCGGTCCCGGCCCTCATCGGCCAGCTCGCCCGCGAGGTCACAGCGGGGGCGGCGACCGACTACGACGCGCTCCTCGACCTCCAGGACTGGTTCCGCGGGCCCGACTTCACGTACTCGCTGACCGCGCCGCGCACCGGCGGCTTCGACACGTCGGGTCTCGCGTCGATCGACGCCTTCCTGCAGAAGAAGGAGGGCTACTGCATCCACTTCGCCTCCGCGTTCGCGGTCATGGCGAGGATCCTCGGGATGCACTCGCGCATCGTCGTCGGATACCTCCCCGGAATGGCGTCGGCGGCCGTGGGCGCGGACCCCGGGCTGTACACGGTGATGAGCTCGCAGCTGCACGCGTGGCCCGAGGTCTATTTCCAGGGCATCGGCTGGGTGCCGTTCGAGCCGACGAAGGGTCTCGGCACCCCGACGGCGTTCAACGCAGCGATCGCGAACGGCCCCGGCGCCGTCAACCGGCCGACGCCGACGTCGCCCTCGCAGTCGGCGACGCCGAAGCAGAACCTGGGCGGCAACAAGCTCGACGAGACGAACGCGAACAGGGGATCGGCCGCCGCCGCGGCGACCGTCAACCCGGCGCCGTGGATCGGCGCGGCCGTCGGCCTCCTCATCGCGGCGATGGTCCCCGGACTCATCGGACTCCTCCGCCGGCGGCGCCTGCTCGCGGCTGCGCACGAGGAGAACGCCGCCGCGGCGTGGACCTACCTGCAGGAGGCCGCCATCGACATCGGCATGTCCGTGCCCGCGAGCGAGTCGCCGCGCGCCTTCGCGGCCCGGCTGGGCGCGCTGGGCTTCGTGCATCCCGACCAGCTCGCGGTGCTCTTGAACGGCATCGAGCGCGCGTCCTACGGGCGCGGTGGCCTGCGCGGGCAGTGGCAGGGCGAGGCGATGGCGGATGCCGCAGCCTCCGTCCGCACCTCGCTCCTGTCGTCCCTCTCGCCGAGTGCGCGATGGCGGGCGCTCGTGGTGCCGCGGTCGCTGTTCGTCCGGCCGGGCTCCGTGTACGCGGGCGGCGCGGTGGCGTGAGGCGCGCTGCGCTGGGTTCGGTTGCCGATTCGTCGGCGCGGTTGGCGCACGGTAGGATGGTCGACGGCCCTCCGGGGCCGCCCGGAGGATTCGCCTAGTGGCCTATGGCGCACGCTTGGAAAGCGTGTTGGGTGCAAGCCCTCGGGGGTTCGAATCCCCCATCCTCCGCCACCGTTTCGCCTAGAAACCACTGGGATCGCGACCCCACTGAAAGTGGCGTGACACGCGTACTGGCACGGCTGAGCGGAAATCGGAGCCGTTGAAAGCTCGTTCTGCCTCTGCCTCTGCCTCTGCCCCGGCTCAGCTGGCCGCGTGGGCCATGATCAACTCGGCAAGCAGCTCCTCGACCCGTGCGCGGATCTCGTCGCGAATCGGGCGGACAGCCTCGATCGACTGGCCGGCCGGGTCGTCGAGCACCCAGTCCTCGTACCGCTTGCCGGGGAAGATCGGGCAAGCATCGCCGCATCCCATCGTGATGACGACGTCCGATTCGCGGACGGCATCCACCGTGAGGACCTTCGGCGTGTTTCCGGCGATGTCGATGCCTTCCTCGGCCATCGCCTGGATCGCGATCGGGTTGATCTCGTCTTTCGGCTCGGACCCCGCCGAGAGCACCTCGACGCGGTCCCCCGCGAACGCGCGGAGGAAGCCGGCGGCCATCTGCGAGCGGCCCGCGTTGTGCACGCACACGAACAGGACGGTGGGCTTGTCGGTCATTCGTGGAGTCGCTTTCTCTCGTGAGTCCGTGTTCGTAGTCGACGCCATTGACGATGCTGCGCCGTTCGATGAGGACGGTATCGCGCCACTGGCCGGCATGCGGGCCGAGCCCTGAGCGGGCGATCCGCTGCGGTCCGGCCCACGACGGCATCTCCAAGGTCGACCGCAACCAGGCGAGCAGCCGCGATCTTGCCGGCGTCGAACGCGTCCCAGGCCGGGGTGGCGACCACGAAGGTCGCCTCCCCATCCTCGATGCCCTGCGCGTGGATCGCCTCGACCGCCGGCCAGTCTGCCGGCGTCATCGCGCGAATCGTCGTCACGAGCAGCAGCTCGAGCCGCCAGCATCGCTCGTCGAGCACACGCCGGTCGCGGGCAGCACGAGCTCGACGTTCGACGCCGACGCCACGTCGCCCGCCAGCCACGCTGTCACCGAGCGGACCTGCTCGTACCCGGTCGCGAGCAGGAATGTCGGGGCCCGGCCGTAGGACTTCATGCCCACGATGAAGAACCCCTGCTCCGGTTGGGTCAGCTCCCGGAACCCGTGCGGCTCGACCGTGCCGCACGAGTGCACGTTCGGGTCGATCAGCGGCGCGAGCCGCTTGGGCGCTTCGACGATGTCATCCAGCTCGAGGCGGATCTCGCGGAGCATGTCGAGGTTCGGCCGGAACCCGGTCGCGTTGACGACGACGTCCGTCGTATGCGTGACAACCTCACCGCGGCGGTGGCCGACGAGTTCGACGCGGTCACCGGTGCGGCGTGCGCGGATGATCTCGAATCCGTCGACGAGGTCGATCTGACCGGTGGCAACGGCACGCTCGGTCCTGCTGCCGAGAGCTGCCCGGTCGATGAGCTCGTCATTCTCCGAGGACGACACGCGCACGGCCTTGGTGTTGCGGATCAGCCAGGTGGCGGTGGTGCCCGGTTCCTCTCGAGCGAGCTTTGCGAGTGCGAGCAGGGTGTTGGCCGCGGAGTGACCAGCGCCCACGACAGTGGTGTGCCGGCCGGCGAAGGTGGCGCGGTCCCGACCGAGTACGTCGGGGAGCGCGTGGGTCACGGCATCCGAGATCTCGTCGAAGCCCAGGAGTCCGAGCCCGTTCGAGGACAGCGAGTTGGGTGATAGGTAGGTGCCGGATGCATCGATGACGGCTCGGGCCGTCAGGTCCTCAACGTTGTCACCCTCACGCGTGCGGAGCGCGAAGGGGGTCGCCGCCCGCCCGCGGGTGCGGGTACGGTCCATGCCCTCCCGGGTGACGCCGAGAACCTCGACGCCGAGTCGGGTCCGCGACGCGATCTGCTCGAGCCGCGACAACGGGAGGACGTAGTCGTCGATCAACTCGTGGCCCGTCGGCGCGCGATCAGGCGATGGCAGCTCCCATCCGGTCGCTTCCAGCAGGCGCCGGGATGCCGGGTCGACGAGATGCTTCCACGGGGAGAACAGACGCGTGTGACCCCACGCTCGCACGCTGGCCGCGATCTCATCTCCGGCCTCGAGCACCATGAAGTCGATGCCTCGCTCTGCGAGGTTCGCTGCGGCAGCCAGCCCGATCGGGCCGGCTCCGATGATCGCGACCGGCAGCGTGTCCAGCCGGTCGCTGGTGGCGACACGTGGGGTGAGGTCGAGCAAGGTCATGGCGTCCTCCATATATCGATGATCTTCGATATGGCAGTCTCCGCCCTATATCGACAGATGTCAATATCGACTATTATCGATGCATGATCGAGCTCGAGGTCACCGATGTCACAGCGACGTGCTGTGCTCCGCTCGTCCGAGAGACGCTGTCGCCGGAGGATGCCGAGCGGCTCGCGCACACAATGAAGGCCCTCGCCGACCCGACCCGGCTGCGACTGCTCTCCATCGTCGCGGCCTCCGAGGGCGCCGAGGCCTGCGTGTGCGACCTCATCGAGCCGGTCGGCCTCAGCCAGCCGACGGTGTCGCACCACCTCAAGGTGCTCACCGAGGCGGGGTTCCTTACGCGCAGCAAGCGGGGCACGTGGGCCTACTTCGCGCTCGTACCCGGTGCCCTCGACCGTATCTCGGACGTCCTCGTCAGCAAATAGCCGACGGCCCTCGGGCGGCCGGGCCGGCGCGCGTAATCGGGTGCGCGCGTGTGTGGTCGCGATCCGGATAGACGGTCGTTCATCGACCTAGTGGCCGATGCGAATGAGCGTTGGCTCCGACAACGCGAGATCGACTCGAGAAGCAGGGACCGTGAGCCTCGTCCAACAGACGACGAATGCAATGCACGCAGGCACTTTGAAGTGACACTCCCCCGATCCCCTGCAATGTCTGGGATCCGGTGTAAACCGGGTTGCATGGTCCGAGGAAGGTATTCGAAGGCAAAGGTCCGCCGCGAGGACATTTATCGACGGCAGCGCGAGGCGAACGACGCCGCGGTGACCGTTGCTCGCGAACGCGCCGCGGCCAAGCGTGAGGCTGAGAGAACATATACGGCGTCACGCGAGCTCGAGGTCTTCTGGGGCGGCCGTGAGGATGGACTTCGTCGGCTTAGCGACATCTCCCGTCAGCTCGCGAAGTTGCATCGCGCCGAGCACACGCTGCTGAATGAGCGAGATGAGTTGGTGGGCGCGTTGCGCTCGGCCGACGTATCGTGGGCACTGCTCTCGTCGTGGTCGGGACTGAGTCGGCAAGCCCTGAGCAAGCGAGCCGCTCCGATGGCGGGAGCCGATCAACGTTAGGGATCCTAGAGTTGATTTACCCTCCGACGTGGCAACTTTGCGGTTGTCCGCTCAGAGCTTGGCGAGCACCTCACGGACGGCAGTGGCGGCCTCGGTAGCTGTCACCGCTGGGATGCATTGGTGCCCGAGGGAATCTTGCCATTCGGCATCCGTCGGTAAGCGGGTGAACGAGATCTTCGACGCACTCGTGTACGGCCCGTATCTGCCGAACACCTTCTCGGCGGCAGCATCGATCTTTCCGGCCTGCGCGAGCGCCCAGAGATCGTAGAGGTCACGAGGCGCTGCACGATCGTGCCAGGACGACAACTTCGATGCCACGAACGCCGACGGCGTGAGCACCCGTAGCTTCGCGGGCGGGGCATCGCTGTAGCGCTGCTCGATGTCTACGATCTCCGTCGGCCAGTCGGGATATCCGTTGGACGCGAGCAGCTGGATCTGGACGCGCGTGGCACCGACCTGCATGACCGATGGATCGGGATGTCTGGCCTCCCGGATCCGAGGAGTGAAGATGACCGCTCCGAACGTGCGCCGGAATCGGTCGATGATCGCGGCTTCGATCCTGTCGCCGAGCTCGGCGCGGTCACTGCGCGCGATAAGGTCGATGTCCTCCGAGAGCCGGACGTCGACGAGATGAGTGCGCGCGAGAGCGGTGCCGCCGAAGAACACGACGTCGTCGGTGCCGACGCTCGCGATGGCGGCGAGTGCGTGCGAGATGACGTGATCGCGGATGACCTGCTCTGCTGCCACACCGAACAGCTGCTCCACGGCGATCTGTTCATCGGGGTCGAGCACACCAGGAACCGGCGCCGATTGTGATCTCGCGGGCATGCGGTTGGCTTCATCCCGCTGCGCCATGCAGCACCTCCTCGCTCATCTCGTTCAGCATCGTCCGAAGTTGCGCGTTCGCGCGGCCGTGCACATTCACGATCGCATTGAGATCCTCGGGTCGAACCTGGGCCCGCAAGTTGCGAACAGCTGCGGCCGCCTCGTCGGGCATCCCGCCCTGAGCAGGCTTCATGGTCAGGTCATAGAGCGTCTGCGCCGGGGTGGTGACGAGTGCCGGCCCCAGCTCGGTCCGTTCGAGAACCGCGTCGAGGCGTCCGATGTCGCGGGGGATCATGTAGACGCGGCCGCCTCGGTCCAATTCGACCGGCGGCCGGCCTGCCTCGGGAACCGCCACCGTCGTGACGCCGATCGCACGAGGAATGGCCGCCCAATGGCGCGCAGCACCGAGCCCCATGAGGACCACGCGGCGGTTCCCGAAACGCGCGGTGGCAACCGCGAGGCCCGCCGCTTCGATGGTGGGACGCCACGTTCGGCCGTCGCGGCCATCCGGAGGCACCGTGTAGACGCCATGAGCAAGGCGAGTAGCGGCCCCCCGTTCGACGAGTCGGTCAACGTTCCGCCATACGTTGGTGCCGAGTGCGCGAAGGTCCACGTACCGCGCAGTCCGCAGTGGGGCGCGCTCGATCGTCCGGACAATGTCGATGTCGGTGACCATGGAATCTCCCTTACTGAGAGTGAGTATACACCAGTCGTATACTCACTCTCAGTAACTTAACCACTCGGCCACCGCAGGCTACGGAAATCGATCGGCGCCGATAGCTCCCCACCTCATGAAGCAGCGCGTCGTGGCCGAAGCAATCAAGGATCCGCAGACACGCGCGCCTCCGTCGATGTCGCAGTGGTGGCCATCGCCGTGGCGACGCTCGTCATCGCCGCGCTCGTCATCGCAATCGTCGTCGTCGCGCTCGTCGCCGCCGTCTTCGCTCGTCGCCGCCGTCGTCGTCGACGCTCGTCATCGCCGCCACAATTGCTGCCCGCTGCGCGCGGGCCGACTCGGCACCGAATTCGACGCGATGCCGAAGGCACTCCTCAAACGGGCCGAGGCCAGAGCGCGAGCCGCTCAGGCGACCTCGCCACAGGTGACACATCTACTGGCACAGTTAGGCGCGACACGCCGTGTAGATTGGCGTATTTTCGTGCAGGTGAGCCACCGAGCGAACTCTCGAAAACCGCGGAATTCCGCGGTAAAACGGGGCAAAGGCAATTAGTATTACGAAAGTTCGAATCCCCCATCCTCCGCCACTTCGTCTACCTCGAGTCGCGTTCGGCCTGGCGGCGCGCGCCTTGAGCCCGGCTGGATGCGTCGCGCTTCTTTCCTCCGCTGGTCTTTCTGTGTTCTCGCGTCACCCCGGCGCCGGAGACTTTGCCGCCGGAGATGGGGGCGCTGTCCGGACCGGTTTCCTTCCCGGCCTGAGCACGGGCAAGCCGTTCGTTCTTGAGTTGCTCGGCGTGCTCGTGCGCAAGCGCGGCGAGCCGCTCGGAGACTCGGGCGAGCGCTTCCTCGAAGGCCTCAGCACGGAGGCGATCTTTGCTGCCCTTGGGATGCGCGGCACCGCGCGAACCCATATCGACCACCGTCCGGGCGGCTTTCCGGCGATAGTTCGTGACGTGCTTATTGCGTGCCCGGCGGATCCGTTTGTGCAGGCTGAGAAGCTCATCCTCATCCAGCCGCTCCATGCGCGTCGACTCGATCTCTCGGAGGAGATCCCGTTCTGAGTCTTTCAGGACCCACAAGTAGTCGTCCATGGCGTCTCACCGCATGTGCATGTGGAAGGGGGTCAATTCCCTGTCCAGCAGTCCCTGGAGCTGGGCCCACGCCGCCGCATCCCCCAAGACCACCGTGGGGTCTCCTTTCCCGTTGACCTGCGCAGGCGTGGCCTCGACAACGACCGCCGCGTCGGGCGCCAGCCCGTCCTCGACGTGAAGCACTCGGTTGCGGATGCGAACGGTGAGTTCCTTGCCCCCGTCGGCGGGACGGATCCCGACAGCCAGGTTGACTCCTTTCGCCTTCTCCGCATCCAATTGGTACCGCCAGCGGCTGACCACCTCGGCGACCGGCAACTCGACCGCGAAGACCTGTGCGAACGCGCCGAGGATCTGGGCGGGATCCACCGTCCCTTCGAGTTCGAGGGCACCGGTGAGGTACCACGATCGTGCGATGGGGTTGATCTGCTGATAGCCGAGAGCTCGCAATGCCGCTGCCTTCACCAGGCGCGCGTCCTCATTCTCAGGGTCGGCGCGCAGGGCGATCTGGGCGAGTTCGGCCGCAAGCTGGTGCTCGCCGGCAGCATGGTCGGCTTTCGCCGCATCCAGGACCTTGTCGACGCCCCCCATGAGCTCGGTGAAGCGCGCGGCCTTTACAGCCGGCTGGGACGGGAACAGGTCCGCGGAGTCACCGGAGAACCAGCTCACCCACCCCGTGAAGAACTCCGGGACGGAGGTGATGGGGGTCCCGTACATGGGCACCGTGTAGGGCGGGTCCCACATCTCCTCGGGCAGATCCTTCAGCGCGTGCTGCAGTTCGACCGGCGTGTAGCCCTTGTTGATGAGCCGGATCGACTGATCCCACAGATACTTCGTCGCGTCGATGTACTTGCTCACGTGGCCCGCGATCTCGTCCTTGCCCTGAATCGGTCGGAGGTGAGAGCCGACCAGCCACTCGGGCCGCACCTCGAGGACCCTTTTCAACGCGGCGATGTAGTTGTCCGGAATGCGCGGCTTGGAACCTCGGATGCTGTGCAGGTTCGGGATGCCGGTGAAGAACTCGTCGGCGATCGCGATCAAGTCGTACTCCGGCACGTGGAGGCCGAACTCGCTGATCGCCTCACCGCCTGTATAGAACGCGGTCAGTTCCAGGCCCGCCACGGTCAGGGTGGTGTCCTCCGAGAAGAACTTCGTCGGCGGTATGTACGCCCCCGCACCTGGGCGAATCAGCCCGATGCCGTGATGATGCATCTCTTCGGGGGCGAGGAAGGCGCCGCCGAAGTACCCGGCACCCATGGACTGCCGTTGCAGGATCTCGCCGAACTCGTTGGCCATTTCCTCGAGGAAGTTCGACCAGGCGTAGATGTCGACCTCGCCGGCGGCGACGGCGGCCGGATCCACGATCGCAGCTGCCCCGTTGTAGTGGTCCGTGTGGTGGTGGGAGTAGAACACCGCCTTGATCGGCTTGTCCGAGATCTTCTTGATCTCCTTTGCGATGAACTCGCCCGCTTCATGGCTCATGCCGACGTCGTAGAGGATGAGACCCTCGGGTGCATCGAAGACGATGCAGTCGCCGATGAGGCCGTCCGGGCAGTAGATCGTCCATACCGGCAGGTCACCGCATTGATAGGTGCCCTGCTGTTCGACGGTCAGCCGCCGATGCTCCAGGAAATAGTCGGGCCAAGAGCGTTCCACGTCATACGGATTTCCCATCGCACTCTCCTTTGTCTGGCGATCTTGTGGGAATGAACAGCCGGAAATTCGAGCAGCCGTTCTCAGAAACTCTGAAGTCCTTCTCCGATCAGCACGACACCGATCACGAGGAGCAGGACGGCCATGATGGTGGCGTTGTTCCGCACGAGCCACTCGCGCAGCGAATCGAGCGGACCGCTCATCGCGTCTCGTGCGACGAAGTAGCCGATGACCGGAATGGCGACGGACGCGGCCGAGATGATCACGAAGACGACGATGGCGATCACGGTCGCAGCGATCGTCAGCTCGGCAGCGCCGATAGTGATCCCCGCGCCCGAGGCGAGCACGATGTTCTTCGGGTTGATCGCCACGAACAGGAAGGCCAGGACGATGGCCCGGCCGACCGTGAGCGAGTCGATCGCGCTCAGCCAGGCGGGCAACGTCGCCGGTTCGTCGCCCTTGGGCCGTGAGCGCCATTGCCTGACGGCGAGGAGCAGCAGGACGACACCGAGCACGATCCTGATCGTCCCGGCGATCGGCTGGGACGCGCTGGGATCCGCGACCGGGATGACGGCGCCGAGGAGGGTGAAGACCACCACGCTGATCGTGATCCCGAGGATCCACCCGAGCAGGAACGCCGTACTCGTGCGCCCCGCGCGCGGCGACAACAACAGCAGGATTGTGGCGATGATCGGAATGGGACTGATTGCAATCCCGACGGCCATCGGCAGAATCTCACCGATTACGGCCCACACTGACAACCCTCGATCCTGAGAGTGCACGCCGACTCGACACCATGCACTTTCGAGCCGGATGCCAGGCAATCGTCTTGCGCAGTAGATTATGCGCCCCGATCCGACAATCTGCCATACCCGTACGGCTACCCGCACGGAGTTCGGCGCCGTATGTCGAGGTACTCCGACTAGTGGGTAGTGACCGGCCGACAGCGGAGATACGGTTGCCTCGAGTTCTCGCCGTGGATTCCTCCTCAGGTGAGAAAAGGCGTGGATACTCGGCCCCGCGGGTGCGATCCTGGCCGTGCCTGTGACGATCGTGCTGAAGGCCGTCTTCATCGACAGGGATGATCGGCCTGCCTGGTTGCGCGGTCTCGTGTTGTCACGGCGCGGAATCAAGCGTCGACTGGATTCCGATGGGGATGCTCCGGCATTCGAGTAGGTCGCTCATGACCTTCGCGCCCGTCTTCGCGCGACGCGGGCGGAATCACGTCGCGCTGACTTCTTTGCCCGCGTCCGCGTATGCCACGCGCAGTGTCCTGCCGACCCATTCGGTGCCGCGGTAAAGGTTCCGTTCGCCGATATCGGCGGCGAGACCGCTTGAGATGAGGTGGTCGTACACGCGCTTCTCGCTGACGACGAGCTTGAGCGTCGAGCCGGCGCCGGCCAGCGCGGAGTGCAGGCGGCGCAGCACCTCGATGATCGCGAGGCCGATGTCGTCGGTGCCACGCAGCCGGACGATCACCACACTGCCCTTCGACTCCGGTGTCACCTCGGGGAACTGCCCTTCCACGATCGGGGCGCTCGCGAAGAAGAGGCTGCCGTATGGCTGCAGTATGACGATCTCGCCCCCGCCGACGGTGGCGGGCGCCTCCGTCTCGCGCACGTGTCCGTCGTCGGCGATCATCACGCGGCGCACGAGCACCCGGTTCGACTGCTTCGCGACGAACAGCACGATGCCGAGGCCCGCGCCGACGAGCACCGCGAACTGCAGCGGGATGAGCAGGGTCAGGAGGAACGTCACGATCATCGTCGTGGTCTGCAGCAGCCCGCTTTTGATCACCGAATACACACGGCTGGGTTTGACCGATCCGATGCCGACGACGACGAGCAGCGCCGCGAGCGCCGGCATCGCCACATGACCGACGGCTGCCGCTCCGATCAGGATGGTGAGGGCCATCGCGATCCCGGCGTAGATCAGCGACATTCGGGTCTTCGCGCCTGCCTGGACGACAAGAGCGGATGCCGACATCGATCCGCCGACCGGCATCCCGCGGAACAGCCCGGACACGATGTTGCCGGCGCCCTGGCCGAGGATGTCGCGTGAGGCTTCGGCCGGCCGCCCGTCCGGGGTGGGGATGCCAGCCGACACCCCTGCGCCCTGCACCATCCCGACGAACGACAATGACACCGCAGGGAGCAGGAGGTACGGCACATCGTTCGGCGATGGGAGCACCGGGGCCGGCAGAGCCGGCGGGACGACGACGATGTCGTTCAGGACCTCGACCTGCCGCCCGACCCACAGGTTCAGCAGCGCCGCGACGACCGAACCGAGCACGACGGCGACCACGAGCCCCAGGCTTCCGACCCGAGTGCGCTCGAGCACCACGATCGTCAAGATCGTGATCGCGCCGACGACGACGGCCGGAAGACTCCAGTCCGCAATATGGAACAGCAGGTCGAAGGTGCGCAGGATGCGGTTGGCGCCGTGCGCGTCGTAGCCGGTCAGGTTCCCCAGCTGGCCCAGCACGATGTTCACGCCGACCGCGGAGATGAACCCCGTCATGACCGCGGTCGGCACGAACCGGACGAGCTTGCCGGCGCGCAACAGGCCGGCGATGATCATCAGGGTCCCGACCATCATCGACAGGGTGTACAGCGCGCGGTCCGGGTCGGGGCGCGTCTCCAGCCCCGCATCCGCCACGATGAGGGCCATCGCGCCGGTCGCCTGCACCGCCATATACGCGCTGCTCGTGAACACTGCCGCGCCGACCATGCCGAACAGATAGCCATACAGGCCCGCCAGCGGGTTCACCCCCGCGAGAACACCGAACGCCAGCCCATCCGGGACGCTCGTGACACCGAGCACCAGCCCGGCGACCGCATCCCTGCCGGCCGTCTTCCTCGAGAACCAACGCTCAGCGTCATTCCCCACGCGCTCAGCCTAAGACGCGAGGCGGGACCGAGGTACCCGGGCGGATGGAGATCGCGTCGTCCCGACTTTCGCCCTGCGAGGGGTTGACGCGACCTGCCGGCGTCGTGCCGCTCTTCTCCGTCGAAGATCCGCCACAGCGTGAACCCTGGCGGGCTCCACCTCGTGTGAGTGAAGACGGGCCTGCGCCGTTGCAGGCCGCATCTCGAGGAGGCGCAATGTCATGGTTGCCAAAAGAACCATCGTCGGAGCCGCCGGCCTAGCGCTGGCATTGGCCGTGGCGGTCGCCGGACCGGCGAACGCGGCCGGAACGGGCACATTTCAACAGATCAACCTCGTGTCCAATCAACCAGGAGTCGCGGCGCTCACGGATCCAGCGCTCGTGAACGGCTGGGGCTTGTCTCACGGGCCCAACACGCCGGTATGGGTCTCGGACAACGGATCCGATCAAACGACGCTCTACACGGCGGGCACCGGAGGCAACTCGGTGACCAAGGTGCGCTCCGTCGCCATCCCGGGCGGTGCTCCAACAGGCCAGGTGTTCAACACCACGCTGGGGTTCGACGTACCCGGGACCACCACCCCCACACCGGCACGGTTCATCTTCGCCGGCGAGGACGGCTTCATCTCCGCATGGGCCGGTGGTGCCGCAGCCACCCAGGTCGGCGGGCAGATGCCCGACTCGGTCTTCAAGGGCCTGGCTCTGGTGCAGAGCCCGACCGGACCGCTGCTGCTCGCGACGAACTTCCGCGCCAACCGGATCGACGCCTGGAACTCGTCGTGGACCCTCGTGTCGACGCCGTCGATGTTCCACGACCCGGGCCTGCCCGCCGGCTACGCGCCGTTCAACGTGGCCGAGATCAACGGCCAGGTGTTCGTGACGTACGCCCAGCAGGACGCGGCGCTCCACGACGACGTTGCAGGGCCGGCGCACGGGTTCATCGACGTCTACACGACGGGCGGCGACTTCGTGAAACGGTTCGCGACTCACGGCGTGCTCAACTCGCCCTGGGGCATGACCCTCGCACCCGCGAGTTTCGGCCAGTTCGGCGGCGACCTGCTCGTCGGGAACTTCGGCGACGGGCGGATCCACGTGTTCGACCCGCAGACCGGCGCGGTCCTCGGAGTTCTCCGCGGTATGTCTGGAGGACCGCTGGTCATCGACGGGCTCTGGGGCCTGATCGTCGGCACCCAGGTTGCCGGTGGCACTGAGTCCGTGTGGTTCAGCGCGGGGCCGAACGGCGAGTCGAACGGCCTGCTGGGCCTGCTCCAGCCCGCTGGGAACGGCTAGACACCGACGAGCGGTGAAGGTGGCCGGGACCGCGGCAGCGGCCTCCGGCCACTCGGTGCGCGAGAGCGCCCTATGCGGCGTCGGCGCCGAGGCGCAACACGACGTCGCTGTAGGCGACGCCTGCCACCGAGTGCTGGCGGCCGGGAACTCAGGGACGGACGGTGTGACGCTGGCAACGCCCAGGATCGATCCCGCCTCGCTCCGCACGGCGAGATGGAACGCCCCCGGCACGTCGTCATCCGGCATGTGCAGGCCAAGGTCCGCGCGATCACGGCGGAGAAGCTCCCGACGCAGCGGGTACGTCTGCTCAGCCGACACTTCGGTCACGGTCCACGTCGCGCCTGAGAGTGTGTCACGCAACTGCAACGCTACGAACCAGTGACGACCCCCTGAGATCGACTGGTGGATCGCCACCGTGGCACAGCGCGCCCCCGCCGCTACACGCCGGGTCACTCGACCGGCAGCAACTCGACCTCGAGCCGCCCGTCTGTCTCGACGACGACCGTCATCATCGTGTGCCGCGGCTGCCTGCGGCGGTCCGTCGGCGAGCCCGGGTTGAGCAGGCGAAGACCGCTGGGCGTCACGGTGTCCCACGGGATGTGGCTGTGCCCGAACACGAGCACGTCCGCATCGGGGAAGGCCAGGTCCATGCGCCGCTCCCGCGACTTCGCGTCGCCCGTCTCGTGCACGACAGCGAATCTGAGCCCCTCGATGGTGCGCCGCGCGACCTCGGGCAGCACCGCGCGGAGGTCGTCACCGTCGTTGTTGCCGTACACGCCAAGCACCTCGCAGTGCCGCTGGAGCTCTTCGAGCACGGATGCCGCGACCCAATCGCCGGCATGGACGATGAGGTCCGCCGCATCCGCCTCACGAATCACGGCATCGGGCACCCGGCGCGCGCGGTCCGGGATGTGCGTGTCGGAGATGAGGAGGAGCCTGGACGTCACCCGTCCAGCATCCTCGATCGAGCGCGACCTCGCCCGCGGAGAGGCGGCCCCCCGAGCCGGCTACTCCGCGGTTCGTCACGCCTCTCGGCTCGTCTACACCCTCGCGAAGAGCGACGACGAGGCCTCCCGGGATGGACCCGTGGTCGTGACGGTGGGCTGCGCCGAACCCGGCGGGCTTCAGTCCAGCAACGCGGTCAGCTCGGCGACGATCTCGGCCGCGGACTGAACCCGATGCACGTGATCGATCGAGAGGCCCGCGTACCACGGCATCACCCCGGGCCGGTCGGACCCGCTGGCGGCCGGCATCGTGCTCCGGTTGCCCGCGGACCGAGCGCCCTCGAGCGAGGTCCTGACGACGCGCACGGTTGCGGGCCAATCGCCGTCGTCATCGAAATAGTCGGTGAGCACGGTGTCGCCGGCCGTTCGAGCGATCAGCGCCGCCAGATATTCCGGATGAACTCCCGCTTCACGCGCGCCCAGGAATCGCGTGCCGATGCGCACTGCATCCGCGCCGGCGTCGATCAGCTCCCGGACTCGCTTAGGCGTACCGATGCCACCTGCCGCGACGACGGGGATGCTCACGTTCGCCAGAGTGTTGCGAAGAAGTTCGTCCAGCGGACCCGCTCCGCGGACATGGCCGCCGGCCTCGATCCCCTGGATCACCACGAAGTCACACCCCGCCTGCTCCGCCAGCGCGGCCTCCGAAGCGGAGCCGACCTGCCATGAGACCAGCGCGCCCGCCTCGTGCCCTGCCGCCACGCCCGCCGCCACGGGCTCGCCCCAGAAGAATTCGACCACGCGAGCTCCGCGCGTCCGCTCGGCTATGCCCTCGAACGTCGGCAGGTAGGGCAGCAGGAACCCCATGCCCAGCGTGCCCGCGGGATGGGACGGAAGACCGAGTCCCATAGGGAGCATGCCCAGGCCGCCGGCGGCCGCGACGGCCTGCGCCAGCTCCTCGGTTCCGACCCCGCCGAGAGCGGCCAACTGCAGAGGCAGCTTGCAACCGACCAGGTCGGTGAACCGTGTTCTCATGGCGGCATTGTGCCACGGCCGCCGTCATCGCCCCAGGGCCATATCCGGATCTTCAGCGACCACCGCACGGCAGAAGGCGATCCTTGTGCTTCACCGAAGCGGATCCACCGGTCGCGTTCTCCCCGGTCAGGGTTTGGTGCCGGTGGAGACCTGGTGCTCGAGTTGTTTGAGATGCTCGCCCAATTGACCGCTGACCGCGGGATAGCTGCTGACCGGATCGGGTGCCGACCGGGTCGTGGCGGTGAGGGCCATGAAGGCGATGATGCCGCCGGCCACGGCTGCCAGAAGGCCGATGACCAGGACCATCGTCCGCGACCTCGGTGGTCTGGGGGCGACGGATGCCGCGTGATCCATTCGCCGAGTCGGCGTGGGAGCGGGGTCGGGGGCGGGCATGATGAGAGTCGCGCGGGTGGATCCCCCGTCATCGGACTCGGCCCCCAGCAGCAAGCGGATGGTCGCCAGATCATCGACCGGAGCATCGGCATCGGGCACTATGGCCTGATCCGGCAGTCGGCTCAGACGGCTGACGACTTCTTCGGCAGTGGGACGTCGCGCAGGGTCGCGGGCTGTCATGGCCCGCAGGAGCTCCCACCACGGCGAGCCGAGCCGGACGGGAATCTCCGGGTCGCGGGCCAGTCGCGCTGAGGCCGCCTCGACCGGATTGCCCTCGAATTCGCGGCGCCCCGTGAGGCACTCCAGGAGCACCAGTCCGAGCGAGTAGATGTCGGTGGCGGGCGTGAGGCCCCATCCGGCGACCTGCTCCGGACTCATGTAGCTGGCCGTTCCGATGACGGATCCGGTGGCTGTCAAGTTCGCCGCGTCGACGAGCCGGGCGATGCCGAGGTCGGTGAGCTTGGCGGCGACGGCATGATCCGACTCCGGCAGCAGGATGTTCGCCGGCGAGACGTCGCGGTGGATCACGCCCTGGCTGTGGATGTATCCCAGCGCACGTGCGATGTCGGCTCCGATCGCTCCGACAGCCGCCTGGTCGATCGGCCCATGTCGCAGCCGGTGTCGGGCGTCCGATCCCGCGACGAATTCGAGGACGAGGACAGCGCGTCCGTCCGCATCCGCGATCGCGTCGAAGAGGGTCACCAGGCATTGATGCGACAGCCGCGCGAGGAGGCGCACCTCCCCTTGCTGGCGATCGAGGTCGTCGGCTGACGCGTACTCGGGGCGGAAGATCTTCAACGCGACCTCGCGGCCCAGCGTCTCGTCGGTCGCCCGATAGATCTCGGCCATTCCTCCGCGGCCGATCATGTCGGTGATCCGGTACCGGCCCGCAACCAGTCCGCCGACCGCGGGTCGGTTGCGCTGGAGTCTCCTCGTCTGCGTCACGCTCAGCCTCCGTCCCCGTTGTCGCCCTTGCCGTTCTTCCCTTTCCCGTTCCGGTTCTGCTGATCCTCCTGCTGCTGTTGGATCTGCTGGAGCTGTTGCTGCAGGCGGGCTTGCGCGGCCTGGTCCAACAGGTGCGAAAGATCGGCGCGGATCGTCGCGATGGACGCCGTGATCGCGTCGTGCCGGACGCGACTGATCTCACCTCGGCCGAACGCGGCGTTGTTCAACCGCTCCAGAGCGGCGAGCTTCTCCTTCGCGCCCGCCAGATCATTCGCGTCGGCGGCCTGCGCCACCGCGAGCACCCCGTGCTGAAGTGTGCTGGCCGTGTCGGTGGAATACGACCCGCCGGTGCAACCGGTCAACGTGACCGCCAACACCACTGCACCTGCGACAGCCCACCGGGATCTCGTCGTGTCGGCTCGCGACGTCAGCCAGCTTCTCGACATCCATCAAAGGTAACCGCCGAGGGCGCCGCCGGAAGCATCTTGACCGGGCGGTCAGTCAGGCATACCGTTGAGTCGACCCCCGAATCGGGAGCCATCACCTTTCGAAGGAGGGAGAGTCGAATGAAGAAGTGGATGCGTTGGGAGGACTGGGTGGCCGTCGGCGTCGGACTCGTCGTCGCGCTGTCCACGTTCGTCTTGCCGCACGTCGGCGCCTCGATGGCGTGGATGCTCACACTCGGCATCCTGCTGATCGCTTCCGGTGTCGTGAACCTGGCCATGCCCGGCCTCGTCGCCACCGAATACGTGCAGCTGGCGCTCGGCATCCTGCTCGTCATCGCGCCGTGGATCGGCCAGTACGCGAGCGGAGGGAACATGGGGCCCGCGTGGGTCAGTTGGATCGGCGGCGCGGTCGCGGCGATCGTCGCGGCGATCGCCATCAGACCGGCCATGCACGCGCACGACAAGTCCCTCCCGCACTGATTCGTCGTTCGAGAGACTGGGATGACGGCTGAGCCGCCGTCCCAGTCGCGCTTGTGAGGAAGTCGCCATGACCAGAAGCCGGGAGAGCAGGGCGCTGATCCTGGATGCGGCGGAGCGCCTGTTCGCGGAGCGCGGCTTCGACGCCACGCCGACGGCCGCGATCGCCGGTTCCGCGGGTGTGCCGAAGGGGCTTCTGTTCTACTACTTCCCCAGCAAGACGGATCTCCTGCGGGCACTGGTCGGAGAGCGGCTCGAGCTCGACCCGATCGACATCACCGCACTCATCGCCCGCGGGGACCCAGCGCGCGCCCTGCTCAACGTCTCTCGCGTGCTGCGCCGCCTCCAAGAGGAGTCAGCCGTACGGCGCGTCATCGTCTGGCGCGAGCAGCGCACGCATCCCGAGGTGCACGCGAGTCTGCGCGACTATCGCCGTCAGCTGCAGAGCCTCGTCGAGCAGGTGCTGCGGGCCAGCATCCTTCATCCGATCGCCGCACACCGGCTCCGGGCTGCAGCGACCGCCTGGGTGGCGATCATCATGACCCCGACGCTGCACGACCACATCGCGCCGGATGCGCCCGCGCCTCCCGAGCTCGCAGAGGCACCCGCCGATGCGGCCGACGCCGCCGACCTGCCAACGCTCGCCGACCTGATCTCCGCCGGCCTGCAGGATCCGGCCGCCTGAGGAGGCGAGAGCGGGGAGCCGACGACCGAGATGCGCGAGCGCGATCGGCCCCGCGCCTTCCGGCGGCACGCACAATAGGTGCCATGGTCGAGATCTCCGACGCAGACTTCCAGGCGATGGTCGGCGAGGAGTACGACGCCCTGCCCGACGACATGGTGAGGGGTCTCGAGAATGTCGCGATCCTCATCGCGAATCAGCCTCCGGGCGAGCGGCCGCGGCTCTTCGGGCTCTACAGCGGACGTCCGTTGAAGACCCGCGGTGTGTACGGCTATGGCGAGCTCCCCGACCGGATCACCCTGTTCAAGAACAACATGCAGGAGCACAGCGCGGATCTCGACGCCCTCCGGCTGCGCGTGCGCATCACCCTCGTGCACGAGATCGGGCACTACTTCGGGCTGGATGACGCGCGCCTGCGCGAACTCGGGTGGGCCTAGACGCGGAGGCGGTGCCGTCAGTGCGCCCGCGAGACGTGATCGTCAGGACTCATGCGGGTCACGTCGCGCCTTATGCGCCGCTCGTCGTCGCATCCGTTCCTGCATGATTCAGGGCGACGTCGAGCGCATCCACTGCGGCGCACGCGATGTCGGGGACCACGCCGACCCCCTCCCAGTTCGCGCCCGTGACGGCGTTCACCGAGCGCGCAGTCGGGACGTGCAGCTGCAGGTGAGGCGTGAGCTCGAAATCCTCACGCGGGTGGGCACCGCCGCCGGTCCGCTCACCGACGACGATGGCGCGGCCGAGCGCCTGCAGGTCGTAGGCGAGCTCCTCACCGCCGCTGAACGTCCGGGCGCTGGTGAGCACGTAGACGGGGATGTCGGGATCGACCTTCGGTGAGACGAACGTCGCGGTCCAGAACTGCGTGACACCGCCGTCGCGGCGCACCAGGTCCTGCACGTGCACCGGCTCGTCGCCGGTCAGGTGGCTGACGATCATCGACACGGTCTCGGGGACACCGCCGAGGCATCCGCGCAGGTCGATGATCAACGGCGACACACCCTGCAGGAGCGTCAGCGCGGCCGAGATGGCCGGGCCGGCGTACTCCCCCGTCGGGATCACCGGCCCGATCGCGAGCAGTCCTTCGTTGCCGGGGAGGCGGCGAACCTCGGTCACACCCGGTCCGTTCTCGCGCACCAGCTCGGCGATGACCTCGCGCGGGTCCGGCTCGGGTGCGATCGGCGCCGGGAAGTAGCGCACGCGCAGATGCCGGTCGCCGTTGACCTCTTGCAGGGCTGCTGTCAGCGCCTCCGCCGCCGCCGGGCCGTCGGTCTCGTCCACCGCGAACCCGTCGAGGCCGTCGGCGATCGCGGCGGCGATGTCGGGAAAGACGTAGTGCTCGCGGACGAGGTCTTGGATGCGGTCGATCAGCATCGTCCCAGTCAAGCGCACGCCGCAAGCCGCGGCGAGCATCGGCTGCGGCCAGTCATGTCGTCAACACCACCTTGCCGGCACTCCGGCGATCTTCGATGTACGCGTGGGCGTCTCGAACGTCGTCGAACGCGAACGCTCTGTCCACATGCGGACGCACCCACCCGTCGTCGACGGCATCCAACAGAGTCGACATCCACCCCGCGACCATGTCCGACTCGCCCCACATGTGCCCGAGGTTCACACCGAACACCGCCTTGTTGGCGCTCAGCAGCGCCACCGGGTGGAACAGCGGCATGCCGGCCGCCGCCTTGCCGAGCCGCAGCGACCCCGGCAGCCGGGACGAGCTCGCGGTCGATACGCCGAACATGCCGAGCCGGCCGGTCGCGCGGAGCGCTCGGTAGCTCTTCTTCCAGTGGCTGCCGCCGAGCGGGTCGGTGATGAGCGCGACGCCCTTGCCTTCCGTGAGGCGATCGACCTCGACCGACCAGTCCGTCGTGCGGTAGTCGATGACCTCGTGCGCTCCCCGCTCGAGGAGGAACGCATGCTTGCCCGCACTGGCCGTGCCGTAGATCGTGGCTCCGATGTGCCGCGCGATGTCGATGGCCGCGAGCCCGAGACCGCTTCCCATGTTGTGGATCAGCACCGTTTCGCCCGGCTTGAGCGAGCCCATCACGACGAGCAGCTGCCAGGCCGTGAGGTAGCTCACGGGGATGCCGGCGGCCTCCTCGTACGAGAGCGCGTCCGGCTTGTCGAACACCTGCGCGCGGGGCACGCAGACGACATCGGAATAGCCGCCGAAGCGCGTCAGCGCGACCACATCCTTTCCGATCCAGTTCGCATCCACACCGCTTCCGACCTCGTCCACCGTGCCGGAAACCTCGTAGCCGACGACGGTCGGCAAGGGCGGAGCATCCGGATACAGACCCTGCCGCGCGAGGATGTCGGCGAAGTTGATCCCGCTCGCGCGCACGCGGATGCGCACCTCCCCCGCGCCGGGTCGAGGATCGGGGGCTTCGCGCACCTCGAGCTTCTCGGGACCTCCGCGGCCGACGAGGACGATCTGCTTCATGGCACCTCCGGTGCACGACACGAGGTTCGGAACGCTCCACGATCGCACGCTGGACGCCGCGAGCGCCACACTTCAGCGCCGAGCGCGGCGCCACCTGACCCAGATGGCCACAAGTGTGCCGAGCACCACGATGAGCATCGCAGCGAGCCAGATCCACACGTTCGTCTCGATGCCCACGATCGAGCGCTGATACCCACCGCACGACGAAGTCCCGCCTGGCACGGCATCGTCGCACCAGCCCACACCGATGACGGGCGCGAGGAGCACCGACGCGATCACGACGGCGAACAGACCCCACCAGCGTGCTGCGGCGGGCGGCCGAGGGTTCGTGGCCATGGCGAAAGCATGGCAGAGCAGCCGCCATCCACGCGTGATCGATGGCAGATCGCAACCGAGCGCACCGCTATCGTCGCGCCGCAGGTGGGCCTGCCGCCTCGAGATCTACCTCAGTGAGCCGGATGTCGACATGAACGAGTGGGCGACCGAGCTCGCGTTCAAGCTCGCGGACGACTGAAACGGGCAGACCGCATCGCCTGCGAAGATGGCCCCATGGCCACGCAGTACGACGAGATCTCCGACCGCCTCCGCGAGTTCATCGCGCAGCAGCACATGTTCTTCGTCGGCACGGCCGCGCGCGACGGGCGGGTCAACGTGTCGCCGAAGGGCCTCGATTCGCTCCGGGTCCTCGGGCCGAACCGCGTCGTGTGGCTCAACGGCACGGGCAGCGGCAACGAGTCCGCCGCGCACCTGCTGGACACGCCCCGGATGACCTTGATGTTCTGCGCGTTCGAGGGGAAGCCCCTCATCCTCCGCCTGTACGGCACGGCACGCACCATCCATGAAGGCGAACCCGGATGGGACGAGCTGATCGCGCTGTTCCCGCCGATGCGCGGCGCGCGCAACATCTTCGACGTGGAGGTCGACCTCGTGCAGACCTCCTGCGGGTTCGGCGTGCCGCTCTTCGACTACGCCGAGCAGCGCACCCTCATGGACTCGTGGGCCATGAACAGGGGCCCCGAAGGGCTCCAGAGCTACCAACGCGAACGCAACGCCGTCAGCATCGACGGATTCCCGACGGGCCTCCCCGTGCGCTGACCCGCCGAGAGCTTCTCACCCGCGGACAGCGCGCTCCAGCCGTTCGGCGTTGTCGCGCAGCCACTGCGCTCGACGCCGGATGCGGTCGCCGATCCCGTCATCCCACATCCGCTGCCATCCGCCGCCAAGGGTCTCGGCGCGCGACTTCATGAGGAACCACGAGCGATCGGCCTGGTTGATCGCGAGCTCCACCAGCACGGCCCGCGCCGCGTCATCCAGCCCGTACGCGTCGACGATCAGCGTGCCGGTCGCGACCGGGTCGACATCCCGGGTCGCGCGCTCACGATCGTCGACCGGCATCCACCCGCCCCACCACAGCAGGACGTTGGTGACCTCCTCCGCACGGGTCGCGGGACGTATCAGGTCGAAGTCGATGAGCGCGGCCGCTCTCCCCTCTCGGAAGACCACGTTCTCCGGCGTCACGTCGAGGTGGCCGACGAGCGTCGGCCGAGGCGCGATGGATGCGGGGATGCCGGGAGGGTCCGGATGGCGCAACTCCGTCGCCCAGTCGGGCACGCCGAGCGACTCGACAGCGTCGTCGTATGCGCGCACCAGCATGGCAACCCCGGCGATCCGCTCGGGATCGGCAACCCACTCCGGCCACGGGCGGCCGGCGACCTCCCCGTCGACGAAATCCAGGATGTCGCGGCCCTTCGCATCGACACCGTGGAAGCGCGGGGCGCCGGCGAATCCCACCGACTCCAGGTGGCCGAGCACACGGCGCACAGCGTCGGACGCTCCGCTCACGGGCCGACGGACGGTGTCGCCGACCCGCACAACCCCTTCGGTGACGTCGCCGCCGAGGAGCGGCACCTCGATGTCATCCGCATTCGACGTCATCCCTCCAACCTATGGCCGACGCGAGCGATGGATGCCGCGGAACCCTGGGTAGCATGCACGGCATGGCCATCAGACTGGACAACGTCGGCATCGCCGTGCGCGACCTCGACGCAACGATCGCCTTCTTCACCGACCTCGGACTCACGGTCGTCGGGCGCGACACCGTGAGCGGCGAGTGGACCGACACGGCGGTCGGGCTCGACGGCAATCACGCGAAGATCGCAATGCTCCAGACGCCCGACGGGCACGGCCGGATCGAGCTCTTCGAGTACATCCACCCCGACGCGATCGAGACGGAGCCCACGCTCCCGAACGAGATCGGCATGCACCGCGTCGCCTTCGCGGTCGACGACATCGACGAGGCCCTTGCGATCGCGGCGAAGCATGGATGCCACCCGCTGCGCGGTGTCGCCGACTACGAGGGTGTCTACAAGCTGACCTACGTGCGCGGTCCGAGCGGCATCATCGTCATGTTCGCCGAAGACCTCCGCCGCCGCGGCGCCTCCGCGGAATCGTAGCGACGCCCGTCAGCGCCAGGACGATTCCGGGATCGAGTCGGGCGACGTCTGCGCGTAGGTCTGGAAGTCCAGGGCGATCGACGGCGTGTTCGGATCTTCCGCTGCCGCGTCGGTGCCGATCTGCACCCACGACTGCAGCGTCAGCGTCGACAGCGTCGTGCGCGACGGATCGGCGTTGAGGGCGGCTGCCACGACGTCCCCGATGGCGATGAGCTTCGCGCGGGTGAGCGGCAGGCTGCACGCGTGCACGATCGCGTCGTACATCCCCGGATGCTCGGTGGAGGCCACCACCTGCACCCCCGGGCTCAACACCACGCCGGCCGGCAGCTCAGCGCGCGAGGCCGCCCCGACGATGGGCTCGCCGCCGGCCACAGCGGGCAGCGGACTGCTCGCGTACTTCTCGCATGCCGCCGGAGCGCTGGGCGTGGAAGGCGTGCGCGAACCGCCCTCCGTGGCTGGATCGGGCGTCGTCGCCGCGCAGCCGGCCAAGAGGAGAACAGACATCGAGACGAGCGAGAAGGACAGCCTGTGCTTCGGCGACATGGCCACTCGATTCCTATGAACGATGTAGTTAGTGTCGCACGAGGCGATCGCGGGTGAAAGCGACTACACGATCGCGCGCACCCCGAGCGGCGTCGCGATCCGTGCCGAGATCGGCGCGTTCACGAAGACGACGGTCTGCCCGACGGTCCCGGGCGGAGGCTCATGGGGCGGCCCGGGCAGGGCTGAGCCACTCACCTCGCCGGACGTCGCTCACATGCGGAGCCGGATGACGAACAGGAAGTAATACAGGACCGGCAGTGCGAGCACCGACAGCACCGCGATCGCGGTGCGCGCCCGGCTGCGACCCCGTAGGACCGCGCGGAGCACGACGAACAGCAGGATCCCCAGGAGCCCACCCAGGCAGTTCAAGATGACGTCGTCGATATCCGAGGCGCCGAGCGCGAACAGGCCCTGGATGATCTCCACCGCGACGCTCACCGACGCGATGACCAGCATCGTCTTCGCAATCGTCATCCTCGTCAGCAGGGAGAGATATGCACCGAGCGGAATGAAGAGGAGCACGTTGCCGGCGATGTTGCCGAACGCGAATCTTCTCGTTCCCGCCGAACCGCTGAACAGGTAGTCGGCGACGCTCGCGAACGGGATGAGGTTGATCGATCGCTCGGAGCCGGGTGTGCGCGAGAGGAGCAGCAGCTTCAGGAGGAATGCGACGTAGAGCGCGAACACCACCCAGATGACGACGGTCTCGACCTTGGCGCGCGTGGTCAGGAGCCGCCAGGTCGACCGGTCCTCGACGATGTCGCTCTGCGCAGGCATCCCCGCACAGTACACGGCGAACCTCTTCGCCGACCGATCAGCCGCGGACTACTCCCCTGAGAGTACGCACAGCTACGCCTGGGGCCTCATGACAGCGCCCAGCGAGGCGAGCAGGATGGGCATGTCCGGCTCGATCCGCCGAAGGAAAGGCATCCCCCATGTCCACCCCGACCACCTCACCGCAAGATCTGGTCCGCCGATCCCGTGAGGCGCTCCTCGCCCTCGCTCTCCAGTTCCTGCTCGGAATGGGCACCAACCTCATCGGCACGCCGGAGGAGAACACCGGCGCCGCCAGCGTCATCGCCGGCATCCTCCTCGGCCTGCACGCGCTGGTCGGCATCGGCGTCATCATCGTGTCCGTCCGCGTCTGGATGGTCTCGCGACGCACCGGGATCGCCGTGAACGCCGCGCTCTGGGCATTCATCGTCATCATCGTCACGTTCCTCGCCGGTGTCGGCACGATGATGACGAACAACAACGGCTGGCTGTCGTTCGTCATGTCCCTCGGGTTCGTCGTCGCGGCGGCGCTCTACGTCGTCACCGGCGCCAGCGCACTGGCACGGCAGCGGACCGGGGACGCGGCCTGACGGCCGGATCGCAGGAGGGCCGGGTCCTCATCGGCGGATGAGCGCCGATGAGGAGCCGGCCGCGAGGAACGCCGTCCCGAAGCACAGCTCGGTCCACGAGCACTCGGGGAGCGCGTCCTGCATCGCCGCACGGATCGTCTCCCAGGGGCGCCGCGCCATCCACTGATCGAGGGATGCGGACGTCCCCACCACCGCGACCCCGAGGTGCGACAGCCACCCGGGAGCGTGCTCCGGAAGCTTGAGATCCAGGACGACCCACCGGCCGCCGGCCGAGAGCGCCGCCGCGCCGTGGGCGATCACGCTCCCGCAGTCCGGAACCTGCGTCAGCGCGTACGTGGACAGGATCGCATCCGCCCGTTCCGGAAAGGGGAAGGCGGCCGCATCCATCTGCACGAGCCGGACGTTCCCCCATCCGTGCGCTTCGACGCGGACCTGCGCCCGCTCGAGCATCGCATCGGTGAGGTCGACGCCGACCAGGTGTCCGCTCGGGCCGATCGCGTCCTCGATCATCCCGAAGTTCGCGCCTGTGCCGCAGGCGATCTCGACCACGGCGTCCCCCGCGTGCAGATTGAGCGCCCGCACGGCACGGACGCGCTGGGCGTGCTCCGGATAGCCCGGAACCGGGGACAGCCGGGAGACGAGGTCGTAGTGCCGAGCCTTGCGGCGGTAGGTCTCGATGAGCCGCTCGCGCGTGGAGTCCGCCTTGGTCACGGCTCCCCCGCATCCGCCTCGACCGCGGCCTTGATCGCCGCCATCTCGATGTCGCTCGTGTGCTGGACCTGCGATTCCAGCGTGCGCGCGGGGATGGCGCGCATCACATTGGCGCGGTCGATCTCGACCCACATCATCGTGTCGGTGTGCCCGCCGTCCACGGCCGCGAACTCCATGCCCCACCGAGCGACGGATGTGCCCATCGTGCCCGCGAACGCGAGAGATCGGGGCGAATCGACGAGCGTCACGCGCTCACTGCGCCGGTGGTTCCAGCCGAAGTCCCGCGCGCGCTGATCGATCCAGCCGCCCGCCTGCAGCACGCCGCCTCCGCGGACCTCGCACGCGAGGACCGTCGGCGCCCACTCGGCCCAGCGCCCGACATCGCACAGGTAGCCCCACACGTCGTCGACGCTGCCGGCGACCGTGAGTCGACTCTCGGTCCTGATCGTCATTGTTCGGGAGAGCGGATGCCGGCCGCGTGGTCGACACGTCCTCCTCGTGTGACACGAAACGGCCGCGCGGATGGTTCAATCCACGCCGCCGGCTGCCTCAGTCGCCGCCGAGCTCGAACGGGTGCGTGAGCCGCCACCAGTCCGTGGGCGGCGCGATGCTGCCCTCGATCTGCACCGGGACGCTTACCGTCTGCGAGCCGGCCTTCCAGGTGAGGCTCCCGACGACCGCGCCGTCCTGGTACGACGTCGGTGTCGTCGTCTTCATCGTGACGGTGATCGGCGTATCCGACCAGGTGCGGATGGACGCGCTGTCACGGATGACCATGCGGGCGCTCGAGCCCCATCGGGTCGTGTACGTACCGAGCTGCTGCCCCGCGTCCGCGAGGCTGACGTCGTGGAATCCGGCCTTGATGCTGTCGAGCAGCGCCTTGACGTCGTGGCTGACGGAGTCATGCGTCTGACCGCCGAGCATCACTCCGGTCACCTGGAGCGGGGCGCCCGAGCCGACGTCGAGGGACGCGGCGTACAGCAGGTTGTGAGTGCCCGTTCCGAGGTTCCCGGTCTTCAGGCCCGTGATGCCGTCGACACCGAGCAGGTCGTTCGTGTTCTGCAGCGCGCCTGCGCCCGGCACGTTCTGGGACTTGGTGCCCGCGATCGCGACGAGTGCGGGATTGGTCGCGGCGATCTTCCCCAGCTTGATGAGGTCGGTCGGCGTGCTGGTGTTGCGCGCGCTCATCCCGGTGGGCTCGACGATGGTCGTGTGGGTGAGGCCGTTCGCAGCGAGCCACTTCTTCGCCGCACTCGTATAGCCGCCCGGCGAGCCGAAGGCCCAGGTGGACAGTGCGTCCGCGTAGTTCGCCGATGACGGGAGCAGCATCGTGGAGATCGCGTCGCGCTCCGACATCGAGCTGCCCGTCGGCATGGGCGAGATGGTCGCGCCCATCACGAAGTACTTGTCGTACAGGTCGTGCTGCGCCTTGCTCCACGTGATCGTGGGTCCGGCGTCGTTGGCATCCGCGAGCGGCTTGGCGTGGAGGACGACGAGCGCCGTGATCAGCTTGCTGATGCTCGCGATGGGGCGAGGGCCATCCCCTCCGCTCGTCTTCCAGATGCCTGCGGCATCCGCACCGAGGTACTGGTCGGCACCCGCGACCGAGATGGCGGCGGACCCTTCCGCCGGCAGCGCGAGGGTCGCGGCAGCGGGCGTCGGGATCGCCGGCGGCTGGGAGGACACGGTGGGCGAGCTCACCGGCGCGTTCAGCGCCCAGGCCGCATACCCGGCCGGCGTGCCGAGGAGGACGAGCAGTACGACCGCCGTGATGATGAGGCCCCGCCGGCGGCGGCGGCGCCGGGTCGGCTGGTCGGCCCCGGAGCTGACGGCGTCATACTCGCGCTCGTCGAGCATCAGCTCCTTGAGATCGGCGAACTCGTCGCGCGACTCTTCCTGCGTCGTCATACGGCGCGCCCTTCGGGGATCCGGGGAGAGGCGACGCGGCGGGATGCGTCTCCTTAATCACACTTCAGGACATATCTAACATGCTTTCTTGATGCTGAAGCTGTGAAGTGCGTCCCGGTGTGGAGACGCCAGCAGACGTGCCGATCGAGGCGGTTCGTGCGGGAGCACCAACGTCGCCGCAAGCCTCGTCGGGACGAACGAACGCCGCGTCGTTCTGCGCGCATAGTCTCGGCGCACTGCCGTCGCCCCGAGAGACGGCGCACTCGACGAAGAGGAGCGCTCATGTCCGATCTGACCGAAGTCGGCGCCTGGGTGCGGGACAACCTTCCCCGCATCATCGCCGACGCGCACATCCCCGCCGCATCCGTGGGGATCCTGACCGCCGACGGCGAGATCTTCACGACCGCCGCCGGCATCCTGAACCGCAACACTGGGGTCGAAGCCGATGAGGACTCGGTCTTCCAGATCGGCTCGATCACCAAGACCTGGACCGCGACGCTCATCATGCAGTTGGTGGACGACGGCCTGCTCGACTTGGACGCGCCCGTCCGCGACGTGGTGCCGGCGTTCGAAGTCGGCGACGAGGCGGCGGCGAGCGCGATCACCGCCCGTCAGCTGCTCAGCCATGTCAGCGGCTTCGAAGGCGATCTCTTCAACGACACAGGCGCGGGCGACGACGCGGTCGAGAAGTATCTCGCCACCATCGGAGACACCCCGCAGCTGTTCACCCCCGGCGAGCGGTTCTCCTACAACAACGCCGCCTACGTCGTCCTCGGCCGCATCGTCGAGGTCCTGCGGGGGAAGCCCTACGACCAGGCGCTGCGAGAGCATCTCGTCGCGCCGCTCGGGCTCACGCACGTCGCCACCGACGCATCCCAGGCCATCATGTTCCGCGCCGCTCTCGGACATCTCCCCGCAGAGGACGGCGGCGAGCCTGTCCCCGCACCGGTGTGGAGCCTCGTACGGTCGAACGCCCCCGCCGGATCGATGCTCGCGATGACCGCGCACGACCTGCTCGCGTACGCGCGCATGCATCTGGCGGGCGGCGTCGCCGCGGACGGTACGCGAGTGCTCTCGGGAAGCAGCGTACGGGCGATGCAGGAACGCCAGGTCACCCTCCCCGATCTCGGCGTCCTGGGAGACGCCTGGGGCCTCGGCTGGGAGATCTTCGATTGGCCCGGCGGCCCCGTCATCGGCCACGACGGCGGCACGATCGGCCAGAGCTCGTTCCTGCGGATGGTCCCCTCGGCGGGAGTCGCCGTGGCGATCCTCACCAATGGCGGGCAGACGGTCGACGCGTACACGACCATCACGAGCCGAGTGCTCTCGGCGCTCGCCGGCGTCTCCGTGCCCGCGCTGCCCACCCCGCCGGAGGTCGCCCTGCCCGTCGACCTCGAGCGGATCCTCGGCACCTACTCCTCGTCGGTGTCGGACTCCACGGTGAGCATCGACGACGAGGGGCGGATCTGGCTGACGCGGACCATGAAGGGCATCTTCGCAACTCTGGGTCCCGCCCCGGAGCCTGTCGAGCTGGTCGGCTGGAGCGGAGAGACCCTGCTCCCCCGGACGGCGTCGCAGGGGATGCACATGCCGCACGCGTTCGTCGGCGACGACGGCGACGGCCACGCGCTGTACCTGCACACGGGACGCGCCGACCGGAGGGTCGGCGCATGACCGCCATCGGAACGGACGCCGGGACGATGACCGATCCCGCGATCGCGGAGATCTTCGCCGACGCAGGCGCGGACGGCTTCCTGCACGCGCGGGAGATCGGCGTCGACGGCGATGCCGAGGTGGACTGCGGCGCCGACGAGCCCGTTGTCCTGGCGTCGGTCTTCAAGATCCTCGTCCTGACGGCGT
The DNA here is from genome assembly GCF_030315975.1 of Microbacterium candidum. Lineage (GTDB taxonomy): Bacteria > Actinomycetota > Actinomycetes > Actinomycetales > Microbacteriaceae > Microbacterium > Microbacterium candidum. The sequence goes on along the minus strand of NZ_JASXSZ010000006.1, from coordinate 56,294 downwards.
TCGTCCGCGCGGTCGCCGCCGGACAGCTGGATCCGACCGAGAGGACGACCGTCACCGCGCGGTACCGCACGGGCGGCATCGGCACCGCCGGCTTCTCCGACGACGTTCAGGCCAGCTGGCGGGATCTCGCTCAGAACATGATGACGATGAGCGACAACGCGGCCACCGATGTCGTGTACCACCGTCTCGGCGCTGACGCCGTCGATCGCGTCATCGCGGACCTCGGACTGCAGAACACACGACTGATCGGCTGCTGCGAGGATCTGTTCGCCTCCGTCGTCGCGGATCTGGACGGCGAGGACGGCGACGATCTGGACGAGCTCCTCGGCGCGGCCGGTCCAGAGCGACTGCTCGGGATCGGCGCCCTGGATCCGGCCCGGACGTCCGCATCCACCCCGCGTGACATCACGACTCTGCTGACAGCGCTGTGGACCGATACAGCGGCCCCCGCCGAGGCCTGTGCCCAGGCGCGCGCCATCATGGCGCAGCAGATCTGGCCGCACCGACTCACCTCCGGATTCCCCTCCGGCGTGCAGATCGCCGCGAAGACCGGAACCCTGCCCACCTGGCGCAACGAGGCCGGCGTGGTCACCTATCCCGACGGCCGCCAGTACGCGGTCGCCGTGTTCACCCGGGCGCACACGCTCGCCGAGCGGCAGCCCCGCGTCGACGCCGCGATCGGCCAGGCCGGGTACGCCGCCGTGGAGCGACTGCGCGCTGCCGCATCCTGACCCGCGGGCGGACCGGTGCGCCGGTCCGCCCGCCCTTGGGCTCCTCGCGATCCCGCATCACTTCCTTCGATCCCGCATCACACGACACCTGCTGGAGACATCTCATGCGACACCGCATTCCGCTGATCGCGCTCCTCGGCGCGACCGCCCTCGCCCTGACCTCGTGCGCCGGAGGCGGCGCGACCGCAGCCGGCAATGACGCCGCGCTCGCGAACGGAAAGACGTTCACATACGCCATCGCCACCGACCCCGGTTCCCTGGATCCGTTCGTCACCGTCCTGTCGGTGGCCCGCAACATCGACCGGTTCCTGTACGCGCGACTCGTCGAGGTGAAGGACGACGGCACCGTCACCTCCGGCCTCGCCGAGAAGTGGACCGCCGACACCACGACCGCCACCTTCACTCTGCGCGACAAGGTCACCTGCGAGGACGGCACCCCGCTGACCGCGACGGCCGTCGCGGCGAACATCACCCACATCGCAGACCCGGCGACGGCCTCTCCCCTGCTGGGGCTCCAGGTGCAGCCGGGCACCACGGCCGTCGGTGACGACGCCGCCCGCACAGTGACCGTGACCAGCGGCCACCCCGACGCGTTCCTCCTCGACAACGTCGGGAGCGTCCCGATCGTGTGCGGCACCGTGATGAAGGACCCCAAGGCGCTCGCCGCCGGCAAGGGCGCCACGGGGATGTTCACGATGACCCAGGTCACGCCGAACAGCCAGTACGAGCTCACCCGGCGCAAGGACTTCACGTGGGGACCCGGCAACTGGGATGCGGCTCAGAAGGGCCTGCCCGACAAGACGGTCTTCCGCGTCATCCCCAACCAGACCACCGCGACGAACCTCCTGCTCTCCGGAGAGGTCAATGCGGCCAATGTCACGGGGCCGGACCAGAAGCGCCTCGAACAGGCGAAGCTCTTCAGCGCCCAGATCGTGACTCCTGCCGGTGAGCTCACGTACAACCAGGCCTCGGGCCGCCCGACCGCGGATCCCGCCGTGCGCAAGGCGCTCACACAGTCGTTGGATCTGGCCCAGGCCCGGCAGGTCCTCGGTGGCGTCGAGCCGACCGGCCTCGTCACCGTCGTTCCGAACCCCTGCCGCGCCGACACTGTGAAGGGGAACGTCGCAGGCTACGACGCGAAGGCCGCGGGCGCCGCGCTCGATGCCGCCGGATGGAAGCTCGGCTCGGACGGCGTCCGCACCAAGGACGGCAAGCCGCTCGCGCTCAAGATGATCTACTCGACCCAGCTCGGCGACACCGGCACCGCGGCCGCCGAACTCCTGCAGTCGATGTGGAAGAAGGCCGGCGCGACCGTGACCGTGACCGCGGTCGACGGGCCGACCCTCAGCGAGACCCTGTTCTCCACGGGGGACTGGGACATCTCCGGCGCCGCGCTCACGGTCGGACTGCCCTCGCAGCTGGTGCCGTTCTACTCCGGCCCGGCATCGCCCAACGGCACGAACTTCGCGGGGGTCGACAACGCCGACTACAAGGCCTCGGTGACGGCCGCGTCGACCAAGGCCGGCACGGAGGGCTGCGACGACTGGGCGGCCGGTGAGAAGGCGCTGATGACCACCTCGACCGTGGTCCCCTATGCGAACCTCGCCGTCCCCACCTTCGGCAACAAGGCCACGTTCACCGTCGGAGACGGGATCGACCCGACGTCGATCCGCATGTACCAGTGAGCGAGGACATCGTGCTCGACGAGCTGCAACGGCTCCTGGACGCCGCCGTCCGTGAGATGAACGTGCCGGGCGTGGCGATCGGCATCGTCGACGGCGACTCCGATCACGTGCTCACCGCGGGCGTCGCGTCCACCGTGACCGGCGCCCCGGTGACCGCGGACACCCTGTTCGCGATCGGATCGACTTCGAAGACCGTGACCGCCACGGCGGCCATGCACCTCATCGAGGAGGGCGCATTCGACCTGGACACCCGGGTCGTCGATCTCCTGCCCGAGCTGCGCCTGTCCGACCCCGAGGCGCAGGAGAAGCTCCTCGTGCGGCACCTGCTCACCCACTCCGGAGGGTTCCTCGGCGACATCGACGACGACCCCCAGGACTGGGGCGCGGACGCGCTGGCGCGGAGCATCGCGGGCTTCCGTGAGCTGCCGCAGCTCTTCGCACCGGGATCGATCGCGTCGTACAGCAACGCCGGGCTGCGCCTGCTCGGCCATCTCACGTCCGTCGTGGCCGGTCGGCCATTCGAGGATCTCATCGCAGGGACCGTGCTGAACCCCCTCGGCATGACGGACAGCGTGTACTTCCCGTGGGAGGGGATCGTACGACCGGTCGCGGTGGGCCACACCGTCGCGGACGGCATGCCGAAGCCGGCCCCTGTGTGGGGGCTCGCCCGTGACATGGCGCCCGAGGGCGGGCTGCTCTCGTCGGTGCGCGACCAGCTGCGGTACGCCCGATTCCATCTCCGCGGAGAGGCGCAGGGCCCCGCGCCGATCGGCGACGAGACGAGACGGATGATGCAGCGCGCACACATCGAGGTGGGCCCGCCCCTCGAGGCCATCGGCCTCCCCTGGCTGCTCACGCACGTCGGCGACGCGCGCGTCGTGCGGCACGGGGGGAACATCTCCAACCTCCAGCTCAGCGAGATGGTGCTGCTTCCCGACCACGACCTCGCCGTCACCGTCCTGATGAATGGTGCGAGCCCTCTCGGACCGCAGCTGGTGTCGTGGTGCCTGGAGAATCTGCGCGGCATCCATCCCGCCCCGGCCGAGGATGCCGTGCCGCATCCGTCGCCCGAAGAGGTCGTCGGGAGCTACGACGTCAACCTCTGGCAGAACGTGGTGACGCTCGAGGGCGGCGACATCGTGGTGACCCCGGAGCTGCGGCAGGACCTCGTCGATCAGGGGTTCCCTCCGCTGCCGACCGTGCGCGCGCGGCTCGGAGCCGATCTGCTGCTCCGGGATGCAGACGGGCACGCGCTCGGCCGCTTCCTCACCGCCGCGGACGGCACGGAGTTCCTGCACATCGGACTGCGGGCCGCGCCGCGCATCTGAAACCGGCATCGCGAGAACGAGGTTGTGAGGAACCAGTCGTGACCAGTACCACCGCCACACGGGCCATACTCATCCGATCCGCGCGTTCGCGGAGCCCGTGGCTGTCCTTCCTGACCCGCCGCGCGGGGTTGTTCTTCCTCTCGGTCTGGGTGCTGGTCACGGCCACCTTCCTGATGATCCACCTCGTCCCGGGAGACCCCGTGCGCGCCGCCCTGGGTCTCGCCGCGCCGGCAGAGCTCGTCAACGCGCGGCGTGCGGCCCTCGGACTCGATCAGCCGCTGATCGTGCAGTACTTCACCTACCTGGGGAACCTCGCCCACGGCAACCTCGGGGTCTCGATGATCACCAACCAGCCGGTGTCGGACATCATCGCCACCCGGCTTCCTCCGACCCTGCAGCTCGCGCTGCTCGCCGTGCTCGTCGTGCTGCTGGCGTCTGTGCCGATCGGCGTGTCGATGGCGGTGGCGACGCGCGCCGGGCGACGACACGGACTGGAGCTCGGCTTCGCGATCGTCACCGTCGTGTTCGCCGCCATCCCCGAATTCCTCCTCGCGGTCGGGCTGGTCTACTTCTTCGCCGTCCAACTCGGGTGGTTCCCGGTCGCGGGATACGGCGGACCGATCTTCTTCGTGCTCCCGGTCGCCGCACTCGCGATCGGCCCCATCGCGGTCTTCTCCCGCCTGGTCCGTGTCGAGGTGCTGGGCGTCCTCGGGCAGGACTACATCCGCACGGCGCGCGCGAAGCGCCTGCATCCCGTACGCGTCTACACGCGCCACGCGCTGCCCAACGCCATGACGGCGACTCTCACCCTGACGGGACTGCTGCTGGCCGGGATGGTGACCGGCACCGTCCTCGTGGAGAACGTCTTCGCCTGGCCGGGGCTCGGGACCATGATCGTGCAGTCGATCCTCACCAAGGACTATCCGGTGGTGCAGGCGATCGTGCTCGTCTACGGCATGGCCGTCCTGCTGGTGAACCTCGTGATAGACATCGGCCTCGCCGTCCTCGATCCGCGCTCGACGATCAAGGAGGCGTGATGTCCGCCGCATCCACGATGAAGGCCGTCGTCCGGTCGCCGTTGGGGCTGGTGTCGCTCGTCCTGGTCGGCCTTCTGCTGCTCGTCGCGGTGCTCGGACCGATGATCTGCGGCGCCCAAGCGGCGCAGATCGATCCGGCCGCGATCTATCAGAGCCCGAGCCTCGCGCATCCGCTGGGGACCGATGCCCTCGGCCGCGACGTGCTCGCGCGGGTCCTCGTGGCGACGCGCCTGTCCCTCGAGCTGGCGCTGGCCGCGGTGGTCATCGGGGTCGTCACGGGAACGATCCTCGGCACGGCGCCCGCCGTGCTCCCCCGCCCGGCCGGCCGGGCCCTGTCGACGTTCGTCAACATCGCCGTCGCCTTCCCCGGCCTTCTGCTGGCGCTGTTCTTCGCCGTGATCTTCGGCGTGGGCAGCACGGGCGCCGTCCTCGCGATCGGCTTCGCGATGGCGCCGGGCTTCGCGCGGCTCACCCACACGATGTCCGCGGCCATCGCCGGGCGCGACTACATCGCCGCGGCCCGCGTGGCCGGAGTCTCCCGGTTCCGTGTGCTGACCCGGCACATCCTGCCGAACATCGGCGAGCCGCTCATCGTGAACGCCACGATCGGCGCAGGCGGTGCGCTGCTCGCCTTCGCAGGCCTGTCGTTCCTCGGCCTCGGAGTGCAGGCGCCCGCATACGACTGGGGGCGGCTCCTCGGCGAGGGGCTCAACCGCATCTATCTGAACCCGGCGGCGGCCCTCGGCCCCGCTGCCGCGGTCGTGATCGCAGGACTCGCCTTCAACCTCCTCGGCGAGACGGCGGCCGCAGCCCTCGGGGGCCGCACCGCGCGTCACCCCCGCCCGCTCCGCCAGACCGCGCCGAGAGATGCCTCCGAGCCCGCGAAGGCCGTCGTCGACGACGACGCCGTCCTCATCGTCGACGACCTGCGGGTGTCCTTCCCCGCCGCAGACGGCCGGGTGACCCCCGTGCGCGGCGTGAGCTTCTCGATCTCTCGCGGCGAGGCGGTCGGGGTCGTCGGCGAGTCCGGATCCGGCAAGAGCCTGACCGCCCTGGCGGTGGCGCAGCTCATCGAGACGCCGGGCCATGTGTCGGCCGCACGCCTCGAGTTCTGCGGCACCCCCCTGCTCGACACGCCCGAACGGGCGACACGACGTCTGCTGGGCACGTCGCTCGCGATGGTGTTCCAGGATCCGATGACCTCGTTCAACCCGACCCGCAGGGTCGGGTCGCAGCTCGCCGAGGCCGCATCGGAGTACCAGGGGCTCAGCAGCGCGGCATCCATGGACCGCGCGATCGAGCGCCTCAAGGCCGTCCGCGTGCCGGCGGCCGATCGGCGCGCCCGCCAGTTCCCGCACGAGTTCTCCGGCGGGATGCGGCAGCGCGCCATGATCGCCATGGGGCTGATGAACCACCCGAAGCTGATCATCGCCGACGAGCCGACCACGGCGCTCGACGTCACGGTGCAGCGTCAGGTGCTGCAGCTGCTCGCGGCAATCCGCCGCGACACCCAGGCGGCGATCCTGCTGATCAGCCATGACATCGCCGTCGTCGCGCAGACGTCCGATCGGGTGCTCGTGATGTACGCGGGCCGCATCGTGGAAGACCTCCCGGCGACCAGCCTGAACGAGAACGCCCGGCACCCCTACACGCGCGCGCTCCTCGACGTCGTCCCGGATCTCGACACCGACCGGCACGCGCCGCTGCGGATGATCCCGGGCCGCCCGCCGGCCCCCGGCGCGTTCCCGGTCGGCTGTGCGTTCGCGGATCGCTGCCCGTTCGCCTCCGCTGTGTGCCGCGAGCGCGACCCCGAACCGGTCGATGACGGCGCCGGTCACAGGGTCGCCTGCTGGCATCCCCTCGACGGCGCCGCACCCGTCGTCGCTGTGCCGGCCATCACCGCGACCGTGCCCGTCTCCGAGCGGGAACCCGAACCCGAGGGGGTCTCTCGATGAGCGAGCTGCGCTTCGATCACGTGAGTGTGCGATACGGCACGCACCGGTCCGGCCTCACCGCGGTCGACGACGTGAGCCTCGTCGTCCCCTCCGGATCGGTCGTGGGACTCGTCGGGGAATCCGGGTCCGGCAAGTCGACGCTCGCGCGCGCCGCGATCGGGCTCGCACCGATCAGCGAAGGCGCGATCACGCTGGACGGCGCCGACGTGCGCTCGTTCCGCCGACGTCGGCCGATCCAGATGGTGTTCCAGGATCCGTTCTCCTCTCTCGATCCGCGGATGAGCATCGGCGAGTCGATCGCCGAGGCGCTGCCGCGCAGCATCCGGGGTCCTGTGGCCCGTCGCGCCAGGGTCGCTCGACTCCTCGAGCTGGTCAGCCTCGATCCCGATCGTGCCGGGTCCCTCCCGTCCGCACTGTCCGGCGGGCAGCGGCAGCGCGTCGCGCTGGCCCGTGCGCTCGCCGCGGACCCCGAGGTGATCATCGCCGACGAGATCACCTCGGCGCTGGACGTCTCCGTGCAGGGAGCCGTTCTCAACCTCGTCCGCGAGCTGCGTCAGGAGCTCGACCTGACGATGCTGTTCATCTCGCACAACCTCGCCGTGGTGCGGTATCTCAGCGACCACGTCGCCGTGATGTACCTCGGCCGGATCGTCGAGTTCGGCCCGACCGAGCAGGTGCTCGCCGACCCGCAGCACCCCTACACGCGGGAACTGCTCGCCGCCGCGCCCACCCGGCACGGGGATCTGCTCGGCACCGACGGCGCGGCAGCGCTGGACGTGGAACCGCCCGACCCGCACGACCCGCCGAGTGGATGCCGCTTCCACCCGCGATGCCCGATCGGGCCCGCGGTCCGCTCGGATCGCGCGGTCTGCAACATGGTCGTCCCCCTGCTGCCCACCGGGGCTCGTGGCGCTGCCTGCCACTTCGCCGGCACCGGTTCCACGCTGCCGATCGGCACTGTGCCCGAGCTGCCGATCGGCACTGTGCCCCGCGCCGAAGACGGCGCCGACCTTTCAGCGCAGACGACAACATCCGCCGTCGAGGTGCGGACACAGTGAATACCGACCACCTGATTGGAGTCCGCATGACCCGCCCAGCGACCATCGACGACCTGCTCGCCGTCTCCTCCCCCGAGCAGCCCGCGCTGTCCCCCGACGGGACTCGCGTCGTGTACGCGCTGCGCAGCGCGGACCGCGACAAGGACCGCGATCTCCGATCGCTGTGGCAGGTCCGCACCGACGGCGGTGCTCCCGAACGCCTCACCCGCAGCGAAGCCGACAGCACCCCCGTGTGGAGCCCCGACGGATCCACGCTCGCGTTCTTGCGGGCCGAGGACGGTCCGGCTCAGATCTGGCTGCTGCCCGCGACGGGCGGCGAGGCGCGCACCCTCACGACGCTGCCGCTCGGAGCCGGCGCCCCGCACTGGAGCCCCGACGGCGCCCGCATCGCGTTCGCCGCCCCCGTCGACACCGCCGCGCTCCCCGGCGAGGGACCCGAGACGATTCTCGCCCGGCGATCCGCGCCGGCCGTCGCCGATCGTCTCGGATACAAGGCGGACGGCGCGGGACACTTCGGCACCCTCGTTCAGCAGCTCCACGTCGTCGAGATCGCCACGGGCGAGGTCACCGTGCTGACCCGCGGCCGCGCACACGCGTCCGATCCGTTCTGGTCGCCCGACGGGGCGCTTCTCGCGTTCTCCTCGGCGCCGGACGACGATGCCGACCTCACGATGCGCATCCAGGTCTTCGTCACCTCCGCGACCGACCCGAACAGCACCCCGCAGCGTGTGTCCTCGGCCGCCGTGCAGGCGAGCGTTGTCGGCTGGAGCGCAGACGGCCGGCACGTCCTCGCCGCGGGCCGCACCGACACGGAGGTCGGCAATGCCGATCTGATGCTGTTCCCGCTCGACGGCGGTGCTCCGATCGATCTGACGGCGCCGCTCGACCGCAACGTGATGCCCGGCGGCCCCGGCTACCCCGGGGGCATGCCGCAGGCGGCGGCCGACGGGACGCTCCTGTTCTGCCTTCGCGACAACGGCTACTCCCATCTGTGGCGCATCGCGCCCGACGGCTCTGCGGCGCGCGCCCTCGTGGATGGCACCGCGAATGTCTCGGGCCTGTCGGTCTCCGGCACCGTCGCGGCGATCGTGCGGGCGACCCCGGACTCGTTCGGCGAGGTCGCACTGGTCGACGTGAACGACGGGACGACCACCGTGCTCACCGCATCCGGTCTCCCGGAGATCGCCCTCGTCCCCGCCGAAGAGCGCCGGTTCACGATCTCCGACGGCACCGAGGTCACCGGCTGGCTGCGACGGGATCCGAACGCGACCGGCCCGCTGCCGCTTCTGCTCGATGTGCACGGCGGGCCGCACAACGCGTGGAACGGCGCCGCCGACCTCATCCACCCCTACCACCAGGTGCTCGCGAGCCGCGGGTGGGCGATCCTCACCCTCAACCCGCGCGGCAGCGACGGCTACGGCGACGACTTCTTCCGGGCCGTCGCCGGCGGGTGGGGCGTGAGCGATGCGAACGACTTCCTGGAGCCCATCGACCAGCTGGTCGCCGAGGGCATCGCGGACGCTGCGCGCCTGGCCGTGACCGGGTACAGCTACGGCGGGTACATGACCTGCTACCTCACCTCGCGCGACCAGCGGTTCGCGGCCGCTGTCGCCGGCGGTGTCGTGACCGATCTCTTCTCGATGGGCGGAACCTCCGACGCCGGGCACTTCCTCTCCACGAAGGAGAACGGCGGCCTGCCCTGGCGCGACGAGGCCCTCATCGCAGCGCAGTCTCCGTTCACCCAGGTCGAGCAGGTCACGACGCCCACGCTGATCCTGCACGGCGCCGACGACGAGCGCTGCCCGGTCGGTCAGGCCGAGCAGTGGTTCACGGCGCTGCGGGAGCGCGATGTGCCGGCCCGCCTGGTGCTCTACCCCGGCGGCTCGCACCTGTTCCCGCTGTCCGGTCCGCCGTCGCACCGCGCCGACTTCTCTCAGCGCGTGATCGACTGGGTCCAGCAGTACGCGCCGGCCGCCGGTCGACCGACGCGTGCGCGGCTGGATGCGCGGCACTGGCAGCAGCGGCTCAGCACCCTCGCGGCCGCCCACAGAGTTCCCGGCGCGACCCTCGGCATCCTTCGGCTCGGCGAGGATCCCGTCTTCGCGCACCACGGCATCCTCAACGCCCGCACGGGCGTGGCGGTGACCGACGACTCCCTGTTCCAGATCGGGTCGATGACCAAGGTGTGGACCGCCACCGCGATCATGCGGCTCGTCGACGGCGGGCTGCTCGATCTCGACCGCCCGGTCGTGGACTACCTGCCCGAGTTCCGCTCGTCCGAGGACGACATCACACGCACCGTGACGCTCCGGCATCTGCTCAACCACACGAGCGGCATCGACGGCGACGTGTTCACCGATACCGGCCGCGGGGACGACGCGCTCGAGAAGTACGTCGAGATCCTGGCGGGCGTCGCCCAGAACCATCCGATCGGCGCGACGATGTCGTACTGCAACTCCGGGTTCGTCCTCGCGGGGCGGGTGATCGAGAAGGTCACCGGCACCACGTGGGATCAGGCTCTGCGGGACCTGGTGATCACGCCGCTCGGACTCGAGCATTCGGCCACCCTCCCCGAGGAGGTGCTCCTGCACAGCGCGGCCGTGGGTCACACCGAGATCCTCGACGACGGACCGAAGGTCGCACCGGCGTGGATGCTGCCGCGTTCGATGGGGCCGGCGGGCCTGGTCTCCTCCACGACCGCGGATGTCCTCGAGTTCGCCCGCATGCACCTGTCCGGAGGCCTCGCGGCCGACGGCACGCGCGTGCTCTCCGCGGCGAGCGTGGATCGGATGCAGCAGCGCGAGGTGGACGTGCCCAACCCGTACACGCTCGGAGACGCATGGGGCGTCGGCTGGATCCTGTTCGACTGGAACGGGCGACGGCTCTACGGCCACGACGGCAACACGATCGGGCAGTCCGCGTTCCTGCGGGTGCTGCCCGACGAGGGCGTCGCGGTCACGCTGCTCACCAACGGCGGCAACACCCGCGACCTCTACAACGAGCTGTTCGACGAGATCTTCTCGGAGATCGCGGATGTCCACATGCCGGCCGAACTCTCCCCGCCCGCCGAGCCCTTCGCATCCGACTTCTCCGAACTGCTCGGCACGTACGACCGTGCCGGCGTGCGGGCGGAGGTCCTCGACTCCGGAGACGGACTGCGACTGCGCACGACGATGACCGGGCCGCTGGCCGCGCTCCTGCCCGATCCGGTCGAGGAGCACCCGCTGATCCCCGTGAAGGAGAACGAGTTCGTCATCCGGCCTGAGGGCACGCAGACGTGGAACGCGGTGGTCTTCTACCGTCTCGCCACGGGCGAGCAGTACCTGCACTACGGCGTGCGCGCCGCACCGAAGGTCTCGTGATGACGATGCACGCGGACGTCGACGACGCCGTCTCCGAGATCGATGCCGTCGTCGCGGACATCGGGGAGCTCGTGCGTTGCGAGTCTCCCTCCGCAGACCACGAGGCGGTCGCGCGGAGCGCCGAGGTCGTCGCGGCGCTGGGCGAGCGTGTGCTCGGCGTCGCTCCAGAGCGCATCGTCGTGGATGGCACGACCCACCTCCGCTGGCGTTTCGGCGCGCCGCGCGTGCTGCTGCTCGGGCACCACGACACGGTGTGGCCGATCGGATCGCTGCAGCGGCATCCGTTCCGCGTCGATGACGGCGTCCTGCGCGGCCCGGGATGCTTCGACATGAAGACGGGAGTGGTGATGGCGCTGCGCGCGGTCGCCGCACTCCAGGACCGCGACGGTGTGAGCATCCTCATCACCGGTGACGAGGAGCTGGGATCCCCGTCCTCGCGCGCGCTCATCGAGGCGGAGGCGCGCGGCTGCGCCGCCGCCCTCGTGCTGGAGGCGTCGGCCGATGGCGGCGCGTTGAAGACGGCGCGCAAGGGCGTCTCCATCTACCGCGTGCACGTGACGGGCAGGGCCGCGCACGCCGGGCTCGAACCCGACCGCGGTGTGAACGCCTCGGTCGAGGCAGCGCATCTCATCCTCGCGGTCGCCGCGCTCGGCGACCGCGACGCGGGCACCACCGTGACCCCGACCCTGCTGCACGCCGGCACGGCGGGCAATACGGTCCCCGCCGCCGCCTCCTTCACGGTGGACGTCCGCGCGGTCACCCGCACGGAGCAGGATCGCGTCGACGCGGCGCTGCACGCGCTGCGGACGACCCTCCCGGGTGCGGAGGTGTCCATCGAGGACGGTCCGAGGAGCGCCCCGATGGAACCGATCGCATCCGCGGACCTGTTCGCCCGCGCACGCGCGCTCGCCGCCGACCTCGGCCAGCCGCCGCTGGACGGCGTCGCCGTCGGCGGAGGCTCGGATGGAAACCACACCGCGGGCATCGGCGTCCCGACGCTCGACGGTCTCGGCGCCGTCGGCGGCGGTGCGCATGCCGACGACGAGCACGTCGTCGTCGGCATGATCCTCGATCGCATCGCCCTCGTGCGCGAACTCGTCGCCGACGTCCTCGCAGGAGGCGGGCGATGACCATCATGGAGACCTCCAGCCGGGAGGCCACGGATGCCGCCTCGGCCGCCACCACGGCTGCTGCGGCGGCCGGCGTCGAGATCAGGATCCTCGCGGGAGTGGACGAGTTCGCACAGGTCGCCGAACTGTTCCGCGGCATCTGGGCCGGCAAGGGCGATCGATCGCCCGTCAACGTCGAGACCCTGCGCGCGCTCTCCAAGGCGGGGAGCTATGTCGGCGGCGCCTTCGAGGGCGAGGTCCTGGTCGGCGCCTGCTTCGGCTTCTTCGCCGCACCGGAGCGCCGCTCGCTGCACAGCCACATCGCGGGCGTGTCCCCGCGCATGCGCGGCCGCAGCGTGGGGTTCGCGCTCAAGGTGCACCAGCGCGCCTGGGCGCTGGAGCAGGGCCTCGACGAGATCGCCTGGACCTTCGACCCCCTCATCAGTCGGAACGCCTACTTCAATCTCGTGAAGCTCGCGGCCACGCCGACGGGATATCACCGCAACTTCTACGGCCACATGGGCGACGAACTGAACGGCGCGGACGACACCGACCGGATGCTGGTCACCTGGCGTCTGCACGATCCGGCCGTCTCAGCAGCCTGCCGGGGCGCGTTCGCCGCGAGCACGTCGATGCCCACGGAACCGCTGCTGACCGGCGACGACGGCATCGGCCCGACCCGTCACGAGACGTCGGCCCGGCTTGTCAGCGTCGCGCTCCCCCGCGACATCGAGTCCCTCCGCCGCACGAACCCGGACCTGGCCACCCGCTGGCGACTGGCGCTGCGAGAGACCCTCGGCGACCTCATGGAGGACGGAGCCCGCGTGCTCTCCTTCGACCGTTCCGGCGCCTACACCATCGACAGAGGAGAAGTGCAATGAAGCTCAGCGGGATCGAAGTCCGCGTCATCGAGATGCCCCTGGTGTCCCCGTTCCGCACGTCGTTCGGCGTCGCAACCTCACGGGAGGCCCTCGTGGTGCGAGCGGTCACCGACGAGGCCGAGGGCTGGGGCGAGGGCGTGGCGATGCGCGACCCGCTGTATTCCTCCGAGTACGTGGAGGCGAGCGTCGACATGCTCACACGCTTCCTGATCCCCGCGCTCGCCCGGGTGCCCGATCTCGACGCGTCGAAGGTGGCGCCCGCCCTCGCGAAGTTCAAGGGGCATCGGATGTCGAAGGGCGCCATCGAACTCGCGATCCTCGATGCGGAGCTGCGCGGGAAGGGCGTGCCGTTGTCGCGCGAGCTCGGCGCGGTGCGCTCGAAGGTCGACTGCGGCGTGTCGGTCGGGATCATGGACTCGATCCCCGAGCTCCTTGATGCCGTCGCCGGCTACCTCGACGAGGGCTACGTGCGCATCAAGCTGAAGATCGAGCCGGGCTGGGATGTGGAGCCCGTGCGCGCGGTGCGGGAGCGCTTCGGCGACGACGTGCTGCTGCAGGTCGACGCCAACACCGCGTACCACCGCGGCGACGCCCATCTGCTCGCGCGCCTCGACCCGTTCGATCTCCTGCTCATCGAGCAGCCGCTGGATGAGGAGGATCTCCTCGGTCACGCGCAGCTCGCGAAGACCGTGCGGACGCCGATCTGCCTGGACGAGTCGGTGGTGTCCGCACGCGCGGCGGCCGACGCCATCGCTCTCGGCGCCTGCTCGATCGTGAACATCAAACCGGGGCGCGTCGGCGGATACCTCGAGGCGCGCCGCATCCATGACGTCTGCGTCGCCAACGACGTCCCCGTCTGGTGCGGAGGGATGCTGGAGACCGGGATCGGTCGGGCCGCCAACGTCGCGCTCGCGGCCCTCCCCGGGTTCACGCTGCCCGGCGACACCTCGGGGTCGAACCGCTACTACACGCGCGACATCACGGAGCCTTTCGTGATCGAGGACGGCACGCTGAGCGTGCCGACCGGCCCCGGGATCGGCGTCACGCCCAGCCCGGAGGCGCTGGAGGAGGTCACGGTCCGAACCGAGTGGATCACATTCTGAGTTCGACCCCCTCGACAGGACGGGCGGCTCCCCACGAACGGGGCCGCCCGTCCTTTCCGTTTCGCCCTTCCGTCTGCCGCGCCCGGAGTTGGTCGCACTACGATGCATTGTGCGCGCGGACGAAATCCGGCGACCATTCTGGTGGCGTGCACCATCGTCCTCCGAGTCCGCCGCTCCTACCCTGGGGGTTGTGCTCATGTCAGTGACGACGCGGCCACGCGCCAGCCTCGGGCGCGTGATCGAGGATCTCGGCAACACGCTCCTCGAGGTGGTGTGCGGTTCCGCCGATGGCGATGCGGAGATCGAGCACGTCGTCATCCACGACGTGCTCGACGACGCGATGCCCATGCGCAACGCCCTCGTGCTCGGGGTCGGAATGAGCGATCCGGCGGAGATCTCCGAGCTGCTCTCCACCCTCGCCGCGCAGCAGGCCGCGGCGCTCGTCCTGCGCGCCCCCGTCCGCGCGGAGGAACAGGTCCGCGCGGCGTCCGAGGCGTCGCGCATCCCCGTGCTCGCCCTGACGCGCGGCGCGTCGTGGGCGCAGCTGGCCGCCATGCTCCGCTCCCTGATCGCGGAGGGCGACGTCGGCGACCAGGGCGCGCAGACACTCGGCGGCATGCCGTCGGGAGACCTGTTCGCCCTCGCCAACGCGATCGCCACGCTCCTGAACGCGCCCGTGACCATCGAGGACCGCAACTCGCGGGTGCTCGCGTTCTCCGGACGCCAGGACGAGGCCGACCCCGCCCGGATCGAGACGGTGCTCGGCCGGCAGGTGCCGGAGCGCTTCAGCCGTCAGCTCGAGGAGCGCGGCGTGTTCCGCGAGCTGTACCGCAGCGAGGACCCCATCGACATCGCGCCGATCGCCACCGACGAAGGGCTCCCGTCGTTCCCGCGCGTCGCCCTGGCCGTCCGCGCCGGTGACGAGATCCTCGGCTCCATCTGGGCTGCCGTGCACGAGCCGCTCGGACCCGACCGCGCGCGGGCGCTCAAGGACTCGGCGGGACTCGTCGCACTGCACATGCTGCGCGAGCGCGCCGGTGCGGACGTCGAGCGCCGGCTCCGCGCCGATCTGCTCGCCACCGTGCTCGAGGGCGGATCGGGTGCCGCGGATGCAGCGTCCCGGCTCCGGCTCGACGGACATCGCTGCGTCGTCCTCGCCCTCGCCGCGCCGGATCGCTCACGGGACGAATCGTCCGCGGACGCCCGGGGGATCGCCGAGCGCCAGCACATCGCGGACGCGTTCGCCATGCATCTCGGCGCGGTCTACCTCCGCTCCGCCGTCGCGCCCATCGGCGACGTGGTCTACGCCGTGGTCGGCGTCCGCACCGATCAGGAGGACGCAGACGTCCACGCGACGCGCGTCGCCACGGACTTCCTCGGTCGACTCGGCAGCTCACGCGAGGTGCGCGTCGGCGTCGGCACGGTCGCCGACGACACCCAGAGCATCCCCGTTTCGCGCGTGAACGCCGATCGGGCGCTCCGCGTGCTCCAGGACTTCCCGCACCGCGAACCCGTCGCCCTGTTCACGACCGTGCAGGTCGACGCCCTCCTCGTCGAACTCGGCGATCTCGCCCGTGCCCGCGGGGATCAGCCCGCGGGGGCCGTCGGGCTCCTGATCGAGCACGACCGGGAGAAGGGCACCCAGTTGGTCGCGACGCTGCGCGCGTGGCTCGATGCGTTCGGCGACGTCAGCGTCGCCTCCGCCCGCATCTACACGCACCCGAACACGTTCCGCTATCGGCTGCGCCGGCTCGCGGAGATCAGCGGGCTGGACCTCACGGATCCCGAGTCGCGGTTCTCCGCGATGATGCAGCTGCGGCTGCTCACGACCGTCGAGCGCTGATCCCGCCGAGGTTCAGGAGAGCTCGCCGAGCAGGATCTCCACGCGTGCCCGGATGGCGTCGCGGATCGGCCGCACGCGTTCGATCGGCTGTCCGGCGGGGTCGTCCAGCTCCCAGTCCTCGTAGCGCTTTCCGGGGAAGATCGGGCAGGCATCTCCGCATCCCATCGTGATCACGGCGTCCGCTTCGCGGACCGCATCCACGGTCAGCACCTTCGGCGAGTTGCCCGCGATGTCGATGCCGACCTCCGCCATGGCCTCGACCGCGATCGGGTTGATCTGATCCTTCGGCTCCGACCCGGCGGAAAGCACCTCGACGCGGTCCCCCGCCAGCGCGCGCAGGAAACCCGCCGCCATCTGCGACCGGCCCGCATTGTGCACGCACACGAACAGGACCGTGGGCTTGTCCGCCGCGTGACCGTCATCCATGGATGCGACTCTACCGACGCCGGTCCAGCCGAGGCTCGGAAGGGAGACGACGACGCTCCCCCTGGGGACCGGCGACGACGACTCGGTGCACGACGCGGTCGCAGCCGCCTTCGGCCTCGATGAGGATCAGGCGCGCGCTGTGGTCGACCTGCAGGTCCGGCGGTTGTCGCCGCTGCGCACCGCCCAGATCGGGTGGGAGATCGCCGAGGTCGATCGGATCCTCGCCGACTTCGCCGGCTGACCCGACGTCAGGGCTCGCGAACCAGCTCCGCGGGCAGGAGCGAGAATGTCCGCGCGTGCGCGAGGTGCGCGTGCTTCGTCATGTAGCCGACGAGCGCCCAGGGTGCCGTGACCGTCGTCTCCTCCTCGACGACGGTGCCGCTCTCGGTCTGTGCGGTGCGCGTCAGGGTCTCGAGGCAGCAGCCGGGCGCGGCGCGCACCCATCCCCGCATCGTGTCGGGACCGAGCCGGGTCATGCGCGCCGGGAAGCGGATCGTGTACCGCAGCGGGCCGAGCGCGGGCCGTTCGACGATCCGCCAGTCCGACCAGTCGCCCTCGGCGTCTGCGCCGGTCGCGACGACGTCGGCGGACTGCAGATAGGGATGTAGCCCCCGGTGCCCGTCGAGCTGCATCAGGAAGTCGATGACGTCCTCGGGAGATGCATCGACGGTCGCGGAGAGACGGAAGCTGCGCACGGACACCACCCCATCCTGGCGTGCGGTCGCAGGCCCTAGGAATCCGGCCGCAGACCGCTCGAAATCCGCTGTGCCCCTCGACAGGCTCCGAATCGATTCGATACGCTTGATGTCTGCATCCTCCGCCTGCCCGGCATCCCTCCTTCTCCTTCGAGAGCCCTTCATGACCACCTCCCTGACGACGGGACGCCCTTGGCGCGTCATCCTCGTGTTCGCCGTGCCCCTCCTGGTCGGCAACATCGTGCAGCAGCTGTACCAGTTCGTCGATGCGATCGTGGTGGGCCGGCACCTCGGCGTCGACGCCCTTGCCGCCGTCGGTGCGACCGGGAGCATGCTGTTCCTCCTGCTCGGATTCGCGTGGGGCCTCACCTCCGGATTCGCGATCCCGACGGCACAGGCGTTCGGTGCGCGTGACTTCGTCGCCGTGAGGCGCTCCGTCGCGGCGGGCACGCTCCTCACCGGTGCATGCACCGTGGTGCTGACGGTCGGTGCACCGCTTCTCGCCGCCCCTCTCCTCGCGCTCCTCCAGACGCCGCCCGCGCTCATGGACGACGCCGTCGTGTTCGCACAGGTCAGCTTCCTCGGCGCGGGCGCGCTGATGTTCTTCAACTACCTCTCCGCGATCATCCGCGCCATCGGCGACTCCCGCACGCCGCTCGTCTTCCTCGCACTCGCGTGCGGCCTGAACGTCGCACTCGTGATCCTGATGGTCGGCCCACTCGGCTGGGGTGTCGGCGGCGCGGCGCTGGCCACCGTCGTCTCGCAGGCGATCTCCGTGCTCCTGTGCCTCGAGTTCGTCCGCCGCCGGGTGCCGGTGCTGCACGTGCGGCGGGAGGACTGGCGCGTCTCGCGCTCCGAGCTGGCCGACCACCTGCGGCTCGGGCTGCCCATGGGCTTCCAGGCCTCGATCATCGCGATCGGCACGCTGACCGTGCAGGTCGCCCTCAACGAGCTCGGCGCCGAGGCCGTCGCGGCGTATACCGCCGCATCCCGCGTGGACAGCCTCGCCGTCGCGCTCCTCCAGTCGCTCGGCCTGGCTGCATCGATGTTCGTGGCGCAGAACCTCGGCGGCGGCCGGCCGGATCGGATCCGCCGCGGGGTGAAGCAGGCGACGTGGATGTCGGTGGTCGCCGCCGTGATCCTGGGCGGTCTCATGATCGCCTTCGGCACCGTCATGGTGCGCCTTTTCGTCGGCGACGGATCACACGAGGTCGTCGGGCTCGCCGCCCAGATGCTCGCCATCAACGGCGCCAGCTACTGGCTGCTCGGCATTCTCTTCGTCCTCCGCGGCACGCTGCAGGGGCTCGGCCACGCGCTGATCCCGACGGTCACCGGCGTCATCGAACTCGTCATGCGCGTCGGCGCCGCGGTCATCCTCGGCGCGATGTTCGGCTTCGTCGGCGTGGCGATGAGCAACCCGCTCGCGTGGTTCGGCTCCGTCGTCGTGCTCGTCCCCGCCTACCTCGTCGCACGGAAGCGCCTCGCGGCCATGCCGATCGCGCCGCCGGTGGCCACGCCCACGACGCCGATCGCGGTCATCGGCCCCACCGACGGATCGATGGCGGTGGATGCCATCGTCACGGCGCCGATCCCGCTCCCGCAGCCCGCGGCGATGAGCGCCCGGCTCCCCCGGTTCCGCCGTTCCTTCACGCGGCGAGGTCGCGTCGACCACCGCTGACACGGAGGCTCAGGATGCGTCGACCCCGTACTGCCCGAGCCGGAAGTCGCGACCCTCATCCCACGGCTCGGTCCAGCCGAGCCGGTCGAACAGGCCCTCCAGCAGCATCGCGGTGAAGCCCCACACGAGGTGCTCCCTGCTCCCGTTGTGAACGAGGAAGCCGGGACCGCGCCACTCGTGGCCGTCGCGCCGGATGACGGTGCTGCCGCGGTTCGCGGGGTTCAGGAGGTCGGCGACGGGCGCCCGGAAGACGTCGGCCGACTCCGCCTCGTCGACGACGTGCACCGGCGACGGATGCCGCCACCAGCCGAGCACCGGCGTCACGAGGTGCCGCGAGTACTCGAGCGGCACGGGCGGGAGCGGGCCCAGCACGTCGACGCCGTCGGGATCGAGGCCGGTCTCCTCGCGCGCTTCGCGCAGGGCGGCCTCGACCGGCCCGCCGTCGCCGGGGTCGAGCCGGCCACCGGGAAAGGCGACCTGCCCCGGATGCGAGCGGAGCGTCGCCGCACGAGCGAGGAGCAGCACGTCGAGGTCGCGCGAGACGGCCTCCGCCCGCGCGTCGTACCGGCTCGGCACGGAATCGAGTTCGCCGAAGAGCATCAGGACGGCCGCCGGCCGCCCCACGGGATCGGCCGGATACCAGTCCAGCAGCCCGCCGTCGCCTCCCGCGAGCGCCAGCAGCTGCGCACGCGCGGTCTTCGGGGCGGTATCGACCGGCACCCGTTCAGCGTATGCCCCGCCGGGGACACCGGCTCCGGCTGCCCGGGGCGGAACTCGAAGCGCGCTCCCAGCTTCGCGGGACCAAATCCGCGCTCGCCTCCGTTTCACCTGGTGATGTCGCAGCCAGCGGCGTCATCCCACGGAGGAGCCACACTGTGAGCAACGACTACGGAAAGACCCCCGACGCGCTCGCCCGCCTCACGGACGCGCAGTACCGCGTCACGCAGAAGGAGGGCACCGAGCCCGCCTTCCGCAACGAGTACTGGAACAACCACGAGGACGGCATCTACGTCGACATCGTCTCGGGGCAGCCCCTGTTCGCGTCCGTCGACAAGTACGACAGCGGAACGGGCTGGCCGAGCTTCACCAAGCCGATCGCGCCCGACGCCGTCACCACGAAGACCGACCGGTCGCTCTTCATGACGCGCACCGAGGTCCGCTCGTCGGGAGCCGACAGCCACCTCGGCCACCTCTTCCCCGACGGCCCACGGGATGCCGGCGGCCTGAGATACTGCATGAACTCCGCCGCATTGCGATTCGTGCCCGCATCCTCGCTCGAGGACGAGGGCTACGGCGCCTACCGGAACCTCTTCCCCACCGAGAACGCTCAGAACACCGAGAACCAGGAGAACGCGTCATGACCAGCGGACCTTCCGACACCGGAGCCATCACCCGCACCCCCGGCACCGAGACCGCGGTGCTCGCCGGAGGCTGTTTCTGGGGCGTGGAGGACCTCATCCGGCGCCAGCCGGGCGTCGTGAGCACGCGCGTCGGCTACACCGGCGGGCAGAACGACCACGCCACCTACCGCAACCACCCCGGCCACGCGGAGGCGGTCGAGATCGTCTTCGACCCGACCCAGACGTCGTACCGCGACATCCTCGCCTTCTTCTTCCAGATCCACGACCCGTCGACCCTGAACCGGCAGGGCAACGACATCGGCACGAGCTACCGCTCCGCGATCTTCCCGCTCTCGCCCGAGCAGGCAGACGTCGCGCGCGACACGATCGCGGACGTCGATGCCTCGGGCCTCTGGCCGGCGAAGGCCGTCACGACGATCGAGCCCGAGGCCGCGTTCTGGGAGGCCGAGCCGGAGCACCAGGACTACCTGATCCGCTACCCGGACGGGTACACGTGCCACTTCCCGCGCGCCGGCTGGGTGCTGCCCACCCGCAGCGAGAGCGAGGCCACCGCCTGACCCCGCACCGCAGCTCGCGCTACCGAAACCTGCAGTCGCGCTCGTTCACAACGGGCGCGACTGCAGGTTTCTATCGCGCGAGCAGGTTTCCGCGGCGCGACCGTCAGCCGCGGAAGAACACCTCGGCCACGCGGGACAGGTCCCGCAGGTCGCTCACGCCGGCCAGCTCGCGGGCGGAGTGCATCGACAGGATGGGGATGCCGACATCCACCGTCCGGATGCCGAGACGCGTCGCCGTGATCGGACCGATCGTCGACCCGCAGGGCACCGAGTTGTTCGACACGAACTCCTGGCTTCCGACCCCCGCGTCGGCGCACCAGCCGTTCCAGGCTGCGGCGCCGACGCCGTCGGTCGCATAGCGCTGGTTGGCGTTGATCTTCAGGATCGGCCCCGACCCGAGCACGGGACGCACGACCGGATCGTGCTTGCCCGCGTAGTTCGGGTGCACCGAGTGCCCGACGTCGCTCGAGACGCACCAGGATGACGCGAGCGCGCGGTGCTGCTCCTCGCGATCGGCGCCGAGCGCGAGCTGAACGCGCTCGATGACGTCGGAGAGGAACGGCCCCGCGGCGCCCGAGCGCGTCTCGGACCCGATCTCCTCGTGGTCGAAGACAGCGAGCATCGCGATGTCGTCGCCGACCCCGTCCGCCGCGCGCGCCAGCGCGACGACTCCGGCGTGCACGGAGGCGAGGTCGTCGAGACGGGCGGCGGCGAAGAACACGTCGTCCTTCCCGAAGACGGCGCCGCGTGCGGCATCCGCCGTGACGATGTCGTAGCCGCGGATGCGCGCCGCATCCACTTCGGCCGCGGACGCGAGCTCGCCGAGGAGATCGGCCGAATCCTCGTCGCCGAGCCCCCACACCGGCTGGGTCTGCATCTGCTTGTCGAGCGCGAGTCCGTCGTTCGCGGCGCGGTCGAGGTGGATCGCGAGCTGCGGCAGCCGCAGCAGCGGGCCGGTCGCCGCGAGCACCGTCGAGCCGTCGTCGAGCGCGATCCGGCCGGCGAGGCGCAGTTCGCGGTCGAGCCAGGAATTGAGGAGCGGTCCGCCGTAGATCTCGACACCGGCCTGCAGCCAGCCGAGCCGCCCCGTCGTCGGCTTCGGCTTGAGCTTGAACCCCGGCGAGTCGCTGTGCGCGCCGAAAACCCGCACCGCAGTGCAGGTGCCCGCACCCTGCGGCACGACCCACGCGATCACGGCCCCGTCGCGCACGACGAGGAACCGGCCGCCCGGCTGCGACGGCCACGCATCCTGCTCGTCGAGCGGGGTGAAGCCCGCATCGGTCAGCCGCCGTCCGACCTCCGCCGCGGCGTGGAAGCTCGACGGCGAAGCCGCGACGAAATCGGCCAGATCCGCCGCGTGGGCGAGTGCGTCAGGGGACAACGAGGACCTCCTCGGGAAGACGGACGTCCTTCGATCGTACGCGCGGGCTACTTCTTCTTCGGCTGCAGCCGGACGCCGGCCGGCGTCGTCTCCATCGTGAACAGGCCGATGGCCTTCACGAGGTCGGAGAGCTTCGCGTAGCCCCAGTTGCGGGAGTCGAAATCGGGCTGCTGCTTGCCCATGAGCTGCCCCACGGCGCCGAGGTTCGTCCATCCGTCGTCCCCGGATGCCGTTCCGACCGCCGAACGCAGCATCGAGACGAGCTTCGCGTCCTGGCGCAGCTTCGCGGGCGTGACCCGCTTGGATGCGGCGGCCGCGGTGTCCGCCTCCACCGCCGGCTCTTCGAGCACCTCGAGGAACGTGAAACGGTCGCAGGCGTTGCGGAACGCATCCGGCGTCTTCCGCTCGCCGAACCCGTACACGATCACGCCGTCCTCGCGGATGCGGGACGCGAGCCGCGTGAAGTCGCTGTCGCTCGAGACGATGCAGAAGCCCTGGAACCGGCCCGTGTAGAGCAGGTCCATCGCGTCGATGATGAGCGCGCTGTCGGTGGCGTTCTTGCCCGTCGTGTTGTCGAACTGCTGGATCGGCTGGATGACGTGCTCGCTCGCGGCATCCTTCCACCCGCGCAGCTGCGTCTTCGTCCAGTCGCCGTAGACGCGTTTGACGGATGCCGTGCCGTACTGCGCGATCTCGGCGAGCACGGCGCCGATCCGGGCGGGCGACACGTTGTCGGCGTCGATGAGGACCGCCAGGAGGTCGTTCGGCTGGGCCATGGCCACAAGCTACCGTGTATCGGTGACATCTGTGTCGGGCGAGTGGGACGTGATCGTCGTCGGCGCAGGGCCGGCGGGGTCGACCGCCGCGCGGGTCGCCGCCGCAAGCGGTGCCCGGACACTGCTCATCGACCGGGCGACGTTCCCGAGGTACAAGACGTGCGGCGGCGGGCTCATCGGCGCGAGCCGCGCTCTGCTGCCGCCCGCGGCTGCCGCGACCATCGAGCGGCAGGTCGACGAGGTCGTCTTCACGCTGCAGGGCGCGCGTCCGGTGCGGGTGAAGAGAGATGCCGCGTTCCTCGCGATGACCCGTCGTGAGACGTTCGATGCGGCCCTTCTCGCTGAGGCGCAGGCGGCGGGTGCCGAGTTCGTCGGCGGAGCGGCGCTTCGCGACCTCACCGTCTCCGGCGATGTGGTGACCGTCGTGACGAGCGCCGGGGATGCCACTGCCCGCTGCGTGATCGGCGCCGACGGCGTCGGCGGGCGCGTGGGCCGCTACGTCGGCGTCATCCCCGAGCGCATCGATCTCGGGCTCGAGGACGAGCTCGACGCATCCGGCCGTCCCGAGGTGCTCCTGGACTGGGGGCCGGGCGCGGGCAGCTACGCGTGGACATTCCCGAAGGCGTCTGTCGATACGGTCGGCGTCATCGAGGCGAAGGGCCACGCGGATCGCACGCGCGCCTACCTCGCGGACTGGCGGACGCAGCAGGACGATCCGGATGCGGCGGTCGTGCACTCCAGCGGGCACCTCACGCAGTGGCGACGCACCGATTCACCGCTGCGTCGCGGTCCGGTGCTCGTCGCCGGCGACGCGGCGGGGCTTCTGGAGCCATGGACCCGCGAGGGCATCTCCTTCGCGCTGCGCTCCGGCGCCCTCGCGGGCGAGGCGGCCGCCGCGTACGTCTCCACGGGGGCCGATCTCGACGCCTACGCGGCCGCCGTCGACCGGACGCTCGTCCCGGAGATGCGGGTCGGCGCGCTCCTGCTCGCCGTCTTCGAGAAGCATCCGCGTCTCGTGCATCGTCTGGCCACGCGATCGCGCCGCGCGCAGCGCTACTTCGTCGAGTTCTGCGCAGGAGAGCGCAGCCTCGCAGACCTCGGGCGGAGACCCTGGATCCTGCGAATGCTGCGCTCCCTGGCCTGAGTGGCGCGAGCGGGTCAGACGTTCTCGACGGATGCCCGCCAGCAGCGGGCCGTCACGCCGATCTCGTTCCACGCGTTGATGCTGACGAGGATCGCGAGGATCGCGGCCGCCTCGGCCTCCGTCCACACCTCGAGGACGTCGGCGACGATCGCGTCCGGGACATGCGTGTCGGCCAGTCGCGCGACGGAGTCCGCGAGCGCGAACGCGGAGCGCTCCTTCTGGGTGAAGAAGTTCGACTCCTCCCACACGGCGACGGCCGAGATGCGCTGGAACGACTCGCCCGCGTCCCGCGCGTCGCGGGAGTGCGTGTCGACGCAGTAGGCGCAGCCGTTGATCTGCGACGTGCGCAGACGCAGCAGCTCGGTGAGCCCGGCGGGGATCCCGGCACGCTCGGCCTCGACCTTCGCCGCGTGGTCGAGCGAGGCGACAGCGCGCGAGAAGCTGGGCACGAGGGCGTCGAAGTCGAAGCGGATGGCGGGGCGGATGAGGGTCTCTGTCGTGTTCATGTCCTCAACGCTACGGGCCGATTGTCCTGTGCAGCAGTCCAATACGATGGTGCTCATGTGGGCCAATTCCGGAGCGTTCGAACCGGGCCGCGACCTGCTCGTCGCGCTCGATCCCGTCCGCAAGACGGATTCGCTCGAGCGTGCGCTGCGCGACGCGATCCGCACGGGCGCCCTCGCGGCGGGCGAACGGATGCCGCCGAGCCGCACCCTCGCGGCCGACCTCGGCATCTCGCGCAACAGCGTCGCGGAGGTCTACGGAAGGCTCACGGGCGAGGGATGGCTCGAGGCGCGGGTCGGCGCGGGCACGTGGGTGGCCGCATCCCCTGGCCGCCTCGAGCCCGGTCCCGCATCCATCCGTCGGCGCAGGGCGGCGCGCCTCGACCTCCGGGCAGGGATCCCGGATGCCTCCGCCTTCCCGATCGGCGCATGGATCGCGGCATCCCGCCGCGCCCTCGCGAGCGCCTCGACCTCGGCGTTCGGATACGGCGAGCTCGCCGGCGCCCTGCCCCTTCGCGAAGCCCTCGCTGCGTACGTCTCTCGCGCCCGGGGCGTCTGGGCGTCCGCCGACGCCGTGCATGTCACACACGGGTTCGGTCAGCTGCTCGCCCTCGTCGGCGGTGCGCTCGTCGATCGGGGCGCGCGCGTCATCGCGGTCGAGGAGTACGGGCATGAGCTGCACCGCGACATCCTGCGCGGCACGGGGCTCGAGGTCGTGCCGATCCCGGTCGACGGCGACGGCGCCGACCCCGCGCGTGTGACAGCGGATGCGGTGCTCCTCACGCCGGCGCATCAGTTCCCCACCGGCGCGGTCCTCTCCCCCGCGCGGCGCG
The DNA here is from genome assembly GCF_030315975.1 of Microbacterium candidum. Classification (GTDB taxonomy): domain Bacteria; phylum Actinomycetota; class Actinomycetes; order Actinomycetales; family Microbacteriaceae; genus Microbacterium; species Microbacterium candidum. Next base: position 30,848 of record NZ_JASXSZ010000006.1, on the reverse strand, counting down.
CAGCGTTCGTCGATTGGGCGCGGCGCGGCGACCGGATCGTCATCGAGGACGACTACGACGGCGAGTTCCGCTACGACCGCCGTGCCGTGGGCGCGCTGCAGGCGCTCGCGCCCGATCACGTCGTCTACGCCGGCACCGCGAGCAAGGCGCTCACCCCGTCGCTCGGGCTCGCCTGGGGTGTGCTTCCGCCGTCGCTCGTCGACGGCGTCGCCGCGCGCGCCCGCCTCGCCGGTGCGGCGACCGACGTCCTGTCCCAGCTGACCCTTGCCGAGTTCCTCCGTCGCGGCGACTACGACCGCGCGGTCCGCTCGGCGCGCGTGCGGTATCGCGCACGACGTGAGGCACTCGATCTCCTCGTCGCCACGCGCCTCCCCGGCGCGCACCTCGGCACGGAACAGGCGGGGCTCCAGTGCATCCTGGAGCTCCCGCCCGGCACGTCTGAGAAGGACGTGATGGATGCCTCAGCATCCGATTCGCTCGTCTTCGACGGCCTCGGGACCTATCGCTTCGGCGCCGGCGCGCCCCGGCCGCCCGCGATGGTCGTGGGCTTCGGCGCTCCGCCGCCGCACCTCTTCGACGACGCGCTCGACGCTGCCGTGGTCGCGATCCGCGCAGCCGACGCCTCGACCCACGGGCTGTAGCGTCGTCGCGCGGCGCTACCCGGCGGTCTCCCCGTCCGCTGCGAACACCTCGAGGAGCTCGGCATCCGCGCCGTTCCGCGCGAAGACCGGGATGCGATCGATCGGCGCTTCGACGGAGACCGTCCGGCCGCCCGAAGTGCTCTCGCCCGTCCAGACGTCCGTCCAGTCGCCCGCCGGCAGATAGACCGTCCGACTCTCGACGCCGGGCTCGATCACAGGGGCGACGAGGAGGTCGTCGCCCAGCAGCCACTGGGCCTCGGCACTCCACACACCTGGGTCATCCGGCCACTCGAAGAACAGCGGACGCATGAGCGGGCGATCGGTCGCGACCGTCTCCGCCGCAGACCTGACGAGGTACGGCACGAGGCGCTCGCGCAGCTGCGCGTATTTCCGGAACAGCGGGATCACCCGGTCGTCACCGCTGCGCTCCGCGATGTTCCACGGCGTGCGGTCCCGGGACGGCGTGCGGTGGTGGTTGAACTCCGAGTGGTACTGCATCACGGGAACGAAGGCGGCAGCCTGCACAGCCCGCAGATAGAGCTCGGCCGGCGGCACGTCGCCGGAGAATCCGGCGATGTCCCATCCCCAGTAGACGATCCCGCTCGCCGCGGCCGTGAGCCCCGCGTTGAGGGACCACCGGAACGCCTCCCAGGTGGAGTTCTCGTCGCCCGCCCAGAAGGCGCCGTGCGCCTGGGAGCCTGCGAAGCCCGCACGACTGAAGGTGACGGGCGCCTTGCCGGAAGATCGGAGCAGGTCCCCGTACGCGGCGGCATAGGCGACCGGGAAGACGTTGTTGCCCTCGTCGCCGCGGCGGCCGTCGAGGTAGACGAGCTCCGCACCCCACGCATGCTCGCCGCCATCCGTCTTGAATCCGTCGATGCCGATCTCGTCGACGAGGTAGCGGCGCTTCTCGGTCCACCAGCGAGCGGCGCGCTCATCCGTGAGGTCGGGCATCAGCCCGAGCGGGAACCACCAGCCGCGATTGCGATACGGCCTCGTCCCACCGCGAGGATCGGACTCCCGGATGAGGACGTCCTCGCGGATCGCGGCAGCAGCGTCGGCCGCGAGCTGGCCGTGCGGATGCGGACGCATCTTCAGCAGCGGGATCTGCCAGAGGTGCAGGCGGATGTCACGCCGGTGCAGCTCATCGGTCATTCCCTTGGGGTCCGGCCACGCACCCTCGGCGGGGAACGTGAAGTCCGCGAGACGGTGCGGCGCGCCGTCCCCCGTCACCTCGTACTCCGCATCACGGAAAGCGGTGAACGTGGATTCGTCGCTCCACGCCTCGATCACGACCGACCCGACCGGGATGTCGTGCTCGGCATGCAGGTCCATCTGGCGCATCACCTCGGCCTGTGTGTTCCACTCGTTGCCGCTGGCCCACAGCCGGAACACCCAGGAGGGCAGCTCCGTCGCTCGGCCGACACCGTCGAGGAAACCTCGCAGGACATCGGTCGGGAGCCCGTCGAACAGCCGCAGCAGGATCGCCCCGTCGGCGCCGCACTCGGCGTCGACGGCGATGCGGGTTGCATCCGCCTCCCCGACGTCGAACCACACCCGCCGAGAGGTGTCGACGTGAAAGCCCCATCCGTCGCCGCCGACGACGTGCGCGAACGGCATGGGCATGTACGTCTTGCGCTCGGCCCCCTGGCTCTTGTACTGCTCGAAGACGACGGAGTCGAGCGACGTCCCCGTCTGGTCGACAGCGTCGTAGCGCTCGCCGAACCCCGTCACGTGCTCGCCCTCGCCGAGTGGCAGTGCGAAGCGGACGCGCCACGCGCGTTCGCCGTCGTACAGCGTCTCGACGGAGCCCGAGATCACCCGAGCGATGCCGTGCTCGACGACGGCGCCGGCCGTCGGCATCCATCGCGCCGCTCGGAACTCGAACCAGCGCGTCCGTTCCACGCGCCCGTCTGCGTGGTGCGCGGAGAACCGGTAGCGGTAGCGGCCGCCGGCGGACAGCGCCGGTGTCGTCGTCTGCCATCCGCCGACCGCGCGGGCCTGCCGGGCCGCGGCCGAGGCGAGATGCCCGCCGTCGGTCATGCGGCCGCGCGACGAGGTAGCCACGCGCTCCAGCCCGAGCTCGATGGTGGAACCACCGGCATCGTCGTCGGGATGCCACTCGAGAGTGCATGTCGCCGACACGACCCCGGCGTCCGCGCGCAGTCCGAGAGTGGCCGTTCCGCCGGCCTCGGGGACGACCGGCCAGCGCTGCTCCGTGTCGACGGAGTACGGATGCCCGGAGCCTGCGGGGCGATGACGGATCATCGGACGAATCCTTCCTCGGCGAAGGCAAGCTCCGCCGGCGCGATGCGACCGAGCTCGATGCCCAGACGCAGGAACATGGCGTGACTCCACAGCAGAGGCGTGGCCACCGGCCCCCAACGATCGATCCACTCCTGCCGCATTCCCGGGGCGATGAGGTGGTCGCCCACCTGCTCGGGGAGGTCGAAGTCCGCGGTCGCCGTGCCCGCCGCCCAGTCGAACAGCTCCGACGCGCGGTCTCGGTCGCCCGCGGCGACGTGCGCAAGCCCGAGGAAGCAGGACAGCAGGGGCCACTGGCCGCCGCCGAAGAAGGTGTCGCCGAGGTAGCGGTGCACGCCGCCGGCGACGCAGAGATGCGCCTCGAGGACGTCGATCGTGCGCCGCGCGAGGTCGGACTCCGGGTCGATGACGTGGAGCGGCGCGATCGCCGCCGCGAGACTGCCGTCGACGGCGGTGCTCCCGAGCCACTTGATCAGATGCCCGTCCGCTGTTCCGCGGCCCGCGATCAGTCGGTGGATCGCTGCGGATTCCGACCGGATGCCGTCCGCGAGCGACTCGTCGACGAGGCCCGCACGGGCGATGGCGTCGAGGCCGCCGACGATGCAGGCGAGGGTCGACACGTGCACGTGCTGCGCGTGCTCCTCCCACCAGTCGTAGCAGGGGCGCTCCCAGGAGGCGAGGAGGTACTCGACGGTCAGGGCGACGGCGGGCCGCCACCGTTCTGCGTCCAGGCTGTGCCGCTCCACGTGCTGCGACAGCGCCCACAGCCACGTGCCGTAGCCGTCGAGCTGGAAGTCCCACCACTCGTCCGCGCCGTCGTCCCCCGCGAACGTGAACCGCGCGGGCAGCATGTGCTCCGAGGCCGGCTGACGGCCGGCGCGACTCTCGCGCACGATGGCGCGGATCGCGTCGCCCCGTCTCGTGATGACATCGGCGCACCAGTCGAAGAATCGGCTCGCCGAATCGGCTCGCCCGGCGGCGGAGGCTGCATCGGCGATGAATGCGCCGTCGCGCAGCCAGCTGTATCCGACGTACGCCGAGAATGTGGGGCTCGCCGGGTATGCGCCCTCGGGGGTCTGCAGGCTCGTGATGAGCCGGATGCTGTGCCTGGCGAGGGTCGAGATCGTGCGATCGTCGATGGCCGGGACGGTGACTGACACGGGAGGCCCTTCGTTTCGGTGTCGTGGCCGGGGCGCGCCGCCCCCGGCCCGCCCGGGGGGGGGGGCGACGGGGGGAGCCGG
>NZ_JASXSZ010000006.1:0-26691 GCF_030315975.1 Microbacterium candidum | reverse complement strand
CCCTCCCGGGGGGGCGTTGTTTTGGGGGGGGGGGCCCCCCCCCCCCCCCCCCCCCCCACGACGGGTGGAGCGGACTACTTGAGCAGCGAGTCGACCTGCGCCGACAGCGCCGGGACGGCGGATGCCGTCGTCTGGCGACCTGCGGCGATCTCGCCGAGGGAGTTGGTCACGTCGTCCTGGATCTGCTGCGAATTCGTGCCGAGCTGCGGCGCGACGGCGATGTGCTCGAGCGCGTCGAAGACGGCCTGACGGTTCGCCGGCGGGGTCTTCTCGAGATAGGGCTTGAGCAGCGCGTCGTTGCTGACGGCGGGGAGCTCCCAGCCGGCGTCGAGGCGCACCTTCACCATCTCGTCCGAGCTGCTGAGGTACTCGGCCCACTTCTGCGCGGCGGCCTTGTTCTTCGAGCTGTCGGAGACCACCACGGCGTTGGAGAACGTGGCGCTCGCCTTCTGCGTGTCACCCGGTTCGACGACGACGTCCCAGTTGAACGGGAGCTGGCCGAGCAGACCGAACATCCAGATGCCGGTGTGCCACATCGCCAGCTTGCCGTCCTTGAACAGGTTGGTGTCGAAGTCCGGCGTGCCGGCGCCGTCGGCGCTCGTCGGCATCACGGTCCCCGACTTGCCGGCGATCCAGTCGGCGGCCGTCTTGCCCGCCGCCGAGTCGAACGCCGCGGACTTGCCGTCCTTCGACAGGAACTGGCCGCCGGCCTGCTGGACCGCCTTGTAGTACTCGTTGTACGTGACCGGCTGGTAGTCGCCCCAGACGCCGGCGCTCTTGTCCGTCAGCTTCTGCGCGGCGGCCTTCTCGTCCGCCCAGGTCCACGCGTCGGTCGGGGTCGGCGCGCCGGCCTTGTCGAAGAGGTCCTTGTTGTAGAAGAGGACGACGTTCGAGAACGAGGTGGGCAGGGCGTACTGCTTCCCGTCGACCTTGTAGGTGTCGAGCACGGAGGTGCGGTAGTCGGAGGACTTCACGCCGTCCAGCGAAGCGAGAACTCCGTTGGCCTGGATGTTGGCGAAGCTGCCCGCATCCACGTCGAAGACGTCCGCCTGCGTGCCGGCCGACAGATCGGTCTGCAGCTTCGTGAAGTAGTCGCTGTACGCAGTGGTCGTGACCTTCACCTTGATGTCGGGGTTCGCCTTCTGGAAGGCGTCGACGATCTTCTGGAGGTTCTTCTCGTTGCCCCCGTTCGAGATGAAGTTGGAGTAGGTGATGGTGACCGGGCCGGCGGCGGCACCGCTGCCGGACGACGAGCAGCCGGTCAGTCCGACCACGGCGAGGGCGCCGACGGCCGCTGTGGCGAAGATGGCTTTCTTCATGTGAGTGGATCTCCTTCGATGCGGGTGTGATGAAGAGTGGACGGGCTTACTTCAGGCCCGTGCCTGCGACGCCCTGGACGATGTATTTCTGGGCGAAGACATAGAGGGCGAACATCGGGATGATGCTGATGACGGAGCCCGCCATGAGCACGTCCCACTGGGTCGCGTACTGTCCCTGGAGGCTCGACAGCGCCACCGGGAGGGTCTGCATGAGCGGATCCCGGAGGATGATGAGCGGCCACAGGAAGCTGTTCCACGTGCCGAGGAACGCGAAGACGGTGAGCGTCGCGAGCGCGGGCCGCACGAGCGGCAGCATGATCTGGAAGAAGATCCGGAAGTGCCCGGCGCCGTCCAGCGTCGCCGCCTGATCGAGGTCGTACGGGACGGTGCTCATCGCCTGGCGCAGCAGGAAGACGCCGAACGCGGAGGCGATCGTGGGGAGGATCGCACCGGCGTACGTGTTGATGAGGCCGAGCGTCTTCATCTCGGCGAACAGCGGGACGATGAGCACCTGGAACGGGATCATCATCGTCGCGAGGTAGAGGATGAAGATCGCTCCCCGCCCGCGGAACGGCATGCGCGCGAACACGTACGCCGCCATCGCGCTCGTGATCAGCTGCAGCACCGTGCTGATGACCGCGATGATGAGCGAGTTGACGATCACCTGCGCGAAAGGCACGTTGCTGAAGAGGTTCAGGTACGGCGAGAGCGACGGGTTGTCGGGGATGAGCTTGGGGGTCGTCGTGAGGGACGCCCCAGGCGTGATCGAGGTGACGACCGTCCACACGAACGGGAACAGCATGATCAGCGCGCCGGCGATGAGCACCGCGTAGAGCGCGATCCTGCCGACCAGGGGTCGCCGCGGGGCGCGGGCGATCGACGCGTCAGTCATAGTTCACCCACTTCCGCTGCCCGTAGAACTGCACGAGCGTGATGACGAGGATCACGAGGAACAGCAGCCAGGAGAGTGCGGACGCCATGCCGGCCTGTCCGTACCGGAATGTCAGGTCGTACACCTCTTGGACCACGACTTCCGTCGAGTTGTTGGGGCCGCCGCGGGTCATGACGTACACCTGGTCGAAGACCTGGAAGCCGTTGATCAGCGACAGGACGACGACGAAGAAGGTGGACGGCGAGAGCATCGGCAGCGTCACGCTGAACAGGCGCCGCCACCATCCCGCGCCGTCGAGTTCGGCGGCCTCGTAGAGGTCGGGGTTGATCGCCTGCAGGCCCGCCAGGAGGATCACCATCACGAAGCCGAGGTCCTTCCACGCCGAGGCGAGGATGATCGACGGCATCGCCCACGCGGGGTCGGCCCACCAGCCCGGTCCCTCGATGCCGAACCAGGCGAGCACCGTGTTCACGACACCGGTCGCGGGGTTCAGCAGCCACCGCCACACGAGGGCCACGACGACCCAGCTCGTGATGACGGGGAGGAAGTAGACGCCTCGCATCCATGAGCGGCCGCGCAGCTTCGTGTTGAGCGCGAGCGCGAGCGCGAGTCCGCCGAAGTAGACCACCGGCAGGTACCCGACGATGTACTCGACGGTGTGCAGGAACGCCTGCTGCGTCTTGGGGTCGGTTATCAGGAACGCGAAGTTGTCGAGCCCGACCCACTTCATCGGGCCGATGAGATTCCAGGAGTGCAGGCTCGCCCACGCCGCAGAGAGCATCGGGCCGATCACGAACGCGAGGAGCGGGACCAGACTCGGCAGCAGGAAGACGGCGACCGTGAGCGCGTATTTCGCACGAGGCCCCGCGGGCCGCCGGCGTGTGGTGGTCGGCGGTGGCGGCGTGGCGCCCCGCTGCTCGCCGACCTCGCGGAGGGCGATCGAGCTGCTCATGATGTGGCCTCGATGGATGCGACCAGCCGCTCGCGGACGAGACGGCCCTGCTCGCCGGCGACGCCGTCGGAGTCGAACGGAGTGGCCAGCACCAGCGCGGCAGCGCCCTGCGCCCACCGGTCGTCCTGCCAGGTCTCGACGACGACCGGCGTGCCGCGCTTGCCCGGAACGAGCGCGCTCCGCAGCGCCTGGTCGAAGGCGGGCGCCCAGTGGCTCCACGCCTGGACGCCCTCGCCGAGGAGCACGACCACTTCGGGGTCGAGGAGGTTCACCGCGCCCGCGAGCGCGCGCCCGAAGGTGTGCCCGGCGTGCGCGAAGATCTCCCGCGCCTCCTCGTTGCCTCCGTCTGCAAGGGCGCGGAGCTCGTCGATGCCCTCGTCCGCGCCGATCAGCCGGATCGAGCGCGCGTCGTTGACGAGCGCCGACTGTCCGATGATGGCCTCGAGACATCCGCGGTTGCCGCACTGGCAGAGCGGTCCGTCCTCCCGAACGGGGACGTGTCCCAGGTCGCCGGCGCCACCTGCCCGGCCCCGCACGATGGACCCGTCGGCGATGAGCCCCGCACCGACGCCGTTGCCCACGGTGACGACGAGGATGTCGTCGAACTCGCGCCCCTGGCCGAAGAGCTGCTCGGCGACGCTCAGCGCGTTGACGTTGTTCTCGACGACGACGGGCAGTTGCAGCGCGCGGCGGAGCTGCTCCCCCAGCGGCACCTGGTTCCAGCCGAGCTGGGTCGAGTCGACGATGCCGAGGCCCTGCTGGGCTACCGTCCCGGGCAGACCGACACCGACCCCGAGCAGCCGAGCAGGCTCGCCCACTGCGACGAACGTCTTCACCAGATCGATCAGGTGCGAGGTGGCGAGCGGCGACACCGCATCGAACGGCTTGACGTCAGAGCGCTTCACAACGCCGTCGATGCCGACTTCTACGAAAGCGACGTGGTCGGGCGCGACCTTCACGCCGACCGCGCCGACATCGCGAGAGGCCAGACCGAGGAGGCGTGCAGGCCGCCCGCCGCTGCTCGTGGCCTCCTGGAGCTCGACGATCAGCCCGTCCGCGAGGAGATCCTTCGACAGCTGAGTGATCAGGGCCGGGGAGACGTCGAGCGTCCGCGCGAGCTCGGCACGCGACGCGGGTCCGTGGGCGCCGAGATGCGCCAGGACGGCGGTGCGGTTCACATCCGCCTGAGACCTCTGCACAGTAGCCACTTCACTCCTTTATTTAGAACTAAATAAAGAGTAGAAGGAAGTGCGGCGAGATGTCAAGCATGAACTGCACACCAACGTCGCGCATGCCCCGTGCGGGGCGTGCGCGGTCAGGCAGGCATTCGGCCGCCGGAGGAGAACCCCGTCGAGCTCAGTCCGCGGTGTGGAGGACGATGGCGCCGGGCATCCGCTTCACCACCGGCCGGAAGGGGCCCTTCGTGAGCGCCGTCGCCTCGACGGCATCCACGATGCGCGCGTCGACCGTGCGCACGGTGCGTCCCTTCCACCCGAGATCCGCACCGCCTGCGGCGACGACGTTCCTGGCCCAGTTCGTCCCCGTGCCCCACGGCAGGCCGATGAGGATCGTGTCCCGATCCGTCGTCGGAACGACGGCGACCGGCGTCCGGTACGCGGTCCCGCTCGTCCGGCCCCGGTGGTTGACCACCGCGTAGAGCGGGAACCACCGCCGCCCCGCGAGCGCCATCGCCATCGGCTCGAACGCCTTCTGCAGACCGTGACTGAATGATCTCGCCATGATTCCAGCATGCGCCTCTCTCGTCATCGGCGGGGCCGCACGCGCGACCCCGCCACGTTCTGTCGTCACCGCTGCCCGGCAGGCTGGCGGATCGCGGCGTTGAGCCGGTTCCACACGTTGATGGCGCCGATCTCCAGGAGCAGAGCGGCGATCTCACGGTTGCCGAACAGCGCGGAGACCTCGGCCCAGAGCTCGTCCGACACGGGGTCCGGGCGGTCGGCGCAGCGCGTCAGCGCCTCGGTGAGGGCGAGCGCCGCCCGCTCCCGCGCCGTGAAGTAGGGCGCCTCACGCCACGCCGCGACCGCGGCGATGCGGGCCTCGCTCGCGCCGTCGGCGCGCAGCTCTGCGGCGTGCTCGACCGTGCACCAGCTGCACCCATTGATCTGGCTGGCGCGGAGCGTCACCAGGTGGTTGATCGACTCGGGGACGCCGGCGGATCGGGCGGACTTCGACAACCCCGCCAGCGCGTCCATCGCGCCCTCGACGAGGAAGGCGGGATGCGGCATCCGCGCCTTGAGGTCGACGATCTCGTCTGCGTTCGTGGTGGCGGCGGTGTTCTCGATCGTGTCGTACATGCTGGGGATTCCATTCCTGTGTCTCGCCGCTCTCGACCCTTGCTGTCACTGGCGGTCACTAAGGTGACCCGTGGCACGGGAGGAATGTGACATGACCGACGAAGAAATCCTCGCGACGCGGTTCGAGGAGCACCGGCCGCGCCTCACGCGCCTCGCGCACCGGATGCTGGGTTCGGCCGCCGAGGCGGAGGATGCGGTGCAGGAGACGTGGCTGCGCGTCGCCCTCGCGGGCGACGACGATGTCGAGAACTTCGCCGGCTGGCTCACGACCATCACCTCCCGCGTGTGCCTGAACATGCTGCGCGCCCGCGCGACGCGCGCCGAAGCGGAGTACGACGACGAACTTCCCGAGCCGTTCGTCGAGGCGGTCGGCGAGGCGGGCGACCCGGCCGCGACCGCACAGCTCTCCGACGCGGTCGAGACGGCGCTCCTGCTGGTGCTCGACCGGCTGAGCCCGGCCGAGCGCGTCGCTTTCGTCCTGCACGACACGTTCGACGTGCCCTTCGAGCAGATCGGCGAGCTCCTGGAGCGCTCCCCCGACTCCGCCCGCCAGCTCGCCAGCCGCGGCAGGCGTCGCGTGCGTCAGGAGACCCCTGCGCGAAACGGGAGGGATGCCGGCGGCCGTCGTGTCGTCGACGCCTTCTTCGCCGCCGCCCGCGACGGCGACTTCGACCGGCTCGTCGAAGCGCTCGCGCCGGATGTGCTGCTGCGCTCCGACGGCGTCGCCTCCGCCACGGTCATCGTGCGCGGTGCGCAGGCCGTCGCGGGCCGGGCGCTGATGTTCGCAAACCCGCTCGCCATCCTGCGCCCGGTGGTGGTGGATGGCCTCCCCGGCGTGCTCGTGGTCGTCGGCGGCCGCATCCTGTCGCTCATCGCGTTCCACGTCCGCGGCGATCGCATCGCCGAGATCGACGCCTACGCCGGCCCGCGCCTCGCCCAGATGGAGCTGCCCAGCGTCTGAACGCCTCACGCGAGGCCGATAACGGACACTCCCAGCCACTCGGCGAGATCAGCGATCTCGGCGCGCACCATCTCCTGCTCCTCCTGTTCCCACGGGAGGAACTCGTGCACCGCGTTCACCCGCAGCACGTCCTGCGTGCGGTCCACCTCGGCGTCGAGCATCCCGATGAAACGGTCGCCGAGAAGGATCGGATGGGCGAAGAACCCGTATCGGCGCTGCGCCTTCGGCTTGAACTGCTCGAGCACGTACGTGAACTCGAAGAGCTCCTCGAGTCGCCGACGGTCGAACAGCAGGCTGTCATACGGGTTCAGGAATGCGACGCGCCCGCCCGGGTCATCCTCGAGCGCCGCGAGCGCCTCCGGGTCGACCCGGTACTTCGTCTTGACGCCCTCGATGACGACCGCCTCGCCCGTCGTCTTCCCGACGCCGGTCCAGTACCAGTGCGGCCGGGCGATGCCGGATGCCTGCAGGCGCCGCTCCTCGAGAAGGCGGCCGGCTTCTTCGGCGTCGTAGTGGGGCAGGTCCTTCGGGTAGACGCGCTCGGCGAGATCCCACCGTCGATGGCGGCCCTCGCGCCCGACGACCGCCACCGCGCCCTGGCGCAGCAGGAAGTCGAGCATCGTCAGGGTCTGGTTGGACCCCGACCAGCCGTCCGGGGCGCGTGACACCTGCGCCGTGTCGGGGATGTCGCTCGCCAGGAGCGGTCCTTCCGCCGTGAGCCGCGCGAGCACTTCGCGTCGGAATCGGTCATTGGCCTCGAGCCACTTCTTCGAGCTCTCGCGCTTCGGGAACGCCCGCATCCCGGGACGCATGAGCGGCAGCAGGCTCATCGGACGGAATGCACCGTCGAGCTCGAACAGCTGACGATCGATCTCCGCGGCCTTCTTCAGCTGCGCGGCCTCGTACGACCACCCGATCCGCGACCACAGCACGGTGTGCTCGCACGGCGCGATCGTCGCGGTGGGGTCGATCTTGACGTACCCGAGCTGCTCGGACACCTCGACCACGTCGCCGGGGCGATCGGCATCCAGCAGCTGGGCGCGCACGACGATGCGTCGCGCCTCTTCGCGCGTGAGTGTGACGGTCACGTCACGAGCGTAGGACGGATGCGGTCTTCCCGCTCAGCCGATCGCGAACCACTCGCCTCGCACCGGGATGGTGAGGCGGTCGGTGAGACCAGCGCGTCGGAACTGCGTGGCGAGGCGCTCGGGGGTCTCGCTGAAGTGCTCCCAGTCCTCCGCGTGGACGACGACGATGCGCGCCTCTCCCAGACGCTGCGCGGTCTGGACGGCCGTGCGCGCGTTGAGGGTCAGATCGATGTCACCGAATCGGCCGACGTTGGCGGCGCCCGCGAACAGGATAGCGACATCGATGTCCGGGACGCGATCGGCGATCTCGCTGACGAGGTCGACCGACGCGTTGTCACCCGAGACATAGACGACGGGAGCATCCGCGGCGCGCAGTACGAAACCCGTGACGACGCCGCTGAGCGCCTCGGCGCCCTCCGGACCGTGCAGCGCAGGAACCGCGGTGACGTGGACATCGCCGACCGAGATCGTCTGCCACGGCGTCAGCCCGATGACACCGGGGATGCGCTCCGCCGCGTCGGGCGTCGACAGGACGACGCCGGACTCCTGGAGCAGGGCGCGTCCCGAGTGGTCGAGGTTGTCGAAGTGCTGGTCGTGCGAGAGGAGCACGAGGTCGGCCCGCCCGACCTCGTCGCTGCTGACCGCCGGGCCTCTGGTCTTGTAGAGCGTCGCACCGCCGGGATACGCGCCGGGCTCGTCGAACGTGGGATCGGTGAGGATGTTGAGGCCCACGTACCGGAGCTGAAGAGTCGGTCCGCCGATGAGGCGCGCGTCGATCGTCTGGATGGTCACATCTCAACAATTGCGCACGCGCCGCACCGCCCGGCCCATCGCGCGCCTATTTGTAGAACCCCTCGCGCAGGTTGACGCCGTGCTCCACCCACATCTTCAGCGCCGCGAGCATCCCCGTCCAGCCCTCGCAGTTGCCGAATGCGCTCTTGGCACCGGCACCCGTCGCACGCCACGACGTCTCCGTGATGGTCACGAGCGTGCGCGCGCCGTCGTCGATGGGCTCGAACGCGAAGACGGTCGTGGTCCGCCCGTCGGCTGTCGCCGCCTCCTGCCCGTCCCATCGGATGACGATCCGACGCGGCGGATCGGACTCGACGACCTCCACCGGGAAGCGTCCAGGGAAGTCGGCGAAGTCCCACGACACGTCGGCTCCGGCCTCGAGCCGGCCGCGCGCGCCGCCGGTCGTGAAGTAGTGGGAGAGCTGCGCCGGGTCGGCGACGGCCTCGAAGACCTCCGCGATCGGGCGTGCGACACGCCCGGACACGGTGAAAGACAGCTCGGTGAGCTCGCTGGTCTCATTCATGTTGTATTTTTACAACATGATGGTGGATGCGGTCAACCCCGCCCAGGACGACGCCGACGACCGCGTCTTCAAGGCGCTCGCGTCCGCCGTGCGCCGGCGCATGCTGGACGCCTTGAAACAGTCCCCGCGGACGACGGGCGAACTGTGCGGATTGTTCGTCGAGCTCGACCGCACGACGGTCCTGCAGCACCTGCGCGTGCTCGAGAGCGCCGATCTCGTCACGGGCCGCCGCGTCGGTCGCGAGCGCCACCTGTCGCTCGCACCTCTGCCGATCAAGCGCATCCACGACCGCTGGATCGACGACTACACGCGCGCCGCCGTGGATCTCCTCGCCCGACTCGACGCGGGCTGAGCGATTGCCGTCAGCCGCGCGTCGGGCGCGTCACCGCGTCAGCTGCAGGCGAAACGCCACGTAGGCACGGTTGTGCCGAGCCCTTGACCCCCGGTGTCGATCGACCACCCGAAGTTGTAGACACCATCCGCGGGTGCGCGGAACGCGAGTCCGCTGGACACGGGCGCCGCCCAGAACGAGAATGTCGAGCCCAGCGTCGACGTCAGATCGATGCCGTAGGTGGAAGGAAGCGGTCCGACGTTCGCCGTGATCGTCTGTCCCGCGCGGAGGGCGACACCGTTGTAGGAGACGCTCTGCTGGGCGAGCGTGAGCCCCGAGAACGTCGCACAGGAGTACGAGGCCGACGGCGCGGGCGGCGGCGACTTCTTCGCGCCGTGAGGTGCGGCGAGCGCCGACGACCCCGCGAGTAGTGCGACGGTCATCCCGACCGCTGCTCCGGCGGCGCTGAGAGCCGCATACCGTCCATTCATGACGACCTCGATCCTCGGGTGGATACGGGCGACAGGCACCTCACTGCGCACTGCCGTATACATCAATACCAGACTTCACTCCCGTAACGCCACGCCCTCTTGGCGATATCAACCTCGTATCCATGCACCGGAATACACACCCCGCGAGTAGGGTTGCACGCGACATGGAGCGCTTCGGAACCCTCTCGTTCGGACATTACGGCCCCCTGGGCGGCGGCCGCGAGCTCACCGCACGCGACTCGCTGCACCAGGCGATCGACCTCGCACAGGGTATGGACGACCTCGGCGTCAACGGCGTGTACTTCCGCGTGCACCACTTCGCCCGGCAGCAGGCGTCGCCCATGCCGCTGCTCTCCGCGATCGCCGCGCGCACGCAGCGCATCGAGATCGGCACCGGAGTCATCGACATGCGGTACGAGAACCCGTTGTATCTCGCCGAGGAGGCGGGGGCCGTCGACCTCATCAGCGACGGGCGACTCGCGCTCGGCGTGAGCCGCGGGTCACCCGAGACGGTCGTCCGCGGCTACGAGGCGTTCGGCTACACGGGCTCCGAGGACCCGCGCGGCGCCGACATCGCCCGCGAGCACTTCTCGACGTTCCTGCGCGCGATCGAGGGCGAGGGACTCGCGGAGCGCGACGCGACGAGCGCGTTCGGCGGCGGAGCACGCGGGATGCAGCGCATCGAACCGCATTCGCCCGGGCTGCGCTCGCGCATCTGGTGGGGCGCGGGCAACCGCGACAGCGCCGAGTGGGCGGGGCGGATGGGCGTCAACCTCATGTCGTCGACGCTCCTCACCGAAGACCGCGGCATCCCGTTCGACGAACTTCAGGCGCAGCAGATCGACGCGTTCCGCGCTGCGTGGCGCGAGGCCGGACACCCCGGCGAGCCGCGCACGTCGGTGAGCCGCAGCATCTTCCCGATCACGACCTCGCAGGATGCCCTGTACTTCGGGCGCGCCGACAGTGAGGGCGTCGGATACATCGACGGAATGCGGTCGACCTTCGGGCGCACGTACGCCGCCGAGCCCGACGTCCTGATCGAACAGCTCCTGGATGACGCCGCCATCCGCACGGCGGACACCCTCATGCTCACGATCCCGAGCCAGCTGGGCGTCGAGTACAACCTCCACATCGTCCAGTCGTTCGCGGAGCTCGTCGCCCCCGCTCTCGGCTGGAAGAGCACACTGTCCTGACCTCCGTCAGCGCAGCTCGGGGCCGGAGTCACGCATCCACTCGATGACCTCCATGCGCGCGACGGTACGCCGGGCGTCCGACACCGTCACCCGGTCAGGCGGCCCTCCTCGATGCGGATCTCGCGGTCGACGAGCCCCGGCGGGACCTCGACGTGCGAGATCAGCACGACGGTCCGGTCACGCGTCGCCGCCAGGAGGTCCGTGAGGAGGGCGTCGGACGCAGCCGGGTCCACCCCGGCCGTCGGCTCGTCGAGCACGACGACCGGGAAGTCCGCGAGGAGCGCGCGGGCAAGGGCGAGACGCTGAGCCTGCCCGCCGGAGACGGCCGCGCCGCGATCGCCGACACGGGCGTCGAGCCCGCCGCGCGCCTGCGTCCAGCCATCGAGCCCGACCCGGGCGAGCACCGCCCACAGGTCGGCATCGGTCGACGTATCCCGCGCGAAGAGCAGATTCTGCCGGATCGACTCGTCGAACAGATACGGCGACTGCTCGCACAGCCCGACAGTCAGCCGCAGATCGGCTCCCGCGATCGAACGCGCGTCGACGCCCCCGATCGTGTACGAGCCCGTGCACTCGAGGAATCGCACGAGCACGTGCGCGAGGGTCGTCTTCCCCGCACCGCTCGGCCCCGTCACCAGGATGCGCTCGCCGGGACGCACGTGCAGGTCGACCTCACGCAGCCGCGAAGTCTCCTCGGTGGAGGAGCCCGCCCGTGACGGCCACTGCGCTCCGACGCCGCGCAGCACGAGTCCATCGCCGAGCGCCGGCGCGACACCGATCGGCTCCGGCTCGTCGCGCGGGAGCTCCGCAGGGACGGTGTCCGGCACCACCTCGGCGATGCGCTGCGCGGCGCCGCGCACCTCGCGCCACGAGGCGAGCGCGAGCGGAACCGGTCCGAACACCTCGAACACCGCCATCGGCACCAGCACGACGACCGCGAGCGCAGGCCCGGTGAATCCGCCCTGGCCGAGGTGCGGCGCGGCGACGACCAGGGCGAGGAGGGATGCCAGACCCGCCATCGCCGACACGGCGCCCGCCGTGAGACCCTGCGCCGTCGCGCGCCGGACGCTCGCGGCGCGCAGGGCGTCGTCGGCGTCCTGGATGCGGCGGGCCGCCGCATCCGTCGCTCCGTACGCCACCAGCACGTCGAGGGAGGTGAGCTCGTCCATGAGGGCACCCGCGAGTCGTGCCCGCAGGGGCGCGAGCGCACGCTCCGCCCGGGCGCCGACAGCCCACCCGACCCAGACCGCGAGCGCGAACGCCACCGCGAGGCACAACGCGAGCGCGAGAGCTGCAGGCGGCGAGAGGAAGGCGACGAAGGCGACGCTCGCGATGCCCGCCAGCCCGGCGACCGCGAGGGGCTGCACGACGCGCAGCGGCAGCTGCTGCAGCGCGTCCACATCGTCGACGAGGTTCGACTGCAGCGAGCCCTGCCCTTCGCGGACGCCGTCGGGCGCGAGCGGCACGAGCCGGCGCACGAGCCCCGCGCGCACGTCGGCGAGCCGGTGCAGGGTGGCGTCGTGCCCGGTCAGCCGTTCGAGGTACCGGAACGCACCGCGCGAGAGCGCGAATGCACGCACGGCGACGATGACCGCGGACAGATACATCAGTGCGGGCTGCTCCGCCGCACGCGCGATGAGCCACGCGCTCGCCGCCAGGAGGGCGATGGCGCTGCCTGCCGTCCCGAATCCGGTGACGAGCGCGGGCCAGAACCTGCGCAGCGGCGGCTGGGCAGAGCGGAGCACGCCCCGCGTCTGCGCGTCGAGGGCGCTCATGCCGCGGCCTCCACCCTCGCCGGCGGCATCCGGACGATCTCATCGGCGATCGCCCGCGCCGAGGTCCGGTGCGAGACGAGCAGGACGCCGGCCCCGTCTTCCGCCACCGCGCGCAGCGTCCGCCACAGCGCCGCCTCGATCTCGGCGTCCAGAGCGCTCGACGGCTCGTCGAGCACGAGGACGCAAGCAGCCGTCGATCGCAGTCGGTACAGGGCGCGTGCTACGGCCACCCGCTGCGCCTGGCCTCCGGAGAGTCCTGCGCCGCCGGGACCGAGGGCGCGATCGAGAGGGATGCGGGATGCCTGCGCGTCCCGCAGGCACTGTGCGGCGAGCTCCTCATCGGGGCGAACAGCACCCAGGGCGATGTTCTCGAGCACGCTCCCCTCGACGAGCCCCGGACGCTGCCCGCTCCACGCGATCGCATCCCGGGCCGACGCCGCCGAGGTCTCGACGGTGCCGCGGTACTCGACGAAGCCGAGGAGCGCCGCGAGCACCGACGACTTGCCCGCTCCGCTCGGTCCTTCGAGGAGCACGATCCGTCCCGCGGAGACGGCGAGGTCGATGGGGCCGATCAGGTGGGGACCCCTCCGGATCTCGAGCCCCTGCGCGGCGAGCAGGACTCCTTCGGAGACGCCCCGGACGACAGAGTCGCGGACCGGCGCTTCGCGCGCGGCATCCAGCACCTCGAAGATGTCGTCGGTCGCGGCCGCGCCCTCCGCCGCCGCGTGGAACTGGACGCCGACCTGTCGGAGCGGCAGGTACGCCTCCGGCGCGAGCAGCAGCACGAACAGGCCGATGGTGAGATCGAGCCCGCCGTCCAGGAGCCGCAGCCCGATCGTGACTGCGACGATCGCGACGGAGATGCTCGCGAGGAATTCCAGCGCGAACCCGGACAGGAACGAGACCCGCAGGACCGACATCGTCTCGCGCGCGTAGCGTCTGGTGACGTCGCCGATGGATGCCGCGGCCCGCCACTCGCGGCCGAACACCTTGAGCGTGCCGAGCCCGCCGACGGTGTCGGCGAATCGGGCTGCGAGCTGCGTCAGCGTGTCGAACTGCCGCCGCTGCACGCTGCGGGTGGCGAGGCCGATGAGCACCATGAACAGCGGGATGAGCGGCAGCGTGACGAGCACGATCAGGCCCGACACCGGGTCCGCGGCGAAGATCGCGACGACGACCACGGGCATCGTGATCACGGTCGCGACCAGCTGCGGCAGATACCGGCCGAAGTACGCGTCGAGCGCCTCGAGCCCGTGACCGGCGGTGAGCGCGATCGACGCCGCGTTGCGCCGCGCGAGCCACCCGGGTCCGAGCCGTCCGACGGCATCCACGAGGGCGGACCGCAGCTGCCGCGACGCCTGGGCCGCCCCGCGCGCGGACACCCGCTCGGCGAGAGCCGCGAGCGCACCCCGGGCGAGCACGAGAAGAAGAGCGAGACCGACGAACGGCCAGAGGCGGGCGACGGGCTCCCCGTCGATCGCGCCCACGAGCGCACGGGTCAGCAGCCAGGCGAACCCGACGAGGATCGCGGTCTGGATGACGGTGATCCCCGCCGAGGCGAGCAGGAACGCGCGCGAAGCCGAGGCGACCCGCAGCAGCCGCGGGTCGACGGGACCCCGCATCCTTCGCTCCACGTGTGTCGCGGACGTGATCAGTGCGCCCCCGCCGCGACGGCTTTCTCGATCCGCGAGCGCGAGACGCGACGGCGGAACACCCAGTACGTCCAGGCCTGGTAGCCCATCGCGAGCGGCAGGAAGACGAGCGCGGCCCACGACATGATCGTCAGCGTGTACGGCGTGCTCGACGCGTTCTCGATCGTGAGGCTGTGCGCGAGATCCGTCGACGACGGCATGACGAACGGGTACAGGGCCGTCCAGAGCGTCAGCACCGCGAAGGCCACGGTCACCGCCCCGTCCGCGAACGCCCAGCCCTCTCGCCCGCGGAGGTTCGCCATCACCGAGACGATGAGGGCGACCGCGGCGACGACCGCGCACGCGATCGTGAGGCCGAGCAGGGGCGCGCCCTTGTCCGCGGTCATGACGATCGTCCAGAGGAGGAACGCGGCGGCCACGACGACGGTGAGGATGCCGGAGCGCGTCGCGAGGCGCCGTGCCTTCTCGCGCACTTCGCCGTCCGTCTTCAGCGCGACGAAGTAGATGCCGTGCGTGAAGAACAGCAGCAGCGTGGTGAGCCCGCCCAGCAGCCCGTACGGGTTCAGCAGCGTCAGGAGCGTCCCGGTGAAGTTGTGGTGCGCATCCATCGGCACGCCCTGCACGATGTTCGCGAACGCGACGCCCCACAGGAGCGCCGGCACGGCCGATCCGACGACGATCATCGTGTCGAAGCCCGCCTTCCAGCGCAGCGAGTCGCGCTGGTGCCGGTACTCGAACGACACGCCGCGGAGGATCAGCGCCAGGATGATGAGCAGCAGCGCCAGGTAGAAGCCGCTGAACAGCGTCGCATACCACTCGGGGAATGCGGCGAACAGGCAGGCCCCGGCGACGATGACCCACGTCTCATTGAGGTCCCACACGGGACCGATCGTGTTGATGATCTGGCGGCGGCCGACGTCGTCCTTCGCGAGGAATGGCAGCGACATCCCGACGCCGAAGTCGAAGCCGTCGAGCACGAAGTACCCGATGAACAGGATGCCGACGATCCAGAACCAGAGGTGTGCGAGGTCCATGGCGTTCTCCTAGTACACCGTCGTGGGCGTGTCTTCGAGGGCGGTCTCGGATGGATGCCCCTCGCCCGGCTCGGGCACGGGTTCCGGCCCCTTGCGGACGGTCCGCAGGATGAGCCCGAACTCGACGATCGCCAGCGCGATGTAGATCGCGCTGAAGGCGACGAGCGAGATGAGCACCTGCCAGCCGGGTACGTTCGGCGAGACGCCGTTGCGCGTCAGCATGAGGCTGAAGACGATCCAGGGCTGGCGGCCCATCTCCGTGAAGATCCAGCCGACGAGGCTCGCGAGAAGCGGGAGCGGCGCCGACCAGATCGCCACCCGCCATGCCCACTGCGGCACAGGGCGCTTCGCGCTCTTGCGCGTGAGCCACAGCCCCACGACGGAGATCAGCGCGGCGAGTGCGCCGAGGCCGATCATCCAGCGGAACGCCCAGTACGTGACCCAGATGATGGGCGTGAACTGGTCGATGCCGAAGCTCGCGAACTTCGTCTGGTAGAGGCTGTTCAGGTCGTTGATGCCCTCGACGCACCCGTCGAACGAGTGGGTGGAGAGCAGGGCGAGGAGGTACGGCACGCGGATCGAGAAGATCTCGCTCGTCCCGTCCGGCGTGCCCAGCGAGAAGATCGAGAAGGATGCGTTCGCCCCGCATGCGGAGTTGTAGAGCGCCTCCGCGGCGGCCATCTTCATCGGCTGCGTGGCGACCATCTGCAGGCCCAGTTGGTCGCCGGCGAGGAAGACGCCGGCGAACGCGACGATCATCCCCCACATCCCGAAGCGCAGCGCGGGCCGCATGATGTCGACGTGCTGACCGCGCGCGAGGTGCCAGGCGGCAGCGGCGATGACGACGGCGGCGGCGAACATGAACGCCGCGAACATCGTGTGCGGGAAGGTCGCGAGGGCGACTCTGTTCGTGAGCACCGCCCAGAAGTCGACGAGCTCAGCTCGCGATCCGTCGGCGGCCATCTTGTAGCCGACGGGGTTCTGCATCCACGCGTTCGCCGCGAGGATGAAGTACGCAGACAGGGTCGCGCCGATCCATGCGATCCAGATCGTCGCGAGATGGGCGAGACGCGGCAGTTTGTCCCACCCGAAGATCCACAGGCCGAGGAAGGTCGCCTCGAGGAAGAACGCGAGGAGGCCTTCGAAGGCGAGCGGCGCGCCGAAGATGTCGCCGACGAACCGCGAGTAGTCGGACCAGTTCATGCCGAACTGGAACTCCTGGACGATGCCGGTGACCACGCCCATCGCGAAGTTGATGAGGAAGATCTTCCCGAAGAACCGCGTCAGCTGCAGCCAGCGCACGTGCGCCGTCCGGTACCAGGCGGTCTGGAAGATCGCGACGATCAACCCCATGCCGATCGTGAGCGGCACGAAGATGAAGTGGTACAGGGTCGTCAGGCCGAACTGCCACCGCGCAAGGATGAGCGGGTCGAGAAGGTCCATGGACAGCGCCTCCGTTCGCGAAGGTTCTCTTCCCCTTCACGCTACACAGACGCGCTCTCGGGGCGCCCACCGTCGGGCCGTGAATAAAGGGTCAGCGGGATGCGAGCTGCACGATGCACTGCGTCGGGTCGCATGCGGGCAGCATTCCGTCGACGACGAGCGGCCCGCCTGCCTCCGTCAGCACGCCCTGCATGAGCCCGAGGTGTACGGAGCACAGGCGCCCGCGCTGTTCGGGCTGGGACGCCGCGTACGAGCACGGCGACAGGTCGACCGTCAGCGCCCTCTCGTCCACGACGGGGTCGAACCCGTCCGAGCCGAGGTCGTCGATGAGCGCGTCGAGCTGGTGCACGGCGTCCTCGGAGAGCGCTCCGCCGTCGGAGTCGGGGATGACGCGACGCATCAGATCGCCGCGTTCGGCGGCCGCGCGCACGCGGTCACGGGCGACGGCGCTGGATGCGGCATCCTCCCCCGTCGCCGCGCTGTAGAGCACACGGGGCCGGCCGCGCGTCGTGCGCCGCTCGGTCTCGGCGACGACGTAGCCGGCCTCGCCGAGACGCTGGAGGTGCTCGCGTACAGTGTTCGCGTGCAGATCGGTCGCCGCACACAACTCGCTGATGGATCGCCGCGGTCGCTCCTGCAGCAGGTGGAGGATCGTCACCCGCGAGTAGCTCGAGATCGCGCTGTAGCCGGACCGCGCCATGCTTCCATTATCCGCCGTCCGCGGACCCGCCCTGTTGCCTGCGCTTCTCGACCTCGGCCCGCAGCCGCCATTCCTCGATCTCGCGGTCGAGGTCGGCGATCTGCTGCTCGGTGGAGCGCGGGTCGGCAGCGCGCGGATCGGCGACGCTCGGCGGTGCGGCCTGCGTCGTGCGAACCGCTGCCCGGTCGGTGTGCTCGCGCCACGGCGCCGGCCGCGGAGGCCCGTACACGCGCCCGATCGTGAACCACAGCACGCTGCCCAACAGCGGCATGAGGATGATGATGATGACCCAGGCGATCTTCGGCAGGAAGCGCACGTCCTCATCGGGGCGCATGATCGCGTCGACGAGCGCGAAGATGAGGAGCGCGACCATCAGCAGCGACACGATCACGGGCATGCCCGAAGCCTATGCCCTGGCTATGACCTTGTCACGCCTGATCAGGGGCGGAAGAACGGGTCGGCGTACAGCCGCTCGGGCACCCGGAACCCGAAGATCGCGCGTCCAGAGTTCCAGATCGCGGCCGCGCCGGCCCGGACGAGATCGATCGGCTCGCGCCCCTCGGACTCGATCACGAGGTCCGCGCCGTCCACGCGCACGCTCGCACCGCGCACCGAGACCGTGTCGCCCTTGATGGTCGTGCGCGGGTACGGCTGGTCGAGCTGGCGGAGATCCTCGAGAATGTACGTCGGCCGCGAGTCGGGCGGTGCGGCGAGTACGTGCTTCGGCCGGTCGATCCCGGTCAGCACCAGGGCTGACGGGATGCCGGCCCGCTGCGCGCCGAGGATGTCGGTGTCCAGGCGGTCGCCGATGAAGAAGGGATGCTGCGACCCGAACCGCGCGATCGCCTCCTCGAAGATGGGGGTCTCCGGCTTGCCCGCGACGGTCGCGAGTCGGCCGACGGCGGTGTGCACCGCGGAGACGAGCGTGCCGTTTCCCGGCGCGATCCCGCGGGCCTGCGGAATCGTCCAGTCGGTGTTGGTGGCGATCCAGGGGATGCCGCCCTCCTCGACGGGCACTTTCAATGCGAATGCGGCCTCGGCCAGCTGCGTCCAGCCGACCTCGGGAGCGAAGCCCTGCACGACGGCGGCGGGCTGGTCGTCAGCCGACCGCGTGACGACGAACCCGGCCTTCTCGAGTTCGTCGACGAGCCCCGCGCCGCCCACGACAAGGACCGTGGAGCCCGCAGAGACCATCGTCGACAGCAGCCGCACAGCGGCCTGCGGACTCGTGACGATATCGGTCGGCTCGGTGTGGAGGCCGAGCTCGCGCAAGTGCGCGGCGACCGTGGCATCGGTCCGCGACGCGTTGTTCGTGATGAAGCCGAGCCGGCGCGTGCGCGCGGCCGCGTTGAGGCTCTCGACGGCGTGCGGAAGGGCGCCCGGGCCGGAGTACACGACACCGTCGAGGTCGGCGAGCACTGTGTCCACGCCGTCGAGCGGGGTCCGTTCCCGCTCCCGCCCGAACAGCGCCATCAGTCCACGTCCGCCTCGCGCTCGGCCTCGGCGTCCGCCGCCTGAGGATTCTCCGACTCGTCGTCGGCATCGTGCGCGTCGAAGGTCTCTGCGTCGGCGTCACCGTCGGATTCGTCGGCAGTCTCGTCGGCGCCCGCGTCTTCCGCGGCGTCGTCGGCCTCGTCCGTGTCCGCACCATCCGCGTCATCGACGTCGGGATCGGCGTCCGCGAGAGAGTCGGTGAACTCGTCCTCGTCGTCTTCGCCGAGGAAGGCGTCGTCGACGTCGTCGTCTTCCTCGAGCTCTTCGACGTAGACGACCTCGTCGGCGCCCTCTTCGAAGCCCGAGGCCGCATCCAGAGCCTCAGCCGCGATGACGGCGCGGCGCTGCCACTCCGCGGCCTCTTCCGTGCGGCCGAGCTCGTCGAGCACCGCGGCGCGGGCGGAGAACAGGGCGGGGCTCCATTCGAAGGCCCGGTCGGGGTCGAGCTCGGGGATGTCGAGCTCGATCAGCGCGCGCTCGGTCTCACCGAGGTCGAGACGGGCGCCGGAGAGGGCGATCGCCAGGTCGACGCGCACCGCCGCGGGCAGCGTCGAGCGGTCGACGCTGCGACCCTCCTCGATCGCGCGGTCGGGTCGGCCCATGCCGCGCTCGCTGTCGACGATGAGGGCGATCTGATCGTCCTTGCCGGAGATCCGACGGTAGGTGCGGAGCTCACGGAGCGCGAGCGCATAGTCCTCGACCGCATACGCGGTGATCGCGACGGTCTCGCGGACGACGGCCACTCGGCCGGCTCGCCGGCTCGCGGCGAGTGCGTGCTCGTGCGCGAGCGCCGGGTCCTCGTCGATCAGAATCGCCGCCATCGCCAGGTGGCGTGCGACCGCCTCGGCGTTCTCCTTGCTGAGGGTCTTCAGCTCGTTGCGCGCGGCGGCGTTCAGATCCCGCGGCGTGATGTCGTCGGGCAGGTCGGGCGCCGGGATGCGGCGCTCCGACGACTGCGGCGGCCGCGATGCGCGGTCCTCGCTCCGGTCGTCATGGCGACGGTCGCCGTGGGGCTTCCGGTCGTACTGCGGACGATCCCCGTACGGGCGACGCTCACCCTGGCTCCGGTCCCCATACGGCTTCCGGTCGTGCTGCGGGCGGTCGCCATACGGACGACGCTCACCCTGGCTCCGGTCCCCATACGGCTTCCGGTCGCTGTAGGTGCGGCCCTCGCCGTGCGAACGGTCACCATAGGGCTTCCGGTCAGGCTGCGGACGATCACTATACGGACGACGCTCACCTTGATCCCGGTCGCCATACGGCTTCCGGTCCTGCTGCGGGCGGTCGCCATACGGCTTCCGGTCCTGCTGCGGACGATCCCCGTACGGGCGACGCTCACCCTGGCTCCGGTCACCATACGGCTTCCGGTCGTTGTAGGCGCGGCCTTCACCGTGCGAACGGTCACCATAGGGCTTCCGGTCATGCTGCGGACGATCACTATACGGACGACGCTCACCCTGATCCCGGTCGCCATACGGCTTCCGGTCCTGCTGCGGGCGGTCACCATAGGGCTTGCGGTCGTACTGCGGACGATCCCCGTACGAGCGACGCTCACCCTGATTCCGGTCGCCATAAGGCTTGCGGTCGTGCTGCGGGCGGTCGCCGTACGAACGACGCTCACCCTGATCCCGGTCGCCATACGGCTTGCGGTCGTGCTGCGGGCGGTCGCCATACGGACGACGCTCACCCTGGCTCCGGTCGCCGTACGGCTTCCGGTCTTGCTGCGGGCGGTCGCCATAAGGCCTGCGGTCGTGCTGCGGACGATCCCCGTACGAGCGACGCTCACCCTGATTCCGGTCGCCATACGGCTTCCGGTCGTTGTAGGCGCGGCCTTCACCGTGCGAACGGTCACCATAAGGCTTCCGGTCGCCCTGCGGGCGGTCGCCGTACGGGCGACGCTCCCCCTGATTCCGGTCGCCGTACGGCTTGCGGTCGTACGAGCGCTCGCCGGAGGAGCGGCGCTGGCCATCGTCGTGGCGCGGATGCTGATGTGCCGAGCTGCCGCGCTCGCCGTAGCCGCCGCGGTCGCTCGAGCGGTTGTCATGGCGCGGGGCGCCGCCGCCGTGACCGCGGTTCGAGCCGTGGTCGCGCGGGGAATCGCGCTTCGCGCGACGATCCCCTGAGTCTGCGGAGGTATAGCGCGTCTTCCTCGGTCGTTCCGACCCGTCACGGCTATCGTTCTGCTCGGCCATCCTGGCCCCTCTCTAAGACTCGATCAACGAAAAATGGCCACCCAGCTTTGGGTGGCCATTTCTCGGAAGAAGTCCGGCGGTGTCCTACTCTCCCACAGGGTCGCCCCTGCAGTACCATCGGCGCTGAGAGGCTTAGCTTCCGGGTTCGGAATGGGACCGGGCGTTTCCCTCTCGCTATGGCCGCCGAAACACTATTGATGTTTCAAACAAGTTCACAACGTGAAAGTTCGTGTTTTGTTGTGTTCTCGGTGTTCGTACATCGAGAACCACTCAGTGGACGCGAGCAAAGCTCAAAAAGGGGTGTTATCAAGTCATCGGCTTATTAGTACCAGTCAGCTGCACACGTTACCGTGCTTCCACATCTGGCCTATCAACCCAGTAGTCTGGCTGGGAGCCTCTCACCCGCAAGGGGTATGGAAGTCTCATCTTGAGGCCGGCTTCCCGCTTAGATGCTTTCAGCGGTTATCCATCCCGAACGTAGCTAACCAGCGGTGCACTTGGCAGTACAACTGGCACACCAGAGGTTCGTCCAACCCGGTCCTCTCGTACTAGGGTCAGATCCTCTCAAACTTCCTACGCGCGCAGCGGATAGGGACCGAACTGTCTCACGACGTTCTAAACCCAGCTCGCGTACCGCTTTAATGGGCGAACAGCCCAACCCTTGGGACCTACTCCAGCCCCAGGATGCGACGAGCCGACATCGAGGTGCCAAACCATGCCGTCGATATGGACTCTTGGGCAAGATCAGCCTGTTATCCCCGAGGTACCTTTTATCCGTTGAGCGACAGCGCTTCCACAAGCCACTGCCGGATCACTAGTCCCGACTTTCGTCCCTGCTCGACCTGTCAGTCTCACAGTCAAGCTCCCTTGTGCACTTACACTCGCCACCTGATTGCCAACCAGGTTGAGGGAACCTTTGGGCGCCTCCGTTACTTTTTGGGAGGCAACCGCCCCAGTTAAACTACCCACCAGGCACTGTCCCTGAACCGGATTACGGTTCGAAGTTAGATATCCAGAGTGACCAGAGTGGTATTTCAACAATGACTCCACGTGAACTGGCGTCCACGCTTCACAGTCTCCCACCTATCCTACACAAGCCACACCGAACACCAATACCAAGCTGTAGTAAAGGTCACGGGGTCTTTCCGTCCTGCTGCGCGTAACGAGCATCTTTACTCGTAATGCAATTTCGCCGAGTTCGCGGTTGAGACAGTTGGGAAGTCGTTACGCCATTCGTGCAGGTCGGAACTTACCCGACAAGGAATTTCGCTACCTTAGGATGGTTATAGTTACCACCGCCGTTTACTGGGGCTTAAATTCGCAGCTTCGCCTTGCGGCTGACCGCTCCTCTTAACCTTCCAGCACCGGGCAGGCGTCAGTCCGTATACATCGTCTTGCGACTTGGCACGGACCTGTGTTTTTAGTAAACAGTCGCTACCCACTAGTCTCTGCGGCCTCCAAACGCTTTCGGAGCAAGTCCTAATACGTCGAAGGCCCCCCTTCTCCCGAAGTTACGGGGGCATTTTGCCGAGTTCCTTAACCACGATTCTCTCGATCTCCTTGGTATTCTCTACCTGACCACCTGAGTCGGTTTGGGGTACGGGCGGCTGGAACCTCGCGTCGATGCTTTTCTTGGCAGCATAGGATCACCCACTTTTCATCCGCATCGTGTCTCAGCCTGTATGACTCCCGGATTTGCCTAGGAGTCGGCCTACGCACTTGCACCAGGACAACCATCGCCTGGCTTGGGCTACCTTCCTGCGTCACACCTGTTAATACGCTAACCGCCTCAGCATGGGGTCGTGTGCTAGGCCCAACGCTTCACCCCGAAGGGATCCGTCAAAGGGATTCAGACACTTAGCACCACTGGATTGGTTTGGGCGGTTCTTCGCCGGTACGGGAATATCAACCCGTTGTCCATCGACTACGCCTGTCGGCCTCGCCTTAGGTCCCGACTTACCCAGGGCAGATTAGCTTGACCCTGGAACCCTTGGTCTTTCGGAGGACGTGTTTCTCACACGTCTTTCGCTACTCATGCCTGCATTCTCACTCGTGTGCCGTCCACGGCTGGGTCACCCCGCCGCTTCACCCGGCACACGACGCTCTCCTACCCATCAACACGGCTGGACCACGAAGGCCTACCACTAATGTCAATGCCACAACTTCGGTGGCGTGCTTGAGCCCCGTTACATTGTCGGCGCGGAATCACTTGACCAGTGAGCTATTACGCACTCTTTCAAGGGTGGCTGCTTCTAAGCCAACCTCCTGGTTGTCAGAGCAACTCCACATCCTTTCCCACTTAGCACGCGCTTAGGGACCTTAGTTGGTGGTCTGGGTTGTTTCCCTCTCGACTATGAAGCTTATCCCCCACAGTCTCACTGCTGCGCTCTCACTTACCGGCATTCGGAGTTTGGCTGACGTCAGTAACCTGGTGGGGCCCATCGGCCATCCAGTAGCTCTACCTCCGGCAAGAAACACGCAACGCTGCACCTAAATGCATTTCGGAGAGAACCAGCTATCACGAAGTTTGATTGGCCTTTCACCCCTATCCACAGCTCATCCCCTCAGTTTTCAACCTAAGTGGGTTCGGCCCTCCACGACGTCTTACCGTCGCTTCAGCCTGGCCATGGATAGATCACTTCGCTTCGGGTCTAGGACACGCGACTGAATCGCCCTATTCAGACTCGCTTTCGCTACGGCTACCCCACACGGGTTAACCTCGCCACGTATCGCTAACTCGCAGGCTCATTCTTCAAAAGGCACGCTGTCACACCTACCAGGGGTGCTCCAACGGTTTGTAAGCAAACGGTTTCAGGTACTATTTCACTCCCCTCCCGGGGTACTTTTCACCTTTCCCTCACGGTACTTGTCCGCTATCGGTCATCTGGGAGTATTTAGGCTTATCAGGTGGTCCTGACAGATTCACACGGGATTTCTCGGGCCCCGTGCTACTTGGGATACATCTCACGCCGGTCACGCATTTCGGCTACGGGGCTGGCACCCACTATGGCCGGCCTTTCAAGACCGTTCGCCTATACGCTCGCGTCACGTCGACCACTCGGCAGAATGATCAGAAACGTCCCACAACCCCCACCATGCAACTCCTGCCGGATATCACACACAATAGGTTTAGCCTCTTCCGGTTTCGCTCGCCACTACTCACGGAATCACGGTTGTTTTCTCTTCCTGCGGGTACTGAGATGTTTCACTTCCCCGCGTTCCCTCTACCCGCCCTATATATTCAGGCGGGAGTCACCAGGTCGCACAAACGCCTGGCGGGGTTTCCCCATTCGGACATCCTCGGATCAAAGCTCGCTTATCAACTCCCCGAGGCTTATCGCAGATTGCTACGTCCTTCTTCGGCTCCAGATGCCAAGGCATCCACCGTTTGCTCTTAAAGACTTGAAATCACATGAGCTGATCTATCGATCAATTTATGGATGACAACCCCGAAAGGTCGCCATCTTTAAGATGCTCGCGTCCACTGTGTAGTTCTCAAAGTACGAACAGCACCCCACCACCCGGCAGCAACAGCCACCAGCCAACGAGGCCTGTAGAAGTACCGAAACCGAACCCGCCCCACAAGGAGACGACCCGGTGCCCGGTCCCTCAGGACCCAACAACGTGCACGCGCCCACCCCATCCCCCGAACCCGTTCCCACCGCCGAAGCAGCGTACTGAGATCCAGAAGACACGATGAGCGCCTTGTCAATATGTTCCACCCATGAGCTCCGGTCGGGAACATTCGTCCCGAATCCGGCTCTGTCGGTCCCGAAGAACCGCAGTGCTCCTTAGAAAGGAGGTGATCCAGCCGCACCTTCCGGTACGGCTACCTTGTTACGACTTAGTCCTAATTACCGATCCCACCTTCGACGGCTCCCTCCACAAGGGTTGGGCCACCGGCTTCAGGTGTTACCGACTTTCATGACTTGACGGGCGGTGTGTACAAGACCCGGGAACGTATTCACCGCAGCGTTGCTGATCTGCGATTACTAGCGACTCCGACTTCATGAGGTCGAGTTGCAGACCTCAATCCGAACTGGGACCGGCTTTTTGGGATTCGCTCCACCTTACGGTATCGCAGCCCTTTGTACCGGCCATTGTAGCATGCGTGAAGCCCAAGACATAAGGGGCATGATGATTTGACGTCATCCCCACCTTCCTCCGAGTTGACCCCGGCAGTATCCCATGAGTTCCCACCATTACGTGCTGGCAACATAGAACGAGGGTTGCGCTCGTTGCGGGACTTAACCCAACATCTCACGACACGAGCTGACGACAACCATGCACCACCTGTATACCGACCTTGCGGGGCGACCATCTCTGGCCGTTTCCGGTATATGTCAAGCCTTGGTAAGGTTCTTCGCGTTGCATCGAATTAATCCGCATGCTCCGCCGCTTGTGCGGGTCCCCGTCAATTCCTTTGAGTTTTAGCCTTGCGGCCGTACTCCCCAGGCGGGGAACTTAATGCGTTAGCTGCGTCACGGAATCCGTGGAAAGGACCCCACAACTAGTTCCCAACGTTTACGGGGTGGACTACCAGGGTATCTAAGCCTGTTTGCTCCCCACCCTTTCGCTCCTCAGCGTCAGTTACGGCCCAGAGATCTGCCTTCGCCATCGGTGTTCCTCCTGATATCTGCGCATTCCACCGCTACACCAGGAATTCCAATCTCCCCTACCGCACTCTAGTCTGCCCGTACCCACTGCAGACCCGAGGTTGAGCCTCGGGATTTCACAGCAGACGCGACAAACCGCCTACGAGCTCTTTACGCCCAATAATTCCGGATAACGCTTGCGCCCTACGTATTACCGCGGCTGCTGGCACGTAGTTAGCCGGCGCTTTTTCTGCAGGTACCGTCACTCACGCTTCTTCCCTGCTAAAAGAGGTTTACAACCCGAAGGCCGTCATCCCTCACGCGGCGTTGCTGCATCAGGCTTCCGCCCATTGTGCAATATTCCCCACTGCTGCCTCCCGTAGGAGTCTGGGCCGTGTCTCAGTCCCAGTGTGGCCGGTCACCCTCTCAGGCCGGCTACCCGTCGACGCCTTGGTAAGCCATTACCTCACCAACAAGCTGATAGGCCGCGAGCCCATCCTGAACCGAAAAATCTTTCCAACCCCCACCATGCGGTGAAAGCTCATATCCAGTATTAGACACCGTTTCCAGCGCTTATCCCAGAGTCCAGGGCAGGTTGCTCACGTGTTACTCACCCGTTCGCCACTAATCCCCCCAGCAAGCTGGAGTTCATCGTTCGACTTGCATGTGTTAAGCACGCCGCCAGCGTTCATCCTGAGCCAGGATCAAACTCTCCGTAAAAAACGATTGCCACGAACAACCGGGAAAAACGGTCAATCCGCAGCGAGTTCAATCATGACCAAAAAACGAACATCATTGCTGACATTCAAAATTGATCCAAAGGAATTCTCACCAGGTCAAAGACCCGACGAGGATAATTTGGCATATGACAAGTGCACGCTGTTGAGTTCTCAAGGATCGGACGCACCCGCATCAGCACCTCCCGGCGCCTCTCTCGGGGCAACTTCTC
>NZ_JASXSZ010000005.1:202807-385622 GCF_030315975.1 Microbacterium candidum | reverse complement strand
GCGAGCGCCGTCAGCGCATCCGCGAGGCTGGAGCCCGTCCCGACGACGAGCACCGTCGTGCGCAGCTCAGCGGTGAGCTCGCCCGCGCCGATGTTCCCCACGCGCCGCAGCGCGTCGAGGACGCCTTCGCCCGCGGACAGGCACAGCGCCAGGAAGTCGAGGACGGTCGGCAGTTCGTCCTCGATCCGGCGGACGCGCCCGCGTGCCGCACCCGTGAGGTGCGCGTCGCAGAGGAGCAGGCCGATCGCTGCACACACCGGGGCGATGAGCACTGCGGATCCGGATGCGCGTCCGAGGAGCGCGAGAGCGACCGCGAACGCGCCCCCGGCGACGAGCCCGACAAGGCCCCACGCGAGCTGGCGACCACGGAAGGCCGCGGCATCCATCGTCCATCCGGCCTGTCGCAGCCGGCGGTCGACCGACTCGGTGCCCCCGAGCAGGCGACCCGCCCGCGTGAACGCAGCGCGCGCGAGGTCCGGAATGCCGGACGCCGGAGGAGCCGCCGGCAGCGAGACGCCGAGGGGGTCGGTGACGTCCCGGATGTACGGCGCGATCCGTCGCGACAGGCTCGGCGCACCCCACCGCGGGATGAGCGCCAGCAAGCACCACACCCCGAGCCCGAATGCCGTTCCGAGAACCACCGCGAGCGCGATGTCCGTCGGCGTGAACCCGCTCATCCGAACCACCTGCGCGGCTCCGGAAGCCGGCCGATGCGCAGCATCAGCCGGTAGGCGAGGAAGGACACGACCGCGCCGGCGACGACGAGGCCCACGCCTTCCGGGGTGGCATAGGCCTTCGCCCCTTCCGGACGCATCACGAGCATGCCGAGGATGATCCACGGCGCGACGACGCCGAGGACGGCGGCGCCGCGGATCCACGATTGCCGGGACTCGACCTCGGCGCGCAGAGCGGCATCCGCCCGTACCGATGCCGACAGCGCACGCAGCACGGGCACGAGCTCGGTGCCGCCGACTTGGCGCGCCATCCGCAGCGTCTCCACGATGCGGTCGCCCACGGGATCGGCCAGTGCCTCCTTGAGTCGCCGTGCGCTCGAGTCGAAGTGCCCCGAGGCGGCGAGGTCGCGCGCGAATCCCGCGAAGGCGGGGCGCAGAGTGTCCGGGGCGGAGGTCGCGAGTGAAGCGACCGCGTCCGGCAGCGACATGCCCGCCCGCACCGACGCGATGAGAAGGTCGCAGACATCGGGCCACAGCGTGCGCCGCCGGCGGACCAGTCGAACGCGGCGACCGCGCAGGATGGCGACAGGAGTCGCGGCGCCGACCACCCCGGCGAGGACGGCGAGAACCGGGAGCGCGGCGACGAGCCAGGCGATCGCAGCGGCGACGGCGCCGGCCGCCGCCGAAAGGACGACGAGCATCGTTCCCGACAGCTGCGGAACGCCCGCGCCCGCGGCCAGGCGGTCGAGACGCCCGGTGCGCTCCTCCCCTGCCGCGGGCGCCTGCCCCGCGGGCCACAGCCACGGTGAGAGGACGAGCAGGATGCCCGCGGCGAGCATCGCGCCCCACACCACCGTCATCCGTGCGCTCCGTACAGCGTGCGGGCGGCGACCGCTCCGTTCTCGATGCCGGTCGGCTCCACGATCTCGACGACACGGCGTAGGCCCGCCGCATCCCGTTCGCAGTGGGCGACGAGATGGACACCGGCTGCGACCGCGGGCATCACGAAGCCGCTGTCGATGTTGCGGCCGGCGAGAAGCGGCAGTGC
The DNA here is from genome assembly GCF_030315975.1 of Microbacterium candidum. Lineage (GTDB taxonomy): Bacteria > Actinomycetota > Actinomycetes > Actinomycetales > Microbacteriaceae > Microbacterium > Microbacterium candidum. The sequence continues at coordinate 383,900 of NZ_JASXSZ010000005.1, read as the reverse complement.
GGCGAGCTTGGCGAGCGCCTCCCTCGCCGAGTTCGCGTGAATCGTCGCCGCGCCCGGAACTCCCGTGTTCAAGGCGAGCAGCAGGTCGAGCGCCTCCGCGTCGCGGACCTCGCCCACGACGAGGCGGTCCGGCCGCATGCGCAGTGCCTCCTTCACGAGGCGGCGCAGGCTCACCTCGCCCGTCCCCTCGAGCGACGGCTGGCGCCCCTGCATCGCGACGATGTCCGGCGCATCCACGGCGAGCTCGAACGTCTCCTCCACGGTGACGATCCGGTGCGACGGCGGGCAGGTCGCGATGAGGGCGCCCAGGAGCGTGGTCTTGCCCGCGTGCGTGGCGCCGGAGACGAGGATGCTGCGCCCCGTCGTCATGGCATCGCGCAGCAGTCGGGCGGCCGCAGGCTCGAGCGAGCCTGCGGACACGAGCCGGTCGAGGTCGCGATACGCGGGCAGGAACTTGCGGATGTTGACCGACCAATGGCGTCGCGTGATGTCCGGAATGACGACGTGAAGGCGGCTGCCGTCCGGGAGCGAGGCGTCGACGAACGGCTGCGACAGGTCGACGCGCCGGCCGGACGCCTGCAGCATCCGCTCGACGAGATCGCGCACCGCCGCATCCGTCAGCCGCAGCGGAACCCGCTCGGGCACGCCGTCACGCGCGATGAAGACGCGGTCGGGCGCATTGATCCAGACCTCTTCGACCGTCGGGTCGTCGAGGAACGGCTGCAGAGGTCCGTAACCCGCGACAGCGGCGAGCACCTCGCGCACGCACGCGTGCTCGTCGTCCACCGGAGCCAGGCCGCGGGCGAGAGCGAAGTCGTTGTGCCGCCGCACCTCCGCCCAGGTGATCTGCAGCGCGACGTCCGGATCGCGCGTCGGATCGGTCTGTTCGGCGCGGAGGCGCTCGCGCACACGATCGGCGACGGATGCCGTCGGCCCTGCCGTGTACGCGAGTGTCACCGGAGCATCATGGCAAGCTTCCCGGAAACGCCCGGAAAGTTATCCACAGCCCTACGGCGCGGAGAGCCCCCACAGCGGGTAGAGGACGTCCAGTCCTGCCGCGACGCCGCCCGTGAATGCCGGCCCGACGTGCACGGCACCCGGGATCGCGGTCAACGTCACATTCATCCCGACCGACCGGGCGAACGCCGAGATCATCTTCTGATCCGGGCCGTACTTCGGGTCCTCGGCACCGTAGGTGAAGACCGCGTTGATGCCGTCGTACACACCCTTCGGAGCCTTGCGCATGATGTTCATCGGCTTGCTCGCCTCGAACGCGGCGCGGTTGCCCTCGAAGATGCGCTGCAGCGCCAGGTTCGGGTGCACCGAGCCGGGGAACGGCTCACCCGAGATGTCGACGATGTTCCCGAAGGTCGTGGGCATGAGCGCGCCGTACTTGATGGCGCAACCGCCGCCGTTCGAGTAGCCCATGATCGCCCAGTACTTCGGGTCCGGGATGATGTGGAGGTGCGCCTTGGCCCACGTGACGACATCCTTCGTGATGTACGTCTCCGCATTGCCGTACATCTTGGAGTCCGCGCACGTCGGGTCGCCCTGCGTGCCGACCTGATCCGCAACCAAGACGATCGGCGCGAGCCCCTCGTGCTTCTGCTGGTACTGGTTGACGACGGCCGAAACACGGTCTGGGCTGGGGTTGCCCGGGTACCCCATCATCAGGATCACGAGCGGCAGCTCGGGCGCGTCCGGGACGAGCGCCGCCGGCGGCAGGTACAGCCCCGCCGGGCGGGCACGGAATCCGGATTCGGTCGCGGGGATCGTGACGGTTCCCTGACGGCCGAGCTTCGGAATGTCGGCGGGGGCACGCCACGCCTCGTAGAGCGACGAGCCGCTCCCCGGCGTCCACGCGGGCGCCGCCGACGACGTCGGGTTGGGGTGGGAAGTCGGAATGGCGATCGGATGCTTCACCGAGATGCCCATCATGTCGGCCACCGTCGCGTTCAGTCCGTAGACGGCGTTGATCCCGACGGCGCCGGCGGCGATGAACACGGGGACGGCCAGCACGGCGATGGCCTTCCGCCACCACCGCGAGTGCCACAGGTTCGCGAGGGCGAGTCCCACCGCGCCGAAGGCGGCGATCGCCCACCAGAGGAGCTCGATCTGCAGCTGCTCGCCGAACGCGTTGGTGACGTTGGAGACAACGAAGATGAGAATCGCGGCGAGGGTCCCGACGAGGATACCGATCGCCGATGCGACGAGCCGGCCGCGGCCGGGCTTGCGCACGAGGAGATAGACGGCGAGCGCGAGCGCAATGACGTACAGGGCGACCGGAACGGGTCCATCCAGCACGGCGGTGTTGAGAATCGCGTTCATCAGTCCTCGTCTGTCGGGCGGCCGGTTCACTGTATCCGCGGGGCCTCGTGCGAGCCTGCGTGACAGCCGTGAGATCGCCGTGCCGTGCACATATCCCTCACAGCCTGCTCAGTAGAATTGCCAGCAGCGCGGGAGTGGTGAAACTGGCAGACACGCAGGATTTAGGTTCCTGTGCCTCCGGGCGTGTGGGTTCAAGTCCCACCTTCCGCACGCGTCGACTTGTCGCGCTCCTACTTCTCCTCAATCGACGGGAATCCCGTGCATCCTGCCGCTCTCATCCCCTGGCTCGACCCGCAGGGCATCATCCACGCCGCGGGCCCCTGGGCGCTGCTCGTGGTCTGCCTCATCGTCTTCGCCGAGACGGGCCTGCTCATCGGCTTCCTCTTCCCCGGCGACACGCTCCTGCTGATCTCGGGACTGCTCTCCCACTCCACCGACTCGTACCCGAACGGGGTGTTCGGGGTGAACGTGTGGATCGTCGCCGCGGCGATCGCGGTGGCCGCCTTCATCGGCGGCGAGGTGGGCTATCTCATCGGCCACAAGGGCGGCCCCTCGATCTTCGAGCGCAAGGAGTCGGGGGTGTTCAGCCGCAAGAACGTCGAGCGCACGAACGCCTTCTTCGAGCGCTACGGAGGCATGACGGTCGTCCTCGCCCGTTTCGTTCCCGTCGTGCGCACGTTCGCCCCGATCGTGGCCGGCGTCGGGCACATGCCCTGGCGGCGCTACACCCTCTACAACCTCTTCGGCGCCGTGCTGTGGGGCTTCGGCATCACGCTTCTCGGCTACGCGATCGGCTTCATCCCGTGGGTGGCCTCGCTCGTGACGAAGTACATCGACCTCATCCTCATCGGGGTGGTCGTCCTCACGATCGCCGTGACCGCGTGGCACTACCTCCGCGAGCGCGCCAAGGCCCGCCGCGAGGCCGCCGAGGGCGCAGACGTCGAGACCGACGCCGACGAGGCGCAGGCCCTCGTCCTCGACGAGGACGTCTTCACCCCGCCGACGCGCCGCTCGCTGCGGAAGGACTCGGCACAGGAGCCCGACGAGCCGGTCGCGTAGCGCTACTCCCCCGCGGCCTTCTTCCCCGCCTTCTTCCCGGAGGTCTTCTCGTCGCCTGAGCTCTTGGCGCGGTTGCGCTCCACACTGGCGCGCAGAGCTTCCATGAGGTCGATGACCTCTCCGCCGGCCCCCTCCTCCTCTGCGGAGCCGAAGGTGTCGGCCGTGTCGAAGGCATCCCCCTTCTCGAGCTTCGCCTGGACGAGCGTGCGCAGCTCCTGCTGATACTCGTCGACGAACGCGCTCGGTTCGAAGTCGGCGGCGAATCCGTCGACGAGGGATGCGGAGAGCTCGAGCTCTTTGTCGGAGATCTTGATCGGCGTGTCCAGCGCGGGGAACGCCGCCTCCCGCACCTCGTCCGCCCACAGCATCGTCTGCAGCACGAGGACGTCTCCACGGACGCGGAGGGCCGCCAGTCGCGTCTTCTGCCGCAGGGAGAAGCGCACGATCGCGGTGCGGTCGGTGTTCTGCAGAGTCTCGCGCAGCAGGACGTATGCCTTCGGCGACATGGAGTCGGGCTCGAGGTAGTAGGCCTTGTCGAACAGCAGAGGATCGATCTGGTCCGTCGGCACGAACTCGACGACCTCGATCTCCCGGCTGCGCTCGGCGGGGAGCGCGGCGAAGTCCTCCGACGTGATCACGACGGTGCGCTCGCCGTCGTCGTACGCCCGATCGATGTCCGCGTAGGGCACCTCCTCGCCGTCGAGCTCGCACACGCGCCGGTAGCGGATGCGGCCGCCGTCCGCGTTGTGCACCTGATGCAACGACAGGTCGTGGTCCTCCGTGGCGGAGTAGACCTTGACGGGGACGTTCACGAGTCCGAACGTCAGGGCGCCTTTCCAGATGGCTCTCATCACTCCAGTACACACCTGTCGCATATGCCACGGCTAGCCTGGCGTCATGCCTGGTGGTGACACTCCCGTCCGTGTCGGCGGGCGTCGCCTGCGCATCTCCAACCTGGACAAGGTGCTGTATCCCGAGACGGGCACGACCAAGGGCGAGGTGATCGACTACTACGCCCGCATCGCGACGTTCCTCCTTCCCCACGTCACTGACCGTCCGGTCACGCGTCGGCGCTGGCCGGAAGGGGTCGAGGGTCCTTCGTTCTTCGCGAAGGATCTCGAGGCCGGCGCACCGGATTGGGTGCGCCGCATTCCGATCGACCACTCCACCGGCGCGAAGGACTATCCGCTCGTCGACGATGTCGCGACCCTCGTCTACCTCGCACAGGTCGCGAGCCTCGAGCTGCACGTTCCGCAGTGGCGGTTCACGCCCGACGGCGGGCGCGCCGAACCGGACCGGCTCGTCCTCGATTTCGACCCGGGTCCGGGCACCGGTTTGACCGAATGCGCCGTCGTCGCCCGATGGGCGCGGGAGATCCTCGAGGACATGGGCCTCGAGCCGCTTCCCGTCACGAGCGGCTCGAAGGGCATCCATCTCTATGCGGCCCTCCCCGGCGGCCAGACGAGCGAGCAGGTGACCGCCGTCGCGCACGAGCTCGCCCGCGCCATCGAGGCCGACCACGGCGATCTCGTCGTGAGCGCGATGTCGAAGGCCGTACGGCCGGGGCGCGTGTTCATCGACTGGAGCCAGAACAACGGATCGAAGACGACGATCGCGCCGTACTCGCTGCGCGGCCGGTCGCAGCCCACGGTGGCGGCCCCCCGCACGTGGCAGGAGCTGGACGAGCCGGCGCTGCGGCATCTCACCTTCGACGAGGTGCTCGCGCGGGCGGAGGAGATCGGCGACCCGCTGAGCGCCATCGGGTTCCACGCAGGGGGTCGGGCCGCCGCCGACGGCCCGCTGAGCGCCTACATCGCGAAGCGCACGGCGGGCCGCACCCCCGAGCCCGTCCCCTCCAACCCCCTCGCCGCGGCGACGCCCCCGGGCGAGCGCCCGCGCTTCGTCATCCAGGAGCACCACGCCACCGCCCTGCACTGGGACTTCCGCCTCGAGCACGACGGCGTCTTCGTCAGCTGGGCGGTGCCGAAGGGGGTGCCGCCGACCCCGGGACGCAACAGCCTCGCGATCATGACGGAGGACCACCCGATCGAGTACGGCTCGTTCGAGGGGACCATTCCGCGGGGAGAATACGGCGCAGGGTCGGTGACGATCTGGGACGACGGCCGCTACGACCTCGAGAAATGGCGCGACGACGAGGTCATCGCCACCCTCGAGGGCCGTCCCGGCGGCCCGCTCGGCCGCGTGCGCATCGCCCTCATCCGCACGCAGGGCGACGGCGAGAAGTCGTCGTGGCTGCTGCACCGGATGAAAGCGGATGCCGAGGGCAACCCGCAGCACGACGGCGCGACGGTCCTCGCCTCCGACCAGGCCGACGACCGCACGGTCCCCGAGCTCCTCGACGCCGTCGCCGCCGTGCCCGAGTCGCTCGACGTCAGGCCGATGCTCGCCGAGACCGCGACGCCGGCGATCGCGCAGGCCGCCGCCCGGAGATGGGCGGCGCCCGACGGTGCGGCGTGGGTGGAGGCGAAATGGGACGGCATCCGCGCGATCGGCGTGTGGGACGGCGGGCACCTGCGCCTGTTCACGCGCAGCGGCCGCGACGTCACAGCCGTCTACCCCGAGCTCGCCGCCGCCCGGCTCGGTCCCGAGCCCGTCGTCGTGGACGGCGAGATCGTCGCGCTCGACGCGAGCGGGAGGCCGAGCTTCACCCGTCTGCAGAACCGGATGAACCTCACGAAGCCCCGGGAGATCGCCGCCGAGACTCCGCGCACACCCGTCCAACTGTACCTGTTCGACGCGATCTCATACGCGGGCCGCGACCTCGGCGCGACCACTCTCGCCGAGCGCCGCGACATCCTCGAGTCACTCCCCCTGCACCCTCCGCTCTCCGTGCCGCCCGTGTTCGACGATGTGGAGGCGGCGCTCGCCGGCAGTCGGGCGCTGGGCCTCGAAGGCGTCGTCGTCAAGAACCCGGCGGGACGCTATCGCCGCGGGATGCGCAGCGGCGACTGGCTGAAGATCAAGCACACCCGAACGCAGGAGGTCGTCATCGGCGGCATCCGGCCCGGCCGGCGCGCGATCGCGTCGCTCCTGGTCGGCATCCCGGGGCCGGACGGCATCCGCTACGCGGGGCGCGTCGGCACGGGATTCACCGACCGCGACTTCGCACGGCTCGAGGCGCTCCTGAACCCGTTGCGCACCGACGCCGTGCCGTTCCTCGGAGTGCCGGCCGCGGATGCGTCCGATGCACTGTGGGTACGTCCCGAGCTCGTGGCCGAAGTCGAATACGCGGAGCTCACGCCGGGCGGCATCCTCCGGCACGCGCGCTGGCGAGGCCTGCGCCCCGACAAGACACCGGGCGACGTGATCGTCGAAGGCTAGGTGTGCGCGTCGTGCTCGACGTGGCCGGCCGGCTCCAGCTGGAACGTCGAGTGCTCGACGTCGAAATGCGAGGACAGACACGACTGCAGCCGCGTGAGGATGTCCCCCGCGCGCCCGTCGCGGAGGGCTTCGTCCTCGACCACGACGTGAGCCGTGAACACCGGCGCCCCGCGCGTGAGCTGCCACACGTGGACGTCGTGGACGTCGACGACGCCGGGTGTCGTGCACATGTGGTCGCGGATCTCCTGCACGTGCACACCCTTGGGCGCGGACTCGGCCAGCACCGATGAGACCTCGCGCAGCAGGCCGATGGCGCGCGGGATGATCATCGCCGCGATGAACAGCGACGCGATGGCGTCGGCCGGCGCCCATCCGGTGAACAGGATGATGACGGCGGCCAGGATGACGGCGGCGGAGCCGATCAGATCGCCCATCACCTCGAGGTAGGCGCCGCGCACGTTGATGCTGTGCTTCTGCGCCACCGACAGCAGCCACATGGCGAGCGCGTTCGCACACAGGCCGATGATCGCGACGACGAGCATGGGCCCCGCTGCGACCTGGTTCTCGGCGGGATTGAGGAGGCGCAGGACGCCCTCGACGGCCACCCACGCCGAGAGGGCGATGAGGATGATGCCGTTGATGAGCGCCCCGAACACCTCGGCGCGCTGGTAGCCGAACGTCCGTCGCTCGTTCGCAGGCCGTGCGGCGACGGCGCTCGCGATGAGCGCGACGATGAGTGCCGCGGAGTCGGTGAACATGTGCGCCGCGTCCGCGAGGAGGGCGAGAGACCCGGAGACGATCGAGCCGACGATCTGCACGACCATGACGACGCTCGTGATGCACAACGAGAGCGCGAGGAGCCTGCGATTCGAGGCGCCGCGGATTCCGCCGGCCGGTGCGTGGTCGTGCATATGACCAGGCTATGGCGGCGCACAGCGTGCAGAGGGCGATTCCCCGCAGTCGGGAATGAGAGTCGCTCTCAGTTGCGGATGCCCTCTCGGCCGGCGACCGCAGGGCCGCCGGCGACGGGCGTCAGAGCTCGGCGAGCAGGGGTGCCAGCAGGGCGAATGCGCGCGCCCGGTGCGACTGCGCGGACTTCTCCGCATCGGTCCATTCGCCGACGGTGCGCTCGGATGCCGCATCCTGGCCGTCCGGGATGAACACCGGGTCGTAGCCGAATCCGCCGTCGCCGCGCTCGGCGGTCGCGATCCTTCCCGGCCAGACTCCCTCGACCGTGCGCTCGGCACCGTCGGGCGTGACGAGCGCGATGACCGACACGAACCGTGCAGCCCGGTGCGGGTCCGCGATATCCGCGATCTGGTCGAGGAGCAGGCGCCGGTTCGCGACCGGGTCCTTCGCGTGCCCCGCCCAGTACGCGGAGAAGATGCCGGGCGATCCGCCGAGCACGTCGACGCTCACGCCCGAGTCGTCCGCGAACGCCGGGGCCCCGGTGTGCGCGGCGGCCGCGCGGGCCTTGATGAGGGCGTTCTCGGCGAACGTCACGCCGTCTTCCACCGGTTCGGGACCGTCATAGCCGGCGAGCTCCAGATCGGGGCGCGTCGCGCTCACGATCGCCTGGAACTCCTCGACCTTGTGGGGATTGTGGGTCGCGAGGACGACCCGCTTCGTCCCGCTCACGGGATCGAACCCGCCTCCAGCGCCACCGTCTGGAGATCGCGCAGCTCGCCGCATCCGTTGACGCCGAGCTCCAGCAGGGCGTCGAGCTCGCGCTTGTCGAACGGCGCCCCCTCGGCCGTGCCCTGCACCTCGACGAAGAGGCCGCGACCGGTGACGACGACGTTCATGTCGGTCTCGGCGCGCACGTCCTCGACGTAGGCGAGGTCGAGCATCGGCGCGCCGTCGATGATCCCCACCGACACCGCGGCGACGGAGTCGAACAGCACCTGCGACTTCTGGCCGATGAACTTCTTCTCCCGGCCCCACGCGATCGCATCCGCGAGCGCCACATACGCCCCGGTGATCGCGGCGGTGCGGGTTCCGCCGTCCGCCTGCAGCACGTCGCAGTCGATCACGATGGTGTTCTCGCCGAGCGCCTTCGTGTCGACGACCGCGCGCAGGGCGCGGCCGATCAGGCGCGAGATCTCGTGGGTGCGGCCGCCGATACGACCCTTCACCGACTCGCGGTCGCTGCGGTCGTTCGTCGCACGCGGGAGCATCGCATACTCCGCGGTCACCCAGCCACGCCCCTTGCCCGTGAGCCAGCGCGGCACGCCGTTGGTGAAGGACGCCGTGCACAGCACGCGCGTGTCGCCGAACGAGATGAGCGCAGACCCTTCGGCCTGCTTGCTCCAGCCTCGCTCGATGGTCACCGGTCGCAGCTGGTCCGTCGTGCGGCCGTCGGCGCGGACGATGTCGCTCATGTGTGATCTCCCGTGGTTCAGTGCCTGGGCAGGTCGATGGCACCCGTGTGGACGAGCGTGACATCGCGCACCTCACGGCCCATGAGCCGGTGCGCGAGTCGGATGAAGTCGGCGGCGGAGTCGCCGGTGGCCTCGTAGACGTGGGACGCCACCGCATCCGGTCCCGCGAGGAGTCCACGGGAGACCAGCTGACGATAGACGTCCTTCGCGGTCTCGGTGTCGCTCGAGACGAGCGAGACGTCCGGACCCATGACGTAGCTGATCGCGCCCTCGAGGAACGGGTAGTGCGTGCACCCGAGGACGAGGGTGTCGACGCCGGCGTGACGCAGCGGCGCGAGATACTCCTCGGCGATGGCGAGCACCTCGGGCGAATCGGTGATCCCCGCCTCGACGAACTCGACGAACCGGGGGCACGCCTGGGCGAACACGGTCAGCCGCTCGTTGACCTCCAGCATGTCCTGGTAGGCGCCGGAGGAGATCGTGCCCGCCGTGCCGATCACACCGATCCGGCCGCTCCGGCTCGTGGACATGGCCGTGCGGACGGCCGGGCCGATGACCTCGACGACGGGGACGTCGTAGCGCTCGCGCGCATCGCGGAGCATCGCTGCGGACGCCGTGTTGCACGCGATGACGAGCATCTTCACGCCTTCGTCGACGAGCGTGTCGAGCACCTCGAGCGCGTACCGGCGGACGTCGGCGATCGGCTTCGGACCGTAAGGGGAATGCGCGGTGTCGCCGATGTAGCGGATCGACTCGCGAGGCAGCAGGGCCGATACGGCCCGAGCCACGGTGAGCCCGCCGACTCCGGAGTCGAAGATTCCGATCGGCGCGTCTGTCACGATCGACCAGCCTACCGGGGCCTCAGTAGGCTACGCGCATGAGCGCCTCTCCGCCCTCCTCGGCCCTGCTGACCGACCGGTACGAGCTGACGATGCTCGACGCGGCGCTGCGCGACGGCACGGCCTCCCGCCGCTGCGTCTTCGACCTGTTCACGCGCCGGCTGTCCGGCGGACGGCGCTTCGGCGTCGTCGTGGGCACGGGGCGCCTTCTGTCGCTGCTGCGCGACTTCCGCTTCGGCGAGGACGAGCTGCGCTTCCTCCGCGACACGCGCGCCGTGGATGCGCCGACCCTGGCGTATCTGGAGGAGTGGCGGTTCACCGGCACGATCACCGGCTACCGCGAGGGCGAGCTGTACTTCCCCGGCTCGCCGATCCTCACGGTCGAGGGGACCTTCGCCGAAGCGGTCGTGCTCGAGACCCTCGCACTCTCCGTGCTCAACTACGACTCGGCCGTCGCGACGGCCGCCGCACGCATGAGCATCGCCGCCGGCGATCGTCCGCTCGCCGAGATGGGCTCGCGCAGGGCCGGGGAGCAGTCGGCGGTCGCCGCCGCGCGCGCCGCGTTCATCGCAGGCTTCGGCGCGACGAGCAACCTCGAGGCGGGACGGCGCTGGGGCATCCCCACCATGGGGACGGCCGCCCATTCATGGACGCTCCTCCACGACTCCGAGGAGGACGCCTTCCGCGCGCAGGTGGACGCCCTCGGGCTCGACACGACGCTCCTCATCGACACCTACGACATCCGCAGCGGCGTCGAGACCGCCATCCGCGTCGCCGGAACCGGCCTCGGCGGCGTGCGCATCGACTCCGGAGACCTGCCGATCGTGGCCGCCGAGGTGCGCGGCCAGCTCGACGCGCTGGGCGCGACCGGCACCCGCATCACGGTGACGAGCGACCTCGACGAGTACGCGATCGCCGCCCTGGCCGCATCCCCCGTGGACGCGTACGGCGTCGGAACGTCGGTCGTGACCGGATCGGGCACGCCGACCGCCGGACTCGTCTACAAACTGGTGGCACGCCAGGATGCCGCCGGCTCCTGGGTGCCCGTCGCGAAGGCGTCCGCGGACAAGGTGTCCAAGGGCGGCCGCAAGACCGCGTTCCGCACGCTCGACCGCGGCACCGCCACGAGCGAGACGATCGTCGTGGCCGACGGCTTCGAGGAGGCTCCGAGGGCCCGGGATGACGCACGCGGGCTGCAGACCGCGTTCGTCGTCGACGGCGAGATCGCCCCCGGTTTCGAGGGGGCATCGGGCGTCGCGGCCGCGCGTGCGCATCACGCGACGGTCCGTGAGGAACTCCCGGTCCGCGCGCTGGCGCTCAGCCGAGCGGATCCTGCGATCCCGACGGTGTGGGTCGACCTCGACTGACGGGCTCTCAGCCCATCATGCGGTCGTAGATCTCCTTGCACGTGGGGCAGATCGGGAACTTCTCCGGGTCGCGCCCGGGCGTCCATTTCTTGCCGCACAGCGCCTTCACGGGCTTGCCGGTCAGTGCCGACTCGAGGATCTTGTCCTTCTTCACGTAATGCGAGAACCGCTCGTGGTCGCCGGGCTCGATGTGCTCCTCGCGCAGGAGCTCTTCGAGCTCTCGGTCGAGGACGGTGAGCCCTCCCTGATCGGGGCTGTCCAGCGGCGTGCTCATGTCGGAAAGTCTAACCGCGCAGATCGGCACGGAGGGCGGCCCCGTGGGCCGGGTCGACATCCATCGAGTTGCGGCAGATGGCGACTTTGCGGGCCTCGATGACCGCCATATGCCGCAAGTCGGCAACCGGGGCGGCAGAAAGCGCCCCGCTAGGTCGACTCGGCGAACTCCATCAGCGCCCCCGTGCGCCGCTCGTACGCGTTCGCGCCGACGAGCACGCCCGCGACGAGCACGGCGACGCCGATCGCGATTCCTCCCCACAGGGCCGCGGCCGAGAACTCCACCCGACCGGTCACCGCGAGCCACGCCCACCACAGCACCGGCGAGCTGACGACGATCGCACCGAGCAGGACGAGCCCTTGAGCCACGCCTGCCGAGGATCCCGATCGCTGCGGCTGACGGAACGGGCTGTCGCCGGGGCGCGACACGGCGTACGGAGACAGCACCGACGCAATGCTGGAGAGGCCGAGGCCGCTGAGGAACAGTGCTGCACACGCGCCGACGGCGGCGGGGAGCACGGCCCAGCGGCCGTGGATCGCCACGGCGACGGGCACCGCGACGGCCAGGACGGGGATGCCCACGAGCAGCACAGGCACGAGCCGCCCGATCCGATCGGCGGCACCGCGCACGCCGCTCGCGATGTGCAGCCACAGCGCGGTCGAGTCGTACGCGAGGTCATCGTGCGGCAGCCAGCCGAAGAAGAGCGCGAGGATCGGAAGCGGTACGAGCACAGCGACCTCGACGGGGACGCCGGCGATGAGCGGAGGGACGATCGCGAGGAGCGCTGCGACCGGGACCACGAGGATGTTCGCCATGTAGCGCCGATCGTGCAGCCAGTACACGAGGCTGCGCGCGGCGACGGCCCCTCCCGGCGTGCCCGGCGCGACGGCGAACCAGCCGAGCCCGCCGCGCTCGCGGGCCGCGACGGGCCGCTCGGGGGCGGTGAGCATCGCGGCCGAGAGCCACCACCAGATCGCGGCGAGTCCCGCGAGCGAGAGGATCGCCACCACGACGGCCCAAGCGGGTGCGGCTCCCCCGGTCGGCGCGAGGGCAGGGATCGCCCACGCGGCACCGAGCGGCGTGTGCGCGATGACCGTCGCGGCTTCGACGAGCTGGGTCGGGACGTGTCCGCGCCACTCCAGCGAGGCGAAGAAGATGCTCGCGGGGACCGCGACGACGATGATGAGGATCGCGAAGGCGCTCGACAGTTCCCGCGAACGACGCTCGCGCAGGACGAGCGCTGCGAACGCCATCCCGATCCGCGCGAACAGCGAACAGGTCACGATCGCCGCGAGAGCCGCCAGGATGCCGACGGGGATGGGCACGCCGTGAGCCGACCAGACCGCGACGAGGCATCCGCCGAGGATCGCGACGGCGAGCACCGGGATGCTGATGAGCCCGGCGAGACCGGTCGTCACAGCGAGCGATCGGGCGTCGGGGCCGAAGATGGTGAACCTTCGGGGGTCGAGCTGATCCTCGACGCCGACGATGAGCGGCACGAGCAGGAAGCTCGCGGCGACAGCCGCGCCGCCGAGTACCGTGACGACGAGGACGGCGTCATCGGACGCGGTCCGCAGGGTCAGCAGCATCCCGCCGGTCGCGATGACGACCGCGGCGAGCGCAATGAGGCCGAGCCACGCGCGGACCACGTGCGGACGAGGTCCTCGGAACGCTCCCGCCAGGAGCGCCAGCCTCAGTCGGAGAACGTGTGCAGCCACTCCAGGCCCTCCACGTCGCTGAGGCCGCCCGCGAGCTGCAGGAAGCGCTCTTCGAGCGTCGATTCGCCGCGCACCTCGGCGATCGTCCCCTCGGCGAGGACGTTGCCCGCGACGAGGATGGCGACGCGCGAGCACACCCGCTCGACGAGCTGCATGCCGTGGCTGGAGAGCAGCACCGTGCCGCCGTGGGCGACATAGGTCTCGAGGATGTCGAGGATGACCGCGCTGGAGACGGGATCGACGGATTCGAACGGCTCGTCGAGGACCAGTACGCGCGGCGAGTGGATGAGAGCGCCGGCGAGCAGGATCTTCTTCGTCATGCCCGCGGAGTAGTCCGACACCGGGCGGGAAAGCGCATCGGTGAGGTCGAACGCCCGGGCAAGATCCGCCGTCCGGCTCTCGGCGACCGCGGGAGACAGCTCACGGAGGACCCCGCAGTAGTACAGGAGCTGCCGGCCGGTGAGGCGATCGAACGTGCGCAGGCGGTCCGGCAGGACGCCGAGTCGGCGCTTCGCCTGCTGCGGGTGCGCGATCGCGTCCACACCGTCGATGCGCACCGAGCCGCTCGTGGGGCGGATGAGTCCGGCGATCATCGACAGGGTCGTCGTCTTGCCCGCGCCGTTGGGCCCGACGAGCCCGTAGAAGGAGCCGGCCGGAATCGACAGGTCGATGCCGGCGACGGCCGTCGTCTGCCCGAAAGCCTTCGTGAGACCGCTCACCACGACGGCCTGCGGTGCCGCCGATGCGGGCGCCTCCGCGTCCTCGACGAGCTGCTCGATCACCTCGGCCATGACGGCGGGTGAGACGGGATCGAGCTGATCGATCGAGGGTTCCGCCGCCTCGGGTTCGCGGTCGGCAGGCTCAGCCGCGACGGATGCCGACACCACCGCCTCCGGCTCCGTCACGTCCGGCGCGGCCGTACGATCGGCGACATCGACGCTTTCGTGGGCAACAGCGTCCTCTGCAGCGGCCTCTTCCGCGACGGCCTCGGCGGCATCCTCTTGCGCGACGGCCTCGGCGGCATCCTCCATGCTGACCTCCTCGGCCTTCAGGGCTGCCGACTCCGCGGCCCGATCCACGACATCCCGCTTCTCGTCGACCTCGCCCGGAAGCGGGGGGCGCGGCGGGAGCGCGGCGGCCGCTGCGGCCGAGATCGTCGGCTTCGGCGGGAGCGCGTGCGCGGTGCCGCCGTTCTTCGTCGTCGCGGATGCTCGCGGCGGCCGAGGCTTGCGTGGCTTCACGGGCCGCTGGTACGGGCCGCCGCCCGAGACATCCGAGCGCGGCTCGTGCGGTCTTTCCGGCACGGCAGTCACCAGCCCACGGTATCAACCGGAAGCCGAGCGACCGGCCGCCACGGCGGCCGCATAGGAAAATGCGGGAAGATCACGAAACGACAACGTCCGGCAGAACATTCTGCGGTCTATCAGGACGTTTCGCTAGCCTGGTGCAGGCACGAAGGAGTGTCGCGCCGGTGAACCGGCACTGAAGACACTCACTCCAGGAGCAAAATCTTGACACTGCAGACCGTCATCCTCGCAGCCGGCATGGGCTCGCGGCTGGGCCGCAGCCTTCCCAAGCCGCTCACCGAGCTCAGCGATGGCCGCAGCATCATGCGCCAGCAGCACGACAACATCCGCGCGGCCTTCGGCGATGACGCGCGCATCACGACCGTCGTCGGCTACCGGGCCGAGACCATCGTCGAGGCGTTCCCCTCGGTCGACTACGTGTACAACGACCGGTACGACCAGACGAACACGTCCAAGAGCCTGCTGCGCGCCCTGAACGCGACCGGGCGCGGCGGGGTGCTGTGGATGAACGGCGATGTCGTGTTCGACCCGCGCGTCCTCGGCCGGGCCATCGCGCTCATCGAGCGCGACCAGTCGTTCGTGACCGTCAACACCGCGAAGGTGAGCGACGAAGAGGTCAAGTACACCGTGACCCCCGAAGGCTTCATCCGCGAACTCTCCAAGACGGTGCGCGGCGGCGTCGGCGAGGCCGTGGGCATCAACTACATCTCGTCGGCCGACAAGCGTGCGTTCATCCGCCAGCTCAGTCGCGTCGACGACCAGGACTACTTCGAGCGCGGCCTCGAGCTCGCGATCGCCGAAGACGGGCTGCTCCTCGAGCCGCTCGACATCTCCGACCTCTACGCCGTCGAGGTCGACTTCGCCGAAGACCTCGAGCGCGCGAACCTCTACGTCTGACGGGCGCCGTTCAGACGCCGTCCGTAGGATCGGTGCGATGGCCGACAAGGTTCACCGCATCCACTCCCTGCCGGGCGACGCGCCCTGGCAGGGCGGGCTGCCTCCGGAGGGCTCCGATGAGCATCCGCTGACGATCCGTGCGCTCGATCGCGTGCTGGCTCTCCAGCGCCCGGTCGTCCTTGCGCATCTGCGCGGCGTGATCCGCAGGTATCCGGATGCGGACCCTGCGCAGCTCGCGCGCATCCTCGAGACGCGATACCTCGCTGCCGTCACGACCGGCGGTGCCGCCGTCGGCGCGACGGCTGTCGTCCCCGGCATCGGCACCGGCGTGACGCTCGCCCTGAGCGGTGTGGAGACCGTCGGATTCCTCGAGACGACCACGCTCTTCGCGCAGTCGCTCGCAGAGATCCACGGCATCCGGATCGCCGACCCGGATCGCGCCCGGGCGCTCGTCCTGACGCTCCTGCTCGGCGACGAGGGCGTGAACCTCGTCTCGCACCTCGCGGGTCAAGCAGCGGGCACCGCCGGCACGCGCACGGCGTACTGGGGTGAGATCGTGACGAAGACCCTCCCGCGCGCGGCGCTCGGCCCCGTCGTGGACCGACTGAAGTCGGTGTTCATCAAGACCTTCGCCGTGCGGGCGGGCGCCTCCTGGATCGGGAGGGCACTCCCGTTCGGCATCGGCGCCGTGATCGGCGGCGTCGGCAACGGCGTTCTGGGACGCCGCGTCGTCGTATCCGCCCGCAAGGCCTTCGGCCCGGCGCCGCTGGAGCTGCCTCCGGACCTCAGCTCCGCTCTCTCGTCCGACCTGCCCCGGCGACGGTGGACGATTCGCCGGTCGAGGACGCGCTCGTTCGAATAGTTCGTATCTATCTTCGATAGTTCGTGTCGGACGTCAGCCTTAGTCTCGCTCCATGCTCCGAGCGATCACCGATGACGACTGCCCCTCTCCCGCCGCCTACCGCGTGCCCTGGCGCGTGGAACGCCTCCGCGGCCCCCACCCGATCGTGATCAACGAGGGTGCGACTCCCGCCGACTTCGTCCGGGTGTTCGTCGCGACGTCACGTCCGCTGCGCGACCTCGCCGACACGAGTCCCGACGTCGACACGCTGCACTGGGGGCAGATGCTCCCGGGCGAGTCCGCCGAGCTGTGCCTGTGTGCCTGCGACCCGGACAGTGTGTCGGCCACCATCGCCTGGTTCCGTCCCGACGACGGCACCGAGTACGTGTGGCGGTTCACGCTGTGACAGGCCTCGAGGGGCGCACAATGGGGGCATGGGCCTGTTCGCCGAGCGCAATGAGAAGACGCCGACGTGGGCCGTGCTGCCTTCGGAGCCCTACGAACCGGAAGACGGCGCGGAGCGATTGGATGCGGCATCCACCGCCTCCCCGGCGGACCTCATCGACGGCGCAACCTCGGTGTCCATCGTTCTGCCCACCGCTCCTCTCCATGAGCACGCGCGCGACGAGACGGGAGCACCCGGGGACGCACCCGCTTCCGACGTCGAGGAGAGCTAGCTCGCGTCGTCGATGCCGTGCGTGCGCCGGTACTCGATATTCGAGCGCGGGCGGATGTCCTCGGGCAGGTCGGCGGCCGTCAGACCCTCGACGAAGATCGTCGGCGAGACGTCGAACGCCGTCGCGAGCTGGATCAGCGAGTTGATCGTCGGATTGCCGATGCCGCCCTCAAGGCGCGCGATGTGCGAGATGTCGAGGTCCGAGAGCTCGGCGAGCAGCTTCCGACTCATGCTCGTCTTGTGACGGAGGTCGCGGATGAGCTCCCCGAGATGCGCGGCTGCCGGGGATGCCGCGTCCTTCATCCATCCTGACTATCGGCAGGCTCCGGCGCGCCCCTATGCATATATGAGATAGAACGAAGGCGAACTGTTGCGATCTCGCGGATGTAAGCGCTTGCATAAGGGCCGCCGCACCGAATAGCCTCGACGTCATGGACAACACGCTGGCGTGTCTGGCCGCGTGGATCCCGCAGCAGCGCTGGTACGCGGCCAAGGGGCGTACCCCCGCTCTCCGCATCGTCGCGAGCATCGATCTGGATGCCGTCGATGCGGACATCCGCGTGCGCACGCTGCTGGTCGCGGACGATGCTTCCCGGCCGCCGGTTCTCTACCAGGTGCCCGTCGTCGAACGTCCGGCCGGAGACCGCGATCTGCGCCCGCGCCACACGATCGGCGAAGCGCTGCCGGGCATGGTCCTCGTCGACGGCGTCCATGACCCGGCTTATGCGCGCGCGCTGCTGCAGCTCGTGACCGCCGGAGGACGTCGGCGCTCCGACGACCTCGTCCTGACGGGCACAGGGGTCGCCGCATCCGCCCTGTCGCTCACGACGCGCGCGGAGGTCCTCACCGGCGAGCAGTCGAACACATCACTGGTCTACCGCGACCCGGGGAGTCCGCTGATCTGCAAGCTCTACCGGAAGCTCCAGCCAGGCCTCAACCCCGACGTCGAGTTGCAGGTGGCCCTCGCCGACGCCGGATCGACGCGTGTGCCACGGCCGGCCGGCTGGCTCGAAGGTTCGTGGGCGGCGGAAGGCGGAGAGATCGAGTCAGGCTCCCTCGCGTTCGCGCAGGAGTTCCTCCCAGACGTCGAGGATGCATGGCGCGTGGCGCTGCGCGCGGCTGCCGAGGGAGAGGACTTCCAGGCCGGGGCCCGCGAGCTGGGCGCCGCCACGGCGGAGGTCCACCTGACCCTTGCCCGCGCCCTCCCGATGCGGGCGGCAGGCGCCGCCGAGCGGGATGCGGTGACCGCGACATGGCACCGACGCCTCGAGGATGCGATCGGCGAGGTCCCCGAGCTCGCCTCGCGCCGGGCGGCCATCGAGACGGGCTACGCCCGCGCACGCGACGAGGTGTTCCCGCCGCTCCAGCGGATCCACGGCGATTACCACCTGGGGCAGGTCGTCCGGATCCCCGGGCGAGGCTGGGTCCTGCTCGACTTCGAGGGCGAACCCATGCGTCCGATGCAGGAGCGGCGCCGACCGGATCTGGCCCTCCGAGACATCGCGGGCATGCTGCGGTCGTTCGATTACGTGGCGGGATCCCTCGGCCAGGACATGCCCGAGCGCGCCGATGCCGTCGACGCGTGGGCGCGCGCCGCCCGCGCGGCGTATCTCGAGGGCTATGCCGCGGCATCCGGCCTCGACCTCGTGGCATCCGCTCCCCTGCTGCATGCCCTGGAGCTCGACAAGGCCGTGTACGAGACCCTCTACGAAGCGCGCAACCGCCCCTCGTGGATCGGGATCCCGCTGCGCGCCGTCGACCGCCTCACAGGGGTCGTGCGCCCGTCCATGGCATGATCGACGGGTGCAGAACGGCGAACGCGGGCGGAGGGACGCCCCGGTTCCTTCCCCGGATGCCGGTGTCGCGTTCGTCATGCCGGTGCTCAACGAGGTCCGGTATCTCGAGCGTGCCGTCGCCACCGTGCTGCAGCAGGACGTCCCTGGCCCGATGCAGCTCATCCTCGCGCTCGGTCCCTCGACGGACGGGACGAACGAGCTCGCCGCGCGGCTGGCCGCGGATGACGAGCGAATCCTCCTCGTCGACAACCCCGGCGCCGACATCCCCAAGGGCCTGAACCTCGCCATCCGCGCCTCCGACGCGCCGACCGTGGTGCGCGTCGACGCCCACTCCGAGCTGTCCCCGGGATACACGCGCGACGCGCTCGCGACCCTTGCCCGCACGCGCGCGGCGAACGTCGGCGGGGTCATGCGCGCCGACGGGCGCACCCCCTTCCAGCGCGCGGTCGCGCGCGCGTACAACTCCCCCATCGGCCTCGGCGGCGGGGCCTACCACGGCGGGACGCAGGAAGCGGAAGCCGAATCCGCGTACCTCGGCGTCATGCGCCGCGATGTCCTCGACGAGGTGGGCCTGTTCGACGAGTCGATCCGCCGGGGCGAGGACTGGGAGCTCAACCTGCGCATCCGCGCGGCCGGCTATCGCGTCTGGTTCGACCCGGCGCTGTCGGTGACCTACTGGCCGCGCGAGAGCTGGACGCGGCTGGCCCGCCAGTTCCGCGCGACCGGGACGTGGCGCGGCGAGCTCGTCCGCCGCTTCGGCCGCCGCAACTCGCTGCGCTTCTTCGCGCCGCCCGCGCTCCTCATCGACCTCGCCCTCGCCGTCGTCGTCGGGGCGCTGCAGCTCACCCAGGTGCTGACCGGATGGTGGTCGGTGGCGGCGTCTGTCGTCTATCTGCCCCTCATCGCCTACGCGCTCGTGATCATCGCCGTCGCGATCGGGCCCGGGGGCGGCAAGGGCTGGCGCGACAAGCTCTGGACCCTCGCCGTGATCCCGACGATGCACCTGTCGTGGGGGCTCGGCTTCCTCATCGGCACCTCGCGCGGCGCGCACGACACCGTCGACACCTCGCGACTCGGGACGCGCAACACGCCGTTGCCGTGATGCGCGGGGTCAGCGCGAGATCATGCCCTGATCGAGGATGCGGGCGACCACCCGCTCGGCCGCGCGCCCGTCGTCGCGGGCGTTGAACTTCTGCCGCCACTGGGCGTACCGACCGGCGTACGTGCCGGCATCCTTCGTCTCCGCCTCCGCCTTCAGCGCCGCCACGAGCTCCTCCTGCGTGCGCACGACGGGGCCTGGGGCGTGCGCCACGAGGTCGAAGTAGAAGCCGCGCAGGTCCCCCTGGTAGTGCTCCATGTCCGAGACAAGGTAGTACATGGGCTTGCCGGTCACGGAGAAGTCGAACATGACCGAGGAGTAGTCCGTGACGAGGGCGTCGGCGACGAGCAGCAGCTGCGCCGTGTCGGGAAAGGCCGTCACGTCGATGACCCGCGCGCCCGCGGCATCCCGCCCCGGCTGAAGCGTGCGCGAATGACCGCGCACGAGCACGACCGCGTCTGCTGCTGCCGCAAGCTCGGCGGGGTCGACGAAGTCGACGATCTCGGTGCGGTCGTCGCGCCACGTCGGCGCATACAGGAGCACGCGCTCGTCGGAGCGGATGCCGAGCGCCTCGCGTGTGGCCGTGCCGTCTCCGTTCACGAGCACGTCGTTGCGCGGGTACCCCTCCACCCACACCGGGCGCGAGAGGAACGCGTACGCCTTGCCGAGGATGCGGGCGGCGTAGGGGTTCTGCGCGACCAGGACGTTCCAGCGTCGCGACTCACGCACGACCGCGAGCGCGCGTCGCGGGTCGAATCCGGGACGGTGCAGCGCGAGACGCTTGAGGGGCGTGCCGTGCCAGGTCTGCAGGACGGTCTGACCCGGACGCCGCACGAACCGGCGACGGAGCCAGTCGTTGACGACGAGCAGCCGCGAGGCGCCGCGTGCCCGCCACCACTCGGGGCTGCCCTCCACGACCGGCACACCGCCCTCGGGAACCTGCACGGACAGGTCGACGACGCTCCAGTAGCGGACGACGCCGGGCGCTCGTCGCGCGATCTCCCGGTCGATCGCAAGCGGATTGCAGCTCGCGTTGCGCCCGTAGAAGCTCTCGAAGAAGACGGCGTTCTCGAGACCCCCGGCCGGGCGCGCGGCGTAGCGGCGCTCCAGCGCGCTCTGCCCCTCGCCCGAGTCGTACGCCGGGTCGACAGGGGGCCCGATGCGGACGGTCGAGCCTTCGAGCGATGCGCGGAGCGTCCCGAGGAGCTCCGTGGGCAGCGCCGTCGGCTCCGTCGCGGTGCCGTCGATGCGGAGCGTGTAGGCCCCGGAGGGCAAGGGCAGCTCGGGCCCTCCCCACCGCGCCGCCCGCAGCGGCAGGGTGGCGATCCACCCGTCGCCCTGCCGCTCGACCACCCCTGACACCCGTGCGCGGGCGCCGACGAGCTCGACGGCGGGAGCGGTCCCCCGCCCTTCGAGGACGAGGGCGGCTCCGTCATCGACGGTGAACCGGGCGTCGGTCATGAGATTCCTTCCGCAGTCTCGGGCAGGTCCGACGTGATGCGCCGTCCCAGCCCTGACAGGATCGCGCGGTAGACGCGCCGGGTGTTCCTGCCGTCCCGATACGCGTGGATGCGCGTGTCCAGGTCGCGTGCGCGCTCGAGGCGGCGTTCACGTTCGGCCGGGTCGTCGAGGACGGCGATGAGCTGCTGCGTCGCCTCGGCCCACGTCGTGGCGTGGTCAAGGCCTGCGACATCCTCGTACCGGCCGTAGAAGCCGCGCTCCCGCGCGTACTCCTCGACGTCGGGAGCCAGGAACAGCACGGGCATCGGCACGAGCGACGTGTCGAACACGAGCGACGAGTAGTCGGTCACGAGGGCGTCGAGTCCGGACAGGAGCGGTGTGACGTCCGGTGCGAGCGCGCTGCCGATGCCGCGCACCCGGTCGGTCGCGAACGGCACCGTGTACTCCCCCGCCCCGAGCGGATGCGAGCGCACGAGAAGCACTGCGTCGCGCTCGTCGAGCGCCGTGACGAGCGCGCGCCACTCTGCCGCCGTGGGGACGGCCGGGTCGGGTGCCCCATCGCGCCACGTGGGCGCGTACAGGACGAGCCTGGCTTCCCCGACATCGCCCGCGAGACGCGAGATCTCCGCCCGCGCGGCGGACCGGCGCGCATCCGGATCGCCCTGGGACAGCACGTCGACCCGAGGTTCGCCCGTGACGGGCACGTGCACGTCTGCGATGCCGAATGCCGACTCGAGGCGGCCGCGCACAACGTGGGACGCGGCCGGGAGGACGGCGATGCGCTGCGCGGCCCCGCGGTACATGGCGGCGAGGATGCGGCGCACGAGACGCGATCCGGGGAGGATGCCGCTGCGCACCGTCGCCGGGGAATCCAGGCCGATGCGCTTGAGCGGGATCCCGTGCCACAGCTGCGCGACGAACGCGCCGGAGACCGCGTAGCGGTTGACATCCCCGAACCCGTGGGTGACGACGATCACGCGGGCGCGCGCCGTGCGCCAGAACCCCCGGACGGAGTGCTTCGGAAGGGTCGGGATGCCGTGGGCCGCTGCATCCTGCTCTTCGCGTTCCGAGCCCGTCAGCCATACGGCGGGGTGCCCTGCCTCGGCGACGACCTGCCACAGCGCGAGCGCCCCCTCGCCGATGCCTGCGCCGCAGCCGAAGACCCACTCGTCGTCCGATCGCGGCACGAGGAGTGTCGCGAGGCGTCCTGCCGCGTAGAGCGGGAGGCGGACGAGCTTTCCGGCGTTGCCCGCGCCGAACGAGAAGGACGCCACCCCGCGAGCCTATCGCGGGGTGGCGCCCGAGCCGTTCGGCGGTCGCTCAGCTGGTCTTGAGCGCCCCGAGCGTGACCTGCGCGGTCTGCGTCTTGCCGTTGCGGACGAAGGTGATCGACGCCTGCGCTCCAGACGCGTGCGCGCGCACCTGCGCCGTGAGGTCGGTCGAGTTGGTCACCGGCACGCCGTCGAAGGCGGTGACGATGTCACCCTTCTGCAGGCCCGCCTTCTCGGCCGCACCGCCCGCGGTGACGGCGTCGACGAGGGCGCCGGTCGTGGTGGCGCCGGTCACGCCCTCCTCATCGCCGACCGTCGCGCCGAGCAGCCCGTGTGTCGCCTTGCCGTCCTTGATCAGCTCATCGGAGATGCGCTTGGCGATGTCCGACGGGATCGAGAACCCGACGCCGATCGACCCGCTCTGTCCGCCCGAGCTCGACCCTGCCGTCGCGATTGCGACGTTGATGCCGACGAGCTTGCCGTCGGCGTCGACCAGCGCGCCGCCCGAGTTGCCGGGGTTGATCGCGGCGTCGGTCTGGATGACGGCGATCTTGATGGTCTCGCTCGCCTGGGACTGCTGCTGCTGGCCCTGGCCGAAGTCGAAGTAGAACGGCCCGTTGCCGTTGTTCCCGCCTCCGTTGCCGCCGTTCCCGTTGCCGTTGCCGCCGTTGCCGTTGCCGTTGCTGCCGTCCTGCGAACCGGAGTTCGGCGCCGCGGACGAGGCGATGGCGATGGACCGGTTCAGGGCGCTGACGATGCCCGTCGTGACGGAGTTCGACAGCGCGAGGGGCGCGCCGATCGCCACGGTCTGGTCGCCGACGTTGATCTTGCTCGAGTCGCCGAACGTGATCGGGGTCATGCCCGACGCGTTCTTCAGCTTGATCACGGCGAGGTCGTACGTGGGGTCGGTTCCGACCACGGTCGCGCCGTAGATCCGGCCGTCGCTGGTCGTGACCGAGAGCGTGGGGCTGCCGGTCGCGCCGTCGAGCGTCACGACGTGGGTGTTGGTCAGGATGTAGCCGTCCGCGGTGAGGACGACACCCGAGCCGGTCCCGGCCGAGTTGCCGGAGGACGCGTTGATCGTCACGACGCTCGGGAGCACCTTGGTGGCGACCGCGGTGGTGTTCGTCACGGACTTGGGGTTGTTCACCGTGACCGCAGCCGGCGCCTGCGCCGTCGTGCTGCCGGTGTTGCCCCACAGCGCCGCGCCAGCGGCGGCTCCGCCGAGGCCTGCCGCGCCGCCGACGACGGCGGCCGCGACGATGATGCCGACGATCGCGCCGGCGCCGATGCGGTTCTTCTTCTCCTTGACCGGAGCGGCAGGCTGCGCCTGCGGCGGCACGCCGAACGCCTGGCCGGGGTACGGCTGGCCCGCGTATGCCGGCTGCGCGTCCTTCGGGTGCGCCGGCTGGCCGGCGACCGCGTACGCCGGTGCCGGCGGCACGGGCGGGATGGATGCGGCGCCCTGCGCAGGCTGCACCGGCGGAACCGGCGCGGTCGGCTGCGCGGCCGTCGGCTGCCCGTCGGCAGGCTGCGCGGCGGCCGGCTGCACCGACGCGACGGGCAGCGTGGGCTGCACGTCGGCGGATGCCTGAGCCGGGGCCGCGGCGGCCGGCGCCTCAGCCGGTGCCGGGGCGGCAGGCGCCTCGACAGGCGTCGCGGGAACGTCCTGCGCGGCCGGCTGGGCGGGCGTCGCGGGAACGGGGGTCGTCTCGGTGGCGGGCGTCTCGGCGCCGGCCGCGGGAGTGGGTTCGGGGGTGATGCCCGGGGTGTCGCTCATTGATTGCTCCTTCTGGACAAGCATGTTCAGCTTGGCCACGACCTCTGTGTGTTTCCTATGACGCCAATGGGATCGACCTATGCGAGTAGCGTTAGAAACGTGCGAGACATTCCCGGCGCGTGGAAGCGTGCGGCGCGCGGCGCAGGGCTGCTGTCGGACGACGGCGCTCCCATACCCACCATCTTCGCCGAGATGAGCGCACTCGCGGCCGATACCGGCGCGATCAACCTCGGGCAGGGCTTCCCTGACGAGGACGGACCCGAAGAGATCCTGCAGGTCGCACGTCGCGCGATCGCGGACGGGGTCAACCAGTATCCGCCGGGGCGCGGCATCCTGGACCTCCGGCAGGCGATCGCCGACCACCAGCACCGCTTCTACGGAATCTCGCTCGACCCCGAGCGCGATGTCCTCGTCACCGCAGGTGCGACCGAGGCGCTCGCGGCGGCCCTCCTGGCCTTCACCGATGGGCCTGACGACGAGGTCGTCGTGTTCGAGCCCTATTACGACGCGTACGCCGCCACGGTCGCCCTCGCCGGCGCCCGCCTCGTCCCGGTTCCGCTGCGGGCGCCGGACTTCCAGCCCGACCTCGACGAACTGCGGAGCGCCGTGTCCGACCGCACTCGCGTCATCCTCGTCAACGACCCGCACAATCCGACCGGTGCGGTGTTCTCCCGCGACGTGCTGGACGAGGTCGTGAGTCTCGCGCACCGGCACGATGCTCTCATCGTCACCGACGAGGTCTACGAGCATCTCGCCTTCGACACCCCGCACACGCCGATCGCGACCCTTCCGGGTGCGTGGGAGCGCACGCTCACCATCTCATCCGGCGGCAAGACGTTCTCCACGACCGGGTGGAAGATCGGGTGGGCGACCGGGCCGGCCGATCTCGTCGATGCGGTCCTGGCCGTCAAGCAGTTCCTCACCTACGTGAACGGCGCACCCTTCCAGCCCGCGATCGCCACCGGTCTGCGTCTGCCCGACGCGTTCTTCCATGGCACTGCCGACACGCTGAAGGCCAAGCGCGACGTGCTCGGCACGGGACTGCATGCGGCCGGGTTCGAGGTCTTCGAACCCGCGGGCACGTACTTCACGGTGGTGGATGCCGCGCCGCTCGGGGCGACGGATGCAGCGGCGTTCTGCCGCTCGCTCCCGGAACGCGCCGGCGTGGTCGCCATCCCGCTCACGGCTTTCGTGACGTCCGGCCACCGGTCCGCGTATGCGACCCTGGTGCGGTTCGCGGCGTGCAAGCGCACCGAGGTGCTCGAGGAGGCGGCGGCGCGCCTCGCGGCCTTGTCGGCGTGACTCAGCCCTGGGGCACCACGCGATAGCGGCGCAGCCGCAGCGCGGGATTGACCCGCCGCACGTTCTCGATCGCCTCGGCGTCGAGGTGCGCGACGGCGACGTCGGTCGCCGTGCCGACGGAGGCGATCGTCGTCCCCTGCGGGTCGACGATCATCGAGTGGCCGACGCCGAGGGGCGGCGGATGGTCCGCGGCCGCGACGTACGCCGTGCTCTCGATCGCCCGCGCCGTCACGAGCGTGCGCCAGTGGTGCTCCTTGAGCGGTCCGCGCACCCATTCCGCGGGCACGAGGATGACGTCCGCCCCCGCATCCACCAGCACGCGGGTCGACTCCGGGAATCGCAGGTCGTAGCAGGTCTGCAGGCCGAACGTGAGCCCGTCGAGGACGAACGTCTGCGGCGGCTCGAGCGATCCCGGTTCCACCCAGTCGGACTCCCGCTGGCCGAACGCGTCGTACAGGTGCTGCTTTCGATACGCGGCGAGGAGTCCCGTGCCGTCCACGGCGACCACGGCGTTGCGGATGCGGCCGTCCTCGGCGGATTCGACGAGACCCGCGACCACCGTGATGCCGAGGCGGCCGGCCAGGTCGGCGAGAACCGTGGCGAACTGACCGTCGACGGGCTGCGCGTTGGCGGCGAGCGAGTCGTCGAAGGGGTCGACGAAGAAGCTCGAGTACTCGGGGAACACGACGAGCCGCGCACCCCGGTCCGCCGCGCGCTCGGCGAGCCGGGCGATCTCCGCGAGGTTCGCGTCGGTGTCGGCGATCGGCGCGAACTGCGCGACCGCGACGGCGAAGGAAGACGTGCTCACGTCTTCATCCTCGCGGGCGGATCGGACACGGGCAAGCGCCGCCGTCACACCGCGTCGACGAGAGCCTGGGCGAGCGGATGCCACGGCCGTGTCGTCGGGCCCGACAGCACGAGCCGGCGAGGTCTCGGCTGCGCGAGCGGACGCATGACGAGGTCGGCCGGCAGCATCCCTCGTCCGAGCGAGGGAACGATCGCGACGCCCATCCCCTGCTCGACCATGCGGAAGAGGGTGCTCATCTCGCGTACCCGATGCGAGAACGTGTACGGCAGGCCCTCGTCCTCGTGCATCCGCCGGACATGACCCTCGCAGCCGCCCGTGGAGACGATCAGTCCGTCGACCTGGAGCTCCGCGAGCGGGATGCCGTCGAGTCCGGCCAGCGGGTGATCGGCACGGACGACCGCCGAGAACTCGTCGGTCGCGACGAGCCTGCTGCCCGGTGGATCCGGCGTGGGCGCGACGAGGACCGCGGCATCGACCACGCCGGCTTCGAGCCAGTCCGGCATCTCCTCGTCGTCCCCTTCGTAGATCTGCACCTCGACGTGCGGGAGTTTCGCACTCCACAGCGGCAGGAGGTCGGGAAGCAGCCCCTGGCACACCGTGGCGACCGCTCCGAGGCGGACGGTGCCGGCGAGCGTGCCATCCTGACGCACCGCGCTCTCCAGGGCCGCCACAGACGCGAGTGCCGACCGTGCATGCTCGACGACCCGGAGGCCGAGCGCCGTCAATGTCGGCCCGCCCTCGCGCTGGAGGACGCGCCCGCCCACCTCTCTCTCGAGGCCGGACACGGCGTGCGAGACGGCTGACTGGCTGACGCCGAGACGGATCGCCGCATCCGTGAACGACACGGCCTCGACGACGGTGACGAGTGCGCGCAGCTGCGGGAGGGTGACACCCATGATGACTCCTCATCTCGGGATGAGGGCGATGCATTTGCCTCATGCCCCGACACTCCCGAGACTAGGCGTCATGGCGACCGACGGCAACTCGCGCACCACGCTGTGGGCGTTTCTCGCACTGTCCCTCGTATGGGGCTCGAGCTTCCTCTTCATCAAGGTGGGACTGCAGGGCCTCTCCCCGGCACAGGTCGTCCTCGGCCGCGTCCTTCTCGGCGCGATCACGCTCGCGGTGATCATGACGGTCAGCCGTCGCCGCTGGCCGCGCGAGCGGCGCGTGTGGGCGCACATGATCGTCGTGGGGACGTTCTTCTGCGCCATCCCGTTCACGCTGTTCGCCTGGGCCGAGCAGTTCCTGCCGTCGAGCCTCGCAAGCATCTACAACGCCACCACGCCGATCATGACCCTGCTGCTCACCCCGCTGATCCTGCCGTCGGAGCGGCTCGGGCGAGCGCGCTCCCTCGGTCTCGTCGTCGGAATCCTCGGGGTGCTCATCCTCACCGCACCGTGGCAGCTCATCGGCTCGCCGCAGCTCGCGGCGACTGCGCCCGCGCAGCTCGCCTGCCTCGGCGCGACCGCGAGCTACGGCTTCGCCGGACTCTACATGCGACGCTTCGTCAGCGGACTCCCGTACGACTCGGTCACGCTGTCATCGGTGCAGCTCGCCATGGCGAGCGTCGTCGTCGTGCTGCTCGCACCCTTCACGGCGCGCGGTCCGGTCGCACTCGATCTCCCGGTCGTGGCCAGCATGGCTGGACTCGGCATCCTCGGGACCGGCGTCGCCTATATCTGGTACACCGGAGTCCTGCGAGCCTGGGGCCCCGCGCGCGCCTCGACGGTCACGTACCTCGCCCCCGTGGTCGGCGTGGTCCTCGGTGTCGTGGTCCTCGGCGAGGCCGTCCACTGGTACGAGCCGGTCGGCGGTGCCATCGTCATCGCGGGCATCGTGATCAGCCAGGGCGGCCTGCGACGGCGCCGCACACTGCCTGCGTAGCGGGGTCGCCTGGACGGCCACGCACACACAGAAGAAGAGGCGCCCCTTACGGGACGCCTCTTCTTATTCTTGTTGCGGGGACAGGATTTGAACCTGCGACCTCTGGGTTATGAGCCCAGCGAGCTACCGAGCTGCTCCACCCCGCGGCACATCTAAAGCCTAGCATGCGATTCGCGGGGCGCCGAATCGGCCTAGTGACCTCCGAGCGCGATGAGGTGGTTCACGGCATCCGTGAGCGCCTTGTCCGCCACTCCATATGCCGCCCAGTCGCCGGCCTTCAAGGCCGCGTCGCGGTCCATCATCGCCTGCTGCGCCGCCTTCAGCCACGCCTGATACTCGGTGTTCGTGGAGCCGTTGCTCGATCCGCCTGTGCCGGGAGTGCCGGACGGCGAAGCCGAGGGCAGCGGCCCTGCAGTCGGCGTCGTGTTGGAGTCGCCGGCGCTCGCACCCGAGTCGCCGCCGAACAGAGCGTTCAGCGCCTGGTCCAGGGTGTCCTCGAAGGCGACGTTGTTGCCGAACGCGACCAGCACCTTCTGCAGCTTCGGGAGCTGCGTCTGGCCGGAGGACTGCACGAAGACCGGCTGGACGTAGAGGAGGCCCCCGCCCAGCGGCAGCGTGAGGAGGTTGCCGTTGAGCACCTCGGACTGGCCCTGCTTCAGCAGGTTGAGGAACTGCGAGACGTTCGGCTGCGAGGCGAACATGTTCTTCACCTGGCCGGGGCCGGGCACCGTCGTGGCTGCGTCGATCTCCAGCATCCTGAGCTTGCCGTAGTCCGCGCGTTTCTGCCCCGCCTGGTCGCCCGCGTTCGAGTCGACCGCGAGATAGCCCATCAGGACGTTGCGGGCCGTCTCACCGCCGTTCGACTGCGGGATGAAGGTCGAGAACATCGAGTACTCCGGCGAGGGCTGCTCGGGCATCTTCATCGTGAGGTAGTACGGCGGCTGCAGGCGGTCGGAATGCTCCGGGTCGTTCGGCGTCGTCCACACGTTGTCCTGCTGGTAGAAGGACTGCGCGTTGCTCACGTGGTAGGTCCCGAGGATGTCGCGCTGCACCTTGAAGAGGTCGGTCGGGTACCGCACATGGCTCATGAGCTCGCCCGACATGTCGGAGAGCGGCTTCACGGTCGACGGATAGACCTTCTGCCATGCCCGCAGCAGCGGGTCCGTGCTGTCCCACGCGTAGAGCGTCACCTTGCCGCTGTACGCGTCGACCGTCGCCTTCACCGAGTTGCGGATGTAGTTGATGTTGTCGAGCGTGTACCGCGGCGACGGGTTGTTCGTGTCGGCGATCGCCTGCGACAGGCTCACCGTCGCCGAGTACGGGTAGTTGGCGCTCGTCGTGTATCCATCGACGACCCAGACGATGTGCCCGTCGACGACCGTCGGGTAGGGGTCGGAGTCGAGCGTCAGATACGGCGCGACGTTCTGCACGCGCGTGAGCGGGTCGCGGTCGTAGAGGATCTGCGACTTGTCGGTGATGCTGTCGGAGAAGAGGATCTGCTCGGACTGGAACTTCAGCGCGTAGATCAGACGCGTCAACCAGTTGCCGATGTTCGGTCCGCCGTCGCCCTTGAACGTGGTCTTGGACTCCGTGATGCCGTTGCTGGACGGGTAGTCGAGCTCCATCGGCGGCGTGCCCGCAGGGGCGCCGACGATCGAGTACGTCGGCGAATCCTCGCCGAAGTACACGCGCGGTTCGAAGTTCTCCTGCGCGGTCAGGAACCCGGTCGCGGGGATGCCGCGCTCGAGGAAGACCGGGTCGCCGTCGCCCGTGCGGTCGTTGCCCTTCGCGACGACCATGCCGTAGCCGTGCGTGTACACGAGGGTCGTGTTCTGCCACGACGCACCCGCGCCGAGCTGGCCCATGTTGAGCTCGCGGAGGGACACCACCGTGTCCTGGGAGACGCCGCCCACCGTGTACCGGTCGACATCCAGCGGATCCTTGAACTGGTAGTACGAGCGGTACTGCTCGAGCTGCTTCACGGTCGGGCTGATGATCGCCGGGTCCATGATGCGGATCTGGGCCGTCGTGGCCGCGTCTGCGCGCAGCTGTCCGGCCTCGGCATCCGTCGCGGCCTTGTACGGCTGATCCTGGATGTCCGCGATCCCGTACGCGATCTTCGTCTGGACCATGTTGCGCTGGTAATACGGCTTCTCGAGCGCGAGCTGGTTCGGCTTGACCTGGATGGTCGTCACGAACCACGGGTAGGCGATGCCGAGGACGATCGCCGACACGATCAGGAGCGCTGTTCCCACGAGCGGGAAGCGCCAGCGTCCCACGAACGCGGTGATGAAGAAGAGGATCGCCACGATGACGGCGATGCCGGCGAGGATCGTCTGGCCGGGGATGGTGGCGTTGACCTCGGTGTATCCGGGTCCGGTGATGCGGTCCCCCGGCTGCACCAGGGTCTTGTACCGGTCGAGCCACAGGCTCGCCGCCTGGAGGAGCAGGTAGAACCCGGCGATCACGGCCAGCTGGATGCGGGCCGCCTTCGAGATGCGCAGCTCCCGCTGGCCGATGCGCACAGAACCGTAGAGGTAGGACACCACGGCGGTCACGAGGAGGCTCACGAGCGTGACAGCCGACGCGAAGCCGAGCAGACCGCTGTAGAACGGCAGCGCGAACAGGTAGAAGCCGGTGTCGAGGTGGAACTGCGGATCGGTGGTCGCCGTCTTGACGCCGTTCAGCCACAGCGCAACGGTCTCCCACTGCGCCGACGTCGCGAAGCCCGCGAAGAAGCCGAAGAAGATCGGGATCCCCCACATGGCCAGTCGGCGCAGCGGCTCGACGACCTCCTGGTAGCGATCGAGCTGCGAGCTCAGTCGCGCGTACACCGGCCGGAGCCGGTAGGCCAGCTGGATGACGAGCCATACCGGCACCGCCATCCCGAGGAACCCGATGGCGAACATGAGAACGCGCGCGCCCCATTCCGTCGCGAGGACGCGCTGGAAACCGAGCTGGCTGTACCACAGCCAATCGGCGAACAGGCTCGCGAACAGGAAGAACGCCACGACGAGAACGGCGATCACGATGAGGGTGATCGCCACCACGCGTCGGGTGCGAGAGGGGGCGGCCGGCTTCGGTGCGGAGGTCGACGTCACCGTTTCATCCTACGAGGCGGCGCGGCACCCCTCTCCGCCCGTGCCGCGGGTTCTGAGATGGCTCACAGCGGGTCGTGACCGCGCCGTGTCCTGCACTACTGCGCGGTGCTCTGCTTCGCGGTGCAGGTCGGCAGCTTGTCCAGACCCGTTCCGGAGCTGATCGCGGTCAGAGCAGCGAGCGAATCGTCGAGCGTCTTCACCGAGAAGACGCGCAGCCCGCTCGGCACATGCCCGACGACCTCGTCGCAGTTGGAATCGGGCGCGAGGAAGTACGTGGCACCCGCATCCAGCGCGCCGTACATCTTCTGACGGATGCCGCCGATCGGACCGATCTGACCGGAGGCGTCGATCGTGCCCGTGCCGGCGACGTGCTTGCCGCCGTTGAGCTGACCGGGGGTGAGCTTGTCGATGATGCCGAGCGCGAACATCTGGCCCGCCGACGGACCTCCGACGTTGTTGAGCTGGATCTTCACGTCGATCGGGAAGTCGAAGTCGTTGATGAGGGTGACGCCGATGAGCCACACGGTCTGGCCGTCGACCGTCGTCTGCTTCGGCGTGACGCTCACCGTCTGAGATGCGCCCCCGCGCTCGATGCCCAGAGTGATGGGCTTGCCGGCGCTGTCGCTCACGATCGTGCGCAGCTGGTCGGCCGTCGTGATCGCCTGCCCGTTCGCCGTCCGGATGACGTCGCCCTTCTGCAGGATCCCCTGGGCGGCCGAGCCTTCCGTGAGCGAATAGACCTGGATGTGCTGGTGCACGTCGTACCCGAGATGCGCCAGTGCGGCCGCCGTGGCCTCCTTCTGCGAGTCGACCATCATCGCTGCGCTCTCCTGGTTGCGCTCGTCGGTCGTCTGGCCGGACGGGAAGACGGCGTCGATGGGCAGCACCGCCATCGACGGGTCGAACCACGCCGCAGCGAGCTCGATCCACGACGGTGTGCGGTCGGGATTGCCGCGCACCTGGACGGTGAGGAGGTCGAGGGCGCCGCCGGTCGGATAGGTGGTCGCACCGTTCACCGTGATGAGCGGGACCTCCTTCCCGTTCGCGTCGGGTGCCGTCCCGAGAGTGTCGTACACGGGACCGGGCTGCTGGATGACGTAGGCGGTCGGCAGGAAGCTGATCGCCACGAGCGCGACGAGCGCGACGGCGAGAGACCACAGCCCCGCCACCCGAGCGCGCGAGCGCGGCTTCCTGGGCGCGGGCACCACCGTCACGTCCTCGTCGAACAGCGCCACGTGTCCACCTCTCTGGTCCGGTCGTTCGCGAACCGTCCACTTCGTTCGCGACCGGCGTAGCGCTTTCGGCGCCCTCCCGGGAACGGCGATGATCCGTGCGACTAGCGTAGATCCACACCTGATCCCTCTGCTGAAAGGCGGCTGACGTGGCTGACGACGACGACCGGGAGCCGGACTTCGAGGAGATCCTGCGGAGTCTGCTGGGCGCGGGCGGCGACCTCGACCCCGAGCAGCTCAGGCAGCTGGGCATCGACCCCGCGGCTATGCAGGCCGCCATGCGCCAGCTGCAGGGGATGCAGAGCGCTGACGGGGGCATCGCGTGGGACCTCACCAAGCGCCAGGCTCTGCACATCGCGAACCAGAGCGACCTCGGGGTGACCGCATCCCAGCGCACCGACCTCGACCAGGCGTTCGCGCTGGCGACCCTCTGGCTGAGCGAGTCCACCGCGGTCTCCGAGCTCGCCGTGGCCCCGCGCGCCGTCACGCGCGGCGAGTGGGTCGAGAAGACCCTCCCCGTCTGGCAGGAGCTGGCCGAGCCCGTCGCGACGAGCATCGCCGACGCGCTCACCGCGGCGCTCAGCGAGCAGACCCCGGAGGACATGCGCGAGCTCGTCGCCGGCGCGGGCAAGATCCTTCGCTCGGTCGGCGGTTCCATGTTCGCGTCGCAGCTCGGGCAGGTCATCGGCGAGCTGTCGCTGGAGGTCGTGAGCGGCGGGGATGTCGGCATCCCGATCATGCCCGCCGGCGAGGCGGCGATCCTGCCGCAGAACTTCGCCGACTTCGGACGCGACCTCGAGATCCCGGTGGACCAGCTGGCGCTGTACATCGCGACCCGCGAGCTCGCGCATGCGCGACTCTTCCGCCACGCACGGTGGCTCCGCCTGCAGGTGATCACTGCCGTGACGGAGTTCGCGCGCGGCGTGCGGGTCGACACCGGCGCCCTGG
This sequence comes from Microbacterium candidum, assembly GCF_030315975.1. GTDB lineage: Bacteria > Actinomycetota > Actinomycetes > Actinomycetales > Microbacteriaceae > Microbacterium > Microbacterium candidum. The sequence goes on along the minus strand of NZ_JASXSZ010000005.1, from coordinate 350,186 downwards.
AGGACCTCGCCTCACGATTCGATCCGTCGAACCCGGAGGAGCTCCGCGACGCGCTCGAGAGCGGTGCTCTCCTCCCGCAGCGCTCCCCGGAGCAGGACGCCGCGCTCCACAGTCTCGAGAACACGCTGGCGACGATCGAGGGTTGGGTGGACGTCGTGACCGCCGAGGCGACGAGCCGCCTGCCCTCCGCCGCGCGCATCGCCGAGGCGACGCGCCGCCGCCGGGCGGTCGGCGGGCCCGCCGAGCAGGCGCTGAAGTCCCTCGTCGGGCTCGAGCTGCGTCCGCGCCGGATGCGGGAGGCGGCCGCCATGTGGCGCGCCGTCACCGACGCCGTCGGCATCGCCGCACGCGACGCGCTGTGGGACTACCCCGACCTGATGCCGACATCGGAGGACATCGACGACCCGTCGGCACTCGTTGCGCGCCTCGAAGCGCTCGCGCGCGGCGAGACGCCCGAACGGGACGAGTTCGACGACGCCCTGGCCGCCCTGCTCGACGGGGAGAGCGGTGCGGACGGCGGGCCTCAGGAGGAGTCCGGAGATGCGGACGACGAGTCCGATGACCCCGGGGAGGGCGAGCGCCCCGCCTGAGTCTCCTCCCCAGGCTCCCGGTCGAGCGCAGTTGTGCACAGACTGGGATCCGGGCCGCCCGCAGGACCAGCCGGATCCCAGAATCGAGGCATGCTTCGTCTCGACCCGGCGTATCCGCCCGTGTGGTCCTCGCCCACCCGCCTCCAGTTCGGAGCCGAGCCGGCGGCCGTCATCGACGCGCCGTCGAGGTGGCAGGAGCTCCTTCTGCGGGAGTTGCAGAGAGGAATCGCGGATGACGCGGTCGGCGCCGTCGCGAATCGGCTCGGGGTGCGCGAGGCACAGGCGCGCGCGCTGATCGCACGCCTGAGCGGGGCGCTCGAACGCCCCGCGGCGGCCGCACCGGCGCGCGTGCGCCTCCACGTGGCGGACTCGATCTCCTCGACGGATGCGGCAGCCCTCGGCGACGCGCTGGATGCGCACGGGATGCTCGAGCGACGTGCCGGGGCCGTCGCCGGTGCCGGCACGCCGGTCGTGGTCGTCGCTCACCACGTCATCCATCCGCACCTCGCCGCGGCGCTTCTGCGCGACGACATCCCGCACCTGCCGATCGTCTTCTCCGGATCGCGTGCCGTCGTCGGCCCGCTCGTGCGACCCGGGACTACGGCGTGCCTGTCGTGCGTCGCATTCCATCGCGCCGACGCCGACCCGACATGGCCGGTGGTGGCAGCGCAGCTTCTGGGTCAGCCCGGCCCCGAGGTCGGTCGCGCCTTCGCGTTCGAGGCCGGTGCCGCGGCGGCGCGGATGCTCAGCCGGTCCGAGTGGGAGCGCCCGATCGGGCATTCGCTGACGATGACGACCGATTCCCTCCGGCGCGTGTGGCGCGCGCATCCGCCGCACGCAGACTGCCGCTGCCGATCTCTCGAAGAAAGCGCGACGGCTGTCGCTCGATTCGACCCTGGCCGCGTGACCACGAGAGCGACAGCGTCCGTGCCGCCCGCGTGATGCCCACGTATGCGAGCCGGCGCTCCTCATCGACCTGCTCGAAGGTGGTCGCGTACGCGATCGGCAGGAGCCCTTCGCTGAGACCCACCAGGTGGACGTGATCCCACTCCAGCCCCTTCGCGGCGTGCAGCGTCGCCAGCGTCACCGTGCGCAGGCCGGGCTCGTCCTGGGCCTTGGCGCGGGCGACGAGCTCGTCGGCGAAGGTTCGCAGCGTCGCGCCCTGCGGTGCCTCGTCGGCGAGGCGCATGATCGCAGCGCGCGCCTCCCATGCGTCACGGACGGCTCCGCCCGCGGGCGGCGGATCGTCGGTGAGACCGAGTGAACGCAGCACATCGCGGACCGCGTCGCGGAAGGTCGTCTCGAGCGGCGCGACCGCCGCCGCACGCAGCGCCATGACGGCCTGCCGCACCTCGGGCATGTCGAAGAACCGCGTCCCGCCGAGCACCGTGGTCGCCACCTGCTCGTCGGCGAGCGCCCGGAGGAACTCGGGCGACTGGGAGCGGGCGCGATACAGAACCGCGATGCGGCGCGGATCGACTCCGGAGGCGATCTGCGCGGCGACGGCACGAGCGACGCCGCGTGCCTCGTCCTCATCGTCGCCGTAGACGGCCACGGTGGGAGTGGGGGCGTCGTCGCCATCGTGCGCCGCGACGAGCGTGAGCGCGCCGGGCCGTCCCCGCATGAGTGCATTCGCGACGGCGAGGACGGGAGCGTCGGAGCGATGGTTGCGCTCCAGGCGGACGACCTTCGCGCCCTCGTGGACGCGCTCGAAGTCCAAAAGGTAACGAGCATCGGCACCGGCGAACGAATAGATCGTCTGGCTCGCATCTCCGACGACACACAGATCGCGCCGCTCGCCCAGCCACAGGCCGAGGAGGCGCTCCTGCAGCGGAGACACGTCCTGGAACTCGTCGACCGTGAAGTGCCGGTACTGCTCGCGCACGGCCTGCGCGACCCGGGGCTCCGCCTCGAGCATCCCGGCGCATGCCAGCAGGACGTCTTCGAAGTCGAGCTGACGGCGTTCGTCCTTGAGCTTCTCGTACGCACGCTGGAGGTGCACGACGGCGAGCCCGTCGAGAGCTCCGATGCCGTTGGGACGCGCCTGCGCGTACTGCTCGATGCTGCGCATCGTCACCTTGCGCCACTCGATCTCGGAGGCGACATCGCGAAGGGTCGCACGATCGAGATCCATCCGGAGCCCGTCCGCGGCGTGCGCGAGCATACGGACCTTGTTGTCGACGATGCCGGGCGCGGAGTCGCCGGCGACGGACGGCCAGAAGAAGTTCAGCTGGGCGAGAGCCGCTGCGTGGAAGGTACGGGCACCGACGCCCTCGACCCCGAGCGCGCGCAGACGGCCGCGCATCTCTCCCGCCGCCTTCGCGGTGAAGGTGACGGCCATGACCCGCCCGGGCGAGTAGGCGCCCGTGTCGACGCCGTGCGCGATCCGGCGCGTGATGACGCGGGTCTTCCCCGTGCCGGCCCCGGCGAGCACGGCAAGCGGTCCGCGCAGGGTCGTCACGGCATCCAGCTGCTGCTCGTCGAGCCCGTCGAGCGCGGTGCTGCTCATCGGGTCTCCGCGTGCCACTCGGAGATCAGCGCATGGGCGATCGAAGCCGGACCGGGCAGTCCGATGTCGCCCTCGCCGCGCAGACCCGCGCCGATCTCGTCGCGCGTGAACCAGCGGACGCTGATGATCTCGTCGCCGTCAGGCAGCGCATCGTCGTCTGCGACGGCCGTCGCCCGGAAGCCGAGCATGAGCGAGCGCGGATACGGCCATGCCTGGGAGCCGCGGTAGCGGATGTCACGGACGCGCACGTTCGCCTCTTCGGCGAGCTCGCGCTCCACTGCGGACTCGAGCGACTCCCCCGCCTCGACGAAGCCCGCGAAGCACGAGTAGCGTCGGCCGCCCCACGCGGCGTTTGCTCCGAGCAGCAGACGGTCCGGGTCGGCGGCGCTGTCGATCGCGACGATGACGGCCGGATCCGTGCGCGGGAAATGCGCGCGTCCACAGTTCGGGCACCGACGCATCCACCCGGACATGAGAAGTTCGCAGCGCGCGCCGCAGTTCGGGCAGAAGGCGGCGTCGCGCAGCCACCGCCCGAGACTCACCGCGGTGACGAGGAGCTCCGCATCGGCCGCGGGCAGCGATGCCCCGATCACGCGCAGCGGACCCCACTCGCCTTCGAACGGGCGCGGTGCGCCATCCCGGAGCACAGCGGCCAGGACAGGACCGCGTTCGTCGCGACCGAGGAGCGCCCACATCGCGTCGTCCGGCACGTCAGCCGGCGCGAGGAAGCGCAGCGCCTCCGGCGCGCGCAACGGCGCGGTGTCCTCGTGCAGCAGCAGGACGCGCGTGGAGGCATCCTCCCGCGCTTGCGGGATCAGCTCCGGATCGGCCCTCTCGGCCGCCGCGCGCGGGATGCCGCGACGCGCGAGAGACGGCTGCAGCGGCGCTTGGTACGGGGACATCGATACCTCTCTCCAGGGCGTGGCGAGGTCCTGCAGCGTCGAGGCCCGACCTACCCTGGGGGCATGGCACGCTCACCTCTCACTCTAGCGGCGTCGGTGACCTCGGCCCTTCCCCGGGTGGGCGTCGTGAGCGTCGGATCTCTGACGGACGGCGGCACCGGCCGGTACGACTCGGCGGTCGCCGAGCTCGACGACGGGCGTCGCGTCGTCGTCCGCGCGTCGACGGATGAAGCGGCCTCCGCCGCGCTCACGGCACAGGCGCGCGCCCTGCGTGCGCTCACCCCCGGCGTGCGCGCCCTGCTTCCGTTCGCCGCTCCCGAGCTGCTCGGCGAAGCCGATCTCGACAGCGGACGCGCCGTCGTCCTGGACTTCATCCCCGGCTATCACGTCGACGCCGGGCACGTCCCCGCCGGGCCTGGAGTCGCAACGATTCTCGGCGCCGCGATCGCCGCGGTGCACGCGCTGCCGACGACCGTCGTTCGCTCCGAGGGACTCACGATGCAGACCCCGGAGCAGTCGCGCGACGCCGTCGCACGGGTCGTCGACCGCACGGAGCACACCCACCGTGCGCCTGCGGCGCTCATCGCGCGCTGGCGGGCAGTCCTCGCCGCCGCGAACCTGTGGCGATTCGAGGCGTCCGTCGTGCTCGGCGGCGTCGAGTCGGTCGACTTCCTCTTCGCCGACGGCCCGCACGGGCCGGCGATCTCCGGTCTTCTCGAGTGGTCCGGCCTCGCCGTCGGCGATCCCGCGCTCGATCTGCGGTGGACCTCCTCCGCACCCGACGCCGCATCCGACGTGTTCGAGGCGTATGCCGCCGCGCTGCACCGCGCACCCGACGCCGGGCTGCGCGCCCGCGCGCGCTTGTACGCCGAGCTCGAGTTCGCGAAGTGGCTGCTGCACGGCGTCGACGACGGCGACGAGGAGATCGTCGCGGACGCCGAGGGCCTCCTCGCGTCGCTGGCGGACGGCGTCTCCGGCGATGCCCTGACCGGCGATGCCGATCTCGATGTCGACCACGCGCTCGCCCTTCTCGACCGGGTCGCGGCAGCGGCTCCGGCCGCCGTCGACACGTCGATGCAGACGGACGCCTTCGATGCCGATGTCCTCGCCGAATACCTGGACACCGACGACCTCACCGCCACCCGAGGAGCGGCCGCCGTCCCGTCCCCTGACACGCAGCCGCTGGACGCCGCGGAGCTCGCCGAGCTCCGCAGGATCCCGCCCCGCTCGGCGGACGCCTCCGCCCTCGAGGAGGCGATCGCCCGCAACACGGGCGGCATCGATCTCGAGATCGACGAGAACGCGACCGCGCCGATCGCCCTCGATCGCCCGTCCGTGCCGGCTTCATCGGTCTCGGCGTATGCCGAGACCGACGTGCACGATCCCGTGGCCGATCAGGCCGACGCCGAGCGCGCCTCCCGCGCGGCGCTCCACCGCTGGGCGAGCTCGGACTCCGAGTAGACGCGGTCGCCGCGCAGCACGAGATCGTCTCCGACGTAGTAGAGCGCGACGTCGATCTGCTCGAGCGGCACGCCGTGGCGCTTGTGGTACGCCACCCGGTACAGGGCGAGCTGCAGCATCCGGTCTTCACGCTCCGCAGCGCTCATCGGAGGCTTGCCGGTCTTCCAGTCGACGATCTCGATGCGGTCGCCGCGCCGGTAGACGGCGTCGAGCTTGCACACCACGATGTGCGCGCCGGCACCGGACTCCGCGAACGCGAAGTCGATCTCCGCCTCGACCTCGAGGGGTGCGAGCGGGCCCCACTCGGATGCCTCGAAGACGGCCTGCAGCCGCTCGAGCTCGGCCGCGTCCGAGGCAGAGGTCTCGGTGTCGGGCTGCTCGACGTCGAGCTCCCACAGGCCGTCGTCCGGTGAGGGGCCGACCCCGGCTCGCTCGGAGCGCTGCTCGACCCACGCGTGGAAGAGCGTCCCGAGCCGTGTCTGCCGATAGGGCCGTTCGGGCACGGGCCGTGCGACCGCACGCACCGTCTGATCGAACGCGGTCACGTAGTCCTTGAACCGGGATGCGGGGATGCGGGTGGGTGCGGCCGCATCCGAGACCGCGGCACGCGCATCCCGCTCCGCGAGCAGGCGCACGAGCTCGTCGTCGGGCGCCGCATCCCCTGCGTCGATGGAGCGGAAGACCGCATCCGCCGCCGCGTGCACGACCTCGCTGCGTGCTCCCAGCGGATCGAGGGGCCATGACAGGATCTGGCCTCCGCGCTCGAGATACGGGTTGTCGCCGGGATCGACTTCGGGGATCGGATCCATGCCGAGGGCGTCGAGCATCTGGGCGAGATAGGGGCTCGGCGGGCGTGACCGGGTCTGCCCGCCCCATGCGGAGCCCGTGAGCAGGAGGTCGGTGCGGGCTCGGGTCACCGCGACGTAGGCGAGGCGGCGCTCCTCCTGCTCCTGGTAGGCCTTGCTGCCCGCCTTGAAGGCGGCGATCGCCTCGCGCAGCGCCTTCGCGGTGCCTTGGACCTCGGGATCCCATACGAACGCCGGGAGGGCTCCACGATCTCCGCGGAACGCGTAGGGCAGGGTGCCGAAGCCGAGCCATCCGAGAGTCGTCTGCGGCGACTTCGGGAGCTCCTCGCCGACGAGCCGGACCACAGCGACGGCGTCCCACTCCAGCCCCTTCGACCCGTGGATCGTCAGGAGCTGCACCACGCCCGGCTGCGGCGGTTCCGTGCGGGGCATGAGCTCGTCGGTGTCCTCCGCGTGATCGAGCCACGCGAGGAGGCTCGACACGGTTCCCTGTTCGTCTCCGGCGAGGAACCCGCGCACTTCATCGAGAAAAGCCCGCAGCTGTGCGGATGCCACGCGTGCGGCGCCCCGCGTCTCGTTGGCGGCGAGCTCGACGTCCAGGCGCAGCTCGACCTCGATGAGCCGGATGAGGTCGGGAACGGGCTGTGCGGCGGCGCGGCGGAGCCGGGCGAACATCTCGCCCGCCTCCCGCAGACGTGCCCGGCCCTCCTCCGTGAAGTCGTCGAGGAACCGGTACTCGTCGCGCGTCGTGCGGACGAACTCGAGCGCGTCGATGATCGACAGCTGCTCGTCGATGCCCGCCGATCCGCGCACGCGGGCGGCGAGCTCGGGTTCGAGGGGCTGCAGCGATCCGTCTCGCCGCGAGAGCGTGTCGGCCAGCTCCTGGAGCGCGGCGAGGTCGGCGACGCCGACGGCGAAGCGGGGGCCGGAGAGGACCCGGATGAGCGACGACCCCTGGCTCGGGTCGTGGACGACACGGAGCGCGGCGACGACATCGACCACCTCGGGCGTCGAAAGAAGGCCGCCGAGCCCCAGGATGCGGTGCGGGACGCCGTGTCGGGCCAGCGCATCGGCGAAGGCGTTCATGTGCCGCTTCGCGCGGAACAGCACCGCGCCGGAGTGCGCCTTGCCCTCCACCGGCGGCAGCCCCTGCTCGGCGTTCGCGCGCGCGGCTCGCGCCTGCCTCGCGGCGTGCTCCGTGCGGACCTCGACGAACCAGCGGGCGACCGCATCCGCTTCGTCGTCGATCGTCGTCTCGAACCGGCAGAGGACACGTCCGCCGGCCGCGCCCGGGCGCGGCTGCAGAGCGCCGACGGGGACCGGTCCGTGGACAACGCCCTGGACGAGTGCGTTCGCCGCGGTGAGGATGTCGACGTCGTTGCGCCAGCTCACCATGAGCCCGTGGTTCTCGCACTCCGCTTCGCGCGCGAAGACGTCCGCGAAGGCCGCGAGGTTGTCGGCGGATGCGCCGCGCCATCCGTAGATCGACTGATTCGGATCGCCCACGGCCATCACCGCGCCGTCGTGGAAGATCTCGGCGAGCAGTCGCGTCTGGATGACCGAGGTGTCCTGGTACTCGTCGAGGAGGACGACGCGGTACTGCGCGCGGAGTTCGGCGGCGACGGCTGGCGCCTGCTCGACGATGTCGAGCGCCCCTGCGACCTGGTCGGCGAAGTCGAGGGTCTCCTCCACGGTCTTGCGCTGCGCGTAGTCGCGGACGAGGCCGGTCAGCACCGGGAGCCCCGTCATCGACGCGTGGAACTTCTCGAGATCGCCCGGGTTCTGCAGATCGGGATTGACGAAGGGCGCCACCTTGCGCGCCCAGCCGTCCGCGAATGCGTCGACGGCATCGAGGTCGGCGCGGTTGTCCAAAGCCTCCCCGGCGAGCCGGCTCACGGCGTCGACGACGGTCGAGAACCCCTCCCCGCGCTGCGACAGGCGCTCATCGGGGGACGCGATGACGACGCGCCGCGCGAGCAGCCACGACGCCGATTGACTCATCAGCGCGGCATCCGGATCGCGCCCGATGCGCGCCCCGTGCTCCCGCACGATCGCGTCGGCGAAGGAGTTGTAGGTCGCGACGCGCGGGCGGAGGAGCCCGTCCTCCGCGGCGGTCGGCGGCGCGGTCGCCCCGAGACCGGCTGCGGCGGCATCGAGGAACGTCCCCAGTGCCGCGCGACGCACGCGAGGGGCGGCATCCCCTGCGCCTGCCCAGAAACGGGCCAGCTCGCCCGACTCCGCGAGCGCGTCGATGTGCGGAAGGAGGCCGCGGCGTGCGTATTCGTCGATGCTCGCGAGGCGATGATCGATGCGCTCGGCGAGTTCGCCGGCGGCCTTGCGCGTGAAGGTGAGGCCCAGGATCTCGTCGCGTCGCACGTGCTCGTTGGCGATGAGCCACACCACGCGACCCGACATCGTCTCGGTCTTGCCGCTCCCGGCGCCGGCGACGACGAGGGCCGGCACGGGCGGCGCCTCGATCACCGCGCGCTGCTCGGGAGTCGGCGACGGCAGACCGAGCGCGGCGGCGATGCCCTCCGCGGTGACGCTCATCGGACGGTCCCACGCACCGGTCACGACGCCGACACCGCCTTGATCGTGTGGATGCCGCACACGGCGAACCTGTCGACGCGGCAGTGCGTGTCCAGGTGCGCATCGAATGCGTCCGAGGCCATCCCGCGCGCGGTCTCGACGATGCGATGAAGGAACTCGGCACGCTGGTCGGGGGTCATGGGCTCCTGTCGGGCGAGGCGGTAGTGGGTGTTCTTGAGAGTGCGCGAGAGCACCAACAGGCGCGCACCGGCGTTGTCGGCAGGCTCGGCCCCGGCGATCCGGCCTTCGAGCAGAGCGAGCTGGTAGGCGGCCAGCTGCGGGTCGTCGACGACCTTCTCCGCGGTCACACGGGCCTCGGAGCGCCCGGTCTTGAGGTCGACGATCATTACACGCTCGGCCTCGGGACGCCCGGCGTCCGCGGGGACGTCCTCGCCCCCGCCCGGCGGGTAGACCTCGACGCGATCGACCGAACCGCTGAGGAGCGCCACGCGCCGGCCTTCCGCGGACTCCCCCTCGACGACCGCGGGGGCGACGTCGGCGGCCGCATCCATGTCGACGCCGATGCGGAAGCGCGTCTCCGCGCCGATCGCCTTCCCGCCTTCGCGGGCGAAGCGGTCGAGGTAGACGTGCAGCCGCCCGACGAGGACCGTCGCCCATGCGCGCTCCTTCACTCCGAGCCACGGAGCCTCGAAGTCGAGCTCGCCCCAGCGCCCGTCGACGAGCGCCTCCAGGTCGGCGAGCACGCCGCTCGGCACCTCTTCGAGCGCCGCGTGCAGGATCGTGCCGACGCCGGCGGACGACGACCTCGTGTCCCCGCCGAGTGCGCGCACCGCCCAGTCCAGCTCGCATGCGGCGAACCCCTCGAGCTTCGACGGCGACACGTGCACGGGCCCGCGCGCGGGGTCGCGGAGCGGTTCCGTGGACGACGGCGGCCGGATGCCGTACCACTCCGCGGGCGCGGCCCCCGGCACACGGGCCGCTGCGAGGACGGCGAGCTGGCCCGCTGCGTGCTCGCGGACCGGCGCCGCGAGGGACGACGTCAGTGTCCGCCGGTGCTGGGCGACGAGCCCGCGCAGGGTGAGCGGATGCTGCGGCACCGACGGCCCGTCCGGGTCGTCGTCGGGCGGGGGGAAGTACGACAGCAGCGGGCTCGATCCGAGATCGTCGTCGTCGACCGCGGTGACGACGAGCCGCGTGCGGGCGCGCGTCACGGCGCGCACCAGCAGGCGCAGCTCGTCGTGCAGCGCGGCCCGCCTGCGGTCGAGCACCGGAACATCGTCGGGCGCTGCCCGCCCGGCGCGCCATGCCGCGACGTCATCGGACAGCCGCCACGTGTCGAGGAGTCCGCCGCGCAGCCGGACGTTCGGCCACACGCCGTCCTGGACGCCCGCGATCACGACCGCCTCGAACTCGGCGCCGAGCGCGGCGGCCGGCGTCATGAGGGTGACGGTCTGTCCGCGATCGGGGGCGGCGAGGATGTCCTCGGGCACGTCGCCGTCGAGGATCCGGTGGACGAACGGCCACGGCCCGTCGTCCGGTGCGCGCTCGACGGCACGCTTGGCGGCGTCGAAGAGCGCGACGAGCGCGTCGAGGGCATGGTCGGCTTCGGCGGCGAGGACGCCGGTGCCGGACGCCTCGTCTCGCCAGGCGTCCGAGAGACGACGGCCCGTGACCGCCTCCCTCGCGCGGTCCCACGCGGTCCAGAGCAGATCGTGGATGGTGGCGCCCTGCGCCGCCTCCTCCCCCAGCCGACCGAGCGTGACGCCGAGCCGCTCGGCGACACCGCCTTCGCGCGTGCCGAGGAGCCCCAGTTCGAGCGGCGTCGCGAGGGCGTCGCGCAGGAGCTCGCGCGCCGGACGGGCGGGCGGCGCACCGGGCTCCTGCGCCTCACGCAGGGCCGCATGGCGCAAGCGCGCGCGCAGGCGTCGCAGGCCCACCGCATCCAGTCCACCGAACGGCGACAGGAGAGCCGCGGCCAGGCGGTCCGGGTCGCGCTCCGCCGCCGGGGTCAGGCCCAGCCGGACGATCTCCACGAGATCGCGGACGACCTGCTCGCGGCCCAGCGGACGCTGCACGCCGGCCGCACGCGTGGGCACCTCGCGTGCGGCGAGCTCGACCTCGAGGGACGCGACCTGGCGCGTGTCATGGGCGATGACGGCCATCTCCGCCCAGGGGATCTCGTCGAGCACGTGCCATTCGCGCAGGGTCCGCGCGACGCGGTCGACCTCCTCGAAGGGCGAGGGGGCGACGATCGTGCGGAGGGCCAGGTCATCGGTCTCCGGCCCGGGTGCCCGCCGGTGGTCGACGCGGCCGGCCGCTCCGATCGCGCCCGTCACGACACGCGCGACGCGGGTGATGGATGCGGCTGACCGGTGGGGCTCGTCGAGCACGTGCAGCGGGCCGAGCAGCGCGCACAGCTCGGCGAAGAGCTCCGGCCCCGCGCCCCGGAACGCGCCGGAGCCGATGTCGGGGTCACCGAATGCGAGCACGGCGACGCCGCGGCCGCGCAGCGCCCGGATGAGCTCGATGCCGCCGCGCGTCAGCTCCTGGGCATCGTCGACGAGAACGACCTTCAGAAGGGCCGGACCGCCGAGCTGGGCCTCGGCGGAGAGCCCCGGCCTCGCTTCGCGCAGGATCGTGGCCGCCTCGGCCACGAGGTCGGCCGCTTCGCGGTGGGCCGCGCGCATCTGCCCCATGACGTCGCGGTAGTCGGAGAGGAAGGATGCTGCGGCCACCCACGCCGGGCGGTCGTGAGCCGCTCCCAGGCGCGCCAGCTCGCCGGGGTCGATGCGCAGCTGCGCGCACTCCGCGATGAGCGTCCGCAGCTCGGTGCGGAACGATCGGGACGCCCGCACGTGCGGCCCGAGGTCACCAGGCCACCGGTCGTGACCGGCCGCCGCATCCTCCGCGTCGCCCGCCAGGAGCTCGGAGAGGATGCGGTCCTGGTCGCCCGCGGTCAGCAGCAGGGGCGGCTCGTCCCCGCGCTGCACGGCGGCGGCCCGGACGAGCTGGAATGCGAACGACGCCAGCGACCGTGCAAGAGGCCCCGCTGTCGCGTGCCCGGCGGCGAGGGCCAGCCGGTCGCGCAGCGCCGTCGCGGTCTGCCGGGTCGGCGTCAGCACGAGCAGCTCGTCGGTCGTCAGCCCTGCATCCAGCACGGCCGCCGCACGCGCGGCGAGCGCCGTCGTCTTGCCCGTTCCAGGCGCTCCGATGACGACGCCGGATGCGCGCGGGTCGAGGTCTGCGACCGCCTGCTGCGCGGCATCCAGCTCCATGGTTCCCATACGCCTGCCACGGTAGCGCGCGGTGCCGACACGGCGCGCAGCCACGAGGCGGTGCGGCGTTCGCCCAGAGCGTGCCACGGGCGCGCCGGCGCCGCCGACCGGTGTCATAGAGTGGCCATGCGCTCGTCGAACGAGCGCGTCGACTCTGCAGAAAGGGACCGCCGTGGAGATCCGCATCGGCATCGCGAACACCGGCCGTGAGCTCAACTTCGAGACGAACGACTCGGCCGAGACGGTCAAGCAGGCCCTCGCCGACGCCCTCGACGCGAAGGCGACGCACATCACCCTCGCCGACGCGAAGGGCACGACCTACATCGTGCCGACCGCCGGCCTCGCCTACGTCGAGCTCGGCACCGAGGAGTCGCGCCGCGTCGGATTCGTGGCCTGACGTGCAGATCCTCCTGGCATTCCTGTTCGGGGCCGCCGTCGGCGGTCTCGTGCACCTGACGCTGCCCGGCCGTGGCACGCGCGGCGTCGCGCTCGTTCCGATCGCGGGTGCCGTGATCGGCGGCGCGGTGTGGCTCGCCCTCACGTGGGCGGGTCTGAAGGTCGACAACGGTTGGCTGTGGGCGTGGTCGCTCGCGGCGCCGTTCATCCTCTACCCGCTCGTCGTCGGGCTCACGGCGATCCGCCGTCGGCACGACCGGGCGGAGCGTCTCCGGCTGCACCTCGTCTGACGCGGGAGCGCCGCATCCGGCGCGACAGCGTTACGCGGCGAGCCCCATCGCCGCCATCCGCCGCTCGTGAGCGGCGAGCAGCTCGGTGAAGACCGGCTCCACCTGCTTCTCCTCCGCCTCGTCGAGGCGCACAGGCGCGAGCGCAGCGCGGGCGATGAGCAGCGTGTCGCCGACCAGGCGCCGTCCCCACAGCGACAGCAGCGAGGCCCATTCCGCATCGCTCGCGATCGTGCGCGTCACGATGTCGACGATCGCCTGGCGATCGTCGCCGGAGCGGAGGATGCGGGCGACCTGGCGACCCGTCTCGCCATAGCTCGAGGCGAGGGCGAGGTAGAAGTCGTCGAGCATGCCCGCCGTGATGTGGACCGAGAGCATGGTCTCCTGAGTGCGCAGACCGTGCGTCGCGGTGCGGAAGGCGTCGAGGGGCTCGCGGAAGGGGAGCATCAGCTCCGTCGGGTCGTCGCCGTCCGCCCGGATGAGGGCGACGAGCTCCTCGTGCTTGCGCAGCGCGGCGCCGGCGGCGCCGGACAGCGCCTCCTTGTCGGCGAGCCCCGGCGTCGCCGTGATCAGCTCGCTGATCGTCTCGAAGAAGCCGAGCTGCAGGTACGCGGCCTGCCCCAGGAACGTGTCGACGTCGGGCGCGAGCTCCGCGAAATCGACGAGCGTGGCGTCGGATGCTTCGTCCCTCGATCGCACGCGGAGAGTGCGTCGGGGCTCACGATTCCGGCGCAGCCATTCCCACATGCATCCACCTTAGGGGCGCATTCCCGGGCTCACCGGCTCATCCCGGTATCCTGGTAGCCGCCCCGGCATCGGATCGGGGCCCCGCGCCTGCGCAGATGAAGGGCGTGGATCAATCGCCGCGGCGCCTCGGGCGCCGCCCTCATGTGAACAGGTTCATATCGTGACGACCTTCGCCGACCTCGGCGTCGACCAGGACATCGTCGACTCGCTCGCCTCCAAGGGCATCGTCGACGCGTTCCCCATCCAGGAGCAGACGATCCCCCTCGGCCTCCCCGGCCAGGACATCATCGGCCAGGCCAAGACCGGCACCGGCAAGACCTTCGGCTTCGGCATCCCCGTCGTGCAGCGCCTCGGCGCCGACCCTGCGCCGGGGGTCAAGGCGCTCATCGTCGTGCCGACGCGTGAGCTCGCAGTGCAGGTCTACGAGGACATCGACATGCTGACGGCCAACCGCCCGACGAGCGTCGTGGCGATCTACGGAGGCAAGGCCTACGAGGGCCAGATCGAGCAGCTCAAGGCCGGCGCGCAGATCGTCGTCGGCACGCCCGGCCGTCTCATCGACCTCGCCGGGCAGCGGCTGCTCGACCTGTCGAACGCCACCGAGGTGGTCCTCGACGAGGCCGACAAGATGCTCGACCTCGGCTTCCTCCCCGACATCGAGAAGATCTTCGCGAAGGTCCCGGCCGTCCGACACACGCAGCTGTTCTCGGCGACGATGCCCGGCCCGATCATCGCGCTGGCGCGCCGCTTCATGTCGAACCCGATCCACATCCGTGCGACCGATCCCGACGAGGGCCTCATGCAGGCGAACATCCGCCACCTCGTCTACCGCGCGCACTCGCTCGACAAGGACGAGGTCATCGCCCGCATCCTGCAGTCCGAAGGCCGCGGCAAGACGGTGATCTTCACCCGCACCAAGCGCGCCGCCCAGCGCCTGGTCGACGAGCTCGGCGACCGCGGGTTCAACGCGGCAGCGGTGCACGGCGACATGAGCCAGGAGTCGCGCGAGCGCTCGATGGCCGCGTTCAAGGCGGGCAAGCGCGATGTGCTGATCGCGACGGATGTCGCCGCCCGCGGCATCGACGTCGACGACGTCACGCACGTCATCAACCACACCGTCCCCGACGACGACAAGACGTACCTGCACCGCGCCGGCCGCACGGGCCGCGCCGGCAAGACCGGCATCGCCGTGACGTTCGTCGACTGGGAGGACCTGCACAAGTGGGCCCTCATCAACCGTGCGCTCGACTTCGGTCAGCCCGATCCGGTCGAGACGTACTCGTCGAGCCCGCACCTGTACGCGGACCTCGACATCCCCGAGGGCACGAAGGGCCGCATCGCGAGCGCTCCGAAGGCTTCCGCGCCCGCGAAGGAGCGCAAGCCCCAGAGCGCGGCGGACGCGGCGGCCGAGGGAGCCTCGGAAGGCACGACGCGCCGTCGTCGGCGCCGCACGCGCGGCGGCGAGCGCGTGGGATCGACGTTCGAGACGGATGCCGCGGGCGCAGCGGAGACGGATGCGGCGGCCCCTGCCGCAGCATCCGGCGAGGCCGCGGTCGACGGCACCGGGACACACGACGGCAGCGGCAAGGAGCACCACGACGGCCGTCCCGCCCCGCGGCGTCGTCGTCGCCGCCGGGCCCCGCGCCCCGAGGGCGGTACCGCGGCCTGACCGGGCCTCAGGAAAGCGAACCGCGTTCGGCGTTCTCCCGTCGAAAATGGGAGAACGCCGTGCAAACGCGCAATAATCGCTGTATCGGCAGTTTCAGCCGACCTGAACACCGCGTTCTGCGGCATCACACTCTTTAAGGAGTATCAATGGGGTCAAACATCGGGGACATCATCTGGATCTTCCTGTGGTCGTTCGTCTTCATCGCCTACCTGATGGTCCTCTTCTCGATCATCGGCGACCTCTTCCGTGACCACAAGCTCAACGGCTGGTGGAAGGCACTGTGGATCATCTTCCTGATCTTCGTGCCGTTCCTCACGGCGCTGATCTACCTCATCGCGCGCGGCCGCGGCATGGCGGAGCGCAGCGTCAAGGAGGCCGTGCAGGTGCAGAGCGACACCGACGCGTACATCCGTCAGGTGGCCGGCTCGAAGAGCCCCAGCGAGGAGATCGCCCACGCGAAGGAGCTGCTCGACGCCGGCTCCATCACGCAGGCCGAGTACGACCAGCTGAAGGCCAAGGCGCTCAGCTGAGCTGACCGCCCGACGGAGCGCCCTCGTCCTCTCTACGGATAGACGGGGGCGCTTCCCGTTGCGCGGGCGATGATGCGGGCGACCATCTCGTCGCTCGTCGTGTTCTCGCCGGGGACGTTCGGCTTGCCCAGCCCGTGGTAGTCGCTGGATCCCGTGACGATCAGGTCGTGGTCCGCGACGAGACGCCCGAGGATGCGGACACCCTCCTCGGTGTTCTCCCGGTGGGCCAGCTCGAACCCGGCGAGGCCTGCGCCCAGCATCCGATCGAGCAGCGCTCGCGGAAGGACACCCGCGCGCCCCGCGGGGTGCGCGATGATGGGCACTCCCCCGGCTCCGGCGACGAGCGTCACCGCCGTGACCGGGTCGGGCGCGAACAGCGCGACGTAGTAGTCGCTGCGGGGGCTCAGGATGCCGGCGAACGCCTCCGTGCGGTCGCGGACGTAGCCTCGGGCGACCAGGGCATCCGCGATGTGCGGGCGACCGACCGTCGTCCCCGCAGCCGTCTGGGCGACGATGTCGTCCCACGTCAGGTCGTAGTCGCGCCCGATGCGCTCTGCCATCACCTGCGCGCGCGTGAGGCGCGACGCGCGGATGCGCTCGGTCATCGCGCGGAGGTCGGCATCGTCGGGGTCGACGAGGTACGCGAGGACATGGACGCTGCGCCATTCGTGCCGTGCGGACAGCTCCATGCCCGGGAGGAACGTCATCCCGAGAGACGTCGCCGCCTCCGCGGCCTCGGCCCATCCCGATGTCGTGTCGTGATCGGTGAGGGCGACGGTGCGCAGACCGTGAGCGTGGGCCGCCGCGATGACTGCGGCGGGCGTCTCGGTGCCGTCGGAGACGACCGAGTGCAGGTGGAGGTCGCTCGGTCCCTCGAACCTCTGCCCGCTCACCATCCTCCGAGCGTATCGGGCTGCGCCTCGGGCTTCGCGCAGGGCGCAGGGAGGCGCCATCCATTCGTTGCACAGCCTGCTCGCCTAGAGTCTCGACTGTGCTGCGCGTCCTGGGAGTGATCGCCGCGCTCGTGTGCGCGGCCGCGGCCCTGCTGCTCACGTGGCCGCAGATCCTGAAGCTCGAGCGCACGTACCCGTTCGCGCAGACGATCGCGTTCCGCGGCGTCGACGTCGCGGTCTGCATCGCCCTGATGATCCTCCTGCTGCTGCTCGCGCTGATCCGTCCGGTGCGTCCGATCGCGTTGGCGCTGGCGATCGTCGTCGCCCTCGCGGCCATCGCCGGCGGCGCGATCCTCCTCGTCCGCGGCGTCGGCGCCGACGCGCTGCCGGCGAAGGGCACGAAGAGCGTGCGCGTGCTGACCTGGAACACGGCGGGGTCGGCGACGAGCCCCGAGACGATCGCGCGGACCGCCGTCGCGATGGACGCCGACATCGTGTCGCTGCCCGAGACCACGATCTCCACCGGGGAGAAGGTCGCGCTCGCCATGCGGGGGATGAACCACCGCATGTGGGCGTACCACACGCAGTACGGCGCGCACGGCTGGGATGCCAGCTCCACGACGCTGCTCATCTCGCCGCGGCTCGGCGACTACTCCGTCGTGGAGTCGTCGGTGAACGGCTCGACCGGCACCTCCACGGTTCCGAGCGTCGTCGCGATGCCCGTCAACGGCAGCGGTCCCGTCGTCGTCGCCGCGCACGCCGTCGCCCCTCGCGAGGCCTACCTCACCCGGTGGCGGTCGGACCTCCGCTGGCTCGCCGACCAATGCGGCTCGACCAACGTGATCATGGCGGGCGACTTCAACGCCACCGTCGACCACATGTCCGGTCTCGGCATCGGCGGCGCCACCCTCGGCAAGTGCACGGATGCCGCACAGTCCACCGGCAACGGCGCCGTCGGCACCTGGCCGACATCGATGCCCGCGCTGCTCGGATCGCCGATCGACCATGTCATGACGACCACGGCATGGCGCGCCTCCGGATCGGTCGTGCTCGAGTCGCTCGACGGGTCGGGCAGCGACCATCGCCCGCTCGTCGTGCAGTTGGAACCTGCCTCCTGACACACCGGCGGCCCGCTGAATCTGCAGCCGGCGCGGGATGCGAGGATGGAGGGATGACCGGCACGAGCAACGGCGCCACGAGCACCCCCACGGACACCACCGAGAACACGAACACGAATCGGCGTCAGCCCTTCCCGCAGGGCTTCCTCGACACGATCTCCACGGGCTGGGCCGAGCGCCCCGAGTCCGCGCCGCCGGAGCGGCCGGAGGCGCCCTTCGCCGCGGCGCGCCGCGCGCGCGTGTCCGCCGAGTTCCCGGGCAGGCGTCTCGTGATCCCGGCCGGCGACGCGAAGCAGCGCAGCAACGACACCGACTACGCGTTCCGTGCGCACTCGGCCTTCTCGCACCTGACCGGCTGGGGCGCGGACTCCGAGCCCGGGGCGGTGCTCGTGTTCGATCCCACGGCGGACGGCCACGACGTCACGCTCTACTTCCGCGAGCGCGCCGACCGCACGACTGCCGAGTTCTATGCGAACCACTCGATCGGCGAGTTCTGGATCGGCCCGCGCGGCGCGCTCGGCGCAGTCGCGGTGGAGCTCGGCATCGCCACGGCCCACGTCGACGGGTTCGACGAGCAGGAGGGCGACCTCGTCCTCGACGAGGATGAGAACCTGACCCGCGTCGTGTCGGAGCTGCGGCTCGTCAAGGACGAGTACGAGATCGCGCAGATGCGTCTCGCGGTCGACGTCACCGCCGCCGGGTTCGACGACATCGTGCGCGAACTCCCGTCGATCATCGAGCACCCGCGTGGTGAGCGGGTCGTCGAGGGCGTCTTCCACCGCCGCGCGCGCAGCGACGGCAACGGCGAGGGCTACGACACGATCGCCGCCGCCGGTCCGCACGCGTGCTATCTGCACTGGACGCGCAACGACGGCGCCGTCGTGCCGGGCGACCTCATCCTGATCGATGCAGGCGTCGAGGTCGACAGCCTCTACACGGCCGACATCACACGCACGCTCCCGGTCTCGGGCCGCTTCAGCGAGGTCCAGCGGCGCGTCTACGAGACGGTGCGCGAGGCCGCCGACGCCGCATTCGCCGCCGCGCAGCCGGGGGTGCCCTTCCGCAGCGTGCACGCCGCCGCGATGGATGTCATCGCGCGGCGCGTCGCCGAGTGGGGCCTTCTTCCTGTCACGCCGGAGGAGGCGCTGGACGCCGACCTCGGCGGTCAGCACCGCCGCTACATGGTGCACGGCACGAGCCACCACCTCGGCATCGACGTGCACGACTGCGCCCAGGCCCGCCGCGACATGTACTACGACGGGCTGCTGGAGCCCGGCATGGTGTTCACGATCGAGCCCGGGCTCTACTTCCAGATCGACGACCTCACCGTCCCGGAGGAACTCCGCGGCATCGGCGCGCGCATCGAGGACGACATCCTCATGACCGCCGACGGACCCGTGAACCTCTCCGCCGGCATCCCGCGCACCGCGGACGAGGTCGAGGCCTGGATCGCGGACGCACGCGGGTGACCGGCGAGCGGGGCGGCCGGGGCTTCACAGCGCCGAGCACGTTCACCACCCGGCCGACCCTCACCGGCTCGTTCGGGATGGCGGCATCCACCCACTGGATCGCCACCGCGGTGGCCCAGGGGGTCCTCGAGCGCGGGGGGAACGCGTTCGATGCGGTCGTCGCGGGCGGATTCGCCCTGCACCTCGTCGAGCCCCACCTGAACGGACCGGGCGGCGACCTCGTCGGCATCTTCGCGACGGCAGCCGAGCCCGGCCGCCCCGTCGTCCTGATGGGCCAGGGGCCCGCTCCCTCGGGGGCCACGATCGAGCGTTACCGTGCGGAGGGACTCGATCTCGTCCCGGGCGCGGGCGCGCTCGCCGCGGCGGTTCCGGGTGCCGTGGATGCGTGGCTGCTGATGCTGCGCGACCACGGAACGATGTCCGTCGGCGACGTCCTCGCTCCGACGATCGCGTACGCGCGCACCGGCGTCCCGCTGTCCCCCACCGCGGCCGCGACGATCGCGCGCGTGGCCGCCCTGTTCACCGACCACTGGCCGTCGTCGGCAGCGCTCTGGACGCCCGACGGCCGAATGCCCGTCGAGGGCGACCTCGTGCGCAATCCGGCATACGCCGATGTGCTCGAGCGGCTCGTCGCCGCCTCCGCCGCCGTGCCTGATCGGGCGTCGGCCGTCGACGCCGCGCGCGACCTGTGGGCGGAGATCGTCGGAACGGAGGCCTCCGCGTTCGTGGCCTCTCCGCACCGTCATTCGACGGGCGGCGACCACGCGGGCGTCATCAGCCCCGAAGACGTCACCGGCTTCCGCGCCGGATACGAGGAGGCCGTCACCGCGACCTTCCGGGGGCATGTCGTCGCGAAGGCGGATGCGTGGACCCAGGGTCCCGCGCTCCTCGAGGCGCTCCGGATCCTCGACGGGCTCCCGGACGACGAGCTCGACCCGTCGACCGGCCTCGGCGCCCACCACGTCGTCGAGGCCCTCAAGCTCGCCCTGGCGGATCGCGACGCCTACTTCGGCGACGCCGCATCCGTCGACGCGCTGCTGACGGACGAGTACGTGTCCGCACGGCGTGCCCAGCTGGGCGCGCATGCGTCGCACGAATGGCGGCCCGGAGACGTCGACGAACGGAGTCCGTTCCGACCGCCGCTGCGCATCGACGACGGCCCGGATGACGACGACTCTCTCGGCGTCGGCGAGCCGACGGTGCAGGGCACCGGCGAGACCCGGGGCGACACGTGCCACATCGACGTCGTCGACCGCTGGGGCAACATCGTCGCGGTGACGCCCTCGGGCGGCTGGCTGCAGTCGTCGCCGACGATCCCTTCGCTCGGCTTCTGCCTCGGCACGCGGCTGCAGATGACATGGCTCGACGAGTCGTCGCCGTCCGCGCTCCGCCCGGGCGCCCGCCCGCGCACGACGCTCACCCCGACGCTCATCCTCCGCGACGGCGCTGCCGTGATGGCCATCGGCACGCCGGGCGGCGACCAGCAGGATCAATGGCAGCTCCCCGCACTGCTGCGTCTCATCGTCGGCGGCTACACGCCGCAGCAGGCGATCGACGCCCCCTCGCTGCACACGACGGCGCTCATCGACTCGTTCTGGCCCCGCACCTGGACGCCTGCCGGCGTCGTCGTGGAGGGGCGCATCGGCGAGGACGTCATCGCGGAGCTCCGCCGTCGCGGCCACGACGTCGAGGTGGCGGGCGACTGGTCGCTCGGCCGGCTGTCAGCCGTCGGCATCGACCGCGCGACGGGCGTGCTGTGGGCCGCGGCGAACCCGCGCGGAATGCTCGGATACGCCGCCGGACGCTGAACCTCGAGCCGATCCGCGAGGGCGAATCGAGGACGGATCCCGCGAGGGTGCACTCGTTTCGAACACGTGCACCCTCGCGAGTCGATGGCTGATCTCAGCGACGGGCGGTGAAAGGCGTGTATGCGTGGGTGAACGCCCAGTCGGCCTGGTCGATGCCGGAGCAGTTCCAGCCGCCCGCCCTACCCGGGCAGGTGCCGTGGTCACGCTGGAGGGCCCAGAACCCCATGAAGGCGAGACCCTTGCGTGACGCCCAATCGACGAGAGCCTTCGCCTGGTCCACCGTGTAGGTCTCGGTGGGGCCGAAGTCGTCGATGCCGTTCATCTGGATGATCCCGACGTGCGCGAACAGCTCGCGCTGCGTGGCGTTCGGCAGGATCGTGGCCTTCAGCTGGGCGGTGAGATCGGTGGCGGCGTTCTCCGCGTCAGCCAGCATGTCGTGATGCCGGCCGTCCCAGTAGTCGAACGTCATGATGTTGACCGATGCGATCTCCGCACCGTGCGCGGCGGCCGAGGCGAGCACCGCCATGCCGCTGTCGACGAGCCCGAAGGTCGCGGAAGGCAGCGTGTACGAGAACGAGACGGGCGTGTGCGTCGCACGGCCCCAGGCCTGGACCTCGGCGATCGCGGCGTTGCGCCGGTCGACGCCCGCCGTGTTGAGGACGGAGTCGGCCTCGATGTCGAAGTCGATCCGCTTGACCTTGTACGTCGTGAAGATGTTCTCCAGCGCGGCGGCGATCTTGTCGACGTCGTCGCAGCTGTCCGAGAGCTCCGTGTTCGTCGTGTCGGCCGCGTACCCGCCGAACGACGGGATGACGTCGCCGCCCCGCTGACGGATGCGGGAGATCTGCGACCCGTACACGTCAGCGCTCATCGGCTTCGTGGTGTCGCCCGCCCAGTACGGCGTGCACGACCCGGGTGCCTCGGTCTGCAGGAACGCGAGGCTCAGATACTTGGACCCGGAGTCGCGTGCGACGGTCGCGAGGTCGCCGACGGCGGTGACGTCGACGTAGGGCGCAGCCACGTGGTAAGGCAGGGGCGGCGCGGGGATGACGTGGGTCACTCCCCCACCTGCGGCCGATGCCGGGAGGGCGCCGACCACGAGGCTCAGCGCGGCGGCCGCCACGGCGACGCCGAACGCTGCGGTTCTTCTCATTCATTGCTCCTTTGCGTGAACGGACGGCGGTATTTCGTTAATACGCTTAACAAACCAACCGACAACAAGCGTAGGACGATGGAGTGGCGACCCACAAGAGGGACCGCCAGGGAACGCGACTAGGCCGCGAGGCGTGAGCGGAGGAACGCGAGCACGCGCGCGGCGATCTCCTCGCCGATCTCATCCGCCGGACGCTTGCGCCCCTTGACCTCGAAGCCGTGGCCGCCGGGCGCCCACTCGAGCACGGCGTCCTGGCACGACGCCACCGCTGCCTGCAGCTGGTCGTGCGGGTCGACGAACGGATCGGCCTCCCCCGAGAGGAAGAGCTGCGGAGCCGCGATCCCGGGCAGGTGCTCGACCCGCGGACTGTCGGGACGGCCGGGGGGATGCAGCGGATACCCGAGGTAGACGAGGGCGTCCGGCGCGATCTCTCCGGACGCGGCCGCCATCGACGCCATCCGTCCGCCGTAGGAGCGCCCCGATGCGACGACCGGCACTCCGGGCGCTGCCGCCCGCAGCGCCGCGTCGGCGGAGGCCCACGCCGCGATCGCATGGGCCGCCGGCCCAGGCATGCGCCTGCCCGCCTCGGAGTACGCGAAGTTGAATCGCATCGCAGCGACGCCGTGCGCGGCCATCGCCCGCGCGAATCCGACGAGGAGCGGATTGTCCATGCGCGAACCCGCACCGTGCGCGACGGCGATCGCGGCCCACGGGTCTGCCGGCACGGCGAACGCGGCCGAGACCTCCACATCGCCCGTCGGCAGGGCGACGGTCAGCCGATCCGCGCGCAGCGCGACGTCCATGTCAGGTCAGTCGCGGTCGTCGGGGCGATCGGATGCGGCGTCGCCCGCATCCTGTCCGCCGTTAGACGCCGACGGGTCACCCGCTTGCGCGTCCGCTGCCGACTGTGCGTTCCCGGGTTCGGGTTCGGGTTCCGGTGCGGTCTCGGACTCGGCAGGCGTCGCCGGGATCCGCTCTCCGTAGCGCGGCGGCTCCGTGTGCTCGCCCGGTGCCGCCGGAGGGGCCGCCGGAGGGGCCGCCGATGTCGGCGCCGCCGGAGCCGACGGAGCATGATTCGGCGCAGGCGCCTGCGGTGCGCCTCCGATGATCTGGCGGGCGCGGTGGATGCTCGTCTCCTGCACCGTGACCTCGTAGTGGTCCGCGATCACCTGCATGACGGACGCGTAGTCGCGACGGCGGCGCACGATCCCGTACGTCATGATCGAGAACAGCATGCCGATGGCGACGCCGACGAACATGACGCCGAGGAAGAGCGCAAGCGAAGGCGAGGGGCTGCCGAGCACGAAGATGGCGGAGAACAGGAGCCCCAGGAGGACGCCGTTGATCGCGCCCGAGCGTGCAGCGGCGGCGTAGCCGAGGCGGCCGGTGACCCGCTCGACCGAGCGCAGGCCGTATCCGACGATCGCGATCTCGCGGGCGGGGATGTCTCCGGCGATGAGAGTGGACACCGCCTTCTGCGCAGCCTCGTAGGTGGGGAAGCTCGCAACGCTCTCCCCCGTGCCGCCGGCGCCGACCGCACCGCTCATCATCGTCATCCTCCCATCCTCCCATGGCCCGGCACGGGCGCTTCCGGCAGCGACACGGGACGCTGACGGCGGTAGTGCGCGCACTACGCTGGTCGAGTGAGTACGCAGAGGGTGTTCGTCGCGCGCCTGGCAGGGTGCACGGTCTTCGACCCCGCTGGCGACCGGCTCGGCAAGGTCCGGGACGTCGTCGTCGTGTATCGAAAAGCCGACCCGCCTCGCGTCATCGGCCTCGCCGTCGAGATCCCCGGCCGGCGGAACGTCTTCGTCTCCATCGGACGCGTGACCTCGATCGCGACGGGCCAGGTCATCACGACGGGCCTCATCAACGTACGACGCTTCGAGCAGCGCGGCGGCGAGGTGCGGGTCATGGCCGAGCTTCTCGGCCGCAAGGTGTTCTTCCGCGACGGATCCGGTCACGCCGTGATCGAAGACGTCGCCATCGAGCGCAGCCGCACCGGCGAGTGGGATGTCGGGCAGCTGTTCCTGCGCAAGCCCAAGACGAGCGCATCCCCGTTCGCGAAGGGACCGACCACGTTCGCCCTCTGGACGGATGTGCGGGAGAACCAGGATCCCGGTGAGGCGCAGTCCGCCGAGCAGCTGGTCGCGACCTACAGCGAGCTGAAGCCCGCGGACCTCGCGAACACGCTGCTCGATCTGCCCGATGACCGGCTCATCGAGGTCGCCGAGGAGCTTCCCGACGACCGTCTCGCCGACGCCCTCGAGGAGATGCCCGAGGACGAGCAGGTGCACATCCTCGAGCAGCTGGGCGAAGAGCGCGCCGCCGACATCCTCGACGCGATGGAGCCCGACGACGCGGCGGACGTCCTCGGTCAGCTGTCGGAGGCGAGCCGTGAGCAGCTCCTCGAGCTCATGGAGCCCGAGGAGGCGGAGGACGTGCGCGCCCTCCTGAAGTACGGACCGGACACCGCGGGCGGTCTCATGACGCCGGAGCCGATCGTCCTGTCCGCGGATGCCACGGTCGCCGAGGCGCTGGCCCTCATCCGCCGTCACGAGCTGCATCCCGCGCTCGCCGCCGCCGTGTTCGTCACGCTCCCGCCGTACGAGACGCCGACCGGGCGCCTGCTCGGCACCGTGCACTTCCAGAGGATGCTGCGCTATCCCCCGCACGAGCGCCTCGGCGCGATCATCGACGACACGCTGGACCCGGTGCCCGCAACGGCGTCGGCCGCCGAGGTGGCCCGTATGCTCGCGAGCTACAACCTCGTGTCGCTTCCTGTCGTAGACCCCGCGCACCGCCTCGTCGGCGCGGTCAGCGTCGACGACGTGCTCGACTATCTGCTGCCCGACGACTGGCGTTCGCAGGACGCGGAAGAGGTGGATGCCACGCCCACGACCGGAACGGGGTCACGCTGATGGCGCGTCAGAACAGGCAGCCGACCCTCGACGCGCCCCGCGGGCGCTCGGGGATGCTGAGCCGCAACCCCCAGCAGCAGTCCCGGGACTCGTTCGGGCGCTTCACCGAGTGGATCGCGCGCGCCATGGGCACGCCGACGTTCGTCGTCATCCTCACCGTGTTCTGCGCCGGCTGGATCGCGTGGAACACGCTCATGCCGACATGGGCGCGGTTCGACACGGCGACGAACGGCTTCACCGCTCTGACGCTCGTCCTGTCGCTGCAGGCGTCGTACGCTGCGCCCCTCATCCTGCTGGCGCAGAACCGACAGGACGACCGCGACCGGGTGCAGATCGAGCAGGACCGTCAGCGCGCGGAGCGCAATCTCTCCGACACCGAATATCTCGCCCGCGAGATCGTCGCCCTGCGGATGGCGCTCACCGAGGTCTCCAGCGAGGTCGTCACGAAGGACACGCTCCGCCAGGAGCTGAAGTCGCTCCTGGAGCAGCTGGACGTCCGCGACGCACGCGAGGTGGCGGCCGAGCGCGGAGGCGCGGGGTGAGCAGCGAGCTCGCGACCGCTGTCCGCACGGCCGTCGGCGCGGTCTCCGACCCCGAGCTGCGCCGCCCGCTGGCCGAGCTCGGGATGCTGCGCGACATCACGGTGGACGGGACCACGGCGCATGTCGGCATCGCGCTCACGATCGTCGGCTGCCCCGCCGCACAGCGCATCGAGCACGACGTCCGGGAGGCGGCCGCCTCCGTCGCGGGGGTGGATGCGGTCGACCTCACCGTCGGCGTCATGACCCCGGACGAGCGGCGTGAACTCACCGAGCGCCTCCGGGGCACCCGCGCGCGCACCGTCCCGTTCGGACCCGAGTCCCTCACGCGCGTCATCGCGGTCACGAGCGGGAAGGGCGGCGTCGGGAAGTCGACGATCACGGCGAACCTCGCCGTCGCCCTCGCCGGCCGCGGACTGTCGGTCGGGCTCGTCGACGCCGACGTCCACGGCTTCTCGATCCCCGCGCTCCTGGGTCTCGTCGACGACGACGGGCGCACCGTCAAACCGACCCGCATCGACGACCTGATCCTGCCGCCCGTCGCGCACGACGTGAAGACGATCTCCATCGGGATGTTCCTCCGCGACGGCGACGAGGGCGCCGCGGTCGCGTGGCGCGGCCCGATGCTGCACCGCACGGTCCAGCAGTTCCTCACCGACGTGCACTTCGGCGACCTCGACGTGCTCCTCATCGACATGCCACCCGGCACCGGCGACGTCGCGATCTCGGTCGGACAGCTGCTCCCGCACGCGGACGTCCTCGTGGTCACGACGCCGCAGGCGGCCGCCTCCGACGTCGCGGTCCGCAGCGGACTCGTCGCACGGCAGACGGGCCAGCACGTCCTGGGGGTCGTCGAGAACATGGCCGCGATGACGCTTCCCGACGGAACCGTCGTCGACCTGTTCGGCTCGGGAGGCGGTCAGCGCGTCGCCGAGGCCCTGTCCACGGATGCGGAGACCGTTGCGCTCCTCGCGCAGGTGCCGCTGTCGACCGCGCTGCGCGCGGGTGGGGATGCCGGCATCCCCGTCGTCGTCGCCGATCCCGGCGATCCGGCGGCCCGTGCGATCGATGCGCTCGCCGCTGCCCTCGCGGTGCGGCCTCGCGGCCTCGCCGGCCGCACGCTGCCGGTCACGCTGCGCTGACGATCGCGCTCGCCCGGCTCAGGTCGCCTCGGCGTCGTACGGGGGCACCTCGCCGGGGACGAAGGGGACCTTCGTCGGCGCCTCCGCCGGAGGTACGGCGGCCGCCGCGACCGGAGCGACCGGAGCGTCGTCGAGGAGCGCCTCGCGGATGATCCGGCGCGGGTCGTACTGACGCGGGTCGAGGGTGCGCCAATCGACGTCGCTGAAGTCCTCGCCCATCTCGTCCTTGACGCGTTCCCGGGCACCACGCATGAACTCGCGCGCGCGCACGGTGAACTGCGCGAGCATCGCCGCATACTTCGGCAGACGTTCCGGGCCGATGAGGAATGCGGCGATCACCCCGAGCACGACGAGCTTCTCGATGGTGATCCCAAAGATCATGTGTTCAGGTTACCCGCCGTGCCTGGCCGTCCTCGCACGTCCTGCCGCGTAGGCTTTCGGGCGGAGGTCTCGGACATGGGTGAGCAGGCGGCGCAGGCAGCCGACGGAGCGAAGGATCGATTCGCGCGCGAGGCGATCGTCGAGCCCGACCACATCGCACGCGCACGCGCCCACGCGCTGGAGCTGGGCGCGGCTCCGGTGAGCCCTCCCGTCGGCGCCCAGATCGCCGTCATCGCCGCGGCGACCGCGGCCCTCAACATCGTCGAGATCGGCACCGGAGCCGGCATCTCGGGGCTGTGGCTGCTGCACGGCGCGCCGCGCGCCATCCTCACGACGATCGACACAGAGCCCGAGCATCTCGCCGCCGCACGCCAGGCCTTCGCCGATGCGCGCATCGCGCCCGCCCGCTCGCGGTTCATCACGGGTCGCGCCTCCGACGTCCTGCCCCGCATGAACGAGGCCTCCTACGACGTCGTGCTCGTGGACGCTGACCCGGAGGGCGTCATCGAGTACGTCGAGCACGGGCTGAAGCTCGTGCGGCCGGGCGGCACCGTCCTCGTCCCCCGCGTGCTCGCCGGGGGTGCGGTCGCCGACCCGGTCCGACGCGATCCGGTCACCACGGCGTACCGGTCGCTCATCACCGAGACCCAGAACTCCCCCGCCGTCGTCGGCGCGCTGTCGACCGTCGCCGAGGGCCTCCTCCAGCTGACGACGATCGCCACGGCGTAACTCCCGTCCGCCGGATCCGGAGAGCGGAACCGCGGCGGGCGGGGACGACGAAGGCCGGTCCGAAGACCGGCCTTCCCGTACTGCGGAGACTGCTCAGGCGGCGGAGACGACCTCGCCGAGCACGTCGTGGAGTTCCTTGGCCTCGGCGTCGTTCACGGAGACGACGAGACGTCCGCCGCCCTCGAGCGGCACACGCACGATGATCAGACGGCCCTCCTTGACGGCCTCCATCGGCCCGTCTCCGGTTCTCGGCTTCATGGCTGCCATGTGTGGCTCCCTTTCGTCGCTGGTCTGGATCAAGTTTATCGTGCGCGCCGACACGCCTGAAATCGCGCCGATATCAGGAGCATATTCCGGTCAGGGAATCTGCCAGTACGTGTTCGCCAGCGCGTACATGTTGTAGATCCACCACCACTGTCCCGCGACGCACGCAAGGAGCACCGCCACCCTCCAGGCGGTCGACTTCGGGGCCGCGACCGCCCCCCACATGGGCGACAGCGGAAGCAGGAGCCGGAAGATGCTCGACTGCGGGAAGAACACGGCGAGGAGGTACACGAGGTAGCTCGCCGACCACAGGCGCAGCTCCATGCCGAGACGCTTGACGTGCGGCTCGAAGATCAGCGCCGCCGCGATCGCGATGATGCCCAAGGCGAGGACGACGAAGCCCGTGACCGCGCCCCAGCCCCACATCCCGGCCCAGAAGCGGGTCCCGACGATGAAGCCGTCGAACGGGAGGAAGTTGCTCGCCGCGTCCGGGATCCAGTTCCGCCGCCACGCGAGCTCGGTCTTCAGGTACGCGCCCGGATCCCCGGTCGCGATCTGCGCGATCACCTGCCACGCGAAGCCGACGATCGTCGAGAGCGCGGCGAGGGCCACGATGTGCACGATCTCCCGCGCGGGCAGGGGCTCGCGCGCACGGGTGAGCCATCGCCAGATGCCGAACAGGCCCAGGAACAGCGCGAACGCGAGGATGCCGGGCCGGGTGAACCCCATGAGCGGCACGAGGAGGTAGAGCCATCCGTATCGTCGGCGCATCACGAGCCACAGCGCCAGCATGAGCCACAGGAGGAACAGCGCCTCCGCGTAGCCGACCTGGAACAGGGCCGCGAGCGGTCCGGACGCGAAGAACACGACCGCCCACGTCGCCGCGGTGGTGTCGAGCTTCCGGGTGAGCATCCGGTAGAGCACGAGGCATGCGAGGTACCCCGCGACGAGCGAGACGAGCACCGCGGCGATCGGCCAGCCGCCGAGCGGGACGCCGATGATCTTCGAGAGGTACGGATACAACGGCAGGAAGGCCCACTGGTTCTCCTGGACCTTGCCGTCGGGGGTGAGCGGCAGCGTCGACGGATAGCCGTTCTCGGCCGTGAACCAGTACCACTGGGCGTCCCAGCCCATGACGAGCGTCCCGAACGCGGCATGGAGGCCGAATCGCGAGCCGATCCCCGACAGCGCCGAGGCGCCGAAGAAGAAGAGCGTCGTGATGACGCGCGCGGCGAGGTACAGGATCGCGATGCGCACCGCCGGCCTGTGCCAGAGCCCGCGCACCTCCACGCGGGCGGTGGTCACGGAGCCGTCAGCCATGCGCGCAGCCCTCGCTCGACGGCGTCGATCTGCGCGAGCGGCACGCGCTCCTCGTCGTGGTGGGCGAGCAGCGGGTCGCCGGGGCCGTAGTTCACTGCGGGCACGCCGAGCGACGAGAACCGTGCGACATCCGTCCAGCCGTACTTCGGGCGCGGCTCGGCGCCGACCGCCGCGAGGAACTCCTGCGCGAGGGGCGCATCGAGCCCAGGACGCGCCCCGGCCGCGGCGTCCGTGATCTCGACCTCGAACCCGGCGAAGACGTCGCGCAGGTGCGCGGCGGCCTCATCGACCGAACGGCTCGGCGCGAAGCGGTAGTTGACCTCGATCTCGCACAGATCGGGGATGACGTTGCCGGCGACGCCGCCGCGGATGCCGACCGCGTTCAGGCCCTCGCGGTAGGCGAGTCCGTCGACGGCGACCTCCCGCGGCCGGTACTCCGCCAGGCGCGCGAGGACGGGTGCAGCGCGGTGGATCGCGTTCTCGCCGATCCAGGCGCGGGCGCTGTGCGCACGGACGCCATGCGTTCGCACGACGGCGCGCATCGTGCCGTTGCATCCGCCCTCGACCTGGCCGTTCGACGGCTCCCCGAGGATCGCGAAGTCCGCCGCGAACAGATCGGCCCGCTCGCGCGACAGGCGGCCGAGACCGTTGAGGTCCGCTTCGACCTCCTCGTGGTCGTACCACATCCACGTGAGGTCGACGCGGGGCTCGGCGAGCTCTGCCGCAAGCTTCAGCTGCACCGCGACGCCTGCCTTCATGTCGACGGTGCCGCGGCCCCACAGATAGGCCTCGCCCTCGATCTCGATGTCACGCGTCGGCACGTTGCCGTTGATCGGAACGGTGTCGATGTGGCCGGCGATCGCCACGCGCTGCGCGCGACCGAGGTTCGTGCGTGCGACGATCGTGTCCCCGGAGCGGAAGACCTCGAGGTGCTCCAGGCTGCTCACCGCGTCGAAGATCGCGTCCGCGAGCGTCTGCTCTTCGCCGGATACGGACGCGATGTCGCAGATCGCCCTGGTGAGCTCGACGGAGGATGCGGACAGGTCCAGGCGCGGCATCCTCCGAGTCTATCCGCGCGCCTGTGTGACGCCGGCGGATCGGGCGCCCTGCGGTCGCTCGGTACCCTGGAGGGATGAGCGACGAGCGTTGGGTGTGGGGCTGGGGACTTTCGACGACCACGGACGGCGGCACCGTGCTCGACACGTGGTACCCGGAGCCGACGACCGGACGTCTTCCCCTGGGGCTCGACCCCGCCATCGCTCCCGAGAGCCTGGACCGGCTCGCGGTGGCCGACGAGCGCCGCGCGGTGCGCGTGGACGTCATCGCGATCGAGATCGATCTGGATGCGGCCCCCCAGTCGACCCCGGACGCCTATCTGCGTCTGCACGCGCTCTCGCACCGGCTCGTCCTCCCCAACGAGGTGAACCTCGACGGCGTCTTCGCGCACCTGCCGAACGTCGCCTGGACCAACGCCGGACCCATGCACCCGGACGACGCGACGCGTCTGCGCCCGGAGCTCGCGCGCGAGGGCATCCAGATCCAGGGCCTCGACAAGTTCCCGCGCCTGCTCGACTACGTCGTGCCGCCGGGCGTTCGGATCGCCGACGCATCCCGCGTCCGCCTCGGCGCCTACCTCTCCCCCGGCACGACGGTGATGCACGAGGGCTTCGTGAACTTCAACGCCGGGACGCTCGGCGCCTCCATGGTGGAGGGCCGCATCTCCCAGGGCGTCGTCGTCGGCGACGGCAGCGACATCGGCGGGGGCGCGTCCATCATGGGGACCCTCTCCGGCGGCGGCTCGCACCGCGTCTCCATCGGCGCACGCACCCTCCTCGGCGCGAACGCGGGCGTCGGCATCTCCCTCGGCGACGACTGCGTCGTCGAGGCGGGCCTCTACGTCACCGCCGGCTCGAAGATCGTGCTGGCCGACGAGGCGCCGCGCGCCGACGGCGGCCGCCCCACCGCGAAGGGCGCGCAGCTCTCGGGCGTGGACGGCATCCTGTTCCGCCGCAACTCCCTGACCGGCGCCATCGAAGCGGTGCGGCGGTCGGGCGTCGGCGTGACGCTCAACGAGGCGCTGCACGCCTGACGCGTCTCACCACTCGCTGAGCGTCCACGGCGACGGCTCCGCATCGTCTCGCTCCAGCTCGGCGAGCGCCTCCGCCCATCGGCGCTGCGCGGCACGCGCCGCATCCTCGTCGCCCGCGGCGTAGAGCAGATCGGAGAGGTGGGAGCTGCACACGACGATGCGCGGGTGATCGGCGGACCGCTCCGCCGCCGCGAGCTCCTGCCGCGCCGCCGCGAGGGCAGCGGCATCGTCGCCGGCGCGCTCTCCCGCGCGTCCCAGCGCGACGAGCGCCTCCGCGTACCGGCGCAGGCGGAGAAGACCCGTCGCGACCGCCAGATGCACGGCGACAGTGTCAAGCCCCACCGCCTGCGCGGATCGCCATGCGTCGAGAGCAGCGCTGTCGTCGCCGCGCTCCGACGCGGCGGCCGCGGCCAGCGCGAACCACTCCGCGGCCTCCGCATCCCGCCCGGCGTCCGCGAAGTGCTCGCCGACGGCCTCGGCCGACGCTTCGCCGACCGTTCCCGCCCGGCGCGCGAGCGCCTCCGCCACCCGGCCGTGCAGCAGCCGGCGACGTGCGAGAGACAGTGCCGACAGCGCCTGCGCGGCGACGAGCGGATCGGCGACGGCATACGCGCGCGGCTCCCCGGAGCCCTGCAGCACGCCGTCCTCGAGAGCCGCCGCGATCTCGGCTTCGTCGCGTCCCGAGACGATGCGGAGGAGCTCGGCATCGGCGGGTGCGCCGATCACGGCGGCCGCGGCGACGAGCTGCCGGACCACCTCCGGTTGGGCGCCCTGCACGCGCGGACGGGACGCCGGTGAGGGAGGCGGCGGCGTGGCGCCCGTCCGGATCGCGTGGTACAGCGCCTGCGTCGACGGGACGGGGCTCACCCCGAGCGCGTGATCGAGACGACGGACGAGATCGCGGTACACGCGCAGCGCCCCTGACCGATCCCCCGCCCACGCGGTCACCAGCATGAGGTCGGCGTGTGCGGGCTCCGACAGGGCGTCGATCTCGGTGCGTCGGCGGGCGAACGACAGCGCCGCGTCGAAGTCGCCGCTGCGCACGGCGTGCGAGGAGAGCCGGCGGAGGGTCACGGACAGTTCGTCCTGCAGCATCCTCTCGACCCCGAACCTCCAGTCGTCGAACTCCGGACTGTCCCGGAGCACGAGCCCCTCGAGGAAGCGTCCGGTGACGAGCGCGACCGCGTCGGTGGCAGCCGCAAGCGTGCCCTCCCCGACGAGCCGACGGAACTCCGCGACGTCGCAGAAGCACGCGCCGGGATCCACCGCGATCGCATCGCCGTCGACGACGAGCGCCGGCCCGATCGCCGCAGCGACCGAGAGCGTGCGACGCAGCGTCGACCGTGCGTTGGCGCGCGGCAGGTCCGGCCAGAGCAGCTCGGTCAGTGCATCACGCCCGTGCGGCTGCCCCGTCACCGCGAGGACCGCGAGCAGCGCCACCGCCTTCCGCGTGTCGAACCGCACCTCCGCATCGCCCCGCCGCACGCGCGGCGGGCCGAACAGCAGGATCTGCGCCTCGGCCATGGACGCCACGGTACGCGGTGGAGCGTTCCGAATCCACCGATCCGCATCCACTCCGTAACGCTTTCGGAACGGTGCCGGGTCCATCATCGTGACATGACCGACACGCTGGACTCCGTACCCCCGGCACCTGGGGATGTGCCGCCGGGCGCGCCGCCGCTCACCATCCGAGCGGCGACGGAGGCCTCTGCGTCCGGCGACGCGGCCATGCCGGCCGCCGGTCGTGCCGCGCACTTCGAGCGTCGCGCCGCACGACCGGCGGCACGATCGTCCGCACACACCGCACGGCGGGTCGAGCCCGCTTCCGGGGTCGCCACGATCGAGGTCCACATCGACGAGGGCGATCCGCTCATCGACTTCCTTCAATCGGCCCCCGGCACCTCCGAGATCGCCGCGCTCCCTCAGTTCTCCCCCGCTGTCCAGCGCATGCGCGACCAGGGCGTCCGACTCGTCGTGCCGATGGTGTCGGGCGGCGAGCTGGTGGGGCTCATCGCTCTCGGCGCGCGCCGGTCCGAGCGATCGTACTCGCGCGCCGATCGGCGACTTCTGGACCAGCTCGCGGGGACGGCGGCGCCCGCCATCCGCCTTGGGCAGCTCATGAAGGCGCAGGAGGCCGAAGCCCGCGAGCGCGAGCGCTTCGACCAGGAGCTGCACATCGCTCAGCTCATCCAGCAGCAGTTCCTCCCGGCGGAGCTCCCGGAGCTCGGCGGCTGGCACGTCGCGGCGTTCTACCGTCCCGCCCGCACTGTCGGCGGGGACTTCTACGACGTCATCGAACTCGGCGACGGGCTAGTGATGGTCGTCGCGGGCGACGTCACCGACAAGGGCGTGCCCGCGGCGCTCGTCATGGCGAGCACGCATGCGCTCCTGCGCTCCGCGGCGGCGGCGAGCCCGGGAGAGGTCCTGCGCCGCGTCAACAACCTGCTCATCCCGCAGATCCCCCTCAACATGTTCGTGACGTGCCTGGCGCTCGTCATCGATCTGGAGACCGGCCGCACGCGGTTCGCGAACGCCGGGCACAATCTGCCTTTCGTCCGCCGCGGCGACGCCGTCCTCACGCTCGACGCGCGCGGGATGCCGCTCGGGCTCATGCCCGATTCCGAGTACGACGAGATCGAGACCGTCCTCGAGCCGGACGACATCGTCATGCTCTACAGCGACGGCATCACCGAGCAGCACGATGCGAACGGCGACATGTTCGGCTTCGAGCGCACCGAGGCGCTCGTCGCGGCCGCCACCGGCGGTGACGACCTCGTGGACCGCAGCATCGCGGGTCTCGCGGCGTTCCAGGGCACCGCCCTGCAGGAGGACGACATCACGATCGTCACTCTGCATCGCGGCAGGCGCAGCGAGTACCAGGATGCCGTGACCTTCGCCGTCGCGAGCGACATCGGCAACGAGCGCGAAGTGATGGACCGCGTCACCCGGATCGTCGGCGACGCGCTGCCGGAGATCAGGGTCGATGCTCTCAAGACCGCCGTCAGCGAGACCGCGATGAACGCCATCGAGCACGGCAACCACGCGATCTCGTCCCTCCCCGTGGAGGTGTCGGTGCGGTGCGGAATCGAATCCGTCACGGTCGAGATCGCAGACTTCGGCCGCGGCCCGGCGCACGAGCCGGTCGAGCCGGACCTCGACGAGAAGCTGTCCGGCCGTCAGACCCCCCGCGGGTGGGGCCTGTTCCTCGTCGAGCACCTCGTCGACCGCGTCGAGGACTTCCGCGACGGCGAGCGCCACGTCGTGCGGCTCACGATGCGCCCCGACGACCCGGCCGCAGGCGCGACCGGCGACACCGAAAGGACACCCCGATGAGCCTCGCCTACAGCGTCGACACGCGCGGCAGCCTCGCGATCATCCGGCTCTCCGGCCTCATCGACCGAGATGCGGGGACGATCCTCGAGCAGGCCTACACCGCGGCGCTCGACTCCGCCCCGGAGACCGTCGAGCTCGACTTCACCGACGTCGAGTACATCAACTCGACCGGCATCGCCCTGATCGTGAGCCTCCTCGCCCGCGCACGGGCGCAACGGCTGCCGACGCGCGCGCTCGGCCTCACCGCCCACTATCAGCACATCTTCCAGATCACCCGGCTGAGCGACTTCATCGAGATCGTCCAGACGGCCGACACCGGACAGGAGGCCGCACGATGAACGAGCGGATCGCGACGATGGATGTCGTCGCCCTGGGCAGCGGCGCCGCAGCCATTGCCATCAGCGGCGATGTCACGGCCGCGTGCGAGCAGGACCTCATGGCCGCGCACGAACAGGCGACGGACGACGGAGCCAAGACGATCGTGCTCGACTTCCACGGGATGGACTACATGAACTCCGGCGGGATCGGGATGCTGGTCACCCTGCTCGTGCGCGGACAGCGACGCCAGCAGCGGATCGCCGCCGTCGGCCTCACCGAGCACTACCGCCAGATCTTCCAGCTCACCCGCCTCGACGAGGCCATCCTCCTCTTCGACTCGACGGACCAAGCGCTCGCCGGAACCGCCGGCTGAGCCGGACGGAAGGACAGGGACATGAGCGACAGCGCCAACTGGGCGCAGCCGGTCGACCGGCTGCACGTCGACGAGGCCCAGCGCGACCACGCCTTCAACCTCGAGGGCAAGAGGGTCGCCGGCCCCCAGCAGGGCTTCGGCTCGCTGTGGGACCGCAGGTTCACGATCGCGCTCGGGACCGCTGTCGGCGCCGAGCGGCTGATCGCCGACTGGAGGGCGCATTTCGGCGAATTCTGGCCGAAAGGGAACACCTTCTACAGCGGTGACGCCGCCATCCGGGCGGGCGACGTGACCCCGCTGACGGCATCGGGCGCCACGACCGGCATCCTCGTCATCTACGCCGACGAGACGTCCTTCAGCTACCTCACTCCCGAGGGCCACATGCTCTCCGGCATGATCACGTTCTCGGCGCGGGAAGACGCCGCATCGGGCACCGTCGCAGAGATCCGGATGCTCGTGCGCCCGCACGATCCCCTCATCCAGCTCGTGTGGCCGGTCGGCCGCACCGCGGAGGGGAGCATGTGGCGACGGACCCTCGAGAACCTCGCCGCGTCGTACGGCGTGAC
This sequence comes from Microbacterium candidum, assembly GCF_030315975.1. GTDB lineage: Bacteria > Actinomycetota > Actinomycetes > Actinomycetales > Microbacteriaceae > Microbacterium > Microbacterium candidum. Next base: position 314,048 of record NZ_JASXSZ010000005.1, on the reverse strand, counting down.
GGGCGCCCCCGTCACCGAGCACTCGGTGTGCGTCGACCGACGCATGATCTGGAAGAACTGGCGCAACGTCCGCGGGAACGTCTTCTTCGCGACCTTCCGCCACCGCGTGACCCATCGGAAGCACGCGGCGTCCTGATGAGCACCGGGCGGGAGGATGTCACGACGCGCAGGCGGGCGTGGCTCGTCGACGTGCTCGCGCTCGCGATCCTCCTGACCCTCCCCCTTGATTTCGCGCGGGCCGCAGGAAGCGGCGGGTTCTGGGAGCGGCTCGCCGCCTCGGCCAGCATCCTCCCGTTCGTCTTGGTGACGCTCTTCACCGGCTGGTCGATCGCGCGGCGCCGACCGCACCTCGCGCTCGGCTGGCTCCTGCTCGCCATCCCGGGCCTGTTCTCGGTGTTCGTGCTCGCGAACCTCGCGGGCATGGCCGTGCAGGGCACGAATCCCGCCCTTGCCAGCTGGTTGTTCGTGATCGGCGGCGGACCCGACTCGAGCTCGACGAGCGGAAACTGGATGCTGCCGATCGGGCTCCTCCTCACGCAGATCCCCCTGCGGTTCCCGGACGGCCGCCCGCCGTCGCTCCGCTGGACGTGGCTCGCCTGGTACGCCGCGATCGGGCCGGTCGCGGGCGCGCTCATCATCGACACGCAGGCCGCCACACTCGCTCCCGGGGTCCCGAATCCGATCCACATCGAATGGGGAGCGCTCGAGGGGCCGGCCGCGGCCGCCGCGCTCGTGCTCGGGCTCGCCGTGCCCGCCGCGCTGTGCATCGCCTCGCTCTTCGTGCGCTACCGCTCGGGGTCCGATGTGGAACGGACCCAGCTGCGCTGGATCTTCTGGGCGATGACCACCGCGATGAGCGCGCTGGTCCTCAGCTGGACGACGCTGCTGTTCGGCGGCGACACGGCCCCCGGCGCGCTGGGCCTGCTGTCGCAGGCGATGAGCGCGTTCGGCACGCTCGTCTACGCGCTCATCCCGCTGTCGATCCTCTTCGCCGTGCTCCGCTACGACCTCTACGCGATCGACCGGGTGATCTCACGCACCGCGTCGTACGCGATCGTCACGGCGGTGATCGTCGCGGGCTACGTCGCGATCATCGTCGGCCTCACCGCCGTCATCCCCCGGCTCCCGTCCGTCGCTGTCGCCGTCGCGACGCTCGCCGCGGCGGCCGCCTTCCTGCCCCTCCTGCGTGCGGTGCGCCGGCGCGTCGACCGCCGCTTCAACCGTGCGGCCTACGACGCGCAGAAGGTCGCGGACGGCTTCGGCGAGCGCGTGCGCAACGGCGCCGATCCCCACACGGCCGCCGCCGACCTCGCGAGAGCGGTGGACGACTCGCTGCAGCCGACGGCGCTCGCCGTGTGGACGAGGACGCCGTCGTGACCGTGCGGCAGGTGTGGTGGCGGGTCGGCCTCTGGGCCGTCGTCGCGGGATGTCTCGCCGTCGGCGTGTGGGTCGGGTCGTACGGCGAGTGGACGATGCTGTTCGGCTTCGGCGCCTGGCCGGTCGTCGGCGCCGTCATCCTCAGCGAGCGGCCGCGCAACGGCGTCGGCTGGTACCTCATCGGAATGTCCGTGTACGCGGCCCTCATGGCGCCGAGCCTCGTGCCCGCGCTGATGCAGGGTCTGCCCGTGTGGATCGAGCTCACGTCGTGGGCCGTCTCGAGCTCGTTCTGGCTGCTCGTCCCGGGGATCGCGCTCGTCTTCCCGAGCGGGCGGATCCAGACGCGACTCGGGTTCGCGACGATGTGGATCTACATCGTCGATGTGACCGTGAACACGTTCTTCGCACTCTTCGACCCCTCGACGTTGCAGAGCCCGAACGCCACGGGGCGGGCGAACCCGCTCGGGATCCCCGCGTTCGGCGACATCGCGCACGTGTGGGTCTCGACGATCCAGTATCCGGCGTTCATCGCCGTCTTCGTCATGGCCCTGCTCGATCTGATCCTCCGCTGGCGCCGCGCGGATGCGACCGAGCGTCTGCAGTACCGCTGGTTCGTCTTCGGCGTCAGCGGGATGGTCGTCACCATCTTGGGCGCCCTCCTGCTCGCCATCCCGGTCCCGGCGATCATGACGAGCCCCATCGGCCGTGCGATCCCCACCCTCGCCCTCAATCTGCCTGCGCTGACCATCGGGATCGCGATCACCCGGCACGGCCTCTACTCGATCGGACGCGTCATCTCGCGGACGGTCACCTACGCGATCGTGCTGGTCACCCTCGTCGCCCTGTACACCGCGATCGTCGTGGGCATCGGCACCCTCGTGCCCGTCGACAACCCCATCCCGGTCGCGCTCGCCACGGTCGTCGCGGCCGCCGTCTTCCTGCCTCTCCTTCGCTGGGTCCAGCGGTGGATCGACCGCCGGTTCGACCGCGCGCGCTATGACGCGGAACGCGTCGTCGAGGCGTTCGGCGCGAAGCTGCAGGCGGGGATCGACCCGGAGACGACGGTTCCCGAACTCGCAGCTGCGGTCGACGAGGCGCTGCGCCCGATGTCGATCGGGGTGTGGCGGCGATCATGACGGATGCCGACGCGGTCGTGGTGGGTGCGGGGCCCAACGGTCTCGTCGCCGCGATCGTCCTCGCCGAAGCGGGCCTGCGGACGATCCTCTTCGAGGCGGCATCGCGCCCGGGTGGCGCGCTGCGCACTGAGGAGCTCACCCTCCCCGGGTTCCGGCACGACGTCGGGGCGACGGTGCACGCTCTCGCCCTCGCATCCCCAGCCTTCCGTGCGCTCCAGCTCGAACGCGATGGACTCGCCTTCGCCCACCCCGCCCTGCCGCTCGGACACGCGCTCGCCCCCGGCCGGTCCGTCCTCCTCGACCGCGATCCCGCCCGGACCGCCGAGGGACTCGGCGTCGACGGCCCCCGGTGGAACGCGGTGCTCGGCGGGTTCGCACGGAAATGGGAGGGGGTGGCGTCCGCCTCCCTCGACCTCACGCGGATCCCGCCCGAGCACCCCGCGACCCTCATCGACTTGGGTCTGCACGGGGCTTTCCCCGCCACCTTCCCGATCAGGCGGGTCTTCCGCGACGACCCGGCCCGAGCACTGTTCGCCGGACTCGCCGTGCACGCGGGGCTCCCGCTGACGGCGCTCGGCAGCGCCGCCTTCGGGATCGTGCTCGGATCGCTCGCGCACGGCGTCGGCTGGCCGGTCGCGGTCGGCGGCTCGGAACGCGTCGCAGAGGCGCTCGTCGAGCGGTTCACCACGCTCGGCGGCGAGATCATCACGGGACGCCGCATCCGGTCCCTCGACGAGCTGCCGGCCGCCGGGGTGACGATCCTCGACGTCGACGCCCGGCAGTTCGCCCGCCTCGCGGGCGACCGGCTGCCCCCGGGCTACCGCAGGAGGCTCGAGCGGTGGCGCACGGGTCCCGGCGTCTTCAAAGTCGACTGGGCGCTGGATGCCGCGATCCCGTGGGCGGACGAGGCGCTGTCCGGCGCGGGCACGGTGCACCTCGGAGGCAGCGCGGAGACCGTCATCGCGAGCGAGGCGGCGGCGCACCGCGGTGCCGTGAGCGGCGAGCCGTACGTCCTGCTCGTGCAGCCGACGGTCGCGGACGCCACCCGGGCCCCCGCCGGCAAGCACACCGCGTGGGCGTACATCCACGTCCCGAACGGATGGGACGGCGACGCGACCGGCTTGATCGAGCGGCGCATCGAGTCCTTCGCGCCCGGGTTCCGCGACCGCATCCTCGCCCGGCATGCCTTCTCGCCCGCAGCCCTCGAGGCGTGGGACGCGAACCTCGTCGGCGGCGACATCGGCGGGGGTGCGAACGACTGGCGTCAACTGTTCGCGCGCCCCCGTGCCGCGCTCGCGCCGTGGCGCACCCCGATTCCCGGGGTCTGGCTCGCGAGTGCATCGACGCTCCCCGGCGGCGGAGCGCACGGCATGGCGGGATGGAACGCAGCTCACGACGCCGTGCGGCGCGCGGGGTCGCCGGCGCACACGCGTCGGGTACAGTCGCTCGCATGAGCGGACGGATGCCGAAGCGGCTGTACGAGGACGAACTCAAGGCGCTGCAGGCTCGGCTCGTCGACATGCAGGCGTGGGTCCAGGCCACCGGCGCGCGCGTCATGGTCATCTTCGAAGGGCGGGACGCCGCAGGCAAGGGGTCCACGATCAACCGCGTCGCCCAGTACCTCAACCCCCGCGTCACCCGCATCGTCGCCCTCCCGACCCCGACGGAGCGCGAGAGGTCGCAGTGGTACTTCCAGCGCTACGTGGCGCACCTGCCCGCGGCGGGCGAGATCGTCCTGATGGACCGCTCCTGGTACAACCGCGCGGGCGTCGAGCACGTCATGGGCTACTGCACCAACGCGCAGTACCATCGCTTCCTCCACCAGGCGCCGATCTTCGAGCGGATGCTCGTGGAGGACGGCATCCTGCTCCTGAAGTACTGGTTCAGCGTGTCCGACGTCGAGCAGGAGCTGCGGTTCCGGTCGCGCAATGACGACCCGATGCGACGGTGGAAGCTCAGCCCCAACGACGTCCTGTCCATCACGAAGTGGGAGGACTACTCCCGCGCGAAGGACACGATGTTCGTGCACACCGACATCCCCGAGGCGCCCTGGTTCGAGGTCGACAACGAGGACAAGCGGCGCGGGCGCATCAACATGATCCACCATCTGCTCTCGCGGATCCCGTACACGCTCGTCGACCGGGAGCCGATCGGCATCCCTCCGCGTCCCGAGCCGGGTGGGTACGAGCGTCCGCCGCGCGAGCTCTCGACGATCGTCCCCGACTACGCGGCCGCGCTCGAGGAGCAGCGCCGGGCGTGATCCCGCGGGTCAGCGCCGGATGGCGTTGATGGCGAGGTTGAGCACGCGCTCGCGCTGCGCCTCGTCGTCGAAGGATGCCACGGCAGCCACACCGGAGACGAGCTTGACCACGTCGCCGATCGTGATGTCGGGATCGACCTCGCCGGCCTCCTGTGCGCGGATGAGAAGGGGTTCGCCGGCCGACAGCATGATGGCGCGGCACTCGCCGAGCACCGAGGACTGACGGTTGAGGCCATCCAGGAGCGCGTGCTTCGTGCCCACGTACGTGACGAAGCGATCGAGCCAGGCGCGCAGCGCTTCCCACGGCTCGAGGTCTGCGACCTCCAGCGCGGCATCGGCGAGCGCGTCGACCTCGCCGAGGTAGAGCGTCTCGATCAGGTCGTCGCGGGTCGGGAAATTGCGGTACAGCGTTCCGATGCCGACACCCGCGCGGCGGGCGATGTCTTCAAGTGATGCCGTCGAACCGTCCTCCGCGAACGCGGCACGGCCCGCCACGACCAAGGCGTCGAAGTTGCGCGCGGCGTCGGCGCGCTTCGGTCGCCGCTCATCGAGGGCGGAGACACGCTCTGCGACCGGCATTCGGACGACCTCTCGGAATCGGGAAGAAAAAATCGGTGGAGCCACTTGCTAAACGGAGGCCCCCTCCGGTACTGTCAATCCGGAGGCAACCTCCGTTCGGAGACCTGCTCTCACTTTACCCCTCCTCCACCGAATCCGCATCCTCTGGAAAGGCCCTTCATGCCCGCTTCCACATCCACCCGTGCGGCGTTCCTCGCGATCGCGCTGAGCGTCGCCTCCCTCGCCCTCCTGCAGAACCTCGTCATCCCGGTCATCCCGCTCATCAGCTCCGACTACGGCGTGACGGCGGACGCCGCGTCCTGGACCAACACGTCGTGGCTCATCGCCGCAGCGGTCGCCACTCCCCTCCTCGGTCGCATCGGCGACCTGCGCGGGAGGCGCAACACGTTCCTCGCAGTGCTGGCCGTCGTGATGATCGGCGACATCGTCGCCTCCTTCGCCCCGAACCTCACCGTCCTGATCCTCGGGCGCGTCCTGCAGGGCGTCGGCGGAGCGCTGTTCCCCCTCGCCTTCGGTCTGCTGCGCGACGTCATGCCGCGCGAGCGGCTCACGGGTGCGATCGGCGCCACGAGCGCGATCATCGGCATCGGCGGCGCCGCGGGGAGCGTCCTGGCCGGACCCCTCGCGGAGCTCCTCGGGTGGCGCGGCATCTTCGCCGTCCCGTTCGTCACGGCGCTCGCCGGCATCCTCCTTGTCCTGATGCTCGTCCCCCGCACCGGAGCACGCGCGCAGGGACACGTCAACGCCCTGTCGGCGACGCTGCTCTCCGGCTGGCTCATCGCCCTCCTGGTTCCGCTCAGCTCCGGCACGCGCTGGGGCTGGACCTCCCCGCTGACGCTCGGCCTCTTCGCGATCGCAGCACTGCTGTTCACGGCGTGGATCATCGCCGAGCTGCGCTCGTCCGAGCCGCTCGTAGACCTGCGTCTGGTCGCCGGACGCGCGATCTGGCCGGTCAACGCCGCCGCTCTGCTCATCGGCGCCGCCGCCTTCGGGTTCTGGGGCTACCTGCCGCAGTTCCTCGAGACGCCCGCGGCGTCCGGCTGGGGCCTCGGCCTCGGCGTGCAGGGGGCCGGCTTCGCGCTCCTGCCGCTCCTCATCGGGATGTCCGGCGTCGGGTTCGCCACCGGCGCGATCGCCCGCATCATCCCGCTGCGGATCATGATGGCCCTCGGCGCCCTGTTCATGGCCGGGGGAATCGTGCTCGCGATCGTCGAGCACGCGAGCATCCTCGCCCTCGCCCTCTCCGGAGGCGTGTTCGGCCTCGGCATCGGACTCGCCTACGCCTCGACGGCCAGCATCATCGTCGAGAGCGTGCCGGCGGACCGCACCGGCATCGCGACGGGGGTCAACGCGAACCTCCGCACGATCGGCTCCGCGATCGGGTCGGCGTTCACGACGGCCGTCGTGTTCGGCTCCGTCCGCGCCGGCGGGGCTCCGGCACTCGACGGCTACACGGTCGCGTGGCTCACGCTCGCCGCGGGAGCCGTGGTGGCGGCCGTCATCGTGCTGGCCGTCCGCCCGCCGCGACGGAAGGATGCGGTGGCCGCGCTCGAGATCGAGCAGCCCGAACCGGAGCTCGCCGACGCAGCCTGACTCCGGCTCCCCCGATCTCGCGCGCATCCCGCGAGCCGCCGATCCCTGGTCTCCCGAGAGCGGGGATGCCGGTGACACCAGCCGCAAGGCGACCTGTTTCGATGCGAACCCCCGGCCTCATGCGAGACCGGGGGTTCGCGCGTGCGCCCGAGGAGAGAGCGTCAGCCGCGGAGGATGTCGGCGCGCGCCGTCGCGCGCTCGTCCGCCGTGATGACGCCGCGACGCTCGAGGTCGTCGAGGCGCGCCAGCCGCTCCTCCACGCTCGTCGGCGCCGGCGCCCCCTTCAGGACGTCGCTGTTCACCAGCTTGGCGGCGATCTGCGCGTCGACGGTGAGCGGGTCGATGCCCGCACCGCGGAGCACCGCCCATTTCCGGATCGCGACCACGACGACGAAGACGACCATCGCCGCGAAGAGGAGCATGAACAGGATCATGAGGAATCCCATTCCACCGAACGTCGTCACGACCGGATCGTTCACCTGGTCGACCGGCGGGGAGAAGGTGTCGTCCGCATGCATCCCATCACATTAGCGGCGGCTACGCGCTCACCGGAGAATCAGTCGCGGACGCGCACCGAGAGGCAGGTCACGCAGCCTTCGAGCTTCTCGAACTCGGAGATCGGAGTCGTCACGACCTCGAGCCCGCGGGCGCGGAACCGCTCCGCGGTCTCCGGCGCGTCCGACGACATCAGTACGGTGTGCTCGTCGAGGACGACGACGGCGGTGCCGTGCTCCTCCGGCACTCCCTCGAACGTCGGGTAGAACCGCGGGTCGTCGACGAGCGGCTCGTAGCCGATGATGGTGCCGTCCGGCAGCGCGGTGACGCCGCTCTTCAGGTGCAGCACCTTGCTGACCGGCACCGCGACGACGTTCCATCCGCGTGGCGAGAGCAGGTCGCCCAGCTGCGCTATGCCCGCGTCGTTCGTGCGGAGCGTGCGGCCGACGTACACCGTGCGGCCGACCTTCAGCACGTCGCCGCCGTCGAGCGTGCCCGGTTCGGCGATCTGCAGATACGGGATGCCGGCGCCCTCGAGCGTCGCACGGGCCGTCTCGATCTCCCCGCGGCGCGAATCCGCGCCCGGCCTGGTGACCACCGCGACGTCGCCGAACATGACCACGGCGTCCTCGACGAACACACCGTCCGCGTGCTCGTCGGCGGGGGCGATGTCGATGACCTCCCAGCCGCGCGAGCGGTACACATCGACGTACTGCTCCCACTGCTGCAGTGCGAGATCCGCATCCACCGGGACGCGTTCGATGTGGGTCAGCTCGCCTTCGGCGAGGCGCGGCGACGGACGGCGTACGAGGAGGCGTGGCATGCGTCCATCCTCCCACCCCGTCAACCGGCCGAATCCGTCGCGATGGATGACGACGATTCAGACCGGGCGAACGGGATCGCCTGAACGGACTCAGGGGCGCCGCATCCCGAACCGCGCGTCCTCACGGATCTCGAAGTAGTCCACCGGTCCCCCGCCGCGCACGATCGGGCGGGCGGCGACCGTGTCGTAGACGCCGTTCGCGACGAGCTCCTCCGTGATGTGCACCATGACGACCTCGCCCAGTGCGACCCATCCCTCTGTCGCCTCGCCGCGCGCGTCGCGCAGGTTGATCAGCTGCGTGAGCCGGCATTCGAAGGCGACAGGAGCGCCCGCCACGCGCGGCGGGGCGACGAGGGTCGACGGCACGCCGGCGAGCCCCGCGAGCTCGAACTCGTCGATCTCGGCTGCGACCTCTGCCGAGGTGGCGTTCATCGCCTCGCCCTGCGGCCGGGTGGCGAGATTCCACACGAACTCCCCGGTCGCCTGGACGTTCGCGACGCTGTCCTTCCACCTCGTCGTCGTGAAGCCGACGATCGGCGGGCGATACGAGAACAGGTTGAAGAAGCTGAACGGCGCCAGATTCCGCACGCCGTCGGACGACAGCGTCGAGATCCACCCGATCGGTCGCGGCGCGACGATCGCATTCAGCGGATCGTGGGCGAGCCTGTGCCCAGCGCCCGGCTCGTAGGAGTGCATCCGGGTCAGACGGTGCCGGGGTAGTCGCGGCGCGTGGCCCCCGTGTACAGCTGCTGCGGGCGGCCGATCTTCGTCGCCGGGTCGCTGACCGCCTCGCGCCACTGGGCCAGCCAGCCGGGCAGGCGTCCGATGGCGAACAGCACCGTGAACATCCGCGTCGGGAACCCCATCGCCTTGTAGATGACGCCGGTGTAGAAGTCGACGTTCGGGTACAGGCGACGCTCGCGGAAGTAGTCGTCGTTCAGCGCGATCTCCTCGAGCTCCTTCGCGAGGTCGAGGAGCGGGTCACTGATGCCGAGCTCGGCGAGGACCTCGTCGGCCGACTCCTTCACGAGCTTCGCGCGCGGGTCGTAGTTCTTGTAGACCCGGTGGCCGAAGCCCATGAGCTTGACGCCGTCCTCCTTGTTCTTCACCCGCTCGACGAAGCGCTGCACGCTCTCCCCCGAGTCGCGGATGCGGCCGAGCATGTCGAGGACGGCCTCGTTGGCGCCGCCGTGCAGCGGCCCGTAGAGCGCATTGATGCCGGCGGAGATGGAGGAGAACTGGTTCGCACCGGTCGAGCCGACGAGCCGCACCGTGGAGGTCGACGCGTTCTGCTCGTGGTCTTCGTGCAGGATGAGGAGCCGCTCGAGCGCCCGCGACATCACGGGGTTGACCTCGTACGGCTCGGACATCACGCCGAAGTTGAGCTTCAGGAAGTTGTCGACGAAACTCAGCGAGTTGTCCGGGTAGAGGAACGCCTGGCCGACACTCTTCTTGTGCGCGTAGGCGGCGATGACGGGGAGCTTCGCGAGCATCCGCACCGTGTTGAGCTCGACGTGCTCGGGGTTGTGCGGGTCGGACTCGTTCTCGTAGTAGGTCGACAGCGCCGAGACAGCCGACGACAGCACCGACATCGGGTGCGCGGTGTGCGGCAGCGCCGAGAAGAAGCGCTTCAGGTCCTCGTGGAGAAGCGTGTGGTGGCGGATGCGCTCATCGAAGTCCGCCAGTTCGTCCGCCGTCGGCAGCTCGCCGTAGATGAGCAGCCAGGCGACCTCGAGGTACGTGCTGTTCTTCGCGATCTGCTCGATCGGATAGCCGCGATAGCGAAGGATGCCCTGGTCGCCGTCGATGAACGTGATGGCCGAGCGGGTCGCCGCGGTGTTCACGAAGCCGTAGTCGAGAGCGGTGTGGCCGGTCTGGCGGGTCAGCGTCGAGAGGTCGATGCTCGGGTGCCCGTCGGTTCCGTGCAGGATCGGCAGCTCGGCGGTCGTGTCGCCGATCGTGAGAATCGCCTTCTCCGGCTGGGTGGCCGCATCAGTCACGGCGCCTCCTTGCGAGTCCTGGTCGGCAGGTTCCTGACCGTCTTGAGGGGGACGCGCCCGGGCGCGATGCCGGGCGAGGCGATGCGGCGGGTGGCCGGCATCTTGTACAGCCTAATGCGCCCGACCGACCATGTTGGACGACACCAAAGGATGCCACCTCCGAATGGAGGTCCTCTACGAGAACGGCGTCAGGATGCCGCGCGCAGGCGTCTGGCCGCCGCATCCACCCGCTCGTCGGTCGCCGTGAGCGACAGTCGGATGTGCTGTGGGAAGTGGGTGCCGTAGAAGTGGCCGGGGCCGGCGAGGATGCCGAGATCGGCGAGCCGGTCCATGCTCTCCCAGGCGTCCCGACCCTCGGTGGCCCACAGATAGAGCCCTGCCTCGCTGTGGTCGAGGCGGAAGCCCGCAGCCTCGACGGCGGGCTTCAGGATCTCCCGGCGCCGGCGGTAGCGCTCGCGCTGTTCGGCGACGTGCACGTCGTCGCGGAGCGCGGCGGCCATCGCCGCCTGCACCGGTGCGGGGAGCATGAGCCCGAGGTGCTTGCGCGCGGTCAGCAGCCGCCCGACGAGGCTGCGGTCGCCCGCGACCAGCGCGGCACGGTAGCCCGCGAGGTTCGACTGCTTGCTGAGCGAATACACCGCCAGGACGCCGTCGGCGTCTCCCCCGGTGACGCTCGGATCCAGCACGGAGGGGATGGACGCGACGTCCCAGCCGAGTTCCGCGTAGCACTCGTCGCCCGCGACCACGGCGCCGAGTTCGCGAGCGCGCTCGACCGCGGCGCGCAGGGTGTCGACATCCAGCACGCGCCCGTCGGGGTTGCCCGGCGAATTGAGCCACACGAGTCGCGTGGCCGCGGGCCACTCGGCCGGATCGTCCGACGCGAACGGCGTCGCGCCGACGAGTCGCGCGCCGACCTCATACGTCGGGTACGCCGCGCGCGGGTGCACGACGACGTCCCCCGGGCCGAGGTCGAGCAGCAGCGGCAGGAGGGCGACGAGCTCCTTGGAGCCGATCGTCGGCAGCACCTGGTCGCGCGTGAGGCCCGCGACCCCGCGCCGGCGCGCGAACCACTCCGTGATCGCGTCCCGGAGGTCCGGGGTGCCGACGGTCTGCGGGTAGGCGTGTGCGTCCGTGGCCGCCTTCAGCGCCTCGACGACGACCGACGGCGTCGGATCGACCGGCGACCCGATGGACAGGTCGACGATGCCGTCCGGGTGGCTGCGGGCACGCGCGGCATACGGCGCGACGGCGTCCCACGGGTAGTCGGCGAGATCGGCGACGCCCATCGCGGGTTACGGAGCCTGCGGCGGCAGGGCCGCGACGATCGGGTGATCCTTGTGGATGACGCCGACCTTGGCGGCACCCCCCGGCGAGCCGATGTCGTCGAAGAACTCGACGTTGGCCTTGTAGTAGTCCTGCCACTCGTCGGGCAGGTCGTCTTCGTAGTAGATCGCCTCGACGGGGCACACGGGCTCGCACGCGCCGCAGTCGACGCACTCGTCGGGGTGGATGTAGAGCGAGCGCTCGCCCTCGTAGATGCAGTCCACAGGGCACTCGTCGATGCAGGCGCGATCCTTGACATCGACGCACGGAAGAGCGATCACATACGTCACGCTCGCAAGTCTAGTTGCCCGCGGAGGTCCGGTTACGGGAGCGGTCCGGCCAGACGAGCGCGATCACCGCCATGACCGGCACCGCGATCGTCCACACCGTCCCGAGGTTGATGGGGCCGAGCATGTCGAGCTTCCCGCTCGGCACGATGACGGAGCCGCCGGGGCCGGGGCCCGAGAACACGAAGGTCGCGATGACGAGCCCGAGTCCGCACGCGAGCGTCGCCCACCGGTCGCCGGTGAGGAGCCGCACGGCGGCGAGCAGCGCCCCCGCGCCGATGATCGCCAGGATCAGGCCGATCGGAACGGGCCCGATGACGTACGCATGCGCGATCGTGCCCGCCACGCCGAAGACGGCGCCCGCGACGAGCGCGATGATCCAGGTGAACACGCGACTCCAGGAGAAACCCACCGGACGAGTCTAGGCCGCCCATCCCCAGAGCCGGAGGAGAGCCGCGACCACGGCCGCGGCCGCGACGACGACGAGGAACGGCGCGCGCAGCATGAGGAGCCCGGCTGCGACCAGCACGGCCGGGACACGCGCATCCACCACGATCGCCTGCCCCGCACCCAGGGTCTGGACCATGACGAGGGCCGCGAGGAGTGCGACCGTGAGGAGGTCCGCGATGCGCGAGGGGCGCGGCAGCTCCAGGATGCGGGCCGGCAACAGGTAACCCGCGGTCTTCAGTGCGACGCAGACGATGGATGCGATCAGCACGGCGTTCCACAGGGTCACGGCAGGCCCTCCCGCTCCGGGACGTCGTCCGGCTCCGCCGTGGGTGCCGCCGGGCCGAACCAGCCCACCGCGATCGCCACGAGCGCGGCGATCAGCACCGGGATCCCGGGCATCAGGAACGGCGTCAGGACCGTCGCCACGACGGCTGCGGCCACGCCGACCGCGATCGGCTGGCGTCGTCTCAGGCGCGGCCACAAGAGCGCGAGGAACGCCGCGGCGGCCGCCGCATCCAGTCCGTACGCCTTCGGATCCCCCACGACGTCGCCGAGGAGCGCCCCGACGAGCGTGGTGAGGTTCCAGCCGACGTAGATCGCGATGCCGGTGACCCAGAAGCCGACACGACGCGCATGGCCGCTCGACTGCGCGAGCGCGATCGCGGTCGACTCGTCGATCGTGAAGTGCACGGCGCCGACGCGTCGCCAGAACGTGGTGCCGACCACCGGCGCCATCCGCATGCCGTACGCGGCGTTGCGCACACCGAGCATCGCCGCCGACGCGATCGCAGTCGGGAGCGCCGCCAGGCCCCCGGCCCCGAACACCCCGATGAAGGCGAACTGCGACCCGCCCGTGAACATCAGCAGGCTGAGGACGCACGTCTGCCAGACATCGAGTCCGGATGCGGTGGCCAGCGCGCCGAACGACACGCCGTATGCGCTCGTGGCGAGCGCGACGCCCAGACCGGATCGTGCCGCGCGCCGCGACTCGGCGCGGGCCGACTCCGCGTCCGACGCGCCCTGCGGGTGCGGCGCGTCGTCGGGTGGAGTCACCCGACGAGCCTAGCGACGCGCAGGGACGCCCCGGCGTGCCACCACGGCATCCGTGGCCGGGTCGGCCGCCGGGGACGGTGCCCGCGACAGACCTCAGGCGTTGGCGTCCTGGCGCTTCAGGCGCGAAGCCGCGCGGCCGCGCTCGGTCGCGTCCAGGACCACCTTGCGGATGCGCACCTTCTCGGGGGTCACCTCGACGCATTCGTCGTCGCGCGCGAACTCGAGGCTCTCCTCGAGGGACAGCGTGCGCGGCGGGGTCATCGACTCGAACGTGTCCGCCGTCGAAGAGCGCATGTTGGTGAGCTTCTTCTCCTTGGTGATGTTCACGTCCATGTCGTCGCCGCGCGAGTTCTCGCCGATGACCATGCCCTCGTAGACCTCTTCGGTCGGCTGCACGAAGAACGACATGCGTTCCTGCAGCGCGATGATCGCGAACGGCGTGACGACGCCCTGACGGTCGGCGACGATCGAGCCGTTCTGGCGCGTCGTGATGTGGCCGGCCCACGGCTCGTACCCGTGCGAGATGGCGTTGGCGATGCCGGTGCCGCGCGTGGTCGTGAGGAATTCGGTGCGGAAGCCGATGAGGCCGCGCGACGGGACGACGAACTCCATGCGCACCCATCCGGTGCCGTGGTTGGTCATCGTCTCCATGCGGCCCTTGCGACCCGCCAGCAGCTGCGTGATCGCGCCGAGGTACTCCTCCGGCGAGTCGATCGTCAGGTGCTCGAACGGCTCGTACGTCTTGCCGTCGACCTTCTTCGTGACCACCTGCGGCTTGCCGACGGTCAGCTCGAAGCCCTCGCGCCGCATGTTCTCGACGAGGATGGCGAGAGCCAGCTCGCCGCGACCCTGGACCTCCCACGCGTCGGGACGGCCGATGTCGACGACCTTGAGCGACACGTTGCCGATCAGCTCGCGGTCGAGGCGGTCCTTCACCATGCGCGCGGTCAGCTTGTGGCCCTTGACCTTGCCGACGAGGGGCGACGTGTTCGTCCCGATGGTCATCGAGATGGCCGGGTCGTCGACGTGGATCGCCGGAAGCGGACGGACGTCCTCCGGGTCCGCGATCGTCTCGCCGATCGTGATCTCCTCGATGCCGGCGATCGCGACGATGTCGCCGGGGCCGGCGCTCTCGGCGGGGTAGCGCTCGAGGGCGCGGGTCTTCAGGAGCTCGGTGATGCGCGCGTTCGAGTGCGAGCCGTCGTGGCGCACCCACGCGACCGTCTGCCCCTTCTTCAGCGTGCCGTTGAAGACGCGCAGCAGCGCGAGGCGGCCGAGGAACGGGCTCGAGTCGAGGTTCGTGACCCACGCCTGCAGCGGCGCGTCGTCGTCGTAGCTCGGTGCGGGGACGTGCTCGAGGATCGCCTCGAACAGCGGCTCGAGGTCGTCGTTGTCTGGCAGGTCGCCGTTGGCGGGGCGGGTGCGGGAAGCGGCGCCCGCGCGCCCGCTCGCGTAGACGACCGGGACGTCGAGCAGCGCGTCGACGTCGAGGTCGGGGACGTCCTCGTGCAGGTCGGAGGCCAGCCCCAGGAGGAGGTCGTGGCTCTCCTCCTCGACCTCCGCGATGCGGGCGTCGGGACGGTCGGTCTTGTTCACGAGCAGGATGACGGGCAGCTTCGCCTCGAGCGCCTTGCGCAGGACGAAGCGGGTCTGCGGCAGCGGGCCCTCGCTCGCATCCACCAGCAGGACCACACCGTCGACCATCGACAGCCCGCGCTCGACCTCGCCGCCGAAGTCGGCGTGGCCGGGCGTGTCGATCACGTTGATCGTCACCGGAACATCGGTGTGCACCCCGTTGTAGGTGATCGCCGTGTTCTTCGCGAGGATCGTGATCCCCTTCTCGCGCTCGAGGTCGTTCGAGTCCATCGCGCGCTCTTCGACATGCGCGTGCTCGCCGAACGAGCCGGTCTGACGCAGCATGGCGTCGACGAGCGTCGTCTTGCCGTGGTCGACGTGGGCGACGATCGCGACGTTGCGGAGGTCCGAGCGGAGGGCGTGCGCCATGACGGTGTCCTTGGGATAGGGGATGCGCCCGGAATCGGGCCGTCTGCCATCCTACCGCGACGCGCCTGTGATCATTCTGCGACGGCCCTCCGCCGCGCCACCGCTACTCCGTTGCTTCGTCGCTGCCGAGCCCGAGCGCCTCCAGCCGCAGCGTCCGACGCGCGTGCTGCAGATCGGGATCCGGCACCGGCACGGCGGCCAGCAGACGCTGCGTGTAGGCCTCCTGCGGGTAGCGCAGGATCTGCTCGCGCGTGCCGACCTCGACGAGCTTGCCGTGCCGCATCACCGCGATGCGGTCGGCGAGCACATCGATGACCGCGAGGTCGTGCGTGATGAAGAGGCACGCGAAGCCCTTCTCGCGCTGCAGTTCGCGCAGGAGCTCCAGAACCGTCGCCTGGACCGACACGTCGAGCGCGCTCGTGGGCTCGTCCGCGACCAGCAGTCGCGGGTCGAGCGCCAGCGCGCGAGCGATGCCGACACGCTGCTTCTGGCCGCCGGACAGCTCGTGCGGGTAGCGCGAGGCGTACTGACGCGGAAGGCGGACCGACTCGAGGAGGCCGCGCACGCGCTTCTCGAGCGCCGCGCCCTTCACCTTCTCGTGCAGGTAGATCGGCTCCCCGATCGAGTCGCCGATCGTCAGCCGCGGGTTCAGCGAGCTCGACGGATCCTGGAACACGATGCCGACGCTCTCGTGCAGGTGACGGATGATCTCGCGGTTGGGGCTCGAGATGTCGACGCCGTTGACGATGAGGCTTCCCGAGTGGATGGGGAGCAGACCCACCGTCGCACGGCCGAGCGTCGTCTTCCCGGACCCGGACTCACCCACGAGCCCCAGGACCTCGCCCTCGTGGATCGTCATGTCGATCTCGTCGGCAGCGCGGAACGCCGGCACGCGACCGTGCTTGGGGTATTCGATCGCGACGTTCTTGAACTCCACGACGACGGGCGCGTCAGGCGCCCTCTCGGACTCCGCGATCACCCGCTGGGCGGTGGTCGTGGGCGCCGCGTCGGACTCGGCATCCGCGAGGGCCGCGGTGATGTCGAGCGACTTCGCGTCCTCGCTGCCCTCACCGAGTCGGGGGACGGCGTCGAGCAGGGCCTGCGTGTACGGATGCTGCGGGTTGGCGAACACGTCCTTGACGTTTCCGCGCTCCACGAGCTCGCCGGACCGCATGACGACGATGCGGTCGGCCATGTCGGCGACCACGCCCATGTCGTGCGTGATGAGGAGGATGGCCGTGCCGAGGCGCTCCTGGAGCGACCGCATGAGCTCGAGGATCTCGGCCTGGACCGTGACGTCGAGGGCCGTCGTCGGCTCGTCGGCGATGAGCAGCACGGGGTCGCACGCGACCGACTGCGCGATCATCGCGCGCTGACGCTGACCACCGGACAGCTGGTGCGGGTACGACGCGAAGGCCTTCTCCGGGTCGGGCAGCTCCACGAGACCGAGCAGTTCGATCGCGCGAGCACGCGCCTCCGAGGGCGACATGCCGAAGTGCTGACGGAGCGTCTCGATGATCTGGAACCCGACGGTGAGCACCGGGTTCAGGGCCGTCATGGGCTCCTGGAAGATCATCGAGATCTGCTTGCCGCGCACGCGCTGCATGTCGCGCGGCTTGAGGCCGATCAGCTCGCGGCCGCGCAGCTTGACGCTGCCGCTGACCCGGGAGTTCTTGGGAAGGAGGCCGAGGATCGCCATCGAGCTGACGGACTTGCCAGAACCCGACTCGCCGACGATCGCGAGGACCTCACCGGCGGAGACCGAGTACGAGACGCGCTTGGCCGCAGGCACCCACACGTTGTCCACGCCGAAGTCGACGTTGAGGTCGGTCACCTCGAGCACAGGACCGGACTCGGAGTGCGGAGCGGCCGGGGGCGTGGTGGTCATGAACGGATTCCTTCCGAGCGCGGGGTGCCTGTGGGCACGACGTCGCGCACTGACGATGCGAGGATGAACTCGTGGTTGAACGCACGCGACTGGTATTCCGATCGAACACGAACAAGTTCATCGCGATCGCGAGCTGGTGTCTGCTGGGACTCGGCGTCATCGCCGCGTTCCTCACCGGCAGCCCGAGAGGACTGCTCGGTCTGGTGCCGATCGCGCTGATCGCGTTCGGCATCTGGGAGCTGTTCTGGCGCCCGCGCGTCGACGTGGACGACGACGGCGTGACGCTGGTGAACCAGTTCCACACGATCGGCATCCCGTGGGCGAAGGTGGTCGACGTCGACACCAAGTGGGCGCTGACGATCGTCACCCCCGACCGCCGCTACCGCGCCTCCGCGGCACCGGCGCCGGGCGCGGTCACCCGCCCCAACATGACGGGTGCCGCCCGCACGGGCCGCGTCTCGGACGGGAGCATCCGCAAGGCGGATGCTCCCGGCACCGATTCCGGGGATGCGGCGACGATCGTCCGCACCCGGCTGCAGGCCATGGCCGAGGCCGGCACGCTGCCGATCGGCGAGGCCGCGACGACGCGCGTCACGACCCGCGTGCACTGGCTGAGCATCGCGGCTCTCGTGGTGCTCGCCGCAGCGAGCATCGCGATCACCTACGGCTGATCTCGTCACAGCTGGTCTCCGCCGTGCAGGTCGTCCCCGCGGCGCGGGTCCTGCTGGTCGCGCCCACGGTCTTCGACCGGCCGATCGGCGGTGTACATCGTGAGCGGGAGCTCGGGGTGCGCAGCGGCTTCAGCATCCTGAGCCAACTCCGCCTGCACCTCTGCCGAGACCGGCACGTCCTTCACGCGGCGCCGGTTGAAGCGCTTGCTGCGCGGGTCGAACGCCTGGCGCAGGGCGTCACCGGCGACGTTCGCGGACAGGGCGAGCGTGACGATGAACAGGGCGGGCCACCAGAACAGCCACGGACGCACCGTGAACGCGGACTGGTTCGCACCGATGAGGAGACCCAGCGACACATCAGGAGAGCGGATCCCGTAGCCGAGGAGCGAGATCGCCGCCTCGAGCAGAATGGCGCCCGCCGCGAGCAGTGAGCCCGCCACGATGATGACACCGGCGGCGTTCGGCAGGATGTGCTTGAAGATGATCCGGGCGTCGGAGGCGCCCGCGACGCGTGCGGCTTCCACGAACTCGCGTTCGCGCAGCGAGAGGAACTCGCCGCGCACGAGACGGGCGATCACCATCCAGCTGAAGAATCCCAGCATGATGCCGAGGATCCACACGCCGATCGCACCGGCCCAGTTGCCGACGACCGACGCGATGACGATCGCGGGGATGACGATGAACACGTCCGTGATGCGCATCAGCACGGAATCCACCCAGCCGCGGTAGTAGCCGGCCAGAGCACCGACGATGATGCCCGCGATCAGGGCGATGCCGGTGATCAGGATCATCGCGATGAACGAGTTCTGGATGCCGCGCATCGTCATGGCGAAATAGTCGCGGCCGATGCGGTCCTGACCGAAGGGATGGATGCCCAGCTTGAAGGGCCACCACTGCAGGGTCGGTGCGCCGTCGTTCACGATCCCCGAGCGGGGGATGTCGTAGTAGTTCCAGATCCACCAGCCGTGGACCGACCCGATGCCGATCGAGCTGACGGAGAGGATCAGCACGAGCACCAGGACGACGAGGGCGATGATGCCCGACTTCGCACCGAGGAAGCGTCGGAAGACGAGCTTCCCCTGGCTGACCGGCTTCTCGTCGGCGACCGCGTCGACGAGGCTGGGAAGAGACGAATCGGTCATCAGCGGACCCTCACTCTCGGGTCGAGCGCCGCGTAACTGAGGTCGGCGAGGAAGTTGAACGTGATGGCCATGACCGCGATCACGAGGAAGTACCCCATCACCGGATAGATGTCACCCGGCCCGAGCGACGCTTGGAACAGCTGTCCCATTCCCGGGATTGCGAAGATGTACTCGGTGATGATCGCGCCACCCAGCAGCGCGCCGAGGTCGGTCGCCACGAGAGTCGTGATCGGGATCAGCACGTTGCGGAATGCGTGGCGCACGACGACGACCCGCTCCGGCATGCCCTTGGCGCGCGCAGTGCGGACATAGTCCTGGCCGAGCACCTCGATCATGCCCGCGCGGGAGTACCGCGTGTACTGCGCGAACGAGATCACGAGCAGCGACACGGTCGGCAGCACGAGATGGAAGAACACGTCGAGGCCCGACCTCCACATGTTGCCCGGATCGTAGCCCGGCGTGGACGAGCCGACCGTCGCGAGCGGGCGCCCGTTCATGTCGGACATGTACCCCGGGAACGACTGCATGAAGCGGTCGATCAGGATCAGGAACGAGATGAGGAATGCGAGGATGGCGCCGAGGCGCATGTTCTGCTTGCGATCGTCGCCGCCGACGAACCAGCCGACCGCGAGGCCCACGGCGATCGCGAGGAGACCGAGTCCGATGACGAGGATCGGCGTGGCGACGTCCAGAAGGGGCTGGATCACGAAGTACGTGATGATGCCGATGACCGACACGATACCGGCTGTGATCAGCGCTTTACGCTGATGGAGACCCGCGAGCAGCGCGGTGAGGCCGATGGCCATCGCGACCGTGATCACGATGATGCCGAACGGACCGATGTTGGGCGTCAGGAACCAGCCGGTCGCGCTCATGTAGATGAGCAGGCCCGAGGTGACGACGAAGTTGATCCCGAAGGCCAGGAGGCGACGACGGGCGTCTCCCCCCACCACGGCTTGGACGATCACGCCCATCACGACGCCGAGCAACAGCGACACCCAGATCGGGATCACCGGATCCTGCAGGAAGTTGTTGTAGCCGATGGCGACGAAGCTCTTGAGCATCGCGGCGGCGAGGAACGACGGCAGCGAGAACAGGAACAGGCTGATCACGGTGAAGCTGGAGTCGAACCCGCTGTTCTCGCGGATCGCGGAGAGGATGCCGGTCATCAGACCGAAGAGGATGGCGAGCACGAGCGCGCCCGTGACCATCTGGACCGTGGAGCCCATGGCGGTCGGCAACAGCTCTGTCACCGGTGCGCCGTGGAAGTTGGTACCGAGGTCGCACTGGTTGGCGAACGGGATGAGGCACTTGGCCACGCCGCCGAGCCACATCGCCCAGCGGACAGGAGGGGACACATCGAGGTGCGCGATCTGGATGCGCGCCTGGATGAGCTGCTGCTTGTTGGGGTTGTTGGACTCGCGGAGATCAGCGAGGGGGTCGGTGGACAGCGCGACCAGATTGAACATCACGAACGAGGCCGCGACGAGAATCAGGACCGAGACACCGATCCGGCGGAGGACGAATCCTATCAAGGGACTTCCTTGGGGTGACAGGGAGCCGGCGGTCCGCCGCGGATCGCGAGGAAGACCGGTCGAGAGGACAGAATACGCGAGCGTCGGGGGTGGCGCCTATTCAGACGCCACCCCCGAGCTGCATCACTTACTTGGAGCTGGTGCTGGTCTTGACCGACCAGTCCCAGGTGTTCCAGACCGGACCGGTCTGGTTACCCATGTACTTGACGCCGTCCACCTTCTTGGACACGCCCCACACACCGGCCGCCTGGAAGAGCGGGAGGCCGTAGCCGTTCGTGAAGGCGATCTTGTCGATCTCCATCGAGAGGCTGGTGACCTTGTTCGGGTCGAGCGTGGTCTGCGTTGCGACAGCCTGGTCGTTCGCGAGGGTGAAGTTGTTGTAGTTACCGCCACCCCCGGTCTGGAACAGCTGCGGGATCTGCGCCGTGCCGACACCCGGGCTGATCCAGCCGAAGATCGACGCGTCGTAGTTGCCACCGGGCAGCAGCGACGACCACTTCGGGTCACCGCCGTCGACCACGTTGAAGCCGGCCTGCTTCGCCGAGGCCTGGATGGCCTGGAACTCGTCGACGCGGTTCGGGTTCTTCGTGTTGTAGAGGATCTTCACCGACGGGTTGGTGACGCCGGCCTCGGTGAGGAGCGACTTGGCCTTCGCGATGTCGACCTTGCTGTACGCGTCGGAGCCGTTCTGCTTGACCGTCTCAGCGTACTGAGCCTGGTTCGGCAGCCAGATCTGCGAGTTGAGCGGCTTGGCCGACGGGTTGATCGGCTTGACGATCGCGTCGACGATCTGGTCGCGCGGGATCGTGAGCAGGAACGCCTCACGGACCTTCGCGTTCTGGAACACCGGAGCCTTGAAGTTCAGGTCGAGGTGGTCGTAGGACACCTGGTTGCCCGTGAGGACGTTGATGCCGGAGACCGCGTCGAGCGACTTCTTGGTGTCAGCGGAGGCCTGCGGGTAGGCGATGTCGACCTCGCCGTTCTGCAGAGCGGTGACCTGAGCGGCCGAGTCGCCGATGATGCGCAGCACGAGCTTGTCGATGCTGGGCTTCAGCTTGCCCTTGTACTCCGGGTTCTGCGAGAACTCGATCGACTGACCGGGCGTCCAGTTCGTCATCATCCACGGGCCGGCCGAGACCAGGAGGTCCTTGTCGGTCGGCATGCTCGTGATGTCGTAGCCCGTGTTGACGAAGTCCGCCGCCTTCTTGAGCTCGGCGTTCGGGGCGGCCGGGCTGGCCGGGTTGCCCTTCGGCAGGCTCTTGAGGAGGGCCGTCAGCGCCGCGGCGTCGGCGAGGCCGGCCTTCTTCGCGACGATGTGCGCCGGCTGCGCCAGCGGGTTCAGGAGCTCCCAGTCGACGTACGGCGTGCCGTACTTCAGCGTGATCGACATGTTGTCGTCGCCGACCGTCGGGTAGGCGGTCGAGTCGACACCGGCGGTCGAGCCGGCGATCGAGAAGTACTGCGTGCCCTTGGTGACGTTGCCGTCGGCGTCGAGCGTCGCGTCGTCGTAGTAGCCCGAGGCGATCGCCCAGCCGAGGACGAGGTCGTCAGCGGTGATGGGCTGGCCGTCCGACCACTTCACGCCCTTGTTCAGCGTGTACTTGACCGTCAGCGGGTCGCTCGACTCCTTCGTGTAGGTGCCGATGTCGGTGTTCTTGACCCACTTGAGGTTGTTGTCGGGGTAGCCGAAGGTGTTCGTCTGGCCCGTGAGGTACCCGACGAGGCCGTTGGTGTCCAGGTTGCCCTGAGGGGTGTTCTGGTTGAGCGACGTCATGTCGTTGACAGTCGCGACGCGGACCGTTCCGCCCGTCGGCTTGGCGCTGGGCGTAGTGCCCCCACCCGTCGACGAGCAGCCCGCAAGGACGAGAGCGCCCGCGGCCGCAACCGCGATAAGCGCTCCCACGCGTGACTTCTTCAATGTTCCTCCTGTGCAAGGGGTGTGCGGCCACGCAGGAACCTGCCTGCACTGGCCGCGGATACCGACAGACTAAGTAACCTCCAGCGGATGGTCAAAGCGCGTGGCGAAAACGTTACACACCCTTAACTCAAGTTGAACCGCGTATGGCAATCTGACAACACGAGACCGCGTCTACCCAGAGGAATGCTCATGACGGACAACGTGGCGGACGCAGGTCCCACCAGCGGAACGCTCAGCCGAGCGCGCATCGGCTGGGAGATTTGCTTGGTCCTGGCAATCAGCGTTGGGCAGTCCGCTGTATACTCTCTCGTCGCGCTGATACGTGCCGCACTGCGTACGCAGTCACTCGGCTCTCAGCAGGCGCAGCTGAACCCGACGCTCGACAACGTCGCCGTGTGGAATGTCGTATACCAGCTGCTCGACATCTTCTTCTCGCTGGCGCTCGTGGGCATGGTCGTCTACCTGCTCTGGGAGCCGGGTACGAACGCCCTGCGCCGGATGGGGCTCGACTTCACGCGATTCGGCAGCGATCTCGGCCGCGGCCTCCTGCTCGCCGCAGTGATCGGCATCCCCGGCCTCGGGCTGTATGCCGTCGGACGCATGATGGGGATCACGGTCTCCGTCGTCGCCTCGCCGCTCGACGCGGCGTGGTGGACGATCCCTCTGCTGATCCTCTCCGCGATCCGTGCGGCGCTCACCGAGGAGATCATCTTCATCGTCTACCTGCGCGACCGCCTGGAGCGGCTCGGATGGGGCAACTGGACGATCATCCTCTCCGCGGCGGCCCTCCGCGGCGCGTACCACGCATACCAGGGCTACGGCGCGATCGTCGGGAACTTCGTCATGGGCGTCGTATTCGGCTGGTGCTACAAGCGCTGGGGCCGCGTCATGCCGCTCGTCATCGCGCACACGCTGCTGGACACCGTCGCATTCGTCGGCTACCCCCTGGCGGCCGCGCTCTGGCCCGGAGTCTTCGCCCCGCCCAAGTAGCGCACGCCGGCGCGGAATGCCACACGCGCGCCGTGGTCCGCGGCACCGCTAGCGTCGGCTGCCCGCAGCCCGCGTCGGCTGCCGCAGCCCGCGTCGGCTGCCCGCAACCATCGAGACTCGCACTTTCGTCCTCGGCGCGCGGCGTCGCCAGGCGCGGTGGACGCCAACGCGCGTCTCAGTGTGTCGAGGGCGGACGCCGCGGTTCCTCCCCAGCGAGGTTTCCGCACGCTCCATCCCTGGATTCGACACCGGGCGCGCTCCGGAGGCGAGGAGCCCGTGACGATGGTCGGGTGAATCTACGTCCATCTCCCGCAGACCTGCACCTTGCGCGGGACGAGCAGGTGACGGGATCGCGGATGCGGCGGGACCCGACGTGGCGCCGCATCCGGAAAGGCGTCTACGCCGCTGCCATGGCGTGGGATGCACTCGCACCTTGGGACCGCTATCTCGTGCGAGTGCACGCGTTCGCGCTGACGCATCCCGACGCGGTCTTCTGCTTCGAGTCCGCGGCCGCCCTGCTCGGGCTTCCCGTCTTCGGCGAACCGTGTGACATCCACGTGCTCGCGGGGCCGAGGTCGCCGGGTCGTCGACACGGCGATGTCGTCGTCCACGCGAACGTGCGTGCCCGCGCCGTCGCGGAGTTCGGGCCGATCGCGATCACGACGCCGCAGGAGACGGTCGTCGATCTCGCGCGCGTGCTTCCTCCCGCATTCGGCCTCGCCGTCGTCGACGCGGCGCTGCGGCGTGCCGAGTTCGCGGGGCTCGCAGGCGCGATGCAGGATGCGGCGGAGCGCACCGGTGCGCGCGGCGCACGCCGCGTTGAGTGGATCCGGGAACGCGCCGACGCGAGCGCAGAGAGCGTCCTCGAGTCCGTCGGTCGCGCTGCCATCGAATGGTGGGGATTCGAGGCACCGACGTTGCAGGTCGTCATCCGGACGGGCGCCATCTGCGACCGCGTGGACTTCGCCTGGCCGGACAGACGGGTGATCGGCGAGGCGGATGGGGATGTGAAGTACTCCAATGATCCAGACGAGGCGCGACGGCAGGTGCTCGCAGAGAAGCGCCGGGAGGACCGGTTGCGACGCATCGCGGGCGGATTCGTGCGCTGGGGATGGGCCGAGACGATGGCGCTTCACGCGACAAGGGATGTCGTCCCCGTTCGAGATCTCCTCCTCGGCGTCGGCCTGCCGCAGGTGCGTAATCCGAAGGTCAGGATGCTCGCAACGCTGGCAGCGAATCCGCGGTCGATTCCGCACGCCCGCCTCCTGCCCGGCTGAAGCCCAGACAGGACATCCGTCGCCGCGACACCCGTCAGCGTCCACAACACCGGCGGCGCCAAGCGTCCTGGACCGATGAGAGCATTTGACAGCGACCGGGGCACCACGGGCCCGGCAATCCGCGGACGCGCTGGAACGGCCGACGCACCGGTGAGGGTACGACCACTGCATCGGGCGAGCGCTCCGCTCCCCCGGAGATGGCCGTCTCCCCCGTGTCTTCGGCGAAACACCCCCCAGCGTCCACAACACCCGGCGGCGCCACGTGTCTTGGACAAATGTGTGCATTTCGCGGAGAAGCCGGGGCGGCGCGGCACGGAACGGCCAGCAGGGAACGGGTCGCGGCACGGAACGGCAAGCACGGAACGGGTGGTGGCGTGGAACGGGTGGTGGAGGACGCACGGCGGGTAGGCGCGCGCAGGACGCGGCGGTGGGCCGGGGCGGTGGGTGGCAGCGAGCGCGGAAGTGCAGCGCACCGGGGACGGGCGGTCGGGCGCGCGCGGTGGGCCGGAACGCGGCGGGCACCGGAACGCGGATGGGGGCGGGATGCGCAGCATCCCGCCCCCATCCGGGTGCCTTACGCGAAGGCCTCCACGGGCGGGCAGGCGCACACGAGGTTGCGGTCTCCCCACGCGTTGTCGATGCGGCGCACCGGCGGCCAGTACTTCGTTCGCACGAGCGTGTGCACGGGGTACACGGCGGTCTCGCGCGAGTACGGATGCGTCCACTCGCCCATGACGGTCGACTCGGCCGTGTGCGGAGCGTTCACGAGCGGGTTGTCGTCGGCCGGCCACTCCCCCGCGCCGACCGCGATGGCCTCGGCCTTGATCGCGATCATGGCGTCGACGAAGCGGTCGAGCTCGGCGAGGTCCTCCGACTCGGTCGGCTCCACCATCAGGGTGCCGGCGACCGGGAACGACATCGTCGGCGCGTGGAAGCCGTAGTCGATGAGCCGCTTCGCGACGTCGTCGACCGTGACGCCGGTCTCCTCCTTGAGGGGACGGAGATCCAGGATGCACTCGTGCGCGACGAGCCCGTCGTTGCCCGTGTAGAGCACCGGGTAGTGCTCGCGCAGGCGCGCGGCGAGGTAGTTCGCGGCCAGCACGGCCGCGGACGTGGCGTCCTTGAGGCCCTCTGCGCCCATCATGCGCACATACGCCCACGAGATCGGGAGGATGCTCGCGGAGCCGTACGGCGCCGCGGAGATCGGTCCGCCGTCGAAGACGAAGCCGCCCGCGTGGTCGGCGCGCTGCGCGAGCGTGTGCGAGGGCAGGTAGGGCGCGAGGTGCGCCTTGGCCGCCACGGGGCCCACACCGGGACCGCCGCCGCCGTGCGGGATGGCGAACGTCTTGTGCAGGTTCAGGTGCGACACGTCGCCCCCGAGGTCGCCGAAGCGCGCATAGCCGAGCAGCGCGTTGAGGTTCGCGCCGTCGACGTACACCTGGCCGCCGGCGTCATGGACGGCCTGCGTGATCGCCACCACGTCCTGCTCGTACACGCCGTGCGTGGACGGGTAGGTGATCATGAGCGCGGCGAGCTCGTCGGCGTGCAGCGCGATCTTCGCGCGCAGGTCGTCGAGGTCGACGTTGCCCGCGTCGTCGCATGCGACGACGACGACCCGCATCCCCGCGAGCACGGCCGAAGCCGCGTTCGTGCCGTGCGCGGACGACGGGATGAGGCAGACCGTGCGCTGCAGGTCGCCGTTGGCGTGGTGGTAGCCGCGGATGGCGAGCAGGCCCGCCAGCTCGCCCTGCGAGCCCGCGTTCGGCTGCAGCGAGACCGCGTCGTACCCGGTCACCTCGGCGAGCCACGACTCGAGCTGCTCGATCATCGCCAGGTAGCCGTGCACGTCCTGTTCGGGCGCGAACGGGTGCACGCGCGAGAATTCGGGCCACGACACCGCCGCCATCTCGGTGGCAGCGTTGAGCTTCATCGTGCACGAGCCGAGCGGGATCATGCCGCGGTCGAGCGCGTAGTCGCGATCGGCGAGCTGCTTGAGGTACCGCATCATCGCCGTCTCGCTGCGGTGCGAGTTGAAGACGGGATGTGTCAGGTACTCGTCATCCCGCACGAGCGCGTCGCCGACGCCGCGCAGCGGCACAGCGCCGTCGAACGGCAGGTCGCGCACATCGTTCTCGTCCGCCTCCGGAAGCCCGAACGCCCATGCCACGATCGCGAGATCGTCGGCGGTCGTGGTCTCGTCGACCGAGACGCCGACGGTCGAGTCGTCCACCCAGTGCAGCTGGTAGCCCTTCGACCGCGCACGCTCGATGACCGCCCGCGACGGGCCCGGGGTCACGACGCGGATCGTGTCGAAGAACGAATCCGCGACGACGTTCAGGTCGTAGGAGCGCAGACGCTGCGCGAGGGCGTCCGCCTTCTTCGCCACGTCGGTCGCGATGGCGCGCAGTCCGTCCGGGCCGTGGTAGACCGCGTACATCGCGGCCATGACCGCGAGCAGCACCTGGGCGGTGCAGATGTTCGAGGTGGCCTTCTCGCGACGGATGTGCTGCTCACGCGTCTGCAGCGAGAGGCGGTAGGCCGGGTGGCCGACCGCGTCCTGCGAGACGCCGACGAGTCGACCCGGCATCTGGCGCTCGACGCCCTGGCGCACGGCCATGTAACCGGCGTGCGGGCCGCCGAAACCGAGCGGGACGCCGAAGCGCTGGGTCGTGCCCACCGCGATGTCCGCGCCGAGCGAGCCCGGCGAGCGAAGCAGGGTCAGGGCGAGGAGGTCCGCGGCGACGACCGCGAGGCCGCCCGCGACGTGCACCGAGTCGATGACACCGGACGGGTCCCACACGCGCCCGGAGGCGCCGGGGTACTGCACGAAGACGCCGAATGCATCCGCGGGCAGCGAAGCCCCGTCGGCCAGGCGGGACTCGACGATGTCGATCCCGACGGCCGCCGCGCGGGCGTGCAGGAGGGCCTTCGTCTGCGGGAAGGCGTCCGCATCCACCACGAACACCGTCGAGGTCGACTTCGAGACGCGGCGGGCCGCCAGCATCCCCTCGACGACCGCGGTGGCCTCGTCGAGCATCGACGCGTTCGCCGTCGCCATGCCCGTGAGGTCGGACACCATCGTCTGGAAGTTGATGAGCGCTTCGAGGCGGCCCTGCGAGATCTCCGGCTGGTACGGCGTGTAGGCCGTGTACCAGGACGGGTTCTCGAAGACGTTGCGCGCGATGACCGACGGGGTGAACGTGTCGTAGTAGCCGAGGCCGATCATCGGCCGGGCGACGCGGTTCTGGGAGGCGAGCTCGCGGAGCTCCGCGAGGGCTTCGGCCTCGGTCGCGGCGGCCGGGATGGCCGACGAGGAGCGGGGCTGCGCGTGGATGGATGCCGGTACGGCCGCCTTCACGAGCGTGTCGACCGAGTCGTAGCCGACCGCGTCGAGCATCGTGCGCTGGGCCGCCGCATCCGTTCCGATGTGGCGATCGGTGAAGGCGGTCATGCAGCGCCGTCCGTGAGGGCGACGTACGCCGCACGGTCGAGGAGCGCCGCGACGGCGGCGGGGTCCACCCGCACCTTGATGAGCCAGCCCTCGCCGAACGCGTCCGCGTTCACGAGCGACGGGTCGGCGTCGACGGCGTCGTTGATCTCGACGACCTCGCCGGAGAGGGGCGCGTACAGCTCGCCCACCGACTTGGTCGACTCGATCTCGCCGCAGACGTCGTTCGCGGCGATCGCCGAACCCGCCGACGGGAGGTCGACATAGACGATGTCGCCCAGCTGCTCAGCGGCGTAGTCGGTGATGCCGACGGTCGCGATGTCGCCGTCGAGGGCGACCCACTCGTGCTCGGCGGTGTACTTGAGGGCGTCGAGATCGGTCATTTGTTCCTCCGGTAGAAGGGCAGGGCGGTGACAGTGGCAGGGATGCGGGTGCCGCGGACGTCGATCGACAGCTCGGTGCCGAGCTCGGCCGCGGACGGGGAAACGAACGCCATGGCGATCGGGTGGCCGAGCGTCGGGCTCAGCGCCCCGCTCGTGATCTCGCCGACGACGTCGTCGCCGAGAAGGATGGAGTAGCCGGCGCGGCCGGCGCGCTTGCCGTCCGACGTGATGCCGACGAGGACGGGCGCATCCTCGGCGGGCGTCGTGGCGCCCTTTCCGACGAAGTCCTCCTTGGCGTCCACTACGACGCGGCCGAGGCCCGCCTGCGCAGGGACGATGTCGCGCGAGAGCTCGTGTCCGTAGAGCGGCATGCCGGCCTCCAGGCGCAGCGTGTCGCGGGCGGCGAGCCCGGCGGGCACGATGCCGAACGGCTCGCCCGCGGCGAGCAGCCCGTCCCACAGGGCGCCGGCGACGTCGTTCGGGACGAGGAGCTCGAAGCCGTCCTCGCCGGTGTATCCCGTGCGGGCGACGAACATCCAGGCGCCGTCGAACGTGCCCTCGCGCCACGCGTAGTAGCCGAGGTCGTCGAGCCCCGGGATATCCACGCCGGCCGTCGCACGGAGGATCTCCTCGGCGCGGGGACCCTGCACGGCGATCAGCGACAGGTCCTCCGTGACGTCCTCGACGGCGGGCGCCTCGCCGCGGAACGACACCGACTCCCCGAGGATCGGGGAGGCGACGAACGCGGGGCCCGCGAACGCGTCGAGGCCGGCCGCGAAGGCTTCTGCCACGGCATCCCGGTTGCCCGCGTTCGACACGACGAGGAAGTACTGCTCGCCGGTGCGATAGACGATGACGTCGTCGATGATCGTGCCGTCGGCGGCGAGGACGAGCGAGTACTTCGCCTTCCCGATCGGCATCGCCGAGATGCGGCCGGCGAGCACGTAGTCGAGGAACCCGGCGGCCTCGCCGTCGTGCACCCAGAACTCGGCCATGTGCGAGATGTCGAAGAGGCCGGCTGCGGTGCGCACGGCGTGGTGCTCGGCGAGGTCCGAGCCGTAGCGGACCGGCATCATCCATCCGCCGAAGTCGGTGAACGATGCCCCGAGCGCCTCATGGCGGTCGCGAAGGGTGGTGTAGCGGGGGTCTGTCATGAGTTCTCCCGAATGCGGATGCGGGCAGCCGTCGGACGACGGCTGAGAACTCCCCCTCTGTCATAGGCCTGAGAGCTTCACCCGGGTTCGGGTTTTCACCGTCGGCGGACTTCTGAGAGTTGCGAGAGAGAAAGGTGGAGACCTGAAGAAGGACCTCACCAGGGTTTCGGCTCGGCGCCGGGGCGCCTCGCTCAACCCGATTTCTCGCTTCGCTCGAAATCGCTTTCCAGAGCGGCCGGACCCGCGCGGTGCACGGACCTGAGAGATTGGCGGGGAGCTTGCTCCTTCGGTGCCCGGTCTAGCCGGGGCTCTCCCGCGAGGGTCATACGGCCTTGTCAAGTTGTCCGTCAAGCATAGCGGGGCGAGCATGTCCCGTCACCGCATGGCGCGGCGGCTCGTCAGCCGGTGCAGCGGGTCGACGCGACCGGCGTCTGGAGGGACTCCGCCTGCCGCACGATCGGGGCGAGCTCATCGGTCGTCTCCGCATAGCCGCGCGAGGCATCCTTCTCGTCCCGCGCGAAGACGAGGCCCGCGACCGTCCCCTGCGCGGTGAGCAGCGGCCCGCCGGAGTTCCCCGGCTTGACGCCCGCTTCGAGGGCGTAGACCGAGCGCACGGAGTCTCCGTTGTTGTAGATGTTCGGAACCGAGACATCTCCGGTGGACAGCACTCGCGCGGGCGTCACGGTGAACGGGCCGCCATACGGGTAGCCCTCCGCGACCGCCGATGCCCCGGGCTGCAGCGGCGCGACCAGGCGGAGGGGCGCGGCATCCAGTCCCGGCACGGAGACGATCGCGAGGTCCTTGTTCGGGTCGAAGTAGACGACCCGGCCTTCCCGCGCGGTCCGGCCGGGAAGCTCGACCATGGGGCGGTCGACGCCGGCGACGACGTGAGCGTTCGTGATCAGGCGCCCGGCGGCGATCACGAAGCCGGTGCCGGTCACGTTCATGCCGCACGCGTACGCCGTGCCGCTGATGCGGGCGACCGACTGCGCCGCCGTCGCGAGCGCGGGATCATCGAGGGCGACGGGCGGCTGCGTCGCGGTCGTCGTGCCGGGGAGGGCAAGACCCAGACTCGGCAGACCGCCGTCGAGGACATCCGCGCGCAGCTGCGCGATCCCGGCGGCGACGGGTTCGGGGGTCAGGTTCTCGATCGTGTTGAGGACGCGCGACGAAGCGACGGCGGACGACACCGTCGGGATGCCTACCGCGGCGATCGCGCTGCCGACGAGGGACACCGTGAGAGCTGCGATGACAAGGCTCGCGACGCCGCCGAAGAGGCGTTCCACCGGTCTCAGCGGGGTCCGGTCGACGCCGCGGCGGACGAGGAGACCGAGGGCGGAT
Organism: Microbacterium candidum; assembly: GCF_030315975.1. GTDB lineage: Bacteria > Actinomycetota > Actinomycetes > Actinomycetales > Microbacteriaceae > Microbacterium > Microbacterium candidum. The sequence goes on along the minus strand of NZ_JASXSZ010000005.1, from coordinate 282,921 downwards.
CCCGCCCACGAGCCCAGGGCGAGGAAGGCGATGGACGCGGCCACCGTCGTGAACGCCCGCCATCCCGGCGCGGGGATGAACGACGCGAGGAGCGGGACGAGCCACAGCGCAGCCGCAGCTCCGGCGATGAGCCCGATCAGGGTGCCGATGCTCGCGAAGAAGCCCCGCATCAGCCCGCTCACCACGGCCGCGATGAGGATGGCGATCAGGATCACGTCGACGACGAGCACGGGTTCACGGTACGGCGATCGCCTGTGAACGCGCCGACTTGCGGTTCTGGTCATCCTGACTCTAAGATCGGGACCGGAGTTAAAGTCACTATGACCAGAACACGACCCGAATCAGATGCTGCGACCCGCGTCGCGGTGTCGACCGTGATCTTCACGCTGCGCCGCGCTCCCCACGCCGAGCGCGCGGATGTCGTGCTGCCACTCGTGCGCCGCACGCGCGACCCGTTCGAGGGGCACTGGGCGCTCCCCGGCGGCTGGCTAGACGAGGTCGAAGGGCTGGACGCCGCCGCATCCCGCACCCTCGCCGAGACCACCGGTCTCGCGCCGAGTTATCTGGAGCAGCTGTACGCGTTCGGCGATGTCGACCGCTCCCCCACGCGCGTGGTGTCGATCGTGTACTGGGCGCTCCTGCGCGGGGACGAGGTCGACGCACAGCTGGCTGCCCACGCGGCGCTCGGCGACGCACCCGAGAATGTCTCGTGGTTCGACGCGGCTTCCCTCCCTCCGCTCGCGTTCGACCACAACCAGATCGTCGACTACGCGCTGTGGCGCCTGCGCAACAAGGTCGGGTACAGCCGCATCGCGCATGGTCTGCTGCCCGCCGCCTTCACCCTCGCGGAGCTCCGCGAGGTCTACGAGGCCATCCTCGGGCGACGCCTGGACCCGGCGAACTTCCGGCGCCAGGCCGAGGCGTCCGGAACCCTCATCCCGACCGACGGCTTCCGCACCGGGAACCATCGCCCCGCCCGCCTCTACACGTACAACCGCGATGTCGAACTCGCCGACCGCGGACCTCTTCTTCCCGCCGCCGTGCCCGATACCCGCGGGCCGGCATCCTTCTCCGAACGGAGCATGTCATGACCGCTACGCCGCTCACCCTGGTCCCGCGCCCCGAGATCGACCCGTCGGTCGACCACGGCATCCAGGCGATCGTCGCGGGCGCCTCGAGCGCCGAGACGTGCAACACCGACCTCGCCGCCGGGCCGTGGGACTTCGACATCCGCCCCGGTTACGGACCCGGCGCATCGATGGGCGACGTGATCCCGACCGGGTCGCCTCGTCAGGGCGCCCTGCCGCAGGATTACCGCGACGCGGCGGAGGACGAACTGCACGCGCGCATCACGGCAGCGAAGGACGCGCTCGGCGATCGCGTCGTCATCCTCGGGCACTTCTACCAACGCGAAGAGGTCGTCCGACACGCCGACTACGTGGGTGATTCGTTCCAGCTCGCGGGCTTCGCGAAGCAGCATCCCGAGGCCGAGGCGATCGTGTTCTGCGGCGTGCACTTCATGGCCGAGACCGCCGACCTGCTCTCGCAGCCTGATCAGGCCGTCATCCTCCCGAACCTGGCTGCGGGCTGTTCGATGGCCGACATGGCCGACATCGACCAGGTCGAGGAGTGCTGGGAGCAGCTGGCCGAGCTGTACGGGGATCTCGACGCACCGGACGCGGACGGGCTCGTGCCGGTCGTGCCCGTCACGTACATGAACTCGTCGGCCGCGATCAAGGGCTTCGTCGGCAGGCATGGCGGCATCGTGTGCACGTCGTCGAACGCGCGGACGGTGCTCGAGTGGGCGTTCGCGCGGGGGCGGCGCGTGCTGTTCTTCCCGGACCAGCACCTCGGGCGCAACACCGCCAAGGCGATGGGCGTCCCCCTCGAGCAGATGCCGATGTGGAACCCGAACCGCTCCCTCGGCGGGTCGACGACGTCGGAGCTCGAGGACGCGAAGGTGATCCTGTGGCACGGGTTCTGCTCGGTGCACCGCCGCTTCACGGTCGACCAGATCGACAAGGCGCGCGCGGAGCACCCGGGCGTGCGCGTCATCGTGCACCCGGAGTGCCCGATGGCGGTGGTGGATGCCGCGGACGAGTCCGGCTCGACCGACTACATCCGGCGCGCGATCGCTGCGGCGACGGAGCCGACGACGTTCGCGATCGGCACCGAGATCAACCTCGTCCAGCGCCTGGCGGCGGAGCACCCGCAGCACGAGATCTTCTGCCTCGACCCCGTCGTGTGCCCGTGCTCGACGATGTACCGCATCCACCCCGGCTACCTCGCCTGGGTGCTCGAAGAGCTCGTCGACGGCTCCGTCGTGAACCGCATCACCGTCCCGGCCGAGGTCGCCGACCCGGCGCGCGTCGCGCTCGAGCGGATGCTGGCGGCCCGGCCATGACGGACGTCATCGTCGTCGGCAGCGGCATCGCGGGGCTCACCGCGGCGCTGCACGCGGAGGCGGGCGGATGCCGCGTCACCCTCGTCACGAAGGACGAGCTCGAGCACGCCAACACGCGCTTCGCCCAGGGCGGGGTCGCCGCCGTCCTCTTCGACGACGACCGCGTCGAGGACCACATCCGCGACACGCTCGTCGCCGGTGCGGGCCTCGCCGACCCGGAGGCCGTGCGGGTGCTCGCCGCCGAAGGACCGGACCGCATCCGCGAGCTCATCGCGCTGGGCGTCGCGTTCGACCGGGCCGCCGACGGGACGCTCGCGAAGGGGCTCGAGGCGGCGCACTCGTATCCGCGGGTCGTCCACGCGGGTGGGGATGCCACCGGCCTCGCGATCGAGAAGGCGCTGGTCGCCCGCGTGCGCGCCGCCGGCATCGCCGTCATCGAGCACGCGTTCCTCGTCGACCTCCTCGTGGACCGGTCCCCGAGCTCGGCGAGGGGCCGGGTCGCGGGAGTGACGCTGCTCGTCGGCGGTGTGCGGCGGACGCTCGAGGCCGACGCCGTCGTCCTCGCGACGGGCGGTGCCGGGCAGCTCTATCGCTACACGACCAACCCGGAGGTCGCCACCGGCGACGGCATCGCCGCCGCGATCCGCGCCGGAGCCGAGGTGGAGGACCTCGAGTTCGTACAGTTCCACCCGACGGTGCTGATCGGCAAGGCCCCCGCCGCAGGGCTCGTCGGTCGCGGCGACCCGTTCCTCGTCTCCGAGGCTGTGCGCGGCGAGGGGGCGACCCTCATCGACGAAGACGGCAGGCGTTTCGTGTTCGATGCCCACCCCGACGGCGAACTCGCGCCGCGCGACGTCGTCGCACGCGCGATCGCCGCACGCATCGCGGAGCAGGACGGCCGCCCCGTCTTCCTGGATGCCACGGCGATCGGCGCCGACAGGCTGGCGGCGCGGTTCCCGACGATCGACGCCGCCACCCGCGAGCGCGGCTGGGACTGGTCGGGTGAACCCATCCCCGTGACTCCGGCGGCGCACTACGTGATGGGCGGGGTGGCGACGGATCTCGATGGGCGCACGAGCGTCCCCGGGCTCTTCGCCGTCGGCGAGGTCGCCCGCACCGGCGTCCACGGTGCGAACCGCCTCGCGTCCAACTCGCTGCTCGAGGGCGCCGTGTTCGGCGCGCGAGCGGGCGATGCCGTCGCGCACGCGGGGCACAACCGCTGTCCGGTCCCCGAGCTTGTCGAGGGGTCGTCCGGCGAGCAACGGCCGAGGATCGCGCCTGACGTGAGATCGCACGACACACGCCGTGCGATCCACGACGCCTCGACAAGCTCGGCGACCGATTCCGGAGTCGCCCGGACCGATTCCGGAGTCGCCCGGACCGATTCCGGAGTCGCCCGAGAGGACTCTGAACACGGGCCGTTCTCCCGCGAGGCGCTCCAGGAACTCATGTGGGCGGATGCGGGGCTCGTCAGGGATGACGCAGGGCTTCGGCGCGCCGCATCCACCATCGCCGACTGGCGCGCCGAGGCGCGACCGCGGGACACGGCGCGCGACCTCGAGGACGACAATCTGCTGCTCGTCGCCGAGAACGTCGTCGCAGCCGCCCTCGCCCGCACCGAGTCGGTCGGCGCGCACTACCGCAGCGACGCCGTATCTCCGTCGGATGCACGCGCCACGCAGGGCGCACCGCAGGGGATCTCGACGGCGGCCGACACCGTCCCCGTGCGATCGCGCGGCGTCTCGCGCCGCCGCATCCCGAATCTCCTGCACTCCGCACAGACCGAGGAGGTCGCCTGATGCTCACCCGTGCCACGATCGACCGCGCCGTGTCCGCCGCCCTCGAGGAGGACGCGCCGTGGGGCGACCTCACGAGCGAGGCCCTCATCCCGGAGAACGCGGTCGCCCGTGCCGATCTCGTCGCCCGCGAGCGTGGCGTGTTCTCGGGCGGTGAGGTGTTCGCCGCAGCGTTCCGCCTCACCGATCCGAGCATCGACGTCGAGCTCGTCGTCGAGGACGGCGCATGGTTCGAGCCCGGCGCGATCCTCGCTGTCGTCGTCGGCCCCGCGCGGAGTGTCCTCACGGCGGAGCGGATCGGACTGAACTTCGCGCAGCGCATGACGGGCATCGCGACCCTCACCGGCGCCTATGTCGCCGAGGTCGCGCACACCGGCGCGCGCATCGTCGACACCCGGAAGACGACGCCGGGGCTTCGCGCGTTCGAGCGGAAGGCCGTCCGCGACGGCGGCGGCCGCAACCACCGCACGTCGCTGTCGGATGCGGTCATGGCGAAGGACAACCACCTCGCGGTGCTCGCGCAGAAGGGGGTGTCCACGACGGCCGCCCTGCTGGCTGCGAAGGACCTGCTGCCCCACACGACGCACATCGAGGTCGAGGTCGACCGCCTCGACCAGATCGAGCCGGTGCTCGCGGCGGGCATCGACACGATCATGCTCGACAACTTCTCCCTCGACGATCTGCGCGCCGGGGTCGCGCAGGTCGCCGGCCGCGCAGTCGTCGAAGCGTCGGGCGGCGTGAGCCTCGAGACCGTCCGCGCGATCGCGGAGACGGGCGTCGACGTCATCTCGGTCGGCGCGCTCACGCATTCGGCACGGGCTCTCGATCTGGGGCTCGACATCCGCATCGGAGTCTGACGTGCTGTACCTCGACAATGCCGCGACGACGGCCGTACGGCCCGAGGTGGTCGAGGCGATGCTGCCGTATCTCACCCGGTCGTTCGGCAATCCGTCGAGCCATCACACCGTCGGAGAAGAGGCGGCGAGGGCGCTCTCCGACGCCCGCGCCCGTATCGCGCGGATCGTGGGGATGCGGGCGGGCGACATCGTGTTCACCTCCGGCGGCACCGAAGCGAACAACCTCGCGGTCAAGGGCATCGCGATCGCGGCGACGGTGAACCGCGGAGCGAGGCACGTCGTCACGACCCCGATCGAGCACGAGTCGATCCTCGAGTCCGTCGCGTACCTCGAGCGCGTGCACGGCTTCGAGGTCACGATGCTCCCTGTCTCTTCCGAGGGCCGGGTCTCCCCCGACGATCTCGCCGACGCCCTGAGCGACGACACCGCCCTCGTCGCGGTCGGGTACGCGAACAACGAGATCGGGACGATCCAGGATGCGCCGGCGCTCGCGCGGGTCGTGCGGGAGCGCCGCATCCCCCTCCACCTCGACGCCGTGCAGGCGGCCGGCTGGATCCCCCTCGCGGGGACGGATGCCGACTCCCTCGCGATCGCCGGGCACAAGGTGGGCGCGCCGAAGGGCACGGGCGTCCTCGCGGTGCGCGGGCGCATCCCGATCGAGCCGCTCCTGCACGGCGGGGGGCAGGAGCGCGGGCGCCGCAGCGGAACCGAGGACGTCGCCGGCGCCGTCGGACTGGCCACCGCGCTGGAACTCGCCGAAGCGGAGCGGGCGGAGGATGCGGCGGCCGTCGGTGCGATCTGCCGGTCGTTCATCTCACGCGTCCTGACTCTCGTCCCCTCGGCGCGGCTCACCGGCGACCTGGAGCGGCGCCTTCCCGGGACCGCGAGCTTCACGTTCGCGGGAACGAGCGGCGAGGCGGTGCTGCTCGAACTTGAGCGGCGCGGGGTCGTCTCCTCGAGCGGTTCGGCCTGCGCAGCGGGCAGCGACGAGCCGTCGCACGTGCTGGTCGCACTGGGCATCGCGCCCGAGATCGCGCAGACGGCCGTCCGTTTCACGCTCCCCCACGGCCTGCGCCGGCCGTTGGATGCAGTGGCGGATGCGGTCGCCGCATCCGTCGCCGCCGTCGGCGGGTGACCCGCGCGTCGTACTGGCAACGCCACCGCGTGCCGACTCGCTTCGCTCCCTCGACGACCCGCGGGGAGGAAGTGGCGAGCATTCACGAGCAACGCGGGTTGTTGAGCGAGCGTTTCCATGCCCCCTCAACGAATCGCCGGCGCGACGCACGACACCTCCGGGCGCGTGGGCGCGGACCAGCGGGACGAAACGCGACGATGCCACCCGCACGAATAGGATCGGGCGAGTGAGCCGCCCCGTCGTGACCGTCATCGTCCCGGGCCGCGACGTGGCCGACTTCGCCGCCGAAGCTGTGGACTCCCTCCGCGCGCAGACGTTCGAGGACTGGCGCGCGATCCTCGTCGATGATGGATCAGAGGATGCCACGGGAGCGATCTTCGACGCGGCCGCGGCCGCCGACGACCGCCTGACCGTCATCCGGCACGAGGCGTCCCGCGGACTCGGCGCGGCACGCAATGCGGCGCTCGAGATGGTCGATACGCCGTACGTCGGCTTCCTCGACGCCGACGACGTGCTGCGCCCGCGCGCGCTCGAGCGTCTCGTGGAGACGATCACTGCGACCGGCAGTGACCTCGTCGTGGGGGCCTACGTTCGGCTGCGCCCCGACGGAAGCGGCGGATACGCGCCGGGCGAGGTGCAGCCGTGGGTGACGGCATCCACCGATCCCGAACGTCACGGCGTCACCCTGGCCGACCACCCGTCCGCGGCCGGCAACATCGTCGCGTGGTCGAAGCTCTCGCGCAGCGCCCTGTGGGACGGGCTCCGGTTCCCGGAGGGTCGCGCCTACGAGGACCAGGTCGTCGCACAGCTCCTGTACACGCGCGCCCGCGGGTTCGACGTCATCCCGGATGTCGTCGTCGAGTGGCGCGAGCGCGCGAACGGCACGTCGATCACGCAGCGCAAGGCCGAACTGCCTGTGCTGCGCGACTACCTCGACGCGCTCTCCGGCGGCATCGCGGTGCTCGATGCGCAGGGGCTGGATGCGGCGGCCGCCGGTCGCGTCGCCCTCATCTTCCTCCTCGACCTTCCACCGCTGATCGAGATCGCCCGGATCCATCCGGATCCGGCCTACCGCACGCTGCTCGCATCCTTCGTCGAGGAACTGGCCGCGCGCCCCGGCGCACCCCGCACCCCGCCTCCCCTCTGACGCCCGTCTGACTCCCCGTTCTCGCCGACTTGCCACATATCGCGGGAATGCTGCTTGCTCTACCCGCCATATGTGGCAAGTCGGTGTGAGACGAGGATTCCTCCCCAAGCGGAACACCTGTGGACAGCCGGTGATCGGCCGCACACACCCGACACACTCGACGGATGCCCCGCACACCCGCACCGTTGCCCGCTCCGCTTGCGGGTCGCATCTTCTGCGTCGAGCTCGCGGATGCCTTCGGCATCTCGCGATCGCGAACGCGCGCAGCCGACCTCACAGCGCCGTTCCGAGGCGTGCGCGCACCCGCGATCGAGCTGCCTCACGTCGCCCTCTGCGTCGCCGCTCTGCAGTGTCGGCCGGACGCGACCGCGGTCAGTCATATCAGCGCCGGGCTCCTGCACGCAATGCCGCTCCCTCACCGTGTCGTGCAAGAGCGGGCCATCGACCTCGCAGTGCCTACGGGGACCCGTGCGCCTAGGGGCCGGGGCATCCGAGGCCACCAGATGGACCTGCGCGCCCAAGACATCGTCGTGATCGCAGGAGTTCGCACGACCACCGTTCTCCGCACGTTCTGCGATCTGGGCGCGAGGCTGACGCTTCCTGAACTCGTCGCCGTCGCAGACCATCTTGTGCGTCGCGCCGCAGGTCGGTTCACGGTGGCGGACATCGCGGCCGCAATCGCAACGTGGCCGGGGAGGCGAGGCATCCGGAACCTTCGCCGCGCGATCGAGCTCGTTGACCCTAATGCCGAGTCGCCGAAGGAATCGGAGCTCCGGGTCCTGCTGATCGAGGCAGGCCTCCCGCATCCCGTGCCACAGCATGTCGTGCACGACCGCGACGGTCGACTCGTCGCGCGCGTTGATCTCGCCTACCCCGATCGCCTCATCGCGATCGAGTACGAAGGGGACCACCATCGCGAGCGCGAGCAATGGCGCGCAGATCTCGCGCGTCGTCGACGCCTGGAATCGCTCGGCTGGCGCTACATCCCGGTCACCCAGGCCGACCTGGACGACCCGCACGCGTTGCTCGCCGACCTCAGTAGCGCGTTGCGCCATCGATTTGCCACATGATGAGCGAATGTGGCCCCCATACTCGCCAGATGTGGCAAGTCGGCGCCGATACGAGCCGCGGGGGCGAGCGGGGGCGAGCGGGGGCGGGGCGGGATGGACGGAAGAGGCGGTCAGACGCCTTCGATGCGGGATGCGGCGAGCTGCTCCGCCGCGAGCGCCGAATACAGCCCGCCCTGTGCCAGCAGCGATGCGTGCGTGCCGGACTCGACCACGCGCCCGCCGTCGACGACGTGGATGACGTCGGCCTCGACGATCGTCGAGAGCCGGTGGGCGACGGTGATCGTGGTGCGGCCGCGGGCCGCGGCATCCAGCGCCTCCTGCACGACGCGCTCCGAGACCGTGTCGAGCGCCGATGTCGCTTCGTCGAGGAGCAGCACGGGCGGGTCCTTCAGCAGCACGCGGGCGATCGCGATGCGCTGCTTCTCGCCGCCGGAGAGCCGGTAGCCGCGTTCGCCGACCACCGTGTCGTACCCCTCGGCGAACGAGGCGATGACGTGGTGGATGTTGGCCGCCGTGCACGCGGCGACGAGCTCGTCGTCGGTGGCATCCGCCTTCGCGTACAGCAGGTTCTCGCGGATAGACGCGTGGAAGAGGTACGTCTCCTGGGTGACGATGCCGACGTGGTCGATGATCGACTCCTGCACGAGCGACCGCACATCGGCGCCCGCGAAGAGGACCGACCCTCCGCTCGCCTCGTGCAGCCGCGGGGTGAGGTACAGCACTGTGGTCTTGCCCGCACCGCTCGGCCCGACGAAGGCGATGTGCTGCCCGGGCTCGGCACGGAACGACACACGATCGAGGGTCGGGCGCGCATCCCCCGCGGCATCCGGATACCGGAACGACACGTCGCGGAACTCGACGCTGCCGAGCGGCCCCGGCGCGTCCTCGACGCGGATCGCGTCGGACGCATCCGCGATGGCCGGCGTCAGGTCGAGGTACTCGAAGATGCGCGCGAACACCGCCTGCGACGTCTGCAGATCCAGCGCGACGCGCATGAGGCCCATGAGCGGCTGCAGGAGGCGCGCCTGCACCGTCGTGAACGCGACGATGGTGCCCGCCGTGATGGCGGCGTGGCCGCCGGCGAGGATGAACCCCGAGACGAGGTAGATGACGGCGGGGACGCTCGCCATGATGACGCCGACGAGCGCGAAGAAGCCCTGACCGCTCATCGCCCGCCGCACCTGCAGGCTCACCTGGTTGCGGTTCTCGGCGCGGTAGCGCTCGCCCTCGGCGCGCTGGCGGTTGAAGGACTTGGAGAGCAGGATGCCGGAGACGCTCAGCGTCTCCTGCGTGATCGAGGTGAGCTCTGAGAGCGACTCCTGCGTCTGCCCGGCGATGCGGGCGCGCACCTGGCCGACGCGACGCTGCACGATCGCGAGGATCGGCATGAGGATGACGGCGATGATCGTGAGGCGCCAGTCGATCAGGATCATCGCGACGAGGGAGGCGACGACCGTGACGGAGTTGCCCAGGATGGTGGTGACGGTGTTCGTCAGCACGTCCGCGACCGCGCCGACGTCGTTCTGCAGACGCGACTGGATGGCTCCGGTCTTGGTGCGGGTGAAGAAGCCGAGCTCCATCGACTGCAGGTGGTCGAACAGTCGCACCCGGAGATCGCCGGTGACCGAATTGCCGACGGTCGAGGTCAGCCACGTCTGCACGACCCCGAGGCCCGCCGACAGTAGGAAGAGCGCGATCATCGCGGCGACGAGCCGGACGAGGAGTGCCAGGTCCGGACCGCCCGTGGCCGGGAAGAGCGCGTCGTCGAACACGCGCTGGACGATGAGCGGCGGGATGACGGCGATCGCCGCCCCCGCGACGACGAGGAGCCCCGTGATGGCGATCCGCCCGCGGTAGGGCCGGAACAGCCGCAGGGCACGCGGTCCGAGATCCGGGATGCGGGGAGCCGCCGCGTTCGCCGCGCGCTGCGCGCGCGCATCCACTCCGCGGAAGGCCGCGCCGCCGCCTCCGCCGGGGTGCCCCATCGCCATCAGGGGCGCCTCCCCGTCATCCGCGGCATCCGCTTCATCATCCGAGTCCCGTCACGAGATTGATCACTGTCGCGAGGATCACCGCGCCGAACAGGTATGCGATGAGCGTCTGGGCGATGACGATGCGACGGATCTCATTCGACCGCACGTTGGTATCGGCAACCTGATAGGTCATGCCGAGGCCGACCGAGAAGTACCCGAAGTCGGAGTACATCGGGTCCTCGTCCTGGTTGAAGACGATGCCGCCGACCGGCTCCGCGTAATAGACGCGGGCGTACCGCAGCATGTAGTCGACCTGGATGAGCGCCCAGGACGACGCGACGCTCAGCACAGCGATGCCGGCGAGCAGGAACGACAGACCGGGCGCCGCGTGCCGCGCCTGGATGATCACGACCGCGACGGCCGCGAGGCTCACGACGGATCCGACCGTGGCGATGAGGCGCGCGGTGCGCCTCCCCGGGTCCTCGGCGATCGCGTGCGCGCGGGTCTGGGCGGCATCCATGTTCCAGACGACGGAGAGGATCCAGGCGACGTTCACGAGCGCGAGGATCGTCCATCCGCTGAGCAGACCGGGGGCCGCACCCAGCAGGAACCCGATGATGACGCCGCCGATCACTCCCGCCACGATCGACACCGCGAAGTGGACTCGCACGGTGTGGCGCAGCGGAGGGGTGGTCATATCCGAATCGTTTCACGATTCGCGGAATGCGATGTCCGACCCTGCCGTTACTCTCGTCACTGCCGCTTTTCGCAGCCCCTCCATATGCAACGCTGGTAAACGAATCTCCAGAGGAGACGACCCATGGCCGCCACCACTGACACCGACCTCACACCTTCAGACATCCCGTCCTCGTCCGGCGGCGCCCGCGCCGCCGCCGTCACCATTCCCGCGCGCGAGAGCCGCGTCATCTGGCTGCTCCTGGCGGCCGCGTTCGTCGCGATCCTCAACGAGACGACGATGGGTGTGGCGATCCCGCACCTCATCCGAGACCTCGGCATCACCCCGCTCGCCGCCCAGTGGCTGACCACCGCCTTCATGCTGACGATGGCGGTCGTGATCCCGATCACCGGCTTCCTCCTGCAGCGCTTCACGACGCGCGCGATGTTCATCGCCGCGATGGGGCTCTTCTCCACAGGCACGCTCATCGCGTTCCTGTCGCCGGGATTCCCGATGCTGCTCGTCGCCCGCGTCGTGCAGGCCTCCGGCACCGCGATCATGATGCCGCTGCTCATGACGACGCTCATGACCGTCGTCCCGGCCGCGATCCGCGGCCGCATGATGGGCCGGGTCAGCATCGTCATGTCGCTCGCCCCGGCGATCGGCCCGACGCTCGCCGGCGCCATCCTCAACAACTTCGAGTGGCGCTGGATCTTCGGCGTCGTCCTTCCGGTGGCCCTCGTCGCGCTGTTCGTCGGCGCACGATGGATCCACAACCTCGGGGAGACGACGAAGGCGCCGATCGACGTGCTCTCTGTCATCCTCTCCGCCTTGGGATTCGGCGGCCTCGTGTTCGGCCTCAGCCAGCTGGGCGCCGGCGGTCACGGCGGCGCGACGGATGCGGCGGCCGCCGCCGCCACCGCGACGATCACACTGGTCGTGTCGCTCGTCGTGGGCGTGATCGCGCTGCTGCTGTTCGGCTGGCGCCAGATCGTGCTCCAGCGCAAGGACGACGCCCTGCTCGACCTGCGCGTCTTCCGGAGTGCCAACTTCTCCCTGTCGATCGCGCAGATGGGCGTCATGTCGATGGCCTTCTTCGGCGCGATCACGGTCGTGCCGTACTACCTGCAGGACGTCGTGAAGATCGACTCGCTCACGACGGGTCTCGTCGTCCTCCCCGGTGCGCTCGCCATGGGGCTCGCGGGCCCGATCATCGGGCGCATCTACGACCGCCGGGGGACGACAATCCTCCTCGTTCCGGGTGCGATCATCACGACGGCGATGCTGTGGGTCTACACGACCTTCGGCGCGACGACGCCGGTGTGGCTCGTCGCCGTCGTGCAGACCGTCCTGTCGTTCGGCCTCGCGCTGTCGTTCACACCGCTGTTCACCGCCTCTCTCGGCTCGCTCGAGCCGCGGTTCTACTCCTACGGCTCGGCGGTCCTCGGCACGCTCCAGCAGGTTGCAGGAGCCGCGGGCATCGCGCTGATGTTCGGCGTGATGGCGGCGGCGACCGCGAGTGCCACTGCGGCGGGCGCAGACCCCGCCGCGGCCCAGGCGGCGGGCACGCACGCGGCCTTCGTCACCGCGGCGATCGTGGCGCTGCCGATGCTCGTCGGCGCGTTCCTCGTCCGGAAGCCGGCCGACGACCTCACCCACGCCGGCGGCGAGGGGACGCCCGCCGCGCACTGACCCCCTGTCATCTTCGTCCCCGGCCCCCTAGCGTGGTGGCCGGGGACGAAGGAAGGGGACCTCGATGATCGTCGAACCGCCCGCCGAGTCGGATGCGACGGGTCACGTCGCCGACATGTATGCCGGAGACATCAAGACCGACGGGTTCGTGTTCGCCTACACGCGCGTGATGGCGATCAACCCGGAGGCGCACGAAGCGTTCGAAGCGCTGATCCGCGCGATCGTGCCGTCGATCGGCGTGCGCACGTACGAACTCGCAACGCTGGGCGCCGCGCGCGGCATCCGTTCCCGGCACTGCCTGCTCGCCCACGGGCGCAAGACGCTGCGCGCGGCCGCAATGGACGAGGAGCAGCTGCAGCGTGCGGCCGTCGACTACCGCGACGCCGATCTGTCGCCCGCGGACGTCGCGGTCATGGCGTACGCGGAGAAGATGTCGACGGATGCAGCCGGCATGACGGATGCGGACTCCCAGTCGCTGCGAGACCACGGATTCACCGACCGGCAGATCGTCGACATCACGCTCGCGGCCGGGGCGCGCAACTACTTCTCACGGTCGCTGCAGGCGCTCGCCGTGCCGCTGGAGGACGTTCCGGGGCTCTCCCCCGAGCTCGTCGACGCGCTGCTGTCACCCACGCGCTGACGCGCGGACAGCGGAACTCAGATGCTGCAGCAGCCGTCGGCGCCGCAGCACGCCGCGCCGTCTTCGATCACCGCGAGGAGGTTCTGCTCGAGCGGGACGGGCTGCAACTGCGGGGTGGGAAGCGACGAGGTTGCCATGCCTCCATCGTAGCCGGGCCCGGATCAGGCCGGCTCGGACTGGCAGAACGGGCAGTACTGCGCGCTCGACGAGCCGCTCGCGCCAGGCAGATCCTCGATCGTGGTCCCGCACACCGGGCAGGCCTCCCCTGTGCGGCCGTGCACGCGCATGGAGGCGACCTTCTCGGCCTTGAGCTGATCGATCGGGATGCCGCGACGCGCCGCCGTCGCATCCCCCATCACGCTCACCACGGCCTCGTACAGACGGTCACGCTCGTCACCGGACAGTGCGGCCGCGTGAGCGAGCGGCGCGATCTTCGCGGTGTGCAGGATCTCGTCGGAGTACGCATTGCCGATGCCGGCGAACGACTCCTGCTCCTGCAGCAGCGCCTTCACCTGCTTGCGGCGCGACCCGACCACCCGATCGAAGTCCGCGCGCGAGTATCCGGGAGCGAGCGGGTCCGCCCCGAGCTTGGCGATCGTCGAGACCTCTGACGGATCGTCGACGACCGACACGCCGAGGGAGAGCCAGGCGCCCGCATCCGTCAGTTCGAGATCCGCACCGTCGAACGCGAAGTGCGCGACCACCGGAGCGGGGGCATCGGCTGCGACCGGAGCCCAGGCCGCCCAGCCGGCGCGCCCGAAGCTCACGACGAGGTGGCTGCCGTCATCCATCTCGAGGTCGACGTGCTTGCCGAACCGGCGCACTCGGGCGACGCTGCGCCCTGCGACCGAAGCGAGCGGCCTCGCCGGCGTCTTCAGGACACGGAACTCTTCGAACTCGCCGCCGGAGAAGGCACGGCCGTGCAGCCGCTCTCCGAGTTCATCGGCGAGCGCCTGCACCTCGGGCGACTCGGGCATGCGTCCAGTGTGCCACCGGGCGCCGACACCGACCGATCAGTGCGTGACGACCGCCTTGAGAAGGATCAGGATGCCGCCGAACGCGGCCGTGACGAGCGCGCTCAGGATGCGCGGCGCCCAGTGCTTGGTCCAGCCGGCGACAGCGATCCAGCCGAGCACCCCGAGCATGATCGTGTTCGCGATGAGCGCGGCCCACTCCGCCAGGACGTCGTCGATGGCTCTCGTCGCACCCAGCACCAGGAAGATGATGGCCGGAAGCGATGCGTAGACCATGCCGACCGAGTGACTGGCAGCGGCCCCCAGACTCGCCTTCACGCCCGCATGCCCGCTGGTCGCGGCGAGCCTCCCGAGTGTGCCCGCATAGACGTGGGCGGCGAAGAAGACGACGACGGTCACGACGACGACGGCGAGGGTGTCCCACGCCGTCTCCTTGGCGGCCGCGCTGACCGCCAGCATGCCCGAGACGAGGATGAGTCCGTAGATCGCCTCTTCCGAGGTCAGGATGCGGCCGACCCGCGGCGTGATGTGGAGGTCTGCGTCAGACATGCGTGACCGTGGACGTCGTCATGCTGTCGATGCTATCGGCCTGCCTCACTTCATCGTGTCGAGGATCTCGACCAGCTGCTCGAACGACGTGCGCGGATTGAGGATCGCGAAGCGTGCGTTGGTGCGACCCGCATGCGAGCTGGGCGTGACGAACGCGTGCTGGTCGTCGAGGAGCTCCGCCGACCAGCGGTTGTAGTCCTCCTTCGTCCAGCCCTCGCGCTCGAACACGACCACCGACAGCATCGGCTGGCGGACGAGGCTCAGCTCGGGCCGCGCCTCGATCTCGTCAGCGATCCGCCGCGCCAGCTCGATCCCATGCGTCACCGCGTCCCGATACACGCCCGCGCCGTACGTCGCCAGCGAGAACCACAGCGGAAGACCGCGCGGGCGGCGCGTCAGGTGGTAGGCGTAGTCGGAGGGACTCCAGTCGTCCGTGTCGGTCAGGGTATCGAGATACTCGGCGTGCTGCGTGTGCGCGCGTCGGCCCTGCTCGGGATCCCGGTAGATGAGCGCGCACGCGTCGAAGGGCGCGAACAGCCACTTGTGCGGGTCGACGACGAGCGAGTCGGCGCGACCGACGCCCGTGAACAGCTCCCGCGTCACCGGCGACAGCATCCCGGCGAGCCCGTACGCCCCGTCGATGTGCAGCCAGAAGTCGTATTCGTCCTTGAGCGCGGCGATGCCGGCGATGTCGTCGACGATGCCGAAGTTCGTCGACCCGGCGGTCGCCACGACCGCGAAGACGCGGTCGCCGTGCTCGTCCAGGGCGGCGCGCACGACATCGGCGCGGAGGATGCCGTCCTCCCCCGCCGGGACGGCGATGACGTCCACATCCATCACCTTCGCCGCGGACTTGTTCGACGAGTGCGCTTCGACGCTGCAGACCATCGCGAACCGCTCGGGATTCTTGCCGGCCCGGCGCGCGGTGTCGCGCGCCGCGACGAGCGCGGAGAGGTTGCCGAGCGTGCCGCCCTGCACGAACACTCCGCCGGCCCCCTCGGGCAGCCCGAACTCGGCGGCGAGCCAGCGGAGCACCTCGTTCTCCGCGTGCACCGCGCCCGCGCCCTCGAGCCACGATCCGCCGTACAGCGCGCTCGCCGAGACGATGACGTCGAACGCCGCGGACGCCTTCGTGGGGGCGCTCGGGATGAAGGAGAGATAGCCCGGATCGTCGGTCGAGATGCAGGCCGGAGCCAGCACATGCTCGAAGATGCCGAGCGCCTTGCGGGCGCCGATCCCCTCTTCGCGGATGGTGCGCCCGGCGAGGCGGGCCAGCTCCGCCTCGGACAGCGGCTTGTCGAGCGGGGTGTCGCTCGCCAGGAGCCGCGACCGGGAGTACTCGAGGACGAGATCGACGATGGCAGCCGTCTCCTCGGAGACGTCGTGCATGCGTGCGCTGTCGGATGCGGTCACTGGTCCTCCTCGATCGGGCCGCGGTGCGGCTCGCTCATGGTGTCACGTCCGCGCCCTTCGCGCCACGGGCTCCGGATCAGCCGAGAGCGAGCAGCTCCCGCAGCCGATCGACGGGGAGTGCGACGGCCGTCTTCCGGTGCCCCACCATGGTCTCGGCCGCGACGAGCACGTTGAGCACGGCCTCCTCGGTTGCTTCGACGACCGCGGTGTACAGCGGGTCCATCCGGCCCCACGGGATCGTCCGCAGCTCGTCGAGTTCGAACGACGCGTCCGCCGGGAAGCGGCTCGCGAGCGCGCCGCGATTCCCCGTCGAGAATGCGAGGAAGATGTCGCCGGAGAAATGCGATCCGGCCGTGCCCGTGCGCGCCAGCCCGAGCGACACGCGCCGCGCGAGCGCCGTGCACTGGGCGGGCAGGAGCGGAGCATCGGTCGCCACGACGACGATGACGCTCCCGGCTCCCGCCGGGACGCCCGCGGGCACGCCCGCAGGCACGACGGGTGGCGCAGCTGCGAGTTCGGCGGCGAGCGTCGGACCGACTCGCACGCCGCGCACGACGAGCTCCTCCATCGACCCGAAGTTGGCCTGCAGGAAGACTCCGACGGTGTACTCCTCGCCGCCGAGCGGCACGATGCGCGACGCGGTGCCCGATCCGCCCTTGAACTCGTAGCACATCATGCCCGTGCCGCCGCCGACGGCGCCCTCCGCCACGGGACCGGAGGTCGCCGCATCCAGGGCCGCCACCGCGTGCTCGGGCCGCACGTGCAGACCGTTGATGTCGTTGAGCACGCCGTCCCACGTCTCGGCCACGACCGGCAGCAGCCACTGATCCGACGCACCGGGAACGTGGTCCAGCATCCACCGGATCGATCCCTCGTGCGCGGCGCCGACCGAATGCGTGTTGGTGATGAGTACGGGTGTCGACAGGCTTCCCGCCTCCGCGATCCACACCGACCCGGTCATCTCCCCGTTGCCGTTCAGGGAGTGGATGCCGGCGGCCACCGGGGCCGCCGCATCCCCCTTCCCTCGAGGCAGGATCGCCGTCACGCCGGTGCGTACCCGGATATCATCGCGATCCTCGATGAGCGTGATGAGACCGACCTCGACGCCGGGGACGTCGGTGATGGCGTTGTGCTCGCCGGGGCGTCCCCCCTCGACGAAGCCCAGGTCGCGCGCGCGGGTCATGCGGTCTCCTCTTCCAGTTCCTCGTCCGCCGGTTCCGGCAGCGTCCAGCGGTCGGGCTTCCCGCGCAGGTACAGCACGTAGTAGATCAGGCCGGCGGCGAAGATGCCGACCGCGACGGCGACCGGGACCCAGTCGGCGATGACGGTCATCACGAGGATGACGAGTGTCGCGACGATCATGAGGATGGGGGCTGCCGGCCACCACCGCATCCGGTATTCGGCCGCATCCGTCGTGTGGTTGATGCGACCGATCAAGGCCGCGAGGCCCACCAGCGCGTACAGGATCACGATGCCTGCACTCGTCGCGACGAGCAGCACGTCGAACGGGACGAGCCACAGGCACAGCGCCGAGATCACGCCCACGACGAGCGTCGCGACGACCGGGGTGCGCAGCTTCGGGTGGATGTGGCCGAACGCGCGGTTGAGCCCGTCGGGCCACGAGCGGTCGCGGGCCGAGGAGAACAGCGTGCGACCGAACTGCAGGATGATCGCGAGCACGGCGTTGATGACGGCGATCGCGATCCCGATGCTGACGAGCGTGTTGACCGTCGAACCCGCCTCAGTCGTCAGGAACTCCGTCATCGGCGACGGCGATGCGACGAGCTTCGCCATGTCGCTCGTGCCGAGCAGGACGGCGATGAGCGGGATGAGCTCGGCGAGGACCGCGATCGCGAGGGACCACATGATGGCGCGCCCGATCGTCGACCGGGCGTTCTTGGTCTCCTCGGCGTAGTAGACGGCGGCGCCGTAGCCGTTGAAGGCGAAGAGCGCGGTCGACGTGTAGGCGACGATGAGTCCCGCCGCCGCCGGAACGAGGATGCCGCCGGGCCCGCTCGTCACCGGAGTCCACAGCGTCGAGATCGGCTGCTGGACGTGCAGGAACCCCACGAGGGTCAGGACGACGAGCGCCGCGATCTCCAGCAGCAGGAAGATGCCGGTGACCAGCGCGTTCGTGCGAATGCCGAAGCACGCGATCACGGTGGTCACGAGGATCACGACGATCCCGACCCACCCTCCGCCCAGCGCGCTGGACAGGACGCCGAGATACTGACTCGCGCCCGAGGCGATGACGCCGATGATGAGCACGCCGCTCACGAGGTTCATCAGGAACAGGCCGAAGCCCCAGGGCTTGCCGAGCGTCCGTGCGACGAACGCGTACTCGCCGCCCGTGATCGGGAATGCACTGGACAGCTCGGCGTAGCAGAGCGCCACGAAGATGCCGATGACGCCCGCGATCACGAAGGCGAGCGCCGATGCGCCGCCGATGCCGTTGATCACGGCCGGCACGATGATGAACACGCTGGATGCGGGCGTCACCGCCGACAGCGTGATCAGGATGTTCTCCTTGAACGTCAGTCCGCGCGAGAGCTGCTGCGCGTATTTGCCCGTGTCCGGCACCGTCGCCGGCGCCTTCGTGCCGGCTGCCCCTGCAGCTTCGAGAAGCTCCCCATCGAGTTCTTCGCTCACTGCCGCCTCCTCTTCGTCGAATAAGTACCGCAATTGACTCCCGAGTCAATCGCACGCATCGCGCCGCATCAATAGTTCGTCGTCGCAGATCGTCATGAACTGACGCGTGCGTCAGACATTCCGATCGACCCGGTCGATGACCATGAGGACGGCGGGCCTGCGAGAATGGCCCGATGGCACGTGCGATGACCCAGGCCGACCGCCGCGATCAGCTGCTCCTGGCGACCCTCGACGCGATCCGCGACCGCGGGATCGGCAATCTCCGTGTGCAGGACGTCGCATCACGGGCCGGGGTGTCGACGGGCACCGTGCACTATCACTTCAGCGACATCGAGCAGCTGATCCACGACGTCTTCGGGTGGGCATCCGATCGCTTCTACGCGATGCGGCTCGACGCCCTCGCCGGAACGTCGGATGCACGCGACCAGCTCGCCGGCATGATCGCGACCGGCCTTCCCGCCGACGAGAACGACGCCCTTGTCACGGCGATGTACGACATCGGCATCTATAGGCGCACCGGTTCGTTCGACATCATCACGCAGGCCCTCTTCGACCGGCAGGTCGCGCTGTACTTCTCGACGCTGCAGCTCGGTGTCGCACAGGGACACTTCCATCTCACCGGCCCCGTCGTCGACCTGGCTCAGAATCTCGTCGCCCTCGAGGACGCGTACGGCCTGCACATCATCGGCGGGAACCGTTCCACTCCCCCGGATCGCGCGCGCCGCCTCATCCTCGACTACGCCCGCACCGTGACGGGATGCGTCGAACTCGCACTGCCATGACGAAGGGGCCCGCATCCATGATCCGGATGCGAGCCCCGTTCTTCGCGAGTTGTCAGCTGATCTTGCGGTGGTAGATCCGCATCGACACGATGTAGGCGACGATGAGGATGCCCAGCATCCAGGCGAGCGCGATCCAGATGTCGCTGCCCACGGGCTGCTGCGCGAATAGCGCGCGGATCGAGTTCACGATGGATGTCACCGGCTGGTGCTCGGCGAACCACTGGACCAGCGGCGGCATCGTCTCTGTCGGGACGAACGCCGAGCTGATGAACGGCAGGAAGATGAGCGGGTACGAGAACGCGCTCGCACCGTCCACCGTCTTCGCCGTCAGCCCCGGGATCACGGCGAGCCACGTCAGCGCCAGGGTGAACAGGAGCAGGATGCCGGCGACCCCGAACCACGCTGCGACACTCGCCCCGGTACGGAATCCCATGATGAACGCGACGGCGAAGACGACCACGAGCGACAGGATGTTCGCCACCAGCGACGTCAGGACGTGGGCCCACAGGACACCCGACCGGGCGATCGGCAGCGACTGGAACCGCTCGAAGATGCCGCTCTGCAGATCGGTGAACAGGCGGAACGCCGTGTAGGCGACACCGGATGCGATCGTGATCAGCAGGATGCCGGGGAGCATGTAGTCGATGTACGACCCGCCCTCCGTGCCGGTGTTGATCGCTCCGCCGAACACGTAGACGAAGATCAGCATCAGCGCGATCGGCGTCGCCACGGTCGTGAGGATCGTGTCGAGACTGCGGGTGACGTGCTTGAGGGAGCGGCCCGTGAGCACGGCCGTGTCGCTGAAGAAGCGCGCACCCGAGCCCGTGGCGGCCGGTGCTGTGACGGTTGCGGTGGTCATGATCGTGCCTTTCGTGTCTCGGCCGCCTTGGCGGTCTCTTCCGTTTCGCCGTCCCGCTCGCCGGTCAGAGCGAAGAACACGTCCTCCAGGCTCGGCTGCTTCTCGATGTACTCGACCTTCGCGGGCGGCAGCAGCTGCTTGAGCTCCGCGAGCGTGCCTTCGACGATGATCGTGCCCTCGTGGAGGATCGCGATCCGGTCGGCGAGCTGCTCCGCCTCGTCGAGGTACTGGGTGGTCAGCAGCACGGTGGTGCCGCCGCGCGCGAGTTCCTTGACGGCATCCCACACCTCGATGCGGGCCGCGGGGTCGAGACCCGTCGTGGGCTCGTCCAGGAAGATCACCGGTGGGTTGCCGATGAGGCTCATCGCGATGTCGAGCCGGCGTCGCATCCCGCCGGAGTACGTGGAGACCTTGCGGCCGCCGGCCTCCGTGAGCGAGAACCGGGCGAGCAGATCGTCCGCGATCTTCCCCGGGTTCTTCAGGTGACGCAGCTGGGCGATGAGGACGAGGTTCTCCCTTCCGCTGAGGACCTCGTCGACGGCCGCGAACTGGCCCGTCAGGCTGATGGCCTCGCGAGCCCGCTGCGGCTGCTTGGCGACGTCGAACCCGTTGACTGCGGCGGTTCCGCCGTCGGCCTTCAGGAGGGTTGAGAGGATGCGGATGACCGTGGTCTTGCCCGCTCCGTTCGAACCGAGGAGGGCGAAGATGCTCCCCCGTGCGACGTCGAAGTCGACGCCCTTCAGGACATGCAGGTCCTTGTAGGACTTCGTGAGTCCCTGGATGTGGATGGCGGCATCCATGTCACTTCTCCTTCCGCTCTGCGTCCTCGATCGACTTGGCGAGGCGGGCGCGCTCCTTGTCGATCCACTGCGTGCCGGCGTACGACCGTGCGAACGTCTCGGCGAACTCCACAGGGTCGTCGGTGACGATCTCGCGCAGCGGCGTGCCGTCGGCGGCCGCGCGCTCGAAGAGCTCGACCTGGTCGCCCATCATCGTGATGAGCGTCTCGCCGTCGGTGACGCCGCCGTAGTACATGAAGTAGCGCTGCACGGCCTTGGACGCGGTCGCGTACGGCTCCGGAAGCGCCTCCATGCGGGCCTTGTACTGCTTGTACTGCTTCTTCTGCTCCAGCGAGCCCGTGAGGGCTTCGATCCAGTTGGCCATCTCAGTTCTCTTCCTCGTTGTGTTCCCGGTGAATCTGTTCCATGCGGCCGGCGAGGAGACTCCAGGTCTCCCAGAACTCGGCCAGCTGCTCGCGCCCTTGCGCGTTGAGCGTGTAGACCTTGCGCGGCGGCCCCTTCTCCGACGGCACCTTCTCGATGTCGACGAGGCCCTTCTGCTCGATCCGCACGAGGACCGCGTAGATCGTGCCCTCGACGATGTCGGCGAATCCGCGCTCGCGCAGTTCGCTCGTGATCTCGTACCCGTAGGCGGGACGCGTCGACAGGACCGCGAGGACGATGCCCTCCAAGACGCCCTTGAGCATCTCCGTCGCCTGCTTGCCCATCGCCCTCTCCTTCCTGCTACTCAGTGATGTTGACTACTGGTAGACAGTAACACTGAGTACCGGTACTTAGCAACACTGATTAGCAAGAATTTTTCGCGATATATCGTGAGCGTGACGCTAACACGATATATCGCGTTCGGGAAGGGTATCCGCTGCTCGACGGCGAATGATGATCATCGATGTGGAGACGCGCGAGGAAGGCGCAGCGATCGGCGGCGAAGATCGCGGCCGCCCGCCGGCGCCCCCGCAGCAGGTGCGGCAGTTCGTGTACGACCCCGCGGTCTAGCCGTACCCGCGCTTGAGCAGCATGTCCGCCGCGCGGTCGAAGTCCGCCGCGGACGGGATCTCGTAGTCCAGCGCGTTGGCGTTGCGCGTGATGATCGCGAAGACGGCGCCGACGGCGGCCGCATCCTCCAGGTCCTGCACGCTCAGGCCGGCATCGAGGGCCGCGCGAGCATCGTCCGCGGTGACGCTGTGGTTGGTCATGCGATCGAGGAACGCGAGCGCAGCCCGAAGGCGATCGGAGATCGGCGCGGCGCGGTAGTCGGCGAGCACGGCGTCGACGAGGGCTCGATCCATGCCCTTCACCGCGATCGCACCGTGCGCGCCGACGCAGAACGGACAGGAGTTCCAGCTCGCGATCTGCGCTGCCATGAGCTCGCGCTCCGACACCGACCACGAGCTCGGGCCGCGCATGGTCGCCTGCGTCCAGGCCCCGAGCGCCGGGCCGGCGTACGCGGTGTCGTAGAACGCGACGCGCGCAGCGTCGGGGAGTCGGTATCCGCTCATCCGCGAGATCATCCGGATCAGCAGTCGGTGCGCCAGGGTGTCGCCGCGCTCGATCTCAGGCAGACGCATCCGTCGCCTCCGCGATCGCCCGGAATGCCGCATCCCACCGCCGCAGGCCCGCGGCCGCACTCGCCGTCATGACCACCTCGAACGCGGCCCTCTCCGATCCCGCGGACTCCCGCACCTCCACCACCTGCGCGTCGGTGACGCGGTACGACGAGTCCTCGACGGTGCGGGCGAGGCTGCGGAACGGCTCGGCAGCGTCCTCTCCGCCCGCGAGGATCGCCGCCCGGAGGTCGGCCGCGATCACGCCCGACTCGCGGATGCGGCGGCGCAGCGCGTCCGCCAGCTCATCGTGGGCCTTCTCCCCCGCCATGCTGCGAACCTACTCCGGACGCTCGCGCGACGGGCGCGTCACCGGCTGAGAGAGGTCATCCTCCTGCACCGGTGGAATGCTGGTCGCGGAGGGTGCCATGAAAGAACGCGTGCTCGATCTCGTCTTCCTCGTCGGAGTCCTGTTCAAGGGGCTCGACGGGCTGGTCGAGCTCATCGGCGGGGTCGTGCTGCTGTTCGTCACGCCTGCGAAGCTCGTCGGGGCGATCGGCGCGCTCACGGCGAAGGAACTCAGCGAAGACCCGCACGATCTCATCGCGAACCTGCTGATCCACGGCGTCGCGCATGTGGGGTCGAGCGGCCTGGCGTTCGTCGCCGCGTATCTGCTCCTGCACGGAGCGGTGAAGATCGCGATCGTCATCGCGCTGCTCATCGGCTCGCGGCGGATCTATCCGTGGGCGATGGCGGCGCTCGGCGCGTTCCTCGTGTTCCAGATCTACGAGCTCATCACGAAGCCGTCGATCGGTGTCGCGGTGCTGACGGTGTTCGATGCCGTCATCATCTGGCTGACATGGCGCGAGTGGCGGCGCGGACGTGAGCTGCGCGACACATGGCGCGGAACGATCGCCTGGGTCTTCCACCGTGACGCGCCCGCCGTTCCCGGCGAGAGCTGAACCGTTCCGCACCCGGACGACGTGACTCCGGGGAGGGCCCGCGCCCGCGAGCCCCGAAGCATGAACCCGAGGAGGAGTCATGCAGACCCGAACAAGGATCCTCGCCGCGCTGGGCGCGGCGGCGATCGCGATCCTCACCATCCAGGCACCCGCGCTGGCGCTCGAGAACCCCACCACCGGTCACAACGGCGCACCGACCAACACGTGTTACAGCTCCCCGGCGACGATGGACTCCCCCGGCCGTTCCGCGAGCGCGAACGGATCGCCGTTCAATCCGAACGGCACGGCCGGGCTCCACTACGCCGGGAACCCCGGCACCGCCTCGCTGGCGCATTCGAACAGCACCGCCACGGTGTCGCAGTACGACACGGCCTGCCTGCGCCACACCGCAGAGATCATGCGGCACTGCGCCTCGCCGGGTGACCGCCCCCCGCGCCGGGCGGCATCGGCGCGCGGCGGGAAGCTCTCCCGCCGCGCGCCGATGGTCGATCGGGTCAGCTGCCGGGCACCAGAGGCGCCGTCGGGCCGTAGGCGACATTGAAGCCGTCTGTGTCGGAGTCAGGCGCGGACGGCGTGGAGATCTGCCCCCGCCGTGACGTCATCACGCCCATGTCCGCGGCCGTCAGCTTGGGGTTGCCGTTGTTGACAGTGCCGGAGTCGAATGTCGCCAGCCCGTAGTTCGCAAGCGTCGCAACGCGTCCGCCGACCGTGGGGGCCTCTTCGATCCACTCGGCAGAAGTTCCGGGGCCGGTGTAGTTCTGCACGGTCGTGAACGACGTGCCTTTCGTGTCGTCGTTGATCGTGATCGTCCAGCTCGTGCCGCCTCCCTTCACGATCGAAGCCGACATCTTGTCTCCCGGGCTCACCGTCATCGAAGCGATCGGTGTCTCGGCTGCGGGGAGGATCTCCCACCACACCGCGTAGTGCGCGGAGCCGTTGTAGTAGTCGGATTCCGTCCCGGTCTGGATGAGGTTCGAATTGTTGTATCCGTCGATGCCGATCCAGTTCGAGGAGTAGCTCGCCGACTTCGTCGCCGAGACTGCTGGAACGCTCCACTTTCCGGTGATGGAGGTGTAGCCCGACCCGGTCTCGGCCGCGCCCGACCAGTTCGTCGATGACCAGCCCGTGTTGCCCGACACGTGGGAGCTGCTGGGTATCCGCGGCTTATGGAACACCGCCCCTGCGTCCGCCGCCACCGGAGCCAGAAGCGTCGCGGCCGCCAGGCCCGCCGCCGAGATCGTCGCCACCGCAGATCGCAAGAACATACGCCCACCTCACTGTTCGGTCGCCGCCCGCCCCGATGCGAGCGATCGCGGCGTCAGCCTAGAGCCGTGGATGCGGCCGACCCCGCCGCACTCAGCAAGTCCATAAGGTGCTCCTGCGCGGCGGTCGCGCCGGCATCAGACCCCGCAGGGATGCCCTCTCCCACCTCGTCCGGGGAGGGCGGACTCCATGGCACTGATCGCAGAAGAAGCTGCTCGCCCAGCTGGAGGCCGCATTCCACGCATCCTGGGAATTCTGCATGAATGCAAGATTCTGATCCTATTCGTGAATGCATGACTGCAAAAATGTAGTCACGCAATCTTACGAAGGAAGATGATGTCTTCAACCGCCACAGCCCCCACACCCACCGTGGGCGCACCCCGACGCAAGATCGGGGCTCCGATCATGACGCACCGGCAGATCATGCTGGTGGTCGTCGGCCTCATGGCCGGCATGTTCCTCGCGTCGCTCGATCAGACGATCGTGTCGACCGCCATCCGCACCATCGGCGACGATCTCCACGGTCTCGACCAGCAGGCCTGGGTCACGACCGCATACATGATCACCTCGACGATCATGGTGCCGATCTACGGCAAGCTGTCCGACATCTTCGGACGCCGTCCGCTGTACCTGCTCGGCATCGCGATCTTCGTCGTCGGGTCGCTCCTGTCCAGCTTCTCCACGTCGATGGTGGAGCTCGCCGCGTTCCGCGCCTTCCAAGGAATCGGTGCCGGCGCCCTGATGTCACTCCCCCTCGCGATCATGGGCGACATGCTCGCTCCCCGCGAGCGCGCCAAGTACCAGGGCTTCTTCCTCGCGGTCTTCGGCATCTCGTCGGTGATCGGTCCGCTCATCGGCGGCGTCTTCGCCGGTGCCGACACGATCCTCGGCATCACCGGCTGGCGCTGGGTGTTCCTCATCAACGTGCCGATCGGCATCGTCGCGTTCATCATGGTGTGGACATTCCTGCACCTGCCCACGTTCGGCAAGGATCACGCCAAGCCGCGCATCGACTGGTTCGGCGCAGCCGCAGTCATCGTCGCGCTCGTCCCGTTCCTCCTGGTGGCGGAGCAGGGGCGCGTGTGGGGCTGGACGTCGACGGCATCCATCGCCTGCTACGTGATCGGCGGCCTGGGGCTCGTCGCGTTCCTCCTCATCGAATGGCGCATGCGCGAGGATGCCATCATCCCGCTGAAGCTCTTCCGCTCCGGCACCTTCTCGATGGCGACCGTCCTCGGCTTCCTCGTCGGTTTCGGCATGTTCGGCGCGATGCTGACGATCCCGCTGTACCTGCAGATCGTGGTCGGCCTCGACCCGACCGCATCCGGATTCGCGATGCTGCCGATGATCGGCGGGCTCATGGTGGCCTCGATCGGCTCGGGTGTCTTCATCTCGAAGACGGGCAAGTACCGCTGGTTCCCGACGGCGGGCATCGCCCTCGTCGCGGTCGGCTACGGCCTCCTCACGATGCTGAAGGTCGACTCGTCGATCTGGTTCCTCGCGGGGATCATGGTGCTCGTCGGCCTCGGGCTCGGCATGATCCAGCAGGCCCTCACGCTCGCCACCCAGGGCGCGGTCGATCCGCGTGACATGGGTGTCGCCACGAGCGCGTCGACGTTCTTCCGTCAGATCGGCGGAACGCTCGGCACCGCGGTGCTGCTGTCGATCCTGTTCTCGGTCATGCCGACGCACATCAACACGGCGATGACCGACAAGGCCCAGCTGACGGCCGCGCTGGATGCGGCCATGAACCCGGCGGTCGCGGACAAGGCGAACAACAAGCCGATCATGGACCAGATGTGGTCGAAGATCACCGGCCCCATCGAGAAGGGCACCCAGGAAGGCCTCGACCAGGCGACCGCTCAGGTCAGCGCCGGCGTCAAGACGGCCGTGACGGCCAAGGTGACCGCGGCGGTCGACCAGCAGGTCGCAGCGGGTCGCATCCCGGCCGCAGCAGCGGACACCGTCATCCAGGGTCAGGTCGCGAAGGCGCTCCCGGACGCGACCGCCGCAGCCCTGCAGCAGGCCGCCGACAAGGCCGGCGTCTCGGTGGTCGACGGCAAGCTCGCCGTGGACTACTCGAACGCCGACCAGCGCAAGGCCGTCGTCGACAAGGTCGAGCCGACCATCGAGCAGAAGCTGAAGAGCAGCGACGGCGCGTCGAACAGCTCGGGCATCAGCGACACGTCGTTCCTGAACGGCGCGGACAAGCCGCTGTCGGTGCAGTTCCTCACGGGCTTCACCTCCTCGACGGGGATCGTCTACTGGACGGGCCTCACGGTGATGCTGATCGCACTGGTGCTGTCGTTCTTCTTCAAGGCCCCGCCGCTGCGGCAGCGGTCGGCCCTGCAGGAGCGCGCCGATCTCGACGCCGAAGGCGCAGACCGTGAGATGTCGGAGGACGACGTCGTCGCCGAGCTCGAGGAGCTCGACAAGACCGACGACGAGGTCATCGCCGAACTCGAGGAGCGCGTCAAGAGCTGACGGCGCCAGAATGGGTGTGCACCGGTCGGACGCGGTCCGGTCGGTGCACACCCGCAGGAAACGGAAAGAGACGATGACGAACCCGCATCCGGATTCCCTCCGCGAGCGCAAGAAGCGCGACACCAGGGAGCGGATCCGTGAGGCCGCGCTGGAACTGGCGGATGCCAAGGGCATCGCGGACACGACGGTCGAGGAGATCTGCGCCGCCGCGGATGTGTCGGTGCGCACGTTCTTCAACTACTACCCGAGCAAGAACGCGGCGATCCTGGGGCTTCCCGCCCTCGTGATCCCGGATGGCGCGCGCGAGGCGTTCCTGGCCGGCGACGGCCCCCTCATCGAGGACATCGTGAAGCTCATCACGAGCTTCGGCATCGAGATCCCGAACAAGCAGAAGCACGGGATCATCAAGCGGCATCCGGAACTCGCCTCGACATTGATGGAGTGGGGCAGCCGCCACCGCAGCGACCTGCTCTCGATCGTCGAGCAGCGCACCGACGCGTCATCCGCGCGTCTCGCCGTCGGGGCCGTCATGCTGTCGTTCGGCGATGCCGCGTTCGAGGGCAACGAGCTGAGCGCGGAGACGATCGTGGACGAGGTCCACAAGGCCCTCGGTCGGCTGGCCGCGCTCCTCGCCGACCGCGAGACGGCCTGATCGGATGTCGGTGCCCGCGCGTAGCGTGCCGGTATGACGTTCTTCGGCACCCTCGCGTCACCCGTCGGGGTGCTCGGCGTCGAGAGCGACGGCGAGGCGATCAGGCGTGTGGGATGGATGCGGGCCCCCGCCGCTCCCCCGCATGATCCGCTGCTCGTCGAAGCCTTGCGGCAGCTCGAGGCGTACTTCGCCGGCGCGTTGACGGTGTTCGACGTGCCGATCGCGGTTCCTGATCGACCGGAGTCGACCCACGCGGTGCTGCGCACCCTCCACGAGACCGTGGGCTTCGGCGAGTCGGTGACGTACGGCGAACTGGCGGACCGCAGTGGCACCGACGTGCCGGCGCGGGCGATCGGCTCGATCATGGGGGCGAACCCCATCCCGATCATCGTGCCCTGCCACCGGGTCGTCGCGTCCGACGGGCTCGGGGGCTTCTCCGGCGGCGCACCGGGCCAGGGCCTCGCCACGAAACGCTGGCTCCTCGAGCACGAGGGCGTCCTCCCGCCGGCTCTCTTCTGAGCGGCGGCTATCGCTCGTCGAACTCGCGTCGCAGGTATTTCGGCGCCTGGACACGCCACGCCTCCGTCACGAGCTCCTCGAGGTGGTCGGAAGCGATGCGATCCATGCGCAGAGCGATCTTGGGCTGCAACCAGTGCGATGTGAGCGGCAGGAAGACATCCGGAGCCATCTCGACCAGAGCGAGAGCGTCGATGCTGTCCGCGACCTTCATGCCCACGACGAGCTCCGCCGCGACGATGCTGCGCACCTCGTCCGGGATGCTGGGCCACGGATAGCACTCCCACGCGTACGGCTTGCGGCGCACGAACCAGGCCGCCCCGCGCGTCATCGCACGCTCCTCGCTGCCGGGCAACGCGGACGCGATGCTCCGCAGGTCGTCGAGCGTCGGCATGCCTCCGACATTAGGCGCGGGGTCGGACACCCGTGCTAACGTCATCCCCGATCGTGTTCGACCGGACGGAGGTGAGACCCATGTACGCAGTATCCGCAGTGGGCGCTCCCTCGCCGTCCACGATCGCGCGACGCAGGTAGTCGCACATCGGGAGCGCCGAAGACGCACCATCGCGAAAGGCGACTCCCATGAACACAACACCTCACAACACCCGCGCCCTCGTCATCGCCGGCGGCGGCGCCGCCGGCAACGCCTGGGCGATCGGCCTCGTCGCCGGTCTCGCCGATGCCGGCGTCGACGTCTCCCGTGCCGATCTGATCATCGGCACCTCATCTGGCTCCACGGTGGCCGCGCAGATCACGAACACAGCTCCCCCGGAGCTCTACGCATCCATCCTCGGCGAGCCTCCTCAGCCCGCCGGAGCGCGCCGGGGACCTGCCCGCGGAATCTCCGGCCAGAACTATCTGGACTGGTCGAACGCGATCATCGCATCCGCCGAAGACGCCGCGGACATGCGCCGCAAGATGGGCGCTGCCGCGCTCGAACGAGACGCGTCGGACGGCGCGGACGGGATGCGGTGGCGTGAGATCACGACGTCACGCCTGCCAGGTGTCACGTGGCCGGAGCAGCGTGTGCTCATCACCGCGCTCGACGCCCGAACCGGCGAGCCCGTCGTCTTCGACCGCGACAGCGGCGTCGAGCTGGTCGATGCCGTCGCAGCCAGCACGTCCGCGATGATCCCCTACCCGATCGGAGAGGACCGCTACCTCAACGGCAGCTACCGGCGCGGCGAGAACGCCGACCTCGCCGCCGGATACGACCGCGTGCTCATGCTCGTGCCGTTCGGGGGCCGCACGCGGATGCCCGACACCCTCGGCATGGACCTCCCCGCCCAGATCGCCGAGCTCGAGGCGGGCGGGAGCCGCGTTCAGACCGTGGTCCCGGATGCAGGCGCCGGCGAGGTCTTCGACGCCAATGCTCTCGATCCCGCGACGCGACTGCCGGCCGCGCGCGGCGGATACGAGCAGGGGCGCGTACTCGGCGGCCAACTCGCCGAGTTCTGGGGCTGACGGTCTGCCCGCCGGGTCGTCAGCGACCCGGCGGGCTGGTCGCGGACCGCTGCATCCATTCCTCGCCCATGTCGGACCCCTCTGCGAGAGTGGGCACGTCCTCGACCGACGGAGGTCACCGATGGAGCTGAACCACGACCAGCGCGCATTCCTGCAGGATCACCATGCCGCGGCCATGATCACGACCGGTCGCGACGGAGCCGCGAAGGCGGTCCGGGTGGGGGTCGCGCTCGTCGACGGGCACCTGCGCAGCAGCGGCACCGCCGACCGCGCCCGCACGAAACGGCTGCGACGCGTTCCGCGCAGCACTCTGTTCGTCTTCGATCCCGGCGTCCGGTATCTGACCATCGAATCCGCCGTGACGATCCTCGACGGCGACGACGCCCCCGAGCTCAACCTCGCGCTCTTCCGCGTCATGCAGAACCGCCCGTCCGGACCACTCGCCTGGTACGGCGAAGAGCTCGACGAGGAGGCATTCCTTGCGCGGATGGTCCAAGAACGACGATTGGTCTACGAGTTCACGCCGGTCCGGATCTATGGGACGGCGTGAGCCTCACGTGATCCGCGCTTGGATATCGCGGATCGTCGACCCCAGGATCCCCTTGGACAGGAGCCCCGTCCCGAGAGGTCCCGATCGGTCTGTGCCGAGCAACGGCAGCCGTCGGAGCGCCGCGCGCTGCGCGTCGGTGAGCTGATCGGTCTGCCAGCGGATCTCCGCCCCCACCGCGTCTTCGTCTGGATGCGCGAGGGAGACCGCCTTCACCGCGTATGCGGCTGCGCCGAGTGCGTGGGCACCCATATGGGCGACCGCGGATGCCTGTGCGGCGGAGCGCGCGGCGGCCGCACCGGCGGGCGTCGCGGCCGCGGTCGCGGCCTTCACCGCACGCAGCCGCTTCGCGATCTCCTCGCTCGCGGTGCTCTCACCGCGCCCGTAGGCACGGGTGCGGGCGAGTGCATCCTGCACCACACCGCCACCGATCGTGCTTCGCCGTCGACCAGAGGCAGGACCCGCTCCGCGCAGTCCGCGGCCCATACAGCCAGGATGCGCCGATCGGAGTCGTCGAGTGTCTGGATCGATGCCATCCTGCGATCCTGCCACCCGATCGCGTATGCGACGGTGTCGGTTCGCTAGGGTGACGGCATGACTCTGGAGCTGGGGCCAGACGACAGACGGATGATGCTTCGCTATGCCGGCGTGTGCAGGCTGTGCGGCGTTTCGCTTCCTCCTGGAGCGGATGCGATCTACGAGCGCGCGTCCCGCACGGTCCGCTGCGTCCAGTGCATGTCATCTTCCGGTGACGCCCACCAGCCCGGCATCGCGGGCGCATCGGCCCGCCGCGAGTACGAGCGGCGATCGACGGCGCGAGATGCGCGGATCCGGGCGGCGCATCCGAGGATCGGCGGGCTCATCCTCGCATTGTCCGAAGAACCGCAGAGCACGCGCGCGTGGGAGCGTGGCGCGATCGGCGAGGAGCTCTTGGCCGAGCGCCTCAGAGACCTCCCCGATTCCTTCCGCGTGCTCCACGATCGCCGCATCCCCGGGACCCGCGCGAACATCGATCACCTCGTCGTCGGCCCCGGAGGTGTGTGGGTGGTCGACGCGAAGCGTTACGTCGGGCAGCGTCCCTCCCTCGACGTCGAAGGTGGGATCCTCCGTCCGCGCGTCGAATCCTTGCGGATCGGCGGACGAGACCGCACGAAGCTCATCGAAGGAGTGCGCGGTCAGGTCGCGCTCGTGGTCGGAACGATCGACGACTCCGCAGTTCCCGTCACGGGTGCACTCTGCTTCTTGGATGGCGATTGGCCGCTCATCGGCGGTTCGTTCCGCGTGAACGAGATCGAGGTGCTGTGGCCGAGGCTGCTGGTGAAGCGGATGATCGACTCTGCGACGGTCCCGATCGACGTCGCGCGGACAGTGGCACTCCTCGCCGCGCGATTCCCGCACGCCTGATCTGATCTCGGCGACGACCCGGGCATCGTCCGCGACGCCGGAGCCGCGCGCGTCAGGCGTGCTGGAGCTGGGCCGCGTTCAGTTCGCGGCGCGCGAGCACGGCCGCGAGGAAGAAGCAGACCGCGCCGAGGAACGTGCCGACATTCACCCACGCGATGTTGTACAGCTGGCCGGACGTCAGCACGATCGCGCCGATGGCGGAGAACCCGAAGAGGATCGACCCCGCCATGTTCAGCCAGACACCGTGCGCTGTGCGGGCATTGCGGTCCCACAGCTCGTCCTGCCGATAGGCGGCGACAAGCGCGAAGCAGCTCGAGATGAGGAACGCGATCGAGCCCCAGGCATCCGGAACCCACCCCGTCGAGGCCGTCGCCGCATCCTGGATCGTCCGCAGCAGCACCGCCCCGGTGCTCACGTTGAACAGCAGGGTGCCGACGAACTGCACGGCCGCCGCCCACCAGTCCCACACGTCGGCGATCGAGGACGTCCGCTTGGGCGGCCGCCGGCCGCTCAACGCGAGCTGGATGAAGCCGGCGGCGGTGAAGAAGAGCGAGCCGATGAAGAACGTTGCGGCGTCAGCGACCCCGCCCACCGCGTCCGCGTACCACGGGATGACGCCGAGGGCGAAGAACGCCGATCCGATCGCGAAACCCCACGATTCCCGGCGCAGACGGGTGACGCGAGGGCGAGGGTTGTGCACCTCCCGAGCCTACCGGCCCGCTGACGGCCTCGACGTCGCCCGGACTCCTCGTCGGGACTAGACGTTGAAGCGGAACTCCACGACGTCGCCGTCCTGCATCACGTAGTCCTTGCCCTCCATGCGGGCCTTGCCGTGTGCTCGCGCCTCGGCGACCGAGCCCAGGGAGATCAGGTCGGCGAACGAGATGACCTCGGCCTTGATGAAGCCGCGCTCGAAGTCGGTGTGGATGACGCCGGCCGCCTGCGGGGCCTTCCATCCCTTGCCGATCGTCCAGGCGCGGGCCTCCTTCGGGCCGGCCGTGAGGTAGGTCTGCAGGCCCAGCGTGTCGAAGCCGATGCGGGCGAGCTGGTCGAGGCCCGACTCGTCCTGACCGGTCGAGGCGAGCAGTTCGGCTGCGTCGGCAGGGTCGAGGTCGATGAGCTCCGACTCGATCTTCGCGTCGAGGAACACGGCCTGCGCCGGCGCGACGAGCGCCGCGAGCGCCTGCTTGCGGTCGGCATCGGTCAGGACCGCCTCATCCACGTTGAAGACGAAGATGACGGGCTTGGCGCTGAGCAGGCCGAGCTCGCGGATGGGGGTCAGGTCGATCCCGGACGCCGACAGCAGGACGCCGCGCTCGAGCGCATCCTTCGCCTCGATTGCTGTCGACAGCACGACCGGGTCGGTCTTCTTGCCCCGGACTTCCTTCTCGTAGCGTGCGATGGCCTTCTCGAGCGTCTCGAGGTCGGCGAGCATGAGCTCCGCGTTGATCGTCTCCATGTCGTTCTGCGGGTCGACCGCACCGTCGACGTGCACGACGTCGTCGTCGGAGAAGCCGCGCACGACCTGGGCGATCGCGTCGGCCTCGCGGATGTTCGCGAGGAACTTGTTGCCGAGCCCTTCACCTTCCGACGCGCCGCGGACGATGCCGGCGATGTCGACGAACGACACGACCGCGGGCACGAGACGCTCGGAGCCGAACACGTCGGCGAGCTGCTGCAGCCGCGGATCGGGCAGGTTCACGACCCCGACGTTGGGCTCGATCGTCGCGAACGGGTAGTTCGCCGCGAGCACCTGGTTCTTGGTCAGGGCATTGAACAGGGTGGACTTGCCGACGTTGGGCAGTCCGACGATTCCGATGGTGAGAGCCACGGGCATCCAGTCTACGTGGCGGCGGCGCCGCGGCCTTTCGGGGCATCACGTCGATGGATCCCACCCGGACCATCCGTCCGCGTCCACCACGCAGAATCGATTGCCCTCGGGATCCTCCATGATGACGTAGTCGGCGTCGGCGGGCTGTCGATCCCAGTCGACCTTCCGCGCTCCGAGCGCGAGGAGCCGGCGGACCTCGGCCTGTTGGTCCTGGGCGTAGAGGTCCAGGTGGATCCGCGGCGGCAGGACGCGCTCGGAGGGGACGGCATCCAGGGAGACGCATGGGGCGGCTGCGTCACGCGGGCGCAGGAGGACGAAGTCGTCTTCAGCCGGCTCTCGGACGACGTAATCGAGCGCCGCGGTCCAGAAGCGGGTCTGCACCTCCAGGTCGTCCACGCGAATCACGATCGATCCGACGATGATCATGTCGGCAGGCTAGGCGCGGGGTCATGAGACCCGCAAGGAGGTCGGACCCGCACCCTCAGTCGGGGTCGACCCGCCACCGCATCAGGACGTTGCCCGACTCCTCCCACACGCGCGTCTCGAGGAGCTTGAGCGCGACCGCCGGCTTCGCATCGAACAGCGGAACCCCTGAACCCGCGATCAGCGGGAAGGTCACGAGGTGCAGCTCGTCGACGAGCCCCGCCCGCATGAGGTCGTTCCACAGCACACGCCCGAGCAGGACCAGGATGCCGCGTCCCTCGCGGTGTTTCAGAGCAGCGACCTCGGCCCGCGCATCCGCGATCCGAACGATGCGGACGTTGTCGTACGGTGCGAGGTCGTCCTCGGTGATGGTGTCGGAGACCACGAGCTTCTCCACCCCGAGGATGAGGTCGGCGAACTCGCGGCGGATGGCGGTGGCATCCGCATCCTCCCGCACGCCTGCCCAATACCCGAGGTTCCCGAGCGTCGACCGCCTCCCCGAGAGCAGCAGCGTGTCCGATCCGTGCATGAGCTCGGTCGTGTAGAAGTCGAACGAGTCCGCCCCGTGGTAGTCGGGATGCCAATGTTCGAAGAACGAGCCGATGTCGTGGTGATCGTCCTCGTATCGTCCATCGACGGTCACGAAGTTGCAGACGGTGAGGGTGCGCACGCCGGCCACGGTACGCCGTCCCTCGGACAGTGTTGCGCGGTGCCGTCAGACGAGCGGCAGGAGTCCGCGCAGATCGTCGACGACGTGATGCGGCTCGCTCGCCAGCGCGGCTCCGTTCCGGTCGATCCATACCGCCGTGAGGCCGGCGCCACGGGCTCCCCCGACATCCGCGACCTGGTTGTCGCCGATGTGCAGCGCCTCACCCGGCGACACGCCCAGCCGTTCCACCGCGAGCGCGAAGATCGCAGCATCCGGCTTCTGGATGCCCACCTCCCCCGACACGAGCACGGCGTCGAATCCCTCGGCGAGGTCGACGGCCATGAGCTTGCTGCGCTGCAGCCCGCTCGGTCCGTTCGTGATGACGGCGGTGCGGATGCCGCGATCCCTGAGTGCGGCGAGCACGTCCATCGCCTCGGGGTACAAAGCGAAGGCGTTGCCCTCGAGCGCCGTGTGCAGTTCGAACGCTTCGGTCGCCGCTGTGGCGTCGGTCACCCCGACCTGGGCAAGAGAGCGCCGCCAGACCTCCGTCGGCACCTCGTCGCCGGGGACTTCGCCGCGCATCCACGCGTCGCCGACGGCGGGCCAGTAGTCCCACCAGACGTTCTCGTTCGCCTCCGCGAGCGCGGCCGCATCCACTCCCGGATATCGCATCGCCAGCTCGTCGGCGACGGCGCGCACGACGCCGTCGACGTGGTCGTCGCGCAGCAGCGTGCCGTCGAGGTCGAAGCAGACCGCCCGGATGTCCGCACTCACATGCGCACCGCTCGGAACGCGTGGGTGAGATACGGGAGGTCGACGGACGCCTCGCCCACGGCGCCGATCCGGTCGAACAACGTCCCCAATTCCGCCTCGACGCGAACGCGCTCCGTGTCATCGGCCGTGATGAAGTAGCTGCGGGAGCGGACCATGTCCAGCAGGGATGAGCGGGTCATCGGGCGCATCCACTCCCACGTCTTCTTCTCGATGCCGTCGAAAGGCGTGTCCACGGTCGGTCCGCCCTCCGCCATCATGATCTCGGCGTTCGATCCGTGCATGATCTCGGTCATCTGGGCGACCCAGTCGACGCTGTCGTCCCGCAAGTTCCAGATGAGCCCCAGGACCCCGCCGGAGCGGAGCACACGGCCCACTTCTCTCGACGCGACGGGGACATCGACCCAGTGCCACGCCTGCCCGAGGACGACGGCGTCCACACTCGCGTCCGGGAGCGGGAGCTGCTCGGCGGCGCCGACGAACGTCGGGATCGCAGGCAGCTCCTGGTGCAGCGCTGCGAGCATGCCTGGGTCCGGGTCGATCGCGACCGTCTGCGCGCCGAGCGTCTCCAGGACGCGGGTGAGCTTGCCCGTCCCCGCCCCGACGTCCGCGACCCGGATCGACGTGTCCGCGGCGGCGATCGGGGCGAGCATCCACCGCACGGCGTCAGCCGGGTACTCGGGGCGTCCGGACTCGTACGTGGATGCGGCGGCCCCGAACGAGCGCGCCATCTCATCTCGTGTGGCCATGTGCCGACCCTACGCCCGGCGCGCCTCCCGCCGGACCGGCACCGCCCGGGCGACGCTGGATGCGTGGGACTGGACTTCACCGCGATCGACTTCGAGACGGCGAACTCCAGCAACGCGTCCGCGTGCGCGGTGGGCCTCGCGCGCGTGCGCGACGGGAGGATCGTGGCGCGGGCGGGATGGCTCATCCAGCCTCCGCCCGGGCACGACGCGTTCTTCGAGGTCAACATGGGGATCCACGGCATCCACCCCGAAGACGTCAGCGACGCCCCGACCTGGAGCGCTCAGCTCGACGACCTCTCGGCTTTCGCGGGCGCGGACGTCCTCGTGGCGCACAACGCGGGCTTCGACATGGCCGTGCTGCGCGCGGCGTGCGATGTGACGGGCGACACCTGCCCGCCGTACCGCTACGCATGCAGCCTGCAGATGGCCCGGCGCCTCTACGACCTCGATTCGTACCGCCTGCCCTCGGTGGCCGCCGCGGCCGGCTTCAGCGGGTTCGCACACCACGATGCGGCGGCCGACGCCCTCGCCTGCGCGCACATCGTCATCGACGCGGCGCGCCGCACCGGAGCGTCTGACATGGCGGAGCTCGCCGAGGCCGCAGGCGTCGAAGTGCGTCGCATCAAGGTCCCTGCACCGCTGGCGGCCTGACCCGCGAAGGCCGCGTCGGAACCGCCGGATGTCGGAGGGCACCGGCATCCTTCTCGTATGGATGCAGTGACCCTCGCCCTCATCGCCGTCATCGGCATCGCGGTCGGCGCGCTCGCGGGCTGGTTCGCCGGTGCCGCGCGAGCTGCGAACCGCGAGAGCGCGACGCGTGCGGAGCTCACGGCGCGTGCGGCCGCCGCCGAGGCCGCTCGGGATGCGGCGCAGGCCGAGCTTCATCGTCAGGTGGCCCTCTACCGCGAGCTCGTGGTCCAGGCGCGCGACGATCAGGCGGCCCGCGAGGAGCGGGAGCGTCGCGAGCAGGTGGTGCTCCGGGCGCTGGCGCCGGTCCGCGAGACGCTCGAGACCATGCAGCTCAAGGTCGACGACCTCGAGCGCGACCGGCAGCACCAGTACGGCATGGTCGCCGAGCAGCTTCGGCAGACGCGTGCGAACGGCGAAGCGCTGCGGGCGACGACCGAGTCACTCGCGAGCGCACTGCGCTCGGGCGCCACGCGCGGTGTGTGGGGCGAGACCCAGCTGCGCCGCGTCGTCGAGGCCGCAGGGCTCACCCGGTACGTCGACTTCGACACGCAGACATCGATCACGACGGATGCAGGCGCCGGGCGCCCCGACATGGTCGTGCGTCTCCCCGGCGGGCGCGCGCTCGCCGTCGATGCGAAGGTGCCGCTCGACGCATACCTCGAGGCGAGCGCGATCCCGCTGACGGCTGCCGGTGATGAGGGCGCCCGGCGCGGCGCCCTGCTCGCGAAGCACGTCAAGGCGGTCCGCGCGCACATCGATGCTCTCGCGAAGAAGACCTACTGGGCCGGCATCGGGGCGAGCCCCGAGTTCGTGATCTGCTTCATCCCGAGCGAGTCGCTGCTGTCCGCCGCGCTCGAGGAGGATCCGTCGCTGCTCGACTACGCGTTCGGCAAGCGCGTGGCGCTCGCCTCCCCCGTCAACCTGTGGGCGGTGCTGAAGACCGTCGCCTACACATGGACGCAGCAGGACGTCACGCAGGAGGCACGGCAGCTGTTCGAGCTCGGCACCCAGCTGTACGAGCGGCTCGGCACGCTCGCCGGCCACGCGGACGAGATGCGGCGTTCCATCGAGCGGACCGTCGACTCCTACAACCGCTTCGCCGGCGCACTGGAGTCGCGCGTGCTCGTGACGGCGCGGCGGTTCCCCGGCATCGATGAGACGAAGCTCGACGCCCTCACGGTCCCCGCGACGATCGAGAAGACGCCGCGCCGACTCATCGCCGACGAGCTGTCGCTCAGCGCAGACGTCGGAGAACTCCGCGACCGGATCGAGTGAAAGTCAAGGGCCGCTGCAGCTGAAGACTCAGGCCGATCCCGTGGGGATGA
Source organism: Microbacterium candidum (assembly GCF_030315975.1). Taxonomy (GTDB): domain Bacteria; phylum Actinomycetota; class Actinomycetes; order Actinomycetales; family Microbacteriaceae; genus Microbacterium; species Microbacterium candidum. The sequence goes on along the minus strand of NZ_JASXSZ010000005.1, from coordinate 244,234 downwards.
AGTTCATGAGCGCGATGACTGCCAGCGTGACGCCGACGAAGGCTCCCACCATCCACCACACACTGACCTGGTGACCCTCTTCGCGACGCACCCGGAACAGCACATCGGGTCGCCGGGCCGGGTCGACGGCGTTGGCGACGACCGCGTGCGCTCCCGTGCGGGTCGAGGGTTCGCCGGAGGTACCTGACATGACGGTCCCCTCTCATGCTGCCTGCGGGACCCTACGATTCTGCCAGAGAATGGGGTGGGAGCGCGTGAGGGCGCTCTCATCCATGGCGAACTCGGATCAGAGCCACTTCGAGACGAGGTGCTCGGAGGAGATGCGCCGCAGGGTTCCGGAGACACCGCGCAGCACGACGCTCTCGGTGTACACGTAGTCCGATTCGCGGCGGACGCCGGCGACGAGCGCGCCGTCGGTGACACCCGTGGCCACGAAGATCGTGTTGTTGCCCCGCACCATGTCGTCGGCCTCGTAGACGTGTCCGTCGAGCTTCAGTCCCGCATCGATGCCGCGCTGCTTCTCGTCGTCGTCGCGCGGCCAGAGACGGCCCTGGATGTGTCCGCCGAGCGCCTTGATGGCGCAGGTCGTCACGATGCCCTCGGGCGAGCCGCCGACGCCGATGCACATGTCGGTGCGGGCGCCGTGACGGGCCGCGTTGATGCCGCCGGCGACGTCGCCGTCGCTCATGAGACGGGTGCCGGCGCCGGCTTCCCGGATCTCCGCGATGAGCTGCTCGTGACGCGGACGGTGGAGAACGGAGACGACGATCTCCTCGACGGGCTTGCCGAGCGCCTTCGCGAGGCGATGGATGTTCTCCTTGACGGGGAGCCGGATGTCGACGACGCCCACTCCAGCGGGCCCCGTGACGATCTTGTCCATGTAGAAGACGCTGGAGGCGTCGAGCATCGCGCCGCTGTCCGAGACCGCGATGACCGACAGCGCGTTGTTGCGGCCGGCGGCCGTGAGCGATGTGCCGTCGATCGGGTCGACGGCGATGTCGCACTTCGGTCCGCGGCCGGTTCCGACGCGCTCGCCGTTGAAGAGCATCGGCGCGTTGTCCTTCTCGCCCTCGCCGATGATGACGGTGCCGTCGAAGTCGACAGTGCCGAGGAACGCGCGCATCGCGTCGACGGCCGCACCGTCAGCGGCCTCCTTCGCACCGCGACCGATGAACGGGACGGCGCGGATCGCCGCCGCCTCGGTGGCCCGGACGAGCTCCAGGGCGAGGTTGCGATCGGGGCGGAGCGGGCTCATCTCGGCGGTAAGGCTGACCATGCCTTGATGGTATGCCGCGGCCTCGTTGAAAACAGGGGTTCCCCACGCGCAGACGCGCGAAAGAACAGCCATTCTTGCGGTCCGGTCAGATCCCGCGGTTTCGCGTAACACCGCGTCCCTCACGACATCGTGGATCTTCCGCCCCTCGGTAAGGTGAGTCCTGAAACCCCACCCCTTATCGAGGAGCCGGAATGCCCGTCGCCACCCCCGAACAGTACGCCGACATGCTCGACCGCGCCAAGGCGGGCGGCTTCGCATACCCCGCCATCAACGCCGCGAGCTCGCAGAGCATCAACGCGATCCTCCAGGGCCTCACGGAGGCAGGCTCCGACGGCATCATCCAGGTGACGACCGGCGGTGCCGACTACTTCGCCGGCCACACGGTCAAGGGCCGCGCCACCGGCGCACTCGCGTTCGCGAAGTTCGCCACCGAGGTCGCGAAGAACTACCCGATCACGATCGCGCTGCACACCGACCACTGCCCGAAGCCGGCCCTCGCCGACTTCGTGCTGCCGCTCATCGAAGCCTCCGAGGAGGAGGTCAGGGCCGGCCGCAACCCGATCTTCCAGTCGCACATGTGGGACGGCTCGGCCGTTCCCCTCGACGAGAACGTCGAGATCGCCAAGGAGCTCCTCCCCCGCCTCAAGGCGATCAACGCCATCCTCGAGGTCGAGATCGGCGTCGTCGGCGGCGAGGAGGACGGCGTTAAGCACGAGGGCACCAACGACGCGCTCTACACGACGACGGGCGATGTCGCGAAGGCCGTCGAGGCGCTCGGCCTCGGCGACCAGGGCCGCTGGATCGCCGCGCTCACCTTCGGCAACGTGCACGGCGTGTACAAGCCGGGCAACGTCAAGCTCAAGCCCGAGCTCCTCGGCGAGATCCAGGCGGGCATCGCGTCGCAGTTCGGCACCGGCGCGAAGCCGCTCGACCTCGTCTTCCACGGCGGCTCCGGGTCGTCGGACGCCGAGATCGCGGAGGCGGTCGCCAACGGCGTCGTCAAGATGAACATCGACACCGACACGCAGTACGCGTTCACCCGTTCGGTCGCCGGCTTCATGTTCCAGAACTACGACGGCGTCCTCAAAGTCGACGGCGAGGTGGGCAACAAGAAGGCCTACGACCCGCGCGCGTGGGGCAAGATCGCGGAGACCGCGATGGCCGCCCGCGTCGTCGAGGCGACCCAGCAGCTGGGCTCCGCCGGCAAGTCGCTCGGCGCGTAATCCCGCCGACGAGGGATGCCGCGGCCCCCATCGGGGTCGCGGCATCCCTCGTCTGCGCCGAAGGTCAGTGCCCGAGGGCGAGCTGGATGACGCGGACCACCACGAGGATCATCGCGATCAGGAGGTAGATCCGCAGCACGCTGAGCCCGAGCCGCCGACCGGTGGACAGTTTCGGCGCCTTCAGCAGCGCGATGGGAGGCATCCGCCACGTCGCCCGCTCGCTGCGCGGCACGGCATCCGGGTCGACCGGAGCCGGGTGACGCAGGCGGTGGATGCCGAAGACGACCCCGACGAGCAGCGAGACCCCCGCGCCGATCCCGAGGATCAGCTCGATCTGCGGTCCCGTGATGTCCGGGAAGATGACGCTCGCCGTGAGGACGAGCGACAGGATCACGAGCACCGCGATCACGGCGGACGTGAAGATGTTGAGCCCGCGGCGGTTCACCCAGGGACCGAGCACCTCCTTGTCGTTGCACAGCAGCAGCAGGAAGACACTCGCCGACGGGAGGAGGACGCCCGCGAGGACCTGCACACCGACGGTGATGAGGCCCAGCGGGCTTCCCGGGATGATCACGATGACGGCGGCGACGACGAGGATGCCGGCGAACGTGGCGTAGAAGCCCTTCGCCTCCGACACCTTGCGGTGCAGCGAGTGCTTGAGTCCGAGCGTGTCGCCGAGCGCGTACGAGGTGGACAGGCCGACGGCCGCGGCGCCGATGATGGACGCGTCGATGAGGGCGATCGCGAACAGGATGCCGGCGATGTGGCCGACGTACGTCCCGAGGCCTTCGGCCACGCCCAGCGCGTCGGTGAACGTGCCGGCCAGCGGAGTGCCGGCGAACACCGCGGCCGGGACCGACATGAGGATCGTGCCGCCGATGACGACGATGAGGATGCCGATCCACAGGTCGGCCTTCTGGTAGTTCATGAACCGCGGGGTGATCCGCTTGTCGATGACGTAGGACTGCTGGAAGAACAGCTGCCACGGCGCGACCGTGGTTCCCACGATGCCGATGATCAGCAGCATGACCGTCGACAGGTCCGCACCCGCAGGAAGACCCGGGACGAGGAATCCGCGCGCGATGTCCCCCACCGACGGCTGAGCCATCACCGCGAGCGGGACCAGGATGAGCGAACCGAAGATGAGGACCATGCACAGGCGCTCGAACCGCCGGAAGGAGCCCGTGGTCACCGCGGCGATGATGAAGACCGCTGCCACGATGACGCCCGGGATCTGCGGGACGCCGAGGTAGCTGAGGCCCAGGCTGATACCGATGAACTCGGTGATGATCGTCAGTGCGTTGAGGATGAAGAGGTCGATCACGCTGAACGCGCCCCAGAACTTCCCGAACCGCTCGAGGATGAGCCGCGCGTGCCCCACTCCGGTGACGGCGCCCAGACGCAGCACCATCTCCTGATTCACGTACAGAACGGGGACGAGCAGCAGCAGCGTCCACAGTAGAGCGGTGCCGTAGTTCTGCCCGGCCTGGGTGTAGGTGCCGAACGCGCCGGCGTCGTTGTCGCCGACCATGACGATGAGGCCGGGGCCGACGATCGCCACAAGGGTGCGCAGCTTCGCCGACAGCTTCGTGCGGGGCGCGTCGTCATCGAGCCGGATGGTGCCGAAGGCGCCTTCGATGTTCCCGACGTGTGCCGAGTCCAGGACGGCGTTCTGCTGCGTGGGGATGTTGATGGTGGACGTCATGATGATTCGCTTTCTCGCCGGGCGGCGGGCATGACAACGGACCCCGTGGCGCGTCCGCGATAGCGTCGGCAGCGCAAAGGGCGCATGAGAAGACGGCAGGCCGAATCGCCTGCCCGGGCGGCCGGAACGGCGCCCGAGGAACTCGAACGGTTCCTAGATGGCGAAGGGGGGCGTGCGGAACGCCCTACTATCGTGGTCGCTCATCGCTTCACCTCCCCGGTCGTGCTTCCGCGCGCCTGAAGGCTCGTCCCACAGGAACTCAGCCTCTCCACGTAAGACCTTCAGCACTTCGTGACGTCACCCGGGATCGGGAGCCAATCGGGGCGACCCCTTAAGCCGGGGAAGCCTGTCCTGACCCGGAGCGTCTCTCGACGTGTGGGGTCGCTGGCATGTGTTCACGAAGGAGCCTCAGCTAACGATCGGCGCCTAACGGGACGATGTTACGCGTCCGAGCTGCGCATCGCAACGCGACGCACAGCGAGCCGTCTACTCCGGGTCGCGGTACGCGTCGAGGAGCCCGGGCGCACCGTCCGGTGCGGGTGTCACGACGATCTCGTCGCCCGCCTGGATCCGCCCCGCGGTCACCACGCGGAGGTAGGGGCCGAGCCGGCGCGCGCTCGAGAAGCGCTTCACCCAACCGCGCTCGTCGTCGCCGCCGACCCAGCGTGCGAAGGTCTGGCACGGGGTGCGCGGCATCGTGACCTCGACCTCCGCCCGGTCGCCGATGCGCCAGCGGTCGCCGATGCGCGCGGCGTTGACGTCGAAGCCGCGTACGCGGAGGTTCTCGCCGAACCATCCCGGCGCGAGCTCGCGACCGAGCTGCGCCGCCCAGTAGTCGGCATCCTCCTCGGCGTACGCGTAGAGCGCCTTGTCCAGCCCGCCGTGATGCTTGCGGTCCGCCTGCACGTCCCCGTACGCCCCATACGCGCCGATGCGCACAGGTCCATCGACGGCGATCTTGTCGATCGCGGTGACGCCGACGCTCCCCGCGTCGGGACGCAGCTGGCGGACGGCGCAGACGGCGACGAGCTGAGGCATCCGGCCAGCCTATCGACGCGGCGCGCCGCAGAACGCCCGCGACGTCAGGGCGAGTACGTCATGATCACGGCGCCCGACTCGTCCCGGATCTGGACGGATCGGATGGATGCCGCATCGAGCGCCGTCCCCGCGCTGATGTGCGCGTCGGCACCGTTGACGACACGCCACGTCGACAGCTGGGTCGCAGCACCGTTCTCGTCGACGACGGCGAGCGAGTACACCGCATCGGACGCGCCGTACGACGACGTGTACCGGCACGACAGGTCGATCCTCGTGCCCCATCCGACCCCGACGAGACGGACGGATGCCGTCAGCGGCAGCCGTGTCACGGGGGTCATGGCCTCGGCGGGCGGCAGAGCTGCGAAGATGCTCGGGGACGGAGCCACGACGGTCGGGGCGCTCGGACCCCACACGGAGATCGGCACGACGATCGCCGCCGCGATCACCGCGAAGCCCGCCGTGACGAGGCCGACGCGGACACCGAGCCGGCGGCGATCGCTGCGCCGGACGCGCCGGATCAGCGCCTCCCGGGCCGCTCGGGGTGCGACATCCGGCACGGGCGCGGGAACGGCGGCAGGCGTGAGGTCCTCCCCCTCCAGCAGGACGCTGGCGGGTACACGCGACAGCAGGCCCGCGGTCGGGGCGAGCTCCGCGACCGCGGTGCGGCAGGACGGGCACTCGCCGAGGTGCTCTTCGAACTGAGCCCGCTCGGCGGGAGACAGGGCGCCGATGAGGTACGCCGCATCCCAGTCCGCGAACGCATCCGTCATCTCGTCACCCCCCGTTCCTGCAGCGCGAGCCGCAGGGCCCGCATCCCGTAGTGCAGCCGCGACTTGACGGTCCCTTCGGGAATCCCCAGCGCGTCCGCGGTCTGCGCGACGCTCCGCCCGAGGTAGTACGCGTGCACGATGACCGCACGGTGGTCCTGGGTGAGCGTCCGCAGCGCGTCCTCGATGAGGATGCCGTCCAGCAGCGTCTCTGCATCGTCCGCGCCCGCGCGCTCGGGCAGCTCGTCGACGACGATCTCGTGCCGGCGGCGGGCGCTGCGCACATCATCGACCACGAGGTGCCGCGCGACGGTCAGCATCCAACCCCGCAGCGTCTCGGGATCTTCGGCGAGGATGTGCGGCGTGCGCCAGGCGCGCAGCAGCGTCTCCTGCACGACGTCGTCGGCGGAGCCGTCGTCGCCGGTCAGCGAGACGACATACCGCCGCAACGGCGCGGCGTGGGCGTCGAACAGCGCCGTCAGCCGTGCCTCGTCTGCGCTCCGCATCCTCTGCACTCTGTCATCACGAGAAGGATGCCGAGCCGGTTCACTGGCCCGACTGGGTGCTGATCCAGTGCACGACGGCGGGATCGGCCATCAGCGGGATCGTGAGGCAGATCGCGAGCGCGATCCAGCTGACGAGAGCCGCCACGACCGGGATCCACCAGGCGCGCCGGCCGCGCGCGATCGCGCGCCACGACAGGAGCGCCGCGACCAGCCACCCGATCGAGAAGAGCACGATCCCCACGATCGCCCAGGTCTGCGCCGAGGCGGAGGGCGTGAACGTGCCCGGGATGCCCATCGTCTTCATCCACATGTCCGCGAACGACGGGAAGTCGGTGAGCTCGACCGCGGTTGTCACGACGACATACAGGCCGTAGGCGAGCAGGATGATCGTCACGACACGGTCTATCGGGCCCACGCGGGGCACCGTCGTCGCCGGCGCCGCCATCGGAGCCGGAGCGGGCGCAGGCGCGGGCGTGTGGAATGCATCGGGCTGCTGGATGCGGGCCCGCTGCTCCTCCGGCGTCGCGTACTCGCCGTACGCGGGACGCGGTCGCTCGTCGGGAGTACTCACGGGCGCCCCCGCCCGCCGAGTGCGCGATCGTCACGGCGACCCGTGGCATCCTGGCGCAGCTCCTTGGGGAGGGAGAACATGAGGTCCTCCTCCGCGGTGCGCACCTGCTCGACATCGCGGTAGCCCGCGCCCGCGAGCTCTTCGAGCACCTCCTGCACGAGCACTTCGGGGACGGATGCGCCGCTCGTGACGCCGACGGTCGCGACCCCGTCGAGCCACTCCTGCTGCACCTCGGGCGCGTAGTCGACGCGGTAGGCGGCCTTCGCGCCGTGCTCGAGGGCGACCTCGACGAGCCGCACGCTGTTGGACGAGTTCGCAGAGCCGACGACGATGACGAGATCCGCATCCTTCGCGACCTTCTTGATCGCCACCTGGCGGTTCTGCGTCGCGTAGCAGATGTCGTCCGACGGCGGATCGTGGAGCTCCGGGAATCGCGTCCGCAGCCGCGACACGGTCTCCATGGTCTCGTCGACCGACAACGTGGTCTGCGACAGCCACACGACCTTCGACGGGTCCTTCACCTCGACGGTGTCGGCCTCGGCAGGAGAGTTGACGATCGTGACGTGGTCGGGGGCCTCGCCCGCCGTCCCCTCGACCTCTTCGTGGCCCGTGTGGCCGATGAGGAGGATCTCGTAGTCGTCGCGGGCGAATCGCACCGCCTCGCGGTGCACCTTGGTCACAAGGGGGCAGGTCGCGTCGATCGCGTGCAGGCCGCGGGCGGATGCCGCGTTCACGACGGCAGGCGCCACTCCGTGCGCGCTGAACACGACGTGCGCGCCCTCGGGGACCTCGTCGACCTCGTCCACGAAGATCGCGCCCTGGGCCTCCAGCTCGGTGACGACGTGGATGTTGTGGACGATCTGCTTGCGCACGTAGACGGGCGCGCCGTAGCGCTCGAGTGCCTTCTCGACGGCGATCACGGCGCGGTCGACGCCGGCGCAGTAGCCGCGCGGAGAGGCCAGCAGGACGCGCTTGCGTCCGTCCACCGGGATATCCTGAAGGCGCCCGCGGCGCCCCGGCACTCGGGGGACGGGCAGCTTCACAGCGGGGGTGCTCACCCCTCGATTCTAAAGGTCGGGCGCCCGGCCTGACCCGGAGAGCGCCCGGAGGCATCCATGACCACGTTCCGCCCCGACGCCGTCCCCGGGCAGGCGCCGCCCGGCGATTCGGTCGCGCCCCGCGATTCGACGCCGGATGCACCCACGTCGGTGTCGCGCCTCAACGACACCATCCACGGCTTCGTCGAGCGGTGGGGGTCGGTCTGGGTCGAGGGCGAGATCACGTCGTGGAACGAGCGCAGCGGCAACGTCTACGGGCGCATCAAGGATCTCGCGGTCGATTCGGCCCTGTCGTTCCGGCTGTGGTCGTCGACGCTGCGGCGCCTCCCCGATGACCTGAAAGTCGGCGACCACGTCATCGCGTGCGTCAAGGCCGACTACTACGCGCGCGGCGGCGACTTCAGCTTCACGGTCTCCGCCATGCGGCACATGGGTCTCGGCGATCAGCTGGAGAAGCTCGAGCGCATGCGCGCGACGCTGCGTGCCGAGGGACTGTTCGATGCGGCGCGGAAGAAGCCGATCCCCTTCCTCCCGCACTGCATCGGGCTCATCACGGGCGAACTCTCCGACGCCGAGCGCGACGTCCACCGCAACGCCGAGCTGCGCTGGCCGCAGGTGCGGTTCCGCACCATCCACGCGGCTGTGCAGGGCGATCGGTGCGTCCCCGAGACGATCGCCGCGCTCAAGATCCTCGACGCCGACCCCGAGGTCGACGTCATCGTCATCGCACGCGGAGGCGGCGACCCGCAGACCCTCCTCGGCTTCAGCGACGAGAGGATGCTGCGCGCCGTCGCCGCGGCATCCACCCCCGTCGTGAGCGCGATCGGCCACGAGAACGACCACCCCCTCCTCGACGACGTCGCCGATCTCCGCGCCTCGACCCCGACCGATGCGGCGAAACGTATCGTGCCCGACGTCGCCGAGCAGCGCGCGCTCGTCGCTCAGTTGCGCGCCCGGCTCACCTCGCGCCTCACGCAGCGCGTGAACCACGACATCGCGCAGCTCGAGCAGCTGCGCTCCCGCCCGTCCCTGCGCACCCCGGAGTCGATACTGACGTCGCGCGAGCACGAGGTCCTGATGGCGACCGCACGCGGACGCGACCTCGTGGAGCGGGGACTGGATGCCGGCTCCCGCCGCACGGCCGAACTGCGGGCTGCTCTCCGAGCTCTCTCCCCCGGGGCAACGCTGGCGCGCGGGTACGCGATCGCACTCGTCGACGGCGACGTCATCGTCCGCGACGCGACGCAGGCTCCGGCGGGCTCGCAGCTGGTCGTGACCGTCGGCCGCGGGTCGCTGGCCGCCCTGTCCGAGGGCGAGATCGGCGAGGCGGGGGACCCCGCGGCGCCGAACTAGAATGGAACCCATGACCGCGTCGACCGAGGGCCTTCCCGACGTGGCGTCCCTCTCCTTCGAGCAGGCCCGCGACGAGCTCGTGCGCGTCGTCGGCGAGCTCGAACAGGGCGCCCCGACACTCGAGCATTCCCTTGCGCTGTGGGAGCGCGGCGAGGCGCTCGCCGCTCGCTGCGAGGAGTGGCTGCTGGGCGCCAAGCGACGACTGGATGCCGCCCGCGGCGCCGCCGAGTCGAGTGCGGCCGCTTCCGGGGCGGAGGCGTGATGGCGTCCGGACCGCGCATCGTCGCCGAGCTCGGCCGACCGGAGACGCCCGACGAGACCGCCGCTCGTAAGGCAGAGTCCTCCCGCATCTACCGGTCGAGCCAGACGTTCCGGAACCTCATCGCGGCTCTCCTCGCGACCCTCGGCGTCGTGCTGGTCATCGCACTCTCGGTTCCCCGGGGCGATCCGGGCGTGACGGCGCCGGTCGATGCCGTCGCGGTCGCGAAGCAGGTCCAGGGCAGCTACGACCGCCCGGTCGTGGTGGCCAAGGTCCCCGCGTCGTGGCGAGTGAACTCCGCCGCCGTCGACGGCGACGAGACGTGGACGGTCGCGTACGCGCCGAAGACCGATCCCGGGTTCGTGCGCGTCTCGCAGGGCTTCGGCGCCGACACGGCATGGGATGCGCAGCTGCTCAAGGGCGCAGCCCCTTCCGGGACGACCGACATCGACGGCATCACGTGGACGGTGTACGACATCCCGGACCCCGCGCGCGCCGGGAACGTGTCGTACGCGATCGGCACCCAGGCGGGCAAGGACCGCATCCTGATCTACGGCTCGGCGTCTCCGGCCACGACGGCCATCGCTGCCAAGGGCCTCGCCGACCAGATCCGCTCGATGAACGGAGCCAGCAGGTGACCGAACCACCCACCCCCGCGCGCGTCTGGGCCGAGATGCAGCGGGGCAATGCCCGCTTCGTCGCCGGTGAGCCGAGCCACCCGCGTCAGGACGTCGACCGGCGCGCCGAGCTCGCCCACATCCAGAACCCCCGTGCGGCTCTGTTCGGATGCTCGGACTCGCGTCTGGCGGCGGAGATCATCTTCGACAAGGGACTCGGCGATCTCTTCGTCGTGCGCAACGCAGGCCAGGTGATCGGCGAGTCCATCGTCGCGAGCCTCGAATACGCGGTGGCGATCCTCGGCGTGCCGCTCATCGTCGTGCTCGCCCATGACAGCTGCGGCGCCGTGCGCGCCGCGATCGACGGCACGGCGATCGATGCGGCTCCGCTCCCCTCGCACATCTGGAAGCTCATCGCCCCGATCGTCCCGGCCGCGCGGAAGGTGCTCGCCTCCACCGGCGGCTCGCGCCCTGACGACATCGACGCCGAGCTCGTCGGCATGGAGCACCTGCGCAACACCGTCGCCGACATCCTGCACTCGTCGGAGCTCATCAGCGCCGCCGTCGCCGAGGGGCGCCTGGGCATCGTGGGCGCCAACTACAGACTGGCCGAGGGCACCGCGGTGCCCATCGTCACCGTGGGCCTCGGCGACGCCGACACCCGTCACCTGTCACACCCGGAGGAGCAGCAGTGACCGACACCGAATACCGCATCGAGCACGACACGATGGGTGAGGTGCGGGTCCCCGCATCCGCCCTGTACGGCGCTCAGACGCAGCGCGCCGTCGAGAACTTCCCGATCTCGGGCAAGGGCCTCGAGTCGGCGCAGATCGCGGCGCTCGCCCGTATCAAGAAGGCCGCTGCGCTCGCCAACAGGGAGCTCGGCGTCCTCGACGGCGCCATCGCCGACGCGATCGCCGCCGCCGCGGACGAGGTGGCGACCGGCGAGTACGACGACCAGTTCCCGGTCGACACGTACCAGACGGGCTCGGGCACGTCCTCGAACATGAACATGAACGAGGTGCTCGCGACCCTCGCGACGAAGCACCTCGGCGCGCCTGTGCACCCCAACGACCACGTCAACGCGTCGCAGTCGTCCAACGACGTCTTCCCGACCTCGGTGCACATCGCCGTCACGCAGGCCCTCATCGACGACCTGATCCCCGCGCTCGACCACCTCGCCGTCGCCCTCGAGGCCAAGGCGGAGCTGTGGAAGGACGTCGTGAAGTCCGGCCGTACGCACCTGATGGATGCCACGCCGGTGACGCTCGGCCAGGAGTTCGGCGGCTACGCCCGCCAGATCCGTCTCGGGATCGAGCGCGTCCGCGCCTCCATCCCGCGTGTGGGCGAGGTCCCCCTCGGCGGCACCGCCGTCGGCACCGGCATCAACACGCCGCTCGGCTTCCCGCAGAAGGTCATCGCGCTGCTCGCGGCGGAGACCGAGCTGCCGATCACCGAGGCGAAGGACCACTTCGAGGCGCAGGCCAACCGTGACGGCCTCGTCGAGGCGTCCGGCGCCCTCCGCACGATCGCGGTGTCGCTCACCAAGATCAACAACGACCTGCGGTGGATGGGCTCGGGCCCGAACACGGGCCTCGGCGAGCTGCACATCCCCGATCTGCAGCCGGGCTCGTCGATCATGCCGGGCAAGGTCAACCCCGTCGTTCCGGAGGCGACCCTCATGGTGTGCGCGCGGGTGATCGGCAACGACGCGACCGTCGCGTGGGCCGGCGCATCCGGATCGTTCGAGCTGAACGTCGCGATCCCGGTCATGGGCACCGCTCTCCTCGAGTCGATCCGCCTCCTCTCGAACGCGATGCGCGTCCTGGCCGACAAGACGGTCGACGGCCTCCAGGCCAACGTCGAGCGCGCGGCCGCCTTCGCGGGGATGTCCCCGTCGATCGTCACGCCGCTGAACAAGGTCATCGGCTACGAGGCCGCAGCCAAGATCGCCAAGCACGCCGTCGCCAAGGGCATCACGGTCCGCGAGGCCGTCATCGACCTCGGATACGTCGAGCGCGGCGAGATCACCGAGGAGCAGCTCGACGACAAGCTCGACCTGCTCTCCATGACCCACCCGGGTTGATCAGATCCGCCTGAAGATGCGCCTCCCGCGCATTCCGTCGGCGCTCCGCCGCCCGCGCACCACGAATCCGCGCCCGCTCTCGACGCGGGCGCGGATCCTCGGCGCGATGCTCGCGGTCGCCTGCGTGGGACTCGCCGTCGTCGGCGGCGTCACGTTCCTCGTGCAGCGCGACCGCGTGCTGTCCGAGGTGGATGCGCGACTGCGCGCGCAGGTGGGGAGTCTCCAGACCGTCGCGACGCCGGCGCCGGCGGCGACGACGGGCAGCGACTCGGCGACCACCGCCACGGAGAAGCTCTCCCCCGACGACTTCTCCAACGTGTCGGACTACCTGCATGCTGTCGTCGCCCGTCTCGTACCCGCCCAGAACGAGGGCTCGGTGGCGGTCATCGACGGCCGCGCAAGGTTCCGGCCCTCGACCCTCTCCGGGTTCGACCTCTCCCAGAACACGGCCCTCATCGATCGCGCCGTGTCGGAGACGCAGAAGGACCACGGCACCGTGATGGGCACGGCGTCGACGCCGCAGGGGGCGCTGCGCTACATCGCGATCCCGGTGCGGATGACGGGCGACCCCGAGTCCGGGCTCTACATCCGCGCCGTGAACCTCGATGCGGAGCTCTCCCCCGTCACCGCGTCCATCACGACGTACGCGGTCGCCGCGGTCGTGATGCTCGCCGCCATCGGACTCGTGGGATGGTTCGTCGCGGGCCGACTCCTCTCCCCCATCCGGCGGCTCCATGAGACCGCCGATGCGATCACGCTCACCGATCTCGGCGCCCGCATCCCTGCCGAGGGCACCGACGACATCTCGGCGATGACCCGGACCGTCAACTCGATGCTCGACCGCCTGGAGTCCTCGGTCGACGTGCAGCGTCAGCTCCTCGACGACGTGCGTCACGAGCTGAAGACTCCCATCACGATCGTGCGCGGACACCTCGAGCTGATGGATCCGGCGGACTCCGAAGACGTGGACGCGACGCGTCAGCTCGGCATCGCCGAGCTCGACCGGATGACCCGCCTCGTCGACGACATCGATCTCCTGGCCGCGGTCGAAGGCGATCAGTACACGATGAGGGCGGTCGATCTCGCGGCCCTCACCTCGCGCATCGGCGATCTCGTCGCCGTGATCCCCGGGCATGTGTGGACCATCGAGCACACCGGCACCGGAGTCGTCCACGGCGACGGCGATCGGCTCCTGCAGGCGTGGCTGCAGCTGGCCGACAACGCGGCGAAGTACACACCGTCGGGCTCGCCGATCGAGCTCGGTTCGTCGTGCGACGACCGCCTCGCGCGGCTGTGGGTCCGCGATCACGGACAGGGCATCCCGCCGGACATGCGCCGGCGCGTCTTCCGGCGCTTCGACCGCGCCGGCGGGAAGCGTGCGATCGGCGGCTCGGGTCTCGGGCTCGCGATCGTCGACGCGATCGCGAAGGCCCACAACGGAAGCTGCACGATCGCAGACACGGCAGGCGGGGGCGCCGTGTTCACGATCCAACTGCCCCTGCGGCCGATCTCGGTGCCGACACCCGTCCGCGCCGACACCGTGGCGATCCGGGAGGGCTCGTCGTGACCGTCATCCTCATCGCCGAAGACGAGGCGCAGATCGCCGCGTTCGTGCGCCGCGGGCTGGAGCACGCGGGCTACCAGACCGTCGTCGCCGAAGACGGCGGAGACGCGCTGCGCATCGCACTCACCGGCGATGTCGACCTCGTCCTGCTCGACGTGGGCCTGCCCACGATGGACGGCTTCGAGGTGCTCCGGCGGATCCGTGAGGAGGACGCGGCGCTCCCCGTCGTGATGCTGACGGCCCGCACCTCCACGCGCGACACCGTCGAAGGCCTGGATGCAGGCGCGAGCGACTACATCCGCAAGCCCTTCACCTTCGAGGAGCTGCTCGCGCGGGTCCGCTCGCGCCTCCGTGAGACCGCACGGGGATCGGCGGGCGTCCTCACGCGTGACGACGTCTCCCTCGACATCCGTTCACGTCTCGCCGTTGTCGCGGGGCGCGAAGTCGAACTGTCCGCTCGCGAGTTCGCGCTGGCGGAGGAGTTCCTGCGTCACCCCGGCGAGGTCCTCAGCCGTGAGCGGCTGCTGAGCCGCGTCTGGGGGCTCGACTTCGACCCCGGATCGAACGTCGTCGATGTCTATGTGCGGTATCTGCGCACCAAGTTCGGGCACGAGCGGATCGCCACGGTGCGCGGCGTCGGCTACCGCTGGGAGTAGAGAAGGGCCCCCGACGCTGGGGGACGCCGGGGGCCGGGGGGCGGTGCTGGGGATGAACCGCCCCGGATCAATCGCGACGGTCTGGGGATGACATCCGCGATTGAGTCTTGAGGAAGTCGCGCAGGCGGCTGTGGGACAGCCACCCGTCACGGCCGGACTGCGTGGTGGAACGCGCGTGCTGACCGCCCTGGTCGTTCTGGCCGCCCGAGTTCTGGTCGGCCCCGGAATTCTGGTCGTTGCGAGCGGGTGCGGATCCGTGCCCGTGGGCGGAGCCGGAGGTCTTCTCCTGGCTGGGCTGCTTCGTCGCCACCACACCGGGCTCGGGGGCGGGGACGGTCACGGCTCCGGCGTCGGGCGTCGGGATGTCGGCGTCCGCCGGCACCACGGTCGGAGAGGGATGCGATGGGGCCGCGACATCGATGTGCGCAACGGAGACGCGCGACCCGGCGTCGTCTGCACGGGCACCGGCGTCGGTCAGGGCGACGACGCCGACGATGCCGCCGACGATCGCCACAGTGCTCGCCGCAACGGCGGTCACAGCGATGCGTCCGGCCATCGTCATCCTTCCCCAGTCGCGACCCCCGCGATGTAGAGAAGCGGGGGACGTCTTCTTGAAACTATCGTCCCCCGCTTCGGAGCGGGTGGGTGCCGATTCAGGATGAAAGTATTCTCATGTTCTGCCGGGAGTTCCCTCAGGCCAGCTCCCCGGCCTCCAGGAGGTCGGTGACGAGCGCCGCGATCGCCGATCGCTCCGACCGCACGAGCGTGACGTGGCCGAAGAGATCGTGGCCTTTGAGCGTCTCGATGACCGACGCGACCCCGTCGTGGCGGCCGACCCGCAGGTTGTCGCGCTGACCGACGTCGTGGGTGAGCACGACGCGCGAGTTCTGCCCGATGCGGCTGAGCACCGTCAGCAGGACGTTGCGCTCGAGCGACTGCGCCTCGTCCACGATCACGAAGGAATCGTGGAGCGATCGTCCGCGGATGTGGGTCAGCGGAAGCACCTCGAGGATGCCGCGGGCCATCACCTCCTCGATGACGTTCGAGGAGACGACCGAGCCGAGCGTGTCGAACACCGCCTGGCCCCACGGATTCATCTTCTCGCCCTGATCGCCGGGGAGGTAGCCGAGCTCCTGACCGCCGACGGCGAAGAGCGGCCGGAACACCGTGATCCGCTTCTGCTGCTGACGCTCCAGGACCGCCTCCAGACCCGCGCACAGGGCGAGTGCCGACTTGCCGGTGCCGGCGCGCCCGCCGAGCGAGACGATGCCGACGCCGGGGTCGAGGAGCATGTCGATCGCGATGCGCTGCTCCGCCGACCGCCCGTGGAGTCCGAAGACGTCGCGGTCGCCGCGCACGAGCCGGTACTCGCCCTCGCCGGTGACCCGGCCGAGCGCGGAGCCGCGCTCGGAGTGGATGACGAGCCCCGTGTTCACCGGCAGGCCGCGGACATCGGCGCTCGTGCCGATCTCGGTCTCGTAGAGGTCGCTCATGTCGTCCCCGGACAGGTCGATGTTCGCGATGCCCGTCCACCCCGAGTCGATCGCCTGCTCGGCGAGGTACTCCTCGGCGCTGATGCCCAGAGACGCCGCCTTCACCCGCATGGGGAGGTCTTTCGAGACGACCGTGACCTCCTGCCCGTTCTGCATGAGGTGCATCGCGACGGCGAGGATGCGGGAGTCGTTGTCGCCGAGGCGCATCCCTGCGGGGAGGACCGAGGCATCCGTGTTCGTCAGCTCGACACGGAGCGTGCCGCCGTCACCGACGGGCACGGGGAAGTCGAGGCGTCCGTTCTCGATGCGCAGCTCGTCGAGGTGGCGCAGGGCCTGGCGTGCGAAGTAGCCGATCTCAGGGTCGTGCCGCTTGCCTTCGAGCTCGGTGATGACGACGACCGGGATCACGACCGAGTGCTCGGCGAACCGGAAGAACGCGCGCGGGTCGCTCAGGAGCACCGAGGTGTCGAGGACGTACGTGCGCAGGTCCTGGTCCACGGAGGCGGCATCCTCGCGGATGTCGTCGATGTCGGCCTGCTGCTGGTGCTGTGGTGCTCGAGTGGTCACAACCCGCTCCCCGCCCCGGGATCTCTCCCGGCATCAGGCGAGTCGACCACTGGCTAGCGAGTCGCGATCCTGCTGGCCGACCCGATCGGGCGCCTTGCCCGATGCCATGAACGTACGACGACATCGCGCAGACATCGGTAGCGCCACGCGTTCGCGTGTCTGAACGCTCGGTGAACGGGTCAGGCGACGTGCGACGAGGCGAACGCGTCGAGCGCGTCGCGCAGCATCTGCATCGTGTCGGGACCGGTTCCGGCGTGCGCCGCCAGACGCACGAGGCCGGCGCGCGTCGTGAAGACGACTCCGTGGTTCGCGAGGGACGCCGACAGGGATCCGGCGTGCTGCGCCTCCGGCGCGAGGGCGATGATCCCGGCGCGCCGCTCCGGCTCGCGCGGCGTCACGACGGGGATGCCGTGCGCGTCGGCGAGCTCGATGATCTCCGTCGCGCGGACCGCGATCGCGGCATCGATCTTCTCGACGCCGACGTCGGCGATCTCCCGCGTCGCCGAGGCGAGGCGCGCCGCGGCGAGGTGATCCGGCGCAGAGACGCCGAACGCCTGCGCGGACGGAGCGGGGCCCGGCACCGTGTCGAGGGGAAGAGCCCCGCCCTCGACCGCGGCGAAGCCGGAGAGCACGGGTTCGATGCGCTCGCGCGCGATGTCGGAGAAGGAGGCGAATCCGGTGCCGCGACCGGCGCGCAGCCACTTGTAGCCGTGCCCGCAGACGACATCGGCCGCCTCGTAGTCCGCGTCGACCACGCCGAAGCCCTGGATCGCATCGACGATGAGGAGCCGGTCGCCGATGACGTCGCGGATCGCGGCGAGGTCGGCGCAGTATCCCGTGCGGAAGTCGACGAGGCTGACCGCCACGGCCGTCGTCTCGTCGGTCAGGGCCGCCTGCACGGCCTCGGGCGTCACGAAGCCGGCCTCAGGGTCGAACAGCTGCAGATCGACTCGTCCGAGGGAGGCCGCGCGCGTGCCGGCGACGGTGAGGGCCGGGAACTCCGCGCTCGAGATCAGCAGCCCGCCCCGGAGCCCGTAGAACGCGTGCATCAGCCCGTACGTGGTCGACGGCTGAAGAGTCACGTGCTCGGCGTCGGTGCGCAGCAGAGCGGCGACCGCTTCGCGCGCCTCGCGCTCGTGCTCGGAGACGAGGTCGATGCTCGAACGTCGGCCCGTGCCGAGGAGATCCGCATCCGCCTGGACCTCGCCGCGCACGACGGGCGAGATCGGACCGAAGGCGGCCCAGTCGAGGTAGCCCGGCTCTCCGTCGAAAGAAGCGGCGTAGACGTCGAGATCGGTCATCCCGCCATTCTGGCAGAGCGTTCAGCCGCCGTAGCGGCGGTCGCGCGACCCGTAGTCGCGGATCGCCCGCAGGAAGTCGACCTCGCGGAGGTCGGGACCGAGGGCCTCGACGAAGTAGAACTCCGAGTGCGCCGACTGCCACAGGAGGAAGTCGCTCAGCCGCTGCTCGCCCGACGTGCGGATGACGAGGTCGGGATCGGGCTGTCCGCCCGTGTAGAGGTGCTCGCCGATCTGCTCCGGCGTGAGGCTCGCGGCGAGCTCCTCGAGCGACCCGCCGGTCGCGTCGTGCTGGGCGATGATGCTCCGCACCGCGTCGACGATCTCGCTGCGGCCGCCGTACCCGACGGCGAGGTTCACATGCATCCCGGTGTTGCCCTGCGTGCGCTCCTCCGCCTCGCGCAGCACCCGCGCGAGCTCGGGCGGAAGCAGCTCCGCCCGGCCGACGTGCTTGATGCGCCATCCCGGCACGCGCGAGATGTCGTCGGCGAGCTGGGCGATGATGTCGTTCAGATCGGCGATCTCCGCGATGTCGCGCTTGCGCACGTTGTCGGTCGACAGGAGGTAGAGCGAGACGACCTTCACGCCGATCTCGTCGCACCACCGCAGGAACTCCTGCATCTTGGCCGCGCCGGCGCGGTGCCCGTCGGCGGGTGACTCGTAGCCGAGCTGGCGCGCCCAGCGACGATTCCCGTCGATCATCATGGCGACGTGGCGGGGCACCGACTCGGGCTTCAGACCGCGGCGCAGACGATTGATGTAGAGCCGGTAGAGAGGGCCCTGGCCTTCATCTGCCCGGTCGCGCGTCACTCGTCAAAACTACCCGCCCAGGGCCCGCTCGCGCACCTGAGAGGATGCCGCTATGTACCCGCTGCGGCATGCGGCGAGCCATAGGCTCGCATAATGAGCAAGCGCAGCGTCCGCGCGCCGGAGATGCCCGAGCTGCCCCTGATGGCGGCCGCCGATGCCGATGCGGCCGCGGCAGACATCAAGCCCACGTGGCGCGGCTGGATCCACGCCGCGACGTTCCCCGTCGCGATCGCGGCCGGCATCGTCCTCATCTGCCTCGCGGACGGCACGCCCGCCAAGTGGGCCTCGGCGGTGTTCATGGCGACGTCGCTGCTGCTGTTCGGCAACTCGGCGCTGTACCACCGGTTCAACTGGAGCCCGCGGACGAAGACCATCCTCAAGCGCATCGACCACGCCAACATCCTGCTCCTCATCGCGGGGACGTACACGCCGGTCGCCGTGCTCGCCCTGCCTCCGCGTGAAGGCGCGATCCTCCTCATCCTCGTGTGGACCGGCGCGCTCCTCGGGATCCTCTTCCGCGTCTTCTGGATCCACGCCCCGCGCTGGCTGTACGTCGCGCTGTATCTCGCCCTCGGCTGGGCCGCCGTGATGTACATCGTCGATCTGTTCCACGCGAACGCGGCGATGATGGTGCTGATCGCGGTCGGCGGCATCCTGTACACGCTCGGCGCCGTCGCCTACGCGCTGAAGAAGCCCAATCCGTGGCCCGGGACCTTCGGATTCCACGAGATCTTCCACGTGTGCACGGTGCTCGCGTTCCTGTGCCACTGGACGGCGTGCCTGCTCATCGCGCTGCACCCGTACGTGCCGTCGCTCGGCATGCCCGCCTGACCCGCGACGAACGCGGGAAGAAGCGCCCGAAACGGCTCAGCGCTGCGGGTCGATGTCCTCGTCGTCGACGTCGGTCGCGCGCGTGGCGGCGTCGGCCTGCTCCTCCGCATCGAGCTCCTCGCGCACCTCGGCGCGATAACGGCCACGACGGATGCGGCGCATCATGTCCCACACGAGGAGCACCACCGCCACCGAGAGGATGGCGATCAGCGCGAAGCCGGCGACACCCGGGGTCACGAGGTTCGGGTCGACGTCGGTCGGCGACGGCGACGGCGTCGGGGTCGCTGCGGCTGCGCGTGCGATCGCGGCGGTGACGGCGTACATGTGTCCTCGTTTCGCGCTCGGAGCGCATAGCCTGGAGTTCCAGCCTATTCCCCTCGAAACACCGGTATGACGACACAGGACATGCTCGACGAGCGCTACGGGCGCCGCCGCGCCGCGCGGTCGCGGCGCACCACGCTCATCGCCGTCATCGCGGTCGCGGCCGTCATCGTCGGCTGGTTCGGCTGGTACACGATCACCGATTCGTCCAACAGCATCGAGGCCGAGGCGACGGGCTTCAGCATCCCGGACCAGCACTCCGTGTCGGTGACCTTCCAGATCACCTCTCCCCCGGGATCCGCGCTCGCGTGCATCATCGAGGCCGACGACGAGCAGCACGGCATCGTGGGCTGGAAGGTCGTCGAGTATCCCGCATCCTCGGCCCACCATCGCGCGTTCACCGAGATCGTGCCGACGGTCGGGCAGGCGATCACGGGTTTGGTGAACACCTGCTGGGTGACGTAGTCTTCCAGCACAGCACGAACCGACGCCCTGGCAAACGCCGGGGCGTCTTGGCATATCCCCCGTCGACGTTAGGAGAACGCCGTGTCCGATGACGCCCAGGTGACGTTCCTCACCCAGGACGCGTACGACCGCCTCGCCACCGAGCTGGAGCAGCTCTCGACGACCGGCCGCGAGGAGATCGCGAAGCGCATCGAGGCGGCCCGCGAAGAAGGCGACCTCAAGGAGAACGGCGGCTACCACGCCGCCAAGGACGAGCAGGGCAAGCAGGAGGCGCGCATCCGCACCCTTCAGGAGCTGCTCAAGCACGCCAAGGTCGGCGAGGCGCCGGTCAGCAACGGCGTCGTGGAGTCCGGCACCGTCGTGACGGCCGTCGTCGCCGGCGGCGAAGAGGTCTTCCTCCTCGGCAGCCGCGAGATCGCCGTGGGCAGCGAGCTCGACGTCTACAGCGAGGCCTCGCCGCTCGGCTCCGCGATCCTCGGTCTCAAGGAGGGCGAGAAGACCTCCTACACGGCCCCCAACGGCCGCGAGATCGCCGTGGAGGTCCTGAAGGTCGAGACGTACGCGGGACAGTGATTCGAGCGTGCACGGGGCCTGTGCGGCCCCGTGCACTCAGTCCTCTACGACCGTGGGCCGGAATCCGGCCTCTTCGAGCGTGCGGATGACGAGACCCCGGTGCTCCGCGCCGCGCGTCTCCACACTCAGCTGGAGGATCACCTCGCTGATCTGCATCCCCTGCCCGTGGCGGGTGTGCAGCACCTCGATGACGTTCGCCCCTGCGATGGCGAGGAGCTCCGACACGCGGGCGAGCTGACCGGGACGGTCGGGCAGCGGGATCCGCAGGCTCATGTACCGCCCGGATGCCGCGAGGCCGTGCGCGACGACGCGCTGCAGCAGCAGCGGGTCGATGTTGCCGCCGGAGAGCACGAGCGCCGTCGGGCCGGTCGGCTGCACGACCCCCTCCAGGAGCGCTGCGACCCCGACGGCGCCGGCGGGCTCCACGACCTGCTTCGTGCGCTCCAGGAGCACGAGAAGGGCGCGCGCGATGTCATCCTCGGTCACCGTCACGACGTCGTCGACGAGCTCTTTGATGATCGCGAACGGCAGGTCACCCGGGCGCGCCACCGCGATGCCGTCGGCGATCGTCGGCATCGTCTCGACCTCGATCGGGTGGCCGGCGCGCAGCGATGCGGGGTACGGCGAGGCGTTCTCGGCCTGCACCCCGACGATCCGGATGCGGCGCCCCTCGGCCGCCGCGCGGGCCTTGGCCGCCGCGGCGATCCCGGCGATGAGCCCGCCTCCGCCGATGCCGACGACCAGCGTCTCGACGTCCGGGACCTGATCGAAGATCTCGATCCCGAGAGTGCCCTGGCCGAGGATCACGTCCCGGTGGTCGAACGGGTGGATGAGGACGGCCCCGGTGCGATCGGCGAACTCCGCCGCGAGGCGCAGCGGCGTCTCGACCGTCGCGCCGTCGAGGACCACATCGGCGCCGTACCCGCGCGTCGCGAGCAGCTTCGGCACCGGCACCCCGAGCGGCATGAAGATCGTCGCGGGGATGCCGAGCTGCTGGGCCGCGAGGGCGACACCCTGAGCGTGGTTGCCCGCCGACGCGGCGACGACGCCGCGGGCGCGCTCCTCGGCCGTGAGCCGGGAGAGCCGGTAGGTCGCGCCGCGGATCTTGAAGGAGCCGGTGCGCTGGAGGTTCTCGAGCTTCAGATGCACCGGGGCGCCGACGACATCGCTCAGATGCTGCGACTCGAGGACGGGCGTCGTCGCGATCTGTCCGCGCAGCGCGGCCGCCGCATCCTCGAACTCCGCCAGTGTGGGGATACTGCTCAGGATGCTGCTGTTCACGCGCTCTCTTCTCTTCTGCTGGTCTTCCTGCGCCGCCGCTCGACGGGCACCGTGCTCCAGATGAGGTCGGCACCTGCGGTCGTATCGCCCGTCTCCCAGCCGCGGTCGGCCAAGTACACCGCCACGACGTTGACGAAGGCGGCGAGGGGGACGGCGAACAGCGCACCCGGGATGCCGGCGACCAACGCGCCCCCGGCGACCACCAGCACGACGGCGAGCGGGTGGACCTTCACGGCGGAGCCCATGAGGAGCGGCTGCAGGACGTGTCCCTCGAGCTGCTGCACCGCGAGGATGACGACGAGCATCCACAGCGCGATCCACGGGCCGTTGTAGACGAGGGCGAGGAAGACGGCGAGCGTGCCGGTCACGACGGCACCGACGATCGGCACGAAGGCGCCGAGGAAGACGAGGACGGCGACCGGGATGGCGAGCGGCACACCGAGGAAGTACGCGCCGAGTCCGATGCCGACCGCGTCGATCGTGGCCACGAGCAGCTGGGTGCGCGCGTAGTTGACGACCGACACCCAGCCCGCAGCGCCGGCACCCGTCACCGCGGGACGGGCGGCCCGCGGGAACAGGTGCGTCGTCCAGCGCCAGATGCCGGCGCCGTCGGCGAGGATGCACAGCAGGATGAAGAACGCGAGCACGGTGCCGGTGGCGATGTGGCCGATCGTGCTGCCGATCGAGAGGGCGCCGGACCACAGGGCGCTCCCCTGCTCCTGCAGGAGCTTCAGGCCCTCGGCGAGGAAGTCGTTGATCTGCTTCTCACTCAGCTGCAGCGGGCCGGTCATCAGGAAGTGGCGGAACTCGTCGACCGCGGCGAGGGTGCGCTCCTGCACCGACGGCCACTGGTCGGTGATCTGCCACACGACGAGCCACAGCAGCCCTCCGATGATCGCGATCGTGCCGACGACGGCGATCACGACCGCGAGCCACCGCGGGACGTGGCGGCGCAGCATCCACGTGAACACCGGCCACAGGAGCGCGGTGATGAGGATCGCGACCAGGAGCGGGATCACGAGGAGATTCAGCTGGATGACGAGCCAGATGAGGACGCCGACCGCCGCCGCGACCACCAGCAGACGCCAGGCGTAGGCTGTCGCCACGCGCAGACCGTGCGGGATCGAGGGCGAGATGTCGGTGGTGACCGTGCGCATCCGCAAGGCGTCGAGGAACCGGCCGCGGGCCGTGTCGTCGGGCTTCTGGGCGGGGCCGCTCATCAACCCAGTCTAGGGGGCGGACATATTCCGCACGGGAGATGAATACCCTTCCCTTTCCACTGTAACGCGGGGAGGGGGCCTTGCCGCAAGGGCCCCCCTGTGGGGCAAGATCGTGGGTCTGCCACGAGACCGGAGCCGCATACATGACGACAGTGACCGCATTCGACCTCCCCGAACGACTCCACGCGAAAGCCGCCCCCGCCCTCATCGCGCACGACGAGGATCACTTCGCCCGCATCGCCGCCACCCTCGACGAGCAGATCTCCGCGCTGTCGGAACGGCTCGACGCCGAGCGCCTCGCACCGGGCGGCGGCGGACAGGCTGCGCTCGAACGCGACCTCGAGATCCACCGGCTGACGGCAGCGCTGCGGATGCTGCGACGGTTCGGTCTCGACCTCTGCCTCGGCCGCATCGTCGCGGAGGGCGCGGACGAGCCCACGTACATCGGCAGGCTGGGGCTGACGGATGCCACCGGCCGGCGCCTCCTCGTGGACTGGCGGACGCCCGCGGCCGAGCCGTTCTTCGCCGCCACGCACGGCGACCCGGAGGGACTCGTCAGCCGTCGGCGCTACCGCTGGTCGCACGGCCGGATCGTGGACTACTGGGACGAGGTGTTCGCCCCGGATCCGTGGACCTCCGACACGTGGAGGGCCGAGCGTGCCGCGCTCGACGACCAGTCGGCCTTCATCGCCAGCCTCGGCACGAGCCGCACCGCGCACATGCGGGATGTGCTCGGGACCATCCAGGCTGATCAGGACGCCGTCATCCGCGCGAGCTCGCGAGGGCCGCTCGTCGTCGACGGAGGCCCCGGCACCGGCAAGACCGTCGTCGCGCTCCACCGCGCGGCCTACCTCCTGTACAGCGACCCGCACCTGGGCGACCGCAGGCGCGGCGGCGTGCTGTTCGTGGGGCCGCACAACGCGTACGTCGCGTACGTCGCCGACGTCCTGCCGAGCCTCGGCGAGGACGGCGTGCAGACCTGCACGCTGCGCGATCTCGTCGCCGAGGGCGCGACAGCCGTGCCGGAGGCCGACCGCAGCGTCGCACGTCTGAAGGGCGGAGCGGACATGGTGCGCGCCGTCGAGCGCGCCGCCGAGCTCCTCGAGCAGCCGCCCGCATACGACATGATCATCCAGACCGAGTGGGCCGACATCCGGATCTCGTCCGCTGACTGGGCGGCCGCGTTCGCGGCCGTCGAGCCGGGGCTGACCCACAACGAGGCGCGCGAGCAGGTGTGGGAGACCATCCTCCAGATCATCGCGTCGCGTGCCGCGAGCCTCGGCCTCGAGGCGCGCCCCCTGCACCGGGCGCTCGCACGGGACGAGGCGATGCGCAAGGCCCTGGATCGTGCGTGGCCGCGCGCGGAGGGCGCCGACCTCGTGGCACGTCTGCTGACGGATGCCGGGCATCTGACCGAGTGCGCGCCGTGGCTCTCCGCGGAGGAGGTCGCGCTCCTGCAGCGTGCCGACGGGCACGCCTGGACGGTCGCCGACCTCCCCCTCCTCGACGCGGCGCGGCAGCGGATCGGCGCCCCCGATGCCGCCGAGATCGAGCGCGGACGCGACGCGACCCTCGCCGCCGAACGCGAGTACATGGCCGACGTCGTCGACAGCCTCGTCGCATCCGACGTCGACGGGGAGTCGGTGCTGTCCTGGATGATGCGAGGCACCAACAGCGGCGAGGACGTGACCGAGAGCCTTGTCGACGAGGCGGTGCTGGAGGCCCGCGACCTCGATCTGCTGGCCGGTCCGTTCGGGCATGTGATCGTCGACGAGGCGCAGGAGCTGACGGATGCCGAGTGGCTCATGCTGCTGCGCCGGTGCCCGTCGCGGAGTCTCACGATCGTCGGCGACCGCGCTCAGGCCCGGCACGGCTTCCCGCAGACGTGGGAGGAGCGTCTCGCCCGCGTCGACCTCGACCGGGCCAGGGTCGCTTCGCTGCGCGTCAACTACCGCACCCCCTCGGAGGTCATGGACGAGGCGGCGCCTGTCATCCGGTCGGTCGTCCCGGACGCGAACGTGCCGACGTCCGTGCGGTCGACCGGCGTGCCCGTGCGGTACGGCATCTTCTCGGAAGCCGATGCGATCCTCGCCGACTGGATCTCGACCCACGACGAGGGCGTCGCGTGCGTGATCGGCGACCCCTCTCGTCCCGACACCGCGCGCATCCGTTCGCTGAGCCCCGAGAACGCGAAGGGACTCGAGTTCGACCTCGTGGTGCTCGTCGACGGGGAGGCGTTCCCACCCGGTCTGGAGGGGACCGTCGACCGCTACGTGGCGATGACCCGTGCCACGCAGGAGCTCGTGGTGCTCTCGTAAGCCGTCACTCTCCGTCGACTCGCCCCAGAAGTAGGACACGCCGGGCGTGTCGCGTACATCTGGGGCCAGTCAACGAGGGGCGCGTACATCTGGGGCCAGTCGACGAGGGGGATGTCGGGGGTCGTGGCTAGGCTGGCGCGCGTGAAATCGACCCTCAGCATCCCCGAGGCGCGGCGCATCGCGCTCGCCGCGCAGGGGTTCGCGCGGCCGCGGCCGGCGGTCGCGTCGGCCCGGCATCTCCGCTCGACGATCGAGCGGATGGGCGTGCTGCAGATCGACTCGGTCAACATCTTCGCGCGCAGCCACTACATGCCGCTGTTCTCGCGCGTAGGCGCCTACGACCCGGCGGCACTCGATCGGCTGCTGTTCGCGCGGCGCCCGCCGTACGTGGAGTCGTGGGCGCATGTCGCGTCCTTCATCCCGGTCGGCGACTGGGGGCTCTTCGGCTTCCGGCGCGAAGACCTGCGTCGCAAGTACGGCCGCGGAGGCAGCTGGTACGCGGAGAACCGCGACATCGTCGACTGGGTGCGCGCAGAGCTCGCCGCCCGGGGGCCGCTGCGGCCCGCTCAGATCGACCACGACGCCAAAGAGGCGCGGCGCGGCCCGTGGTGGGACTGGGACGTCGTCAAGAACGCCCTCGAGCACCTGTTCCTGTTCGGAGAGGTCGCGATCGCAGGGCGGCGCGGGTTCGAGCGGCGCTATGCGCTCGCCGAGCAGGTGATCGCCTCTCACATCCTCGACGCGGACGTCCCGCGAGCCGACGCACTGCGCGAGCTCATCGCCCGCGCGGCGCGCGCCTACGGCGTCGCCACCGCCTCCGATCTCGCCGACTACTGGCGCATCACCGACCGGCCCGCGCTCAAGGCGGCGATCGGGGAGCTCGAAGACGACGGAGTGCTGCAGCCGGTGACGGTGCGCGGCTGGGAGCTCGCGGGCCGTCCGGCACCGGCCTGGGTGCACGCGGATGCCGTGCTCCCCCGCCGCGTCGACGCGTCCGCGATCCTCACGCCGTTCGATCCGCTCGTGTGGTTCCGGGGTCGCGCCGAGCGCCTGTTCGACTTCGAGTACCGGATCGAGATCTACACGCCGGAGCCCAAGCGGCGCTTCGGCTACTACTCGCTTCCGGTGCTCGTGGGCGACGACGTCGTGGGCCGCGTCGACCTGAAGGCCGATCGGGCCGCATCCACGCTTCTCGTGCAGTCCGCGTGGTGGGAGCACGGCCGGCCCGACGACGCGGCGGCACGCCTCGCCGAGGAACTGCGGCTCGCGGCTGCCTGGCGGGGTCTCGAGCGCATCTCGGTGTCGCGGTGGGGCGATGCGACCGACGACCTGGCGGACGTGCTGCCCGAGGCCGCACGGCACGACGTGCGCACGTTCGCGGCTCAGGTGTAGACCGGCTCCAGCCCTAGCCATGCCGCGAGCGCGGCGATCTCCGCCTCGACCGCATCGGAGATGCCACGGGTGAAGGGGACATCCTCGTGGACGGCGTGGATGCGGAACACCCCGGCCTTGCGGTCAGCCTTCGCGTCGAGCTTCCCGACGAACCGGTCGCCGTGCAGGATCGGCAGCGCGAAGTACCCCCACCGGCGCTTGGCTGCAGGCTTGTACATCTCGAGGATGTACTCGTAGCCGAACAGCTCCTGGAGGCGGATCCGGTCGAACACCAGCCGGTCGAAGGGCGAGAGGAGCGCGGTGCGGGGCTCGAAGTCCTCGGCCGCCGTGAGGGCCGCCGCATCCACCCGCCACTGCCCGTCTGTGCCGTCCACCGTCGCGAGCTCGCCGACGCCGCCGACATCGACGGGCTCCGTCGGCTGGGCGACGCCCTTCTCGCGGGCGATGCCGAGCGCGCCCAGGCGCCGCTCGGCCCGCTCGCGGGCGGCATCCTCGTCGGCCACGTCGGGTCCAGCCGCGGGATAGATCCGCTCCGAGAGGTCGAACAGCCGCCCCTTGGCGTCCCGCCCCCACACGGCGACGTCTCCGCACGCGGTCAGCACCTCGAGCATCTGCTGCGCATTGCGGTTGTTCGTCCAGCCGCTCGAGCGCCACGAGACCTGCGCCGTGTCGGGCACCTCGGCGGCGTGCAGCGGACCCTCATCGCGCAGCCGTGCCACCACGTCGCGCCGGAACACCTCGTTGGCGGCGAGCCATTCGCGGGTCTCCCGCCAGCGCGGCGCCCGGCGCATGTCGGTCCGCAGCAGCGGCAGATCGGTCATCGGACGGTAGAAGCCGCCCCACTCGAACACGGCGCGGTCGACCTGCTCGATCCGCGCGAGGTCGGCGGGCTGGTAGGGCCAGCCGAGTCGGCTCCACAGGATGAGGTCGGCACTCGGGGCGACCGCGGCGGTGGGCTCGATGTTGACGATCGTGAGCCCGTCGACCGTTTCGACGATGTCGGCCGGGCGGCGCGCGGAGAGCAGCTGCGCGGTCACCGCGACGCGGCGAGCGGTGTCCCGATCGAGCGAGAGCACGTCAGAACTGGACGCGCGGCGGCTCCGAGATGGCGGCCCCGTCGACGACCTCGAAGAACTCGCGCTCGGCGAAGCCGAGACGACGGGCGAACATGTTGTTCGGGAACACCTTGATCTTCGTGTTCAGCTCGCGCACCCCGCCGTTGTAGAAGCGCCGGGAGGCCTGGATCTTGTCCTCGGTGTCGACGATCGACTGCTGCAGCTGCAGGAAGTTCTGGCTCGCCTGGAGCTGCGGGTAGGCCTCGGCGACGGCGAAGAGCGATCGCAGCGCCTGCTGCATGTGGCCCTCGGCCACTCCCGCTTCGGCGGGCCCCGTCGCCGACAGCGTCTCGGCACGCGCCTGGGTGACGTTCTCGAACACCGCCTTCTCGTGCGCGGCGTATCCCTTCACCGTCTCGATGAGGTTGGGCAGCAGATCGGCCCGCCTCTTCAGCTGCACGGTGATGTCGCTCCACGCCTCGTCCACGCGCACGTTCAGCTGTACCAGCGAGTTGTACGTCGCCCACAGGTAGATGCCGACGACGAGCGCGAGCACGACGACGATGAGGACAGGGATCAGCCATTCCATGACGCGGAACTCCTTCGAGGTCTCCCTGAATCCTAATGGTGGAGAATCCCCACTCCCTGAGGCTGTAGCCGGACTCTCAGGCCTTATTCACCGAGCACGCGGTCGAGGTACGTGTTGGCGAAGAGACGCTTCGGGTCGAGGCGATCCCGCAGGGCGACGAAGTCGTCGAACCGGGGGTAGCGGTCGCGCAGGATGCCGGCATCCAGCGTGTGCATCTTGCCCCAGTGCGGGCGTCCGCCGAACGAGAGCATGATCTGCTCGACGGCCTGGAAGTACTCGGTCGGGTCCTCCCGCCAGTAGCGGTGGACGGCGATGTAGCCCGAAGCGCGCCCGTGCGCGGTCGAGAGCCACAGGTCGTCGGCCGCCGCGAAGCGCACCTCGACGGGGAAGGAGATCCGCCAGCCTCGCTGCTCGATGAGGGCGCGCAGCGCCTCGAATGCGGGACGCACGTTCTCGATGGGCAGCGCGTACTCCATCTCGCGGAACCGCACGTCGCGGTTCTGCGTGAGGACGCGGTTCGACAGGTCGGTGTACTCGCGGTTGCCGGTGAGCTTGACCGCCAGACGCGAGAACGATGGGATGATGCCGGGAACCACCGTGCCGACGCCGCAGACCATGCGGTAGACGCCGTTGGACAGCAGCTCCTCGTCGATCCACTTGCCGACGGCCGGCAGCGGCTGCCGGCGCGCGTCCTCGGGCAGACGCGCCTGCGTCTTGGTCAGCGCGACGTCGGTGTGCGGGAACCAGTAGAACTCGAAGTGATCGGCGCCGGCGACGCGCGCATCCAGCGTCTCGAGCACCTCCGCGAGCGGCTCGGGGTGCTCCACGGCCTGCAGCGCGAACGCCGGCACGCACTGGAGGGTGATGTCCACGAGGATGCCGAGCGCCCCGAGGCCGAGCGCGACCGCGGGCAGCAGCTCGGGGTTCTCGTCCTCGTTCACGGTCAGGGTCTCGCCGACTCCGGTCACGAGCGTGGCCCCGACGATCTGCGTCGCGATGCCGCCGAAGCCGGCGCCCGTCCCATGGGTGCCGGTCGAGACGGCGCCCGAGATCGACTGCCGGTCGATGTCGCCCAGGTTCTGCATCGCGAGTCCGTACGGCGCCAGGAGCTTCGGCACCTGGTGCAGCCGGGTGCCGGCGAGGAGCGTCACCCGTGACCGCTCGCGATCGACGGCGACGACGCCGGAGAGAGCGGCCAGATCGAGCAGCACCCCGGGGGCGACGGCGATGCCCGTGAACGAGTGACCGGCGCCGACGGCCTTGATGCGCATGCCGCGCTGTGCCGCCGCCTGCACGGAGCGCTGGACGGCGCTCGGGCTCGCGGGCATCTCCACGCGCTGCGGTCGCACACGGGCCGAGCGGCCCCAGTTGCGCCACTCTCCACCAGGTCGAGTCACAGGAACGCCTTCCCCTCGCCGCGGTACGTCGGAACCTCGCCCACGATGCGGTCGTCGTCGATGAGCAGGTAGCGGTCGATGCGCTCGGCGAGCTCACCGCTCTTGGCGTGGCGGAACCACACGCGGTCCCCGACCCGCATGGTGCGGGCGGCCTCCCCCTGCAGCGGGGTCTGGACCTCCCCGGTGCCCTCGCGGCCGAGCGTGTGCAGCCCCTGCGGCCACACGGCCTTCGCCTGCCGCGAGCCGAGCGGAGGCCCGGAGGCGACCCATCCCCCACCGAGCACGGTCGCGATGTCCGGCAGCGGCTTGCGCACGACGTCCATCGCGAAGGCGGCGGCGGGCGCCGGGTCGAAGATGCGGTAGCCGTCGAACAGGTGGCCGGCGAGCAGTCCGCTGCCCGCCGTCACCTCGGTGACGGCCTGGTCGGATGCGGTCAGCTCCAGCGACCCCGTGCCGCCGCCGTTGACGAACTCCAGCGGCGCGATCTCGCGAAGCGCCGCCACGATCGCGGCGCGACGCTCGAGCAGCTCCTGTCCGGAGCGCCGCTGCATCCATCGGATGACGCTCGCATCGGCGCCCGCCGCATCCGGCTGCCCCGCGATCTGCGCCTCGTACATCATGAGGCCGACCAGGCGGAAGCCCGGGCGGGAGGCGATCGCGCGCGCGAGGTTCGCGACCTCTCCCACGTCGTGCACGGGCGACCGGCGGACTCCGATGTGGCCGAGCGCACCGCCGCGCCAGGACGCGTCCGCGTCGATCGCGACGCGGATCTCCGCTCGCGCCGTCGCAGGCGCCACGGCGTCGACGAGATCGAGCTGGGCGAGGTCGTCGACCATGAGCGTCACGCGCGCGGCCGCGGTCTCGTCGGCGGCGAGCCGCGCGATCGCGGCGCGATCGACGGTGGGATACCCGAGGACGACGTCGTCGCGCTCCTCGGCCAGCCACAGCGCCTCCGCGAGTGTGAACGCGAGGATGCCCTGATACCCGGGCAGTGCGAGAGAAGCGTCGATCACCTCGCGCACGCGCACCGACTTGCTCGCGACGCGGATGGGCACGCCGCCCGCGCGCACCGCCATGTCGAGGGCGTTGTAGCGCAGAGCGGCGAGGTTGATGACACCGACGGGGGCCGAGACGTCCGCGATCGCGCGGGTCATCGCCCCCCAGTAGGCGGCGGGGTCGTCCCACGGACGGCCTCCGGTGGCAGTGGTCGCCGGCGACGCAGCAAGCAGTTCGATCGTCATGGAATACGCTCCCTCGGGCCTCATCGTACGAGCATCGAATCACTGATCACTCGCGCGGACAGCGATGTCCAGCGGCCTCTGCGTGAACTGGGACGAGTGTCCCAGTTCACGCAACTTTATACAGCCACGGCGGAATCCGCAAAAGCGCGAGGAGGCCGCGTCCGGTGCACCCCCGGAAGACGTGGGGCCGGCTCTCCCGAGTCGGCCCCACACCCCGATCATTTCTGTTTCGGGCTCCTGCGCACGATGAGCCACGCGCCGATGGCCGCCAGCGCGATCACTATGAGGCCGATGCCGAGCCCGGCCCAGACGCCCGGGTCGATGGATGCCGGCGCCGCGGAGTCGGGCGCGGCGGTCGGCGCCGCATCCCCGCACACCGGCTTCGCGGAACCCGCTGCGGGGGTTGCGGTGGCCGCCGCATCCGGCGCGTACGTGAACACGTAGGAACCGGACACGGGATGCCCGTCGGACGACACCGCCCGCCACTCGACCTCGTACGTTCCGGACGGCCCGAGCGCCACGGGCGACGTCATGTCCGTTCCGGAGAGCGCGGGACACGCCGTCTCGTAGTACCGGCCGTCGGGGCCCTTGACCTGGATGATCTCCGCGCCCTCACCGCCGATGAGGTCGCCGCTGAACGAGATCGTCACGGCGCTCACCCCCGTGGTCGTCCCGTTGGCGGCCGGATCGGTCGACACGATGGAGTCGTGCGCCGATGCCGACGATGCGAACGTCAGGACACCCGCGAGCGCGACGACGGTTCCGACGAGGCCCAGCCGCAGCCCGCGGCGGGCGCGCACGCCGCTCATTCGCGTCGCCGTCCGCGCAGGAGAACCGCCGCGGACAGCACCGCACCGACCGAGAGCACGAGCGCCGCGATGCTGAGGCCCAGCGCGATGCCGTCGGAGGAGGCGGATGCCGCCGGTGCCTCCGCGGCCGTCGCGGCCGGGCTCGGCGCCGCATCATGACCGCCCGCCGGAGCGGTCTCCCCGATGTACAGGACAGGTGCGGGCTCGAGTGTGTCGTCCTTGGCGACGTCCGCGGGCGTGGCCTTCCATTCGACGACCTTGCCGTCGCTGTACGTCTGGGTGACGGGCAGGACGATGTGGCCCGTGTCCGGCAGCGGACCGAGCGCGACGGTGAAGGTCTGGAACTGCCCCGGTGCGATCTCCTGCCCGGGCTCTGCCTGGAAGGTGACCGTGCGCGGCGCCTTCGTGATCGTGTTGCCCGAGACCGTCACGGGTTTCGGCAGGGTCTCGGTCTCGACCGTGGCGGTCCAGCCGGGCGTCGGGCGGTAGCTGACGCTCGTGATCGGGGTGTCCTCGGGCAGATGGACGACGATCTTCGTCGTGCCGGCGGTCGTGGACTCGTCGGGCGCGCGGAAGGTCACATACGCCCATCCGCCCGCCGTGCCCTGGTTCGGGTCGATCGTGACGTGGGCGCTGGCCGCGAGGGGCGCCGCGAGGACGAGGGCTGCTCCGAGGGCGGCGCCGGTGAGGATGCGGGCAAGGGGTTTTCTCTGCATGTCGTGCTCTCTGTGCTGCGCGCGGAAGCGCCTCCGGGCGCGCGAAGGATGAAGGAGGTCGGGGTCACACGGTGACCGGCGGACCCCTTCGCGGTGCGACGGAGAGCAGCAGGAGGCGCGCTGCGGTGACGCGCGCCCGGATCGAGAAGAGGATGCGCGGCCCTTGCGGGAGCGCGAAGCCCTGCACGAGGCGCGCCAGGAACGTCCAGCCGACGAGGTCGAGGAGAGCCTTGACGGCACGCTCCCCCGCGCCGAACGCGAGAACGGTGAGGATCGCAGCGCACGCGTGCGCGACCCACATCCCCGGGGTCGCCATGACATGCGCGTCGAGGGCCGGGAGCATCGCCGGCATCGCGTCGTGCATGTGGGGCGCGGCGGGCATTCCGGGGACGACGCGGCCGACGTCGGCGACGCCCACCTGCAGCAGCGCATGGAAGACGAACTGGCTCACCGCCACCGCGACGGCGAGGCGCGGCCACGAGAGCCGTCTTCCGGCGAGGAGGACGCACACCGGGACCGCGACGGTGAGGGCGAGGAGCACACCGAGCAGCGGCGCGGCATGGCCGGCTGCAGCGGAGTGCGACAGGGATGCGACGAAGACGGCGAAGGCGGCGGCGAGGATGCCCCGCCATGCACGCGCTGCTCGCGTCCCCATGTCCGATCCCCTCGATGCCGTCCCATCGAGTCTATTCCGCGCGCGGGAGCCGACAGTCGAGCCGCCGCGCGCCTGCTTTGATGTACGCATGCAGACGACCCTGTCCGCGGCCGACTTCTTCGCCGCGAAGCTCGCGTATGAGACCGACCCGTCCGACCTCGCGGCAGCGCGTGCCTCCGGGAACCCGCCGCTCGTCGTGGACACGCGCAGCGAGGCATCGTGGCGGCAGGGACGGATCCCGGATGCCGTGCACATCCCGAACAGCGAGCTGGCGGCGCGCATCGCCGAGGTGGCTCCGGGGCTCGACCGCGAGATCGTCGTCTACTGCTGGGGTCCCGGCTGCAACGGCAGCACGCGCGGCGCCCTGATCCTCACCTCTCTCGGCTACACCAACGTCAAGGAGCTGATCGGCGGGTTCGAGTACTGGGCGCGCGAGGGGCTTGCCGTCGTCACCGACGAGGGGCGCACCCGGCGCGCCGCCGACCCCCTGACGGCGCCCGTCGCCTGACCGCTCGGAGCCGCAGCCATGCGCATCCTCGACACCTTCGACGACGCCCTCATCGCCCAGCTCCGTGAGACCCACGAGTTCTTCTGGCTGGATGCCACCGGGCTGACCGCCGAGCAGATCAAGCACCTCGGCACGCTTCTCGACCTGCATCCGCTCGCCATCGAGGACAGCGTCAAGTTCGGGCAGCGTCCCAAACTCGACGCCTACGGGGACACGGCGCTCCTGGTGCTCGAGGGCGGCGTCGCCTCGAGGCCCGAGGACGAGAATCCGCATCCGCTGGAGGAGATCCACTGCCACCTCAGCGGCGACTTCATCGTCACGCTGCACCGCAACCCGTTCCCCGAGTTGCAGACGCTGCGGACGCTGTTCGAGCATCACACGACCAAGCGCAGCGAGCAGTACCACGTGTACAAGATCGTCGACGTGATCGTGGACAGCTTCTTCCCGATCCTCGCCGACCTCGATGAGGAGATCAACGATCTCGAGGACGCCATCGTTTCGGGCGCCGGGCGCCGGGAGCTCGCAGAGACCTTCCGCCTCAAGCGCCTGCTGCTCGTCCTTCGCAAGGCCGTGGTGCCGATGCGCGACGTCTTCGCGCGCGAGATCGAGGTGATCGCGGATCTCGCCGGTCTCGAGTCCGACAGCCACGACTACTTCCGGGATGTCTACGACCACCTGATCCGCATCACGGACGAACTCGACTCGTACCACGAGATGGTGGCCGGATGCACGGACCTCTACCTGTCGACAGTCGCGAACAGGCAGGGCGAGACGTCGAAGCAGCTCGCGATCATCGCGTCGATCTTCCTGCCCTTGAGCTTTCTCACCGGCTTCTTCGGCATGAACTTCACGTGGGAGATCGCCAACATCCTGGTCGGTCCGTGGGCGTTCTTCGCGCTCGGAATCGGGACGATGGCCGTCGCCGCGGGCTCGATGTGGCTGTTCTTCCGCCGCAAGGGCTGGACGGGAAACGACGCGTGAAAGCGCGGAAACTCGCGGCATCGCTCAGCCCGTGCGGACCTCGACAGCGATTGTTAGGCACGGACCGGTGTGCTCCCCAGGTGCACACCGGGTCCGGTGCCTTCGACGCTCCGCCCCCAGAGCGTTGCGTCCTGATCACTGTAACCGATCCTTGTCCCCCATTTGGGGGACAAGGATCATCCTTGAGGGAATCCTGAGGTTCGACGATCCGACCTCGGGGATCGGCGCCTCCGAGGCGACGTGAGCAACTAGCATGCCTGCATGGTCTTTTCTGTTCTGGACGCCTGGGATCGCGTGGCAGAGGCGCGCAGTCGTGTCAGGGCTGCGTGGACCGTGTGGGCGGTGGGCGCCGTGTTCGTCCTCGTCTGGGTCGTGTTCCTCGTCCTGGAATCGATGTGGGAGACGATGACTACGCGACGCACGCCTGCCATGGACGAGCACGCCGCCCCCTCGCCGCGGAGGTAGGCGCCGGATCAGTTGATGATCTCGCCGCGCCCGCCCGCGTCGAGCGCGGCCAGCTTCGCGCGCCAATCCTGAAGCGCCTCGGGCGACAGACGCGTCCAGTCGAGCACTTCGCGGACGATCCGCAGCGGCTCGGTGCTCCGGTACGAGCGGGTGGGGTTGCCGGGGAACTTCTTGTCCGTCACGTTGGGGTCGTTCTCGAACTCCCCCGTCGGCTCCACCTCGTACACCCTCGGCTCCGCATCGCCGGCCGCGAGCTCCGCGGCCATCCCCGCCCCGTCGCGCAGCGCCGTGAAGTAGATGTGGTTCATGACGACCTCGGGCCGATAATTCGACCGGAACCCTGCGGTCAGCAGGTCGCCGACACCCAGGTCGGCCTTGGTGCCGTGGAAGAACGGCCCCTCGTCACGCTCGTCGGTCATCGGCCCTCCGCGTCGGTCGGCTTGCGACTAGAGCCGGCCCAGACGGTGGCTCAGGAATCCCCCGAGTTCTCGCATTCTGGGGATCGCGAGGCGCGTGGCCGGGCTGGAGATGCCGACGGCGCCCATGAGGTTGCCGCCGAGTCGCAGGGGAACTGCGACGCAGTGCACGCCCTCGTAGGTCTCCTCGAGGTCGAACGCGTATCCGTTTGCGCGAGCGGCCTCCACGTCGGCGCGCAATGCGGTCGCATCCTTCAGCGCGTGGGCGCTCCCTCCTTCGAATGTGAGCCGACCCAGGAGCTCTTCGAACGCATCGGCCGGAAGTGCGGAGAGGTACGCCTTGCCGAGTCCCGAGCAGTGCATGGGGCGCGTCGCGCCGAGCCGCTCGGATACGCCGAGCACGTGGAACGTCGGGAAGTAGGCCAGGTAGATCATCATGGTGCCGGCGGGGACGCCGAGCATCGTCGAGTCGCCGGTCTCGTCGCGGATCTGGGCGAGGATCGGGTCGATCATCTGGCTCCAGTCCGAGCCCGGGTCTTGCTGCGCGACCAGATTGAGGAACCTGGAGGGCACCGTCGCGTAGCGCTTGGTGTCGGGGTCGCGGGCGACATAGCCGGTCGTGATCATCTCGGAGAGCAGCCGGAGCGATGTGCTGCGATTGATGTCGAGTTCTCGCGCAAGTTCGGCAGCGGTGTACGGCCGCACAGCCAGGAGCTCGTACGTCTTCATGATGCGCCCGATGAGTGTCTCCGGGACGCGTGTGCCGGCCGGCATGGGGACATCAGACTGCTCAATGCTCATCACACGTCCTCCTCCTCACCCGAGACCCGGGAACATCCCGGCGACGACTGAACGGTTTCGCCGGAACGACTCGTGGACCCGTTCGTTCCATCCGAAGACCTGCACGGATGCGAGCCCGTCGAAACCCGCGATGCGGAGGGCACCCGCCGCTTCCGTCCAATCGATCTCCCCTGCACCGATATCGAAATGCTGATGGACACGGTAGTCCAGGCCACGTGGGTTGACGATGGATCGCTCGGGACGGAATGTGTCTGCGAGATGGATGTGGTCGAACCGGCCGGCCGCGGCATGGATCTGCTCGGCGGTCGTCCCGCCGAGGTATCCGAAGTGGGCGAAGCAGTGGAGGTAGCGGATCCGGCCGGATCCGATTTCCTCGAAGAGTTCGAGAGCGCCGGTCGTCGTCTCTATGAAGTCGCCCGGGTGTGGTTCGATGCTGAGTTCCATATCTTCGCGCTCGAGGACGGGCAGGATCTGTTCGATCGAGCGGAGGAACGCCGCCCGACATTCGATCGGGGCTTGAGGCGAGCCGACGAGCTCGGAGTTCAGTCGGCTCACCCCGAGCCTCGCTGCGGCGTGTATCCCGTCGATCCACCATTCGACTGCGTTCCTGCGGACGTCCTCGTCGGTTGCCGCCCAGTCCTGGATGACCGCGACAGCGGCGATCTCAGCGGTGGCGGCGGCGACCCGGCGCGCGTCGGCCAGTTCACCGGGGGATGCGACCAGAGGGCCGAACGCGGGGATGACATCATCTCTGTTGCCGAGTTCGACCGCGGTGTACCCGGTCTCGGCTGCGAGTGCCAGAGCGTCGCCGAGGGGGCGATCGATGACGGGTCCGATGTCTACGGCGACGATCATGTGTTGGGTCCTTCCGCGCCCGCCTCGACGTTGGTGGCGGTGATGCTGATGATGGCTTTGCCGGTGACTCGCCCTGCTCGCAACGCCGTGAAGGCGTCGTTGATCTGCTCGAGCGGCCACTGGTGGATCTCGGGAAGACGGATCGCGCGGGATGCGGCGAGGTCGAGAATGTGCTCGAGGTCCGCGCGGCTCCCGGATCGGATCCCCTGCAAGGTTGCTTCATTGCGCGAGACGGCGCCGAAATCGAAGTCCGGCACCGTCGCGTAGCCGGCAAGCAGATAGAGCCCGCGGGGCGCGAGCGCGTTGATGCCCTGCTGGAATGCAGTCGCCACCCCGGTGCAGTCGATGATGACCGCCGGCTCGGGCAACGCCTCGTCGATGCTGGGAACAACGCGGTGGCCGAGTTGGGCGAGGGCACCGGCGCGCTGGGGGTTCGGCTCGACTACTTCGGTCACGACCCCGGCCTCGCGCAGCATCTCGGCACTCAGGTGCCCGATGGGTCCGCCGCCGAGGACGAGGACCCGGTCGGGCGCCCGCACGAGCGCTTGGCGGACGCTGTTCGCAGCCGTCGCACCACTGTCCACCAGCGAGGCGACCTCGGCGTCTGCCAGGGCGTCCGGCACCGGCACCAGTTGCGCCGCATGGACGCGGACGATGCCGGCGTAAGCGCCCGGAGCGCCGAGCACGCCGGTGATCGAGCGCAGGTGCCGACACAGGCGTTCGTCGCCGGCCTCGCAGAGCTCGCAGGCGCCGTCGCCCGTGAAGAGTGTCATCGTGACGCGTCGGCCGATCCATTCGGCAGCTGCGGATCCTGCCGCGACAACGACACCGACTGGCTCGTGCCCCAGCGTGAACGGGAGCTGCGGGCGATAGGCCTGTCCGTCCAGGATGTGCAGATCGGTGCCGCAGACGCCGCAGGCGGACACCGCGATAAGGACGTCGTCATCACGGGTGATCATCGGGGGCGCGACCGTGGACAGGTCGAGGCCGGCTGCGGGAATCGTCGTCAGCTGTGCGGCACGCATCGTGGGGGCTTCGTCGCCCATCGGGCCTCCTGGGGGAGTAGTTGTGCTCAGATGATACGTGAAGTTGCGTGGTTCGCAACAGCTGATTTCGCGCCGATAACGATCCGTTCAGACCATCGGATCGCCGTATTCGCCTGTTGACATGCCGCGCGAGAGTGTTCTAGCTTCAACCTTGTTCCCGTTGATCTGACGCACTGGTGCGTCAGACGCAACATCGCAAAGTAGCGATCTGGAGTTTCATGATGAACAAGCGAAATCGGCTCATGGCAGCTGTCGGGGTAGTGGCCGGGGTCGCCGCCGTCGCCACTGCATGCTCCTCACCCACGTCGAGTGCACCCGCCGGCACTCCTGACGCGGCAGCCATTGCCAAGGGGTGTGACGTCGGCCACAACGTGACACTGAACGTCGGCCTGTCAGAGGCGGGCGACGTCATCGGCACCAACTTCAAGAATCTGACCCAGGAATTCGAGAAGCAGCACCCCAACGTCAAGGTCGACGTGCAGGCGAAGGACTTCGCGTCCTCGCTGTCGACGATCAAGCTCGTGATGTCCGGAGACAATCCGCCCGACCTCATGCAGGGCAACAGTGGATGGTCCATCGACGGCGCGTTGTGGAAGGCGCACCTGATCGCGAACCTCGACCCGTATGCGCAGCACTACGGCTGGTTCGACAAATTCCCCGACTCGGCCCTGGTCGTGAACCGGTTCAGCGCAGACGGCAAGACGCTCGGCGAAGGAAACCTCGTCGGCCTGCCGCAGGCGATCCAGTACGTCGGCGTGTTCTACAACAAGAGGCTCCTCGACCAGCTCGGTGTGACCGACCCGACGACCTTGGACAAGGCGGGCCTGATCGCGTCGCTCGACAAGGCGAAGGCCGCGGGGATGACGCCGGTCATGCTCGGCGACTCGGACAAGTGGCCGGCGCTGCACAACCTCTCGCTGTTCAACGGCTGGTACGTCCCCGCCGCCCAGATCAACCAGTGGGTGTTCAACCGCACGGGATCGAACTACGACGATGCCGGCCACCTGAAGGGCTCCACCGACTTCCAGGACTGGATGGCGAACGGATACTTCAACAAGGACGCTCTTGCGACCAGCTTCAGCGACGCGACGGCCCGTTTCGGCAAAGGCGAGGCCCCGTACTTCATCACCGGAACGTGGGCGCTCGGCGACGTCGAGAAGGCGCTCGGCAACGACGCGGGGTTCATGCTCTTCCCAGCTGGTGCCAGCGGAACGCACGAGGCCGTCGGCGGTTACAGCCTCCCCTGGACGATGTCGACCAAGTCGAAGAACCCCGCGTGCGCCGGGCAGCTGCTCGACTTCATCACCACGAGCTCCGCGGCCGTGGATGCGCAGATCGCCTCGGGCCGCCCGTCTGCCACGAAGGCCGGCGCGGACGCACAGATCAGCGACCCGCTGCTGACCCAGATGGTGCAGCAGTACAAGAAGCTCAGCGACGACAAGGGCCTGTTCACCTGGGAGGACTGGCCGACGCCGACGATGCTCCAGTACATGGGTTCGCAGGCTCAGCTCCTCCTCGGCGGGCAGCTGACCCCGAAGGCGTACAACGAGTCCATCCAGAAGAACTGGTCCGACTACATGGCCACGCGCTGATCTCCCGGTGGGAGGCGCGCTGCCATGCGCCTCCCACCGCGGTTCAGCACCCCAGACCCCCGAATGAGAAACGGATGAATATGAACGACAAGGTGATCATCACCGTCACGGTCGACTGCTCGATGTCCTACCCCGGTTTCGACCGGATGCCGGCG
This sequence comes from Microbacterium candidum, assembly GCF_030315975.1. Classification (GTDB taxonomy): domain Bacteria; phylum Actinomycetota; class Actinomycetes; order Actinomycetales; family Microbacteriaceae; genus Microbacterium; species Microbacterium candidum. Next base: position 203,705 of record NZ_JASXSZ010000005.1, on the reverse strand, counting down.
ATCGACGATGTCGAGACAGTCGCTGACGAGTACATTCGCGCAATCGACGCCGGCGCATCGCTGGTCCACCACCACGGCGTGCACCGGCTCGAGGACACTATCCAGGAGGACGGTCGCCAGCTCTCGCGCACCGACTTCCAAGGCTGGTCCGACCTCACCGAGGCCATCCGGTCCGAGCGCGACGCGATCATCCAGTTCGGCATCGCCAGCGCCCGGCTCGAGGAGAAGATCGAGCTGATGAAGCTGGGACCGGACATGATGTCCTACGCGTTCAACGTGCACGACGAGTACTTCCGGCCAGACCCGGCTTACCCCGCCAACGAGCAGTACGCCATCCACCCGCGCTCCGAGCTCGAGGCGTTCTCGGCCGCCGCGCTGGAGCACGGCGTGAAGCCGGAGATCGAGTGCTTCTACTCCGGCGCGTTCTGGAACCTCGAGTACATCCGCGAACAGGGCCTCCTGCAGGACCCCGTCTGGGCGACCCTGTTCCTGGGGTGGCCGGGCGGTGCGTGGACTCCCCCGACCCCGGACTCCCTGCTCCACCTTGCCAAGCACGTTCCCGACAACGTCAACTGGAACTGCAGCGTGATGAACTCGCAGCAGCAGTGGCGGATCCTCGCCCTCGCGATGAGCATCGGCGGGCACGTCCGCGTCGGCTGGGAGGACAACCCCTACCTGCCGGACGGCACTCCCTCCCGGTCCAACGCGGAACTCGTCGAAGAGGTCGTCAAGCTCGCCCGACTCATGGGCCGCGAAGTCGCCACACCGGACGAGGCCCGCGAGATCATCGGCCTCCCGGTGAGGGTCGCCCGCTGACTGTCGGCAACAAGATGGACACCGTGGTCGATCTCCAAAGAACCGCGCCAGCCGCTGTGTCGGCGCCGACGCCTCCGCGTCG
>NZ_JASXSZ010000005.1:0-202797 GCF_030315975.1 Microbacterium candidum | reverse complement strand
CAACACCCCCCCCCCCCGGTGGGGGCGGCCCCCCCCCCCCGCGGGCCCCCCCCCCCACGGCGACGGCGTCGCGCCGTACGTCTACCTGCTCCCGGGATTCGCGTTCTACGCGGCTTTCGTCCTGGTCCCGATCGCGCAGACGGCGCGGTTGTCCTTCACCGACTGGGACGGGCTCCTCCCCGAGGTCTGGGTCGGCATCAGCAACTACACGCAGCTCCTGAGCGACCCGCAGACCGGTGCCGCGTTCGCGGTATCGATCGCGTTCATCGCCTTCGGATGCCTCCTTCCCGTCGCGGCGGCGCTGGTCCTGGCCGGACTCATCGCCCGCACCCGCATCCGGGGCCTGAGCTTCTTCCGATTCGTCTTCTTCCTCCCCTACACGATCGCGCTGGCCGTCGTGGCCATCGCGTGGCGGTGGCTGTATGCGACCGACGGCACGATCAACACCGTCATCGGGGCAGTCTTCGGGCCCGGTGCGAAGAAGGCGTTCCTCGGCGACTTCACCTGGGCGCTCCCCTCTCTGGGAGTCGTCGCGTTCTGGGCGACGTTCGGCTTCGTCACCGTGATGCTTCTCTCGGGCATCCAGCACATCCCGAAGGAGCTCTACGAGGCGGCGCGCATGGACGGCGCCGGCCCGGTGCGCGAGTTCTTCGCCGTGACGCTCCCGGGCGTGAAGAACGAGCTCCGGGTGTCGTTGGTGATGACGTTCATCATGGCGATGCGGACGTTCGACCTGCCGCTCATGATGACGCAGGGCGGCCCCGGCTACACCACCACCACCCCTTCGCTGATGATGTACCGCGACGTGTTCATCAACGGACTGATCGGCCGCGGCGCCGCGCTCGCCATGCTCATCACCATCGTCACGTTCGCCGGGGTCGCCATCATCAACGGCATCCTCTCTCGGAAGGACTGAGCCATGCGCGCCCCTCGAGGACAAGTCCTCTCCTACGTCATCCTCTACGTCTTCGCCGTTTTCGCGATCTATCCGCTGATCTCCACCATCCTGGTCGCGTTCAACAGCCCGAACGCCGCCGTGAGCGGGCTGGCCTGGCCGTCGCCGTGGACGCTCGACAGCTTCATCCGCGCCTGGACGGACACCCAGGCAGGCATCGGCCGATCCATGCTCAACAGCCTGATCCTGGCGATCGCCGTGGTCCCCATCTCCGTCGTGTTCTCCATCTTCACCGGCTACTCGTTCGGGACGATGCGGTTCCGCGGGTCCGGAGTCCTCTTCGCGCTGCTGCTGCTCGGCCTCATCGTGCCGTACGAGGCCACGATCATTCCCCTGTACTACGAGTTCCGTGCGATCGGGCTGCTCGACACCTACTGGGCGATGATCTTGCCGGACATCGGCGGATCGATGGCGTTCGGAACGCTCTGGATGGCGGCGTTCTTCCGCGCCTTCCCGCGCGAGCTGATCGACTCAGCGCACACGGACGGCGCAACGCGGTGGCAGACGCTGTGGAAGATCATCGTCCCCACCGCCGGGTCACCGATCTTCGCGCTGGCCACCATCCTGTTCATCTGGACCTGGAACAACCTGCTCCTCGCGATCGTCATGATCACGAACCCGCAACTGCAGATGGCACCGGCCGCGCTGAACTTCTTCGTCGGCCTCCAGTACGGCGCCAATTACCAGGTCACCTGTGCGGCCGCGATCATCGTCGCGCTCCCCGTCATGCTCATCTACTACATCCTTCAGCGCCGCTACGGGTCCGACGTCCTCGCCGGCGCCGTCAAGGGCTGACGCCCACCTACTGCACCTCCCGACCACCGAAAGGCCCTCCATGACCTCCACCCCCGTACGCGTCGGCATCGCCGGCCTCGGCCTCATCTCCCGCACCCACGCCACCGCCTACCTGCAGATGGGCGGGCTCGTCGAGATCGCCGCAGTCTGCGATGCCAACCGCGCTGTCGCCGAGGCATTCGCCGAAGAGTTCGGCGGCCGCGTCGCCGACGACATCGACGCGCTGATCGCAGACCCCGACATCGACGTCATCGACGTCATCCTCCCCCACTTCCTGCACATCGACGTGGCAACGAAGGTCCTGGATGCAGGCAAGCACCTCCTCATCGAAAAGCCCGTCGCACCGAACTTCGATGGCGCACTGACCATCCAGCGCAAGGCGAAGGAAGCCGGCGTGCACTTCATGATCGCCGAGAACTCCCGATACATGGCCGCCTACCAGGCGGCGCACCGACTGATCGAGGCCGGCGAGATCGGGGACGTCCTGCACGTGCGAACGACTCTCCGTTCGAATGAGAAGGCCCACCTCTCCGACCCGGACAACTGGCGGTGCTCGTACGACCTCGGCGGGGGGCTCGTCCTCGACACCGGCGCGCACTCGTTCTACCTGATCACCTGGCTGCTCGGAGAGATCGAGTCGCTGCGCGGTGTCGGCAAGAAGCTCCTCGCCCTGCCGAACGAGATCGAAGACACCGCCGAGATCACCGGACAGCTGCGATCGGGTGCGCACTTCTCCTGCACGTTCACGTCGATCTCAGAGATCCCGCACAGCGAACGGCTGGAGCTCTACGGCACCCGCGGCGGCATCCTCATCGATCAGATGGCGAACCCCGTCGTCAAGCTGTTCCGCGGCGCGCACGACTACGAGGGGACCGTCATCGATGAAGTCCCCTTCGGGCCGGACGCCTGGCATCCCGGTGGATGGCACTTCGAGTCGGTGCTGCGCGAGGTGACCGACTTCATCACCTCCCTGATCGATGGAGTCCCGCCGCTGATCGACAACCGCGACGCCGTCTACGCCCTCGCCGCGGTGGACGCCGCATACCGGTCGATCCGCACCGGCGAGCCCGTCTCCATGGCCGACATCACCCGGCAGGCACTGTGATGACGACCGCCGGACCCCGAGGAGCCACGTCATGAAGCTGATGCGCATCGGGCCCGCGAGGCGCGAGAAGCCGGTCATCCGCGTCGACGAGGATCACTACGTCGACGTCTCGGATGTCGCAGGGGACTTCAACGAAGACTTCTTCACACCGGGATGGCAGGAGAGGATCCGTGACGTCGTCGAGAGGCGGGTGTCCGGCGGCCTCGTGTCCGCCTTCGCCGGAGAGCGTATCGGCGCGCCCATCGCACGCCCGCACCAGATCGTGTGCGTCGGGCTCAATTACGCCGACCACGCCCATGAGACCGGACAGGCGATCCCGGAGGAACCCATCCTCTTCAGCAAGTCCCCGAACACGCTGGTCGGGCCGTACGACGACATCCGGTACCCGCGCGGCGGTTCGAAGCTGGACTGGGAGGTCGAACTCGGGATTGTGATCGGCGCGCGCGCTTCCTACCTCGAAGACGACGATGAGGCGCGGGCCGCTATCGCCGGCTTCCTGGTCGTCAACGACGTCAGCGAACGCGCGTTCCAGAACGAGCGCGGCGGCCAGTGGATGAAGGGCAAGTCGGCGGAGACGTTCAACCCGGCGGGCCCGTGGCTGGTCACTCCGGACGAGCTGCCCGACCTCGCCGCACTCGACCTGTGGCTGACTGTCAACGGCACGGCACGTCAGAACGGGTCCACCGCGACGATGATCTTCGACCCGATCTCCGTCGTCCGGTACGTCAGCCAGTTCATGGTGCTGGAACCCGGCGACCTGATCAACACCGGAACACCGCCCGGAGTGGCTCTCGGAATGGCCGCACCCGCATGGCTGGTCCCCGGAGACGTCGTCGAACTCGGGATCACCGGTCTCGGCAACCAGCGTCAGACGATCTCCCCGTCCCGGTGAGAAGGAGAGCCCGCGTGGGAACGAATGCACCGCGATCTCGGCCGGCCGTTCTGGATTCGCTGCGGGAACGACCGCGCGCTGACGTGCTGATCATCGGCGGCGGAATCAACGGCCTGGGGCTGCTGCGAGAGCTGGCGCTTCAGGGAGTCGACGTCACGCTCATCGAACGGGACGATTTCGTCTCGGGCGCCTCGGCCGGCTCGTCGCACATGGTCCACGGCGGTATCCGCTACCTCGAGAACGGGGAGTTCCGTCTCGTTCGCGAGTCCGTCCAGGAACGCAACGCGCTCCTCCGCCTCGCACCGCATCGCGTGCACCCGCAGCCGACCACGATCCCCGTCTACTCCACGTTCTCCGGCCTGGTGTCGGCCGGACTGGCGTTTCTCACCGGCGCCAAGCGGCCCGGCCGGGAACGTGGAGCCCTCGTGATCAAGGTCGGTCTCACGTTCTACGATGCCTACTCGGGCGCCGGGCGCACGGTGCCGCGGCACCGATTCGTCAGCCGCCGCACCGCACTGCGTGAGCTGCCCGCGCTGAACCCCAGGGTGAAGTACGCCGCGACCTACTATGACGCGGTCATGCCGAGCCCCGAACGCCTCGCGCTCGATGTGCTCGCCGACGCTCTCGCCGCGGGACCCGGAGTCCGAGCGGTGAACTACGCCGAGGCCGTCGATCTCGACGCGACCGGGATTCGCATCCGCGACCGGGTAAGCGGCCACGAGTTCTCCATCGACGCGGACGTGATCGTCAACGCGACAGGGCCGTGGACCGATGCCACCAACTCGGACCTTGGGCAGCCGACCTGGTACATGGGCGGAACCAAGGGCTCGCATATCGTCCTCGAACACCCCGAGCTTCTCGCTGCTACACAGGGCCGTGAGCTGTTCTTCGAGCACAGCGATGGCCGCATCGTCCTGATCCTTCCGATCGGTGAGCGCGTGCTGGTCGGCACCACCGACATCGACCACCGCATCGGTGACCCCATCGTCTGCACCGACGCGGAGGTCGACTACTTCATCGACCTGATCGGCTCCGTACTCCCCGGTATCGACGTCGACCCCTCGCACATCGTCTACCGCTTCGCCGGGGTGAGACCCCTTCCCGCGCACGGCGACGTAGCCCAGGGTTCAGTCAGCCGCGACTACCGCATCGAGGAACGCCCCGATGCGGGCCGGCTCGGCCGCACGGTGCTCAGTGTGGTCGGCGGCAAGTGGACCACCTTCCGAGCCCTCGCGGTCGAACTCGCCGGCCACGTGCTCGACGAGCTCGGCCGGCGCGAGCGCGTCGACACGACCGACGCCCCCATCGGCGGCGGCAGGGACTACCCCACCACGGAATCGGAAGTGACAGCCTGGCTCGATTCTCACGCCGCGGCAGTCGATCACGACAGGGCCCGCGAGCTCCTCGAGCGCTACGGTACCTCGGCAGAATCACTCCTCGCCCGGATCGCGAACAATGCCGACACTCCCCTGACACATGCGCCCGCCTACTCATGCGAGGAGATTCGCCACCTCACCGCCGGCGAGTCCGTCGTCCACCTCGACGATCTGTTCCTCCGCCGAACCTCGTTGGCGTTCGAAGGCCGAGTCACCATCGCTCTCGTCCAAGAGGTCGCGGACATCGTTGCTTCGACACTCGAATGGAATGATTCCGAACGCGACTCCGAGGTCGCGCGAGTCGTCGGCATCCTGCGCGATCTCCACGGTGTGGATCTGACCGCCGCACCGTCGCGACTGCCCGGATGAAAGCCGTGGATCACGTTCTTGCCCTCGACCACGGCACGACGAGCACACGCGCAATGGTGTTCGACGCCACCGGCTCGCCTGTATCGACTAGCCAGATCCCGCACGCGCAGTTCACGCCGCAGCCCGGATGGGTGGAGCACGACGCGCTGGAGGTCTGGCACAACGCCCGTCACGTGATCGCGGAAGCCCTTGACCGTGCCGCGCTCGCGACCCGTGACGTCGCTGCCGTCGGCATCGCGAACCAGCGCGAGACGACGGTCGTGTGGGATCGCAGAGACGGTAGACCGGTCGCGCCCGCGATCGTCTGGCAGGACGTCAGGACGGCGCAGCAGATCGACGGCATCGACCGTGCCGTAGGAGGCACCGAAGTCCGTCGGCGCACGGGGTTGCAGCTCTCGTCGTACTTCTCGGTGACGAAGCTGATGTGGATCCTCGACAACGTGCCGGGCGTTCGCGAGGCCGCCGACGCGGGGCACCTCATGTTCGGGACGATGGACACGTGGCTGCTGTGGAACCTCACCGGCGGGTCCGTGGGCGGCGTGCACTCCACGGATGTCACGAACGCGAGCCGCACCGCCCTCATGGACATCCGCGCACTGCGGTGGGATGATGACCTGCTCGCCGCGCTGCGCATTCCACGCTCGCTCCTGCCCGAGATCCATCCCTCGGCCGACCGATTCGGTCTCGTGCGCACGGGAGGTCCCCTCGACGGCGTCGCGGTCGCAGCCCTCGTCGGCGATCAGCAGGCGGCACTGTACGGGCACGGGATCACCACGCCGGGGCAGGCGAAATGCACCTACGGCACCGGTGGCTTCGTCATGTCGCATACCGGGACCGGCGCCGTCCTGTCCGACAGCGGGCTCCTCCCCACCGCCGCATTCCAGCAGGCCGGATCACCCGTCACCTACGCACTCGAAGGTTCTATCGCTGTCGCGGGATCATTGTTCCAGTGGCTGCGTGATCGGCTCCGGGTACTCGACGACGTCCGCGACTCGGAACGCCTTGCCGCGAGCGTCGAGGACTCCGCAGGGATCGTCCTCGTCCCCGCGTTCTCGGGCCTGTTCGCTCCACACTGGAGACCAGATGCGCGCGGGGCCATCCTCGGGCTGACCTCGTATGCCGGTCGCGAGCACATCGTCCGAGCGGGGCTGGACGCCATTGCCCATCAGGTTGCGGATGTGTCCGACGCCGCGCAGCAGGACAGCGGACTGAGGATCGACGAGCTCAGCGTCGACGGTGGCGCCACCAGCAACGCGCTGCTCATGCAGATCCAGGCCGACATCCTCGGCATCCCTGTCCGGAGACCTCGGATGCTCGAGATGACCGCCTACGGTGCCGCCCTGGCCGCTGGTGTCGGCATCGGGCTCTGGGCCGATCGTCAGGCCGCGCCGACGATCCAGGACCACGACAGTTGGACGCCCACCCGCACCCCGAGCTGGCGCACCGCGACGCGAGCACAATGGGCTGACGCGGTTCAGCGCAGCCTCGGCTGGGCAGGATCCCAGGCCCATGACCCACGCGACCGCTCGGAGGGCGGGCCTGACGGCGACGCAGTTCACTCGTCGCGCCCATCTCAGCGTTGATTGGACCTCACACGTGCGCGTACTGATTGCGATGGACTCCTTCAAGGGGTCGATCGACTCTTCTTCCGTGGCGGCCGCCGTCGCCGCAGGCTGGAAGGATGTCCGGCCGAACGATGACGTCGTCCGACGTGCCATGGGGGACGGCGGGGAGGGGACCGCGGCCGTGATTGCGGCGGCCGTCGAAGGCTCGGTCGCCCATGTGATCGAATCGGTCACCGGCCCTGATGGGAGGGACACCCGGGGCGAGTGGTTCATGCTCCCCGATCGAACCGCCGTGCTCGACCTCGCACAGATGTCCGGTCTCCCGCTCATGGGCTCTCTCGACCCCCTCGGGGCCACCACACGCGGACTCGGCGAGACGATCCGCGCCGCACTTTCACAAGGGGCGACAGCCGTGTGGATCTGCCTCGGCGGCAGCGCCTCGACCGACGCCGGAGTCGGAGCGCTTCGCGCCCTTGGCTTGAAAGCGACCGACTGTCACGGCGACCCTGTCGGCGAAGGCGGGATCGGACTGAGCGGGATCGCCTCGATCGATACCCGCTCGCTCCTTGAGATCCCCGGAGGCGTGACTCTGCTGACCGACGTCACCTCCCCGCTGACAGGTCCCTCAGGTGCTGCGGCGGTCTTCGGTCCGCAGAAGGGAGCGAGCCTGGGCGACGTCGCCATCCTGGACTCAGCACTCGCGCACTTCGCTGAAATCTGCGGCGCACCCCCGCAGCTCATCGGCGCCGGCGCGGCCGGCGGCACGGCGTACGGCTTCCACGTTGCGTACGGCGCGGAGATCGTGTCCGGTGCGGACCGGGTGGCGGAGATCACAGATCTCGACACGGGCATCGCGTCCGCCGATCTGGTCATCACCGGAGAGGGGTCGTTCGACAGCCAGAGCAGGCGCGGCAAGGTCGTGGGCAGCATCCTCGACCGCGCGGAGCGGATGGGAGTGCGGGGCGCCATCATCGCGGGCCGCATCCTCCACGACCCGGGAACCCCGCACGTGAGTCTGACGGACATCGCCGGCAGCAGTGAGGAAGCTCTTCGGAATCCGTCCATCTGGGCACAGGCTGCGGGATCCCGCATCGCGCGCATCTTTCATGGACCATGAACAGTCGCGCTCCCCGGCCATTCGGGCTCCGGCCGCTCCGACGGCTCCGGCGCGACATGCTCGCACGGTCAATCCCACATGTGGTGGACGTGCCACCCGTCGTCCGCCTCGCAGACATCGAAGACGACGGCGTGTCCTTCTTCGTCGGTAGCCTGAAACCTCCACCCGTACAGGCCATGTTGGTGCTCGCGGGGGGCCGCCCAGACGGACTCGCGCATCCGGGTCGGGGTGTCGGTGATCCGCCAGCGGTGGCCCGCGTAGACCATCCGCGTGGGGAGGTCGTCAACCATCCAGATCGTCGCATGCTGTTCGATAGTCGGCGAGTTTATGGGTTAACACCATAGAACACTGTTACTAGTTCGGGTAGAGTCCTCAGCGTGGCCGATCGGATCTCGGGACGGGTCTGAACATGGTGGGTGTCCGGGCCGGCGCATGACCTTCCGCTGCCCGCCCCATGTCTGTGGTGCGTGCGATGATCCGCTGGGAAGACAACGGGCGGGAGGACGGGATGCGGGGCGAGGCGACCGTGCTCCACGCCGACCTCGACGCCTTCTATGCCTCTGTCGAGCAGCGTGACGCGCCCGAGCTGCGCGGCCGGCCGGTCATCGTCGGGGGCGGCGTGGTGCTGGCGGCGAGCTACGAGGCCAAGGCCCGTGGCGTGCGCACGGCGATGGGCGGCCGGCAGGCGCGCGAGCTGTGTCCCGATGCTGTGGTCGTCCCGCCGCGGATGGAGGCGTACTCCGCGGCCAGCCGGGCCGTGTTCGCGATCTTCCGCGACACGACGCCCCTCGTGGAGGGCCTCTCGATCGACGAGGCGTTCCTTGAGGTCGGCGGACTGAGACGCCTCGCGGGTACGCCCGAGCACATCGCGGTGGGGCTGCGGGAGCGGGTGCGCGCGGAGGTCGGCCTGGCGATCTCGGTCGGAGTCGCCCGCACCAAGTTCCTCGCCAAGGTCGCGAGCGCCGTCAGCAAGCCCGATGGGCTGCTCGTCGTCGAGCCCGAGCGGGAGCAGGAGTTCCTCCTGCCGCTCCCCGTGGAGCGGTTGTGGGGCGTCGGGGCGGTGACGGCCGAGAAGCTGCACCGGCTCGGCATCCACACCGTCGGGCAGCTGGCGGATCTGGAAGCCGCGACCGCCGAGAGGCTGCTCGGCAAGGCCGCCGGAGCGCACCTGCACGCGCTCGCCCGGTTGCGCGATCCACGCCCCGTCGACAGCACGCGTCGCCGCGGATCCATCGGTTCGCAGCGGGCGCTCGGCAGCCGCCCGCCCTCCGCCGGCGAACTCGAGCTCATCCTCACCCAGATCGTCGATCGGCTCGCCCGCCGCCTGCGCGACCACGACCGCGTCTGCCGCACGGTCGTGCTCCGCCTCCGCTACGGCGACTTCGCGAAGGCCACACGGTCGCGCACCTTCCCCGCGCCGACCGACCGCACGGCCGTGCTGCTCGCGGTCTCCCAAGGCCTGCTTGCCGCAGCTCAGCCCGAGATCGCAGAACGCGGCATCACCCTCATCGGGGTCTCGCTGTCGCACCTCGGTCGCGCCGACCGCGCGCAGCCGGAACTCCCGATCGACTGGGACGAGGGGGTCCGCCTCGACTCGGTGCTCGACGCCGTGCGCGACCGCTTCGGGGCAGCCTCCGTCGCCCGGGCCGCGCAGCTCGGTCGCGATCCCGGCTGGTCGGCGCCGCTGCTGCCGGAACATGAGTGAGTCGGGGAGGATGTCGGCGGCCGCGCGTACCCTGCTCCCATGGCGGAACGGGTCGAACTGTGGTGGGCGCGGCGCCAGTTCTCCAAGGGCGCCGCGATCCCCTACCCGGTCGGGAGCTACCGGGAGGTGTGGGCGTCGTTCCCGGCCCTCGTGCGCCAGTACCACCCTGAGCTCAACGCCGGCATCGTCCTGAGCCAGATCCCACCCGCGGCCGACGTACTGCTCCTGTGGCAGTGCGAGGCCGGCCACACCTTCGCGGCCACCCCCGACGAGCAGCGCAACCGCCCGGGACGCCAACGCCGCCGCTCCGCCTGGTGTCCTGAGTGCGCGGACCTCGCCCGGCCCGCCCGTGCTCTGCCGATGCGCGACACCGTGGCGCTTCCCGGCTCCCCGGTTCCGGCTGCGATCGCGAACCCGGTCGAGCGCACGCTCCTGCGGCCGCGGAAGCCGCCCCGGAAGCTGCAGCTGTGCCTCAAGACACCTGTCCTGCCGGTCGGGGATCCGTTCCGGTCCGAGTGCGCACCCAAGCCCGCGTCGGCCGTGGAAGCACAGGTGCGCGCAGACCTGCTCGCCCGGCTCGCGATGACACTGGGATTGAACGCGGTGCGAGTGGCGCGCCCGTTCTTCGACCACCTGGAGGTCTGGCCGGACATCCTGCTGCCGGAGTTGCGCATCGCCATCGAGTACGACAGCACCGGCCGGCACGGCCTCGAGCATGTCGGCCGACGCGCGGACGCCGACCGCCGTAAGGACCGCTCGCTGCGGGCTGCGGGATGGGAGGTCGTGAGAATCCGAACCGGCAAGCTCGAACCTCTCGGACCGCACGACCTGCAGATGTCGGCGTGGAATCGGAAGGGGCTCGAGCGCCTCATCGACGCTCTGAGGGATATCCGCGGGCCGCTGCTCGTCGACGCGTATCTGGCCTAGCGACGAACCTGGCGAGCCTCGACGCTGCTAAGCCGTCGACCGCGTGAGCCCACCTGCCCCAGATACTCGATCTGTTCCCCCATTCGGCAGGCGCGAGCCGTTCTGCTGCTGCGACTGAAGCGATCCAGGTTCAGGGCACTGGTGCTCCCGCGTTACCGGCAGAATAGCGGGTCCGCCGTGGTGTCGAGTGCGGCCGAAACCCGGATCAACGTCGAGACGGCGAGGTTCGACACACCGGTCCCGATACGGGCCACATGTGACACGTCGATTTGAGAAAGGTCAGCCAGCGCCCGCTGCGACGACCCGGAATGAAGACGCCGTTGGCGGACTCGCGCGCCGATGATCTCGCCCGCCGTGCCATCGATCCGTTCCACGCGATCAGGGCACCGGGAGCGCCATTCCCCCAGCTTCGAGAGCAGACCTGGGTACGCGCCTCATAGTCGATCCGCAATCGGGGGCCGGTCGTTCACGCGCTCCGGATACTGTGGCCGCACGACAGATGCCCTCGTGTGTCGACGGTGTGGTCGGCCAGTGGTCGCCTCCGCTCCGCAATTCGACGTATTTGAGCGGATGCACTACGTCTGCTTCCACTATCAGTTTGAGCACCGAGGCGATCCGGACATCGAATGCGACGCGGGTGGATGCCCAGCGTCCCGTATCGCTGTGTTGTCACGTACCTCGCGCGGGAGGGCGTCGACATTTCCCACGCCGGAGACACCCTCGTGCCAGCGATTCTTGTGCTCCAGAGCCTTGGATTCACGGTCGAACAGCACGGCGAGTTGTTCGTCGCCAAGACCTCGTTCGCGCGTTTCACGGCGGAGAATCCGGTTGCGCTGCTCGGACTGGTAACGATCGCCGACCACCGCCGCCCGTGGCGCGCAAGTGATGAAGAGATCGACGGCGTCATGCAGAAATACAACCTGTACCGCCGAGTACGCAAGCCGGTCCCTCACCGCGCATCCGGCCGATTGCATGCGGCAGCCGAAGACATCCGCAGCCGGCAATGTACGCAAAACCCGCAAGGTGAAGTGCACGATGTTGAGGCGACGCCTGGTGGCACAAGTTGAGACTCAGCGTGGCGTTGTATCGCCTCGCAACCAGATCCGCACCTTGTCAGGCGGGTTCGGCAGGCTTCTCGGCCACTTCCTCGACCTTGTCGAAGTGTGCGTCGATGTCGACGCGGTCCGGTGCCAACGTCGGCATCTTTTTCGACGCAGACCCGGGCTTATCGTCGTCCAAAGGTGGGATGAGTGTCATGGCCGCTGCTCTCTACTTCGGGATTCCCCCAGGGATGAACGACAGCACGAGCCACGCCACAAGACTCAACGCCAAGACGACATATCCGGCGAAGAGCCATCGTGCGCGACGCTCCACGCCGCCCTGCCGGGTCGCCAGAACCCACTGCTTCTCCTGGATGAGGCGATACAACGCCTCCTTGGGCGTGCGTGAGAGGAGCATCAGCTCCACCTTGGGCAGCTCGAGCGCGTAGTCCCATCGCTGCCACACGACGAAGAGACCGACGGCAATCGCCAGTCCGGTCAGGATCAGTGCGATGCTCAACCACGGCGAAGAGGTCGCTGTCACCTGCACCGTCCCGAGAATCGCCGAGGCTCCGGTCAGCAATCCCGCCCGACTGTCGATCGCGCTACTGGTCGAAGACTGCGTCGCGAGCGCCGTGTCGAGCTCGGTATTGAGCAGGTCCAGTTGCGCACTGGCCGTTTCGAGTTGCGCTTCAGTGAACGTGGCCATCTCAGTCCCCACTCCGACGGTGACCACATCGATACAGCATCTCGGTCGACGCCGCAAGGGGGTCCACGCCTTAGAGTTCGACACCTATGTCGACAAGGAGTCGGGCCAGACCCACGAGTCCTGGTTGGGGCGGCTCGAACTCTTCTACAGGGGAAGAACCGGCCCTGATTCCTACGAACTCGACCACACCCAAGAAGTGCGGCCGAGTACCGTTCTCCTCGGAGCTCGTAAACGGGGAGCGAAATGTCGTCACAGAGTGACCTGACCGACCTCATCGGCCCTGACGCGTCAGCCGCATGGCGGCAGAGTCAAAGGTTCGCCCGCATCGCCGTGACCCTTTTCCTCGTCGAATTGGTCCTGTTCCCCGCCACCGTCGCCGTCTCCGAGGCCCTGCGCAATTGGGTGGTCTTCGACTTCGGGGTCCTGGTCGCCACCGTGCTGCTGGCTGGATTCCTCACCTACCTAGTAAAGGCCCTCCGATGGTCCAAGCAAGCAACATTAGCCGCCGGGCGATACCTTGCCCCGCAACGCGCTGGCGACGACAGCCCGGTACCTCCTGCCCTCCTGCGCGGCGGATCGGAGTCGATCACCACGTTCCTGGCCAACCTGGAGAAGATACGGCTCGGCCAGAAGCCACCCCCGGCGAGTTCGATCGCCGAGTTCCGCGACCGCACACCCGCACGAGTCTGGAACACCACAGTCGTCGGCCTGGTCATCATCACGATCGGGATCATCCTCTCGATCGCGAGTGCGGTCGAGGTCGTGACTGCGCCCTCACTCACCGCCCTGACAGTGCCCGCCGCGGTCGGTTGCTACCTCATCGGTGCGCCTCTGGCTCTGTCCCTTGGCCGCTACTACCGACGGGTCAGCCGGGATCCGACCAAGTAGCCGCCACCCGAAAGAAGAGCGGAAGCCACCCGGTGATCCCGGCATCAGTTCGCTTCCCACCAGAGGTCGTGCTCGCCCACGCAGCAGCGCAGATCCCAGAGCCCGGCGTCCTCCCCGGCGGATGCAGGTACGAACCGAAGTGGGACGGGTTCCGGGTCACGATCGTCAGCGACGCGGTCGTGTCCCTGTGGTCCCGTCGTGGGTCTGACTTGACGGGGATCTTCCCCGAGATCGCAGCTGCCGGCCGGCAGCTGCCCACTGGTTCGCTGTTCGATGGTGAGCTCGTGATCTGGCAGGACGACCGGCTCTCCTTCGAAGCGCTTTTGCGGCGCCAGAGCACTGGTGCCCGCGGAGCTGGCCGGCTTTCCCGCGAGCTGCCCGCAAGCCTGGTGCTGTTCGATGTGCTCGCGCTCGACGGGACGGACGTGCGCCGGCTGGCCTACGACGAGCGCCGTGAGCTGTGCGAGCTTGCGCTTGAGCACGTCCGGCCTCCGATCGCTCTGTCGCCGATGACGCGAGACAAGTCAGTGGCCGACGGCTGGTTCGCAGACATGGCGCCCGCCGGGATCGAGGGGCTCGTCGTCAAGGGCGGCGCTCAGCGGTATCTGCCCGGGCGGCGCCTCTGGATCAAGGTGAAGCGACGCGAGACCGTCGACGTCGTCATCGGTGCGGTCATCGGCCCGATCGAGAGACCGGAGGCCGTGGTGGTCGGGCTCGTTGTCGACGGCGAGCTGAGAATCGCCGGCCAGTCGGCGGCCCTTCGGCCGGAGCAAGCCCGGAGCCTCGGCGAGCTGCTGCGTCCGCCGACCGGGGAGCACCCGTGGCCCGAGGTGCTCTCGCCCGGCCGGCTTGGACCGTTCTCGTCAGCCCAGGAGCCCGTACGGCTCACTCTTGTCGAGCCCGTAGTGGCGGAGGTCTCCGCTGACTCGGCACGCACAGCGACGTCGTTCCGGCACAGCGTGCGGTTCGTCCGGGTGAGGCCCGACGAGCCGTTGCCCAGCTGACTGGCACTCTGCGCGCGACTTCCGGGAAGTTGCACTAGCGTGCGGCTATGCTCGACGACTCATTCATGGCCGGCTTCCTCGGCATCGTGGGCGTCGTGGTGTACCTTCCGGCGGCCCTGGCTGCGACGCCGTGGTTCTACCCCGTGGTCGCGGGCGTGCTCGGCATGGTCGCAGCTCCGATCGTCACGATGGCGATCAACGAGCGCCGACGGCAACGACGGCTCCAGGACGGCCGGCAGGGCTCGGATGAAGATGTGACCGACTAGCGTCCTGGGTCGCCCGCTATTGCGACCGGGTCGGCGCGCGGCCGTCTCAGCTCGAGGTCGTCGCTCGGCGTCGTGTCGCGGTCGAGCTCAGTCACACCTCGGGGAAGCCGTGGAAGACACGTTGAGCGTCGGTCGCACCCTCGAACTCTTCCCAGTCCATGTTGGCGATGTTGAGGTTGTTCTCGATCTGACAGAGCGCAGAGGCGACGTACCGGAATCCGGTCCGACGTTCATCGAGATCGACCACGAGAACAAGAAGACCTTCCGTCGTAAGAGTGAGGTCATCGGCGATGAACAGCACGGAGGGCATCATCTCGTGACGCGGCGCGGCCGCTCGCAATTGATCCTCAGTGCCGCGGTACCAGCGTGCGTCGTCCACGAAATCGACATAGGCACGGAACCCGTCTTTCGTCTCTGTCCTGACGGCGCTGATCAGGCGTTCCCACGCATCGCTGTGGTCCGCGTCGGTTCGGACAAGAAATGACGTGTCTGAGATCGGCAGCTGAGCCATGAGACGAGTCAGCCGTGGCGCCGCGACACTGCGAGAGCTCATGGTGTGGGTCGGGTCGTGCCGGAATCGCCCTCCTGCGCAACTTGCCATGCCGCATCCAGGCCGCCGAATTCTTCCGTGTAGCAGCGGTCCTCGGCGCCTGACCAGACGGCGGCGCCGATATTGACATAGCTGATGATGGTGCCGCTCTCGTCGACGTTGGCAAGCGGGTAGCCGGCGTCGGCCATGCATTGCCGGTAGCGGGCGAATCCGTCGCGGTACTCGGCTTCGGTTACGACTCCGTCCGCCAGCGCCTCCCGCTGCGCGTCTGATGGCGCGGGCAGGGGTGCCGGCGCCGCCCACGACGCCCAGAGGACGTACCGGGCCGATCGTCCAGTTTGGATGCTCAGGCGGTGGTCCCCGGCCGTGGCAGACGCGATCGGGATGAGACTTCCGCCATTGGTCGCTCCGGTCGCCTCGCGGTCGCATGTTGTGGTCCCCGCGTTCCTCCCGTCGACCTCGAAGCCGAATGTGCCGGGATCCACACAGTGGAACGCGACGATGAGGTCGGTCGCACCCTGGGGTTGTTCGCCGAGGATGACGGTCGTCTCGCCCTGCCCTGTGATGATGAACGGCGTCCCGAACAGCTTCGTGTTGTCACGGACCAGGTCGCGGGTCATGTCATCGATGCTGACCGTGGTCGACACGGCGGGGGCGGTGAACGCGGTTGCCGAGACGGCGCCGCCGGTGAGCACGCCCGCCGCGACGCACGCGATCAGGGACAGGATGATCGTCCGGCGTCGAGGGGTGGGGCCGGTGGGCGCCGCTGCGGCAGTGGCCACGAGCATCTCTCGCAGCTGACGATCCCGCGTGGTGAGTTCACTGGACATTGGTCGCCTCTTCTGTGCGGAGTTCACGGGTATGCGGATCGAACCGCTGTCGCAGGCGCGCTTTCGCGCGCGTGAGCCGCGTGCGTACCGTGCCCGCGCGGACGCCGAGGACACGCGCGGCGTCCTCCGCTGACAACTCCTCGAGCACGCACAAAGTGATGACTTCCTGGTCGGTCACGGACATCGTGTTCAGGACCGCCATCACAGGGTGCGGCTCATCGACCCGGTCCGCGACTGGATTGTCGGGCGGGGGAAGCCGTTGCAACGCTTGGCGGTACCGCCTGCTCGCACGGGCAAGGTTGCTCGACGTGTAGGTCGCGGTCCGCAGCAGCCACGGCAGGATCGACCCGTCGACGAACCGAATCACGTCACGCTTACGCCAGGCCTCGAGGAACACCACGGCGAGCACGTCGTCAGCATCGGCGGGCACCGCCACAAGCCCGGTGACGTGGCGGCGGACGCGATCCCGATGCCGATCGAAGACGACACCGAACGCTTCACCATCCCCGCGGACCGCTCTCGCCCACAACGCCTCGTCATCACCCGTCACGCTATGTAGTGTCCACTCGACCACCAAACGTTACATACCGACGAACCGACCTACTGCAACACCGACAGGACCGCGCCGCACGCTCACCTGGGATCAGGGCCCCGAGATGCGGGACTGGGAACACGTGCGGATCGATACCGGGATCGAGGTGTTCTTCTGCGACCTGCACTCACCCTGGCAGCGGGGCATCAATGAGAACACCAACGGGCTGCTGCGCCAGTACTTCCCGAAAGGCACGCCGCTGGGCGGATACACCGAGGCCGAGCTCGACGCCGTCGCCGACGAACTGTGCGCCTCGGAATGAGAGCATCATCGTGCGTCCGACACTGCTGCGGCGGACCGGCGACGCGGTCGGTTGTGGACCACCGACACTACGATATGGTACTATCCGATATCGTGTCATCCGAAATCGTACTATCTGGCCGGTCTGCGTTGCTCGCGTTGCAGCGTGCGACCCACGCCACGTTGCACCTGATCACCACGGAGCTGGTCGACCTCGATCTCACGGCCTCCGAAATCAACGCCCTGGCGAACCTGGCCGATGGTCGGGGCCGCACGGTCTCGGAGCTGGCCGCAGCGGTCGGCGCGCGGCCCACCACTCTGACCAGTGTGCTGGATCGGCTTGAGCGGCGGGACCACATCACCCGCACCACCCGCGCCAACGATCGCCGGTCGGTTCTCATTGAGCTGACCGGCTCGGGGCGGGCAGCGGCCGCGGTCGTTGCTCAGACGCTGGCAGATGTCGAGAGCCGGGCTCTTGCTGGTTTGCCCGCCGGAGCCATCGCAGGCTTCCATTCCGTTCTGGACGCGCTCATCAAGGAGGGGTCATGACCGCAGGGGCCACCGACACCGACACCGACACGGCGCAGTTCGGGCAGTTGATGGGCAAGGTCATGGCGACCGCCGAGCGCTTCGGGCACCGCCAGCATCTCCAGCTCACTTGGCTCGCCGTGCGGCGCTACGGCACCAGCACCGCCGTCGACATCGTCAGCGACGGCATTCAGCGCACTGCCCGTTACGCCGGCGCCCCTCAGAAGTACAACGCCACCGTCAGCCGCGCCTGGGTCGAACTGGTCGGCTACCACGTGCACCAGTGCGACGATCCCGACTTCGACACCTTCATCAACCTGTACCCGGAGCTGCTCGACAAGAAGCTGCTCACCCGCTTCTACCGCTCGGCCACCCTGGCCGGCTCCCAAGCCCGTGCAGGCTGGGTTGAACCCGACGTGGCTCCGCTCCCCCGACACGCCGGCTCCGTGCCCCACCCCGCCGCGGCGGCTGCACCACTGAAGGTCCCGCTCAGTTGAGGATCAACAAGTGACACTGCCCTTCTCGCGTCGACGCCAACGGCCCTGACAGCCGTGAACATCGCCCCGAGATGCGTTGCGGCGTTGCCTCTCGTGGGGTCCGCTACGGTGCAGACGTAGAACCTGATGACTGGGACCCGCCATTCAAAACGGTCCAGCGCGGAATGTCATTGCTCATGAAGTGGTCCTCGTGCCGCCGTACCAGGCCACTGTCGAGTGCAGAATCGGCGTAGACCCGGCCAGACGGTACTGCTTGAGGTCTCCCCCACGACCCTGTAATACGCGCTCGCGCCTCCCGACGGTCGCGTCGAGGAGCGCTACGACGGCTACGCCCATAACGGGATCGTCGAGACGCTTTCTCCCTACAGCGTGGTCAACGAAGCAATGGCGTCGCGCCTGGCGTTCCCGCTTGCGCTTCCCATCTGGGGACGGGCCACGGAGGACTACCGGTTCACCGGCCGGTGCGACGTGAGCGACAACGAAATCAGGATGGGCCTGATCCCCTCGAGGAACAACCAACTGCGGGGGACGCTCACTCTGAGTGTCCCCCACAGACGTATTTCTGGCCATTTTCCGGCCACAAGCAAGCCCGAGTGGGGCGACCTCATCCATGCCCATCAACCTCCAACTTCCGCGTCATGACGCGGGAGTTGGGGTCCTGGACGGTGCCCCCACTGGGATTCGAACCCAGACTGAAGCGATTTTAAGTCGCCTGCCTCTGCCGTTGGGCTATGGGGGCGCGGCGGTCAGCAGAAACGCAGATGCCGCAGGCTCATCCTTTCAGACGAGCCTGCGGCATCCTTCGAACTCAGTTGGCGGCGACCTTCGCAGGCGCCTTCTTGGCGGGCGCGCTGCCGCCGGCCGCAGCCGCAGGGGCGGCAGCGGGTGCCGGAGCCTCGACGGGCTTCGGCGGACGCGGACGCGCGGCGAACTCTTCGAAGACGTAGCGCGGGTTCTGCACCGTCTCGAGGTTGACCATGTCGCGGCCGAGCCAGAAGTTGTTCCACCAGCCCCACAGGACGCGCCACTTGCGCTCCCACGACGGCATGGCGAGGCCGTGGTAGCCGCGGTGCGCGAGCCAGGCGATCCAGCCCTTGAGAGCGAAGTTGCCGGACTGGAAGACGCCGACCCAGAGGCCGAGGCCGGCGACCGCGCCGATGTTCTTGTGGTAGTACTCCTTCGGCAGCTCGCCGCGGAGGACCGCGACGAGGTTCTTCGCGAGGAGCTTCGCCTGGCGCACCGCGTGCTGCGCGTTGGGCACGCAGTAGCCGCCCACGCCGCCGCCGGTGAGGTCTGGCACCGCGGAGACGTCGCCGGCGGCCCAGGCGCCCTCGACGACCTCGTCCTCGGAGCCGACACGGAGGTCGGCGCGGGTGCGGATGCGGCCGCGCTCCTCGACGGGGAGGTCGCCGCCGCGCACGACGGTGGGGTTCGCCATGACGCCGGCGGTCCAGACGATGAGGTCGGTCGGGATGACCTCACCCGTCGACAGCGCGACGTTGCCGTCGATGGCGCCCTGGACCTGCGTGTCGAGGTGCACCGAGGCGCCGCGCTTCGCGAGGTTCTTGAGCACCCACTCGCTCGTCTTCAGCGAGACCTCGGGCATGATGCGGCCCATCGCCTCGATGAGGTGGAAGTGCGTGTCGTCGAACGTGAGCGTCGGGTACTTCGACACGAGCGACGAGGCGAGCGAGCGGAGCTCGGCGAACACCTCGATGCCGGCGAAGCCGCCGCCGACGACGACGACGGTGAGCAGGCGGTCGCGGTCGGGGCCCGGGGGCAGGGATGCGGCCTTGTCGAAGTTCGACATCAGGCGGTCGCGGATGGCGACGGCCTCCTCGATCGTCTTCAGGCCGATCGCGTTGTCGGCGATGCCCGGGATCGGGAACGTGCGCGAGACGGCGCCCGCCGTGACGACGATCTGGTCGTACTCGTGCTGCCACGAGTCGCCCATCGGCGGCGTGATCGTGGCGACCTTGTTGGCGTGGTCGATGCCGGTCACCTTCGCGGTCACGACGGTGGTGCGCTTCAGGTGGCGACGGAGGGCGACCACGGAGTGGCGGGCCTCGATCGAGCCTGCGGCGACCTCGGGAAGGAACGGCTGATAGGTCATGTAGGGCAGCGGGTCGACGATCGTCACCTCTGCCTCGCCCTTGCGGAGGTGCTTCTCGAGCTTCCACGCGGTGTAGAAGCCCGCGTAGCCACCACCGACGATGAGGATCCTGGGCACGCTGGTAGTCACAGGGGGAGAACTCCTAGGGTTCAACGGCTCGGCGAACGAGGGGTGCGCGCCGATCGGATGCGTCGGACAGCAGCGGTGACGCCGAGCGCCACTAGTATACCGGCACCCGTGAGTGCCGCGAGCGGCAGGGTGCCGTACACCAGGCTGTTCTCGGACGGGAGCAGCGCCGACGGGTGGTTCACCGCCTCAACGGGCGGCAGCGCCGGCACGGCGTACGGCGTGGCATCCGGCTCCGGCTGTGTCGTCGCGGCCGCGCGCCGGTACAGGTGCACCCAGTCCGAGAGACTGCCCATCGGATTGGACGAGACGCTCGGGACGGATGCGGACACCGCGGCCGCGGCATCCACCAGTCCGTAGCCGTAGATCGCGTCCGGAACCTTCTCCCCCGTCGCCGGATGCGCGGTCTTGATGATGCGCTCGATGACGTTGTTCGCGTCGAGGTCGGGGTGCGCGGCGCGCACGAGGGCGACGATGCCCGCGACGATCGGTGCCGCGCCGCTCGTCCCGCTCCACTGCACGACCCGCCCGTCGGCCGAGACCCCGAGCAGCTGCTCGCTCGGCGCGGACACGCCGATCGTGATGCCCTGCGTGGATGCCTCGACGCTCGCCTTGCCCTGCGGATCGACCCCCGCGACCGTGAGGACGCCCGGGATCGTGGCGGGCGCGCCGACGCGCGTCGTTCCGCTGCCGCGGTTGCCGGCGGCGACCACCACGACGACGTCATGGTCGAAGGCGTACTGGAATGCGGAGTCCCAGCTCGGATCCCAGTCCAGCGTGTTCGTCGTGAACGAGAGATTGATGACGTCCGCGCCATGGTCGACCGCCCAGCGCATCGCGTCCGCGATCTGCTGGGCGAACGGCACGCGCGAGGACGTGCCGAACCCGACGGAGATCGACAGGATGCTCGCTTCCGGCGCGACGCCGATCATCCCGGTGCCGGGCCCCGTTCCGCGCCCGGCGGCGAGGGAGGCGACCCAGCTGCCGTGGTTGGCGTCCACGGCGCCGACGGGCGTGCGGCCGTCCGGCGTGCCGACGCCGGAGACGTCGGTCCCGCCGACGACGGCGGGGTCGAGTTCGGGTGCGTGTCCCACACCCGTGTCGATGACGGCGATCTTCACGCCCGCACCCCGCGTGTTGTCCCACGCCGTGCGGATGCCGTACGAGTCGAGCCAGTACTCCGAGGTGCGGACGGTGTCGTTCGGGTCGTCCGGCGGGACGGCGGCGCCCGTCAGCGCGAGCACCCCGAGGGCCCCCGCGAGAAGCGCCACCAGCGCCCGCTTCATCCGGCGGACTCGTCCTGTCCGGAGGCGCGCTGTCCGGCGGCACCAGGCACGGCGCATACGCAGCGGTCGGGCGACCATGTCGATCGCAGGAGCGCGCGATCGCCGATCGGATTCACGCCCGGGCCTGCGGCGAGGGCGTGGCCGGCGAGCGCGTGCAGGCACTTGACGCGCGTCGGCATCCCGCCCGCCGAGATCCCCTCGA
Organism: Microbacterium candidum; assembly: GCF_030315975.1. Taxonomy (GTDB): domain Bacteria; phylum Actinomycetota; class Actinomycetes; order Actinomycetales; family Microbacteriaceae; genus Microbacterium; species Microbacterium candidum. The sequence continues at coordinate 181,120 of NZ_JASXSZ010000005.1, read as the reverse complement.
TCTCGGCCACTTCGCCGAACTGCTCGCGGTCGGCGAGATACGCCTCGTGCGCCCGCCGGTAGGCGGCCTGGAGCTCTTCGTCGGCGTCGAGCTCCTCAGACAGCTCACGCATGACGTGGTCGGCCTCGAGTACGGACATCGCGGCGGTGGCCGCGGGATGCGTCAGGTAGTAGAACGTCGGGAACGGCGTGCCGTCGGGCAACCGTGGAGACGTGGCGACGACCGTCGGGTTGCCGCAGACGCAGCGCGCCGCGACCCCCACGACACCGCGCACGGGGCGGCCGAGCTGCTCGCTCAGCACGGCCAGGTCGGCGTCGTCGACAGGGGCGAAGGGGGGCGTGGTCACCCCGTCAGGGTACCGGCCGCGGCTGGGATCGAGCCCGATACGGGCCCTGCGGCGGGTGTGTCAGCGCGTCGGGGTCGCCGTCTGCGCGGCACCGGCCGCGGCGACCGATCGCACGAGCTGCGACATCCAGTCCGTGTGCGTCTGCTCGACCTTCGCGCTGACCTTCGCCTGCTCGCGCGGCTGCGCGGCCGCCGGCAGGTCGTTGTCGACGAGGTAGACGACCTCGCCGGGCTTCACGTAGTAGAGGCGCGCCCGGGCCTGCGTCGTGATGTAGGCCGGATCCTTCCAGCGCTCGCGCTCGCGCTCGAGGGCTGCGACCTGCTCCTTCGTGACCGCGACGGACGATCGCAGCGACGCGAGCTCCTGCTGCTGCTGGGCATACGTGCCGATCGTGGGCACCAGGACGAAGACGCCGAGGACGACGAGACCGAGCATGATCGCGGCGAAGCCCGAGACGCGGATGCCGCCCAGCCAGCGTGCGACGTCCACGCGCGCCGAATGCTGTCGCGAGACGCCGGAAGGGGGAGGCATCGGTCGTGCCACGTCTCCCCCTTCCGTCACGTCTCAGTGCGCGTCAGCCCTGGAAGCGCCGGAACGCCCGGCGGCCGATGTACTCCGCCGCGTCGCCCAGCTCCTCCTCGATGCGCAGAAGCTGATTGTATTTCGCGACGCGCTCGGAACGGGCGGGCGCGCCGCTCTTGATCTGACCCGAGTTCACGGCGACGACGAGATCAGCGATCGTGGTGTCTTCGGTCTCGCCCGAACGGTGCGAGAGCATCGTGGTGTAGCCCGAGCGGTGCGCGAGCTCGATCGCGTCCAGCGTCTCGGACAGCGTGCCGATCTGGTTGACCTTGACGAGCAGCGAGTTGGCGACGCCGAGCTCGATGCCCTTCGCCAGGCGCTCCGGGTTGGTCACGAACAGGTCGTCGCCGACCAGCTGGATCTTCGAGCCGAGCCGGTCGGTCAAGGTCTTCCAGTCGTCCCATGCGTCCTCGGCGAGGGCGTCCTCGATCGTGACGATCGGGTACGCCTCGACGAGGGTCTCGTAGTAGCCGATGAGCTCCTCACCCGTCCAGTCCTTGCCGTCGAGTCGGTAGACGCCGTCGTTGTAGAACTCGGTCGCGGCCGCATCCAGTCCGAGCGCGATCTCGCGGCCCGGGTGGAAGCCGGCCTTCTCGATGGCCTTGATGAGGAAGTCGAGGCCCTCGCGGTTGCTGGGGAGGTCGGGCGCGAAGCCGCCCTCGTCGCCGAGGCCCGTGGCGAAGCCGGCGGCCTTCAGCTCGCCCTTGAGGACGTGGTAGACCTCGGTCCCCCAGCGCAGCGCCTCGGCGAAGCTCTCCGCGCCGATGGGGGCGAGGAAGAACTCCTGCATGTCGATGCCGTTGTCGGCGTGCGAGCCGCCGTTGATCACGTTGAACAGCGGCACGGGGAGGATGTGCGCGTTCGGACCGCCGAGGTAGCGGAACAGCGGCAGGTCGGCGCTGTCGGCGGCGGCCTTCGCGACCGCGAGGCTGACGCCGAGGATCGCGTTGGCCCCGGTGCGCGACTTGTTGTCGGTGCCGTCGACCTCGATGAGGATCTCGTCGATGATGCGCTGCTCGCCGGCGTCGACGCCCTCGATCGCGGGGCCGAGCTCGTCGATGACCGCGTCGACGGCCTTCAGGACGCCCTTGCCGCCGTAGCGGCTCTTGTCGCCGTCGCGCAGTTCGTACGCCTCGAACGCGCCGGTGGATGCCCCGGACGGGACGGCGGCGCGCTGGACGACGCCGTCATCGAGCAGCACCTCCACCTCGACGGTCGGGTTGCCGCGCGAGTCCAGGATCTCGCGCGCGTTGACGGCCTCGATAAGTGCCACGGAGGACTCCTTGAGTTGAGTGAGGGTTGCTCGGAGCGTCGTCGGTCCGAGCACGAGTCTAGTGACGGGGTGCCGCGGCACCCCATCCCATGACGACCGTGGCCGTCCGCGCGCTCAGGGCTCGCCGACGTCGTCGAACCCCTCGACCACCTCGGTGAGCACGGCGATCGCGACGCCGTCCCATCCCTTGCGGTCCAGGGTCTGCAGCGCGGTCGCGTCGAAGCGGGGGTCGGCGCCGAGCATCGCGAGCCCGCGGCGCACGCCCTCGATCTGTGCCGTGGTCACGGCGGGGTCCGCGACGTCACCGCCGCGCGCGGTGTTGTCGACGACCACGACCGTGCCGGGGTGTCCCAGGCGCGCCGCCCAGTCGAGGTAGAGCGCGTTGGACTCCTTGTCGGCGTCGATGAACACCAGGTCGAACGGCCCGGTGAGGGTGGGCAGCACGTCTTCGCCGCGCCCGATGCGGATCTCCACCTTGTGCCCCACTCCGGCGCGGTCGATGCTCGCGCGGGCGATCGCCGCATTGGCGGGCTCGGCCTCGATCGTCGTGACGAGGCCGTCATCCGGGACGCCGCGGGCCAGCCAGATCGTCGAGTAGCCGCCGAGCGTGCCGATCTCGAGCACGCGTCGCGCCCCGCTGATGCGGGCGAGGAGATGGATCAGCTTGCCCGCGACGGGGGCGACCTCGATCGCGGGCAGGCCCGCCGCATCCTGATCCGCCACCGCGTGCTCGAGGGTCTCGTCGTGCCCGACGAGCGTGTCGGTGAAGTACGCGTCGACGCGGCGCCAGTTCTCGGGGGTCAGCTCGGCCATCCCCCCAGCGTCGCGGCGCCTGCGTCCGGCGTCAAGCCTTCACGCGGACGCGCCGGGGTGCGAGCTCTGGCTGGATGCGGAACTGACCCGTCGCGGCCAGGACGATGACGACGACAGCGAGGACGCCCCAGGTGACGAACCCGAGCGGCCCGACGATCATCTGATCGATCGGGGCACCGGCGGCGCGGAACAGCAGGAGCAGCCCCGCGGACGCGTTCAGCATCCCGTGCGCGAGCACCGACGGCCACAGCGATGCGCTGCGCAGCCGCATCCACCCGAACAGCACGCCCCACGCGATGCACGCGCCGATCATGAGCAGGACGCCTCCGACATCCCGGCGGCCGAAGTCGTAACCGAGCAGGATGATCGGCGTATGCCAGAAACCCCAGATCGCGCCGGAGATCACGAGCGCGGGCCACGTGCCGAGCGGGCGCAGAGCGGGCACGAGCCAGCCGCGCCAGCCGAGCTCCTCGCCGAACGTCGCGAGCCCGTTGAAGATCGCGCCGAACGGCAGCGCGACGAGCTCGAGCACGACGAGCAGCCCCACGGGCGGGAGCGCCTTCCCGGCAGGGACAGCGGCGGCCGCGGCCTTGAGGTTCTCGGCCATTCCGGAGAAGCCGAGGAGATCGAGGCGGACGAGACCGACGGAGCCGGCGATCGCGACGGCGACCCCGTAGATCACGAACGGCGCGAGAAGCCCGACGACCATCATCCACACGACCTGCTTCGCAGGCCGCAGCGGCCACATCCCGAGCGAGCGCAGGCGATCCGACGCCGGCGCCTTGAACGTGAACATGACGATGAGCACGGCGATCGTGGGCGTGTACATCATCGCGATCAGCAGCACCAGCGCACCCGGGGTCGCGAGACCGCGGCCCGAGAGCCAGAGCGGCGACACGACGAGCCAGGCGAGGCCGCACGCGATCGCGAAGAACGCCGCCACAGCACCCCATCGCACCCGCGCGTTCGCGGCAGGCGCCGGGACCGGCCCGGCGTGCGCAGACGGCTCCGTGTTCGGGGCCGGTACGGCGGTCACGACCGAACCTCCTTCTCCGGGCTCTCCGTACTCGTGGCGCGGTCGGCGAAGGCCGTCAGCAAGGCGGCTCCCGTCGCCGCATCCGGAGCCGTCACGACGAACAGGCGTCCGCTCGTCCGCGCGACCTCGATCGCGGGCCCCGTGCGCAGCACGACCCCGAAGCGTCCTGGGAGGTAGCGGATCCCCCAGCCGCCGAAGTCGGCCATCGGCGTGACCGTGGTGGCGCGGGCGGCGGTGATGTCGGCGAGGGGCACGTGGAACCGCGGGATGCCGACCACCGACGTCACCGTGAGGCCGGTGTCGTCCACCCGGAGGTTGAAGCTCAGGGTCGACGCCGCAGCGGCGATCAGGATGACGGTGACGATCCCGAGGATCCAGGCAGCGCGAGCCTCGCCGGTGAAGGCGATCCAGATCGTGAGTGCGGCGGTGAGCAGCACCGCGGCCGTGATCGCGATGACGGCGGGACGCGACGACGTGGTCGTCTGCATCCACACCGCCCGTTCTCCCGGCGCGAGCGCCACGGGCGCCGACGGGAGGGACGCGGCGCCGGCCTCCTCCTGCTTCGGCTGGAGGAACCAGCCCGCGAAGCCGGCGAGGACGGAGGCCGCGAACGAGACGATGAGCGGAACGGTCGCGGAGGGCCCGTCCTTCGCCGACGCGAGCCCCGCCTGCATGGCGTAGGTCCAGGTCATGAGGACCGCAGCGAGCACGGCGAGCGCCAGCGCCATCGCGCCGAGGAGTCGATAGGCGGCACCGCGGTGCCCGCGCCTGAGCCCGGGCAGCACGGTGATGGCGATGAGCCCGGGCAGCAGGAGCCCGAGGACGACCGTGAGCACCGGGGACACCCATGCGGAGCCGAAGCCGTTCGGCGCACCGCCGGGCCCCCAGTGCGTCGCGACGGGATCGGGCATGCTCGGCATCAGCAGGAGCTGCACCACCACGGACACGACGGTGAGCAGGAGCGGCAGCACGAGGGCCACGATCACGAAGCGCGATACGGCTCGATCACGGGGCGGAGTGCGATCAGAGCGTGCAGTGCCTTCAGCGGTCACGAGAGGCCTCCTTCACGAGAGACGACAGGGATTCAGGCGAAAGACCGAGGGCGCGCGCCCGAGCGGCGAGGTCGCGGATGTCGACGTGGAGCGCGGCGAGGGATGCGGCCGCCTCGGTCACGACGGCGCCACGGCCACGCCGCATGTCGACGAGCCCCTCGTCGCGCAGCTCCTGGTAGGCGCGCAGCACGGTGTGCACGTTCATGCCGAGCGCCTGCGCGACATCGCGGGCGGCGGGCAGGCGATCGCCTGCCGCGAGCCGACCGGCCGCGGCATCCGCGCGTACGGAGGCGGCGACCTGCGCGAACAGGGGCGCGCCGCTCTCCGGGTCGATCCGCACAAGCATGAACTTATTCTATATGCACTAGAACTATCCATGTCTATAGTGCGGAACCACGGGTGGGGGTCAGGGGTTCTCGCGGTACTCCGACGCCGTGAGACCGAGCACCGTGCGGAAGTCGTTCGCGAGGTGCGCCTGATCGGCGTATCCGAGCTCCGCCGCGACATCGGCGAGCCGCACCCCCGGCGCCTCGCGGACGCGCTGGGCCGCCTCCTGCAGACGGCGGCGACGGATGATCGCCGCGGGCGGCAGGCCGACCGTCCGGTGCGCGAGACGCTGGAGCGTCCGCGGCGAGACGGCGAGCCGCGCCGCGGCGTCCTCGATGCGGAGGATGGAGCTGTCGTTCATCAGCATCCGCACCATGTCGTTCGCGAGGCGTCCCTCTCCGGTGAGCGCGCCCGCGCGGTCCACCAGCCATGCGCCGAACGCCGCGATCGCTGCGGAGTGGTCCTCCGGCATGACGGCGGAGACGGATGCGACGACCTCCGGCGCGTCGAGAAGCACATGGGTGTCGACGAGGTCGCGCGGTGCGGCGGTGAGCGCGGCGAAGCCGGCGGGGGTCAGGAGCGCGCCGACCGCCCAGCCGCTCCCCTCCAGCACGCGCTCGGCGACGTGCGTGGTTGCGCCCCACAGGCCGACGTCATCCCCCTCGATGACGAGGTTGGCCGCCGGATAGCCGAGCGTTCGCTGCGCCGACGAGACGCCGTCCGGCAGATCCCACTGCGGGATCCAGAACCACTCGACGAGGTCGGCGACGTCGCCCTCCGCGGCGATGCGCGTGAAGCGCGGAAGATCTCCCGGATACAGCACACCGCGGTTGGGATCCGTCACGATGCCAGCGTAGGGCGGGGAGGATGACGCGAATCTCCAAGCCCCGGGTGTCCCTCACCCGGGAGGCTGAACGCATGACGACGACAGAGAACATCCACGGAGTGACCGGCATCCACACGACGAACGGCCGACCGAACACGGCCACGAGCCTCACGCCCTTCCTTGCGGTCCGCCGTGCGAAGGAGGCGCTCGACTTCTATCGCGACGTCTACGGCGCTCGGATCGTCGATGCCACGGAGTTCGACGGCCTGGTGGTGCACGCGAGCGTCGACTTCGGGCTCGGCATGCTGCAGCTCGGCGAGCCGATGCCGGCCTACGGGCTCGTGGCCGCGCCCGAAGGCGACGAGGACTGCTACTCGATCGCGCTCTACGTGCCGGACGTCGACGCGGTGGTCGAGCGCGCCGTGGCGGCGGGCGCGACCGTGCGCGAAGCACCGTCGACGTTCGTCTCGGGCGACCGGTACGCGAGCATCCGCGACCCGTTCGGGGTGCGGTGGTCGATCATGACGCGCGTCGAGGACCTCTCCGAGGAGGAGAGCACCGCGCGCGTCGCGGAGTGGGCCGCAGCGCAGAGCTGATGCCCGCTGGGCTCAGGCCTTCAGCTCCTTGAGGTTGAGCCTGAGCCCGCGCACGACGAACGAGAGCAGGAACACCGGGAGGAAGCTCTTCCCCGTCGCGCGGAACCGGACGACGCCGCCGTCGGCGACGGAGAACGTCTTCGTGGGGCTGGAGTCCTTGCCGCTTGTGACCTTCAGCGTGTGGCTGCCCGCCTCGACGGGGATGTCGACGGTCTCGTTCATCTCCACGGAACCGGCGGGCTTCCCGTCGACGAGGATGTCGTACCTGCCGCGGCGCACCTCCGCACCGATCGTCGTGTGCGCGAGCGTCAGCGTTGCGGGCATGTCGTCTCCGTCCGTCTCGTGATCCCGGGTCCGCGGCCGTCAGCCGCGGACCTCCTCGACCGCGGCCGCGATGCGGCGCTCCCGTGTGTCCGCGCGCTTGGCCTCGGCGACGCCGCGTGCGAGCTCCTTACGCCGCGTGAACGACAGGGCGTCGAACGCCGCGCGCACTCCCGCGGCGGCCAATGCATCCGCGAGGTCGGAAGGGACCACCACGTCGCGCTCTGCACCGTCGAGGGCGACGACGGCGTCGACAGTATCGCCGATCTCGACGCCGAACTCGGCGCGCGCGGCCTTCGACAGACCGATGAGGTTCTTTCCGCCCATCACGCCGAGCCGGAGGCGAACGGTCGTCGCGCCGATCGTCACGACGACGGCGGCGCGCTTCCCGCCGCCGAGCTCTTCGACCTGGGCGTCGGTCAGCTCGATCGCGGTCGCGGGCCCGTTCGGTTCGAGGACGGTGTGGATCTGCAGGGTCATGCGTTCATCCTGCCGAAGGCGCCCGACTCAGTCGAGCGCCGACGCACCCGACTCAGTCGAGCGCCTTGAACTCCAGCTCGGCGTCCCCGGGCGCGACCGTCGCGAACTCGGTGTAGCCGTCGGCGGCCGATCGCTCGAGGAGCGCCTTGAGGTTCTTCGTCCGCTGTTCGAGTCTCACGCGGGCACCTGCCCCGACGAGCGCCGCCTTGTGCGCGATGAGCTCGGGGACCGGGACGTCGCGGTCGTGGACGAGCACGACCGAGCGGGCGTCCGCATCCTCGAGCCCCTCGACGAGGTCGACGATCCGCTCGAAGCCGATGGAGAAGCCCACCGCGGGCACCTCTTGGCCGAGGAAGCGACCGATCATGCCGTCGTACCGCCCGCCGCCGCCGAGCGAGTAGTCGACCGACGGGTGTGCCAGCTCGAAGATCGTGCCGGTGTAGTACCCCATGCCGCGCACGAGGAACGGGTCGAACACGAGCGGGACGTCACCGATCGGGCTCGAAGCGCCGCGAGCCGCGAGCACCGCCTCGCCGATGCCGACGAGGTGGGCCACCACGTCGTCGGGCGCCCCGTCCGGCAGTACCTTGCGGATCTGCCGCTCGCCGTACGGGTTGTACTCCATCGTCATCGGGCGGCGCAGGAACGCCTCGAACGCGTCGACCGCGGACGCCGTGGCCCCGCGTTCGCGCAGCTCGGCAGCGACGCCCTCCGGCCCGATCTTGTCGAGCTTGTCGATCGTGATGAGGACGCCGGGACGCTCGGACGGATCGAAGCCGAAGCTGTCGAGCATGAAGTCGAGTGCGCGGCGGTCGTTGATGCGGATCGTGCCGCCCTCGAGCCCGAGCGCGTCCACCGTGTCGAGGGTCGCGATCACGAGCTCCGCCTCGGCGCGGGCCGAGGCATCCCCGATCACGTCGATGTCGCACTGCACGAACTGGCGGTAGCGGCCCTTCTGCGGTCGCTCCGCGCGCCACACGGGGGCCATCTGGATCGACCGGAACACCGTCGGCAGCTGCCCGCGGTTGCTCGCATAGAAGCGCGCGAGCGGCACGGTCAGGTCGTAGCGCAGGCCCAGGTCGGTGAGGTCCGCGGGCGCCTCGGCCGCGGCGCGGATGGCGTCCGCATCCAGCCCGCGCTTGAGCACGTTGTAGGCGAGCTTCTCGTTGTCGCCGCCGATGCCCGCGTGCAGGCGCGCATACTCCTCCACGACGGGCGTCTCGATCTCATCGAACCCGTGCGCGCGGTAGCGCTCGCGGATGACGGCGAGGACGCGCTCGCGACGGGCCTTGTCTGCGGGGAGGAAGTCGCGCATGCCGCGCGGCGGATTGACCGATGCCACGCTCCTATTGTTCCAGGTCTTGACATTCAAGTGATTGCTTGAATAATAGTTCGCGTGACCATGGCGCAGACGTTCGCGGCGATCGGGGATCCGGTCCGCCTCACGATCGTCGACCGGCTCACGCACTCCGACGCGACCGTGGGCGAGCTCGTCAGCATGTTCGAGATCTCGTTCCAGGCCGTCTCGCAGCACATCGACGTCCTCGAGCGCGCAGGCCTCGTCACCCGTCGGCGCGAGGGCCGCACCCGCCGCGTCAGCCTCCAGGCGGCGCGCCTCGACGAGGCCGCCGGATGGATGGATGCGAGGCGCCGCCGCCTCGAGGAGCGCTACGCACGCCTCGACGACGTCCTCGCCGGACTCACCGCACCAGAACAGGGAGACAGAGCATGACCGAGACCACATCGCTCACCGCGCACACCCGCACGGGAGAGCAGAGCATCTTCCACCGCCGCGAGTTCGCCGCACCCGCGGCGCTCGTGCAGCGCGCGCACACCGAGGCGGACCTCTTCTCGCAGTGGATGGGCCCGCAGGGCACGAGCGTCCGCCTCGACCGGTTCGATGCGCAGACGGGCGGCTCGTTCCGCTACGTCGTCGAGGCGCCCGACGGCGGCGCGTGGGCGTTCCGGGGCGCATACCACGAGGTCTCCCCCGGCCTGATCGTCCACACGTGGGAGTACGAGGGCGAGCCCGGACCGACGCTGGAGACCCTCCGCTTCGTCGACCTCCCGGGCGGCCGAAGCGCCATCGAGGTCACGTCGACCTACACGTCGAAGGAGGCGTGCGACGCGATGCTCGCGTCGGGGATGGATGCCGGCATGGACGAGGACTTCGAGCGCATCGACGCGCTCCTCGCCACGCTCGTCTGAGTCCACGGACGATTCACCCGAAACAGGAGTTTCGGCGAGAACAGGATGATCCTTCGCCGATCGTCCTGTCCTCGCCAGAACAGGAGCTTTCGGCGGGGGCCGGAGTCAGAGCGTCGACTCGGTTGCGCGGATCTCGTCCTCGAGGCCGCGCAGCCGCTCGCGCAGCGCCCGCTCCGCATCCCACCCGTTCGCGCGGGCGGTGGTGACGAGAGCGAGGAGGGCGTCGCCGAGCTCGGCTTCGGTCTGCGACGGACCCACCCGCGTTTCGTCTCGCTCCGCTCGCTCCACGACCTGCGGGGAGGCGCCCACGGAGGCCGCCTTGCCGAGGAGCTTCTGCGCGAGGGCGAGGGACGGCATCCGTTCGCTCACCCCGTCGAGGACGCTCGTGCGCGTGCTCTTCTCCGCCGCCTTCGCCGCATTCCACAGCACGAGGACCTCCTCGGGCGTGCGCGCGACGGCATCGCCGAAGACGTGGGGATGCCGGCGCACCATCTTGTCGGTGAGCCCGCGGGCGACGTCGTCGATGTCGAACGGGTCCTCCGGGTCGCGCGAGGCGATCTCGGCGTGGAACAGCACCTGCCACAGGAGGTCGCCGAGCTCCTCGCGGAGGTCGGCGCGGGACCCGTCCTCGACGGCGTCGATGAGTTCCGCGCTCTCCTCGACGAGATACGGGATCAGGTCGCGGTGGGTGATCTGCTGCGTCCACACGCAGCGGTCGCGCACCGCGTGCATCGTGTCGGCGGCGGCGCGCAGTGCGTCGGTCATGAGGTCTCCCTTCCGGCGAGACGATACGTCCGCGCGCGCCAGAAGACGAGCGCGGCGGACAGGACGAGCGCGACGAGGGAGCCGGCGAGGACGCCGAGGGTCGCGGCATCCCGCAGCCCGGCGTCGCTCGCGAACGCGAGGTTCGCGAGGAGCAGCGACACCGTGAATCCGATACCGCCGAGCGCGCCCGCGGCGACGAGGTCGCCGAAGGGCATCCGTTCGCCCCCGAGCACGCGCTGTGCGATCCACGCGGCCCCGGCGATGCCGACGAGCTTGCCGACCGGAAGCGCGACGAGCACCGCCCAGAACACGGGAGGAAGACCTCCCGATCCCGACGGGAACGGCACCAGCGCAGCCGTGAAGGCGAAGAGGGGCAGCACGACCCCGTTGATCCACGGCTCGACCGCGTGGCGGGTGATGAGCGCGCGATCCTGCGACATGGCCAGGCCCAGGAGCACCCCGGCGATCGTCGGGTGCACGCCGGAGAGGAGCATGAACGCCCAGGTCGCCAGCGCGAGGACCCCGAGCCCGATGCCCAGGAGCACCCCGTGCCGCGTGTCCACGCGCGAGAGGATCGCGAACAGCACGACCGCCACGAACGCGAGCGCCAGCATCCCGAACTGCAGATCCGTCGCGTACAGCACCGCGATGAGGACGATGCCGACGATGTCGTCGAGGATCGCGAGGGCGAGGAGGAACACGCGGACGGAGGACGGCAGCCCGCGCCCGAACACGGCGAGGACCCCGAGGGCGAAGGCGACGTCCGTCGCGGTGGGGATCGGCCACCCCGACGCCGCCGCCCCGCCTCCGGACAGGGCGAGATACAGCACGACGGGGACGACGACGCCGCCGGCAGCGGCGATCGCGGGTTGGACGGCACGACGGATGCTGCGCAGCTCGCCGCGCGTCAGCTCGAACTGCAGCTCGACCGAGACGCCGAAGAAGAAGATCGCGAGCAGGCCGTCCTGGACCCAATGGGTCAGCGACAGGTCGAACGGCAGGAAGCCGAGGTGCTGATGCGCGAAGGCGATGACGGAGGTGCCGACGGGGGTGTTGGCGACGACGAGCCCGGCGATGGCGGCGGCCAGCAGAAGGATCGCGGGGAACCGCTCGGAGCGCAGCAGGGACCTCTTCGCGCCTGCATCCCCGTTCACCCCGACAGCCTATCGACGCGCCTGTTACGTCCGGACGAACGGGCGGATTCGGACGGTCTGTCCCACGCATATACCGTGGGTTCCATGCGCGAACCCACCCCTACGGAAGCCATCGACCTCGTCGGACGATACGAGGCCGGCGAGCGCATCCCGGAGCAGATGCGCGCGGACGTCCGCGTGCTCGGCGCCCTCCTCGGACGGGTGCTGCGGGAGGCCGGTTCCCCCGGACTGTTCGAGGATGTCGAGCGCCTGCGCGTCGCGACGATCCAGGCGTACACGGACGAGACGCCGGAGGCGTTCGCGCGCGCCGCGAGCATCGCGGACTCGTTCTCGATCTCTCGCGCAGACGAGGTCGCCCGCGCGTTCACGGTCTACTTCCACCTCGCGAACCTCGCCGAGGAGCAGCAGCGCGTCCGCGTCCTCCGCGAGCGCAACGGCCGGGCAGACCGCGACGACCCGGGCGACTCGATCGCCGCCGCCTACACGCACCTCGTCGGCGAGCTCGGGGAGGAGACCGCGCGCGACCGGCTCCAGGCGCTGCGCTTCCACCCCGTCTTCACGGCGCACCCGACGGAGGCCCGTCGCCGCGCGGTGTCCAGCAGCATCCGGCGTCTCTCGAGCCTGCTCGCCGAGTACGACGCCCTCGCCGAAGGCGGCGCGGACAAGCGCCGCGCCGAGCGGCGCCTGCTCGAGGAGATCGACACGCTGTGGCGCACGGCGCCCCTGCGCCCGGAGAAGCCGGCGCCGACGGACGAGGTCCGTGCGGTGATGACGGTCTTCGACGACACGCTGTTCACCGCCGTCCCGCATGTCTACCGTCGCATCGACGACCTGCTGCAGGGCGCAGGAGCGGGCGCTGCCCCTCCGATCGTGAAGCCGTTCGTGCGCGTCGGCTCGTGGGTCGGAGGCGACCGCGACGGGAACCCGTTCGTGACCGCATCCGTCACGCGCAAGGCGGCGGGAATCGCGGCCGAGCACGTACTGCTGGGCCTGGAGGCAGCCGCGAACCGCATCGGGCGCGTGCTCACCCTCGACGAGGCCGTCACTCACCCGAGCGCCGAGCTCCAGGCCCTGTGGCGTCGACTGCGGGACGCGGACGAGGATGCGGCGGCAGACGTCGCCAAGCGCTCGCCGGGCGAGCCGCACCGGCGGATCGTGCTGCTCCTCGCACGCAAGATCGCCGCCACCCGCACGCGCGATGCCGACCTCGCGTACCGCGATCCCGAGGAGCTCCTGACCGACCTCCGTGTCGTGCAGGAGTCGCTCGCAGGCGCCGGCGCGCTCCGCCAGGCGTACGGACACCTGCAGCAGCTCATCTGGCAGGTCGAGACCTACGGGTTCCACCTCGCCGAGCTCGAGGTGCGTCAGCACTCCGCCGTGCACGCGAAGGTGCTCGCCGAGCTCGAGTCCGGCGCCGCGGCCACGGCGCAGACCGAGGAGGTGCTCGAGGTCTTCCGCACGATCGCGGGGCTGCAGCAGCGCTTCGGCCCGCGCGCCGCGGGCCGCTACATCGTGTCCTTCACGCAGTCGGCCGACGACCTCGCGAACGTGCACCGCCTCGCCCGTCACGCGGTCGGCGCCGACGGCACGCCTCCGGTGCTCGATGTCATCCCGCTGTTCGAGACGTTCGCCGACCTGCAGGCGGCGCCCGGCATCCTGGCCGAGATCGTGCAGCACCCCGAGTTCGCCGCGCGGCTCGAGGCCACGGGCCGGCGCCTCGAGGTCATGCTCGGCTACTCCGACTCGTCGAAGGACGTCGGACCGGTCGCTGCCAACCTCGCCCTGTACGAGGCGCAGGAGGCGATCGCCGCGTGGGCGAGCTCCGAGCGGATCGAACTCACCCTCTTCCACGGGCGCGGCGGTGCACTCGGCCGCGGCGGCGGCCCGGCCAACAGTGCGATCCTCGCCCAGCCGCCGCACTCGGTCGACGGACGCTTCAAGCTCACCGAGCAGGGAGAGGTCATCTTCGCCCGCTACGGCGACCCGGCGATCGCGATGCGGCACATCGACCAGGTGGGCGCCGCCATCCTCCTCGCCTCCTCCCCCGAGATCGAGGAGCGCAACAGCACCGCGGCGGAGCAGTACGCGGACGTCGCGGCGACGATGGATGCCGCATCCCGCGAGCGCTTCTTCGCCCTCGTGAAGGCGCCCGGCTTCGCTCCGTGGTTCGCGACCGTGACCCCGATGGAGGAACTGGGCCTCCTCGCCCTCGGGTCGCGCCCCGCGCGCCGCGGGCTGTCGGTCGAGTCGCTCGAGGACCTCCGCGCGATCCCGTGGGTGTTCGCGTGGACGCAGGCGCGGATCAACCTCGCGGGCTGGTTCGGCCTCGGCACCGCCCTCGAGGCCGTCGGGGACGAGGAGCGCCTGCGCACCGCCTACGCGCGGTGGCCGCTGTTCCGCACCCTGATCGACAACGTCGCCATGAGTCTCGCGAAGGCCGATCCGCGGATCGCCCGCCACTATCTCGACCTCGGCGACCGCGACGACCTCGCGGCCCTCGTCATGGACGAGATGGAGCTCACGAGCTCGTGGGTGTCGCGGGTGACGGGCGGCGATCTGCTCGAGAACAAGCCGATCCTGCAGCGCGCCGTGAAGCTGCGCAGCCCCTACGTCGACGCCCTGTCCCTGCTGCAGCTGCGCGCCCTGCGCGCGCTCCGCGAGGCTCCGCAGGATGCGCCGGCGCCGGACCCCGACCTGCAGCGTCTGCTGCTGCTGTCGGTGTCGGGGGTCGCGGCCGGCCTGCAGAACACCGGATGATGACGGGATGACCCCGCAGGACGAGCGACGCGCCCGTCTCGCGCTCGTCCTCCCCGACGGCACCCCGGTCGGACTCACGGCCGCCTTCCGCATCGACAGCCCGTACGAGCAGGATGCGGCTGCGATCGTGGATGCTGCGCGCGGCGCGCTGGGCATCGACGTCGTCCTGCTCCGCATCGCCGCCTGGTCGGTCCCGGACGCCGTGTACACCGCCGAGGTGGCCGACATCCCCGCGATCGCGCTCGACCCGGTCGACCCGGCATTCGTCGCCGACGACCCGCTGCGGCTGACATGGGCCCGCCCGGGCGGACCGGGCGAATACCTCGCGTGGGCCCGGGAGGCTCTGGCCGACATCGGCCGTCCCGCTGTCGGCGACCCCGTGCAGGTGCGCAGCTGGAACCTGTCCACGCTGTGGATGCTCCCGACCTCGGCGGGCCCGGTGTGGCTCAAGGCCGTGCCGTCCTTCTTCGCGCACGAAGGCGCCCTGCTCGAACGCCTGAGCGCTTTCCCGGTGCCGCGGCTGATCGCCCGCACCGCCGATGCCGTGCTCATCGCCGAGGTGCCGGGCGACGACCGGTACGACCCGCCCATCGGCGCCGCGTGCCGGATGGTCGACCTCCTGATCGACATCCAGACGTCCGTGGATCCCGCGACGCTGCCTCCGATGCCGGCGTGGACGCCCGCATCCCTCGCTCCGGTCGCCGAGCGCACCCTGCGACTCGCGCCCGAGGTCGCACCCGCCGACCGCGACGCCGTCTCGACCATCATCGACGGACTCCCGGAGCTGCAGCCGTCCCTCGATGCCTGCGGGCTGTCCGACACCCTCGTCCACGGCGACTTTCACGGGGGCAACGTCCGCGGCGACGACGATCACCTCGTGATCCTCGACTGGGGCGACAGCGGCATCGGTCATCCCCTGCTCGACGTGGCTGCGTTCACCGAACGGATGCCGCCGCCTTTCGCGGCCCGCGTCACGGAGCATTGGCTCGCCGCGTGGCGACGCGCGGTACCGGGTTCCGACCCGGCGCGGGCGCTCGAACTCGTCCGGCCCTACGCAGCCGTGCGACAGGCGACGCTGTACCGCGCGTTCCTCGATCGGATCGAGCCGTCCGAGCACCCGTACCACGCGCAGGATCCGGCGATGTGGCTGGCTCGCGCGGCCGAGCTCACGCGCTGAGGGGCTTACGCGGTCGCCCCGTCGAGCGGCTTCAGTCGATGCGGCGGTCCGTGGCGTGACGGGCGAGACTCGAGCCGTAGCGCTCGGTGAGCTGCACCATGAGGTCGGGGGTGTCCCTGTCGAGCCCGAAGACGTAGCCCGGGAAGTCGAGCTCGCGCTGCGACGCCCAGATATCCGCGTGCCGCTCGGGCGGCAGGATCACGAGCGGCTCGCCGACCGCGACCCATCCGATCGGGACGACGGTTTCGGGCGGCAGCGTGGTCCGCAGGTGGACGACCGCGTTGATGCGCACTTCGCACCGCTCCCCGATGCGCGCGCCGTTGAAGATGCGCGTACCGGTCGCGAGGAACACCTCGTCGGCGATCGTCGCGCCCGAGATGCTGGCCATGGGCCCCACGAGCACGTGATCGCCGATGTGGACCGGATTGACCGACGTCGCTCGGATGAGCGCGTTCTCCATCACGATGACGTGCTCGCCGAGCGTGATCGGCCCGCCCTCGGACGTGATGACGGCTCCGTGCAGGATCTGGCAGCCCGCACCGATCGTGACGTCGCCGCTGATGACCGCGGTGGCCGCGACGACCGCGTCCGGATGGATGCGAGGCTGCGCCCCGACGTGCTCGAACTGCATGTGCACACCCTAGCGAAGCCCGGGGACGCACGCCCCGGGCGAGGCGGACGTCACCCCTCGGGCGGCGTCGTCATGCCCTCGTAGAGGCCGAGGGTATTGCCGTCGGGGTCGGCGACGACGGCCCACCAGCTCGTGTCGGTGATGGGCGCCTTCTCGGCGACGACGGTGCCGCCCGCAGCACGCGCGGCCGCCAGCGTGTCGTCGATGGAGTCGACCTCGACGTACGAGAGCGGGCTCGTGGACCCGTCTTCGCGTTTGGTGAACGCTCCACCCGAGATCTTGTTCGGCGCCTGCCACATGGGGTAGCCCTCGAAGCCGGGCGCCTCGGCGATCTGCCAGCCGAACAGGGCCGAGTAGAACGCTCCTGCCGCCGCGAAGTCGGTGACGGGGATCTCGATGTGCGTGATGTCGCCGTGCGGCATGATGCATCCTTCCGGGGAGGACTTGGGGATGCCGCCAGTCTGAACCTGCGCGCGCCGCCCTTCAAGACCCTTCCGGCGCGTCCGGCGCGTCCGCCGCATCCGGCGTGTAGCGCTCGAGAGCCCCGTCCATTCCCGCGTCGGCCGCGCGGGAGCTCGGCGTGTATCCGAGGACGGCCGTCGTGAACCGCTCCGCCGAGAGCGCCCGCAGCCGCAGGGCGGTGCGGGCGCGGACCGTCGCCGTCCGGTGCGAGCGACGCAGCAGGGCGATCTCGCCGAACCCGTCCCCGGTTTCGAGCGTCGCCACGATCCGGCCGTCGCCGACGACGTCCGCCGCTCCGGCCTCGATCACGTAGTAGCGGTCTCCGATGTCCCCCTGCGCGAAGACGGTTCCGCCCTCCGGAACGGCGACGGGCTCAAGGCTCCGGGCGAGCTGCTCGATCGCGGGCAGGGGCAGCGGGTCGAACATCGGCACGCGCTTGAGCAGTCCGATCTCGTGATCGAGCGCCTCGACCGACCGGTCGAGGCGGCGCAGGCGCCACCACGACGCGACCGCGAGCGTCGGGCAGATGAGCCCGATGACGATGAGCGCTGGCTGGATGCCGAACCACTCGATGAGCGCCGAGGCGAGGATCGAGCCGATGCCGATCGTGACGGCGACGAGGCTCTCGAGGACCCCGAACACCCGCGCCATGACGGCATCCGGGGTGAGCCGTCCGATCAGGGTGAACCCGGCGGCGTCGATGAGCGCGTTCGCGACGCCGACGAACGCCAGGAGAACCAGGGCGGCTGCTTGCTCCGGGAACACCCCGATGAGGGCGATCGGCAGCCCCCACACGCCGACGCCGATCGCGAACCACGCGCCGAGGCGCCACGTGCTCACGAGGATGGATGCGGCGAGCGACCCGATGACCGCGCCGGCGCCGAGTGCGGCCATGAGCGAGCCCGCACCCGAGTCGCCCATGTGCAGGAGTTGGATCGCGACCACGACGGAGAACACCGTGAGCGCGCCCCGCGTGAGCGTCTGGGCGGCGACGAGCGACAGGATGAGGCGGAGGTCACGGCTCTGCCACGCGGCCGCGAGCCCCTCGAGGGCCTCGCGGAGGAGCGCCGGGCGCCGGGCGGGGGCCTCGGCGAGAGGCGCCTCGTAGCGGAGCGCGACGACGAGCAGGGCGGCGACGAACGCGGAGGCGGAGGCGACCGCGAACACGACCGCCGCGTCGGAGACGGCGAGGAGCACCGCGGCGATCAGGGGTCCGACGAGGCTCGCGGTCGAATCGAGGAGCCCCCGCACGACGTTGGCGCTCGCGAGCTCCCTCCCCGTCCGGCAGAGGGTCGGCAGCAGCGCGGAGTGGGCAGGCCGGTACAGCGTCGCGGGTACGGCGGATGCGGCGGCCAGCACGAAGACGATCCACACCGGGCCGGCGAGCGCGACCACGACCGCCGCTGCCGCGATCGCCGTTCCCCGCAGCACCTCCACGATCACGAGCACCCGCTCGCGGCGACCGCGATCGGCGAAGGGCGAGAGGAGAGGCGTCAGCACCGCCGACGGCAGGAAGGTGATGAGACCCACGACCCCCACCGCCAGCGTTCCGCCCGCGTTGTACGCCACGATGCTGAGGGCGACGCTGAAGGCGCTCTCGGCGACCCACATCGCGAAGAAGCTCAGCTGCGCACGGCGCAGGCTCACGTTCCGCCATGTCGTGGCGAACGCCAGCCCGGCCTCGGCGAGGCGAGCCCGACTCCCCAGCAGGACCATGCGGCGACTCTATGGCCTGCGACCGGCGCGAGGCCAGCGGGATCAGGCGGGCGGCGCCGCCCCGGGTGCGGGCACCGGCCACAGCTGGTCGAGCAGCTGCGCGACCCACGAGATGAGATCGACGTCGCCGAGCGGCTCCCCGTCGGCGGTCGGCAGCGGGACGACGACGGCCTCACCGGAGGCGACGAGCTTCGCCTTCGGGTAGAGCCGCTGCAGCCGCACCCGCATCGAGTCGGGGAGGTTCGCCGGGGCGACACGGAGATTGGGCCCCATCGCGACGACGTCGGCGAGGCCGGCACGCGCTGCGCGACGGCGCAGGCGCGCCACCGCCAGGAGCCCCTCGACCTCGGACGGCGGCTCGCCGTACCGGTCGCGGAGCTCATCGACGACGAGATCGATCGCGTCGTCCTTGGCGGTCGCGGACGCCGCGGCGGACAGCTTCTGGTACGCCTCGAGGCGCAGCCGCTCGCTGTCGATGTAGTCCTCCGGGATCCGCGCCTGAACCGGGAGCTCGAGCCGCAGCTCCGCCGGTCCTTCGACCTCCTCGCCGCGGAATGTGGCGACCGCCTCCCCGATCATGCGCAGGTAGAGGTCGAAGCCGACGCCGGCGATGTGCCCGGCCTGCTCGGCGCCGAGCATGTTGCCCGCGCCGCGGATCTCGAGGTCCTTGAGGGCGACCTGCATCCCGCTGCCGAGGTCGTTGTTGACGGCGATCGTCTCCAGCCGGTCGGCCGCCGTCTCGGACAGCGGCTTCAGGTCGTCATAGAGGAAGTACGCGTACGCACGCTCACGCCCACGGCCGACGCGCCCACGCAGCTGGTGCAGCTGCGACAGGCCGTACTTGTCGGCGCGGTCGATGATGATCGTGTTGGCGTTGGAGATGTCGAGGCCGGTCTCGATGATCGTGGTCGACACCAGGACGTCGGCGCGCCGCTCCCAGAAGTCGTCGACGACCTGCTCGAGCTGGTGCTCGCCCATCTGACCGTGCGCCACGACGATGCGCGCCTCGGGCACGAGCTCGGACAGGTGCGCGGCGACGCGCTGGATCGACTGCACCCGGTTGTGCACGTAGAAGACCTGACCCTCGCGCAGGAGCTCGCGGCGGATCGCGGCGGCGACCTGCTTGTCGCTGCGGGCGCCGACGTACGTGAGGATCGGATGCCGGTCCTCCGGCGGTGTCTGCAGGGTCGACATCTCGCGGATGCCGGTGACGGCCATCTCGAGCGTGCGCGGGATGGGCGTCGCGCTCATGGCGAGGATGTCGACGTTCGTCTTGAGCTTCTTCAGCGCGTCCTTGTGCTCGACTCCGAACCGCTGCTCCTCGTCGATGATCATGAGACCGAGGTCCTTGAAGATCACCTTGTCGGTCAGGATGCGGTGCGTTCCGATGACCATGTCGACCGTGCCGTCGGTGAGGCCCTCGAGCGTGTCGCGCGCCTGCTTGTCGGTCTGGAAGCGCGAGAGCGGCCGCACCTTCACCGGGAAGCCGGCGAAGCGCTCGGTGAAGGTCTCGAGGTGCTGCTTGACGAGGAGGGTCGTCGGAACGAGCATCGCGACCTGCTTGCCGTCCTGGATGGCCTTGAACGCCGCCCGCACGGCCACCTCGGTCTTGCCGAAGCCGACATCGCCGGACAGCAGCCGGTCCATCGGGATCGGCTTCTCCATGTCGGCCTTGATCTCGTCGATCGTCTGAAGCTGGTCAGGGGTCTCCGCGAACGGGAACGCCTCTTCGAGCTCGCGCTGCCAGGGCGTGTCCGGGCCGAACGCGTAGCCCTTCGCCGCCATACGCGCCGAGTACAGCTTCACGAGCTCGACCGCGATGTCGCGCACGGCCTTGCGGGCCTTGCCCTTGGCCGCAGCCCAGTCGCTGCCGCCCATCTTCGACAGCACCGGCGCCTCACCGCCGACGTACTTCGACAGCAGGTCGAGCTGGTCGGTGGGCACGTAGAGCTTGTCGCCCGGGTGCCCGCGCTTGGACGGCGCGTACTCCAGCACGAGATACTCGCGCATGCTCTTGACCGCGTTGCGGCCGCCACTGGACACTTCGCGCTGCTGCAGCTCGACGAAACGCCCGATGCCGTGCGTCGAGTGCACGACGTAGTCGCCGGCCTTGAGCTGCAGCGGATCGACGACGTTCCGCCGGCGCGACGCGAGCTTCTTGACGACCCGCGTGTCACTGCCGATCGTGCGGCCGTAGAACTCCGTCTCGGTCAGGACGGCCAGCTTCGCGCCCTCCGCCTCGAAGCCGCGCTCGAGGGCCGCGACCACGACATGGGCGACGCCCGGCTCGGGCGCGGTCTCCACGGTGTCGACACGCCGGGCGGCGATGCCGCGTTCAGCGAGCACGTCGCGCGCGCGGTCGGCGAGGCCCGCGCCGGATGCGGCGACCACGACACTCCACCCCGCGGCCAAGAGCTCGCCGACGTGTGCGGTGGCACCCTCGACGTTGCCCTGGAACGACGGCACGGCGGTCGCACGGATGCGCAACTCGGAGTCGTCGATCTCCAGTTCCTCCGCGATGTCCGCGTAACCCGAGTCGAACGCGCTGAGCGTCCACCAGACGCCGCCACGATCGCTCGCGGCCTCGCGCAGCCCGGGCAGCGAGACGAAGTCGCCCGCGCCGAGGTCGACGGGGGTCGCGGCCCCGGCGACGGCCGCGCTCCACGCGGCATCCAGGAACTCCCGATTGGTCTCGGACAGCGTCGTCGCGCGCGTCACCGACCTCTCCGGGTCGACGAGCGCGACCGCGGCGCCCTCGGGGAGGTAGTGCGCGAGCGTCACCACGTTCTCGACGAGCACGGGGGTGAGCGATTCCATCCCCTCGACCGGGATGCCCTCGGCCATGCGCTCGAGCATTCCGGCGAGCCCAGGAAGGTCGGCCATGAGCGCCCGCGCCCGTGCGCGGACGTCGTCGGTGAGCAGCAGTTCGCGCGCCGCAAGCAGCTCCACCTCGCGCACCTCGCCGGGAAGACTGCGCTGGTCCGCGACCGAGAATGCGCGGATCTGGTCGACCTCGTCGCCGAAGAACTCGACGCGGGACGGGTGGTCGGCGGTCGGCGGGAAGACGTCGAGGATGCCGCCGCGCACCGCGAACTCGCCGCGGCGCGACACCATGTCGACGCGATGGTACGCGCGCTCGACGAGCTCGGCGGTCACGGTCTCGAGGTCGTAGCCTCGGCCGCCCACGGTCAGTGCGATCGGGGCCCGGTCGGTGAGTCCGGCGGCGAGCGGCTGGAGCGCGCCGCGCACCGACGCCGTGATGACGAGGGGCGCCGTTCCGTCCCACTCGTCGACCGTCCGCAGGACATCGAGGCGGCGGCCCACGGTCTCTGCACTGGGGCTCAGCCGTTCGTGCGGCAGCGTCTCCCACGCCGGGAAATGCAGGACCGCCGCACCGGGCAGGAGCGCCTGGAGGGCCGCACCGAGGGTCTCGGCGCGACGACCCGTGGGGGCCACGGCGAGGAGGACCCCGGGCTTGCCCCCACCGCGGCGCTTCTCGAGGAGGGTTGCGAGCAGGGGCGCATCGAGTCCGTCGACAAGCGAAAGGTCGGCGTCGACGGAGGCGGTGGCCCCGGCATCGCGGAACGTTGCAGACGACGCGAGGGCGCGCGCGATCCCGGGAACTGTCACCGGACGATTCTATGTTCGACCCCCGACACGCAGTCGCGAAGCCCCTCCCGACCACGCGGGCACGCTCCTAGGATGGACGCGTGACCGACCAGGGACCAGGCGCCCCGCAGACCCCGCCGCCGAGCTCACCGAACCCCGGGCCGGCGCCGCAGTCTGAACCGGAGCCCCATCCCGCACCGCAGCCGGCGCCGCCTGCACCCGTTCCACCGGCACCTGGGCAGCCCGCGCCGTGGGCGCAGCCGGGTCCGCCCGCTCCTCCGGCGTATGGCACGCCTGCACCGTCGGGCTTCGCGGCGCCGTACGCCGCTCCCCCGGTCCCGGGCTACGCGCCTCCGGCGCAGCCCCCGCTGCCGCGCGTCCTCGGTGCGGTCTCGTTCGTCCTGTCGCTCGTGGCGACGGTCGTCGTCCCGATCATCGCGGGGGTGGCCGCATGGCGCATCGGCACGACGCTCGGGAACGACGGCATCCAGACGTTCTTCGACGACCCGACCCGGTTCGACATGCTCATCCCTGTCCGCGGCGACGTGCTCATGGCGGAGATCGCGTTCTGGTGCGGAACCGTGCTCGGCCTGTGGGCGATCGCGCAGGGCATCGTGGCCGTCGTGACACGCCGCGGGCGGGCGTTCGGCGTCGCCGCGATCGTCATCGCCGCGATCGGGCCGTTCGCCTACTACCTGGTGCTGATCATCACGCTGGGCGTCAGCGCAGCGGCATCCGTCCCGCCCAACGCCTGACCCGCGCGGACGACGTCAGGCGCGAGGCGCGTGGTGCTTCTGCTGAGCCGCGAGCAGGCCCTCGTCGATGAGCTTCTCGACGGCGTCCGCGGCGTCCGACAGCAGCAGCGGGAGCTGCTTGCGGTCCGCGGAGCTGAACGGGTCGAGCACCCAGTCGGCAGGATCCTGCCGGCCGGGCGGGCGGCCGATGCCCACGCGCACGCGCGGGAAGTCCGGCGTTCCGAGCGCCTTCGCGACATCGCGGACCCCGTTGTGTCCGCCGTGGCCGCCGCCGATCTTGAGCTTCACGGTGTCGAACGGGATGTCGAGCTCGTCGTGGATGACGATGACGTGCTCGGGGTCCACGCCGTAGTACTTCGCAAGGGCGGACACCGGCCCGCCGGACACGTTCATGAAGGAGTTCGGCTTCGCGAGCACGACCTTCGGGCCGCCGGGCCGCAGCCACGTCTCCGCGACGCGCGCGTTCCCCTTGTGCGCCGAGAACCGCTCGCTGCGGCGGTCGGCGAGCTCGTCGACGACGAGCTGCCCTACGTTGTGCCGGGTCAGCTCGTACTGGGGTCCGGGGTTGCCGAGGCCGACAACGAGCCACGTCTGCGCCACGTTCGCATCCTTCCCATGCAGAAACGAGGGGGATGCGGCGAACCGCATCCCCCTCGTCTCAGAGTGTTACTCCGCAGCGGCCTCGTCGGCGGCGGCGGCGGCAGTCTCGTCGGCCTCCGCCTCTTCCTCGGTCTCGGCGCCGGCACCGGCGGCCGGGACCGAGATCGCGACGATGAGGGTCTCCGGGTCGGCCTCGAGGACCGCGCCCTTGGGCAGCTGCAGGTCGCCGGCCGTGACGTGCGCGCCGTCTTCCAGGCCCTCGACCGAGACCTCGATGTGCTCAGGGATGTGGGTCGCCTCGACCTGGAGCGCGACGGACGCGTTGTCGAGGTTCGCGATCGTGCCGGCAGCGGACTCGCCGGTCACGACGACCGGGACGGAGACCGAGATCTTCTCGCCCTTCTTCACGACGAGGAGGTCGATGTGCTCGATGATCTGGTGCACCGGGTCCTTCTGCACGTCCTTGACGAGCGTGAGGAGCTCCTTGCCGTCGACGTCGAGCTCGAGCACGGCGTTGGCGTGGCGGACGATCAGCGAGACCTGGTGGCCCGGCAGTGCGACGTGCACCGGGTCGGTGCCGTGGCCGTAGATGACGGCAGGGATCTTGCCCGCGGCGCGCAGGCGGCGGGCGAAGCCCTTGCCGAAGCTGTCGCGCAGCTCGGCGTGGACCTTGGTGTCTTCCGACATGGTTCTTCTCCTCAAGCGGGCGTGGGAGCCCGGACGGTTTCTGTTCTCGACTCGAACGCGCGCGCGTGAGGAAAGCTGAAGGCCCTGCTCCACCGCGTCGATCACGGATGGCGCGCAGGCGCGGCATCCCTCGCCGAAGTACAGTCCGAAAGTCTACCAGCCGTGCCGCTACGATGAACACGCACCGTTTCGCACCAGGAGGCACCCCATGACGTTCGACAGCGTGACCCTCTCCGGCGCCATCATGGGGATCATCGGCTTCATCGCCGCCCTCGGCCTCGTCGGCACCGTCTTCGCCTTCTGGTCGATGGGGCGCCAGGCCTACCGCAAGGACTGAGCCGCCTCAGCGTCATCCGACGCCGAGGTACGCCTCCTTCACGGCCGGGTCCGCGAGGAGCTCCTTGCCGGAGCCGGAGCGGATGATGGCCCCTGTCTCCAGCACGAACGCCCGGTGGGCGCGCGCAAGAGCCTGGTTGGCGTTCTGCTCGACGAGCAGCACCGTCGTGCCCTGCTGGTTGATCTCGGTGATGATGTTGAAGATCTGACGGATGAACTGGGGCGCGAGACCCATCGACGGCTCATCCAGCAGCAGGACGCGCGGCTGCGACATGAGGGCCCGCCCGATGGCCAGCATCTGCTGCTCGCCGCCGGACATCGTCCCGCCCAGTTGCTTCTTGCGCTCGTCGAGCCGCGGGAACAGCGAGAACACCCGCTCGTACGCCTCTGCGACGCCCGCGCGGCTCTTCAGCCCGAACGTGCCCATGTCGAGGTTCTCCAGCACCGTCATACCGGGGAAGATCCCGCGTCCCTCGGGCGCCTGCGAGATGCCGTGCAGCACGCGCAGATGCGCCTTCATCTTGGTGATGTCCTGACCGTCGAACGTGATCGATCCGCTCGACGGGTGCAGCAGGCCCGAGATCGTGCGCATCGTCGTCGTCTTGCCGGCGCCGTTCGCCCCGATGAGCGACACGATCTCACCCTCGTCGACGGAGAAGGAGATGTCGTGGATCGCCTTGATCCGTCCGTAGTGGACGGCGACGTCCTTCAGCTCAAGCAGCGTCATCTTCGGGCTCCCCGAGGTAGGCGGCGATCACTCGCGGATCGTTGCGGATGGCGGTGGGCACGTCGTCGGCGAGCTTGCGCCCGAACTCGAGCACCACGATGCGGTCGGTGACGCCCATGACGAGCTTCATGTCGTGCTCGATGAGCAGGACGGTGTAGCCCTCGTCGCGGATCGTGCGGATGAGGGCCATGAGGTCCTCCTTCTCCGCGGGGTTGAAGCCGGCGGCGGGCTCATCGAGGCACAGCAGCTTCGGGTCCGTCGCGAGGGCTCGTGCGATCTCGAGTCGGCGCTGAGAGCCGTAGGACAGCTCACGCGCCCGCTTCTCGGCATGCTGGGCGATGCCGACGAACTCCAGCAGCGCCATTCCACGGTCGATCGACGAGGCCTCTTCGCGCACATGGCGAGGCATGCGCAGCAGCGCGCCGGGCACAGACGTGCGGTGCCGCGCGTCGAGACCCACAACGACGTTCTCGAGAGCGGACATCTCGCCGAAGAGGCGGATGTTCTGGAACGTGCGCGCCATGCCCATGCGCGTGATCTGGTGCTGCTTGCGCCCCTTCACGGAGACCCCCTCGAGGAGGACGTCGCCGGTGGTCGGTTTGTAGACGCCGGTCATCGCGTTGAAGCACGTCGTCTTGCCGGCGCCGTTCGGGCCGATGAGCCCGAGGATCTCGCCGCGCTTGATCACGAAGGACACGTTGTCGAGGGCCGCGAGACCGCCGAACTTGATCGTGAGGTTCTTCACCTCCACGAGGACCTCGCCGACGTCGACGGCCAGCTCGCGCTCGGACTCGGCGCCCTCCACGAGCGGCGGCGCCTCGCCGTGCTCGGGGACGATCGGCGCGCCGATCTCATCGTCGTCGACCGGCTCGTGGGCCTCCGCGGCGACCTCGATCTCCTCCGCCTCCTCCTGCGCGCGTTCCGTCGCTTCCGGGCCGGCGCCCGCTGCGGCCGTCTCGTCTGCGGTCTCAGCCGCCGACTCCGGCACTTCGACCGGCTCCGACTGCTCCGGGGTCGCGAAATCGTCGGCGTTCGGGTTCTCGCGTGCGTCGTCGCTCACGATGCGTCTCCTTCCCCGGCGGGCTTCTCTTTCGGCGGCGGCGCCGGCGTCCAGTGCATCGCGCGCCGCGCGAACGCCAGCAGACGCATCTTCGCCGGGATGAGGCCCTGCGACCGGAAGATCATCAGGATCACGAGGGCGAATCCGAAGATCAGGTACTTGTAGTCGGCGATGGCGGTGAACCGCAGCGGGATGTACGCCACGATCGCTCCGCCGAGGACTGCGCCGACCTTGTTGCCCGCACCGCCGAGGACGACGGCGGCGAGGAACAGGATCGACTGCTGGACCGTGAAGCTCTGGTTGTTGACGAACCCGACCTGGCCGGCGAACAGGGCGCCCGACAGGCCGCCGACGCCGGCGCCCATGGCGAACGCCCACACCTTGTACTTGAAGGTCGGGACGCCCATCGTCTCCGCGGCATCCTCGTCCTCGCGGATCGCGACCCACGCGCGGCCGACGCGGCTGCGCTCGAGGTTTCCGACGAGAAGCATCACGACGATGAGGATGACGAGGGTCATCCAGTACCACGGCACCCCGGCGGAGTTCGAGAAGATCGGGACGCCGTTCGCATCCGTTCCGGGCGGCCGGCCGACGTTCTGGAAGCCCACCTGCCCCTTCATGGCCGGGATGATCGTGGCGAGGATGCGGACGATCTCTCCGAAGCCGAGCGTCACGATCGCGAGGTAGTCGCCGCGGAGGCGGAGCGTCGGGACGCCGAGGATGACGCCGAAGAACATCGTGATCGCGATGGCGATCGGCAGCGTCCACAGGTACGGGATCTTGGTGAGCGGGGAGTCCGGGCTCGTGAACATCGCCGCGGTGTACGAGCCGACGGCGAAGAAGGCCACGTAGCCGAGGTCGAGCAGACCCGCGTAGCCGACCACGATGTTCAGGCCGACCGCGACGAGCGCGTACACCGCCATCGAGAAGCACGCGAGCGCCCAGTTGTTGCCGGGCTCCGTCGTCAGCGGGAAGAAGTTCAGATACGGCAGCGCGAACGCGATGGCGACGACCGGAACCATCCATGCCCACTGGGTGGGACGGGACAGCTCGTTCCACCTGCCGCGCATGTTGCGGAACGGTCCGCGTCGCGGCGTCGCGATGGACTCCGTCTCGATGGTCTCACGCTGCGACTCCTCGTCGGGCATGATGCGGGGGCTGCTCAGCGGATCGTAACTCATGCCTTGCTCCTACCGAGGGTGGTGCCGAGGATGCCTTCGGGCCGGATCAGCAGCACGAGGACCAGCACGACGAACGCGACCACGTCCGACCACTGCGAGTCGCCCAGCAGGATCTGCCCGTAGTTGCCGATGACGCCGAGGATGATGCCGCCGAGGAGGGCACCGCGGACGTTGCCGATGCCACCGAGGACGGCCGCCGCGAACGCCTTGACGCCGAGGATGAATCCGCCGTTGTAGATCACGCCCGACGGCACGAGCATCACGTAGAACAGCGCCGCGGCGCCGGCGAGAAGGCCGCCCAGGACGAACGTGATCATGATCACGCGCTCCTTGTTCACACCCATGAGGGTCGCGGTGTCCGGATCCTGCGCGACGGCGCGGATGCCGCGGCCCGTCCGGCTGCGGCGGATGAACATGTCCGTGCTCACCATGAGCAGGATCGCCGCGACGACGATGATGATCTGCTGGTCGTAGATGGTCGTGCCGAAGACCTCGAAGACCGGGTTCTGCACGAACATCGTGACGCTCGGCTCGGCGTTCGCCCCGCGGATGATGAAGATCAGGTACTGGATGACGAACGACGCGCCGATCGCGGTGATCAGGAACGCGAGGCGTGGGGCGTTGCGTCTGCGCAGGGGCCGATACGCCAGCCGCTCGATGAGCAGTGCCGTCGCGGCGGAGCAGGCCATGCCGACGACCAACGCCAGCAGGAGGTCCCCGATGATCGCGGCAGGTCCGAGCGTCGGGGCGCTCGGGCCGAAGCCCAGGCTCGTGAGGGTGATCACGACGCCGTACGCGCCGACGATGAACACCTCCGAGTGGGCGAAGTTGATGAGGCTCAGCACGCCGTAGACGAGCGTGTAGCCGACGGCGATCAGTCCGTAGATGGAGCCGAACGTGATGCCGTCGAACGTCGCACTCCAGAAGTTCTGGGCGAGTGCATTGACGTCGAAGTTGATCCACGAATTGTCGGTGTGGACCACGGCGGAAGAGGCCGTAACGGCCAGATGCGCCGAAGCAAGGGCAAGGTCGAGCATTCAGGCTCCGCTTCCTCGGGTGTGACGCGACTCTGCGTCTGTGTGCGGCTGACTCGATGATGCCGTGGCGGGGTGTGCGCACCCCGCCACGGCATCCGGCGTGTCGGAACTACTGGCCGATCGGGCCGATGTAGGCGATCTTGCCGTCCTGGACCTTGTAGCCGTACACGGCCGGCGCCTGCAGCTCACCCGTGGAGTCCCACTTGTAGTGCTTGGCGAGGCCGTCGGCATCGTAGCTCGTCACCCAGCTGAGCAGGTCGGCGCGGGACTGCTTGCCCTTGTCGATGCCCGACAGGAGCACCGTCGCGGCGTCGTAGCCCTCGACCGAGTAAGTGCCCGGCGCCGCGTTGGCGAGCGTCTGGTACTGGCCGGCGAAGGTCGTCAGCAGCTCGCCCGGGATGCAGGGGCAGGTGAAGAACGCGTTGGAGGACGCGTCGCCGGCCAGCTTGATGAACTGGTCGTCCTTCACACCGTCGGGGCCGACGAAGGCGCCCTTGAAGCCCTTGTTGACCAGCTGCTGGTCGAACGGAGCCGCCTCGGCGTAGTAGCCCGCGTAGTAGACCGCGTCCGGCTTGGCGTTGAGGATCTTCGACACGGTGGCCGAGAAGTCCTTCTGGCCGGTCGTCACCTTGTCGGTCCCGACGAGCGCGCTGCCGAGGGCCGCCGAGGTGGTGCCGGCGAGGCCGATGCCGTAGTCCGAGTCATCCTGCACGAGGTAGACCTTCTTGGCCTTCAGCGTGTCGGTGAGGAACTTCGCGGCGGCCGGACCCTGCTGCGCGTCGTTGCCCAGGCCGCGGAAGAACGTCGTCCAGCCGTTCTTGGTCAGGCTCGGGTTCGTCGCGGAGGGCGTGATGTGCACGAGGCCCTGCTGCTGGAAGATGTTGCCCGTCGCCTTCGACTCGCCCGAGAACGGGAGGCCGATGACGCCGACGATGTCCGCCTCGCTGACGGCCTGCGTCACGGGGCCGACGGCCTTGCCGGGGTCGCCCTCGGTGTCGAACTTCTTGAACGCGACCTGGCAGCCCGGGTTCGACTTGTTGTGCTGGTCGACCGCGAGCTGGATGCCGTTGTAGATGTTGATGCCGAGCTGCGCGTTCGGGCCGGTCTCCGCCCCGACGTACGCGATGGTCGTCGTGGCCGGGCACGTCGCTTTGCCGTCGCCGGCCGGGAGCACCGCATTCTTCGGCGTCTCCACCGAGGTCACCGCCGGGATGTTCGGGACGCCGGTGTTGGCGCTGGCGGTCGCACCGCCGCCGCCCGTGTTGGCACAGCCCGCGAGCAGGAGGAGTGCAGCGGCCGCGGAGGCCACCCCCGCCACTGCCTTCTTTCGAATCATGTGATTGCCTTCCGATTTCAGAATCGCCGGAGAGCGGGTTCACTCATCGGCGAGTTCAAGGTGGGAGCGAGAGTATCGCGGAACCGGTCGGCTCGCACCCGTTGGATCTGGATTGCATCCGGATCGGTATCCGCCCGTGATGCGCCGACATACGACGCGGAGGGTCTCCCGGGCGCGCACTACGCTGAAAGGGCATCCACGCACCCGATTTCCGAGGAGAGCACTGTGCCCGAAGCCGCCGCCAACATCGGGGTCGTCGGCCTCGCCGTCATGGGATCCAACCTCGCCCGCAATCTCGCGAGCCGCGAGGGCAACACGGTGGCGGTGTACAACCGCAGCCGCACCAAGACCGACGAGCTGATCGCCGAGCACCCGGAGGCCGGCTTCGTCCCGGCCTTCTCGTACGAGGAGTTCGCCTCATCCCTTTCCGTCCCGCGCACCGCCGTCATCATGGTGAAGGCCGGAGGCCCGACCGACGCGGTCATCGACGAGCTCGTGCGCGTCTTCGAGCCCGGTGACATCATCGTCGACGGCGGCAACGCCCTGTTCACCGACACGATCCGCCGTGAGAAGGCCGTGCGCGACACCGGCATCAACTTCGTCGGGATGGGCGTGTCCGGCGGCGAGGAGGGGGCTCTGCTCGGCCCGTCGCTCATGCCGGGCGGCTCGGACGAGTCGTGGGTCACGCTCGGACCGATCCTCCGCTCGATCGCCGCGGTCGCGGAGGGCGAGCCCTGCGTCACGCACGTCGGCCACGACGGCGCCGGTCACTTCGTCAAGATGGTGCACAACGGCATCGAGTACGCGGACATGCAGCTGATCGCGGAGGCGTACGACCTGATCCGCCGGGGCACCGGCAAGTCGCCCGCCGAGATCGCCGACGTCTTCGCCGAGTGGAACCGCGGCGAGCTGGAGTCGTACCTCATCGAGATCACCGCCGAGGTGCTGCGCCAGGTGGATGCCGCGACCGGCACACCGCTCGTCGACGTCATCCTCGACCAGGCCGGAGCCAAGGGCACCGGCGCCTGGACCGTCCAGACCGCCCTCGACCTCGGCGTCCCCGTCTCCGGCATCGCCGAGGCGACGTTCGCCCGCTCCCTCTCCTCGCACCCCGAGCAGCGGATCGTCTCGGGCGTCCTGCCCGGCCCCGCCGAGGCGCTGGTCGTGGCCGATGCCGACGCCTTCGTCGAGGACGTGCGTCTGGCGCTGTTCGCCTCGAAGATCGTCGCCTATTCGCAGGGCTTCGACGAGATCCGCGCCGGTGCGGCCCAGTACGGCTGGAGCATCGACCTCGGCGCGATCTCGAAGATCTGGCGCGGCGGGTGCATCATCCGGGCGCAGTTCCTGAACCGCATCGCCGACTCGTACGCGCAGACGCCCGATCTCGCCGTGCTCATGACCGCGCCCTACTTCGTCGAGGCGCTCGGGCGGGCCCAGGGCGCGTGGCGCCGGATCGTGTCGACGGCGGCGGATGCCGGCATCCCCTCCCCCGCGTTCTCCTCGTCGCTCGCCTACTACGACGGGCTGCGCGCCAAGCGCCTCCCCGCCGCGCTCATCCAGGGCCAGCGCGACTTCTTCGGCGCGCACACATACAAGCGCATCGACAAGCCGGGCACCTTCCACACCCTGTGGTCGGGTGACCGCACCGAGATCGAGGCCGAAGACACCCACTGAGTCCGCTCGACGGATCACCAAGGGGGCCGGGCGCTGTGCGCCCGGCCCCCTTCGTCGTCTCAGGCCGGCACGATGTTGTGGTTGCGCCGGAACAGGTTGTCCGGATCCCACGTCCGCTTGACCTCGACGAGGCGTGCCGTGGTCTCCGCGTCGAACATCTTGGCCACCACGTCGGGGGACGTCGAGACGGTGAAGTTGCCGTAGACGCCCGCCCCCCGCGCCTCCAGCGCCTGCCACGCGGCCGCGGCGCCGTCGCGATCGGCACCGGGGACGTCGAACGCCCCCGCCATGACGAACCACGTCGCATCCCGTGCCGGAAAGGGCGTGGCACCCTGAGCGACGTCGCCGTACGCTCCGCCGAGCGACCGCAGGAAGACGACGGATGCCGGGAACCGCTCGCGGAAGCGGGCGAGCCCGTCGATGAGGCCGTCGTCGAGGATCGGCGCGAGCGTGTTGCCGCCGATGAACCCCGGAACCGGACGTGCCGGGTCGTATCCCGGCATCTCTGCCAGGACGTCGCGATACCGCTTCACACCGCACGACACCTCCGTCACGCCGTCGAGCGCGAGAAGCGGGGCGAGCGCCCGCCGGGCGTCGTCGGGGTCGCCGCCGATCCAGCACGCGACGATCCTCGCACCGGGAGCCGCGCTCGGATCCATCGGCGGGACGTCCATGTACGTCACCGTGAGCTCGCGCGGCGCATCCGCCAGCGTCTCGCGCAGCACCGGCAGCAGGTCGCGCGGCGCGACGGATGCGGTGAGCTCCACGTGGACCAGCGCCGGGAGCGGGTGCGCCTCGAAGTCGAGTCGTGTCGCGACACCGAAGTTGCCGCCGCCGCCGCGCAGTGCCCACATGAGGTCGGGATGCGTCTCGTCGTCGACCTCGACGACCTCCCCGGTGGCCGTGACCAGCTGCGCACCGACCAGCTGATCGGAGGCGAGCCCCCAGGACCGCACCATCCATCCGATGCCGCCGCCGAGGGCGAGCCCTCCGACGCCGACGGAGGCCGTGTCGCCCGAGCTCAGCGCGATGCCGTGCGGGGCGAGCGCCTCCGCGACAGCGCCCCACACGGCGCCGCCCCCGACGTGGACGCGCGTGCCGTCCACCTCGATGTCGGAGAGCGCCGCAAGGTCGACGAGGACGCCGCCGGGGACCGTGCCCCAGGCGCTGTGGCCGCCGCCCCGGATCGAAAGGGGAAGATCGTGCGCGGCGGCGTAGCGCACGGCCGCCTGCACGTCGGCGACCGATGCGGCATGGACCACCGCGTCGGGCTCGCCGATGCCGGTGTGGAACAGGCGGGAGTCGTCCCACCCCGGGTCTCCGGGACGGACGACAGCGCCTGCGACGGATTCGCTCAGAAGTTCTGTGCTCATGCCGGAGAAGCTAACCGGCACCTCCGACACTCCGGAGAGGTACGAGCGATGTCATTCACAGCAACAACATAGGGTGCACCATGGATTGTCTCCCGTGACCGGAGCACAATCGAAGGCATGTCGACACTCGCCAGCTCCACCACCCTGCGTCGCGCGGACGGCACGGCTCCGCGCATCCTCGTCGTCGACGACGAGCAGATGCTGACCGATCTGCTCTCGATGGCGCTGCGCATGGAGGGCTGGGACGTCAAGGCCGCCGGCTCGGGATTCCAGGCGCTCCAGGTGGCGCGGGACTTCGAGCCCGACGCGATGGTGCTCGACATCATGATGCCGGACCTCGACGGCATGTCCGTCCTCCAGCGACTCCGCCACTCCGGCAATGAGGTGCCCGTCCTCTTCCTCACCGCGAAGGATGCCGTGGGCGACCGCGTCGCCGGGCTCACGGCCGGCGGCGACGACTACGTGACCAAGCCGTTCTCCCTCGAAGAGGTCGTCGCGCGCCTGCGCGCCCTCATGCGCCGCGCCGGCACGGCCCGCGCGAACGAGGCCGAGCCGATCCTGCGCGTGGGCGATCTGTCGCTCAACGAGGACAGCCACGAGGTCATCCGCAGCGACGAGGAGATCGAGCTGACCGCGACCGAGTTCGAGCTGCTGCGCTTCCTCATGCGCAACCAGCGCCGTGTCGTCTCGAAGGCGCAGATCCTCGACCGGGTCTGGAACTACGACTTCGGCGGGCGCTCCAGCGTCGTCGAGCTGTACATCTCTTACCTGCGGAAGAAGATCGATCAGGGCCGCGAGCCCCTCATCCACACGGTGCGGGGCGTCGGCTACATGATCAAAGCGCCGCAGTGACAGCCGTTCAGACCGCACCGCCGCCGTCCATCGACGAGGAGATCCCGAGCAGCCCGTCTCCCCCGCGCTGGTGGCAGCGCGCCCGCCGTCCCTGGACCCTGCAGACACGGCTCATGGTCACCATCACCGGCTTCGTCGCGCTCATCCTCGTGGCCGTCGCCGTCGCGACGAGCGCCGTCCTCGGCGGCGTGCTGCAGCAGAACCTGGACAACAAGGTGGGCGACTCGACCTCCGTGGCAGCAGACCAGTACCAGCTGCTCACGCGCAACACGGCGCTGCTGCACACCGTCGGCGCCGAGGACGTGCTGAACCTCGGTCACTTCCCGGCAGGCTTCCTCTTCTTCCAGCAAGCGCCGACGTCGCAGGACGCCGCCTACATCAACTCCGACGGCAGGATCGTCGCGCTCAGCACCGCCCAGCGGGCGGCGGTCGTCCAGGCCTTCAACAGCCAGAACGGCAGACTCGAGCCCGTGACCGTCGAGATCCCCGACTTGGGGGCCTACCGGCTTCAGCCTCGGGTCCTCCCCAATAACCAGTACATCGTGGTCGGCGGTCTCCCGCTCTCGGAGCTCAACGAGACGGTCACGCAGATCCTCGTGACCGTCGCGCTCGTCACGGCCGGCGGACTCCTGCTCCTCGGTTCCGCGATCGCCGTCATCATCCGCGTCGGCCTCCGGCCCCTGCGCGCCGTCGCCGAGACGGCGACGCGCGTCGCGACCCTGCCGATGGCCGAGGGCGAGGTGTCGATCTCCGAGCGCGTCCCCGTGGACGAAGCGGACGACCGCACCGAGATCGGGCGCGTGGGCGCCGCGCTGAACACGCTCCTCGACCACGTGGACTCGTCGCTGGCCGCACGCCAGCGCAACGAGGAGCGGATGCGGACGTTCGTCGCCGACGCGAGCCATGAGCTGCGCACTCCCCTGGCCTCGATCCGCGGCTACTCCGAGCTGTCCCTCCGCGCGCTGCAGCAGGCTCCTCCGGAGCTCGCCGCGGAGACCACGTCGTCGTCGCTCGAGCGCATCCAGGCGCAGTCGCTGCGCATGACGACCCTCGTCGAGGACCTGCTGCTGCTCGCCCGCCTCGATGAGGGCCAGGAGCTCGTCTACGGCCAGGTCGACCTGACGCGTCTCATCGTCGAAGCCGTGAGCGACGCCGGGCCTGCGGGCCCCGAGCACGTGTGGCTGCTGGATCTGGCGGAGGAGCCGATCTCGATCTCCGGCGACGCCGGCCGGCTCCAGCAGGTGGTCGCGAACCTCCTCGCCAACGCGCTCACGCACACGCCGGAAGGCACGTGCGTCACGGTCGGGCTGCACAAGGAGCGCGGGCAGGCGGTCATCACGGTGCACGACGACGGCCCCGGGATCGACCCGGCCATCGGTGACGAGCTGTTCGAGCGCTTCTCGCGCGGTGACCGCTCCCGCGCGCGCAAGACCGGCGGCACGGGTCTCGGCCTCTCGATCGCCCGCGCGATCGTCGAGGCGCACCGCGGCACGATCAGCGTGCAGAGCGTCCCCGGCGACACGACGTTCACCGTCCGGCTGCCGATGCGGCAGCCCAAGGCGGGCTGACCGGCCGAACCGGCTCAGTACCCGCTGAACGCGTCGGTCGTGAGGGACTTCGCGTGGTCGAGCGCCGGGGCGAGGTCCGCGATGAGGGCCGCGGGCCCCGAGACGAGCGCGTGGCGCTCGCGGAGGTCCGGCACGGCGGCATGCAGCCCCTCGGCGTCGATCCGCGTGCCGCCCGCCCACGTCCACTGCGCGGGCAGGTCGCGCGGCTCGTCTCGCGTGAAGACGACGACGGGGATGCCGGCATCCTCGATCTCGCCGCGGTACGCGAGCTCGGACGCCTGCGACGCGGCGTAGACGAGGACGATGTCGCGGCGCACCCCGGTCGCCTGCAGCTGGCGCAGCTGCGAGATGAACGGCGTGACGCCGATGCCGGCGGCGACGAGCAGGATGCGGCTGTCCGCACCGCGCGGCAGCAGGAAGTCGCCCCACACGCCCGTGACGGCGAGCGTGTCGCCGAGCGATGCGGCCGCCAGCGCCCGCTTGTAGCTCGACTGCGCCTTGTGGGGCGATCCTGCCGCATCGTCGCGGAAGGCGATGCGCACGATCGGCTGGTCCTCGGGGGCGGAGACGATGCTGAACTCCCGACGCGTGCCGCGCGCATCGGGGTGGCGGTGCGGAACCTCGAGCTCGAGGAACTGCCCCGCCAGGAACGACAGCCGGCGCCGCGTGCGGAACGTGAGTTCCTGGGTCGTCGGCGTCGGGTTCGAGCGGCCTTCGAGGACGAGCCGCACCGCCGAGCGCACCGAGAACGCGAAGGCGATGAGGTTGCCGATGAGAAGCGCACGCTCCTGGCCCAGTGTGATCACGCCGAGGTCGATCGGCCAGCCGGCGAGCACACCGACGACGGCCGCGACCGTGAGCGCCTGCCAGCGTCGCGGCGGCTGGGTCAGCGGCTCCGAGACCATGAAGGCCCCGAGGAAGAGGAACGGCGACGACCACAGCTGCTGAGCGACGATGTCGCCGAACGGCATCGCCCCGCCGACCTGGATCGTCGTGCGCACGATCGACACGACGATGGCGACGACCCAGAACAGGGCCACGACCCGCACCTTCTCGGCGCGGATCAGCACGACGAGTCCGAGCAGCAGCACGATGGGCCCGAGGGCGGGCGTGCCGACCCACCACGACGGGCCGCCGAGCGCGTAGGCACCGCTGACGGCCACGATGATCGCGACGACCGCCGCGCCGACGGCGGCTGGATTGAAGATGTGGCGCCCGCGGTAGGCCAGGACGTACTTGGACCCGGATGCCGCCACGCCGGCGACGACGATGCCGACGAGGCCCAGGGGGTCGATCGTCGGGCGCAGGACGAACAGCAGGATCCCCGCGGTGATGAGCGAGGACTCGACACGCCACGGCAGGCGCAGGAGACGCTGGGCGCCGGCATCCACCGCCCCGCACACGATCGCCAGGACGGCCGCAGTCACGACGAGCTGGAGCGGGCTCGGCGCGACGAGCCCCGCGAACGAGAGCGCGAAGGCGATGACGGCGAGTGCGGCGAGGGCGAGGAAGGCCGTGCGGTACATCGACACGCGGCCGAGGAGGGCGAAGACGCGGTTCCAGACCGCGGTGAGATTGGCGATCACGACAGAGCGGGCGACGGGGACACGATCACCCCTCCACGCTATCCGCTCAGAGGAAAAGGTCGGCCCGGCTGCCGGGCGACCACTCCACGCGGCCGTCCGTCGTCATCCGGATCCACTCGACGCCCCAGCGGGCGGCGAGTTCGGGGCCGCCCTCGAAGAACAGGGCCGTCGCGGCCGCATCCGCCCGCATCGCGGAGTCCGAGATCGCCCACGTCGCCGCGTACGTGCGCACCGGGACCCCCGTGCGCGCGTCCAGGACGTGGTGCAGTCCTTCACCCCACGCACGACGTCCGACGGCCGAGGCGCACAGCGCGCCGTCGGCGACCTCGACGACGCCGATCGCCCGATTCGGGTCGAAGGGGTGCTCGAGGGCGACCCGCACCGGCGTGCCGGTCATCGCGATGTCGCCGCTCGCATCCACGACGACGTCGCCCTCCGTCCACTGCGAGACGATCGCGAGCACGATGTCGACGAGACGCCCCTTGCCGAGTGCGCCGACGTCGATCGTCGCAGGCTCCGTGAGCATCATGCGATCGTCCGTCCAGGCGAGGCGCTCACGCCAGTCGCGCGGAGCGGCGAGCGCGCCCCGCGAACGGAACGAGTAGTCGGCGTCGTAACCGAGATGCTCGAGGGACGCGCCGACGAGGGGGTTGACGGCGCCGTCCGTCGCCTCCGCGGCCTCGGCGAACAGCGCGAACATGTCGGCCGCGTCGGCGGGCGCAGGCACGACGCCCGCTCCGCGCGCGAGCGACGACACGAGCGAGTCCGGCCGGAAGCGCGACCATTCGCGGTCGAAGTCGGCGATCGCGTGCTCGACCGCGAGCCGTGCGGCGCTTCCGAGCTCCGCATCCGTCTCGATCTCCCACAGCGTGCCGATCGCCTCGAACCGCCACACGACGCGGGTCGCCGGGGCGATCACTTCGCCGCCTCGCTCTTGATCTGATCGAGGGCCTGGTTGAAGCCGTTGCTCGTCAGCGAGGAGCCGGCGACGCGGCTCACGGAGAGCTGATCGATGTCCTTGCCGACCACGACGTCGGAGATGCCGCCGATGAACTGCGACTGGTACTGCTGCGATTCCGGACGGCGCGGCTCCCCCGTCACCTGCACGTTCGTGACGAGGTCGTTCTTGAGCGTGATCGAGACGGTGATCGTCTCGGTCGTCTCGGGCGTCTGGTACGTGCCGGAGGCGCTGTACGTGCCGTCCTTGTAGGTCGCCGCACCGGCGGAGGTGGCGCCGCCCGCTCCGGCCGTGCAGCCTGCGAGCGCGACGATGCCGGCGACGCCCGTGAGCGCGGAGCCGATGCGGACGGGCTTCGGGAGGGCGGAGGGGCGGAGCATGGCTGATCCTTTCTGCGGCCGTGCGACGTGTTTCCACGCTAGGCGCACGGCCCCAGCGTCCCCTGGGCCCGCCCTATGCGCTCCCTATGGTCGAAGGGCTCAGGCCTCGCCGTTGAACATGCTCGTGACCGAGCCGTCCTCGAAGACCTCGTGGATGGCGCGGGCCAGGAGCGGCGCGATCGGCAGCACCGTGAGCGTCGGGAAGCGCTTCTCCTCGGACAGCGGGATCGTGTCGGTGACGACGACCTCGTCGATCGCGGAGTCCTGCAGGCGCTCGGATGCGGGGTCGCTGAAGACGGCGTGGGTCGCCGCGACGATGACGCGCTCGGCGCCGTTCGCCTTGAGCGCCTGGGCGGCCTTGACGATCGTGCCGCCGGTGTCGATCATGTCGTCGACGAGGAGGCAGACGCGACCGCGGACGCGGCCGACGATCTCGGCGACCGTGACCTGGTTCGCGACATTGGGGTCGCGGCGCTTGTGGATGATCGCCAGCGGCGCATCCAGGCTGTCCGACCACTGGTCGGCGACGCGGACGCGGCCGGTGTCGGGCGACACGACGGTGAGCTTCTCGCGGTCCTCCGCCGAGAGGGTGCGCTCGAAGTAGTCGAGCAGCACGGGCTTGGCGAACAGGTGATCGACGGGGCCGTCGAAGAAGCCCTGGATCTGCGCGGCGTGCAGGTCGACGCTCATGATGCGGTCGGCGCCCGCCGTCTTGATGAGATCGGCGACGAGGCGCGCGCTGATCGGCTCGCGCCCGCGCCCCTTCTTGTCCTGGCGCGAGTACGGGTAGTACGGGGCGACGACCGTGATGCGCTTGGCAGAAGCGCGCTTGGCGGCGTCGAGCATGATGAGCAGCTCCATGAGCCACTCGTTGACCGGCGGGCCGAACGACTGGATGAGGAAGACATCGCAGCCGCGGATCGACACCTCGAAGCGCGTCAGCAGCTCGCCGGACGCGAAGGTGCGGTACTCGGTGGGCACGAGCTCCGTGCCGACCGACTCGGCCACCTGGGCGGCGAGCTCGGGGTGCGAGCGGCCCGAGGCGACGACGAGCCGCTTCTTGGTCTTGACGATGATGCCGGGGGCGATGCCGTTCTCCCGGTCGAGGTCAACGGTCTTGTTCTTGCGCGCCATCGTCCGCCTTCGATGCAGTCCGGGCGCTCGCCGCGAGGTCAGCGGCGCGCGTTCCGGCTCGGTTCTTCTCGACCCACCCCTCGATGTTGCGCTGAGGGGCGACGCTGAGGGCGAGGGCACCGGCAGGCACGTCCTTGCGGACGACGGCGCCGGCCCCCGTCTTTGCGCCGTCTCCCAGCCTAACGGGCGCGACGAGCACCGTGTGCGCGCCGGTGTGCACCTCATCGCCGATCACGGTGCGGTGCTTGTTCACGTCGTCGTAGTTCGCGGTGATCGTCCCGGCGCCGAGATTCACGCTGTCGCCCACCTCGGCGTCGCCGACGTAGATGAAGTGCGGGAGCTTCGTGCCGTCGCCGATCGCGGCGTTCTTCGTCTCGACGAAGGCTCCGATCTTCCCTTCGGCGCCGAGCGTCGTGCCGGGGCGGAGGTAGGAGAACGGTCCGACGGTGGCGCCCGCGCCGATGACGGCCAGCGTCGCCTCCGAGCGGCGGACCGTCGCGCCCGCCCCCACTTCGGTGTCCACGAGCGTCGTGTCCGGACCGATCGCGGCGCCCGTCGCGACGGTCGTCGCACGCAGGATCTGGGTGTTCGGGAAGACGGTGACATCCTCCGCGAGCGTCGCGGTGACGTCGATCCACGTCGTCGCAGGGTCGAGGACCGTGACCCCGGCGAGCTGCCAGGAGCGGACCGTGCGCGCGTTCAGGGTGCGGCCGGCGTCCGACAGCTGCACGCGGTCGTTGACGCCGAGGGCGGCGGTCGCATCGGCGGCGACGGACGCGGCGACCGGGAGGGATGCGTCGCGCAGGAGCCCGACGACGTCGGTGAGGTACTTCTCCCCCTGCGCGTTGCCCGTGCCTACGGAGGGGAGGTGAGTGCGCAGGGGGTCCGCGCGGAACACGTAGACACCCACGTTGATCTCGTGGATCGCGGCCTCGGCGGCCGAGGCGTCCTTCTGCTCCACGATGCGGGCGACCGATCCGTCGGCGCCGCGGATGACGCGACCGTAGCCGGTCGGGTCGTCGACGACCGCGCTGAGCAGCGTCACGGCGGCGCCGCTCGAGCGGTGCGCGCCGACGAGGGCGGACAGCGTGCCCACCTCGAGGAGGGGCACGTCGCCGGAGAGGACGAGCACGTCGCCGGTGAAGCCGCCGAGGCTTGCGAGTGCCACCTCGACAGCGCGGCCGGTGCCGGGCGTCTCGTCCTGGTCGACGATGACGGCGGCCGGCTCTTCGGCCAGCACCGCCGCGGCCACGAGGTCGCGCTCGTGGCGCACAACGACCGCGATGCTCGCGGGCTCGAGGGCGCGCGCCGTCGCGAGGACGTGCCCGACGAGCGTGCGGCCGCCGATCGAGTGGACGACCTTCGGGGTGGCGGACTTCATGCGGGTGCCCTGCCCTGCGGCGAGGACGATGACGGCCAGCGGTGTGGTGCTCATGCTCCGCCGCCAGGATTCGAACCTGGTCCTCACAGCTCCAAAGGCTGTCGTGCTGCCGTTACACCACGGCGGAAAGCCCCATCGGGACCGTCCTCCAGTCTGCCAGGCCTGCGCCGCGCGTGCCGCCACGGTGTGCCTGGACGCCTGCGATGATGGAGCCGTGGCACAGGAGACGGACGAGGTCGACCGCATCGTCGACGCGTGGCTGCGCCAGCGCCCGGACCTCGACTTCTCCCCCCTCGAGGTGCTCTCCCGTGTCGACCGCCTGTCGCGGCACCTCGACCGGTCGCGCCGTGAGGCGTTCCGCCGCAGCGACCTGGAGTCGTGGGAGTGGGATGTCCTGTCGGCGCTGCGCCGCGCGGGTGAGCCGTACCAGCTCAGCCCCAAGCAGCTGCTGCAGCAGACGCTCGTCTCCAGCGGCACGATGACGAACCGCATCGACCGCCTCGTCGGGCGACGGCTCGTGCGGCGCGAGGCGGACCCCGATGACGGGCGCAGCATCCTCGTCACCCTCACGGCGGATGGGCGTACGCGGGTGGATGCGGCGATCACCCGGCTCGTGGATGCGGAGGCGATCCTGCTGGAGAGCCTGTCGCGCGCGGAGGCCGAGCGCCTCGCGGCCCTCCTGCGGAAACTGAGCCTCGGCTTCGACGGCTGACCCTGTCGTGAGGCCCCCGCCATAGGGCAGAGTGAGTCTCACATTCGAAGGGGGATGCCATGGGCGCTCATCCGCTGGATTCGCTGACCGGTGAGGAGTTCTCGCGCACGGCCGCGGTCCTCAGCCGCGAGCACGGGGTCGACGCGGGCTGGCGCTACGCGTCGATCATCCTGCAGGAGCCGCCGAAGACCGCCGTCAAGGCCTGGCGCGACGGCGACCCGATCGAGCGGCGCGCGCTTGCGGTGCTGTGGAAGAAGCAGACGAACGAGGTCTACGAGGCGGTCGTCGATCTGAACTCCGAGTCGGTCGACTCCTGGACGCACGTGCCCGGCGTGACTCCGAACTTCACGCTCGACGAGTACCACGACTGCGATCACGCGATGAAGGAGAATGCGGACGTCAAGGCCGCGCTCGCGCGGCGCGGCATCCACGATGTCGACACCGTCCTGTTCGACGTGTGGACGTACGGCGGAGCCGTCATCCCGGAGCAGTGGCGTGACCGTCGCCTCGGCTGGATCGACCTGTGGATGAAGGCGATGCCCGGCGGCAACCCCTACGCCCACCCGGTGTCGGGGCTCAAGATCATCGTCGACATGAACACCCTCGAGGTGCTCGAGATCGAGGACCACCACGACTACGGGATGCCGGACGTCGACGCCGAGTACGTCCCGGAGCTCCGCGGCATCACGCCGCGCGAGGACCTCAAGCCGCTGGAGATCGTCCAGCCCGACGGCGTCTCCTTCACGGTCGACGGCACCGAGATCCGCTGGCAGAACTGGTCGTTCCGCGTCGGCTTCAACTACCGCGAAGGGCCGGTGATCTACCAGGTCGCGTTCGACGACCAGGGGACGCAGCGGGATGTGGCGTACCGGCTGTCGTTCGCCGAGATGATCGTCCCGTACCGCGACTCGAGCTTCGACCACTACCGCCGCACGGCGTTCGACATCGGCGAGTGGGGCCTCGGCTACATGTGCACGTCGCTCGAGCTCGGCTGCGACTGCCTCGGCGAGATCACCTATCTGGATGCGGTCCTGCCGGACACCGCCGGGCAGCCGTGGGAGATCAAGAACGCCTTGTGCCTCCATGAGGAGGACAACGCCGTGCTGTGGAAGCACGTCGACCCGGACACGGGCGCCGAGGTGCGCCGCCAGCGCCGGTTCGTCCTCTCCGCGCACGCGACGGTCGCGAACTACGAGTACCTGATCTACTGGCGCTTCTACCAGGACGGCAACATCGAGTGCGAGGTGCGGGCCACCGGCATCATGGTCTCGACGCCGATGGAGAAGCAGGGCGACGCGAGCGCGACCGGCACGACGATCGACCTGCGCACGTACGCGCCCTTCCACCAGCACTTCCTCGTCGCCCGCCTCGACCTCGACGTCGACGGCGACCGCAACACCGTCGTCGAGTCGGACTCGGTGGCAGCGCCCATCACCGAGGCGAACCCCC
Source organism: Microbacterium candidum (assembly GCF_030315975.1). GTDB lineage: Bacteria > Actinomycetota > Actinomycetes > Actinomycetales > Microbacteriaceae > Microbacterium > Microbacterium candidum. Next base: position 138,203 of record NZ_JASXSZ010000005.1, on the reverse strand, counting down.
TGGGGCTCGACCTCAACACGGTGTCCACCGTCGTCGAGTCGGAGGCGCAGTCCGGCCGCACCTTCTCGTGGGAGCGCCAGCGCTCCTGGAAGGTGACCAATCCGGACAAGCTCAACGCGTGGGGCGCCCCCGTCGCGTACAAGCTCGTGCCGACGGCATCCTTCCCGGCGATGTTCGACGAGTCGTCGCCGATCCTCACGCGCAACCCCGTCATCGGGAACACGCTCTGGGTCACGAAGCACCACGACACGGAGATGTGGCCCGCGGGCGACTATCCGACGCAGTCGGTCGACGACAGCCACAACGGCATGAGCGCGTGGATCGCCGACGACGAGCGGCTCGTCGACGAGGACGTCGTGCTCTGGTACGTGTTCGGCATCCACCACATCACGCGCGTCGAGGACTGGCCGATCATGCCGGCCGACACCATCTCGTTCTGGCTGAAGCCGTTCGGGTTCTTCGACCGCAATCCTTCACTGGATGCGCCGCGCACGACGTCCGACCACTGCGCCCCGGCCCTGCCCGGCACGGCGCACGATGAGCACGAGCACCACGGGCACGAGCATCACGGGCACAAGCACGATCACGACGGGCACGGGCACCACCACCACTGACGTCCGGCCGCTCCCCTCCGCAGCGCACGGCGCCGGCGTCGTCGGCGGCGTGAGGGGAGAAATGGTGCGCCGACGACGGCCGGTTGTCATGCGCGCCGTCAGACGGGCAGCTTCCATCCGAGTGCGAAGTTGAACGCGACCGCGAGCATCAGATACATGAGCCACAGCCCGGTGATGACGTGGAAGAGGCCCAGGAGCCGCTCGCCCCACGCCATGCCGATCGATGCGAAGAAGTCGGACAGGTAGATCAGCGCCAGCCCGAGGAACAGCAGCCCGACCGGCCAGTCGGCGGAGACGAAGAAGACGACGAGGCCGACCACCGAGAGGATGAAGAACGCGACCGACATGCCGGCGTTCGGTCTCGGGTCGTTCCCGCGGTAGCGGTTGTAGCCGATGGCGAACCAGTGGATGCCATACGCGGAGAACGCGACCGCGGCCATGTACAGCGGCGCGCCCTTGAAGACCTGGAACCAGGTGAGGCCTATGAACAGGATGATCCCGGTCACGAACTGGCAGAAGCCGGGCATCCAGATGCCCCAGATCCCGGTCGCGCGGTCGACGCGCTCGTCGCGCTTCGGCCAGCCGATCAGTTCCTGGGGGCCGTAGATCAGGTAGCCGGTGCCGAGGCCGAAGAATCCGAGTGCCAGAGGCGGGAACATCGACACTGCGAACTGCATGGTGAACCTTCTTAGGGTCAGTTCCCCTCGCCTACCATGATGCGCGCGACCCGGGGCGCGGGATCGGTTCACAGGCAACTTCAAGCCCGCACGGACCAGGCATTGTTCCTGCGGGACGACGATCGAGGTAGTGAGTCCGTCTCCCCCTTGCTGCGGAAGGACGTGCAGCATGACGATCCACGAAGCGCCCAGCGAACGCGCCATCGACGACGTCGAGGACGTCCAGATCTCGCCCCCCAAGAAATGGGCCGCCGGCATCCCCGGCATCACCCACTCGGTCGGGCCTGCCGTCCGAGACATGGGGCCGACCCGCGCCGCGCGACTGCTCACGTCGATGAACCACAAGGACGGGTTCGACTGCATGAGCTGCGCATGGCCCGACCCGTCGCACCGGAAGATCGCGGAGTTCTGCGAGAACGGCGCGAAGGCCGTCACGTGGGAGGCGACGCCCATCACGGTCCCGACCTCGTTCTGGGCGGAGCATCCGATCCCGGTGCTGCTGGAGAAGTCCGACTACTGGCTCGGGATGCAGGGGCGGCTCGTCGAGCCCGTCTACAAGGCCGCGGACAGCGACGCCTACACGCCGATCGGCTGGGACGAGGCGTTCCGGATCATCGGCGACAAGCTGCGGTCGCTGGACTCCCCCGACCGCGCCGCGTTCTACACCAGCGGCCGCACCTCGAACGAGGCCGCCTTCGTCTACCAGCTGTTCGCGCGGGCCTTCGGGACCAACAATCTGCCCGACTGCTCCAACATGTGCCATGAGTCCACCGGGGCCGCGCTCAGCGAGGCGATCGGCGTGGGCAAGTCCACCGTGACCTATGACGACTTCGCGCAGGCGGACCTCATCGTCATCATGGGGCAGAACCCGGGGAGCAATCACCCCCGCATGCTGACGGCGCTCGAGGAGGCGAAGAAAGCCGGGGCGACGATCGTCGCAGTGAACCCGCTGCCCGAAGCCGGGCTCATGCGGTACAAGAATCCGCAGAAGGTGAACGGCTGGATCGGCAAGGGCACCGGCCTCGCGGACGACTATCTGCAGATCCGCCTCAGCGGCGACCAGGCGCTCATGCAGGCGGTCGCCAAGAGGGTGCTCGAGGCAGAGAAGGCCGCACCGGGCACCGTGCTCGACCACGACTTCATCGACACGTACTGCCAGGGGTTCGACGAGTTCGCGGCGAGCCTCGAAGCCCTGGACGAAGTCGAGGTGCTTCGGGCGACGGGCCTCACGAGCGGCGAGATCGGCGGGCTGGCTGACCGGTACATCGCCGCCGATCGCGTCATCATCACGTGGGCGATGGGGCTCACCCAGCACAAGCGGGCCGTGGCGACGATCAAGGACATCATGAACCTGCTGCTCCTGCGGGGGAACATCGGCAGGCCCGGCGCCGGCGCCTCCCCGATCCGCGGCCACAGCAACGTGCAGGGAGACCGCACGATGGGCATCTGGGAGAAGATGCCTCCGGCGTTCCTCGACAAGCTGCAGAACGAGTTCCACTTCGATCCTCCACGCGCCGACGGCGTCGACAGCGTCGACGGCATCCGCGCGCTCGCGGACGGCCGGGTCACGGTGTGGTTCGCCCTGGGCGGCAACCTCGTCGCCGCGATCTCCGACACCGACGTCGCGGAGAGCGCCGTCCAGAAGGCCGAGATGACGGTGCAGGTGTCGACGAAGCTCAACAGGTCGCACGCGGTCGTCGGCCGGGAGGCGCTCATCCTCCCGACGATGGGACGGACCGAGATCGACCTCCAGGCGTCGGGCGAGCAGTTCGTCTCGGTGGAGGACACGGTGTGCGCCGTGCATCCGTCGTGGGGCAAGGTCGATCCGGTGTCGCCGAACCTCCTGTCGGAGATCTCGATCGTCACGCGGCTCGCGCGCGCGACGCTTGCCGACAAGGTGGACGTCGACTGGGCCGGGTTCGAGGCGGATTACGACCGCATCCGCGACCACATCGCCCACGTGTGCACGGGGTGCGAGGACTACAACGGCAGGATCCGGCAGGAGGGCGGATTCGTGCTGGCCCACGGACCACGGGATTCGCGGACGTTCCCGACGGACACCGGCAAGGCGAAGTTCACGCTCAACGAGCTGCAGGTCGTGGAATGCCCGCCCGGACGCCTGCTGCTCCAGACGATCCGCGCGCACGACCAGTTCAACACGACGATCTACAGCCTCAACGACAGGTATCGGGGCGTGAAGCAGGGACGCGACGTCATCTTCGTCAACCCTCTCGACATCGCCGCGCTGAAGCTGACCGACGGCCAGCGCGTCGACGTGCACAGCGAGTTCACCGATGGCGTCGATCGGGTGCTCCGCGGCTTCCGGCTGGTGTCGTACCCGACCGCGCGCGGATGTGCCGCCGCCTACTTCCCGGAGGCCAACCCGCTCGTCCCGCTCGGGGCGACCGCGGAGGTCAGCAACACGCCCGCATCCAAGTCGACGGTGATCCGCATCGAGGCGACGACGACCGCCGTCGCCGCTTAGGCGGAACCCGTCAGACGACCGGCGGATGCGGCGCGGTCGGGCTGGAGGCGAGCCAGCCGACCTCCGAGCCGCGGTCGAAGAAGTGCCGGAAGGCGTAGACGAGCGGATGCCACGCCTCCGGGTCGACCTGACCGTTCGCGTGGACGATCGCCTCGTCGGCGTGCACGCGGACGACCTCCGCCTCGACCATGTCGTAGCTGCCGTCGAGGCCGGGCGTGAGGCGGCGCACCCGTGCCTCGAACTGCAGCAGGCACTCCGCGACCCGCGGCGGGGCGACGAGCTCGGAGGGCTGCGGCGTGAGGCCCGAGGCGGCGAACTTGTCCGGCTCGTGCCGATAGCGCTTCGCCTTGTGCGCGGGGACGGGGTCGCGCCCCGTGAGCGTCGAGAGGCGCACGAGGGACGGCCACAGCGCGGCCGACGGGAAGGAGACCGTCAGCTCTCCGTGCGCGTGCAGGTTGGCCGACGTCTGCCCGTCGGTCTCGATGCCGAGCACGAGCATGCGCCCGAGCGCCCAGTAGGACGACGCAGCGGCCAGGTTCGGCGCCCCGTCGGGGTTCATCGTCGCGATCAGGTAGGCGGGCGTGCCGACGTAGAGGACGCTCGGCTCGATCACGGTGTGCACGAATTGAAAGTATCAGCATCCTTTTTATTCGACTACGGTATGACACGTGGATGACATCGCCGGCCGGACCGACATCGAGGAGCACATCGTCGCCTTCTACCGGGCGGCCTTCGCCGATGCGCTCCTCGGCCCGATCTTCACCGACGTCGCCCGCCTCGATCTCGAGCGGCACCTGCCGATCATGGCCGACTTCTGGGAGACGGTCCTCTTCCGCGCCGGGAAGTACCAGCGCAACGCGCTGCAGGTCCATTACGTGCTGAACGCGCGGCATCCGCTCGAGGCGGAGCATTTCGAGCGGTGGCTCGAGCTGTGGACGGCGACGCTGGACGCGCGATTCCACGGCCCCATCGCAGAACGCGCCAAGCTGCAGGCGGACCGCATCGCCGGGTCGCTGCAGCGGCGCCTGAGCGGTGAGAGCGGGAGCGAGTTCGTCTCGCTCTCCCGCCGTCCCGAGTCATGACGACCACCCGCGAGGCGATCGCGCGTCTGCTCGCGGAGGCGGGCGGGCCGATGGATGCCGCGGCCGTCGCCGAGGCGACCGGCATCCACGTCACGACCGCCCGCTTCCACCTCGACCAGCTGGTCGCGGGTGGCTCCGTCATGCGCGCACCCGACCCGGAAGGGGCCGTCGGACGTCCGCGCGTGCGCTACTCCCCCGCCGCGGGCGTCCGAGGCGACCCCGCGCGCGCGGCCATGGTGACAGCCCTCGCGGATGCGCTCGACGGCGCGCCCGACGGCGCGGCGCGAGCACGCGCGGCGGGGCGCGCGTGGGCGTCGGGGCTTCCGGAGGCCACCGGCCTCCCAGCCGTGCTCGAGCGGCTCGGATTCGCCCCCGCGCACGAGGACGCCGGTATCCGTCTGCGTGCATGCCCGTTCGCCGACGCCGCCCGCGCACACCCCGGGATCGTCTGCGAAGTCCATCGCGGGATCATCGACCGCGTCCTCGAAGGCAGCACGGCGCGGGCCGAGCTCGTCCCGTTCGCGGGTCCCGAGGGATGCTTCGTGGCTCTGTCGCACGTCGAGGAGGCCTCCGGCGACAAGGTAGCGTCGAGGAGACGCTAAGGAGATTCATGGCTGTTATGGATGAACGGCTCGTCGACGTCTTCGACGAGGTCGTGCGCCGCAACCCCGCGGAGACCGAGTTCCACCAGGCCACGCGCGAAGTGCTCGAGAGCCTCGGGCCGGTCGTCTCGAAGCACCCCGAGTACACCGACGCCGAGATCATCCGCCGCCTGTGCGAGCCGGAGCGCCAGATCATCTTCCGCGTGCCGTGGCTCGACGACTCCGGCCACGTGCAGCTGAACCGCGGGTTCCGCGTCGAGTTCAACTCCGCCCTGGGGCCGTACAAGGGCGGGCTGCGCTTCCACCCGAGCGTCTACCTCGGGATCGTGAAGTTCCTCGGCTTCGAGCAGATCTTCAAGAACGCCCTCACGGGCCTGCCGATCGGCGGCGGCAAGGGCGGCTCCGACTTCGACCCCAAGGGCCGGTCGGATGCGGAGGTCATGCGCTTCTGTCAGTCGTTCATGACCGAGCTGTACCGCCACATCGGCGAGAACACCGACGTGCCTGCGGGCGACATCGGCGTCGGCGGCCGCGAGATCGGGTACCTCTTCGGGCAGTACAAGCGCATCACGAACCGCTACGAGTCGGGCGTGCTCACAGGCAAGGGCCTCACGTGGGGCGGCTCGCAGGTGCGCACGGAGGCGACCGGCTATGGCGTCGTCTTCTTCGTCGACGAGATGCTGAAGACCACCAGCGAGTCGTTCGAGGGCAAGCGCGTCGTCGTGTCGGGCTCGGGCAACGTCGCGATCTACGCGATCGAGAAGGTGCACCAGCTCGGCGGCACCGTCATCGCCTGCTCGGACTCGAGCGGCTACGTCGTGGACGAGGCCGGCATCGATCTCGAGCTCCTCAAGGAGATCAAGAACGTCCGCCGCGGACGCATCGCCGACTACGCGGAGGACCGCGACGGCGCCGTGTTCCAGGCCTCCGGCACCATCTGGGATGTCGCGTGCGACATCGCCCTGCCCTGCGCGACGCAGAACGAGCTGGATGCGGAGCACGCGGTCACGCTCGTCAAGAACGGCTGCCGTGTGGTCGCCGAGGGCGCCAACATGCCGACGACGCCGGAGGCGACCCGCATCCTGATCGAGGCGGGCGTGCGCTTCGCGCCGGGCAAGGCGGCCAACGCCGGCGGCGTGGCCACGAGCGGGCTCGAGATGCAGCAGAACGCGTCGCGCGACTCCTGGACGTTCGAGCACACCGAGCAGCGGCTGTCCGAGATCATGGCGTCGATCCACGACCGGTGCCTCGAGACCGCGGACCGTTATGGATCGCCCGGATCGTACGTCGCGGGCGCGAACATCTCGGGCTTCATCCAGGTGGCCGACGCGATGCTCGCCCTCGGCGTCATCTGATCGCTGGTCTTCAGCCGAGCTGCTCGCCGAGCTCCAGCCAGCGTTCCTCGAGGGACTCGAGTTCGGACTCGAGAGCGCTGATCTCGGACATCTTCGCGCCGAGGCCGACGTAGTCGGACTGGTCGTGCTCGGCGAGCGCCGTGCGGTCGCCGTCGATCTGCTCCTGGATCTTCGACATCCGGCGCTCGAGGGCTGCGAGCTCCTTCTCGACCGCGCGGCGCTCGGCGCCCTGCAGGCCCGCGGGGACCGGGGCGGCGGATGCGGCGGCGGCCGACCGGGGCTCGCGCCCCTGCGCGGCCCGCAGGCGCAGGTACTCGTCGATGCCGCCGGGGAGGTGCCGGAGGCGCCCCTCGAGGATCGCGTACTGCTGGTCGGTGACGCGCTCGATGAAGTAGCGGTCATGGGAGACGACGAGGAGCGTCCCCGACCACGAGTCGAGGAGGTCCTCGAGGGCGGCGAGCATGTCGGTGTCGAGGTCGTTCGTCGGCTCGTCGAGGATCAGCACGTTGGGCTGGTCGAACAGGATGAGCAGCAGCTGCAGGCGGCGCTGCTGGCCGCCGGAGAGGTCCTTGACGGGCGTCGACAGCTGGGCGCTGGAGAACCCGAGGCGTTCGAGGAGCTGGCCGGGCGTGAGCTCCTGCGCCTTGGACCCTGTGCCGATCGTGTAGCTCGTGCGCAGGCGCTCGATGACGATCCGCACCGGGTCGTCCATGTGCTCGTCGAGCTCCGCGAGCCGCTGGCTGAGGGCGGCCACGCGCACCGTCTTGCCGCGCTTCACGCGCCCCTCGGTCGGCGTGACCGTCCCGTCGACGAGGCCGAGCAGCGTCGACTTCCCGGCGCCGTTCACACCCAGGATGCCGGTGCGCTCCCCCGGCGCGATGCGCCATTCGACACGGTGCAGCACCTCGCGGTCGGTCCCCGAGCCCGTCGAGGGGTAGGACACGGACGCGTCGAGCAGGTCGACGACGTCCTTGCCGAGCCGGGAGACCGCGAGCGACTGCAGCGCGACCTTGTTGCGGATCTCGGGGACGTCGGCGATGAGCGCGTTCGCCGCGTCGATACGGAACTTCGGCTTGCTCGTGCGGGCGGGCGCTCCCCGGCGGAGCCACGCGAGCTCCTTGCGGGCGAGGTTCTGCCGGCGGGCCTCGATGGATGCGGCCTGCCGGTCGCGTTCGACGCGCTGCAGGATGTACGCCGCATACCCGCCCTCGAACGGCTCGACGATGCGGTCGTGCACCTCCCACGTGGCGTTGCACACCTCGTCGAGGAACCACCGATCGTGGGTGACGACGAGGAGCGCTCCGGCGCTCGGCGCCCAGCGGCGCTTGACATGGTCGGCGAGCCATGCGATCGCCTCGACGTCGAGGTGGTTCGTCGGCTCGTCGAGGAAGAGGATGTCCCAGTCCCCCGCGAGCAGGCGCGCGAGCGCCACACGCCGCCGCTGCCCGCCGGACAGGGTGCCCAGGCGCGCCTCCCAGTCGAGGTCGGCGACGAGACCCGCGATGACGTCGCGGACGCGCGCATCCCCCGCCCATTCGTGCTCCGGGGTGTCTCCGACGATCGTCGACCCGACCGTGCCGTCGTCGTCGAGGGTGTCGGCCTGATCGAGCACGCCGATCCGGACGCCGCCGCGCATCGTCACGCGTCCCGCATCCGGGCTGCGCAGGCCCGCCAGCATCCCGAGCAGGCTCGACTTGCCGTCGCCGTTGCGGCCGACGATCCCGATGCGGTCGCCCTCCTCGACACCGAGTGTCACAGAGTCGAAGACCACGCGGGTCGGGTACTCGAGGTGCAGGGCCTCGGCCCCCAGAAGATGCGCCATGTCCCTACCAGCGTAGGCGACGCCTGGGGTCAGTCGATGACCTCGACGCCCCTCCAGAAGGCCACGTAACGGGCGAAGTCGCGGCCTACGCGCGCGACGGCGGTGGGGCGCGGGTCGTGGTATGACCACGCGCGGTCCTCGAGCCCGTTGACCGTGTAGTAGGTCGCCGCGCCCTTCCAGGGGCAGGTATACGGCGTCGGACTCACGACCAGTGCCCCCGGGGTCACGGCCTCGGGTGGGAAATACCAGTTGCCCTCGATCGAGATCAGTTCCTCTTCCGGCGCTTCGGCGATCACAACGCCGTCGAGCACTGCCTTCATCGATTCCTCCTCAAGAACGTCTTGTCAGCGCCAACGCCGCGGTACGGCGGGATGTTCCTCAGCGCACGCGCGCGCCGGGAACCGGACCGTGGACGTGCAGCGCCTCGAACCCGTCGGCGCTGAGCAGCACCTGGAGATCGATGGCGGACTCCTCATCCTCCGCGAGGAACGCGACGGTCGGCCCGGACCCGGAGACCATGCCGACGAGCGCCCCGGAGCGCTCGCCGCGCTCGAGGACTCCGGCGAGATCCGGACGCAGGCGGAGCGCTGCGACCTGCAGGTCGTTGCGTGCGGAGACGGCGAGGGCCGTCGCATCCCCCGCCCGCAGCGCCTGGAGCACGGCCGGCTCCACCGCCGGGCGGCGCGGAATGGGGGCGATATCGGCCGCGTGCTCGGCGCGGTGGCGGTCGAGCTCGCTGTACACGGCGGGCGTCGAGAGGCCGTCGCCGCTCGTCACGATCACCCAGTCGAATCGCCCGCGCGCGAGCGCCGGGCTGAGCTCGTCGCCGCGCCCCGTGCCGACGGCGGTGCCGCCCAGCAGCGCGAACGGGACGTCAGCGCCGAGGCGGGAGCCGAGGGCGTGGAGGTCCGTCGAGGAGAGACCCGTGCCCCACAGCGCGTCGCACGCGACGAGGGCGGCCGCCGCATCCGCGGACCCGCCGCCCATCCCGCCCGCGACGGGCACGCCCTTGCGGATCTCGAGGTGCACGCCGCCGCCGTAGCCGGTCTCCGCCGCGAGCAGGCGCGCGGCGCGCACGGCGAGGTTCCGGTCATCGAGCGGGACGCCCGAGACATCCACCGTCCCGGTCACGGAGATCGTGAACAGATCGGATGCCTCGGCCCACAGGTCCTCGTACGCGGACACGGCCTGATACGCCGAGGCGACCTCGTGGTATCCGTGGTCGTCGAGGTCGCCGACCTCGAAGAACACGTTGATCTTCCCCGGGGCGCGCACGTGCACGCGATCGGTCGTCAGCGCCTCGCTCACGTCAGCTCCGGTTCGGCCTCAGAGGGTGGAGGACACGGCCCAGAGGTCCACGTCGTCCTCGTCGCTGAGGCCGCTCGAGAGGGTGTCGATGCGCTGCAGCTCCTCCGCCGTGAAGGCGGGGCCGTCGAGCGCGGCGAGGTTCTCATCGAGCTGCTGCGGGCGCGATGCGCCGATGAGCGCGGAGGTCACCACCGGGTCGCGCAGGATCCACTGGAGCGCCATCTGGGCGAGGGACTGCCCCCGCTCCTTCGCGATCACATCGAGCCCGCGCACGATCGCCAGGCCCTTCTCCGACAGCGGCGAGTCGGGCAGCGACCCGCGCTTCTGCGACCGGTCGGCGTGCCCGCCGGACAGGTACTTGTCGGTCAGCAGGCCCTGCGCAAGCGGCGTGAAGGCGATCGCACCCAGGCCCTCCTGGCGCAGGACGCCGGTGAGGCCGTCCTCGATCCACCGGTTCAGGATCGAGTACGACGGCTGGTGGATGACGAGCGGCGTGCCGAGGCTGCGGGCGACGGCGACCGCCTCCGCCGTACGTTCCGCGCTGTAGGACGAGATGCCGACGTAGAGCGCCTTGCCCTGGCGCACGAGCGTGTCGAGCGCCCCGATCGTCTCGGCGATCGGGGTGACGTCGTCGAAGCGGTGCGAATAGAAGATGTCGACGTAATCGAGACCCATCCGGGCGAGCGACTGGTCGGCGCTCGCGAGGATGTACTTGCGCGAGCCGTACTCGCCGTACGGCCCGGGCCACATGTCCCAGCCGGCCTTCGAGGAGATGATGAGCTCGTCGCGGTACGGGCGGAAGTCCTCCGCATAGATGCGCCCGAAGTTCTTCTCGGCCGAGCCGTACGGCGGGCCGTAGTTGTTCGCCAGGTCGAAGTGCGTGATGCCGCGGTCGAACGCGTGGCGCAGGAGCGCCCGCTGGTTGTCCATCGGGATGTTGTCGCCGAAGTTCCACCACAGCCCGAGTGAGATCGCGGGCAGGTAGAGACCCGATGTGCCGACCTGGCGGAATCGGGCGCCGGCGTATCGGTCCGCGGCTGCGGCGTAGGGACGGTGGAGATCGGGGACGTTGTCGCTGAAGCGCTGCTGCTCGCTCATCGCTCCAGGCTAGCGAGCCTGCGCGATGCGCACATACTCGTCGACCGTGAGGTCCTCGCCGCGCGCCGTCGGCGCGACCCCCGCCCGCTCCAGGACGGCGGATGCCTCGGCGGCCGACCCGCCGAGCACCTGCGACAGCGCCTGCCGGAGCATCTTGCGGCGCTGCTGGAACGCCGCATCCACGAGTCGGAAGGTGCTGACACGGAGCTCCTCGTCGCCGCGGGGCTCCGCATCCCGCTCGAACGCCACCAGGACGCTGTCGACGTTCGGAACCGGCCAGAAGACCTGCCGGGACACCGTGCCGGCGAGCCGCCAGGGGCCGTACCACGCGGCCTTCACGCTCGGCGCGCCGTAGGTCTTCGACCCAGGCGGCGCGGCGAGGCGTTCGCCGACCTCGGCCTGCACCATCACGACCCCGCGCTGAAGGTGCGGGAACGTCTCGAGGAAGTGCAGCAGCACCGGGACGCTCACGTTGTACGGCAGGTTGGCCACGAGCACCGTCGGGTCCCCGGGCAGGTCGGTCACCCGCATCGCATCGGCGTCGACGACGGTCAGCGCGCCGGGGGCGACACCGTGCTCGGCGGCGGTCTCGGGGAGACGCTCGGCGAGGCGGTGGTCGATCTCGACGGCGGTGACGGATGCCCTGGCCTCGAGGATCGCGAGGGTCAGCGATCCGAGGCCCGGGCCGACCTCGACGACCCGCTCCCCCGCCTGGACGCCGGCGACATGGACGATCTTGCGCACCGTGTTGGCGTCGACGACGAAGTTCTGCCCGAGCTTCTTCGTCGGCGTGACGTCGAGGTCGGCGGCGAGGGCGCGGATCTCGGCGGCGCCGAGGAGGGTCACGGGCATGCGTTTCACTGTAGCCTCTGGCCGCTGTGCCACCCGGAACACGCCGCCGGGGCCATGGCGCCGTCGCCGGTGCGGGAATAGGGTGCGGGCATGAGCACCGGAAGCATCCCCGCGAACGCGTTCTCGCTCCGCAGCCCCTACGGCAAGCGCGCCGTGGGACTCGCCGTCGCCGCCGCCGTCGGCGGCTTCCTCTTCGGCTTCGACTCCTCCGTCATCAACGGCGCGGTCGACTCGATCCAGCACGACTTCTCGCTGAACTCCGTCGTCACGGGGTTCGTCGTCGCGATCGCGCTGCTGGGCTGCGCGGTCGGCGCCATCATCGCCGGCAACCTCGCGGACAGGTTCGGGCGCCTGCGGGTGATGCTTCTCGGAGCGATCATGTTCTTCGCCAGCTCGCTCGGCGCCGGTCTCGCCTTCGCGGTGTGGGACCTCGCCCTGTGGCGCGTGATCGGCGGCCTCGGCATCGGCATCGCGTCGGTCATCGCGCCCGCCTACATCGCCGAGATCGCGCCGAAGCAGATCCGCGGCGGCCTCGCGTCGCTGCAGCAGCTCGCGATCACGCTCGGCATCTTCGTCGCGCTGCTCTCGGACGCCGTGCTGGCGTGGACAGCCGGCAGCGCGAACAGCCCGCTGTGGTTCGGTCTGGACGCGTGGCGCTGGATGTTCATCGTCGGGGTCATCCCGGCCGCCGTCTACGGCATCCTGTCGTTCACGCTCCCGGAGTCGCCGCGCTACCTGATCGCGCGGGGACGCACCGACGAGGCGCGCGCGATCTTCGCGCGGCTCGTGCCGCCCGCCGACCTCGACAAGACGATGACGGAGCTCACCAACGTCATCGAGACCGACCGCAAGAACGCGGGGGTGTCGCTGCGCGGCCCGAGGTTCGGATTGCAGCCGATCGTGTGGGTCGGCATCATCCTGTCGGTGTTCCAGCAGTTCGTGGGGATCAACGTCATCTTCTATTACTCGACGACGCTGTGGCAGTCGGTCGGATTCCCGGAGAGCGCGTCGTTCGGCATCAGCGTCGTCACGGGCATCGTCAACGTGCTCGTCACACTCATCGCGATCTTCCTCGTGGACCGGGTCGGCCGGAAACCCATCCTCCTCACCGGATCCATCATCATGACGCTCTCGCTCGCCTCGATGGCGCTGTGCTTCGCGTACGCGGTGAAGGGCGCCGGCGGCGCTGTGACGCTTCCCGCACCGTTCGGTCCCATCGCACTCGTGGCCGCGAACCTCTTCGTGATCGGCTTCGGCGCCTCGTGGGGGCCGCTCGTGTGGGTCCTTCTCGGCGAGATCTTCCCGAGCCGCATCAGGGCCAAGGCCCTCGGCGTCGCCGCGGCCGCGCAGTGGATCGCGAACTTCCTCATCACCGTGTCGTTCCCGGTGATGTCGGCATGGTCCCTGTCGGGGACGTACCTCATGTACGCGATCTTCGCGGCGCTGTCCTTCGTGTACGTGCTGTGGCGGATCCCCGAGACGAAGGGCATGGAGCTCGAGCAGACCGAGACGCTGTTCTTCAAGGCGCCCGCACCGGTGGTCGAGACGGAGGCGTAGCCTGCGGGGTCGGCGCATGTCGGCCGCCCTTCGTACGATGGAGGGATGCCGAACGTCGTCGACCTCGTCGCGCCTCCGCGCCTGGGCCGCGACTTCCGATGGCTGCTCGGCGCGTTCTGGACGAGCAATCTCGGCGACGGCATCGCCCTGTCGGCATCCCCGCTCCTGATCGCCTCGATGTCCGGCGCGCCGGCCCTCGTCGCGATCGGCGCGATGATGCCGGTCCTCCCGTGGCTCGTCTTCGGGCTCCACGCGGGCGCCGTCGCGGATCGCCACGACCGTAGGCGCATGGTGATGCTCGCCAACGCGCTGCGCGGGGCGGTGGTCGCAGCGCTGTGCGTCTTCCTTGTCACCGGCATCGCGAACATCTGGATCGTGCTGGTCGCCGCCTTCCTCTACGGCACGGCGGAGGTCTTCGTCGACTCCGCCGCGAACACGCTGCTGCCGATGATGGTGCGGCGCGAAGACCTCGGGATCGGCAACGCTCGGATGCAGGCCGGCTACCTCGTCGCGAACCAGATGGCAGGTCCCCCGCTCGGCGCCTTCCTGTTCGCGATCGGAGCATTCTGGCCGTTCGCGGTGCAGGTCGTCTGCGTGCTTTTCGCGGTGCTGCTGATCTCGCGCATCGCGGCGACGCCTGTTCCGGCACGGACAGAAGCCACGCGGGAGTCCGGTGAGAAGGATCACCCGATCCGCGAGGGCCTGCACTGGCTGCGGCACAACCCGCCGGTGCGCACGCTGGTGCTCATCATCCTCGTCTTCAACATCACGTGGTCGGCGCCCTGGAGCGTCCTGGTCCTGTACGCCACCGACTATCTGCACATCGGCGAGGTCGGCTACGGCGCCTTGACGACCGCCTCTGCGCTCGGCGGCCTCCTCGCGGTCGGGATCTTCGGCTGGCTCGAGAAGCACGTCTCGTTCGCGACGCTGATGCGCGTGTGCCTGACGCTCGAGGTGCTCATGCACCTGACTTTCGCGCTGACCTCGTCCGGCATCGTCGCGTTCGTGGTCATGTTCGTCTTCGGCCTGTACGCCTTCGTGTGGGGCACGATCTCCACGACCGTGCGCCAGCGCCTCGTGCCGATGGAGCTGCAGGGTCGCATGGCCTCTGTGAACATGGTCGGCGTCTTCGGCGGGATGGTGGTCGGCCAGCTGCTCGGCGGCCTCATCGCCCAGGTGTGGGGCCTCACGGCACCGTGGTGGTTCGCGTTCGGCGGATCCGCGATCACCCTGCTCCTCGTCTGGCGGTCGATCTCGCACATCGCAGCGGCCAAGCCCGCGCCCGAGGAGGAGCCGCTTCAGTCCTCGAAGTCCCCGTAGACCTCGAGGGTGTTCGCCGCGACCTGGGCGCACAGCTCGTCCAGGTCGGCGTCCAGCTCTTCGGCGAGGAAGCGCATCGTCACAGGGACGAGGTACGGCGCATTCGGCCGACCGCGGTGCGGGACGGGGGTGAGGAACGGCGCATCCGTCTCGACCAGGATGCGGTCGCGCGGCGTCACCGCGAGGGCGTCGCGCAGATTCTGGGCGTTCTTGAACGTGACGTTGCCGGCGAAGCTCAGGTAGTAGCCGGCATCCGCCGCGATGCGCGCCATGCCGGCGTCGCCGGAGAAGCAGTGGAACACCGTGTGCTCGGGCGCTCCCACGCGCACGAGGGTCTCGAGGACCGCGTCGTGCGCATCGCGGTCGTGGATCTGCATCGCGATGCCGTGCTTCTTCGCGAGGGCGATGTGCGCCTCGAAGCTGAAGAACTGGGCGGGCAGGCCCTCCTCGCCGGTGCGGAAGAAGTCGAGCCCGGTCTCGCCGATCGCCCGCACGCGCGGCTGCGCCGCAAGCTCGTCGATCACCGCGATGGCCTCGTCGAGGCGGCCGGCCTCCGCGTAGGCGGGCGCCTCGTTGGGGTGGATCGCGACGGCGGCGAGGACGCGCGGATGGGATGCCGCGGCCCATGCCGACCACCGGCTCGACTCGATGTCGCCCCCGGCCTGGACGACGCCGGCGATGCCGACGGCGACAGCGCGCTCCAGCTGATCGTCCAGCGACAGTCCGGTCCCCGAGCCCGTCGAGGGGCCGTCCTCGATCTCGAGGTGGCAGTGGTTGTCGTACACCGGCACCGCGAGGGGCTCGGGCGCGTCAGGGTAGCTGACGTCGCGCGAGCCCTTCTCGCGCTGCCGGACGTAGTTGGAAGGGTCGGTCATGCCTGCTCGATGCGCGGGAACAGCGGCGCCAGTCCGTTCACCGAGGTTCCGGGGCGCAGCACACCCCACTCCCCCGCCTCGCGGATCGGCTGGTCGGCGATGCGGCCGATCGTCTCCGCCGCACCGAGCGCGACCCACAGCTTGTCCGTCGCGATCGGCATCACCGGCGACAGCAGCACCGCGAGCGCCCGCAGGCCGTCCGCCGCCGTGAACAGGACGGTGCCGAGCCGCGCGCGCTGCGCGTCGTCCTTCGCGAGCGCCCAGGGCTCGTTCTCGGTGATGTAGAGGTTCAGCGCATCCACGATGGTCCAGATCGCGGCGATGGCCTCGTCGGTGCGGAACCGTTCGATCGCCGCGTCCGCGGCGGCCGCGGCATCCCGCACCGTCTTCTGGATCGCCAGGTCGCCGTCCGTGTAGTCCGCGGGCGGCGGCACGATCCCCTCGAAGTAGCGCTCGATCATCGCGACCGTGCGAGACGCGAGGTTGCCGAATCCGTTCGCGAGTTCGGCCTGGTAGCGGGCGGACAGGTCCTCCCACGAGAACGAGCCGTCGTGGCCGAACGGGATGGCGGACAGGAAGTAGAAGCGATACGCGTCGGACCCGAAGACATCGGTGATCTCCGTGGGGGCGATGCCGGTGAGCTTCGACTTCGACATCTTCTCGCCGCCCACGAGCAGCCAGCCGTGGGCGAAGACGCCCTGGGGCACCTCGAGGCCCGCGGCCATCAGCATCGCCGGCCAGATCACCGCGTGGAAGCGCAGGATGTCCTTGCCCACGACGTGGTAGCCGGGCCAGCGGCGGCCGAACTCGGACTCGTCGGCGCCGTAGCCGATCGCGGTGGCGTAGTTCAGGAGCGCGTCGACCCATACGTAGATGACGTGCGAGTCGTCCCACGGCACCTTGATGCCCCAGTCGAAGGTCGAGCGCGAGATCGACAGGTCCTTCAGCCCGTTCTTGACGAACGAGACCACTTCGTTGCGCGCCGACTCGGGTCGCACGAAGTCCGGCACCGTCTTGTACAGCTCGAGCAGGCGGTCCTGGAATTCGCTGAGCTTGAAGAAGTAGTTCTTCTCCTGCAGGAGCTCGAGCGGCTTCGAGTGGATGGCGCAGACCTTGAGGCCCTCGAACGGACCCGTGCCGTCGACGATCTCGGACTCGGTCTTGAACTCCTCGCACCCGACGCAGTACAGCGCCTCGAACTCGCCCGCATAGATGTAGCCGCGGTCGTAGATCGCCTGCACGAACTTCTGCACGCGCTCCTCGTGGCGCTCCTGCGTCGTGCGGATGAAATCGTCGTTGGCGACGTCGAGCGTGTTGAGCAGCGGGAACCAGGACTCGGCCACCAGCTTGTCCACCCACTCCTGGGGCGTCGCGCCGTTCGCGGCGGCCGCGCGCAGCATCTTCTGTCCGTGCTCGTCCGTCCCGGTCAGCATCCAGGTGTCGTCGCCCGCCTGACGGTGCCAGCGCGCCAGCGTGTCCACGGCGACGGTCGTGTAGCCGTGGCCGATGTGCGGCACGTCGCTGGGGTAGTAGATCGGCGTGGTGATGTAGAACGAACTCACCCGAGAATTCTAGTGAGGACGGATGCTGCGTCCCGCCGCGTGTGTCCGAAGCACGTCATAGGGCGCGCTCAGCGAGCGGAAAAGTAACAGTCGCTCAGCTTCTGCTCGCGAGGACGGCCTGGTACAGCTCCCGACTCGAGTGCCCGGTGTGACCCGCGACTTCGCCGGCGGCATCCTTCAGCCGCGTCCCGGAGGCGACGAGCGCCGCGACCTGCGCCACGGCGTCGTCGAACGCGACCTCGCGCGCCGCCGCACCCGCGACGACGACGACGATCTCGCCCTTGACCCCGCCGTCCGCCCATTCGGCCAGCTCGTCCAAGCCGCCTCGCCGGACCTCCTCGTGGAGCTTCGTGAGCTCCCGGCAGACGGCTGCGGACCGGTCGGCGCCGAACGCCTCGGCCATGTCGGCGAGGGATGCGGCGAGCCGCGCGGGCGATTCGAAGAACACCATCGTGCGCTGCTCGGCCGACAGCGCCCGCAGGGTCGAGCCGCGATCGCCGGGCTTGCGCGGCAGGAAGCCCTCGAACGTGAACCGGTCCGTGGGAAGCCCCGAAACCGCGAGCGCGGTGACGACGGCGCTCGGTCCGGGGATCGCCGTGACCGTGACGCCTTCCGCGGCCGCGAGTGCAACGAGGGCGTAGCCGGGGTCGCTGACCGTCGGCATCCCCGCGTCCGAGAGCACCAGGACGTCCTCGTCCCGCGCGAGCGCGACCAGGTCTCCGGAACGCTCCTTCTCGTTGTGGTCGTGGAGCGCGACCAGGCGCGGGCGGTTGCCGATGCCGAGGGCCGCGAGCAGCCGCTGCGTGGTCCGGGTGTCCTCCGCCGCGACGACCGTCGCGTTCTCCAGCGCCTCCACGAGCCGCCGCGACGCGTCCCCCAGATTGCCGATCGGAGTCGCCGCGAGGATGATCACCGCCCCAGCCTATTGCGGGCCCGCGCGACAGCCGCCCGGAGGAATACGTTGGAGGCGAACGCCGCCACCAGCCCGATTGCGGACAGCGCGACCGGCCACACGACGAAGGAGGCGATCACGCTCACGAGCGCGATCGCCAGGGCGACGACCGATCCGAAGACGAGTGGATCGCGTGCGATCGCGGTCAGGATCGTGCGGCGACGCGCACCGAGTCTGACGACGAACCGTATCCCGATCGCGAGGACGACCATGATCGCCCCTCCCGTCATGATCGCGCTGAACGCGAGTGCGACGGGCGCGACCTCCTCCCCGAGCGGCGCGAGCTCCGCGTACATGCGCATCATCGCCGCCGCGAGAACTCCCGTGATGCCCCAGCGCATTGCTGACCGGTACGCGACCGCGACGTTGTGCCGTGCTCGGTCGGCTTTCGGATTCTCTCCCACGAGATCCGCGAAAGTCTGCGCCGCGTACCCGTGGTCGCCCTTGCGCATCCGGAGCACGGCGAGGTTGTTCCGCGCGTCCGGGTGCATCGGGTCGATCCGGAGCGCCTCCCGGTAGCACCGCTCGGCTTCGCCCCATTCTTCGACCGTCTGCGCAAGCAATCCTGCCGCGAACATCGGCTCGGCGACGTTCGGAGCCAATCTCCGGGCCTCTGCCGCCGATAGTCGCGTATCGGGCACGATGCCCTTCGCCGCGCAATCCGCGAGTACGACGAGGAAATGCGTGCGCCAATCCGTCGGCGCCAGCTTGCGCGCCGTGCGCGCGGCCTGCGCGGCATCCTCGGGATCGCCGGAGCGGATCGACGCGACTGCGATGAGCCGGTATGCGGTGGCATCGCCGGGCTCGAGGCTCAACGCGCGGCGGGCCGCTCTTCTGGCCTCGCCGAATCGCCGCAACTCGATGAGTGCGCGCGCGATGAGTCGCTGAATCTCCGCGTCGTCCGGATCCGCCGCAGCGAGCGGGCCCAGCACCTGCATCGCCTCCGTCGGCCGGCCGGCGTCTATGAACAGCGCGGCGCGCTGCCTCTCGCTGGGGACGCTGCTCACGAGCGCTTGGCGGACTTGAGGTAGGCGCGCAACTGCACGAACGTCCCGTCGTCGACACCGAACTGCACGACATTGCGGGCGCTGTCCAACCACGGTCCTGTCGAGGGGGTCGTCGCACGGATGGCCACCACCAGATCCTCCGATCCCACGGGCCGTGCGACCCCGGAGCGCACGCTTGCGAGGAGCGCGTTCTCGGTCGCGTGCTCGCACGCTCCAGCGATGTCCGCCCCGGAGAACCCGGCCGTGAGCTTGGCCAGCTTCGCGAAGTCGATCCCGCCTTCAAGCGGTCGACCCTCGAGCGCGCTGCGGAAGATCGCTTCCCTCGCAGCCTCGTCCGGCGGCAGGACGAGCACCGTGCGGTCGAATCGCCCGGGGCGCCGCAGGGCCGGATCGACGTCCCAGGGCTGGTTCGTGGCGGCGAGGACATACACGCCGTCGTTCGCGTCGAAGCCGTCCATCTCGACGAGAAGCTGATTGACCACGTTCCGCATCGTGGTCGAGTTCCGCGCGAGCGAACGCTTCTGACCGAGCGCGTCGATCTCGTCGAGGAAGAGGACGCACGGGGAGCTCTGACGCGCGAGCGCGAACGCTCTGCGGATGTTCTGTTCGCTGACGCCGGCGAACGGGTCGAGGACGTCGGCGATGCCTACGGACAGGAACCGTGCGCCCAGCTCGCCGGCCAATGCCCGCGCGATGTACGTCTTCCCGCATCCGGGTGGCCCGTACATCAAGAGGCCGCCGCGCACTCGCTTGCCGTAGAGACGCTGCAGCTCGGGGTTGCGCAACGGAGCGAGAAACGCGGCATCCAGGCGTTCCTTCACCTCCTCCAGTCCCCCGACGTCGGCGAGAGTGACGACCGGGCGCTCGACGTCGATGCCCGACGGATCAGCGCTCGTGAGCGGATCCGCGACGTCCTTCACGTCGTCCTCGGCCGCATGCCAATCGAAGCCCGCAGTCCCTGCCGAGTCTGCCGCCTCGGATCGGGCGTCCTGCGCGCCATCCGCCGGCTCCGCCGCACCGGCCGCGAGGGCAGCAGTCATCGCGGCGTGCGCGGCGGGATCGGCGGGCGCGAGCGCGATCGCGGCTCCCGCCTGCGCTCTCGCCTCGTCGACGTGTCCTCTCTCGAGAAGAATCCGGACGAGATGCACCCGAAGCGGAACATCATCCGGTGCGGCTTCGATCGCGCGACGCAATGAGTCGATGAGAGGGTCCACCGCACACCTTTCCCGAGGGACAGCGACGACAGAGCGATGCTACGCCGTGCGCATCGTGCCGCGATCACATCGGTTCACCTCGTACGCTTGTGCCCGTGACGTCGATCGACGAGCCCCTCCTGGCTCACGCCGCTGTGCGCCCGTCGCTGTACGACCGGTGGGTCGGACGCATCCACGCCGACCCGAGCCGTGCGCGGTTCTACGACTGGGCGGCCCCGATCCTCGTCACCGTGCTGGCCGGCATCCTCCGCTTCTGGAACCTCGCCCAGCCGCACGCGCTCGTGTTCGACGAGACGTATTACGTGAAGGATGCCTGGAGCCAGTGGATCCTCGGGTATCCGTCGACGTGGCCCAACAACGCCGACCGCGACTTCGCGGCGGGTCACACCGACATCTTCACGAAGACCGGCAGCTTCGTCGTGCACCCGCCGCTCGGCAAGTATCTGATCGGCCTCGGGATGTGGATCTTCGGCGCCGAGTCGTCGTTCGCGTGGCGCGTGGCGGTCGCGTTCGTCGGGACGATGACGGTGCTCGTCCTGTACTTCGTCGCCCGCGAGATGACCGGGTCGACGCGGTTCGCGACGGTCGCAGGACTCCTCATGGCGATCGACGGGCTCGCGATCGTCATGAGCCGTGTGTCGATCCTCGACATCTTCCTCACGTTCTTCATCCTGCTGGCGGTGTGGTTCATCCTGCTCGACAGGCGTTCCCACCTGGAACGGCTCGCTGAATTGATCGTCGCCCGCACCGCCGACGACGAACGGCTGCGCTGGGGCCCGGTGCTGTGGCGCCGGCCATGGCTGCTCGCGGCCGGCATCGCGCTGGGTGCAGCCACGGCGGTGAAGTGGTCGGGCCTGTACGTGCTCGTCGGGTTCGCGATCTATGTGATCGTGACGGATGCGCTCGCCCGTCGTCGCGCGGGCGTCGTCATGTGGGGCCTCGACTCGCTGCGCCAGGGTCTCGTCGCCGCCCTGTGGGCGGTGCCGGCGGCCCTCGTCGTCTACCTCGTCTCGTGGACCGGATGGCTCGTGACCTCCGGCGGCTACGACCGCACCTCCGCGGAAGCGCCGGCGAGCGGGTTCTGGTCGTGGGTGCCCGCTCCGCTTCGCGCCCTGTGGAACTACCACCAGGCGATGTACGGCTTCCACGTGGGTCTCACGACACCGCACACCTACGCGAGCCCGGCGTGGCAGTGGCCGTTCCTCATCCGCCCGACCTCGATGTACTGGCACCAGGACCAGTTCGGCCAGAACGGCTGCACGTTCGCGAGCAGCTGCGTGCAGGCGATCTCGAGCATCCCCAACCCGCTCATCTGGTGGGGGTCGGTGGCCGCCGCGATCTATCTCGTCTACCGCTTCATCGTCGCCCGCGACTGGCGCTACGCGGTGGTCCTCACCGCGCTCGCCGCGACGTACGTGCCGTGGCTCCTGTACCCCGAGCGCACGATCTTCCAGTTCTACACGATCGCGATGCTGCCGTTCCTCATCCTCGCGCTGACGTTCGCACTGCAGGCCCTGGCGGGCGCCTCCTCAGGCGACAGGCATCGGCGACTGGTCGGGCAGCGGGTCGTCTGGATCTACCTGATCGTGGTCGCCCTCGTCTCTGCGCTCTGGTACCCGGCGATCACCGGGATGACGATCCCGTACGACTTCTGGCGCCTGCACAACTGGATCCAGACCTGGATCTGATCCCCCGGGTCGGCGATCGCGTCAGCCCAGAGGTGCCAGCTCCGCGGCGCCGTCGGCGAGGAGGTCGGCGGCCACGCGCGCCGCAAGGTCCTCGGCGGCATCCTTCTGCAGGACCGTCGCGTGCGACGACGTGAGATGGCCTGAGCCGTCCGGGGCGTAGACGCGTGCCGTGAGGAACAGCATCCCGTCCTCGATGAACGAGTGTGCTCCCACGGGTGCCGCGCACCCGGCCTCGAGCTCGGCGAGGACGCCCCGCTCGGCGGTCGCCGTCAGGCGGGTCGCGCGGTGGTCGAGACGTGACACGAGCTTCTCGTCGCCGGTGCGCGTCTCGACGGCGAGCGCGCCCTGCGCCGGGGCGGTGGGCCAGACGTCGATGTCGATGCGCTCGGTGATCGCATCCGCCCGTCCGACGCGCTCGAGGCCGGCGACCGCGAGGATGACGGCATCCAGCCGGCGCTCGGCGTCGTCGGCGTCGAGCCGTCCGAGGCGCGTGTCGACGTTGCCGCGGATGTCGACGAGCTCGAGGTCGGGGCGACGCTCGGCCACCTGGGCGCGGCGACGCGGCGACCCGGTGCCGACGCGGGCGTGCGCGGGAAGGGTCTCGAGGGTGCGTCCGTCGCGCGCGCACAGCGCGTCGCGCGCGTCGGCGCGACGCGGGACGGCGGCGATGGAGAGACCCGGCGTCGGCGTGGTGGGGAGGTCCTTGAAGGAGTGCACGACGGCGTCGATCTCTCCGGCGAGGAGTGCGTCGCGGAGGGCTTTGGCGAACACCCCGGTGCCGCCGAGGGAGGCGAGCGACGCGGTCGAGGTGTCGCCCTCCGACGTGATGACGACGAGCTCGCCGCCGAGCGCGTCGGCGATCGTGCCGGCTTGCGCCAGTGCGAGGGCGCTCCCCCGCGTGCCGATCCGCAGGCTCATGCGCTCACCGTAGCCGTCGGTGCGCTCGATGCGGTCTGCGGAGCGTGGTCGGGCCACGGCCCCAGGTCGGTGAGATGCGGGCGCTCCGCATCCGGGGTGTCGTTCACGCGCTCCTCGACGAGGTCGACGAGGCCCGCGACGAAGAGGGGGTCGGTTCCGGGCGTCGGGATGCGCTCGACGTGCATGCCGTGGCCGGTCGCCGTCTCGACCGCCTCGGTGTCGAGGTCCCACACGACCTCCATGTGGTCGCTGACGAACCCGAACGGGACGATGACGACGCCGGGCACGCCCTGGTCGGCGAGCGCGTCGATGGCGTCGTTGATGTCGGGCTCGAGCCACGGCACGTGCGGAGAGCCGCTGCGCGACTGGTACACGAGCTCCCACGGCACGTCGGCGGCGTCCGCGAGCCGCAGGATCGCCTCGGCTCCGGCGAGGTGCTGGGCGACGTACGCGCCGCCTTCGCCGAACTCCGGTCCCGAGGCGAGCGCAGCGGCCGTCGGGATCGAGTGGGTGACGAACAGCACGCGCGATCCCTCGGGCGCACGGTCGAGCGCCGCGCGCAGCCCGGCGGCGAGCGGGGCGACGAAGCCGGGGTGGTCGAAGAACTCGCGGATGCGGTGCAGCTCCAGGTCGACGCCAGTCTCCGCGAGCGCCTTGTCGAAGTCCTCGCGGTACTGGCCGACGCCCGAGTACGACGTGTACGCGCTCGTGACGAGCACGAGGATCCGCCGGTGGCCCGCGTCCCTCAGTTCCCTGAAGGCATCGACGAAGTACGGCCCCCAGTTGCGGTTGCCCCACACCACGGGCAGATCCAGCCCGCGGCGGGCGAGTTCGGCCTCGAGCGCAGCCTTCAGCTCGCGGTTCTGCTGGTTGATGGGGCTGACCCCGCCATGGGCGCGGTAGTGGTGGGCGACCTCCTCGAGCCGGTCGTCGGGCACCCCGCGGCCGGCGGTGACGTTCCGCAGGAACGGGATGACGTCATCCTGGCCCTCCGGTCCGCCGAAGCTCGCGAGGAGGATCGCGTCGAAGGCGCCGGCGGTCACGCGAGAACCTCGGCGAGGTCGGCTGCGTCGATGCGGCGACCGGTGAAGAACGGGGTCTCCTCGCGCACGTGGAGACGCGCGTCCGTCGCCCGCAGGTGCCGCATGAGGTCGACGAGGTCGACGACGTCATCGGCTTCGAGGGCGAGGAGCCACTCGTAGTCGCCGAGCGCGAAGCTCGCCACCGTGTTGCTGAGGACCTGCGGGAACTCGCGGCCCTTGCCGCCGTGATCGGCGAGCATGCGGCCGCGGTCCTCGGCGGGCAGCACGTACCAGTCGTAGCTGCGGACGAACGGATAGACCGTCACCCAGCCCTTCGGCGCGAGGCCGCGCGCGAACGCCGGAGCGTGCTCGCGGCTGAACTCCGCCTGACGATGGACGCCCATCGCGTTCCAGGTGGGAAGGAGCGGGGCGAGCTCGCGGCTGCGGCGAAGAGCGCGCAGGTCGGCCTGCAGCTGCTGCGCTGAGTCGCCCGTGAGCCACAGGAGGACGTCGGCGTCGGCGCGCATGCCGGACACGTCGTAGAGCCCGCGCAGGCGCGGGGCGACGGATGCCGCGACCTCGGCGAACGCCTCGCCCGAGCCGCCCCCGCCCGGCGCGTTCGGGTCGCGGCGCAGCACCGCGTAGAGGGTGAAGAAGTCGGTCGCGGGGGTGTTCGGGTCGCTCACCCCTCCATCATGCGATTACGAAGCGCTGAAGCTTCGCCAACGGCCGATGTCGGTCGCCGACCCGTCGAGGCGTCGTAGCAGCACTGCAGTGGACGACCCCTCGACAAGCTCGGGGACCGGACGTCAGTGCCTCACAGCTCGTGGACGAGCTCCACGATGCGCCCGAGCACGTCGGGGTCGGTCTCCGGCGGCACGCCGTGCCCGAGGTTCACGATGTGGGCGGGGGCATCCGCCCCGCGCTCGACGACGTCGCGGACGTGCCGGCCGAGGAGCGGCCAGGGCGCCGTCAACATGGCGGGATCGATGTTGCCCTGCAGCGGCATCCGTCCGCCGAGCCGGCGGTTGGCCTCGTCGAGCGGAAGGCGCCAGTCGATGCCGACGACGTCCGCACCGAGCGCGGGGAGGGCGTCGAGCATCTCCCCCATGCCGAGCCCGAAGTGGATGCGGGGCACGTCGAGGCCGCGGAGGGCGTCGAACGCGCGGCGGGAGTGGGGCGCCACCCGGCGGATGTAGTCGTCGCGCGAGAGGGAGCCGGCCCACGAGTCGAACAGCTGCACGACGCTGGCGCCGGCGAGGACCTGGGTCTTGAGGAACGCGCCGGTGACATCGGCGCACCAGTTCAGCAGCGCCGCCCACGCGTGCGGTTCGGTGCGCATGAGAGCCCGCGTGCGCAGCTGGTCCTTCGACGGCCCGCCTTCGACGAGGTAGCTCGCAACCGTGTAGGGCGCTCCGCCGAAGCCGATGAGCGGGGTGTCGCCGAGCTCCGCGACGGTGAGGGCGACGGCATCCGCGATCGGCTGCAGCGCCTCGTGTTCGATGGGCCGCAGGCGCAAGATGTCGGCAGCCGACCGGATCGGCTCGTCGATGACGGGCCCGCGCCCCGGCACGATCCGGACGTCGACGCCGGCGAGGAGCACGGGCACGACGATGTCGCTGAAGAACACCGCCGCGTCGACGCCGTGGCGGCGGACGGGCTGGAGGGTGATCTCGGCGGCGAGGTCCGGCGTGAGGCAGGCGTCGAGCATCTCGGTGCCCACGCGACTCGCGCGGTACTCGGGCAGCGAGCGCCCGGCTTGACGCATGAACCACACCGGGAGCGTCGGGCCGCGACGGCCGAGCGCAGCCTGCACGAGCGGGCTGGCTGCGGTGCGTCCATCCCGCAGCGGGTGGCTCTCGGGCAGCGCGATCACTTCGGAGGGCATCCTCCCAGGCTACGTGCCATGACGCTGAAACCTGTTTCAGCAGGCCTGACAGC
Organism: Microbacterium candidum; assembly: GCF_030315975.1. Classification (GTDB taxonomy): domain Bacteria; phylum Actinomycetota; class Actinomycetes; order Actinomycetales; family Microbacteriaceae; genus Microbacterium; species Microbacterium candidum. The sequence continues at coordinate 112,252 of NZ_JASXSZ010000005.1, read as the reverse complement.
TACACTCGCCACGTGCTCTTCTGCCTGACGGCGAATCACCGCAATACCGACTTCGACGTGCTCGACCGCATCTCGCACGTGACCGGATCGGATGCCGCGGACCGCATCGCCGCGCACGACTTCGTGCGCGGCGTCATCGTGCTGTCCACGTGCAACCGCTTCGAGGCCTACGTCGAGCTCGATGAGCCGGTCCTGGTCGGCCCGTCCGGCGGTTCGGCTCTGGCTCGCGAGGCGGTCGTCGACGCGCTGCGCGACGCCGGTGCCGAGTCCGGGGACGCCGATGCGCTCGACGCATCCGCCACCTGCGTCGTCGGCGACGACGTGGTGCGGCACCTGTTCGCGGTGAGCTCTGGACTGGAGTCGATGGTCGTCGGCGAGGAGGAGATCAGCGGCCAGGTCCAGCGATCGCTCGTCGCCGCGCGCGCCGCGGGCACGACGAGCACGCTCCTCGAGCAGGCGTTCCAGCGCGCGACCCGCACGACGCGCGAAGTGCGCGCCAAGGCGGATGTCGCCGCCGGCGGGCGCTCGCTCGCCCGCTTGGCGCTGGATCTCGCCGAATCCCGGGTGACCGACTGGGCCACCGTGCGCGTGCTGCTCGTCGGCACCGGGTCGTACGCGGCCACGACGATCACGGCGCTCCGGGCGCGCGGCGCCGTCGACGTCCGCGTGTTCTCCGCCACCGGCCGCGCGGAGAAGTTCGCCCTCAAGTACGGCGTGCGCCCCGAACGGGTGCTCCGCGACGCGATCGCCGACGCCGACATCGTCCTGACGTGCACGGCCAAGTATGTCGTGACGGTCGCCGATATCCCCGACACCGCCCCGCGCCTCATCGTGGACCTCGGGCTCCCCCGCAACGTCGACCGCGCCGTGGGCGAGCTCGCCGGCGTCGAGCTGATGGACCTCGAGCTCCTCGGACGCCACGCGGCCCTCCCCGAGCTCGGTGCCGGCGCGCATGAGCTCGTCGGCTCGGCCGCCTCGACGTTCACGGCGGAGCGGGTCGCCGCATCCTCCGTCGTCGCGGTGCGCACCCACATCCAGCAGGTGCTCGATGCAGAGCTCGCCCGCACCTCGGATCCTCAGGTCGCCGCCGCCCTGCGACACTTCGCCGGCGTCCTGGCGCACACGCCGTCGGTGCGCGCCCGGGAGCTCGCCGCCGACGGCCGGATCGACGAGTTCGAGTCCGCGCTCGGCACGGTCTTCGGCATCGAGGTCGCCCCGGCTGTGCGTGCGGTCGACGACGACCTCGCCGCCGGCTAGCCCAGCTCGTCCGGGTCGGTGACCGGCAGCCGGCAGACGAAGTCGCGACAGTCGTAGGCCGTCGCCCTGCCGTCCGCGCGCGTCTTTCCCTCGAACAGCGAGAGCCCGGCCTCGGAGAACGCCCGAGCCTGCGCCTCCGTCACGAACGCGAGGACGTCGGCGGGGAGGCCGCGTGCCCGCTGGGACAGCGCGTCCTCCGGGTCGTCGGTCACGACGACGACGTGGCGCGGGCCCCGGGCGAGCAGCAGCGCCGCTTCGAGCATCGATCCGTGCGACAGCGGCTCGGCGAGGGACCGCGCAGTGTATGCGCGCACGATGTCCGCCGCCCACTCCCGGAACTCCTGCCCCGCCCCGAGCAGCCACAGCGCGAGCGCGCCGAGCGCGAGCGCGGACGGCCCCGACGGGTGGTCGGAGTCGGACGAGTCGGGTGGATCCGGAGTGCCCTGCGCCTTGAGGACGGGATCCGCCCAACCGCCTCGCGGAGCGGGTGTCCGGTCCCCGAGCTTGTCGAGGGGTCGCACCGACGCGCTGGCCACGTTCGACCCCTCGACGGGCTCGGGGACCAGGGGGGAAATACCGAGGAAAGTATCCAGCACGTCCCGGGCGGCGACCGCGTAGGCGACCTCGCCCGTGGCCGCGGCGAGCGCACACAGGCCCGCCGTGAGGAGCCCCGCATCCTCCGCCGTCCCGGCGGCGCGGGAGGGGATGTCATCGAGGGAGGCGCGCAGCAGCCGGCCGTCATCCGCGATGTTCGACTCGAGCACCGCGTCGGCGGCCCAGCGGGCGGCTTCGACGAACCGCGGCTCGGCGAGCCGGGACCCGGCGCGAGCCAGGGCACGGATGGCGAGGCCGTTCCAGCCCGTGACGATCTTCCCGTCGATCGCGGGAGGCTCCAGATCCGCGCGGCCCGCCGCATCCGCGCGGTAGTACCCGCCCTCGGAGCGTGCGCCCTCGATCCAGGACTCGGAATCCTGCGCGGCCGCGAATCCGCCCGACGGCTGCTGCAGCACGCCCGTCAGGAACCCGGCGATCGACCGGGCGAGGTCGTCGCGACCCGCATCCAACGCGACGTCGAGGAGGCCTGCATTGTCGGTGAGCATGCGCTCGTAGTGCGGCTCGGTCCAGTCGCGCCGGGTCGCGTAGCGGAAGAAGCCGCCGTCGACGTCGTCGCACAGCGGCGAGGAGGCCATCGCCGCCAGTGCGCGCGTGACGACATCGGTCGATCCTGCCGCGTGCAGGAAGCCGAGCGCCGGGGCCATCGGGAACTTGGGGGTCGCCGCATCCGCCCCCGACCCGGCGAATCCCCCGAACTCGGGGTCCTCGAAGGACGCGGCGCGGGTCGCCGCATCCTCGAGCTCCGCCGCTGTCGGCAGATCGGACGCCGAGGTCTTCCCCGCCTCCGCCAGCGCCTCGACGACCGCGGACGCTGCGGCATCCACCGTCTCCCGTCGCTCGGTCCACGCCTGTCGGACGGCGGCGAGCACCTGTGTGAACGAGGGCATTCCGCCGCGCGGCTCCGGCGGGAAGTACGTCCCGGCGAAGAATGCGCGGCCGTCCGGCGTCGTGAAGACGCTGAGCGGCCAGCCGAGGCTGCGCGTGAACGCGCTCGCCGCGGCGAGGTAGGCCTCGTCGACCTCGGGGTGCTCCTCGCGGTCGACCTTCACGGAGACGAATCCGTCGGCGAGCTCGGCCGCGATGACGGGATCTGCGAACGACTCGCGCGCCATCACGTGACACCAGTGGCAGGTCGAGTATCCGATCGATACGAAGACCGGGACATCGCGCCTGCGCGCCTCGGCGAAGGCCTCCTCGCCCCACGGGTACCACGCGACGGGGTTCGTCGCGTGGGCCCGCAGGTAGGGGCTCGCCGAGGTCGCGAGGCGCTCGTTCACGGGATCAGTTGACCTCGTTGGGGTCGGCCGACACGCGGCCCGAGCCGTCCGGCTGGTCGAGCTCGTCGATGGCGGCGATCTCGGCGTCCGACAGGGCGAAGTCGAACACATCGAGGTTCTCGGCGAGACGCGCGCGCTGCACCGACTTCGGGAACAGGATGTGGCCGTGCTGGAGGTGCCAGCGGATGACGACCTGAGCGGGCGTCTTGCCGTGCGCGGTCGCCGCGTCCGCGACGGCGGGAGTCCCGAACAGGTCGTACTTGCCCTGGCCGAGAGGTCCCCACGCCTCGATGTGGATGCCGTGGCGGGACGCCCACGACGTGACCTCGCGCTGCTGGTGCGCGGGGTGCAGCTCGATCTGGTCGACCGCGGGGACGACGCCGGTGTCGGCGACGATGCGCTCCAGGTGCGGGACGAGGAAGTTGGAGACGCCGATGCTGCGCGCAAGACCCTGGTCGCGCAGGTCGATCAGCTGCGCCCACGCGTGCGAATAGTTGTCGCGCGCGGGCGTCGGCCAGTGCACGAGGTACAGGTCGACCTGGTCGAGGCCGAGCTTCTCGAGGCTCTCGCGGAGGGCCGCCTGCGGCTCGTCTCCGTCGTGGCGGTCGTTCCACAGCTTGGTCGTGACGAACAGCTCGTTGCGTGCGATGCCGCTCGTGGCGATCGCGGCGCCCACGCCCTCCTCGTTGCCGTAGATGGCGGCGGTGTCGATGTGGCGGTAGCCGAGCTCGAGCGCCTCGCTGACGGCGCGCTCGGTGTCGGCCGGCGGCACCTTGAACACGCCGTAGCCGAGCTGGGGGATGGTGTAGCCGTCGTTGAGCTGGATGTCGGGGACAGTCATGCTCCCAGCCTAGAAGTGCCGGGCACCGCGCGGTTCAGTCGGCCGCGTGGCGCTCCTGGTCGAGCAGCTGCACGAGTTCCGCATCCCAGTCGACCGGCGCGGGCTTCGCCTGATGGGCGTCCATCGCGACCGGCAGGGGCGCGAGAGCCGCGAGCCGCTCGAAGAGGTTCTCCGCGAACTCCCGCAGGAGTCCGAACATCGCCGCTCGATCCATGGCGACACCCCCTCGCATCCGTCGTCGAGATGAAAGAGCGGCCTCGCGACCGGTTGATACGATCGAAGGCTGTGTCCGCGACCGAACCTGTGATCTCCTACCCGCCTGAGCTGCCCGTCAGCGCCGCGCGGGACGAGATCGCGCGCGCCATCCGCGAGAACCAGGTCGTCATCGTCGCCGGCGCGACGGGTTCCGGCAAGACGACGCAGCTGCCGAAGATCTGCCTGGAACTCGGCCGAACCGCCATCGCGCACACGCAGCCGCGCCGCATCGCGGCGCGCACGATCGCCGAGCGCGTCGCCGAAGAGCTCCACACGCCCCTCGGCGGGATCGTCGGCTACAAGGTGCGCTTCACCGACAAGGTGTCGGCCGACACGCGCATCGCGCTCATGACCGACGGCATCCTCCTCAACGAGATCCACCGCGATCGGATGCTGCGCCGCTACGACACGATCATCGTCGACGAGGCGCACGAGCGGTCGCTCAACGTCGACTTCCTTCTCGGGTACCTCAAGCGCCTGCTCCCGAAGCGCCCCGACCTCAAAGTCGTCATCACGAGCGCGACGATCGACCCGGAGAGCTTCGCGAAGCACTTCGCGGATGCGTCGGGAAGGCCCGCACCCGTCATCGAGGTGTCCGGGCGCACGTATCCCGTCGAGATCCGGTATCGGGGCGGGGCGGACGCGGCGAGCGACGGCGACGACGCCTCGCTCCCCACGCCCACTCCAGACGGCGCTGGCGCGCCGCCCGGAGCCTCCGGGCGCGTGGGCCCAGGCTCGGCGGCCGGTGCGGGCGAGCGCGATGACGTCGACGGCATCCTCGGCGCCCTGCGCGAGCTCGACCGCGAGCCCGCGGGCGACGTCCTCGTCTTCCTCCCCGGCGAGGCGGAGATCCGGGATGCGGCGGATGCCGTCCGCGGCATGTACGCGAAGGATGCCGCCCCCACCGAGGTGCTCCCGCTCTACGGGCGACTGTCGGCGGCGGAGCAGCACCGCGTCTTCGAGCGATCCACGCTCCCCGGCGTGCGCCGCCGCGTCATCCTCTCGACCAACGTCGCCGAGACGAGCCTGACGGTCCCCGGCATCCGATACGTCGTCGACACCGGCACCGCGCGCATCTCGAGGTACAGCAACCGCAGCAAGATCCAGCGGCTGCCGATCGAGGCGATCTCGCAGGCGTCCGCGCAGCAGCGATCGGGCCGCGCCGGCCGCACGGCGCCCGGCATCGCCATCCGCCTCTTCGCCGAGGACGACTTCGAGAAGCGCCCGGAGTTCACCGAGCCGGAGATCCTCCGCACGAGTCTCGCGAGCGTCATCCTGCAGATGCTGGCGCTCGGATTCGGCGACATCCAGGCATTTCCGTTCCTGACTCCCCCGGACTCGCGCGGCGTCAAGGCGGCCTTCGACCTGCTCGTCGAGCTCGGTGCCGTGTCCATCCGCCGGGGGGACCCCGGTCAGCACGCGCTCACCGAGATCGGCCGCGAGCTCGCGCGGCTGCCGATCGATCCGCGCTTCGCACGCATGCTCGTCGAGGCGCGGCGGACGGGCGTGCTGCCCGAGGTGCAGGCGATCGTGGCGGGCCTGTCGATCCAGGACGTGCGCGAGCGCCCGGAGGATCGGCGCGAGGAGGCCGACCGGCTGCACGCGCGGTTCACCGATCCGACGAGCGACTTCCTCACCCTCCTGAACCTCTGGAACCACCTCCAGGAGCAGCAGCGCGAGCTCGGATCGAGCGCGTTCCGGCGTCTGTGCCGCGCCGAGCATCTCAACTATGTGCGCGTGCGGGAATGGTTCGACGTGCACCGCCAGCTGCAGTCGCTCATCCGCGATCCCCGACGCGGTTCGTTGAGCGAGGAGCGCACCGATTCCTCCCCCCGCGGGTCGTTGAGCGCGCGGAGCTCAGCGAGCCGCGATGACGGCGCCGCCGATCCGGATGCCGTGCACCGCGCGATCCTCGCCGGCCTCCTCTCGCACATCGGAGTGATCGACGAGCGCTCGACCCCTCGACAGGCTCGGGGACCCAAGCCGACCCGGCCGATCACGCAATACATCGGCGCGCGCGGCGCCCGGTTCGCGATCTTCCCTGGATCGGGGCTGCGCAAGAAGCAGCCGTCCGCGGTGATGGCGGCCGAGCTCGTCGAGACGAGCCGGCTCTTCGCCCGCACGGTGGCAGCGATCGACCCGGCGTGGGCCGAGCCGCTCGCGGGTGACCTGGCCAAGCGTCAGCTCTCCGACCCGCATTGGTCGAAGGATGCGGGAGCAGCCGTCGCGGCGGAGAAGGTCACGCTGTTCGGGGTCGAGATCATCCCCCGTCGCCGCGTGCAGCTCGCCCGGATCGACCGCCCGCTCGCGCGGGAGATGTTCATCCGGCACGCCCTCGTCGAGGAGGAGTGGGACCCCTCCCGGCTCGACAAGCGGCTCACCGCGTTCGTCCGTCGCAACCTCGAGCTGCGCCGTCGCCTCGAGAAGATCGAGGAGCGGGAGCGGCGCCGCGACATCCTCGCCGGCGACGAGACCGTCTACGCGTTCTACGACGCGCGCATCCCCGCCGACGTCTTCGACCTGCGCTCCTTCGAGTCCTGGTGGAAGGATGCGCAGCCCCGCACGCCCCGCCTCCTCGACATGTCGGAGGCCGATCTCGCCGACGACGCCTCGCGCGCCGACGAGCGCGACTTCCCGGCTCGCTGGCGGCAGGGCGATCAGGTGCTCTCGCTCGCGTACCGCTTCGAGCCGGGCGCCCCGGACGACGGCGTGACGGCGGTCGTGCCGCTCGCGCTCCTCCAGCAGCTGCGCCCGGACGGCTTCGACTGGCAGGTCGCCGGAATGCGGGACGAGCTCATCACAGGGCTCCTGCGCGCCCTCCCGAAGTCGATCCGCCGCCATGTCGTGCCCGCGGCCGACTGGACCGCGAAGCTCTCCGAGGAGGTCCGGGGCGGCGGTCCGGAGTCGCACGACGGGATGCCGCCGCAGACGCTGCGCGAGGCCCTCGCCGCCCGCATCCAGCGCGTCGCCAATCAGCCCGTGACCGCTGCCGACTTCGAGGTCGAGCGGGTGCCCGCCCACCTCATGATGTCGTTCCGTGCCGTGGACGAGCGCGGGCGGGCCATCGCGTCGGATCGCGATCTCGGTGCGCTTCAGGCGAAGCTGGCGTCGCGGTCCCGCGACGCTGTCTCCCGCTCCCTCAACCGCGGCCCGTCAAGCGAGGGAGGAACGACCGAGTCGAAACGCGGTGACTCTGCGTTTCGACTCGCTTCGCTCGCTCAACGACCGGGAGAAGCAGCATCCTTCGCGGAGCGCCCCGGCCTCACCACGTGGGACTTCGACGCCATTCCCGCGGTCGTCGACACGAAGGTCGCGGGCGGCGTCGTGCGGGGCTACCCCGCCCTCGTCGACGAGGGCGCGACGGTGGCGACGCGCATCGAGGCGACGCCCGAGGCCGCAGAGCGGGCGACGCGGGCCGGCATCCGCCGACTCGTCCTCCTCGCGGTGCCGTCGGCCGCGCCGTACGTCCTCGAGCACCTGACGTCGCCGGAGAAGCTCGCGCTGGCCGCGTCCCCGTATCCGTCGGCCAAGGCGCTCATCGAAGACGCCCGCGTCGCGGTGGCGGATGCGGTCATCCGCCGCGTCGCTCCTTCCGGCGTCGTGCGGACGAAGGCGGAGTTCGAGAGCGTGCGCGACGCGTTCTCCGCAGCGGCCGTCGACGACGCGTTCGCGTGCGTGTCATTGGCGGCCCGTATCCTCACGCGCGCCCGCGACGTCGAGCGCGCCGTGAAGGCCCAGACCAGCATGGCGCTCATCGGCCCGCTGGGAGACATCCGGTCGCAGCTCGCGGGGCTCGTCTTCCCCGGATTCGTGTCGCGGATCGGCACGGAGCGGCTCGCGCACGTGCCCCGCTACCTCGAGGGCGCGATCGTGCGTCTGCAGGGCCTCGCCGACAACCCCGGGCGCGACCGCGCGTGGCTGACCGAGTTCGAGCGCGCCGCCGCGGCGTACGCGGATGCCGGCGGTACGATCCCGCCCGCAGACGGTTCGCCTGCACACCTGGTGCACGCCCGCTGGCTCCTCGAGGAGTACCGGGTGAGCCTGTTCGCGCAACGCCTCGGAACCGCCGAGCCGGTGTCGCTGCAGCGCATCCAGAAGGCCCTCGCCGGTTCCTGAACACCCGTTCGCAAGGGGTCTTGACGGCGCCCGCCGCGCGGGTGAATCGTGAGGAATATACCGCCGAAAGGCGGCTCCACGTCCCCCAGCGAAGGAGCCGATAACGATGTCCTCCCCAGACTCCCCCACCCGCGGACCAGCCCGTCCGCTCCCGTATGTGCTCGCCGGCATCCTCGTCGTCATCGCGATCGTGCTGCCGCTCTGGGTGCCGATGTACGCGAAGGCGGAACCGGCGCTGTGGGGCTTCCCGTTCTTCTACTGGTACCAGCTGCTGTGGGTGTTCATCGCGGCCGGTCTCCTCGGGATCGCATACCTGATCATCCGCAAGGAGGACAAGCGGCGCCGCGCCGAGGTCCGTGACGGGCAGGTGCAGCGATGATGCCGCTCGTCGCCACCGGGGCGACCGCCGTCGTCGCCACCGCCGCCACCCTCGCGCCTCCGGACCGCCCGATCGCCTGGGTGCCGTTCGCCATCGTCGTCGTGCTGTTCGTGGTCGTCGCGGTCATCGGGTTCATGGCATCCCGCTGGCGCACCGATCCGGCGTCGCGCGGCCTGCACTCGCTCGACGAGTGGGGGCTCGGCGGCCGCGGCTTCGGCACGTGGGTCACGTGGTTCCTCCTCGGCGGAGACCTCTACACCGCGTACACCTTCGTCGCGGTGCCCGCGGCGATGTGGGCGTCGGGCGCGGTCAGCGGCTTCTTCGCGGTGCCGTACACGATCGTCCTCTACCCGATCGTCTTCGTCCTGATGTCGAGGCTCTGGTCGGTGTCGCACCGGCACGGCTATGTGACGCCGGCGGACTTCGTCGGCGGCCGCTACGGCAGCCGCGCCCTGTCTCTCGCGGTCGCCATCACGGGTATCGTCGCGACGATGCCGTACATCGCGCTGCAGCTCGTGGGCATCAAGGCGGTGCTGACGGTCCTGGGGCTCGGGTCGAACACGAACCCGTTCATGGCCGACCTGCCGCTGATCATCGCGTTCGTGGTGCTCGCCGCGTACACGTACACCGGCGGCCTGCGCGCTCCCGCACTCATCGCGATCGTCAAGGACGTCCTGATCTACGTCGCGATCGTCGTGGCGATCATCTATCTGCCGACGAAGTTCGGCGGCTGGGAGGGCATCTTCGGCGCGGCCGAGCACAAGCTGAGTCAGACGAATCCCGCGACCGGCAATCCGTTCGGCGCGGTCATCCCGGGAGCTGCGAGCTTCAACGCCTACTGGACGCTCGCCCTGGGCTCGGCCATGGCCCTGTTCATGTACCCGCACTCGATCACCGGCGTCCTGTCGACGAAGAGCCGCAACACGATCCGCCGGAACTCGATGGTGCTGCCGCTGTATTCGCTGCTCCTCGGCTTCCTCGCGCTCCTCGGCTACGTCGCGATCAAGGCGGGCACCGTGCCGGTCGATGTGAACGGCTCGATCAACGCCCAGCTCGTCGTCCCGCAGCTGTTCCTGGACTCCTTCCCGGGGTGGTTCGCCGGCATCGCGCTCGGCGCCATCGCGATCGGGGCGCTGGTGCCGGCGGCGATCATGTCGATCGCCGCATCGAATCTGTTCACGCGGAACATCTACAAGGACTTCTTCAAGAAGGATGCGAACCCGAAGCAGGAGGCGAACGTCTCCAAGCTCGTGTCGCTCCTGGTCAAGCTCGGCGCGCTCGTCTTCGTCCTCGGGATGGACCAGTCCTCCGCGATCAACCTGCAGCTGCTGGGCGGCATCTGGATCCTCCAGACGTTCCCCGCGATCGTCGCGGGCCTGTACACGCGCTGGTTCAACAAGTGGGCGCTGCTGATCGGCTGGGCCGCGGGCATCGCCTACGGCACCGTCATGGCGTACAACGTCATCAATCCGGCGACGCACGCGCACTTCGGCGGATCGATCGCGCCGTTCCCGTTCACATCCGTCCCCGTGTACATCGGCGTGTCCGCCTTCGTCATCAACGCGGTGGTGTCGATCGGCCTGACCCTGATCCTCAAGGCGGTCAGGGTGCGCGACACGGCGGATGCGACCCGCGTCTCCGACTACGGAGCCGATGAGGACGACGCGACCGTCAAGCAGATCGAGGCCCAGGCCGCCGAGGAGGTCGAACAGGGGAATGCCTGGACCGCCTGAGGCGGTTGCCGACGACATGACCTACGCGATCCAGTACACGGAGTTCGGAGGACCGGAGGTCCTCACCCTCGTCGAGATCCCGACTCCCGTTCCCGGCGAGGGCGAGGTGCTCGTCCACGTCGAGGCCGTCGGCGTCAACCCGTTGGAAGGCAAGCAGCGTTCGGCGCTGCGCCCGACCGGGCCGATCACGACACCGCGCCGGCCCGGAGCGGATGCGGCGGGTGTCGTCGCGGCGATCGGCACCGGCGTCGAGGGCCTCCGTGTCGGGGAGCCGGTCGTCGTCTTCACCTCGCGGGGCACCTACGCCTCCGACGTCATCGCGCCGGCGTCGCACGTGCAGCCGCGCCCGCCCGCCGTCTCGGCGGAGCAGGGGGCCGCCCTCGGCATCCCCATCGGCACGGCCTACCAGACGCTGCGCTCACTCGCCGTCGGCGCGGGCGACACGCTACTGATCCACGGCGGCTCGGGAGCCGTCGGGCAGGCCATGATCCAGTTCGCGAGGATGCAGGGCGCCACCGTCGTCGCGACGTGCTCGCCGCGCCGGTTCGAACGGGTCGAGTCGATCGGCGCGACGCCGGTGGCCTACGGGCCAGGAGTGGAAGACCGCATCCGGGCCGCGGCTCCGCAGGGCGTGACGGTCGCCGTCGACATCGCCGGCACCGATGAGGCGCTGGAATCCTCCCTCGCGCTCGTCTCCGACCACCAGCGGATCGCCACGCTCGTCATGGGCTTCAAGGCGGCCGGCCTCGGCATCCGCGCCTTCTCGGGCGGCTCGCCCGTCCCACTCACCGCCCAGGAGTCGGCGTGGCGTGCCGAGGGCATTCCGGTCGCGCTCGCACTGCTCGCCACGGGCGGATTCACCGTCGAGGTGGGCCCGTCCTTCCCGCTCGCCGACGCCGCCGACGCCCACCGCGCCGTCGAGGCCGGCGTCGACGGGAAGGTGATCCTGATCCCCTAAGAGACAGCGCCTCCGGGCTCGGCGCCGGTGGCGACCGGCATGCCGGGCGTGTTCGACCAGGCGCTCCAGGAGCCGGGGTACACGGCGACCTCGATGCCGGCGACCGCCCCTGCGAGCGCCGTGTGCGCGGCGGTGACGCCGGAGCCGCAGTAGGCGGCGGCCGGGGTGTCCCCGGCGACGCCGACCGCGGCGAAGACGTCCCGCAGCTCAGGAGCCGAGCGGAAGCGGCCGTCCTCCAGCAGCGAGGTGGCCGGGACGTTGACGGAGCCCGGGATGTGGCCGGCGATGGGATCCATGGGCTCGGTCTCGCCGCGGTACCGCTCTGCGGCGCGCGCGTCGATCAGGACCCCGGATGCCGGCCACTGCGCCGCATCCGTCAGCGTCAGGGTCCCGTCGGCGAAGTCCCGCAGAACGACATCCCCGGGCGCAGCGACAACGTCTCCCACCTCCAGTCCGAACCCGGATGCGATCCAGCCTCGCAGGCCGCCGTCGAGCACGCGCACGTCAGCGACTCCGGCGCGCGTCAGCAGCCACCACGCGCGGGCCGCGGCGACGGAGTTGTAGTCGTCGTAGACGACGACGGCGTCGCCGGCGGATACACCCCACCGACGCGCCGCATCCTGGAGCGTCGCGAGCGAGGGCAGCGGATGCCGCCCCTCCTCCGGTCGGCCGTGCGTCGACAGCTCGGTGTCCATGTCGACGAACACCGCGCCCGGAAGGTGCCCTTCCGCGTACGCCTCGCGCCCGTCGGCGCGGGCGAGGTCCCACCGCACGTCGAGGAGACGCGGCGGGTTGTCGGCGAGGAGGGAGGCGAGCTCGGACGGGGCGATGATCGGTGACACCCCCTCATCCTCTCCCCTGCAACACTTCGACACACGCACGCGGGGCGCCGGAGGCACCGCCGGGAGAATAGCGGGATGACTTCCTCCGCCGACTCCGCAGCGACCTCCTTCGCGACGGCCCAGGTCCAGGCCGGCTACGCGGCGGGGACCCCGCAGCACACGTCGGTCCCCCCGATCTACCAGTCGAACGCGTTCGAGTTCGCGTCTCTGGAGGAGGCGCGCGACCTCTTCGCCCTGCGCCGCGACGGCAACATCTACTCGCGCGCGGCGAACCCCACGGTCGCCGTGTTCGAGCAGCGGATCGCCGCTCTCGAGGGCGGCATCGGCGCGGCCGGCGTCGCGTCCGGGCAGGCGGCGGTCGCGGTCGCGCTCCTCGCCCTCGCGAAGGCGGGCGAGCACATCGTCGCCGCGCGCCAGCTCTACGGCGGCACGATCGACCTGCTCGCCGACACGTTCGTCGACTGGGGCATCGAGACGACGTTCGTGGACCAGAACGACGTCGACGCTTGGCGGGATGCGGTGCGCCCGACGACCCGCGCGTTCTTCGCCGAGTCGGTGACGAACCCGAACGCCGAGGTGCTCGATGTCCGCGCGGTCGCCGATATCGCGCACGCCGCGGGCGTCCCGCTCGTCATCGACAACACCGTGGCCACGCCGTATCTGCAGCGCACGAAGGACTTCGGCGCCGACATCTCGGTGCACTCCGCGACGAAGTTCCTGGGCGGGCACGGCACGTCGCTGGCGGGCGCGGTCGTCGACCTCGGCACGTTCGACTTCGCCGCGGATCCCGCGCGCTGGCCGCAGCTGAACGAGCCGTACGAGCGCGTCCACGGCGGGAGCCTCGTCGAGCGCTACGGCGAGAAGGCCTCGCCCTACATCGCGCTCGTGAAGACCAAGTACGTGCACGACCTCGGTCCGTCGCTGTCCGCGTTCAACGCATGGCAGATCCTGCAGGGCATCGAGACGCTGGATCTGCGGATGCGGCGGCACAGCGACTCGGCGCTCGCCGTCGCGCGATTCCTCGAGACGCATCCCGCCGTCGCGCGCGTGCACCACCCGGGCCTCGTCTCCGACGCGGGCCACGCTGCTGCCCGGACGTACCTGCCGCGGGGCGCGGCATCCGTCTTCTCCTTCGACCTGCACCCGACCGGGGACGCCGACGGCGACTTCGACCGCGTCGCGCGCGTGATCGAGGCCCTGAAGGTCGTCCGGCTGGTCGCGAACATCGGCGATGCGCGCACCCTCGTCGCGCACCCGGCATCCATGACCCACAGCCACATGCCGGCCGCGCTGCTCGCGGAGGCGGGCATCACCCCGACGACGGTGCGCCTGTCGGTCGGGCTGGAGGAGATCGACGACGTCATCGCCGACCTGGCGCAGGCGCTCGACCGCGCGTAGCCCGGTAGGCTCGGCCGCATGACCGGTCTTCGATGGGGAATCCTCGCGACGGGCGGCATCGCCCACGCGTTCACGAGCGACCTGCGCACCGCGGGTCTCGACGTCGCCGCAGTAGGGTCCCGGCGGAAGGATGCGGCGGATGCGTTCGCCGCGCAGTTCGAGATCCCCCGCGCCCACGACTCGTACGAGGCGCTCGCCGAGGACCCCGACGTCGACATCATCTACATCGCTACGCCGCATCCGTCGCACGCGGAGAACGCCGTCCTCGCGCTCGAGAACGGCAAGCACGTCCTCGTCGAGAAGCCGTTCACCCTCACCGGACCCGAGGCCGAACGGGTGCGCGACGCCGCGCGCGCGGCCGGCCTTCTCGCCATGGAGGCGATGTGGACGCGCTACCTGCCGCACATCGAGAAGGTGCGGGGGCTCGTCCGCAGCGGCGCCGTGGGCGAGGTCCGCACGGTCTTCGCCGACCACACGCAGAGCCTTCCGCGTGATCCCGCGCACCGCATCAACGCACTCGAGCTCGGCGGCGGCGCCCTGCTCGACCTCGGGATCTATCCGATCTCGTTCGCGTGGGACATGGTCGGAGCGCCCGCCACGATCACCGCGCGCGGACGCCTGTCCGAGACGGGTGCGGACACCGAGGTCGCGACGATCTTCACGCACGGCTCGGGGGCGGTGTCGACCTCCATCTCCTCCTCGCGCGCGGCCGGCCCCAACACGGCCCACATCGTCGGCACGGAGGCCCGCATCGACATCGACCGGATCTTCTACTCGCCGACCTCGTTCCGGCTGACGCGCCCGGACGGCGAGGTCGCCGAGGTCTTCGAATCGCACGTACAGGGCCGCGGCATGCAGTTCCAGGCTCTCGCCGCGGAACGGTTCGTCGCGGAGGGTCGCACGGACAGCGACGTCCTCCCGATCGATGAGACCGTCGCGATCATGCACGCCCTCGACGAGATCCGCGGTCAGATCGGGGTGCATTACCCGCAGGGATAATCCCGCTGCCGCAGAGTACAGTGACCCTGTGGCACGCGGGAACACCCCGCCCGGCTCGCAGTCGTCCCTGCGCGAAGCCAACCGGGCACGACTGGTCGAGTCGTTGAAGCGTCATGGGCGCCTGACGCAGGTCGAGCTCGCCGGCAGCACGGGCCTCTCCCCGGCGACGGTGTCGAACATCGTCAAGGAGCTGACCGCGACGGGGCTCCTCCACACCACCACGATCACGTCGCGCAACGGCCGCCGCGCGACCCTCGTCTCGCTCGCCCGCCAGCTGGGTCTCGTCGCGGGCGTCCACTACAGCTCGCGGCAGCTGCACATCGCGATCGCGGATGCCACGCGCACCATCGTCACGCAGAGCTCGCTGCCCCTGCCCATCGATCACCGCCACGATGCCGAGCTCGATCGGCTGAGCCTGCTCCTCGGCGACATGATGGAGTCCCTCGGCGGCACCGTGAACGACCTCCTCGCCGTGGGCCTCGGCCTGCCTGCGCCCATCGACCCGAACACCGGGATGGTGTCGACGCCGGGTCTGCTGCGCGGCTGGGAGGGCGTCGACATCGCCGAGAGCCTCACGGCCCGCGTCGGCCGTCCGGTGTTCGTCGACAGCGAGGCGAACCTCGGCGGCCTCGCCGAGGCGCGTGACGGTGCCGCCCGCGGTGCCGCGTCGGCCGTGTTCATCCGCGTCGGCCACACGATCGGTGCGGGCCTCGTGGTCGACGGCGACCTCTTCCGCGGCGTCAACGGCAAGGCGGGCCAGATCGGCCACGTCACGATCGACGAGAACGGCCCGATCTGCCGGTGCAGCAACCGCGGCTGCCTCGAGACGTACGCGGCGGGCCCCGCGCTCCTCTCCCTCTTCCCTCCCGGCGAAGGGATGCAGCGCCTGTCCGACCTCATCCAGGCCGCCGACTCCGGCGACGGCCGGTCGCACCGCGTCATCGCCGACGCCGGCCGGCACATCGGGATCGCCGCCGCGAGCCTGTGCAACCTGTTCGACCCCGAGCTCATCGTCATGGGCGGTGAGCTCGCGCAGGCCGGCGAGATCCTCATGGCGCCGATGCGGCATTCGCTCGAGCGCACGGCGCTCGCCTCGACCGGCGGACTCCCCGAGATCGTCGCCTCGACGTTCGGCGAATGGGCGGAGACGCGCGGCGCGATCGCGATGGCGCTCGACCACGTGACCGTCGATGCCGACGTCATGCCGGCCACCGCGTAGCCTCGTAGGATGCCGATTCGCAGACGAGCCATGATGGCGTTCGCCGCCGTCGCGCTGGCCGTCGCCACACTGTCGGGGGTGCTCACGGGATGCGGCGCGCAGTCGCAGACAGACGGCACGATCGCGCTGCTGCTGCCCGAGGCGAAGACGGCCAGGTACGAGACGTTCGACCGGCCCCTGTTCGAGAAGCGCGTCGCGCAGCTCGGTCACTACTCGGTGCTGTACTCGAATGCGGATCAGGATGCGGCGGCTCAGAAGCAGCAGGCGGAATCGGCGCTCGCCGCGGGTGCCCAGGTGCTCGTCCTCGACCCGGTGGACTCCAAGGCGGCGGCCAGCATCGTGAGCTCGGCCCGCGCGCAGAACGTTCCGGTGATCTCCTACGACCGCCTCATCTCGGGCGGCGGCCTCGCGTACTACGTGTCGTTCGACAACGAGAAGGTCGGGAAGCTGCAGGCCACCGCACTCGTCGAGGCGCTTCGCGCCGCAGGAAAGCCGGTCGGCGGCATCCTCATGGTCAACGGATCGCCGACCGACAGCAACGCGGCGCTGTTTCGCAGGGGCGCGCACAGCGTGATCGACACGAGCGGACTCACGGTGCTCAACGAATACGACACCCCTGACTGGAGCCCGGACAAGGCGCAGGACTGGGTGGCCGGACAGATCGCCCAGTACGGCAGCCGCATCGCCGGCGTCTACGCGGCGAACGACGGCGTCGCGGGCGGCGCGATCGCGGCGTTCAAGGCGGCGGGGATCACGCAGCCCCCGTTCGTCACGGGCCAGGATGCGGAGCTGACCGCCGTCCAGCGAATAGTCGTGGGCGACCAGTACATGACGGTGTACAAGGCGATCCAGCCGGAGGCGTATCGCGCGGCTGAGGCCGCCGTCGACCTCATCAAGGGCAAGAAGATCACCGCACCGTCGACGACAGCCGGCGTCCCCACGACTCTGCTGAACCCCGTCGCCGTCCGCGTCGACGACATCGAGTCGACGATCATCGCCGACGGGTTCTGGAAGGCGTCGGACATCTGCACGCCGGCCTACGCGGACGCGTGCGCGAAGGCCGGGATCAGATGAGCGCGGCGCAGCCCCGGCGCTCCCGCGAGCGCGTGCTCACGATGACCGGCATCGGCAAGCGCTTCGGCGCCGTCAAGGCCCTCACCGACGTCGACTTCTGGGTCAACGAGGGCGAGGTCGTCGCCCTCGTCGGCGACAACGGCGCCGGGAAGTCGACGCTCGTGAAGGTCCTCGCCGGCGTCCACCCGCCCGATGCCGGGACGATCGAGTTCGACGGCGGCGTCGTCGAGATCGGCTCTCCCGCGGATGCGCAGGAGCTCGGCATCGCGACGGTCTTCCAGGATCTCGCGCTGTGCGACAACCTCGACGTCGTCGCGAATCTGTGGCTCGGTCGCGAGATGCTCGAGGGGCGCCTGCTCGACGAGGTGGAAATGGAGCAGCGCACCTGGACCCTTCTGCGCGAGCTGTCCGCCCGCATCCCCTCGGTGCGGACACCCGTCGCGTCCCTGTCCGGCGGGCAGCGGCAGACCGTCGCCATCGCGCGGTCGCTCATCGGCGATCCGCGCGTCGTCATCCTCGACGAGCCCACCGCCGCGCTTGGCGTCGCCCAGACGGCCGAGGTGCTGAACCTCATCGAGACGCTTCGCGAGCGCGGGCACGGCGTCATCCTGATCAGCCACAACATGGCGGACGTCCTCGCCGTCGCGGACCGCGTCGTCGTGCTGCGCCTCGGCCGCAACAACGGCGTCTACAACGTCGTCGACGTGACGAGCGAGACGCTCATCGCCGCGATCACGGGGGCCATGGATCACTCGCACGTGCAGAGACCGATGACTCCCCCGGCTGGGACGCCGCCCTCGGCGCCTTCCTCGTCGCCTGCCGCGACCACGACGCCGACTCCCCCGAACGTCATCGACCTGCCGAAGGCCGGCTCCCGCCGCCGCGGCACGAGGGGCGACGCATGACCGGCCCGATCGAGACGCAGGACGAGCGGATGCTGAGCGCCGGGGCTCTGCGCCGCGGCGTGGACGTCGTCGTCGCCCGCGTGCGCGGCGGCGACCTCGGCTCGCTGCCGGTCGTCGTCGGGCTCGTCCTGATCTGGACGATCTTCCAGACACTGAACCCCGTGTTCCTCTCCAGCCGCAACCTCGTGAACCTCACGATGCAGTGCGCCGCGATCGGGACGATCGCGCTCGGGGTCGTGCTCGTCCTGCTCGTCGGGGAGATCGACCTGTCGGTCGGCTCCGTGTCGGGACTCGCCGCGGCGATCCTCGCGGTCACGCTCGTCGAGTGGCGCTGGAACACCGTGCTCGCGATCCTCGCCGCGATGGCGGCGGGGCTCCTCGTCGGGCTCCTCTACGGCTTCCTGTACACGAAGTTCGGGCTGCCGAGCTTCGTCATCACGCTCGCAGGGCTCCTCGGCTTCCTCGGCCTGCAGCTGCAGGTCCTCGGCGGCACGGGATCGATCAACCTTCCGTTCGACTCATGGATCGTGCAGTTCGCGCAGCAGATGTTCCTGCCGGGGTGGGCCTCGTACGCGGCCGCCGCGCTCACCGCCGCGGCGTACGGATGGGTGCTCCTTCGGCGCGCGCGCCGGCGGCTGGCCGCCAACCTCGACAGTCAGAGCCCGCTCGTGATCGGTCTGCGCACCGGGGGGCTCCTCGTGTTCCTCGAGGCCGTGGCGTGGTACCTGAACCTGTCGCGCGGGGTCGGGCTCATGTTCCTGTTCTTCCTGCTGCTGGTCGTCGCGACCAACATCGCCCTGACCCGGACCCGGTGGGGACGCGCGGTGTACGCGGTGGGCGGCTCGGAGGAGGCGGCGCGGCGCGCCGGCATCCGCGTGCGCAGGATCTACTACTCCGTCTTCGCGCTGTGCTCGATGTTCGCCGCAGTCGGCGGCATCCTCGCCGCCGCGTGGCTGGGGTCCGCGAACCAGAGCTCCGGCGGCGGAGACACGAACCTCAACGCCATCGCCGCGGCCGTCATCGGCGGGACGAGCCTGTTCGGCGGACGCGGCTCCGCGTTCTCGGCACTGCTCGGAATCATCGTCATCCAGTCCGTGTCCTCGGGCCTCACGCTTCTGAATCTGGACTCGTCCGTCCGCTTCATGGTGACCGGCGTCGTGCTCGCTCTCGCCGTCATCGTGGACGCGCTCTCACGCAAGACCCGGGCCGCCACCGGCCGCGCCTGACGCGTTTCTCCCGGTGGGAGGCGGTTCTCGCCGACCGCTCGATACGTTCACGCGTCGAACGCTGATCCGCCGTTGCCAAAGCGTTACGTTCAAGACTTGACGCCAGCATTCCGCCGGGCAGATGATCGCTTCGAGCAATGAAGCGAACCCCGACTCTGGGGGCCAGCGGTTCAATGATGAAAGGCGAAAGATGAAGAAGCGTTCCTTCCTCGCCGTGGCTGCACTTGTCGGTGCCGCCGCGGTCATGCTGTCCGGGTGTTCCGGCGGGGGGACCCCCACGTCGACGGCATCCGGTGCGGCCGCCGGCAAGCGCGCATGTGTGATCCTTCCCGACTCGGCGTCGTCGCCGCGCTGGGAGAGCTTCGACCGCAAGTACCTGAACGACGGCCTCTCGGCTGCCGGCTTCACCGCCGACATCCAGAACGCCCAGGGCGACACGAGCAAGTACGCCACCCTCGGCGACCAGGAGCTCACCAAGGGCTGCGGCGTGATGATCCTCGTCGACTACAACGGTGCCGCAGTGGGCGTCGCCTCGAAGGCGAAGGCGCAGCACATCCCGGTCGTCGCGTACGACCGTCCGTTCAAGGGCGCGGACTACTACGTCTCGTTCGACAACGCGAAGGTCGGCGCGCTCGAGGGCCAGTCGATCGTCGACGGGCTGAAGGCGCTCGGCAAGGACCCGGCGACGGCCAAGGTCGTCTACATGGGCGGCGACCCGACCGACGGCAACGCGAAGATGTTCCACGACGGAGCTGTCTCGGCGATGCAGGCCGGCGGCATCCAGTCTCCTGCGGCGGAGCCGCCGGGGGTCTGGGACCAGTCGAAGTCGGCCACCAACTTCCAGCAGGCGCTGACGGCGCTCGGTGGCAAGGTGGATGCGGTGTGGGTCGCCAACGACACCAACGCCGCGGGTGTCATCTCGGTCCTGAAGAACAGCTACAAGGCCGGCCAGGTGCCGGTCTCGGGCCAGGACGCGAGCGTCGCGGGTCTGCAGAACGTCCTCCTCGGCTGGCAGACCGCCACGGTCTACAAGCCGGTCAAGGAAGAGGCCAACGCGGCTGTGGTCGTCGCGGTCGCGCTTCTGAAGGCGCAGAAGCCCACCGCCGATCAGAAGCTGGCCGACGGCACGCCTTACGTCGCGGTCGTTCCGACGCTGGTCGGTCCGGACAAGGTTGAGACGGTCGTCACGGCCGGCGACGCCTCCGCCTCGGACATCTGCAACACCGCCGAGCTGCAGGCCGCCTGCACGAAGTACGGCGTCAAGTAACACGCGCCAGGAGTGAGGGCGTCGCGCCATCCGGTGCGGCGCCCTCGCCCGCGCACCCGAAGCAGGGAAGCGAGCATGCCAGAACCCATCATCGAACTCGTGGGCGTGAAGAAGTCGTTCGGCCCGGTCAGCGTCCTCAAGGGCGTCGACCTCAGCGTCCACCCCGGCCGTGTCACCGCTCTCGTCGGCGACAACGGCGCCGGCAAGTCCACCCTCATCAAGGGACTGGCCGGCGTCCAGCCCTACGACGAGGGCGAGGTGCGCATCGACGGTGTGCACCACGACCTCCACACCCCCCGCGAGGCCGCCGGCCTCGGCATCGAGGTCGTGTACCAGGATCTCGCGCTGGCCGACAATCTCGACATCGTCCAGAACATGTTCCTCGGACGTGAGGAGCTGCGCGCGGGCACCTTCGACGAAGGCCGCATGGAGAAGGAGGCGTCCGACACGCTGCGGTCGCTGTCGGTGCGGACGGTGAAGTCCATCCGGCAGAAGGTCTCCTCGCTGTCCGGAGGTCAGCGCCAGACCGTCGCGATCGCCCGCGCGGTGCTGAAGAAGGCACGGGTCGTCATCCTCGACGAGCCGACCGCCGCACTCGGCGTCGCGCAGACCGAGCAGGTGCTGAACCTCGTCAAGCGCCTGTCCGAGCAGGGCGTGGCCGTGGTCCTCATCTCCCACAACCTCGCGGACGTGTTCGAAGTCGCCGACGACATCGCGGTCCTGTACCTCGGTCAGATGGTCGTCCAGATCGACACGAAGGACACGACGCGCGACGACATCGTCGGGTACATCACCGGAACCAAGACGACGGTCCCGCACGTCGGGACTGCCAACATCGCCATGGAAGGGGGCGCAGCATGAGCGACGTCCAGCGCACCGTCGCCGCACCCGACCCGGTGGCCGGCGACCTCATCGGCTCCGGCGTCGAAGGCGGCCTGCGCGAGCAGATCGACGCGTGGTGGCAACGGGTCCGTGGAGGTGAGATGGGCGCCCTGCCCGCCATCGGCGGTCTCGTGGTGCTCACCATCCTGTTCTCGATCCTGAGCCCGTACTTCTTCACAGCGATCAACCTGGCGAACCTCGTGAACCAGTCGGCGAGCCTCGTCGTCCTCGGCATGGCGCTCGTCTTCGTGCTGCTGCTCGGCGAGATCGACCTGTCGGCGGGTGTCACAGGCGGTGTCGGCGTTGCGATCTTCGTCGTGCTGAACGACGTCGTCCACATGCCGTGGTTCCTCGCGCTGCTGCTCGGCTTCGGGTTCGGCATCGCGACCGGCGCCTTGATCGGCTTCTTCGTGGCGCGCGTCGGCATCCCGTCGTTCGTCGTCACGTTGGGTCTCTTCCTCGGCTATCAGGGCCTCGCCCTGATCGTGATCGGAAGCGGCGGCCTGTACCAGCTGCAGGTGCCGGCGATCAGCGCGATCCAGAACAGCAACCTGCCGGTCTGGGCCGGTTGGGCGCTGCTGGTGATCGTGATCGGCATCTCCGCAGCCACGTCGTTCTGGGATCGCTCGCGCCGCACCCGCGCCGGTGTGCCGAACCGCGCGATCCAGCTCGTGTGGATCAAGCTCGCCGTGATCGCGGTGATAGGCGGGATCGCGGTCTACTTCCTGAACCTCGACCGCTCGCAGACGCTCTTCCCGGTCCAGGGCGTGCCGATGATCGTCCCGATCGTCCTCGCACTCCTGTGGATCGGCACGTTCGTCCTGGACCGCACCAAGTTCGGCCGCTACCTGTACGCGACCGGCGGCAACACGGAGGCGGCTCGCCGCTCCGGCGTCAAGGTGCGGTGGGTGAAGTGGTCGGCGTTCGTGGTGTGTTCCACGCTCGCCGTCTTCTCGCAGCTGCTCGACGTCGCCCGCATCGGCAACGTGGATGCGGCCGCCGGACGCGACATCGTGCTGAGCGGTGTGGCGGCAGCGGTCGTCGGCGGCGTCAGCCTCTTCGGCGGACGCGGTCGCCTCATCCACGCGGCTCTCGGCGCCCTGGTGATCGCCGCGATCACCAACGGCCTGGGCCTGCTGAACCTGCCGTCCGGCATCAACCTGCTCGTCACGGGCGGCGTGCTGATCCTGGCGGCGACCGTGGACGCCCTGTCGCGTCTGCGCTCGGGTGGAGGTTCCCGCACCTGAGGTCGTTGCGACCGAAGGGAGGCCCGTCGCTCACGCGACGGGCCTCTCGTCATCTCAGCAGCGCCTGCAGGGTCTGGATGGTGTCGGCCTCGGCCGCCGTCTTGTCCGGGCGGTAGCGCTTGACGCGCGCGAAGCGCAGGGCGATGCCGCCGGGATATCGCGGCGAGCGCTGCACGCCGTCGATCGCGATCTCGACGACGGTCGTCGGCTCGACATGGACCGCATAGGACGTGCGGCGCGTCTCCATCTGCGGGAAGTAGTCGGTCTGCCAACGCAGCAGCTCGTCCGTCAGGCCCTTGAAGGTCTTGCCGACCATGACGAACTCGCCCGTCTCGGGGTCGCGCGCGCCGAGGTGCAGGTTCGACAGCATCCCGGTCCGCCGCCCCGATCCCCACTCGACCGCGAGCACGACGAGGTCGTAGGTGAGCACCGGCTTCACCTTGATCCACGCGCTCCCGCGCCGACCGGCGGCATACGGTGCGTCGATCGCCTTGACGACGACCCCTTCGTGCCCTGCCGCGAGCGCAGCGCGGGAGAACTCCTCGGCTTCGGAAGCGTCGGCGGTGAGGATGCCGGGGATGACGTGCTCCCCAGCGATGCGCTCCAGCTCGGCCCGTCGCACGCGCAGCGGCTCGTCGACGAGGTCGCGCCCGTCCGCGTGGAGGATGTCGAAGAACCACGGCCGCAGGACGAGGTCGCGCTCGGCGTCCGCCCCGAAGCGCGCCATCGTGTCCTGGAAGGCGCGTGGGCCGCCGTCCTCGTCGAGCGCGAGCGTCTCGCCGTCGAGGATCACGTCGGCGGCCGGGAGGCCGCGGACGACCGCGACGATCTCCGGCACGCGATGCGTGATGTCCGTGAGGTTCCGGGTGAACACCCGCACGTCGTCCCCGTGCCGATGCACCTGGATGCGGGCCCCATCCAGCTTGTACTCGACCGAGCTCTCGC
Source organism: Microbacterium candidum (assembly GCF_030315975.1). Lineage (GTDB taxonomy): Bacteria > Actinomycetota > Actinomycetes > Actinomycetales > Microbacteriaceae > Microbacterium > Microbacterium candidum. The sequence goes on along the minus strand of NZ_JASXSZ010000005.1, from coordinate 88,817 downwards.
CCGCCTGGGCGACGGCGTCGGCGACGGATGCCGCGGTGCCGGCGAGCATCGGCAGCACCGGTCGCCCGACACGCAGGCCGACCTCGTCGAGCTCCTCCTCCGTGCCGGTGAGGGCGACGACCGCGGTCTCCCCCAGGTCGCCGGAGAGCATCGCGGCGCGACGCACGGTCGCAGCCGGCCGGCCCGCCGCCCGGGCGATCGCCTCGAGAAGCGCGCCCTCCAGCGCGCCCGTGCGCAACTCACCCAGGATGACGCGGGCGAGGAAATCCCACTCGGGCTCGGTCGCGGCCGCCGCGAGCGAACGCAGCCTGGTCTCGCGCACGCCCGCGGATCCGGGCCCGCCTGCGGCGGCGAGCTCATCGAGCGCCGCATCCACCTCAGCGATCGTCAGGCTCGCGGCATCCGCGTGCTCGACCTCGACGCCGAAGACACCGCGCCAGCCGACGCCGAGCCGCCCCTGACGCGGACTCGCGGTCAGGAACCCGACCGCGATCGCGATCTCGCGCGGCTCGAGCCGCGCGAGCAGCCCCGCGAGCGCGTCGATCTTCGCAAGGCGCGACCGCGTGGCCGCGACCTCCGAGACGGTGGCGACGACCTCCGCGAGCAGCATGGATGCAGTCTGCCAGCGACCTCCGACATCGACGTCTGCGTCTCAGCGAGCCGTCCCGACGGCGATGATCGCGGTGCTCGGCAGGTGCAGGATGCCCTCTGGGGCGAGGTCTGCGGTGCGGCGGCCGTACGCGGCTCGCATCGCATCACGGCGATCGACGTCTTGCGCGGCATAGGTGAGACCGATCGTGGCGATGCCGCCTTCGACCGCTCCCCAGAGGTCGGTCGGAGAGATGTCGAACGACCACGAGACGGATCCCGCACGCACGTGGCTGAGCCCCGCTTCCGCCAGAATCCCCGCCAGCCCGACGGGGCTGCGTTCGTAGTCGAGCTCGGGAGCGAGGCGCTGCCCGGTGAGAGGCACGGCGTCGGCATCGCAGATGACGCCGTTCCAGAGCTCGCCCATCGCACTGGGCCCCGACGGCCAGATGCTGACCCCGACCGCCCCGCTCGACAGGCGCGCCAGTTCGCGCACCGCCGATCGCGGGTCGGCGACGTGGTTGACCACGAAGTTCGCCGTGACGACGTCGAAGGATGCGTCCGCGAACGCGAGCGACGGCAGCTCGCCGATCGAGAACGTCAGGCCCGGGTGCCGAACAGACGCGAGCGCGACCATCGACGGCGCCGCATCCACTCCGGTGACGTCATAGCCGCGGTCGCGCGCCGCCTCCGCGAGATCTCCAGTACCCGACCCCGCATCCAGCAGACTCCCGGCGGGTACGCGCCGCGCCACCGCATCCAGCATGGGCGCGATGGCCCCCGCGCACAGCCGGCCGAACGAGTCCGCATACGCCTCAGCCGTGTCGGCCCATTCGCCGGCCTTCACGCGATGAGCCGCGCCACGGCGCCGGCGTCGCGGAAGAACGATGCCGGCTCCGCGTCACGCGTGGGAAGCAGGACGACCGCGTCCACGCCCGCGTCGATGAACGCCTGCGCGCCGTGCGCGACGTCCTCGACCGAGCCGGTGAGCGACCGTTCGTCGACATCGGCGGGCGGCTCGTCGCCGAACGCGACGCGAGCCCGGGCCGCCGCATCCGCCCCGAAGGCGGTCTGCACGTACGCGACGATGTCGGGCGAGCCGGCTCGCGCGCCCCACCCGGAGCGCACGGCGTCCACGGCACGAGCGATCTCGTCCACGGTGTGCCTGCTGTCGAGCACCACGCCGTCGGCGACCTCGCCTGCCAGCGCCAGCGTCTTCGGCCCCTCCGCTGCGGCGTAGACGAGCGGCGGAACTGCGGGCGGCCAGCCCAGCGACACGTCGGACAGCGAGACATACCGCCCCGAGACCGAGACGGTCTCCCCCGCGAGCAGCGATCGCAGCGCCGGGACGTACTCGCGCATGAGCGTCAGGGGCGACGCGACGCGGGCTCCGATCTGCCCCATCCAGGACTGCACACCATGGCCGATGCCGGGCAGGAGCCGTCCGGGGAAGAGCCGCTCGACGGTCGCGATCTCCATCGCGCTCGTGGCGACGTTGCGCATCGGCATCGGAGAGATGCCGATGCCCACACGCAAGGACGACGTCGCTGCCAGAGCTGCGGTCACCGCGGCATACGCCGAGTGGACGAAGCAGTCCTCCCACAGCCACAGTTCGCCGAGCCCGGCCTCCTCGGCCGCGCGCGCGGCGGCGGGGAGGTCCTCGGGCGGATACCAGTGCGGGACGAAGATCGCGCCGATGCGTGCCATGGGGCTAGTCCACCATTCCCGCTGCGCGATCGACGAACGCCGCATAGTCCTCGACGGCGTCCGAAGCGACGATCGCGCGCAGCACGACCTCGTCGACGGCGTCCACGTACTGCGGGATGCGGGTGTCCGCGGTATCGGGATCCAGCACCGTGTCCGCCGCTGAGATGGCGAGCCGTGCGAAGTTCGCCGCGTACTTCGGGTACGACGCGTAGCGCGCGACCTCGACGTCGAGCGCTGGGCGGGCCGCCGCATCCAGAGCCGTCCGCACGTACAGCGCGACGTGCGCGGCGGGCTCCAGCGCATGCGCCTCGGCGGACTGCGCCGCGGCGATGGATGGCGTCAGCCAGCTGAGGAGCGGCCCCTGCCCGGCGGTGGCTGCGACCGCGCGCATCTTCGGGCCGAGCGCCCCCACGAGGACCTGCGCGTCGGTCTGCTCGCGCAGCAGCTCGGCCGCATCCCGCACCCGCGCGAGCGCGCCGACCGACGTCTGCCCGGAACCGATGCCGAGCACGAGCCGGTCCTGCGGGATATCCCCGACGGCCGCCGCGATCGACTCCGCCGGCCGGCGGTCGACCGCCAGCACACCGGTCGCGAGGGTCAGCCGCGAGGTCACCCGTGCGGCAGCGGCCAGAGCGATGAGCGCGTCGCCGCCGGGCGTGTCGTTCACCCACAGCGCGTGGAATCCCGCGGCTTCGACGGTGGGGGCGATGCGGGCGATCGCATCGGGGCCGAGCAGCCCCGCGACGCCGATGGAGAGCCGTGGATGCGTCATGGTTCGAGCATGCCCCATCGGCGACCCTCACGGCGAGGGACGCTCAATTCCCGGCTTGGCGGCGCGCACCCGCCAGAATGAAGCCATTCCACCAAGGAGGCCCCGATGACCAGTCCCGCAGTGCCCCTCGACCAGCCCCTGTACAACGCCACCTTCGGGCAGGCGGTCGGCCGCTTCTGGCGCAAGTACGCCACCTTCAGCGGACGCGCCAGCCGGAGCGAGTACTGGTGGGCCTACCTGTTCAACGTCATCATCGGAGTGGTCCTGTGGACGTTCGCGCTCATCTTCGGACTGTCCGGCGCGTCCGTCGACCAGGCGACCGGCAAGCTCGTGTACGGTCCCGGTTTCGTGCCCGTGATGATCATCGCCGTGCTGTGGTCGTTGGCGATCCTCATCCCCGGTCTCGCCGTCACATGGCGACGGTTCCACGACACGAACAAGTCGGGCGCGTTCTGGTTCCTGGCGTTCATCCCGGTGGTCGGCGAGATCATCGTCATCGTCCTGCTGGTACTCGACAAGGATCCGGCGGGCGTGCGCTTCGACAAGCGGTGAATGCCCGCACGCGAAGGCGGGGCGTCCCGAAGGAACGCCCCGCCTTCGTGTGTCTCACGCGGCTGCGGCGAGAGTCGTCGAAACAACCCGCAGGCTGCCGGCGGACGCATCCACCGTCACCGTCCCGCCGTCGGCCAGCTCGCCCGACACGAACAGGTCGGCGATGCGGTCGTCGACCTCGCGCTGGATGAGCCGGCGCAGCGGACGCGCCCCGTACTCGGGCTCGTATCCGTGCTCGGCGAGCCAGTCGATCGCCGCGTCGGACACCGTGAACGCGACCTCGCGGACCGCGAGACGGGATGCCGTGGCCTGCAGCTGCAGTCCGACGATGTCGCGAAGCTGGGCCTTCTCGAGCTTGCGGAACAGCACGATCTCGTCGATGCGGTTGAGGAACTCGGGCCGCATGGCCTCGCGCAGGCGTCCCATGACGCGGTTGCGCAGGTCCTCCTCCTCATAGGAGGAGCCGCTCGTCGTGAACCCGATCGCGCCGGAGCGCGAGGCCAGGTACTCCGAACCCAGGTTCGAGGTCATCACGACGATCGTGTTGCGGAAGTCGACCGTGCGGCCCTGTCCGTCGGTCAGGCGCCCGTCGTCCAGCACCTGCAGCAGCAGGTTGAAGACATCCGGGTGGGCCTTCTCGATCTCGTCGAAGAGGACGACCGAGTACGGGTTGCGGCGTACGCGCTCGGTGAGCTGCCCGGCCTCGTCGTAGCCGACGTATCCGGGAGGGGCGCCGACGAGGCGCGACACGGTGTGGCGCTCGCCGAACTCGCTCATGTCGAAGCGGATCACGGCGTCCTCGTCGGAGAAGACGGATGCCGCGAGCGCCTTCGCGAGCTCGGTCTTGCCGACGCCGGTCGGGCCGAGGAAGAGGAACGATCCGATCGGCCGGCGCGCGTCGCCCATGCCGGTGCGGTTGCGCCGGACGGACTTCGCGACCGCCTCCACCGCGTCGTCCTGGCCGATGACGCGTCCGTGCAGCTCCTCGCCGAGCGACGCGAGGCGCGCACGCTCGGTCGCGGTCAGGCGCGACACCGGGATGCCGGTGGCCCGGCTGATCACCGCAGCGATCTCGGGCTCGTCCACGACCGCTGCTCCGTTCCCCGAGCCTGTCGAGGGGTTGCCGGCGGCCGCCGCATCCTCGATCTCCCGCTGCACCTCGGCGATGCGGTCGCGCACGGCCGACGCCTCCTCGTAGTGCTCGGCGGCGACGGCGGAGTTCTTCTCCGCCTCGAGGTCGGCGAGGCGCTGCATGAGCTTCGACACGTCGATCTTCGCGCCGAGGCGGAGGCGCAGCCGGGCGCCGGCCTGGTCGATGAGATCGATCGCCTTGTCCGGCAGCACGCGCTCGGTGACGTACCGGTCGCTGAGCTCGACGGCGGCGCGCAGCGCCGCGTCGGTGTAGGTCACGCCGTGGTGCTCCTCGTACGCGGGGCGCAGGCCCTGCAGGATGAGCACGGCGTCGGCGATCGACGGCTCGCCGACGCGCACCGGCTGGAACCGGCGCTCCAGCGCCGGGTCCTTCTCGATCGTGCGGTACTCCTTGAGGGTCGTCGCGCCCACGAGGTGCAGGTCGCCACGGGCCAGGCGCGGCTTCAGGATGTTGCCCGCATCCATCGCCCCCTCGCCTCCGGCGCCCGCGCCGACCACCGTGTGGACCTCGTCGACGAAGGCGATGATGTCGCCCGAGGCTCCCGCGATCTCGTCCATGGTCTTGGTGAGGCGCTCCTCGAAGTCGCCGCGGTAGCGGGCGCCCGCGAGCATCGCCGGCAGGTCGAGCACGAGGACGCGCTTGTCACGCAGCTGCGCCGGAACCTCGTCCGCGACGATCGCCCGCGCGAGGCCCTCCACGATCGCGGTCTTGCCGACGCCGGCCTCGCCGACGAGCACCGGGTTGTTCTTGGTGCGGCGGCTGAGGATCTCGATCGTCTGCTCGATCTCGTCGACCCGGCCGATGACCGGGTCGAGCTTTCCGTCGCGCGCAAGCGCGGTGAGGTCGGTCGCGTACGTGTCGAGCATCGGGGTGGTGGATGCCGGAGCCCCCTCGGCCTCGGGGTCCGCTGCGGGCGTCCCCGTGGGCATCTGCTCGCGCATCCCCTGCGTCAGCGCCTCCGCCGTCACGCCCGCGTGCGCGAGCACCTGGCCCGCGGGGGCGTCCTGGCCGAGGACGAGCGCGAAGAAGACGTGCTCGGGCTCGATGTAGGTGGAGCCGGACGAGCGCGCAACCTGGTACGCGTGGAACAGCGCACGCGACGCGCTCGGAGTGATGGTCGCGGCATCCACGTTCGCGGCACCGCTCGTCGCGGGCAGGCGCGATTCGGCCGCTGCGACGATGCGCATGGGGTCGACGCCGATGCGGCGCACCGCCTGCGCGACGGTCTCGTCCTCGACCAGCACGCGCAGGATGTGCAGCGCGTCGAGCTCGGTCTGGCCGCGTTCGAGCGCGAACCGGCCGGCGCGCTGCAGGATCGCCTGCGTGCGCGTGGTCAGGAATCGGGTGAGGTCGATCGAGCGCGCCTCTCGGGCCTGCTCGCCCGCGAGATAGCGGGCGAGGAAGTCGTCGAACGCACTGTTTCCCTCGGCGGGGAAGTCTTCGGGCACGGGTTCCTCCTGAAACTTGAGCGTGCTTCTGTCAAGTTCAACCACCGCATCTGCGAGGTATTCCCGAGCCGTGTCGGACCCCCTCCCTAGCGTGGAGACATGACACAGACAGCGATGGACTGGCGCATCGAGTTGATCTTCGTTCCGGTGAGCGATGTGGATGTCGCGAAGGAGTTCTACACGCGGATCGGGTTCAACCCCGATCACGACCAGACGCCGTTCCCCGGTCTGCGGTTCGTGCAGATGACGCCTCCCGGATCGGCGTGCTCGATCGCCTTCGGCACCGGGCTCGGGATCGATCTCGCACCCGGGCAGCAGAACACGATCCAGGTCGTCGTGCCGGACGCCGACGAAGCGCTCGCGCACCTGCAGGGTCTCGGCGTCGACGCCGACGGCGTGGACGATCAGGCATGGGGCCGCTTCGTCACGTTCCGTGACCCCGACGGCAACCGCTGGACGCTGCAGCAGCTCGTGCCGCGCTGACTCGGCTGCTACCGCCGCACGGTGTCGCGCGACGCCTCGAGCGCCCGGATGAGCGTCGCCGAGTCGTAAGGGCCGATATGCCGCTTCTCGCCGATGAAGAACGTCGGCGTCGAGTGCAGGTCCATGAGCTGAGCGTCGAAGCGGTCGTCTTCGACGCGTCGCGCGGCTTCCGGCGAACGCAGATCCGCGATGAACTTCTCGACGTCCATGCCCAGCTCGTTCGCGTATCGGCAGAAGTCGTCGGTCTCCAGGTGGTCCTGCGAAGAGAAGAGCACCGGCCCGTAGTCGAAGAACCGTCCCTGCATGGCCGCGGCCTCGGCGGCGACGGCCGCGGCCGTCGCGTGCGGGTGGACCTGATCGAGCGGCAGATGGCGGTAGACCCATCTCAACTGGTCGCCGAAGTGGGCGAGTACGGCATCGATCGATCCCGTCGCGCGACTGCAGAACGGGCACTCGAAGTCGGCGTACTCGACGATCGTCAGCGGTGCGTCGACGGGCCCGCGAATGTGGTCGCGCTCGGGGTCGACCGGGCGGTTGAGGCGCGCACCGACGACCATCGGGGGCCGCACCCGGTCGCCGACCTTGAGGAGCACCCACCCGAGCAGGAAGGCGAGGACGGATGCGGCGAGCACGCCGACGCGGGCGAGGTCCTGCGTGTGCGGGTCGGCGATCGCGACGGGCACGAGGAAGAGGGCGATCGTGAAGCCGATGCCGGAGAGCGCTGCTCCCCCGGCGATGCGGTTCATGCCGAGTCCTGGTGCCAGTTCGCCGACGCCGAGGCGCCGCAGGAGCGCCGTCATCCCCGTGATGCCCACGAACTTGCCGACGACGAGCGCCACGATGACGCCCCACGTGACGGGTGAGGTCGCCGCATCCAGCATCGTCGCGGCATCCAGCCGCACGCCGGCGTTCGCGAGCGCGAAGATCGGGAGCACGCCGAGCGCGATGTACGGGCGCCACGCGGCGTCGACGCGCTCGTTGATCGACAGGGAGTCGCGGACGCTCCGCGCGACCGCCGCCGCGTAGTAGACATTCGGCGACTCGCGGAACTGCTGGGTGAGCTCGGCTGCGCGCTCGACGTCGCGCCGTCGTGGCGGGAAGACGGGGATGAGGAGCGCGACGGCGACGCCCGCGAGCGTCGGGTGGACCCCGGCGAGGAGGACGAGCACCCACAGTGCGACGCCGAGGAGCGTGTACGAGATGCCGCGCCCGGCCGGCAGGAACCGCACCAGGGCGATGAGCACCATGCACACGCCGGCGAAGGTGAGCGGGATGACCTGGATGCCAGTGCTGTAGAAGAAGGCGATGACAGCGAGCGCGCCGATGTCGTCGACGACGGCGAGGGTCAGGAGGAACGTCCTCAGGCGTGCCGGGAACGCCGGCGCGATGAGGGCGAGCGCCCCGATGAGGAACGCGGTGTCGGTGGAGATGACGACGCCCCACGCATGGGACTCGCCGGTGCTCGCGGTGATCGCGGCGAAGAGGAGTGCCGGCACGATGAGCCCCGCGACGGCCGCCGCCGCAGGCAGCACCGCGCGCCGCGGAGAGGTGAGCTCGCCGATCGTGAACTCGCGTTTCACCTCGAGCCCCACGAGGAAGAAGAAGAACGTCATCAGTCCTTCGTTGACGAGCGCGTGGACCGTGAAGGTCCAGCTCACGTCGGCGATCCCGATGGTCAGCGGCATGTCCCAGAACTCGGTGTAGGTGGGCCCGGGGAGGTTCGCCCAGACGAGGGCCACCGCGACGGCGCAGAGCATCAGGCCCGCGGAGAGTCGGTCTCCGCGTCGCTTGTGGGACATGTGCGCATGCTACAGACTTCCAGGGTGCCCGAGACCGTATCGCTCGTTCAATCCCCGCCCCCCGAGGTCTCCCTCGACGAAGCCGGGCGGATCGCCGGCGGACTGTTCGGGGTCACCGGCGCCGTCCGGTCGCTCGGCAGCAACCAGGACCTCAACTTCGTCATCCACGACGGCCACGTCGATCGGCTTCTGAAGATCGCGAACCCGGCGACACCGGCGACCGAGCTCGAGGCGCAGTCGCGGGCAGCCGCGCTCATCGCCGAGCGAACCGACGTCCGGGTGCCGCTGCCGCACGTCTTCGCGGACGGCACGAGCGTGCGTCCGGTCCCCCTCGGCGGCGAGACCGCGCACGCGCGACTCCTCGACTTCCTTCCCGGGCGCACCCTCTCCGGCAACCGATATCTCTCCCCCGCCGCCGTGCGCGCGATCGGCCGGCTCGCCGCATCCGTCGATCTCGCGCTCGCCGACTTCGACGATCCGGGAGCCGACCGCGTCAACCAGTGGGACCTGCGGCACGCGATGTCCGCACTCGAGACGCTGCTGCCGTCGGTCGCCGACGAGGTGCTGCGGGCGCGGCTCTCGGTGGTCGCGGCGGAGGCGTGGGCGGCTGTCTCGGCGCGCGCGGCCGAGCTGCCCGTGAAGGTCATCCACGGCGATCTCACCGACGACAACGTGGTAAGTTCGGACGGGCGGATCCCCGACGGGGTGATCGATCTCGGCGACCTCGGCCGCACATGGCGTGTGGGCGAGCTCGCGATCACGCTGTCGTCGCTGCTGCACCATGACGGCGTCGATCTCACCACCGCGGTCGAGGCGGTCGCCGCCTATCACGCTCTCCTGCCGCTGGTGGATGCCGAGCTCGACGTGCTGTGGCCGCTCGTCGCGTTGCGCGCGGCGGTGCTGGTCGCGAGCGCGCACCACGTCCTCTCCACCGATCCGGGCAACGAGTACGCGGCCGAGAATCTCGCCCACGAGGAGCTCATCCTCGAGGCCGCCGTCTCGCTGCCGATGCCTGTCGCGACCGAGCTCGTGCGTGGCGCAGCCGGAGAGCCCGGGGCGGCGCTCGCGACACCGTCAGGGCGCCTGATCCGACGTCGATACACGCCTGGTCTCGTCGACTTCTCGGTCACGAGCCCGTCGCTCGACGAGGGGTGGTGGCTGGACGAGGATGCCGAGGCATCCATCCTGCGCGCCGCGAAGGCGGAGCACTCCTTTGCATCCTCGATCGCGACGAGGTTCGGCGAGCCGCGTCTGACGCGCTCCCGCCCCTACGCGCAGGAGGCTCCCGAGAACGTCCCGCTCGGGCTCGACCTCGTCGTGTCCGAGCACGTTCCTCTGCAGGCGCCGTGGGACGGCGTGGTCGAGGCATCCGGCGACCTCGTCGGGAACGGACTGCGGCTCCGGATCATGGGCGCCACGGGCGTGGCCGCCGGACCCGTGCGCGAGGGCGAGGTGTTCGCGCGCGTCGCCGACCATGCGACGATCTCACTGGTCGCGGACGGCATCGCGGTTCCGACGTTCACGACCGCGGCGCTGGCGCCGGCGTGGCGGCCGTTCGTCGCGGATCCGTCGCCGCTGTTCGGACTGCCGCCGGCGATGATCCACAGCGGCGATGCGGCCTGGCTCCTCGAGAAGCGCGAGCAGCACGTCGCCGAGGTGCAGGAGCACTACTTCACCGACCCGCCCATCATGGAGCGGGGCTGGCGCGAACTGCTCGTCGACGCCGACGGACGTGTCTACGTCGACGCGCTCAACAACGTGACCTCGATCGGCCACGCCCATCCGTGGATCGTCGAGGCGATCCGTCGGCAGTGGAGCCTCCTCAACACGAACTCCCGGTTCCATTACCCGGCGATCGCCGACTTCGCCGAGCGCCTCGCGGATCTGCTTCCGGACGGCCTCGACCAGGTGTTCCTCGTCAACAGCGGGTCCGAGGCGGTGGACCTCGCGCTGCGGCTCGCGCAGGCGCACACGGGGCAGCGCGACATCCTCGCCGTCCGCGAGGCGTACCACGGCTGGACGTATCTCACCGATGCCGTGTCGACCTCCGTCGCCGACAACCCGAACGCGCTCGAGACGCGGCCCGAATGGGTGCACACGGTGGATGCGCCGGTGTCGTCGCGCACGGACGACCCCTCGCGATACGCGGTGGATGCGGTCGCCGAGGTCGAGCGGCTGGCTGCCGGGGGCACGCCCGCCGGCGCCTTCCTCGCCGAGACCCTGTACGGCAACGCGGGCGGGGTGGCGCTGCCCGACGGATACCTGGATGCCGTGTACACGGCGGTGCGCGCACACGGCGGCGTCGCGGTCGCCGACGAGGTGCAGGTCGGCTACGGCCGGCTCGGCCACTGGTTCTGGGGCTTCGAGCAGCAGGGCGTCGTGCCCGACATCGTCGCCGTCGCGAAGGCGATGGGCAACGGGCATCCCCTCGGCGCGGTCATCACGACGCGCGAGATCGCGGAGTCGTACCGCACCCAGGGGTACTTCTTCTCGTCCGCGGGCGGCTCACCGGTGTCCTCGGTCGTCGGGCACGCCGTGCTCGACATCATCGAGTCCGAGGGGCTGCAGGAGAACGCCGCGGTCGTCGGGACGTATCTCAAGGAGCGCCTCGAGGAGCTCGGCTCGCGGCATCCCCTGCTCGCCGCCGTCAACGGCTTCGGGTTCTATCTCGGGCCGGAGTTCGTCCGCGAGAACGGGACGCCCGCGACCGAAGAGACGGCAGCGATCTGCGACCGGATGCGGCGGCTCGGCGTCCTCATCCAGCCGACCGGCGACCACCAGAACATCCTCAAGGTCAAACCGCCGATGGTCTTCTCCCGCGCGAGCGCGGATGCGTTCGTCGAGGCTCTCGAGCGGGTGCTCACCACCGGTTGGTGACGAAGCAAGCCCGCCCGAAACGGCCCGCCCTCCCGATCGAGGCGATCGGGAGGGCGGGCCGTTTCGTCAGTTCGCGCCGCTCACTTGCCGCCGGGCGGACCGATGATCAGCAGCACGGTGAACAGCACGACGATCGCGGCGAGGATCAGCAGACCGAGCACCCACGGACGACGGAGAAACCACCGCATCCAGGTGTCGTACCAGACAGCATCGCGGGGATCGTCGGTCTGCTCGAGGCGCCAATCGCCCTCGAGGCGGTGCGAACGATGGAGCCACAGCTCGGTCGGGATCGTCGCGAAGGGGATGATGGCGCTGACGATCGCGACGACGGCGGGCCAAGCGCCCCAGCGCTGGTTCATCGCGACGAGGATCGCCGTCGCGCCGTAGGACAGGAAGATGAAGCCGTGGATGCCGCCCGCGATGGTGACGACGAGCGCATTTCCGGTCGCGGCGCGGAGGATGAGCGCGGAGATCAGCAGCGCCCACGTGATCGCCTCGGCGACCGAGAGCGCACGGAAGAGGGTGAGGGGTTTCTGGAACACACCTTCAGCATATCTGAAGGGATTCAGCGCTCCTGAAGGATGGCTGGGTGCTCACGCTCCGAACGGCTGCTCGTGGAGGCCCTCGAGTGCGTTGGTGAGCTGGGGTGCGCCCGACGCGAACGCCTGATCGAGCGCCGCGAGCCGCTTCTCCGCCTCCGCCAGAATGCGCTCGCCCTTGTCGGTCACGCGGAGGTCCGAGGCCGAGCCGGCGTGCGCGTTCGCGTCGTGGACGAGTGAGTCGTCCTGCAGCGCCCGCACGGCGGTGTGAGCCGTCTGGACCGTGATCTGCGATCGGCGAGCGAGGTCGCTGAACGAGATGCCGGGAGTGGCATGGATGTGCGCGAGGAGACCGTACTTGCGGGTCGTGAGACCGAGGTCCTTGAGGGCGGCGCCGAGCCGCGCGTCCCAGATGGCGGAGACCGTCAGCAGCGCGATCACGGGGCCGTTGGATTCGGGCTGGCGAGGCATGAAATCCATGGTACCGCCGGGTCGACCGGCCGCCCGGCTAGCGTGGACACATGTCCTTCTCCCCCGACCTCCTGCGGCGCTGGCCAGATCTCGAGGGTCCGGACCTTCCGGCGATGGATGCGGCGGACCGCCTGATCCTCGATGAGTCCTCGGTCCTCCGCTCGGGCGCCGGAGCCGGCGACCTGGTCGTCATCGGCGACGCCTACGGCGCGTTGACTCTCGCGTCAGTGGATGCCGGCGCCTCCGGTGTGCGGGCGCACCAGGACCCCCTGTCCGGCGAACTCGCCCTCGCGGCGAATGCGGAGCGAATGGGCCTGTCAGGCTTCACGTCGCTGCCGCTCGACGCGTCGCTCGTGTCGGGCGCGCGTGTGGTGCTGCTGCGCCTGCCGCGCTCGCTCGATGCCCTTCGGGACATCGCCGGCCTCGTCGCCGCGCACGCGTCGTCTGACGTCGTCGTCGTCGCCGGTGGGCGGCTCAAGCACATGACCCACGCCATGAACGACGTGCTGCGGTCGTTCTTCGGCACGCTCGACGTCTCCCACGCACGGCAGAAGTCGCGGGTTCTCATCTCCCGCGGGCCGCACGACGGAGCGGACCCCGTCGCCCGTCGAGCCACGATCGACGGTCTCGTCGTCTGCGCATATGGCGGAGTGTTCGCGGGCCCTGCGATCGACATCGGCACGCGGTTCCTCCTGGAGTCGCTGCCTGCGACGGTGCCCGATGAGGTGATCGACTTCGCATGCGGCAGCGGCGTCGTCGCCGCGAGCCTTGCTCTGCGGCATCCATCCCTCCGCGTCTTCGCGACGGATCAGTCGGCAGCCGCCGTCGCCTCCGCCCGCGAGACCGCACTCGCCAACAGCGTTGCGAACCGCGTCGACGTCGTGCGCGACGACCTGCTGTCGTCACGCGCCGCGGGATCCGCGGAGTGCATCGTGCTCAACCCTCCGTTCCATGTCGGAGCGGTGGTGACGGAGGACGTCGCCCCGCGCCTGTTCGCGGATGCGGCGCGGGTGCTCCGGACCGGCGGAGAGCTCTGGTGCGTGTGGAACTCGGCGCTGCACTACCGTCCCGTTCTTGAACGGCTCGTCGGCCCGACCCGGCAGATCGCTCGCAACGCGAAGTTCACCGTCACCGCGTCCGCGCGGCGCTGAATCTGCGGGGCGCTGAAAGGGTGCTGAAGGGGCGGGTGGCTGCATCCCCGCGCCACCCGCCCCCCGGTTCCCGGCTGGATCCGCCGGGTGTCTCCGACTGGTCGGTCGGTCCTCCCGACCGGGTCAGTCGGTCTTCAGCGACAGCGCGTTCGCGATCGTGAAGAAGGTGTCCGTCTGGTCCGTGAGGCCGAGGACCCGGATCGCGCCCGGACCGTAGCCGGCGATCCGCAGCTGCGACCCGGTGTGCTGCTGCGAACCGCCCGCGGCCGCCGTGCCGTACGAGATGCGCAGCGGCGAGCCCTCGAGGGTGGTGAGGGTCGTGCCGAGGCCGGGGGTCGAGCCGTCGACGATCTGGCTCGTGTGCGCGTGGTCGGCCGTGACGATGACGAGGGTGTCCTTGTCGCGCTTCGCGAAGTCGAGTGCGGCCTGCACCGCCTCATCGAAGTCCTGCGTCTCGCCGATCTGGCCGCACGCGTCGGCGGAGTGGTCGCGCTTGTCGATCGACGCGCCCTCGACCTGCAGGAAGAAGCCCTTCTTTGCCTTCTTGTCGTCGAGGAGCTGGATCGACTTCTCCGTCATGCCCTTGAGCGTGACGCCGTCCTTGCCGAGGTAGTCGGGGTTCGGCTGGCAGACCTGTCCGGTCGCCGCACCCGAGCCGCCGATCGTCGCTGTAGAGGGCAGGAAGCGCGTGGGGAGGTTGCCAGGCGCGAAGAGCCCCAGGACAGGACTGTTCTGATCGGCCTTCTTCACACCGGCGAGGCCCGCGCCGTCGGTGACGACGTTGTAGCCGCGCTCCGCGGCCTGGGTGAAGAGGGTCTTGCCGGCCCACTCGCCCGCCTTCGCAGTCTGCGCGAACGTCGCCGAGCCGCCGCCGAGCGTGACGTCGGGGCGAGTGTTCAGCAACTGCTCCGAGATGGAGCCTCTGCCACCGTTGACCAGAGCGTCCGCGCCGCACGACGCGGTGTCGGGGCCGTAGCAGCTGCGGGCTGCGACGTGCGCGACCTGCACCGCCGGCGTCGCATCCTGGATCTCCGACGTCGTGACGTCGCCGGTGCGGAGGCCTGCCGACTTGGCACGCTCGAGGAGCGTGGGGTGCGGGGTGTTGTGGATGTCCACGGAGATCGCGTTGTCGTACGTCTTCGTGCCCGTCGCCCACGCCGTGCCCGTGGCGGCGGAGTCGGGCGTGTAGTCCGGCTTGCCCGCGAGGGGTGTGCCGTCCTTGTAGAGGGAGTAGGTCGTGTACTGACCCGTGATCGGCAGCGCATCGATGCCGGGAAGTGTGCCGGCCGCTCCGTACAGGTAGTCGCGCGCGACGGTGATCTCGCTGTCGCCCATGCCGTCGCCGATCAGCAGGATCACGTTGCGCGCCCTCGCCTTGTTGAGCGCGTGGGCGAGTTCGGACTGGCTCACCTCGTCGGGACCGGCGGAGACGGTGTGGCGCGTCGCGCCGCCCTGCTGATCGAGGCTGAGCTGCATGACGGCTCCGGCGGAGACGGCGGATGCCGCGACCAGCGCGACCCCGCCGGCGACGGCTGTGAGCGCGACGATGCGGGAGCGGGTGGGACGGATGGGCATGGGGAACTCCTCCGGTCTGATTCAGCATGCGCATCACCTGCGCATAGGACTCTCCCAGCTGAGCAGCCGCGGGTGGCGCGGCTCTGGCTCGTCGGTGAACAGGTGGGTGCGTGTCGGCGAACGGCGCGTTGCCGGTGGGACCTCGACCGGCGCACCTCGTAGAGCGGCGGATTCGCGGGTGCGGGTGTTCGAACTGACGAAACTTCGCGACATCGATGCTTGCATGTTTCGATATTATGTTCTAGTGTTGAAGCATGTCAAGCAGCGCGATCGTCGATTCTCCGTCCTCAGGTGAAGACGCTGACGCGGTCCTGCTTGCTCATCTGTTCGACAGCGCGCAGGAAGATCAGTTCGCCGTGAACACGCGCGCCGCGTATCAGGCGGAGACGAT
Organism: Microbacterium candidum; assembly: GCF_030315975.1. GTDB lineage: Bacteria > Actinomycetota > Actinomycetes > Actinomycetales > Microbacteriaceae > Microbacterium > Microbacterium candidum. The sequence goes on along the minus strand of NZ_JASXSZ010000005.1, from coordinate 73,311 downwards.
CTCGGAGATCGTCGCGTTCGCCAAGGCGCACCCGCACGTGTACGCACACACCGAACATGTCGACGCCGTCGAGATCGCCGAGCGGGCTGTCGTCCGTGACGCCGCACTCCGATTCCAGATGTCCGAGAACGCGATCCGCACTCTTGCAAACGTGGCCGGCACAGCCGACGCGCGGCTGCCCGGGTTGTGGCGGCGCGCGAAAGACGGATACGCAACGATCCGCCAGGTGGAGACCGCGGTGATCCTGCTCGCCGTACTGGGCGAACATCCGGACATCACCCGCGAATTCGATGACGAACTCAGCGATGCGGTCGTCCGCCTCGGTGCCGGTGGTTTCGCGGCGCGGGCACGGAGAACGGCTCGCCGGCTCTCGCAGATCCCACCGGAGATCCGGCATCGGGATGCGGCGGCCCGTCGCCGCGTCGTTGTCGACCCGGCCGATGACGGTATGGCGTGGCTCTCGGCCTACCTCCCGTTGAATGAGGCTGTGGCGGCGAAGCGACGCCTCACATCCTCAGCGAAGCACGTGGCCACGACCGAACGCGGCGGCCGCACGCGCGACCAGATCCGCGCCGATCTACTCTCCGCCTGGTTACGCGGAGAGAACACGCCTACCGCGGTGAAGACGAAGGTGCTCGTGACCATCCCGGTGAACCTGCTCACCCCCGACGCGCAGGCGAGCGTGCGTCGTGCGGGCCCGACCAGACAGTCGTCGGCGACCGGTCGGAACCTCAACGATGAGCCCCTGCTCGACGGACGCGAGCCGATCGATCCCGCCACGGCGATCGGCGCTCTCCTATACGAAGGCGTCTTCCGGCGTGTCATCACCGACCCTGTGACCGGCACCGTCGTGGACATGGATCGCAGAGCGCGAATCGCGACCCCGGCGCAGCGCGAGTGGCTCACCCTCGCCTACGCGACGTGCGCCGTCGACGGCTGTGAACATCCCGCCGCCGATTCGGACATCGACCATTGGCTCGACTACCACGGCCCATACGCCGGGCGGACGAACCTCGGGAACCTCAATCCCTTCTGCGGCAATGACCACGTCCTGAAGACGAGGTCGAAGCTGAGGTTCGTGCGCGGCCCCGACGGCACGGTTCGGATCCAGTCCCCCGTCCTCACCCGCGGCACGAGCATGTCTGAGGACGACTGGAGCGCCGCCGGCGATGATGCCGTCGACAGGAGCGCCTTGGGTGAAGACGACGTCGACTGGAACGCGCCCCGTGATGGCGGCGTCGACTGGTCGAGTGAGGATCTTGACCACAGAACCTGGGCGCCACGGGGAGCTGGAGATGTTTCGCCCGAAGATCAGGACGAGGTGCGCAGGCTCACGTCCGCACTCGCCCGGCTCGAGAAGCGCGACTACGGTGACAACCCGCCGTTCTGAGATCCGGTGCCGACCGGGCGTGCCCCATGCGCGCTGTTGACGACGGCAGACTCGCGGCTGCCAGAGGCGACCGCGGGGCTGCACACTCAGTGGCCTGGCTGCAGGCGCTCAAAGATGTCGCCAGAGCGAGCGACACGGCGATGGGCTCAGCAGCCGGGGGCGGTCGGGACTTCCTGGCAGGTGTGGGCGACGAGGGCGGTACGGGCTTCGTACACACGGATGTCGGCTGCGCTCGGAGCGCTGCGCACCTGCCCGATCACGTCGTACCAGACGCCGTCGCCCCAATCGACCGCCGCGTCGTACACGACCCGCGTGGAGACGGTGAACGTACCGCGGGCTCGGTAGACGTGGCTCGTCGGCGTCGAGGTCAGCTGCGCCTGATGGAGGGCGCTCCAAGTGGACCCGCCCCTGCCGGTCTTCGCAGTGGTGCCGTCGCCATAGTCGAACGAGTAAGCGGCGGGGGTGAAGCGCACCGTGACCGGCCGGTCGAAGAGCGTCCCCGTGAGCGTGTGAGTCCCGACGTCGGCGACGATGTTCGTCGGTGCGCCGACGATGCCGATGCCGTCCGGCTCGATCGTCAGGCTCGCCTTGTTCGGGACGAAAGATGCGAGATCCTCGGCCCGCGGCCGCATCACCACGACGCTGAACAGCTCCCGACAGAGCGTATTCTGATCGGCCACGCACGGCGGTGTCGGCGATGGCGATGGCGAGAGGCGGGCGGTGCCCGGGTTCTTGTTGCTGCCGGATGCGTGGTCGGAGCCCGATTGTCCGTCGCGAGAGGCGCTTAGCTCGACACTTGATCCGTCAGAAGATGCGTGGCATGTTGCGCCCCAGCCAACGTCATTACAGCTCGATGCTCGAACTATTGCCTCAGGCTGGGTTCCGATGGTGACAAGCAAGGTGAGCAATAGAACTGAAGTGCCATTCAATGCGAACAAACCAGACCATCCGTTCGGCCATCGATCGAAGAGATCAGTAACCCGTACTTCGCGTCGCGCGCAAGCTCAAATTTCACCCGCATCGACTGCACAGGGGGTCGATTCGGATCTGAGACAGATTCGCCCGCCGCATTGGACAACTTCACGTCTGACACGTCGAGACAGACGTCGAGGGTTGGCGAGTCTCTGGGATCTACCTGGCGTTCGGACGGCGCTATGGCTTCTACACGAGTGACCCCGGCCACATGCCATCCATCGGCATGCATCTGAGAGAACGTCTTGCGCGATCCTGCGTTCGCGTCACCTGTCGTCCACTCGAACAGCGCATCGAAGGTCGTCGGTTCCTCGAGCTTGATGTTGTTCGCAGCATCCACGTATTCCCGGTAGACCTTCTCCGCGGCCTTGTACGCCTCCGCGTCGCTTGCGAAGGCAGGTGCGGTCGTCGACGGCGCGGGCGACGGATCGCCGACGCATCCCGTCAGCCCGAGCGCGAGGAGGCACGCGACGAGGAGAACACCGGGGCGGGACGTCATCCGTCCACCCTATGTAAAACGGACCGCCCCTGCGGAGTTATCCACAGGGGCGGTCGAGAGCCCGATCGAGAGAGGTGGGACTCAGAAGTCCCAGTCCTCGTCTTCCGTCGCGACGGCCTTGCCGATGACGTACGACGAGCCCGACCCCGAGAAGAAGTCGTGGTTCTCGTCGGCGTTCGGCGATAGGGCCGACAGGATGGCGGGGTTCACGTCGGTCACGCTGGACGGGAACATCGCCTCGTAGCCGAGGTTCATCAGCGCCTTGTTGGCGTTGTAGTGCAGGAACTTCTTGACGTCCTCGGTGAGGCCGACACCGTCGTAGAGGTCCTGCGTGTACTGCACCTCGTTGTCGTAGAGCTCGTACAGCAGCGAGAACGTGTAGTCCTTGAGGTCCTGACGCTTCGCCTCGTCGACGCGCTCGAGCCCCTTCTGGAACTTGTAGCCGATGTAGTAGCCGTGCACGGCCTCGTCGCGGATGATGAGGCGGATCATGTCGGCCGTGTTCGTCAGCTTCGCCCGCGACGACCAGTGCATCGGCAGGTAGAAGCCCGAGTAGAAGAGGAACGACTCGAGCAGGGTGGACGCCACCTTGCGCTTGAGCGGCTCGTCGCCCCGGTAGTACTCCATGACGATCTGCGCCTTGCGCTGCAGGTTCTCGTTCTCGACCGACCAGCGGAACGCCTCGTCGATCTCCTTCGTCGAGCACAGCGTCGAGAAGATCGACGAGTAGCTCTTCGCGTGCACCGACTCCATGAACGCGATGTTCGTGTACACCGCCTCCTCGTGCGGGGTCACCGCATCCGGGATCAGCGACACGGCGCCGACCGTGCCCTGGATGGTGTCCAGGAGCGTCAGGCCCGTGAACACGCGCATCGTCAGCTGCTGCTCCTCGGGCGTCAGCGTGTTCCACGACTGGATGTCGTTCGACAGCGGCACCTTCTCGGGCAGCCAGAAGTTACCGGTCAGCCGGTTCCACACCTCGACGTCCTTCTCGTCCTCGATGCGGTTCCAGTTGATCGCCTGGACCTTGTCCAGCAGCTTGAGCTTCTCAGTCATTCTCGTGTTCCCTTACAGCGTGCAGCTGACGCAGCCTTCGACCTCGGTCCCCTCCAGCGCCATCTGGCGGAGGCGGATGTAGTAGATCGTCTTGATGCCCTTCTTCCAGGCGTAGATCTGGGCCTTGTTGATGTCGCGCGTCGTCGCGGTGTCCTTGAAGAACAGCGTCAGCGACAGGCCCTGGTCGACGTGCTGGGTCGCGGCGGCGTACGTGTCGATGACCTTCTCGTAGCCGATCTCGTACGCGTCCTCGTAGTACTCCAGGTTCTCGTTCGTCATGAACGGCGCCGGGTAGTAGACGCGGCCGAGCTTGCCTTCCTTGCGGATCTCGATCTTCGACGCGATCGGGTGGATCGAGCTCGTCGAGTTGTTGATGTACGAGATCGACCCCGTCGGCGGGACGGCCTGCAGGTTCTGGTTGTAGATGCCGTGCTGCTGGATGGATGCCTTCAGCTCGGCCCAGTCCGCCTGCGTCGGGATCGTGTGGCCCGCGAACAGCTCGCGCACGCGCTCCGTCTGCGGCGCCCACTCGCGCTCGAGGTACTTGTCGAAGAACTCGCCGCTCGCGTACGTGGAGTCCCAGAACCCGTCGAACGTCTGGCCGCGCTCGATCGCGAGCTTGTTGGACGCCGACAGCGCGTGGAAGAGCACCGTGTAGAAGTAGATGTTCGTGAAGTCGAGGCCCTCTTCCGAGCCGTAGCGCACGTGCTCGCGCGCCAGGTACCCGTGCAGGTTCATCTGGCCGAGGCCGATCGCGTGCGACCGGTCGTTGCCGTCCTCGATCGAGCGCACCGACTGGATGTGGCTCTGGTCGCTCACCGCGGTGAGGGCGCGGATGGCGGTGTCCACCGTGCGGCCGAGGTCGCCGCCATCCATCGCCAGCGCGATGTTGAGCGAGCCGAGGTTGCAGGAGATGTCCTTGCCGATCTGCGCGTACGACAGGTCTTCGTTGTACGTCGTCGGCGTGTTCACCTGCAGGATCTCGGAGCACAGGTTCGACATGTTGATCCGGCCCTTGATCGGGTTCGCCCGGTTCACCGTGTCCTCGAACATGATGTACGGGTAGCCCGACTCGAACTGGATCTCGGCGAGGGTCTGGAAGAACTCGCGCGCGTTGATCTTCGTCTTCTTGATGCGCGAGTCGTCCACCATCTCGCGGTACTTCTCGGACACCGAGATGTCGCCGAACGGCACGCCGTAGACGCGCTCGACGTCGTACGGCGAGAAGAGGTACATGTCCTCGTCGTTCTTGGCGAGCTCGAACGTGATGTCCGGCACGACGACGCCGAGCGACAGCGTCTTGATGCGGATCTTCTCGTCGGCGTTCTCGCGCTTCGTGTCGAGGAACCGCATGATGTCCGGGTGGTGGGCGGACAGGTACACCGCGCCCGCACCCTGACGCGCACCCAGCTGGTTCGCGTAGCTGAAGCTGTCTTCGAGGAGCTTCATGACCGGGATGATGCCGCTCGACTGGTTCTCGATCTGCTTGATCGGCGCACCCGACTCGCGGATGTTCGACAGCAGCAGCGCCACGCCGCCGCCGCGCTTGCTCAGCTGCAGCGCGGAGTTGATGCCGCGGGCGATCGACTCCATGTTGTCTTCGATGCGCAGGAGGAAGCAGGAGACGAGCTCGCCGCGCTGCGCCTTGCCGGTGTTGAGGAACGTCGGCGTGGCCGGCTGGAAACGCCCCGCGATGACCTCGTCGACGAGCGCCTCGGCGAGCTTCTGGTCGCCGGCGGCGAGCCCGAGCGCGGTCATGACCACGCGGTCCTCGAAGCGCTCGAGGTAGCGCTTGCCGTCGAACGTCTTCAGCGTGTAGCTCGTGTAGTACTTGAACGCGCCGAGGAACGTCTCGAAGCGGAACTTCGCCCCGTAGGCGCGCTTGTTGAGGCTCTCGATGAACTCGAACGGGTACTGGGCGAGCACCTGCGGCTCGTAGTACTCCTTCTCGACGAGGTAGTCGAGGCGCTCCTTGAGCGAGTGGAAGAACACGGTGTTCTGGTTCACGTGCTGCAGGAAGTACTCCCGTGCGGCGCGCTTGTCGGCCTCGAACTGGATCTTCCCGTCCGCGTCGTACAGATTGAGCATCGCGTTCAGGGAGTGGTAGTCCATCCCATCGAACCGCGTGTCCGACTTGAAGTCGGGCACCGTCTTGTCCTCGGGCTCGGTCACTGCTGCTTCCACCATCGTTCCAATCCGTCGCTCACGCGATCCACATCGTCCGGCGTGCCGAAGAGTTCGAGCCGATACAAGTGGGGCACGCGGCACTTGCGGCTGATGATGTCGCCGGCGAGACAGAAGTGCTCGCCGAAGTTGGTGTTGCCTGCGGAGATGACCCCGCGGATGAGACGGCGGTTCCGTTCGTCGTTGAGGAAACGGATGACCTGCTTGGGAACGGCACCCGCCTCCTCGCCGCGCCCCTGTCCCCCGCCGTACGTCGGCGTCACGAGGACAAAGGGCTCGTCGACGACGAGCGGAGCTTCATTGCCGTGGAGGGGGATGCGCACGGCCCGCATCCCGAGCTTCTCGATGAAACGTGCGGTGTTGCCCGACACGCTCGAGAAGTAGACGAGGAGCGGAACGCGCTCCCGTGCCGTGCCGCCGACGGCGCCGGCGGCACGGGGCCCGGCGACGGCGGCGAGCATTGTCAGGCCAGACGGGCTGCGAGCTCGTCGATCTTGTCGGGACGGAAGCCCGACCAGTGGCCGTCGTCGGTGATCACGACGGGGGCCTGGAGGTAGCCGAGCGCCTTGACCTGCTCGAGCGCCTCCGGGTCCTGCGAGAGGTCGTGGACCTCGTATTCGATGCCCTTCGAGTCCAGTGCGCGGTAAGTCGCGGTGCACTGCACACAGGCGGGCTTTGTGTAGACCGTGATCGCCATGTCGACGTGTTCTCCCCTCGGTCGGTCGTTCATCTCGGCAGTTCCCCCCGCCGGAGCACCAATACTACATATGGGTACCGACACTGGGAAGCACCACAAGGGCTAGTAGTTACATCCGTGTAGTTTTCCACCGTCCTCCCCATGTTCAACACAGGTTCTCCACCGTTTCATCCACAGCCGGGCCATGTGTTCGCGACCCCGGGATTCCGCGGAAAGAAGCCTGTGAGAGCCCTCCGAGATGGAGTCATCCACAGGTACCGACCGTACGCCGGGTCACCGACATCGGATTTGGGCCTCCCGTGCGCCCCCGGCGTGTCGCAGGGCCGTTCCCGCCCCGTCCCTCGGCACGCCGATCGGTCACGATAATCTGGACGGATGGCTGGATACCGGGAGATCGTTCGCACACCCGGGGTCCTGCGCATCATCGCCGCACAGTTGGCCGCGCGCTTTCCGAACGGCATGACGAGTCTCGCCATCCTTCTGCACATCGAGCAGATCACGGGCTCCTACGGAGCCGCGGGCATCGTCCTGGCGGCGACATCCATCGGCCAGGCGCTGTCCGGCCCGGTCACGACGCGCCTCATGGGGCGGTTCGGGATGCGGCAGGTCCTCACCGTCACGACGGCGATCTGCGCCGCAGCGCTGCTCGCGATGGCGTTCCTGATCGTCCCGCTCGCGGTCTACGTCGTGCTCGGCTTCATCGCCGGCTTCGCGACGCCCCCGGTGCTCGCCTCCGCCCGGACGATCTACCCCAAGCTCGTGACATCGCGCCAGCTGACGACCCTCTACTCGCTCGACGCGTCGCTGCAGGAGCTCATCTGGATCATCGCGCCGGTGCTCATCACGTTCACCGCGACCCAGATCGGCACGACGCAGGGACTGCTCCTCGTCGTCGCGATCCTCATCAGCGGCGGCGCGTGGTTCATCCTCTCGCCCGAGGTCGGGCGCGTGCGCATCCCGCCGTCGAAGCGCGCGTTCGGGAAGGTGCTGACGCGCCCGCCGATCCTCCTCGCGACCATCATCGGATTCCTGTTCATCGGCTCGTTCGCCGCCGTGGAGGCGAGCGTCGTCGCGACCTTCAACCACGAGGGCGTCGAATCCGGCGTCGTGCTCGCCGTCTTCTCGATCGGCAGCCTCGTCGGAGGATTCGCCTTCGGCCACCTGCCGATGGGCCCGTGGGCGATGGCCCGGCGCCTGTCCGTCGTCGCGGTCGGCCTGGCGCTCGCGAGCGTGTGGGTGAACGTGTGGTGGATCAGCGGATGGCTGTTCGTCGCAGGCATCGGCATCGCCCCGGCTCTCGCCGTCGGCTCGGCGATCACGACCGCGAGCGTGAAGTTCAGCGACACCGCGGAGGCGTTCGGCTGGACCGGGACGGGCCAGCTCATCGGCGCTGCCGTGGGCTCGGCGGTCGCGGGCTTCCTGATCGACCTCACGGGCGGGCCGACCGCCTCGTACTGGGCGGCGACGGCCCTGTGCGCCCTCGCGCTCGTCGTCGCGGTGCTCTTCGTGGGGTACATGCCCGACCTGCGCGAGCGGGGCGCCGCGCCACTGCCGGATACCGACGTCATCCGCACCGTCTCGCCCTAAAGTCGGACGTATGGCGATCCCCGTGACCCTCCCCCGCCTCTCCTGGGGCGACCCGCATGCGGAGCGCCGCGCGCTGCTCCTCCATGGACTGGGGTCGGACGCGGCCCTCATGTGGCGCTACGGCGTCGCGCTCGCCGACGACGGCTGGCGGGCGGATGCGGTGGACCTCCGTGGCCACGGCAGCGCACCGCGCGCCCTCGACTGCACACTCGAGGCGTACGCGGCGGATGTCGCCGCGCTGCGCACGGACGGCGAACCGTGGGACCTCGTCATCGCCCACTCGCTCGGCGGGGCCGCGGCCGTGCTCGCGAGCGCCGCGCACCCGCGCTGGACGAGACGGCTGATGCTCATCGACCCCGCCGTCCACCTGAGCGACGAGGACCGTGAGAACGTGCGCCAGGGCCAGGAGGAGTCCTTCGCCGACCCGAGCGTCGATGCGATCCGCGCGACCCACCCCGATTGGCACGAGCTCGACATCGAGCTGAAGGCCGCCGCGACCCGCGCCGCGAGCCGCTGGATGGTCGAGCAGACGAGCGCCCAGAACACGACGTGGGACGTGCGGGACGCCGCATCCCGGCTCTCCGTTCCGACCCATGTGATCGGCGCCGATCCGGCGGTCTTCAGCATCTTCACCGGAGCGACCGCCGCGGAGGTGCTGCAGAACCCGCGCATCACGATGTCGGTCGTCGCGGGCGCGGGGCACTCCCCGCACCGGGACCTCCCGGATGCGACGATCCAGATGGTCAGGAGCGCACTCGTGGGGGCACCCAAGGAGGCACTGTCATGACGTTCGATCCCGCCCAGATCCTGCCGGACGACCTGCTCGACCGGTTCCGCGAGCGCGCCGCCGTGCACGACCGCGAGAACACGTTCCCCGACGACGACCTCGCCGACCTCAAGGCCGCGGGCTACCTCGCGATCCTCGTGCCGGCCGAGCTCGGAGGTGCGGGCCTCGGGCTCGCCGAGGCATCCGTCCTGCAGCAGCGCCTCGCCTCCGCCGCTCCTGCGACCGCCCTCTCCGTCAACATGCACCTCGTGTGGACGGGCGTCGCGAAGGTCCTCGGCGATCGCGGGATCGACGCGCTGCGCTTCGTGCAGGAGGGAGCCGTCGCCGGAGAGGTGTTCGCGTTCGGCATCAGCGAGGCGGGCAACGACCTCGTCCTCTTCGGCAGCGACACGGACGCCGTGCCCCTGCCCGACGGCGGGTATGTCTTCACAGGCACCAAGATCTTCACCTCGCTCGCACCCGTCTGGACGCAGCTGGGCCTCCACGGCCTCGACACGACCTCCCCCGACGGACCGAAGCTCGTCTACGCCTTCGTGCCGCGCACAGCGGCGGTCACGACGCGCGACGACTGGGACACGATGGGGATGCGGGGCACCCAGAGCCGCACGACGGAGGTCAACGGCGCGATCGCGCACGCCGACCACGTCGTGCGCCGCATCGACCCGGGCCCGTCGGCCGACCCGATCGTGTTCGGCATCTTCAGCGTGTTCGAGCTCCTTCTCGCGTCCGTCTACACCGGCATCGCGCGGCGCGCCCTCGAGCTGGCGGTGGATGCGGCGACCCGCCGCCGCTCGAAGAAGACCGGAGAGCCGCTCAGCCAGGATCCCGACATCCGCTGGCGCGTCGCCGGGATGGGGATCGCCTACGACGCGCTGCCGCCGCAGATCGCTGCGCTCACGCGCGACGTCGACGATCTCGTCGACCACGGGATGCGGTGGTTCTCGCTGCTGTCCGGTGTCAAGCACCGTGCCGTCACGATGGCGAAGCACGTCGTCGACGAGGCGATGCTCGTCGCGGGCGGCTCGTCGTACTTCACCCGCAACGAGCTCAGCCGCCTGTACCGCGATGTGCTGGCCGGCCTCTTCCACCCCTCCGACCCGGAGTCGGCGCACTCGACCGCCGCGAGCGCGTGGCTCGGGCCGGTCCGATAGGCACCGCGTAGAGCGCTAGAGACCCATCCGGTCGAGCGCGTCCTCGAGGCGGCCGACGGTGCCGTCCACGTCGCCGAGCTTGTCGAGACCGAACAGACCCACGCGGAACGTCGAGAACGTGGCCGGCTCTCCGCAGTGGAGCGGCACGCCGGCGGCGATCTGCACGCCGAACTCGACGAACCGCGCACCGGTGCGGAGCGTCGGATCGTCGGTGTGCACGACCACCACACTGGGGGCGTCGAAGCCGGCGGCCGCGACCGACGGGAGGCCGCGACCGGCCAGGAGTGCGCGCACTCGAGACCCGAGGTCGACCTGCGCTGCGCGCAGCTCGGGCAGGCGGGATGCCGTCCCCCGCATGGCATCGAGGTTGTGCGCGATCGAGTCCGTGGGCATCGTCGCGTGGTACGCGGCGCGGCCATCGCGGTAGGCGTCCGAGATGTTCAGCCACGTGCCGAGATCGACCGCGAAACTGGTCGCAGAACCGGCCTCGACGGCCGCACGGCCCGCCGCGCTCAGCATCACGTATCCGACACCGGGTGTGCCGCTCCAGCCCTTCTGCGGGGCGCTGAGCAGCGCGTCGACGCCGAGCGCCTGCATGTCCACCCACATCGCGCCGGACGCGATGCAGTCGAGCACGAGCAGCCCGCCGTTCTCGTGGACCGCATCGGCGAGGGCCCTCACATACGCGTCGGGGAGCAGCATCCCCGCCGCCGTCTCGACGTGTGGGGCGAACACGATCTCGGCCCGCTCCGCGCGGATCGCGGCGACGACCTCATCGATCGGCGCGGGCGTCCACGCGGCCTGGTGGGCGTCGGAGTCCGGGCGCGCGGCGCAGACGGTCACCGCCGACGCGATCGAACCGGTCTCGAGGATCTGCGACCACCGGTAGGAGAAGAGTCCGTTGCGCACGACGAGCGCGCGGCGGCCCGTTGCGAGGCGCCTGGCCACTGCCTCCATCGCGTACGTGCCTCCGCCGTTGACGAGCGCGACGCTGTCGGCGTCATAGGTCGCGCGGAGGATCTCGAGCGTCTGCTGCATCACGCCGATGAAGCGGCGCGACATGTGATTGAGGGAGCGATCGGTGAAGACCACCGAGTACTCCAGCAGTCCGTCCGGGTCGATGTCGGCGTGAGGAAGACTCATGCGCCCAGCATCCCACGCACCCTGGTCCCGCGTCGGGCCCGAGCGATACGTTGTGAGGATGGCGACCCCTTTCAACTCCCTCGACGACTACATCGCGCTTCCGCGGACCGAGGGCCTCGCCCTCTCCCCCGACGGCACGCGTGCCGTCCTGACCATCGCGACCCTCAAGAAGGACGGCACGGGCTACGAGCGGGCGCTGTGGGCGGTTCCAGCCGATGGGAGCGCCGGCGCATCCCGGCTCACACGTTCGGCGAAGGGCGAGTCCTCGCCCGCGTTCACCGCGTCGGGCGACGTCCTGTTCGCGTCGGCACGGCCGGACGGCGATGAGGATGGCGAGGCGAGCCAGATCTGGATCCTCCCCGTCGGCGGCGGCGAGGCGCGCCCCGTGACGGCTGTCGCGGGCGGTGTGGACGGCATCGCTGCGGTGGCCGCGGCATCCGATCGGGTCATCGTCTCGGCGGGTCTGCTGCCGGGCGCCGACGGCGCCCTCGAGGAGCACGCGAAGCTGTTCGGCGATCGCAAGGAGCACAAGGTCGCCGCGATCCTGCACGAGACCTACCCGGTGCGGTTCTGGGACCATGACCTCGGGCCCGCCGAGCAGCACCTCCTAGCGCTCGACCTCGGGGACCTGACGGAGCCGGTCGGGGCGACCCGCGCCGACGAGAAGGACGAGAAGGCGAAGAAGGACAAGAAGCCGGAGTACCCGGCATCCCTCCCCCGCCCGCGCGACCTGACGCCCCGCCCCGGCCACCCGACGGGGTTCCCGGCCGCGGTGGTCGCCCCCGACGGGTCGCGCGTCGTCGCGATGCAGGTCGTGCGTCAGGGGAACGACGAGCGGATGCGGCTCGTCTCGATCGACACCGCGACCGGCGAGCTGACACCCGTCGCCGACGAGCCCGGCTACGACGTCGAACTGCCGGCCGTCTCCCACGACGGATCGACGATCGCGTACTCGCGGACGGCCGAGCAGAACCCTGTCACCCCGACCCAGATGGAGCTGTGGGTCGCGGCGATCGACGGATCGGGAGCGCGGCGCGTGGCCGCCGAGTGGGATCGCTGGCCCTCCAGCATCCAGTTCACGCACGACGACTCCGCGCTCGTCGTCACCGCCGACCAGGACGGCCGCGGGCCGATCTTCCGCATCCCGCTCGACGGCTCGCCCGTCGAGCAGGTGACGGATGACGACTTCACGTACTCGAGCGTGAACGTCGACCGCGTGACCGGCGATCTCGTCGCGCTGCGGGCGAACTGGATGGTGCCGCTCCACGCCGTGCGTGTGCGCCGCGACGGCGAGGTCGTCGTGCTGGCATCGCCCGTCCCGCTCCCGGAGGTGCCCGCTTCCATGGTCGAGGTCGAGACGACGGCGGCCGACGGAGCGCGCGTGCGCGGATGGCTGCTCCTGCCGGAATCCGAAGCCCCCGCTCCCCTGCTGCTGTGGATCCACGGCGGTCCGCTAAACAGCTGGAACGAGTGGAGCTGGCGGTGGAACCCGCAGCTCGCCGTCGCCCGCGGGTATGCCGTGCTGCTCCCGGACCCGGCTCTGTCGACCGGCTATGGACTCGACTTCATCGCCCGCGGCTGGAACGCGTGGGGCGCAGCGCCCTACACCGACCTCATGTCGATCACGGACGCCGTCGTCGCGCGTCCCGACATCGACGAGACCCGCACCGCGGCGATGGGCGGATCGTTCGGCGGCTACATGGCGAACTGGGTGGCCGGGCACACCGACCGCTTCCGCGCGATCGTGACCCACGCGAGCCTGTGGGCGCTCGACCAGTTCGGGCCGACGACCGACTTCACGCCGTACTGGCGCGCGATCATGACCGACGAGGGCATCGCCGCGAACTCGCCGCACCGGTTCGTCTCCGACATCCGCACGCCGATGCTCGTCGTGCACGGCGATCGCGACTATCGCGTCCCGATCGGCGAGGGCCTGCGCCTGTGGGCCGAGCTCAATGAGCACTTCGCCGCGCCGGACGGCTCGACGCCGCACCGCTTCCTCTACTTCCCGGACGAGAACCACTGGGTGCTCAAGCCCCAGCACGCCGTCGTCTGGTACGACACGGTGTTCGCGTTCCTCGCGCAGCACGTGCACGGCGAGGAGTGGGCACGGCCGAACCGCCTCGGGTAGGGGCTGCCAAGACCTCGACTGCGCCACATCGCCGTCACTCCCGGCGGCGGCGGGGCAGGATCACGGCCGCCAGGAGGAGCAGCGGTACGAGCGCCAGGAACGGCCAGCCCGAAGGGGGTGCGGCTGCCTGCGACGAGACGATGTGCGGAGGTGCCGCCACGAGCGGGGCACCCGACGTCACCGAGGTCTTCCCTGCCGGGCTCGATGGAATGGAGGCGGCGCCCGCGACCATCCGTTGGGGGTCGGACCGGGTCGCGGGCGCCGCGACGGTGCCCGTCCTTGGGAAGCCGGCGGGCAGCTCGTGTGCCGATACGGCCGGCACCGCGCTCGGGAGCGCCTCGGGAAGGAGCCGGCGGACGCCTGGGTCGAGCGTCGGGAGCATGACGTCGCCGTAGGCGGCGCTCACGCCGTGCTCGAGGCCGAGGCGGTGGCCGAGCTCGTGCAGCAGCACCGTGAGGAGGTCCATCAGGTTCGGGGCGGCCGACGCGGTGTCGGTGTTCCAGCCGAAGCCGGCGGCATCCACATCCACGTACACGGTCGACCCGACGGTCTCGGCGAGCTCGACGCCGGGGAGGTCCGTGATGACGAAGCGCGTCGCGGCGAGGGTCGCCGCATCCGCCCCGTGGCCGGCCCAGTCCGCCTCGGCGACGCGGGCGACGGAGGCGAGGCCGACGGGCGACAGCGCGCTGACGGCACGGGATGGGGCCACGCCCGCCGCGAGCAGAGGGCTCGCCGGCGGGATCGGCAGCGTCGCCTCGAGGTTGTTCCACGCGTTCAGCTGGATCTGCAGGTTGTTGATCTGCGTCGGGTCCCCGCTCGCGAGCGCCGCGTCCACGGCGGCGACGATGCCGAGCGCCGTCATCGGGTAGTCGATGAACTGGCTGCTCGTGCCGAGCAGCGCCGCGATCGCCTGGCGCAGCAGCACGTCGACTCCGCCGCCCTGCGTGTTCAGCTGCTGCAGCAGTGTCACGCCCGCGTACGACGGCGGCAACGGGCCGAAGATCGACGTCACGAGCGTGTTCGGGCCGAAGACGTACGATCCGTCCGCGTTCATCGGCCACGACGTGACGTGGTTCTTCCAGTAGCCGACGGTGAGGCCCTGGCCGGTCGCCATGCCGTAGATGTTCGCGACGTCCTTCGCGGTCGCCGTCTGGTGCGTGTACGGCTGCGCGACCTGCACGGTGGCCGTGTTGCGGTAGGCGCCCGGCTGCACGATCGTCGTCGCGCGGAAGAGCCACGTCTCGCCGATGTCCAGCAGGCCGTTGTTGTTCGTGTCGCCGGAGACGTAGACCGGGAAGAAGGGCGTGCCGCCGCCGTTGTCGTCGACGAGCGCTCCGGATGGGATCGACACAGGGCAGTTGCCGATGTTGGTGACGAGGTACGTCCACACCGCCGTCTGGCCGACCAGCAGCTCCTTGCCGGGCGAGGTGTTCGCGTCCTCGATCGTCGAGGGGTGCAGCGGGTCGTACGCATCCACCGCCTTCACGATGGCGACCTTGGGCTGGTAGCCGAAGGAGAAGTTGACGTCCTCCGCCCACACGGGCGTGCCGCCCGTGACGGGCGTGCCCGAGACCGCGACGATGTTCGTGTAGGAGCCGACCGGGGCGACGCGGGATGCGGTGAAGACCCACGTCTCGTTCGGGTCGAGGACGCCGTTGCCGTTGGCGTCCCCGGAGACGTAGACGGGGTACAGCGGCATCCCCATCCCGCCGTTGTCGTCGACGATCGTGATCTTCGTCAGCGGCCCGACGTTCGTGGTCACGTAGTACCAGAAGGTGTCGGTGGCGCCCGCGGCGACGATGATCGGGTGCGCCGGGTCGCGGTCGACCTGGCCGCCGAGCTGCTTGACCACGGAGATCGCCTGCGGGGCGTCGGTGCCGTACAGATGCGCCGTCGTCGACGCGCACAGCTGCGCGGATCCGTCGGGGCATGTCGGCGTGAGGCCGGGCTCGTTCGGCACGTTCGCGTACACCGTCGCGATGTTGGCGTAGAGGCCTGCGGCGACCGTTCCCGTCGCGCGGAACAGCCACGTCTCCCCGGGGTCGAGCAGGCCGTTGTGGTTCCCGTCGCCGACGATGTTGTTCGAGGCGTCGAGCACCGGCAGGACACCGAACGCACACTTCGCGCACCCGCCGCCGTCGTCGACCAGACCCATGATCGCCAGCGACGTCGTGCCGGTGTCGGTCACGAGATACGTCCAGGTGACGATCGAGCCGATCGGAAGGCTCGGCCCGGGAGCGGACGATGCGAGCTCGAAGCGCGTCGGGTTCAGCGGATCCTTCGCGTTCACCGCCTTCGTGATGGTGATGCTGCTCGTCGCGCCGAAGTAGTAGCTCGTGTCGGTGGCCGTGAGGCCCGTATTCGTGCGCGGCTCGTTCGCCGTCACCTTCACGGTGTTCGCGTAGGAGCCGGCGCGCGCGGTCGCTGTGACGACGCCGACCGATGTGTACAGCCAGAACTCGCCCGGATCGAGGAGGCCGTTGCCGTTCGTGTCGCCGGACACGTAGACCGGTGAGAAGGGCACCCCGCCGCCGTTGTCGTCCGTGATGCCGGTGATCTTCACGGGCACGTTGCCGGTGGTCGTCACGCGGTACGTCCACACGACGGCCGAGCCGAGCGGGACGTAGAGGGCGGTGGATGCGGTGTCGTGCACGCCGTTCGTGTACTTCTGCACCTGCAGGTTCGTGGTCGTGCCGAAGTAGCACGCGCTGCTGGTCGCCGCGTACACCTTCGGGCTCACGGTCGCGGTGATGAGGACGTTGTTGCACTGGAGCCCGGCGACCGCGATGGAGACGCCCGCGGTCCCGGCCGACGTGTAGACCCACGACTCGTTCTTGTCGAGGATGCCGTTGCCGTTGTTGTCGCCCGAGAGGTAGACCGGGTGGAAGAAGCCGGCCGCGTAGTACGGGTTGCCGTTGTCGTCGGTGAGGACGATCGCCGAGCGCGGGATGCCGCCGGACGGGCTCGTCACCACGTAGGTGAACACGACCGTGCCGCCGACCGGGATGTACACCGGGTTCGTCGCCGACCCGCTCGCGCCGTTGACCTTCTTGACGATGACGAAGGGCGGCGTCGTCGAGCCCGTGTAGTACGTCGGGTCGGTCGACGTGACCTGCGCGGTGCCGCCGACCGGGTTCGCGGTGACCTGGGACTGGTCCGGGTGGGTGCCCGCCGTCGCGGTGATCGACAGGACGCCCTTCGACGTGTAGATCCACGTCTGGCCCGGCAGGAGCACGCCCGTGCACCCGCCGGCCGTCGCGCAGATGGGAGCGAAGGCGTAGGTCGCATCCCAGACCGCGACGTTCGTGAGCGCCACCGGCCCGTTGTTCGTCACGAGATACGTGTAGACGATCGGCTGGCCGATCACGATGTACGCGCCAGGCGACGTGTTGGCGTCCTCCCACACCGTCGGGTTCGCCGGGTTCGCGGCGTTGACGGCCGTGTGGATGACGATGCTCGGCGGGAGGCCGACGTAGTTCGCGACATCGGTCGACGTGCCTGTCTTCCCGCTCGCGGTCGTCACCGTGACCACGGCGGTGTTGCGGTACGTCCCGGCGATCGCGGTCGTCGTCCAGTGGTACACCCACGCCTCACCCGGGTCGAACGCGCCGTTGCAGTTCGTGTCGCCGAGGTTCCGCATCACGCCGCCGCACGAGACGAGCGTCGGCACGATCTGCCCGCCGGCGATCGATGCGGCCACCGTTCCCGGCTTGCTGCCGTCATCGACGATCGCGACCGCGGTGATGACCTCAGAGCTCTGGTTGCGGATGAGGTAGGAGAACGTGATGGCGGAGCCCGCGAGCACCGAGACGCCGGGAGGCGTGTTGGCGTCCTCCGTCGGGGTCGGGTTGCGGGGATCGACCGGGTTGATCGACTTCACCAGCTGCACGATCGTCGGCACCGCGGTGTAGGTCGAGTGCGAGGACGCCGTCACGATCACGTGGTTGACGGTGTCGTAGCCCACGATCGTCACGGTGTTCGTGGAGGTCCCGAGCACGGCGGCGGATGCCGCGCCCGCGACGCCGGCGGACGTGTACAGCCAGATCTCGCCGTGGTCCAGCAGCCCGTTCCCGTTGACGTCGCCGGACACGTACACCGGGTGGAACGGCGTGCCTCCGGCGTTGTCGTCGGTGATCGACACGATCCGCAGGGGTGCGATACCCGGGTTCGTCACGAGGTAGGTGAAGACGAGCGCGTCGCCCACCCCGAGCTCGCGGCCCGGTGCCGAGCGAGCGCGCTCGAGGTCGGTCGGCATGTTCGGGTTCGCGGCGTCGATCGCCTTGTCGATCGCGAGCGAGTCGTACGGTGCCTGGCACCCGCACGGGCTCGTGGTGACCGGTCCGGGCGTGTTCGGCGACGTGATCGGGCGGATGTTCGCAGTCTTCGCCACGTCGACGCCCACACCGCCGAGGTTCTCCGGCATCGGGTTGAAGGGAGCCCCCGCCTGCTGGTGCCAGCCGGCGTCGTGCTGCAGCGTCAGGCTCAGCTCACCGTAGGGCTCGCCGTTGCGCGACACGATGCCGCTGTACGTCGTGTCGAAGGCCGCGTAACGCAGCTGCAGCGTCGGGTCGGCGCCGTCGCTCGCCGACAGGGCGTACAGGAAGTCCTGCAGCGCCGGCTGCAGCGTGCGGCTGATGGTCGGCATCCCGAAGTTCGAGAACGGCACGTAGAAGCTGTTGTGGTTGCCCACCCAGTCGATGAGGCGGTCGCCCGCGGTCCCCGCGAAGAAGATGTCCTGGCCGGCGCCGCCGTAGGCGAGCGCCTCCCAGGCGGGCGTTCCGTACACGGGGCTCGCGGTGCCGGGGAGGCTGAACGTCCCGTCGCCGTTGGTGACGAGGTTCGGCACCGGCGCATCGTTCAGGCCGCCGTCGACGAACGTCGAGGCGCGGAGGTCGACGACGTCGTTGCCGTTGCCCGCGTACACCCGCACGCGGCCCATGCCCGCGACGATCCAGTCGTTGCCGAGGTCGCCGAAGATCGCCTTGTCGCCCGTGGTCGGCATCTGCGGGTAGACCGTCCCGGGACTCCACACCGTGTCGAGCGGCATGCCCGCATCCGTCGGGTCGAAGGTGAGGAAGAACGGCAGGCAGCCGGACGCCTGCGGCGTCGAGCCCGCGGCCCACACGCACACGAGCGGGTTGTCCGCGCCGGGGTTCGGGTTGACGACGTTCGGGTTGAGCCAGACCTGGCGGCGCGGGTCGTTCACGTTGAAGTAGGACGACTTGCCGATCTGCTGGGTGCGCGCGGCGCTGCCGTTGGCGGGGGTCGTGATCGGCACCCACCCCATCGGGTTGCCCGGGTTGTACGGGTGGTACCAGTCGGTCCGGATCGGCGCCGTGTTGACGGCGTTGCCGCTCATGTCGAAGTTGTCGGTGTAGCCGAGCTCCGGCGCTTCGGCGCCCGAGAGTGCGGACTGGCCGGGGCCGCCGTGGATGACGCCGCCGCCCCATCCGCCGTAGATGATGTTGTGGCCGTAGCGCGGCTGGTAGTACGGGCACGTCTTGTCGCTCGGCGCGCAGCCGGCGGCGAAGCTCGGGGCGCCGTTCGCTGCCGGATCCCAGTTGTACGGCGTCAGGATCGCGGTCCAGCGCAGCGACCCTTCGACGTTGATCACGGCCTGCTGCACGTCGCCCGGCGTCGTGATGAGCTGCGTCGTCGCCGCTGCCGGGGCGATGCCGTACAGCGGCTCGCCGTAGCCGGTGCTGACCCGGCTCGCGAAGCAGCGTCCGCCGCCGCCGATGATGCACGAGTCGCCGCGGCCGCCGGAGACCCAGTTGTCGCCGTAGCCGAGGATGATCGTGTCGTTCTGGCCGCCGCCGTAGATGACGTCGTTCGCGGGGCCGCCGTAGATGAAGGCGTCCCCGGACTCCGCGTGGATCTCGCTGCCCTTCTGCTGGCAGGGCGTCAGGAGCTGCTGCGCGGCGCTCAGGCCGCACGCGAGCGGCGTGCCGCCGATGTCGCCGACGTCGTTCGTCGCCGCGGTGCCGGTGACGAGGGGGCCGACCTGCCCGGCGAGGTCGGGGCCGCCCGGCGTGTAGTCCAGCAGCGTGACCGCGCGCGGGATGATGCGCTCGGACGCCGTCGTGTAGCCGTACAGGTCGTAGTTGTACTCGAGGAACCCGATCGCCGACACCGGGATGCCGTTCAACGTCGAGTTCGGCGCCGCCTGCGCGCCGACCGTGCCGACGAGGCGGACGATGTCGCCGTTGTTCGCAATGAGGACGTTGGCGTCGTGGGCGTGGCCGTTCGCGTTCGTGATGCACTGGTTGTTCGGGCCGAGGATGCCGTCGCCGCACGTCACGCGCCCCGCATCCAGTCCCGACCCGCCGAAGATCAGGTTCGAGCCGCTCGCGCGCTCGCTCGGCAGGTTCAGGCTGAACATGTCGGAGTTGCCGCCGACGATGTCGTTCTGGCCCTGGTTGGCGAAGATCGTGTTGTTCCCGGCGCCGCCCTCGACGTACGACTGGCCGAAGGCCGCGACGGTCACGTTCCCGATCGCGCCGACGCCGATGCACGTGGCGAGGTCGCCCGTCACGGTCAGGACACCGCCCGCGATGCCGGTGATGACGCCGACCTGGATGCCGTTGACGGTCACCGTCTGCCCGAAATGGAAGCCGAGGTCCGCCCACGTCATGCCCGCCGGCAGCGTGATCGTGTGCGTCGTGAACGTCGCGGTTCCTGCGAAGGCGTGGTCGAGCGTCGGGATGTCGTCGCGCGACGCGTTGATGAGGAGGGCATTGGATGCGTCGCGGCACGCGCCGACACGGTCGCCGAGGAAGAACCCGCGGAACGAGCACGTCGCGGCTCCCGCGAACACCGTGCCGACCGACGGCGTGCCGTTCGAGGTCGCGAGGCCGCCCGGGTCGACGATGTCGATCGAGCCGTGCGCCTGGATGATGTCGTTGTTCGACGCGCCGAAGATCACCGCGTCGCCGGAGCCGCCGGCGATGTAGTCGGCGCCCTGGTACGCGGAGTCCTGCAGGTCGCTCGAGACGCCGGGTGTCCCGGCCGGGACCGACAGCTGGATGCCGACAGGTCGGCCCGCGTGGGAGAGGAACACGCCCCACCAGGCCGAGCCGGTCGGGTCGTACTGCTGGTGCCCGTCGTTCAGCGCCGCGCCGATGTTCGGCATCGATGTCGAGTAGATCTGCGTGCCGCCGAGCGCCTGGAAGCGCGGGTCGGTGAAGTCGAAGCTGACCCCGAAGAGAGAGGATGCGGATGCCGGCGCCGCTGCGTCCAGAGTCAGCGTCGTCGCGGTCACGGAAGTGACGTGCCACGAAGGCGCGCCGTCGATCTCCACCGTCATTCCCACTGCGAAGCCGTCCGCGAGGAAGGAACCGGCTGTGCGGATGATCGTCGTGCCGGCGACGGCGAACCCGGAGACCGTGCTCGTCACCCGGCTGAGGCGCCCGCTCCCGCCGATGATGAGGTTGCGACCCGGCCCGCCCTGGATGTTGTCCTGTCCGTCGCCGCCGATGAGGACGTTGTCGCCGCCGCTGCCGTAGAGGGTCGCGTCGCCGTGGTTCTGCGGAGCGGTCGTCGCGATCGCCAGGATCTCGCCGGCGGTCTGGATGGACTCGACGCGGTCGTTGCCGAACACCGTCATACCGGTGGGGCGGATGTAGCCGTACAGCGGGCCGACCTGGACCGTGTCGGCGCCCGCGCCCATCGGGTTGCGCGACAGCGTCGCGGTCGTGCCGTCGCTGCTGACGGCGACGATGACGGTGCCCGCCGACAGGTAGCCCGCGGCATCCGTCACGCCGAGTCCGACGTCCGCCTGCGTGAAGCACGCGGTCGCGCACGTCAGGGTCGCCTGGCCGTTGCCGTTCGCGCCGATCGCTCCGGCGGTGACCGTGACGTTCGGGACCGTCCGCGGTCCGCCCTGCGCGCCGACCGTCGCGGTGCCGGTGTCGCGGGTGACGACGCCCATCGCGCCGAAGATGACGTTGTCGTAGTCGCCGTAGCTGTCGGTCGTCGTTTCCCCCGCGCCCGGCGTGTTCCCATAGATCGTGTTGTTGCCCGCGGGTGCGCATCCGGTCGCGACCGCCTGCGACAGCGAGCACAGCACGAGCGGGTCGGCGTTCGGGTACGGGCTCGCGTTCGCCGTCGGGAACATGATGGTGCGCGTGATGACGTCGACGTTGATGCCGTCGGTGCCGAGGAGCAGGTTCGCGCCGCGTTCGCCCCAGATGGTGTTGTTCCCGGAGCCGCCCGCGATGATGTCGGGCGCCTGGCTGCCGTAGATCGTGTTCTGGCCGGGGCCGGCGTAGATGACGACGCCGATGGACGGCAGCTGACCGTTCGGGACGTTCGCGAAGTCGGCGCTCGCGTCGATGATGTTGTTGCCGGCGTGGGCGAACGTGGACGCCACCGGGAAGATGAAGTCCGCCGAGCCGTTGCCGATCTGGTTCGGGAACGGCTTCGTGCCGAAGTCGCGCGCGGACGGGATGCTGGGGTCGCCGCTGTACCAGACGCCGTCCTGCGACGTCGATCCGTAGACGACGAGCGGCGAGTCCGGACCGCCACCGCCCGTGATCGTGATGACGTTGCCGCCGAGGCGCAGGGGGTTCAGACCCGCGGTCGTCGAGTACTCGGACACCGTCGCGGTGCAGGTGCCGGGCACGGTCGCGCATGCGACCGGCGACGGCACGCCGCTGACGGTCAGGATGTCGTCGGTGGGTCCGCCGATGCCCGTGATCGTGCCGACCGGCATCCCGTCGACGATGAGCGCCTGACCGACCGCGAAGCCGAGCTCCCGCCACGAGCGGAGGTCGCTGCGCGTGATGGTGTGGTTCGTGAAGGTGAACGATGCGTGCGACGTGATCGCCGGGTCGAACACCGCGAGGACGCCCGTGACGGAGGATCCGAGCGCGGGGCCGCCCGCCGCGCCGGTACGGCCTGCGAAGGTCAGGGTGGCGCCGTTCAGGCCGGTGATGATGCCGAACGGCAGGCCGTTCCAGAGGAGCTGCTGGCCGATCGCGAACTCGTACGCGCTCCAGGACTGCCCGTCATTGCGGACGATCGTGGATGCCGTGACCGCGAACGTCCCGGCGAGCCGCAGGTAGCTCGCGCCGCCGCCCTGGTCGACGGTGATGCCGCCGTGGACGAACGTCGTGCCGGGCGTGCCGTTCTCGTTCGTGTACGGCCCCTGCTGCAGCGTGCTCGTGATGAGCAGGTGGTCGTTGCCCTGGCCCATCATGACGTTGAGGACCTGGATGGTGGTGACCCCGGAGTTCGTCTGGACGTTGCCGTTCGCGTCCACCGTGATGGAGCCGTAGGTGATGCCGCTCGGGAAGACCGAGGGCTCGCCGAACGTCGGGTGCGCCGGGTCACCGGGGACGTAGCCCTTGTGACCGCTGAAGTCCACGCCCGGACCCATGCCGAACCCGGAGATGTTCGTCGCGCTCTGGGTGCCCGTCTGGTCCTGCTTCGACCCGTCGTCGAAGATGTTGAGGACGTTGACCTGCTGCGCCTCCGGCGGTTGCGTGCCGATGCCGAACGGTGCCGCGTTCGATTCGCCGGGCATCATGATCGCGTAGCGCAGCGCGCCGTACGTGATGCCGGTCGGGCCGCCCTCGACGGCGAGCGGGCCGCGGATGCTCGAGAGCAGGTGCGGCACCTTCGGGAACTCGAGGATGTGCGCGTTGACGGCGTGGAAGCGCGGGTCGCCGACGACCGGGATCGCGATCGGGACGTACCAGTCGGCCGGAGTGAAGGTGATGACGGGCGCCCACGCGGTGAGGGTGGCGTTGCCCGTGAAGCCGGTCAGCGCGCCGATGCTCTCGACGCCGGAGACCGGGTCGAACACGCCGTCGCTGACGGTCAGCACGTTTCCGTCGATGCCCTGGATCTTGAAGAGCGGGCCGGACGAGCCGATGCGGAACATCATCCCGATCCGGAAGCCCGCATCCAGCCAGCTCTTGCCGTCGGTGCGCGTGATCGTGGCGCCGCTGACGACGACCGGCCCGGTGAAGCTCCCGCGCGAGGCGACGGCGGCGAGGCTGATGCGTCCGCCGATCGTCACGACCGTCTGCCCATCGCCGATGAGGGCGATCGTGACATTCTGCGTCGGCGCCATGGTGAGGCGCAGCGAGTAGGCCGAGCCGGGTCCCGGTGCGGTGCACGAGCTGTCGCTGCACTTGACGACGACCATGTGGTCCGGCGCCTGCATCACCGCGCCCGGCGTCGCATCGCTCAGCACCGTGATGTCGACCGGCGCGTCGGAGGTCGCTGCGTTGTACGCCGCGTCCGACGACGTGGTCGTGAACGTGAGGAGGGTGTGGTGCGGGTCGGATGTCGCGAACCAGAGGCCCGCGCTCGCGACGATCACGACCGGGATGTTCCAGTTGCTCGGGTCGAACGTGAGGATGTACGTGTTGGCGACCGGGCCGGCGGACAGGCGCCCGCTCGCGCTGGAGAGGACGACGCGGCCGTCGCTCGCGGTGATCGTCACGGTGACGGATGCCGTGGGCGCGCTGTTCAGCGAGATCGCGTACGAGCCCGTGATGCCGGTCGCCGCGTTGCCGCTGCCGCCGAGGATCGTCGTGCTGTCGTTCGGCGTCGGCATTCCGGCCGCGTTGTTCGAGTTGCCGAGGTTCGTGACCGTCACCCCGGGGGTGCCCGGGTCGATCTTCGTGACCTCGACGTTGCGGACGACCGAGTTTGCGTAAGCCGGGTCTGCGGAGAGCACCGAGTGGCTGATCTCGTACACGCGCGTCCCGTCGGGCAGCGTGTCGTTGATGGCACCGACCCACACGAGCTGCGGCGTCATCCAGTTCGTCGGCGTGAACACCAGGACGATCGTGCGCTGTGCGACATCCACGGGCAGTCCGTCGACGAGGATGTGGCGGTAGAAGTCGGAGAGCGCTGTCGTCGTCCCGGCGTTCGGGTCGGCGCCCGTCGCGAGCAGGATCGAGTCGCCGTACGGGTTCCCTGTGCGGTTCAGGCGCGTGTCCGGTTCCGCCGTGATCGCGATGTACACGGTGGATGTCGGCTGGTACGCGAGCCGCACGGAGTACGAGTCCAGCGTGCCGATGGGCGGACTGGGGGTGTTGTTCCCGGTCTCGCGCACGACCGTGCCGCCGGCGCCCTCGGAGATGAGGACGGCGCCCTGGTTCGGCTGCGCGACCGACATGCTGACGCCGGGAATGACGAGATCCTGGTACAGCTGGTCCTGCGTCAGCGTCGCGTGGTTGATGACGGAGCTCGTGCCGTCGATGTCCTGCGAGTACACGTTTCCGACGACGTCGCCCGCGACGTTGATCGTGTTGCTGCCGAGTCCGCCGATCACCCGCACGGCGACCCCCGCGGGCGTGGAGAGGACGTCGATGACGTCGTCGCCTTCGAGCGCGTCGATCTCGATGACCTGGATGTTGCGGTAGCTCACCGACATCCCCGCCCCGAACACGCCGTGGTCGGTGACCACGATGTGGTCGGCGAATTCCGTTCCGAGGATCGCGAGCTTGTTGAAGCCCGTCCCGCCGTCGACCGACAGCGGGGCGTTCATGTTGTATTCGACCTGGTTGTTGCCCGCGCCCGTGACGACCTTCGAGTCCGCCGCGGTCGAGTATCCGTTCGTCGTCTTCGGGAGCGGGATGCAGGCCGGGGCCGCGATCGTCAGGCAGCCGCCGGGGAGCACGATGTTGCCCGCCGCATCCGTCTGCGCCAGCGCGAAGCCGCGGACGATGAAGAGGTTGTTGCCGCCGTTGCCCTCCAGGTGCACGACCGCCTGGTTGCTGTAGACGATGAACGTGTTGTTGCCCGTGCCGCCCTGCGCGACGATCGGCGAGCTGTTGCCGCGGGACAGCCAGCCGCGCGTGGTCGCGACCGTGGCGACGTCGAAGACGTTCTCCGCGGCGAGGTTGCCGGAGCCGGCGAAGGTGCCCGGCGTCGGGTTCGCCGACGCGGTGCGGCGCAGGCCGTAGATCTGCCCGATCTGGAACGTGTTGTTGCCCGTGCCGCCGTCGAAGTAGGTCGGCGCCGCGTTGTCGTCGACGGCGAAGTAGTCGTTGCCGCCGAGGGAGTAGACGTGGAGCCCGCCGTTCGCCGCGCTGTCGTAGTCGATGCGCTCGACGCCGAACTGGCCGGTCGTCCCGCCGTTGACGAGCTGGCCGGTCGAGTCGACGGCCTGCGTCTGGTTGAGAGTCGCGTGCAGCAGCGCGACGAACGCCGAGCCCGCAGAGTAGGGGTCGCCCGATCCGGTGGGGTGTGCGCCGGTGCCCTGGTAGAGCGCCGGCCGGGCGCCGGTCTCGCCCTGGATGCCGGACGGCGTGCCGCGCAGCAGGAAGATGTCGTTGGTCCCGTAGTTCACGCCGGTGCTGTCGGGAGCGTTCCCGGTGTAGGTGTCGTAGCCGTAGATGTTGAGCGTGTCGGCGCCGTCGTCCGGCGCGTGCGAGCCGAGGATGTTGAGCTCGTAGTTCGTCGCCTGGAAGAGGCTGCCGCTCGTGTAGACGTCGTACGTGTTCGAGCCGGACTGCCCGTCGAGGGTCAGCGTGTGACCGAGCGCGACGTCGCTGCCGATGCCGACCATCGACTGCAGCCGGTTGACGACGAAGTGGTCGTCGCATCCGGTGGTGCAGGCTGCTCCCGTGCCGTCGCCGACCGCCGCGAACGCGTTCTTCACGGCGGGCACGCTGCTGCCGTACGCGCGCGTGCCGGTGCCGAGGATCGTGCGGTCGAAGACGATGAGGTCGGATGCGGTGTTGCCGTAGATGCGGGTGAGCCCGCCGTCTGCTGCGCCGATCTGGCCGGGCAGCATGCCCGTGGCGGTCTGGCCGCTGCGCAGGACGATGACGGTTCCGTCGTTCGGGTTCGCGAAGCCGGGGATCGCGCAGACGCCGGACGCGTTGCCGGTGCAGTCGCCGTAGATGTCGATGTTGCCCGTCGTGAGCGCCCACTGATTCGGGTCCGTCGTGCCGGTGGCCGATGCTCCGACGCTGTGCGCGAGGATCATGCTCGACGGGTCGGTGACGACGTCGTCGGCCGAGCGCAGCATGATGTTGCCCGCATCCGCTTCGATGAGACCCTGGGGCACGGCCTGCGAGTCGTTCTCCCCCTGCAGCGTCTTGCCGGAGTGCAGCAGCAGGATGCTGTTGTCGTCGCCGCCGGTCGTGCCGTCGTGGGACGCCTCGAGCGTCGTCAGCCGCACGTTCTGGCCCGCGTGCGCGAGGAGGACGTTCAGGGGACCTGCCGTCTCGGTGACGAAGATGCTCGCGTCCGCCTGCGCGGCGACGTCGCACGTCGCGGTGACCGCGCGGTCGGCGTCCGACGCGTTCTGGTGGTTCACGGACTGGTAGGCGAACGTCGACCGGCTCGTGCAGCCCGAGCCCTTGGCGGAGTCGAGGGTGAGGTCCCGCGAGCCGTCCGCCGCGCCGATGCCGCCGCCGTTCGCGACCAGGTCGATCGTGTTGCCGATGACGTCCGCCGCCGGGGTGAAGGAGTACGGGACGCCGACGAACGAGATGGGGTTCGGGTTCGTGTGGCACGCGGATGCGTCGCACCAGTAACCCGATCCGCCGGTCCCGGCGAGGCTCGTCGCGAGCTGGAACGTCGTCGGCCCCGTGAAGATCACGTAGTAGACACGGCCGCTCACGAGCCCCGCGACACCGGCGCCGGTGTAGACGACCTGCTGGCCGTTCGTGAAGCCGTGCGGGGCGGTGGCGGTGATCGTCGTGCCGTCGGTGGCTGCGATGCAGGTCGGCGCGACCGTCTTGAACGGCACCGTCTGGCCGTCGGTGATGGAGCCGGCATCCGTCGTCAGCGTGATGTCCGCGCACGTCGCGGCCGCCGCCGCGAAGCACGTCGAGACGGCGCCGACGTGGAGGTCGCCGAGCGTCTCGGTGAGGCGGATCTCCCCCGGCGCGAAGGCGTTCAGCACGCCGAACGGCTGCGGCTCGACGCCGCCCGAGTCCGTCGCACTGTAGTACGACGTGTCGATCTCGACGAAGTCCGTCGCCGACCCGATCGTGCCGGTCAGCGCCGTGAGCGTCACGTTCACGGCGATGACCTCGGTGCCGCTCTGCGTCGCGGTGTGCGCGTCGACGATGGATGCGGGCGCGGTGAGCGTCACCGTGTCGTAGAAGCTCTTGATCTCCCCCGCGCGCAGGTCGCCGGTGCGCTCGGTCCACGTCACGAAGCCGTTCGTGTGGGTGTTGAGGTTGCCGGCCTGCTCGACGTCGACGAGGCCCTGCACGTCGATGCGCTGGTTCTGCGGGTATGCGGTCTGCGCGTTCGTCAGGCCGGT
Organism: Microbacterium candidum; assembly: GCF_030315975.1. Taxonomy (GTDB): domain Bacteria; phylum Actinomycetota; class Actinomycetes; order Actinomycetales; family Microbacteriaceae; genus Microbacterium; species Microbacterium candidum. Next base: position 45,472 of record NZ_JASXSZ010000005.1, on the reverse strand, counting down.
GTTCGCGGTGTCCTGCGTGTAGCCCTGGCCCGCGGCATCCACCGTGATGGAACCCGTGGGTGTGAGGCCCCCGGCGTCCAGGATCGTGAAGGAGTACGCGCTCGCGATGTCCTGCGGGCTGCTCCCGAACGCGCCCTGCTCGAGGGCCTCGCCGACCGCGGGAGAGGCGTCGCCGTAGTAGAAGACGAAGTACGGCCCGCTCGGGCTCGAACCCGTGGACTGCACGGTCACGCCGAGCCCCGTTCCGGTGCCGGTCTCGTACACAGTGGTCTGCAGCCGCAGCGCGATGCTGTCGCCGGCCGTGATCGCGCCGATCGAGAAGAGGTACGGGATGACCGGCGCCGCCGTGAGGGACGAGTCGCGCAGGCGCTGCAGGAGGTCGAGCTGGATGCTGCCGCCCGCCGAGGCGGTGATCGACTGCGGGTGGTGGAGCCACGTGATGAGGTCCACGTTGAGGTAGGCGCCCCCGGTGCCGATGCCGACGCCCGCTCCCTGGCCCGCGACCAGCTTCAGGATGTTCGTCTGGATGAGGTCGTGGTGCGCGCACCGGTTCGTGGTCCCGGGGGCGTTGGCGGGCACCGAGCTGCAGTTCGGGATCGTCGCGTCGTACGAGCTGTCCACGCCGCGGTCGCCGGACGAGGTGATCGATCCGTACACGTTCGTGATGTCGGTCTCGCCGATCGGGTTCTGGATCGTCCCGTTGATGAGGAGGCCCGGCGGGGGCGTGATCGGGGTGGTCGCCGTCGAGCCCGGGCTGTCATTGGTGATCGTGATGAGGCTCGGCGTCACCATCTCGGCGATCTTGAACGTCGGGGTGGCATTGCTGCCGGAGGCCACGTACTTCACGAACGGCGTGCTCGTCGTGTTGATGACGTTGATGTCGTCGACCACCAGCATCCGCGTCGAGTGGTTCAGGATGGTGACCCCGGTCCAGTTGTCGCGCCAGACGAACGTCCCCCAGTAGTGCGGCACCCCCGTGCAGGGCATCCCGTCGAGCATGACGTCGCACGTCGTGCACGACGCCGTCCCGGTGCCGCCGACGCACGACCCGCCCGCGACGCTGCCGTCGTTCGAGGTCATGAAGATCGCGCCGCTGTTCGCGTTGACGAGGTCGTCCACCTCGAGGGTGCCGGTCGTGCCGACGTCGGTCTTCCCGGGGTTGTGCACGCCGTTGACCGTGATGTTGACGGCCTCGGCGATCGTGCCGTCGGGGTTGACGACGAGGATGGGAGCCGGCCCGGAGTTGATGACGACGTCGGAGTCCCATTGCAGAGTGCTCGAGCTCTTATCCCATCGGTCGCTGATCGGGCCGGTGTTCTCGGATTGCACGTACAGCGCGAGTTCGGTGAGCTTCAGGTCCGTCGGCGCGTAGAGCGGCGACGCCGGAGTGTCGAGCGACGCGTTCTTTCCCGGGACGAGCCGGGGTCCCGCGAAGATCGTGACGCCCTGGTGGCCGTTCACCGCGTTGTTCACGATGATCGGCGCGTTGCCGTTCGCCTCGGGGGTGTTGTGGTTGTCGGTGATGCCACCGAGGGGGATGCATCCACAGGCCGACACATGGTCGTTCGCCGATGTCTCCGCCCCATGCCATGCGCGCAGGTCGACACCGTAGACGCCGGTGATCGTCCCATGGTCGGTGCTGGTGCCGTCGAGGAGGACGCTGTCGTTCGAGGTCACGTTGAGGTAGGCCTCGACGTCGGTGCCGCCGAACAGCGCCCCCATGATCGCGTGCGCGAACATGCTGTTGTCGCCGCTGGAGGTCGCGAGGCCCTGCATCGTGCGGCCGGACAACGCGCTGCTCGCGCCGATCTCGGTGGTGGTGTAGTCGTAGAGGTTCGTGTACGCCTTCGCGGTGTAGCCGCCGACGAGGCCGCCGCCGACGCTGTTCGCATGGTTGTGGGTGTACTGGTGGCTCGTCGACGACACGAGGAGGTCGCCCGCCGCGCTCACGGATGCACCGCCGCCGATCGAGGCGGTGTTGCGCGCCGTCACGTTGAGATCGCTCTCCGTGATGCCGATGGCGACCACGCCGCCCGAGGCGTTGTCGACGGACGACGTCGCGTCGACATTCGCGGTGGACGTGATCGCGGCATCCCCGGTCGCCGTGACGTGCCCGTCGACATACGCGTGCACGGTGGGGTTGTACGTCATCTTCGCCGTCGGAACGGTGACCGACACGAAGCCGCCACCACCGCCGGCCGCGATCGCGAACGACTGGCCGGTGCCCGGAGGCGGAGCGATCGAGCGCAGCGACGTGCCGTCCGGTCCGTACAGACCATACGAGCCGCCGGCCACCGTGGAGACGAGCGGGATCTGGGCCTGGTCGGTCTGCGCCGTGCAGCTCGTGTCCGTCGTGAGGCACGTGGGTACGAGGTGCAGGCCGGAGATGAAGAACTGCTGCAGGCCGAAGACGTCCTGCGCCGTGAAGGTGCCGACGTGCGTGCCCGTCTGAGACACGGTCGTCGAGAGAGTCGTCGCACCCGCATCGACCGGGTTCCCGGACGCGTCATAGGTGACCTTCCGCAGCGAGAACGCCGACGACGTGCTCCCCGGCGCGACGAGGTAGGTGTCTCCATCGACGAGCCCGCCGATCGGCGCCGGCACGAGCTGCTGGATGCCGGGCACGCCGCCCGTCGGCGCGCTGATCGTCAGCCAGGTCGCGTTGTCGTGGCACGTGTTCGAACCGCATGCGTAGTCGTGGGGGACGGCGTCGTACGGGGTCGCCGCCAGGTGGATCCCGTTCGTGCCGGGGATGAGGACGACGTAGTAGTCGGTGTCGGGCACGAGCCCGGTGATCGGCGTCGCGCCCTTGCTCGTGCGGTACGTCACGCGCTCTCCGGTGAACAGGCCGTTGGGCGCGAGAGTGGGCAGCGCATTGTTGTACTGGACGTCGTACTGGTTGGTGGTGGTGCCGATCAGGATGTCGTTCTGGCTCGCGTCGGCCAGGAAGCAGTGGTTCTTGTCGGCGCACGAGGTCTGCACGTTCACGTAGCCGTAGTCGAACGTCTTCGGCGACGGCGCCTGGTACGACACCCGCTGGTCGACCGAGAACGGGTTGCTCGCGTTGATCGTGCTGCCGTTCACGGCGTTCGTCGTGTCGGTGATCGTGAACGACGCGAAGTGCGCCACCGCCTGCTCTTCCGCGGTCGACGTCGCGTAGAGCTGGATGGTGGTCGGGGTGACCACGCGCACATACGCGGTGCCGCCCGCCGCGACTCCGCCGATGCCGACGCCCGTGATCTTGATCGCGTCGCCGTTCACGAAGTTGTGCGGCTGCCCGAACCGGATGACATCACGGCTCGGGTCGATGCCGGACGTGCCCGTCAGGTCGCTCGCATCCACCTGCCCGGTGAGGAACGTGTCTCCGAAGGTGACCGAGTCCGGCGTCTGCGCGATGATCGTGTAGATGCGGCCCGAGGTGAGGCCCGTGATCCCGTTCCCGGTGTACAGGACCGTGTCGCCGACGTTGAGGCCGTGGCTCGGGAACCATACGGTGTTGTTCGTCGTGTCGACGTTGACGCAGTACGATCCGGAAGTCCCGCACGGGTGACTGCCGATCGGCTCCGTGTCCGGCAGCGGCGGCTGGCCGGCGTCGCTGCGGGACTGCGCATCCACCGTCACGTTCCGGCCGGTGACGGTTGCGTTCGCATCGATGTACGCGGTCACGGACGGGGTGCTCGTGACGGTTGCGACAGCGATGCCGACCTGGACGCCGCCGCCGCCGTAGCTCTTCGACGTCGCCGCGCCCTCGGCGCGGGTGGAGATCGCCGTCACCGCGACGTCGCCGGTCACATTGACGGTGTCGCCGTTGCCGATGTAGGCCGCGACGACGGGCTTCACGGTCGCCGTCGTGCTCGTGCCGCCGCCGGCGATCACGCCGCCGACGCCGAGGATGGCGGTCGAGGTCGCGTCGGAGGTGTCCGTCGCCGTCACCGTGAGCGAACCGGGCTTCGCGGAGTTCGCGTCCGCAGGTGCGATCGTGACGCCGGTGTCGACGAACGCCTTCGTGCCGCCCTGCGCGGTGGCAGAGGACACGAGTCCGGCTCCCGCGAGGATGCCGCCCGCGCCGCCGTTGACCTGCGCGTTCGCGACGCGGCTGTGCGTCGCCGTGACGAGGATGTTCGCGGCGGGAGCGGTGATGTGCGCGGCAGGGGCCGTGCCGCTGTTCACGATGGTCGCCGCATCCGTGGTGTTCACTGTCGCCGAGCCGTTCGCGCCGCCGCCACCCGCGATGAGTCCGATGCCGATCACGAGGATCGTGGTCGTCGCGGTGTCGGTGCCCTCGGTGGTCACGGAGAGCTTGCTCGCACTCGTGAGGTCTGCGCCGAAGGTCGCCGTTGTCCCCGCCTCGATGTCGGTGCTCGCCAGCATGACGGCGAGTCCCAGCGCGCCACCCGCGCCGCCCTTGATCGTGGCGGTCGCGGTGTTCACGGACGAGGCGTCGACGATCACCTGCCCCGTCACCGAGATGCTTCCGGCCCCGATGGTCGCGGAGGTCTTCGCGGTGCTCGCGATGACGGCGATCGCGTTGCCGCCTGCACCCGCGAACAGGCTGACCGCGACCGGGAGCGCATTCGTCGTGGCGGTGTTCGTCGCCTGCGCCTGGACCGTGAGACCCGAGGCGCCGCTCACCGATCCGCTGAACGCGGCGGTGACGGGCGCCTCCACCGATGCGGTCGGGACCGAGAACGAGACGTTGAAGTAGAACGCGACGCTCACCGAATCGGCCTCGACGCCTGCGATGTTCACGCCGGTGGCGCGCACGGCGACGGCGCCGGTCGCGGTGATCGAACCCGCTCCGTCGGCGACGACAGATGCGGTGGGTGCGATGTCGGAGATGCTGGTGGAGCCGGAGAGGGCGCCGAAGAGCGCGCCCGACACCGCGAGCGTCTGCGAGTCCACGAGACTCGTGCCGGTCGCCGAGATCGTGACGTCGGTCGCGGCGCTGATGGTGCCGAAGAAGTGCGCTCCGACCGCCCCGCCGAGCACGGCCTTCGCGACGAAGACCGTTCCGGCGCCGAGCACTCCGCCCGAGCCGCCCTTCGCGATCGCGCACGCCGCGTTCGTCGCGCCGCCGGCGAGGCCGCAGTCCGTCACGGTGGCCGGGAAGGCCTGTCCGCTGCTCTGCGTCGCAGGGGCCCCGGCGGTGATCTCGACCGTTCCGCCTCCGGCACCGGCGGCGTGGATGACGGCGGTGTCCTTGGCGCACGCGCCGTTCGTGAACGCGCCGACGCACGCGGTGATGTCGGCGTCCGACGTGATCTCGGCATCCGCGAGCGCGCCGGCGCCTCCGGCGCCGATGCCGAGCCCGACGACGTCGGCGCGGGCGCTCACCTGGTTCTGCCCGAGAGCGGATACGGCGACGGATGCCGCCGAGACAGACCCGTCGAGCTGCGCGCGCGTGTGCCCGGTGATCGTGGCGAACGGGAACATCAGCGCGAGTCCGGCTCCGCCGCCCAGCGCGACGCCGGGCGTGACGGCGGACGCCTCGTTCCAGGCCGTCGCCGTGACCGAGACCGGCCCGCTCGTCGAGAGGTTCGTCGTGGATGTCGTGGATGCCTCGGTGGAGCGCGCGTTCGTCGCGACGGCGACGCTGAGTCCGACTCCGCCGGCGAGCCCTGCGGCGACGTTCACGGTGAGGGCGTCGAGCCCGGTGTGGTGTCCGGTCGCGGAGACCACGAGACCGCCCGTGCCGGTCTTGCCGTAGGCGCCGGAGGACGCGCTCGTGAGTCCGGAATACGTGATGACGGCGACGTCCGCGGAGATTCCGATGCCGACTCCGCCGTCCACGGCGACCACGACGAGCGTCGGGGTGAGGGAGTCCGTGGCCTCGACGTCGAGACCGCCCACGGCGTTGGGGTCGGCGGTGGGGTCGGTCGCCGGGTCGCGTCCGTCGCCGAGCAGCACGCCTCCGACCGTCGCCGTCGTGTCGCCGCTGATGACGTCGACGATGACCGACGCGCCGATGGCCCCGACGCCGACGGCGAGCTGGACCGAGACGGTCGTGACCGTCCGGTCGGCGGCCGCCTTCACCGACACTCCGTCGCGCGCCCGGCTGATGACGGCACCGGTGTCGATGTGCGCGTTCTGGCTCGACGAGTCGACGAGGACGAGCACCTGGCCGGAGACGGCGAGACCGCCCGCGGTCCCGGCGATGATCACGCCGAGGACGCTCTCGGTGAGGTTCGCGCGCACGCCGACCGTGCCGCCAGCGCTCACCGATGCGCCCGTGTAGATGCCCGCATCCGTGTGCAGTGCGAGCGTCATGACGCTGACGCTGACGCCGAACCCTCCGAGGCCGACGGCCGCGACACCGGCGGCGGCGACCGCATCCAGGCCGTCGTCCGCCGTGACCGCGACGTTGCCGCCCGCGTGGACCGAGCCGTAGATGCCGGCCGACGTCCCGGCGGGAGGCGCCGCCTGCGTGAACTGGTTCGTGACGAGGGATCCGCCGGGCTTCGTGATCTTGCCCGACGTGGCGTGCGAGACGCCGCCGTACTGGAACTGCGCCTCCGACTGGACGTTCTGCCAGTCCGTCGTGTCGACGTCGGGCGTCGCGTTCGGAGTCGTCGTCGAACCCGCGACGATGTCGTTCAGCGCCTGGTAGTGCACGCCGTCGTACAGGACGATCGTGCCCTTGGTGTAGGCGACCGTGCCGTCCCAGGCCGCACTGTCGGTGTTGCCGAGGATCGAGCCCCAGCCGTCTCCACCGTCGTTGCCCGAGGCGGCGGTGTCGCCCATCTGCTGCGGGCTGCCGCTCGTCTCGCGCCAGTCGGTCGCGACCGCGCCCCCGGCCGTGAGCGGCGCCTCGTTCGTGTTGTCCGCGAAAGCGGTGAAGGTCCGGCCCTCGTACGTGACGACGGCCTGCTTCTTGAAGGTCGTGGAGCTGTTCCACGGCGTCGACTGGGGCTGCGTCGCATCCTTGTCCGACTGACGCCACCAGTCGGACGACGACCCGGTGTCGACGGGCGTGTTGCCGAGGTTGCCGCTCTTCGTGGATGTGTAGGTGTGCGTCACGCCGTCCGTGCCCTGGTAGGTCACGTGGTCGCCCGCAGCGTAGGTCGTGCCGCTCGTCCACACGCCCTTGTCCGGTCCGTAGGCGCTCTGCTGGTAGGTCGCGGTCGGCGCGGTGCCGACCGACCACACCGAGACGGCTCCGGCGAGCCCGACGACCCCGCCGCCGAGGCTGATCGCGTAGGTCTGGACGTGCTTGTACGCGAGCGCGTTGACCTGCACGTTCGACTGCGCCCAGATGTCGCTGCCGGTCCCGAGGTAGGCCTGGACGGACACGTTCGCGACGCCGATGTCGACGGCGCCCGCGGCGCCGACGAAGCCCACGGCGACGCCGCCCGCGAAGGTCAGCGCGCTGAAGGAATCCGTCGCCGAGACGTCCACCGACTGCGTCGGGGACGCGCCGGCGATGACGCCGTTCGTGCCCTGGTTCACCGTCGTCCCCTGCGCGATGAAGGCCTTCGTGACGACCGTGAAGACGTGGACGCCGACGCTGCCGGCGACGCCGACGAGGCCGCCGCCGACACCGGCGACGATGCCGAACGCCGTCTCGCTCGAGGACGCCTGCACGGCGAGGCCCGTGAACGTGCCGTAGACGCCGAAGGTGCCGACATCCCGTGTCCCGTCGTCGATCCCGGAGAGCCCGGCCGGGTTCCCGGCGAGGACCGTGACGACGTTCGATCCGCCGAGGTACGCGCTCGTGGTCTTGTTGATGACCGCGACGTCGACGCCCGCGCCGACGCCCACCAGGCCGCCCCCGAGACTCGCGGTCACGAGGATGAGCGTCGAGGGAGCGGATGCGAGCACCGCGATGTCGCCGTTCGCGTGGAGCGTGACGTTCTGGCCGGTGTGCGCGTCCACCGACTCGCTCACGACGGTGACCGTGACGCCGCCGGCCACACCGACGTAGGCCGCAGCGGCAGCGACCGCGGCGACCGAGATGATCTGGTCGCTGCCGGTCGCAGTGACGACGATGTCTCCGGCCGCCTGGATGTCGGCGCCGTCGCCGATCGTGGCGGCGGTCGCGATGTTCACGACCCGCACGCCGACGCCTGCGCCGACCGCGGCGTCTCCGGCGACGGCGACGGATGCGGCGACGCCGAGCTGGTAGAAGCTGTTGCCCGCGACGACGAGGACGGACTGGGTGGATGCGGGGCCCGTAGGGTCGCCTGCAGTGACCTGCGCGTCGGCGCCGATCGAAGCCGTCGTGTTCACGGTGACGACCGCGACGGATCCGGCGACCGCGAATGCCGCGGTTCCTCCGCCGCCGGCCGAGACGCCGAGGGCGAGGATCGTGTCGCTGTTGGTCGCGGTGACGGCGACGCCCGTGAAGCCTGTGGTCGTTCCGGTCGTGATGATCGGGGCGCTCGTGGCGCTGCCGTCGGCGGTGGAGAGCGTGCCCTTGGCGACGATGCTCTGCGAGTGGCCGGTGCCGCCGGTGCCGAGCGGGAGGTAGGTGCCGGCGAGCGCATCCTTGTTGGTCGCTGCGAGCCGGATGATCGTGCCGTGGTCGGTCGTCGCGGACGAGACGATGATGACGTAGTACGTCTTGCCGTCTTCGAGTCCGCCGATCGGGGCACCGCCGCCGGTGCTGTAGACCACCTCGTCGCCGGTCTGGGCCTCAGTGCCGGCCTTGGTGTCGAGTTCGTAGGGAAGTGTGATCGTGCCGGTGGCCGTGTTCACGTCGTTCTGCGGGGTGAACCGCGGCGACGGATCGGCTGCGATGCCGGGCTGGTTGGTGGGGACGAACCGCTGGTGCTCGCCCATGAGTCCCGTGGACGGAAGCGAGAGTCCCGTGATCGGAGGGCCGCGTGGGCTGTCGCTCAGCTGGATCCACGTCGGGTAGTTCGGGACGTTCAGGATGTAGTACTTCTGACCCGGCGTCAGTCCGTTGATCGCGACCCCGCCGCCCGCGTCGTACAGGACCTCCTGGCCGTTCGCGAAGCCGGCCGCGTAGCCGAGGTTGATCGCCGAGCCCGTGGGAGCGTTGAACGGGGTCTGGCTCGGCAGGCCCTGGCACCCGATCGCGTTGCACCCGCCGGTCGGGCCGTCGCTGTAGCCGCGCGGGTCGAACGCTCCGTCGATGCGGCTCGTCGCGTAGGAGCCCGTCGCGACGGTGCCGAAGCCCGCGTTCGTCCCGAAGCCGGCGACGATCGCTCCGTCGCCGATGGATGCCGTGGTCGTCTTCGTGACGATCGGCACGGACGCGCCGACGCCCGCGGCGACCGATCCGGAGACGGCGATGTTGCCGCCGACCGAGGTGAGGTCCAGCACCTCGTCTGCGGCGACGATGACGTTGCCGCGCGCGGAGACATGGGACTTCGCCCCGAGGGTCGCCGTCGTCGTGACGTTGATCACGGGCACGGTGACGTTGACGGCGATCGCGAGGTCTCCGCTGAAGGCCGCGCCGACGGAGAGCGAGTCGATGTTCTCGCTCGAGGTCGCCCGGATGACGGTGTCGCCGCCCGATGCGGTCGCAGCGCCGGTGGCGGTCGCCGCATCCATCGTTCCGAGCGAGGCGCTCGTGGTCTTGTTGATGACCTCGACGTCGACGCCCGCGCCCACCCCGGCAGTGCCGCCGATCGCGAGCTGGCCCGCGAGGGCGAGGAGCTTCGTGTGGTCGTCCGCCGTGATCCAGATCGATCCGGGCGTCGCCGTGCTCCCGCCGTCGCCGACGCTCGCGCGCGTGGTGTTCGTGAGGACCTCGATGGTCGCGGATCCCGCGACGCCGACCTCGCCACCACCGCCGCCGGCAATCGAGATCTCGTTGATGTCCTGCCCCTGGCTGGCGCCGACCGTGACACCGTTCGCGCCGGCCGGGCCGTCCGTCGTCACCTCGACGTCGTTCCCGATGACGGCGGAGACCGGGCTCGTGCGCACGAGCGCGATGGCCGAGATGCCGATGCCGGCGGTGCCGCCGAAGGCGAGCCCGCCCGCGTAGAGCTGGATCGACGTCTTCGAGCCGTCGGCCGCGAGGTTCGTCGCGGTCACGGCGAGATCGCCCGCGTCGATCCTCGAGCCGTCGCCGACCGACGCGTACGTCCCGGCGCCGGTCCCGGCGTTCACCACGAAGACGATGATCGAGCCGGACGCGCCGACCTTCGCGGCCGCCCCCGCCGACGCCGCGACGGCCAGGACCGGGTCGGTGGATGCGGCTTCGACGGTCGTCGCTCCGCCCGACCTCGTCACGTCCCCGCTGCCGAGGGAGGCGTTCACCGTCTGGTTCGTGACGCTGACGATCACCGCGACGCCCACGCCGACGTTGCCGGTCGTGGCGCCGATTCCGCCCGAGATGTCGGTCTGCACGATGTCGTTCGTCGCCTTGACGGTGAGCGTCTGCTCCTCGGTGCCCTTCGTCTTCTGGTTGACGAGAGCGCTGCCGCCGACGTGCGCGTCGGACGTGAGGTTCCACACATCCACGACGAACGAGCCGGCGACCGCGACGGATCCGGTGCCCGCACCGCCCGAGACGGCGATGCTGCTGATGACCGGGTTCGTCACCGTCGAACCCGATGCCGGCGGCGGGATGAGCGAGACCCCAGGGACCTCGCTGAGGTTCTGCAGGGCCATCGAGGCGAGCAGCGACAGGTCGAAGCCCAGCTGGCCGACGCTCGTGGTCGCGCTGATCGTCGTCGCACCTCCCGCATCGAGCGAGGTGCGGGCAGCCGCGCTGGAATCGACGATCGCGGTCGTGGTGATCGGGGAGAGGACGTTGACCGCGATCGCGGCCCCGAGCGCGACGCCCTTGATCGAGACGGCGGCGGCGACAGCGAGGTTCTGCAGGCCCAGGGGGTTCGAGGCCGCGACGGTCAACTCGCCCGTGGCCGACAGCGCGCTGCCCGCGCCGACGAACGCGGCCGTGTCGTACAGCACGACGTTGATGCCGACGGATGCCGCGAACGACGGGTTCTCCTTGCCGCCCGAGCCCGCAAGGCCCCACGCGATGACCGTGTTCTCCTCGGGGTCGCCGTTCGGGTCCTTGGGCGTCGCGGCCGTGACCGCGATCTCGTCGCCGGTGAGACTGGATCCCGCGCCGACCGTCGCGTGGTTCACGACGTCGACGTAGTTGAAGCCGATCGCCGCCGCGATGTGCGTGCCGCCGTCCTGCGGGTCGAGCGCCGCGCCCATGGCGCGCGCCGCCGACGTCGTCCACTGCGTCGCCTCGACCTCGATGGAGCCCGGGACGGCTGCGACGCCGCCCGTCGCGGGGATGCCGGTGGCGACGATCACGAGGCCGGGGTCGATCGTCGCGGTGTTGGAGGTCTGCAGCCACACGAACGCGATGCCCGCTGCCGCGCCGACGCCCTTGCCGCCGGACTTGCCGGTCTTCGACTCCGACGCGGCGTCGCCCTTCTGCTGGGAATCCGATGCGCTCTTCGGGTCGGCACCCGCGACCTTGCCCGCGTTCGGGTCCTTCTTGACGGTGTCGGAAGCGGTCTGGTCGGCGGACTTCCCCTGATCGCCGCTGCCGTCGAGGTTCGGAAGGTCGAAGCCGCCGATGACGCTCGCGTTCGCGAGCGCGGCGACGAGGGCCTCCGACTCGGCGCGCACGGTGACGGTGCCGGCTGTCACGCTGCGACCGAGTTCCGCGGTCGTGGTCCAGCCGAACACGAGCGGCAGCGCGACTGCTGCGCCGACGCCGACCGATCCCTCCCCCGACTGGACGACGTTCGCGTTGGCGTTCGTGTTCGTGGCGTCGACGGAGTGGGATGCCGACACGGTGACGTCGCCGGTCACGACCAGACCCGCCGGGGCCGAGCCGATCCGCGCGATCGCCGTGTCGCCGGAGTCGACCACGAGCGCGACCGCGGGGCTGAACGCCTTTCCGCCCTGCGTGCCCGCTTCGGCGATCGTCGTGATCTTGCGCTCGGATTCCGCGGAGACCTCGACGTTCCCGCCCGCGGTGAGTGGGACGCCGTCTGCGATCTCGGCGCGGACGATCGTGTCGGCGAGGACCTGGATCGCGACGGATGCGCCGACCCCGATCTTCGTGCCCTCGTCGTTCTGGCCTGTGATGGGCGCAGCGATGTTGCAGGGCAGGCCCAGGAAGGGCTGGCACGTCTTGAACCCGGCACGGGCGGATGCCTCTGACCCGTCGTCCTCGGAGTATCCGGCGATGAGCGTGACGTCACCGCTGCCGGCGTCGATCGTGGCGCCGCTCGGCGCGAGGGCCTCCGTGTGTGCGGAGACGATGTTGAGGGCGAGGGCACCCGCCGCACCGATGTTCTCCGTGTTGCTGGATCCCGCCTTGGCGGTCGCCTCGATGGTGTGCGTCTTGTCGACGGGGTCGCCCGCCTTCTCCGGTTCGACCTCGGTCATCGTCGCCGTCACCGAGACACCCTGCGCGTGGATGGTCGAGGCGCCGGTCGTCGCGATGTTCACGATCGTGACGTCGTTGACCGCGACTCCCGCACCGACGCCGTTCGTGGCGTCCGCTGCCGTCTGCCCGTTGCCCTCGCTCTTCACATCGGTGTTCGCCGAGCTCACGAGCGACACGGCATCCGTCGCGCTCGTCACGGTGATCCCGTCGGCGAGGAAGGCGTGCGATGTCGTGTTCACCACGCTCACGGTGACGGCGCCCGCGATGGAGAGGGAGGTCCCCCCGGTGTCGCTGTCGCCGGCGGTCGGAGTCTTGTCCGCGGACGCGCCCTGCCCTGTCATGCCCCGCGAGACGATGTTGCCCTGCCCGAGGAAGGTGTCCGCGAGGCTCGTGACGCCGCCGTTCGACTCGGTCGGAGCGCCGGGGGCCGCCGCATCCGTCTTGCTCTCGCTCGTCGACTGACCGATCGCCGCGACCGACACGGATCCGTCGGCGGTGGCATCGCGCGCGATCCACGCCTCGACGTCGTCGCCGGCCACCTCGATGCTGATCGCGAGCGCCAGGCCGAAGGACTCGGCATCCACATCGCCCGACGCCTCGCTGCCGACCTTCGCCTTCTCCTTCGCCTCGATCTCGATCGCGCCCGTCACGGCGATGGCGGCGCCCGTCCCGATGAACGCGTGCGTCGTCACGTTCACGATCGTGAGAGCGACCGAGGGCGAGAGCCCCACTTTGCCGCCGGAGGTTCCCGAGACGGCCTTCGTGTCGGCGCCGTTGCCGTCGTCGGCCTTGATGGAGAGGTCGTGGCCGCCGATGAGCGCGACGCCGTCGTCGATCGCCGCGGTCGTCGTGACGTTGTCGATGTTGAGACCGAAGGAGGCGCCGACGCCGATCTTCGGGGCTTCCGCCTGGTCCGGCGTGCCGTTCATCGGCACCGCGATGAAGTAGTGCGCCGAGCCCGTCGCCACAGACGGGTCGAGGGTCATCACCTCCGGGTTCGGCAGGATCGCGCCCGGATAGGAGCTCGCCAGCCCGAAGTATCCGGGCTTGATCATGACGACGTAGTAGATCTGGTTGTTGACGAGCGTCGTCGGGCAGCCGAGCCCGGCGATCTTGCAGCCCGGGTCGTGTGCGATGCCGATGGGGTCGCCGCCGCCCGTGCGATAGATGACGGGCTGACCGGTCTGGAGGTTGCCGTCGGTGAGCACGTAGGCAAGCTGAATGGTGTCGAGCGGAGGAGTCGTGCCCGCCGGGTACGTGATGGACGGGTTCGCGATGATCGCCGTGGACGGGTCGAACTGGTCGAAGAACGGGGTCGCGCTGGAGACGGAGTCCAGCTCCGTGGATGCCTCGAGCTTGACGTCTCCCCCACCGGCGTTCACGTGCGCGTAGACCGCCGGGACCGCGGGAGTCGTCCCGCTCGCGGGGACGGCCGCCTGCGACTTCGCCTGCGCGCTCGTCGTGCTCGAGACGACGTCGAGCGCGACAGACCCGTTGAGGCCGAGCGTCGTGCCGCCGCCCGTCGCGGAGATCGCGGTGGCGCTCTCGCTGTTGCTGCTGTCCGCGGTGCCGTCGGCGTTGTGCGGCGTCATCGTCGCCGACAGCTCGACGCCTTCGGCGGTGACGTCCGCGCCGGGCGCGAGGTCGGCGAGGTTGCGGATCGTCACGAAGTTCATGGCGACGCCCGCACCCACGGCGACCGCGGCACCCCCCGTGCCGGTCTCGCCGTCGGCGAGCGCCGATCCGTCGGTGTTTCCGCTGGATGCGAGGGCGAGCGGACCGCCGGCCGTGATCGTCACGGTGCCGGGAACGGTCACGTCGCTCACCGAGGTGACAAGGTTGAACGAGATGGCGGCCGCCGCGCTGATCGGCGTCTGAGAGTCGGTCGCGCTGCCGGCGGTCGGCGTCTTCTTCGGGGCGGCGCCCGCCAGCGCATCGGCCATGCCGAGATAGCGGTCCGCCTGGCCGTTGACGGATGCGGCCGGGCTCGAGTTGTCCGACGGCGCGCCCGCCGTGCCCGCCCAGGTCGTCGCGCTGGTGGCGGACGTGCCGATCGCGCTGAAGCCCACTTCGTCGACCGCCTGGATGCTGCGGGCCGTCGTCGCGTGCACCTCGTGGTCGACGTCGTTGACGGCCACCGAGACGCCGATGCCGCCGTCCGACGTCGTGTCGCCGCTCGCGCCGGTCGCGACCGATGCATCCTGCGTGGCCGTCGCGGTCAGTCCGCCGTCGAGCACCAGCAGCGAGCCCGCCCCGATCGTGGCGTTCGTGGCGACGTTCGAGATCGCGACCGAGACGACCGGTGTGAACGCCACGGTGCCGCCGGTGGATCCCGCCTTCGCCAGCAGAGTCGACGAGTTCGTCGTCTGCGCGGTGAGCGTCAGAGACTTGGCACCCGTGAGCGCCGAGCCGTCTCCGAGTGCGGCCGTGCCGGTGTCGTTCACGATGTTGACGGCGACGCCCGCGCCGAAGCCGACGTTGTCGAGGGGCTTCTGCACGAGGGACAGGAAGTGGAAGTCGCCGGACGCCACCGTCGGATCGAGGGGCAGAACGTACTTCGCATAGTCCGAGAGCGACGTGATCGGGTTCTGCGGGAGGTAGAGGCTGCCGGACACGAGCTGGTACGCGGTCAGCCCCGTGGTGGGGTCGGGCAGGCACACGAACGGGAGGGCAGGGTCGACGGTCGGGCAGTACAGGTAGTACGTCCCGCCCATCGTGAGGCCGCCGATGCTCGTGCCGCCGCCGTTCGAGTAGGTGACCTGATCGCCCGTCATCGCGGGGACGCCCGCGAGGAGTCCGTTCGAGTGGATGATCGGGAACGGCAGGAAGATCGTGGTGCACGACGTCGCTGTGGAACACCCGCCGACCGACTTCCCGTCGGTCGGGGTGAAGAAGTCGCCCGCGGGGATCGCGTTCGTCGTCGACTCGGTCGTGTGGACGCTCGTCAGCGTGACGTCGGCGGGCGCGGCCAGCTTGAGAACCGCGTTCGGCGCGAGTGTAGCGGTGTGCGTGACGTTGACGACGTTGACGGCGAATGCACCCTGGAACGCTCCGCCCGCTCCCGCGCCGACGAGGTTGACGGCGGTCCCGGCGCCGGCGGTCGCGCTCGTGTCGAACGTGTCGGTCGAATCCGGCGCCTCAATGGTGACGCCCCCCGCGGTCAGTGACACGCCTCCGCCGATGTGCGCGTCGTCGACGACGGTCGCCGTGTCGACGCCCACCGCGACGCCGATGCCGACCGCGAGACCCGGGTTCACCCCGCTGCGGAGCACCGCGTGGCCGTCGGCCGTGACGGGAGACGTGACGCCGCCGGCCGCGTGTACGAGCACCTGCCCGGTGCCGAGATCCGCCTGGAAGGTCCCGGATGCCGGGGCGATGTACGCCTGGGTCGTCGCGTTCACCTGCGCGACCGCGAGGGCGCCGGCCGCGACGAGCGGGCTCAGCGCCGTGATCGCTCCGGTGAGGAACTGCTGCGGCGTGATGACCGTCCCGTCGGCGCCCGTGTTCTGCGTCGCACCGCCCGGGCTCGCCGCCGCGTTCGTCGTGAGCGCGTTGGCCGTGTCGGCGGTGACGGAGAGGGCGGATGCCTTGTTCCCCGACGTCGTCGCGTCGATGAACGACGTCGTCGACTCGTTCAGCGTGACGAGGGCGATGCCTGCGCCGGCCGCGGCGAGGAGCGCGTCGGCGGTCGTCGTGAGGTTCGTGCTGGTCGCGGCCGCGACCGTGACGGCCTTCTTCACCTGGAAGGTGGTGGTGCCGGACAGGTTCGTCTGCGCGATGTTCTTCACGTCGAGCTGCGAGTACGCGGCATCCACCGAAGGATCGGTGCCGTTCGCCGGGTTGGACGCGGCCGACGCGGTGACCGTCGAGGTCGCCGAGACGTTCACGCTGTCGCTCGAGACCACAGTGGTGTCCTTGAGCGTGACGGTCGCGCTCGAGCTCACCGAGACGATGTTGATCGCGTTCGCCGAGGTGGGCGACGAGCCCGAGGTCGCGGACAGAGTGATCGCGCCGCCGCGGATGGTCGCGCCCGTGATGACGACGGATGCCGCCGCCGATGCGGTGATCTTCGCGTTCGCCGTCGTCCCGTTGTCGGTCGAGGAGGCCGTGAAGGTGATGGTGCCGTCGCCGGTCGAGCTGGTCGTGTCGATCACGACCGTGCCCACGACGATCTTCGGAGCCTGGACGACGAGCGTCGCCCCGGGGATCGTGAGTCCGCCCTGGAACGTGACCGAAACGTCGGAGGTGATCGTGAGGCTCGCGGTCCCGGTCTGCGTGAAGGTCGTGCTCTCGGTGCCGCCCGACACGGTCACCGTGCCGTCGCCGTTGTTCGTCACCGTCGCGTCACCGGTCTGGTGGATGACGACCGATGCCGCGCCGGCGGCGAGGGTGACCGGCTCGAGCCCCGCATATCGGAGTGCGACGCCGTCCACGAGGAGCGTCCCGGAGTGCGCGTCCGTTCCCGAGGACACGACGGACTGCCGGTGCCCCGCGATGACGAGCGAGTCGTAGCCGCCCGCTCCCCCGTCGACGAGACCGGAGATCGATCCGCCCGGCTGCAGCGTGAACGTGTCGCGGTTGTTCGCGGCCCCGCTGAGGTTCGCGACGTTCGTGAAGGAGACCGGACCGAAACCGCCGGTGCCCGGACCTGTGATCGCCCACTGCGTGTCGGCCGCGGGGCCGCCGATCGTGTTGGTGCCCGCTCCCCCGTCGAACGCATAGCTCACACCCGCGGGGGTGCCCGCGGGGTCGATCGTGACGACGTCGTCCCCCGCACCGCCGACGATGCTGACTCGGGTGATCCCGGCGATCGGGGCGGACTCTGTCGCGCCGGTCGCGTCCGCGTACACGACGGATCCGGTCGCCGCGTCGAAGCTCACGCGGCCGTCGAGCGTGCCCGACCCCGCGCTGAGCGTGAGGGTGCTGCCGCTCGCGACCCACACGGGGCCGGTGGCTGTGGGCGCTGTGGGGGTCGCCGTCGGAGTCGTGGAAGTCGGGGTCGTGGAAGTCGGAGTCGTCGGCGAGGTCGACGGAGCCGTGGTCGCGGTCGGAGTGCTGGGCGCCGGAGTCGTCGCAGTCGGGTCCGGCGTGGTCGTCGCAGTCGGATCCGGCGTGGCCGTCGCAGTCGGGTCGGGCGATGTCGCCGGTACCGGAGTCGTCGCGGACGCGTCCGTCGCGGTCGGAGCAGGAGTCGGAGCTGGACTGGTCGCATCCGTCGTCGTCGCCGCTGCCGTCGTCGGCGCCGCCGGAGCGGGAGCCGCGGGAGCGGGAGCCGCGGGAGTAGGCGCCGGCAGGAGCGACGCATCCGCCTGCCACACCTGGCCGGGCTGGAGCGTCGGCGCCATCAGTCCGCTCGTCGCGTGGTCGAGGCCGAGGTAGTGGCCGAGCTCGTGGCGGATGACGGTGCGAAGGTCCATGTGGGCGGACGCGGGATCCGCCGGGAAGGTGACCGACCAGCCCCAGCCGGCGGCATCCGTGCTGACGACGATCGACGGGCCGGTCTGCGATCCGAGCGCCAGCCCGGCCAGTGCCGCCGATGTCACCGTCACGCCCGAGAAGTCCGCCGACGGGTCGACGGCCCGCCAATCGGCCTCAGCCTGCGCGGCGGCGGTGGACAGGTCGGAGGCGCTCAGCGCGCCCGCGGGCCCAACAGGCGTCGCCGGTGCCGAGGCGGCGTCGAGGTGCTGCGTCGTCGTCGGCGCTGTGGTCGTCGCGGCCGACGGCGACGGAGTCGGCGTGGGCGTGTCGCTCGAGGTCGGCGTGGGTGTCGGCGATGCACTCGGCGTGGGCGTCGCGCTGGGCGTCGGCGTCGCACTCGGCGTCGGCGACGATGTCGGCGTGGGCGTGGGTGTCGGCGATGCACTCGGCGTCGGGTTCGACTTGCCCGAGGTGCAGGTCACAGAATTGCCGTCCGCCGAGTGGACGCACGTCATCTGCGACCCGGATGTGCCGGAGGCCGGCGTCGGGCTCGGAGTCGACGGCACCTGCATCGGGACGGTGGTGATGGGGACCGACCGAAGGGTCGGGATGGTGATCGACGGAAGGACGACGGTCCGCACCGCGGTGCGGTGCGTCTGCGTCTGGACCACCGTCTGCTGCTGCGCGGCTGCCGCTCGGAGCGCGGCGATGACGAGGTCCTGCTCGAGGAGGCGCTGCAGCGCCACGGTCGTGTTCGCGCGGGCGGCGGCCTGAGTCGCGGCGGCGGACGCCGCATCCGCCTTCGTCACCGGCGCTGTCGCCGCGGTCGCGACACCGGCATCCAGCTGCCCGCCGAGGGTGACGGCGACGACCATGGCGAGGGAGGCGACCCAGGTCGCGGCGCGGCGCAGGCGCGATACGGGCGCAACGGGCGCGCTGGAGGCACGCCCGTCTCCCCATCGCTTCTGCACAGCCATCACGTCCCCAAAGACTCGGTCGCAGAACCTGATCGTCCCGGCCCTGACCCGGAACGATTCATGAACTTAGACCTGTGGGGAATCCGCCCGCAAGGGGACTTACGTCCTCACCCCCGGCACACCGCCGCGAACGCACGATCGGAAGCGCACGGCAACATGCCGCTCGCGGAATATTGCCGTGTTTCCGCGGGATTCAGGGGCGCGACTCGTGCCGGCGGTACACGACGAAGGCGCCGGCTCCGATCGCGATGAGCCCGACCACGACGCCCACGATCAGTCGCGGATCGAGGTACCACGGCGTGGCGCCTACGAGCCGCACATCAGAGGCATAGGTGTCCGCGATGGTCGTGCCCGCACCCGAGGCGGCGTTGACCTGGTCGAGGTACGCCTCGAGGGCGACCTGCGGAGCCTCGTGCGTCGGAACGCCGTCGGCGACGCCCATCCGGAAGTAGACCGTCAGCTCGCTGTGCGGCTCGAGGGTCAGCCCGTCACCCGGGTCGACGATGCCGAACACCGCACCGCCGTCCTTCGTCGATCCGGTGAGGTCCACCGGCACGAACGGGCCGCCGGGGCCGGTCGTCGAGGCCGTGAGCCGCAGGTCCGCGCTGTCGACCGCGACCGTCGCCTTGTCGGCGGGGAACACGTCCAACTCCACCTGCGCGCTGTGGATGGTCTCCTTGGTGGGGTTCGTGAACGTCGTCGTGAACGACTTCTCGAACCCGCCCGGTTCGAGCGTCGCCGGGAACGTGTCGGTCGCCTGGGGGGCGGTCTCGGCCGCCTTCCCCTGATAGACACGGCTGATCGAGGAGTGCCCGCCCTTGGCTTCGAGAGCGACGAGGGCGCAGGTGACCGTGCCCGAGCTGCCGGTGTAGGTCGTGGTGGCGTTCCCCTGCGCATCGGTCATCGCGGATGCGTCGCCGAACTGGCCGCAGCTGCCGTCGCCGGACACCGCGTAAGTGGAGAACGACACCCGATCCCCCTCGACGGCGTCGCCGGCGCGGTTGATCACGGTGACGCTGACGTCGACCGGCTCGTTCCCGTGACTCGTCATGTTCGGGGTCACGTCCGAGAAGACCTGCGCGATGTCCTCCGGGGACTTCGACGGGTCGGCCGACGCCTGCTGCGCGCTCTGGGCGCACCCGAATCCCGGGCCGTACTTCTTGAACGCGGCGTTGCTGAACTCGGTCTGGGTGTAGTACTTGTGGCCGTTGATGACCTGGTTGTACTCGGTCGTGAACGGGTTCGCCGGGTCGGTCGAGCCGAGAGCCGTTCCGTAGTCCTCAGCGCAGATGTCGCCGATCTCGTGCGCCGTGGCGTCCAGCCACGCCGGGGTGTCACCGTTCGGATCCGTCATCGCCTCGACGAGCTCGTGGCTGAGGGTGCTGATCCCGCCGTCCAGCGCGAGGCTCCCGTTCGGGCTCTGGCCGCCGTCGCAGTTCGCCTCCTCGAACGGCTCGTTGCCGTAGACGATCTCCTGTGACGCATCCCCGAACATCCGGTGGTAGCCGCAATAGCTCGAATTGGACGTCGTGCCGTCGCGATCCTGCGTCTGCACCCCGGGCGGGAAGAACACCGGATAGAACTCGCCCATGCCGGTCGGAAGACCCTGATCCTTGATGAACTGGGCGAGCTCGGTGCGCAGCTGATCGTCGGTGATGCAGATCGGCGTCGCGGCGGAATCCGACGTGCACCCGGTGTCCGGGAACGCCGTGGTGTCCGTCAGCGGCGTCCCCGCCGTGATGTTGTAGGTGAGCGCCGTCTTCGCCCCGCTGGACTCGTCGTAGTACTCGTTTGCCACGGAGTAGACGTTGTCGTTATGTCCGCTGGCTGCGGCGACATCCGTGACGTACTGGTTGATCCCGTCGACGTAGCCGGCGGGGAAGGGCTCCGCACCATCCGGCTGCCAGAAGATCGGGATCACCTCGATGGTCTGCGTATCCATCGTCGGGCCGCCCTGGTAGTCCAGCGGCGGCTGGCATCCGTCGCAGTAGTGGCCGTCGTGCGGGTCGAAGATGCTCTTCTCTCCGGACGCCTCGCTGGATGCCGACGCGCCCGCGGCGGCAGGCGCGGACCATGCGGCCACTCCGGCGAGCGAGCCGACGACGGCCAGGGCGATGACGACAGCAGATGCCGCAGAGACTCCCAGGCGGCGCGACGATGGTCTCTTCACGAGAGAATTCTCGTGTGACGGCCTGCCCGGCGTCTTCATCCAGATTTGATGATTTACGAGCGGCTTTCGAAGTCGAACGCCTTCAGCAGCTCGGCGACGGCCTTCTCCCTCTGGTCGCCGCCCATCTCGAACATATGGGATACATGCGTGCGCAGGTGGTTCTCGAGCAGGAGCTTGTTGAGCGAGTCGAGCGCCTTCTGGATCGCACGGGACTGCCCGATCATGTCCATGCAGTAGTCCTCGTTCTCGATCATCCGGGCGAGCCCGCGCACCTGGCCCTCGATGATCGCGGTGCGGTGCAGGGCGCGCTTCTTGATGTCTTCGATCACGGGGAAAGGGTACCCCGCAGCGCCCTCGGCAGGACCGCGTGGCAGGATGACGACATGGCGCGCACCCCGACGGCACTCCTGAGCCCCGCCGACCAGGAGAGGCTGCGCGGCCTGCGGGTCATGAAGGGCATCGCCCTCAGCGCGCTGATCCTCCTCTCGATCGTGTTCGTCATCGCCTTCGCGCTGCAGGACCGCTTCCCCGCGCTCGCCTACGTCCGCGCCGCCGCAGAGGGCGGCATGGTCGGCGCCCTCGCCGACTGGTTCGCGGTCACGGCTCTGTTCCGGCATCCGCTCGGCATCCCCATCCCGCACACGGCGATCATCCCGACGCGCAAGGACGAGATCGGCCGCACGCTCGGGGAGTTCGTCGAGACCAACTTCCTGTCCGGCGACGTCGTGCGCGCGAAGCTCGAGGCGACCTCTGTCGCGCGGCGTCTCGGCGAATGGCTCCAAGTGCCCGGGCACGCGGAGCGGGTGGGGTCCGAGGCCTCCGCTGCCGCCGCCGGCATCCTGCGCGCGCTCAGCGACGAGGACGTGCAGGAGGTCCTGGCCGGGCTCGCACGCGAGCATCTCATCGTGCCGGAGTGGGGACCGCCCGCGGGCGAGTGGCTCGAACACGTGGTGGATGCCGGGGCCCACCACGGCGCCGTCGACCTCGCGATCGACTCGATCACGACGTGGCTCGAGGGGAACAAGGCATCGTTCGACGGCCTCGTCTCCCGTCGCCTGCCGTCCTGGGTGCCGTCGGTCGCGCACCGGTTCGTCGACGACACCGTCTACAAGGAGGCGCTGACCTTCGCGCACGCGGTCCAGGCCGATCCGCAGCATCCCGCCCGCCACGCCATCGATGGGTACCTCGCCCGCCTCGCGAACAATCTGCAGCACGACCCTGCGACGATCGGCCGCGTGGAGGACGCGAAGCTCGCGGTCTTCGACTCACCGCGCGTGCGCGAACTCGCCGCGCAGGCGTGGAACGCCGCGAAGACCGGGCTCCTCGCGTCGCTCGCCGATCCGGACAGCGCCCTGCGCCGCCGTGCGGCGGAGGCGATCGCGGAGGTCGGCGGCCGGCTGGCGACGGATGCGGCGCTCCAGCACCGTGTCGATGGGTGGGTCTCCGACACCGCCGTCGTGCTCGTCGACCGCTACCGCCACGACATCGCCTCGATCATCACCGACACCGTCGAGCGCTGGGATCCGGCGGAGACGACCGAGAAGATCGAGCTCATGGTCGGCCGCGACCTGCAGTACATCCGCCTCAACGGCACGATCGTCGGAGCGATCGCCGGGCTGCTGATCTTCACGATCGCACAGGCCGTCCTGGGCGTGTCGGGGTGAGCGGGGCGTAGCCTGGCGGCGTGACCGACGCCTCTGTCGACCAGCTCCTCTTCTCCTACGGAACTCTTCAGCAGCCCGATGTCCAGCTGGACACGTTCGGGCGCATCGTGGCGGGCGAGCCCGACTGGCTCCCCGGCTACACCGTGACGTACGCCGACATCGACGACCGCCGCGTCGTGGATCTGTCCGGAGCGTCCCGGCATCCCATCGTCCGCCCCACCGGCAATCGCCTCGACCGTGTCTCGGGGATGGTCCTCCACGTGACCGAGGAAGAGGTGGAGGCCGCCGACGAATACGAGGTGGCGCTCTACCGGCGGGAAGCCATCGTCCTCGCGAGCGGACGCACGGCCTGGGTGTACGTGTCATCATGATCCGGCTCGCTCTCGTCCGTCACGCGAAGTCCGACTGGGGCGACCCCGGGCTCGCGGACCATGACCGGCCCCTCAACGCGCGCGGCAGGCGCGATGCGCCCGTGATGGCGGCGCGGCTCGCGGTGTCGGGTTTCGTCCCCGATGCCATCGTCTCGTCGACGGCCGTGCGCGCACGCGCCACCGCTCAGGCGTTCTCCGATGAATTCGGGGTCCCGGTCTCCCTCGAGCGGCGTCTGTACGCGGCTCCCGGCACAGCGCTCCTTCGCGCGGCTGTCGAGTCCGGTGGCGCCGGTGCGGCATCCGTCGTGCTCGTCGCCCACAATCCGGGCATCACGGAGCTGGCGTACGCCCTGTCGCAGGAGCGGATCACGCACATGCCGACGTGCGCCGTGGCGACCTTCGCGTGGGAGCTCCACGCGGACGCGCATGGCTGGCATGCGATCGACGCCGTCGAGCCCGTCGAGTGGAAGCTCGACGTCGCGCGATGAGCCCGGGCTTGACCCTCCCGTTACGTCAGGGTCGATGCTGGGCGCATGAGCGAGTACTACAACGCCTTCGAGATCAGCCCGGTCCCTGTTCCCGGTCCGGATGCGGTCGCCCCTGAGCCCTTCCACGGCATCTACGGGATGCCCGCGTTCGTGACGATCCCGTCCGGCGACCTGGACGCGTCGGTGGAGTTCTGGACCCGCGGGATGGGGTTCTTCGAGCTCTTCCGCATCCCCGGGCGGCTGGTCCACCTGCGGCGGTGGGCCTTCCAGGACGTCCTGCTGACGTCGGCCCCCGGCGTTCCCGATGAGGCCCCTGCGGTCTCCTTCAGTTTCGCGTGCGTGCTGAACGAGGTCGACGGCTTGGCGAAGGCTTGCCGCGCGATGGATACGTCGGTCACCGGTCCGCGGGACACCCCGTGGAACACGCGTGACGTGGAGGTCATCACGCCCGAGCGCGCGCGCATCGTCTTCACCGCCGCGAAGCCGTTCGATCCGGCGACGGCGGAGGCGCAGAACCTCGCGGCTGTAGGTATCACGGCGCCGGACGGGGATGTCTACCAAGCCTGACTCCCCGGCCGGACTCCGTGCGGGCCCCGCAACCGACTCAGTGACCGACTCCATGTGAGCCTCCGTGGACTACTCCACGTCCGACTCCGCACCTGACGTCTGTGGAGACCGATCCTGATCGACAGCGTCGTCGTTCCGCACCGTTGCCCAGTGGCGAGCGTCGGGCGCCCTTCAGCACCCCCGTTCCGGTCACGCCGGTGACGCCCGGCGGCTGTGCAAGACATATCTCGATTCTTTGGGCACCTCACCCCGAGACGCGCGAGCGCGTGTTCGAACGTGGGATCGACGTCTGCTCCTAAGGCGGCCCGGCGTCGTCGCGGTCGGAACACCTGCGTTTCGACTCGCTTCGCTCGCTCAACGACCCGGACCGGAACACCTGCGTTTCGTCTCGCTGCGCTCGCTCAACGACCCGCACGAGGGCCACCGCGCAATGGACGACATCATCGCGGGCCTCGGCACGGCCCCGAAGAGCCTGCTTCACGACACGGCCCGTGCTCGCGAAATGCTGACCGGTGCGGTCGAAGCATTCGTAGCAATCCCATAGCATCGGGGGATGCCCGCATCCATCGTCGAAGAATTCTGGCGCACCCAGTTCGCCACCGAGCCGTACCGCGGCGGCGGATTCGCCCTAACCGCGAACCCGACCCTCGAGGAGGATCGCCGCGCGATGCTGCTCGTCGCCGCCGACGGGACGGAGACCGCTGTCGTCTCCCCCGCCCTCGCAGGCGTGACCGCGACGGATGCGGCGTCCTTCCGCGCAGCGTCCGCCGAAGCCGGAGCACGCCTCCACGACCCCGACCTCGTCCACTACCTCGCCGCGGACGACCGGATCGGCGAAGAAACCGGCCACGACATCCGCCTCCTCACCTCAGCAGACGAGGATGCCTTCGCCGCGTTCGAAGCCGGCGCGAGCGAGCAGGACCTCGACGACGCGTACGTCGAACTCGACCACTGGGCCGTCGTCGGCGCGTTCGACGGCGACGAACTCGTCTGTGCTGCGAGCGCGTACCCCTGGGACGACACGCAGCTCGCCGACCTCGGCGTGCTCACCCTCGAGTCGCACCGCGGCCGCGGGATCGCCCGCCGGGTCGTCCGCGCGCTTGCCGGCGAGATCATCGCCCGCGGCTACGAGCCGCAGTATCGCTGCCAGGTGGACAACGCGGCATCCATCGCCCTCGCGCGACGCGCGGGCTTCGAGGTCTACGGGACGTGGGAGCCCGTCTCCCCCGACCAGTAGCGGGACGGATGGCGAGAGGAACCACGGCCGGCGAGAAGATCCGATGGATTTCTCTCGCCAACCGTACGATCTCTCGCCATCCGTGCGCGAGACCCGGTCAGGCGACCGCGACCCCGTCCTTGTAGACCGCGGAGATGATCGGCACACCCGGCCGGTACGCGAGATGCACGCGCGTCGGCGCGTCGAGGAGCACGAGGTCGGCCCGCATCCCCGGCGCGATCGCGCCGATGTCGTCGCGGCGCAGCGCCTTCGCGCCGCCCGCCGTCGCGGCCCACACGGCCTCGGCGGTCGTCATGTGCATCTCGCGGACGGCGAGGGCGACCATGAGCGGCATCGAGCTCGTGAAGCACGAACCGGGGTTGCAGTCGCTCGCGATCGCGACCGTGACGCCGGCGTCGAGGAGGCGGCGGGCGTCGGGGTACGGCGAACGCGTCGAGTACTCGACCCCGGGCAGGAGCGTGGCCACCGTCGACGAGCCCGCCAGCGCAAGAACGTCGGAATCCGACAGGTAGGTGCAGTGGTCGACGGATGCCGCGCCCATCTCGACGGCGACCTGGACGCCCTCGCCCGGCCCGAGCTGATTGCCGTGCATGCGCGGGATGAGGCCGTGCGCCATTCCCGCGGCGAGGATGCGACGCGACTCGTCCGGCGTGAACGCACCACGCTCGCAGAACACGTCGATGTACTTCGCGTGCGGGGCCACCGCGTCGAGCATGGGACCGGTGACGAGGTCCACGTAGTCGTCGCGCGCATCGGCGTACTCGGCCGGGACGACGTGCGCTCCGAGGAACGTGACCTCGGGCGTGACCTCCGATGCGATCCGCGCGGCGCGCGTCTCGTCGTGCACGGTGAGCCCGTACCCGGTCTTCACCTCGAGGGTCGTCGAGCCCTGGCGGGCGCACTCGGCGACGAGCTCCCGCAGGTGACGACGCAGCTCGTCGTCGGAGGCCGCGCGGGTCGCCGCGACCGTGCGGCGGATGCCGCCGGCGGCGTACGGGACGCCGGTCATCCGCGCCTCGAACTCGTCGGCGCGGTCGCCCGCGAACACGAGGTGCGCGTGGCTGTCGACGAAGCCCGGGATGACGGCGCGGCCACGCGCGTCGACGACCTCGGTCCCCGAGCCTGTCGAGGGGTCGGACGGCGCCTCCCCCGCCGGACCCACCCACACGATCCGGTCGCCCTGGATGAGGATGGCGGCATCCGTCATCGTCCCGTACGGGTCATCGCCGGTCGGGACGTTCGTCGTCAGCTCGCCGATGTTCGTGATCAGCATCCCGCTCACCTCTCCGGGCGCGTCACGCGCCCCGCCACAATGGTCGCCGTCACGTCGCCCGATCGGGCGACGAGCGGCAGCTGCTCCAACGCCGCACCGACGACGCGCGGGGAGCCGAGGTCGAGCTCGACGGCGTCGAACGGCATGCCGACGGCGAATCCCTCGGTCTCCGAGCCCGCGCGCCACAGCTGCGCAGGCGAGAAGATCCCACGACGCTGCAGCCGGAGCCGCTGGTCGAGCTCGAGCCGCGCAACCTCTTCCCACGGGTCGATGACGGCGTTCTGGTCCGACCCGATCGTGAGCCGCGCACCGGCGGTGAGGAGCTCGGGTGCCGGTCCGATGCCGTCGCCGAGGTCGGCCTCCGTCGTCGGGCACATGACGATCGTCGCCCCGGCATCACCGAGCAGACGGATGTCGTCATCCGTCAGATGCGTCGCGTGCACGGCCGACAGCCGGGAGGTCACGAGACCATGCTGTGCCAGGAGCCCCGTCGGGGTCAGTCCGTACGCGGCGAGGCACGCCTCGTTCTCGGCGGGCTGCTCGGAGACGTGCACGTGGAGCGGCACATCGGCCGGGAGCCCGGCCGCGACCGCTGCGAGGTCATCCGGCTCGACCGCGCGCACGGAGTGCACCGCGGCACCGAGCGCCACGAGCGGGAAGCGCGAGAGAGCCTCACGCAGCCCGAACCAGCGGGACAGCCAGCCGGGCACGTCGCCGTCGCCGAACCGCGTCTGCTCGGGCAGGAGCGGCGAGCCCACTCCCCCGCGCAGATACAGGGTGTCGAGCAGCAGCAGGCGGATGCCGACGGCAGTCGCCGCCTCCGCGAGCGCGATCTCCATGTCGTGGGCGGGGTACGGCGAGCCGTCCAGCCGGTGATGCACGTAGTGGAACTCGCGCACCTCGGTGTACCCGGCATCCCGCATCTCGGTGAAGACACGCGTCGCGAGCTCGCGATAGCCGTCCGGGGTCAGCGCGGCGGCCGACTCGTACATGCGCGTCCGCCACTGCCAGAAGTCGCCGCCGTCGTCGTGCGTGCGACCACGCAGGAGGCGATGGAAGGCGTGCGAGTGCGCGTTGACGAATCCGGGAACGACGGCGGACAGCCGCAGATCGCCGGGCTGCGGCGAGGCGTTGACATCGAGGGCCGCGATGACTCCGCCGTCGATCTCGAGGCGGACGCCGTCCGCGAAGCGCACGCCGACCTCGGAGGCGACGAGGGCCGCGCCGCAGTGGAAGGAGGTCACGATGCCAACTCTCGCAGGACATCGGCGAGCGCCGCTGCCCCTGCCTCGCAGTCTTCGTCGCGCGCGCCCTCGCCGGGAGCGTGGGACACGCCCGTCGGGTTGCGCACGAAGATCATCGCGCTCGGCACGTGCGGGGCGAGGATGCCGGCATCGTGGCCGGCACCGGTCGGAATGGCTGGGACTCCCCCGAGCACGCCGGCGATGCGATCGGTCAGAGTCTCGTCGAACGTGACGATCGGCGAGAACGACTCCTCGACGACGGTGAGCGTGCAGCCCTCCGCGGTCACGAGCATCTCGGCCCGCGCGAGCGTGTCGGCGAGCTGCGCCCGCACGTCGTCGTCTGCGGCGGCGCGGATGTCGAGCCACGCCTCCGCGCGGGAGGCGATGACGTTCGTCCCATTCGGGGTGACGGCGACGCGACCGATCGTGGCCCGGGCGCCGGGACCGGCGGCGACCGCCGTGTCGCGCACCGCGAGGATCACCTCGGCGAGGGCGACGACCGGGTCGTGGCGGCCGACCATCGGGGTCGTGCCCGCGTGGTTGCCCTCGCCGTCCACGGTGAGACGCCAACGGCCGTGCGGGATGATCGCGGACGCGACGGCCAGCGGCATCTCCCGGTGCTCGAGGTCGACGCCCTGCTCGACGTGCAGCTCGACGAACGCGGTGAGCTCCGCGACGCGTGACGGATCTGCCCCGACGGTCGCGGGGTCGAGCCCCGCGCCGCGCCACGCCTCCTCGAGCGTGACGCCGTCGCGGTCCGCGCGGGCGAGCACTACGGCCGGGTCGGATGCGCCGACCATGAGCCGCGAGCCGAAGCACGGGAGGCCGAACCGGCTCCCCTCCTCCTCGCCGAAGGCGACGACGACGATCGGGCGCACCGGCTCGAAACCGGATGCCTGCAGCTGAGCGACGGCCTCCAGGGCCGACGCCACGCCGAGGGGGCCGTCGTACGCGCCGCCGCCCGGAACCGAGTCGAGGTGGCTGCCGGTGGCGATCGCGCCCGCAGCACGCGGTCCCCACCAGGCCCACAGGTTGCCGTTGCCGTCCTGCTCGACCTCGAGTCCGAGAGCGGCCGCCGACGAACGGAACCAGGCGCGCAGGGCCAGGTCCGCGTCATCCAGGAGGTGACGCGAGTACCCGCCCCGCACCGGGTCGCGCCCGATGTCGGCGATCTCAGCCATTCTGGTCGCGACGCCAGGGCGCGCCGGGAACGTCACGTCAGGCGTCCAGCATCGGGACCTTGAGGCCCCGCTCGCGGGCGACGTCCTTCGCGTGGTCGTAGCCGGCGTCGACGTGACGCATGACGCCCGTGCCGGGGTCGTTCGTCAGCACGCGCTCGAGCTTCTCCGCCGCGAGGGCCGAGCCGTCGGCGACGGTGACCTGGCCGGCGTGGATCGAACGGCCGATGCCGACGCCGCCGCCGTGGTGGATCGACACCCAGGATGCGCCGGACGCGGTGTTCAGCAGGGCGTTCAGGAGCGGCCAGTCGGCGATCGCGTCCGAGCCGTCCTTCATGGCCTCGGTCTCGCGGTACGGGGAGGCGACCGAGCCCGAGTCGAGGTGGTCGCGACCGATCACGATCGGCGCGGAAAGCTCGCCCGAGGCGACCATCTCGTTGAACTTCAGGCCCGCGAGGTGACGCTCTTTGTAGCCGAGCCAGCAGATGCGTGCAGGCAGGCCCTCGAAGTGCACCTTCTCGCCGGCCTTCTCGAGCCAGCGGTGCAGCGCCGCGTCCTCGGGGAAGAGCTCCGCGATGGCACGGTCGGTCTTGTAGATGTCCTGCGGGTCGCCCGACAGCGCCGCCCAGCGGAACGGGCCGCGGCCCTCTTCGAACTGCGGGCGGATGTAGGCCGGGACGAAGCCCGGGAACTCGAAGGCCCGGTCGAACCCGCCGAGCTTCGCCTCCGCGCGGATCGAGTTGCCGTAGTCGAAGACGGCGGCGCCGGCATCCTGGAACGCGACCATCGCGGCCACCTGCGCGGCCATGGACTCGCGGGCCTTCTCGGTGAAGCCCTCCGGGTCGGCGGCGGCCGCGGACTTCCAGTCCTCGAAGGCGATGCCGATCGGCAGGTACGCGAGCGGGTCGTGGGCACTCGTCTGGTCGGTGACGATGTCGATCGGCACGCCGCGGCGGAAGAGCTCCGGGAAGACCTCGGCCGCGTTGCCGACGATGCCGACGGACAGGGCCTCGCCCGCCTCCTTGGCCGCGACGGCACGCGCGATCGCCTCGTCGAGGTCGGTGTAGTACACGTCGAGGTAGCCGTGGTCGACGCGGCGCGACAGGCGCGACTCGTCGACGTCGACGATGAGGCACGCGCCGTCGTTCAGCGTGACGGCGAGCGGCTGCGCGCCGCCCATGCCGCCGGCACCGCCGGTGAGGCTCAGCGTCCCGCGAAGCGACTCCTTGCCGAGCGAACGCGCGACAGCGGCGAACGTCTCGTACGTGCCCTGCAGGATGCCCTGCGAGCCGATGTAGATCCACGAGCCCGCGGTCATCTGGCCGTACATCATGAGGCCCTCGGCCTCGAGCTTGCGGAACTCGGGCCACGTCGCCCAGTCGCCGACGAGGTTCGAGTTCGCGATGAGGACGCGCGGCGCCCACTCGTGCGTGCGGAACACGCCGACCGGCTTGCCGGACTGCACGAGCAGCGTCTCGTCGGGCTCGAGCTCGTCGAGCGTGCGGACGATCGCGTCGTACGCCTCCCAGCTGCGCGCGGCGCGGCCGGTGCCGCCGTAGACGACGAGGTCCTCGGGGTGCTCGGCGACCTCGGGGTCGAGGTTGTTCATGAGCATGCGCTTGGCGGCTTCGGCGCCCCAGCTCTTCGCGGTGCGCTCGTTGCCGCGCGTGGCGCGGATCGTACGGGTCTGCTCGGTCGTCGAGCCTGTCGAGACGGTCATGTCGTTCACTCCTTCGGAAATCAGATCAGCGGGATGCGGCGGCGAGCGCCGTGCGGGCGACGGAGCCGTCGATGACGAGAGCCGTGACGGCCTCGATGTCGGGCGAGAGGAAGCGGTCGGGGCCGGGGCCCTCGACGACGGTGCGGACGAGGTCGCGCACGGCGCCGGTCGCGGAGCCCGGCTGCAGCGGCGCGCGCAGGTCGAGGGCGCGGCATCCCGTCACGATCTCGACCGCGAGGACGCGGGACAGGCCGTCGATCGCGCGACGGAGCTTGCGGGCGGCGGCCCACCCCATCGACACGTGGTCCTCCTGCATGGCCGACGAGGGGATCGAGTCGACGGATGCGGGGACCGCCAGGCGCTTGAGCTCCGAGACGATGCCGGCCGCCGCATACTGGGCGATCATGAGGCCGGAGTCGACGCCGACCTCGTGGGCGAGGAACGGCGGGAGGCCGTGGCTGCGGGCCGGATCCAGGGCGCGGTCGGTGCGGCGCTCGGACACCGACGCGAGGTCGGCGACGGCGATCGCGAGGAAGTCGAGCACGTACGCGACCGGCGCGCCGTGGAAGTTGCCGTTCGACTCGACACGGCCGTCGTCGGTCAGGACCGGGTTGTCGACGGCGGCGGCGAGCTCGCGGGTCGCCACGAGAAGGGCGTGCGCGGCCGTGTCGCGGCCGGCGCCGTGCACCTGCGGCGAGCAGCGGAGGGAGTAGGCGTCCTGCACCCGTCCGTCCTCCGGGCCCTTGTGCGAGGCGACCATCGGCGAGTCGCCGAGGAACGCGCGCAGGTTGGCGGCCGACTCGGCCTGGCCGAGCTGGGGGCGCAGGGCCTGCAGGTCGGCGGCGAACACGGCGTCGGTGCCGAGCTGGCTCTCGACCGACAGGGCCGCGGCGAGGTCGGCGGTGTCGAAGAGGACGCTCAAGTCGTGGAGGGCGAGCAGCAGCATGCCGAGCATGCCGTCGGTGCCGTTGATGAGGGCGAGGCCCTCCTTCTCGCGCAGCTCGAGCGGGGCGATGGATGCGGCGGCCAGCGCCTCGGCGGCATCCATCTCGACGCCGGCGGCATCGCGGACGCGGCCCTCGCCCATCGACGCGAGCGCGACATGGGCGAGCGGGGCGAGGTCGCCGGAGCAGCCGAGCGAGCCGTACTCGCGGACGATCGGGGTGATGCCGGCGTTCAGCATCCCCGCGTACGTCTCGACGACGACGGGCCGCACGCCGGTGTGTCCGGTCGCGAGGGTCTGGAGGCGCAGCAGCTGCAGCGCCCGGACGACCTCGCGCTCGACCTCGGCGCCGGTGCCCGACGCGTGCGAGCGGATGAGGCTGACCTGCAGCTGCATGCGGCGCTCGACGGGGATGAACTTCGTCGCGAGCGCTCCGAAGCCGGTCGACACGCCATAGTGCGGGTTCGGGTCGTCGGCGAGGCGGTCGACGAGGGCACGGGATGCGGCGACCTTGTGGAGGGCGGAGGCGGCGATCTCGATGCGCGCACCGTCACGGGCGACCGCGACGACGTCGGCGGGGCTGAGGGGCGCTTCGCCGACGAGGACGGAGTCTGCAAGCACGGTGGAGGAAGTCATATGACGATTCCACACCTCGGGCCTTCCGAACGGGAGGGCTTCGTGGCATCCTTTGTCTGCCATGCCAGACAAGATGCCGCAAGTCCCCGCCGCCGATCAGACGCTGCGCATCCTCGCGTACCTCGCCCGCCAGCCGGGCCCGGTCGCCGCCTCCACGATGGCGTCGACGCTCGGTATTCCGCGCTCGAGCGTCTACCACCTGCTCGCCTCGATGCAGCAGCACGGCTTCGTCGTGCACCTCCCGGAAGACCGCCGCTGGGGCCTCGGCACGGCCGCGTTCGAGCTCGCCGGAGGCTACTCACGGCAGCAGCCGATCGCGCGCCTCGGCCGCACCCTCGTCGCCGCCCTCGCCGACCGCTCGGGCGAGAGCGCGCACCTCGCCGTCATGACGGGACGCGATGTGCTCTACGTCGTCGAGGAGCGCGCCCCGCGCAGGCCCGCTCTCGTCACGGACGTCGGCGTGCGCCTCCCCGCGCACCTGACCGCGACCGGGCGTGCGATGCTCGCGGCGCTCCCCCGCGAGCAGATCACCGCGCTGTACCCGGATGCCTCCGCCTTCGCCGACCGCACCGGCCGCGGCCCCGCGCGTCCGTCCGAGCTGCGCGAGGTGCTGCGCGAAGTCCGCGCGACGGGATACGCCACCGAGGACGGCGAGATCACCCTGGGCCTCCGCTCCGTCGGCGTCGCAGTGCGCGACCACACCGGGTGGCCCATCGCGGCGATCGCCGTCACGTGGCCGGAAGACGCGGGCGCGCAGGCGAAGGATGCAGCGTCCCTGGCCGCGCTCGTCCAGGCCCAGGCTGCCGAACTGGAGCGGAGACTCCACCGCCGCTGACCCCGCCGCCCGAAACAGGAGAACCCGAAACAGGTGAAACGGCGAGAACAGGACGATTCGGCGCCAATCGTCCTGTTCTCGCCGAATCTCCTGTTCTGGCGCAGGAGCGATTTCTGAAAGGGGCTTTCACATCGGGCCCCCGAGGCGTACTCTGAAAGAGTCTTTCGAAGTACCCTTTCAGAACGGAGCGCGGTCATGCAGGACAACCCCCGCGAGAACAGGCGCCGGCTCGACGATCCCGAGGCGCTCGAGGCCCTCGCCCACCCGGTGCGACTGAACCTCCTCGGATACCTGATGTCCGAGGGCCCGGCCACCGCCTCCGCGTGCGCGCGGGCGGTCGGCGACTCGCCGTCGAACAGCAGCTACCACCTGCGCGTGCTCGCCAAGCACGGGCTCGTCGAGCCGGTCGAGTCCGGAGACGGGCGCGAGCGGCCGTGGCGGGCGACGATCACCGGCCTCGACACGACGGTGGATGCGACGGACCCGGACGTCGCCGCCTCTGCACTGAGCGTGGCATCCGCATCCCTGCAGCTCGAATACCAGCTCGCCCAGGCGCATCTGCGCACACGCGGCATGCTGCCCACCAAGTGGCGCGACGCCGATGCGTTCTCGAACTACGGCCTGCGGGTCACCCCTGAGGAGCTCCGCACACTGGTCGAGAAGATCGACGCCCTCGTGCGCCCGTACATCGCCCCGACCCGCGCCGATGCGCCGGCGGGCTCCGCGATCGCGGAGCTCTCGGTCCTCGCGTTCCCTCGCCCGACCTTCGGAAACGCCGGAGGCGAGGAATCATGAGCAGCGCGTTCCGCTCCCCCGCCTTCCAGCGGCTGTGGGTCGCCGGGCTCGTGTCCGACACAGGCGACTGGTTCCTCTTCATCGCGCTGCCGCTCGTCGTGCTGCGGCTGAGCGGCTCCGCGGTCGGGACCTCCATCGCCTTCATCCTCGAGCTCGCCCCCGCGATCGTCCTCGCGCCGCTGGCTGCGCAGCTGGCGGGGCGTTTCGACCGGCGCTGGGTGATGGTCGGGACGAACATCGGCCAGGCGCTCGCCCTCATTCCGCTGCTCTTCGTCCACTCGGCCGCCGATCTCCCGATCGCCTACGCCGTCATCGCGGTCCATGCGTCGCTCGCCGCCCTGTTCGAGCCGGCGAAGAACTCGCTCCTTCCCGACCTCGTCGACAAGGACAAGCTGGTCTCCGCGAATGCGCTGGTCGGACTCAACCAGAACCTCGGCCGGCTCGTCGGCGGACCGCTCGGCGGCATCGCGCTGATGGCGGGCGGGCTCCCGCTCGTCATCGCGATCGACGCCGCGAGCTACGTCGTCTCGGCGATCCTCATCTCGACGCTCCCCCGCACGGCCGGGCACCCGCACGGCGGCGCGCACGGCGGCGAGAAGAGCATGGGGGTGGGAGCTGCGCTCCGCATCCGTCCGCTCCGGCCGATCTACCTCATCATGGGGCTCGCCAGCATCGCGCAGGGCATGTTCCTCGTGCTGTTCCTGCTGTTCGTCACGGATCCGCTGCACGGCAGCGACGGGGATGTCGGGCTCCTCCGCGGCATCCAGGCGATCGGAGCGATCGCCGCAGGCCTCACGCTCGGCTTCTTCACCCGAGGTGCTGGGCCGCGCGCCCTCACCGTCGGGAGCGTCTTCGCGTTCGGCATCATCTCGCTCGTGACGTGGAACCTGCCGTTCCTGACGACGAACATCTGGCCGTACGTCGTCCTGTTCGCGATCGTCGGCGCACCCGGAGTCGTCATGATGACGGGCGTCATGAGCGTCATGCAGACGGCGACGGCACCCCGCGAGCGCGGTGCGGCCTTCGCCGCGGTCGGGCTCATCGCGGCCATCGGCCAGGCGGGCGGCATCCTCCTCGCGGGCCTCGCGGGGAACCCGACGCTGCTGAGCCCCCTCCTCGACCTCCAGGCCGCCCTGTACCTCGCGGCCGGAGTCGTCGGACTCGTGTGGATGCGGCAGCCCGCCACGACGCCGGCGATGGATGCCGTTACAGCGGACCCTTCCGCACCACCAGTCGCGGTTCCACCAGCACATGGGCGCGACCCGGAACGGCCGAGCGCGGACTGATCGCGGACTGCTCCCCCATGAGGAGTTCGAGGGCGCCCTCGGCGACCTTCTCGGGCAGCTGCTCGACGCTCGAGATTCCGAGGGCCTCGGCGGCCGGCGTGTTGTCGAAGCCGATGATCGGGATCTCCAGACGCCGCGCCGTCACGGCGAGGTGCGCGCCGATGGCGAGGGCGTCGCTCGCGCACACGAGGGCGTCGAACCCGCCCTCGGCGAGCCCTGCCTCGATGGCCGCGCGGCCCGCCGCGACGCTCTCCACCGCCGTGAAGCGCGGGGCGGCCGGCAGCATCCGCCGCGCCTCACGCCAGCCCCTTTCGCGGTCGTCTCCCGTGCCCGAGCCAGACGGCCAGCCGAGGAACGCGACGCGCGGGCCGACCTGGCCCATCGCGTACTCGGTGCCGGCGCGCGTGCCGGCCGCCCCGTCGACGTCGACCCAGAGGTGCGCGGGGTCGTCGATGTCGTCGACCCCCCACGGCCGGCCGAACGACACGAACGGCAGCGACCGCTCGGAGAGCCACCCCGTGCGCCGGTCGCCGTGGAACGTGCCCGTGATGACGACCGCGTCGATGTCGCCCCCGTCGGCGAGCTCGGCGATCCGGGCGATCTCGTCCTCCGCCGTGCGGGCGGCGTAGACGAGCACCCGCTGGCGGCGCTCCCCGGCCTGCTCGGTGAGGGCGTGCACGAACCGGTCGAGGACCACGCCGGAGATGCCTCCCGCGTACGGATCGAGATGGATGCCGATCGTCGAGCTGCGCTGCGTGCGCAGGCGCCGCGCCGACGCGTGCGGCGAGTAGTTGAGCTCCGCGATCGCGGTCCGCACACGCTCGCGCGTGGACTCCCGGACGATCTCGGGACTGTTGATCACGTTCGACACCGTCTGCCGCGAGACCCCAGCCACTCGCGCGACGTCTTCGATTGTCGCTGGTCGACGCATCGACTCCCCTCCTTGACATCCCCAGTGCCAACACCATATCTTGGCCTGGCGCCAAGAATTTGAACGATCAAATTTCCCCTGCTTGGACGAACTGGTCAGCATTGGATGCAACACCCTGCAGACCGGATGACGTTTCTCGGCGTACCACCCGATGCAATCGAAGGAGATCTGATGTCGCGATACACAGCACGCGCCGCGATCGCCGTGGGCGGCACTGCCATCGCCGCCCTCGTGCTCGCAGGCTGCGGTCAAGGGTTCAGCGGAAGCGGCTCATCGCCGTCCGCCGGCGGGCTCACCTCGTCGAAGTCCCCGCTCACCCTCATGATCGGCTCGAGCGGCGACGCCGAGACGAAGGCCGTGCAGGATGCGGCGGCCGCCTGGTCGAAGAAGTCCGGCGTCGACGTCACCGTCGTCCCCGCGACGAACCTCTCGCAGCAGCTCTCGCAGGGCTTCGCCGCGAGCACCCCGCCGGACGTCTTCTACCTGTCCACCGACGCGATCGCCGGGTTCGCCGGGAACAAGTCGCTGCAGGCGTACGGCGACATGTTGAAGAACAAGAGCGACTTCTACCCGTCTCTCGTGAAGAACTTCAGCGTGAACGACACGTTCTACTGTGCACCGAAGGACTTCTCGACGCTGCAGCTCATCATCAACACCGACCTGTGGGAGAAGGCGGGGCTGACGGATGCCGACATCCCCACGACGTGGGACCAGCTGGCGGCCGACGCCAAGAAGCTCACCTCCGGCACGACGAAGGGTCTCGTCTTCAGCGGCGAGTACGCCCGCATCGGCGCCTTCATGGCCCAGGCCGGCGGACGCCTCGTCTCGGCAGACGGCAAGAAGGCCGAGGCCGACAGCGCGGCGAACGTCACCGCCCTCACCTACGTCAAGGATCACCTCAACGACGGCTCGTTCGCGTACGCGAAGGATGTCGGCGCAGGCTGGGGCGGCGAGGCGTTCGGCAAGCAGCTCGGCGCGATGACCATCGAGGGCAACTGGATCACCGGTGCCATGCAGAGCGACTACCCGACCGTGAAGTACAAGGTCGTCGAGCTGCCCGCCGGCCCCGCCGGCAAGGGCACCCTGCAGTTCACCAACTGCTGGGGCATGTCGGCCGCGGGCAAGAACCAGAAGGCCGCGCTCGACTTCATCGAGTACCTCACGACCGCCGAGCAGCAGCTGGCGTTCTCGAAGGCCTTCGGCCCGATGCCCTCGGTGAAGTCCGCTGCCGACGCCTGGACCGCTGACAACGCGCCGCTCGTCCCCTTCCTCAAGGGCGCCGAGTACGCGCAGGGCGTCCCGACCAACGCCGGCGCCGCCGACGTGATCGCCGACTTCAACTCGCAGCTCGAGACGCTGAAGACCAGCGACCCGAAGACGATCCTGCAGTCGGTGCAGACCAACCTCGAAGCGGTCGTCAAGTAACACCATGACCGCGCCCGCCACGCCGACAACGGCCTCCGCCCCTCTCCGCGACGGGTCCCCCCGGACCCCGCGCGGGTCCTCCCGGACCTCACATCGGTCCTCCGGGATCCGCCGCGGAGAGGGGGTGGCGGGATGGCTGTTCTCGCTCCCCGTCATCCTCATCCTCGGGGTGTTCCTGTTCATCCCGGTGCTGATGGCGCTGTGGGTGAGCTTCTCCGACTGGAACGGCAACGGCAGCCCGCTGGCGCCGAGCGTGAGCTTCGTCGGCCTTCAGAACTACGCCGACGTCACGACCGACGGCGGCCTCGCGACCCGGAACTTCGGGCTGTCCCTGCGCAACAACGCCTGGTACGTGCTGCTCGTCGTCCCGCTGCAGACCGCACTGTCGCTGTTCCTCGCGGTGCTCGTCAGCCGCGCGGTCCTCCGCGGCCGCGGAGTCTTCCGCACCGCCTTCTACTTCCCGTCCGTCACGAGCTCGGTCGCGATCACCGTGCTGTGGCTCTTCCTCTTCTCGACGACGGGCGTCGTCAATCAGATCATCGCGCAGCTCGGGGGCAGCGGCCCGAACTGGTTCCAGGACCCCCGCGGGATCATCCACCTCCTCACCGGCAACACCCCCGGACCCGAGATCCTCACGCAGGGGCGCTTCCTCGGCGTCACGTGGTGGGAATGGATGGCAGGCCCCTCGGTCGCGATGAGCGCCTACATCCTCATGGCCATCTTCACGACGAGCGGCACGTTCATGCTGCTGTTCCTCGCGGCGCTGCAGAACATCGGCGGAGAGCTCTCCGAGGCCGCGATGATGGACGGCGCGAACGCGTGGCAGCGCTTCTGGCGGATCACGCTCCCCCAGCTGCGGCCGACCATCTTCACCGTCGTGACCCTCGGTCTCATCGGGTGCTGGCAGATGTTCGACCAGATCTACACCGGCACGCCGGGGGGCTCCCCGGGCAAGACCACCCTCACGCCCGCGTATCTCTCGTACCAGACGGCGTTCAGCGATCAGAAGTGGGGCGACGGCGCCGCCATCGCCTTCATCCTGTTCCTCATCATCATCGTCTTCACGCTCTTCCAGCGCTGGGTGCTGCGCGACCGGCCGGTCTCGCGCCGCCGCATCCGCGCGTACCTGCCGAAGGGAGACGCCTCATGATGCGGCGCAGGCTCAGCCAGACGGCGCTGTACGTCCTCCTCATCGCGCTGGCGCTCGTGTACATCTACCCGTTCCTGGTGCAGGTGTCGACGTCCTTCAAGACGGAGCCGGATGCGGCGACCGACCCGATCTCTCTCATCCCGCAGACGTGGTCGTTCGCGGCGTACGAGCGCCTCTTCGCGCACAGCGACTTCCCACTGTGGTTCATGAACTCCGCGATCGTGACGATCGTCGTGACGCTCGGCCGCGTGTTCTTCGTGTCGCTCGCCGGCTACGCTCTCGCCCGGCTGCACTTCCGCGGGCGCGGCATCGTGTTCGCCGCCGTCATCGCCGTGATGGCAGTCCCGAGCGTCGTGCTCCTCATCCCGAAGTTCCTCGTCCTGAACCAGCTGGGGATCTACGACTCGTACACGGGCATGATCCTGCCGCTCCTCGTGGATGCGGCGGGCGTGTTCATCATGAAGAACTTCTTCGAGTCGATCCCCGTCTCCGTCGAGGAGCAGGCCCGGATCGACGGCGCCGGCAGCTTCCGCGTGTTCTGGTCGGTGGTGCTGCCGATGGCGCGCCCCGCGCTCATCACGATCGTCATCCTGTCGTTCCAGGGGTCGTGGAACGAGCTCAGCCATTTCATCGTGTCGACGCAGTCGCCGCAGCTCACGACGCTCACGAAGGGCGTCGCGGGACTCGCCTCCGGCCAGCTCAGCCAGGGCAGCCAGTACCCGCTGAAGCTCGCGGCGGCCCTCCTCATGACCATCCCCGTCGCGGTGCTGTTCTTCATCTTCCAGCGCCGCATCATGAACTCCAGCGAAGGAGCCGTCAAAGAATGACCCCGGGTCGGCAGCCCTACCTCTACGACGCCGTCATCGCGCTCGCCGCGCCCACCCAGGTGTGGTCGCGCGAGTGCGGAGACATGACCGCGCCGATCGACGGCGTGTACCACGGCGACCGGCGCTTCATCGGCGCCCTTGCGCTCCGGTGCGCGGGTGTCGCGCCGGAGCCGATCGGCTCCGCGTCGCGCTCGGTCTCGGAGGTCGTCTTCGATGCGACCGTCCGGGAGATCGACGACCCGTCGCCCGATCCGCACGTGCGTCTCACGCGGTCGCGCGAGGTGGAGCCCGGCGAGATCAGGGAGACGATCACGCTGCGCTCGGTCGCACCCCGGACGATCGATGCCGATGTCACCGTTCGGCTGCAGCCCGACTTCCGGCCGCTGCAGGAGGTCAAGGCCGGCATCGGCGGGCCCCGCGCGTCGGAGGAGCTGATCGTCGGCGAGTTCGTCACCGTCACAGCCGACACCGCGCACCTCCACCTCACGGCCGAGGGCGGAAGGTGGCGACGCGACGGAGACACGCTCGAGGTCTCGTGGCGGATGCACGTGGAGCCGGGGGATGCCGCATCCGTCGTCCTCGCGGCGCGCCTCGAGGACGCGAGCCTCGTCGTGCAGGCGGCACCCGCGGTCACCTGGCCCGTCCCCGACGCCGCCGACCCGCGCCTGGCGGCCTGGCTGCGGACGGCCCTCGGCGACCTCGCCGCGCTCCGGCTCGCACTTCCGGATCACCCGGCCGACGCCTTCCTCGCCGCCGGCGCTCCCTGGTTCCTGACGCTCTTCGGCCGCGACAGCCTGTGGGCGGCGCGGCTGCTCCTGCCCGTCGACGCCGGGCTCGCCGCATCCACCCTCCGTGTCCTGGCACGCCTCCAGGGCACGCGCGACGACCGTGAGACCGAGGAGGAGCCGGGCAAGATCGCCCACGAGCTGCGTTCCGTCGCGCTCGTCATGCCGGGCGAGGGCATCGTGCTGCCGCCGCTGTACTACGGGACGGTGGATGCCACGGCCCTCTGGGTGTCGCTCCTCGTCGAGGCCGCTGCCGCTGGGATGCCGGAGTCCGAGGTCCGCGAGCTGCTTCCGAACCTCCGCGCGGCGCTCGACTGGATCGTCCGGAGCACGGGGGACGGATTCCTCTCCTACGTCGACCGCACCGGCCGGGGCCTCGCGAATCAGGGCTGGAAGGACTCGGGCGACTCGATCCAGTGGCGCGACGGCACGCTCGCGGCGGGCCCGATCGCGCTGTGCGAGGTGCAGGGCTATGCCTATGAGGCCGCAGTCGGGGCAGCCGCGCTCCTCGACGCGCTCGGCGAGCCCGGCGGGCCCGACCTGCGCGCATGGGCGGCTTCGCTGCGTACGCGTTTCGCGGAGGCCTTCTGGGTCGAGACGCCGGAGGGCCGCTACCCGGCGATCGCCCTCGACCGCGACGGCCGGGCCGTCGACACGCTCACGTCGAACATCGGGCACCTGCTCGGAACCGGCATCCTCTCCCCCGCCGAAGAGAAGGCCGTCGCGGCGTTGCTGGTCGGCGCATCCATGTCGTCCGGGTTCGGCATCCGGACCCTGTCGACGGATGCCGCGGGCTACTGGCCGCTCGGCTATCACCGCGGCTCGGTGTGGGCGCATGACACGGCGATCGTCGCGCGCGGGATGCTGCGCGCCGGCCTGCTCGCAGAGGCCCGCGAGACGGCCGAGGGGATGCTGCGCGCCGCCGAGGCGTTCGGCTACCGGATGCCGGAGCTGCACAGCGGCGACTCCGCCGCGCAACGCGCCGTGCCCGCTCCGTACCCTGCTGCGTGCCGCCCACAGGCGTGGTCGGCCGCGGCCGCCATCACGTGCCTCGACGTCCTCGCGGGCTGACCAACCCTGGGGTTCGCCGAGACCGGGAGTTTGAGCCGAGCCATGGGCCTGTACGCCCTGCCTCAGCCAGAACCCCCGGCCTCGACGGCTGTGGGTTCAGCGGCCCAAGGTTCAGCGGCGAAGCGCGGTCGGCCGCGGCATCCCCAGGTCTTCGAGGAGGTCGCCGAGCGCACGGTCGAGCTCGGCGCCCGCCTGCGTCAGCTTGTTGAGGCCGAAGCTCTTGAAGGACGCGCTCGGCAGGTCGAATCCGATCACGGTCCCGGCATCGCGGGCCGCATGCGCCTCGATCCGCAGCGGCGAGTAGAGCGCGGTCGCGGGATCCTGGCGGAACAGACGCGCGCCGATGCCGTGGTTCACGACGAGCCAGACGGCGCTCGCCGTCGGGCTGCCCGCGAACCGCATGAGGGCGTCGGGGCGGAACGTCCCCACCCGCACGAATCCGCTCGGCGCCTCCCACTGCAGACCCCGCACGAAGCCGGACCAATCGCCGTCCTCGGCGAGGCGGGCGACGGCATCTCGGTCGGTGAGCTCGGGGACGGCCATCTCGAATGCCGCGACGAACGACGCGAAGTGGGCGTTCGTCCTCAGCTGCACACGTGTGGCCGCGTACTCGACATCGGTCTCGGTCACGTCGTAGGTCACGGTGACATCTTCGCCTGCCGGTCGGGGTTTCTCCGCGACGCATCCCGTCGGCGTATCGCGAGCGGGTCAGCCGTGAGCCGGCACCGCGCCCTCGGGCAGGGCGGCCGCCGCTGCATTGCGGCCGTCGCTGCATTGCGGCCGTCGCTGCATTGCGGCCGGCGCTGCCGCGCGGCCCGGGGCGTCGCGACCGGGGGTACTTGCCGAGCCAGGGCGCCATACTCCCCGGTTCGGCATGTACCCCCAGTCTCGACGCGACGCCCGTCAGCGCACCGGCACCGGGATCTCCGGCAGGGCGGGCGACTCGGCCGCGCCAGCGAAGACGCGCTTCATGAGCGGGCGGGCGATGCGCGACAGCATGATGCCGGACGTGACCCGCGACATCGCCGCCTCGAAGCGGTTCTTCGGCACCATGCGTTCGATGCCGCCGTACGGGATCTCCTTGCCGTGCTCAGCGAAGGGCACGATATCCGCGGCGTACCGGCGGAGGGCGCCCGCCGCATCCTCGGGCGTCTCAGCCAGGCGCGCCGCGAGGAGGTACGCGCCGATGAGCGCGGTCGCCGTCCCCTGGCCGGTCATCGGCGATCCGCACGACGCGGCGTCGCCGAGCAGCACGACCCGGCCGCTCGAGACGTCCGGCACGTCGATGCGGACGAGCTCGTCGAAGTACAGATCGGATGCGTCGCCCAGCGCCGCCTGCACGGTCGGCGCGTGCCATCCCGCTCCCTCGAGGGCGCGGTCGATGAGGGCCTCCTGCGCCGCGCGGTCGCCGCGCAGCGACGGGTCGCGGTCCATGCGGAGCGTGAGGATCGCCTTGGACGTCGACGGGTCGAAGTCGGGGCGGATGCCGAAGGTGATCCCCGGCACGAACCGCATCGAGAACCAGCCCTCCTCCAGGCCCGCGGGGGTCGGCATCGTGAAGAACGCCGCGCAGCCGCCGAGGTAGGTCGCGAACTGCTCCTCCGGGCCGAAGGCGAGCCGGCGGGTCGCGGAGTGCACGCCGTCGGCGCCGACGACCACGTCGAAGCGAGCGGATGCGGCGACCTCGAATGAGACGTCGACGCCGTCAGCATCCTGCGCGATCGCGGTGATGCGATCGCCGAAACGCAGGTCGAGGAGTCCAGGGGCGGTCTCGGCCGCCTCCATGAGCGTGTCGAGGAGCACCTCGGCGAGGTCGCCGCGCGAGATCTCGATCTCGGCGACCGCGCCCTCGCCGTCGAAGTCGGCCATCGACATCCGCCCGAACACGCGGCCCTTTCCGTCGACGTAGGCCATGCCCTCCTCGTGCACGCGGCGTCGGTCGATGCCCGGCATGAGGCCCATGCGTTCGGCGACTTCGCGGCTCGCTCCGCGCAGGTCGACCGCCTGTCCTCCGGGCCGCGGCCCCGCCGCGCGCTCGACGACGGTCGTGCGGATGCCGCTGCGGACGAGCTGCACGGCGAGGGCGAGGCCCGCGATTCCGCCGCCGGAGACGAGGACGTGAGGGGTCGGGTTCAGCTCGTACATGATGCATCCGATCTGTTAGACATTTGTATGAGACATATGTCTAACACGCGGTTTGGACGTTTGTCTAGCACGAATGTCTAAATCTCTGCTCTAGGATGGCGCCATGGGCAATCGCGAGGATCTGCTGGCCGGCGCACGACAGGTGATTTTCGAGCGCGGGGTCGCGAAGGCCACCGCTCGCGACATCGCCGCGGCGGCGGGCGTGAGCCTCGCAGCGATCGGGTACCACTTCGGATCGAAGGACGAGCTCGTGAGCGCCGCGCTCACCGAGTCGCTCGGCACCGGGATCGGCGACCGGATGGAGGCCATCGTCGACGAGACCGCGGCACTCCCCCTGCTGGAGGGCTTCGCGACGATGTGGGACCGCATGCCCGAGGTCTTCGCGGCGAACCGCGAGGCGCTGCTCGCGAGCCTCGAGAACACCATGCGCGTGTCACGCGACGCCCGCGCGAGCCGCGCGATCGCGGAGGCGACCGAGCAGGCGCACCTCGGCATCGCCGAAGGGCTGAGGGCGGCTCGGCCGGACCTCAGCGAGGAGGATCTCACCGCGATCGCGAAGCTCGACTTCCTGCTCGTCCAGAGCCTCGGCATCCTGTGGCTCGTGAGCCCCGACGTCCTTCCGAGCGGCGAGGAGCTGGCGCGCGCGGTGGCTGCGATCGCCAGCAACGGCCAGGCCTGATCCGGTCGCCGACGCGACTCGTGGTTTCCTCCCCAGGATGGGGTTCTGCACCGTTCGGACGCTTGTCAACAGAGTCTGTTAATAACCTCTGACCTGGGGTTTCAATGTCGGAGGCCCTCACCAGAATGGTGGTATGAACGCACTCGTCGACGACCTGATCGCGGTGCGGTCGCGCGTCGGCGAGCTGATCGACACGGGCGCCCGAGGCGGCGGGGTGCATGCGGCGTCAGATGACGATCTCGTCGGGGCGATCGCCCGCGCCGGGGACCTCGCCCGAGCCGTCGACGCACTGTTGGTGGAGATGGTCGGGGAACTCGCCGACCGGTCGAGCTCGACGGTGCGGGAGGAGCGGTTGACCACCCGGATGGGATGCCGCAACGTCACCGAACTCGTCCAGCGCCTGACCCGCAACGGGCCGCACACCGCCGCGAAACTCGAACGCGCCGCGAAAGCCACCGCGCTCGCATGGGACCCGGTCACCGGAGCGGGGATGCCGGCACGGCTGCCCGCGATGCGGAACGCTCTGCTGGACGCGGAGACCGGGGTCGATGGGGTGCTCGCCGTCGCCGGTCCCCTGCTCGCCATGCGGGACCGGGTCGGCGTCGAGGGTGTGCTGACCGCGGACGGCCTGCTCGCGGCGGCCGCCCGCGGCGAGGGCCCGGACGGCCTCCCGCCCGCGTGCGCGGACCTGCTCCGTGTCCAGGCGCAG
This sequence comes from Microbacterium candidum, assembly GCF_030315975.1. Classification (GTDB taxonomy): domain Bacteria; phylum Actinomycetota; class Actinomycetes; order Actinomycetales; family Microbacteriaceae; genus Microbacterium; species Microbacterium candidum. Next base: position 617 of record NZ_JASXSZ010000005.1, on the reverse strand, counting down.
GTGTGGGCGGCGGTCCTCGACCCCGACGGCGCCGAACCGGACGCGCACGCCGCCGCCCGCAGGCGGGGCATCACCTTCGGCACCGCCCGCGACGGCGTCATCCCCATCCGCGGTGCACTGCTGCCCGAGGTCGCCGCGCAACTCGTGCGCATCCACGACGCCACCACCTCCCCGCACGCCGTCCGCTTCCACGACACGGAGTCACCTCCCGCCCACGACGTCCCGCGGGACGACCGCACCGGCCCGCAGAAGCTGCACGACGCCCTCGCCGCGGCGCTCACCGTCGCCGCCGCCAGCCGCGACCTGCCCACCATCGGCGGCGCCGCCCCCACCCTCATCGTCTCCATCCGCGAAGAAGACCTCACCGCGAGCACCGGGCGGGCCTGGCTCGAAGGGTCCGCCGAGCCCGCATCCATCTTCACCGCCCGCCACGTCGCCTGCGCCGGCGTCATCCAACGCGTCACCCTCGCCGGCAGCGGCCGCATCGTCCGGCTCGGCACCGAGGAACGCGTGTTCAACCGGTACCAGCGCCGGGCGATCGCGCTCCGCGACGGCGGCTGCATCATCCCCGGCTGCGGCGTCCCCGCCGGCTGGTGCGAGATCCACCACGTCACCGA
>NZ_JASXSZ010000004.1 GCF_030315975.1 Microbacterium candidum | reverse complement strand
GAAGAAGTCCGGCGGTGTCCTACTCTCCCACAGGGTCGCCCCTGCAGTACCATCGGCGCTGAGAGGCTTAGCTTCCGGGTTCGGAATGGGACCGGGCGTTTCCCTCTCGCTATGGCCGCCGAAACACTATTGATGTTTCAAACAAGTTCACAACGTGAAAGTTCGTGTTTTGTTGTGTTCTCGGTGTTCGTACATCGAGAACCACTCAGTGGACGCGAGCAAAGCTCAAAAAGGGGTGTTATCAAGTCATCGGCTTATTAGTACCAGTCAGCTGCACACGTTACCGTGCTTCCACATCTGGCCTATCAACCCAGTAGTCTGGCTGGGAGCCTCTCACCCGCAAGGGGTATGGAAGTCTCATCTTGAGGCCGGCTTCCCGCTTAGATGCTTTCAGCGGTTATCCATCCCGAACGTAGCTAACCAGCGGTGCACTTGGCAGTACAACTGGCACACCAGAGGTTCGTCCAACCCGGTCCTCTCGTACTAGGGTCAGATCCTCTCAAACTTCCTACGCGCGCAGCGGATAGGGACCGAACTGTCTCACGACGTTCTAAACCCAGCTCGCGTACCGCTTTAATGGGCGAACAGCCCAACCCTTGGGACCTACTCCAGCCCCAGGATGCGACGAGCCGACATCGAGGTGCCAAACCATGCCGTCGATATGGACTCTTGGGCAAGATCAGCCTGTTATCCCCGAGGTACCTTTTATCCGTTGAGCGACAGCGCTTCCACAAGCCACTGCCGGATCACTAGTCCCGACTTTCGTCCCTGCTCGACCTGTCAGTCTCACAGTCAAGCTCCCTTGTGCACTTACACTCGCCACCTGATTGCCAACCAGGTTGAGGGAACCTTTGGGCGCCTCCGTTACTTTTTGGGAGGCAACCGCCCCAGTTAAACTACCCACCAGGCACTGTCCCTGAACCGGATTACGGTTCGAAGTTAGATATCCAGAGTGACCAGAGTGGTATTTCAACAATGACTCCACGTGAACTGGCGTCCACGCTTCACAGTCTCCCACCTATCCTACACAAGCCACACCGAACACCAATACCAAGCTGTAGTAAAGGTCACGGGGTCTTTCCGTCCTGCTGCGCGTAACGAGCATCTTTACTCGTAATGCAATTTCGCCGAGTTCGCGGTTGAGACAGTTGGGAAGTCGTTACGCCATTCGTGCAGGTCGGAACTTACCCGACAAGGAATTTCGCTACCTTAGGATGGTTATAGTTACCACCGCCGTTTACTGGGGCTTAAATTCGCAGCTTCGCCTTGCGGCTGACCGCTCCTCTTAACCTTCCAGCACCGGGCAGGCGTCAGTCCGTATACATCGTCTTGCGACTTGGCACGGACCTGTGTTTTTAGTAAACAGTCGCTACCCACTAGTCTCTGCGGCCTCCAAACGCTTTCGGAGCAAGTCCTAATACGTCGAAGGCCCCCCTTCTCCCGAAGTTACGGGGGCATTTTGCCGAGTTCCTTAACCACGATTCTCTCGATCTCCTTGGTATTCTCTACCTGACCACCTGAGTCGGTTTGGGGTACGGGCGGCTGGAACCTCGCGTCGATGCTTTTCTTGGCAGCATAGGATCACCCACTTTTCATCCGCATCGTGTCTCAGCCTGTATGACTCCCGGATTTGCCTAGGAGTCGGCCTACGCACTTGCACCAGGACAACCATCGCCTGGCTTGGGCTACCTTCCTGCGTCACACCTGTTAATACGCTAACCGCCTCAGCATGGGGTCGTGTGCTAGGCCCAACGCTTCACCCCGAAGGGATCCGTCAAAGGGATTCAGACACTTAGCACCACTGGATTGGTTTGGGCGGTTCTTCGCCGGTACGGGAATATCAACCCGTTGTCCATCGACTACGCCTGTCGGCCTCGCCTTAGGTCCCGACTTACCCAGGGCAGATTAGCTTGACCCTGGAACCCTTGGTCTTTCGGAGGACGTGTTTCTCACACGTCTTTCGCTACTCATGCCTGCATTCTCACTCGTGTGCCGTCCACGGCTGGGTCACCCCGCCGCTTCACCCGGCACACGACGCTCTCCTACCCATCAACACGGCTGGACCACGAAGGCCTACCACTAATGTCAATGCCACAACTTCGGTGGCGTGCTTGAGCCCCGTTACATTGTCGGCGCGGAATCACTTGACCAGTGAGCTATTACGCACTCTTTCAAGGGTGGCTGCTTCTAAGCCAACCTCCTGGTTGTCAGAGCAACTCCACATCCTTTCCCACTTAGCACGCGCTTAGGGACCTTAGTTGGTGGTCTGGGTTGTTTCCCTCTCGACTATGAAGCTTATCCCCCACAGTCTCACTGCTGCGCTCTCACTTACCGGCATTCGGAGTTTGGCTGACGTCAGTAACCTGGTGGGGCCCATCGGCCATCCAGTAGCTCTACCTCCGGCAAGAAACACGCAACGCTGCACCTAAATGCATTTCGGAGAGAACCAGCTATCACGAAGTTTGATTGGCCTTTCACCCCTATCCACAGCTCATCCCCTCAGTTTTCAACCTAAGTGGGTTCGGCCCTCCACGACGTCTTACCGTCGCTTCAGCCTGGCCATGGATAGATCACTTCGCTTCGGGTCTAGGACACGCGACTGAATCGCCCTATTCAGACTCGCTTTCGCTACGGCTACCCCACACGGGTTAACCTCGCCACGTATCGCTAACTCGCAGGCTCATTCTTCAAAAGGCACGCTGTCACACCTACCAGGGGTGCTCCAACGGTTTGTAAGCAAACGGTTTCAGGTACTATTTCACTCCCCTCCCGGGGTACTTTTCACCTTTCCCTCACGGTACTTGTCCGCTATCGGTCATCTGGGAGTATTTAGGCTTATCAGGTGGTCCTGACAGATTCACACGGGATTTCTCGGGCCCCGTGCTACTTGGGATACATCTCACGCCGGTCACGCATTTCGGCTACGGGGCTGGCACCCACTATGGCCGGCCTTTCAAGACCGTTCGCCTATACGCTCGCGTCACGTCGACCACTCGGCAGAATGATCAGAAACGTCCCACAACCCCCACCATGCAACTCCTGCCGGATATCACACACAATAGGTTTAGCCTCTTCCGGTTTCGCTCGCCACTACTCACGGAATCACGGTTGTTTTCTCTTCCTGCGGGTACTGAGATGTTTCACTTCCCCGCGTTCCCTCTACCCGCCCTATATATTCAGGCGGGAGTCACCAGGTCGCACAAACGCCTGGCGGGGTTTCCCCATTCGGACATCCTCGGATCAAAGCTCGCTTATCAACTCCCCGAGGCTTATCGCAGATTGCTACGTCCTTCTTCGGCTCCAGATGCCAAGGCATCCACCGTTTGCTCTTAAAGACTTGAAATCACATGAGCTGATCTATCGATCAATTTATGGATGACAACCCCGAAAGGTCGCCATCTTTAAGATGCTCGCGTCCACTGTGTAGTTCTCAAAGTACGAACAGCACCCCACCACCCGGCAGCAACAGCCACCAGCCAACGAGGCCTGTAGAAGTACCGAAACCGAACCCGCCCCACAAGGAGACGACCCGGTGCCCGGTCCCTCAGGACCCAACAACGTGCACGCGCCCACCCCATCCCCCGAACCCGTTCCCACCGCCGAAGCAGCGTACTGAGATCCAGAAGACACGATGAGCGCCTTGTCAATATGTTCCACCCATGAGCTCCGGTCGGGAACATTCGTCCCGAATCCGGCTCTGTCGGTCCCGAAGAACCGCAGTGCTCCTTAGAAAGGAGGTGATCCAGCCGCACCTTCCGGTACGGCTACCTTGTTACGACTTAGTCCTAATTACCGATCCCACCTTCGACGGCTCCCTCCACAAGGGTTGGGCCACCGGCTTCAGGTGTTACCGACTTTCATGACTTGACGGGCGGTGTGTACAAGACCCGGGAACGTATTCACCGCAGCGTTGCTGATCTGCGATTACTAGCGACTCCGACTTCATGAGGTCGAGTTGCAGACCTCAATCCGAACTGGGACCGGCTTTTTGGGATTCGCTCCACCTTACGGTATCGCAGCCCTTTGTACCGGCCATTGTAGCATGCGTGAAGCCCAAGACATAAGGGGCATGATGATTTGACGTCATCCCCACCTTCCTCCGAGTTGACCCCGGCAGTATCCCATGAGTTCCCACCATTACGTGCTGGCAACATAGAACGAGGGTTGCGCTCGTTGCGGGACTTAACCCAACATCTCACGACACGAGCTGACGACAACCATGCACCACCTGTATACCGACCTTGCGGGGCGACCATCTCTGGCCGTTTCCGGTATATGTCAAGCCTTGGTAAGGTTCTTCGCGTTGCATCGAATTAATCCGCATGCTCCGCCGCTTGTGCGGGTCCCCGTCAATTCCTTTGAGTTTTAGCCTTGCGGCCGTACTCCCCAGGCGGGGAACTTAATGCGTTAGCTGCGTCACGGAATCCGTGGAAAGGACCCCACAACTAGTTCCCAACGTTTACGGGGTGGACTACCAGGGTATCTAAGCCTGTTTGCTCCCCACCCTTTCGCTCCTCAGCGTCAGTTACGGCCCAGAGATCTGCCTTCGCCATCGGTGTTCCTCCTGATATCTGCGCATTCCACCGCTACACCAGGAATTCCAATCTCCCCTACCGCACTCTAGTCTGCCCGTACCCACTGCAGACCCGAGGTTGAGCCTCGGGATTTCACAGCAGACGCGACAAACCGCCTACGAGCTCTTTACGCCCAATAATTCCGGATAACGCTTGCGCCCTACGTATTACCGCGGCTGCTGGCACGTAGTTAGCCGGCGCTTTTTCTGCAGGTACCGTCACTCACGCTTCTTCCCTGCTAAAAGAGGTTTACAACCCGAAGGCCGTCATCCCTCACGCGGCGTTGCTGCATCAGGCTTCCGCCCATTGTGCAATATTCCCCACTGCTGCCTCCCGTAGGAGTCTGGGCCGTGTCTCAGTCCCAGTGTGGCCGGTCACCCTCTCAGGCCGGCTACCCGTCGACGCCTTGGTAAGCCATTACCTCACCAACAAGCTGATAGGCCGCGAGCCCATCCTGAACCGAAAAATCTTTCCAACCCCCACCATGCGGTGAAAGCTCATATCCAGTATTAGACACCGTTTCCAGCGCTTATCCCAGAGTCCAGGGCAGGTTGCTCACGTGTTACTCACCCGTTCGCCACTAATCCCCCCAGCAAGCTGGAGTTCATCGTTCGACTTGCATGTGTTAAGCACGCCGCCAGCGTTCATCCTGAGCCAGGATCAAACTCTCCGTAAAAAACGATTGCCACGAACAACCGGGAAAAACGGTCAATCCGCAGCGAGTTCAATCATGACCAAAAAACGAACATCATTGCTGACATTCAAAATTGATCCAAAGGAATTCTCACCAGGTCAAAGACCCGACGAGGATAATTTGGCATATGACAAGTGCACGCTGTTGAGTTCTCAAGGATCGGACGCACCCGCATCAGCACCTCCCGGCGCCTCTCTCGGGGCAACTTCTCTATCTTATCCGATCCGCTGTCATTGTCAAATCGACCGCCGCGGCTTTCACCGTGACGATTCCTCCGACGAACAGACGAATCAGCACCCCGAACCGACACGACGGACTTCAGTCCGAATGAAGGTTTGGGGTTCTTGTCCGCTGCTTGAGGGGAGCAAGGCCTTCCGGCCCTTCGCTCTACCCTTTGGGGCGAACAACAAGAACATTACGGGGAACCAGGACACCCCACAAATCCGCACTGCAACCCGGGCGTGTCATGCCCGCCCAGGCCCGTGGCCGCGCGCGACGCCTGCACTCCAGCGGCCATGTGCACGGCCCCATCCCGGCGGTACGGTGACGTCATGGCCGATCGACGTCCGCCTGTCCCCCTCCCCGCCCGCACCGACGTCGCCCAACTCGCGTGGCGAAGCGTCGAGCGCGCGTCCGCTGCGGGAGCCGCGCTCGCCGGGGCCGAGAACGCTCCGTTGGACGGACAGCGGATCGCGGTCGCGTATGCGGGCGACCGCCATCTGCGCCTGGACGGGGAGTCGATCCGCGGGTTCGCGCCGCTCTCCGGGTTCTTCCGCACGACGGACGGGTGGGTGCGCACCCATGGCAACTATCCCCACCACGCCTCCGCTCTGCGGCGCGGCATCGCCCTGAGCGCTGATGCCGACGTCGACACGGTCACGACGGCTCTCGCCGGAATGCGCGCGGAGGACGCATCGCGGCGGATCGTCGCGGAGGGTGGGATCTGCACGCCCGTGTACGAGGAGGGGCCGGCGACAGACGAGGCGCTGCGCGACACTCCGCTCCTGCAGGTCGACCGCATCGGCGACGCCGCCCCCCACGCACGGATCTCCGGCCCGACCGAGGCGCCGCTGCGCGGCGTCCGCGTTCTCGACCTCACTCGCGTGATCGCCGGCCCCGTGTCCACCCGGACCCTCGCCCTCCTCGGGGCCGACGTCCTGCGCATCGACCCGCCACACCTGCCGGAGATCGAGCTCCAGCATCTCGACACGGGTCATGGGAAGCGATCCGCCCTGCTCGATCTGCGCGACGTCGCCCACCGGACGAGATTCGAGGAGCTGCTCGCGACCGCCGATGTGCTCGTCACCGGATACCGGCCGGCGGCGATGGCGGCGCTCGGTCTCGATCCCCACGCGGTGGCGACAGCGCATCCCGGCATCGTCACGGCTCGCCTGTCCGCGTGGGGAGAACCCGACCGGCGCGGGTTCGACAGCATCGTGCAGGCCGCCTGCGGCATCGCCTGGATCGAATCCGCCGACGGCGAGCGCCCCGGTGTGCTGCCGGCACAGGCGCTCGACCACTCCGCCGGCTATCTGCTCGCCGCCGGCATCATGGAGGCCCTCGCCGCACAGCGGGCGGAAGGCGGTTCGTGGCGCGTCGAGACGTCGCTCCGGCGAGTCGCCGCCGAACTGCTCGGCCTGCCGCGCACCGCGGCGTCCACCCCCGACCTGGCGCTCGACACTGCGGGCCATACGCAGGACTTCGAGATCGACGGGCATCGCCTCACGACCGCGGGCCCCGCCGTGGCCTACGCCGGGTCGCCGCGCTGGTACGCGCCGCCGCGCCCGTGGGGACGCGACCGCGCCGAGTGGCACTGAGCCTCACGCCACGGCGGCGGCGCGGCGACGCGTCTGGACGACGATGCACAGAGCGAGCGACACCGCCGCCCACACCGCAACGGCAGGCGGCAGCACGCGGTAGGCGAGGTGCTGCGGCGTGAAGTCGTCCGTGAACGGTCCGAGCGCCGCGAAGCCCGCAGCCCAGGCGATCAGGAGGACAGCGGGCAGCGACACCCACCATCCGACGCGCACGAAGCCGGGCATCACACGATGCACCGCCGCGGGCACGCGGGCACGCATCCAGACGGCCGCCGCGACGGCGAGGATCACGAGGCCCACGAAGGAGGAGCCGTACTGCAGCCATTTGTATGCGAGAAGCGGGCCCCACATCCCCTCGAGCCCGAGCGCGACGACGCCGGGCCTTCCTTCGTGTGTGAACGCGTCCCACAGGATGTGCGTCGCCACCCCGAGGGCCAGTCCGAGGAAGAGGATGGGGATGCGGCGGCCGGGGCGAGGCATCCGATATCGCTCGTCCCACTCCCCCGGGAGACGGGCGGCCGCCCATCGCGGCGAGAGCTCGCGAACGCCCGGGCGGATGACCATCCACCAGACCGCGAGGAGAAGTCCCGCGACGCATGCCGTCAGCGGTATCCACGCCCACGAGTGAGTGACGGCGTAGGAGAGCGGCGTCCCGCGCACGAAGAGCGGCAGATCGGGAGTCATCGCCCCAGCCGCGACCGCCGCCGCGAGTCCTGGCATCGAGCGTGCGAAAGGAAGCGCCACGATGGCATGACTCGGGGTGAACGGCATCCCCCGAACCTACCGAACCGCAGAAACCCGCCTGGCGAACCCGGGCGGGATTCCCGGCCGCCTCTATGCTTGCTCGCATGAGCGAGATCGCCGCCGCCGTGGACGAGGCGCCCTCGCTCGTCGACATCGGGCTCGAGTACATCCGCGACCGGATCGTCTCCGGCGAATACCCGCCCGGCACCCGGCTCAAAGAGCGCGACCTCGTCGACCGGATCGGCATCTCGCGCGTGCCCGTCCGCGAAGCGCTGCGGAGTCTCGCGACCGAGGGCTTCGTGACGCTCAGTCCCCGCCGGGGTGCGGTCGTGACCCCGCTCGAATTGCAGGACCTCGACGAGATCTTCGAGGTCCGCGAGGCGCTCGAAGTGTTCGAATGCACGCTCGCCGCGCAGAAGGCGCGCCCCGACGAGGTCGCGCGACTCCTCGCGACCGTCGACGAGGCCGAAGCCGCGATCGCCGCCGGCGACCACGAGCGCGTCGTCGACGCGAACCAGCGCTTCCACGCGGTGCTCGTCGAGATGTCCCACAACGACGTCCTCGCGCGGATGCTGGAGCCCATGCGCAACCGGCTCAACTGGCTCCTGCGCCAGAACGACGACAACCTGCAGCTGTGCCGCGAGCATCGCGGAATCGCGGATGCCATCGCCGCCGGGGACGCCCGGAAGGTCCGCCGGCTCGCGGCGGCGCACGTCAACACCTCGAAGAAGATCGCCACCGAGTGGCTCTTCGGCGCCCGCGCGCGCTGACCGCTCGAGCCTCCGGCTGAACCGTCACGGTTCGTCGTTTTTTGGTACACCAAATATGCGATATGGTATGCCAAACGGCTCATGCCGGAGGCAACAGTCGCGGCGCAGCCGCGAGAACGAGGTGGAAGATGCGCCAGCCGCTGCAGACCCAGACCGATTGGCCGACGCTGGCCGCCACCGCTCCGGCTGACGCCATCGCCGGCGCCCTGGCATCGGGCGCAGACATCGACGCCACCGACACGCAGGGACGCACTGCGATCCTCGTCGCCGCGAAGGCCGGCCGCCTCGACATCGTCCGGCAGCTCATCGCCGCGGGCGCCGACATCGACAAGCAGGACCAGATCCGGCTGAACCCGCTGCTGTGGGGATGCATCTCCGGCAACCTCGACCTCGTCATCCTCATGGTCGAGGCCGGCGCCGACATCGAGCGCCGCACCCGCTTCGACGGCGTGGCGATCCACCCGCCGGCGGAGAAGGGCTTCGTCGAGATCGTCCGCTATCTCGCTGAGCAGACCGACTGTAACGTCAACCACACGAACCTCTGCGGGTGGACGCCGCTGCTCGAGGCGATCATCCTCCGCGACGGCGGTCCCGCGCAGCAGGAGATCGTGCAGCTCCTGCTCGCCGCCGGCGCCGACCCGGGCATGGTCGACCAGTGGGGCACCTCTCCCCTGCAGCACGCCCAGGAGAAGGACTTCACGGAGCTCGCCGGCATCCTCGCGGACGCCCTGCGCTGAGTCCCGATCGCGAGAGGTGACGACGGTGCGGACGGCCACGGCGATCTCGGCGGATGCCGAGCTGCTCGCGGCTCCCCCGTCGGCGCTCGCAGGCAGAGTCCACTCGGTGTTCCGGTCGGTCGTCAACATCGCGGTGTCCGACGGGTCGCTGTGGTGCCTCGCGGCCAGTGCCGTCGCGCCCGGGCCCCGCACGGTCACCGTGGATGCGGCATCCTTCGCCGACTTCGGCATCGCACCTGGACAGCCGGTCGCCGTCGACGATGCCGCCGTGCGCATCGACGAGGCGCTCATCGTCTCCCTGCGCGGCGCCCGCGTGTGGGAGCCGGCCGAACTTCCGGGCCCCGTCTCAGCCGCGCGGGTGCACGAACTCGAAGGCGCGCTCGACGACCTCGGGATCGCCGGCGGCGCCCGCGGAGGCGACGACGTCTTCTCCCGCGCGGTGTCCGACCGCATCAGCACGGGCCTCGCGGCGATCGCGGCGGCGGTGGACGCGCAGGATGCCGACGCCGTCGGCCGCGCCGCGACACGTCTCGTGGGGCTCGGCACAGGACTCACCCCCGCCGGCGACGACGTCCTCACCGGGCTCGCCTACGCGTCCGCGCGGCTGGGTGGACGGCTCGCGATCGTCCCGGACGCCGTCGCATACGCGGCATCGTCCGGCTCGACGCACGAGATCTCCTTGACCGCGATGCGCGAGGCGTGCCGCGGCCGCGCCGTGCAGCCGCTCTCCGACCTCCTCATCGCGCTCTGCCGAGGAGACGACGCGCCGCCGGGCGAGCGCGCACCCATCCGCGAACTCACGGCCGCCCTCGTCGGGCTCGGCCACACATCCGGCACGGACCAGGCCACAGGACTCCTGGCGGCCGTGCGCATGACCCAAGGAATGCGAGGAAAGTGATGCCCACCAGGTCACTGATCAAGAAGAACACCTACATCGACTCGGTGTCGCTCATGGCGATCTCGACGAAGGCCGGCGCCCTCGAGGGCGTGACCAACGCCGTCGCGGCCATGGCCACCCCGATGAACAAGGACATCCTGACGAACCAGGGGCTCATCACCCCGGAGATCGAGGAGTCGACACCCGGCGACCTCGTGCTCATCGTCGTGACGGACGGCGACGAGGCCGGCGCCGACGCCGCGCTCGAAGGCCTCATCGCGCTCCTCGACCGCAAGCCCACCGGCGAGGCTGCGGAGATGACGTATCGCACGATCGGCGCGGCGGCGGAGGGCCGGTCCGACGCGAACATCGCGGTCATCTCGGTCAACGGCGAGTACGCCGCGCACGAGGCGCACAAGGCTCTGGATGCGGGCCTGAACGTCATGTTGTTCTCGGACAACGTGGCCGTCGCCGACGAGATCGCCCTCAAGCGCAAGGCGCACGACGCGGGCCTGCTCGTCATGGGACCGGACTGCGGCACCGCCATCATAAACGGCGTCTCGCTCTGCTTCGCCAACAAGGTCCGCCGCGGCCGCATCGGCATCGTCGCCGCGTCGGGCACCGGCGCGCAGGAGCTGAGCGTCCGCATCCACGACTTCACCGCGGGCGTCTCGCAGCTCATCGGCACCGGCGGACGCGACCTGTCCGCCGAGGTCGGCGCGATCATGATGCTCGACGGCATCGATGCGCTCGACGCCGACGCGAGCACCGACGTCATCGTCGTCATCTCGAAGCCGCCGGCAGACGAGGTCGCCACGAAGGTGCTCGATCGCCTGGCCGCCTCGTCGAAGCCGGCCGTCGCCTGCTTCCTCGGCGCGACCGAGGAGCTGAAGCAGGCCGGGGCCGCCCGCGGCATCCAGGTCGAAGGCCGCACGAAGCCCGCCGCCCTCGCGGCCGTCGTCGCCGGCGGCGTGCGCGAGGAGGACCTCGACCTGCACCCGCTGAACCTGCCGCTCGTCGCCGAGGTGCGCGCGAAGCTCAAGCCCGAGCAGAAGTACATCCGCGGCCTGTTTTGCGGCGGCACGCTGTGCGACGAGTCGATGTTCCTGGCGCTCGAGAAGTTCAGCGACGTGTACTCGAACATCCAGAAGGACCCCTCGAAGAAGCTCAAGGGCACGGATGCGTCCCAGGGTCACACGTTCCTCGACTTCGGCGAGGACGAGTTCACCAACGGCAAGCCGCACCCGATGATCGACCCGTCCAACCGCATCGAGCGCTTCCTCGTCGAGGCGGCCGACCCCGAGGTCGGCGTCATCGTCATGGACTTCGAGCTCGGCTACGGTGCCAACGCCGACCCGGTCGGCGTCATGCTGCCCGCCATCGTCGAGGCCAAGAAGAACGCGGCGGCCGCCGGCCGTCACCTCGAGATCCTCGCCTACGTCCTCGGCACCGGCGAGGACGAGCAGGGCTTCGACGAGCAGGTCCGCAAGCTCACCGACGCCGGAGTCACCTGGGCGTCGTCATCCACCAACACGGGCCTCCTCGCCCGCGAGTTCGTCACCAAGGGAGAGAACGCATGAGCACGGTCGCTGAGATCTTCAGCCGCCCTCTGTCGGCGATCAACGTCGGCGCGTCGATGTTCGCCGACGACATCCGGTCGCAGGGCGCGGCCGTCACCGACCTCGACTGGACCCCGCCCGGGTTCGGCCAGCCCGAGGTCGTCGCCGCCCTCGCGACGCTCGCGCGCGCCGATCTCGCCGAGAAGATCGACGCCGCGAACGCCGAGGCCGTGAACCGCATCATCACCTCGCAGCCGGTTCTCGTCGGCTTCGGCCAGGCGATCGACGTCGTGCCCGGCATGACGAGGAAGACGATCCTCCACGCCGGTCCCCCGATCGAGTTCCAGCGCATGGCCGGCCCCATGAAGGGCGCCGTCACCGGTGCCCTCGTGTTCGAGGGGCTCGCCGCGAACCTCGACGAGGCGTACGAGCTCGCCGCATCCGGGGAGATCGAATTCTCCCCCTGCCACGAGCACCAGACCGTCGGCTCCATGGCCGGCGTCACGAGCGCCTCGATGTTCATGCACGTCGTGGAGAACCGTCCGTACGGCAACTACGCGTACACGAACCTGTCCGAGCAGCTCGCGAAGATCCTCCGGATGGGCGCGAACGACCAGTCGGTCATCGACCGCCTGAACTGGATGCGCGATGTGTTCGGCCCGATCCTGCGCGACGCGATGGTAGCGGCGAAGGAGATCGACCTGCGCATGATGCTCGCGCAGGCGCTGCAGATGGGCGACGAGGCTCACAACCGCAACAACGCGGGCACGACCCTCCTGATCCAGGCGCTCGCACCGCACATCTTGGACTCGGGCTTCTCGACGAAGGACAAGCAGGACGTCTTCACCTTCGTCGCGTCGTCGGACTATTTCTCCGGCCCGACGTGGATGGCGGCCTCCAAGGCGGCCATGGACTCGGCGCACGACATCGAGTACTCGACGATCGTGACGACGATGGCACGCAACGGCGTCGACTTCGGCATCCGGGTGTCCGGCCTCGGCCAGGACAACTGGTTCACCGGCCCCGCGCAGTTCATCGAGGGCCCGCTGTTCCCGGGCTTCACGAAGGACGACCGCGGCCGCGACATCGGCGACTCGGCCATCACCGAGACGTACGGCATCGGCGGCTTCGCGATGGCGGCGGCCCCGGCCATCGTCCCGCTCGTCGGCGGCACCGTCGACGAGGCCATCGGCTACTCGCGCACGATGATGGAGATCACCACCGCGACGAACCCGAACCTCACGATCCCGATCCTCGGCTTCCGCGGCACCGCGACCGGCATCGACGTGCGCAAGGTCGAGGAGAGCGGCATCCTGCCGATCATCAACACGGCGATCGCGCACAAGGACCCGGGCATCGGCATGATCGGCGCGGGCCTCACGCACCCGCCGGTCGAGGCCTTCCACGCGGCGGCGATCGCGCTCGCCGAGAAGTACCGATGAGGCGGCGACCGCTGTGACCGACTCGACAGGCGTCCTCGACGCCGACGGCATCGTCGACATCCCCGACGCCGAACTCGAACGCCTGACCGCCGAGGGATACCCGGCGGAGGTCCTGCCGCTCGCCAAGAGCGGCAGGACCTGGAAGACGCGCGACTACATCACGGTGTGGATGGGGCCGGTGCACAACCTGCTCTCGTACTTCACCGTGGTGGGCTTCTTCGCCCTGGGCCTCTCGGCCTGGCAGGTGGTGGGCGCGATCATGATCTCGGCCGTCATCGTCTCGGCCGGGTACGTCCTCAACGGCGTCTCCGCAGCGCGCTACGGCGTGCCGTTCGCGATGCTGCTGCGCGATGTCTTCGGCATCAAGGGCGCCGTCATCCCCGCCTACGTCCGCGGCCTCGTGGCCGGCTTCGTGTTCTTCGGCCTGACGACCACGTCGACGGCCCAGGCTCTCGACGTCGTGTTCGAGCAGATCTGGCCCGGATACCGGAACTTCGCGGGGAGGGCAGAGTTCCTCGGGCTGCCGATCCCCACGCTGATCTCGTTCCTCATCATGCTGACGATCACGATCGCGCTGTACCTCGGCGGGCAGAAGTTCCTCGGGAAGTTCTCCAACTGGTCGTCGCCCGCCGTCTACGTGCTCGCGGTGATCGCCGTGGTCCTCGCGCTCGTCAACGCGGGCGGGTTCCAGAAGGCATTCGAGTTCCACCCGGTGGACACGCCGGTCACCCCGATCATCTTCATCGCGTGCGTCTCGGCGCTCGTGTCGAACTGGGCGGGTCCGATCGTGAACATCTCCGACTACTCGCGCAACGCGAAGGCGGCGCGCTACCCGGCGATCGGATTCCCCGTCGGCATGATCGTGTCCTACATCCTGTTCGCCGTCGTGACGGTCTCGTTCATGGCGAGCCTCAACGCGACGACCGGCGGGAAGTTCGACATCAACAACCCGGCGGTGTTCGTGGATGCGATCGGCTCGATCGGCAACCCGTTCGTCATCGTGCTGCTGATCCTGGCGTTCAACACCGGGGCGACGGCGTTCTGCGTCTTCGGCAACATGCTGCCGAGCGGACTGCAGCTGACCGCGTCGCTGCCCAAGGTCTTCACCGTGAAGACCGGCGGGCTCGTCGCCGCGGCCCTCGGCACGCTCATGCTCCCGTGGCTGTTCGTGAAGAGCACCGGCATCCTGTTCCTGTTCTACGGGTTCATCGGATCGATGTTCGGCCCCATCGCGGGGCTCATGCTGGCGCACTTCTTCTTCACGCGCCGCGGCCGGCTGCGCCTCGAGGACATGTACACGGCGGCCGGCTCCCACGGCCTGTACCGCCGCGGCATCAACACGAAGGCGGTCGTGATCCTGATCGTGAGCTTCGTGGTGACGATGGCGGGTGCGTTCACGCCTGAGATCGCGTGGCTCCACACGATCAACCAGTTCGCGTTCTTCGTCGGACTGATCATCGGGTTCGTCGGCTACCTCGTGGCGGGCGGCGCGCAGACGCAGACGGGGAAGGAGTCCTGATGGACGAGTACTTCCGGCTCGCGTGCGAGGCGACCCTGGCGGGGATGGATGCGGGCACCGGCGGTCCGTTCGGCGCGACGCTCGTCGACCCGGACGGGAAGGTCGTCGTCGCCGTCGGCAACACCGTCGGGCGCGACCTCGATCCGTCGGGGCACGCCGAGCTCGTGGCGGTGCGGGAGGCGTGCCGGACGCTCGGCACGCTCGACCTGTCCGGCCACACGATGTACGCGACGTGCGAGCCGTGCCCGATGTGCGTGGCCGTCATGATGCTCGCGGGAATCACGACGTGCCACTACGCCTCCACCGACGCGGATGCGACCGACGGCGGGTTCCCGGTCGATCACATCCGCGACTTCCTCGCCGGCACGCGGCCGGAGGCGTTCACCCTCGTCCACGAACCCGACGGACGTGAGGACTGCGCCGGCATCTGGACGAGCTGGCACGAGAAGACCGACTGAGACGGATGCCGCGGCCTGCGCAGCTGCCCGGCCGCTGCATCCCCTCCCCTGAACCACTGACAACGGAGAACATGACATGCGAATCGTCGTAGCCCTCGGCGGCAATGCCCTTGCCCGCCGCGGAGACCCCATGACCGCGGACCGGCTGCGCGCCAACGTCCGCTCCACGTGCGAGGCCCTCGCCGGCCTCGCCCGCGAGCACGAGCTCGTGATCACCCATGGCAACGGCCCCCAGGTGGGTCTGCTGGCGCTGCAGAACCTCGCCTACCGCGACGTCGCGGCGTACCCGCTCGACATCCTCGGCGCGGAGACGCAGGGCATGATCGGGTACGTCGTGCAGCAGGAGCTGTCGAACGCCCTCGACGGCGAGCGCAACGTCGCCGGCATCATCACGACGACCGTCGTCGACGAGAACGACCCCGCGTTCGAGCGTCCGACGAAGCTCATCGGCCCGCAGTACTCCGCCCATGACGCCGCCGAGGCGGCCGCGGAGTACCGCTGGACGATAGCGAAGGACGGCAAGGCGTTCCGCCGCGTGGTCCCCTCGCCGAATCCGATCCGGATCGTGCAGGCGCCGCTCGTGAAGCAGCTGCTGGAGAGCGACTACCTCGTCGTGTGCGTCGGCGGCGGCGGGGTTCCGGTGCGCACCGACGCCACCGAGAAGCGCCACTTCGGCGTGCAGGCCGTGGTCGACAAGGACCTCGCGAGCGCAGCGCTGGCCGCCGACCTCGAGGCCGACATGCTCATCATGCTCACCGACGGCGACTTCGTCAGCCAGGACTGGGGCACGCCGCAGCAGAAGGACATCCTCACCGCCTCCGTCGACGCGATCTCGGAGCTCAAGTTCGCCGAGGGCTCGATGCAGCCGAAGGTGGATGCCGCGATCCGCGTCGCGCGCGCCGGCGGCCGCGTCCTCATCGGCCCGCTGGACCGTCTCGACGAGCTGATGGCCCGCACGATCGGCACCGAGATCCGCCCGGAGCTCAAGGAGGGCATCGTCTACGTCTGACGATCCTCACGATGCAGCGCCCGCTCGGTTCGCCGGGCGGGCGCTGTGCTGTCGTGCGTGTCTCGGAGCCGCTACCAGCCGAGCCGGACGGCGAGGGCGCCCATGACCGACTCGCGGGCGAGTTCGAGGTGCGCGTGGGTGTGGGCACCGGCGGCCTCGACGTTGCCCTCGGCGACCGCGTGGAAGATGCGGCGGTGCTCCTCGTTGTGCTCGCTCTCGCGAGTCGTCGGCGTCAGCCGGAAGACCCACTCCATGCGCCCGAGCATCGGGGCGAGCGCGCGCATGAGGAGCGAGTTACCGGACAGCCGCACGACCTCGGCGTGGAAGTCGAGCGTCGCCTGCCCCGTGACATCGGCGTCGCTCGAGTCGATGCTGCGCCCGAGGGACTCGGAGAGGTCGTCGACCGCCTGCCCCTCGGTGCGCACCCGGCCTGCCGCCCGGCGCGCGGCGAACGGCTCGATGCACAGGCGCGCGTCGAACAGCTCCTCGATGTCGGCCCGGCCGACCTCGGCCACGCGCGCCCCGCGGTTCGGGAGCGCGACGACGAACCCTTCGGACTCGAGCCGCTGGAGCGCCTGACGGACCGGGATGCGGGACACGTCATGCTGCTCCGAGAGGTCGCGCTCCTTCAACCGGCTGCCCGGCTCCAGATCGCCCTCGACGATGCCGCGCCAGATCTCGCGGTACACGCCTTCGGCCCTCGCCGCGGCGGCGGGAACGCTGCTCAGCATCCACTTCCTCCGGCGGTTTCTAGGGCTGCTCGGCGGCTGTGAAGACGGGTGGGAACAGCTCGGTCTGCAGGTCCTGCCGGTAGTCGCGCTCAGGGTAGGCGGCGCGCATCTTCGCGAAGAGCACCTGCATGTCGCGGCGCACCGCGTCGAGGTCGACCCCGGGGATCTCGCCGTCGCGCATGACCGTGCGGCCGGCGACCATCGTGAGGCACGCGTCGCGGGCGCTGCCGGCCAGGACGAGCGTGCGCAGCGGGTCGTCGACGGCGCCCATCCGGACATCGTCGAGCCGGAAGGCGGTGAGGTCGGCCTGTGCGCCCACGGCGATGCGGCCGAGGTCGGGGCGGTGCAGCGCTGCAGCTCCGCCCAGGGTCGCCGCCTCGATGTAAGCGGCGAGGTCCCCGAACGAGAGGTCGTGGTTCTGCACCTTCGCCACCGATACGCCCGTGTCGATGCCGCGGATGAGGTCCGGCGGGAAGGAGTCGGTGCCGAGGGAGATCGTGAGCCCTGCGGCGCCGTACCGCGCGAAGGTCTCCAGCTCGGACCCGTAGCGGGCATTGGTGAGCGGGCAGTGCACGATGCTGACGCCCGCCTCCACCAGACGCCCGAGATCGCCCCGGTCCTCGCCGTGGACGCGCGGGTTGACATCGAGGAAGACGCCGTGCGGGACGATCAGGCGATCGTTCAGCAGGCCGCTGTCGGCGATCAGCTCGAGCGGCGTGCGCCCGAAGCGCTCGATGACGTACTCGCGCTCGAACTCGCCCTGCAGCGCGTGGAGGCGGACGAGCGCCCCCCGCGCGGCGGCCGCGGCCGCCGTGGCCTGGAGAAGCTCGCCGGTGAGGGTCTCGATCCGGCACGGGAGGAAGACACCGGTCAGGAGGGGATCCTCGCGCGCGGTGATCTCGTCGACGAAGCGTGCGGCATCCTCGAGGCCGCGCCATCCCTCCTGCTCGTCGAAGAGCACGTCGCGCGTGCCGTCGGCCTGCACGACGTTGACGCCCGAGCGGTAGCTGGGACCGAGGAATCCGCGCAGGCCGATGCGGCTTGCGAAGTCGGCCATCGCACGCAGCTCGTCGGCAGGCTCCGCCCATGCGGAGTGGACCTCGGAGGCGATCGGCATGAACGACGTGATGCCGTGCAGCGCGAGCTGGACGAGCGCGATCTCCCGCGTGCGGGCGCGCTCCTCCGGGGTGAAGACGGCGTGGCGGCGCTGGAAGTAGTCCGCCGACCACTGCAGGCGCCGCGCCTGTGCGGCATCGCCCCAGGAGTCCAGGATCAGGTGATCGATGTCCGACAGCGCATCGAGGTCGATGAGGCCCGGCATCAGGACGCTCTCGCCGAGATCGATCCGCTCGTCGTGGGCGGGCGCCTGGGCGGACGGCCCGACGAAGGCGATCCGGTCGTCCTCGACGAGGACGGCGCCGTCGGACAGCGTCCGGTGACCGGTGCCGTCGTACGAGATGACGTGGTCGGCGGTGACGAGCGTTCGCATCTGGCTCCTTCGCGCGGATGTGATTTGGTATCCCGATTGTAGGGAGGACCTCGCGTGTCTGGCAAGCGTCGTCGGCCGCGCCGGTGGATTTTCGATGAAGCTCCGCGAGTCTAATATCCTGATCAGGAGCTGGTTCTTGCCTGTTCAAGTCGAACTGAGACATGGTCAGATGCGCATCGTCGCTTGTTTTGGTATTCCACGTTGGTATACAGTTTGGCCATCCCCCTAGCCCGTGAGCATCAAGGAAGATTGTGACGGCAACTACTGCGGCGACGCCGAAGACGGAAGTCCTGCCCATCTCCTCGACCAAGGTCAAGACCGGCCGTTCGCTGCTGGGCACCGCCTGGCTGCGCATCCGGCGCAGCAAGATCGCGCTCCTCGCGCTGGGCGTCGTGGTCGCGCTGATCCTGTTCGCACTGCTCGCGCCGCTCCTGACGGCGATCGAGGGGCAGGACCCCTATACGACGCACACCGGGCCCGAGTACCTCGACAACTTCACCACGCCGGGTCTGCCGCTGCCGGGCTTCATGTACCCGTCCGCCCAGCACTGGCTCGGCATCGAACCGGGGCTCGGCCGCGACCTGTTCGCCCGCCTGGCGTACGGCGCCCAGATCTCGCTGCTCATCGCCCTGCTCGCGACGATCGTGTCGGTCACGATCGGCACCCTCATGGGCGCTGCGGCCGGCTTCTTCGGCGGGAAGGTCGACGCGTTCATCAGCCGCACGATCGACCTGTTCCTCGCCTTCCCGCACCTGCTCCTGGTGCTGTCCCTGACGCCGATCCTCGCGTCGCGACTCGCGAACACGCCCCTCGGCAAGGGCAGCTTCGTGCCCGTCGCCTCCCTCATCATCATCCTGGGCTTCTTCGGCTGGGCCTACCTGGCACGCGTCGTCCGCGGCCAGGTCCTCAGCATCCGCGAACAGGAGTACATCGAGGCGGCGCGCTCGTACGGTGCGAACCACCGCACGATCATCCTCAAGCAGGTCGTCCCCAACGTCATGGGCGTCGTCCTCGTCTACGCCACGATGATGATCCCGATGAACATCACCGCCGAGGCGGCGCTGTCCTTCCTCGGTGTGGGCGTCAAGGACCCGACCGCCTCGTGGGGCCAGATGCTCAACGCCGCGCAGACCGGCAACTGGTATCTCGCCGACCCGTGGTTCCTGATCGTCCCCGGCACCGCGCTCGTCATCTGCGTCCTCGCCTTCAACCTCCTGGGCGACGCCGTCAGCGACGCCCTCGATCCCAAGGCATCCCGCCACTGACCCGCGCCCGCATCCGCGGGCGTCCCCCCTGGAAACCCACATCACAGAGATGAGGAGAGGCATGAAACCTCGCAGCACAGCCATCATCGCGGTCGCCGCCGCGCTGGCCGTGACGATCACCGGATGCTCGGCGTCGAGCTCCGCACCCCAGCAGGCCGCGGCGTCCAAGGACCCGTACGCCGCGCACACCGTCAGCCCCGGCTTCACGACCAAGGGCGGCAACATCAATGTCCTGATGTCGAGCGACTTCCAGACGCTCGACCCGGGCAACAGCAACTACGTGCAGACGGCCAACGTCGGCCAGCTGTACTACCGGACGCTCACGATGGCGAAGGAGACCGCCGGCAAGCCGCCGACCATCGTCCCCGACCTCGCCACCGACACGGGCAAGGTCTCGTCCGACGGCCTCACGTGGACGTACACCCTGAAGGACGGCCTCACCTTCGAGGACGGCACGCCGATCACGTCCGCCGACATCAAGTACGGCGTCGAGCGCACGTACGCCCGCGACGTCTACACGCAGGCGCCCCAGGAGCTGAACGCCGCGCTCACCGACGACACGTACAAGGGCCCCTACACGGGCGGCGACCTCAAGGCCGTCGACACCCCGGACGCGAAGACGATCGTCTTCCACCTCAAGCAGCCGAACCCCGACTTCCCGGCGCTCGCGTCGCGCTCCAACACCGCGCCGGTCCCGCAGTCCAAGGACACCAAGCAGGATTACACGAACCACCCGGTCTCCTCGGGCCCGTACAAGATCGCGAGCTACGAGCGCGGGCGTGAGCTCAAGCTCGTACGCAACGACAAGTGGGACCCGAAGACCGACGCGAACCGCACGGCTCTGCCCGACACATTCACGTTCTCGCTGTCGACCGCCCAGGCCACGATCAGCCAGCAGCTGATCGCCGACAACGACCCGACGGCGCTCACGCTCGACTCGAACGGCGCCCTGCAGGCGTCCGACACATCGCGCCTGACCGACTCCGCAGTCGCCGCGCGCACGGCATCCGGCATCCTCGGCTGCACCGACGTGCTCGACATCAACACGACCACGGTCACCGATCCCGATGTGCGCCACGCGATCGCCCTCGCGATGGACCGCGCCGCGATCCAGGTGCAGTACGGCGGCCCGCGCTTCGGAAAGCTCACGAACTCGTACCTGAACGACGCGCAGGTCGGCTACGTCAAGGAGACCACCGACCTCGACATCACGGGCAAGCCGAACCTCGCGGAGGCCAAGAAGCTGCTCGGGGGGAAGACCATCCCGACGTCGCTCACGTACGGCTACTCGAACGCGACCGACCGGTACAAGAACCTCGGCACGGTGCTGCAGCAGAACCTCAAGGAGCTCGGCATCAACCTGCAGATGGTCGCGATCCCCGCGGCGAACTACTACACCACGCTCGCGGGCAAGGACATGCCCGACCTCGCTCGCGCCGGCTGGTGCGGCGGCGCCGCATCCGGTTCGACGCGCACGACGGTCGACCCGAACGTCGGCCCGAGCCTTGACGGCACCACCTACGGCTTCAGCAACATCCCGCGCTACTACGACGCGAAGGTGTCGAAGGAGATGTACGACCTGCGCGCCAAGAACGGCACGTCCGAGGAGATCAACACCGACTGGTCGAACCTCTACAACGAGGCGATGAAGACGTACCCCCTGGTGCCGCTCATCCGCTCGTTCACCAACAGCGTCGTCGGATCGAAGGTCCGCAACGCCCAGGTGGGGTACTTCTTCGGAAGCATCGACCTGTCCACCGTCGGCGTCGAGCACTGATTTCTCGCTGAAAGGAAGGGGCCGGCCGTGAGCGCGGCCGGCCCCGAACACCACTGACATGGTCGGATTCTTCACTCGCAGGGTGATCGGTCTCGTCATCCTTCTGCTGGTCGTCAGCTTCGTGACGTTCGCCCTCTTCCAGATCGGCCCGACGGATCCCGCAGCCGCCTCGTGCGGCCAGGAGTGCACGCCGGAGCGCATCGAGCAGGCGCGCATCGCGCTCGGGATGGACAAGCCGTTCCTCACGCAGTACCTCACGTACCTCAGCGGCTTCTTCCACAGCCGCATGATCGGCCCTCCCGGCGCGCAGCAGATGTGCTCCTGGCCGTGCCTGGGCATCTCGTTCCAGACGAACGAGCCCGTCACCACGATCATAGGGCGGGCGCTCCCGTTCACCCTGTCGATCGCGGTCGGCGCGATCGTCCTGTGGACCCTGTTCGGCGTCGGCTTCGGCCTCCTCGCGGCCCTGCGGCGCGGCAAGGGCACCGACAAGGCGATCGTGGGCGCCGCATCCATCGGCGTCTCGCTTCCCGTCCCTGTGACCGGCCTCGTCCTCCTCCTCGTCTTCGTCAGCACGCTGCACTGGCTGCCGTTCACGAGCAACACGATCTCGTCGCCGTTCGGACCCGCCGGCCCCGGCGCATGGGCGGCGAACTACTTCCTGCCCTGGGTCGCCCTCGCGATCCTCTTCAGCGCCCAGTACGTCCGCATCACGCGCAACAACATGATCGAGACGTTCGGCGAGGACTTCATGCGCACCGCCCGGGCGAAGGGGCTCTCGCGTCAGCGCATCGTGTTCCGCCACGGCGTCCGCGCGGGCATCACCCCGATCATCACGATGCTGGGCCTCGACATCGGCGTTCTCCTCGGCGGCGCCGTCCTCACCGAGCAGATCTTCTCGGTGCCGGGCCTGGGCTTCACCGCCGTGCACGCGGCGGTCGCCGGAGACCTCCCCGTCACGATGGCGATCACGATGCTCGCCGCCTTCTTCATCATCGCCGCGAACGTCGTCGTCGACGTCGTCTACGCCGGGATCGACCCCCGAGTGAGGATCAGCTGATGACCGCTCCCCTGCTGGACGTGCGCGATCTGCGCGTGACGTTCCCCACGGACGACGGGCTTGTGCACGCCGTCAACGGGATGGACCTGCAGGTCCGTCGCGGCGAGACCGTCGGCATCGTCGGCGAGTCCGGATCGGGCAAGACCGTCACGAGCCAGACCCTCATGGGCCTGCTCAAGGAGACGAACGCCCGGATCACGGGCAGCATCGAGTTCGACGGCGTCGACCTCGTGCCCCTGACCGAGACCCAGATGCGCCCGTACCGCGGGCGGAAGATCGGCATGATCTTCCAGGACCCGCTGTCGGCGATGCATCCGTTCGACAAGGTGGGCGTCCAGATCGCCGAGGCGTATCGCGTCCACAACAGCACGAGCAAGAAGGATGCGCGCAACCACGCGATCGAGATGCTCCGCAGAGTGGGCATCCCCGATCCCGTCGCGCGCTACGACAACTATCCGCACGAGTTCTCCGGCGGGATGCGGCAGCGCGCCATGATCGCGATGGCCCTGATCTGCGAGCCCGAGCTGCTGATCGCCGACGAGCCGACCACGGCCCTCGACGTCACGGTGCAGGCGCAGATCCTCGATCTCATCGCCTCGCTGCAGGCGGAGACCGGGTCGGCGGTCATCTTCATCACGCACGACCTCGGCGTGGTCGCGGAGGTCTGCGAGCGCGTCGTCGTGATGTACGGCGGGCAGGCGATCGAAGAGGGCGACGTGCGGGACATCTTCTTCCGCACCGAGCATCCGTACACCAAGGGGCTCATGGCGTCGATGCCGTCCATGACGGACGACGCCGGGCGCCTGACGCCCATCCCGGGGTTCCCGCCGTCGCTCATCGACCTTCCGCACGGCTGCATGTTCGCGGAGCGCTGCCCCGTCGCCCACCTCATCCAGGACGGGCGATGCTTCACCGATCGCCCGGCGCTGCGCGTCGTCGGCGACGGGCACCGCGCGCGCTGCCATCTCTCCGGCGACGAGGGGCGTGCGCTCGTCTCGCTTCAGGGCTCGATGGAGGTGGCCTCGTGAGCGCGCCGCTGCTGGATGTCGAAGGCCTCACGAAGCACTTCCCGATCAAGAAGGGCCTGGGCAAGCCCAAGGGCGTGGTCAAGGCGGTCGACGGACTGTCGTTCACCCTCGAGCGCGGATCGACCCTCGCTCTCGTGGGCGAATCGGGATGCGGCAAGTCCACGACCGCGCGTCTGCTCATGCGGCTGCTGACGCCCACGAGCGGTCAGATCCTGCTGGACGGCAAGGATGTCGCGCAGCTGAAGGGCAGGGAGCTGCAGGCGTTCCGGCGCCGCGTGCAGATGGTGTTCCAGAACCCCGCCTCGTCGCTGAACCCTCGGCAGAGCGTGGGGGCGGCGATCGCCGCTCCGCTGCGCGCGCAGGGCATCGAGCCCGAGGGCGGCGTGAAGCGCCGCGTCGAGGAGCTGATGGACCGTGTGGGCCTGCGGCCCGAGCACTACAACCGGTTCCCGCACGAGTTCTCGGGCGGCCAGAAGCAGCGCGTCGGCATCGCCCGCGCGCTCGCCCTGGCGCCGGACATCGTCATCTGCGACGAGCCGGTCTCGGCGCTCGACGTCTCGGTGCAGGCGCAGGTCATCAACCTGCTCCAGGACATCCAGGCCGACATGGGCATCTCGTACGTGTTCATCGCGCACGACCTCTCGGTCGTCAAGCACTTCGCCGACGAGGTCGCCGTGATGTACCTCGGCAAGATCATGGAGTTCGGCACGCGCGACGAGGTGTTCGAGACGCCGCGGCATCCGTACACGCAGTCGCTGCTGTCTTCGGTGCCGGCCCCGAACCCGGACGCCGACCGCACCCACCGCATCCGGCTCAGCGGCGATCTCCCCCACCCCTCGAATCCGCCGAGCGGCTGTGTGTTCCGGACACGCTGCCCGTTGTACGCGATGCTCGACGAGGAGCGTCAGAAGATGTGCCACGACATCGTGCCCACCGGTGCGGTCGCGTGTCACCACCTGGACCGAGACGATGATCTCGCCCTCGCCACCCCGATCCTCGAAGGAGCCTGACTTGCTGATCCGAGACGTCCGCCCCTGGGGCGCCGACCCCGTCGACCTCACCGTCGAAAGCGGTGTGATCACCGGCATCCGGCCGCACGACCCGTCGGACGCCGCCGACGTCGACGGCCGCGGCCGCCTCGTCCTCCCGTCGTTCAGCGACGTGCACGTGCACCTCGACTCGACGCGCGTCGGCCTGCCGTTCCGGCCGCACACGGGCGCGCCGGGCGTCTGGGCCATGATGATGAACGACCGGCTGAACTGGCGGAACACCGACATGCCCCACGCGGACATCGTCGCCGGGACCCTCGAGCGCATGATCGCGCACGGCACGACGCGCGTGCGCTCGTTCGCCCAGGTCGACGTCGACTGCAAGCTCGAGAAGTTCGAGTCGGTCGTCGCCGCGAAGGAGAAGTTCCGCGACCACGCCGACGTGCAGATCATGGTGTTCCCGCAGGCCGGCATCCTCCTCGAGGAGGGCACGCCCGACGTCCTCGAGGACGCCCTGCGCGAGGGCGCCGACGTCATGGGCGGCATCGACCCGTGCCAGCTGGACCGCGACCCGGTGCGCCACCTCGACATCGTGTTCGGCCTGGCCGAGAAGTACCAGGTGGATGTCGACATCCACCTGCACGAGCCCACCGACCTCGCGGTCTTCAGCACGGAGCTCATCATCGAGCGCGTCCGCGCGCTCGGGATGCAGGGCCGCGTGACGCTCTCCCACGCCTACGAGCTGGGCGGACGTTCGGAGAGCGCGAACCGCGCGCTCATCGAGGAGCTCGCCGAGCTCGACATCTCGATGACGACGGTCGCGCCGTCGGTGCGCAAGCAGCTGCCGCTCGTGGACCTCGTCACCGCGGGCGTCCGCGTCGGCCTCGGCGAGGACGGTCAGCGCGACTACTGGAGCCCCTACGGCAACTGCGATCTCCTCGACCGCACGTGGCAGCTGGCCTTCACGAACAACTACCGTCGCGACGACCTGTTCGAGCTCGCGCTCGCCGTCGCCACGATGGGCGGCGCCTCGATCATGGACCGCTCCGTCGCCCGCGTCGCGGGCCTCGGCGACCGGCCGGGCATCTCCGTGGGCGACCGCGCCGACCTCGTGATCGTCGACGGCGAGACGCCGACGAGCGCCGTGATGGACCGCGGCGCCGACCGGACGGTCATCCACGACGGGCGCGTCGTCGCCGACGGCCTCCGGGTCGTCTGATACCTCCGCTGCCGTCGTCGGTCGGGTCGCCGGCGGCAGCGGAATCGCGGAAGGCGGGCGGGGATGCGATCCCCGCCCGCCTTCTTGTCGATGGCGCCTCGCGACCCCGGCGCCTCGTTCTCCCGCCTTCTCGTGCAGACGAGCGGAGTCGATTCGACGAACGGAGTGCGTTTTGGCGGAAATCAAGACTCCGCCCCTCGAGCCGACTCCGCTCGTCGGTCGTGCCCGGACGAAAGCGAGAAGCGGGCCAGGGATGCAGCATCCCCGGCCCGCTCTCGTGAACTGCGACTCAGCGCTCGCCGACGAACACGCCGGCGAGGGTCTTCTTACCCCGCCGCAGGACGGACACCCCGCCGGGCAGCGTGCCGGTGACGAACGCGCCCTCGTCGGTCACCCGCTGTCCGTCCAGCGTGACCCCGCCCTGGGCGACGGCGCGGCGCGCCTCGCTGAGGCTCTGCACGAGACCCGTCTCCACGAGCGCCTGCGCGACCGACGTGTCGAGCGACACCTCGGCGTTCGGCAGCTCGCGCAGCGCGCTGCGCAGGACGGACGGATCGAGAGCCGTCAGGTCGCCCTGACCGAACAGCGCCTCGGAGGCCGCGATGACGGATGCCGTGGCATCCGTCCCGTGCACGAGGGTCGTGACCTCCTCCGCGAGACGGCGCTGCGCCGCGCGTCGGTACGGCTCGACCTCGACGAGGCGCTCGTACTCGTCGATCTCGGCGCGGGTCAGGAACGTGAAGATCTTCAGGCGCTCGACGACATCGCGGTCGTCGGTGTTGAGCCAGAACTGGTAGAAGGCGTACGGGCTGCACATCTCGGCGTCCAGCCAGATCGCGTTGCCCTCGCTCTTGCCGAACTTCGTGCCGTCGCTGTTGGTGATGAGCGGCGTGCCGATCGCGTGGACCGACCGCCCCTCGACACGGTGGATGAGGTCCGTGCCGCTCGTGAGGTTGCCCCACTGGTCGGAGCCGCCGGTCTGCAGGACGCAGTCGTACTGGCGGTGCAGCTCGAGGTAGTCGAAGCCCTGCAGGATCTGGTAGCTGAACTCCGTGTAGCTGATGCCCGCATCGGAGTTCAGGCGCGCGGCGACCGCATCCTTCTTCAGCATCGTGCCGACGCGGTAATGCTTGCCGATCTCCCGGAGGAAGTCGATCGCAGACAGAGGCGCCGTCCAGTCGAGG
The DNA here is from genome assembly GCF_030315975.1 of Microbacterium candidum. Classification (GTDB taxonomy): domain Bacteria; phylum Actinomycetota; class Actinomycetes; order Actinomycetales; family Microbacteriaceae; genus Microbacterium; species Microbacterium candidum. Next base: position 502,488 of record NZ_JASXSZ010000004.1, on the reverse strand, counting down.
TTGTTGACGATGCGCGCCGCGTTGTCGCCGTCGAAGCTCAGGAACCGCTCGACCTGCGCGCGGAGGTTCCCGACCCACTCCTCCACGGTCTCGCGCGTGTTGAGCGTGCGCTCCGCGGTCGGACGCGGGTCGCCGATGAGGCCGGTGGAGCCGCCGACGAGTCCGAGCGGCTTGTGCCCGGCCAGCTGCAGACGCCGCAGCAGGATGAGCTGGACGAGGTTGCCGAGGTGCAGGCTCGCGGCGGTCGGGTCGAAGCCGCAGTAATACGTGATCGGGTCCCCGGCGAGCAGGGCGCGCAGCGCCTCCTGGTCGGTGGACACATGCACGAGTCCGCGCCACACGATCTCGTCCCAGACGTTCTCGAACGTCGGATCGTTGGCGGGCGCCGTCGCGCTCACGATGGTTTCAGACACCGATTCAGATTATCAGCGACGGATGCCGCGGCCCGGCGGACGCGGTCACGCCGGCGCATCCAGACGGGCGACCTGATCGGCCGTGAGCACGCGGCCGACGGCATCCATCGCTATGTCCAGCTGCTCGATGCGGCTGCCGCCGAGCATGGGACGCACGCCGTGTGCGACGTGCCACGCGAGCACCGTCTGCCCCCGCGTCGCGCCGAGCTCCCTCGCGACCTCGTCGAGCGCCTCGAGCCGGCGCGCGTTGCCAGGGTGGTCGTACTCCTCGGGCACGGGCTTCTCGGCGTTGTCGTATGCGCCCGACAGCAGCGGGGTGTACGCCCAGAGCTCGAGTCCGTGCGCGTCGGCGAAGTCGCGCTGCTCGTCGCTGAGCACGCCGAAGGGGTGGGAGGTCGGGTTCGTCCCGGGACGGGGCCGCAGATACGTGGCGTTCAGCTGCAGAGCATCGATCGGCACAGCGCCGACCGCGCGGGCGTGCGCACGAGCGCGCTCGACACGCCAGGCGGGGTGGTTGGATGCGCCGACACGGCGCGCAGCACCGGAGGCGGTGAGCTCGGAGAGCGCCTCGACGGTCTCCTCGATCGGCACGGAGCGATCCTCCTGGTGCAGCCACAGCAGGTCGACCGCCTCGACACCCAGCCGGTCGAGACTCCCCGCGAACGCGTCGCGGACGGCGCGCGCCGAGAGCCCGCTGCGAGACGCCGGCCACGATCCCGCCCATCGCGGTTCGGCCCCGAGCTTCGTGGAGATCCTGACGCGCTCGCGCGCTCCGGGGCGCTCGGCGAGCCAGCGGCCGATCACCCGCTCGCTCGCTCCGCCGAGGCCGTCGGCGCTCGCCCAGAAGCTGTAGCAGTCCGCGGTGTCGATCCAGACGCCGCCGCGCTCGACGAAGCGGTCCAGCAGCGCGAACGAGGTGCTCTCGTCCACGCGGGTGCCGAACATCATGGCGCCGAGGACGAGGGCGGATGCGGGGGCGGTCGAGGATGCGTAAGAAAGGGTCGATTCACTCATCCCGCCACTATGGGAGCTGGAGCGCGCTCCAGGTCAAGCCCTATCGTCGGATCATGGCGTCCACGTTCACCCCCGCGCAGGCTGCGGCCCGCTCCGGCTTCTCGCTCGACACGCTGCGCTACTACGAGCGCGAAGGCATCCTGCCGCCCGTGTCCCGCACCGCCGGCGGACAGCGCGCGTACTCCGAGGCCGATCTCGGCACACTCGGATTCCTGAAGTGCCTCCGAGAGACGGGCATGCCGATCGAACGGCTGCGGCGCTACGGGGAGCTGTGCCGGGACGACAGCACGCTTGCGCAGCGGATAGCCCTCCTCGAGGAGCACGCGACCGCGGTCGAGCGCCGGATCGAGGAGCTCCGCGTGCAGCGCGCGCGGCTCGACGAGAAGCTCGAGTGGTATCGCGCCGAGCTCGACCGGGACCGTCGGGGCCCCGTGCGAGACTGAGCGCATGCTGGTCGTCCCCCAGGCAACCCTCGTCGCCGCGCTCTCGATCTTCCTGTTCCTCGTGCTGTGCGGGGCGCTCGTCCTGATCGTGATGAGCCTCCGCCGTCCGACGACGCTGCCGCTCATCATCGCGGGATCCCTCGTGGCCTTCGCGCTCGTCGTCGTCGCCATCGCGCCCGTCAAGCTGCCGGCGCTGATCGGGATCATCGTCGCCCTCCTCGGCACCGCGGTGGCCGTCCTCGGCGGCAATCCGGTGACGCGGCGCGTGCTGGAGATCGCCACCCGCGGGCGCGTGCGCGAGACGGAGGACGGCGGCATCCTGGTCCCCGCCCCGGATGCCGCGGAGGGCGACGAGGAGGCCGTGCGGACGCTCATGCGCGGCGGCACGGTCATCGGCTACCTCGAACGCATCGCGGTCGTGCTCTCGATCATCGCCGGGTACCCCGAGGCGATCGCCGTCGTGGTGGCGGTCAAGGGCATCGGCCGGTTCCCGGAGCTCGCCGCGTCCGAAGCCCGCGAGCGGTTCATCATCGGCACGCTCGCGAGCCTGCTGTGGGCCGCGGTCATCGGCGGACTCGTGCGGCTCGCGATCTGGTGAGCCCTACGGCACGAGCAGGCGGTACCCCTCGACGACAGCGGAGGCTCCGGATGCGGCGAGCAGCTGCGACACGGCCGACTGGGTGACCCCCTCCTGAGCCGCCAGCGCGCGCTGCGTCGCGCCGAAGCAGCGGCCGTATGTGAGGCGCCGGGCGCGCTCCGACATCCCGCCGACGACCTGATCCCGCACGAGCAGATACGCGTTCGCGCGACGTGCCTCGGCGTGGACCGCATCCGACTCCCCCTGGTGGGCGATCACCCACGTGCGCGCGCTCGGCACGGCGCGCTGCTCCAGCGCGTGGACGTGGTCGATCGCGGGCCGGGCGGCCCACCAGGCCGGGCCGTCCGGGATGTCGCCCGTCGCCGACGGGACGAGCCCGGTCGGGCCGATGCCGAGCCCGAACCGGCACTCGACGATGTCGGGCAGTGCCAGCTGGACGAGGAGAGTCGTCGCCAGCGCCGCGTCGAGGGTCGGATAGACGCCCTGCAGTTCGTCGCCGACGGTGGGATGCAGCGGCGTCTGGGCGACCGGGAGGTCGGCGGCGACGCGAGCGATGGCGTCGTCGAGCGCACGCTGCGCCGCCTCGCGGTCGGGCATCCGACGCGAGCCGACGATATCGACGGTCATCGCCACAGGCATGCGATCAGTGTACAACTGATATCGTCAGAAAATAAGCTATTGGCTGATCATTTGTGAATGATCAGCTGCATCGGCGTTCAGAGCCCGAGCGCGTGCGCGGCTCCCTGCGACCGCGCGATGAGCTCCGCACGCTGCTCGGCGACGCGCACCGGAGCCGTTCCGCCGGCACCCGAACGCGACGCGACCGATCCCTCGATCGTGAGCACGTCGCGCACCGACGGGTCGAGGAGCGGCGAGACCTCCGCGAGGAGCTCGTCCGACGCATCCTCGAGCCCGATCCCGCGCTGCTCGCACGCGCGAACGAGTGCTCCGGACACTTCGTGGGCGTCACGGAACGGGACGCCCCGCCGCACGAGCCAGTCCGCGACATCCGTCGCGAGAGAGAAGCCTTCGGGCGCGAGCGCCGCCATCCGCCCCGTGTCGAAGCGGAGCGTCGCCACCATGCCGGCGAAGGCGGGCAGGAGCACCTCGAGGGTCGCCACGGCGTCGAAGACGGGTTCCTTGTCCTCCTGCAGGTCGCGGTTGTACGCGAGCGGCAGACCCTTCAGCGTCGCAAGGAGCCCGGCGAGGTCGCCGATGAGGCGCCCGGCCTTGCCGCGCGCGAGTTCGGCGATGTCGGGGTTCTTCTTCTGCGGCATGATGCTCGAGCCCGTCGAGTACCCGTCGTCGAGGGTCACGAAGCCGAACTCGCGCGTGTTCCAGATAATGACGTCCTCCGCGAACCGCGAGACGTCGATGCCGATCTGCGCCGCGATGTAGGCGAACTCGGCGACGACGTCGCGCGCCGCGGTGCCGTCGATCGAGTTCTCCGCCGGACGGCTGAGGCCGAGCTCGCGGGCGACGAGCGCCGGATCGAGGCCGAGGCTGGATCCCGCGAGCGCTCCCCCGCCGTACGGCGAGACGGAGGCGCGGGCCGACCAGTCGCGAAGGCGCTCGAGGTCGCGCACGAGCGGCCACGCGTGGGCCTGCAGGTGGTGGGCGAGCAGGATCGGCTGGGCGTGCTGCAGGTGCGTGCGCCCCGGCATGATCGCGTGCTCGTTCGCCTCCGCCTGCACGGTGATCGCGTCGATGAGGCGCAGGACGTCGCGCGCGATCGTACGCGAATGGTCGAGCAGGTACATCCGCGTGAGCGTCGCGATCTGGTCGTTGCGGCTGCGGCCGGCGCGCAGTTTGCCGCCGAGCTCCGGGCCGACCTCGGCGATGAGCGCCTGCTCGAGGGCACCGTGCACGTCTTCGTCGCCCGGCTGGGCGACGAGCGTGCCGTCCTGCACGCGTGCGGCGAGCCGGTCGAGCCCGCGATGCATCGCGACCGCCTCGTCGGCGGTGAGGAAGCCCGCAGCCTCGAGCGCCTTCGCGTGCGCGTGCGAGCCCGCGATGTCGTACAGCGCGAGCGCCCAGTCGAAGTGCGTCGAACGGCTCAGCTCCTGCAGTTCGGGCGACGGTCCGGACGCGAAGCGGCCGCCCCACAACGAGCCCTCGTTCGTGCCGTGCCCTTCATTCGTGCTCGGCGACGTGCTCATGCGGCAGCCCCCTCCTCGGACGAGGCCTCCGCGGCGCTCGCACGCAGCAGCCACACGAGCATCGCCTTCTGGGCGTGCAGGCGGTTCTCCGCCTCGTCCCACACGACCGACTGGGGGCCGTCGATGACCTCGGCATCGACCTCGTAGCCACGGTCGGCGGGGAGGCAGTGGATGAAGATCGCGTCGTCCTTCGCGAGCGCCATCAGCTCGTTCGTGACCTTGTACCCGCCGAGATCGCGCAGGCGCGCCAGCTTCTCCTCCTCCTTGCCCATCGACACCCACGTGTCGGTGACGACGACGTCGGCACCGGCCGCCGCCTCGTTGGGGTCGGTGTAGAGCGTGACCGATCCACCGGTCTCGGCCGCGCGGCGGTCGGCATCCGCGATGACGTCCTCGCGGGGCGCGTAGTCGACCGGGGAGGCGACGCGCACGTGCATGCCGGCGGTCACACCCGCCAGGACGTACGAGTGGGCCATGTTCGACCGGCCGTCGCCGAAGAAGGCCAGCGTGAGCCCGGCGAGCGAACCCTTGTGCTCACGGATGGTCAGGAGGTCGGCGAGCAGCTGACACGGGTGGAAGTCGTCGCTCAGCGCGTTCACGACCGGCACGCGCGTGCCGCGGGCCATCTCCTCGAGGCCCGCCTGCGCGTAGGTGCGCCACACGATGGCGGCGACCTGGCGCTCGAGGACCCGCGCGGTGTCGGCCGGCGTCTCCTTGCCGCCGAGCTGGCTGTTGGCGGTCGAGATGATGAGCGGGGAGCCGCCGAGGTCGGCGATGCCGACCGCGAACGACACGCGGGTGCGCGTCGAGGACTTGTCGAAGATCACCGCGACCGTCTGAGGACCGGCGAGGTCCTTGTTGGCCCAGCGGTCCTTCTTCAGCTCGACGGCGAGATCGAGGATCTCGGTCTGCTCGGCCTGGGTCAGGTCGTCGTCGCGCAGCAGGTGGCGGGTCATGCGGAGACCTCCAGAGAGGAAGAGACGGATGCGAGGGAGTCGGCGAACAGACGGGCGAACTCGTCGATCTCGACGTCGCCGATGTTCAGCGGCGGCGCGATGCGCACCGTCTCGTCGTTGGCTGCGTTGACGATGAGGCCGCGTTCCTGCGCGGCGGACACCACGAGCCCCGCGACGGCAGAGGTCAGCCGCACGCCGATGAGGAGGCCGCGACCGGTGCATCCCGATACGAGCGGGGAGCCGATGGCAGCCACCGCATCCCGGATCTGCGCACCGCGCACCGCGGCGTTCTCGACGAGCCCCGCGTTCTCGATCTCGCCGAGGACCGCCGCGGCGACCGCGGCGCCGAGGGCGTTGCCGCCGAAGGTCGAACCGTGCGTGCCCGGGTAGAACAGGTCGCTCGCGTCGCCGAAGGTGACGAGCGCGCCGATCGGGAAGCCTCCGCCGATGCCCTTGGCGACCGTGATCGCGTCCGGGACGATGCCGGCGTGCTGGAAGCCGAACCAGTCGCCGGTGCGACCGGCGCCGGTCTGGATCTCGTCGACGATGAGCAGGGCGCCGTGGCGCGCGGTCAGCTCACGCGCCGCCTGCAGGTAGCCGTCGGGGAGGTCGATGACACCCGCCTCGCCCTTGATCGGCTCGACGAACAACGCCGCCACGCGATCGTCGAGCGCCGCCTCGAGCGCCTCGATCGTCGAGTCGATGTGCTCGACGCCCGGCGTCATCGGGGCGAACGGCTCCTGCATCGCGGGCTTGCCGGTGAGGGCGAGCGTGCCCATCGTGCGCCCGTGGAAGGCGCCGGTGAGCGCGAGGATACGGGGTCGCACGACACTGCCGTCGGAGGCGAGACCGTGCAGGCGGGCGAGCTTGAACGCCGCCTCATTGGCCTCCGCGCCCGAGTTGCCGAAGAAGACTCGGCCGCGCTCCCCCGTGCCTGCGAGGCGCTTGAGGGCCGCCGCGAGCTCCAGCTGGGGCGGAGTGGCGAAGTAGTTCGACACGTGCGCGAGCGTCGCTGCCTGGCGGGAGACCGCCTCGACGAAGACGGGATGCGCGTGCCCCAGCGAGTTCACCGCGATGCCGGCGAGGAAGTCGAGGTAGCGTCGGCCGTCGGCATCCCACAGATACGCGCCCTCGCCGCGCACGAACAGCTCCATGCGGGGCCCTGAGTTCTTGACGAGATCCCGTGCGACGTCTTCGCGCCATGTCATTGCGAAACCACCTCCGTGCCGATTCCCTTCTCCGTGAACATCTCGACGAGCACCGAATGCGGGACGCGCCCGTCGATGATCGCCGCGGTCTCGACGCCGCCTTCGACGGCGTCGAGACAAGCCTGCATCTTGGGGATCATCCCCGACTCCAGCCCGGGCAGGAGCTCCCGCAGCTCGCCCGTCGTCAGATGCGACACGAGCGACTCGCGGTTCGGCCAGTCGGCGTACAGCCCGGGCACGTCCGTGAGGACGACGAGCTTAGAGGCGCCGAGTGCGATCGCAAGTGCGGCCGCCGCGGCGTCCGCGTTGACGTTCAGCGAGTGGCCCGGATTGTCGCGATCCGGCGCGATGCTCGAGACGACGGGGATGCGGCCCGCCGCGAGCTGGTCGAGTACGGGCTGCGGATCCACCTCGACGACGTCTCCGACGCGGCCGAGGTCGTGCTCGACGCCGTCGATCACGACGCCGCGGCGCTGGCCGCTGAACAGGCCGGCATCCTCTCCGGACAGGCCCGCCGCGAGCGGTCCGTGGGCGTTGATCTTGGCGACGAGCTGCGGGTTGATCTGGCCCGTCAGCACCATCCGGACGACCGTGATCGCCTCGGTGCTCGTCACCCGGTACCCGCCCTTGAACTCGCTCGGGATCGCGAGACGGTCGAGCATGCTCGAGATCTGCGGACCGCCGCCGTGCACCACGACGGGATTGACCCCGACGTAGCGGAGGTAGGCGATGTCCTCGGCGAAGGCGTTCTGCAGCTCGTCGGAGATCATGGCGTTGCCGCCGTACTTGATGACGACGATCTGGTCGCGGTACAGGCGCAGCCACGGCAGCGACTCGATGAGGGTCGCCGCCTTGGCGGACGCCTCGGCGGGGTTCGTGTGCTGCAGCTCGGTCATGAGGCGTAGGCGCTGTTCTCGTGGACGTAGTCGTGCGTCAGATCGTTCGTGAGGATCGTCGCCGCCTCCGCGCCCGCCCTGAGGTCGATCAGGAGATCCGTCGCGCGGGGCGTCAGGTCGACCTCGTCGCGCGGCCGGTCGGGGCCGCCCGCCGTGCACACGCGGACGCCGTTCATCCACACGTCGACGTCATAGGGGTCGAACGCGGCCTTCGTCGTGCCGATCGCGGCGAGCACGCGGCCCCAGTTCGCGTCGTTGCCGAAGATCGCGGCCTTGAAGAGGTTGTTCCGGGCGACGGAGCGGCCGACCTCGACGGCGTCTTCGACGGATGCCGCGTTCGTCACGCGGATCGTGATGTCGTGGCTCGCGCCCTCCGCATCCCGCTGCAGCTTCTCGGCGAGCTCGCCGCACAGCTCGGCGAGGGCCGCGGCGAACTGCACGGGGTCGGGCACGACCCCGCTCGCGCCGCTGACGAGGAGCGACACCTGGTCGTTCGTCGACATGCAGCCGTCGGAGTCGAGACGGTCGAACGTGGTGCCGGTCGCCGCGCGCAGGTGCGCGTCGGCCTCCTCCGCGGTCAGCACCGCGTCGGTGGTCAGCACCACGAGCATCGTCGCCAGGCCGGGGGCCAGCATCCCGGCGCCCTTCGCCATGCCTCCGATCGACCAGCCGTCGCCCTGTCGCACGGCGGTCTTCGCGACGGTGTCGGTCGTCATGATGGCGTGGGATGCGGAGTGGCCGCCGTCCGCCGACAGCTCGGCGATCGCCCGCGTGGTGCCGTCGAGCACCTTCGCGCGGAAGACCTCGTCGCCCGTGCCGATGAGCCCGGTGGAGCACACGAGCACGTCGCCCGCGCTCACGCCGAGGAGCTCGGCCGCCTTCTCCGCCGTCTGGTGGCTCGTCTGGAAGCCGAACGGACCGGTGAAGCAGTTCGCGCCGCCGGAGTTCAGGACGATCGCCTCCACGACGCCGTCCTGGATCGCCTGCTTCGACCAGATGATCGGGTTCGCCTGCGCGCGGTTGCTCGTGAAGACCGCGGCGCCCACCTTCAGCGGGCCGCGGTTGACGACGACCGCGACATCGGGCTTGCCGGTGGACTTCAGACCCGCGGCGACTCCCGCCGCCTCGAATCCTGCGGGGGCGGTGACGGTCACGGGGCGACACTCCTCTGATTGCGGTTCTTGTCCGCAGCGGCGCTCACGGTGCCACCGCGTTCACGGTCAGCGCGGTGCCTTCGGGAAGGCCGAGCGCGAGGTTCATGGACTGGACGGCGGCGCCCGCCGTTCCCTTCACGAGGTTGTCGACGGCGGTGACGACGGTCACGCGGTTCGCCTCCCGGTCGATGTGCAGGCCCATGAGCGCGGTGTTCGCGCCGAGGACGTCCGCCGTGCGGGGGAATCGTCCGTCCGGCAGGACGTGCACGAAGGTCTCGTCGACGTACGCGTGCTCCCACGCATCCCGGATCTGGTCGTCGGTCGCGCCCGGCGCGATCGGCGCGGAGCTCGTGGCGAGGATGCCCCGCGCCATCGGCACGATCACCGGGGTGAACGAGATGCGGACCTCGGTCGGGTCGGCACCGGCGGCCGCGAGCGCCTGCCGGATCTCCGGGATGTGGCGATGCACACCGCCCACGGCATAGGGGTTCGCGGTGCCGAGGATCTCGCTGCCGAGGAGGTGCGGCTTGAGGCTCTTGCCGGCGCCGGACGGACCGACCGCGAGGACGCTCACGATGTCGCCCGGGTCGATGACACCGGCGGCGACGCCCGGCGCGAGGCTGAGACTCACGGTCGAGGCGTTGCATCCGGGGGCGGCGATGCGCGAAGCGCCGATGAGGTTCGACCGCTGCTTGCCGTCGCCCGAGGGCAGTTCGGGCACCCCGTACGCCCACGGTTCGTGGAACGCGCCGCCGTAGAACCTGTCCCACGCGCCCTGCGACGTAAGACGGTGATCCGCGCCCGCGTCGATGACGAGCGCAGCGTCCTCCAAGGCGTCGGTGTACTGCCCGGACTGGCCGTGCGGCAGGGCGAGGAAGACCACATCGTGCCCGGCGAGGATCTCGGGCGTCGTGTCCTGGAGGGTCAGGTGAGCGAGCGAGCGCAGGTGCGGCTGATGATCGATGAGCGGCTGTCCCGCGTTGGAGTGCGCCGTGACGGTGCGGATCTCGACGTCGGGATGGGCGGCGAGGATGCGGAGGATCTCGCCCCCCGCGTAGCCGGAGGCGCCGGAGACGGCGACCGAATAAGGCATGCTTCAACCTTAGAGTCTGGGTGCTGGACCAGTGGACGGGCTCAGGTGCCGGCGACACCCACCCGAGACCTCTTCAGGTCCGCACGCAGGGGTCGCCTAGAGTCGGCGTCCGCCCAGACGTCGGCGCGCGGGAACGACGCTCGTGAGGAGCGTCGTGAGTCCCTGGGTCGCCGAAGACATGCCGCGACCATACCGGCCGGGCCGCGGCATCCGCAAATCGGGCGTCACACGTCGACCGGATCGAGGTGCTCGCCGAAGAACGTCAGGGTGCGCTGCCAGGCGTCGGCGGCTTCGCCGGCGCGATAGCGTCGGCCGCGGTCGTTGAAGAACGCGTGACCGGCCTCAGGGTAGACGACGGTCTCGAAGTCGACCCCTGCTCGGGTCATGGTCTCGCGCACGTCGGGCAGCGCGTCAATGAGACTCGGGTCGTTCTGCCCGTAGAACGCGAGCACCGCGCCGGAGATGTCCGGGATGAGCTCGGGGCTCGGCGCCGCGCCGTAGAACGGGACGGCGGCTCGGATGCGGTCGTCCGACGCCGCGAGGAGGTAGACGTACGTGCCGCCGAAGCAGAAGCCGACAGCGCCGATGCGTCCGGACGCGCCGTCCTGTCCCTCGAGCCAATCGACGACGGCCCGCAGGGCGCCGATCCCCCACTCCGCATACGCGGGTGCGCGGACGCCGGTCATCGCATCGCGCATCCGCGGCTGCGCCGCGACGCGGACCTCCTCGTCGGGGTCGTTCGTGAGGGCGAAGAGCTCGGCCCCGAGGGCGGGGGCGACCCCGGCATGGCTGAGGATGTCGGGGGCCGCGACGAGATAGCCCTGGGCGGCGAACCGGTCCGCGACATCCCGGGTGTGCGCGACGAGTCCCCAGATCTCGTGCACGAGGACGATCCCGCCCCGCGGCACGCCCGCCGGCCGCGCGACATACACGTCGAATGCGGTGCCGTCCGGGGCCTCAAAGGCGATCGTCTCGTTCATGGCCCCACGGTACGCCCGCTCCCGCCTCACCGGGCATGGTCGACGCGAGCGCAGTGACTACCGGTCCCCGAGCCTGTCGAGGGGTCGCGCCGAGTCAGCCCAGCTCATCGCTGTCGCAGATCCCCGAGCCCGTCACAGGTCGCAGTGAGCCTCGGCGCTTCAGACGCTCCGGTCCCCGAGCCTGTCGAGGGGTCGCCGCGCGCAGACGACGTCAACCGCTCGCCGTGAGGCGGCTACCTATCCGAGTGCCCCGACTCCGCGTCATCCGCCAACTTCGCGGAGGCTGCTGGCCCCGACCGCGCGAGGCGCGGCAGGTCGTGCCCACGCTCCTCGATCAGGGCCTCCTTCTTGGCACGACTCCAGTTCTGCACCTGTTTCTCGCGAGCGAAGGCCGCGCTGATCTGCTCGAATTCCTCCAGGTACACGAGGACCACCGGGCGCCTCTTGATCGTGTATCGCGCGGCGAGATGCTCGTCGTTGTTGTGTTCCCAGACACGAATCTCAGGATCCTTGTCCGTACTGCCTGTGTAGTACGAACCATCCCGGCAGCGAAGTATGTACACGTGCGGCATCCGCACATCGTGCACCGCCTGCTGCAACGCGCCCCGCGTGCGTATCCGATTAGTGGATAAGTCGCGGCTGCGACCCACGGTGGACGACCCCTCGACAGGCTCGGGGACCGAACGCGCAGCGGACGACCCCTCGACAAGCTCGGGGACCAGAATCAGATCAGCCGCGGCACGGCACAGCACCCGTCGCCGGCCGCCGAGCCTGTTCGAGGCGTCGCCACCCGCTGCTCAGCGGACGACCCCTCGACAAGCTCGGGGACCACAAACACACGACCCCTCGACAAGCTCGGGGACCAGAACTCCCTGCGCCGTCAGTCGCGGAGCTTCGCGCCGAAGCGCTCCTCGGTCACCGCGACGCCGGAGAGCTTCGCGTCGGTCGCCTCCGCGGCCGTCAGCGTCCGGTCGGCCGCGCGGAAGCGCAGCGCGAACGTGAGGCTCTTTGACCCCTCCGGCACCCCGGATCCGCGGTAGTCGTCGACGATGTGCAGCGACTCGAGGAGCGCGCCCGCGCCCTCGGTCAGCGCTGCGGCGACGGCCGCGGCCGGAACGTCCGCGGGGACGACGAGCGACACGTCCTGCGTGGCCGCGGGGAAGCCCGACAGGGATGCCGCGACGACCCGCTCGCCCGCGAGCGACAGCACGAGGTCGAGATCGAGCTCGGCGACGACGACGCGACCGGGCAGATCTGCGGCCTCGGCGACGGCTGGGAGCAGCTCGCCGACGTAGCCCACCTCGGTGCCGCCGACGCGGAGGACGCCCGCGCGACCCGGATGCAGCGCCGCACGCTGCCCCTGCTCGACGTCGATGTGCACGCCCGCGGCCGCCGCGACCGTGCGAACGGCGTCGAGCGCGTCGGACAGCCCGGCCGCGACCGCCTGCTGGCCGGGCTGCTTCGCGACGCGGTTGCCCGTCAGCAGGACCGCCACGTGCCGGTGCTGCGGCGGGATGGAGGCGTCGAGGTGTGCGAGGGTCGCCGCATCCGGTCGCACCGCGAGAGGCGGGACGGACGACGTGCCGTACGCGACACCGGGCTCCGGGAGGAAGACCAGCCCCGTCTCGAACAGCGCGAGATCGGTGAGTCCGCGCGACTCGTTGCGGTGTGCGACCTGCAGGAGACCCGGGACGAGCGAGCGGCGCAGATACGGCGCCTGGCCGTCCAGCGCGTTCGCGAGCTTGACGCTCGGCACGCTCTCGCCCGATGCGGACCCGTGCAGGTCGTTCTGCTCCTGCGTCGTGAACGGGAAGGACGGCGTCTCGACGAGCCCTGCGGCCGCGAGCGCATTGGCGACACGGCGACGGCCCTGCTGAAGGGGCGTCAGCCCGCGGCCCGACGGCGGGGTCGGCAGGATCGACGGGATGCGGTCGTACCCCTCGATGCGGCCGACCTCCTCCGCGAGGGTCCACTTGTCGGTCAGGTCGGGGCGCCACGTCGGCGGGATGACGTGCCACCCCTCGACAAGCTCGGGGACCGCGGATGACGCAGCCTCGACCTCGCAGCCGATGAGCCGCAGCGCGGCCTCGATCTCGCCGGCGGTGTAGTCGACGCCGATGAGGTCCTGCACGAACGTCGGCGGGAGGTGGATGCCGGCGACGAAGATCTCCGCGAAGAGCGCTCCACCGTAGTCGGGGTCGATCGTGCCGCCCGCGTACTCGACCATGAGGTCGGCGACGCGGCGAGAGGCGACGAACGGCATAAGGGGGTCGACCCCGCGCTCGAAGCGGCGGGACGCCTCGCTCGGCAGCTTGTGCCGGCGCGCGGTGCGCGCGATCGAGACGGTGTCGAACGCAGCCGCCTCGACGAGGACGTTGCGCGTCGTCTCGCTCATCTCGGTCGGTCCACCGCCCATGACGCCGGCGAGGCCGATGGGGCCGGACTCGTCGGTGATGAGGAGGTCCTCGACATCCAGCGTGCGCAGCTTTCCGTCGAGCGTCTCGATCTTCTCGCCCGGCGTGGCGCGGCGCACCGTGATGCCACCCTGCAGCTTGTCGAGGTCGTATCCGTGCGTGGGCTGACCGAGCTCGAGCATCACGTAGTTCGTGATGTCGATGAGGATTCCGAGCGAGCGGATGCCGGCGAGGGTCAGGCGCGCCACCATCCAGGCCGGCGTCGGCTTCGTCGGGTCGACGCCGCGCACGACGCGGGCGACGAACTCCGTCGCCCCGACGCGACCGCGGATCGGCGCGTCGTCCTGCACGGCGATCGGGAAGCCCGTGCCCGGCATGAGGTCGTGCGGGGCGTGGTCTGCCGGATCGCGGAATGCGGCGCCCGTCGAGTGCGAGTACTCGCGCGCGATGCCGCGGATGGACAGCGCGTACCCGCGGTCGGGGGTGACGTTGACGTCGACAGCCACGTCGTCGAGGCCCAGGAGCGCGATCGCGTCGGTGCCGGCGGGCGCGTCGATGCCGAGCTCGACCAGACGCAGGATGCCGTTGTGCTCCTCACCGAGGCCGAGCTCGCGCGCCGAGGCGATCATGCCGTCGGAGACGTGTCCGTAGGTCTTGCGCGCCGCGATCGGGAACGGGCCGGGAAGCACGGCGCCCGGGAGCGTCACGACGACCTTGTCGCCGACGAAGAAGTTGTGCGCGCCGCACACGATGCCGCGGGGCTCGGACTCCCCCACATCCACCTGGCACCAGCGGATCGTCTTGCCGTTGGACTGCGGCTCGTCGACGAACTCGAGGACCTGCCCGACGACGATCGGGCCGGAAAGCTCGAAGCGGTGGACGTCCTCCTCTTCGAACCCGACCCGCACGAGGGCCGCGAGGATGTCCTCCGGCGTCGCCTGCGCGGGGACCTCGACGTATTCACGCAGCCACGAAAGCGGGACGCGCATCACACCACCATCCCGAACTGCTCGCTGAAGCGGACATCGCCCTCGGCCATGTCGCGCATGTCCTGCACGTCCGAGCGGAACATCACGGCCCGCTCGACTCCCATCCCGAACGCGAACCCGGAGTAGACGTCCGGATCGATCCCGGCCGCCCTGAGCACGTTGGGGTTCACCATCCCGCATCCGCCCCACTCGATCCAGCGCGCGCCGCCCTTGAAGGTCGGGTGCCACAGGTCGAGCTCGGCGGACGGCTCGGTGAAGGGGAAGAAGTTCGTGCGGAAGCGGGTCTTCGCCTCCGGGCCGAAGAGCTGGCGCGCGACGTGGTCGAGCGTGCCCTTGAGGTTCGCCATCGTGATGCCCTTGTCGACGACGAGCCCCTCGAACTGGGTGAAGACGGGCAGATGAGTGGCGTCGAACTCGTCGGTCCGGTACACGCGCCCCGGGCACAGCACGTAGATCGGCAGCTCGCGCTCGAGCATCGAGCGCACCTGCACGGGGCTCGTGTGCGTGCGCAGCACGAGGTGCCGCGAGACGGGGTCGACGTAGAAGGTGTCCTGCTCCTGACGGGCCGGGTGATCGGCGTCGAAGTTCAGAGCGTCGAAGTTGTACCACTCGTGCTCGAGCTCGGGGCCTTCGGCGATCTCCCACCCCATGCCGACGAAGATGTCGGCGATCTCCTCCTGGAGGAGGGCGACGGGATGCCGTGCCCCGACCCGCGCGTGCTGGGCGAGCGCGGTGATGTCCACGCGCTCGGCCTCGAGGCGCGCGGCCGTCTCTGCCTCGGCCAGTTCCCCCTCGCGCGCGGCGAGGGCCTGGTTGACGCGGCCCCGCGCCTGGCCGACGAGCTTGCCGAACTCGGCCTTCTGCTCGGGGGCGACGTCGCGCAGGCTCGCGTTCAGGCGCGCCAGCGGCGAGCCTTCCGCGGTGTGTGCCGCGCGGGCGGCTTTCAAGGCTGCCGTGTCGGTGGCTGCGGCGAACGCCGCAAGCGCGGCATCCACCGCCTCGGCGACGGTCTCGGGGCTGATCTGGGGTGCGTCGGACACGAGAACCGAGTCTACCGGGGTGTGGCATACCGCCCTGCGGCCCTCAGCGGCGGACGGAGTACCTGTGCTCCGGGCGCCCCGTCGAGCCGTAGCGCAGCTCGAGGCGCACGAGTCCGGACTGCTCGAGCTGGGCGAGGGCGCGCTGCGCGGTGGCGCGGCTGATGCCCGCCTGCGTGGCGACGTCGGTCGCCGACACTCCCCCGGCGCCGGCCACGACGTCGTAGACGAGCCGCAGCGTCGGGGCGAGGCGGGAGGTGTCGACGGATGCGGCGGCCGCGGGCGGCGGGCCGGGAGCCGGCCGCATGAGGCCGAAGATGCGGTCGACGTCGGCTTGGGTCGCTTCCTCCGGGATCTGCCGCATGCGCGTATGCGCCTCACGGAATGCGACGAGGCGCTCGGCGAGATCCGTGAACCCGAAGGGCTTCACGAGGTAGTGGACGGCGCCGAGCTGGACCGCGGTGCGGAGGGATGCCGCATCCCGCGCCGCGGACACCACGATGACGGCGGGCGCCTGAGGCCCTGCGAGCAGGGTGCGCGTGACGTCGAGCCCGTCGCCGTCGGGCAGATAGATGTCCATCAGCACGAGGTCGGGCGACAGCCGCGCCGACTCGGCGATCGCCTCGGCCGCGGTGTGGGCCTCGCCCACGACCCGGAACCCGGAGACGCGCTCGACGAACCCGGCGTGCACGCGGGCCACGTGGTAGTCGTCGTCGACGACGAGGACGGAGATGTCGTCGGTCACGGCGCCTCGCCTCCTCCGGCCGTCGTTGCGGCTGCGGCGCCGTCGCGCGGGATGACGACGCGGAACACGGCGCCCTCCTCGTTCGTGACCGTCACCGTCCCGCCCACCTTCGAGACCGCGTCGTGCACGAGCGCGAGTCCCAAACCCGAGTGCCGCACGAGGGATCCGCGCTTGGTCGTGTAGCCGTCGTGGAAGATGTGGGCGATCTCACCGGGCGGGACTCCCGGACCGTTGTCCGAGACCGTGACGACGATCTCCTCGGGCGACTCGATGGCCGAGACCGTGACCCGCCTGGGCGCCGGCGCACCGGTGAGCGCGTCGAACGCGTTGTCGACGAGGTTGCCGATCACTGTGGTGAGCACACGCAGCCGGTCGGGCGCCTCGCCGATGGCCGTGTCTGGGTCGATCACGAGCTCGATGCCGCGTTCGCTCGCCTCCGCGGACTTGCCCAGCAGCAGCCCGACGATATGGGGCGAGCGGATGCGCGTGCGCAGCGTCTGGTCGAGGTCCGCCGACAGCCCGCGCAGCTCCGTCAGGTACTGCAGCGCCTCGTCGGGTCGGTCGAGCTCGAGGAGCCCGGCGAGCGCATGCATCCGGTTGGAGAACTCGTGCTGCTGCGCCCGCAGCGAGTCGGTGAGGCTGCGCGCCCCGTCGAGCTCGCGGGTCAGGCCCTCGATATCGGTCCGGTCGCGGAGGGTGACGACCACGCCGTGGGATGCGCCGGAGAGGATCACCGGCATCCGGTTCACCACGAGCCAGCGGTCGTCCGTCAGCACGATCTCGTCCTTGCCGCTCGTGGGGTCGGTCAGGGCGTCGCGCAGTGGACCTTCCGGGATGACGTCCTCCAGCCGCCGGCCGGTCACCGGAGGCACGTGGAGCAGCCGCTGCGCCTCGTCGTTGATGACGCTGATGCGACCGTCCGGGCCGATGCCGACGACGCCCTCGCGGATGCCGTGCAGCGTCGCCTCGCGCTCCTGCAGGAGCTGCGCGATCTCATCGAGTTCGAGACCGAACGTGCGTCGCTTCATGCGGCGCGCGAGGAGCCACGCGGCGATGGCCCCCACCCCGAGCGCGAGCGCGAACCACACACCGTACTGCGGCAGGCGGGCGATCAGCTCGCTCGAGACCGAGCTCTCCTGCAGCCCCACCGACACCTCGCCGACGATCGTGCCGTCCGGGCCGCGCAGAGGCACCCGGGCATTGGCGGTGACGCCGGTCGCGCCGTTGTCGACGCCGAGGTGGACCTGCCCGTCTGCGGCGACGAGCGGCTCCTCGATCTTCTGCCCGATGAGCGCAGGGTCCGGATGCGTGTGGCGCACGCGGTTGCGGTCGATGAGCACGACGTATGACGCGCCCGTCTGCCGCATCACCTCGTTCGCGGCATCCTGCAGGGAGGTGTCGCACGCGGTCGTGTTGTCCGCCATGCAGGCGCGCACATCGGGCATCGCGGCGACGGTCTGACCGATCGCCGCGACTCGGCGCTGGAATTCGCCGTCGATCTGCGCTCGAGCCGTCGTCGCGAACAGCCCGAAGCCGATCGCCATCGATGCCGTGAGGATCGCCAGCTGCGCCAAGAAGATCTGGGTCGAGATCTTCCGCATGCGTCGCTGCACGTCTCGATTGTGAGCGCACCCGCCGCATCCCACAACTCGCGCACGCCGCGACCGGTGAGCAGAACGCGCAGAACCCCGCGGAAACGCGCACAACGCACTCATGGCGCACAAGCGAGACACGACGGGTGCCGGCGCCGCACGATGAGTGAGCTCAACAGCACAACGGACAGAGAGGTCTGAAGAAATGGGCGACGCACTCAGCGCAGATGCGCCACCGGCTCCCGCCGCGGACACCTCGGCGCGCATCGAGATCATGGAACTGACGAAGCGGTTCCTCACCCCCACCGGCGAGCCGTTCACCGCCATCAAAGACGTCAGCCTGACGGTCGAGGCAGGCCAGTTCTGCGCCATCGTCGGTCCGACCGGCTGCGGCAAGTCGACGACGCTCGGCCAGGTCTCCGGCCTCGACAAGCCGAGCGCGGGTGCCGTGCTCGTCGGCGGGCAGACCGTCGAGGGCATCACGTCCGGGGTCAGCTACATGTTCCAGGCGGACTCGCTCTTCCCTTGGAAGACCGTGCTCGCGAATGTCATGGTCGGCCCCGTCCTGACCGGGACGCCGAAGCGACAGGCGATCAGCCTCGCCCGCGACTGGCTCCGCCGGGTCGGGCTCAACGGCTTCGAGGACCGCTACCCCCACCAGCTCTCCGGCGGCATGCGCAAGCGCGTCGCGATGGCGGCGGCACTCATCAACAACCCCCGCATCCTCCTCATGGACGAGCCCTTCGGCGCACTGGATGTGCAGACGAAGGCCATCATGCAGACCGAGCTCCTGCAGCTGTGGGAGCAGCTGCGGCCCTCGGTGCTGTTCATCACGCACGACCTCGACGAGGCCGTGGCCCTGTCGGACCGCGTCGCGGTCATGACCTCCAGCCCCGGCTCCATCAAGGACGTCTTCGACATCGACCTGCCGCGTCCGCGCGGCAACGTCCAGGATCTGCGCCACGAGCCGCGCTTCATCGAGCTGCAGAGCCAGATCTGGGAATCGCTGCGCGACGAGGTCACCCGCGCCTACACCCGAACGGCGGTTGCAGCATGAGCAGCTCCATCTCGACACCCCCCAGGACCGACGTCACCGGTCACGCGGGCTACGCGGCAGACGATCCGCGGAACTTCTACCGCCCGGAGTCCGAGGCCGAACTGCGTGCGAAGGGCGCAAAGCAGCGCGCGCGCCGCGTCGCCTGGGTCTGGGCCGGCCGGGTCCTCCTGTTCGGCATCATCTTCGGCGGCTGGCAGATCCTCGCCACGACGAAGCTCCCCGGCGCGAAGGACGCGATCGTCGATCCGTTCTTCTACGGCAAGCCGAGCGGGATCTGGGACAGCTTCGTGAAGCTGTTCACCCAGGGCACCGCGTTCGGGTCGATCTGGGAGAACCTGTGGGTCACCATCCAGGAGGCCCTCGGCGGATTCGTGCTCGGCACCATCCTCGGCATGATCGCCGGCATCCTGCTCGGCAGCAGCTCGTACCTCGCCGCCGTGGCCGGCCCCTACATCAAGGTCGCGAACGCCATCCCGCGCATCGTGCTCGGCGCGATCTTCATCGTCGCGCTCGGGCTCGGCATGCCGAGCAAGATCGTGCTCGCTGCGGTGCTGGTCTTCTTCGCCGTGTTCTTCAACGCCTTCCAAGGTGTGCGCGAGGTCAACCCCGACCTCATCTCGAACGTCCGGGTGCTCGGCGCCTCGCCGATGCAGGTCGCCCGGCATGTGACGATCCCGTCGGCCATGACGTGGATCATCGCGAGCCTGCACACCGCCTTCGGCTTCGCGATCATCGGCGCACTCGTCGGCGAGGTCCTCGGCGCGACGAGCGGCATCGGCCTCATCATCAGCCAGGCGATGGGCAACTTCGACCCGAACACGGTCTGGGCCTGCATGATCCTCATCGCCGCATTCACCCTCGTCTGCGAGTACCTCATCACGCTGCTCGAAGGCCGGCTCCTGCGCTGGCGTCCGCCGCAGCGGTCCGAGGCCGCAGCCATCTGAACCACCCCCACCCCACCAAGGAAATGCCGAGTGTCCTCGGCACATCGAAAGGAAGACTCATGAACAAGCGCGTTCTGAGCATCGTCGCGGCCGGAGCACTGGCGCTCGGCCTCGCCGGCTGCGCCAGCAGCGGCGGCTCGACGGCAGGCAGCACATCGGGAGGCGGCAGCGCCGCCATGCCGAAGGTGTCCATCATGGTCGGCGGCATCGACAAGCAGATCTACCTGCCGTACCAGCTCGCCCAGAGCCTCGGCTTCTACAAGAAGTACGGCGTCGACGTCACGCTCTCCACGGAGCAGAACGGCGGCGTGGGCGCCGAGGATGCGATGGCGTCCGGCCAGGTCGACTTCGCCGGCGCGTGGTACATCCACACGTTCGACTTCCAGAGCAAGGGCAAGGACGTCATCAACGTCGTGCAGCTCTCGGGTGCCCCCGGCGAGCGCGTGATGTGCAGCCCGAAGGCGAACGTGACGTCGGGCGCCGATTTCAAGGGCAAGAACATGGGCGTCACCGACCTCGGCAGCGGCACCGACGAGCTCACGCAGTTCATCGCTCACCAGGCCGGCGTCGCGCACACCGACTACAAGACCGTTGCGGTCGGCGCCGGCACCACCGCGATCGCCGCGATCAAGCAGGGCACCGCGGACTGCGTCATGACCACGCAGCCCACCGTCGGCGCGCTGACCAGCCAGGGCCTCGCCACCTCGGCGATCGACCTCGCCACCACCGCGGGCGCTCAGCAGGCGCTCGGCGGGGCGTGGCCTGCTGCCGGCCTCCTCGGCCGCGCAGACTGGGTCGCGGCGCACAAGGACGCCACGCAGAAGGTCGTGACGGCACTCGTCGCGACGATGCACTGGATCAACACCCACTCGGCCGCCGACATCGCCAACGCACTGCCGCAGCAGTTCGTCTCCAACGCGACGATCACGAAGGACCAGTACGTCGCGGGTCTGACCACGGACAAGGGCCAGTTCCTCCCGGACGGCATCATGCCCGCCGGTGGCCCGACGACGATCGCTGCGATGGAGAAGGCGCTCGGCACCGACATCTCGAGTGTCAAGATCGCCAACACGTTCACGCAGGACTACGCCAACGCCGCCAACAAGCAGCTCGGCACGCAGATCACCACCACCCCCGCGGGTGCGAACGGCTGATTCCGCCGGAGCCTGACCCCAACAGGCTCGGGGGCCGCACGTCTTCGGACGTGCGGCCCTTTCGCGCGCCCGCGACTCGTGCCGCTGCGCGACTCGTGCGCTGCGCGCGGCGGAGGTCAGAGCGGAGGTCGCCCGGCTAACAGCGGGATGCCGCGTCAGGAGCGCTGTGCGAACGCTGATTCGTAGAGGCAGACGCTCGCAGCGGTCGCGAGGTTGAGCGACTCGGCACGGCCGAAGATCGGCAGCCGGAGAGCGGTGTCCGCGATCGCGAGCGCCTCGTCGGTCAGCCCGCGCGCCTCGTTCCCGAACAGCCACGCGGTCGGCTCGGCGAGAAGGCCCTCGGCACGTGCGGCGAGGAGGTCGTCGCCCTTCACATCGGCGGCGACGACGCGCAGCCCCGCGGCGCGCGCGCGGTTCGCGACATCCTGGAGCTCGCCGCCCACCGTGATCGGCAGGTGGAAGAGCGATCCCGTCGTCGAGCGGACGACCTTCGGGTTGTACGGGTCGACGGTGCGCCCCGTGAGCACGACGGCATCGGCGCCCGCGGCATCCGCCGCCCTGATGATGGTGCCGAGGTTGCCCGGGTCGCGGACCTCCTCGCAGATCGCGATCAGCCGAGGCGACTCGGCGAAGACGTCGCGGATGGATGCCGGGAACTGACGGGCGACCGCGACGACGCCCTGCGGGGTCACCGTGTCGGCCATCGCGTCGAGGACCGCTTCGGTCGCGTATACGACCTCGCAGCCGGCCTCACCCGCGGTCGCGCGCAGATCCGGATGCCGCTCCATCGCCGACGGCGTCGCGAACAGGTCGACGATCGCCTCCGGCCGGCAGGCGAGCGCCTCGCGGACGGCCTGCGGTCCCTCCAGCAGGAACATCCCGGTCTCGTCGCGCGCGCTGCGCTTGGTCAGCTTGGCGACGGCGCGCACACGGGGCGACCGGGGATTCTCCAGCACGAGGTCAGTCTACGCATGACGAAGGGGCGTCTCCCCGCGGATGAACCGCAGGGAGACGCCCCTTCGAGGAAGGACTTACGCCTTGGGAGCGTTGACGTCCGCGGGCAGCGCCTTCTTGGCGACGTCGACGAGCGAGGCGAACGCCTTCGGCTCGTTGACGGCCAGCTCGGCGAGCATGCGACGGTCGACCTGCACACCGGCGAGACCCAGGCCCTGGATCAGACGGTTGTACGTGAGGCCGTTCTGGCGGCTCGCGGCGTTGATGCGCTGGATCCACAGGCGGCGGAAGTCGCCCTTGCGCTTGCGACGGTCGCGGTACGCGTAGACGAGCGAGTGGGTGACCTGCTCCTTCGCCTTGCGGTACAGACGCGAACGCTGACCACGGTAACCCGAGGCGCGCTCGAGGATGACGCGGCGCTTCTTGTGGGCGTTGACGGCCCGCTTGACTCTAGCCATTTCGTTTCGTTCCTAACCTTGCGGGCCGCTCAGCGACCGAGAAGCTTCTTGGCGACCTTCGCGTCGCCCGGGGCGAGCACCTGGTCCTGCGACAGACGGCGCGTGCGCTTCGTGGGCTTGCCCTCGAAGTTGTGGCGGAGGTTCGCCTGCTGCTTCATGATCTTTCCGCTGCCGGTGACCTTGAAGCGCTTCTTGGCGCCGGAGTGCGTCTTCTGCTTCGGCATTGTCGTTCCTTCGGTGGTGGGCCCCAGAGGGGCTTACTTGTGTATCCCGCCGAGCGGGAGTCTCAACCCGCGGATGCGGGAGTCTTGGGGAGTCCTACTCCGCCGCCGCCTCGGCGGCTGCGGCCTCGGGGGCCTCTGCGGATGCGGACTCGGGTGCGGCCCCGCTTCGCGCCTGGCGTGCCGCCTCTTTGTTGGCGGCGCGCGCGGCGTTCTGCTCGGTCTTCACCTCGGACTTGTTCTTGTGCGGCGCGATCACCATGACCATGTTGCGGCCGTCGATCGTCGGGTTGGACTCGACGGTGCCGAACTCCGCGACGTCCTCCGCGAACTTGCGGAGGAGGCGGACGCCCTGCTCGGGACGCGACTGCTCGCGGCCTCGGAACAGGATCATGGCCTTGACCTTGTCGCCGGACTGGAGGAAGCCCTCGGCGCGCTTGAGCTTGGTCGTGTAATCGTGGGCCTCGATCTTCAGGCGGAACCGGACCTCCTTGAGGACGGTGTTCGCCTGATTGCGACGCGCTTCCTTGGCCTTCTGCGCGGCCTCGTACTTGAACTTCCCGTAATCCATGATCTTGACCACGGGAGGCTTCGAGTTGGGGGCCACCTCGACGAGATCGAGGTCGGCCTCCTGGGCCAGGCGCAGCGCCACCTCGATGCGGACGACGCCGACCTGCTCACCCGCGGGTCCGACGAGGCGGACCTCGGGGACGCGGATGCGGTCGTTGGTGCGGGGATCGCTGATGCGGAACTCCTCTTTCGTGCGGGGGACGAGGCCACCACGGCACGGGAAGCGCCGCGGGCGGAAGAAGGATGCATTCCACCCGGGACGGTGCGCTCTGGCACCGGCTCCTGCACCCTGACTACCCCCGTGAAGGGGCGGAGTGCGTGACCCGGTAGCCTGGAACGGCATGCGCGGGTGGGATGTGGATCCTCTTTCGTCTCGGAGCAGAACGCTCCGGAGCCCGCAACAGTCTAGCAGAGAGTATGACGTGGAAACTATTCAGGGTCAGGACGACGATCGGCAGGCTCGGTGGGAGGAGCAGGAGCGGGTCGCCGCATCCGCTTCCCGCGACATCGCGGACGTCCCCGCCGTCGAGGTCATCACGACGACGGCCGTGCACCTCATGAGCGCCGCCGCGGTCAAGGTCGGCCTCGCCGACGACCCCGAACACCAGACCGACCTCGATGAAGCGCGCAAGCTCATCAACGCCCTGGCCGGGCTCATCACCGCCGGCGCGCCCGAGATCAGCGACATGCACGCACGGTCTCTCCGCGACGGCCTGCGGTCCGTGCAGCTCGCGTTCCGCGAAGCCTCGCCCGTCCCCGACCCGATCGGCAAGGGCCCCGGCGAGAAGTGGACCGGCCCCGTCACCTGACGGTCGCGAGCGCACGGGATGCGGCGGCCAGCGTCCGCGCCACCTCATGGTCGTCGGTCGCCCAGTTGCTGACCGAGAAGCGGAGCACAGAACGCCCACGCCACCGCGACGACGACGCGTAGGCGTCTCCCGCGGTGCGCAGAGCCTCGGCCCACGCGTCCGTGCGCTCGTCGGTGTCGAGCGCCGCGCACACCTGCGTGAACACGACGTCGTTCAGCACCTCGACGCCGGGAAGCTGCGCGAGCCCGATCGCGAGCCGCGAGGCGCTGCCGGCCAGCCGGTCGACGAGCGCGATCGTCCCCGAGCGCCCCATCGACCGCAGAGCGGCCCAGGTGGGCACGCCTCGCGCCCGACGCGACAGCTCGGGAACGCGATCGTGCGGGTCTGCGTGATCGACGCTCGCCGCCGTCTGCAGATAGGCCGCCGTCATCCCCATCGACGCGCGGAGCGCCCTCGCGTCCGCGACGATCGCGATTCCGCAGTCGTAGGGGACGCTCAGCGTCTTGTGCGCATCCGTCGTCCAGGAGTCGGCATCCGCGAGTCCCTCGGTGAGATGGCGAGTGCGTGGGGATGCCGCGGCCCACAGCCCGAACGCGCCGTCGATGTGCACCCACGCACCTTCCCGGTGCGCGATCGCGATCGCCTCGGCGAGCGGATCGATCGCGCCGGAGTGGAGGTTGCCCGCCTGCAGCACGACGATCGCCGGCCCCATGCCGTCCGCGAGCGCGCCCGCCAGAGCGGCCGGGACGATGCGCCCCTGATCGTCGGCCTCGACGACGCGCGGTGCGCCGAGACCGGCCATCCGCGCGGCGTGGTCGACGGTGTCGTGCCGCTCCGCGCCCACGACGAGGCGGACGCGGGGCGCGCCCGCGAGGCCGTCGTGCGCCGCATCCCAGCCCGCCTGCCGCAGCACCGCGTCGCGCGCCGTGACGAGGCACGTGAAGTTCGCCATCGTCGCGCCCGTCACGAAGCCGACGTCGGAGGTCGGCGGCAGCCCGAGGAGATCGAGGATCCACTCCCCCGCGAGCTCCTCCGCCGCCACGACACCGGGCGTCACCGCGCGGATCGCCGTGTTCTGATCCCACGTCGACACCAGCCAGTCGGCACCGAGGGCCGCGGGCTGCGCTCCCCCGATGACCCAGCCGTAGAAGCGCGGACTCCCCATCGCCATCACGCCCGGTTCCGCCGCGTCGGCGAGCCGCAGCACGACCGCGTCCGCATCCTCGCCCTCGTCGGGCAGCGTGCGCCCCAGCGCGTCCTTGACGGTCTCCGCGTCCGCCCGCGGTGCGATCGGGCGATCCTCGAGCCCGTCCAGCCACGCACGCGCGCGGAGGTGCGCCGCCGCGAGAGCCGCCTCGTGCCGATCCGCCATCCCCGCCCCCTCGCGATCCGATGTCTCTGCGACGTGCGTCAGCGCCGCGCCAGGAAGACCCGGAAGCCGGTCGGCGAGTCGACGGCGCTGACGGATCCGAAGCCGGCATCCGCGAGCGCCGACGTGACCCACTCGAGGCCCAGCGACGGCACCGAGCCGTCGCCGCCGGAGGCCAGGTTGTCCTGCATGCAGTAGACGAGGTCGATCGCGTAGGTCAGGACGGCGAACGGATCGGCGAGGTCGTCATCGAGGTCGCCGGTCATCGCCGTCTCCGCGATGAGGAAGACGCCGTCGTCGTCCAGCGCCGCGGCGACCGAGCGCGCCACGGCGGCCGGGTCCCCCATGTGATGCAGGCTGTCGAGACACGTGACGAGCGCGAACGGGCCATGGGCGCCGAGATGGTCCGCCGTCTGCCGGAGGAGCGTGACGTTCGGCGTGTCCGCCCGATCCGGGGCGCCCGGATCGAGGCCGAGCACGGTGCTGCGGGGAAAGGCCCGCGCCATCAGGACGGCGGCATCGCCGTTGCCGCAGGCGATGTCGGCGATCGCGGCGCCGGGCACGAGCCGCGCCCGCAGGGCGGGGTCGCCGGCGATCCACTCCTCGACGAGCGCCCCGGCATAGGCGGGCTCGTTGATCCCGCCGGCCGCGGTCGCGACCTCCGCGTACACGGCACCCTCGACACCTGCGCCCGTGCGCATCGCATCGGGGATGCGGCGGACCGGCTCCGCCGACAGGGCCATCACGAACTCGAGGATCGCCGCCATGTCCACCGGCAGTCCGCCGTCGAGGACGGCGCGCGTCTGCGGCTCGAGCGCGAACGCGCCGTCATCGTGCCGGGCGTGGCCCGCCGCGGTCATGGCGCGGAGCCACTGCGCGGTGTTGCGCTCGTCGAGCCCCGCGCGCGCAGCGATCTCCCCCGCTGTACCGCCTCCGTCCGCCAGCGCGGAGAGCGCGCCCGATCGGGCGCCGATCGCGACCACCTGCACGGCGAACATGCCGGAGAGGTGCTGGAGCAGCAGCGGAACGCCGTCGGGCATGGGCCCGACTATAGACCCGCCCGCCGACAAGCGCAGGGTCCCCGGGGTCACTCCCCGCGGCGGAGCTTCACTGTGAGGGAGTCGACGAGCACGGCGATGCGGTCATCGGCCGCCCATCGCCGGGCGAGGCGCGCCAGCACGGCGTCGAGCTCGTCCTTCTCGAGACCGGCGATGAGCTGCAGCACCACGACGAGCTCGGGCCCCCGCAGGCGACCGGTGGGATCCCCGGGCGCCACGGCGAGGTCGATCACGGCGAGCTCACCGGCGATGCTCCGCTGCAGCCCTTCGTAGACCTCCGGCGACCGGAAAGCCGGCTCCCATGCCAGCCCCTGCCCGATCGCCCACACGGCCGGACGCCGGAGCACGAACTCGGTGTCCGAGCCGGGATCGACGACGATCAGGTCGGTCTCGTCGCCGGCCGCGGCGAGCGCGGTGCGCACGCCTGCGGCGGGAATCGGCCGGGCCGAGGCATCCCATCGCCCCATCGCCTGCACCGATGTGAAGACCGGGAGGATGCGGCGCCCGTCGGGCGACGCAACCGTGACGATCGAGAGCTCCTGCGTCTTGTCGACCGGCAGACCGTTCACGCCGATGCCCTCGTCGCCCTTCTCGGCGACGAGCGGGATCAGCAGCCGCGCGGTGCGATACGCCTCGACGACGGCGACCTCGTCGCCTTCACCCGCACGGAACGCCTCGAGCGCGGCGAGCAGCGCCGGGTCGGCCGATCCGTCGTCGGCCGCGTGCGGATTCGCCTCGAACGAGCGCCCCGCCCACGGCTGACCCGCAGAGTCCGCGCGGTTCGCGTCATCGTGACCGTGCGGGCCGTGGTGGTCATGCCCGTGGTCGCGGGGATCAGTGTCCGGCGACATCCAGCGCCTCGGGCAGCGTGAAGGCGCCCGCGTAGAGCGCCTTGCCGACGATCGCGCCCTCGACCCCGAGCGGAACGAGGTCGCGCAGCGCCGCGATGTCGTCGAGGCTCGAGATGCCGCCGGAGGCGACGACGGGCTTGTCCGTGCGGCCGGCGAGCTCGCGGAGGAGTTCGAGGTTCGGGCCCTGGAGCGTGCCGTCCTTCGTGACGTCCGTGACGACATAGCGGGCGCACCCGGCGTCCTCGAGGCGTGCGAGCACCTCCCACAGGTCGCCGCCCTCGCGCGTCCAGCCGCGAGCGGCGAGAGTCGTCCCGCGCACGTCGAGGCCGACGGCGATCGCCTCGCCGTAGCGGTTGATGGCGTCCGCGGCCCATTCCGGGTTCTCGAGCGCCGCGGTGCCGAGGTTGACGCGCGTCGCGCCCGCGTCCAGCGCCGCATCCAGCGACGCGTCGTCGCGGATGCCGCCGGACAGCTCGATCTGGACACCGCGCACCTGGTGGATGACACGGCGCAGGATGGCCGCGTTGCTGCCGCGGCCGAAGGCTGCGTCGAGGTCGACGAGGTGGATCCACTCGGCGCCCTGCTCCGCCCACGCGCGCGCGGCGTCGACCGGGTCGCCGTAGCTGGTCTCGCTGCCCGCCTCGCCCTGGGTCAGACGCACGGCCTTGCCGTCCGCGACGTCGACGGCGGGCAGGAGCACGAGGCGGGGGGTGTCGGAGAACAGGGTCATTGACTCTCTCGGTTTCGGCTTTCGGAGGATGCGGCGGCCCGTGACCGCGCGCGTTCAGAGGGTGGCGATCCAGTTGGACAGCAGACGGATGCCGGCGTCCCCGGATTTCTCCGGGTGGAACTGCGTGGCCGACAGCGGTCCGTTCTCGACCGCCGCGAGGAACGGCGTGCCGTAGTCGCACCACGTCAGGACCGGCTCCGGGAAGGGAGCCGTCGTCTCGAGGTGCCACTGCTGCGCGCCGAAGGAGTGCACGAAGTAGAAGCGCTCGTCCTCGATGCCCGCGAACAGGCGCGAGCCGGCTCCTGCGCGCACCGTGTCCCAGCCCATGTGCGGCAGGACCGGTGCATCGAGCTCCGTGACCACGCCCGGCCATTCGCCGAGGCCCTCGGTGTCGTCGCCGCGCTCGACGCCGCGATCGAAGAGGACCTGCATGCCCACGCAGATGCCGAGCACAGAACGGCCGCCCGCGAGCCGGCGGTCGATGAGTTCGTCGGCGCGGATAGCGCGCAGCGCGTCCATCACGGCGCGGAACGCGCCGACGCCGGGCACCACGAGGCCGTCGGCTTCCTGGATGAGCGCGCGGTCGGCGGTCAGACGGGCATCGGCCCCGGCGGCGTCCAGCGCCTTCACGGCGGAGTGCACGTTGCCGCTGCCGTAGTCGAGGACGGCGACGAGCGGTCGCTCGCTCACAGGGCGCCCTTCGTGCTGGGGATGCCGGTCACCAGGGGGTCGAGCGCCTTCGCCTGGCGGAACGCACGGGCCAGCGCCTTGTACTCGGCCTCGGCGATGTGGTGCGGATCGCGGCCCCCGAGCACCCGGACGTGCATCGTGAGCCCGCCGTGGAACGCGATCGCCTCGAACGAGTGGCGCACCAGAGAGCCGGTGAAGTGGCCGCCGATCAGGTGGTACTCGAAGCCCGCGGGCTCGCCCTCGTGGACGAGGAACGGGCGCCCGCTGATGTCGACCACGGCCTGCGCGAGCGCCTCGTCGAGCGGGACGAGCGCGTCGCCGTAGCGGGAGATGCCCGCCTTGTCGCCGAGCGCCTGCCGGATGGCGTCGCCGAGCACGATGGAGACGTCCTCCACCGTGTGGTGCGCGTCGATGTCGGTGTCGCCGGACGCACGGACGGTGAGGTCGGTCAGCGAGTGCTTCGCGAACGCCGTCAGCATGTGGTCGAAGAACGGCACGGTCGTGTCGATCCGGCTCGTCCCGGTGCCGTCGAGGTTCAGCTCGAGCTCGACGGAGGACTCGCTCGTCGCACGGCGGAGCGAAGCAGTGCGCGGGGAGATCATGAGGCCGATCCTACCGAGGCGAGCGCGTCGAGGAACGCGGTGGTCTCCTCCTCCGTGCCGGCAGTCACCCGGAGGCTGTGCGGGATCCCGATGTCGCGGATCAGGACGCCGTGGTCGTACAGCTCCTGCCACGTCCCGGCCGGGTCGTCGACGTCGCCGAACAGGACGAAGTTCGTCCACGACTCGTACGCCGTATAGCCGAGCGCCTCCACCGTCGCCGAGATCCGGTCGCGCTGAGCGACGATCTCGCCGACCGCGCGCATCATGATGGGCGCGTGCCTCAGGGCCGCACTCGCCGCCGCCTGGGTCAGTGCGCTCAGGTGGTACGGCAGGCGCACGAGACGCAGTGCGTCGATCACATCCGGTGCAGCGGCGAGATACCCGACGCGGGCGCCCGCGAAGGCGAAGGCCTTGCTCATGGTGCGCGAGACGACGAGGCGCTCACGGTCGGGGAGCAAGGTCAGCGCGGATCGTTCGTCCCTCGGGGCGAACTCCCAGTACGCCTCGTCGACGATCACGATGCCGTCCGTCGCGTCGTAGACGGCTTCGACGACGTTGAGCGGCAGCGGCGTGCCCGTCGGGTTGTTCGGGGAACACAGGAAGACGACATCCGGAGCCGCTTCGGCGACCTGCTCGGCGGCCGACTCCGGCGTGATCGTATAGTCGTGACCGCGCTCGCCGGCGACCCACGTCGCTCCGGTGCCGCGCGTCAGCAGCGGGTACATCGAGTACGTCGGGCTGAATCCGAAAGCCGAACGTCCGGGACCCGCGAACGCCTGCAGCACGTGCTGCAGCACTTCGTTCGATCCGTTCGCCGCCCAGATCTGGTCGCGCGTCAGCCCGTGCCCGAGATAGTCGGCGAAGCCCTCGCGCAGAGCGGTGAACTCCCGGTCGGGGTACCGGTTGATGTCATGCAGCGACTTCGCGATCGAGTCGAGGATGTCGTCCGCGACCTCTTGCGGGACGGGATGCGTGTTCTCATTGACGTTGAGGGCGACCGGGAGCGGAACCTGCGGCGCGCCGTACGGCTTCATGCCACGCAGATCGTCCCGGATGGGCAAGTCATCGAGAGGGCTCACCCCGATATCGTACGGTGCCGTCGCCCCGCCCCTTCCGCCGGCGGTCATACGCCGACGCGCTCAGCGGCCGTCGTACTGCGCGGGGATCGCGAGCTCCTGCCCGGCCGAGACCGTTGCACCGCCGAGGGCGTTGAGCCTGACGATCGCGTCGACCACGTCGCGCGGGTCGGCGTGCGGGGCGACCTCCTCGGCGATCGACCACAGCGATTCGCCCGCCGCGACCGTCACCGTGCGGAAATGGGTCGGCGCCACCACGTCCTTCGCGGCCAACGCCGCTCCCCCGCCGACGGCCAGCGCGATGGTCAGACCGACGACCGCGGGAAGGGAGGCCAGTGCGGCGATGACGCGCCGGCCGCGGCGCGTGAGACGAAGCCGCGTGCGCGTGACGCCCGGTCCGTGCGCCGTGATGCCGATGCTGGTCATGTCATCCCCCTCGTGGTGGCGAGAGGTTCGCACCGGGCGCTCGGCCGGGAGCGCCGGGTGCGAACTTCTCTTCCGAAGTTACTTTCGATATTCTTGTGTGTCAAGCGGGTCGTCGAATCGGAATCGGATCCGGAGCGACACGCGGCCGGTTCCTCCGACATGTCGCCGGTACCGGATACCGTTTCGATACGAAGAGCACATCACCGACCTCCGACATTCGAAGACGACTGCCAGCCGCAGAAGACGGGAGAGCACCCTCATGACCGATACGCCGAACACTCCGCGCGAGAAGGCGGACCGGCCGCAGACGCGTCGCCGCAAGAGCCTGAGCGACAAGCAGATGGCGATCCTGGAGGTCATCCAGCGTTCGATCGCGCGCCACGGCTACCCGCCGAGCATGCGCGAGATCGGGGATGCGGTGGGCCTGAAGTCCCTGTCGAGCGTCACCCACCAGCTGAACCAGCTCGAGCTGAGCGGCTACCTCCGACGCGATGCGGGCAAGACGCGCGCGATGGAGGTGCTGATCGACATCCCGGGCATCGCGGCCGAGAACCCCGCCGACACCGCGCCGTCCGTCGGCGATGCCGCCCTCGTCCCCCTCGTCGGGCGCATCGCTGCCGGCGTGCCGATCACGGCCGAGCAGCAGGTCGAAGAGATCTTCCCCCTCCCCCGTCAGCTCGTGGGCAAGGGCGAGCTGTTCATGCTGAAGGTGTCGGGGGAGTCGATGATCGACGCCGCGATCTGCGACGGCGACTGGGTCGTCGTGCGTGCGCAGGCGACCGCCGACAACGGCGACATCGTCGCGGCGATGCTCGAGGGCGAGGCGACGGTCAAGACGTTCCGCCAGCGCGACGGCCACACGTGGCTCCTCCCGCGCAACTCCGCCTTCGAGCCGATCCTCGGCGATGAGGCGACGGTGCTCGGCAAGGTCGTCGCCGTCCTGCGCGCCGTCTGAGCGGAGGCCCGCGGCGGGCGTTTCCCCGTTTCACACGATCAGGTGGATGCCGCCGCTGTCCTTCTCCGCCACAATGGGCGCAAACGTCCTCGTCGACGTATGGGGAAGAGGTGCTTCGGAGCACCGAGAGAGGGGCACCCACGTGGCCGACACGATCGCGGAACCGTCCGCAGCAGATCCGACCGAAGCAGAGTCGAGCACATCCGATCTCGAGAAGCGGATCGCCGAGCTTGAGGCGGAGAACGCCCGTCTCGCCTCGGGATCCGGTGCGGGCGACGAGGTTCCGCCGACGAAGAAGAAGCCCAAGGGCGGCGGCTGGCGCGCTTTCGTGTCGGCGCTGTGCATCGTGATCGCGGCGATCCTCGTGCCGGTCTCGATCGTCGCCGCGTGGGCTCGCACGGAACTCGTCAACGAAGACGCGTTCGTCTCGACGCTGGCACCGCTCGCGGAAGACCCGCACGTCCAGAGCCTCATCATCGATGAGGCGATGACCGCCATCGAGTCCAAGGTCGACTTCAACCAGCTGACGGGGAACGTCATCGACGGGCTGACCGGCCTCGGCCTCGGCCCGCGTGCGAGCCAGGCGCTGAAGATGCTGCAGCAGCCGGCCGCGGACGGCCTGCAGAACCTGGTGGAGACCGGCGTCACGAAGGTCGTCCAGTCCCCGGCCTTCGCCGACGTGTGGGCGACGGCCGTCCGCGGAGCGCACCGCGCGCTGGTGACGACGGCCACCTCGGACGGCAACGGTGTCTTCGTGCTGACCGACCAGGGCCTCGGCATGAAGCTCGGGCCCATCATCGAGCAGGTCAAACAGAAGCTCATCGACAGCGGCGTGGGCGTGGCATCCCTCATCCCTGCCATCGACAAGACCATCATCATCGGCGACGGCTCCGCCGTCGGAACGATCCGCACCGTCTATGCCATCGCCGACACGGCGGGGTGGTGGCTGCCGCTGATCTCGCTCGGACTGTTCCTGCTCGGCATCCTGATCGCGCGCCGCCGGTCCACCGCCGTCCTCGGGGCGGGCGTCGGCCTCTTCCTCGGCAGCGCGATGCTCGCCTCGACCTTCTCGGTCGGGACGCTCGTCGTCGGGCAGGCGGCGAGCCAGCTGAAGGTGTCCGTCTCCGGGCTCGACGTGATCTACAGCGCGCTCGTCGACAGCATGCAGCACACGGCCCAGATCGGCGTGCTGCTCGGCGCCCTCATCGCGGTCATCGGCTGGCTGACCGGCCGGTGGTCGCCGGCACGACGCCTGCGCGGAATCGTCGGCGGCCTCAACGCGAGCGCCCGCTCGGCACTGGCCGCGCGCGGCGTGGACACGGGACGGTTCGGCGAGTGGATGGGACGCCAGCGCATTCTCGCGCGTTCGATCCTCGTCGTCCTCGCCTTCGTCTGGCTCTTCGCGCTCCGACCGCTCTCCGGCGGCGACATCTTCCTCGTCGTGATCGTGACGCTCCTCGTCATGTGGGCGCTCGAGCTGCTGCAGAAGCGTCCCGGCGACGCCCAGCGCGCGATCGCCGCGGCGCGTGGAGACGAAGGGGAGCTCGTGGCGCCCGGCGGGACGATCCTGGCCGCGGACGGCGTCGCGCTCGAGGCCGCGTCGAGCTCTGGGGCCGGCTCGGCCGCGAGCGACGCGGAGGCCGGGCAGGTGTCCGCGGAGGTCGCGGGCGAGTCCTCCGATGACGACAACGACACGGCGGAGATCCCCTCCCCCGACGCGACCGACACGGCCGAGATCCCGGATGCGCCCGCACCGGGTCGCCCTCGGAAGAAGTAGCCGTTCCCACGACGGGAAGGCCGGTGCACCGCACCGGCCTTCCTCGTCTCACACCGGGGTCACGCCGTGACGGCGATCCCCTCCCGCACGGACTGCGTCGCCGCGACGAGGTTCCGCAGCGCCGCAACGGTCTCGTCGTAGCCGCGGGTCTTCAGCCCGCAGTCCGGGTTGACCCACACCTGGCGGGTGGGGACCGCATCCACCGCCCGCTGCAGGATGTCCGCGATCTCCTCCGTGCCCGGCACGCGCGGCGAGTGGATGTCGTACACGCCGGGACCGATGCCGTGTGCGAATCCGGACGCGGCGATGTCGTCGATGACCTCTCCGTGACTGCGCGCCGCCTCGATCGAGGTGACGTCCGCGTCGAGTGCGGCGATCGCGTCGATGACGACCGCGAACTCCGAGTAGCAGAGGTGGGTGTGCACCTGCGTGGCATCCCCCGCCCCCGCTGTCGCGAGCCGGAACGCGCCGACCGACCAGTCGAGGTAGGCAGGCTGGTCGTCGAGCTTCAGCGGCAGGAGCTCCCGCAGCGCCGGCTCGTCGACCTGCACGATCGCGATCCCGGCGGCTTCGAGGTCGGTGATCTCGTCGCGCAGGGCCAGTGCCACCTGCCGGGCGGTGTCGGCGAGCGGCTGATCGTCGCGCACGAACGACCACGCAAGGATCGTGACGGGGCCCGTCAGCATCCCCTTCACGTGCTGGGCGGTGAGCGACTGCGCGTAGCGCGCCCATTTCACCGTGATCGGCGCGGGGCGGGAGACGTCGCCCCACAGGATCGACGGACGCGTCGCGCGCGACCCGTACGACTGCACCCAGCCGTGCTCGGTCACGGCGAATCCATCGAGATGCTCGGCGAAGTACTGCACCATGTCGTTGCGCTCCGGTTCGCCGTGCACGAGCACGTCGAGGCCGAGTTCCTCCTGCAGCTCGATCACGCGCGCGATCTCGTCGCGCAGGAACGCCTCGTACTCGTCCGTCGTCGACTCGCCACGCGCGTGCCGGGCCCGAGCGCGCCGGATGTCCCCGGTCTGCGGGAACGACCCGATCGTCGTCGTCGGCAGGAGCGGCAGGTCGAGCGCCGCATCCTGTGCTGCGACGCGCTCCTCGTAGTCGGAACGCGCGAAGTCGGTCCGTGTCAGCGCCGCCGCACGGTCTCGCACGGCGCCATCGCGCACGCCCGGGGCTTCCCGGCGATCCGCGAGGGCGATGGATGCGGCGGCCAGCTCGGCATCGATCGCCGCCGTGCCATCGGTCAGCCCCCGCGCGAGCGTCGCGATCTGCCCGACCTTCTGGTCAGCGAACGCGAGCCAGGACACGAGCCGCTCGTCGAGCGCGGTCTCCTCGGCGACATCGTGCGGGACGTGCTGCAGCGAGGTCGAGGTCCCCGCCGAGATCCCCGCCGCGCTGAGGGAGCGCAGGCTGTCGAGCCGCGCGAAGGCGCCCGCGAGGTCGCCCCGCCAGATGTTCCGCCCGTCGATCACGCCGCCGACGACGGTCTTCGACTCGAGACCCGGCGCCGTCTCCGGCAGGTCGCCGCGCACGAGGTCGACGGCGAGCGCTTCGACAGGGGATGCGGCGAGCGCGCGCCACGCGGCATCCGTCGCCTGCGCGTACGGCGTCGCGACGAGGATGCGGGGACGATCGGCCGACGTGCCGAGCACCGCGTACGCGCGCTCCGCCGCCGCGGCGAGGACGCCCGGCGTCACAGGAAGGCTCTCGCTGACGAGTGCGGGCTCGTCCAGCTGCACCCACTCGGCCCCCGCCGCGCGGAGGTCGGCGAGCAGTCGCGCGTACACCGGAAGAAGGTCGTCGAGACGGTCGAGCGGTGTCGCACCGGCGACGGTGCTCTTCGCCAGCGCGAGGAGCGTCACCGGCCCCACGATGACCGGGCGGACCGTGAACCCGTCTGCGCGCGCTTCGGCGACCTGCCGCGCGAAGCGGTCGGACGACGGCGCGAAGACGGTCTCCGGCCCGATCTCCGGAACCAGGTAGTGGTAGTTCGTGTCGAACCACTTGGTCATCTCGAGCGGCGCCCGCTCGGCGTCGCCGCGCGCGGCGGCGAAGTAGGCGGCCAGCCCCACACCGCCGTCCGCCTCGCGCAGCGCGTCGAAGCGCGCAGGAAGCGCTCCGACGGCCGCGGCGGCGTCGAGGACCTGGTCGTAGAACGAGAAGGTCTCCGGGATCGACGAGTCGTCGCGGCCGAGGCCGAGCTCTGCGAGCCGCTCGCGCGTCGCACGCCGGAGGTCGGCGGCGACGGCCTCGAGGGCGTCTGCGTCGAGCGTGCCGGACCAGTGGTGCTCGACGGCGCGCTTGAGCTCGCGGCGGCGCCCGATGCGCGGGTAGCCCAGGATCGTTCCTGCGGGGAAGGCGGTCATGTCGTGCTTCCTTTCGGTGGGGACTTCGTGGTGATGGAGGTTCGGGGTCGCCGAAGAGACCCGCCGGGCGTCCGGCGGATCGCGCGACGACCGCAGTTCAGACGGTGGTCAGGATGCCGGCTTCCCGCAGCACGGCGAGCACCATGTCGTGGTTGTTGAAGGCGTAGAGGTGCACTCCCGGCGCACCACCCGCGAGCACGTTCCGCGCGAGGTCCGCGGCGTACGCGATGCCGATCTCACGCTGACCCTCGGGCGTGGGCTCGACGTCGAGGGCGATCGCGAGGTCGCTCGGCAGCTTCTCCTCGGTGAGCTCGAGGACGCGCTTCAGCCGCTGCGGAGAGGTGATCGGCATGATGCCGGGGAGGATCGGGATCGTCACGCCGGCGGCGCGGGCCCGGTCGACGAAGCCGAGGTACTGGTCGGCATGGAAGAACAGCTGCGAGATCGCGAACATCGCGCCTGCGGCCTGTTTGGCAAGCAGCGTGTCGATGTCGTCGTGCGCGTGCCGCGAGCGCGGATGCCCGTTGGGGAAGGCCGCGACGGCGATCTGAACGTCCTCCCGGCGAGCCACGCGCACGGCTCCGGGAAGGACGCCCTCCTCCGCATACGGGGTGCGCTCGGCCTGCACGCGATCGATGAGCTGGACGAGCTGCGCCGCACTCTCGAGGTCCCCGAGGTAGACGTCGGCCGGGTCGACCCCTGCGGGCGGATCACCGCGGAGGGCGAGGAAGCTGCGGATGCCGGCGTCCAGGAACTCCCGGATGAGCGCGCTCGCTCCCCCGTACGTGTTGCCGACGCACGTGATGTGCGCGAGGGGCTCGACATCGGTCGTGTCCAGGATGTGGCGCAGCACCTCGAGCGACCGCCCTCCGATCGAGCCCCCGGCGCCGAACGTCACGGAGATGAACCTCGGATCGGCCGCCGCGAGCGCGGAGATCGTCTCCTTGAGGCGATCGAGCGGCACACCCGGTCGCGGCGGGTAGATCTCGAACGAGATCGGCGCCCCGGCGGGACCACCGGTGTGGGGGAAGGGCGACACGAGAGACATGGATCCTCTGGAGAGCACAAGGCCGGGACGGCCGCGGACGGCACCCCGGCTCCAGGAGAACGGGGGCGCAATGTCGCGGGCGGGTGCCGGGCTCGGCTGTCGCTCCGATCCGGCGCGTGCGTCCGGACGTTTCACCCACCGTAGCCCAGCGCGCGCACGCCGGGGCGGCGGTGTGACGGACTGTTTCACCGCGTAGCGTGGACCGGGTGAACCGCATCCTCCCCTACGGCTCGTGGCCCTCCCCGATCTCCGCGGCGGAGGCTGCGGTGTCCTCCCCGCGCATCGACGGCGCCTGCTTCGTCGGAGATGACGTCTGGTGGGGGCAGACGGTTCCCGCCGAACGCGGCCGCACCACGATCATGAGCCGCGCCGCCGGCGTGCTGCTCCCAGCCCCCTGGGACGCGCGCTCGCGCGTGCACGAGTACGGCGGCGGGGCGTGGGCGGCCACGTCGTCCGGTGAGCTCGTCTTCGTCGAGAAGACGGACCAGAGGGTGTGGATGCTGACGCCCGGCGGCGAACCGCACGCGCTGACCCCCGCGGCCGAGGGCGTCCGATACGGCGGGCTCACCGTGTCCGCCGGCCGGCTGCTCGCAGTGCGTGAGACGGATGAGTCCACGAGCCGCACCCCGCACCGCGACATCGTCGAGGTGCCGCTCGACGGCTCGGCAGCGGCCGACGCCGGTGCGATCTCGACGCTCGCCGGGGGCAGCGACTTCCTCGCCCAGCCGGCGCTCTCCCCCGACGGCGAGCGTCTGGCATGGGTCGCGTGGAACCACCCCTCCATGCCGTGGGACGCCACCGAGCTGCGTGTGGGCGCCCCGGGCTCCGACGAATGGGTCGTCGTGGCAGGCGGGGAGCGCCGAGCTCCCCTGCAGCCGCAGTGGGACGGCGACGACCTCCTTTTCGTCGACGATCCGGACGGGCGGTGGAACCTCTTCCGGTGGCGCAATGGCGACGTCGAGGTCGTGGCTCCCGCCGACTCCGACACGGGCGGCCCCCTCTGGGTGCTCGGCGAGCGCTGGTACGCGCCGGTGGACTCCGAGCCCGGCCGCATCGTCGCCGTGCGCACGAACGGGTCGGATGAGCTCGTCGTCATCGGCGCAGACGGTGTCCGGCCCGTGTCGCTTCCGGCGCGCGCCGAGCTCACCATCGAGGACGTCAGCGGTCCGCGCGTGCTCGTGTCAGGCTCCGGAGACGGCGGCCCGGGGCTCTGGCTCGTCGACCTCGACACCGGACGCGCGGAAGCGGTCGCGGGCGGCGTCGCCCGCTGGGGCGAGGAGTGGATGCCGCGCTCCCGCGCCGTCACGTTCTCCGGGACGCACGGCGAGGTCCACGCGTTCGCCTTCCCGCCGACGAACCCGTCCGTCGCGAGCCCGGCCGACGAGCTCCCGCCCTACGTCGTGTTCGTCCACGGCGGTCCGACCGCGCACGTCGGGGGCGCCGCAACGGCGAAGATCGCGTACCTCACGAGCCGCGGCATCGGCGTCCTCGACGTCAACTACGGCGGCTCGACCGGCTATGGGCGCGCCTATCGTGAGCGCCTCCTCGGACAGTGGGGCGTCGTGGATGTCGACGACGTGATCGCCGCTGCGCAGGGAATGGCAGGCGCGGGACTCGCCGATCCGCGGCGCATCGCGATCGCCGGAGGGTCGGCCGGCGGGTGGACCGTGCTCTCCGCGCTCGCGCGCAGCGACGTGTTCGCCGCCGGCATCAGCAGGTACGGGGTCGCCGACCTGCGTGCCCTGGCCGCCGACACCCACGACTTCGAGGCTCGGTACCTCGACGGGCTCGTCGGGCCGCTGCCCGAAGCCGAAGCGGTGTACATCGAGCGCTCACCGCTCTCGCATCTCGACGGCTTCACAGCGCCGCTGTTGATCGAACAGGGACTCGAGGACCCCGTCGTCCCGCCGGCCCAGTCGGAGGCCGTGCGCGATGCGCTCGCCGCCCGCGGCATCCCGCACGCGTATCTCGCGTTCGAGGGCGAGAGCCATGGCTTCCGCCGCGCCGAGACGATCATCCGCACGCTCGAGGCCGAGGTGGCCTTCCTCGGCGCCGTGTTCGGCTTCGAGCCCGATGGCGTGGAGCCTCTCGAGCTCAGCTGACACCGCGTGTTCGTTGAGCGAGCGGAGCGAGACGAAACGCGCCCAGCCGAGAATGCGGCGTTCACTGCGTTTCGACTCGGTCGTTCCTCACTCGCTCAACGACCTCCGCGGGTCGTTGAGCGAGCGGAGCGACACGAAACGTTTCTACGCCAGGAGGAAGGGCGCGAGCTCCGCGGCCAGCCGCTCGGAGACGTACGCGTGCAGGGCGGTTCCGCCCTCCTCGTGCGCCTGCGAGACGATGTGACCCGACTCGTGCGCCGCGGAGACGAGGTCGCCACGGTCGTACGGGACGAGCGCGTGCACCTCGACAGCCGGGAGCGGCAGCGCGGCCTCGACGGCGGCGCGCAGCTCCTCGATGCCCTCGCCCGTGCGCGAGGACACGAAGTACGAGTTCGGTGCGAGCCCGCGCAGCACGAGCCGCGTGTCGGCATCGACGAGGTCGGCCTTGTTGAAGACGACGATCTCGGTGGTGTCGCGCGCGCCGACCTCGCCGATGACGTCGCGGACCGTCGCGAGCTGCGCGGCGGGATCCGGATGCGACGCATCCACGACGTGCAGGAGGATGTCGGCATCCGCGACCTCTTCGAGGGTCGACCGGAACGCCTCCACCAGCTGGTGCGGGAGGTTCCGCACGAAGCCGACCGTGTCGGTCAGCGTGTAGACGCGGCCGTCGGCGGCTTCCGCACGGCGGACCGTCGCATCCAGCGTCGCGAACAGGGCGTTCTCGACGAGCACACCCGCGCTCGTGAGGCGGTTCAGCAGCGACGACTTGCCGGCGTTGGTATAGCCGGCGATCGCGACCGACGGGATGGTGTTGCGCTTGCGCTCGGCGCGCTTGGCGTCACGGGCGGGCGCGAAGTCGCGGATCTGTCGGCGCAGCATCGCCATGCGGGTGCGGATGCGGCGGCGGTCGAGTTCGATCTTGGTCTCACCCGGTCCGCGCGAGCCCATGCCCGCACCGCCCGCGCCGACCTGACCACCGGCCTGGCGGCTCATCGAGTCACCCCAACCGCGCAGGCGCGGGAGCAGGTACTCGAGCTGCGCGAGCTCGACCTGCGCCTTGCCCTCGCGGCTCTTCGCGTGCTGGCTGAAGATGTCGAGGATGACGGTCGTGCGGTCGATCACCTTGACCTTGACGACGTCCTCGAGGGCGCGCCGCTGGCTCGGGGCGAGTTCGGTGTCGGCGATGACGGTGTCCGCGCCGACCGCGGCGACGATGCCCTTCAGCTCCTCCGCCTTGCCGCGTCCGACGTAGGTCGCGGGATCGGGATGCGGACGCCGCTGCAGCACGCCGTCGAGGACCACGGCACCGGCCGTCTCGGCGAGGGCGGCGAGCTCGCGCAGCGAGTTCTCGGCATCCTCCGTCGCGCCCTGCGGGTGCACGCCGACGAGGACGACGTTCTCCAGACGCAGCTGCCGGTACTCGACCTCGGTGACGTCCTCGAGCTCGGTGGACAGCCCAGGGACGCGGCGCAGGGCGGCGCGCTCCTCGCGATCCCACTGCTCGCCGTCGGTATCGCCACCCGTGGTGGTCGCGGCATCCTGCAGTGCCTGCGCTGCTCCGAACGACAGCGCGGTCGTGCGGGATTCGGCGTGCGCGAGCACCCGGTCCACCGCATCCGTCCCGTCGGCGTCGTGCGACGTCTCCGTCATGTTCTCCTCTCGAGGCCCGAATCCGGGCATCATTGAACTCTAGCCTCCCGCGCGGGCGGCTGGCTCCGCTACGCTCGCACGTATGGGCCTCGACCACTACTTCACGTCGTCGCCCGCGAGTCCCGAGAACCTCCGCACGCTGCGCGTGACACTCGCCGGTCGCGTCGTCGAAGTGACGACCGCCGGTGGGGTCTTCAGCCCCGACCGGATCGACGCCGGCACGCAGGTGCTCTTCGCCAACACGCCGCCTCCTCCGTCGGGAGGTCACCTGCTGGACCTCGGGTGCGGGTGGGGGCCTGTCGCGCTGACGCTCGCCATGGAGGCACCGCACGCCACGATCTGGGCCGTCGATGTCAACGAGCGGGCGCTCGACCTCGTGCGACGCAACGCGGAAGCTCTCGACCTCTCGAACGTCAACGCCGCACTGCCCGATGATGTTCCCGACGACGTGACCTTCCGCTCCATCCGTTCGAACCCGCCGATCCGGGTCGGGAAGAACGAGCTGCACGGGCTCCTGGAGCGCTGGATCCCGCGGCTCGACGAGCGGAGCGACGGCTGGTTCGTCGTCAAGCGCGACCTCGGCTCCGACTCCCTGCAGCGCTGGCTCGCGGCGACCTTCGACGACGGCTACAGCGTCCACCGCGCGGCGACCGGCAAGGGATACCGCGTGCTCAAGGTGCGGCGGCACGGCACGCCGCCGACCGAGGCGATCGAGCTGCCGTAGGCGCCGACGTGGCGGAAGCCGATTCCCTCGCCGCCGAAGCGCTCTCGCGACTCGCGGACGACGCGGATCACCGCGATGCGGAACGGACGCTGCGTGCCGCAGCCTGGACGGATGTCGGCGCGGGCGACTGGGCGTTCGTCCTGGGTGCTCCGTCAGTTCGGCTCGTCGCGCGGATCAGTCCGTTCGATCCCGTCGGTCCTTTCACCGCGGCGCTGTATCGGAAGGCCGCGGGCACGCGGCGTGTTCCGCGCCTGTACGGCCATCGCCGTCTGGCAGGAGGCGGCGACCTTCAGCTGATGGAGCGGCTCGAAGGGGTGTCGGACGAGGATGCGGCGGCGTTCCGCCGTCGCATCGTCGCCGGAGACGCTGACCTCCACGACCTGATCACGGCCGTGCGGCGCATCCACGACGAGGCCCTGCGAACGCTGCCGTGGTGCGGGCCCCTCGACCTCAACCCCGGCAATGTCATGCGCTCGGCGGCCGGGACGCTCGTGCTTCTCGACCCGTTCTACGCCGACGGCCCGAACCTGTACCGAACCGCCGCCGAGCATCCCGAGATCGTGGTCGAGCGCATCCGCGAAGAGGAGCGCAGATTCATCACCGACATCCCGCTCACAGCGTCCGGACCGTGGGAGCCCGGGGCGCAGGACGCGCTGCGTGCAGGGCTCGCCGCCGCGGACGCCCGACTCAGGCGAGCGTGACCTCGCCGGAGAAGACGAGCGTCGCAGGCCCCGACAGATGGACGTGGCCGTCTGCCGTCACGCGGACGCCGAGCTCGCCGCCCGGGACGCGCACGACCCAGCGATCGGGAGCGGCAGCGCCTGCCCAGTCGCGGACAGCGAGGGCGGATGCGGCGACCCCGGTGCCGCAGCTGAGCGTCTCCCCCACCCCGCGCTCGAAGACCCGCATGCTGATGCTGCCGACCCCGTCGGTGACGAGCGGATCGGCAGGGACGACGAACTCCACGTTCGCACCGAGCGGCGGGTCGGGATGCAGCTGCGGCTGCGCGGCGAGGTCGAGCGCCTCGAGCTCCTGCTCGCTCGGGAGCGCGACCACGATGTGCGGGTTCCCGACGTCGACTGCGGATCCCGGCCGGGGGGCTCCCCCGCCCCGCGTGCGGACGAGCACATCGTCGTCCTCGATGCGGAAGTCGCCGAGATCGACCTCGAAACCGCGGTCGCTGCGGCTGACGGTCTTGACGCCGGCGCGCGTCCCGATGCGCTGCGGCGCGTCGAAGGAGGCGAGGCCCGTCTCCTCGAGGTACTTCGCGAAGACGCGGATGCCGTTGCCGCACATCTCGGCGATCGACCCGTCCGCGTTGCGGTAGTCCATGAACCACTCGGCGTCGACCGCGCCGGCGCCCTCGGCGATCACCGCGGAACGCACGACCCGGAGGATCCCGTCCCCGCCGATGCCGAACCGCCGGTCGCTCAGCGCAGCGACCTGGTCGGCGCTGAGGTCCAGCTCGCCGTCGGGGTCCGCCACGATCACGAAGTCGTTGCCCGTGCCGTGGCCTTTCGTGAAGGGGACGGTCGTGGCCATGACCCAAGTCTACGGGCGCGCCGCATCCTGCCGCCGTGTCGTCTCCCCGCGGCGGCCGTCCTGCCGCCGCCACCCGTCCCGATCGTCGCCACGCTGCTGTTCTGCGGCGGAATCGGACGGGCCCTGCCTGCGCCGCGTCGTTCGACGGTCGCAAGCCGTCGTTGTTCCGACGCTGCACGACGGAACAGGACCGATGGATCCGGCACAGGCGCCGTCTCAGTCGGCGATGAGACGCTTGCCCGTCGCCCAGGTCTCGAACGGCTCGTAGCCGAGGGCATCGTAGAAGCCGCGGGCCCCGCCGTTGTCGGGCCGGACCATGAGCTGGACCTTCGGGCACCCCATGGCGACGAGCCGCCCCTCCGCCGCCTCGACGAGCAGCCGGCCGATGCCCTCGCCGCGGCGCCCGGAGCTGCTCGCGAGGTAGTACAGCCATCCGCGATGACCGTCGTATCCGGCCATCACACTTCCGACCACGACGTCGCCATCGACGGCGACGAGGAAGAGCTCGGGCTGGACCGCGAGCTTTCGTTCGATGTCGCGATGCGGGTCGTTCCAGGGCCGGGTGATTCCGGCTTCATGCCACAGCGCCACGA
The DNA here is from genome assembly GCF_030315975.1 of Microbacterium candidum. Classification (GTDB taxonomy): domain Bacteria; phylum Actinomycetota; class Actinomycetes; order Actinomycetales; family Microbacteriaceae; genus Microbacterium; species Microbacterium candidum. The sequence goes on along the minus strand of NZ_JASXSZ010000004.1, from coordinate 459,059 downwards.
CGGCGTCGGTGTCGGGGATGTCGAAGGCGCGGACGGCGACGGTCATGCCGACGAGTCTGCCAGCGCGCCGGGGTCGGTCCCCGGCGCGACCCATTCGAGATCGCGATAGCGCTTGAACCAGGACACCTGACGGCGGGCGTAGCGACGCGTCAGCGCCTGCGTCTCGGCGATCGCCTCCGCCTCAGTCGCCTCGCCGTTCAGCTGCGCGAGTGCCTGCGCGTACCCGATGGCGCGGCGCGCGGTGACGCCGTCCTCGAGGCCGCGTGCGCGGAGACGTTCGACCTCGTCCAGCAGGCCGTCGGCCCACATCCCCTCGACCCGCGCGTCGAGGCGTGGCACGAGCACGTCGCGGTCGACATGGACCCCGACGATGCGGGTCGACGGGTGCCACAAGACCGGCTCCTCCGGAAGGGCGGCCCCATGCGTCGCCTCGCCTTGCGCCAGCACCTCGAGCGCGCGGACGATGCGTCGGCCGTTGCGCGGGTCGACCCGCTCGGCCGTCGATGGGTCGAGCGCGCGCAGCCGCGCGTAGAGGACGCCGGGACCTTCCGCCTCGAGCTGCGCTTCGAGCTCAGCGCGCAGTGCGTCGTCGTGCGGGGGGAACCGGAAGTCGAAGATGACGCTCGACACGTAGAGGCCGGACCCTCCGACGAGGATCGCATCGGCATCCCTCTCGTGGATGCCCGCGATCGTCCGACGCGCCGCATCCTGGTACCAGGCGACCGCGGCCTCCTCCGTCACGTCGAGCGCGTCGAAGAGGTGGTGCGGGATGCCGCGGCGTTCGGAGTCGGGGAGCTTCGCGGTGCCGATGTCCATACCGCGGTACAGCTGCATCGCGTCGGCATTGACGATCTCAGCTGGGACGCCGCGCACGGCGAGCGCCTCCGCGAGGTCGAGCGAGAGGGCGGTCTTTCCGGTTCCCGTGGCGCCGACGACCGCCCAGAGCCGCCCGTTCGTCACACGCCGATGCGGAGCGTCGGCAGGCCCAGGGAGACCGCCCCGCCGGGCGTCGAGCCGTGGGCCGGAACGGCGCAGGACTCGGCCTGCGCGCGATCCCACGCGTCGCCGGCACGGGTGCGGCGGATGCTCAGCGGCGTTCCGTCGGTCGCGTCGGCGAGCAGATGGAAGGGCGCCGCATGCGTGATCACGACGCTGACGACGTCGCCAGGGCGAGGGATGTCGGAGCCCGCCGGCACCTCGAAGTGCACGAGGCGGTTGTCCTCGGCGCGGCCCGTGAGGCGGTGGGTCGCGGCATCCTTCTTGCCTTCGCCGGTCGAGACGAGCACCTCGACCTCACGGCCGAGCTGCTTCTGGTTCTCCTCGAGCGAGATGCGCTCCTGCAGCGCGATCAGGCGGTCGTAGCGCTCCTGCACGACGTGCTTCGGCACCTGGTCGGCCATCGTCGCGGCCGGGGTGCCCTCGCGGATGGAGTACTGGAACGTGAACGCGGCGGAGAAGCGGGCGGCCTCGACGACGCGCATCGTGTCCTCGAAGTCCTCGTCCGTCTCGCCGGGGAAGCCCACGATGATGTCCGTCGTGATGGCGGCGGTCGGGATCTTCGCGCGGACGCGGTCGAGGATGCCGAGGAACCGTTCGCTGCGGTACGAGCGGCGCATGGCGCGCAGGATGCGGTCGCTGCCGGACTGCAGCGGCATGTGCAGCTGCGGCATGACGGCCGGCGTCTCAGCCATCGCGTCGATGACGTCGTCCGTGAAGGCGGCGGGATGCGGGCTCGTGAAGCGGATGCGCTCGAGCCCCGCGATCTCGCCGGCGGCGCGCAGGAGCTTGCCGAACGCCTGGCGGTCGCCGAACTCGACGCCGTAGGAGTTGACGTTCTGCCCGAGCAGCGTGACCTCGATCGCACCGTCCTCGACCAACAGGTTGATCTCGCTCAGAATGTCGCCCGGCCGGCGGTCCTTCTCCTTCCCGCGCAGGCTCGGGACGATGCAGAACGTGCAGGTGTTGTTGCAGCCGACGGAGATCGACACCCATCCGGAGTGGATCGCGTCGCGCTTGGTCGGAAGCGTCGAGGGGAACACCTCGAGCGACTCGAGGATCTCGAGCTCCGCCTCCTCGTTGTGCCGCGCGCGCTCGAGGAGCCGTGGCAGAGAGCCCATGTTGTGCGTGCCGAACACGACGTCGACCCACGGGGCCTTGTCGAGCACGGTCTGCTTGTCCATCTGCGCGAGGCAGCCGCCGACGGCGATCTGCATGCCCTCGTGGTGGTCCTTGCGGGACTTGAGGTGCCCCAGCGTGCCGTAGAGCTTGCCCGCGGCGTTGTCGCGGACCGCGCACGTGTTGATGACGACGATGTCGGCCTCTTCGCCGGGCGTCGCCGCGATGTAGCCGGCGCTCTCGAGCGACCCGGACAGCCGTTCGGAGTCGTGCACGTTCATCTGGCAGCCGAACGTGCGCACTTCGTACGTGCGCGCGCGACCGTCGGCAGCGATGGCTGCGGGCGACGGCGCGATGAGCGTCGGCGCGCTCTGGACCTCGTCAGACATGCCCTCCAGTCTAAGTGAGCGCCCGTCACGGGAGACCGCGACAGGGGGCGCTCAGCGGAAGCGCACCGATGAGCGCGAGCCACCACCCTCGTCGAGCGCCTGTCGTGCGGCGGTCATGGCGAGCGACCCGCCGTACCCGCGGCGGGACAGCTGCCCCACGAGCCGCCGGAGAGCGGTATCGCGATCGAGAGACGTCATGCTGCGCGCCTTGGTCCGCGCGAACTCGAGTGCCCGCTCCAGATCGTCGTCGGGAAGCTCGTCGAGCGCCGCGTCCGCGATGTCGCGCGGGATGCCGCGTTTGGCGAGCGTCTGCGCGATGACCTGCCTGCCCTGTCCCTTGCGGTCCACACCACTGTGCACGAGTTGGCCGGCCAGCGCCGCGTCGTCGAGGTAGCCATGCCGCTCGAACACGCGGATGACGGCGTCCACCGTCTCGTCGTCGAGGTCGCGCTCGGCGACCACGGCGCGCGCCTCGCGGACGGACAGCGAACGCGTGCGGAGCTTCTTCAGCAGCGTCTGCTCCGCCAGGTCGCGCTCGGCCTCCGGGTCGACGTCGTCGTCCGCGAGGTCGGCCGACCCGCCCTTGCGGTGCGCCGCCGGCTGTTCTTCGGGGTCGTCATCCCACTCTGTGCGCCAGGTCGCCTCCGCAGGCGCAGGGGGTCCGTCGTCGGCGGAGATCTCGTCGCCCGCCACATCGCGGGCTGACACCCGCCGCTCCCGCGCCGGGGACCCGTCGCCCGAAGGCGACCGGTCCCCGAACAGCGGGATGACGGGGGCGAGCCCGTCGTGTTCGTCGGGCATCAGGCCGGGCGGCGCTCGGCGAGCTCATCGGCGACGGCCGGGGCCTCGCCGCGCGGCACGCCGATGCCGAGCTTCTGCTTGATCTTCGTCTCGATGTCGTTCGCGACGTCCTCGTTCTTGATGAGGAAGTTGCGCGCGTTCTCCTTGCCCTGCCCGAGCTGCTCGCCGTTGTACGTGTACCAGGCGCCGGATTTCTTCACGATGGCCTGGTCGACGCCGTAATCGATGAGGCTGCCCTCGCGCGAGATGCCCACGCCGTACAGGATGTCGAACTCCGCCTGCTTGAACGGCGGAGCCATCTTGTTCTTGACGACCTTCACGCGCGTGCGGTTGCCGACCGCCTCGGCGCCGTCCTTCAGGGTCTCGATGCGACGGATGTCGAGGCGCACCGACGCATAGAACTTGAGCGCCTTGCCACCCGCGGTGGTCTCGGGCGAACCGAAGAACACGCCGATCTTCTCGCGCAGCTGGTTGATGAAGATCATCGTCGTGTTCGTCTGGTTGAGCCCACCGGTGAGCTTGCGCAGCGCCTGGGACATGAGTCGCGCCTGAAGACCGACGTGCGAGTCGCCCATCTCGCCCTCGATCTCGGCCTTCGGCACCAGCGCTGCGACGGAGTCGATGACGACGAGGTCGATCGCACCCGATCGCACCAGCATGTCGGCGATCTCGAGCGCCTGCTCACCCGTGTCGGGCTGCGAGACGAGGAGCTGATCGATGTCGACGCCGAGCTTCTTGGCGTACTCGGGGTCGAGTGCGTGCTCCGCGTCGATGAACGCGGCGATGCCGCCGGCGTTCTGGACGTTCGCGATCGCGTGAAGGGTGAGCGTCGTCTTACCCGACGACTCCGGCCCGTAGATCTCGATGATGCGGCCGCGCGGGAGACCGCCGATGCCGAGCGCGACGTCGAGGGCGATGGACCCCGTGGGGATCACCTCGACCGGAGCTCGATCGTCGCTGCCCAGTCGCATGACCGAGCCCTTTCCGAACTGCCGATCGATCTGGGCGAGGGCCGACTCGAGGGCCTTCTCGCGGTCAGCGGGTGAGGGCATGACGTGCTCCTTCAGCTCGTGTTCCGTCGCCTGTAGGCTGTCGCGCTCCACCCCGGACGGGAGGGATGCTGCGACAAGGCGTGGGTGTCATCCGACGGTCTTCACGCTATGAGGGGGCTCCGACATCCTGTCGTCGCTCCCTCGGTCCCGTGGAAAACGCGTGCTCGACACCTTCTGTGAAGGACACTACGCGCTCATCGAACAGAACTTCGACGACACGCCGCGTTTCGGCGGGCTCAGCGACCGGAGGCGCGACGAGGTTCGAGCCGTCCGACGCCGTGGCGGCGCGATTCCGGCACGTCCGTCTCAGCGCACAGCGCGAGCCACACCTCGCGCGGCGGCACGCCGGCGGCGAGCGCATCGGCGGAGGTCCGACCGCCGACCTGCGGGAGCGCCAGATCGAGGACGAGCGACAGTCCGCGCGCGCCGAACTCGGCTTCGACCGCTCGGTCGAACTCGCTGCGCCGCAACGTCAGCGCAGCGACAGTTCGGGCTCGACGGAGGCGAGCAGTTCGTCGGGAACGGTGTCGGGCAGGGTCTGCAGACCCTCGAGCACGGAGATGCGGTCGCCGACCTCGCGCATGATCGTCGAGATGGGGACGTCGAGGGCTTCGGCGACCGAGGCGAGGATCTCGCTCGACGCCTCCTTCTGCCCGCGCTCGACCTCGCTGAGGTAGCCGAGGGCGACCGAGGCGCGCCCGGCGACCTGACGGAGCGTGCGCCCCTTCTGCTGACGGAGATCGCGAAGGACCTCGCCGATCTCTTGCCGAACCAGAATCATCGCGGGCCCCCTTTACCGTGAATCTTCCGCTGTCTGGGTGGACAACAGTACAACACCGATCGCTGTCAATCTAATCCTCTGCGCCTGAGAATGTGCGGGACTCACCGCTTCTGTAACCCAACTGTTCACCGGGAGATTCCGATGGCCGGGCCCCCGTTCGCTCACAGCGAAACGGCCACCGCCTCGAGCGCCGCGCGCACGCTGCCCCGGCGCACGGCATCGCGATCACCCGGAAGGACGAGCGAACGCACCGCGGCCCCGTCCGGAGTCGCCACCGCCATGTGCACCGTCCCGACCGGCTGCCCGTCGGGCGAATCCGGACCTGCGATGCCGGTGGTCGAGACTCCGACGTCGGCGCTGGTGACGCGCCGGACGCCCTGGGCCATCTGCATCGCGACCTCAGGATGCACCGGCCCGTGCGCGGCGAGCAGCGCCGCATCCACCCCGAGGATCGACTGCTTGAGATCCGTCGCGTACGCCACCACGGCGCCCCGCACGTGGGCGGAAGCTCCGGGGATCGACACGAGGGACGCCACCACGAGGCCGCCCGTCAGGGACTCGGCGATCCCGATGCTCCACGCACGGCGGGCGAGGCCTTCCAGCACGACGCGCGCGAGCGCTTCGAGCTCGGCGTCCGCCGTGCTCATGAGGCCTTCGCGCGGCGGCCGCGCACCTCGCTGACGATGTAGTCGATGCCGCTGGCGATCGTGAGGATGATGGCGATCGTCATCGTGACGCCGTTGACCCAGAAGATCCAGTCCCCGACGAGGGTCCAGAGCGGGAGCAGGGCGAGCGACAGCGCCACGGCCTGCGCGACCGTCTTCAGCTTGCCCATCCACGCCGCCGCGAGCACGTGATCGCTCACCACCATGAACCGGTAGACGGTGATGCCGATCTCGCGCACCAGCACGACGATCGTGACCCACCACGGGAGCTCCCCGAGGATGGAGAGACCGATGAACGCGAAGCCCGTGAGCACCTTGTCCGCGATCGGGTCCAGGAGCTTGCCGAGGTCGGTGACGATCTCGTAGCGGCGTGCGATGTAGCCGTCGACGCCGTCGGTGGCGATCGCCACGATGAACAGCGCCGCCGCCCACCAGCGCAGCGGCCCGTCCGCGCCGTCGTCGGCGAGCAGCATCCAGAGGAAGACCGGCGCGCACAGGATGCGGACGATCGTGATCGCATTGGGGAGCTGACGGGGAACGGCCACGTCCTCAGTATCCTCTCCCCCGACACCCCGCCCATACGCTGGCGCGCCCGGAGCGGAGCCTGCGGGGACGTCGCACCGGCGCGGTCAGTCGCGGCCGGTCAGGCCCCACGCATCCTCGTCGCCCTCGTCCTCGACGACGGGGTAGCCCTCGAACTGCTTCTCGAGGGCGTCGACGCCGTAGCGGTCGTCGGTGAGCTCTTCTGTCGTCGCCTCGGCGGCGGACGCCGCCGGCATCGGGACATCCTCGCCGCGCAGACGGGCGAGAACGGCCGGCAGCTGGTCGGGGGTCACGAGCACATCGCGCGCCTTCGACCCCTCGGAGGGGCCCACGATCTCGCGGGACTCGAGGAGGTCCATGAGGCGCCCGGCCTTCGCGAACCCGACGCGGAGCTTGCGCTGCAGCATCGACGTCGACCCGAACTGGCTCGTGACGACGAGCTCTGCGGCCGCGAGGAGGAGCTCGAGGTCGTCTCCGATGTCGGCGTCGACCTCCTTCTTCTCCGCGACGGCCTGCACGTCGGCGCGATACTCCGGCCGTGCCTGCCCGGTGACGTGCGCGACGACCTTCTCGATCTCCTGCTCGCTCACCCACGCGCCCTGCACGCGCAGCGCCTTCGAGGCGCCCATCGGCAGGAAGAGCCCGTCGCCCTGGCCGATCAGGCGGTCGGCGCCGGGCTGATCGAGGATGACGCGCGAGTCGGTGACGCTCGTCACGGCGAACGCGAGCCGCGAGGGCACGTTCGCCTTGATGAGGCCGGTGACGACGTCGACGGACGGACGCTGGGTCGCGAGGACGAGGTGGATGCCGCTGGCACGCGCGAGCTGCGTGATGCGCACGATCGAGTCCTCGACGTCGCGCGGGGCGACCATCATCAGGTCGGCGAGCTCGTCGACGACCACGAGGAGATACGGGTACGGCTTCAGCACGCGCTCGCTGCCGACCGGCAGCTGGATCTCATCGTTCACCACGGCGCGGTTGAAATCGTCGATGTGGCGGAATCCGAACGACGCGAGGTCGTCGTACCGCATGTCCATCTCCTTCACGACCCATTGGAGCGCCTCGGCGGCCTTCTTCGGGTTCGTGATGATGGGCGTGATGAGGTGAGGCACGCCGGTGTAGGACGTGAGCTCGACGCGCTTCGGGTCGATGAGCACCATCCGCACCTCGGACGGCTTCGCCCGCATGAGGAGGCTCGTGATCATCGAGTTGACGAAGCTCGACTTGCCGGAGCCGGTGGAGCCGGCGACCAGGAGGTGCGGCATCTTCGCCAGGTTCGCGACGACGTAGCCGCCGCCGACGTCCTTGCCGACGCCGATCGTCATCGGATGCGTCGCGCTCGTCGCCGCGGCCGACCGCAGGATGTCGCCGAGCGTCACGATCTCGCGGTCGGCGTTCGGGATCTCGACGCCGATCGCGCTCTTGCCGGGGATCGGGGCGAGGATGCGGACCTCGTTGGAGGCCACGGCGTAGGCGATGTTGTTGGTCAGCGCGGTGATGCGCTCGACCTTCACACCCGGACCGACCTCGACTTCGTACTGGGTCACTGTCGGGCCTCGGGAGAATCCCGTGACCCGCGCGTCGACGCTGAACTGCTCGAAGACGTTCGTGATGGCGCGCACAACGGCGTCGTTCGCCTCGGACCGGGCCTTGTGCGGCGTGCCCTCGGCGAGCGCGGTGACCGACGGCAGCCGGTACGGGGCCGACGGAGGCATCCGGTCTCCCGCGCCTCCGATGCCGGCGAGCCCGGGCAGTTCGTCGCCGGAGTCGGGGGCGTCGTCGTGGATCGAGATGTCGGCGGTCGCGCGGGACGCGGCCTGGCGGACGCCTTCGAGCGCGGCCGCGTCGAGCACCTGCGTCAAAGCGTCGGCCGCGGGAATCGGCGGCAGCGGCGGAGTCGCGGGCGCCACGGGCGTCATGGCCTGCTCGAATCCCCCGTGGTGCGAATCGGAGCTCGGCGGCAGCAGCTCGGTGAGGTCCTGCGAGCCGATGCCCGGGGCATCCGGATCCTTCTCGCGGCCCGTCTTGTTGCGGCGCCAGAACGGGAGCGAGGCATCGCCGCCGTCCTCGGCCGAGGCGTCGGCGTCCGCCTTCTTCTCCTCCACCGGATCCTTCTCGACGCGCTCGGCGTCGAACATCCACGTGTAGAGGTCGCCGAGGCGCTTGCCGATGCGGTTCGGCGGGGTCTTGGTGAGGATGAGGATCGACAGCGCGCACAGGAGCGCCAGAGCGATGCCGGCGCCGATCTGCGTGAGGAACATCGCGAGCGGCTCGCCGATCATCCAGCCGAAGAGCCCGCCCGCCTTGCTGAGCGCGGGGAGGCCCTGGGCCGGCTTCGGACGCCCGCCGTAGACGTGGCAGAAGCCGGCGAGGGTCAGGACGAAGAGGACGAAGCCGATCCCGATGCGTCCGTTGTCGTGGACGGATGCGGGATGCCGGAAGAGCCATCCCGCCAACAGGATCAAGAGGACGGGCAGCACGAATGCCACTCGGCCGACGAGGCCTCCGGCGGTATACGCGCTGATCAGCTGGGCCGTGGGGTTGCCGATGAAGAACCACTCGACGACGGCCCCGGCGACCGCGAGCAGCACGATGAGGAAGGGCAGGCCATCGCGGCGCTGCTCCTTCTCGAGGGTCTCCGGGCCGAAGGCGCGGAACAGCCCGCCGGTGGCGTGCGCGAGACCCATCCACATCCGGGTGATCACCGGCGGCTTCGCGGGCTCGCCGACGTAGCGCTTGGGTGCCGGCGCGGGCTTGGCCGCCGTGCTCTTGGGCTTGGCGGCGCGCGACGACGGCGCGGGGGCCGCGGCCTTGCCGGACGCGCGACCGCTCGCGGTGCTGCTGCGCCCACTCGTGCTGCTGCTTCTGGGCATTGCTCCACGGTACGGCCACCGGCCGACATTCCCGCGGAACCACGCGGGAGAAGCGGTATCAGCGAGCGACCAGCGCCCCTCTTATCCGCACTGGGGAATCGTTCGAGAGGGGCACGCCCATGTCCTGGTCATCGTGGAGGATCGTCGCGGCGAGCATCGCCATCACCGGAGTGGTCGCGGGAGGCGTCGTGGATGTCGCGCGCGGCTTCCGACTCGGCGAGGACATGGGTCTCGTCGTGGCGGACTACTTCAGCTACTTCACCGTCGTCAGCGTCATCTCGACCATCGTCGTGCTGTTCATCGCCGCGCGGCCGCACGGCCCGCTGGCGACGCCCGACGGCATGGAGTCGCCCGCGCTCGCCGTGGCCCTCGCCACGACGAGCACCGCGATGATCATCCTCAGCATCGTGTACAACACGATGCTGAGGGGCCTTCCGCTGGTCCTCGCGACGCCGGACCCCGCGTGGGTCGCCTTCCTCGATCGATGGTCGGAGGAGACGATGCACGTCGTCCTGCCCGCGTACCTCGTGATCGACGTGCTCTTCGCCCCGCGGCGCCGGAGGCTGACGTGGCGCGCCCTCATCGGGATCGTCGGCATCCCGCTCGGCTGGGCCCTCTACACGATGGTGCGGGGCCCTCTCGTGGACGCGCCGGACGGGTCGACGCGGTACTGGTATCCCTACCCGTTCCTGGACCCGAACGGCCCGGAGGGATACCAGACGCCCCTCATCTACATCGGCGTCATCGCTGCGGCATTCCTGATCCTCGGCAGCGTGATGGTGCTTCTGACCCACCGGCACCGGAGCGTCCCGCGAGCCGACCGCGCAGATCGCGCCGTGGTCGCGCGCGCTCGACCGCGAGCACACGTCTGACACGTGCGGGGATGCGGCGGGCTCGAGCAGATTCGAGTCCGCCGCTGTCCCCCGAAATCCCTACATGCGCCGTTGCGCGCGCGGTGCGATGATGGATCATCCGAGGGTTTATCCCTCGTCTGGGGAAATGAGGCCCTCCCATGTCGGAGTCAGACCCACGCACGGTCCACCTCGACGATCCGGACGTCGGCCCGCCATGGCCGCCTGACCCGGCAGCCTTCGTCGACACCTCGCGATGCCCCGCGTGCTTCACCGCCATCACCGGCGCGCGATGCACCGCCTGCGGGCTCGACTTGACGATGCCGCAGCTCGCGGAGGTCCTCGACATCGGGCGCCGGTTCGAAGAGCTGGCGACCGAGCGCGCGGCGCTCATCAGCGCGTTGCGCGCCGAGCAGGCGTCGGCCGAACGCGCCGCGCGGGTGGCCGAGGACGCCCGCCGACTCGCGGAGGCTGCACGGGAGGCCGATGAGCGCGCCGCGCTCGAACGCGCGCGGGCCGAGCGGGACCGCGAAGCGGCACGAGCGGTCGCCGCCGCGGACGAACTCCCACCTGCTTCGAGCCTCCCGATGACAGCGGCTGCAGCCGAGACCACGATGCCGCCCGCCACTGACACCGGGACGGCACGGGCGCTCGCGCACCGGTTCAGCATGCAGTTCACGATCCTGGGCGTCGGCGTCATCCTCACCTCCGTCGGGGCGATCGTCTTCCTCTTCTGGGCCTACCTCGTCGTCGGGCTGGAAGTGCGGTCGATGATCATCGCCGGCGCGAGTGTCGGCGTTCTGGCGCTCGCATGGTTCCTCCGCCGCCGCGGACTCGTGCTGACCGGCGAAGGCGTCGGAGTCGTCGCGATCATCCTGCTGATGCTGGACGCGTGGATCATCCGCGCCAATCAGGCGTTCGGCACCGAGGCGATCCCGCAGCTCGCCTACTACGGCGCGGCAGCGATCGTGCTGGCCGCCCTGCTCGTCGTGGCCCGCCGTCTGACCTCCCTGCGCGTCGCGGGCTACGCCGCCGCCGGGCTCGCACCGCTCGGGGTCGCGATGCTCGCGGCATCCTTCGTCCCCGACACGGGGTCGACGCGGTGGTGGGTCGCCGGACTCGCGGCGCTCGCCATGGGCATCGCCGGAGTGCGGCTCCTCCCCCGCTCGCGTCCCGCGTGGACGCTCGTCGCGTTCAGCGGCACGATCGGCCTCGCGGCGATCGGCGGCGCATTCGATGCACTTCCCGACCTCCGCTGGCACGCTCTGATCTCCTTCGGTGCGGCCGCCGCACTGTGGGGCGGCCTCGCGTGGGCGGCGCGTGGGCGCCTGGAGGCGCGCATCCGCGCGATCTGCCTCGGACTTGCCGGCCTTTCGGCCGCAGCCGCGCCGGCCGTGGCCGCGGTGCAGGAGCTCTCGACGCGGGATGCGGGATGGGTCGCTCCGGCAGGTTCGGCCCTGGTCGCGTGCGCCATCGCCGCGTTCGCGATCGCCTTCCTACGGGTCCGCCCCGCAGCGGTCGCGTCGATGGATGCGGTCATGGCGGACGCGGCGACGGCGGACCCGACGGATGCGGTCGACGTCGCAGCGAACACGACGGATGCTGACGCAGCGGATGCTGACGTGGCCGATGTTCAGACCCCCGGTCCGCTCGCGCGCGCTCTGACAGCGCACGCGGGGACGCTCATCGCAGCGACGGTCGCCACGGTGGTCGCGCTTCCCGGTGTCGCTCTCGGGCTCGTCCGGCTCATGCAAGCCGCGGTCGCCGGATTCGCGGGCTGGAACGGCTCGGTCGGCGGGTCGGCCTTCGGGTCGGTGCGGTTCGTGATCGACGCCCCGGGACCCGCCGTCGCACCGCTCGCGCTCGCCGCGGTCTTCGCAGCGGTCCTGGCCGTGCTGGGCCGGCTGCGGTCGCTCCCTGTGCTCCCCGCGGCAGTGGCCGCCTGGGCGGCGCTGGTCGCCGCCACCTACCCCGCGGGAGTCTGGGGCGCCCTCGCCTACACGCTGCTGGCGGTCGCATCCCTCGCGCTCGGCGTCGTCGCACGGGCGCGGCAGCTGCGTGCCCTCGCCGCATCCGCGGAGGTCGCCGCCGGAGCCCTCCTGCTGAGCCTCGCGGCCGCCGATCCGCGTACGTGGCCGCTCGCGACTGCGCTGTTCCTCGCGGTCGCGATCGCGGGCTTCCTCGTCGCCGGCCGGACGTGGGACGGGGATGCGACACGCCGCTCCCGCGTCCTCCATCTCGCGGTCGCCGCGACGACGGCATGCGTCTCGGCCGCGTTCATCCCCGCATGGGCGATGACGATGAACGAGCCGCTCGTGGAGCCGTGGAGCAGCCCGTGGATGTGGGTCACGACGGCTGCGGCCGTCATCCTGGCGGTGCTCGTGGTGTGCCGTCGGCTGCCGAACGGCGAGACATGGGCCGTATCCGGACCGGCGCTCACCGCCGGGTTCGTGGGGCTTGCCGGCATCGTCGTCTCGCCCGCATCCGTCGCGTGGATGCCGACGCTCGCGCTCGCCCTGGTCGCCGGCGTCGGCGTCGCGGTGGACCGCCGGGTGCCGCTGCGCACGAGTCTCGCCGCCCTCGTGCCCGTCGCGACGGCCGTCGCAGCCTGGAATCTCGTGCCCGTCCTTGCGATCGACCACGGCTACCGATGGGTCGCCGTCGCCGCCGTCCTGCTCCTCCTGGCCGGGGCGGGACTGTTCATCCGTCTGCCGCGCGGCGCCGCGCCCGCCCTCGCCTGGTTCGTGTCGATCGGCGCGGTGGCCGCGATCTCGGTGGCGGCGTCCGCGGCCTCCGACCAGTGGTGGCTCGTCCTGCTGCTCGTCGCACCGATTCCGTACCTCGCGGCGGCCGTGACGGGTGAGCCGACCGCGGGCAGGTCTCCCTGGCGGCACGTGGCATGGCTGACGCCTGCGATCGGACTCGCGGCGCTGTGGACCGCGCTCGGGGTCTCGGGTGCGACGCTCGTCGAGGCGTACACACTGCCTGCCGCCGCGGTGCTGCTCGCGATGGCGATGATCCTCGCTGTCCGCCGCCCCTTGACGGACGCCTCGGCCGCGCGTGGGCGCGTCGCCCTCGCGTGGGCAGGGGCCGCCACCGCCGTGCTGCCGAGCGTCGCGGCGAGCGCGGATCCCGCCCTCCGGCCGATCCTCACCGTCTGCGCGGGAGCCATCGCCCTCGCGGTGTCGCCGTGGTGCACCGCCGGGTGGCGCGGCATTCCCGTGCGTGTCGTCGTCATCGCAACCGGCGGCGTCGCGATCGCGGGCGCCGCCGCCGTCCGGGGCACCGCGCTCGCCGCCCCCGGCGACTGGTCTGCGGATGCGTGGGCGCTCGCCGCCCTCGTCGGCGGTCTCGCCGCGGCCTTCCTCCTCGATCGCGCGACGGACCTGCCGCGCCCGATCGCGGGACTCGCGGCGGGACTCGCGATCATCGCCGGCTCCGTCCCCGCCGTGGTGCTCGCCGCCCGCCCTGCGCTGCCGATGTGGCTGCTGCTCGCGCCGGTCGTCGTGCTCGGCGTCGTGCACGTCGCGACCGGGCTGCAGCGACTGACGCCGCTCCCCCACCCGATCGCCCGGTGGACGGCTCTCGCCGCTCTTGCCACGCTCGGCGCCGCGACCGTCGTCCTCAGCGGCATCGACCCGTTCGACCCGGTCACCGCCCTCGTCGGCGCCTCGATCCTCCTCGCGGGCGTCCTCGGTCGGCGTCCCGGGCTCGCGTGGGCGGGCGCGGCCGCAGGGCTCATCCCGTCGATCGCCGCGAGCTCTCAGCCCGCGCTTCGCGCGCTCCTCCTCGTCGGCCTCGGCGCCGCGCTCCTCGTCGGCGCGCGGTGGGTCCCGAAGACCGTCCGAATGGTCCCGCTCCGCGAGATCGCGATCGCCGCGGCCGCGGCATCCACCGTGGGAGCCGCGGGGATGCGCGGGCTCGCCGTGGCGACCGTGCCCGCTCTCGCGCAGGCGGAGCCGTGGGGTGCGGCGCCGTGGGCAGCCGACCTCTGGGGGGCCGCGGCCCTGGCCGGCGGACTGGTCGCGGCCGCCCTCATGCTGCGCCTCACCGACGCCCCGGCCTTCGTGTCTCCGGGGATCGCGGCATCCGCGATCGCCGTCGCCGTCATGCCCGCCGTTGCGATCGCCGCACAGGGCGACCAGCCGACCGCGCTCCTGCTCGCACCGGTCATCGTCTTCGCGCTGCTGCGCGTGGCCGTCGCGATCCCGCAGAGCCGTCCGCTGTCGCATCCGCTCGTGACGCTGATCGCGGTGCTCGCGTCAGTCGTCCTCGGCGGGGTCACACTCGTCTTCGGCGACATCGACCCGTTCGACATCGTCACGGTCATCACGGGCGCCTCCCTCCTGGCCGGCGCGCTCATCTCCGGGCGCCGGTTCGGCGTGTGGGCGGGTGCGGCGGTCGCCCTTGTTCCGAGCGTGATCGCCAGCGGCGAGCCCGCCCTGCGGCCGGTGATCGTGGCAGGCGTCGGCCTCCTCCTGGCAGTCGCGCTGGTGTGGATCCCGCGGACGGTCCGCGGTGTTCCGTTGCGCCTCGTCGCCATGGTGGCGGCCGTCGTCGCGGGGACCGGTGCCGCGACCGTGCGCGCCCTCTCGCTCGCCCTGTTCCCGGGCGCGGTCCGAGAGGCCGTGCCGGGAATCCAACTCGACCGGACCGCCGCCGTCGAGCTGTGGGCGGGGATCGCTCTCGTGATCGGTCTCGGGGCGGTCACGCTGTGGTGTCGCCGCAACGCCGGCCGTACGCGGATCGAGCAGTGGATGACGGCATCCGTCGTCGTGGTCTCCGCGATCCCGGTCGCGCTCGTCGCAGGCATCGAGCGGCCTCTGGCGATCGCGCTCGCGCCCGTCATCGTCCTCGCGCTTCTGCACGTGGTCTCGGCGCTCCCCGCCGCGAGGCCCCTGTCCGACCCGCTCCCGGCCTGGACGATCCTCGGCACGCTGGCCGTCGTCAGCCTGCTCACTCTCGTCGGCCGCGCAGTCGATCCGTTCGACCTGGTCACCGCGACGGTCGGGCTCGCGATGGTCGCGGCGGGGCTCATCAGGATGCGGCGCACGCCGACGCTGCGCAGCTGGCCGGCGCTCGGTCCCGGATTCGCGGTGCTGCTCGTGCCGTCGCTCATCGCCGACTACACGGACCCCGTCACCTGGCGCCTCGTCACGGTCGGAATCGTGGCGCTGGCGACGATGCTCTTCGGCATCCTGCGCCGTCTGCAGGCGCCGTTCCTCCTCGGTGCGGCGGTGCTCGTCGTCCACGGCGTGACGCAGCTGTGGCCGATCATCGCCCGCAATTACGACCAGGTGTGGTGGTGGCTGTGGATCGCGATCGCCGGCGTCATCCTCATCGCGATCGCGGCGACGTACGAACGTCAGCTGCGCTTCGCGAAGCGGATGATCCGGACGGTGGCCTCGCTCCGCTGACCCGGATCACGCCTCGATGATGAGCGGCACGATCATCGGGCGACGCCGCAGGCGCTGGTTCACCCAGCGGCCGATCGTGCGGCGCACGACCTGCGACAGGGCGTGGTTGTCGCGCACACCGTTGCCGACGGCCTCCGCGAGGGCGGCTGTGATCTTCGGGATGACGTCCTCGAACACCGAGTCGTCCTCGGCGACACCGCGGGCATGGACCTCTGGGCCCGAGATGACCCGTCCGGTCGAGGCGTCCACCACCACGATCACGGAGATGAAGCCCTCCTCGCCCAGGATCCGGCGGTCCTTGAGGTCGGCATCCGTGATCTCGCCGACGGTCGAGCCGTCGACGTACACGAAGCCGATGTCGAGCTGGCCGACGACCTCGGCGACGCCGTCGCGGAGATCGACGACCGTGCCGTTGCCGCCCACGATCGTGCGCTCCTCGGGGATGCCGGTGTCCTGCGCGAGCTTCGCGTTCGCGATGAGGTGCCGGTACTCGCCGTGGACGGGGAGCACGTTCTTCGGCTTCAGGATGTTGTAGCAGTACAGCAGCTCGCCGGCGGCGGCGTGTCCCGAGACGTGCACCTTGGCGTTGCCCTTGTGCACGACGGTCGCGCCGAGCTTCGTGAGCCCGTCGATGACCCGGTAGACGGCGTTCTCGTTGCCCGGGATGAGGCTCGAGGCGAGGATGACGGTGTCGCCGGGGCCCACCTCGATCGCGTGGTCGAGGTTCGCCATGCGCGAGAGGACCGCCATCGGCTCACCCTGCGAGCCCGTGGACATGTAGACGATCTGGTCGTCGGGCAGGTCCTTGGCCTTCTTGTAGTCGATGAGGACCCCGTCCGGCACGTTGAGGTACCCGAGCTCCTCGGCGATCGTCATGTTCCGCACCATGCTGCGGCCGAGGAACGCGACGCGGCGCCCGTGGGCGGCTGCGGCGTCGATCACCTGCTGCACGCGGTGGACGTGGCTCGAGAAGCTCGCCACGATGACCCGGCGAGGGGCCTTGCCGATCACCTGGTCGAGCACGGGGCCGATGCTGCGCTCGAGCGGCGTGAAGCCGGGGACGTCGGCGTTGGTCGAGTCGGGCAGGAACAGGTCGACGCCCGCCTCGCCGAGCCTCGCGAAGGCGCGGAGGTCGGTGATCCGCCCGTCGAGGGGCAGCTGGTCCATCTTGAAGTCGCCGGTCGCGAGTGCGACGCCGGCGGGGGTCGTGATCGCGACAGCAAGCGCGTCCGGGATGGAGTGGTTGACCGCGATGAACTCGAGGTCGAAGGGACCCACGGTCTCGGTGTCGCCCTCCTTCACGGAGAGGGTGTACGGACGGATGCGGTGCTCTTTGAGCTTCGCCTCCACGAGGGCGAGCGTGAGCCCGGAGCCGATGAGGGGGATGTCGCCCTTCAGCCGCAGCAGGTACGGGACGGCGCCGATGTGGTCCTCGTGGCCGTGCGTGAGCACCACCGCGACGATGTCGTCGAGGCGGCCGCGGATCGGCTCGAAGTCGGGGAGGATCAGGTCGACGCCCGGCTGATGCTCCTCGGGGAACAGGACGCCGCAGTCGACGATGAGCAACTTGCCCTCGTACTCGAAGACGGTCATGTTGCGACCGACCTCGCCGAGCCCGCCGAGCGGTGTCACACGGAGAGTTCCGGGGGCGAGGGCGGTGGGGTCGTACACGGTGTCGGGCATAGAGCCTCCTCGGGATGCCACGCATCCCTGTCGGCGACTACCGGGTGGTGCCGTGCACCTTCGGCAGGGCACCGCCGGCGGCCGCGTTGCGGTCGGGGCGGAAGTTGGAGAAGTCGGCGCCGGGCACGTCCTTGACGAGGGCGAGTTCGTCCTCGATCATCGCGGCCTCCCACTCTTCGGGGCCGACGAGCGGCAGGCGCACGCGGGGGCTTCCGATGCGGCCGAGGCCGTGCAGGACGTACTTCGCCGACACGGTTCCGGGGACGTGGGTCATGAGCGCGCGCACGAGCGGCTCGAGGCGCTTGTGCTCGGCGGTGGCCGTGGCGAGATCGCCGCGGTTCACCGCATCCACGATCGTCCGATACGGACGCGACGTGATGTTCGCCGTGACGCCGATGAGCCCCGTCGCGCCGATCGACAGGTGCGGCAGCACGTTCGAGTCGTCGCCCGAGAAGTACATCAGGTCGGTCTGGTTGAGCACACGGCTCACCTCGCTGAAGTCGCCCTTCGCGTCCTTGACGGCGAGGATGTTCGGGTGCTTCGCGAGGCGCAGGATCGTCTCGTACTTGATCGGGACGCCGGTGCGACCGGGGATGTCGTACAGGATGACCGGCAGGTCGGTCGCGTCGGCGACCAGGCGGAAGTGCGTGAGGATGCCCGCCTGCGTGGGCTTGTTGTAGTACGGCGTGACGATCATGATGCCGTCCGCGCCGGCCTTCTCGCTCGCCTTGTAGAGCTCGATCGCGTGGGCGGTCTCGTTCGAGCCGCCGCCGGTGATGATGGTGGCGCGGCCGGATGCGACGTCCTTGCCGACCTCGACGAGCTTGAGCTTCTCGGCATCCGTCAGCGTGCTGGTCTCGCCGGTCGTGCCCGTCACGACGATGCCGTCGGCGCCGCCGACGATGACGTCGTCCATGTGCTTCTCGACGGCGGGCCAGTCGACCTCGCCGTCGGCCGTCATCGGTGTGACGAGCGCGACGAGCACCTGTCCGAAAGGATTGCCGGTGTGCGTCATGCCTTCAGGCTATCGGACCGGAGGCCACCGCTCAGCCGCGAATCCGTCCTCCGAGAGCGCCCGGGTCAGCCGAACAGCGAGACCGGATTGACGAGGTCGGCGATGATCAGCACAGCGCCCATCACGATGAGGGCGATGACGACGACATATGTGATCGGGACGAGCTTCGTGGCGTCGACCTGCGGGGGCGGGGGCCGGCGGAACATCTTCGCCCACGTACGACGCGCACCGTCCCACAGGGCGATCGCGACATGGCCGCCGTCGAGCGGCAGAAGGGGGATCAGGTTGAAGACGAAGAGCGCGATGTTCAGGGAGGCGAGAAGGCCCAGGATGCCGTTGACCCGGTCGAGCACCGGCGCATTCGCCGAAGCGACCTCTCCGGCCAGGACGCCGGCCCCGACGATGCTGAGCGGTCCGTTCGGGTCGCGCTGACCTCCCGTGACAAGGGTCGTCGCCGTCTCGTAGACCTTGACGGGCATCTGCCAGACGATGCCGGCGACGGCTCCGACGTTCTGCATCGCGGCCTGCGGCCCCGTCCAGATCGGCTGACGCACGTAGTCCTGCTGCGGGGTCACGCCGATGAATCCGACCTGGACGGTCGCGGTCGTCCCGTCGGCGTTCCTGACCGGCCGACCCTGCGCGTCCGTCTTGCCGCGCGTCGCGGAGATCGGCGTCACGGTCAGCGTCTGCGTCTGCCCATCGCGGCGGATCTCGACCTGCAGGGGCTGGTCGGGCGAATCGCGCACAATGGTCGACACGTCGGTGAACGTCGACACCGGCGTTCCGTCGATCGCGACGATCTCGTCGCCGGCCTTGAGTCCCGCGGCCGCAGCGGGCGCCACGGGATCGGTGGGTTCGCACGTCGTCCGCGCGGATGCGGTGGTGACGGCGCACTGCGACACCGCGGCGACCGTCGTCGTCGCCGTCTTCACGCCGATGCCGCTGAAGAGGAGCGCGAAGAGGAAGATCGCGAGGAGCAGGTTCATGGTCGGCCCGCCGAGCATCACGACGATGCGCTTCCAGATCGGCAGCTTGTAGAAGACGCGGTCGTCGTCTGCGCCGCGCAGCGTCTCGTCGTTCGCGGTGCGCGCGTCCTGCACCATCGTCGCGAAGAAGCCGCTGCCGGCACGTCCGTCACGGGCCTGTGCGGTTCCGGTGTCGCCCGCGATCGGAGCGCGTGACATCTCAGGAGACGGCGGGTACATGCCGGCCATCGAGATGTATCCGCCGAGCGGAATGGCCTTCACGCCGTACTCGGTCTCGCCCTTGCGGCGCGACCACAGCGTCGGGCCGAACCCGATCATGTACTGCCCGACGCGGACGCCGAACTTCTTGGCGGGCCACAGGTGGCCGAGCTCGTGCAGCGCGATCGAGACGGCGAGCCCCACGACCATGAGGAGGATGCCGATCACGAAGGCCACGACTGTCACCCGCCCCACGGTACTCGCGCGCGCTTTGAGTTCGCCCAACGGCCGGGGGATGATGGATGCGCCATGCCGACAACCCCTGCCGCACCCGCGAACCTGCCCCCCGTCCTCCGACCGGAGCACCCGCCCGTCCGCACGCTCGACGATCTCGCGCGGCGTTTCGGCGGCGAGCTCCGCGGCCCCTCCGACGTGACCCTGACCGGGATCACGCTGGCGACCGCCGACCTGCGCGCCGGTGAGGCGTTCGTCGCGATCCGCGGCGTGAACCGGCACGGCGCCGAGTTCGCGCAGACCGCGGCCGACAAGGGCGCCGTCGCCGTCATCACCGACGAGGACGGCGCGGCGATCGCCGCCGCATCCGGTCTTCCGATCGTCGTCGTCGACAACCCGCGCGCGCTTCTCGGCGACCTGTCTGCGTGGGTGTACGGCACGGGTCCGGATGACGACATCCCCACCCTCTTCGCGACGACGGGGACGAACGGCAAGACGAGCGTGTCGCACCTGCTCGAGGGGATCCTCGGGCAGCTCGGCGTCGTCACCGGTCTCTCCTCCACCGCCGAGCGGCACATCGCCGGTGAGGTCATCGTGTCGCGTCTGACGACCCCCGAGGCATCCGAGTTCCACGCGCTCCTCGCACTCATGCGCGAGCGCGGGGTCGAGGCCGTGGCCGTCGAGGTCAGCGCCCAGGCTCTCAGCCGTCACCGCGTCGACGGGCTCGTCTTCGACGTCGCCGGCTTCACGAACCTCAGCCATGACCACCTCGACGACTACGCCGACATGCGCGAGTACTTCGAGGCCAAGATGCAGCTCTTCCGCCCCGACTGGGCGCGCCGGGCCGTCATCTCGCTCGACTCCGAGCCGGGCCTCGAGGTCGCGGAGCGCAGCGAGGTGCCGTCCGTCACGATCGTGACCCCCGCGATCGCAGCGGACCCGGATGCCGGGGCCTCCGCCGACTGGACCGTCGACATCCTCGACGAGCGCCAGACCGGCACCGAGTTCCGCCTGACCTCCCGCGACGGGCGGACGCTCACGACGATCGTCCCCGTGATCGGACGGCACATGGCCGCCAACGCCGGACTCGCGATCGTCATGATCCTCGAGGGCGGCTACGCATGGGAGGACCTCGTCGGGGCGCTGGATGCCTCCGCCGGCGGCTCCGGGCGCATCGACGCGTATCTCCCCGGCCGCACGCAGCTCGTCTCGGGCGATCGCGGACCGGCGGTGTACGTCGACTTCGGCCACTCCCCCGACGCATTCGAGAAGACGCTCGCGGCCGTCCGGCACGTCACGCCCGGCAAGGTGCTGTTCGTCATGGGCGCCGACGGCGACCGCGACGCGACCAAGCGCCTCGACATGGGCCGCACCGGGGCCGAGGGCAGCGACATCTTCATCGTCACCGACCACCACCCGCGCTTCGAGGACCCGGACTCGATCCGGGCGACCCTGCTCGAGGGCGCGCGGCGGGCCGGCACCGCCACCGAGCTCCTCGAGTACTCGCCCCCGGAGCGCGCGATCATCGAAGCCGTCGCTCTCGTCGGCGACGGCGACGCGATCCTGTGGTGCGGTCCCGGTCACCAGGACTACCGCGACATCCGCGGGGTGCGCACGCCCTATTCGGCGCGCGAGCTCGCCCGGAGGGCGCTGCGGGATGCGGGATGGCCCGTGCCCGAGCCGCACTGGCCCGTCCCGTACCCCGAGGACGAGACCCCGCTCTCGGATCCCGAGCGGGAGTGGCGGTAGGGCTCACTTCCGCGCGTCGTCGAGCGGCCCACGGGTCGTTGAGCGTGCGACGGTCGTTGAGCGAGCGAAGAGAGTCGAAACGCAGAGACGAAACGCGGACACGAACGCGGCGAGCCGATCTCGCGAGGTCACCGCGTTTCGTCTCGGTCGCTACGCTCCCTCGCTCAACGACCGACGTAGGACGCGTCAGGCCTTGGCGATGGCGCGGTCCGCGGCATCCCGCGCCCAGCGCTCCGCCTCCGCGAGGGAGTCGCGCGTGAGGGCGTCCGGAGCGTCGTGCGCGTCGACCACGCGCCGGATGGTGTCGACGATGCCGAGGAACGGCAGCCGGCCCTCGTGGAACGCATCGACGGCCTGCTCGTTGGCCGCGTTGAAGACGGCGGGATAGGTCCCGCCTGCGCGCCCGACGTCCTTCGCGAGGCGGACCGCCGGGAAGGCGTCGTCGTCGAGCGGCTCGAACGTCCACGACGTGGCCTTCGTCCAGTCGAGCGGGCGCCCGACGCCGCCGACGCGGTTCGGCCAGTCGAGGCCCAGGGAGATCGGCAGCCGCATATCGGGGGGCGAGGCCTGCGCGATCGTCGAGCCGTCGCAGAACTCGACCATCGAGTGCACGATCGACTGCGGGTGGACGACGACGTCGATGTCGCCGAACGGCACGTCGAACAGAAGATGCGCCTCGATGACCTCGAGGCCCTTGTTCACGAGGGTCGCGGAGTTCGTCGTGACGACACGGCCCATGTCCCACGTGGGGTGGGCGAGCGCCTCGGCCGGAGTGACGCCCTCGAGCGAGTCGCGCGAACGGCCGCGGAACGGCCCTCCGGAGGCGGTCAGCACCAGCCGGCGCACTTCGGAGTGCGTCCCCGACCGCAGCGCCTGAGCGATCGCGGAGTGCTCGGAGTCGACCGGCACGATCTGTCCCGGCCGGGCGCGCGCGGTGACGAGTTCGCCGCCGACGATGAGCGACTCCTTGTTCGCGAGTGCGAGCGTGCGCCCCGTCTCGAGCGTCGCGAGGGTGGGCCCGAGCCCGACCGATCCGGTGATGCCGTTCAGCACGACGTCGGCTTCGACGTCGCGCACGAGCTGCTCCGCCTCGAGCGCGCCGAACGCGGTGTGCTCGACATCGAACTCGGCGGCCTGGGCGGCCACCGCATCCCGGTTCGAGCCGGCGGCGAGCCCCACGACCTCGAAGCGCGAAGGATTGGCCCGGATGACGTCGAGAGCCTGCGTCCCGATCGAACCGGTGGAGCCGAGGATGAGGATGCGCCGCACGCCGTCAGCCTACCCAGTCCGAAAACGGCGGATGCACCCTCCGGAGAGGGTGCATCCGCCGTGCTGAAGACGTCTTACTGCGCGGTCGCGTGCTGCGTGCCGAGGATGTCGACGACGAACACGAGCGTCGACTTCGCCGGGATCGAGCCCTGCGCGGTGTCACCGTAGCCATCGGCCGGCGGGATCACGACGAGGACCTGCGAGCCCACGGTCTGGCCTTCGAGCGCCTTCTGGAAGCCCTTGACCACGCCGGTGGTCTGGAAGCTCGCCGGGGTGCCGCGGGTCCAGCTGGAGTCGAACTCCTTGCCCGTGTCCCACAGGACGCCCTTGTACTGCACGAGAACCTGATCGCCGGATGCGACGGTCTCACCGTCGCCCTTCTTCAGGACCGCGATCTTGGTCTCGGTCGGCGCGGTCGCGCCCTTCGGGATGGAGATCGACGGCTCGCCGTTCTTCGCGAGCTTGACGGCGGGCATCCCGGCGGCGCTGGGGGTCTGGTCGGTGCCCCACGCCTTGGCGGGGACGACGCGCAGCAGGTCGAGGACGTAGACCTCGCCCGGCGCGGACTCGGTCCCCGGGAACGCGGCGACGACGCGCGTGCCGACCGGCGCGCAGCCGAAGACCTGGCCGAGCGGGCTGTCCGCGGAGATCTGCGAGGGCAGCACCTGGCCCTTGCCGTAGCCCACGGCGCCGAGCTTCGCGCCCGTCTCGGTGTTGTAGGCGGTGAGGGCGTACTCGACGAGGTCGCCGGCCTTCACCTTGGGGCCGGTGCCCTCCTTGACGACCACGCGCTGGATCTTGCTGACCGAGAGGCCCTTGTCGAAGGTGGCGGACGCCTCGCTGCCGACCTCGCCCGTCACCTTGACGGACTTGACGGCGGCGCCTTCGGCGGCGGCGGCGGAGCACAGGTCGGCGGATGCCGAGGCGGACGGCGAGCCGGATGCCGACGGGGAGCCCGACGACGAACAGCCGGCGAGCAGGAAGGCCGCGACGGCGACGGCGGACAGAGCGGCGATCGGACGAATGCGCACGGAAACCTCACGGAAGACGAACAGGAATGTACTTATCCTTCCCTATGATCGTGTGTCCGGGCTGGGAGGGACGCGTGCAAGACCCCATAACCGCGACGGAATGGACTGGAGAGTACCCTCGTGGGGTGACAGAAGCCGACACCTCCGCGTCCGGACCCTCGGAGCTCCCGGAGGACGATGACGCCGAACCCCGCACGGCCGGCTTCCTCTACGGGCTGATCCGCTTCATCCTCGTTCCGCTCGTGCGCGTGCTCTACCGCCCGCACATCGAGGGCAGGCACAACGTCCCCAAGCACGGCGCTGTGATCTTCGCGAGCAATCACCTGTCGTTCATCGACTCGATCGTGATCCCGGTTGCGTCGCCCCGGAAGGTCCACTTCCTCGCGAAGTCGAGCTACTTCGAGGGCACGGGCTTCAAGGGATGGGTCAACCGCGAGCTGTTCCTCGCGATCGGCGCGAGCCCCATCCGCCGCGGTGCGGGTCAGGCGGCGCTCGATGCTCTGGGCCAGAGCCGCCGCATGCTCGAAGCGGGGCAGGCGACCGCGATGTACCCGGAAGGCACGCGCTCCCTCGACGGCCGCCTCTACAAGGGCCGCACGGGCGTCGCGTTCCTCGCACTCCAGACCGGAGCCCCGGTGGTCCCGGTGGGGCTCGTCAACACGGACAAGATCATGCCGGTCGGCGCGAAGTTCCCGAGGCTGCGCCCGCGCATCGCGATCCGCTTCGGCGAGCCGCTCGACCTCACCAAGCACGGGACGGCGGAGTCGGGCAAGGCCAGGCGCCTGGCGACCGACGAGATCATGTCGTCGATCCACGCCCTCTCCGGCCAGGAGCTCGCGAACGCATACAACGAGGCTCCCGCGCACGGCATCGACCGGATCAAGCAGGTCCTCCCGCACGAGCGCCTCTGACGCACGGCGCCGTCCGCTCAGCCTCGGGCGACCTCGATCACGGGCTCGACGCGCACCGGGAAGTTCACCGAGTTCGCGATGAAGCACCACTCGTGCGCCTGGTGGTGGGCGGCGGTGGCCGCATCCGTCATCGACGCATCGGCGACCGTCACGTGCGGCCGGAGCACGACCTCGGCGAATGCACCGCCCCCCTTGCCGTCCTCGACCATCAGGCCGGACGCGTGGTCGGAGTAGGCGGTCATCACGACGCCGGCCGTCACGCACGCGTGAAGGTATGACAGCAGGTGGCATTCGGAGAGGGATGCCACGAGCAGGTCCTCCGGATTCCACTTCGACGGATCGCCGCGGAAGGGTTTGTCCGAGGAGGCGAGGAGGTCCGGCTTCCCTTCGATCGAAAGGGTGACCGACCGGTCGTATTCGCGGTATCCGCTCGTCCCGGTGCCCCGGTCGCCGGTCCAGACGGATGTGACGGTGTAACGGTGTTCGCCGAGCATTCCGTCAGTATTCCAGGATCGGCACCGGCGGTAGGCTGGACGGGTGCCGGAGACCTTCACAGCCGATGCCGCCGTCGAGCTCGCCGTCGTCGAACGCAGCGGATTCATCGAGTCGCGACATGTCGGATCGGCGATCGTCCTCTCTCCCGATGGGACCGTCGCGGGCACGTGGGGAGACCCCTCCGCCCTCGTCTTCCCGCGCTCCAGCATGAAGCCTCTGCAGGCGCTCGGCTCGATCACGGCGGGTGCGTCCGTCGAGGGACTCCAGCTCGCCCTGTCGACGGCGAGCCACACCGGCACCGACAGTCACGCCGCCGTCGTGCGCGAGATCCTCGCGGCCGGCGGCCTCGGGGAGGACGACCTCGGCTGCCCGCCGGCGTGGCCCGGCGACCAGTCCACGCGCGACGACATGGTCCGCGAGCTCGGGCAGCCGACACGCGTGCGCATGAACTGCTCCGGCAAGCACGCGACGATGCTCCTCGCATGCGTCGCCAACGAGTGGGACACGGCGACCTATCTCGAGCCGAACCACCCGCTGCAGATCCACATCCGCGAGCTGATCGAGCGGATGACCGGCGAGCGCATGGCGGCCACGGCCGTCGACGGATGCGGCGCCCCTGTCTACGCGATGACGCTCGCGGGGCTCGCGCGCGCCATCCACCGCATCGGCGGATCGTCTGAGTCGTCGCCGTTCGCGCTGCACCGCTCGGCCGGTGCGCTCGTGCGTGCCGTCCGCGAGAACCCGTGGGCGATCGCGGGGCCCGGGCGTCCCGACACGGTCCTCATCGACCGGCTCGGCGTCTTCGCGAAGGGCGGAGCCGAGGGCGTGCACGTGATGGTCGCGCCCGATGGCACGACCGTCGCGCTGAAGATGCTCGACGGCAGCGGCCGCGCGACGGCGGCCGTGGCCCTCCGCATCCTCGAGAAGGCCGGCGCTCTGCGCGCCGCCGACGTCGCAGACGCGATGTCCCTGCTTCCGCTGTCGGTCACCGGCGGCGGTCACGATGTCGGGAGCATTCGCCCGACCGTATGAGGGCGGCGCCCTGCCGCCCCGTCTGAAGCGCGCCCGAACGGCGCACAGAAAGAGCGATATCAATGAGGATCAGCGTTCCCACCGAGGTCAAGAACAACGAGTACCGCGTCGCGCTGACACCGGCCGGCGTGCACGGCCTCGTCTCGGCCGGCCACGAGGTCATCGTGCAGTCCGGCGCGGGCACCGGCTCGTCCATGCCGGACGACGAATACCTGGCGGCCGGAGCGACGCTCGTCGACGACCCCGCCGAGGTCTGGGCTCGTGCCGAGCTCCTGCTGAAGGTGAAGGAGCCGATCGAGTCCGAGTACCGGTACTTCCGCGACGACCTCGTCATCTTCACGTACCTGCACCTCGCGGCCGATCGCCCGCTCACCGACCGGCTCATCGAGTCGGGCGTGACCGCGATCGCGTACGAGACGGTGCAGCTGGCCGGCGGCGGGCTGCCGCTGCTCGCTCCGATGAGCGAGGTCGCCGGCCGCCTCGCACCGATGGTGGGCGCCTCGACCCTGATGCGCTCGTCCGGCGGGCTCGGGCTCCTCATGTCGGGCGTCCCCGGCACGCGTCCTGCGCGCGTCACCGTCATCGGCGGCGGCGTCGCGGGTGCGAACTCGGCCGTCATCGCCGCGGGCATGGGCGCCGACGTCACCATCTTCGACACCAACATCCAGCGCCTCCGGTTCCTCGACGACCACTTCCAGGGGCGTATCAAGACCGCCGCATCCAATCCGCTCGACCTCGACCGTGCGGTCGTCGACTCGGATCTCGTCATCGGATCGGTGCTCATCCCGGGCGCGAAGGCTCCGAAGCTCGTCACGAACGACATGGTGGCGCGGATGCGGCCGGGCTCCGTGCTCGTCGACATCGCGGTGGACCAGGGCGGCTGCTTCGAGGACACGCATCCGACGACGCACGACGACCCGACCTTCCGCGTGCACGAGTCGGTGTTCTACTGCGTGGCGAACATGCCGGGCGCCGTGCCGAACACGTCGACGTCGGCGCTGACGAACGCGACC
This sequence comes from Microbacterium candidum, assembly GCF_030315975.1. Classification (GTDB taxonomy): domain Bacteria; phylum Actinomycetota; class Actinomycetes; order Actinomycetales; family Microbacteriaceae; genus Microbacterium; species Microbacterium candidum. The sequence continues at coordinate 431,956 of NZ_JASXSZ010000004.1, read as the reverse complement.
CTCCCCTACATCCGGCAGATCGCCGGTCGCGGCTGGAAGGAGGCGCTGCGCTCCGACGCCGCCCTCGCGGGGGGCCTCAACGTCGTCGGCGGCCGTATCGTCAACGAAGGCGTCGCGACGGCCCACGGGCTCGAGCTGGCCTCCCTCGCCGACGCGCTGGCCTGACACCGTTCGTCGATCTGAGACACGAGGAGCCCCGGGGCGATCAGCCCCGGGGCTCCTTCGCGCCGACGTCGACCCTGACCGGGCGCGCACCCGGTCGCAGGAGCCACGCGCGGTCCGTGCCCGCGGCGCAGTACGGCGGCAGCTCGCGGTCGCCCGTCAGGGCGCGGAAGTCCGGCGCGCATGCGGCGTCGATCAGCAGCTCGTCGCGCTCGCGCACGGCTTCCAGCACCCGCCACCCGCGCTGCCAGGCCTCCGGGTCGCCGACGATCAGCGTCCGCTGCGCGCCGAGCAGCACCGCGGCGTCGGCGATGGTGCGCACGTCCACCAGGTCGAAACCCGGCCGAGAGGGCGGGCGGACTCCGCTCCGCAAGACGAGCCCGGTCACGGCGTCCGACGGCGCCCAGACGGACACTGGGGGCCGCGCGTGGGCCGCCACCGCGCGGGAGGCCACGGCGACCTGGATCGCCCGTCCGTCGAGTTCGCCACGCCCCGGCGGGAGATCGCGACGATACAGCTCCGCCGTTCCGCCCATGGCCAAGTGGTCGGTGCGGGATGCTGCGGCGAGAAGCAGGCGCCGTGAGATGAGCTCGACGACCCGCGCGCTCGGCCCCGACGGACGCTGGACGCCGACGAGGAGACGGATGCCGGCATCCCCGCCCCCACGGGCCAGTCGCTCGATCCGCTCGGCCATGACCTGTGCATAGTCGAGCGGGTACCGCGTCAGGAGCGCATCGAGATCGTCGACCACGACGACCGAGCCGGGAGCCGCGATCTGCGCGTGCTCGACGGCATCCCACGCCCCCTCCGGATCGGAGGGGACGACGATCAGTCGATCGTCGCCCACCTGCGCCGACAGGGTCGCCAGCGCGGTCGAACGCCCGCTCCCGGCCGCCCCGAGGACGACGAGGCCCCGCTCGCGGGGCCCGAGGCTGCCGCACACCTGGCGCTGGCGGTCGGGTTCGTCGACCAGCCCGATGACCAGTCCCTCGGGATCGAGGCCCTCGCGATCGGCAGGCCCGGGGACGTCGTCGATCCCGCCGAGGTCGTCGATGCGCCGGAGGTCGTCGAGGGACAGCTGCGCAGGGAGCGCGGGCATCCACGGCCTGCGCACGGCGGGCACGGGCGTGCACCGCTCCGCGACCGCGGCGATGAGCTCCGGGTCGGTCAGCGCGACCCGCATCCTGCGGGGCGCGTCGTCTGCGGCGCAGCGGAGGAGCGCCAGGCCGCGTGCCTCCGGAGCCCCGGGCAGGTCGGCCGCGGCATCGGTCCCGAGGAGTGCGCGACTGTCCGCCGCCTCGGTCACCCGCAGGCTGATCCGCAGCGGGCAATTGGCGAGGAGCGCGTCGCGGACGACCCCGGAGGCACGCTGCGTGCCGAGGACGAGATGCATGCCGAGCGCGCGCCCGCGCGCGGCGACATCCGTGAAGACGGCGTGCAGGTCGGGATGCGTGCCCAGAAGCGCCGCGAACTCGTCCACGACGATGACGAGCCGTGCGAGCTCGCCCCGCTCGTCGCCGATGTCGCGGACGCCTGCGGCGGCGAGCGCCGCCTCGCGGCGCCGGAGCTCCGCCCGCAGACTCTCCACGGCCCGCCGTGCGCCTGCCTCGTCGAGGTCGGTGATGACGCCCGCCACATGCGGAAGACGGCGCAGCGCGTCGAAGGCTGTGCCGCCCTTGAAGTCGGCCAGAAGGAACGTGACCTCGCCCGGCGGATAGGCCGCGCTCAGCGCGGTCACCCACGTCGTGAGCAGCTCGCTCTTACCCGATCCCGTCACCCCGGCGACGATCGCATGCGGGCCGTCGGCGACGAGGTCCACCGCCACGGGAGCCCCGCCCGCTGCACCGATGACGGCGGACAGCGTGCCCCGGCCGGATGCCGGTGCGCGATCGAGCGGCACCAGGTCGGCGAGCCGGACCGGGCCGCCGTCCGCAGCCCCGGCCGCCCCGGCGCGGGCCGCCAGGGCTCGAGCGAGCGCCGTGGCCTGCCCCACGGAGATCGCTTCGACCTCGATGGTGCGGGACTCCCCCGCGTAATGCAGCGTTCCCCTGCCCGGCGAGGTCAGCGTCAGCACGGCCGCGCAACGAGCCGGCACGGGGTCACCGGGGCGCACGCGGGCCACGAGCACGTCTGCGGACGGCGCCACCGAATCCGGCCCGCTCACACCGAGCACCACGGATGTCCGGCCGGGACCACCGGAGCGAACGCCGCCGGCACGTACGTGCGGGAGATCCCGCATCCAGGCGCGGTCGGCGTCCTGCGGCTCCAGCATCCGCAGATCCTCTGGAGCGTGCACGAGACAGGCCTGCAGGACGAGGGCGCGCAGCACCGCCTCGGCCAGGGCGTCGGGCCCGACGACCGCGACCCCGTCGGGCAGCGGCACGGTCACCGGCGCGCGGTCGAGCACCGCAGCGCGGGCGCGCAGCCGCGCGTCCTCAGGGCCGTCGCCTCCCCCGCTGACCCGCAGCGTGCTCTCGCGCTCGCCGCTGCCGACGACGAGCGCCTCGCCCCGGCCGGGAACGGGGCGCCATACGCCGGCGTCGGTGAGACACAGGGCCGCGGCATCCGGATGTCGTGTTCTGACGGAGGCACGCTCGACGTCATGCCGGTGCGCGATCTCGTCGGCGATGCGCGCGCGGGCTGCGATCGCCTCGCCCTCCGCCGTCCTCCGCGCGCGGCGCGCGGCGCGTGCTCCGTCGACGAGCGTCGCCCCGGCGATGAGCGGGCCGAGGGCCGCGAACCAGAGCATCGCGTACGAGCCCGTCGCAAGCGCCAGCCCTGCCGCGCCCACGATCGGGACGACCGACGCGAGGAGCGGCACCGCGGGCCGCCGCGGAGGGTCAGGCGGGACGGGCAGGGCAAGTGGTGCGGACGGGTCGGCGAAGGGCATCGCCCCAGTCAATCCACCGCCCGCGATCCGGAACGGGAACGGCCGGAGGTGTGGAGGGTTACGCCGCGTCGCCCTGCACGTCGTCCTCTGTGGAGGAGACGTCCTCGTCCTGCGTGGAGGAGACGGCGACGTTCAGCACGATGATCGTCACGTTGTCGCGTCCGCCGTTCTCCAGGGCCGCGGCGAGCATGGCCTCCACGGCCTCGGCGGGGTCGTCGTGCTCCGCGAGGAAGTGCTGGATGCCGTAGTCGGTCAGTTCCTTCGTGAGCCCGTCGGAGCACACCACGAACCGGTCGCCGTCCACGAGGTCCAGACGCACGTAGTCGGGGGTGACGCTGTCGCTCGGCCCTACGGCTCGGGTGATGACGTTCCCGTACGGGTGGTGCTCGGCCTCCTCGGGGCTGAGCCGCCCTGCGGCCACGAGCTCCTGCACGACGGAGTGGTCGGTCGTGATCTGGACGAGGCTGCCGTCGCGCGCGAGGTACACCCGGGAATCGCCGATGTTGAGGGTCACCCAGTGCGGGTCCCCCGCGTCGGTGTCGAGGTAGAGACCGGTGACCGTCGTGCCCGTGCCGTCGTCGGTCGCGCCGGGATGGCTCGCGATGTCCTTCACGGCCTTCGCGAGCGCCTTCTCGATCGACTTCGACGACACTTCACCCGTCTCAGCGACGGCGCGCAGGCGCTCGACGGTGCGGGCGCTGGCGATCTCGCCGCCGATGTGCCCGCCCATGCCATCGGCGACGATGAAGAGCGGGAACAGCGTCAGCACTGCGTCCTGGTTGATCTCACGGCGCCGCCCGGTGTCGGTGACCTCCGCCCACGACAGGTTGAGCTCCCCGTCAGGAAGCGCGACCGTGCGGACCTGCGTCGTCACCTCTGGCACGCGCGCCCTCCCCTTCGACCGTGCACGCCCGCGAGACCGTGGACGGTGCCTCACATCCTAGTGGACCGGGTCCACGTCGCCCGGGGCCGCGAGCGCGGCGGCCTGGGCGGCGAGCTCGGGGCCGAGGTCGTCCTCCTCCTCCGCCGCGCCTTCGAACTGCGCGTTGTAGAGACGCCAGTACGCTCCTCGCGCCGCCAGCAGCTCGTCGTGCGCACCCTGCTCCACGATGGCGCCGTTCTCCATCACGAGGATGAGGTCGGCGTCCCGGATGGTGGAGAGGCGGTGCGCGATGACGAACGACGTCCGGTCGATCCGCAGGCGCGACATGGCGCGCTGGATCAGCAGCTCGGTGCGCGTGTCGACGGAGGAGGTGGCCTCGTCGAGGATCAGGATGCGGGGGTCGGCGAGGAACGCGCGCGCGATCGTGACGAGCTGCCGCTCGCCCATCGACAGGTTCGACGCCTCGTCGTCGAGCACCGTGTCGTAGCCGTCCGGCAGCGCGTGCACGAAGCGGTCGACGTAGGCGGCGGTGGCGGCCTCCACGATCTCCTCCTCCGTCGCATCCGGTCGGCCGTACGCGATGTTCTCGCGGATCGTGCCGGAGAACAGCCACGTGTCCTGCAGGACCATGCCGGTGCGCGAGCGCAGATCGGCGCGGGTCATGGTCGTCGTGTCCACGCCGTCGAGTGTGATGGCGCCGCCGTCGACGTCGTAGAACCGCATGATGAGGTTCACGAGCGTCGTCTTGCCCGCCCCGGTCGGCCCCACGATCGCCACCGTGCTGCCGGGCTCGGCCTTCAGGCTCAGGTCGTGGATGAGGGGCTTGTCCGCCGTGTACCGGAAAGCGACGTCGTCGAACCGGAGGGTGGAGGCGCTCTCCGGCGCCGTGGCGGCAGGCTCGGGGTCGGGCGTCTCGTCCGGCTCGTCGAGCAGCTCGAACACGCGCTCCGCGCTCGCGACACCGGACTGCAGCATGTTGGCCATCGAGCCGAGCTGCGCGAGCGGCTGGGTGAACTGGCGGGAGTACTGGATGAAGGCCTGCACGTCGCCGATCGAGATCAGGCCGTTGAGCACCTGGATGCCGCCCACCACCGCGATCGCGACGTAGACGAGGTTCCCGATGAACTGCATCGCCGGCATGATGATGCCCGAGACGAACTGCGCGCCGAAGCTCGCCTTGTACACGGCGTCGTTCTCACCGCGGAAATCACGCTCGACCGCGCGCTGATGCCCGAAGACCTTGACGATCGAGTGGCCCGAGTAGGTCTCCTCGACGCGGGCGTTGAGGACGCCAGTGGCGGCCCACTGCGCGACGAACAGCTTCTGCGACCGACGCGCGACGAGCACCGTGACCAGCAGCGTCAGCGGGATCGTGACGAGGGCGATGACGGCGAGCAGCGGCGAGATCAGGAACATCATGACGAGGACGCCGACCACCGTCAGGAGCGAGATCACCATCTGCGACAGAGACTGCTGCATCGTCTGGCCGATGTTGTCGACGTCGTTCGTGACCCGGCTGAGCACCTCGCCGCGCTGGGTTCCGTCGAAATAGGACAGAGGCAGACGGTGGATCTTGTCCTCGACGCGCAGCCGCAGCCGGTGCATCGCGCGCTGCACCACCCCGTTCAGGATGCGCGCCTGCAGCCACGCGAACAGAGCCGCGCCGATGTACACGGCGAGGACCGTGAGCAGGATCGACGCGAGCTGCGCGAAATCGATGCCCTGCCCCGGGACGAACTGCATCGTCTTGAGAAGATCGGCCTGCTGCTGCTGGCCGTGCGTCATCATGTAGTCGATGATCTGCTGTTGCGTGGTGCCGGGCGGCACGTTCTTGAACTGCAGCGATGTGAAGCCTGCGACGACGACATTCGTCGCGTTGCCGAGGAGCTTCGGACCGATCACGTTGAGGGTCACGCTCACGACGCCGAGGAGGAGGACCACCACCAGGAGAGCTGCGTCCGGCCGGAGCGTTCCGAGCAGCCGCCTGGCGCTCGGCCCGAAGTTCTGAGCCTTGGAGACGGGCATGCCCATGCCGCGCATGGGACCTCCGCCCATCGGGCCTCGGCGCTGCGCCTGCTGTGAGGACTGGCCGCTCATGCCGCCTCCTCCACCGAGAGCTGCGATTCGACGATCTCGCGATACGTGTCGTTGGTCTGCGTGAGTTCGTCGTGGGTGCCGAGACCCACGACGCGGCCGTGGTCGAGCACGACGATCTGGTCGGCATGCTGGATGGTCGACACGCGCTGCGCGACGACGATGCGCGTGGCGTCCGGCAGATGCGTGTCGAGCGCGCGGCGCAGCGCCGCATCCGTCGCCAGATCCAGCGCCGAGAACGAGTCGTCGAAGATGTAGACCTCGGGACGCTTGACCAGTGCCCGCGCGATGGCGAGACGCTGCCGCTGGCCGCCGGAGACGTTCGTGCCGCCCTGCGCGATCTGCGCCTCGAGACCCTCGGGCATCGCCTCGACGAAGTCGCGGGCCTGGGCGAGCTCCAGCGCCCGCCACAGGTCGTCGTCGCTCGCCGCGCCGTCGCCGTAGCGGAGATTGGATGCGATGCTGCCGGAGAAGAGGAACGCGCGCTGCGGGACGAGCCCGATGCGCTCCCACAGCTCGTCGGGATCGTATTCGCGGACGTCCACTCCGTCGATCGTGACGGATCCGCCCGTGACGTCGAACAGGCGCGGCACGAGCCCGACGAGGGTCGTCTTGCCTGCACCCGTCGAGCCGATGATCGCGGTCGTAGTCCCGGGCTCCACCGCGAACGACACGTCGTGGAGCACCGGCGCGTCTGCGCCCGGATACGTGAACTCGACATGGTCGAACACGACGCGCCCGACGGGTGCGGGGGCCTCCTCCGCGACCGCGGGGGCGGCGACCGAGGGCTCGGTGTCGAGCACCTCGCCGATGCGCGTCGCGCAGACGGCGGCGCGCGGGATCATGACGAACATGAACGTCGCCATCATGACGCCCATGAGGATCTGCATCATGTAGCTGAGGAAGGCGAAGAGCGTCCCGACCTGGGTCTCGCCGTCCTGGATCTGGAATGCGCCGAACCAGATCACCGCCACGCTCGAGACGTTGAGGACCAGCATGACGGCCGGGAACATGAGCGCCATCAGATTGCCGGCGCGCAGCGCCGTGTCGCGGACGTCGCCGCTCGCGGTCGCGAACCGCACCTTCTCGTGATCCTCGCGGACGAACGCCCGGACGACGCGGATGCCGGTCAGCTGCTCGCGCATGATCTGGTTGACGCGGTCGATCTTCTTCTGCATCGACCGGAACGCGGGCACCATCCGCACGACGATGAGCGACACGATGATGAGCAGCAGAGGCACCGAGACCGCCATGAGCCACGACAGGCCCGGGTCCTCCCGCAGCGCGAAGATGACGCCCCCGATCGCCAGGATGGGCGCCGAGATCATGAGCGTCGCCGACATCTGCACGAGCATCTGCACCTGCTGCACGTCGTTCGTGTTGCGGGTGATGAGCGACGGCGCCCCGAAGCGCCCGACCTCCCGCTGGGAGAACCCGACGACGCGGTGGAAGATGTCACCGCGCAGGTCGCGCCCCATCCCCATCGCGAGTCGCGAGCCGAAGTAGACCGCGACGATGGCGCAGGCGATCTGCACGAAGCTCACTGCCAGCATGACGGCGCCGGTCCGCCAGATGTAGTCGACGTCGCCCTTGATGACGCCGTCGTCGATGATGTTCGCCTGCAGCGTCGGGAGCCACAGGGACGCGATCGACTGCGCCAGCTGGAAGACGACCACCCCGATGATGAGCGGCCACGCGGGCGACAGGTACCGCACGAGAAGTCTGCCGAGCATGTGGGTCCTTCCGGTGCACGGAGACATCCGCGACAGGTCCGTGCGGCTCACGACGTTACGCCGATAATCTGCACGTGTGCATCGACGGCCCTGCGCTGTCAGCGAACGACGGACGGCCGTCCGGGCCGCAAGGATCGTCAGGCCGGCGGAGGAGGCGGGAAGAGCGCGTCGATCGCGGCGAGATCGTCGGCGTCGGGCGTCCACGCCGAGGATGCGGCCGCATTCGCCCGCACCTGCTCCGGTGTGGTCGCGCCGGCGATGACGCTCGCGACGGAGGGGTGCGACAGCATCCATCCGTACGTCGCCTCGAGCATCGTGATGCCGCGCTCGTCGCAGAACGCCTGGTACGCCTCGAGGGCGTCCCAGGGTGCGTCCTTCCACAGGTGCGGGCGCTGGCGCATGATCCGGCTCGAGTCCGGCCCGCCCGCCCGGGTGAACTTGCCCGTGAGCAGGCCGTTGTAGAGCGGGAAGTACGGGAAGAAGCCGAGGTCGTACCGTCGCACGGCGCGCAGCACGTTCCGCTCCGCGTGCCGCTGCAGCAGGCTGTACTCGTTCTGCGACGACACGAACGGGATGCCGTGGCGCATGAGCGCCGTGAAGTGCGCCTCCGCGATCTGCCACCCCGAGAAGTTCGAGTGCCCGAGATAGCGGACCTTGCCCTCGCGCACGAGGTCGCCGAGCGCGTCGAGCGTCTCCTCGATGGGGGTGTCGTCGTCGGGGGTGTGCAGCTGGTACAGGTCGATCCAGTCCGTCTGGAGCCGCCGCAGCGACGCCTCGACGGCGCGTCGGATGTAGGTGCGCGACGCGTTCGCGCCGCCTACTCCGGGGGGCGTATATGCGGAGTGCCCGAACTTCGTCGCGATGACGACCTCGTCGCGGCGACCGCGCAGCGCTTCTCCCATCAGCGTCTCGGAGAGCCCGAACTCCTTGCCGTAGATGTCGGCGGTGTCGAGGAAGGTGACGCCGGCGTCGATCGCCGCCGCGAGCACTTCACGCGTGCCGTCGAGCGTCTCGGTGACCGTTCCCGCGCGGCCGAAATTGTTGCAGCCGAGCCCCGCCGCCGAGACGAGAAGACCGGATGCCCCGACCCTCCGCTGCTGTATGTCCGCCATGTTCCGCCTCTCGATTCCACCGCGCCGGACGCCTCCGGCGGGTCCACCCGAACCCGGCGTGGCCATTGCCGCCGCCTCGAGCCCACCACTACGGTAGCGATCAGGTCACGGACCCGTGCGCACACGCGTGCCCACGCCCGGGACACCCTCCGCCAATCCCAAGAAAGGCGCTTCCGATGAGCGACCCGAACGCCGCCGAGCCCGGGGACCCGAACACCCCTCCGCCCGCGCAGCCGCCGCAGCAGCCTGCGCAGCCGCCGGCATCCGAGCAGCCGCCTGCACAGCAGCCGCCGCAGTACCAGCCGCCGCAGTACCAGCAGCCGCCGCAGTATCAGCAGCCGCCGGCCGGGCAGCAGTACGCCTCCCCCGGAGCCCCGTACTCGGCCGAGACCGACAAACAGCTTGCGATGTGGGCCAACCTCGGCGGTATCGTCGGCTTCCTTCCGTCGCTGATCATCTGGCTGGTCGGCAAGGACCGCGGTCCGCGTACCAACGTCGAGGCGAAGGAGGCACTGAACTGGCAGATCACGATCACGATCATCCTCGTCGCGATCAACGTCCTCGGCATCGTCTTCAGCTTCGTGCTCCTGGGCTGGATCTTCAGCCTCCTGTGGTGGGCCGGCTACATCCTGAACGTGATCTTCTCGATCATGGGCGGCGTGCGCATCAACGCGGGCGGCAGCTACCGCTACCCGTTCAACTTCCGCTTCATCAAATGACAGCACGAAGGCCCGGATGCACGGCATCCGGGCCTTCGTCGTGTCATCAGACGGTCAGCACGCCGTTCTCGCGACGGAGGACGCCGAGCGGATTGCCGTCACGCAGTTCCCGCGGGAGCACCGCCTGCGGCGCATCCTGATACGCGACGGGGGCGAGGAAGCGCCGGATCGCCGTCGCGCCGACCGACGTGTGCACCGACGCCGTCGACGCGGGCCACGGGCCGCCATGGTGCTGCGCCCACGCGATCGCGACGCCCGTCGGCCAGCCGTCGTAGAGCACGCGTCCGGCGACGCGCGTGAGCGCGTGCGTCACGCGCGCAACGAGTTCGTCGTCGTCGGATGCGGCGTGCCGAACGGTGCCGGTGAGGCTGCCCTCGAGGAGGCCCAGCGCGGCATCGAGATCGCCGCCCGGAGCCGCGTCGTCATAGGAGACGAGGAGTGTCAGCGGGCCGAAGTGCTCCTCCTGGAACGCCTCGGGAGCGGCGGCGAACGCCGACGCCGTCGTCGCCGCGACCGTCGGCGCGGACTCGGTGCCCGCTGCTCCCCCGGCGACGGCGATCGTCGCCACGTCGGCCCGGGCCTCCAAGGCATCCGCACCGCGCGCGAACGCGTCCGTCATGCCGTCGGTGAGAAGGCGCTGGGCCGGCGCATCCGCCGCAGCCGCCCCGACGGCGGCCTCGAACCCGACACCGGCCGGGACGAAGACGAGTCCGGGCTTCGTGCAGTACTGCCCGCCGTCGCGCGTGAACGAAGCGGCGAGACCCGCGGCGAGGGCCGCCGCATCCTCCCGCACCGCCGCAGGCGTCACGACGACCGGGTTCACCGACCCGAGTTCGCCGTAGAACGGGATGGGGTCGGGCCGGGAGACGGCGAGGTCGAACAGCGCGCGGCCGCCGCGCGTCGACCCCGTGAACCCGACGGCGCGGACGAGCGGGTGGCGCACCAGCGCGATGCCCTCTTCGACGCCTTCCACCAGCACGAGGGCGTCTGCGGGAGCCCCCGCCTCGGTCAGCGCGGTGCGGGCAAGGTCCGCCACGCGACGGGAGAGCTCGGGATGACCGGGGTGCGCCTTCACGACGACGGGGCACCCGGCCGCGAGCGCCGACGCGGTGTCGTTGCCGAGCACCGAGAACGCGAACGGGAAGTTCGAGGCGGTGAAGACCGCGACGACGCCGATCGGACGCAGGATGCGGCGCAGGTCCGGACGCGGCGGGATGGTCGTCGGGTCCGGGGTGTCGACCGTCGCTTCGAGGTACCCGCCGTCGGCGCACACGTCGGCGAAGAACCGCAGCTGCGACGCCGTCCGGACGACCTCGCCCGACAGACGGGCCTCGGACAGGTGCGTCTCCGCGTGGGCGATCGCGACGAGTTCGGCGGAATCCGTCTCCAGGGCCGCCGCGAGCGCGCGCAGCCACGTGGCGCGGTCGGCGCGCGACGAGGATTCGAATCCGGATGCGGCCGCCGCGCGGACGGCGGCATCCACCGTGTCGACGGCGTCCATCAGAACGCGTTCAGACCGGTCATGGCGCGGCCGAGGACCAGCTGGTGGATCTCGTCGGTGCCCTCGTATGTGCGCACCGACTCGAGGTTGGCGGCGTGGCGCATGATCGGGAAGGCGTTCGTGATGCCGTCGCCGCCGAGGATCGTGCGCGCCTGGTGCGCGATCTCGAGAGCCTCGCGCACGCTGTTGAGCTTGCCGACCGAGATCTGCGCCGGAGTCAGCGCGCCGCGCTCCTTGAGCCGTCCGAGGTGCAGTGCCAGCAGCATCCCCTTCTCGACCTCCAGCAGCATGTCGGCGAGCTTCGCCTGCGTGAGCTGGTTCGCGCCGATCGGCTTGCCGAACACCTCGCGCGTGATCGAACGCCCCAGGGCCACCTCGAGGCACGAACGGGCGGCGCCCATCGCACCCCACACGATGCCGTAGCGGGCCTCGTTGAGGCAGCCGAACGGGCCCGAGAGGCCCTCGGCGCCGGGCAGCAGCGCGTCGGCGTCGACACGCACGCCTTCCAGCGAGATGTCGCACTGGACGGACGCGCGCATCGACAGCTTGCCGTCGATCGGGGTGGCGGTGAAGCCGGGGGTCTGCGTCGGCACGAGGAAGCCTCGGACGGCCTTCCCGCCCTCGCCGAACTCCGGGACGCGAGCCCACACGACGGCGACGTCGGCGAGCGACGCGAGGCCGATCCAGCGCTTGGCGCCGTCGATGACCCAGCCGTCGCCGTCGCGGCGCGCGGTCGTCGTCATCGCAGCGGGGTCACTGCCACCCTGCGGCTCGGTGAGGGCGAAGCATCCGACGAGCTCGCCGGCCGCCATGCCGGGCAGCCAGCGCTCCTTCTGCTCCTCGGATCCGTACTTGGAGATCGCGCTCATCGCGAGGGATCCCTGCACGGAGACGAATGTGCGCCAGCCGCTGTCGGCCGCCTCGAGCTCGAGGCACACGAGGCCGTACGAGACCGCACCGGCACCGGCGCATCCGTAGCCCTTGATGTGCATGCCGAGGAAGCCCGCCGCGCCGAGCTGCGGGATCAGCTCGCGGCGGAAGTGCTTGTTCTCGAAGTCCTCCTCGATGACCGGGAGGATGCGCTCCTGCGCGAAGGCGCGGGCCTTCTGCTGCCAGGCGCGCTCCTCGTCGGTGAGAAGGGCGTCGAAGTCGAAGACCTGGTCGATACGGGGTGCGGTGGTCATCGGGTTTCCTCTCTGGGGAGCCAGTCGGCGCCGTGCGACGCGTCGAGCGTCGGCGGCGGGGTCAGGTAGACGGCAGGGGCGGCGCCGAGACCTATCGGGCTCGAGACCGTGCGGCTCGCGCCGAGTTCGACGACCGGATCGAGGCCGAGACGGCCGGCGAGGGCGATGGCCTCGCCGACATCGTTGACGAGCCCGGACGGGACGCCGGCCGCGGCGAAGAGGTCGACCCATTCGGCGGCGGGGCGCCCCGCGAGCGCACGCTCGAGGTCGACGGTCAGCGCGTCGCGGTGAGCGACGCGGGCCGCGTTGGTGAGGAACCGCACGTCGTCCGCGAGAGCGGGGACGCCGATGACCGCAGCGAGCGCTGCGAACTGCTTGTCGTTGCCCACGGCGATGACCAGATCACGGTCGGCGGCGCGATAGACGGCGTAGGGCGAGATCGACGGATGCGCGTTGCCCAGCCGTCGCGGCGCAGTGCCGGTGGCGAGGGTCGACGCGGCCTGGTTCGTGAGAGCAGAGAGGAGGCTGTGGAGGAGATTCACCTCGACGCGCTGTCCGCGGCCCGTGCGGTCGCGCTCACGCAGGGCGAGCAGGATGCCGCTCACGGCATTCAGCCCGCACAGCACGTCGACGAGCGCGACGCCCGCCTTGGCCGGCGCACCGTCCGGGTCGCCGGTGATCGACATGAGCCCGCCGACGGCCTGCACGAGGAGGTCGTAGCCCGCCAGCGCCGCGCCCTCGCCCGCACCGAAGCCCGTGATGGATGCGTAGACCGCTCCGGGATTCGCGGCGGCGACGCTCTCATAGTCGAGGCCGAACCGGTCCATGACGCCCGGGCGGAAGTTCTCGACGACGACGTCCGCGGTGGTCGCGAGGCGCCACGCCTCGGCCCGGCCCGCATCCGTCGTCAGATCCAGCGCCACTGACCGCTTGTTGCGGTTGACGCTGTTGAAGTACGTGGCCTGGCCGGCCGCATCGACGGGCGGCATCCAGTGGCGCGTGTCGTCGCCGGCAGGCGGCTCGATCTTCACGACGTCAGCGCCGAAGTCGGCGAGCGTCATCGTCGCGTAGGGACCGGCGAGCACGCGCGAGAAGTCGGCCACGCGCACGTCGGCGAGCACTCCCCGCCTGGTGTCCTCGTGCATGTCGTCCTCGCATCCGTCGTCGCATGCCGTGAAGCCCGTCAGAGATTCATCCTATACCGAATCTTTAACGCGCCGAACCGCTCACAGCCACCCGCGCCGGACCGCCTCCGCCCCCAGCTGGAACCGTGACGAGACGCCGGCGAGCTCGATGAGCTCCGACACCCGCCGCTGGATGGTGCGCAGCGAGATGCCGAGCTGCGCGGCGGCAGCCGCATCCGTCAATCCGATCATGAGGAGGGACAGCAGCTCGCGGTCCTCGGCCGAATCCCGGCCCTCCTCCGCGAACAGCGGCCGCGCCGCCCGCCACGACGTCTCGAACGTCGCATCGACGAGGTCCAGCAGGCCGCTCTTGTGCAGGAGCAGAGCCCCGTCCGCCTGGCCGGGGCCGTGGGAGGCCATGGGGAGCAGGGCGATATCGCCGTCCGCGATGAAGAGCCGCGTCGGCAGGGCGGGCAGGACGCGCACTTCCTCGCCGTCGAGCGCCGCCTGCTTCGCGGCATCCATGAACCCCGCGCGCTCGAGGACGCCCGTCTCCACGATCGTCCGGTACCGCACGCCGCGCGCGAGCGCCCGCTCCTCCTCGAGGTTGTCGTCGCTGGCCACGAGCGCGACGTCGCTCAGGACGAAGACGTCGACGCGCTCCGTGGCGGCGGCCTGCAGCTGACCGAGACGCTGGCGCACGGCGTCCGCACCGACCACGACGTCGACGACGTCCGGCACCGCGCGCAGCGCCGCGCCTTCCCGGTAGACCGCGCTGAGCTCGACGAGGGTCTCGTGCGCAGCCGCGAGCCTGCGCTCCTGCTCGACGAGCAGCGGGCGCATCACGAGCGAGGGAGGGGATGCCACGAACCGGTGCGGCGAGGACGCCTGACGGGCCACGAACCCAGCCAGCTCCAGCTCGTCGAGGATCTGTCCCACGGACCCCGGGGACAAGGCCGTCTCGGCTGCGAGCTCGGCCGCCGAGGCCGCCGGTGCGGCGAGAAGCCGGCGGTACACCACCGCGTGGCCTCCGTCGAGACCCATCGCGTCGAGAGGACGGTCGTCGATCACCGGACGCCCTTCCTCAGTGCCGGTTCCTGGGTGCGGCCGCTGTGGCGGATCACGGTCATGACGGGCCTCCGCCACCACACTAGTGCGGGCCTGTGAAACCGTGATCAGGAATGATCCCCAGAACGGAAGGCTCCCCCATGGAACCTCAGAACAGGCGCGCCCGACGACGTGCGCGATCGGTCGTCGCGGCCCTCAGCGGTGTCGCGCTCGGCATCGGCGGCATCGCGCTCGCGGCACCGTCGATCGCGGCGACGACCGGCTCGTCCTCCGACTCACAGACGCCCCTCGTCGGCTCGGCGGAGGCGAAGGCGGCCACCTCGTCCGCGACCGTCACCCTGATCTCGGGCGACCGCGTCCGCGTCACCCGGACCGCCGACGGGCAGCCGGTCGCGCAGCTGCTGCCAGGCGACGACGGCACGGTCACCCCCTACGAGACCTACCGCGACGGCGACAACGTGTACGTCTTCCCTTCCACCGCGAGCGCCGCGCTCGCGAGCGGCCGGATCGACCGCGAGCTCTTCGACGTGACGGGCCTCGTCGCAGCGGGCTACGACGACGCCCACGCCGACGCGGTCCACGTGATCGCGCAGTACGACGCCGGAGCTCGCACGGTCACCGACGGGGCGCCGGCCCCGGTTCCGACGGGCGCGAGCGACGCGACCGCGCTCGCCTCCGTCAACTCGATGGCCTACGTCGTGGCCAAGTCGGATGCCCAGTCGGCATGGCAGCAGTTGACCGACGGCGGCTCCGCCTCCGGTACGGGGCTGTCGAAGCTGTGGCTCGACCGCCCCGTGAAGGCCACGCTCGCGGACTCCACGCAGCAGATCGGGGCGCCTGCGGCCTGGCAGGCCGGGCTCGATGGGAAGGGCAGCACCGTCGCCGTCCTCGACACGGGCGTCGACGCAGGACACCCCGACCTCGCCGGACGCATCGCTCAGGCGAAGGACTTCACCGGCTCGACGCACGGCACCGACGACCTCGTCGGACACGGCACGCACGTCGCTTCGACCGTCGCCGGAACGGGCGCCGCGAGCGCCGGGAAGGAGCGCGGTGTCGCGCCGGGCGCCTCCCTCCTCATCGGCAAGGTGCTCGGCGACTCGGGCGCCGGCTACGACTCCGACATCATCGCGGGGATGCAGTGGGCCGTCGCGAACCACGCGGACGTGATCTCGATGAGCCTCGGCAGCCAGCTCCCGGCCACCACGTGCGACGACCCCATCGCGCAGGCCGTCGACCAGCTGTCGGCCTCGAGCACGAGCCTCTTCGTCATCGCGGCCGGCAACATGGGCCCGCGGCAGAACACGGTCTCGAGCCCGGGCTGCGCGACCTCGGCCCTGACGGTCGGCGCGGTGGACTCGAAGGATGCGACCGCGTCCTTCTCCAGCCGAGGCCCCGTCGGCGTCAGCCACATCGTGAAGCCCGAGATCGCGGCGCCCGGTGTGAGCATCTTCGCCGCCGCAGCCGGCGGCCGAGGGATCTACGCGTACCGCACGATGTCCGGCACGTCGATGGCGACGCCCCATGTCGCAGGCGCCGCCGCTATCGCGAAGGAGCAGCACCCGACGATGACGGGGGCGCAGATCAAGCAGCTGCTCACGTCGTCGGCCGACCCGACCGTGCCGGGCGCGGCGCAGGAGGTCGGAGCGGGACGCCTGGACGTGGCGCGGATGCTGTCGCAGACCGTGACCGGTGACTCCACGGTCTACGGCGGCGCTTTCGACTACCCGCAGACCAAGGCGTACAGCGCGAAGAGCCTCACGTACACCAACAGCGGCGACACCGACGTCGACCTGCGGCTCACCGTCCAGAAGGTGACCGGGAACGACGGGAAGTCGGTGAACACGCCGCTCATCCGCCTGCCGCAGCACGTCACCGTACCCGCGCACGGCACGGTCGAGGTCCCCGTCACCGTGCAGCTCGGGGCGAACATCCCGGACAGCTCGCTCGGCGACATCACCGCGCAGATCGTCGGCACGAGCGGGACGCAGCGCGTCTCGACGGCGTTCGGCCTGTACACGCAGGCCCCCGCGGTCACGGTCTCGGTCACCGTCATCGACCGCAACGGCAACACGGCCAACGGCTCGTCGAGCGTCGATCTCGTCAACACCGACACGTCGATCGGCGAGCGGCGGTTCGTGAGCGGCAAGGAGCAGAAGTTCACCGTGCGGCCCGGGAAGTACTTCCTGACGTCGTACGACATCACGCCGACTCCGGGCAGCGTGGCCAACAGCCGTTCCGTGGCGCAGTCGCTCGCCTACCTCGCTCGACCCGAGCTGACGATCGACAAGGACATGAGCATCGTGCTGGACGCGCGTCAGGCGAGCCCGCTGACGGTCACCACGCAGCAGCCGACGGAGACGCGCAACACGACGCTCACCTTCGAGCGGATCTGGCAGAACGCCTTCGTCCACTCCGGCTCGCTGACGACCTCGGTCGGGACGAACGAGATCTACGCGCAGATCATCGGCAAGGTGGCCAAGGGTGACGGGTCGTTCGAGTTCGGGCACTGGGCGCACCAGATCGCCCCGATCGTGTCGTCGATGAAGACCTCGGACGGGCTGGCGCTGCATCCGCTGTCGGCGAAGCCCGGCATCGGCAACCTCGACGGGACCGGGACCGCGGACATCGTGTCCGTCGGCGCGGGAAACGCAGCCGACTTCGCCGGGGTCGACGTCAAGGGCAAGGTCGTCGTCGCGAAGCTCGCACTCGGAGCGAGCGACAGCTCCGCGCAGACGCGGGCGGCCGCGGCCGGCGCCAAGGCGCTGCTCGTGTGGCACGACGACCCGGGCACGTGGATCCCGTCGGCCGGCTTCAACACCATCCCGGTGCCGACCTACACGCTGCCGGCGAGCGAGGGCACCGCTCTGGCGGCGGCCCTCGCGGCAGGGCCGGTGTCCGTCACCTGGACGGCCAACGGCAAGACGCCGTACGCGTACTCGCTCGCCTTCTTCTCCGACGGCCAGCTGGTCACCGCGCAGAAGCACGACGTGTCGGACTCCTCGCTCGGCCGCATCGACAACTCGTACACGAGCATGGCGGGCGCGCCCGCTGACTTCGGCACGTCGGTGGCGGCGCAGCGTCCGAGCACCCTCGCGTACGCCGTCAACGCCTTCGACTACATCGGGGCGCCGAGCGCGCGGACGGAGTACTTCACGGCCGACGGCACGAAGTGGTTCCGCTCGGTGTACTCGAGCCTGCCGTTCAGCGAGTCGATGAACGACCAGTACCGCACGTTCACCCCGGGGCAGCAGCTCACCGACTCGTGGTACGGCGGCGGTGTGTCGCCGACGGTCCGCAAGGACACGAGTGGCACTCCGCAGCTGATCGCCGAGCGGCAGGGCGACCTGCTCGGCATCCAGACGACGTTCTGGGGCGACAGCGCGGGCCACTGGGCGGACCAGGGCAGCTTCGGCGACATCGGCAACATGCAGCTCAAGCGCAACGGGGTCCAGATCGGCGAGAGCTACGACCCGTTCGGCGTCTTCACGGTCCCGGCCCAGGACGGGACGTATGAGCTGTCGATGCACACGGAGAAGGTCGGCTCGCCGGCGAAGATCTGGAAGCGCTCCACGGCGGTCGACATGACGTGGACGTTCGCCTCGCACGACGACCCGAACGTCTACAGCCAGCCGCTGCCGATCCTGCTGCCGCGCCTGGACGTCCCCGAGGACGGCGTGAAGACGGTCGCGGCCGGCAAGGTCACCATCCCGGCGCGCTTCGACGCCAACCCCGGCTATGACGCGGGCGCGGTCTCGGCGGCGCGGGTGTGGACGTCCGTCGACGGCGGAACCACGTGGGTCGAGGGCACGGCGACGCTCACATCGTCCGGCGCCGACCTCGTCGTGGACCACACCGGTCAGACCGGCAAGCAGGTGAGCCTGCGGGTCGAGCTCACCGACGCGCACGGCGCCAAGGTCCTGCAGACGATCACACGCGCGTACGACGTGCGCTGATCGGGGATGCGGAGGGCCCGGGTCGCGTCACGCGGCCCGGGCCCTTCCGCATCCCTCGGCTATCGTGAGTCTCGTGTCGTCCAGAGTCGGTCCCGGTGCGCGCGAAGCCGTCTTCGCGCAGCTCGCCGACGCCGGGCGCGCCGAACAGGTCGCGCGGCGCATCACCGACGGAATCGTCCTCGGCGTCCTCTCCCCCGGCGAGCGCCTGCCCAGCGAGCCGGAGCTCGCGCGGCGCTTCGGCGTCGCCCTCATCACGGTCCGTGAGGGGCTCGGCATCCTGCGCGAGTCCGGACTCGTGGAGACCCGGCGCGGGCGCGAGGGCGGCAGCTTCGTCGTCCACGACGACGCCGAGCACCACGGCATCCTCACCGCGCGCCTGCGCAGTCTCAGCCAGGTCGAGATCGGCGACGTCGCCGTGTACTTCTCGGCGATCCTCGCGGCCGCAGCCGAGCGGGCCGCGGAGCGCGCGGCCCTCGGCGACGCAGCGCGCCTGGCCACGTGGCTCGGCGACGCCGACTTCGACGACGCCCCTGCCGCGCGCACCAATCAGAGCGGGTTCTTCCTGGAGCTCGCGGTGCTCAGCCAGTCGCCGCGACTCGTGCGGGAGCAGATCCGACTGCAGGCGGATGCCGGGCCCCTCCTGCTCCTCGGGCTCGACGAACCGGACGTCCGTGCGGCCGCTCTTGCGCACGACCATCGCATCGTGAACGCCATCGCGAAGCGCCGGCCGGCCCCCGCACGCGCCGCGGCGGGCTCTCTGATCGCGCTGCTCGCCGAACGGGTGCTGGCGGCGAAGGCGCGCGTCGAGAGAGGAGGCCGCCTCGATGAACCGCTCAGCGCATGACCTCGCCACCCTCGTCGACGAGCGCATGGACGTCGTGTTCGGGCTGCTCGACGCGTGGCGTGGAACGGTCGAGGAGGCGCTCGGCGCCGCACCGAGGCCGGCCGCGATCGACGAACTCGTCGCAGGCCTCGTCCTCCCCCGCCTCGCCGAGCCCAACGCCCTCGTCAGCGGCGCCGGCTTCATCGCCGACAGCGACGTCGTGTCCGCACGCGGCGTGCACTTCGCCTGGTGGCTGGGTCCGCTCGACGACAATCCGGTCCTGGGCGCGACCACCGAGCCCACGCGCCTCGACATCACGACGCGCGGCTACGCCGAGTACCTGCGCGACTTCCGGTCGCTCGAGTGGTTCCGTGCGCCGGCGACGACTTTCCAGGCGCATGTGACGGGGCCGTACGTCGACCACCTGTGCACGTGCGACTACATCCTGACGTTCACGTCCCCGGTCAGCTCGCCGACGACGAACGCCCTCGCCGGCGTCGTGGGGGCGGATGTCGCGGTGCGCCGCCTGGAACAGGACCTGCTGCCCGCCTTCCTGGACGCTGACGAACCGGTCGCACTCGTGAACGCCGACGGCCGCGTGGTGCTCTCGACGGCGCCTGCTCTCCAGGTGGGCACCATCGCGGACGCCGAGACCCGGGTCGCGTGCGCCCGGACGCCGTTCTCCGTCCTCGTGCGCCCGATGGCGCGGCGCGCCTGAGACGACAGGAGTCCTCTTCCGGCCGCCGTGCCCCCGATGCTACGTTCATCCCCGGTATGGCTGGCGCGGAGCGCTCCGAACCCGAAGCGCAGCGCCGCTGACGAGGAGGTTGGCATGTCACGAACCAGGGCAGCACTCGCATCTCTCGGCCTCGCGGCCGCGCTCGGCGTCTCCGTGTGGGCGGCGCCGCCGTCGACCGCGTCGCCGACGGCGTCACCGGGAGTCACGCCGTACGAGGCGAAGGCCCCCGATTCGGCATTCACCCCCGCGGCAGGCGCGTCCGGCCCGGCCGCGTGCACCCGGCCCGCTCCCGACGGGCGCGTGTCGACGACGATCCACTGCTACGCGCCGGATCAGCTGCGCGCCCACTACGGCCTCGGGCCGCTCGCCACGAGCGACGACGGCGCCGGCCAGACCATCGTGCTCGTGGACGCATACGGGAGCCCGACGGCCGCCGCAGACCTCGCCTTCTTCGCGCAGACGTTCGGCGGACCGGCCCCGGACTTCGAGGTGGCGGCACCGCTCGGCATGCCGAACTACACGAATCCGACCGGCAAGGGCGTCGGGCAGTCGGGACCGAATGCGGCCGCGGGCTGGGCCGGCGAGGCGACGCTCGACATCGAGTGGGCCTACGCGATGGCGCCCAAGGCGCACATCGTGCTGCTGGCCACGCCGCCCGCCGAGACGCAGGGCGTCCAGGGCCTTCCGAACCTGATGAAGGCCATCGACTGGGGCATCGCGAGGTACCCGGCGGGCACCGTCTTCTCGATGTCGTTCGGCACGGACGAGCAGACGTTCGGTTCGAACGCGGCGGCCGCGGCGACGCAGTTCGCGAAGTTCGACCAGACGTTCCAGCGCGGGCTCGCGAAGGGCGACACCTTCTTCTCGTCGTCGGGCGACAACGGATCCACCGGGATGACGAACGTCCACCGGTCGACCGTGGCCGGGGCCACGCCCGAGGTGAGCTACCCGAACGTCTCGCCCTTTGTCACCTCGGTCGGCGGCACACAGGTGCAGGACGGCTGGATGTGGAACCCGACGCAGGACGTGCCGTTCCTCCCGAGCGGCGCGCGGAACCCGGCCTACTGGTCGTGGAACCAGGGCGGCGACACCGAGGCCGCATGGAATGAAGGATGGGCGTCGATCGGCACCGGTGGCGGCCTGTCGACCATCTACCCGCGCCCGGCCTTCCAGGACGGCGTGGCCGGCATCGTCGGCAACCACCGCGGCGTCCCGGATCTCGCATGGAACGCCGCCATCAACGGGGGCGTGCTCGTGTACCAGACGTCCTACCTGGGCGGCTCGAGCCCGTGGGGCATCGTCGGCGGCACGTCGGCGGCCTCACCGCAGGCCGCAGCCGCGACGGCGATCGCGAACCAGGCGCGCAAGGCTGCAGGCGAGAACCCGATCGGCGACCTGAACAAGGCGATCTACGCGCCGTCGTTCGACAAGTCGGCGGCGTTCCTGGACATCATCCCGCAGACGTACGGCACGACCCCGAGCGGCGTGATCGACAGCAACCGGATGTGGGTCACCGCATCCGACGGCTCGCTGATGCCCGGACCGGTGACGGGGTACCCGACCACGACGGGTTACGACCTGACGACCGGATGGGGCAGCCCGATGCTTCCCGGGTACGTCGCACAGCTCGTCGCCGCGCAGTAGGCGGAACGGCACGATGGTGTCGCCCGGAATCCGCAGGATCCGGGCGACACCCGTGTCCTCGCGCCGTCGGCGGGTTCCCGCATCCACCCCCGCGTCGTCGCACGAGATACATCCCCCTCGCCAAATCAATCATTCACTGGTATATCTTTTTCGTGTGTTCGCAGCGCGGCGGGCGTGTGGCCCGGCGCGTGCATCCTGAAGGAGTCCCCCATGCCGTACGCCGTCACCGACCCGCTGACCGGTGAGGTCGTCAAGACCTACGAGACCATCTCCGACGCCGATCTGAAGGCCGCGATCGACGCCGCATCCGACGCGCACCGCACCTGGTCGAAGAACTCGACGGTCGCCGAGCGCGCCGCTCTGATCCGCCGCGTCGGCGAGCTGCACGCCGAGCGCGCCCAGCAGCTCGGCGAGATCATCGTCCGCGAGATGGGCAAGCCGATCGAGCAGGCCGTCGGCGAGGTCGAGTTCGCCGCCGCGATCTACGAGTACTACGCCGACAACGCCGAGTCGCTGCTGGCCGACCAGTCGATCGACCTCCTCGCGGGCGAGGGATCGGCGTTCATCCGCCGCTCGTCGCTGGGGGTCCTCCTCGGGATCATGCCGTGGAACTTCCCGTACTACCAGGTCGCCCGCTTCGCCGGCCCCAACCTCGTGATCGGCAACACGATCCTGCTCAAGCACGCGGAGCAGTGCCCCGAGTCCGCGGCCGCGATGGAGCAGATCTTCCGGGATGCCGGGTTCCCCGCAGGCGCGTACGTCAACATCTACGCCTCCCACGATCAGATCGAGACCGTCATCGCCGACCCGCGTGTGCAGGGCGTCTCGCTCACCGGCTCCGAGCGCGCCGGTGCGAAGGTCGCCGAGATCGCCGGCCGCTACCTCAAGAAGGTCGTGCTGGAGCTCGGCGGGTCCGACCCCTTCATCCTGCTGTCCACCGACGACCTCGACGCGACCGTCGAGGCGGCGGTCCTCGCCCGCGTGGACAACAACGGGCAGGCGTGCAACGCGGCCAAGCGCTTCATCGTGGTCGACGGCCTGTACGACGCGTTCCTCGAGAAGTTCACCGCCGCGATGAACGCCGTCGCCGAGGGCGACCCCAAGCAGGAGGGCACTGGCCTCGGCCCGCTCTCGAGCGAGCGTGCGGCGGAGATCCTCGCCGAGCAGGTCTCCCGTGCCGTGTCGCAGGGCGCCACCCTCCACTCGGGCGGCGTCCGCCGCGACAACTACTACTCCGCGACGATCCTCACCGACGTCCAGCCCGGCAGCGACGCCTTCCACGAGGAGTTCTTCGGCCCGGTCGCGCAGGTGTTCCGCGTCGCCGACGAGGGCGCCGCGGTCGATCTCGCCAACAACACGCCGTTCGGTCTCGGCTCCTACGTCTTCACGACCGATGCCGATCAGGCCCTGCGGGTCGCGGACGCGATCGAGGCCGGCATGGTGTTCGTCAACCTCGTCGCAGCGGACGGTGCGGAGCTGCCGTTCGGCGGTGTCAAGCGCAGCGGCTCGGGCCGTGAGCTCGGCCGGTTCGGCGCCGACGAGTTCGTCAACAAGAAGATGATCCGCATCGGCTGACCCGAGCGATCCGGCAGGATGCGGACCCGCATCCTGCTCCCCCATCTCACACGAGGGATGAACGTCGCCGCCTCTGAACGGGGCGGCGACGTCCATCCTGCCTGCCCCTCACCGAAAGAACCCGAGAGAAAGACACCTATGTCTTCCGAACCCACCCCGGCCTCGTCGCTCGACGACGCGGCACATCTCGAAGTCCTGGGCTACCAGGAGAACTTCAACCGGTCGATGAGCTTCTGGGCGAACTTCGCCCTCGGCTTCACGTACCTCTCCCCGCTCGTGGGCGTGTACTCGCTGTTCGCGACCGCGCTCGCGGTCGGCGGACCGCCGTCGATCTTCTGGATCTTCATCGTCGGCGCCGGCCAGCTGCTCGTCTCGCTCGTGTTCGGCGAGGTCGTCTCGCAGTACCCGATCCACGGCGGCATCTATCCGTGGGCGCGGCGCCTCTGGGGCCGGCGTTACGCATGGATGGCGGCATGGGTCTACATCTGGGCCATGATCGTGACGATCACCGCGGTCGCCGAGTACGGCTCTGGCTTCCTCGCAAGCCTCTTCGGCATCACCGTCACCCCGCTGTCGACCCTGCTCCTGACGCTCGCACTGCTGCTCGCCGCGCTCATGCTGAACTTCTCCGGCACGAAGACGATGGCCCGCGTCGCGCAGATCGGTCTCGCCGCTGAGCTCGTCGGCGTGATCGGCGTCGGCCTCTACCTCCTGATCTTCCAGCGCAAGCAGGAGTTCAGCGTGTTCTTCGACACCATGGGCGTGCAGGGCGACGGCCCCTACATCACCGCGTTCTTCGGCGCAGCGCTCGCCGGCCTGTTCCTCTTCTACGGGTTCGAGGCGTGCGGCGACGTCGCCGAGGAGGTCGCGAACCCGGCCCGCCGCATCCCCCGCGCGATGATCCTGACGATCCTCGTCGGCGGCGTCTCGGCGCTCTTCTCCTTCGGCGGATACGTCCTCGCCGCCCCGGATCTGCCGGCGATCGTCTCCGGCAAGGAGACCGACCCCATCCCCGCGATCCTGGAGTCGACGCTCGGATCGGTCGGCGCGAAGATCTTCCTCGTCGTCGCCGTGACGGCGTTCCTCTCGTGCGTCCTGAGCCTGCAGGCGGCGGCGAGCCGGCTCCTGTACTCGTTCGCGCGCGACGGGATGCTGCCGGGTCACCGTTGGCTCTCGAAGGTCACCCCTCGCACGAAGGTGCCGGCGAACGCCCTCATCGTGGCGTGCACCATCCCGGTGCTGCTCGCGCTGCTCATCTTCGTGAACGAGGACCTGCTGAACTCCGTCACCGCGTTCGCCGTGCTCGGCATCTACGTCGCGTTCCAGATGGTGGTCCTCGCGGCCCTCCGCCAGCGCTTCAAGGGCTGGAAGCCCGCCGGGCCGTTCTCCCTCGGCCGCTGGGGCATCCTGGTGAACATCGTGGCGCTCGCCTACGGCATCTTCGCGATGTTCCTGCTCGCCCAGCCCGGGTCCTCGGGCAACCTGTTCGCGGACTGGATCGTCCTCATCGGGCTCGGCGTCGTGCTCGGCACGGGGCTCGTGTACCTGTTCGTCGCGCGCCCCGACCGCAAGTCGACGGCGCCGGCGGGCGACGCGATCATCGTCGCGGACGCGATCCGCGAGCGGACGGGAGCTGTGCGCACCCTTCGCTGACGCGCGGAATCAGGATGCGGCCCGGGAGCACTCCCGGGCCGCATCTTCGTGTTCAGACGACGAGGTCGAGCTCTCCGGGAGCGGCACCGGGGCGCAGGACGAAGCCGGCCTCCTCCGCCCAGCGCAGGAGGCCGGCAGCGGTCGTCGCGCGCGGACGCGCCTGCGCGAGCGCCCGGACGAGGGCGCCCTTCGCGTGCTTGTTGAAGTGGTTGAGGGCCCGGGCGGTGCCGTCGGGTCCCTCGGCGACCACGCGCACGTACCGTGACGGAACGCCGTCGGGCACCGGCCCCAGCGCCGCGTACGCCTCGGAGCGCAGGTCGAGGACGAACGACGGGGATGCGGCGGCCACCGCCGCGGTCACCGCCGCCGCCCAGTGGCGCTTCAGCGCGGCAACGCCCGGCAGCGACGTGTTCGCCGCGAGCCGGTACGAGGGGATCGCATCGAGGGCCCCCACCGGACCGAGCGGTGCCGAATGGATGAGGACGTGCGCCCCGAGCCAGCGGCGGGACGCCGCATCCAGCGTCCCCGCATCCAGCGCGTCGAACAGGACGCCGGTGTACCGGTCGACGGCGGGCATCGTGGGCGCCGTCCGCATCGCGGCGTTCACCGCGATCTCGGGGCGTTGGCGCTCGCTCAGCTTCAGGACCCGCGCTGCCTCCTCCGCATCCGCGGAGAGCGCCACGAGCGCGTCGACGACCACTTCGCGCTGCGTGCGCAGGGCGGGAAGCGCGAGTCGGTCGAGGTCGAGCGGTCGCCCCCCTCCTCCGGGATGCTTCGTCTCGCTCGGCGGCAGCAGGATCAGCAGCACGTCGATGCCCCTTCCGGAGATGCGGAACCGCCCCCTGCCCGAAGGCAGAGGGCGGTTCCGGGGTGGTTCGTCAGGAGACGAGGGCCGCGCGGCCTGCGACGATCGTCACGACGTCGTTCTCCACGGAGAGGAAGCCGTCCTTCGCCTCGGCGACGATGCGCGTGTCATCGGCCTGCGTGATGCGCACCTGGCCCTCGGCGAGCATCGCGAGCACCGGCGAGTGACCGGCCATGAAGCCGATCTCGCCGATGAGGGTCTTCGCGACGACGAGCGACGCCTCACCCGACCAGATCTCCTCCTCGGCCGAGACCAGGCTCACGTGCAGCGGCATGTCAGCCGTTCTCCTTCTGGATCTGCGCCCACTTCTCCTCGACGTCGGAGATGCCGCCGACGTTGAAGAAGGCCTGCTCGGCGACGTGGTCGAAGTCGCCGCGGACGATCGCGTCGAACGACTCGATGGTCTCCTTGATCGGCACGGTCGAACCTTCGACACCCGTGAACTTCTTGGCCATGTAGGTGTTCTGCGAGAGGAACTGCTGGATGCGGCGCGCACGCGACACCACGATCTTGTCCTCTTCGGAGAGCTCGTCGACACCGAGGATCGCGATGATCTCCTGCAGTTCCTTGTTCTTCTGGAGGATCTGCTTCACGGCGGTCGCCACGCGGTAGTGGTCCTCACCGATGTAGCGCGGGTCGAGGATGCGGCTCGTCGAGCTCAGCGGGTCCACGGCCGGGTACAGACCGCGCGACGCGATCTCACGGCTGAGCTCGGTCGTCGCGTCGAGGTGCGCGAAGGTCGTCGCGGGGGCCGGGTCGGTGTAGTCGTCGGCCGGCACGTAGATCGCCTGCAGCGAGGTGATCGAGTGACCGCGCGTCGAGGTGATGCGCTCCTGGAGCACGCCCATCTCGTCGGCGAGGTTCGGCTGGTAACCCACCGCGGACGGCATGCGGCCGAGGAGCGTCGAGACCTCGGAACCGGCCTGCGTGAAGCGGAAGATGTTGTCGATGAACAGGAGCACGTCCTGCTTCTGCACGTCGCGGAAGTACTCCGCCATCGTCAGGGCCGACAGGGCGACGCGCAGACGCGTCCCCGGCGGCTCGTCCATCTGGCCGAAGACGAGGGCCGTCTTGTCGAAGACGCCCGCGTCCTCCATCTCGTGGATGAGGTCGTTGCCCTCACGCGTGCGCTCGCCGACACCGGCGAACACCGACACACCACCGTGGTCCTGCGCGACGCGCTGGATCATCTCCTGGATGAGGACCGTCTTGCCGACGCCCGCACCACCGAAGAGGCCGATCTTGCCACCCTGCACGTAGGGGGTCAGGAGGTCGATGACCTTGATGCCGGTCTCGAACATCTGGGTCTTCGACTCGAGCTGGTCGAAGCTCGGCGCCTGGCGGTGGATGCCCCAGCGCTCGGTGATCTCGATCTTCTCGCCCGGCTCGGCGTTCAGGACGTCGCCGGTCACGTTGAACACGCGACCCTTGGTGACGTCACCGACCGGAACACTGATGGGGCCGCCGGTGTCGCGCACCTCCTGGCCGCGGACGACGCCGTCGGTCGGCTTCAGCGCGATGGCGCGGACGAGGTCGTCGCCGAGGTGCTGCGCGACCTCGAGCGTGATCTCCGTCGCCTCGTCGCCGATCGTGATCGTCGTCTTGAGCGCGTTGTAGATGTCGGGGATCGAGTCGTGCGGGAACTCGATGTCGACGACGGGCCCGGTGACCCGCGCGACGCGGCCGACGACCGCGGTCGCCTGCTCGTCGGGTGCGATGAGAGTCATTGTCTTCTCTTTCGTGTGGTCTTACTTGCCCGATGCCAGAGCGTCGGCGCCGCCGACGATCTCGGCGATCTGCTGCGTGATCTCGGCCTGGCGCGCGTTGTTGCGCAGGCGGGTGTAGTCGGTGATGAGCTTGTCGGCGTTGTCGCTGGCCGACTTCATCGCCTTCTGGGTCGCCGCGTGCTTCGCCGCCGACGACTGCAGGAGCGCGTTGAAGATGCGGCTCTGGATGTACACCGGCAGCAGCGCATCCAGGACCAGGCTCGCGTCCGGCTCGAAGTCGTACTCCGGGAAGACGGTCGTGCTGTCCTCGGGCGCGTCAACGACCTCGAGCGGCAGCAGGCGCACGTTCTCCGGCGACTGCGTCATCATGCTGATGAAGCGGTTGAACACGAGGTGGATCTCGTCCACGCCGCCGTGGTCGCCGCCGAGGTTGAACGCGTCGACGAGCGTCTGCCCGATCTCGACGGCCGTCTCGAAGTGCGGCGTGTCGGTGTCGCCGACCCACTGCGCCTGGCTCGCCAGGTGACGGAACTGGAAGTACCCGACGGCCTTGCGACCGATGAGGTAGTAGACCGGCTCTTTGCCTTCGGCACGCAGCATCTCGGCGAGCTCGAGGCCCGCGCGGATGATCTGCGAGTTGAAGGCGCCCGCGAGACCGCGGTCGGAGGAGAAGATGACGACGGCGGACCGCGTCACCTTCTCGCGCGCCGTGGTCAGCGGGTGCGACGCGTTGGAGCGCGTCGCGACCGCCGACACCGCACGCGTCACCGCGCGCGAGTACGGGGACGAGGCGCGCACGCGCGCCTGCGCCTTCTGGATGCGCGAAGCCGCGATGAGTTCCATCGCCTTCGTGATCTTCTTGGTGGTCTGCGCAGAAGCGATCTTCTGCTTGTAGACCCGGAGTTGTGCGCCCATGGTGCTGTTACAGGCTCCTTCAGCCCCGGCGGCCCTTGACGATCCGCTCCTGCTCGACCTCGTCGGCGCTCGTGGCCTCGTGCTGCTCGTTGCCCGGCTTGTCGATCGCGTGGCCCTTGCCGAGGAACTCCTCGAGGAACGCGTCCGTCAGCTTCTCGAGCTCCGCCTTCGTCGCGTCGTCGAGGACGTTCGTCTCGCGCAGCGTCTGGAGGATGGTCGAGTTCAGGCGCAGGTGCTCGAGCAGCTCGCGCTCGAACTGCAGGACGTTCTCGACCTCGATCGCGTCGAGCTTGCCGTTGGTGCCGGCCCAGATCGAGACGACCTGCTCCTCCACCGGGTACGGCGAGTACTGCGGCTGCTTCAGGAGCTCCGTCAGGCGGGCACCGCGCGCCAGCTGGCGACGCGAGGCCGCATCCAGGTCGCTCGCGAACATCGCGAACGCCTCGAGCGAGCGGTACTGGGCGAGCTCGAGCTTGAGCGTGCCGGAGACCGACTTGATCGACTTGACCTGCGCGTCGCCGCCGACGCGGGACACCGAGATGCCGACGTCCACGGCGGGACGCTGGTTCGCGTTGAACAGGTCGGACTGCAGGAAGATCTGGCCGTCCGTGATCGAGATGACGTTGGTCGGGATGTACGCCGAGACGTCGTTGGCCTTCGTCTCGATGATCGGGAGACCGGTCATCGAGCCCGCGCCCAGCTCGTCCGAGAGCTTCGCGCAGCGCTCGAGCAGACGCGAGTGCAGGTAGAAGACGTCACCCGGGTAGGCCTCGCGCCCCGGCGGGCGGCGGAGGAGGAGCGACACGGCGCGGTAGGCCTCGGCCTGCTTCGACAGGTCGTCGAAGATGATGAGGACGTGCTTGCCGCCGTACATCCAGTGCTGGCCGATGGCCGAGCCGGTGTAGGGCGCGAGGTACTTGAAGCCGGCGGGGTCGGATGCCGGGGCCGCGACGATCGTCGTGTACTCCATGGCACCGGCGTCCTCGAGGGCGCCCTTCACGGACGCGATCGTGGAGCCCTTCTGGCCGATGGCGACGTAGATGCAGCGGACCTGCTTGTTCTCGTCGCCCGACTCCCAGTTGGACTTCTGGTTGATGATCGTGTCGATCGCGATGGCGGTCTTGCCGGTCTGGCGGTCGCCGATGATCAGCTGGCGCTGGCCGCGGCCGACCGGGATCATCGCGTCGATGGCCTTGATGCCGGTCTGGAGCGGCTCGTGCACGCTCTTGCGCTGCATGACGCCGGGCGCCTGGAGCTCGAGGGCGCGCACGCCTTCCGACGCCACCTGGCCGAGGCCGTCGATCGGGTTGCCGAGCGGGTCGACGACGCGGCCGAGGTAGCCGTCGCCGACGGGGACCGAGAGGACCTCGCCGGTGCGGGTGACCTGCTGGCCCGCCTCGATGCCCGCGAAGTCGCCGAGGACGACGACGCCGATCTCGTGCTCGTCGAGGTTCAGCGCGAGGCCCTTGGTGCCGTCCGCGAACGTGACGAGCTCGTTCGCCATCGCGCCGGGGAGGCCCTCGACGTGGGCGATGCCGTCGGCCGCGTCGACGACCGTGCCGACCTCGGTCGCAGCGGCCCCGGTGGGCTCGTACGCGGCGACGAAGTCCTTCAGCGCGTCACGGATGACGTCGGGGCTGATGGAGAGTTCTGCCATTGTCTTCCTTCGTTCGTGGGGCCGCAGCCCCGAAGTCTCCGCCGTCGGCGGCAAATCTTGGTTCAGCCGGCGAGGCGCCGACGCAGGTCGGCGAGGCGCGCCGACACGCTGGCGTCGATCACGTCGTCGGCGACCTGCACGCGCAGGCCTCCGACCACGGTCGGGTCGATCACGGAGTTCAGCGACACCGGGGTGCCGTACTTCGCGGCGAGCGCGTTCGACAGTCGCTCGGACTGCGCTGCGCTGAGCGGAGCGGCCGAGTAGACCGTCGCAACGGTGCGGCCGTGCTGGGCTGCGGCCAGGCGCATGCCCCACGAGAGCAGCTCGCGCACACGACGCTCACGCGGTTCGCGGATGAGCGACGACGCGATGAGCACCGTCGCCTCGCTGGCGCGACCGCGCAGGAGCGACTCGACGAGCGACCCCTTCGCCTCGGACGCGCCCATCCGGCTGCCGAGCGCGAGCTCGAGGTCGGGGTTCGCGGCGACCGTGCGGGAGAAGCCGAACAGCTCCCCCTCGACGTCGGCGGACGCATCCGCCTTCGTCGCGGCGCGGACCGCGAGCTCCTCGAGGGCGGTCACGAAGTCGTCCTCCGACGACCAGGACTGGCCGGCGGCCACCTCCATGAGCGCGATGGCCTGCGCCGACAGCGCGGACCCGTACACGTCGCGGACGACCTTGGCGCGCGCCTGGGGCGCCGCGGCCGAGTCGGCGAGCGCCCCGCGCAGCTGCGGCGACGCGCTCAGGGTCCGCGCCGCGGCGAAGAGCTCGCCCGCGACGCCGAGGTCGGCGATGGGCGCCGCATCCAGCGCCGCAGTGCTCGCCGCCACGGCCTGAGTGGTCGCGCTGCCCATCAGGCCTTGCCAGCCGTCTCGGACGCCTCGAGCTCAGCGAGGAAGCGGTCGACCACGGCCTGCGCACGCGCGTCGTCGGAGAGCGTCTCGCCGATGACACCGCCGGCGAGGTCGAGGGCGATCGTGCCCACCTCACCGCGCAGCTGGACGAAGGCGGTCTGCCGCTCGGCGGCGATCTGCGCCTGCGCGTTCGAGGTCACGCGGGCGGCCTCGGCCTGCGCGTGCTCCTTCGCGTCAGCGACGATGCGCGCGCCCTCGGCACGAGCCTGGTCGCGGATCGCGGCCGCCTCGCCACGGGCGTCGGCGAGCTTCGCGTTGTACTCCTCCAGAGCCGCGGTGGCCTTGGCCTGCGCCTCGTCGGCGCGGTTGATGCCACCCTGGATGGCGTCGGCGCGCGCGTCGAGCATCTTGTTCATGTTCGGCAGCAGCTTCCAGATGACGAACACGAGCACGATCACGAACGCGAGCGTGCCCCAGACGAGGTCCGGGAGCGCGGGGATCACCGGGCTCTGGGTCTCCGCCGCGGCTGCGGTGACGAATGCTGCAAGCATTCGGACTCCTTAGCTGTGGGGGCCGATTACGGCTTGGGGAACGGGATGAACGCGACGGCGATGGCGATGAAGCAGAGCGCCTCGGTGAGCGCGACGCCGAGGAACATGAGGCTCTGCAGGCGGCCCTGGAGCTCAGGCTGGCGGGCGACGGACTCGATGGTCTTGCCGATGACGTAGCCGACGCCGATACCGGAGCCGATGACGGCGAGGCCGAATGCGAGAGGGGCGAGCTGTCCGACGATGTTCACGGGACGGTTCCTTTCGAGGGTGGTTGTTGTGCGGCCGGAGCGATCAGTGCTCTTCGGCGACCGCGAGCTGGATGTAGATGGCGGAGAGGATGGCGAAGACGTAGGCCTGCAGCGCTGCGATGAACAGCTCGAGCACGGTGAACGCAAGGCCGAACGCGAACGAGCCGATGCCGAGAAGGCCCAGCAGGTTGCCGCTCGCCAGCACGGTGAAGAAGAAGAACTGCGTTGCGGTGAAGCAGAGAACCAGCAGCATGTGGCCGGCGATCATGTTCATCGTGAGTCGCAGCGTCAGCGTGACCGGCCGGACGATGAAGGTCGAGAGGAACTCGAGCGGCGCGATGAAGACGTAGAGCCACGCGGGCACGCCCGGGGGAAAGAGGGAGTCCTTCCAGAACTTCATCCCCTTCTCCTTCATGCCCGCGTAGATGAACATGACCCAGGAGACGAGGGCCAGCACGAGCGGGAGGCCGATGGCCGCCGTGCCCGCGAGCTGCAGGCCGGGAATCGTGCCGGTGAGGTTCATGCACAGGATGAGCCAGAACATCGTCATGAGGATCGGCTCGTAGCGACGGCCGCGCTCCTCGCCGAGCGTGTCGTAGATGATGCTCTTGCGGGCGAAGAGGAAGACGCTCTCGAACGCCCCCTGCCAGCGGCCCGGGACGATCTTGAGGTTGCGCGTTCCGGCCCAGAACAGCAGGACCAGCAGCCCGACGATGAGGAGCCGGATGAGCATCATCCGGTTCAGCTCGAACGGTGTGCCCTCGAACGCGATGACCGGCGGGAAGAAGTCGTTGATCGACGGGCCGTGGAACCCGCTGTCATCCGCAGCGGCGACGGTGATCAGGGAAGCGAGGTGGTAAGACAGCTTAGGCTCCGACTTCGGGGCACCGGAATACGATGCGACGGCGGGTCAGGTGAGTCGTCTGAAGCTGACGCGCTGAGACGCGCGGGCGCAGGCGCCGAGCGGGCGACGACTCCCCAACCATATCAGGAAACCTTCAGGCTCACGAATCCGTGGAGGGCTTCGAGGGGTCGTCGGAATCGCCCGGAAGGGGAACCTCTCCGACGTACGGGACACGCACTCGGGCGAACACCACGAGGTCGACGATGAGGGATGCGAGGGCCCCAGCGACGGCGGCGAAGAAGAACACCCAGCCCACGATCCAGGGCTGCGCGCGCAGCACGAGCATTCCGACGATGAACAGGACGACCTTCACGAACCAGCCGCCCATGACGACCGCGAAATACCCCGTCGACATCAGCTGGTCTCCGGGAAGGCGCGCGCCGATGAGCATCGTGACGACCGTCAGGCCGAAGAAGAGTCCCGCCATCAGCACGCCGGCCAGCGCGCTCCACAGGCCGTTCATGCCGGCCACGAGGTACCCGACGACGCAGCCGACGACGGCGAGGATTCCGATCGTTATGCCGGCCCAGCGGAGCGTCTCCCGCATGATGATCGTCGACGTGCGGTGCTGGTAGTTCATGACTGGGTCTCCGAGGATGTGCGGGCGGCCGGTGCGGCCGTGCGCCCGCGGGCGGGGGTGAAGGTGATGACGAGGCACGCGGCGATGCCGATGACCCCGAAGGCGACGCCGATCCAGTACTGGCCGAACCAGTCCTGCCGCGTCGCGACGTACATGAGCAGGACCGAGAGCCCGATGATCGCGGTCCACGCGTAGAAGATCAGGACGGCCGCACGGTCGGAGTGGCCCATGTCGAGCATGCGGTGGTGCAGGTGCTTGCGGTCGGGCGAGAACGGCGACTTCCCCGCGCGCAGGCGCCGGATGACGGCGGACCCGAAGTCGAGCAGCGGCAGGACGACGATCACGACGGGCAGGATGATCGGCATGTACACGCCGATGACCTGCGAGCGCCCCATGAGCTCCGGGTTCGACAGCTCCGGCGAGTACTGACCCGCCAGCGCGATCGCCGACGTGGCCATGAGCAGGCCCAGCATCAGGGCGCCCGCATCCCCCATGAACAGCTTCGCGGGACTCCAGTTCAGCGGCAGGAAGCCGGCGCACGCACCGACGAGCACCGCGGCGATGAACGACGAGAGGTTGAAGTAGCTGCTGGCGCCGACGTCCCGCACGAACAGGTACGAGTAGGCGAAGAAGATGCCGTTCGCGATGAGGCAGACGCCGGCGACGAGACCGTCGAGGCCGTCGATGAAGTTGACGGCGTTCATGACGATGACGATCGCGAAGAGGGTGATCGTGAAGCTCACCCAGCTGGACCCCACGGCCGTGCCGCCGATCGGGAGCGAATAGATCTGCAGCTGCCCGATCCACGCGATGATGCCGGCCGCGAGGAACTGCGCGCCGAGCTTGATCATCCAGTCGAGGTCCCAGAGGTCGTCGGCGACCCCGACGATGACCGTGATGCCGGTCGCGGCCAGGATCGCGTAGATCTGGGTCGGATCGGTCCAGATGATCGAGAAGAAGGGATTGTGCGCGGACACCACGAAGGCGGCGACCACCCCCAGGAACATCGCGATGCCGCCGAGGCGGGGCGTGGGGGTCTTGTGGACGTCGCGCTCGCGGATGCCCGGATAGAGCTTGAACTTGAGGCTCAGCCGCCAGACGGCCCAGCCGAGGCACAGTGTCACGGCCGCGGTGAAGAGGACCGTGAACAGATACTGCTTCACGCGGAGCCGTCCGTGCCGTCCAGCGGCGGGTCCGGTTCGAGCAGGTCGCCGAGCACCTCGCGCAGGCGGGCGCGGTCGATCGCACCCTCGCGCAGCACGCGCACGATCGGGTCGCTTCCGCCGACGAGGGTCGTGGCATCCACGATCGTCGACGGGATGCCGGTCTCCACGATGCCGTCCTCGAGATAGACGGCGACGCTCTCGCCGAGCATGTCCCGGGCCTGGGCCGCCGTGAGCGCAGCGGCCACGCCCGTCTTGTTGGCGCTGGAGACTGCGAGCGGCCCGGTCTCCTCCAAGAGTTCCAGCGCGAACCGGTGGGCGGGCATCCGCACGGCGACGGTGCCGCGGGTCTCCCCGAGGTCCCACGTGAGCGACGGCTGCGCCGGCAGCACGATCGTCAGCCCCCCGGGCCAGAAGGCGTCGACCAGCGCCTCGACGGGTTCGGGCACTTCGGAGACGAGCGCCCGCAGCGTCGCGCGGCCGGAGACGAGGACGGGCGGCGGCTGCTGGCGGCCGCGGCCTTTGGCCTCGAGCAGGCGCGCGACGGCGGCCGGCGAGAACGCGTCGGCGGCGACGCCGTAGACGGTGTCGGTGGGCAGGACGATGAGGTCGCCGCGGCCGATCGCCTGACGCGCCTGACGCATCCCGGCCAGCAGCTGCGTCTCGTCGCGGCAATCGAAGAGGGAGGACATGGCGGCTCCAGTCTATTTCAGATGGCCCGGATCCCCCGCGGCTCAGGGATGCAGTGCGGTGGTGACGCGGTCGCGCATCGTCAGATCGGGATGCGTCGCCCCGGCGCGCCACCCGTCGGCGGCGAGGATCGCGCGCACCGCCTCCCCCTGCCACTCGCCGTGCTCGATCGCGATGAGGCCGCCCGGGCGGGCGAGGACGAGCCCCACACCGCTCAGGACGCGCACGACGTCGAGCCCGTCGGCTCCGCCGTACAGGGCCTGCGGCGGATCGAACAGCCGCACCTCGGGGTCGCGCGGGATCGCGTCATCGGGGACATACGGAGGGTTGGAGGCGACGACCGCGACGGTGCCGGCGAGCGGCTGCAGCGTCCGGGCCGCGTCCGCGAGGTCGCCGAGCGACACCTCGAGGTTGCCGGGCGCCAGCCGTGCGGCGTTGCGCGACGCCCACGCGAAGGCCTCAGGAGACCTCTCGACGGCGTAGACCCGCGCGTGCACGACCTCCGTCGCCATCGCGATGGCGATCGCACCGCTCCCCGTGCCGAGATCGACGGCGACCGGTTCCTCCGACGCGTCGGAGCGCAGCGCATCGATCGCCAGCTGTGCGAGCAACTCGGTCTCCGGGCGCGGGACGAATACGCCGGGCCCGACCTCGAGCTCGAGATGGCGGAAGGGGGCGCGACCGGTCAGGTGCTGCAACGGCTCGCGCGCGGCGCGTCGTGCGACGAGCCCGGTGAAGGTCGCGGCATCCACCGCGGTCACGGCGTCCCCGCGGATCGCAGCCGCCTGCACTCCCCCGCGCGTGAGCGCGAGCACGTGCGCCGCGAGGAGTTCCGCATCCACCCTCGGGTCGGGAACACCCGCCTCGGCGAGGGTTCCGACGGCGGAGCGCAGGAGGGCGTCGAGCGAATCGGTCATGGCCCACCCACACTATGCGCTCGATCGCATGCGCTCGATCGGGAACATCTGACGGGCCGCCTGTGCTGAGATGAAGCGTCACATTCGGGCGCGCGCGTACACGCGCGTCCTAGGCTTTCGTCGTCCAGAGACATCACCCGAAAGGCATGGGCATGCCCGGCATCCACAACGACATCACGACGGCGTTCGGCAACACGCCCCTCGTCCGCCTCAACAAGGTCACCGACGGCGCCGGCGCCGAGGTGTACGCCAAGCTCGAGTACTTCAACCCCGGGTCGAGCGTCAAGGACCGTCTCGGCATCGCGATCGTCAACGCCGCGGAAGAGGCGGGGGCGCTCGAGCCCGGCGGCACGATCGTCGAGGCAACCTCCGGCAACACGGGCATCGCGCTCTCGCTCGTGGGCGCCGCGCGCGGGTACAAGGTCATCCTCACGATGCCCTCCTCGATGTCCAAGGAGCGCCGCCTGCTCCTGAAGGCGTTCGGTGCCGAACTCGTCCTCACCGACCCGACTCTGGGCATGAAGGGCGCGGTCGCGGAGTCGGAGCGCATCGCCG
This sequence comes from Microbacterium candidum, assembly GCF_030315975.1. Classification (GTDB taxonomy): domain Bacteria; phylum Actinomycetota; class Actinomycetes; order Actinomycetales; family Microbacteriaceae; genus Microbacterium; species Microbacterium candidum. Next base: position 395,470 of record NZ_JASXSZ010000004.1, on the reverse strand, counting down.
CCGAGACCCCGGGCGCGATCCTGGCCAAGCAGTTCGAGAACCAGGCGAACGCCGCCATCCACCGCAAGACCACCGCCGAGGAGATCTGGCGCGACACCGACGGCGACGTCGACATCTTCGTCGCGGGCATCGGCACCGGCGGCACCATCACGGGCGTCGGCCAGGTGCTCAAGGAGCGCAAGCCCGACGTCAAGGTCATCGCGGTCGAGCCCTCCGCTTCGCCGCTCCTGTCGACCGGAACCCCGGGACCCGCGAAGATCCAGGGCATCGGCCCGAACTTCGTGCCGCCGATCCTCGACACCACCGTCTACGACGAGGTCGTCACCGTCGAGTTCGAGGACGCCCTGGCCACCGCGCGCGCCCTCGCCGCGACGGAGGGCCTCCTCGTCGGGATGTCGAGCGGCGCTGCCGCGTGGGCCGCGATCCAGGTCGCCCAGCGCCCCGAGAACGCCGGCAAGAAGATCGTCGTCATCATCCCCGACACGGGCGAGCGCTACCTCTCGACCGCGCTGTTCGAGGACCTGCGCGAGGACTGATGAACGCCTGGGATCGCGTCCGGGAGGACATCGCCGCAGCGCGACTGCGCGACCCCGCGGCTCGCGGGTCGCTGGAGATCGCCCTGCTGTACCCCGGCCTGCACGCGATCTGGGCGCACCGCCTGTGGCACGCCCTGTGGATCCGGCGCGCGCGCTTCATCGCGCGTGCCGGATCGCAGGTCACCCGCTGGCTGACCGGAATCGAGATCCATCCCGGCGCCCTGATCGGCCGCCGGTTCTTCATCGACCACGGCATGGGCGTCGTCATCGGCGAGACCGCCGAGATCGGCGACGACGTGATGCTCTACCATGGTGTGACGCTCGGCGGTCGCACGCGCGACCATGGGAAGCGGCACCCCACGCTGGAGGACGGCGTCGCCGTCGGCGCGGGCGCCAAGGTGCTCGGCCCCATCACCATCGGCGCGGGCAGCGCCGTCGGCGCGAACGCTGTCGTGACGAGGGACGCGCCCCCGGACTCGGTGCTCGTCGGCATCCCCGCCAAGGTGCGCCATCGCCGCGCCGGCGAGGACACGCGCGCGATCCTCACCGCACCGGAGTATGTGATCTGACGCCCGTCGGCACCCCGGCGTAGCCTCGGGGGCATGCACTGGGTGCTGCACGTCGACCTCGACCAGTTCATCGCCGCGGTCGAGGTGCTCCGCCGGCCCGAGCTCGCCGGGCTCCCGGTCATCGTGGGCGGGCGCGGCGACCGACCGAACGCGCGGTCGTCTCGACGGCGTCGTACGAAGCGCGGGTCTTCGGCGTCGGGTCGGGGATGCCGCTGCGCATCGCCGCGCGGAAGATCCCGGACGCCGTCATCCTGCCGGTCGACGCGCCGGCGTACACCGCCGCATCCACCGAGGTCATGGACACGCTGCGCGCGCAGCCGGGCGCCGTCGTGCAGGTGCTGGGCTGGGACGAGGCATTCGTCGGCGTCGAGACCGACGACCCGGAGGGATACGCCCGCGCGATCCAGCGCGCGGTCCTCGAGCGCACGCGCCTGCACTGCAGCGTGGGCATCGGCGACACGCTCGTGCGGGCGAAGATCGCCACCGGCTTCGGCAAGCCGCAGGAGGTGTTCAGGCTCACCGCCGAGAACTGGTTCGAGGTGATGGGCGATCGTCCCGTCATCGACCTGTGGGGCGTGGGCTCCAAGGTGTCGAAGAGGCTCGATGCGCTCGGCATCCACTCTGTCGCGGAGCTGGCTTCCGCGCCCGAGCAGGCGATGCAGGCGGAGTTCGGCCCGCGGATGGGCCTCTGGTACCGCGAGCTCGGTCGCGGTGGGTCCTCCGCGGTCGTCGACGACACGCCATGGGTGCCGCGCGGGCACAGCCGCGAGACCACGTATCAGGTCGACCTCGCCGATCGCACGGAGATCGAGGCGGCGGCGCGCGTGCTCCTGGAGCAGGTGCTCGAGGATGCGGAGAACCGCCCGATCGTCGGGCTCGGCCTGAAGGTTCGCTACGCGCCGTTCACGACGAAGACGTTCACGAAGCGCGTGGCGCCGACGACCGATCGCGAGACCGTGACGGCGAAGGCGATGGAGCTCGTGGCGAAGATCGCTCCCGATCGCCCTGTGCGCCTGCTCGGACTCCGGGTGGAGCTCGCGATGCCCGACGATGCGCGCGACGGACATACGCCGACGCGCGGCGGATGGTGATCCGCCGCGCGTCGCGGTGTCGAAGGAATCGAGATCAGAAGTGCGTGCCGCCGTCGATGCGCACCTCGGTGCCGGTGATGAACTTCCCGTCGTCGCTCGCGAGCATCGCGACGACCGAGGCCACCGTCTCCGGCCCCGCGAAGCCCTGACCGAGCGCGGGCTGGAGCTTCATGAAGAGCATCATGTCGGCGTCCTCCGGAAGGCCCGGGCCCTGGCTCTGCTTCGACTGCCCGCTGCCGTCTGTCATGCCCGACGAGATCGAGCCCGGCTGCACCGAGGTGAAGCGGATGCCCTGCTTCGCATACTCGGCGGCGAGCGCGTGGGTCATCGACTGGACGCCGCCCTTGCTCGCCGCGTAGGCGGCCATGTACGGGTGGGCGAACATCGCCGACGTGGAGCTGAAGTTGACGACCGCCGCGCCGTCGCCCTCGAGCAGTGCCGGGATCGCCTCCCGGATGACGAGGAACGTGCCGACGAGGTTCACGCGGATGACGGTCTCGAACTGGTCGAGCGTGGTCTCGTGGGTGTGCGACGAGCGCAGGATGCCGGCCGCGTTCACGACCGCGTCGAGGCCCCCGAGCTGCGCGACCGCGGCGGCCACGCCGTCCTTCACGGACTGCTCGTCGGAGATGTTCATGACCACCGTCCCGAGGCGGTCGGCCGCATCCCCCGCCTTCGCGACCGTGTCCGCGAGGCCGGCTTCGCTGACGTCGGCGGCGACGACCCGGCCGCCCTCGGCGAGCATGCGCAGCACGGTCGCCTGCCCGATGCCCGAGCCTCCACCGGTCACCAGCACGCGGCGGCCTTCGTAGCGGTTCATCTCGTTCTCCTTCGTGTTGTCGTTGACGTTGTCGTTGATCTGAAAGACACGATACGCCTACTTGGCACGTTGTGCCAGAGTGTCACTCGAGATACGCTCAGAGCGTGATCGAACGCGCGCCGACCCTCACCGAGCGCCGCAAGGCGGCGACGCAGCTCGACATCGCGCGCGCCGCGGCCCGGCTGTTCACCGAGCAGGGCGCGCAGGACACGACCGCCGATCAGATCGCGACGGCCGGAGGCGTGTCGCTGCGCACGTTCTACCGCTACTTCCGCACGAAGGAGGATGCGGTCTCTCCCCTGCTGACCGTCGGCGCCGATGCGTGGCGCGCGCACCTCGTCGGCATCCCTGTCGGCACGCCGCTGCGGCCAGCGGTCGAGGACGCGATCCGGGCCACGCTGTCGGAGGCGGATTCCGAGGGTCTCGCCCTCACCCGCGGCCTGCTGCGGGCGACCGTCGAGGATCCCGATCTCGCCGACGTCTGGTATCGCGTCAACCACTCCTCGGAGGCGGCTCTGCTGCCCGTGCTCGCGCATGCGGCCCCGGATGCGGACGCGCTGACGCTGCGGCTGGTCGCGGTGGCCGCGACCGATGCCATCCGCATCGCGTTCGAGATCTGGGCGGAGGGCGACGAGGCGTCCGCTCCCGTCGACCTCGCGGCCCGGTGCTTCCGGCAGCTGTCGGGCGGCTAGGACTTCTTCTGCTGGATCGTGTCCTTGAGGAAGATGCCGGGCAGCAGCCACGTGGCGAGCGCGGTCACGAGCCACACGACGAGGGTGCCGACGATCCAGGCGACCGGGCCGTCGATGCCGATTCCGGCTGCGGGGATGATGACGGCGATCAGCAGCGCGATGAAGGTGGACACAAGGCCGATTCCACCCACGAACGCCGGTGCCCGACGGGTCGCGACCTTCATGATCCACGGTGCCAGCACGCTCTGCAGGACCGCGAAGATCACGACGGCGAGGACGACGCCCCACCAGTTGTTCCAGTGCAGGGAGAAGCCCGGCAGCAGCAGATCCGCGATGACGAGGCCGAGGAAGGCTGACACCAGCCAGATGCCGGCGCGGATGAGGAACCTGATCACAGCGCGAGCCTAGCGCGCGCCCTGCGCCAACCTCGTTGACTTGCCTTGGATGTACACGACACGCCGCGCGCGGCGTACATCCAAGGCAAGTCAACGGAGGGATGATGCGCGAATAGCGCGGCGGATCTCCGCGAGAAGCGGTCCAGTGTCCCCGAACAGCATCTGTGAGGTCACTCGGACGACATGCCAGCCGGCAGCCATGAGCGCCCGATGCTTCCTGAGATCGCGATTCCACTGGTCCCGATCCGTACGGTGGTGGTCGCCCTCGTACTCCAGCGCGATCTTCCTCTCCGGGTATCCGAGGTCGATCGTCCCGAGATACCGGCCGCGGTCATCGTAGACGTCGAGGTCGGCCACGGGTTCCGGGATGCCTGCATCCACAATGGTCAGGCGAAGCCACGTCTCCGGGCGGGATGCGGCCCCTGCGCGAACGCGCGGGAGCGCCTCACGCAACGCCAGCGCACCCTTGCGTCGGAACGGGATCGCATCCTCCAACGTCGTCGCGGAGGCCAGTGCTGCGCGCTTCGATCCGCCATGCGGGCCACCGACACGGTCGGTCCAAAGGAGGGCGTCCGCCGCGGCGACGAGATCGTACGGATGTCGGAGAATCGTGCCGAGCAGCGCCCACGTGGCCGCCGGCGAGGTGACCGGGAGTCCTGTGCCTGGGTGCGTTGCGAGTTCCACGCGACGACCGGCGAGCTGATGCCCGCGGACGCCGACCCCGCGCGGCGCACGATGCGGAGCGCAGACCGACACGTGGAGCTTGTCGTCGGCGAGCAGCGGCAGTGGGATGGCCCACACGAGGGCCGCTGTGGTGTGGGAGAAGAACTCGTGCACGGCCATGTAGGACGCGAATTGCGCGGCCGCATCCAGGATCCTCGCCTGCTGGACCGCCGCCGCGCTTTCGCCGCCGGAGAGGAGCGGCAGACGGCGCACAGAATAGAGTCCGTTGAAGGGGCGCACGAAGCGCTCGCTTCGGAGGTCGCGGCGGGTCAGCCCGCTCTTCAGCGCCACCCCTGCACGGAATGCCGAAGCCCTATCGAGATCTTCCATCCCGCGACCATGGCATGCACCGCGGAATTCCGGCGCGATTTATCCACAGCGCGCCACCTGACAGCCCGTGCCTTGGGACGCTCGCAACGTCACCTCTCGTTGACTTGCCCTGGATGTACGGGCCGTACGGCGTGTCGCGTACATCCAGGGCAAGTCAACGAGATGAGGACGGGCTGGATTCGATGCGGTGGCGCAGTGTGCGGGTCAGGAATCTGCGCCGAGGGCGGCGAGCCGCTCCTCCTCGTCGGCGCGGATCGCCGAATCGATGACGGGCTCGAGGGCGCCGTCCATCACCTGGTCGAGGTTGTAGGCCTTGTACCCGGTGCGGTGGTCGGCGATCCGGTTCTCCGGGAAGTTGTACGTGCGGATGCGCTCGGACCGGTCCATGCCCCGGATCTGCGACTTGCGCGCGTCGGAGGCCGCTGCATCCAGCTCTTCCTGCTGCCGCGCCAGCAGACGCGCGCGGAGGACGCGCATGCCCGCCTCGCGGTTCTGCAGCTGCGACTTCTCGTTCTGCATCGACACGACGATGCCGGTCGGGAGGTGCGTGATGCGCACCGCGGAGTCGGTCGTGTTGACCGACTGCCCGCCCGGGCCCGACGAGCGGAAGACGTCGATCTTCAGGTCGTTCGGATTGATCTCGATCTCGTCGGGCTCATCGACCTCGGGGAAGACGAGGACGCCCGTCGTCGAGGTGTGGATGCGGCCCTGCGACTCCGTCGCCGGAACCCGCTGGACGCGGTGCACGCCGCCCTCGTACTTGAGGTGCGCCCACACGCCCTGCGCGGGGTCGGAGCCGGAGCCCTTGATGGCCACCTGGACGTCCTTGTAGCCGCCGAGGTCGGACTCGTTGCGCTCGAGGATCTCGGTCTTCCAGCCCTTCGAGGCCGCGTACTGCAGATACATCCGCAGGAGGTCGGCGGCGAACAGCGCGCTCTCCGCTCCGCCCTCGCCCTGCTTGATCTCCATGATCACGTCGCGGGCGTCGTCGGGGTCGCGCGGGATGAGCAGCCGCCGCAGGCGCTCCTGCGCCTGGGCGAGCTGCTCCTCCAGCACGGGGACCTCCGCGGCGAACGCGTCGTCCTCACGGGCGAGCTCGCGCGCCGCGTCGAGGTCGTCGGAGGCCGCGAGCCACGCCTCGTGGGCGTGCACGATCTTCGACAGCTCGGCGTACCGACGGTTCACGCGCTTCGCACGTGCCGCGTCGGCGTGCACGGCCGGGTCGGAGAGCTCCTCCTGGACGGCCTTGTGCTCGTCGATCAGCGACTGGACGGACTCGAACACGACGACCCTTCGACAGGCTCAGGGACCGAGGATCAGCGGATGCTGTTGTCGTGCGCGTGGCTGTGCCCGCCGGCATGGCTCTCGCGCACAGGCGTCGGGATCGACTTCTGCATCTGCACGAGGAACTCGACGTTGGACTGCGTCTCCTTGAGCTTGCCGAGGACGACCTCGAGGGCCTGCTGCGGGTCGAGGCCGGCGAGGGCGCGACGCAGCTTCCACGTGATCTTGACCTCGTCGGGGCTGAGGAGCATCTCCTCGCGCCGCGTGCTCGACGCGTTGACGTCGACGGCCGGGAAGATGCGCTTGTCCGCGAGCTGACGCGACAGGCGCAGTTCGCTGTTGCCGGTGCCCTTGAACTCCTCGAAGATGACGTCGTCCATCTTGGAGCCGGTCTCGACGAGCGCGGTGGCGAGGATCGTGAGCGATCCGCCGTTCTCGATGTTGCGCGCCGCGCCGAAGAAGCGCTTGGGCGGGTAGAGGGCGGATGCATCCACCCCACCGGTCAGCACGCGACCCGACGTCGGTGCCGAGATGTTGTAGGCCCGGCCGAGGCGCGTGATCGAGTCGAGCAGCACGACGACGTCGCGGCCGAGCTCCACGAGGCGCTTCGCGCGCTCGATGGCGAGCTCGGCGACGGTGGTGTGGTCCTCCGCGGGGCGGTCGAACGTCGAGGCGATGACCTCGCCGCGGACGCTCCGCTGCATGTCGGTGACCTCTTCGGGGCGCTCGTCGACGAGAACGACCATGAGGTGGACCTCGGGGTTGTTCTTCGCGATGGCGTCGGCGATCTGCTGCAGGACGATCGTCTTGCCGGCCTTCGGGGGCGCGACGATGAGGCCGCGCTGGCCCTTCCCGATCGGAGCGACCAGGTCGATGATGCGCTGCGTCAGCTTCTCCGGCGCGGTCTCCAGGCGCAGGCGCTCCTGCGGGTAGAGCGGCGTCAGCTTGCCGAACTCGACACGGGTCGCCGCGTCGTCGACCGACAGGCCGTTGACGGCGTCGACCTTGACCAGCGCGTTGTACTTCTGCCGACCGGACTGCTCACCCTCGCGCGGCTGCTTGATGGCGCCGACGACGGCGTCGCCCTTGCGCAGGTTGTACTTCTTCACCTGGCCGAGGCTGACGTACACGTCGCTCGGGCCGGGCAGGTAGCCGGAGGTGCGGACGAACGCGTAGTTGTCGAGCACGTCGAGGATGCCGGCGATCGGGATGAGGACGTCGTCCTCGCCGATCTCCGTCTCGAACTCGTCGGACGGGCCGCCGGTCTGACCACGGCGCTTGTTGCGCTGGCGGTTGCGGCTGTTCGCCTGCTGAGCGTTCTGGCCCTGGTTGTTCTGGTTCTGCGGGCCGTTCTGGTTCTGCTGGGCCTGCGGCTGCGCCTCGGCCTCCGCCTTGTCAGAGCCCTCGGCGGATGCCTCACCCTGCTCCTGCGCCTGCTGGCCGCGGCCGCGCGAACGGCTGCGGCTGCGCGAACGGCTGCGCGACGGGGTCTCGGCGGCGGCCTCGTCGGCCGGCGCCTCGGTCGCCTCGGCCTGCTGGGCGGACTCGTCGGCCGGCGCCTCCACGGACTCGGCGCTCGTCTCGGCGATCTCAGCGGCCGTCTCGGCGGCGACCTCGGCCGGGGCAGCCTCCGCGGGGGTGTCGGCAGGCGCCTCTGCGGCGACCTCCGCGGCCGGCTCGGCGGGCACGTCGGTGCTCTTCGCCCGGCGCGGGGCGCGCTTGCGCGGAGCCTTCACCGGCTTCTCGACCGGCGCCTCTTCGACGGCGACCTCGACGGGCGCCTCGGTGACGACCTCAGCGGCGGGCTCGGCGACGACTGCGGCCTCGCCGGCGGCGACCTCGAACACGGCCTCCTCGGCGGCCTCGGCCACCGCTTCGGCGATGACGGCCTCCTCGGCGAGCTCTTCGGCGACGAACTCCGCCTCTGCCGCGGCGACGAGGTCGCCCTCGGCCACGAGCTCTTCGGCAGCGGCCTCGGCCACGACGGCCTCCACGGCCAGCTCCTCCGCGGCGGTCTCGGCGGTCACCGCGACGGCGGCGATCTCCTCGGCGTCCGGCTGGATGTCTTCGGCGATCTCTGTCGCCTCGACGGTCTCGCCCTCGACGGCCGCTTCGGCGCGGTCGGCGGCGGGCACGCCGTCGTTGTGGATCTCGGAGATGGACTCCACGAGTTCTCCCTATGTGAAACGAATGGAAACTGCACGATCGTGCGGAGCGCCGCGGAAAACGGCATGCGCAAACTGGCCTCGGGGCCCGGGCGCGGGGTTATGCAACGATTCGCAGAACTGCGTCGGAGGGCAGATTCACCTAGTCGGTGGCATCCTCCGCGTGCACCCTCACTGTACCACCCTTGAAGTCGACGGCCAGCATCAAGGGGGTCCACGGGGTGTCGACGACGGATGCGGCGACATCCGCCGCCGCGAGTCGCTGACCCGGCCCGTCGGCGAGGACGAGCACGCTCGGACCCGCCCCGGAGACCACGGCGGCGAACCCCGCGTCGCGGAGCGCCCGGACGAGGCGGTCGGTCTCCGGCATCGCCGCGGCGCGGTAGCTCTGGTGGAGCCTGTCCTCCGTGGCAGCCAGCAGCAGGTCGGGGCTCTGGGTGAGAGCGGCGATCAGCAGCGCGGAGCGCGAGACGTTGAACACCGCGTCCTCGCGCGTGACGTGCTCGGGCGACAGGCTTCGCGCGACCTCGGTCGACATCGTGAAGCTCGGGACGAATACGAGCGGCGAGACGCCGCGGTGCACGAGCAGCTTCTTGTGCTGCGGACCGAACTGGTCGACCCACGCGATCGTGAGGCCGCCGAACAGCGCCGGGGCGACGTTGTCGGGGTGGCCCTCGATCTCGGTCGCGAGGCGCAGGAGGGTGTCCGGGCCGAGCTCGACGTCGCCCTCGAGCAGGCCCTTGGCGGCGAGGAGCCCCGACACGACGGCGGCACCGGACGAGCCGAGACCGCGGCCGTGCGGGATCACGTTGACCGCGCGCAGATGGAGCCCCGGCATCCGTCGGCCTGCCGCTTCGTAGGCGTAGGCGATCGAGCGGACGACCAGGTGGGAGGCGTCGAGCGGGACAGAGTCGGCGCCCTCCCCCTCCGTCTCGATGACGAGCTCGCCCTCCGGCAGCGCCGTGACGGTGAGCTCGTCGTACACGCTCAGGGCGAGCCCGAGCGTGTCGAAGCCGGGGCCGAGGTTCGCGCTCGTCGCGGGGACGCGCACGACCACCCGGCGCCCGGCGGCGGGTGTCACGCGAGCGCTCCGGGCACGAGTCCGAGGACGGATGCGACCTCGCCGGTCGAGGCGTCGACGACCGTCGGCTCCGCCTGCGTGCCGTCGGTCTGGCGCAGGCCCCAATGCGGGTCCTTGAGACCGTGGCCCGTGACCGTCAGCACCACGCGGGCGCCGGCGGGGATGACGCCCGCCTCGGCGCGGTCGAGGAGACCGGCGACGCTCGCAGCGGAGCCCGGCTCGACGAAGATGCCGACCTCGGCGGCAAGGATCTTCTGCGCGGTGAGGATCTTGTCGTCCTCCACGGCGCCGAACCAGCCGTCGGTCGCGTCCCGCGCCTCGAGGGCGAGGTGCCACGACGCAGGGTTGCCGATGCGGATCGCGGTCGCGATCGTCTCCGGGTTCTTCACGATCTCGCCGCGGACGAGCGGGGCGGAGCCTGCGGCCTGGAAGCCGAACATGCGGGGCACCCGCGTCGAGATGCCGCGTTCGGCCTCCTCGCGGTAGCCGCGCGTGTACGCCGTGTAGTTGCCGGCATTGCCGACCGGGATGAAGTGGAAGTCCGGCGCGTCGCCGAGCTGCTCGACGATCTCGTACGCCGCGGTCTTCTGGCCCTCGATGCGGTCGGGATTGACCGAGTTCACGAGGTGCACCGGGTAGCTCTCGGCGAGCTCGCGCGCGATCTCGAGGCACTCGTCGAAGTTGCCGCGGATCTGGATGAGACGCCCGTCGTGCGCGACGGCCTGGCTGAGCTTGCCCATCGCGATCTTGCCCTCGGGCACGAGGACGGCCGCGGTGATGCCGGCGTGGGCCGCGTACGCGGCGGCCGAGGCCGACGTGTTGCCCGTGGAAGCGCAGATGACGGCCTTCGCGCCGTGGTCGATCGCGCGGGAGAGTGCGACCGTCATTCCGCGGTCCTTGAAGGACCCGGTGGGGTTCATGCCCTCGAACTTCACCCACACGTCCGCACCCGTGCGGCGCGAGAGCGCCGGGGCCGGCAGGAGCGGCGTGCCGCCCTCGCCGAGGGTGACGACCGTGGAGGTCTCGGTGACCCCGAGACGATCCGCGTACTCGCGGAGGACTCCGCGCCAGACATGTGCCATGTCAGTCTCCTTCCACGCGCATGACCGAGACCACGCGCTCGACGACGTCGCTCTCTGCGAGCCGGTCGACGGTCTCGCTGAGGTCCTGCTCCAGGGCTTTGTGGGTGCCGATGACGAGGCGCGCACGGGCGCCGTCGCCGGGGGCGAGGGTCTGCTCGAGGGTCGCGATCGACACGCGCCCTTCGGACAGGATGCCGGCGACCGCCGCCAGCACGCCCGGGAGGTCGTCGACCTCCAGCGTGATCTGGTAGCTCGTGACGACACGGCCGATCGGGAGGACGGGGAGGTTGGCCCTCGTCGACTCCCCCACGCCGACGCCGCCGGCGATGTGGCGGCGCGCGGCCGAGACGACGTCGCCGAGGACGGCGGATGCCGTCTGGACGCCGCCGGCGCCCGCGCCGTAGAACATGAGATCGCCGGCGGCCTCGGCCTGCACGAACACGGCATTGTTGACGCCGCGGACGTTGGCCATCGGATGCGTGCGCGCGATGAGCGCCGGGTACACGCGGACCGAGATGGCCTCGCCCGACGCGCTGACGTCGCTCGCACCGCTGAGGCGCTCGCACACCGCGAGGAGCTTGATGACGTAGCCGGCGTGACGGGCTGCATCCATCATCGCCCTGTCGATGCCGAGGATCCCCTCGCGGTGGACCGCCTCGAGCGGCACCGCGGTGTGGAACGCGAGGCTCGCCAGCAGCGCGGCCTTCTGCGCGGCGTCGTAGCCCTCGACGTCCGCGGTGGGGTCCGCCTCCGCGTAGCCGAGGCGCTGCGCTTCGGCGAGGACGTCCGCGAGCTCGGCGCCCTCGGTGTCCATGCGGTCGAGGATGTAGTTCGTCGTGCCGTTGACGATGCCGATGATGCGCTGCACGCGGTCGCCGGCGAGCGAGTCGCGCAGCGGCCGGATGATCGGGATGGCGGCGGCGGCAGCGGCCTCGTAGTAGACCTGTGCGCCCACCTGGTCGGCGGCGTCGAAGATCTCCGTGCCGTGGGTCGCCAGCAGCGCCTTGTTGGCCGTCACGATGTCGGCGCCCGAGTTGATCGCCTGCAGGATCCGGGTGCGCGCGGGCTCGATGCCGCCCTGCAGCTCGATCACGATGTCGGAGCCCACGATGAGCGACTCGGCATCGGTCGTGAACAGCTCGCGCGGAAGGTCGACGTCACGCTGCGCGTCGACGTCGCGCACGGCGATGCCGGCGAGCTCGAGACGCGCGCCGGCGCGGTCGGCCAGCTCGTCCTCATGGCGCAGCAGGAGCGCGGCCACCTGGGATCCGACCGCGCCGGCTCCCAGGAGCGCGACGCGCAGGCGACGGTAATCGGTCACTTCTCACCTTCCGTTGCGGCGACGACGCCGAGGTCGCGGGCGAGCAGGTCGGCGACCGTCTCCCCGCGGACGATGACCCGCGCCTCGCCGCCGCGCACGGCGACGACGGGAGGACGGGGCGTGTAGTTGTAGTTGCTCGCGAGCGAGAAGCAGTAGGCGCCAGTGGCGGGGACGGCGAGGAGGTCGCCCGGGGCGACATCGCCGGGGAGATACTCGGCATCCACCACGATGTCGCCTGACTCGCAGTGACGACCCACCACGCGCACGAGGGCGGGAGCCGCATCGCTCGTGCGCGATGCGAGCCGGGCGGAGTACTGCGCACCGTAGAGGGCGGGGCGGGCGTTGTCGCTCATGCCGCCGTCGACGCTCACGTACAGGCGCGTGACGTCGTCGGAGACGACGACGGGCTTGACCGTGCCCACCTCGTAGAGCGTCACCCCGGCCTGGCCGACGATCGCACGACCCGGCTCGAACGCGAGGTTCGGCACCGGGATGCCGCGCACTTCGCACTCGCGGGCGACCGCGTCGACGATGCCGTCGGCGAGCTGCTCGATCGGCTCGGGGTCGTCGACCGACGTGTACGCGATGCCGAAGCCGCCGCCGAGGTTCAGGACCGGGACGTCTCCGCCCTCGAGGAGCGCGGCGTGCACCTCGACGAGGCGCGACGCGGACTCGGTGAAGCCCGACGAGCCGAAGATCTGCGAGCCGATATGGCAGTGGAGACCCATGAAGACGAGGCCCGGGATCTCACGGATGCGGGCGACCGCGTCAGGCGCGTCGACGAGCGACAGTCCGAACTTCTGATCTTCATGGGCGGTCGCCAGGAAGTCGTGGGTCTCCGCGTGGACGCCGCTGCGCACCCGCAGAAGCACGGGCTGCACAGCTCCCCGGCGCTCGACGATCGCGGCAAGCCGCTCGAGCTCGATGAGGCTGTCGATGACGATCGAGCCGATGCCGACCTCGACGGCGCGCTCGAGCTCGGCGACGCTCTTGTTGTTGCCGTGGAAGCCCATGTGGAACGGGTCGGCGCCGGCGGCGAGAGCCACCTCGAACTCTCCCCCGCTGCACACGTCGACGGCCAGACCCTCGTCGGTGACCCAGCGCACGACCTCCGTCGACAGGAACGCCTTGCCCGCGTAGTAGACGCGCGCTTTGGCCCCGCGGCGCGCGACCGCCGCGCGGAACGCGTCACGGGTGCGGGCGGCGTGCGCGCGCACCTCGGCCTCATCCAGGACGTAGAGCGGCGTGCCGAAGCGCTCGCGCAGCTCGGAGGTCGCGACCCCGCCGATGTACAGCTCCCCTTCGTCGTCGCGGGCGGCGGATGCCGGCCAGACGACGGGTGCGAGACCGTTCGCGTCGGGGCTTCCATCGGCGGACTGCGGCACGGCGAGCCAGGTCGGAACCAGCGGACGGTGGGACGCGGTCACGGGTGAAGGGCCAATCGATGAAGTGTCTCAGCGAGGTCCTGCGCGGCGCGTGTGTGAGCGCCGGGCGAGGCCGCTCGCGCTCCGGGGGTTCTTGAAAGTCTAGGGCACGCCCGGCGGTGCCCCGTCAGGCGCAGGTCCCCTTCTCCTGGAGCGACTTGTCGTGCGCGATCGCACCGTCGATCGCGAAATGCGTCACCAGCTCGTTCCCCGTCACGGCGACGTCGGTGAGCGTCACGCCGGCGGGCAGGTACTGCGCGATGCAGACCGGCCAGTCGCGCACGACGGCGGATGCCGCATCCCCGAATCTGCTCTTCACATCGGCGGCGGACAGCTGCGCTCCGGCGACCTTCACGTAGTCGGGGGTGAGGATGAGCTTCCCGTCCTGCGCGCTCGGTGTCAGGCCCACGGCCACCGGAACGGAGAGCCCGAGGAGGTTCAGTGTCTTCGACATCGTGACGTCGGGTTCGGCGAGCCCGACGGTGTCGGCCGGGAAGCCCTTCACCGTCGAGAGGAGCCGCTGCAGCTCGGCCTCGTCGATCGTGACGGTGGCGGTCGCGCTCTCGATGTCGCCGCTGCCACGCGTCGGGACGCCGGTCGCGTGCACGCTCACGTCGCCGGTGAACTCCCCGACCGTGACGTTCTGCGACGACACCGTGATGTCATCGATCGTCCCTCCGATCAGCTGCGGGAGCACCGCCCCGGAGACCGCCACATCGATCTGCTGGTCGGCGGGCAGCGCCAGGGTCTCGATGACCTGCTCGCGAACGGTCGACGTCACGATCTGCGAGGCGACCCACTCCCCCGCGAACCATGCGCCGACGGCGAGTACGACGACGCCCCCGACGCTCGCGATCCAGATCCAGGGCTTCTTCATCCGCAGGTGCCTTTCGCTTGCAGGGCGGGATCGGTCGCGATGCCGGGATCGACGGAGAAGTCCGCGACGACGGTCTGCTGCGACAGGTGGATGCCGCTGAGGGTGAGACCCTTCGGGAAGGCCGATGCGACGCACACCGTGCGCGGCGCGAGCATGCCTGCGGCGAGCCCCCCGAAGCGCTGGCGGATCGTGTCGGCCGACATCTCGAACTTCCCGACCTGGAACGCCGACGGGGTGAGTACGAGCTCGCCGTTCGCCACCGAGGGCGTGAATGTCACGACGACCGTCACCTTGCTGAGGAACTGCGCCGGATTGAGCGTGACCGTGAGGTTGGAACCCGAGACCTTCAGCGAGCCCGGGACGGTGTCGCCCAGCGACCCGGCGAGCGTCGTGACGGCGTCAGGCGACATCGAGACGGATGCGGTGGCGCTCGAGGGCTGCCCTCCGCCGGTCGGGACGCCCGTGGCGTGGAGGGTCACGGTGCCGCTGGCGCCGCCAATCGGAATGTTGGGCGCTGCGACGTCGAGGGTCGTGAGGGTGCCGGCGATGACCTGTGGCAGCACGGGGTCGGTGAGGCCCACCTTGACGGTCTGCGGATCGGAGATGCCGAGCGCCTTGGCGGTCTGCTGCTGGACCGCAGACGTCACCGCCTTCTCGGCCCACGCCTCGCCCGCGAACCACCCGATCGTGCCGGCGATGCCGAGGACCACGACGACTGCGAGCGTCCAGATGAGGGCCGCACGACCACGGCGACGGGCCTTCGGCGGCTTCGGGGGCGCGCCGGCCGTCGGGACGTAGGTCTCCGGCGGGGACGGGGGCGCGCCGACGACGGGAAGCGGGAGGGTCGTCGCCTCCGGCTCGGCGGCGGATTCCGCAGGCCCGGATGCCGCGTCCCCCGTTGCCGGCCCTGCTTCCGCCGGCACGATCGGCTGGCGCGCCGTCGCATCGTGTCCGGCCCACGCAGGAGCGCCGGCGCCGGCATCACGCGTCGGAGAGGCGCTTTCCGCGCCGCCCGTGGATGCCGCATCCGTCCCGATCCGCTCGATGGGGATCGTCGGGTGATCCGCATCGACGGGTTCGGGCACGTCCGCCGCATCCCCCGGACCGGCCGGAATGGGCGGGCGCGGAGGCAGAGGCGGACGCGGAGGGATGACGAATCCCGCGGATCCGTCAGCGGGCGGTCGCTCGTCGCGCTCGTCCATGGCCGTCACATGCGCTCGGGGGCGCTCACTCCGAGAAGGCCGAGGCCGTTGCGCAGCACCTGGCCGGTGGCGTCGTTGAGCCACAGGCGCGTGCGGTGCACGGGCTCCACGGGAGCGTCGCCGAGGGGGATCACGCGGCGGTTGTCGTACCAGCGGTGGTAGAGCCCGGCGAGCTCCTCGAGGTAGCGCGCGACGCGGTGCGGCTCGCGAACCTCGGCCGCATACGCGACGATGCGGGGGAACTCGTTGAGGGCGCCGAGGAGCGCCGACTCGGTCTCGTGGTCCAGCAGCTCGGGGGCGAACTCCGAGCGGTCGACACCGGATGCGGCCGCGTTGCGTCCGACGTTGTGGGTCCGCGCGTGGGCGTACTGCACGTAGAAGACGGGGTTGTCGTTCGTGCGGCGCTGCAGCACGTCGAGGTCGACGTCGAGGTTCGAGTCCGTCGAGCTGCGCGTGAGCGCGTAGCGCGCCGCATCCACCCCGACGATCTCGACGAGGTCCTCGAGGGTGACGACGGTGCCCGCGCGCTTCGACATGCGCATCGGCTGGCCGTCCTTGACGAGGTTCACCATCTGGCCGATGAGGACCTGCAGATTGACGGTCGGCTCGTCGCCGAACGCGGCGCACATCGCCATCAGACGCCGGACGTAGCCGTGGTGGTCGGCGCCCAGCATGATGATGCAGCGGTTGAAGCCGCGCTCGCGTTTGTTCAGGTAGTACGCGAGGTCGCCGGAGAAGTACGCGGCCTGCCCGTCGGACTTAATGATGACGCGGTCCTTGTCATCCCCGAGCTCCGTCGAGCGCAACCACGTGGCGCCGTCCAGCTCGAAGATGTGGCCGAGCTCGCGCAGGCGCGCCACAGCACGCTCGACGGCGCCCGAGTCGTGCAGCTCGTTCTCATGGAAGTACACGTCGAAGTCGACGCCGAACTCGTGGAGGCTCTGCTTGATCTCGGCGAACATGAAGCCGACGCCGAGCTCGCGGAAGGCCTCCTGCTGCGCGGCGGGGTCGAGCGTGTCGATGTCGCCCGGATACGCCAGGGCGACGCGGCGCGCGATGTCGCCGATGTAGGCGCCGCCGTAGCCGTCCTCCGGGGTCGGCTCGCCGCGGTGCGCGGCGACCAGGCTCCGGGCGAAGCGATCGATCTGCACGCCGTGGTCGTTGAAGTAGTACTCCTTCGTGACCTGGGCGCCCTGGGACATGAGGATGCGGGCGATCGCGTCGCCGACGGCCGCCCAGCGTGTGCCGCCGAGGTGGATCGGGCCGGTCGGGTTCGCCGAGACGAACTCCAGGTTGATGACCTCGTCGGCGCGGCTGTCGTTCGTGCCGAAGGCGGTGCCGGCATCCACGATCTGCTTCGCGAGCGAGCCCGCGGCCGCGGCATCCAGCCGGATGTTGATGAAGCCGGGTCCGGCGACCTCGACGCCCGCGACTCCGGGGGTCTCGACGAGCGCCGCCGCGATCTCGCCCGCGAACTCGCGCGGGTTCGCGCCGACGACCTTGGCGAGCTTCAGGGCGGCGTTGGAGGCCCAGTCGCCGTGCTCACGGTTCTTGGGACGCTCGAGCGGCAGGTCGGCGGCCGTGAGGCCCTCGCTGGAACCGGGGCGTCGCGCCTCCGCGAGCGGGGCGATGACGGCGAGGAGTGCGGCGGAGAGCTGTTCGGGTCCCATAGGCGGTCCAGTCTACGGCGCAGGCTTCAGGCGATCTGGATGAGCGCCGAGTGATCGTCGTGATCCAGCGGCGCATCGGTCTGCGCATCGACGCGCAGGCGCTTCAGCGACACCGCCCCGCCGTGGTAGCTCAGCCACGCGCAGGCCGCCGCATCCACCCCTGTCGCGATGCGGACGAGACCGTGACGGTTCGCGAGCCGCGTCGCGTCCACGACGTGCCAGGCGCCGTCCACCCACGCCTCGGCGACGGCGTGGAAGTCCATCGGGACGAGCCCGGGCGCGTAGCACGCGGCGTAGCGGGCGGGGACGTCCATCGCGCGCAGGAGGGCGACGACCGAGTGCGCGTAGTCGCGGCACACGCCCTGGCCCTTCGGCAGGATCGTGACGGCGCTGTCGGTGCCGGAGGAGGCGCCACGCGTGTAGGCCAGCGTGTCGGCGACGTAGTCCGTGACGGCGATCACGAGCTCGGCGCCGGACAGGCCGCGGAACTCGCGGCGCGCCTGCGGGAACAGGATGTCGGACTCGCTGTATCGGCTCGGGCGGAGATACGGGATGAGCTCGAGCTCGGGCGTCCGGGTCGGGGCGTCCTGCGTCTCGACGACAGCCCGGTAGCGGACTTCGAGAGGGCCTTCCAAGCTCCGGATGCGGTGGAACCGGGTGCCGTCGGCGGCGACGAGTTCGACGGGCTCGATGTCCTGGCTGAAGGTCAGGGATTCGCTTTCGAGAGGCACATCCGCGCGGGTCGCGATCTGGAAGATCAGGTCGACGGATGCGGCCGTCTCGAGATCGATTTCGGCGGAGACGACGCGGGGCACCGAAGCATCCTACGTGGCTTGCGGAGGACGCGCTCGCCTCGCCCCTTTGACGCCGACTTGCGGCGAATGGCGGGTATCGACTCGGCGATTCCCGCCATTCGCCGCAAGTCGATACCTCGGGACGCTACCGCCTTCCGCCGCCGAAGAGGGCGAGCACGAGCGGGATCACCGACACGGACATGAGGACGATCCCGAAAGTCGACGGGAGCAGCACGGCCCCGGCGACGAGGAGACCCGCGAAGACGACGGCCCAGAGGATGCGGCGCCCCATCCGTTCGAGCCGCGCGAGGCGCTTGTCGACCGCGGGCACCGAGACGGAGACCCGTCCCTCCTCGAGCCGCGAGATCGCGCCGTCGAGGCGCTTGGGCAGGCGCACCAGCATCCCGGCTTCGCCGACGAGGTCACCGATCGCACGGCTCCCCTCCGTCGCGAGGAGTCGCGAGGCGAAGGGCTCGACCGCATCCCAGATGTTGAAGTCGGGGTCGAGCGTGCTGCACACGCCCGAGGTCAGCGACATCGCACGGATGACGAGGAGGAAGTTCTCCGGCAGCTGGAACGGCAGCGCCCGCACCACTTCGCCGAACTCGCGCCCGAAGTCGCGGAACTCGCGCTCGTCGACCTCCCGCAACTGCGCGAAGCCCATCCCGCCGAAGCGCGAGAAGAGCTCCGTCACGGCGCGTTCGAGCTCGGTGGTGTCGGCGGACGGCAGGAGGACGCCGACCTCCCGGATGCTGTCCACGAGACCGCGCCCGTCGCGCGACGCGATCGCGACGAGGAGTCGCCGCAGGCCCGTGCGCAGGTCGTCGGGAACGGCCCCCATCATCCCGAAGTCGATGAAGTCGAGCCGGAACCCGCCGTCCGTGAGCGGCATCACGAAGATGTTGCCCGGATGCGGATCGGCGTGGAAGAAGCCGTTGTCGAACAGCTGCTCGAACATCACCTGCGCGAAGGTCTGCGCGACCGCTTTCGGGTCCACCCCCGCAGCCTTCAGCGCCCCGACGTCGCTGATCTTGATCGCGGTCACGTCCGACAGCGTCAGGACGCGGCGTGTCGTGCGCTCCCACGCGATCTGCGGCACGCCCACGCGGGCGTCTCCGGCGAAGTCGTCCGCGAAGCACTCCGCGTTGGCCGCCTCCTTCAGATAGTCGATCTCGTCGAGGCTCGTGGCGGCGAACTCCTCGACGAGCGAGGGCAGATCGACATGGTCGGCGACGACGCGCACGCGGCTGAGCCATCCCGCCACGCGGCGCAGCGCGGACAGGTCGATCTCGACGATGTCCGAGATGCCCGGACGCTGCACCTTGACGATCACCTCGTCGAAGCCCGCATCCAGCGTCATCAGGCGCGCGCGGTGCGCCTGACCGAGGGATGCGGCCGCGACCGCCTCCTCGTCGAAATAGGCGAAGATGTCCACGAGCGGCACGCCGAGCTCGGCCTCCGCGAGCGCGCGGATCTCGGCGAACGGGACGGCCGGGACCTCGTCCTGGAGCCCGGCGAGCTCGTCGGTGATCGCGGGCGGCAGCACGTCGAGGCGCGACGACAGGAACTGCCCCACCTTGATCATGAGCCCGCCGAGCGCGACCGCCAGCACGTGGAAGCGCTGCGCGATGCGCGTCAGCCGGGCCGTGCGGGTCTTCTTCGCATGCTCCGCGAACCCGATCCGCGGCAGCACGAGCTCGTACCACCACATCTCCACGATGTAGCGGGCCGCGAACCGCAGGATGCGCCGATAGCGCGCGCCCCCGGTCACCCCTGCGCGAGGATGCTGTAGAGCCTGCGGCGGGCCTCTTCCAGGACCGCCACGGCCTCCGCCACCTGCTCGGGCGAACCGGTGCGCCCGACCTGGGCGGCGGCCTGCGCGAGCTCGATGCCGGCCTTCGGCAGCGCGCCCATTCCGGACGACCGCTGCGCTTCCCACGGGGCTGCGCGGCCCGCGGCCTCTTCGGCCGCATCCCGCCCGGCATCCGTCAGCGCGTACGTCTTGCGCCCGTCCGCTTCGGTGGCCTCGATGAGCCCCTCGTCGGCGAGGAGCTGGAGCGTCGGGTAGACGGAGCCCGCGCTCGGCTTCCACGATCCGCCGCTGCGCTGCTCGATCTCGGAGATGATCTGGTACCCGTGCATGGGCTGCTCGGCGAGCAGCGAGAGCACCGCCGTGCGCACGTCACCGCGAGCCATGCGGGGCGTCGACGTGCGCTGCTCGAACATCGAGCGCAGCTGGTCGAGGAACTCCCACGGGTTCGGACCGCCCGGTCCGCCCGATCCGGAGCCGAAGTTGGAGCCGAACCCACGGCCGAAGCCGGAGTCGAAGGAACCGTTCATGAGGACCTCCTCGGGCGAGCCTCCCGTGAGGCCCAGCGATATATAACGATATATCGTTCAGGCCTTCTCGGGAAGGGGTCTGCGCAGCACCTTCTCCATCGCCTTGCCCTTGGCGAGCTCGTCGACGAGCTTGTCGAGGTAGCGGATCTTCTGCATGAGCGGATCCTCGATCTCCTGCACCTTCACGCCGCACACGACACCCGTGATGAGCGAGGCGTTCGGGTTGAGGGAGGCATCCGCGAAGAACTCCTCGAACGTCGACTCCTCGTCGAGCTCGCGCCGCAGCGCCGGCTCGTCGAAGCCGGTCAGCCACTCGATCGCCTCGTCGAGCTCTGCCTGCGTGCGGCCCTTGCGCTCGAGCTTCGCGACATACAGCGGATAGACCGACGCGACGGTCGTGGTGAAGATCCGGTGCTCCATGCCCTCCAGGCTATTTCGCGCCGTAGCGTTCCGCGATGGTCTTCGACGACGGCCAGCGGCTGTATGCGTCGTCCTGCGGCCAGCCCTCCGGGACGTCCTGCCAGGCCTCTTGACGGCCCCACGGAAGGATGTCCATGAGACCGAACGAGAACTGCAGCTGCTCCGCCCCGCGGCCGGTCGTGTGCCATGTGCGATAGACGTCGTCGCCGTCGCGGAGGAACACGTTGTACGCGAATCCGCCGTCCTTCGGCGCATCCACATCGGCCCCGAAGTCGCTGCCCGCGGTGGAGTACCACTCCATGCGGTTGCCGACCTTCTCCTTGTAGGCGAGCGCGGCGCCGATCTCCCCCTGCGTCACGATCACGAAGCGCGCGTCGTACGGCTCGAGGAATTCGAGCCGCGTGTACAGCGCCGTGGAGCCGGTGCACCCCTGGCACTGCCACTCGGCGCCGTCGTGCCACATGTGGTGATAGGTGATGAGCTGCGACTTCCCGTCGAACAGGTCGACGAGGCTGACCGGACCGTCCTTGCTCATGAGGACGTATTCCGGCATCTTCACCATCGGCAGCCGTCGGCGCTGTGCGGCGATCGCGTCGAGCTCGCGCGTCGCGGCCTTCTCACGCACGCGAAGCTCATCGAGCTGCTGCTTCCACGAGTCGCGATCGACGACGGGCGGGAGTGCGGTGGTCATCATCTTCTCCTTCGATCCGCGGTAATGTGAACAGCGTACACATCGGCTCCGACACGCAACAGGGGGCTCTGGATGCCGCAGCCGGCCGTCGCCCGGGCGACCTATCACCACGGCAACCTGCGCGAGGCGCTCATCGACGCCGGGCTTGCACTCACCCGCGCCGGCGGCGCGTCCGCGCTCGTGCTGCGCGATGTCGCCCGAGTCGCGGGCGTCTCACCCAGTGCGACCTACCGGCACTTCGCGGATCGCGAGTCGCTCCTCGTCGCCGTCGCGACCCGTATCCAAGAGCACATGGCCGAACGCATGGTGGCGGAGCGTACGGATGCGGCACTCCCCCCGGCGCGTGACCGCCTGCGCGCCGTGGGCCTCGGCTATATCGGCTTCGCGCTGGCCGAGCCGGGATGGTTCGACGTCGCGTTCTCCGAGATCCCCGTGCGAGGCGACGGCGAGCTTCCAGCTCCGCTCGCCTCGCTCGTGGAGGCCCTCGACGGGCTGGTCGCCGACGGTGCGCTGGCCGCGTCCGCACGCGCCGGAGCGGAGTGGCCGTGCTGGTCGGCGGTGCACGGCTTCGCGCTGCTCGCCCTCCGCGGCCCGCTCCGCGGCACGCCCTCCACCGCCGTGCGAGCCGCCGCCGAACGCACCGTGGACGCCATCATCGGCGGGCTCCTGGCCGGCTGACCCGTCAGAGGCGTGCGATGGTCTCGATGTCGGCGCGGAACTCGTCGATCTCCTCGGGCGACACCGTCGCCCTCGTGCTGCCGAGCGCCCGTTCGTAGTCCGCTGTCGTGAGGGCGGATTCCTCCTCGCCCGGACGAAGGGCTCGGGCCAGAGCCTCCTGAGAAGCGCGCCGCGCCGCATACTCGATGTCGGCGGGGGTCAGCCCCTCGCTGTCGGCGACGAGCCTGTCGACGTCGATGCCGGTCGCCGATTCGGGCGGGATGTAGCGCCCCCAGATCGCGCGTCGGGCATCCGTGTCGGGGAGCCCGATCGGGATCACGTAGTCGAAGCGGCCGTGGCGGAGGAACGCCGCATCCAACGCCCTGACGAAGTTCGTGGCGCAGATGAGGAGCCGCCCCTCGCGGTCGCGGAAGTCCGCCACGAGTTTCAGCAGCTCGTTGGTGACCCCCTGCATCGGCGACGGGGGGATGCCCCCGCGCCGGGATGCGATCTCCTCCACCTCGTCGATGAACACGACGGCGTGCTCGAGCTCGTCGATCTTCTCGAACGACGCGCGCAGCGCGCCCGCGAGCCCCGCTCCCCCGTCGGCGAGGCGCGAAGGGAAGAGCTCGACGAACGGCCAGCCCAGGCGGGATGCGACCGCTCGCGCGAACGTGGTCTTCCCCGTGCCGGGCGGGCCGAACAGCATCACCGCGCGCGGCGGCACGACGCCGAACCGCTCGGCGAGCTCGGGATGGGCGAGCGGCGTGACGAGGCGCTCCTCGAGGAGCGCCTTCTCGTGCGCCATCCCAGCGACCCGCTCCCACAGGTGCCGCGGCAGGATGCGGCCGCCGAGCTCCTTCAGTGCGTCGATCTCCCGCCGCTGCGCCGGCATCGCACGCTCGAGGTACCGCACGGACCGATGGACCTCGAACGAGTTCGCCGTGAACGCCTCGAGACCTTCGGCCTCGGGGATCAGCACCGACAGCTTCGCGAGTCCGAGCGGCGCCATCCGGCGTTCGAGTTCGTGGAGGAGCCCCGCGCTGACGTCCGCGGGCGAGGCCGCGTCGGCGACGCCGAAGAAGACGATCCACCCCTGCGCATGCGCCGCGCGGCCGACCGCCGCGCCGACGAGGAGGTCGCCCTGCACGGCGACGACGGCGTAGTCCTCCTGGCAGGAGGCGATCACCTCGGCGAGCGAGTAGATGGGCCACGCGCTGTCCTGCGCGACCTGGCCCCACAGGCGCACGATCTGATCGAGGTCATCTCCGTGGAAGTCACGGATGTAGGTCCTGGTCATCGGTGCGCCCGTCTCCTCGTCACGGTTCCTCTTCGGCCTCGAGCAGGTGGTCCGGGTCCACCGACGAATCGTCGGTCTCGGAGTCCTCGACCGCTTGCGAGGCCTGCGCTTCGGCGAGGGCCTCCGCCTCGGCGTCGACCTTCTCCTCATGGTGCTTCCTGCCGAACATGATGACCCCATTCTCGACGCCGTCGATCCGCATCCGCCCTCACGTTACGCCCGGTGTGCCGCGCCCAGGACAGCACTAACGTGGGCGCATGACAGACGTCGCGCTGGTCACCGGAACCTCGTCCGGTATGGGGATGCACACCGCTGTGGAGCTCGCGGCCCGAGGGCTGAGAGTAGTCGCGACGATGCGCGACACGACGCGGTCGGAACGCCTGACGCAGGCGGCCGCCGAGCGCGGAGTGGAAGTCGAGGTGCACGCCCTCGACGTCACGGATCATGCCGCCGCGGCGGGTCTCGTCGACCAGGTCGGACCCGTCGACATCCTGGTCAACAATGCAGGTCAGGGGTCGGTGTCCACGGCGGAGCAGCTGACGATGGCGCAGATCCAGGCGCAGCTCGACATCAACTACCTCGCCCCGGTGAACCTCGCGAAGCTCGTGCTGCCGGGCATGCGCGAACGCGGGCGCGGCAGCATCCTGACCGTGACGAGCGTCGGCGGGACCGTCGGCCAGCCGTTCGCTGATGCCTACTGCGGGGCGAAGTTCGCCGTCGAGGGGTTCATGCAGTCGCTCGCGGTCGTCGCCGAGCGATTCGGCGTGCACGTGCGCGTGGTCGAGCCTGCAGCGGTGTCGAGCGAGTTCGTCGCCAACGTCGTCCGACCGACGGAGCCCGGCCCGTACGACGAGCTTCTGAACGCGTACGCCGCACGGACGGCCGGAGCCTTCGCAAACGCACAGACGCCGCAGGCCGCCGCCGTCGCGATCGCGGATGCCGCCTTGTCATCCGAGAGCCGGTTCCGATGGCAGACCTCGGACGGCGCCACCGCGTTCGTCGGCGTCTCCCTCGCCGACCTCGACGGAGAGCGCGTGCTCGGCTTCACCCGGCCCTGGATCGCATCATCATGATGATCACCACGGATGCCGCGGGGACGGTCGACGAGGTCGTCCAGCGGCTGACCCGCGAGCTGGATGCCCGCGGCATCCGGATCTTCGCGACCATCGACCATGCGGCCGGCGCCCGTGAGGCGGGCCTGGAGCTCGCCGACGAAGTCGTCCTGATCTTCGGCAGCCCAGCCGTGGGCACGGCCCTCATGCAGTATGACGCGGCCGCCGGCCTGGACCTCCCTCTGCGGATGCTCGTGTGGGAAGACGGCGTCCGTACGCGCGTCGGCTACCACGACCCGCATGAACTCGCGGGCTCCTACCGTCTTGCGGCAGCGTCGGGCGTGCTCGACAAGCTCGCCGTGCTGCTGAAGTCGCTCGCCGCTTCGGTCGCACGGGACGGCTGACGGAGCTCCCGCTCCTCCGTCACCCCCGGGTGCTTGCCTGCTCAGCGCGGACACCCGGTCTCCGAGGTCGGCGCGAATCTGTCAGTCACCAATGAGGCCTGCCAGGAGCCTCGGAGGATCCGCCACAATGGCCACGTGTCGGAGAGTGCGGTCGGTTCGGCGTGGGCTCCGCTGCGGCGACCGGTGTTCCGGTCGCTGTGGCTGGCGCAGACGGGATCGAACCTGGGCGGGTGGATGCAGACCGTCGCCGCCCAGTGGTTCCTCGTGCAATCCGGGGCGGGTTCGGCTGTCGTTGCGTGGGTCCAGGCCGCGAGTCTCCTGCCGGTGCTGTTCCTGTCGCTCTTCGCGGGCGTTCTGGCCGACCGCCTCGACCGCCGGAGATGGCTGCTCGCGATGAACATCGTGTCGGCCGTCCTCGCTGTGACCCTCACCGCGCTGTCGTGGACCGGCATCCTCGCCGCCCCGTCCCTGCTGATCATGACGTTCCTCCTCGGGAGCTCGGCTGCGCTGACGATGCCGGCGTGGCAGGCCATCCAGCCCGACCTCGTCCCGCGCGAGGAGATCCCGGCCGCCGCGTCGCTCGGCAGCATCACCGTCAATGCGGCGCGCGCGGTCGGACCCGCGATCGCGGGGATGCTGGTCGCCCTGACCGGGCCGACCCTCGTCTTCGCGCTGAACGCGGTCTCGTTCCTCGGCGTCGTGCTTGCTCTGGTGCTGTGGCATCAGCCGCGGCAGGAGAAGAGCGGATGGCGGGAGCCGCTCGGCCAGGCGATGGCCGCCGGCGTCCGTTATCTCGTCGCGGGCCCCGTCGTGCGGCGTCTGCTGCTTCGGGCCCTGCTGTTCGCGATTCCCGCCAGCGCACTGTGGGCCCTGCTCCCGTCCGCAGCCGAGGGCGAGATGGGACTCGGCGCCACCGGATACGGCCTGCTGCTCGCGATGCTCGGCGTGGGGTCGATCATCGGGGCCGTTCTCATGCCGATCGCGGTCAAGCGCCTCTCCCCCTCGATCGTGCTGGGATCGTCCGCGGTGCTGTTCGCGCTCGGTACCGTCTGCGTGGCGTGGTGGCCGCTGCCGGTCGTGCTCCCGGTGCTGCTCGCGGCAGGCATCGCCTGGACCGGGACGCTCACAACCCTCAATGCGGCGATGCAGCTGAGCGCTGCCCCCTGGGTCCGGGCCCGCGCGATCTCGGTCTACCTGATCGTCATGCTGGGAGGGCAGGGCGTCGGCGCCTTCCTGTGGGGCGCGGTCAGCGCCGCGGTCGGGGTCACGACGACGCTCGAGATCGCCGCCGGACTCCTCGTCCTCACGGGACTCAGCGTCATCGTGCTGCCGCTGCATCCCGACACGAACCGGCTCGATCGCACGATCGTGCCGTACTGCTCCCCGGAGCCCCAGCTGATCTTCGAGCCGGACCCGACCGACGGGCCCGTCGTCGTCTCGATCGTGTATCGGGTGACGCCTGCGAACACCGACGCGTTCCTGTCCGCCGTGGTCGCCCTCCGCGACAGCCGTCGCCGAACGGGGGCGACCGAATGGGCGCTGGAGCGCTCCGGCGAGCGCGGCGACCAGTACCGGGAGGAGTTCCGCGTCCGCTCCTGGGGCGAGTACCGGGCATCTCGCGCGCAACGATGGACCGGCTTCGACGCATCCGTGATCGCCGCCGTCCTCGATCTCGCCGAGGTGCAGTCCGAGTCGCACGAATTCGTCGTCCGACTGCCCGCGCGGCGGCATCAGGCGGCGCGCCGCACGCGCACCACGCCTTCAGCCGGCACGCCTACCCCTTGACCGCGCCGCCGAGCCCCGCACCGGACAGGAACGTGCGCTGGAACACGAGGAAGATCGCGACGGGGATGAGGCTCGCGATCGTCAGCGACGCGAGGTAGACGCCGAGGTCGGTCGAGGACTGGATCTGCGGGAGGCGCACGGACAGGGGCTGGATGCCGATGTCCATGAGCACCAGGTTCGGCCACAGGAAGTCCGCCCACGCCGCGTTGATCGCGAAGATCGACACGACCCCGAGGATCGGCTTCGACATCGGCAGCACGACCGACCAGAAGAGGCGGAAGTTGCCCGCGCCATCCGTGCGGGCCGCCTCGAAGATCTCGCGCGGGATGCTCTCGAAGAACCGCATGACGAGCAGCACATTGAACGCGCTCGCCCCCGCGGGCAGCCACACCGCCCAGAACGTGTTGATGAGCGAGTGCCCGATGAGCGGCGGATGCAGCACGGTCAGATACAGCGGGACGAGCAGCACGACGGCGGGGACGAAGAGCGTCGCGAGCACCAGCGCGGTCAGGACGCGGCCGTAGCGAGGTCGCAGCACCGCGAGCGCGAACCCCGCGGTCGTCGCGACGATCATCTGCACGGCCCATTCGCCGGCGGCCATCCAGATCGTGTTCCAGAAGAAGTCCTGGATGTGGACGTCGTTCCACGCGCGGGTGACGTTCGACCAGGCCACTCCATTGGGGAAGATCCGCATCGGCATCGTCAGGGTGTCCTGCGTGGGAGTGATCGCGGACTTCGCGAGCCACAGGAGCGGAAGGAGGCCGGTCACGACGAGCGCGGCACCCAGGACGACGTTGATGACGACGTTGCCGGTGCGGACTCCGGTGCGCCGACGGTCGGCCTGCCCGAGGATTCCACGGTCCGTCGCGTCCTCCGCCGGCCGGGGGCTGCGGGCGCGGCGCCGCACCGACTTGGCCGCCACGGGCTCCTGCAGCGGGAGGTCGGCGGGGATCGTGGTGGTCACTCTTGGCTCCATCTGCGCGTGATGCGGAAGTAGACGATCGACAGCACCGCCAGGAAGATCGCAAGCAGGAGGCTCAGCGCCGTCGCCTTCCCGTACGCGCCGCCGAGGCTGTTCTGGAACGCGTACTGGTAGATCAGCAGCAGGATCGTGACGGTCGCGTTGTTGGGCCCGCCGCTCGTGAACAGGAACGGCTGCAGGAAGACCTGCGCGGTCGCGATGATCTGCAGGATGAGGGTGATGAACAGGATGCCCCGCAGCTGCGGCAGCGTCACGTGCCAGATCTTCTGCCAGATGTTGGCGCCGTCGACCTCCGCCGCGTCGTAGAGCTCCGGTGCGACCGCGCGCAGCGCGGCCAGGTAGATGATGACGGTCGCGCCCGCGCCCGCCCACGTCGCCTCCAGCACGAGCGAGGGCATGGCGGTCGCCGCATCCTGGATCCACGGCTGGGGCGGGATGCCGAACCAGCCGAGGATCGTGTTGAAGACGCCGTTGGGGCCGGCGTCGTAGAAGACGGTCCACAGGAGCACCGCGACGACCGGCGGGATGATGACCGGGAGGTAGGCGAGGACGCTGAACAGGCCCCGCATCCTGCGCGTCTCGCTCATGAGGACCGCGGCGATGAGCGGGATCGGGTATCCGAAGATGAGCGCCAGGAACGCGAAGTACGCGGTGTTGCGGATGGCGACGTAGAACGTCGGATCGGCGAAGACGGCCTCGAAGTTGGCCCAGCCCACCCACACCGGATCGGTGACGAGGTTGGTGTGCTGGAAGCTCATCACGATCGCCTCGACGATCGGCGTCCACGAGAAGACGCCGAAGATGACGAGCAGCGGCAGGAGGAACAGGAGCGTCGACAGCCCCCCGCGCCGCACCCACGTGAGGGGGGTGCGGCGCGGGGCGCGAGTGGCGGTGGTCGTCATCAGCCCTTGCCGTCTGCGTCGATGAGCGCCTGGACCTTGACGTTCACGGCCTTCAGCAGGCTGTCGACATCCGCGTTCTGATCCGTCAGCACCGCCTGCACCACCCCGTCGAGGGCGCCGTACAGGTCCTGCGTGTGCGCCGGTGGCTCCGGCACGATCTGCTGATCGAAGATGCCCGTGTTGAACGGCTTCAGGTTGTCGGCGGGGATGTTGGCGTAGGGCTTGATCCACTCCTGGTTCTGCTGCCACGTCGCCTTGTCGAACACCGGCAGCGTGGGTGCGTTGACCGCCTGGTTTCCGGCCTTCAGCGTCTCGGCGTTCTTCACGGCCGCGTTCTTGTCGGCCGTCGGCTGGGTGCGGTAGAAGTCGATCCACTTCACGGCCGCCGCGATCTGCTCGGGCGAGTCCTTGACGTTCACGACGTCGACGTTGCCGCCGGAGAGGATGCCGGCGGTGGAGTCCGAGGCGACCGGGAACGTGGTCACGCCGTACTTCGTCTGGTCGAACCCGTTCGCCTGCATGAGCGAGCCGATGACGTCCGATCCGCTCATGTACATGGCGACCTGGCCGGCCGCGAACGCCTTGTTGATGCCCGACCAGTCGAACAGGAAGTTCGCACCCATCGAGTCGTCGCCCCAGCGCATGGACTTCAGCCACGCGAGACCCTGCTTGGTCTGTGCGTTGTCGGCGGTGACGGTGACCTTGCCGTCGGATCCGACCGTCTCCAGGCGCCCGCCGAGAGACTGCGTGAGCGTCGCGAGGTTCCAGCCGCCCGTGTTGTCCTTCGTCATCTGCATGTAGCCGGCGACCCCCGGGACCTTCTCGGCGATCGTCTTCGCGTCCGCCTGGATCTCCGCGAGCGTGGTCGGCGGCTTGTCGGGGTCGAGGCCCGCCTTCGTGAAGATGTCGCGGTTGTACGACAGGGCCATCGCGTACGGACCCCACGGGATGCCGTAGATCTTGCCGTTGTCGCCCGTGGCGACGTTCAGTACGTTCTTGTTCCACTTGGCGGCCGTCGACGTCTTCTTGAAGTCCGTCGTGATGTCCGCGAGCTGCCCGTTGTTGGCGAGCGTCTTCGAGTCGGTGAAGGGCACATTGAAGACGTCCGGGAGCGTGCCGCCGGCGAGCTCGGCGGCGAACGTCGAGCCCGTCCACTGGTACTCGATCGCCTTGACGGAGATGTCCGGGTTCGCCTTCTCGAACTCCTTCACGCGGGCCGCGAGCGCGTTCAGCGCGTCGGCGGTGGCGCCCGGGAGAACCGGGGCGACAACGAGATGGATCTTGCTGTCGCCGCCGCCGCTGCCGCCGCTGCCGGAGCAGCCCGCGAGCGCGCCGACGGTCGCCACAACGGCGGCACCGGCGAGCAGGACCTTGCCTGGTGACTTCATCGTCATTCCTTTCGTGTGAGGCCTGCGCCTCGGTGGGAGGCTCATGCCTCGGGGGAATCCGCGTCGCCTCGAGGCGCGGATCCGGTGGTGGGTGTGCTGGTTCTCAGCCATGCGGCCGAGTCGCCCGGGAGGAGTCCGCCCTCGAGCGGCGAGCTCGAGAGCAGCACGTCATCGTGCGCGGGCAGGGCGACGGGGGCGTCGCCCGTGTTGACGACGCAGACGAACGAGTCGCCGCGCCGGAACGCGAGGATGTCGGGGTCCAGCCCCTCGATCCAGTCGAAGGCCTCGCCGGCGTCGTCGACGAGGGCGCGACGCCCGCGGATCGCGTCGCGGTAGAGATTGAGCGTCGAGGACGGGTCGGCGTCTTCGCTCTGAACGGTGAGGGCGCTCCACCCCGCGGGCTGCGGGAGCCACGTCGTCATGCCGTCCGGGCTGAAGCCGAACGGGGGGCGGTCGCCAGTCCATGGCAGGGGAACCCGGCATCCATCCCGCCCCGGATCCACCCCGCCGGACCGGAAGTGCATCGGGTCCTGGATGAGCTCGAGCGGCAGGTCCTCTACCTCGGGGAGGCCGAGCTCGTCGCCCTGGTAGATGTACAGACTGCCGGGGAGGGCGGCCACGAGGAGCGCTGCGGCCCGAGCTCGGTGGAGGCCGAGCGCCGGGTCGGTCGGGACGCCGAACCGCTTCTTCAGGAACGCGAACGTCGTGTCCTCGCGGCCGTACCGCGTGACGGGCCGCGTGACGTCGTGGTTGCTCAGCACCCACGTGCTCGGTGCGTTCACGGGCGCGTGGGCCGTGAGCGTCGCGTCGATGGAGGCGCGGAAGGATGCGGCGCCCCACGGCCGCGCGAGGAAGTCGAAGTTGAAGGCGGTGTGCATCTCGTCGGGGCGCAGATAATTCGTGAAACGCACGATGTCGGGCACCCACACCTCGCCCACGAGGATCCGCGTGCCGGGGTACTCGTCGGCGGTCGCACGCCACGAGCGGTAGACGTCGTGCAGTTCGTCGCGGTCCTCGGTGGGGTGGTCGGGCTTCTCGCCGACCTCGGGGAGGTCCGCATCCTTGATGAGGAGGGCGGCCGAGTCGATGCGGACGCCGGCGACGCCGCGATCGAACCAGAACCTCAAGATGTCCTCGTGCTCACGCCGGACGTCCGGGTGGTTCCAGTTGAGGTCGGGCTGCTCGGGGGTGAAGAGGTGGAGGTACCACTCCCCCGGTGTTCCGTCGGGGTCGGTCGTGCGCGTCCACGTCTCGCCCTGGAAGTTCGACACCCAGCGGGTCGGCGGCTCGTCTCCGTTCGGCCCCTTGCCGGAGTGGAACCAGAACCTGCCTCTCTCCGAGCTTCCCGGCACAGCCGCGAGGGCGTCCTGGAACCACGGGTGCCGATCACTGACATGGTTCGGGACGACGTCGATGATCGTGCGGATGCCGAGCGCAAGGGCCTCGCGGATGAGCGCCTCCGCCTCGGGGAGCGTGCCGAACCGCGGGTCGATGTCCCGGTAGTCCACGACGTCATATCCGCCGTCGGCGAGCGGGCTCGGGTACCACGGGTTGAACCACAGCGCGTCCACACCGAGGCGCTTCAAGTACGGGAGATGCGCCCGGACACCGGCGAGGTCACCCGTGCCGTCGCCGTTCCCGTCGGCGAAGCTGCGCACGTACACCTGGTAGATGACGGCGCTGCGCCACCACAGCGGGTCGGCGTCCGACGGCTGGACCGCCGCCGGAGCGGCGACGGTCTCGGTGAGGACATCGGTGTCCACGGTGCTCCTGATGGTTCGGGGGTTCTGTGATCGCCACAGTAACCATCCGAACAATCAGATGCAAGAACGTAACTAACTTACGTAAATTTCAAACTACTTGCGATTTCATGCGGACATTTGCACAACGGGACCGGTCGTGCTGCGCAGCACGAGCTCGGGCTCGAAGAGCAGTTCGTCGCCGGCCTCCACCTGCCCGGAGATCTGGGCGAGGAGCAGCTCGATGACCGTGCGCCCCATCGACTCGATCGGCTGGCGGACGGTCGTCAGCGGCGGCTCGGTGCAGCTCATGAGGAACGAGTCGTCGAAGCCGACGATCGACACGTCGCCCGGCACCGCGCGGCCGCTGCGGCGCGCCGCGCGCACGGCGCCCAGAGCGAGCGGGTCGCTCGCGCACACGATCGCGGTGGCCCCGTTCGCGAACAGGCGGGATGCCCCGGCCTGGCCGGATTCCAGCGAGTACAGGCCGCGCACCACGAGCGCCTCGTCGAACGGGATGCCGGCGCGCTCCAGCACCGCGCGGGCCGACGCGAGCTTGCGACGGGAGGGGATGTGATCGAGCGGACCGAGCAGCAGCCCGATGCGCCGGTGTCCCAGCTGCAGCAGGTGCGTGACGGCCTGGTCGGCTGCGGCCGCGTCGTCCGTCGAGACGGTCGCGAAGTCGAGCTCGTCGACACGGGCGTTGACGAGCACCGTCGGGAGGTTCACCTGCCGCAGCCGCTCGTAGTGCGCGTGCTGCGCGTCGGCCTGACTGTAGTTGCCGCCCAGGAAGACCACACCGCTCACCTGCTGCTGCAGGAGCAGGTCGACGTAGTCCGCCTCGGTGATGCCTCCCGCGGTCTGGGTGCACAGCAGCGGGGTGTACCCGTTCTGGGTCAGTCCGCCGCCGATGATCTCCGCGAGCGCGGGGAAGATCGGGTTCTGCAGCTCGGGGAGGACCAGACCGACCAGGCGCGACCGCTCGCCGCGCAGCTTCGTCGGACGCTCGTACCCGAGCACGTCGAGCGCCGTCAGCACCGCCTGGCGCGTGGCATCCGACACTCCTGGCTTGTCGTTGAGGACGCGACTGACCGTCGCCTCGCTGACTCCGACCTTCTTGGCGACCTCGGCAAGACGTTTCGACATGCGCACACTCTACGCAAGAAATTGCGTGAAATCACGCAAACATGCGCAAGATCCGGCACGTCCGCCGTGCGCGAACTCGACCCCCGCCCTCGCGCGCCGGCGCAGACTGATTCCGTGAGCGACACGGATGCGGACGCGCTCGACGCGTACTCGGCGACGGTCATGCGCGTGACGGAGGCGGTGCTCCCCTCCGTGGCATCCGTGGAGGTGCGCACGCGGCAGGGCGCCGGCGCGGGCAGCGCGTCCGTCATCACCGGCGACGGTCATCTCCTGACGAGCGCGCACGTCGTGTCCGGCGCGCTCTCCGTCTCCCTGGCCTTCTCGGACGGGACGAGCGCGGGTGCGCACGTCGTCGGCGCCGATCCGCTGTCGGACCTCGCCGTGTTGCGCGCCGACGGACCGACTCCCCCGCCGGTCCGGCTGGGGGACGCGGCGGAACTGCGCGTCGGCCAGCTCGTCGTTGCGCTCGGGAATCCGCACGGGCTCGCCGGCAGCGTCACCGCCGGCATCGTCTCGGGGCTCGGCCGCTCCCTCCCGACCCAATCGGGACGCGTCATCGACGAGGTGATCCAGACGGATGCGGCCCTCAACCCCGGCAACAGCGGCGGGGTGCTCGCGAACGGCGCCGCGAAGATGGTCGGGGTCAACACCGCGGTCGCCGGGATGGGGCTGGGCCTCGCCGTCCCCATCAACGCGACGACGCGCACGATCATCGACTCGCTGCGGACGACGGGTCGCGTGCGCCGAGCCTGGCTCGGCGTCGCCGGAGCCAAGGTCCGCCTGGAGCCGGCCGTCGCCGCGAAGGTGGAGTCGGACACCGGGATGCAGGTCGTCTCGGTCGTCGCCGGCAGCCCCGCCGCACGGGCTGGGGCGCGACCGGGCGACATCGTCATCTCGCTCGACGGCATCCGGATCCTCGATCCGACCGGCCTGCAGCGGGTCATGGTCGAGGGCGCCATCGGCCGGCGCATGGAGATGACGGTGTGGCGCAACGGCGCCCTCGTCGACGTCGTCGCGGAGCCGGAGGAGCTGCGCACGGCGTGAGTCCCCTCACCGCGCCCGAAGCCGCCCGGCTCGGCGCCCCGAACGCTCGCAGTTGACGCCCGGCGATCGACCGCATAGTGTAAACCACATGGTTTACGGAGCTGCTCCGGCCCCGCTGGGCGAGGTCGAGCTGGACGCCGTCTTCGCGGCGCTCGCGCATTCTGCACGGCGCGCGGTGCTGCGCGAGGTCGTGGCGAGAGACCGGCCCGCGACGATGGCCGTCCTCGCCGAGCGCCTCGAGATGTCGCCGCAGGCACTCAACAAACACCTCGCGTCGCTGGAGCGCGCACGGCTGATCACACGGTCGCGGGTCGGACGGATCACGAGCGCACAGGCCAGTCCCGAGGTGCTCGACGCGGCGAAGGACTGGATCGTCGCCATGACCGACTACTGGAACGCGCAGCTCGATTCGCTGCAGAGCTATATCGACACGCTCGGACGACCTGCCCCGACCGCTCAAGAGAAGGACTGATCCGTGTTCAACACCCTGTTCACCGCGAACGTCGAACGGAGCTTCGCTCTCGACATCGAGACCATGTGGGAGCTGTGGACCGATCCGCAGCATCTCGGCGCATGGCATCGGCCGTCGTTGGAATTCGGTCCGACGATCGCCACGGTGGACCTGCGACCGGGCGGCACGTACCGACTGGAGATGCTGGACCCCGAGGGGCAGGTGCAGGCCGTCGGCGGCACCTACCTCGATATCGACCGCCCGCATCGCCTCGTGTTCACGTGGCGCTGGGACGGCTCCGACAACGACACGCGCGTCGAGGTCCGTTTCGCGGATGCGGATGGAAGCACGACCGTCACGATCGTGCATACCGATTTCGTCGCGCAGGCGGAGGCCGACATGCATGCCGCCGGGTGGGCCGGCTGCCTCGAGACGCTTGCCGCACTGTACCGAACGCCCTGAGACCGAACACATCGGACCCGACTGGAAGGAATCATCATGACCAAGTTCGTCTTCATCTACCACGCCCCGCAGACCCCCGCCGACGCCACACCCCCGGACCCCGAGGAGATGCAGCAGGTCATGGGCGCCTGGATGCAGTGGGCGGAGAAGGTCGGCCCCGGAATGGTCGACTTCGGGACCCCTCTGGCAGGCGGCGTGCACGTCACGACCGACGGCGTCGCCCCGAGCACGCAGGACGTCGTCGGCTACACGATCATCGACGTGGAGAATGCCGACGCGGCCCTCGAACTGGCCAAGGCGCACCCGCACCTGAACATGCCCGGAGGCTGCAGCATCGAAGTCCACGAGGCGCAGCCCGTCCCAGGCATGTGAGGCCCTGACTCAGACCCCGGGCACGGCGTACGATCGTGCCCGGGGGCGAGTCGGATGGAAACCGATTATCTGATCGTCGGAGCCGGCGCTGCCGGACTGGCTTTCGCGGACACGCTGGTGGACGAGACGGATGCCGCGATCACGCTCGTCGACCGCCGCACCGAGGTCGGCGGGCACTGGCAGGATGCGTATCCCTTCGTCCGCCTGCATCTGTCGTCTGCGCTGTACGGCGTGAACTCCACACCGCTCGGAGACGACCAGCGCCAGACGTCCGGTCGAAACGCCGGCTTCTACGAGCAGGCGACCGGCGCCGAGGTCTGCGCGTACTTCGATCGCGTCCTGCACGAGCGGCTCGAGGCGAGCGGACGCGTGACCTTCCTGGGTGGGCACGACCACCTCGGAGAGGATGGTGCGGGGGCGCAGGCTGTTCGCGATCTCGCGACGGACCGCGTCATCCACATCCAGCCGCGACGCAGAGTCGTCGATGCGCGCTACCTGGAAGCATCCGTTCCGGCCACTCACCGTCCGTCGTTCACCGTCGCGGGCGACGTGCGATGCGTCCCGGTCAACGACCTCCCCCGGTGCGTGGACGACCACGACCACGTCACGATCCTGGGCGGCGGCAAGACATCGTTCGACGCCTGCCTGTGGCTCCTCGATCACGGCGTGGAGCCGGACGACATCCGGTGGGTCCGGCCGCGGGAGATGTGGCTGACCGACCGGGCGGGGATGCAGCCCCTCGATGACGTGGGCACGCTCATGGACGGCCTGTCGCGCGAGACCGAGGCGTGCGCCGAGCTCGATCGCCCCGTCGACATCCTGGAGCGGCTGGAAGAGCTCGGCCGATTCCTCCGAATCGACGAGACGCGGCTGCCGACCCGGTGGGTCGGCACGATGGTCAGCCGCCCCGAGGTCGACTCGCTGCGAACGATCACCGATGTCGTCCGGCTCGGCCATATCGCGTCGATCGAGGCCGATCTCCTGTCGCTGACCGACGGCGAGGTGCCTTCGCGCCGCGGAAGCCTGTACGTCGACTGCTCGGCGGCCGGCCTGAACCAGAACCCGCCCCGCCCGGTCTTCACGGGCGATCGGATCACCATCCAGAACGTGCGCCACAATTCGCCGAGCTTCAACGCCGCGCTGATCGCCTGGGTCGAAGCCCGCCGTGAGGAGCACGACAAGAATCGGCTCACCGCCCCCAACCGGTATGTGTCCGATGCCGACGACGCCATCGGCGTCCATTGCCGGTCATGGATGACGGAGGCGACCTGGCGTCAGGATCGAGAGCTCTCCACCTGGATCGACGCCAGTCGCCTCAACCTCACCCATGGACTGCGAGACCACCTCGCCGAGCCCGTGGCGCGTGCGGGGACCCAGCGCTACCTCGAGACGGTGGGCGCGGCCGTCGCACGACACCAGGATGCGGTGCACGCGCTCTTCGGCTGAGCAGGTGAAGGCAGGAAGACTCTTCCACTTTTGTTGTCGCCACGGTAAAATTCGCGGAACTGGGGAAACTCATTCGCGCGCCCGAATAACCGGGGCGCTCGCCCTGGGTCGGCGCGGGACAGCGAACATCCCCAAGGGACCGAGGAACATCATGTTCGACAACCTCATGGCAACGGCCGTCCTCCCCGCATCGGACCTCGACCGCGCAAAGCGCTGGTGGCACGACGTCCTCGGCCGGGACCCCGTGTACACCGACGACGAGGGCGGGAACCTGTACTACGAGGTGGGCGGGATGTTCGTGCTGGTGTACCGCACCGACTTCGCCGGCACAGCGAAGAACACGGCGTTCAACCTCGTCACCGACAACCTCGACCGCGACGCGACCGCCCTCCGCACACACGGCGTCGTCTTCCACGACTACGACTTCCCCGGGTTGAAGACCGTGGACGGGATCGCCCAGCTCGGCGACCTCCGCGGTGCGTGGTTCAGCGACAGCGAGGGCAACATCTTCGCGATCAGCGAGCCGTCGCCGGAGATGATGGAGATGGCGAAGAGCATGCGCCAGGCGGCGGCAGGCGGGTCCTGAACCGTCCCACGAAGTCAGCTCGGAAACCAGAAATCCCAGGCATCGCCTGGGATTTCTCTCTCACGCAGAGGAGCCGCTCAGACCGAGGACTCGATGTACCCGCCGTCCGTCGCCGTCGCCCCCGCGTGGCGACCGGACACGATCACCGTGCAGGCCGGAAGACCCGCGCGGACACCCGGCGCACCGATGAATTCGCCGATCGCCCTGAGCAGCACCTATGTCCACGACGCCGAGAAGGCGTACGGGCGAGACGGCAACGACGGCTGGGGAGCGTTCGAGGCCGCCATGGGTGCCCTCGACGGTGGCCGTGCCGTCGCGTTCGCCTCCGGGCTCGCCGCCGCCACCGCGATCGCGGACCTCGTGCCGACCGGCGGGATCATCGTGCTGCCGACCGCCGCCTACTACGGCGTCACCAACATCTTCTCCCGCATGCAGGCGCACGGCCGGCTCACTGTGCGCACGGTGGACCCGGGCGACGCCGACGCCGTCCTCGCCGCGGCCGAGGGGGCCGACATGGTGTGGATCGAGTCGATCGCCAACCCCACGATGGTCGTCGCCGACATCCCCGTGATCGCCGCCGGCGCCCGAGAGCGCGGCGCGTTCACCGTCGTCGACGCGACCTTCGCCACCCCCCTGCGCCAGCGACCGCTCGCCCTGGGCGCGGACATCGTCCTGCACTCGGCGACCAAGCTCATCGCGGGACACTCGGACCTCCTGCTCGGCGTCGCCGTCACCAGCTCGAATGCGCATGCAGACTTCCTCGCGGCCCACCGCCACGACCACGGCGCCATCCCGGGAGGACTCGAGACGTTCCTCGCCCTGCGCGGATTGCGCACCCTCGACGTCCGCCTGGAGCGGGCGGAGGCCAATGCCGCCGAGCTCGCGCGACGGCTGGAGGCGCATCCGAGGGTCACTCGCGTGAACTACCCGGGCCTGCCCGGCGACCCCCAGCATGAGAAGGCCTTGCGCGTGCTGCCCGGCGGGTGCGGGAACATGCTGTCCTTCGAGATCGACGCGACGCCCGAGCAGACCGACGAGATCCTCTCGGGCCTCGCGCTGATCACGCATGCGACCAGTCTCGGCGGGGTCGAGACGCTCATCGAGCGCCGCACGAGATGGGCCGCCGAGGAGGCAGCGGGCGTCCCCATGACGCTGTGCCGGCTATCGGCGGGCATCGAGAACATCGAGGACCTCTGGACCGACGTGAACGAGTCGATCCATCGCGTGATCCGCTGACCAGGACCTCCGCTATCGAGCGACGGTGATCACGGTCTTGCCTGAGCGCCGGGCGGCGGGGTTTAGTGCGGTGACCGCATCCTCTATCGACGCGACGGTTCCGACGCGGGACCGAAGGCGTCCGTCGTTCGCACCGAAGTCGAGGGCAGCCTCCCTGTCCTTCGCCCGCCCAGTGGCGATGACGTAGGCGCCGGACTCCCGCGCCAGCTGGGTGACGATCGAACCGACCGCACCGGCGGCGCCGTGCGCCAGCACGGACTGCCGCGGAGACCTTCGCGCGGTCCTCGACCCCCGCATCTCGCAGCGCCCCGACTCTGGCCGACGGACCCGGTGAGCGGTACCTTTGACCATCGGGCCTCGGGGATCCGAGAGGCCTCAAACCGCGAGGGAGATCCTGTGGCGGGCACCTCGGAACGCGCGCAGGGCACCGTCCATGTGATCGGCGGCGGCCCGGTCGGCCTGTTCCTGGCCGCACTGCTGCAGTCCGTCCCCGGTCAACCGGTGCGGGTCTACGAGAAACGCCCGGAGTACACGCGGACCCGGATGGTCACGCTCGCCCCGTATCTCCTGGCGGACACCATCGAAAGCTACCGTGCGGACACGATCGACGGCCAGCACGTCGAAGCCATCTTCGACCGGGTCGAGTTGGAGACGAGACTCGCCTACCGGCACTCCGTCGCCTCCGACCTCCGGGCGCTCGTGGAGGAGTGGACGCAAGGCTTCGTCCCGCTCAACACCATCGAACGCGGTCTCACAGAGCTGATCCGCTCGCGAGGATCCGGCGACGTCGAATTCGCCACCGCCGACCTGGGGGCCGACGCAGCACTCGCACTTGCGGAGCCCGACGACGTGATCGTGGACTGCGGCGGGACGCGTGCCGTCCTTCGTGATCGGCTGGCGGTCGGCGATCAGTCCGGGGCGCGGGGCGCGAACACGTGGCTGCTCAATCTGGAGCACGCGCTCATGGTCACCTTCCTCTACGACGCGCCGTTCGAATGCGACGAGTTCTGCAAGTACTACAAGAACCTCGAGAACACCGGCTACAAGTTCATCCCGTCCGTCAAGCGGACGAGCTACGACGGCGACGTCACGCACGTGACAGGCATCGTGAGCATCAGCCGGGCGGAGTTCGAGGCCATGCCGCCCCAGTTCACCGGTGCCTGGCTGCGCGAGCACTTTCCGCTCATCGCCAC
The DNA here is from genome assembly GCF_030315975.1 of Microbacterium candidum. Classification (GTDB taxonomy): domain Bacteria; phylum Actinomycetota; class Actinomycetes; order Actinomycetales; family Microbacteriaceae; genus Microbacterium; species Microbacterium candidum. The sequence goes on along the minus strand of NZ_JASXSZ010000004.1, from coordinate 355,818 downwards.
CTCCATGGACGGATTCATCAACCGGATGAAGCAGCAGAGCCCCGGCAACGTCGTCGGCGACCTGGAGATCGTCCGGATCCCGCTCAACGTCTATCACGCCTGGAACACGACGTCCCGCCGATGGCACGAGTCGGGTCTGGATCACCCGCTGGCGCGCACCCCGGTGTTCCTCCTGGGCGATTCAGCGATCGGGTCGCCGTACTTCCAGTCCATCTCACTCGGTTTCGAGTGCGCCTTCCATCTGGCCGGGCACCTCGCGAACACCCAGTTGCCGCTGGGTGTCGTGTTCGAGCGGTACGAGACATTCATGGGTCAGCAGTGGCTGCGCGTCTACATGCGCAGCCAGATGATCAAGCACAACAAGGATCTGCTGCAGGTCGTCGACGACACCAACGGCCTGCTCTCCCAGTTGCACATCTACTGAGCCGCCATCCGGAAACAAGAAATCCCAGGCATGACCTGGGATTTCTCTCTGCGCCCCCGACAGGAATCGAACCTGCGACCTTTGGTACCGGAAACCAACGCTCTATCCCCTGAGCTACGGAGGCGTACCGATCGAGGTTATCACCTGCGGACCGCCCCTCACGCCGCCGGCACAGGTGCAGGGAGAGCGACGGACGCCACCGCATCCAGAACCTCGGGCGCGGCCAGGATGCCGTTGTGCCCGCGTCCCGCGGTCAGCAGGATGCGCGACGGCCCCGGCCACATCGCCGCGATCGCCGGCGCGGCGGCAGCGGGGACCATGCGATCGTCCCGATCGTGGACGATGAGGATCGCGGCATCCGCGGCCGCGGCGCCCGCATCCGGGCTCATCGCGATGGCTGCCATGACGGGACCGAGCCGGCGCGCGAGCCGTTCCGACACCGCGGACGTGACGCCGTCCGGCAGTCCGACCTGGGCGGCATACGCCTGCATGACGGCATCGGTCGACGGCGGCGCGGAGATCGAGACCACGCTCCCCCGCACGAGGCCTGCACCCCGGGCGCGGCGCGCCGCGAGACCGCCGAACGAGTGCCCGACGATGACGTCGAATCCGTACGCTGCGTCGAGCGCGCGGATCGCCTCGATCCACATCCCGATGTCGGCCGTCACACCGCGCGTCTCGCCGTGCCCGGGCGCATCGAACGCGACGACGGTCGCCGCGCCCGACAGCCGGGCAATGAGGTCCGCGAACTGGGCCGAGCGGCCGTTCCAGCCGTGCACGAGCAGGATGCGGCGCTCCCCTGTCCCCCACCGGTAGACGGCCATCCGGTGCCGTCCGACGACGAGCGTCGAGCGCTGCGCGGCGTCCATGACCGATCGTTGCGTCGGCCGGACGCGCATCAGCCGTCCGGGCAGAAGCATCAGCCCCGCGGCGGCGCGGGCGGTGAGTCGGGGCATCGAGCGGGACGCGACATCCAAGAATCTCGAAGGCATGACTGCACTATACATACGAACGTGCGTATAGTTAACTCCGTGAGCACGATCGAGACGGACGGACGGCGCGCGCGGGGCGCCGCATCCCGCGAGCGGATCCTCGCCGAGTCGACCGACCTCGCCACGACCGTCGGCCTCGACGGGGTCACGATCGGCCTGCTCGCCGAGTCGACGGGGCGCAGCAAGAGCAGCATCGCCACCCTCTTCGGGACGAAAGAGGCACTTCAGCTCGCGACCGTGGATGCGGCCGCCGATATCTTCCGCCGCCAGGTGGTCGACCCTGCGCGCGCACTCCCCCGCGGACTCGACCGGGTCGTCGCACTGCTCACCGCACTCCTCGCGTACTCGCGGACGCGCGTCTTCTCGGGCGGCTGCTTCTTCCAGGCGTGCGCAGCCGACATGGGCTCGAAGCCCGGCCCCGTGCGCGACGCGATCCGCGACCACATCGCGAGCTGGGAGGGATACCTCGAAGCACAGGTCGCCTACGCGGTCGACAGCGGCGAGCTCACCGGGGATGCGCACACCCTGACCTTCACTCTTCTCGCGCTGTACGAACTGTCGAACGCCCGCTCGGTGCTCACCGGCTCAGAAGAGCCTTACCTGGCCGCGGTCGCCGGGATGACGGCCGTCCTCGAAGCCGCGGGCGCGGAACCCACTGCCGCACTCGGCTCCTACGCGTAGTCGGGCCGGATCCCGGCGAGCGCGTCGCGCTGCTCGCGAGACAACCGGTCGGGTCGCGGCCCGAGCTCATAACCCGCCTCGGTCTGGTGGAGCAGGAACGGATCGGCCAGGAGCGGCCTCCGCTTCAGCAGGTCGAGGGCGGCGTCGATGCGATCCTGCGCCCATCCGAGCGCGCTCGCCAACTCAGCCGGCGCCATCGGACGTCGCGCGCACCCGAGGGCGGCGACGAGCACGCCGGCGTCGTCCATACCGGGATCGCCGACCTTCGCGCCTTGCATCTGCTCGCTGAGATCGCCGAAGAACCGCCCCATCCTGGCGAGGCGCATCCCCGCCACCGTCTCCGCACCGAAGACGGCGATGCCTCGCTCGGCGACATCGGCGACGCCGGCGTGCCCGCTGGAGTCGGCGCGGACGGCGCGCGTCCACACGTCGTCTGCGACCGAGTAGCGCTCGCGCCGGCTTCCCGGCTCCGAACGACGCTCCACGAGATCCATGTCCTCGAGCGCGCGGATCGTCTTCGAGACGGACGCCGGGCTCACCCGGAGCCCTCGCACGAGATCCGCGGCCGTGAGGCCGCTGTCGGCGGTCATCAGGTCGGCGAACACACGGGCCGACGTCTTCGACATGCCCGTCGCCGCGAGGTACGCGGCCAGCTCGTCGACGTACTCACGGCGAAGGTCGGCGGGAGCGGCAGGGATGTCGGCGTCGTCGTGCCGACGGGACGGATGCCGGGCCGCATCCTGGGCCCGCTGGGGCGCATACGAGCGATGCCCGTTCCGCGCGACCTCGCGGCTGACGGTCGAGGTGGGCCGCCCGATCCGGCGCCCGATCTCTGCGTATGAGAGCCCTTCGGCCATTCCTGCGGCGATCGACCGCCGGTCGTCGATCGAGAGACGGCCTCCGGCCATGCGATCCTCCGAGCCCGCACGATCGCAACATGGTGAGTTGCGTTCAGATGCATCCTACGCAACGATCCGTTCGATATCCATGCTGTTGCGTTGACGATGCGCAAAACGCAACGTAGCGTTTCGACGATCAGAAACACAAGGAGGCACGTGATGCACATCCTGGCCATATCGACCGTGACCGACTCGGACCGGTTCTGGGACGGCATGAAGAAGGCGCACGGCCGTCTGCCGCGGGGCGCGGCGTGGCGCGCGGCGGTCGCCGACACCGGCGGCACCCGGGCCGTGAACGTGATCAGCCACGACTCGCTCGAGGCGGTCCAGACGTTGCTCGACGAGCACGCCCACGGCGCCGCGATCACGGAGTGCTTCGAGGCCGACGCCGCCAACGCGGTCGGGCTCCCCCGGACCGCACGATGATCGATCTCGCTCGGCTCGGGCCGCGGTTCGATGAGATCTTCGCGGAGTACCGCACGCCGGGCGCCGTGATCGGCGTGCGGCACCGCGGCGAGACGACGGAGTACGCCTACGGCGTGAAGGACGTCACGACGGGCGAGCCGGTGCGGGCCGACACGCTCTTCCAGTGCGGGTCGATGACGAAGGCCTGGACGGCGACGGCTCTCATGCAGCTCGTGGACACAGGGACGGTCGAACTCGATGAACCGGTCCGTCGATACCTCCCCCGCTTCGCCGTCGCCGACCCCGAGGTGAGCGCGCGGGTGACCACGCGCCACCTCCTCCACCACACGAGCGGCATCGAGGAAGCCTACGGAGACCCGGGCGAAGGCGAGGACGTCTACGCGCGGATGGTGGACGGCATCGCCGACGCTCCGCAGGTGAGCCCGCTCGGCTTCACCCACGGATATAGCGCGGCGCTCGGCTACGCGATCCTCGCCCGCATCATCGAGGTGAGCGACGACAAGCCCTGGCACCGCGCGATGGCGGACCGGCTGTTCGGACCGCTGGGGCTCGCGGGCACATCGGCGTGGCACGAGGAGATCGATCCCGATCGCGCGGCGCGCGGTCACCTCGTTCCTGCGCACGGCGCGGATCCGATCCCGACCCCGGTGGATCACCTACCCCGCGCGTTCGGCGCGGGCGGCGGGATCAGTTCCACCGCACGGGAGGTTCTCGACTTCGCCCACGTGTTCCTGCACGACGGGGTCGCGGCGAACGGGCGCCGCATCCTCTCGGCCGCCGCGCTGGACGAGATGATGACGTCCCGCGTCCCGATCCCCGATCCCTACACGCTCGGTTCGGAGTGGGCGCTCGGCCTCGTCGTCAGCGACTGGAAGGGCCAGACGGTGTACGGGCACGACGGCAGCACGATCGGGCAGAACGCGCGCCTGCGCATCCTGCCCGACGACGACCTCGCCCTCGTGCTGCTGACGAACGGCGGTCCGCGCGAGAGCCTCTACAAGCAGGTGTTCGACGTGATCCTCGCCGAGATCGGCACCGTCCGGATCCCGCCCTTGCCCGCCCCCGATCCGCGTGTGCGCATCGACGCCGCGCGCTATGTCGGGGTCTACGAGCGCCCGGGCACGAGCTTCGAGGTCGTCATCGAGGACGGGCGACTGCGGCTCGGACACGACGTCGATCCGTTCCACGCCGCGATCCTCGGACTGCCCGATCGGATCACGTACGACCTCCTCCCCATCAGCGACACGCAGTTCCTGATGCCGGGCGCTGACGAGTCGGAGGACCCGCAGACCGTCGCGCTGTTCGACATCGAGGACGGTGCGGCCCGCTACCTCCACACGAACGCGCGCCTGTATCCGCGCAGGCGCCAGCCGCCGCGGTCAGTGCTCGCCGACCAGCTTCAGTCCGACGACGCAGCCGACGAGACCGAGGATGAGGAGCATCCGGACGATCGAGAAGGGTTCGGCGCCCGTGATCATCGCGTAGGCGACGGTGAGCGCGGCCCCGATCCCGACCCACACGGCGTACGCGGTGCCGGTGGGGATGTCGCGCATCGCCCACGCGAGACCGCCCATCGAGGCGAGCAGGCCCACGCCGAAGACGACGGTCGGCCAGAGCTTCGTGAAGCCTTCTGACTTGCCGAGCGCGGTCGCCCAGACCGCCTCGAGCACGCCGGACACGATGAGAACGACCCACGACATGGCTGACTCCATGGCCAGTCTTGTCGCACACCGGGTACTGATCCGTCGTCCGGGGATCCGGTTCGGGATCCGGACCCCACGCTACCCGAGCAGGCTGTGCACCCTCTGGGCAGCGGGTCGCGCGGGTCAGACCGTGACGTAGGCGAGATCGCGGATGTCGCGGCCCTTCGCCGCGCCCTTGCGCTCGAACGCCGTGACGACGCGGCCCTCGAAGCGCGCGCCCCACTCGCCGTCGAACGCCCGCGCGAAGCCGGGCGCAGCATCCATCACCTCGCGCATCTGGAGCGCGTAGTCCTCCCAGTCGGTCGCGAGCCGCAGGGTCCCGCCCGGCTTGAGCGCGGCGCGGACGATCTCCGCGAACGGAAGCGTGATCAGCCGCCGCTTGTTGTGCTTGGCCTTGTGCCACGGGTCGGGGAAGAAGATCCAGAGTTCGTCGACGGATGCCGCGGGCAGCAGATTCTGCAGGACCTCCGGCGCGTTCGCCTCGGCGAGGCGCAGGTTCCGGATGCCGGCGCGGTCGGCGTCGAGCATCGTGCGGGCGAGGCCCGCCCGGAACACCTCCACCGCGAGGAAATCGACCTCGGGGCGGGTGGATGCGGCGTGCACGATCGCGTGCCCCTGGCCGGAGCCGATCTCCACGACGAGGGGCGCTTCGCGTCCGTACACCTCGGCGACCTCGACAGCGCTGCCCGCGGCGACGCTCGTGCCTGCGACATCCCGCTCGAACGCGAGCATGTAGCGCGGACCGAGCTCCGTCCAGGCGCGCTCCTGAGCCTCCGACATGCGGCCGCTGCGCCGCACGAACGACACCGGATGTTCGCGATACGTCGGCTTGTCGGCGGAGGTTTCAGGCATCCCTCAAGGCTAATCGGCCCTCGTCCTCAGTCAGCACTGACGAAGTCGATGAGCTCCTCGACGCGGCCGAGGAGCGTGGGCTCGAGGTCGCGGTACGTCGTCACGCGGGCGAGGATCCGCTGCCACGCGCGGGCGAGATCGGCCTGATCGTCGGCCGGCCAGCCGAGGGCGCGGCACACGCCGACCTTCCACTCGATCCCCCGCGGGACGACCGGCCACGCGGCGATGCCGAGCGCGCGCGGCGTGACGCACTGCCACACGTCGACGTAGGGGTGCCCGACGATGCGCACGTGCGCGCCGTGCGGGCCCCGCTCGACAGCCTCCGCGATGCGGGCCTCCTTGGACCCGGGCACGAGATGGTCGACGAGCACGCCGTAGCGGCGGTCGGCGCTCGGAGGGTCATCGTGCAGCGCCGCCTCGAGCAGGTCGACGCCCTGCAGGAACTCGACGACGACGCCCTCGTGGCGCAGGTCGTCGCCCCACACCTTCTCGACGAGCTCGGCGTCGTGCTTGCCCTCGACGAGGATGCGGCTGGCGCGCGCGACCCGGGCGCGGCCGTCGGGTGCCGCGAAGGAGCCGGATGCGGTGCGCTGCTTCCCCGCGGGAGCCTTGGGCGCCGGCACGGTCAGCACGACCGCCTGCCCCTCGATGAGGAAGCCCGGTCCGAGCGGGAACATCCGCCGTCTGCCCTTCCAGTCCTCGAGCTCGACGAGTCCGCCCGAGACGCCGACGACCGCTCCGCAGTAGCCGTCCTCGATCACCTCGACGACGAGATCGCGGGATGCCTCGACCCGTGGCAGCGGGCGCTCGCGCGCCTTCTTCCACCCGGGCGCGAGCACATCGGATCCGTACCGGTCGTCCACGTCCACCTCCGGAGGGGAGCGTACCGGCCCGGGCCACTTCTCCCCTGCCGGGCGCGCGGCATCGCGGTCACGATCTCCCCGGCCCGAGGCGCGCCGCACCCTCGAAGCCGCTCTCGGGTCCCGGCGTCCGGCATCGCGGATTCACAGACGCCGCCTACCTTGATGTCCGGGCGGCTGAATAGACTCGGAAAACGGTGCTGTGCGCCACGCAGCAGTGCCGAAGACGGACGGCGACCCGCGCCGTCGGAGGGGGTTCGATGCGCTCGGTGGTTTCGTCGAGACGTGGGCCGGTGACGTCTGCGATCGTCGCCGTGGTCGCCGCGGTGGCGGCGATCGTGCTCGCGTTCGGGCCCGCATCCGTCGCGTCCGCCGCGCTCACCCCCGCGACCGACCCGGTCACGCTCAAGCGCGGCTACGTCCTCGACGACTCGGGCGTGCTCACGCCCACACAGGAGAAGGCTGCGCAGGCCCGGCTCGAGAAACTGTCGCGCGACACCGGCCTCGACATGTGGGTCGTCTACGTCGACTCCTTCACGAACCCGTCCAGCCCCGAGCAATGGGCGAACCAGGTCGCCGAGAACAACGGACTCGGGCCGAACCAGTACCTCCTCGCGATCGCGACGGGCAGCCGGCAGTTCTATCTGTCCGGCGACTCGGCGGGGCCGGTGAGCGCGAGCCAGCTCTCCCAGATCGAACAGCAGGACATCCAGCCGAAGCTCGCGAACGACGACTGGCTGGGCGCGGTGGATGCCGCGGCCGACGGCCTCACCGCCGCGAAGAGCGGCGCCGGCGGGTCCACGACGCTGACCGTGGTGCTGCTGATCGCGGCGATCCTCGCCGTCGGAGCGGTGATCTGGGTCCTCGTGGCGCGTCGCCGGAAGGCTCGGGCGGTCGCGACGGCTCCGGCGGTCGCCGCCCCGGTGGATCTGGAGCAGCTCGAGCGGGACGCGTCCGCCGCCCTCGTGGCGACGGACGACGCCATCCGCACGAGCGAGCAGGAGCTCGGCTTCGCGACGGCGCAGTTCGGCGAGGCCGCGACGACCGAGTTCCAGGCGGTCCTCGCGGCGGCCAAGGCCGCGCTCGACGAGGCGTTCGGCCTGAAGCAGCAGCTCGACGACGACGAACCGGACACCGACCAGGAGCGCGCCGACTGGAGCACCCGCATCCTCGAGCTCTGCAAGAACGCGAACGACGGCCTCGACGAGAAGGCGAAGGCGTTCGACGAGCTGCGCAAGCTGGAGCAGGACCCGGCAGGCGCCCTGGCACGCACGTCGGCTGATCGGGACGCGGCGGCCGCCGCCATCGACACCGCGACGGAGCACCTCGCAGCCCTCGCGCAGTCGTACGCGCCAGAGGCGCTCGCCACGATCACCGACAACGTCGAGCAGGCCACGCAGCGCCTCGATTTCGCCGGCTCCGAGCTGACCGCCGCTCAGGCGGCGATCACCGGCGGGGATGCGGGAGCCGCCGCGCTCCACCTGCGCGCGGCCGAGGAGGCCGTCGGACAGGCGAAGCTGCTCGAGCAGGCGATCGACTCGCTCGGCGCCGACCTCGCCGCGGGCGAGACCCACGCCGCGGCGCTCGTGTCCGAGCTCGACACGGATGTCGCGACGGCGCAGGCGCTGCCCGATCCCGACGGCCGGGTCGCCGGCGCGATCGCGGAGGTGCAGCAGGCGGTGGCCGCGGCCCGTTCCGACATGGCCGGCACGCAGAAGCATCCGCTCGCGATCCTCCAGGCGCTCGATGTCGCCAACACCCGCATCGACGGGGTCGTGCAGGGCATTCGGGATGCGGCGGCCCAGGCCGACCGCGACCGTCAGGTGCTGTCCCAGCAGCTGCTGCAGGCGCAGGCGCAGGTCTCGGCCGCAGAGGACTACCTGACCGCGCGACGGGGCGCGATCGGAGCCGACGCACGGACGCGGCTCGCCCAGGCCGGTGCAGAGCTCGTACAGGCCCAGCAGCTGCAGACGACCGATGCCGCCGAGGCCCTCGCCCACGCGCAGCGCGCGAATCAGCTGGCCTCCGAGGCCCTTTCGCTCGCCCAGCAGGACGTGGGTGCGTTCGCACCCGCGGGGGCTCCGGCCCCTGGAGGTGGCGGGAACATGATGGGCGCCGTGCTCGGCGGCATCATCATCAATTCGCTTCTGAGCGGCGGCTCGCGGGGTGGCGGGTTCGGCGGAGGATTCGGCGGGTTCGGCGGCTCAGGCGGCGGATTCAGCCCAGGAAGTTTCGGCGGCGGCGGTACCCGCGGTCGCCGCGGAGGCGGTCGCTTCTAGCCGCTCGGGCGCGGCGACCCCTCGACACAGACCGAAGGAAAGGAAAACAGATGGCCACCAAGCAGTCCATCTTCGGGCGAATCTCCACGCTCGTGAAGGCGAACATCAACGCGCTCCTCGACAACGCCGAGGACCCGCAGAAGATGCTCGACCAGCTCGTGCGCGACTACACGAACAGCATCGCCGACGCCGAATCGGCCATCGCGGAGACGATCGGCAACCTGCGTCTCCTCGAGCGCGATCACGCCGAAGACGTCCAGGCCGCGGCCGAGTGGGGCGGGAAGGCCCTCGCCGCGAGCCGCAAGGCCGACGAGCTGCGGACGGCCGGCAACACGGTCGACGCCGACAAGTTCGACAACCTCGCGAAGATCGCGCTCCAGCGTCAGATCAGCGCCGAGAACGAGGCCAAGGCGGCCGAGCCGACGATCGCGAGCCAGACCGAGGTCGTCGAGAAGCTCAAGGACGGCCTCAACGGCATGAAGGTCAAGCTCGAGCAGCTCAAGGCCAAGCGCAGCGAACTGCTCGCGCGTGCCAAGACCGCCGAGGCCCAGAACAAGGTCGCCGACGCCGTCAAGGCGATCGACGTCCTCGACCCGACGAGCGACATCGGCCGCTTCGAGGAGAAGGTGCGCCGCCAGGAGGCGCTCGCCCAGGGCAAGCAGGAGCTCGCCGCATCCTCGCTCGACGCGCAGTTCGAGAGCCTCGACGACATCGGGCAGCTCACCGAGGTCGAGGCGCGCCTCGCCGCTCTGAAGGCCGGCAGCACGGCACCCGCGGTCGGCGCTGCCGCACCGCAGGCGGCGATCAGCGCCGCGGCCGACGACGACGAGGAGACCGCGGACGCGACGGCTCGGCTCGCGGCCGAGCTCGCCGCCGACGACTCCTCCCGCTGAGCGATCGGGGATGCGGCGCGCGCCGTCGCATCCCCGATCCACAACCCCGCGCAACGCGCGACAATGAATCATGGCCCGCTTCGTGATCGTCCCCCAGTGGCAGGGTTCTCCCTCTTCCCGCGCGATGCAGCTGATCGACGGCGCGCAGGCGATCGCGGGCGATCTGCCGCGCGCCGCGTGCACGATCGTGGAGATCCCGTACGAAGCGGGTGAATCCGTGGAGACCGGCATCCATCGGTTCAGCGCTCTGGCGCGCGTGCGCGCGCTGACGGAGCAGGCCCTCGCCGAGCACGATCACGGCGACACGGTGGTCGTGATCGGCGGCGACTGCGGCATCGCGGTCCCCTCGGTCGAGCGCGCCGCCGGCCGCCACGCGAACCTCGCAGTGATCTGGTTCGACGCCCACCCCGATCTGCACACTCCGGACTCCTCGTCATCGGGCGCATTCAGCGGCATGGCCCTCAGAGCTGTCCTCGGCGACGTCCCCGCGCCGCTCGGCCTCGAGCCCGGCACGGTCGTCGCCGAGCGCGTGATGCTCGCCGGCGCGCGAGACTACGACCCGGCCGAGGAGGAGATCGTCACGACGATCGGCATCGCGGTGCGGGATGCGAACGACATCGCGGATGCGGAGGCCCTCGCCGAGGCGATCGCGGCGACGGGGGCCGAGGCGGTCTATGTGCATGTCGATCTCGACGTGCTCGATCCGGCGAACATCGCGGGCGTCACCGCACCCGTCCCGTTCGGCGTCAGCGGCGCCGAACTCGTGGCGGCGATCGCGGCGGTGCGCGCACGTCTTCCGCTGGCGGGAGCGAGCATCACCGGGTTCGCACCTGCGACGCCCACGGCGGCCGTCGACGACCTCGGAACGATCCTGCGGATCGTCGGGGCGCTGGCGTGAGCCCCGCCGCGGGCTGGGAGGCCGATGCCGCTCGCGCCGTCGAACGCGGGAAGCGATGGGAGCGCCTCATCCCCGCGTTCCTCCTCGACTCGCGCGTGAGCCTCGTCGGCTACTGGTACGGATGCACCGTCGGCTGGGTGTGGGGCACGCTGTGGAGCACCGGCTCGATCGAGAAGCGCGGCGGACTGTGGGTGTTCCGCGGGCTGCCCGCCTGGGCATTCCCGCGCGGCGGCGTCTGCGTCGGAGGGTGCTATCTGACGGGCGACCTCCCGGTCACCGACAGCGTGCTGCGCCATGAGGCCGTGCACAAGGCGCAGTGGCGCCGGTACGGGTTCCTCACGCCGATCCTGTACGCGCTCGCCGGGCGCAATCCGCTGCGCAACCGTTTCGAGATCGAAGCGGGCCTCGCCGACGGCAACTACATCTGAGTCGTCGCGCTGCCTCCCCCGCGGCTCGTTGAGCGAGGGAGGAACGACCGAGACGAAACGCAGCGACGGCCCGAGAGCGACTCGCCGTGCTCCGCTCGCTCAACGACCGGCAGGAGCGGAATCGTCAGCGGGGAAGCAGGCCGAATCGCTCGGGGGCATCGATCGCGGCGGCGGGGACGCCTCGGCGCTCGGTGAGGTGCTCGACGATGTCGGCCGTGCCGAGGTAGCCACCGAGCAGGTGCACGTGCGCGACCTCGGCCTCGGCCTCGGCGGAGCACAGCATCTCATCCGCCCACGCCGTCACGGCCCGGGCGAGCGCACGGCCGGACGCGCAGCGACGGCCCGTCCCGGGCTCGCCGGTGCGGGTCGACCGGTCGAGGAACGTGACCGTCATGCGTGCGGGGGCGGTGACGGGCGCGATCCAGGATGCGTCCGGCACCTCGACGAAGACGCGTCCCGTCGCGCAGAGCGGCAGCGTCGCGAGGAGCAGCTCGAGCTCGACCAGCGACGTCTCGTCGGCGGCCACGAGGTATGCCGCACCCGCCCGGCGGGCGGAGCGCCGGGCGGCACGGGTCGGGAGCACAGTGGACATCGCATCCATCGTATCCGACTTCATTAGGCATGCCTAACCTGACCTCGGCCGCCTAGGAACACGCCTCAGACGCCGAGGAGTCTCCCCCGCAGCTCCGTCAGCTCCGCGGCGGTCAGTCCGCTGTCGCGCAGGTATCCGGTCGCCGAGCCATGCCGGTCGGCGACGTACGCCAGCATCCCCCGCATGACCGAGGCGGGCGAGCGCGTCGCGAGCTCCTCGAGGTGCACGGCATCGGGATGCAGGGCCTTCAGCCGCGTCACGACCGCGCGATTGCGCGCCGCAGGCAGCAGCGACTCGGTCCGGGCGTAATCGGCGACGACGGCATCCTCGTCGACGCCGGCCGCCGCGAGCGCGAGCGCCACGGTGACCCCTGTGCGATCCTTCCCGACGGTGCAGTGGACGAGGACGGGCGAGCCCCCGGCGATCCCCCGTACGACCTCGGCGATGGATGCCGCGGAGTCGTCGATGAGCGCGCGGTACATCTCCTCCAGCGACAGGTCGCGGGTGAAGAACGACTCCACCGAACCGAGGAACAAGGGCACCCGGTGCACGGCGAGCTCGAGGCCGGCGAGCCGGCTCGGCGCGTGCGTCACCTCGTCGTCGTCGCGCAGGTCGATGATGCTGCGGATGCCGAGGTCGCCGATCGCCGCGGTCCCCGCGGGCTCGAGGCGTGCGAGGTTCCCCGAGCGGAACAGGACGCCCTCGCGCACGCGTGCGGGCCCGGCGGACAGTCCGCCGACGTCGCGGAAGTTGACCGACCCGGCCGGTGCGATCATCCGGCGGCCGCGGGCTTGCGCGGCGGAACCGGGTAGCGCCCCGCGATCGCGATGCGGTTGAACGAGTTGATCGAGACGAGCAGCCAGCTCGCGGCGACGTACTCCTTCTCGGTCAGGATGCCGCCCACGTGGTCGTAGACGTCGTCCGGGATGCCGTCCTCGTGGATGAACGTGAACGCCTCGGTCAGTTCGAGGCCGGCGCGCTCCCGCTCGGTGAAGACGCCCGACTCCCGCCACGTCGCGATCTGCGCGATCGTGTCGATGTCGAGCCCCGCCTCCACGGCACGATCCAGATGCACCCGCACGCAGAACGCGCAGCCGTTCAGCTGCGACGCGTGGATCATCATGATCTCTTTGAAGCGGTCGTCGATGCCCGAGTCCGCGGCGATCTGGTTCACCGTCTGGGTGAAGCTGTCGAGGGCACGATAGGCGTCCATCGCGGAACGGGACAGGTGGACACGACGCTCTGCACTCATGACGTCAGACTATCCGCGCCCCGGAGGTGCGCGGCGGGCGGCGGATAGGATGCGAGCCATGTCCGATGACTTCGACGAGTTCTCGTTCCTCGCAGCGCAAGCGGCGTCGATCGGGGTGGACGGACCGCTCCCCCGCGGCGAGCGGTTGAACCTTGCACTGCCCGACGGCCGGACGCTGAGCGCCCTGCGCTACGGGCCGACCGGCACCGAGGCGCCCGTCGTGACGTTCCTCCACGGCGCAGGCCTCAACGCGCACACGTGGGACACCACCATCCTCGCGATGGGCGTCCCCGCACTCGCGATCGACCTCGCGGGCCACGGCGACTCGTCATGGCGGGAGGATGCGGCGTACGTTCCGCGCGTGCTGGCCCCCGACGTCGTCGCGGCCCTCCGCGCCTGGACCGATGCGCCCCAAGTGCTCGTCGGCCAGTCGCTCGGAGCCCTGACCGCAGCGGCGGTCGCCGCATCCACCCCCGAACTCGTGCGGGAGGTCGTCCTCATCGACATCACCCCCGGCATCGACCAGAACGGCAATGCCGCCCAGCTGCTCGCGTTCTTCGCGGGCCCCACCGACTGGGCCACGCGCGACGATCTCGTCGACAAGGCGCTCGCGTTCGGTCTCGGCGGATCGCGGGATGCGGCGACCCGCGGCGTGTATCTGAACTCCCGCGTGCGGCCCGACGGGCGGGTCGAGTGGAAGCATCACTTCGCCCACCTCGCGGCCGCGGCTGCGAACGCCGGCCCCTCGACGAGCTCGGGGACAGGGCAGAACGACGCGATCTCCGCCGTGCTGGCGGAGACGGGATGGGACGACCTCGCGGCCATCGCGTCGCCGATCACCTTCATCCGCGGGGATCACGGCTACGTCACGGGTGCCGAGGCGGAGGAGTTCTCGCGGCGGGTGCCCACGGCATCCATCGTCGTCGTGCCCACCGGGCACAACGTCCAGGAGGAGATCCCGTCGGACCTCGGGCGCCTCCTCGCGGAACACGTTGCGCAACCGTGACGTTGCAAGAAAGGCACGCCGAAATCGTGTCGCAACGAGGTCCTAGGCTGAGAAGCAGCTCAGCTGCGACCCGATGACGCGCTGAGCGATCGCTTTTGCGAAAGGACCCTCCCCGATGCCCCGCCGCACTCCCCTCGTCGCCGCAGCGCTCCTCGCCTCGGCCGCGCTCGCTCTGACCGCCTGCACCGGCGGCGGCTCGTCCCCCTCGAGCTCGAAGGCGGCCGCCGACCCGAACGCGACCGTCAACGTCCGGCTCGTGCTGGAGCCTGGCAACCTCGACATCCGCCAGACGGCCGGTGCCGCGCTCGACCAGATCCTGGTCGACAACGTCTATCAGGGGCTCGTGTCCCGCACGCCCGACGAGAAGATCGTCCCCGCGCTCGCGAGCGACTGGACGGTGTCACCTGACGGCCTCACCTACACGTTCACCCTGCGCGAGGGCGTGACGTTCGACGACGGTCAGGCGCTGACGCCCGAGGATGTCGTGTGGTCGCTGCAGACCCGCAAGGACACCGCAGCATGGAGCGACTCCGGCCGCCTCGCGAACGTCGCCACGATCGCGGCGGAGGGCCAGAAGATCACCCTCACGCTCACGAAGCCCGACTCGAGCCTGCTGTGGAACCTCACCGGGCGCGCCGGCATCATCCTGAAGAAGGACGACACCGTCGACTACAAGACGAAGGCCAACGGCACAGGTCCCTTCGTGCTCACCTCGTGGAAGCAGGGCGACAGCATCACGTTCCAGCGCAACGACAAGTACTGGGGCACCAAGGCGAAGGCCAAGGAGATCGTCTGGGACTACATCCCCGACAACCAGGCCGCCCTCAACGGCGCGCTCGCCGGCGAGCTCGACGTCGTGACCGGCTTCGACGCCAATCTCAAGAAGCAGGTCGAGGCGAACGGCGACTTCGCGTTGAAGCTCGGTTCGGCCACCGACAAGTTCGTCCTCGCGATGAACCAGAAGAGCGGCCCGCTCGCCGACAAGCGGGTGCGCCAGGCGATCCGCCAGGCGATCGACCACGACGCGATCGTGAAGGCGAACGGCTCCGGCGTCCCGCTGTACGGCCCGATCCCGAAGCCCGACCCCGGCTACGAGGACCTCTCGAAGGTCGCCCCGTACAACCCCGACGCGGCCAAGAAGCTGCTCGCCGACGCCGGTCAGAAGAATCTGTCGCTGACGCTCACGATGCCGTCGTTCTACGGCACGACGATCCCGCAGCTGCTGGTCTCCGACCTCAACAAGGTCGGCATCACGCTCAAGGTGAACTCGGTCGACTTCTCCACGTGGCTGCAGGACGTCTACACGAACCAGGACTACCAGCTGAGCCTCGTCGACCACGCCGAGGCCCGCGACTTCGAGAACTGGGCGAACCCGGACTACTACTTCACGTACGACAACCCGCAGGTGCAGAACCTCTACGCGCAGTCCCTCGCCGCCACGAGCGAGACGGATGCGACGAACGACCTCTCCCAGGCCGCACGCATCGTCTCGAACGACATGGCCGCCGACTGGCTGTTCAACTGGAACTCGGTCGTCGCGGTCGCCACGAACGTGAGCGGGATGCCTGTCGACAACATCAACGCCCGGATCAACGCAGCACAGCTCACCAAGAGCAAGGGGTGATCCGCTACACGCTGACCCGACTGGTCCTGCTCCTGGTGGGACTCGTCGTGGCCAGCGTGCTCATCTTCCTCGCGCTCCGGGTGCTGCCCGGCGACATCGCGACCCTCATCGCGGGAACGAGCAGCACCCCGGCGCAGATCGCGGCGATCCGCCAGCAGCTCGGACTCGATCAGCCGCTGTTCACGCAGTTCGCCGACTGGATCGGCGGTGTCGTCCGCGGCGACCTCGGAACGTCGCTGCGCACCGGGTCGACCGTCGCGAGCGAGCTCGCCGAGAAGGCGCAGGTCACGGTCCCGCTCGGCATCATGGCGCTCACGATCGCGCTGGTCTTCAGCATCCCTCTCGGCGTCCTGTCGGCGATGCGGCGCGGGCGCCCCGAAGGCACCGGGCTGAGCGTAGGCGCACAGGCCCTCGCGGCGGTGCCTGTCGTGTGGGCGGGCATGATGCTCGTCGTCGTCTTCGCGGTGTGGCTCGGGTGGCTGCCGGCGCAGGGCTTCCCGCGGGCCGGATGGGCGGATCCGTGGGCGGCGTTCCGCGCCCTCATCCTCCCCGCCGTCACGATCGGCATCGTGGAAGGCGCGATGCTCTTCCGATTCGTCCGGAGCGCCACGCTGCAGGCCGTCGGCGAGGACTACGTGCGCACGGCCGCGGCGAAGGGGCTCACACGCGACCAGGCGCTCGTGCGGCACGGCCTCCCGAACGTCGGGCTCTCGATCATCTCGGTGCTTGGCCTCCAGATCGCGGGCATCATCGTGGGCGCGGTGATCATCGAGCAGCTCTTCTCGCTGCCCGGGATCGGACGGATGCTGGTCGCCGACGTCGCCGCCCGCGACCTCCCGAAGGTGCAGGGCGAACTCCTCGCGCTCACGGCGTTCGTGCTCGTCATCGGATTCTTCGTGGACCTCGCGCACCGGATCATCGACCCCCGCCAGCGGGAGGCGTCATGACCTGGTTCGCGCGGCTGTGGGCGACCTCGACCGGGCGCTTCGGCGTCATTGTGGTCGTGGTCGTCGTCGCCACCGCGATCGTGTCGCTCTTCTGGACGCCGTTCGATCCCGGCGCGACGGACGTCGCGAACCGCTGGGCGCTCCCGAGCTGGCCGCACCTCCTCGGCACGGATGCCACCGGGCGCGACCTCCTGAGCCTCATCATGGCGGGCTCCCGCACGACGGTCGTCGTCGCCGTCGGCGCCGGGATCATCGCCACCGTCATCGGCGTGGCCCTCGCCGCCCTCGGCGCGCTCACCGCCCGCTGGATGCGCGAGTCGGTCGCGGTGTTCGTCGACATCCTCATCGCCTTCCCCGTGCTCATCATCGCGATGATGATCGCCGCCGTCTTCGGCGGATCCCTGTGGGTCGTCATCTGGTCGGTCGGGATCGGCTTCGGCGTCAACATCGCCCGCGTCACCCGGCCAGAGCTTCGGAGGGTGCTGCAGAGCGACTTCGTGCTCGCCGGACGCGCGTCTGGACTCACTCCCGCGCAGAACCTGTGGCGGCACCTGCTGCCGAACGTCGCGCCGGTGTTCATCGTCCAGCTGTCGTGGGCCATGGCCGTGGCGGTCCTCGCCGAGGCGGGGCTCTCCTACCTCGGCTTCGGCGCGCCTGTCACATCGCCCTCGTGGGGCGTGCTGCTGGCCGACCTGCAGCAGTACCTCACGGTGCATCCCCTGTCGGTCCTCTGGCCGGGCCTCGCGATCGCGTTCACCGTCTTGGGCCTCAACCTCCTCGGCGACGGTCTGCGCGAGTCGACCGACCCCACCCTGTCGCGCCGTCGCTCGCCGTCGGCGGGCCGGGCGCGCCAGCACCAGCCGGAGGTGGTCTCGTGACGCTCGAGGTGCGCGACCTCGTCATCGAGGCCGGCGGTCGTCGCGTGGTCGACGGCGTGTCGTTCGACGTCGCCGACGGTGCACGGATGGGCATCATCGGAGAGTCCGGGTCGGGCAAGTCGCTCACGGCGCTCGCGATTCTGGGGCTCCTCCCCGACGGCGCTGCGGCAACCGGCAGCGTCCTCTGGAACGGACAGGAGATCCTCGGACTCCCGGACCGCGAGCTCGCCGAACTCCGCGGCGACGACATCGGCATCGTGTTCCAGGAGCCGCGCACCGCGCTGAATCCGATCCGGACGGTCGGCCGCCAGATCGCCGAGTCCGTCCGCATCCACGAACGCGTGTCGAAGAGGGATGCGCGCGCCCGTGCGGTCGCGGAGGCCCGCCGCGTCTCGCTGCCGGACCCGGAGCGCGTCGTCGACCGCTATCCGCACCAGCTCTCCGGAGGGCAGCGCCAGCGTGTGGCGATCGCGATGGCGCTCGCGTGCCGCCCGCGCCTGCTCATCGCGGACGAGCCGACGACGGCGCTCGACGTCACCATCCAGGCCGACATCCTGAGCCTGCTCGGCGATCTCGTCACGGAAGACGGCATGTCCCTCGTCTTCATCACGCACGACCTCGCCGTGCTCTCGCGCATCGCGACGGACGCCGTTGTGCTCGCCCGCGGGGAGGTCGTCGAGCGCGGACCGGTCGCGCGGCTCCTGGCAGCGCCCGAGTCGCACGTGACGCAGGGGCTCGTGCGCGATGCGACGGCGACGCTGTGGAGCCCCACGCACACGACTCTGCCCGAACCTCCCGGGGAGGCGTCATGACGCTCGTCCGCGCCCGCGGCCTGACGCGCAGGCATCCCGTCCCGAAGAAGACGCTCTTCGAGAAGAAGACCTTCACGACCGCGCTCGACGACGTCGACGTGGATGTCCGCGAGGGCAGCGCCCTCGGCGTGATCGGCGAGTCCGGGTCCGGCAAATCGACGCTCGTGCGGCTGCTCCTCGGACTCGACACCCCGACGGAGGGTTCCATCGAGTTCGACGGGAGAGACGTGGATGCGGGCGCCTCCGCCCGCGACCTCCACTGGCTGCGGCGCGAGACCGGGATCGTCTTCCAGGACCCGTACGCGTCGCTCGATCCGCGGATGAACGTCGGCCGCATCGTCGGCGAGCCGCTGTGGGCGCTCGACGTGCTCGAAGGGTCCGCCGCCCGCCGCGAGCGCGTGGCCGAAGTCCTCGCCGATGTCGGTCTCGAACCTGACATGGCGACGCGCTACCCGCACGAGTTCTCCGGCGGCCAGCGGCAGCGCATCGCCCTGGCCCGCGCGATCGTCCACCGCCCGCGCTTGCTCGTCGGCGACGAGCCCATGTCGGCGCTCGACGTGACGGTGCGTGCGCAGATCCTCGCGCTTCTCGCGAAGCTCCGCGAGCGCGACAAGCTCACCCTCGTGATGGTGTCGCACGACATCGGGGTCGTGCAGAACCTGTGCGACGAGGTCCTCGTGATGAAGGACGGTCGCGTCGTCGAGGAGGGACCGACGGAGAAGGTCCTGCTGCATCCGCAGGCCGCGTACACGCGGCATCTGCTGTCGTCGATCCCGACGCTCCCTGCCCGCTGAGACGTCGCCCGCTCAACGGCCTTCTTGCGGGTCGTTGAGCGAGCGAGGAACGAGCGAGACGAAACGCGGCGAGGTTCCGAGATCAGCTCGCCACCTTTCGACTCGCTTCGCCCGCTCAACGACCCGTAGATCGGTTGTCTGCGAGTCCTCCGGCGACCCGACTCAGTCGACCGGGTGGTTCGACCGGACGAGCCCGGTCGGGTCGTACTCGCGCTTCACGGCGCGCAAGCGCTCCAGGCCGTCGTCCCACAGGGTGTCGGCTGTGCGCGCGCTCTCGACGAAGTTGATGTAGCTCTGCGCCGCACGCCGGGGCGCGAGGGCCGACATCACGCGCGCGACCGAGGCGCGCACAGCCGCCTGCGCGTCGGGGGTCGGCGCGATGCCGACCGCATACATCGCGAACTCCGCATCGAAGGCGCGCACCGCTCCCCCGTCTGCCGGCGCGCGGTCCGGCGACAGTGCGCCACCCAGGTGACGCAGCTCGAACGAGAGCAGCGCGGTCCCCGATCCGACGCCCACGGCTTCGACGATGCCGGCGAGGTCGTCTGCATCCACCGTCGTCAGCAGCATCCCATCGCCGAGGCCCGGAACCGGCCCCGGAGGGTCCATGTGCAGGAGATGGAGGTCGGTCATCGGCGTCTCGTGGATCGTGTCGATCTCCGGCCGGAGCGCGCGCAGCGGCGCGAGCAGCGCGGCCGTGAGGTCCGCGTCGAACAGCGACACGGCCTCGATCGCGACGAACGAGCGTCCCGCGAGGTGCGGGGGCAGGTCGGGCAGCGGCGGCAGGTGCAGGATGCGGCCGACGGACGTGATCTCGTCGGGAGCTGTGTCGACCCACGAGCGCCACGCCGAGAGCACGGTCTCGACCTGCTCGGCCGGCCACAGCATGGTGCCCGCCTGCACGCTCGTGATCGAGAAGAGGCGCACGTGGATCGCGGTCACGATCGCGAAGTCGCCGCCGCCGCCGCGCAGCGCCCAGAAGAGGTCGGCGTGGTGCGCGGCATCCACCGTCTCGACGTCGCCGGACGCGGTCACGACCTCGAACGCGAGGACGTGGTTGGCCGCGAGGCCCTTCGCGCGGGCGAGCCAGCTGAGGCCGCCCCCGAGGACGTAGCCGGCGACGCCGACATCCGCGGACGACCCGGCGAGCGCGGCGAGCCCAGCCTCGGCCGCCGGCGCGACGACATCGCCCCACACGGCTCCGGCCTCGACGCGGGCGCGGCGGCGCTCGGCGTCGATCCGCACCTCGCGCATCGCGGAGAACCGGACGAGGATCGTGTCGCGCAGCGACTGGTGCGCGAGCGGGCCGGCGTTGTGCCCTG
The DNA here is from genome assembly GCF_030315975.1 of Microbacterium candidum. Taxonomy (GTDB): domain Bacteria; phylum Actinomycetota; class Actinomycetes; order Actinomycetales; family Microbacteriaceae; genus Microbacterium; species Microbacterium candidum. The sequence goes on along the minus strand of NZ_JASXSZ010000004.1, from coordinate 335,256 downwards.
TGGTCTGTGCGGCGACCCGCATCCCGAGTCGGATCGCCGTGCGGACGATCGCGACGACGTCGGCCGTGGTCTCCGGAACCGCGACGGCTGCGGGACGCTGATCGACCGCGAGGTTCCAGGCGCGGCGCGCGTCATCCCAGCCGTGGTCGCTCGGGAGGACCAGAGACCCGGTGATCCGGCCCGCGAGCTCGCGCAGGGCGTCGGTGCGCCGATGAGGCGCTTCGGTCGATTCCCCGCGTGCGGGCAGGGCGAGAGTGGTGTCGTACATGCTCTTCCTCGGTGCTCGGGCGCTCATGCGCCGCTCGGGCACGCGACGCCACAGACGTCGCGGCAGGCACGGCGCAATCGTCGCGCGCTCGTGACCCGGAGAACAAGAGGAGCTGGGTCGCGTCCTGATACGCGATATCCCCAACTGTTTTACGAACGCGGTCAGCGAGCGAACAGCCGGGTCTTCTTCGCCGGCTTGAGGCTCTTCTGCAGGTAGATCGTCCCGAGCCAGCGCCCGAACTTGAAGCCCACCCGGCCCATGCGCCCCACCTCGACGAAGCCGAGCTTCTCGTGCAGCGCGACGGATGCCTCGGCCCCCTTGTCGCTGACCACGGCGACGATCTCGCGGAGGCCCTTCTCCCGGCACGCGTCGATGAGGGCCTCCAGCAGCGCCCGGCCGAGGCCCTTCCCCGCCGCCGCCTGCCCGAGGTAGATCGAGTCCTCGACCGTGTAGCGGTATGCCGACTTCCCGGCCCACGGCTGCACCAGCGCGTAGCCGAGCACCTGGCCGGTGGGCGATTCTGCGACGATGAACGGCAAGCCGAGCTTCCCGAGGTGCGCGAACTTCTCGCGCCATTGCGCGACGGTCCACTGCTTCTCGTCGAACGTCACGACCGAGTTCGTGACGTAGTAGTTGTAGATCTCGCGGATGTCGGGGATGTCGGCATCCGTCGCGGGGCGGATCGAGAAAGAGAACGGCGCCTCCGGCTCTTCGACCGGCCGCAGGTGGGCGGGCAGGTGCCGCCGGCCCTTCTCGTATTCCTCCTCGAGCATGCGGGGAAGCCTACGCGCGCCGCATTACAGGCTGATTTCCGGCAGGCGCCAGTCGACAGGCTCCGCGCCCTGCTCCTCGAGCAGCGCGTTTGCGCGCGAGAACGGCCGCGAGCCGAAGAACCCGCGGCTCGCCGACAGCGGCGACGGATGCACCGACTCGACGATCGGCGTGTTCCCGAGGAGCGGGCGAAGGTTCGCCGCATCCCTCCCCCACAGGATCGCGACAAGCGGCCGATCGCGCGCCACGAGCGTGCGGATCGCGTGCTCGGTGACCTTCTCCCAACCCCAGCCGCGGTGGGATGCGGGCGCCCCCGGCGCGACCGTGAGCACCCTGTTCAGCAGCATGACGCCTTGATCGCTCCACGCGGAGAGGTCGCCGTGCGCGGCGCGCGGGATGCCGAGGTCGCTCTCGAGCTCGGTGTAGATGTTCGAGAGGCTCCGCGGCAGCGGACGCACGTGCGCGTCGACCGCGAACGACAGGCCGATCGGGTGGCCGGGCGTCGGATACGGGTCCTGACCGACGATCAAGACCTTGACGGCGTCGAGCGGTCGGCCGAACGCGCGCAGCACGCGGTCGCCGGCCGGCAGGTAGTGCCCGCCCTGCGCCACCACTCCGCGGAGCCGCTCGCCGAGCGCGGCGATGTCCGGGGCGACGGGCGCAAGAGCCGACGCCCAGTCCCCGTCGATGAGACCGGCGTCGGCGAGCTCCGGCAGGGACATCGCCATGTCAGGCGGAGGCCTCGGCGCCCGTGTCCTCCTCGACGACCGTGCCCTGCGCCGACCAGGGGAAGTCGATCCACAGATCCGTGGCCTTGAACGCGTAGTCGGGCTGGATGATCGTCGTCGGCTTCGTGTAGATCGTCACCGAGCGCACGTCCGCGCCCTTCTCGCGCAGCAGGCGCACGGCGAGCTCGAGCGTCCGGCCGCTGTCGGCGACGTCGTCGACCAGCAGCACACGGCGGCCGTCGAGATAGTTCATGTCGAGCTCGGGCGGCAGCACCGCGGGCGCATCCAGCACCGTGCCGATGCCCGTGTAGAACTCGACGTTGATCGCGCCGCAGTTCTTCGCGCCCAGCCCGTAGGCGATGGCGCCGGCCGGCAGCAGCCCGCCGCGCGCGATCGCGACGACGACCTCCGGCGCGAAGCCGTCCGCGACGATCGCCCGCGCGATCGAACGGGTCGCCTCGCCGAATCCGTCCCAGGTCAGGACTTCTCGCTCCTGTGTCATGCCGTGGCCCCCATCGTGCCCACCAGGACGCCCTGTTCGGACGCCGTCACCCGCCAGACGCTTCCTGCGCCGGCCACGCGCAGAGCGCCGCTGCCGGCGATCAGCACGGTGTTCTCGTCGATCCCGACGCCCGCATCCACGAGGCCCGCCTCCGCCGCCGCGACGAGGCGCGACAGCGCGCCCCACTGCGCGACGTGGACGTCGACCGACACGTCGACGAGCCCGATGCCCGGCAGGACGGTCACGTCGTCGAGATCCTCGGCGACGTCCTCGGGGGCGATCGGCACGCCGCCGATGAGCCATCCGCCCACGAGCGCGTTCGCCGCTGCGATCGCGGAGCCGGCGGAGAAGCCGAGGTACGGCACGCCGTCGCCGACGAGGTCGCGAATGGCTTCGAAGTGCGGCTCGATCGCGTCACGGTATGCGGGGGTCAGCCCCCCGCCGATGAGGATGCCGTCGACGTCCGCGAACGCGTCCGAGGGCACGACCGCGCCCTCGGCCACTGCCGTCACGTGCGGCGCGACGTCGCCGGCAGGAGCGAGGGCGGCGATGAGCTTCTCGACGTGCTCGTCGGCATCGTCGCGGATCGCCACGATCGCGACGCGAGGGATGTCGCGCTGTGCATGCGCTGCCCGCTCAGCCGCCTCGCGCACGAACGCGGCGTACGCCACACCGTCCGGCTCGTCCTGCCAACCCCCGCCGACGAGGTGAACGCTCATGTGGGCCTTTCCGCTCGGCGTCGCATCCGCCGCGCGGAGAGGTGCCGAGCACCGGCCGCGCAGTCCTCCCAGCGTACCGAGTGGCGGCCTCGGTCAGCGGCCCGATCGGCTCAGCTGACCGACCTTCTCGTAAGCCGTGTGCCAGACCTGCTCGTAAGCGACCCGCGTGAGCTCGCCGCGCCGCCAGGCGTCCTCCGCCCCGCTCAGGTCGACGGCGATCGCACGGGCAGCACGCGACAGCCGGCGCGAGGGGTCGTCGGGCACGCCCGGAACCTCGATGCCGCCGAGGCTCCGCACGAGGTGACGGGTGTCGCCGGCGCGGTGCGCGAGTGCGACGCACACGAGGGCCGACACGATCACGCCGAAGAAGAACCCCGCCGTCGGACCGACGATGCCGGAGAGGACGACGGCCACGGCGATCGCCGTCGCGATGCCGATCAGCGGCCACGCTCGCCAGACGCGGAGCCGATGACGCTGATCGCTGGTGATGCCGGGCGGATAGACGATGACCTGCCGGCGGATGACGCCGTACCGTTCGAAGGACGTCACGAACCCGCCCCAGTCATGCGCGCCCAGCGGATGCCACGGCAGCGCCGTGCGCGCGGGATGCTCGTGGAGATCGCTCATGATTCCACGGTGCGCCTCTGCGGGCTGACTGGCGCCGATCCTCACGAGATCCGAACGCTCTCGCGGCGGATTCACCCGGAAATCGCTCGGCGGCGGGCCGATTCCCCTCGAATCCCCAAGGAACGCGCAGGCGCCGTTCAGTCCCTCACGCGAAGCGGCCCGCGGGAGAGCATGTGGGCCGCCGCCTGGGCAACCGGACGCACCGTGACGAGATCGAGGTTCACATGCCCCGGCGCGTTGACCGCGTAGGCGATGACATCGGCGACGTCACCCGCACTCAGCGGGTTCTCGACACCGTCGTAGACCTTGGATGCCGCGTACTCGTCGCCGTGGAGACGGTTGAGGGCGAACTCCTCGGTGTGCACCATCCCGGGCGCGATCTCGATCACGCGGATCGGCTCGCCGTTCAGTTCGAGCCGCAGGGCGTGGGCGAGCATCGCCTCGCCTGCCTTCGCCGCGTTGTACCCGGATCCGCCGGGGTATGCGACCTGGGCCGCGGTGGACGTCACGAAGACGAGGTCGGCGTATCCGCTCTGGGATGCGGCGACCCGCAGCTGCGGGAGGAGCGCCGCCGTCAGGCGCTGGGCCGCGAGGACATTCGCCTCGAACATCCAGCGCCAGTCCTCGGCATCCCCGGTCTCCACGCGGTCCGTGCCGCGTGCGCCGCCCGCGATGTGCAGCACGGCGTCGACCGGGCCTGACTCTGCGAGCCATCCGGCGAGCGCGTCGATGTCGCTCTCCTTGGTGAGGTCCGCGGCATACGCCGCCGCGCCGATCTCCTGCTCGAGCGCGGCGAGCCGGTCGGCGCGGCGCGCGACGGCGACCACGTCCCATCCGGTCTCCCGCAGCGCTCGCGCGGTCGCCTCCCCGATCCCCGAGCTGGCACCCGTCACCACGGCACGTCGCGTCATGCCTCCACCGTACCCGCCCCCTGGTTACGTAACATTTCCGCTTCGTTGTTGACACGACGCCGCATCCGTACTGTCGAAGACACCCGCACAGACCACAGGAGTTCGCATATGTCCGCTGCAGAGAACTGGCGTTTCGAGACCAAGCAGATCCACTCGGGCGCCGCGCCCGACCCGGTGACCAAGGCCCGCGCCACGCCGATCTACCAGACCACGTCGTACGTGTTCGACAACGCGGATCACGCGGCGAACCTGTTCGCCCTGGCCGAGTTCGGCAACATCTACACGCGCATCCAGAACCCCACGCAGGACGTTCTCGAGCAGCGCCTCGCCGCGCTCGAGGGCGGCACCGGCGCACTCGTGCTGTCGTCGGGCCAGGCGGCCTCGACCTTCGCGATCCTGAACATCGCCGAGGCGGGCGACCACTTCGTCGCGTCGAGCTCGATCTACGGCGGCACGTACAACCTCTTCAAGTACACGCTCGGCAAGCTCGGCATCGACGTCACGTTCGTCGAGAACCAGGACGACCCCGAGGAGTGGCGTCGCGCCGTCCGCCCGAACACGAAGGCGTTCTTCGCCGAGACGATCGGCAACCCGCGCATCAACATCCTCGACATCCGGACGGTGTCCGACATCGCCCACGAGAACGGCGTCCCGCTCATCGTCGACAACACGATCGCGACCCCGTACCTCATCCGTCCGTTCGAGCACGGCGCCGACATCGTCATCCACTCCGTGACGAAGTTCCTCGGCGGCCACGGCACCACGATCGGCGGCGCCATCGTCGACGGCGGCACGTTCGCGTGGTCGCAGAACGTCGACAAGTTCCCCGGTCTCACCGAGCCCGACCCCTCGTACCACGGCGCGTCGTACACGACCGCCGTCGGCGACGGTCTCGCGTACATCATCAAGGCGCGCGTCCAGCTGCTTCGCGACCTCGGCTCGGCGATCGCCCCGCAGAGCGCGTGGAACCTGCTGCAGGGCGTGGAGACGCTGTCCCTGCGCATCGAGCGTCACGTGCAGAACGCGCAGGAGATCGCCGAGTGGCTCGAGAACCACGACGACGTCGCCTCGGTGAACTACTCGGGCCTGCCGACCTCGCCGTGGTACGCCGCCGCCAACCAGTACGCACCCAAGGGCGTCGGCGCGGTCCTGTCGTTCGAGCTCAAGGGCGGTGTCGAAGCGGGACGCGAGTTCGTGAACTCGCTGACGCTCTTCAGCCACCTCGCCAACATCGGCGACGTGCGCTCGCTCGTCATCCACCCGGCATCCACGACGCACTCGCAGCTGACCCCGGAGCAGCAGCTCACGTCGGGTGTCACGCCCGGCCTCGTCCGCCTGTCCGTGGGCCTCGAGAACATCGACGACCTGAAGGCCGACCTCGACCAGGCTCTCGCCGCCGCGCGTCGCCTGTCGGAGGCCGCCCGCGCGTAATCCCTCTCGGTCCCCGAGCTTCGCGGGGCCGGATGCCCGCCCCTGTGTTCGGGGGCGGGCATCCGTCGTCCGGGGCCGGCACGTGAGCGGCGCGTGCGAAAAGACTGGTCCATCCAGGCGACACGCCGTCCGGCCTCGCCCCGATCGGCGTGTCGCCCGCTCTCACCAGCCTTTCGACACGGGACGCGGGATCCGTCTCGATCAGGCGGAAGCGCCGCGGATGCCGGTCTTCTCGCTCACCCGGAAGGCGGTGGCGGCGAGCACGTAGAAGGCGACGTCCGCGACGACCTTCCCGGCGATGAGGGCGAGCCCGGTGTGCGGGACGACGAACAGCGCCACGGTCAGGAGCCCGGGGCGGATCAGCAGTGTGTCGATCAGCTCGGCGGGTCCGAACTCCACCACCAGCAGCCCGAGAACCCGCAGCAGGATGCGTACCCGTCCGCGCCCAGGGAGATTCCGGCGCTGCTCCCGCCAGACGGCGATGCCCGCGACGGCGTAGAAGCCGACGCTCTCAGCGATCGAACCGACGATCGCGACGACGACGGCCGGCGCAGCGGCTTCCGATACGAGGAGGCCCGCCGCGACCATCGTCAGGGTGCCCGATATCTCCGGTGGCGCATAGCGCTTGATCCAGAACCAGAGGGCCGCGAGCCGGGGGTGCCGCGGCGCGGCTGCCGTCTCGGATCCGGCGGGAGCCCGGTCCTCCCGGACGGCTTCGAGGGTGCTCATGCCAGGACGGAGCACTCGCGCCGCAGGGGTGATACCCGGGAACCGGGATCTCCGTGCCGCCGCGGAGGTTCACGGGCGCGAGGTCAGCCGGCGTCCCACCAGCGCAGCACGCGCATGGCGCGGAGCGTCACCCAGCGGCTGGGCGCGCCCTCGCGGTCGTCGAACTCCCGCCACACCGGGCCCTCGTGACGCAGCTCGAACGGGAAGCGCCCCTCGGCGTCCGCCTTGCTGCGCAGGAGCTCGATCGCCCCGGTCGCGCGCGGATCGCGCAGGTCGGCGCGACGCAGGTGGTCGAGTCCGCGGAGGATGTCGTAGAACCACCGGGTGGGGTACGCCAGCATGGTTAACCGGAGGTCGGCCGGCTCCCCCGTCGAGCGCCGGCGGAACATCCCGCGCTCGAGGAGGTACTCGGTTCCCGCATGGCGCGCGGCGGTCGCCTCGTCCGAGGTTCCGCCCGCCTGCTCCCATGCGAGTAGTCCGTCGAGCACGCAGATCGTCGAGTGGAACGACGACACCCGCACCCCCGCGGGTGCCCAGCAGTTCCAGCCGCCGTCCGGGAAATGCCAGTCGAGGAGCGTCGGCACGATGGCATCCCCGCCCGCGCCGAAGTACGCCGCGGTCGTGAGCGCCGTGCCATTGATGCACGGCTCGGTCTCGCCGTCGAAGTAGGGCCGGCCGTCCCATGTGACTTTCTCCCGTACGAGTGCGATCGCCCGCTGCGCCTGCGGGCTCGCGGGATCGATCCCGAACTCGCGCAGCTCCTCCAAGGCGAAGTGCGTGGCCGTCCAGGCGTCGAAGAACGGCCTGTCCTCCTGCGCCCAGCCGGGGCGGTACACGCCTCCGTCCCAGAGGCCGTCGGCTGTCTGCCGCGCGAGCAGCTCGGCGCCCCATCCCTCCGTCGCGACGCGGGCGCGCTCTGCGCCGACCTCTGCCGCGGGTGCATCGGTCAGATCGCGCAGCACCTGCCATCGGATCGCGGGGTCGGAGTCCAGCATCCACTCGATGACGTCCATGCGCGAGAGGCTACCGACGACTGCCGACATCCGTAACAGACCGGGGCCACGTGCATCCATCCGGGAGAATGTATGGATGGACTGGCAGACCTCCGAAGACACGGTGCCGTCGGCACCGGTGACGGAGGCCGACGCACGGTCGCTCCTCGGGCGGCCGCCGACGAGCGGTGCATGGCGCGACGGGGATCCGATCGGCGACCGGCGGTTCGCTTCCTTCGGCGCCTTCCGCACCGAGGGCGGACGCGATCTGCCCGCATTCCGGATCGCGTATGAGACGTGGGGCGAGCTCAACACCGCGCGCGACAACGCGGTGCTGGTCCTCCATGCGCTCACCGGCGACAGCCACGTGCGCGGCGCGGCCGGCCCGGGCCACCCGACGAGCGGCTGGTGGGACGACATCGTCGGCCCCGGCTGCCCGATCGACACCGACCGCTGGTTCGTCGTCGCACCCAACATGCTGGGCGGATGCCAGGGATCGACCGGTCCCGCGAGTTTCGGCCCGACGGGCGGAGAGTGGGGCGCGCGATTCCCCTACCTCACGACGCGCGACCAGGTCGTCGCGCAGCGGCACCTCGCCGACGCGCTCGGCGTCGACGTATGGGCGGCCGTCATCGGCGGATCGATGGGCGGGATGCACGCGCTCGAGTGGGCGGCGACGTTCCCCGACCGGGTGGCACGCGTCGGCATCCTCGCGGCACCGCCGGTCAACACCGCCGACCAGATCGCGCTGAACTCGGTGCAGCTCGAGGCGATCCAGATCGACCCCCGCTTCCAGGGCGGCGACTACTACGACGCGGGCGACGGCGACGGCCCGCACCGCGGCCTCGCGCTCGCGCGGCGGATGGCACTCCTCAACTACCGGAGCCCGGCCGAGCTCAACCTGCGCTTCCAGCGGTCGTGGCAGTCCGGCGTGAGCCCGCTCGGCCACGGCGGACGCTTCGCCGTGGAGTCGTATCTCGACTTCCACGGCAACAAGTTCACGCGTCGGTTCGACGCGAACAGCTACATCACGCTCGTCGAGGCGATGAACTCGCACGACATCGGCCGCGACCGCGGCGGGGTCGAGGAGGCGCTCGCCTCGATCACCGCGACCGCTCTCGTGCTCGGGATCGACAGCGACCGGCTCTTCCCGATCGACGGGCAGCACCGCATCGCGCGCTCCGTCCCGAACACGCTCGACGGTGACACGGCCGTCGTCATCTCGAGCGACTTCGGCCACGACGGCTTCCTCATCGAGACCGAGGTCGTCGGCATGCACCTGCGGCGCCTCCTCGACGCTTCCGCCTGACCCCGCCGTGGTTCTCCTCCGTCTAGCGGAGGCTCAGGATCGGACGGAGGATGCGGATGCCTCATCCAGCCCTCCCCTCGGACGATCCCCTCCGCTCAGCGGAGGATCAGCCCGCGGTGCGGGTGTAGATCCAGGGCAGCGCACCGATCTCGAGACGGTGGCGGGCGGTGGATGCCGGTGCCGCCGCATCGACGTACTCGCCGTCGTCCTGCCACATCATCATGGGCCCGGACTCCCCCGTCCGAGCCACCGAATCGAACCGCTCGAACCGGACGGCCTCGACGAGCGCAGGCACCGCGGCGAAGCCTGCGAGCGAATGCAGCGTGACCCACGTCGGCGGGTAGAGGACGACCTCGCCGCGGGCGTGCCGCTCGAGCATGTCGTCCGGACGGACCCACTCCGCCGAGACGACCTCGTCGGCGGACAGCATCCATTCGGCTGTCTGAGCGCGGGCGACGAAGAACCACGTGCGGATGCGCAGCGGGATCCCGGGAGGCGGATCCCACACCGACAGGGTCCGCAGCGCCTCGACCTCGAACCCCGCCTCCTCGTGCGTCTCCCGCACGGCGGCGTTACGAGCGACGTCCTCCTCGGGGTCGTCCGGTGACGGCCGATCGGATGCCTCGACCTTCCCACCCGGGAACACCCAGGCACCCGCGAACGAGCCCCGCGCAGGCCGCTCGATCATGAGCACCTCGACGCCGGACTGACCGTCACGCACGACGACCGCCGTTCCCGCGACCGGGATGTCCGGGTCCTCCGCATCCTCCGGCAGGCGAGGTCTCGCATCGCGGGAGGCGTCGAGGATCGCGCGGAAGGACCGCTGGGCGGGGGTTTCGCTCACCCGCTCAGCGTATGCCCGCACGCCGGGGCGTCAGTCGTCGAGCTCGTCCTCGGACGCCTCGAGAGCAGCCTCGAGCCGGTCGATCTTCGCGTCGAGCTCGCCGGTGAATCCGGGCCGGATGTCGGCCTTCAGCACGAGCGACACGCGCGAGCCGAATGCCCCGACGGCCTCGGTGGCGCGCTTGACGACGTCGAAGACGTCATCCCACTCCCCCTCGATCTCCGTGAACATCGACGTGGTGCGGTGCGGCAGGCCGGACTCGCGGACGATCCGCACGGCGGCGGCGACGGCATCGTGGACGGAGCCGTCGGAACGGCCCGTTCCGCTCGGGGCGACGGAGAAAGCGACCAGCATCCTTCCACGCTACCCGCACCTCCGTCCGTGATGACGACGGAGGTCGCCGTGTGCACCGCGGCGAATAGAGTCGTCCGGGAAGGAGGCGCCCGGATGACCCGTCCCATCGCAGCCGACGGGATGACCGTCGGAACCATCGCCGAACTCGTCGGCGTGAGCGTGCGCACCCTGCACCACTGGGATCAAACCGGGCTCGTCGTGCCATCGGGACGGACAGCGGCGGGCTATCGGAGCTATTCGCACGAGGACCTCGGACGGGTGCATCGCGTGATGGTCTACCGAGAACTCGGCTTCTCCCTCGCCTCGATCGCCGCGATCCTGGACGACCCGGATGCCGAGGGGACGGAGCAGCTCCGCGAGCACCGGCGCCTGCTGGCGGCGCGGATCTCGGATCTTCGACGGATGGCCGTCGCCGTCGATGAGCTCCTGGACCGCAAGGAGAAGGGCGAGGCGCTCACCGCGCGGGAGCAGACCGAGATCTTCGGCCGCACCTGGCGCCAGGAATGGGCCGAAGAGGCGCAGGAGCGCTGGGGCGGGACCGAGCAGTGGCGGCAGTTCGAGGAACGCGCCGAGGCGCTGTCGTCCGAGGAGCGGGTCGCGCTCGGTGAAGCGGGCGCTGAACTGTTCGAGGAGATGGCCGATGCGAAGCGATCAGGAGTCGAGGCATCCGGCCCGGCCGGGATCGCACTGGCCGATCGTCATCGCGAGATGCTCGGTTCGATGTGGGCGTGCACGCCGTCGATGCACGCGGTGCTCGGCCGGATGTTCGTCGACGATCCTCGATTCCGAGCCGAGTTCGACGAGATCGAGGACGGATTGAGCGGCTGGATCGCGGCCGCGATCTTCGCCGCCGCGCGGGTTCGTGGGATCGACCCGCGCCGCGCTCGGTGGGAGTAGGACGCGGCGCCGCGCTTGACCCTCACGCAACGTCAGGGTCAACGCTCGGGAGATGCCCGCAACCGCGCTTCTGCCAGGACCCGGCACTGCACCGGGAGATGCCCCGTTCGTCGACAGCGCCCGCCATCCAGCGATCAGGCGTGTCTCGGACGTCATCCGCTCCCGCTCCGCGACCCCTCGAACCCTCCTCCTCGACGACGCACACAGTATCGAGCGCGCGATCCACGCCGGCGTGGGCGTGGAGGCGATCTACGCGACAGTGAAGCACGCGGATGAAGCGCAGCGGCTGCACGAGGGAGCGCCTTTGGCCGACCGGGTGATCGTCTCGAAGGACGTGATGCGGTCGCTCCTGCCTCGCGACAACGCGCCGCGGATGCTGGCGCTCGCGCGTGCTCCGAGGGCTGCGCGCTGGGGAGACATCTCGGCGGCCGCCGGCGACGTGCTGGTGCTCGACGGCGTGCGCATCACCGGGAACATCGGCGCGATCGTCCGCAGCGCATGCGCGCTCGGGGCGGCCGGCGTCGTGCTCCTCGACAGCGGGCTGCGCAGCGCGTACGATCGCCGCCTCGTCCGAGCCAGCCGCGGGCTGGTATTCGAGCTGCCGACGGTGCTCGCCGAACCGCACGACCTCGTGTCGTTCCTGCATGCGGAGGGGATGCCGCTGGCGGGACTCAGCGCAGACGCCGACGCCCCGCTCGAGCACATCCGACGGCACGCGGGCCGCATCGCGATCCTGATCGGATCGGAGCGGTTCGGCGCATCCGATGCTCTCGACGCCGTCACCGCGGCGCGCTACGCCGTTCCGATGGCGACCGGCGTCGAATCCCTCAATGTGTCCGTCGCCGCTGCGCTCGCGCTCTACGAGCGCAGCGGGGCGCGACGATGCGCGGGCTCGGCTACGGCGCGGCGACGGGCTGCGGGCGCTTGACCCGGCCGGCGACGGGAACACGCACGAGCCGCACGAGCGCCCACACGAGGAGGGCCACCGTGAGGGCGGTGCGCAGCGTCATGAGAACAGCCGCGAACGGGTCGCCGACGAGCAGCTCCCGGTAGAAGATCGGGTACTCGAGGAGCGTGACGAAGGCCAGGACGAGCGCCACCGTCGCGGGCCCCCGCCAGCGCCGCCGGTCGATGACGAGCCCGACGATGAGCGGCGCCGCGATCCACGTCACGTACTGCGGGGAGCCGACCTTGTTGAAGACGATCATCGCCAGCACGAGCGACAGCGCGAGCGGCGGGAAGAGGGCGTGGAAGGATGCGCGCTCCCATGCCTTGAACGCGCCGATGACCGCGATGGCGAGCACGGCGATCGCGAGGAGAGGGGTCATCAGTGCGATGACGACATCCTCGCCCGGTCCGTGCAGGCTGAACGTCACGAGACGCGAGTCCCAGTACAGGGCGGAACCGGGGATGTGGAGCACCGTCTGCCACAGGTACACCGTCGCGACGGGCGCCTCCAGCTGGAGGCCGCGGACCGTCTGGTCGCCGATGAACCCGAACACGTACTTGCCACCGCCCGCGACCACGACGCCGAGGATCGTGAGTCCCGTGACGATGAGCGCCGCTCCGACGATCGCCATGCGGCGCCGCACCGCGATCACGGCGGCTGCGATGAGCGCAGCCGGCCACACCTTCATCCAGGTCGCGATCGACAGCAGGATGCCGCCGAGCCACGGTCGACCGACCAGCCACAGGCATCCGGCGAGCGCGAGCGGCACGGTGAAGCCGTCGAGCCGGTACATCCCGACGGGGCCCAGCAGCGCGATGAAGCACAGCCAGAACCACGCGCCGACGTTGCGGCCGACCGACCTGCCGCGACCGACCAGCATCCAGAACGCGAGGGCGTCCGCGACGGTCACGAGGATCGCCCACGCGGCCGTGTAGTTCTGCGTGATCCAGACGAAGCCGTGCGCGAGGATCATCGGGATGAGCGCGAGCTGCGGATACACCCACGGCTCCGTGATCCCTACGATGCCGTGCCCGGTCACCGCTGCCGTCGACCACGGCTCGTACACCTTGTAGACGTCGCCCATCGGCTCCATCGGAAGGAGGAAACCCAGCACGGCGACCGCCGCGTGGACGAACACGAAGGCGACCCACAGCACGGCTCGTCTCGACACGGTGTCCCATCCTACGTGGCGCGCACCCCTGCTCCCTGAACGGCGTCCCGTCCGGCAGCCGGCGCGGTCACTCGGCGCGGGGAACCGACCCGACGACTTGCGCCACGGCGTGCGGCAGGCAGGATGCCACCTCGAGCGCCGTGATCGGCCCTCCGCGCGGCGGCAGAGCGCCGGCGGCCACCGACGCCGCCTGCGCGTGCAGCCACACTCCTGCGGCGGCGCGGCGCGCGAGGACGGCGGGATCCGCTGTAGGAGTCCCGGCGACCACGGCGCCGATCGCGCCGGCGAGGACATCCCCGGCGCCCGCGGTCGCAAGCCACGGCGGAGCGATCGAGATCGCCGTCGCCCACCCCCCGGGTTCGGCGACGATCGTGACGGCCCCCTTGAGGACCACGACGGCACCGAGGACCGACGCGGTCTCGAGGGCGGATGCGGCGCGCTCGTCGTCCGCTTCGCCCGTCTCCGGCAGCCCGAGGCGCGCGCGCAGGCGGGCGTGCTCCCCCGCGTGCGGGGTGACGACCCACGCGTGCGCGCCGGGCTCCGCCAGGTCGAGCGCGCCGGCATCGACGACGACGGGCTCGTCGGCCGCGAGGATGCGGCGCAGCGCCTCCGTGTCTTCGGGGGTGCGGGTGGCCGCATCCATCCCGGATCCGACGACCCACGCCTGCACGCGGCCGGTCCCGAGGACGGTCTCAGGGCGCCGCTGCAGCACGAGCTCCTCGGCACGCCGAGGGCCGACGTAGCGGACCATGCCGGCGCCGGCACGCCATGCGGCCTCGACGCCGAGCACCGCGGCGCCCGGATACGCGTCGGATCCGGTCCGCATCCCGACCACGCCGCGCGAGTACTTGTCGTCGGACGCGTCGGGACTGCGCACGATCGCGGCCGTGTCGGCGAGGGTCCACTCCATGCGAGTCAGGCTACGCGTCAAGTCGACGGGTCGTTGAGCGAGCGACGGTCGTTGAGCGCGCGATGCGAGATGAAACGCGAAGACGAACGAGGGGAGCCGATCTGTCGGACCCTCTGCGTTTCGTCTCGGTCGTTCCTCCCTCGCTCAACGACCCGCGCAAAATCAGAGGTCGTCGACCGACCCACGACGTCAGCGGTCGAACCGGCCACCGCGACGCGTGGCGTCCTCGACCTCGCCGACGAGCTCTTCGAGCACGTCCTCCAGGAACAGCACAGCCGTCGTCTCGCCTTGCTCGTCGCGGACCTCGGCGAGGTGCCTGCCCGCCTTCCGCATCGCCGCGAGCGCGTCCTCGAGATCGGTCGTCTCCAGGAGCGGGACCATTCGATGGATGCGCTTCGCCTCGATGGGCCGCAGCGCCCGCGACTCGGAGTTCGGCCCCTCGGCGGCGCGCAGGATGTCCTTCAGGTGGACGTAGCCGACCGGCGTGCCCTCGCCGTCGACGATCACGTACCTCGAGAAGCCGTGCTTGGCGACCGCGCGCTCGATCTCGTCCGGGGTCGTCTCGAGCGGCAGCGTGACGAGGGATGCCACGGGCACGGCCACATCCTTCGCCTTCTTGTCGGTGAACTCGACGACGGCGGCGACTGTTCCGGCCGCATCGTCGAGCACGCCCTCAGCGCGCGAATGCTCGACGATCGTCGCGACCTCCTCGAGGGTGAAGGTGGAGTTGGCCTCATCCTTCGGCTCGACCCGGAAGAGCCGCACGATGTGGTTCGCGGTCCAGTTCAGCGCGACGATCACGGGGCGGAACACGACCGACACCCACACGAGCGGGGTCGCGAGGATCAGCACCGCGCGGTCGGGCATCGAGAACGCGAGGTTCTTCGGCACCATCTCGCCGAAGACGACGTGGAGATAGCTCACGAGCACGAGCGCGACGACGAAGCCGATCGCATCCACCGCCGCCGTCGACAGGTTCGTGAGACCCAGAGGACCCGCGAGCAGGTGATGGATGGCGGGCTCCGACACGTTCAAGATGATCAGCGAGCAGATCGTGATGCCGAGCTGGCTCGTGGCGAGCATGAGCGTCGCGTGCTCCATCGCATAGAGCGCCGTCTTCGCGGACCGCGAGCCCTTCTCGGCGCGCGGCTCGATCTGCGAGCGCCGCGCGGAGACCACCGCGAACTCCGCCGCGACGAAGAAGCCGTTGAAGAGGAGCAGCACGACGAGCCAGACGATTCCCGCCCAGTCGTTCATCGGTCGCCCCCTTCCTCGGGTGCGACGGGTCTCGGGGTGTACCGGATGCGGTCCACGCGCCGCCCGTCCATGCGGACGACCCGCAGGGTGCCGTCCTCCGTCTCGACCTCGTCGCCGACCGCGGGGATCCGCTCGAGGACGCTCATGAGGTACCCGCCGACGGTGTCGTACACGTCGCCCTCGGGGACGCGGACGCCGGCGCGGTCGCGCAGCTCGTCGGGCCGGAGGTCGCCGGGGAATGTCAGCGACCCCTCGCCGCGCACGATGCCCGCGACGCGGCGGTCGTGCTCGTCGAGGACCTCGCCGACGATCTCCTCCACGAGGTCTTCGAGGGTGACGATGCCGGCGGTGCCGCCGTACTCGTCCACGACGACGGCCATCTGGTAGCCGCGGGCCCGGAGCTCCGACATGACCGCGTCGAGGTGCACGGCCTCGGGCACGCGCAGCGGCTCGGTCGCAAGCGCTGCGGCCGGGACATCCGCCCGTCGCTCGCGCGGCACGCTCACGGCGGCCTTGAGGTGGACGATCCCGATGATGTCGTCCATCGAGTCGTCGTAGACCGGGAAGCGGCTGTGGCCGGTGCGGCGGGCGAGCTGGATGACGTCGTCCGCCGATTCCTCCGCCTGCAGCGCGTGCATGCTCGGGCGCGGCGTCATGACATCGGCGGTCGTCAGGCGTGCGAAGTTCAGCGAGCGGTCGAGGAGGGATGCGGTGTCCGGCTCGAGCACGCCCGCGCTCGCCGAGCGGCGCACGAGGCTGGAGAGCTCCTCCGCCGTGCGCGCGCCGGACAGCTCCTCCTTCGGCTCGACGCCCACGGCGCGCAGGACCCCGTTCGCGCTGCCGTTCAGGAGGCTCACGGCGGGCTTGAACACCGTGGTGAAGCCGACCTGGAACGGCATGACGACCTTCGCCGTCGCGTGCGGCAGGGCCAGGGCGAAGTTCTTCGGCACGAGCTCGCCGAGGATCATCGACACGATCGTCGCGATCGCGACGCCGAGGAACACGGCGACGGCGTTCGCCGCTCCCTCGAGCCCGCCCAGCAGCGGCCGCAGCAGGTTCGAGATCGCCGGCTCCATCGTGTAACCGGCGAGCAGCGTCGTAAGCGTGATGCCGAGCTGCGCGCTCGACAGCTGCGTCGATGTCGACTTCAGCGCGCGGATCGTGAGTCCGAGCCGGCCCTCGCCCCTCGCCTGGCGCGCTTCGAGATCGGCACGGTCGAGCGTGATGAGGGAGAACTCGCTCGCGACGAACAAGCCCGTCCCGACCGTAAGGAGAAGCCCCACGCCCAGCATGACGTAATCCATCACGCGTCACCCCCTCGTGCGGGGGCGGGTCGGTGGGGCGGGCGTCTGCAACTGGGCGGGTCGTCCATTGTGCCGTCCATTCTACGGGAGCGCGCAGCGCGCTCCCCGATTGCCGTACCCGGTGGAACGCGCTCAGGCGTCCTGCACGCGCGGCGCCGCCGAGCGTGCGGGAGGCGCAGGCGAGTCCGGGCGCGGCGCTGTCGGCTCGCCGGCTAACGGACGGTGGGGTCGGGATGCAGCGTCTCGACCGCGGGCTTCGCGCGCCGGTCGGCGCGCGCCCACACGATGAAGCCCGCGATCGTGAAGCAGCCGTAGAACACGTACATGAACCCGGTGGCGTAGTAGCCGGCCTTGAACAGCAGCGGCACGCCGACGATGTCGACGGCGACCCAGATGAGCCAGAACTCGGTCCAGCCCTTCGCCATGCCGTATGTGGCGAGAAGGGACCCGACGAAGGTCCAGGCATCCGCCCACACCGGGTCGTAGGAGCCGAGCGCGGTGAACAGCGGAGTCAGCGCCGCCGTGCCGACGATCATCGTCCCGATGAGGGCGAAGCGCGTCGGCCAGGACGCCCAGCGCGGGACGACCGCCGTGCCCTCCTCATCCTTCGCGTGCTTCCAGCGGATCCAGCCGTAGATCGACACCGTGATGAACATGATCTGCCGGCCCGCCTGGCCGAGCAGCGCGGGCGCGGAGCTGTGCGGGTTCACGATGCTCGCGAGGAACACCGTGAGCAGCAGCACGTTGCCGATGATGCCGACCGGCCATGCCCAGACCTTGCGGCGCATGCCGCCGAGCGCGCTCGCCAACCCGAACACGTTGCCCGCGACCTCGCGCACGAGCAGCGTCTGACCGCCCGGCAGGGCGATCGTCGAGTTGAAGGCGTCGGTGAGCCACCGCAGGAAGTCCATCGATGGACAGTTCTACCAGCTGACGGGCAGGGCCTTGCCCTCCTCGTAGCCGGCGGCGGACTGCAGGCCGACGAGCGCGCGCTCGTGGAACTCCCGCACCGTGGCGGCACCGGCGTAGGTGAAGGACGACCGCACGCCGGAGGTGATCATGTCGATGAGGTCCTCGACGCCCGGACGCAATGGGTCGAGGTAGATCTTCGAGGAGGAGATGCCCTCGGCGAAGAGCTCCTTCCGGGCGAGCTCGTACGGGTCGAGCCGGCCGAAGCGCTCGTGCACGGCCTTCGTCGACGCCATCCCCCACGACTCCTTGTACAGACGGCCGGACGCATCCGACTGCAGGAGCCCCGGAGCCTCGATCGTGCCGGCGAACCAGGAGCCGATCATGACGGATGCGGCTCCCGCCGCGAGCGCGAGGGCGACGTCGCGCGGGTAGCGGACCCCGCCGTCGGCCCAGACGTGCGCACCCATCACCCGGGCGGCCTCTGCGGTCTCGAGCACGGCCGAGAACTGCGGACGCCCGACGGCGGTCATCATGCGTGTCGTGCACATGGCGCCCGGGCCCACGCCGACCTTCAGGATCGACGCGCCGGCCGTGACGAGGTCGTGCACGCCCTCGGCGGTCACGATGTTGCCGGCGGCAAGGGGGATGCCGAGATCCAGGTCGGCGATCGTGCGGAGGGCGCGCAGCATCCCCTCCTGGTGTCCGTGCGCCGTGTCGACGACGAGGACGTCGACGCCCGCTCCGGCGAGCGCGCGGGCCTTGGCCGCGACGTCGCCGTTGATGCCGACGGCGGCCGCGACGATGAGGCGGCCGGAGGCGTCGACACCGGGGCGATACAGGTTCGAGCGCAGGGCGCTGCGGCGCGAGAGCGTGCCGACGAGCATCCCGTGGTGGAGGATGCAGACCATCTCGGCGTCGCTGTCCACGATGAGGTCGAACGCGTGGCGCGGGCTCTCCACATCGTCCGCGTCGATCGCGACAGGGCGGGTGCGGGCGAGGTCGCCGAGCCGCGCGTCCGGAAGAGCGGTGCCGAGACGGGATGCCGGGACGATGCCGGCGATGTCCTCGATGCGGATGCCTTCCGCCGACGACACGGCGACGACGACGCCGTGCCCCTCGATGGGCGGGAGGAGGCGCGCCGCATCGGCGACGGTGGCGTCGGGCGGGAGCACGAGCGGCGTGTCCCACTGGACGGGCTGGTCCTTCACCCAGCGGATCGCCGCATCCAGCTCCTGCAGGGGCATGTCCTGCGGGAGCACGCCGAGTCCGCCGCGACGGGCGAGAGTCGCCGCGAGCCGCGCCCCGGTCACGGAGTTCATGTTCGAGGACACGAGCGGGAGCGTCGCCCCGCTGCCGTCGCCCGGCGACAGATCGACGTCGAGACGGCTCGTGACACCCGACCGGCGGGGCACCAGGAAGACGTCGGAATAGGTGAGGTCGACCTCGGGATCGTCGCCGTAGAACTCCATGTCTTCAGGGTACTGAATCCGCGATGCGGATATGGATTTCCGCATGAGCGTAACGAGCGCAACCAGGCGCGGTCTAGAGGACTGGGTTAGGCTTAACAGTCGCGCGTGTGCTGGATCCGCGCGCGCGAAGCCCACGATCTTCACCGATGAAAGCAGGCGATCGACTGTGTCGAGCCAGGTGACCGGCGCCGGTACCGCAAACGAAGGAGAGTTCGGAGCCAACGAGTGGCTCGTGGAGGAGCTCTACGAGCAGTTCTCGAAGGACCGGAACGCGGTCGACAAGGAATGGTGGCCCATTCTCGAGTCGTACGGCAAGGCGCAGGCATCCGCTGCTGCGGCCGGCACGCCCGCTGCTCCCCCGACCACCCAGCCCTCGACCGAGACGAAGCCCGTCACGGCGCCCGTCCCCGTCATCGGCAACCAGCCGGTCGCCCGCACGACGACCCGGCCCGCGGCCCCGCAGCCCGTGCCCGCGCAGGCGCCGAAGGCTCAGCCTTCGGTGGGCGAGGCATCCACCGAGAACGACGTCGTCACGGTCCTGCGCGGCATGCCGAAGACGCTCGCCGCCAACATGGACGAGTCGCTGACGGTACCGACCGCGACGAGCGTGCGCACCGTCCCGGCGAAGCTGATGATCGACAACCGCATCGTCATCAACAACCACATGTCCCGCACCCGCGGCGGCAAGGTGAGTTTCACGCACCTCATCGGCTGGGCGCTGATCCAGGCACTCAAGGAGTTCCCCAGCCAGAACGTCTTCTACGCCGAGATCGACGGCAAGCCCTCCGTCGTCGCGCCGGCGCACATCAACCTCGGCATCGCGATCGACGTGCCCAAGCCCGACGGCACCCGTGCGCTCCTGGTCCCGAGCATCAAGCGCGCCGACACGCTGACGTTCGGCGAGTACCTCATCTCCTACGAGGACCTCATCTCGCGCGCCCGCTCGAACAAGCTGACCGCGGCCGACTTCCAGGGCACGACGATCTCGCTCACGAACCCGGGCGGCATCGGCACGGTGCACTCCGTCCCCCGCCTCATGAAGGGCCAGGGGTGCATCGTCGGCGCGGGCGCCCTCGAGTACCCCGCCGAGTTCCAGGGCTCGAGCGAGAAGGTGCTCGTCGAGCTCGGCATCGGCAAGACGATCACCCTGACCAGCACGTACGACCACCGCGTCATCCAAGGTGCCGGCTCCGGCGAGTTCCTGAAGAAGGTGCACGAGCTCCTCATCGGGCAGCGCGACTTCTACGACCACATCTTCGCCGCGCTGCGCATCCCGTACGCGCCGATCCGCTGGAACGCGGACATCAGCGTCGACATCGCCGAGCGCGTCGACAAGACCGCCCGCGTGCAGGAGCTCATCAACTCGTACCGCGTGCGCGGCCACCTCATGGCCGACATCGACCCGCTGGAGTACCGCCAGCGCATGCACCCCGACCTCGAGATCGAGTCGCACGGCCTCACCTTCTGGGACCTCGACCGCGAATTCGTCACCGGGGGCTTCGGCGGCAAGCGCGTCATGAAGCTGCGCGACATCCTCGGCGTGCTGCGCGACTCGTACTGCCGCACGATCGGCATCGAGTACATGCACATCCAGGACCCGGTGCAGCGCCAGTGGTTCCAGGACAACCTCGAGGTCAAGTACCAGAAGCCCGGCCATGACGAGCAGATGCGCATCCTCGGCAAGCTCAACGAGGCCGAGGCGTTCGAGACGTTCCTGCAGACGAAGTACGTCGGCCAGAAGCGCTTCAGCCTCGAGGGCAGCGAGTCGCTCATCCCGCTCCTCGACGAGATCCTGCAGGGTGCTGCGACCGAGGGCCTCGACGGCGCCGCGATCGGCATGGCCCACCGCGGCCGGCTCAACGTGCTGACGAACATCGCCGGCAAGACCTACAGCCAGATCTTCCGCGAGTTCGAGGGGTCCGTCGCGATCGGCTCCAAGAGCGGTTCGGGCGACGTCAAGTACCACCTCGGCACCGAGGGCGTGTTCATCGCCGACGGCGGCGAGGAGCTGCCGGTGCTGCTGGCGGCGAACCCGTCGCACCTCGAGACGGTCGACGGTGTGCTCGAGGGCATCGCCCGCGCCAAGCAGGACCGCAAGCCCATCGGCACCTTCACGTGGCTGCCGATCCTCGTGCACGGCGATGCCGCGTTCGCCGGTCAGGGCGTCGTGATCGAGACGCTGCAGATGTCGCAGCTGCGCGGCTACCGCACGGGCGGCACCATCCACGTCGTCGTCAACAACCAGGTCGGCTTCACGACGACCCCGATCGACGGCCGCACGTCGGTGTACGCGACGGATGTGGCGAAGACCATCCAGGCGCCGATCTTCCACGTGAACGGCGACGACCCGGAGGCGGTCATCCACGTCGCGGAGGTCGCCTTCCGCTACCGCCAGAAGTTCCACCGCGATGTCGTGATCGACCTCGTCTCGTACCGCCGCCGCGGCCACAACGAGGGCGACGACCCGTCGATGACGCAGCCGCTCATGACGAACCTCATCGAGGGCAAGCGCTCCGTGCGCCGCCTGTACACCGAGGCCCTCGTCGGCCGCGGTGACATCACCGAGGAGGAGTACGACAAGGCGAAGGCCGACTTCCAGGGGCGCCTCGAGGTCGCGTTCGCCGAGACGCACGAAGCGGAGACCGGGGCGACCCCGATCGTGAACGCGGATGCGGTGCTCTCCCCCGTGATCGGCGAGCTCGAGATGTCCGGCGTCCCCGTGGAGGTCGTGAACCTCGTCGGCGACGCCTTCGTCAACAAGCCCGCCGGCTTCACGGTCCATCCGAAGCTGCAGCAGCTGCTCGACAAGCGCCACGATATG
This sequence comes from Microbacterium candidum, assembly GCF_030315975.1. Taxonomy (GTDB): domain Bacteria; phylum Actinomycetota; class Actinomycetes; order Actinomycetales; family Microbacteriaceae; genus Microbacterium; species Microbacterium candidum. The sequence goes on along the minus strand of NZ_JASXSZ010000004.1, from coordinate 313,381 downwards.
AGCCGCAACGGCGGGATCGACTGGGCGTTCGGCGAACTGCTCGCGTTCGGCTCGGTGCTGGTCGAGGGCACCAACGTGCGCCTCGCCGGCCAGGACTCGCGCCGCGGCACCTTCGTGCAACGCCACGCGGTCCTGCACGACCGCGCGAACGGCCAGGAGTGGCTGCCGCTGTCGAACCTGTCCGACAACCAGGGCCGTTTCTTCGTCTACGACTCGCTGCTGAGCGAGTACGCCGCGATGGCGTTCGAGTACGGCTACTCGGTCGAGCGGCCCGACGCGCTCGTGCTGTGGGAGGCGCAGTTCGGCGACTTCGCCAACGGCGCCCAGTCGGTCATCGACGAGTACCTCTCGTCGGCCGACCAGAAGTGGGGCCAGCAGTCGAGCGTCGTGCTGCTGCTGCCGCACGGCTACGAGGGCCAGGGACCGGACCACTCGTCCGCGCGCATCGAGCGCTATCTGCAGCTGTGCGCGCAGGACAACATGACGGTGGCCCGCCCGTCGACGCCGGCGTCGTACTTCCACCTGCTGCGCCGCCAGGCCTACTCGCGCCCGCGCCGCCCGCTCATCGTCTTCACGCCGAAGGCCATGCTGCGTCTGCGCGGTGCGACGAGCCCCGTCGAGGACTTCACGACCGGCCGGTTCCAGCCGGTGCTCGACGACGACCGCGGCGTGGCGAAGGATGCCGTCAAGCGCGTCGTGCTCACCGCCGGGAAGCCCTACTGGGATCTCAAGGCCGAGCTGGACAAGAACCCCAACCCCGCGATCGCCGTCGTGCGTCTGGAGCAGTTCTATCCGGCGCCCATCGACGACCTGAACCGCGTGCTCGCGGCCTACCCGGACGCCGAGCTCGTGTGGATGCAGGACGAGCCCGAGAACCAGGGAGCCTGGCCGTTCATCGCCCTCGAGGTCGCACCGCAGCTCGGTCGCGCCATCGGCGTGGTGTCGCGCCCGGCGATGGCCTCGACCGCGACGGGCTCGCCGAAGGTGCACGCGGCCGAGGCTGCCGAGCTCATCCGCAAGGCGCTCACCGTCTGATCGGCGGCGGGCGTCAGCCCGCGACGTCCTCGGCGGCGCTCAGCTTCGGCTGGGCGCCGTCGTCGTGTGCGACCCGATGCTCCGCGGAGCGGTCAGGGTCCACCGCATCCGCGATACCGCCCACGACGGCCCGACGGCGCATCCGGCGCCAGAGCGTGACGGCGACAGCCGCCGCCGCGAGGATGATCGCGGGCAGGAGGTGCGCGAAGTTCAGCACGAGCAGCGCGAGCGACAGCACCGCGGCGACGAGCGCCATCCACCACCCTGGCGTGCGCAGGGGAAGGATCCGCAGCGCCGCGATCATCCCGAGCGCGTAGATCGACACCATGTTGCCGGTGTGGATGAGGATGAAGGTCTGCAGGTCTCCGCCGGTGGCCACCGCGGCGCCCGTGTACGCGAGCGCGATGACGAACGTGAGCAGGATCGCCCGGCGCGGCACCCCGCCCGCCTCCGCCCCGGGCGCGAGCACGCGCGGCAGATCGCGCGTGACGGCGAGCGAGGCGCCGAGCTTGCCGAACGCCGCGATGTAGGAGTTCAGCACGCCCAAGCACACGATGCCCGCCGCCGCACCGACCACGAGCGGTCCGACGCCCGGGGCGGCGCTCACTGCGAGCGTGACGAGCGGCACCGCGCCGGCGCCGGCCTCGTCGCCCAGGACGCCGACCGTGACGATCTGGAGCAGCACGTAAGCCGCCCCGGTGATCGCGAGCGCGATCGCCGTCGCAATCGGGATCGCCCGCCGCGGATCGCGGAACTCGCCGGAGATGTGCGTGCCGACCTCCCACCCGGCGAAGGCCCAGACGAACAGGCTGATCGCCGTGCCGACACCGACCCAGCCGTGCGGGAGGAACGGCGCGAAGTGCGCGGTCTCGACGTGCGGGAAGGACGCGGAGACGAGGAAGACGACGATCGCCGTCAGCGTCCCGGTGAGGACGAACTGCACCCACCCCGCGGTGCGCACCCCCAGCATGTTGATCGCGAACGGCGGCACGAGGATCGCGAGCCCGATGAGCGGCACGGCCGAACGGTCGATGCCCGCGATGGCTGTCACGTAGTCGCCGCCGAGGAGCGCGAGAACCGGGAAGCCCGCGGCGACCCCGAAGTAGAACCAGTAGCCGGTGGCGCGCGCGGCCGTGGGTCCGACGGCCCGCCGAACATAGCTCGCGACCCCGCCCGGGTCGGGATACCGCGCGGCGAGGGCGGCGAAGGTTCCCGCGAGCGGGACGGCGAGGAGGATCACCGCCAGCACCGCGACGACGGATGCCGGCCCGGCCACACGCGCAGCGAGCCCCGGGAGCACGAGCAGGCCCGTGCCGAGGATCGCCGCGACGTAGAGGGCTGTGCCCTGGAGGACGCCGATGCCGCGATGCGAGGTCACGATTCCCAGTTTGCCGGGGACCCCCGACATCCCTGACCGACTCGGTGTCGAAAGACCGGTCACTCTCCTCGACACGCCGGTTCTCGCCCGACTGCTCGGCATGTCGGGACCGACGACCAGTCATTCGACACGCAGGCGGCGACACGCAGGCGGGAACACGCAGGCGGGGACGTTCGGGAGCGAGGGTTCAGGTGGGGGTCACGCCGGCACGCTCGAAGGCGGATGCCGCGGCATCCATCGACGCCTCGCGATCCTCCGCGACGAGCCCGAGCCGCGTGCGCCGATCCAACAGGTCGTCGATCGTCAGAGCGCCCTCCACAGCGACGCCCCAGTGCAGCTCCTGCGCGGTGACCTCGCGCGCGGCCCCCGGCCCCGACGGAAGCCGCGACACGTAGGGGGCCTCCGCCCCGTACCGCCGGACGTACCGTGCAGGCCCGGCGATCTCCCCCAGCCGCGCCCGGGGCCACGCCCCCACGAGCGGCAGGTCGCGCGTCCGCGACATCGGGCCGAAGCCGCGGCGGCGCACGACCTCGTCGATGCCGTCCTCGGCCATGCGGCGGTAGGTCGTGAGCTTGCCGCCGACGACCGAGAGCATGCCGGATTCCGATTCCACGATCGCGTGCTTGCGCGACAGATCGCTCGTCTCCTCCCCCTCGGGTCCCGTGAGGAGCGGCCGCAGGCCGGCGAACGTCGCGACGACGTCGTCTCGCGAGAGGGGCGAGGCGAGCACGCCGTTGATGACGCCGAGGAGCTGGTCGATCTCGGCGTCCGTCGCCCGTGGCACGTCCGGCACCTCCTCGCCCGCGGGGACATCGGTGAGGCCGATGTAGGTGCGGCCGTGGGGCGCCGGGACAGTGAAGACGAAGCGGCTCGACGACCCGGGAAGGGGCGCCGTCAACGACACGTCGGACCACCCGAGTCGCGCGGTCTCCACGACGAGGTGGGTGCCACGGCTCGGGCGGAGGTGCACGTGCGGGTCGACCTGCCCGGCCCACACCCCTGTCGCGTTCACGACGGCGCCCGCGTGCAGCTCGAGCTCGTCGCCGGTGAGTTCGTCGCGCACGACAACCCGGTCGCCGGTCGCGGAGACGGCGCGCACGCGCGTGAGGACGGATGCCCCGTACCCGGCGGCCGTCCGCGCGACGGCGACGACGAGGCGGGCGTCGTCGAAGAGCTGCCCGTCCCATCCGTGCACGCCGCCGCGCAGCCCCTCCCGCCGTACAGCGGGAGCGAGGGCGGCGACCGACGAGGGCGAGAGCGCTCCGGGCGCTGCGAGCACGCGGCCGGGCGTGCGCACGACCCGGCGCAGCCCGTCGCCGAGCGCATACCCGGCGCCGACGTACGCCCCGCGGGCGAGCGCGCCGGGATCGTGCAGCGGCATGACCTGCGCGAGCGGGCGCGTGAGGTGCGGCGCGATGCGGGTCATGAGCAGCTGCCGCTCGTACGCCGATTCGTAGGCGATGCCGACCTGCCCGCTCGCGAGGTAGCGCAGCCCGCCGTGCACGAGCTTCGAGCTCCAGCGGCTCGTGCCGAAGGCGAGGTCGTGCGCCTCGACGAGCACCGTGCGCAGCCCTCGGGATGCCGCATCCAGCGCCAGCCCCGCGCCCGTGATCCCCCCGCCGATCACGACGACGTCGACGTGGGGGTCGTCTCCGAGGACTTCGAGTTCCCGCGACCGCCGGCGCGCGGAGAGCGCGGAAGGATGCGGCGTGCGGCCGAGGATCCGAGTCACCCGGCGAGTTTGCCATACTGTGCGCATGGCCGCGACGACGCCCCCCGAGCTCCCCGCTGTCCCTGAGACCCGCCCGCGCATGACGTGGGACGCATGGGGCACAGACGAGGACGTCCGCCGGCTTCCCGCCGCGGCGCGATTCCTCGCGGCGCGCATGCTGCGGGGGGAGCCGCATCCCGTCCCCCGCATCCCGTCGCCGCGCGTGAGCCCGTCCCGTCTCTCCGTCGACGACCTGACCGCGCTGCGGAGCGCGGCCGCGGCGACGACGGATGACGCCGCCCGGGCGCTGCACCTCGGCGGCAAGAGCACGCCCGACCTCCTCGCCCGCCGCGACCCGGGCACGCAGCAGGCGCCCGACGCCGTGGTGAGCCCCGCGACCCACGACGAGGTCGCGGCGGTCCTCGCGATCTGCGACGCGCGCGGCATCGCCGTCGTTCCGTTCGGCGGCGGCACGAGCGTCGTCGGCGGGGTCGAGCCCGCAACCGGCACCCACCGCGCCGTCATCGCACTCGACCTCGAAGGCACCGCCGGGCTGCTGCGCTTCGACGGCACGTCGCTCCTCGCGACGTTCGGCGCGGGGACCACCGGCCCCCAGGCCGAAGAGCTCCTCGCCGCGCACGGCTGCACGCTGGGGCACTTCCCGCAGAGCTTCCGCTATGCCTCGATCGGCGGGTTCGCCGCGACGCGCTCGAGCGGTCAGGCGTCGCGCGGCTACGGCCGGTTCGACGATCTCGTTCACGGGATGCGGTTCGCCTCTCCCGTGGGCGACCTCGACCTCGACCGCGCCCCGGCGAGTGCGGCCGGTCCGGATCTGCGGCAGCTCGTCCTCGGCTCGGAGGGTGCGTTCGGCGTCATCACCGAGGTCACCGTGCGCGTGCACCGGCTGCCGAAGGCGACCCTCTACGGCGCGTGGACCTTCAAGAGCTTCGCGGACGGCGCCGAAGCCGTCCGCGCCCTGACGCAGCGCGGCATCCGTCCGACCGTCCTGCGCCTGTCCGACGCGACCGAGACGCGCGTCAACGCGGCCCTCGGCGGGCACGTCGCGCGCATGCGCGGATGCCTCGCGGTCGCGACGTTCGAGGGCGCGAGCAAGCGGGAGGCGAAGGCGGCGCGGGATGCCACGGCCGCCGTCTTCGCGAAGCACCGCGGCAAGGACCGCGGCGAGGCCGCGGCGCGCTCGTGGGAGCGCGGACGTTTCGCCGCGCCGGCCCTCCGCGACGCGCTGCTGGACATCGGCGTCCTCGCCGAGACCCTCGAGACCGCCGCCACATGGACCGACCTCGCCGGACTCAAGGACGCCGTGACGGTCGCCCTCACCGAGGCGCTCGCCGACACGAAGCCGATCGTCCTGTGCCACATCTCGCACGTGTACCCCGCGGGCGCATCGCTGTACTTCACGGTCGTCGCGGCCCTCACCGCCGACCCCGCCGCGCAGTGGGCTCGGGCGAAGGATGCGGCATCCCGCGCGATCGTCGCGGCCGGCGGCACGATCACCCACCATCACGCGGTGGGGCGCGACCACCGCCCGTACCTCGAGGACGAGATCGGTCCGCTCGGCGTCCATGTGCTCCAAGCCGTCAAGGCGACGCTCGACCCGAACGGCATCATGAATCCCGGCGCGCTCGTCGCCGTCCCCGAGCGGCGACCGTCGGCCGACGACGAGATCCTCGCGTGACGGTCGCCCTTCTCGCGAACCCAGCCGCGCGGGCCGGCGGCGGCACGGGTCCGGCGGAACGCGCCGCGGAGCGCCTGCGCGCGCACGGGATGGAGGTCGCGATCGTCTCCGGCGGGAGCGCCGCCGAGTCGACGAAGCTCCTGCGGGCGGCGATCGAGCTGGATGCGACGGCCGTCGTCGTCGCGGGCGGCGACGGCACGTTGCATCTCGCGATGCAGGAGGTCGCGGGAACCGGCATCCCCCTCGGGATCATCCCGGTGGGCACGGGCAACGACCTCGCCGCCGTCGCGGGCCTGCGCGAACTCGACGTCGAGACGGCGACCGACACCATCGCCGCCGGCGTGACGAAGGACATCGACCTGGCTCGCGTCACGCGCGCAGACGGTTCGACCGAGCTCTTCGGCACCGTGCTCGCGAGCGGATTCGACTCGCGCGTCAACGACCGGGCGAACGCGATGCGCTGGCCGCGCGGCGGGTCGCGTTACAACATCGCGATCCTGATCGAGTTCCTGACCCTGCACGGCGTGCCGTTCTCCCTCGACCTCGAACTCGCCGACGGCACGCGGGAGCAGCTGTCCGGCGATCTCGTGATGGCGACCGTGGGCAACGGTCGGACCTACGGCGGCGGGATCCCGATCTGTCCGGATGCGGACCCCGCTGACGGGCTGCTGGACGTGACGCTCGTCCGCCCCGCGGGGCGGCTGCACCTGCTGCGGCTCCTGCCGCGCGTGTACAGGGGCACCCACACCACCGTGGACGAGGTCTCGACGCGCAGGGTGCGCTCGATCCGGCTCGACGCGGCGGGCGTCACGGCCTACGCCGACGGAGACCCGATCGGCGCGCTGCCGCTCACGATCGACGTCGTGCCCCGCGCGCTGCGACTGTTCACGCGCGACTCTCCCTGACGATCCGAGGCGTTCTCATGCCTGGTATGACAACATATAGCAGGTCGAGGTCGCATGAGAGGATCGCCATGGCTGCGTCACACCCCTCCACCCCGCAGCGCTCCGCGCCCGCGCGGACGCTGCGCTACCAGCACGTCTACGACCTCGTCATCGAACTGATCGAGGAGCAGGGCCTGCGCGAGGGCGCTCGACTGCCCAGCACCGCCGAGCTCGCGGAGCTCGCCGGCGTCAGCGTCATCTCCGTGCGACGCGCGCTCGACGAACTCGACCGAGACGGCAAGATCGTGCGCCACCAGGGGGTGGGCACGTTCGTCGCGCCGCAGCGCATCCTGAGCACGCCCTCGGCGCGCGGCGGCCTGCTGGAGACGCTGACCTCCGCCGACCGCGGGCTCGAGCTGACCACGGAGCTCATCGGGCTCATCGTCGGCATCCCGAGCGCGAAGCACGCCGCGGCCCTGCGGATCGACGAGGGCGCTCCCGTGTGGGAGATCTCGCGCGTGCGCCGACTGGGCTCGACGCCGAAGGTGCTCGAACGGGCCGTCGTGCCGCTCAGCCTCGTTCCGTCGCTCGACGAGAAGCACCTCGCCACGGGTGGCTCGCTCTATGGATTCCTGGCCGAGAAGCACGGGTTCGTCGACGAGTACGTCGAGCAGGCCATCGAGGTCGACCGCCCGACCTCGTGGGAGCGCGAGCATCTCGAGCTGGGGCCGCGCGCGGACGTGGTACGGATCCGCGGGGTGAGCGCGGACGCGGCAGGCGTGCCGTTCGACTCGTTCCAGCAGACCTACCCCGCGCACGACTTCGTGTTCTACATCTCCGGTTCCTCGGACCGGCGCCTGGTCGAGCCGACGCACAACGGGCCGTGGAGCGTGCAGTCGCTCGGCGGCGGCTCCTGAGCAGCTTCCCGAACAGACCCGGCTTGCATCCGGGACGGATGCCGACAGGTCCCGTCAGCGGACGGCTCGTGCGGGATCCGGGCTCGGCACGCTCGCCAGCAGCCGCTCGGTGTACTCCGCGGTCGGCTCGTGCACGATGCTCCATGGGTCGCCCTGCTCGACGATCCGGCCCGCGCGCATGACGACGATCCGGTCGGCGTAGGCCGCTGCGGTGGACAGGTCGTGGGTGATCATGAGGATCCCCATCCGGTGCGAGTGCCGCAGCCTGTCGAGCAGCTGCAGCACCCCTGTGCGAACCGACACGTCCAGCATCGACACGGGCTCGTCGGCCAGCAGCAGGTGCGGGCGGAGCACGAGGCTCGCGGCGATCGCGACGCGCTGGCGCTGACCTCCGGACAGCTCGTGCGGGAAGCGGGCGCCGAACACGTCGGGATCGAGCCCCACATCGCTGAGGGCCTCCGCGACGCGCTCCCTGCGCTCCGTTCTGCTCCCCTCGCGGTGCACGATGAGCGGCTCCATCACGGCATCCCGCACCCGGAACCGCCCGTCCAGCGCCTCGTAGGGGTCCTGGTAGATCATCTGCACGTCCCGGCGCAGCGGGCGCCACTCCCGCGCGCGCAGGCCGGCGACCTCCGTGCCGTCGATGCGGATCGAGCCGCTCGCGACAGGGACCATGCCGAGGATCGCCTGAAGCGTCGTGGTCTTGCCGCAGCCGGATTGCCCGACGAGCGCGACGAACTCGCCCTCCGAGACCTGGAGGTCGATGCCGTCGACGGCGGCACCGTTCGCCCGGTCTCGCTCATCGGCCGCGTCGTCGCGCACGTTCGTGGTCATGATCGTCTCGGTGGCCGCCATCGGGCTGGGCGACAGCGACAGGTCGATGGCGCCTGCCGGCGTCGATGCGCCGCGACCGCGCTTGCGCCCGCCCTGCCCGTAGACCACGCGCAGCGCCGAGACGTCGAGCAGTGGCGCCGCTGGGGCGGGCTCCTCCCGCGGGGTGACGGCGAAGAGGTCGGGGGTGGCATCGAACAGCTGACGCGTGTACGGGTGGGAAGGATCGCGATACAGCTGCTCGATCGGACCGTCCTCGACGATCCGCCCGTCGCGCATGACCGCGGCGCGCGTGCACGCCTGGGCGACGACGCCGAGGTCGTGCGTCACGAGCACGAGCGCGAGTCCCAGCTCGTCCGACAGCCGGGCGAGAAGTCGCAGGATCTGATCCTGCACGACGACGTCGAGGGCCGTGGTCGGCTCGTCGGCGAGCAGCACCTTCGGGTCGCACGAGAGTGCCATCGCAATGACCGCGCGCTGCTTCATCCCGCCGGAGAGCTGATGCGGGTACTTCTGCTGCGTCCCGGCCGGGAGCCCGACGAGGGAGAGCAGCTCGTCCGTACGCCGCTCAGCGGCCCGGCCCTTCGCGATCCCGTGGATCTCCATCGCCTCGCGCACCTGCCACCCGACCGTCTTGACCGGGTTGAACGCGCTCATCGCGCCCTGGAACACCATTGCGATATCGGTCCAGCGGTGCGTGTGCATGCTCGTCTCACCCTGGCGCATGGCGTCCACGCCGTCGATCAGCACGCCGCCGGAGACGGTCGCGCTCGCGGGCAGCAGGCCCATCGCCGCGAGGATCGTCGTCGTCTTCCCGGAGCCGGACTCGCCGACAAGGCCGACCCGCTCCCCCGGGGCCACTGCGAGGTCGAGGTGCTCGACGACCTGCACGGGATCGCCGCGTCCGTCGCGGGGGTCGAACCAGACGTTCAGGTCGCGCAGCTCCAGCGCATTGGCCGATCCGCTCACAGCTCATCCTTCCCACGACCGACGAGCGGTCGCAGCCGCCACGACTTCGCCGACAGGTACGACACGCGCAGCCGGGGGTTCAGCGCGTCCTCGATCGAGTTGCCGATGAGGTAACAGCCCATGATGAGCAGCGCCACCCCCACGCCCGCCGGGACGATCGCCCACCACGCGCCGGTGCTCACTGCGTCCCGCTCGAACGCATGCTCCATGATCGTTCCCCACGTGACGGCCGTCGGGTCCGAGAGCCCCAGGAACGCGAGCGCCGTCTCGTTGAAGATCGCGACGGTGATCGCCAGCACCGCGTTGGCGATCAGCAGCGGCCCCAGCTGCGGCAGGACGTGGCGGACGATGACGCGTGTGTTCCCGGCGCCGATCGCCACGGTGCGGCGCACGTACACCCGCTCGCGGAGGGTCTTGGCCTGAGCGCGGATGACGCGGGCCGTGCTCGTCCACATGAGAAGCCCGATCACGATGATGACGTGCACGAGGCTCGGCCCCCACACGGCCGCGACGACGATCATCAGCACGATCTGCGGGATGACGATGAAGTAGTCGGTGATGCGCATGAGCACCGAGTCGACCCATCCGCCGAAGTAGCCGGACAGCACGCCCACGGTCGCGCCGATGACGATCGAGATGACCGCCGCGACGAATCCGACGACCATAGACACGCGGCCGCCGAGGATGACGAGGCTCAGCACGTCGATGCCGCCGTCGTCGCACCCGAGCCAGTGCTCCGGCGAGGGCGGCTCGAACACGGCGCAGCTCGGCTCGGTCGTGCTGTAGGGCATCAACCAGTTCGCGAACACCGACGCGAACGTGAAGAACGCCACGATGGAGAGCCCGACGATCGCGGGTGGCGTCGCGAAGCTGGCCACCATCTGCGTCCACGATGACGATCGGGACGGGCGGCGCGACGCCTGTTCGGCGGTTCCTGTCGCTTGAGTCATCGGGACAGCCTCGGATCGTATCGGTAGTACAGCAGGTCGGCGATGTAGTTCAGCACCACGACGACGACCGTGATGAACAGGAACCCGCCCTGCATCATGGGGTAGTCGCGCTGCAGCACGGCGTCGTATAGAGCGCGCCCGACGCCTGGCCAGGAGAAGATCACCTCGACCAGGATCGCGCCGCTGACGATCGCGCCGAGCGCGAGGGCGACCTGCGTGATGATCGGCAGCGCCGCGTTGCGCAGCGCATAGGAGCTGATGATCCGGCGCCGCGGAAGGCCCTTCGCGCGAGCGGTGAGCACGTAGTCCTCGCCGAGCGTGTCCAGCATCGCGGAGCGCACGATCAGCGCGTCTTCCGCGTAGAGCGTCAGCACGAGGGTGGTGACCGGCAGGATCATGTGCGACAGCTGATCGAGGAACTGCTCCCACGGTGTCTGGCCGACGGCGAACGGGTCGCTCATGCCGACCGACGGCAGCACGCCGGCGAAGAGGATCAGCAGCATCATGCCGAGGAACTGCGTCGGGAACGCGTAGAACACGACGGCGAGGTTCGTCGACAGGTGGTCGCCGATGGTGCCGCGGCGCACCGCGGAGTACACGCCGAACGCGATGCCGATGACGATCGCCAGCACGGTCCCCGTCGCGACCATCGGCAGCGTGTTCGCGAACGCCTGCATGAGGTTCTCGAAGACCGGCTGCCGGTTGGCGAACGAGACGCCGAGATTTCCGTGGAAAAGCTGGCCGAGGTACAGCAGGTACTGCTGCCAGATCGGCTTGTCGAGGCCGAACTCCGCCTCCAGCGCCTGTTTCAGCGCCGGCGACGCGTTCGGCACGCGGGAGATGCGCGCGACCGCGTTGCCCGGCAGCACGCGGAAGAGCACGAAGTTGATCGTGATGGCCACGAACACCGTGACCACGGCGAACAGCGTGCGTTTGACGACGTACGCGCGCATTGCACCTCGATTCCGATCGGCGACATTGCTTGACTCGGTCCTGCAGCTCAGTCATCATACTAAGCGCACAAAGAATACCCACTCGGCACGCTCGACGTGCGCAACCGCGGAGGTGTGGTGATGAGGACGACCCGAGTCCGATTCCAGGCAGCGGCGGCATTGGTCGCCGGCATCCTTCTGACGGGCGGCCTCTCCGCCTGCAGCAGTTCAGGCTCCGGCACGTCGAGCGTGCTGCGGATCGGCGCCAGCGCGACGATCGACTCCCTCAACCCGTTCGTGTCCAGCTCGGACTACAGCAGCGTCGTGTACGAGTACTCGTATCCGCACCTGACCGAGTACGACACGAAGGACCTGTCGATCGTGCCGGCGTTCGCGACGTCCTGGAAGCGGTCGGCCGACGGCCTCACGTGGACCTACGACATCCATCACGGCGCGAAGTGGTCGGACGGCAAGCCGCTGACCGCGGCGGATGCCGCCTTCACCCTGTCGATGATCATGAAGTATCAGGACGGCCCGACCGGACAGCTCGCCGGCTTCATCAGCGGCATGACCAGTGCGACGGCCGACGGTGACACCCTGACGGTCGTCTACAGCAAGCCGGCCGCGAACGTCCTCGCCCAGATGACGCAGCTCCCGATCCTCCCGCAGCACGTGTGGGAGCCGCTCGCCACCGGAGACGGGAAGAAGATCACGACGTTCCAGAACGGCGCGCCGATGGTCTCCGGCGGCCCGTTCCGCCTCACGTCCTACAAGAAGGACCAGCTCGCGCTGTTCGACCGCAACCCCGAGTGGTGGGGCGCGACGAAGCCGAAGATCACCGGCTTCGGCCTGCAGTTCTTCGCGAACGACGACGCCATGGTGACCGCGCTGAAGACCAAGCAGGTCGACATGATCGGCGAGTCGACGCCCGCGACCGCGGTGGACACCCTCAAGAAGGCCGGGATGACGGTCGTCACGAACCCGAGCGCGGGCTTCTACGACTTCATCATCAATACGAACCCGAAGAAGAAGAATCACCCCGAACTGCTGGATCCCAAGGTGCGCGAGGCGTTCGAGTACGCGATGGACCGCAAGGCGATGGTCGATACGGCATGGCTCGGGTACGGCACACCCGGTTCGACGATCGTCGCGCCGGCCACCGGCTTCCACGACGACTCCGTGCAGGGCCTCCCCTTCGACGTCGCGAAGGCGAACGCGATCCTCGACTCCCTCGGCTACAAGCCCGGCTCGGACGGCATCCGCGTCGCAAACGGGCAGCCGATGTCGTACCAGGTCATCTTCCCCACCGAGATCAACGGCGCCGGCGACCGGATGTTCCAGATCATCCAGAACGGGCTGAAGAAGGCGGGCGTCAAGCTCTCGATGCGCAAGATGGACACGGATGCGGCGACCACGGCGATCAACGGGGCTAACAACACCTACGACGACTTCGATCTCGCGATGTGGGACTGGATCCCGCCGGTCGACCCGGACTTCCAGCTGAGCGTGCTCACGTGCGCGCAGTGGGGGAACAACAACGACAGCGGCTACTGCAACCCCGCCTACGACCAGATGTACGCCGAGCAGAGCACGGCCCCTGACGACGCGACGCGCCGCCAGATCGTCGATCAGATGCAGAAGATGGCGTTCGACGACCGCCCGTACATCGCGCTCGTCTATCAGAACGTCATCGAGGCGCACTCCCCGGACTGGACCGGATTCCTGCCTTCGCCGCTCGTCGGCTCTGTGAACAATCTGTCGACGCAGACGCTGCTGCAGGTGCATCGGGCCGGCTGATGGCGACCACGATCGACTCGGCGCCCGACCTCGCCGCGGCGCGGGCCGCGACGACGGATGCGACGGTCGTCCGGCCGGACCCGTCGCATCCGTCCGGGACGTTCGCGGCGGCCCTCGCCGCGGCGGGATCCTGCGGGGGCGACGTCATCGTCGAGCTCGATCCGGCCGCCGACACCGAGCTGATCGCGACGGGCCTCGCGGCCGGAGTCTGGCGCTACGCCAGACCGGGCGTGCCTGAGCTCAGCCGGTCGCTCGTCCTCGTGGGCGCCGCTGAGGCGCCCCTCGCCCGCGCGCGCGTGATCGCGCGCGCCGAGGCGTGGGTGCGGCAGCTCGTCGAGACGCCCGCGAACCTCCTCGGGCCCCGCGCCTTCGCCGACGAAGTCAGGCGCTTCGCCTCGGAGCACTCCCCTGCGGTCGTCGTCGCGGTGTGGGACGCCGAGGATCTCGCCGCCCAGGGCTTCGGCGGCACGCTCGGCGTCGGCGGCGGGTCCGCCCAGCCGCCGCTCGTCATCGAGCTGCGCACGCCCGGAGACGGGCCGGTCACAGCCCTCGCCGGAAAGGGCATCACGTTCGACTCCGGCGGGATCGACCTCAAGCGCGACCAGGGCGAGCTCGCGTGGATGAAGACCGACATGGCGGCCGCCGCATCCGTCGCCGCCGCCGTGATCGCCATCGCGACCCTCCGCCCGGGGCTGCCGCTCCACGCGATCCTGCCGGTCGCCGAGAACATGCCCGGCCCGGCCGCGCTACGCCCGGGCGATGTCGTCGCGCACCCCGCCGGGCGCACGACCGAAGTGGTCGACACCGACTGCGAGGGGCGCCTCGTACTCGCCGATGCTCTTGCATGGCTCGCCGCGACCGGGCCCGCTCGCCTCGTCGACGTCGGGACGCTCACCGATTCCGGCGGCGTCGGCACCGCCTACTGGGGATGCTGGGGCACCTCCCCCGCCCTGGCGGCCGAGGTGACTGCGGCGGGCGGCGCCGCCGGCGACCCGGGTTGGGCCCTGCCGCTGCATCCCTCCTACGACGCGCTCCTGTCCTCCCGCGTGGCCGACAGCGCGAACGCGCCCACCGATGCGCCCGACACCGGCCAGGTCGCGGCGACCTATCTGCGGCCGTTCGCGGGAGACGTCCCGTGGCTGCACATCGACAACGGCTCGGGCGCCTGGCTGGAGCGGGATGCCGGCGGCTGGCCGGCCGGCCCGACGGGCACGCCGCTGCGAGCGCTCATCCGCTGGTTGTCCATCGTCGATTCATAGTCTATATACTCTGTATAATAAGTGACGATTGAACCACGAGACGAGCGACCGATGACGACGCAGACCACGACCTTCCCGGCGGACTTCGCCGCGCGCACCGCCGCGAGCGCCGCGCTCTTCGAGCGGGCCAAGCGCAGCGTCCCCGGCGGAGCCGGCAGCACGGCACGGCTTCCGCGCAACGGCTGGGAGCCGTACCCGCTCTTCATCGCCGACGGTGAGGGCTCGCGCATCCGCGACGTCGACGGCCACGAGTACATCGACTACCTGCTGGGCCTCGGCCCGATGATCCTCGGTCACCGGCACCCGGGCGTGACGCAGGCCGTCGTCGACGCCGTCCGCGACCTCGGCACGTGCTTCGGCCTCCCGTACGAGCTCGAGATCGAGGCCGCAGAGAAGGTCGTCGCGGCCGTGCCGTCGCTCGAACAGGTGCGCTTCACGAACTCCGGCTCCGAGGCCGTCGGCACCGCTGTGCGCCTCGCCCGCGCCACCACCGGGCGCCGGCTCGTCGTGCGCTTCGAGGGGCACTACCACGGGTGGCAGGACACCGTCTACTGGTCGAATCACGTCGATCCGCACCGCGCGGGCCCCGCCGCGCATCCCCGCCCCGTCGCGATGGGCCCCGGCGTCCCGGCCGAGCTCGAGGACACGCTCATCGTGCTCAGCTGGAACGACCCGGAGAGCTTCGCCGCGCTGATGGCCGAGCGCGGGGACGAGGTCGCCGCGGTGCTCACCGAGCCCGCGGTCTTCAACACCGGCTGCATCCTCCCCGAGCCCGGCTACCTGGAGCTGCTGCGCGAACTCACCCGCACGCACGGCGCGATGCTCATCTTCGACGAGGTCATCACGGGCTTCCGGTTCGCGCGCGGCGGAGCGCAGGAGTGGTTCGGGATCGACCCCGACCTCACGACGTTCGCGAAGGGCATCGGCGGCGGCTTCCCCGTCGCGGCGGTCGGCGGCACGCGCGAGGCCATGCGACTCGTCGCCGACGGCACGTACTCCCACTCGGGGACGTACAACGCCAACGTGGTGCAGTGCGCCGCGGTCTCCGCGACGATGGACGTGCTGGCCCAGCCCGGCCTGTACGAACGGCAGCGGGCGCTCGGCGATCGCCTCGCCCGCGGCCTCGAGGCCATCGCCGACGAGAACGGCGTGCCCGCGCACGTCACGGGCATCGGCACCGTCTTCCAGCTGTGGTTCACCGACCGCGAGATCCGGAACTGGCGGGATGCCGCGGCCCATGCCCGCGAGGACGTGTTCACCCGGTGGTACCAGGAGATGGTCGTGCGCGGCGTGCTGTTCCACCCGCTGCAGTTCGAGAACCTCTTCGTGTCGCTCGTGCACACCGACGCCGATATCGACGAGACCCTCAACGCGGCCTCCGACGCGATGAGGGTCGTCGCCCGCGACGCGGTGCGCACCTCGGGTGCCGCCCTCTAGAGTCGCCGCATGCGTGTGGATGCAGGCACGGACGCCCTGACGATCGGGATCGACCTCGGCACGAGCGGTGTCAAGGCGGTCGCCCTCGATGCGGCGGGGCGGCCCGTCGCCCGTGCGCGTCGGACCTATCCGACGGTTCGGGAGGAGCCTGCTGCAGCCGAACAGGAACCGGCGCAGTGGATGTCGGCGATCGACGAGGCGCTGCAGGAGCTGGCCGCGAGCGCCGCGCCGGCGCGGTGGGCGGCGATCGGGCTGTCGGCCATGCTGCCCACGCTCGTCGCCCTCGACGACGACCTCCTCGCCGTCGGCCCCGCTGTGACGTGGGAGGACGGGCGCGCCGAGCAGGAGGCAGGCGACCTGAGCGCCCGGTTCGGCGAGGACGAGCTGTACCGGCGCACCGGACAGCGCGTCGACGCGCACTATCTCCTGCCGATGTGGGTGCGACGCGAACGCCGCGACCTCGCGGTCGCCGGCGCCAAGGACTGGGTGCACGCTCAGCTGACCGGAGCGCTGCTCACGGACCCCTCCACGGCCGCCGGCTTCGGCGCGTTCGACCTCGAGGCCGGCGCGTGGGATGACGCGATCCTGACGGCGGCGGGCTCTCCCCGCGTGCCGCGCGTCGCGCCCAGCGGCACGACGACACCGCTGCTCCCCGAGGTCGCCGAGCGGTGGGGCTGCGCGGCCGGGATCCCGGTGGTGCTCGGTGCGGCGGACTCGGTCCTCGGCGCCTACGGCCTCGGGGCGCTCGGCAGGACCGGAGCCGTGGCCGCCATCGCGGGGACGAGTACCGTGCTGCTGGCGGCGGCATCTGATCCCGTCCGCGATCCGCTCGGGCGCTGGCTCGTCACCCCGGCGCTCGACGGCTTCGGGCTGGAGATGGACCTCATGACGACGGGCTCCGCCCTGCAGTGGCTCGCGACGCTGACGGGGACCGACGTCACGGCGCTCGTGGCCGAGGCCGCGGCGTCCGATCCGGAGGCGTGTCTCGTCGTCCTCCCCTACCTCGGGCCCGGCGAACAGGGCGCGCTGTGGGATCCGCGCCTGGCCGGCGCGATGTCAGGGCTCACGCTGCAGACGACGCGGGGCGACCTCGCGCGCGGCATCCTGGCCGGCATCGTCCTGGAGATGCGCCGCTGCCTCGGGGTCCTCGCCGAGGCGACCGGCCGCCCGCACGCGCCGGTCGTGCTCTCCGGCGCGGGTGGGCGGGCGGACTTCTTCCGACAGGACCTCGCGGACGCCACCGGCCGACCGATCGTCTTCGACGACGCCGAGCACGACCACTCGGCGGTCGGGGCGGCACGGTTCGCCGCCCAGACCGTGTCCGGCACGGTCCTGGATGCGACGCCCGGGAGGCGCACGAGCACACCCGATCCCGCCAGAGCGGACTACTGGGCAGCGCGGTTCGAGCGCCACGAGGCCGCCCGCCTGGCGCAGACCCCCGTGAAGGAGCGGATATGAACCGAGACGACCGCATCGGCCCCGCAGACATCGACCTGAGCGTGCATCCCGAGACCGCCCGCCTCGACGCGGACGGACGGCTGCTCGTGGGTGGATGTGCCGTCGCGGACATCGTGGCCGAGCACGGCTCCCCCGCGTACATCGTCGACGAGGAGGCCCTGCGGCGCACCGTGCGGCGCTACGTGTCCGCGTTCCGAGACCGCCATCCGCGGTCGCACGTCCTGTTCGCCGCGAAGAGCTTCCCCGCCGCCTCCGTCATCGGCATCACCGCGGACGAGGGATGCGGCACCGACGCCGTGGCGGGCGGCGAGCTGCGCCTCGCGCTGGCAGCCGGTGCGGACCCCGCCCGCGCGGTGCTCAACGGCAATGCGAAGACCGACGACGACATCCTCGTCGCGCTGCGCGCTGGAGACGGCCGGGGCGTGCGGTACATCGTGATCGACAACCTGGACGACGTCGAGCGCATCGCCCGCCTCGCCGCGGAGCTCGACCGCGACCCGGTGCCGGTGCTGCTGCGCGTGAGCCCGTCGCTGCAGGCGCACACGCACGAGGCCCTTGCAACCGGCCACGACGCGTCGAAGTTCGGCATCCCGTCCGCGCAGGTCGAGGACGCGATCCGCGCGATCCGGGCGGAGCGCCTCGTCGACCTCCGCGGCCTCCACGCCCATGTCGGGTCGCAGCTGCTGGATCTCGACCAGTTCGATGCCGAGGCCGCCGCCCTCGCCGAGTTCGAGCGCTTCGGCGTATACGACCTCGGCGGCGGGCTCGGCGTGCGCTACGTCCCGGGCGACGAGGCCCCGACGATCGAGGAGTATGCGGAGCGGATCGTCCGCGCGGTGCACCGGCACCTCGGCGACGACGTCGAGCTGCTCGTGGAGCCGGGCCGTTCGATGATCGCGCGAAACGTCGTGACGGCGTACCGGGTGGTGACCGTCAAGCGCGGGATGCGCACGCATGTCGCCGTCGACGGCGGCATGGGCGACAACCTCGAGGTGGCCCTGTACGGACAGCCGTTCGCGCCCGCCGTCATCGACCGCAGCGGTCCCGCGGAGATAGTCGACATCGTGGGCAAGCACTGCGAGTCGGGCGACTACCTCGCCCGCGACGTTCGCGTGCCGCGACCTGAGGTCGGCGACCTCGTCGTCATCCCGGTGACGGGCGCATACTGCTACACGATGTCCAACAATTTCAACACGAACCTGCGGCCGCCGGTGCTCCTCGCCCGGGACGGGCGCACGCGTGTGGCGGTGCGCCGGGAGACGTTCGAGGACCTCGTGCGACGCGAGCAGATCGTGTCGCAGGAGGCGCTTCTGGGCGTGAGCGCATGACAGACGCCGCGAGCGCTCTCGAAGCCGCCGTCGGCATCGCCGAGCGCTGGGCGGTGCCCGGCGGCGTGGTCGCCGTCTCCGACACACGCGGCCTCATCGCCGAGCGCGCGTTCGGCGTCTCGGACGTCGAGGCGAGCGGTCCCGTGCGCCCGGACCACCTGTTCGAGATCGGCTCGATCAGCAAGGTCGCGACCGCGATCGCGGTCCTCCAGCTCGTGGACGAGGGGATGCTGCGCCTGGACCAGCCGGTGCGCGACGTCCTCCCGTGGGTGCCGCCCGCCTTCGGCGACGAACGGCTCACCGTCGCGCATCTGCTCAGCCACTGCGGCGGACTCGTCGCGAGCATCGACGCCGTCCCCGACGAGACCGGCCAACTGGCCGGGTTCGTCGGTGATCCTGCCGTTCCGGGAGGGCGATTCCACTACTCCAACGTCGGGTTCCTGCTGCTCGGCCGGATCGTCGCCGCGCTCTCTGGAGTGCCGTTCCCGGAGCACGTCCGACGCCGGGTGCTCGAGCCCACGGGCATGGCGGACTCCGTCGCTGCGGTCATCCATGACGACTACGGACGACTCGCGCGGGGCTCGCAGCGGCTGCACGACGACCGCCCGTGGCTGCCCGGCGACGCGCTGATCCGCGCACCGTGGCTCGAGGTCGCCGGCGCCGACGGCAATATCGCCGCGACCGCCGCGGACCTCGCCCGCTTCGGCAGGACGCTGCTGAACGGCGGGCATGCCGACGACGGAACCCGCATCCTGTCCGCGTCCGCGTTCGCGGCCATGACGGCGCCGACCGCGCCGGGCGGGGAGGACGTCGTGGATCTGCCCGGCATCCCCTCGCCCGACTCCAGCCGATACGGGCTCGGCATCAACGTGGAGCAGGGACCCGGCGGCACCGTCCTGACGCACGGCGGTGGGATGGTCGGCTACGCGTCGTTCCTCCTGATCGACAGCGGCGGCGGTCTCGTCACAGCCGTCGTCACGAATGCGGACGGAGACGCGCCCGTCGCCGAGGCGATGGCCCGCACAACCGCGTCGGCGCTGCGCGGAGTGCCGGTCGAGGCGGTCCCCGATCCCGCGATCTGGGACACCGTCGCCTCTCCGGCGACGGCGGGGCGCACCGGCGACTTCGCAAGCGTCGACGGGTCTCGACGGATCAGCGTGCACACCCGAGGCGACCGGCTCGAGCTCGAGACGGACGGCGAGACCGCCCCGCTGCTGTGGACCTGGAGCGGACGGGCAGCCACGCGGCATCCCTCCCTCCGCCGCCATCACCTCGGATACGAGGACGGCGCGTGGACGTGGGGTCCGCTCGTCCTGCGACCGGCCGGCGCACCGGCACCGGCGCCGATACGCCTGTCCCCGGAGCACCGAGCCCATTGCGGCCACTACCGCGGCTATTCGCCGTGGTTCACGAACTTCCGCGTGGTCGATCGCGAGGGCGCCCTCGTGCTCCTCGCGACCGGAGGTGTCGAGGCGCCGACCGAGGACGTGACGCTCATCCCGCTCGGCGACGGCCGGTTCCGGCTCGGCCAGGGAGAGCCCGAGACCATAGCCTTCGGGCCGCCGGTCGACGGCGGGTCGCCCTGGGCCGAGCGCGACGGATGCCGCTACTCCCGGGCGTTCACGCCCTGACGCGGATCAGGCGGATGCCGACTCGGTCTCGACCGAGATCACGGTCGTCTGGGCCCGCACGATCGCCAGCACCTGCTCGCGCAGTTCGACGGGTGCGTACTCCACGCACGAGCGCTGCACGGCCTCGGTCAGGGTGCGCGCCACATGCGCCTCGTCCTGGCAGCCCGTGCAATGGGCGAGGTGCTCCTCGATGTCGGCACGCGTCGTCGTGCATGTCTCGTTGCGCAGGTACTCCTCGAGATCCCGCTGCGCCTTCTCGCAGCCGCAGTCACTCATTTCCCACTCCTCGATGATTTCGCGCCGGACGCGGTGTCGATTCCGCGCTCGCGCGCATAATCGGCCAGCAGCTCACGAAGCATCCGCCTGCCACGATGAAGGCGGCTCATGACCGTGCCGATCGGTGTTTTCATGATGTCGGCGATCTCCTGGTAGGCGAAGCCCTCGACGTCTGCGAGGTACACCGCCAGCCGGAAATCCTCTGGAATCGCCTGAAGGGCGTCCTTGACGACGGATGCGGGCATCCTGTCGATCGCCTCCGCCTCGGCCGAGCGCGTGCTCGATGCCGTGGTCGATTCCGCTCCCCCGAGTTGCCAGTCCTCGAGGTCGTCGATGGTGCCCTGATAGGGCTCGCGCTGCTTCTTCCGGTACGTGTTGATGTACGTATTGGTGAGGATGCGGTACAGCCACGCTTTGAGGTTCGTGCCCTGGGTGAAGGTCTTCCACGACGCGAACGCCTTGACGAACGTCTCCTGTACGAGGTCCGCCGCGTCGGCGGGGTTGCGCGTCATCCGCATGGCAGCCGCATAGAGCTGATCCATGTAGGGAATCGCCTGCTCCTCGAACTGGGCGCGTGCATCGACGAGGGCGTCTGCCTGATCGTTCATCACGCGCCAGTCTACGGTGGTGGCCGGTGCCGGCATGGTGCCGTCCGATGTCGCACCGAGACGTTCCAGCGTTGCGATCACTGGCTCTCCTTCGCGGTGTTGGGTGACCTCTTCAGTAAGGTTGGAACCGATGACCCACGCCCGGTATTCCCCTGATCGCACCGAGACGCATGCCTCGGCCGCCGGTGGCGCGGTCGCGCCTGAGACCTGGGCCGCTCCGGTCGCCGCGGGTCAGCTGCGCGCCACGGTCACCGTGCCCGGTTCGAAGTCGCTGACCAACCGCGAACTCGTGCTCGCCGCCATCGCCGACGCCCCCAGCCGGCTCACCGCCCCCCTGCATTCCGACGACTCGGCGCGCATGGTCGGGGCGCTGCGCGCCCTCGGCGTCGGCATCCGCGCGACGGAAGGGCGCGGGCCGTTCGGCGACGACCTCATCGTGACCCCGCGCTGGCCGCTGCAGGACGGCGCCACGATCGACTGCGGCCAGGCCGGCACCGTGATGCGCTTCGTCGCCCCGCTCCTCGGATTCGCGCGCGGAGAAGTGACGCTGACCGCGCACGAGAGCGCGCTGCACCGTCCGATGGGCACCATGATCAAAGCCCTGCGCGACATCGGCGTCGACATCGACGACGGCGGGCACTGGGCGCTCCCCTTCGCGGTCCGCGGCCATGGCCACGTGCGCGGCGGCGAGGTCGTCATCGACGCGAGCGCGTCGAGCCAGTTCGTCTCAGGGCTCCTGCTCGCCGCTTCCCGCTTCGACGTCGGTCTGCACCTCATCCACCAGGGCGACCGGCTGCCCAGCATCCCGCACATCGACATGACGGTCGAGACGCTCGCCCACCGCGGCGTCCACGTCGAGCGCCCCGCACCGGGCGAGTGGGTGGTGCCGGCGGGCAGCATCCGCGGCAAGGACGTGTCGATCGAGCCCGATCTCTCCAACGCGGCGCCGTTCCTCGCCGCGGCGATGATCGCCGGCGGCTCGGTCTCGGTCACCGGCTGGCCGCTGCACTCGACGCAGCCGGGGGCGCTCCTGCCCGAGATCCTGGGTCTCATGGGCGCCCGCGCGGCGCGACGCAGCGGCACGCTCACGGTGACCGCCGGCGAGGGCATCGCCGGCGTCGACCTCGACCTGTCCGCAGTCGGCGAGCTCACCCCGACGATCGTGGCGCTCGCCGCATTCGCCGACGGACCGTCGAACCTCCACGGCATCGGTCATCTGCGCGGCCACGAGACCGATCGCCTCGCGGCGCTCGTCGCGAACCTGCAGGCCGTGGGCGGGGAGGCCCACGAGACCGACGACGGGCTGCGCATCATCCCCCGGCCGATGCACGGCGGCCTGTGGCGCGCCTTCCACGACCACCGCATGGCGACGACGGGCGCGCTCATCGGGCTCGGCGTCTCCGGCGTCGAGGTCGACGACATCGGCACGACCGCCAAGACGATGCCCGAGTTCCCGGAGCTCTGGGCGGACATGCTCGAGGCGACGACGGACACCGCGCCGCTTCGCGACATGGCGTCGTGAGCGCGTTCGGATGACGGTGCGATGAGCTGGCTCGAACCGGACGACGAAGACGACGAGCCCGAGTTCGATGAGGCGGATGTTCGCGTCCGTCCGAATCCGAAAGCCAATCGCCCGCGCACCAAGCGCCGCCCGGCGCACGCCGATGCGCAGATCGCCCGCGTCCTCGGAGTGGATCGCGGCCGTTACACCGTGCTCGCCGGCGAGGATACGCCGGACGAGCACGAGGTGACCGCCGCCCGCGCGCGCGAGCTCCGCAAGATGCCGATCGTCACGGGCGATCGGGCACGCGTCGTCGGCGACACGACCGGAGACGAGGGAACTCTCGCCCGCATCGTCGGCATCGAGGAGCGCACGACGCTCCTGCGACGCAGCGCCGACGACACCGACCAGGTCGAGCGCGTGATCGTCGCCAACGCCGACCAGATGCTCGTCGTGGTCGCCGCTGCCGACCCCGAGCCGCGCGAGCGCCTCGTCGACCGATACCTCGTCGCGGCGCTGGATGCGGGCATCCGTCCGCTCCTCGTCGTCACCAAGACCGACATCGCCGATCCGACCGCGTTCCTCACCCACTTCGAGGGGCTCGATCTGCGCGTCTTCCGGAGCGCCCGCGACAAGATGCCCGTGGACGAGATCGGCGCCGCGCTCGTCGGCCATTCGACCGTGTTCGTCGGGCACTCCGGCGTCGGCAAGTCGACGCTCGTGAACGCGCTGGTGCCGAGCGCGCAGCGCGCGACGGGGCACGTCAACGAGGTCACCGGCCGCGGCCGCCACACCTCCAGCTCGACGGTGTCCCTGCGCTACCGGGGCGACGAGGGAAGCGGATGGGTCATCGACACGCCCGGCGTCCGCTCGTTCGGCCTCGGGCACGTCAACCCGGACAACATCCTCGACGCGTTCACCGACCTCGCGACGGTCGCCGAGGACTGTCCGCGCGGATGCACGCACCTCCCCGACGCGCCGGACTGCGCGATCGTCGAGGCCGTCGAGGAGGGGCGCCTCGGCCCGACGGGCGCCGCCCGCCTCGACTCGCTGCAGCGCCTGCTCGCGACCTTCGCCGAGCGCTGAGCCCGAGCGCTGAATCCGAGCGCTGAGCACAGGCGCTGTGCCCGAGGCATCCCTCGTCCCGCGCCGTAGGCTGGGAGGATGACGACGCCCGCTCCCGGTACCGCTGCCCCCGACTTCACGCTCGACGACCAGGACGGCTCGCCGGTCTCGCTGCACGACCTGCGCGGCACGCGCGTCATCCTCTACTTCTACCCGGCGGCGATGACGCCCGGCTGCACGAAGGAGGCGTGCGACTTCCGCGACAGCCTCGGTTCGCTCCAGGGCGCCGGCTACAAGGTCGTCGGCGTCTCCCGCGACACGGCCGCGAAGCTCCGCGAGTTCCGCGAGCGTGACGGGCTGACCTTCCCGCTCCTCAGCGACCCGGACCACGCCGTGCACGAGGCGTACGGCGCGTGGGGCGAGAAGATGAACTACGGGAAGAAGATCGAGGGCGTCATCCGCTCCACGTTCGTCATCGACGAGGACGGCGTGGTCGTCCAGGCGCTGCACAACGTCAAGGCCACGGGCCACGTCGCGCGCCTGCGCACGCTCCTCGGCATCGACTGATCAGCGGCCGGTGTCGTCGCCGCCGTCCGCAGCCTTCTTGTCGGCGGCGGCCCGGCGCGCGACGACGATCAGCAGGCCGAGGACGACGAGCGCAGGGATGCCGAGCCCCAGCGCGATCAGCGGCTGCGCGTCGCCGCCCGTGAGCGCGCCGATCGCGACCGCGATGATCAGCAGCTGGGTGACGATGCCGCCCGAGCGGCCCCACGACCATCCGTTCCAGATGCCGAGCGCGAATGCGCCGACGGCCGCCCCGCCGAGAACCGTGAGGACGATCAGTGCGATCGCGCTGACGGCGGAGTCGGTGTCACCCCCGGCGAGCGCCACGATCTGCCAGCCGGCGAGCGCGAGGACGCCGATCGCCTCGACGCCGACGACCGCGGCGGCCACGCGAGCAAGCGGGGATGTGGGCATGGGCGAACACTTCCTCTGAACCGGGCGCCCCGGGTTGTGGACACCCTCCAAGCCCTCCGGCGAACGCACAGCAAATCGCACAGAAAGCACTCGTCCGAAGTCTTGATTCGGCCGAGGCGCTGTGAAAGCATGGAACACGTTGTGCTCCCACAGCGGCGTGGGGCGAGCGTCACGCTCGCGCACCACTCAGAGCGTAACCCAAGCTCTGGCATCATCTGACCGTCCATCCGTCATCAAGGAGCACCACCATGGACTGGCGCGACAAGGCCGCCTGCCTCACCGTCGACCCCGAACTGTTCTTCCCCGTGGGGAACACCGGTCCGGCCGTCGACCAGATCGAAAAGGCGAAGGCTGTCTGCGCCCGCTGCACGGTCACCGAGATCTGCCTGCAGTACGCCCTCGAGACCGGTCAGGACTCGGGCGTGTGGGGCGGTCTCTCCGAAGACGAGCGCCGCGCCCTCAAGCGTCGCGCGGCCCGCGCGCGACGCGCCGGCTGAGCCGCTCCGCGAACATCAGCGCCGCGCCGGAACATCCGGCGCGGCGCTTCGCTGTCCGCTCGTCGAGTACGCGGCGCCGCGGTGGATGCCGGCCTCCGACGCGGTCGGGTCAGTCGACGATGGCGATCTGCTCCGTGAACGGCTGGTCGATGTAGCGCAGCGGGATGTCGATGGTCACCTCGGTGCCGTTGCCGACGAGCGTCTGCCAGTCGATCGTGCCACCGAGCTCGCCCTGGATGAGCGTGCGCACGATCTGCGTGCCGAGACCCTGGCCCACGTGCCCCTCCGGGAGGCCGACGCCGTTGTCGCGCACCGACACGGCGAGGTGGTCGGCCGTGCGGTCGGCCTCGATGACGACTTCGCCCTCGGTGCCGGCGAGCCCGTGCTCCACCGCGTTGGTCACGAGCTCGGTGAGCGCGAGCGAGAGGGGTGTGGCGTACTCGCTGGGCAGCGTGCCGAACTTCCCGACGGTGCGGGTGCGGGCGTGCGTGCCGGCGCCCGCGGCCACCTCGGCGACGAGCTTCAGGACCCGGGCGAACACCTCGTCGAAGTCGACGTTCTGTGCAAGACCTTCCGAGAGCGTGTCGTGCACGACCGCGATCGCCGACACGCGGCGCATGGCGTGCGTCAGGGCTTCGCGGGCTTCCTCGGAGTGGGTACGGCGCGCCTGGATGCGCAGCAGCGACGCCACCGTCTGCAGGTTGTTCTTCACGCGATGGTGGATCTCGCGGATCGTCGCATCCTTCGTGATGAGCTCCTGCTCGCGGTGGCGCAGTTCCGACACGTCGCGACAGAGGACGATCGCGCCGGTGCGGGTGCCGTGATTGCGCAGCGGAATGGCGCGCAGCGCGACGGTGACGCCCTGCGCCTCGACATCCGAGCGCCACGGAGCACGGCCGGTCGCCACGAGCGGGAGGGACTCGTCGAACTGCCGCTTGGAGGGCAGGATGCGGGTGATGATCTCGATGAGGGGCTCGCCCTCGAGCTCGTCGTCGAAACCCATGCGGTTGAAGGCCGACAGCGCGTTGGGGCTCGCGAACGTCGTCACGCCCTCCGCGTCGACACGGATGAGACCGTCGGATGCGCGGGGCGCGCCACGACGCGGCGAGGTCGGCGCCGTCATGTCGGGGAAGTCGCCGGACGCGATCATGCCGAACAGTTCGTCTGCGCACTCGTTGAACGTGATCTGGGCACGCGACGGCGTGCGGATCTCGCCGAGGTTCGTGTGGCGCGTCAGGACGCCGATCACCGGCGTCCGCTCGCCGGGCTTCGCGCGCTCGCGCACGATCGGCACCGCGCGCACGCGGGTCGGCGTCTCCTCGAACCAGTCGGGCGACGCGGAATCGACGATCTCACCGGTCGCGAAGGCCTCTTTGACCTGGGCGCGCCACTGGGGGCGCACGCGCTCTCCGACGATGTCGCGGTAGAACAGCGTCGCCGCTCCCCCGGGTCGCGTGTGCGCGACGGCGATGAACGAGTCGTCCGCGGTCGGCACCCACACCACGATGTCGGCGAACGCGAGGTCCGCGAGCAGCTGCCCGTCGCCCGCGAGCCGGTGGAGCCATTCGACGTCGGGCGCGCTCGAGAGCCCCTGCGCGTAGACGAGATCACTGAGTGTCGACACCCATCCAGCCTAGGGCCGCACCACGGCCTCCCCCACGAAACGGCGCACCGCGAGCGTGAACGGCGAACGCGGCGCGGCGTCGGCGATCGGGCGGGCCGTGAGCAGCGCGGCATCCGCCGCCCGCTGGTCGGCAGGCAGGAACCAGACATCGCGGATGCCGGCGAATCTCTCGAGCGTGCGGCGCACCTGTCCGCGCGCGTCGATGCCGAGCGCTCCGGGCCGCAGACGGTTGGCGACGACTGCGACCGGCGTCGATCCGATCGTCGCGCGCAGCTCGCTGTACCCGCGCAGGAACCGCGACACCCCGAGCGGGTCGGCGGCGACCACCGCGACGACGAGGTCTGCCTCTCCGAGCACGGCCAGCGTCGCGGCGTTGCGCCGCGGTCCGTCGACGACGTCGCTGACGATCTCCTCGTCTCGCTCGAGGGATGCTGCGACGTCGACGACCGTGTGCTCCGCCCATCCCCGGGCGACGGCGAGGGCTGCCGCAACGCGCTTGTCGCCGAGCTCCGGCCAGCGAGAGGGCCGGTTGATCCCGGTGAGGACGTCGATCGCTCCGCCCGGGACCGAGACGGGAGCGGAGATGCGGGTCAGCTCAGCGGTGGTGAGGGTGCCGAGATCGGCCTGACGACACGCCGCCGCGAAGCCCGGCGCCTCATCGGCGAGGCCGAGCGTCAGGGCCAGCGACGGCGCGTGCGAATCGGCGTCGACGAGTCCGACGCGCCCCGCGCCGCGGGCGAGCTCGGCCGCGACCGCGATCGCCACCGTCGAACGGCCGGGAGCACCGGCCGGACCCCACACCGCGATGACCCGACGACCGGAGGCATCAGCCGCCGCCTGCGGTGCGGGATGGGCACGGAGCGCGTCCGCGACGACCGACGCGTCATCGGCGGGCGAGACGGGAGCGGGAAGACCGAACGCGGCCGCGAGCCGCTCGTCGGCGGGCGAGGCGCAGCGCGGCACGATGCGGGTGCCGAGCCGATCGCACAGCGACACCACGCGCGCATCGAGCGTGTCGCGGGTCGCATCGAGGAGGACGACCTGCGCCCGCTCGAGCTGCTCGTGCACGGCGACGGCGTCCGCGCCGAGGAGCGCGTCGGCCGCGAGGTCCGCGAGCGCGGAGGCCGGCACGACCGCGAGGACGCCGACCCCCTCGCGGGCGAGGTCGTCGGCGAGGGCCCTCCCCTCCGGCCCGTCGACCGCGACGAGCGCGAGCATCATGCCCCCGCGCGCGTCACCGCCCATACGGTCGCGCATCGGACCGCTCATCGGGCCGCGTTCGTCGGCACGACCGACAGCGCCGCTTTGCCCGCCATCGCGGCGAGCACGTCCGAGACGTCCGCGCGCGGCACGACGAGCTCGAGAGCCGCCCCCGCACTGCCGATCACCGAATCATCGCGCGTGACCGAGACGACCGTGGCATCCGGGACCAGGATGCGCGGCTCACCGTAGGCGCCCTTCTCCTCGAGCGGAGCCGCCCACACCTCGACCGAGCTGCCGGCATCGAGCGACGCCGGCACGTCGACGGTGCTGCGCACGACGACCGTCGTGAGTCCGGTGGCCCCCGCATCCCCCACCGCCGCCCGCGGGACGAGCTCGCCCTTGCGGACCGTGCGCGTCGCGACCGCGCCCTCCGCCAGCCCCGCGCCGGGCGCGAGGTAGACCGCTGAGGTCGTGCCGAGCGCCGCCTGGACGATCTCGAGGTCGGAGGCCTGCACCCGCTGGCCAGGGGTGAGGGTGTGCGCCGCCGCGTAGACCGGAGCGGTCTGCCGTGAGGCGGCGACCACGAACCAGACTCCGCCGATGGATGCCACGACCAGCACGATGCCGAGCAGGAACCGGAGGTCGCCCCACGGGGCGCGACGGCGCGGGCGTGCGGGTTCGACGACTGTCATGCCGACATCGTCGCCCATTCCTCAGGTTCGGCTCAGAAGTTATCCACAGGGGTGCTCCCGCGGCCCTGCCCCCATATGGCGCGGCCATAATGGGGGCATGCCCGAGTCGTCCTCGCCTGCGCGCCTGGTGCCGCCCGCCACGGTGGCAGAGGCTCTCTCGGTGTCTGTCGACGAGGTCATCGAGCTCGTGAAGGCCGGCCGGCTGCGCGGCGCGCGGGTCGGATCGTCGGCGCAGTGGCGCATCGACGAGGCGAGCGTGACGGAGTACCTCGACGACGAGATCGAGATGACGCGTCGGATGGCCCTGTGGGAGCAGTCGAACGAGGCCAGCTTCCCGGAGCTCTGGGGCCTCGGCGCCGTCCGTCACGGCGACTGACCCCGGACGGCTCAGGCGAACGCCGTCGGATCCTCAAGGGCGATCCACGCGATCGACGAGAACGGCACAAGCCGGTAGCCGCGGACGTCCGCGGAACGGCGAGGGGCACCCGGCTCGTGCAGCGCGAGATCGAGATGGTCGGCACCGGCGCGATCGATCGTCCCCGCGAGCGCCCGGTCGCCGGTCGTGTGGAGCGCGACCGGCACGCGACGGCGGGCGAGGTCGCGCAGTACGAAGCCGATCGTCATGCGCTCGGCGAGCCCGCGCGTCGGGCCCGCTGTCGCCCGGGCGCTGCGCAGGAGGTCGGGCTGGGAGACCGCGACCGCCGTCAGTCCGCTGAGCGGTGCGAGCACTCCTCCGCGCCCGGTCGACAGCACGATTCCCACCCAGTCCGCGCCGACCGCTGCGACAATTCCCGCGAGGACGGCGCCGTCGGCGAACTCGAACGAGCACGAATCGGATGCCTCCAGGCCACGCAGGCGCTCGACCAGCGTCACGCGCGACAGGCGAAGGCGCTCGGCCTCGGTGTCGAGCACGGCTCGCTCCGCCTCCCACTCGGAGGCGAGCTGGTCTTCGAGATCGTCGAAGAAGCGGTCCCAGCGCACGAGCCACTCCTTCGGAATCGAGTACGTCGGCGATGCTAGCGAGATCGCGGAGGGCACCGCGGGAGTTATCCACAATCTCATCTATGCCTATGGAGGGGTTCGTCACTTTGTTGGACTGAGAAAGCTCCACGTTCCCTGAGAGGTCCCCATGCCTGCACTGAATCGCATTCCCCTCAGCACCGCCGTGCGCCCGTCGGATCCGGAGTTCTTCGCTCCACAGCGCACAGTCACCGCCGACCTCCCCGACCCGGAGCCGCTGCTGCGGAACCTGAGCCTCGGCGTTCTGGAGGTGCTCGCCGGCGCCCGCGATGCGGAGCAGCTCGCGCGCTGGATGACCGAGGACGCCTACCGCAAGCTCGTCGTGCGCTCGAATCTCGCCGCCCGCGCCCGGAGTGCGCGCGGCGTGGCGGCTTCACGCCCTGCCTACACGCTCCTGTCGGTGCGGCACTCCAGCCCAGCCGACAGCGTCATCGAAGCCGTCGCCGTGGTCGCCGGCGCAGCCCGCACCCGGGCGATCGCGATCCGGCTCGAGGGGATGGATCGGCGCTGGCGCGCCACATCCCTCGCCCTCCTCTGACCTACTGCCGGTAGCTCGACAGGAAGTTGCCGATGCGCTCGACCGCGTCGGCGAGGACCCGGGGCTCCGGCAGCGTCACGATCCGGAAGTGGTCGGGCGTCGGCCAGTTGAACCCGGTGCCCTGCACGACCAGCACGTGCTCGGCGACGAGCAGGTCATACACGAACCGGGCGTCATCGTGGATCTCGTGGACCTCGGGATCGAGGCGAGGGAAAGCGTAGAGCGCCCCCTGCGGCCGGTAGCAGGACACTCCGGGGATGGCCTCCAGCCCTTCCCAGCAGATGTCGCGCTGCTCATGGAGGCGCCCGGAGGGGGCGATCAGCGCGTCGATCGACTGCACACCCGACAGCGCGGCCTGCACGGCGTGCTGCGCGGGCACGTTGGGGCAGAGGCGGGTGGATGCGAGCAGCTGGATGCCCTCGAGGAACCCGCGTGCGTGGGCCTTCGGGCCGGTGATGACCAGCCACCCGCTGCGGTAGCCGGCGACACGGTAGGTCTTGGACAGCCCGTTGAACGTCAGACACAGCAGATCGGGCGCGAGGGAGGCGAGGTTGATGTGCTCGGCCCCGTCGTACAGGATGCGGTCGTAGATCTCGTCCGCCAAGAGCAGCAGCGAGTTCTCCCGCGCGATCTGGACGATGCCCTCGAGCACCTCGCGGCGATAGACCGCACCCGTGGGGTTGTTCGGATTGATGACGACGATCGCCTTGGTGCGCGGCGTCACCTTGCTGCGGATGTCCTCCAGCACCGGCTGCCAGTCATCCTCGGCATCGCAGCGGTAATGGACCGGCGTTCCGCCGCCGAGGCTCGTCATCGCCGTCCACAGCGGATAGTCGGGCGACGGGATGAGTACTTCGTCCCCCTCGTCGAGGAGCGCCTGCATCGTCATCGTGATGAGCTCGGACACCCCGTTGCCGAGGTAGACGTCGTCCGGGTCGAACGGCGGGAAGTCCGGGATCTCCTCGTAGCGCGAGACCACCGCGCGACGCGCCGACATGATGCCGCGGCTGTCGGAGTACCCGTGCGAGTTCGGGACGGCTTCGATCATGTCCCGCACGATCTGGTACGGCGCCTCGAACCCGAAGATCGCCGGATTACCGGTGTTGAGCTTCAGGATGGTGTGCCCGTCCGCCTCGAGCTTGTCGGCCTCTGCCAGGGCGGCCCCACGGATCTCGTAGAGGACGTTCTGCAGCTTGGTCGACTGGTCGAGCGGGCGAAGGCGGTTCATCCGATCAGGATAATGCCGCCCGGACGCGGCCAATCGACGGGCACTGGCCCGGCACCCACCCACGTTTCGTCTCGCGAAGACCTGCACTGAGCAAGCGCCAGCGAGTCGACGTGTCGCTCAACGACCCGCAGATATTTCACCGCGGGTCGTTGAGCGAGCTTGCGCAGAGTCCGCGACTACTTGTTCTGCTGAGCGCGGCGCTGGGCGCGGTTCATCGGCGCCGCATCGGCGGGAGCCGCATCCACCTTCTGTCCGAACGCGCCGCGCGGGGCGGCCGCCTCCGCCTGCTGCTGCGCCTCGGCCGCTGCGGCTTCGGCGGCGGCGCGCCGCATCCGCTGCGTGGCCGCCTGCTGGACCTGACCGCGATCGTTGCGGACCTCGACCTCGCCGTTGTCGTTGGACGCCGAGTACTCGAAGCGCTGGCTCTCGATCGACGGGATGGTGAGCCCCTTCGCCTCGACGCTCTCCTCGCCCTCGCCTGCCTGACGGACCTCGACCTCGAGGTTGTAGAGGAAGCCGACCGACTCCTCCTTGATCTGCCCCATCATCGTCTGGAACATCTCGTAGCCCTCGCGCTGGTACTCGATGAGCGGGTCGCGCTGGGCCATGGCGCGCAGGCCGATGCCGTCCTTGAGGTAGTCCATCTCGTAGAGGTGGTCGCGCCAGCGGCGGTCGAGCACCTGCAGCACGACACGGCGCTCGAGCTCGCGCATCGCGTGCTCGCCGAGGGCGTCCTCGCGCTTGCTGTAGGCGATGTTCGCATCGGAGAGGAGCTCGCGCTTGAGGCCGTCGGCCGTGATGCGACCCTTCGTACCCGCCTCGGCGACGACCTCGTCGATCGTGACGTCGACCGGGTAGAGCGTCTTCAGCTCGGTCCACAGGGCGTCGAAGTCCCAGCTCTCGGTGTGGCCGCTGCCCGTGTGGTCGTCGATGATCGCCGCGATCGTGTCCTCGATGAAGTGCCCGACACGATCGCGGATGTCGTCGCCCTCGAGGATGTGGCGGCGGTCGGAGTAGATCGCCTCGCGCTGGCGGCTGAGGACGTCGTCGTACTTGAGGACGTTCTTGCGGATCTCGGCGTTGCGGCCCTCGACCTGCGACTGCGCGCTCTTGATGGCGCGCGTGACCATGCCGGATTCGATCGCGACGTCGTCCGGGAAGTTCGTGCGCTGCAGGATGGCCTCGGCGGCGCCCGACTGGAACAGGCGCATCAGGTCGTCGGTGAGCGACAGGTAGAAGCGGCTCTCGCCGGGGTCACCCTGACGGCCGGAACGACCGCGCAGCTGGTTGTCGATGCGGCGCGACTCGTGACGCTCGGTGCCGAGGACGTACAGCCCACCGGCGTTGACGACCTTGACGGCCTCGACAGAGACGCGCTCGCGGACGGCCTCGTACACGGCATCCCACTCGGCCTCGTACTCCTCCGGGGTCTCGACCGGGTCGAGGCCCTTCGCCTTCATCTCCTGCACGGCGAGGAACTCGGTGTTGCCGCCGAGCATGATGTCCGTGCCGCGACCGGCCATGTTCGTGGCGACGGTGACGGCGCCCAGGCGCCCGGCGCGCGCGACGATCTCGGCCTCGCGCGCGTGGTTCTTCGCGTTCAGGACCTCGTGCTTGACGCCCTTCTTGGCGAGCAGACGCGACAGATACTCGCTCTTCTCGACGCTGACGGTGCCGACCAGCACCGGCTGGCCCGTCGCGTGGCGCGCGGCGATGTCCTCGACGACCTGGGCGAACTTCGCGGCCTCGTTCTTGTAGACGAGGTCGGGCTGGTCCTTCCGGATCATCGGCTTGTTGGTCGGGATCGGGACGACGCCGAGCTTGTACGTCGACATGAACTCCGCGGCCTCGGTCTCGGCCGTGCCCGTCATGCCGGCGAGCTTCTCGTACAGGCGGAAGTAGTTCTGCAGCGTGACGGTCGCGAGGGTCTGGTTCTCGGCCTTGACCGGGACGTTCTCCTTCGCCTCGATCGCCTGATGGATGCCCTCGTTGTAGCGACGGCCGACGAGGATGCGCCCGGTGTGCTCGTCGACGATCATGACCTCGTCGTTCATGACGACGTAGTCGGTGTCGCGCTTGAACAGGGCGAGCGCCTTGATCGAGTTGTTGAGGAAGGAGATGAGCGGCGTGTTCGCCGACTCGTACAGGTTGTCGATGCCGAGGTAGTCCTCGACCTTCTCGATGCCGGGCTCGAGCACGCCGATCGTGCGCTTCTTCTCGTCGACCTCGTAGTCGACGCCCGGCTCGAGGGTCTTGGCGATCTTCGCGAACTCGGTGAACCAGCGGTTCGCCTCGCCCGAAGACGGACCGGAGATGATGAGCGGCGTGCGGGCCTCGTCGATGAGGATCGAGTCGACCTCGTCGACGATCGCGTAGAAGTGGCCGCGCTGGACGAGGTCGTCCTTCGACCACGCCATGTTGTCGCGCAGGTAGTCGAAGCCGAACTCGTTGTTCGTGCCGTACGTGATGTCGGCGTTGTACTGCTCTCGCCGCACCTCGGGGGTCTGGCCCGCGATGACCGTTCCGGTCGTCATGCCGAGGGCGCGGAAGACACGGCCCATGAGCTCGGCCTGGTAGCTCGCGAGGAAGTCGTTGACCGTGATGACGTGCACGCCCTTGCCGGCGATCGCGTTGAGGTACGCGGGCAGGGTGGCGACGAGGGTCTTGCCCTCACCGGTCTTCATCTCGGCGATGTTGCCGAGGTGGAGGGCGGCGCCGCCCATGATCTGGACGTCGTAGTGACGCTGGCCGAGGGTGCGCTTGGCGGCCTCGCGGACGGCGGCGAAGGCCTCCGGCATGAGGCGGTCGAGATCCTCGCCCTTGTCGTAGCGCGCACGCAGCTCCGCGGTCTCGCCGCGCAGCTCGTCATCCGTCAACTGACCGTATTCGTCCTCGAGCGCGTTGACGGCTTTCACGACCTGCTCGAGCCGGCGGATCACTCGCCCCTCACCGGCACGGAGCAGTTTCTCGAGAGGATTCGCCACGGAATGTCTCCATCTGTCGGGTGCGGCGCTCGCGCGCGCCGATGCGGCCCGGGTCACGGGCGCACCTCGTCATGTTACCCGTCTGTGACTTGACGCAGGCTGGAACCACAGGCGGATGTGGATGCATCATGCGGCGTTCGCTCGGCAAACCCGTAGCTGTTCGGATTCGACATTGGGACGATCGTCCCACATGCTGTCTTTAGCGCAGCACCGCGCGGCATCCCCGCGCCCCGCCCCTGCACAGCACGAAGGAGTGTCATGATGCTTGCCCGCCGACCCCTGGTCGCCGTCGGCACGACCGCCGCACTGGTCGTCCTGCAGGCGCTCATCGACCCGACGGGCCTGCTCGTCCTCGCCGGCTGGCCCGGCGGTGCGCCGCAGGCGCAGCTGTGGTGGCCGCTCGCCAGGTACGTCGTGTTCCTCCCTGTGCTCTTCGTCGTCGTGTGGTGGTGCGCGGTGCGCGCCGGCGCGCGGTTCTGGACGATGACCGCCGGAGTCACCCTCGCGATCCTCCTCGCCCAAGCGGCGACGGCCTTCGCCATGACCGGGGATCCGCTGTTCGCGGGATGGGCGGCGAGCTACGTCGCCGCCAAGGCCGTGCCGTCCGCGCTCATCGTCGCGGGCGTGACGCGGATCGCCGCAGGCCCGCGGACGCTCGAGCTGCGCACCCCGGAGAACCTCTGCGCCGACTGCGGGCGCCTGCACAAGCTGCCGCGCAAAGCCCGGCGGCTCCCCCTCCGCGAGACCGGGATCGTGTGGCCGTACGCGGTCCTGCTCGGAGCGATCGCCCCGCTCGCCGCCGGCACGTGGTGGACGACGGTGGTGTACACCGAGTGGGTTCCCGCGCCGCGCATCGATCACGGCGCGTTCGCCGTGATCTCGGGAATGGTGCTGCTCGCCGGGTTCGCCTACCTCTCGATGCGGTGGATGCGGCGCCGCGTCGACGGCGCGCTCGCGATCTGGCTCGGCGCGCTCGTCGCCGGCGGCATGCTCGGCATCGTCCAGGGCGCCGTCGCCATCGTCGTCGACAACGGCTTCGACGGAGACATCTGGGGTCTCATGGCGACGTACACGTTCGTCGCCGAGGGTCTCTCCTTCGGCGCCGCGGTCGGCTGGATCCCGGCCGTCGCGATGTGGACGGCCGACCGCATCCGCGCCCGCCGGGCGGCGAAGACCCCCGAGGACGTGGAAACGCCGGATCAGGCGCCGCGGTCCGCCGCCCGCACGGCGGTGCTCACGGCGGTCGCCGCCTTCGCGGTCATCGCGGTCGCCACCGGGGGCGTCACTGCGGTGCGGGCCGCGACCCGTCCGACGACGACGGCGCTGGACGTGCCCGCGGGGTTCCTCCGCGCCGACGGCGACATGATCACCGACGGCAGCGGCAACCAGGTCCTGCTGCGCGGGGTGAACGTCAACCAGCTGGTCGACTTCTACCAGCCGCGCGCGTCGGTGCCGGCGACGCGGCCGCTGACCGAGGCGGACTTCACGGCGATGGCCTCCTACGGGTTCAACGTCGTGCGTCTCGGGATCTCGTGGTCGTCCCTCGAACCGGCGCGCGGCGAATACAGCCAGGCGTACCTCGACCGGATCGCACAGGCCGTGGCATGGGCGAAGGCGCACGGCATCCGCGTCGTCATCGACATGCATCAGGACGGCTGGTCGAACATCGCCGCCACAGACGCCGACGTGTGCCGGCCGGGAACGGATCCGATGTGGGGTTACGACGGCGCGCCCGTGTGGGCGACGGTCTCCGATGGCGCACCCCGCTGCGAGTTCCAGGGCCGCGACATATCCCCCGCGGGCGACCGCGCGTTCGAACACTTCTACTTCGACACCGACGGCATCCAGACGGCCCTCGTGAAGGCGTGGGGCGTCGTCGCCGACCAGTTCAAGGGGGACCCCGCCGTGGCCGGCTACGACCTCCTCAACGAACCCGGATTCGGCGAGACGGCACCGGTGACGACGTCGCAGCAGCTCGGGAGGTTCTACGACCGTGCGATCTCCGAGATCCGGTCGGTCGGCTCACCGCAGATGATCTTCCTCGAGCCCAGCATCCTGTGGTCGGGGCTCGGCTTCGACACCGGTCCTCGACCCGGGTTCACCTCGGACAGCAACCTGGTCTTCTCGCCCCACCTGTATGCCGAGTCGATCACGATGGACCGCGGACTGGGCCTGCCCCCCTTCGTCAGCATCGAGCGCCAGTTCGAGCTCGCCACCCGCACCGCAGACCAGTACGGCGTGCCGCTGTGGTCGGGAGAGTACGGCTATTGGGGCGACAGCGCCGACGTGCAGCAGCGTCTCGTCCGCTTTGCGGACCAGGAGGACGCGCGGGTCCTCGGCAGCGCCTACTGGGTGTGGAAGCAGGCCTGCGGCGACCCCCAGAACGGCATCGGTCCGACCGGCAACGGGCTCATCCCGCAGAGCTGCACCACGGGCGACGACGTGGCCCCGAACATGGACCTCCTCAGTGTCCTCAGCCGCGCATACCCGCAGACCGCGCCGGGGCGGGTGCACACGCTGCACGCGGAGTCGTCGAATCCGTACTCGACGACGGCGCCTTGGACGAAGATGACGATGTCCGGATCGACGTCCACCCGTTCGTGCGACCTCGCCGTCTGGATCCCCGGGATCACGAAGCCGACCGTGACGTCCACGGGCGTCACCGACACCGCGCTCACGCAGGTGTCCGGCGGCTGGCGATACACCGGCTGCGCCGAAGGGAAGTACAGCGTCACGACCGGCTGACACGCCGGGGGCCTCGACACCCCTCGATCTATTTTCCGAGTATGTATATACTCGGAAAACACTTGATCGAAGGAGGCTCGGACATGGTCGTCTGGCGGCGCTGGATCTTCCCCATCCTGATGCTCGCAGCGTGCGCGGCGATCGCCGTGGCGCTCGTGAAGCTGGCATTCTTCCCCGACACGGAACAGGCGGTGGCGGAGCCCTCCGCACATGTCGCCGATACGGTCGTCGCCGTGGCGAAGGCCGATCTCGTCAACGAGCTGTCGCTGCCGGCGACGGTCGCGCGCGACGAGGGATTCGCGGTGCGCAGCGAGGTCGACGGCACGGTCACGCAGGTGAGCGTGTCCGACGGGCAGACGGTCGCCGCGGGACAGACGCTGTTCACGATCAAGCAGACCGAGCCGGCTCGAACCGTCGTCGTCAAGGCGTCCGAGGCGGGCGACGTTTCCAAGATCGCAG
Organism: Microbacterium candidum; assembly: GCF_030315975.1. Taxonomy (GTDB): domain Bacteria; phylum Actinomycetota; class Actinomycetes; order Actinomycetales; family Microbacteriaceae; genus Microbacterium; species Microbacterium candidum. The sequence goes on along the minus strand of NZ_JASXSZ010000004.1, from coordinate 275,750 downwards.
TCGTGAAGGGGCAGCCGGTCTCGGTCGGCCTCGAGCTCGCGACCCTCACCCCGGCGCGTTACCACGTGCTCGGCACAGTGCAGCCCGTGCAGCTCTACCGGCTCATCGGGGCCCCGTCCGAGGCATCCGTCACCATCACCGGCGGACCCGCGCCGTTCACTTGCACCGGCGTGCGCGTCCAGGTCGCCGACGACGGCACGACGAGCGTGCGCTGCGCGGTGCCGGGCGACCAGACGGTCTTCCCGGGGCTGCAGGCGCAGGTCGGCATCAAGGTCGGCACCGTGACGGGCGCCCTCGTCGTCCCGACGACAGCGGTGAAGGGCGGCTCCGGCACCGGTGTCGTCTGGGCCGACGACGGCAAGGGCGGGCTCACCGAGAAGAAGGTCACGCTCGGCGTCAGCGACGGCGAGCGGGTCGAGATCAAGGAGGGGCTCGCCGAGGGCGACAGCATCCGCCAGTTCGTCCCGGGCTCGTCCGCCGAGGACAAGCCGGTGTGCCACGACGATGGAAACGGCGGCCAGTACTGCGAGCAGGCGGGATGGAGCTGGTGAGCCTCGTCAGCCTCGCCGGCGTCGCGAAGCACGTGACGCTCCCCGATGACAGCCGCCTCGACATCCTGCGCGGCGTCGACCTCGAGGTCGCCGCGGGCGAGCACGTGTCGATCGTCGGCCGCTCGGGCTCCGGCAAATCGACGCTCCTGAACATCATGGGGCTGCTCGACTCCCCCTCGGAGGGCGTGGTCGCCTTCGAAGGGCGCGAAGTGGGGCGGATGCGGCCGGGCACGCTCGATCGCCTGCGCGGGCGGAGCGTCGGGTTCATCTTCCAGCAGTTCAACCTGCTCGCCGGGCGCAGCGCGCTCGAGAACGTCGCGATGCCGCTCAGCTATGCGCGCGGGCGCGCTTTCTGGTCCCGCAGGCGCCTGGCCGCCGAGATGCTCGATCGCGTCGGGCTGTTGCACCGGCTCGATTCGCCGCCCGAGCAGCTGTCCGGCGGCGAGCAGCAGCGCGTCGCGATCGCGCGTGCACTCGTGCGCAGGCCCGCTCTGATCCTCGCCGACGAGCCGACCGGAGCCCTCGACGTCGACACCGGCGCGAGCGTCATGACGCTCCTCGACGAGATCGCGTCGGATTCGGATGCGGCGCTCGTGACGATCACGCACGACGTCCACGTCGCCGCGCGCGCCCGCCGGCACTACCGGCTCGAGGACGGCGTGCTCGCCCCTGTCGAGCTCGACACCGAGTACCGGCGCACGGCGCTCGGGGCGGTGAGCCCCGCATGAGCGCGATCGTCGGCGCCCTCGCGGAGGCATGGGCGGAGGTCCGCCACCACAAGCTCCGGGTCCTGCTCAGCCTCATCGGCATCGCCCTCGCGGTGGGCGCGATCGCGGCTGTCGTCGCCTTCAGCGAATACCAGAAGCAGGCCATGGCCGAGAACTCCGACCGCGAAGGCGGGCGGCAGGCGACGCTGTCGATCTCGGCGGCTCTCGCGGGCGGCGACACAGGCCCCGGGCCCGTCGGGCCGGATGTCGTCATGGCGGGTCCGGTGCCCGGCGCGCAGGGGCAGTCATCCGGCGGCCCGAGCACCGTGGATTGGGACGGGGTGGACGCGGCATTCGCCCGCGTCGCGGAGCGCTACGGGTTCAGCCACACGACGCGCGTCGCCGAGGGGATGCAGTTGACGTTGCAGACGCCCGATCAGGTGCGCCCCGTGCAGACGCGGCTCATCGATCCCGACTGGACCGTCATCCATCGCGCTCCACTGAAGGAGGGGCGCTGGCTGCGGGCATCCGATGCGGAACTCCTCGCCCCCGCCGTCGTCATCAGTCAGCCGCTGTGGGAGGCGTACGGCTCGCCCGACCTCGCGCAGCATCCGACGATCACGATCACTGGTGACGGCGCCGGAGTCGCCCAGGTGGTCGGCGTGACGCCGAAGCAAGGCCCGTGGGACGACCAGAAGACGATGGTCATGCTCTACGACGCCTACCGCTCGCGCGTCGATCAGCTTCCGGCGGAGGCCTCCGTCCATCGCGAAGTGTGGGTGCCGCCGGCGATGGCACGTGAGATCGGGCCCGTCCTCGCGATGGACATGCGCGCGGCCGTCGGCACCGGCACCTCGATCTCCGTCAGCCGCACCGACTGGGGTTCGCGGCCGGAGATGGAGAGCTCCATGGTGATGTTCGAACTCGTCGCGGGCGGGATCGCGGGGCTCGTGCTGCTCCTCGGCGGACTCGGGCTCGTGAACATCCAGCTCGTCGCGATGCGCCAGCGCATCCGGGAGATCGGCATCCGGCGCAGCTTCGGCGCGACCGCCGGACGGATCTTCACGACGGTGCTGCTGGAGAGCGTCGTCGCCACCGCGGTGGCCGGCGTCTTCGGCATCGCGCTGGCCGTCGTGATCCTGCGTATGCCGTTCGTCATGCAGATGTTCCCCATGCAGGACGTCCCGCCGTTCCCCCTGCGCGCCGCCTTCACGGCGCTCATCGCCGCGGTCGCCATCGGGGCGCTCGCGGGCTTCATCCCCGCGCTCACCGCGGTGCGCTCGCGCGTGATCGACGCGCTCCGCTTCTGAAGGGACAGATCATGTCGGTACGCCAGAGTCTCCTCGCGATCCTCGACCAGGGGCCGTGCTACGGCTACCAGCTGCGGGCGGAGTTCGATCGCCGCACCGGGTCGACGTGGCCGCTCAACGTCGGGCAGATCTACAACACGCTCGAACGGCTCGAGCGCGACGGCCTGGTCGCCCGCGGGGACGCCGACGAGCACGGGCACGTCTACTTCGAGATCACGGATGCCGGGCGCCTCGAGGTCCGCGACTGGCTGTCGTCGCCGGTGGAGCGGAGCGCCGGCACGCGCGACGAGCTCGCGATCAAGCTCGCGGTCGCGGCGACGCTTCCCGGGGTCGACGTCGCCGAGGTCATCCAGACGCAACGGCGCGCATCGCTCGCACAGCTGCAGTCGCTGCAGCGCGCGAAATACGCGGGCGCCGACCCGGACGGGCCCGAGGAGCTGGCGTGGGCGCTCGTCGTGGACTCGATGATCTTCGCCGCGGAGGCAGAGGTGCGCTGGCTCGACCACACGGAGCAGCGGCTCGCCCTGCATCCGCGGCACGCGATGGCGCTCGAGCTCTCCACGGAGCGGCCGAAGCGCGGGAGGCCTGCGGCGACGGTCGTTGAGCGAGCGCAGCGAGACGAAACGCAGGAGCTCTCGCGATGAGCGACCCGATCCTTCGCCTCGTCGGCGTCGCCCAGCAGTACGGCGTCGGCGAGACCTCCGTATCAGCCCTCTCCGGTGTCGATCTCGAAGTCGGCCGCGGCGAGCTCGTCGCGATCATGGGTGCTTCGGGCTCCGGCAAGTCGACGCTCCTGTCGATCGCGGGCGGGCTCCTGAAGCCGACGGTCGGAGAGGTGATCGTCGAGGGGACGCACCTGTCCACAGCATCCCCCCGCCAGCTCGCCCAGCTCCGGCGCCGCTCGCTCGGGTTCGTCTTCCAGGACTTCAACCTCGTCCCGACGCTCACGGCGCTCGAGAACGTCACGCTCCCCCTCGAGCTCGACGGCTTCCGCGCGCGGGTGGCGAAGCGCGCCGGCATGGACGCCCTGGCATCCGTCGGGCTCGCCGACAAGGCGGCGTCGTTCCCCGACGACCTCTCCGGCGGGCAGCAGCAGCGCGTCGCCATCGCGCGCGCCGTCGTGGGCGGTCGCCGCCTGATCCTCGCCGACGAGCCGACGGGAGCGCTCGACTCGATCACGGGAGAGCTCGTGCTGAAGATCCTGCGGTCGCGCGTGGATGCGGGCGCCGCCGGCATCCTCGTCACACACGAGGCCCGCCACGCGGCATGGGCGGACCGCATCGTGTTCCTGCGCGACGGGCGCATCGTCGACGAGTCCCGGCCGGCGGTCGACGCCCTCATCGACACGGTCTCCTCGTGACGGGCGGCGTGGCCGCGGCGCGCCCCAGCGGCGCCGCGCGGTGGCGGGTCGCTGCCCGGCTCGCGCGTCGGCAGGTGTGGCGAACGAAGCTGTCGAGCCTCCTCGTCTTGACGCTCGTTGCCTTGCCGATCGCGGCGATCACGACGTACCTCGTCGTCGCGATGAGCAGCATGCCGACGCCGCAGGAGAAGACCGCGGTCGAGCTCGGACGGATGCAGGCGTGGATCGCCGCCGTGAGCGTCCCCGGCGAAGGTTGCTGGCAGGTCCCGGACGACCCCACGACGAACGGGTATCCGACCGATGCGAGCGGCGGGTACACGTTCCCGGACGGTGCTCCGCTCTCCGATCCGACGACACTACTCCCCGCGGGGACGGACACCGTCGAGCTCACGACCGGCAGCGTCCGCACCGACACGGCCGGCGGCATCGGCGTGCTGCGCGCCTGGTCGGGGGATGCCTGGAACCCGAGGTTCGCGGGGCGCTACGATCTCGTCGAGGGGCGAGAACCGACGGCCCCGAACGAGGCGATGGTGACGCCCGCCGCATTGGAGCGCCTCGGCATCCCCCTCGGTGGAACGCTGTCCGTTCCCGACCTCCGGGCGAGCTTCACGGTCGTCGGCACCCTCCGTGCGGCCGAGCTCAAGACGGGCGATGCCGCGCTCTTCCTCCCGGGCACGGATGCCGTGCGCGCGGTCGTGGGCGCCGAGCCGCGCTGGTACCTGCCGGACAAGCCGCTCTCGTGGACCGATGTGCAGAAGCTCAACGACGAGGGCGTCGTCGCCTACTCGCGCGAGGTGGTGCTCGACCCACCCGCCGACGTGCGACGCGAGGTCCGGCAGTTGACGAGCGGCGCGACGCTGTCGATGATCGTCATCCTCCTCGTCGCTGCCGGCGTGTTCGCGGGCTACGTCGTCGTCATGCTCGCCGGTGCGGCTTTCGCGGTGGCGGCACGACGACAGCAGCGCTCGCTCGCCGTCACGGCGAGCGTCGGCGCCGACCGCCGCGATCTCGGCCGGACGATCCGCCTGCAGGGGACCGTGCTCGGCTCGCTCGGCGGCGTCGTCGGGATCGGGATCGGTGTGGGAGCAGCAGCGGTCCTCATGGCGGCGCTCGCCGACGGCCGCGCGACGCAGTTCTGGGGGTTCCACGCGCCCTGGCCGGCGCTTGCCGCCATTCTGGTCTTCGCGGTCCTCGTGGGAACGGCATCCGCGCTCGTCCCGGCCCGCTCCGTCTCGCGGACCGACATCCTCAGCTCTCTGCGTGGCGCGCGACGACCGCAGTCACCTCGCCGATCGCGGCCGGTCTGGGGCTCGATCCTGTTGTTCGTCGGCGTCGCAATGACCATCGCGTCGGCGGTGGCGATGGCGGCGCTGAACGCCGCGCACCTCTCGACCGGACCGTGGCAGAACGTCGTCTACGGCATCATGGCGGGCCCGATCATCGCGCAGCTTGGCATCCTCCTCTCCGGAGCCTGGCTCCTGTGGATCCTGGGGCGGGCGCTGTCGCGGACGACGATGGCGGCGCGGCTCTCCTCCCGCGACGCCGCCGCCAACGCCGGACGCACGGTGCCCGCGTTCGCGGCGATCGCCGCGACGGTCTTCCTCGGCACGTTCGGCATGGGCGCCTTCGCCATGCAGGCGGCCGACACGGCGCGGCACTGGAACTATGCCGCTCCGGTGGGCGACGTGGCGTTCACGTTCTGGGCGCAGGACACCCGGCACGGTGCCCTGCCGGCGATCTCGGAGGAAGATGCCAACGCCGCGGCATCCGCCGCCGTCGGGCTCGCCCTGGACACGGGGGCGACGGCCACGGCGGTCCTGTCCACGCAGCCGGAGCCGTCCTACGGTGCGAACGATGTTGCCGAGGTGCCGAAGGATGCGACATGGGTCGTCGGCATCCTCCCTCAGCGCTATCTCGTCGCCCCGGGTGGGGTCGTCTCGTGGTCGGGCCGACAGCAGGGCAACAACATCACGGTGATCGCGCCCGACGAGGTGGAGACAGCCCTCGGAGTCGGCCTCACGGACGCCCAACTGCAGGCGTACCGCGACGGGGCAGCGATCGTGACGGACGGGCGGTACGTCACGGACGGAAGGATCGAGGTCGGCTCGTGGACTGGCGTCGACCAGTACGAAGGGCGGGCACCGGACAACATCTGGCGGCCGGTGGACGGGGCGCCCGGCATCGCGACGCCCTCCTGGACGAAGCCGCTCGACGCGATCAGCGTCGATGCCGCGCTCCAGCCGACGATCATCGCGATCGCCCACGCCACGGCGGACGGACTCGGCCTCGTCGTGCAGCCGAACGGCGTGATCGCTGCGCTCGACACCGCGCCGACACCCGAGGATATGGACCGGCTCAACCAGCAGGCGGCCGCCTTCTCGGCGGGGGCGCCGCTGGCAATTAACACGCATCTCGAGCTCGGCCCGCCGGGCATTGAGGCGTGGCTCATCCCCCTCACGATCGTGCTCGCGGTGCTGGTGCTCGGCGCGAGCTCGGTGGCGCTGGGGCTCGCGCGGTTCGAACGGCGACCGGATGACGCGACCCTCGCCGCGATCGGCGGCACCCGCGCGCTCCGCCGCCGCATCGGGTTCTGGCAAGGGCTCATCATCGCAGGCTTCGGCACCCTCGCCGGCGCCGCCGCCGGCATCCTCCCGTCGATCGGCCTCGCGATCGCGTCCGGGGGGACGCTCCAGCTCGCCGACATCCCGTGGTGGACGATCGCCGGCATCGCGATCGCCCTCCCCCTCGCGATCGCCGTCGCCAACTGGCTCGTGCCGCCGCGACATCCGGACCTCACCCGTCGCACTGTCATCGCGTGACTTCCGACGGCCCCGATTCGCCGTTTCGCGAAGCCGACGCGACGATTCGGGCCTGGCGAACGTCGGCGACGCTCCCTCGCCGGGCCTGACGCGTCGTCTCATCGCTCCGGGCGACGAATCCGGCCCGGCAAGTGCAGCCGGAGCGGATGCGCAAAGCGCGTAGGCCGCGGCATCCTGTCGCTTCCCAGGCCCACCCCGGTACGCTGAACTGTGCACGCCGACGCAGATCAGATCGAGACCGAGGCTCCCGCCGAGCCCGCCGCGATGACGTTCGCCGACCTCGCCCTCGGCGAGCCGGTCCTCAAAGCGCTGAAGGAGATCGGCTACGAGGCGCCCTCGGCGATCCAGGCGGCGACCATCCCGCCGCTGCTCGCCGGTCGCGACGTCGTCGGCATGGCGCAGACCGGCACGGGCAAGACCGCCGCGTTCGCGCTGCCCATCATCGACCGTCTCGACGTGACGCAGAAGAGCCCGCAGGCGCTCGTCCTCGCCCCCACGCGCGAGCTCGCCCTGCAGGTCTGCGAGGCGTTCGAGAAGTACTCCGCGCACCTGAAGGGCGTGCATGTCCTCCCCGTCTACGGCGGTCAGGGCTACGGCGTGCAGCTATCGGCGCTGCGCCGCGGCGTGCACGTCGTCGTCGGCACCCCGGGCCGCATCATCGACCACCTCGAGAAGGGCACGCTCGATCTCTCCGAGCTCAAGTACCTCGTGCTCGACGAGGCCGACGAGATGCTCAAGATGGGCTTCGCGGAGGATGTCGAGACGATCCTCGCCGAGACGCCCGAGACGAAGCAGGTCGCCCTCTTCTCCGCGACGATGCCGGCCACGATCCGCCGCATGTCGAAGCAGTACCTCCACGACCCGGAGGAGATCACCGTCAAGGCGAAGACGGCGACCTCCGCCAACATCGCCCAGCGCTACCTCGTCGTGCAGTGGCAGCAGAAGATGGATGCCCTCACCCGCATCCTCGAGGTCGAGAACTTCGACGGCATGATCGTCTTCGGCCGCACCAAGAGCGTCACGGAGGAGATCGCCGAGAAGCTCCGCGCCCGCGGGTACTCGGCCGCCGCGATCAACGGCGACATCGCGCAGGCGCAGCGCGAACGCACCGTCAACCAGCTGAAGTCGGGCAAGCTCGACATCCTCGTCGCGACCGACGTCGCCGCGCGCGGCCTCGACGTGGAGCGCATCTCGCACGTCGTCAACTTCGACATCCCGACGGATGCGGAGTCGTACGTACACCGCATCGGCCGCACCGGTCGCGCCGGCCGCACCGGCGACGCGATCAGCTTCGTCACGCCGCGCGAGCGCGGGCTCGTCAAGATGATCGAGCGCGCGACGCGCCAGGAGCTCACCGAGATCCCGCTGCCGAGCGTCGACGCCGTCAACGAGACGCGCCTGTCGCGCTTCGACGACCGCATCACGGCCGCGCTCGGCGAGGGCGACCGGATGGAGGGCTTCCGCGAGATCATCGCCCACTACGTTCGCCACCACGACGTGCCGGAGACGGATGTCGCGGCCGCCCTCGCGATCGTCGCGCAGGGCGACACTCCCCTCCTTCTCGAGCCCGACCCCGAGCCGAAGCAGCTCCGCCGGCCCGACCGCGAGCGCGGCGACCGACCCGACCGCGGCGACCGCTTCGAGCGGCCAGACCGCCCCGAGCGCCGCCAGCCGCGCGAAGGCTTCACGACCTACCGCATCGCCCTCGGCAAGCGGCAGCGCGTCGAACCCCGCCAGATCGTCGGCGCGCTCGCCAACGAGGGGGGTCTGCGGCGCGACGACTTCGGGGCGATCAAGATCATGCCCGACTTCTCGCTCGTCGAGCTCCCGTCGGACATGTCGCGCGACACGCTCGACCGCCTCGCCGACACGGAGATCTCCGGCCGCCCGATCGAGCTGCGCATCGACACCGGCCGCGCCCCGCGCCGCCATGACGGTCCGCGCCGGAACGACGGCGAGCGCCGTCCCTACGGCGGCGACCGCGACGACCGGGGCGGCTACGAGCGTCCGCGCAGCTATGACCGCGACGACCGCTCACGCAGCTACGACCGAGACGACCGCCCGCCGCGCAAGCCCCGCCACACCCGCGACAGCTGAGACGCGCCGCTCTGCGTCCTGCCGCCCAAACCCGTCGCTTCGCGCGAAACCCGGCCGCCTGCCCGCGAAATCGGGTGTTGCGCGCGCACGGGGCCGCCCGTACGCGAAACCTGGTGCCGCGCGAAACGGGGCGGCCCGGCCGCGAGACCGGGCGTTGCGCGCGAAACGGGGCGCACCGCACTCGGTCTCGCGCCCAACTCCAGGTCTCGCCGCGACCGCGAGTCTCGCACGAGACCGGGACGCCCTCGCAGGGTCAGGGCCCTCCCACGAGACCGCGCCTCGCGCATCACCGTCGCGGCATCCCCGCTACGCCCTCAGCGAGCACCCAGCGGACCCGAAGGACCCCGACCGTAGGATCGGGGGATGGCCGGCTTTTGGGGCAAGCGCAAGCGTGAACAGGATGCGGCGGACGCCGATCTCGAGATCAGGGCGCGCAAGGCGCTCGTGGAGGCGGATGAGCGCATCCGCCTGACCTCCGACGAGCTCGAGTTCGCGATCGCGGAGCTCGGCGAGAACGCGACGGCGGATCTCAACGCCGCCCTCGACTCCGTCAAGACGCACATGGCGGAGGCGTTCCAGCTCAATCAGCTGAACCACGACGAGATCCCCGACACTCCTGAGGAACTGCGCACGCGCAACGCGCGCATCGTCCAGCTGTGCGAATGGGCGGAGAACCTGCTCGACGAGAAGACCGCGGCGCTCGCGCAGCCGATCGCCCTCGCCCGCAACGCCCCGCAGATCCTCACGAAGGTGCAGACGGATGCCGCGGCCCTCCGCGAGCGCATCGCCCCGGCCCGGGACACGCTCGCCCGGCTCTCCGAGCGCTATTCCCCCGAGGCGCTCCAGAACGTCGCCCAGATCCCCGTGAACGCCGCACAGCTGCTCGACTTCGCCGCGCACAGCGCCGACGTGGCGGAGCGCCGCCGCGCCGCCGGGCAGCGCGAGCAGGGCAACACGGCGCTGGAGGCCGCCACCGAGTCGGTCCGCCGCGCGTCCGCGATGCTCGACGCCCTCGAGACGTACGAGATCGAGGCGCTGCGCGCCGAATCGACCCTCTCCGCCGTCATCGACGACTCGCGCGGCGATCTCGTCGTCGCTCGCTCGCTGCCACAGTCCCCCGCGATCGTGTCGGCGGCGCAGGCGCTGTCCGCCGCCCTCGCGGCACTGCCTCCCTCGGGTGCGAAGACCGACCCGCTCGCCGACCTCACGCGCCTGCGCGAGGCGAACTCCGCCCTGGACGCGGCGGTCGCCGCAGCCCGGGAGCGCATCGCCAACCCCCCGCCGTCCCCCGCGCAGCTGCAGAACGCCCTCGACGACGCGGATCGGCAGCTGTACGTGGCGCGTGACGTCATCGCGGGCCAGCGCGGCTGGATCGGCGCCGATGCGCGCACGCGGCTCGCCGAGGCGGAGCGTCTGCGCGCACGTCTTCCCGAAGGGTCCACAGTCGCCGAGGACGACCGCGCCGCTGCCCTCGACACGGCTCGGCGCGTCGCGACGCTCGCGAGCGAGGCGCTCGCCGCGGCTCAGCGCGACATCGACGGCGCGCGGCCGTACGGCGGCTGGGGCCAGCCCGGCGGCTACCCGCAGCAGGGCGGATGGGGCGGCCAGCCGCGCAGCGGGATGGGCGACGTCATGGGCGGTGTGCTCGGCGGCCTCGTCATCGGCGGCCTCATCGACGACATCTTCGACAACTGATCCCTCGCAGGCGACAGCCGGCGAGCGGCCGACAGACCGCGAACAGACGGATGCCCGGAGCCGAACGGCCCCGGGCATCCGTCATTCCTGAGATCAGGAGACCAGCGCCTCTTCCGGCGGCGCGAGGGTCGTCAGCGAGATGACGCCGTAGTCCCAGCCCTTGCGGCGGTACACGACGCTCGGGTGGTCCGTGCGCGCATCGATGAAGAGGAAGAAGTCGTGTCCGACGAGCTCCATGCGGTCGACGGCGTCTTCGACGGTCATCCATTCGGCGCCGAACCGCTTGGTCCGGATGACGACGGGCGTGTAGTCCTCCTCGTCCTCGTTGCCGGTGATGATCGGGATCTCCCCCGTCGCGACGGCCCGCAGCACATCGGCCGACACGGGCTGGACGTCGACGCCGTGCAGCGCGCCGCTCTCCTTGTCGAGCTTGGCTCCGCGCGGGTGCTTACGCCCGTCGACCCGCTTCTCCTTCGCCCGCCGCAGCTGCTCGGAGAGCTTGTCGACCGCGATGTCGAGGGCGGCGAACTTGTCGTTGTCGACAGCCTCGGACCGGACGACCGGCCCCTTGCCGGTCAGTGTGAGCTCCACGGTGGAGTCCTCCATGCGCCCGTTGTGATACGCGCGATGAGTGACCTTGACCTCGAGGCCCTGGGCGCGCGGCGCCAGGTGCTCGATCCGGGACACCTTCTCCTCGACGACCCCGCGGAAGCGATCCGAAACGCTCACTCCCACGCCGACGATGCTGGTTTCCATCCCTGACCTCCTTGTTCCGGTCCCCCCGGCCAAGGGCGGACCTTCGTCGCCTTGTGCCCCCCACCATAGACACGGATCAGCGACCTGTCACGCACGAATTCAGAATGTGTTCACCCCGCCCGTGTAATGCAGCTCCGTCGCCGCCACCGCCGCCGCGCCCACCACGTCGGCTCCTGCGGTCCGCAGCGCCCGGACCGCTTCGTCGAGGGTCGCACCCGTGGTCACGACATCGTCGACGACGAGGATGCGGCGACCCGCCGCATGCCGCGCGCGCATCGTCCCGACTGCGTTGAGGCGCCGCTGGTCGCGCCCGAGAGACCGCTGATCGGCCGCTACGCCCGCCGGCAGGAGCAGCCGCTCGATGCGCAGGCCCGCCCGCCGGGCGATGAGGTCGACCACGCGATAGCCGCGCCTGCGCATCGCCGCCCGTGACGTCGGGACGGGCACGACGATCGCAGGAACCCCGCCCTCCGCAGCGGCGAGAGCCGCCACGGTCACCGACGCAGCGAGCGCGGGGGCGAGCACCCGCACGAGTTCCGTCCGGCCCTGCTCCTTCACGGCGCGGATGACGCGCGCTGCGGCGCCCTCGTACGCGAGACCTGCGTGGACCTTCACGCCCGAGGAGAGACGCCGCGAACGCACCCGGGACTCGAGGTCCACGAGGCACCCCTGGCACAGCACGACGTCAAGCGCCCCGCATCCCGCGCATTCCACCGGGAAGAAGAGCGACAGCGCTTCAGCGAGCGCGGTGCGAACGGCATCCATCCGCCCATCCTCGATCGATCCCCGACCCCGAGGTGCGGCGCGCGAACGTTCGGTGGACAAGGGCCACGCTCGTCTGCCCTCGGGAGGAAGACCTACTGCACGGTCGCGAGGACCCGCACGCCCGAACCGACCGGCGACCAGGTCGATCCGCGCTGCAGGTACAGCGCGCCGTCCGCACCCCGCAGGCGCACGGTCTCCACAGTCGTCAGGCCGGCGAGGGAGACCGCGCCCGGCGGTGCGTCGATCGACTGGGCGGTGCCGCCGACCTGCTGCGCGACGAGCGTGATGCTGTCGCCATCGTGCGCAAGGGCACCGACGGTCGTGTCGTCGAGCCAGTCGAGATTCAGGCCATCGCCGGGGAGCGTCCCGATGACGACCGGGTCGCTGAGCCTCTGCGGCACAAGGGTGTCCGGGTCGCGGATGATGCCGGCGACCTCGAGCAAGGGCCGGCCGCCGACGACGACGATCGCCGCGATGCGCGCGCCATCGTGCGAGACGCGCATCGCTTCGATACGCGAGGCACCGCTCCAGGCCCCCGCGATCGCCCCACCCTTGCCCGCATCGTTGACCGCGCGCACGGCGGTCGGCGCGGCCGCGGGGACTGTCCACACGAAGCCGCGAGGGTCGAGCGTCGGCCCCACGAGCCCCGGGCGCGCATCGATCGCGGCCATCGGACGGCCGGTGCTGAGCATCCCGACAGTACCGTCGTCGAGCCGGAGCGCGGCGGTCTGCCGATCCGCGGACAGCTCGATCGCATTCGGGTGCTGCTGAGCGACCGCTCCATCGAGCCCGGGCAGGGGATCGATCTGACCCTCGGACTGATATAGGCCGAATCCCTTGTCGGTCAGCAGGACAGTCTGCGGCGGAGGCGCCGACGGCGGCGCGAGGACGGTCGCGTCGACCGGAGTCGAGCCGCTCAACATCTTGACGCTCGTGATCCCGGCGGTCGCGAGACTCGCCGTCAACTGGGTCAGCATCCGGTTGAGGGTCGTCTGCTGTATCTGCTGAGTGTCGATGCCCGTCACGTCGACCTGCGCCACCCCGGCGGTCTGCGGAACGGATGCGGACACCCCCACGTTCTCGGGGAACGCCGAGCGGACGCTGTCCATGAGCCATGCGCTCGGCTTCTGCTTGACGAGCGCCTGGACGATGCGCGACGCCGCATTCGTCGCCGGGAACCACCGCACGTCCGGCACGAGGTAGGTCCACGACGTGTCGTAGTACATCAGCGAGTAAGGGTGGAAGACGCTGGCGAACGTCGTCTGGTCCAGCACGATGCCGTCCCGGGCCTTCGTGATGCGCCACTCGCCGTCCGACTGGCGCGCGAGGGAGAACGAAAGGGGCGTCGGCTTGGTCGACGAGACGACGGTGTAACCCCCGTTGGCGTCGACGGACGCGACCGGGCTCACCTGAAGGTCGATGCTGGCGCGCTTGTCATTGTCGGCACCATCGGGCGAATACGACCGGGCTGAAAGGTCATCAACGGTGACACCGGCCGTCGGCTTCCATGTGTCGCGGAACGACGAAGCGAGGAACAGGCGCGCCGTCTCCCAGCCGCCCTGCGGCCCCGATCCTGCCTTGAGGAACCCGTCAACGATCTGCTGGGGGGTCGCACCGCGCTGCGGGCCGTCCGGAAGGAATGCGAATGCGGCATCGCCGGCGTTCTGCCCCGCGGGAAGACCCTGCACGACCGGTCCCGACATGGGCAGCCCCGTGCATGCGGTCAGGGCGACCGCAAGAGCCGCCACGACAGCGGCGATCCCGAACCGGCGCTTCATGAGTCGCTCCCCGATGTCACTCCGATGGGCTGCGTCGCACCGAGGGAGGCAAGCGCGTCCTCGCCGGGATCGACCGGGATCGGCATCGCGCCATCCAGGCGCTGGCCGGCGCGCGGCAGCGTGAGAACGAAATTCGACCCCTTGCCGGGCGCGCTCCAGACGGCGAGAGTCCCGCCGTGCAAGCGGGCGTCGCCGAGCGAGATCGAGAGCCCCAGTCCCGTGCCGCCGATCGTCCGCACCCGTGACGGGTCGGCGCGCCAGAACCGGTCGAAGACCCGGTCGGTCTCCTCCGGCGTCATGCCGAGTCCGAAGTCGCGCACGCCGATCGCAACAGCCTGCTGGTTGGAGTCGACCGTGACGACGATGGGGTGGCCCTCTCCGTGCTCGATCGCATTCCCGAGGAGGTTGCGGACGATGCGGCGGATTCGTCGCGGGTCCATGTCGACCGGGGAATACGCCCCCGGAGCGACGAGCCGCACGCTCGTGTGGTGCTGCTCCGCCAGCTGGCTCATCGACGCGATGACGTCTTCGGCGAGATGCGCGAGACTCGTCGGCTCGAGCTCGAGCTGGACCGAGCCCGCGTCGTATCGGCTGATCTCGAGCAGGTCGGTCAGGAGCGTCTCGAACCGCTGCACCTGCGCGTGGAGGAGCTCGGCGGCGCGGGCGGTAGCCGGATCGAAGTCGTCCCGGCTGTCGTTGAGCATGTCGGACGCCAGACGGATCGTCGTCAGGGGCGTGCGCAGCTCGTGCGAGACGTCGGAGACGAAGCGCTGCTGGACGAGGGACAGGTCCGCGAGCTCCTTGATCTGCGACTCGATGCTGTCCGCCATCGCGTTGAATGAGCGTCCGAGCGTGGCGAGCTCGTCCTCGCCGTGCACCGGCAGCCGTTCGCCGAAATCGCCGGCTGCCAGTTTCGCACTCGTCTCGGCCGCTGCGCTGATGGGGGCGGTCAGCGAGCGCAGCACGAACCACGCGATCGCGCCGATGAGGATGAGCAGGGCGATGCCCACGATCCACAGGGTCGCCTGGATGAAGGACAGGGTCTGGGAGGCGGCGCCGAGATCGTAGGCGAAGTAGAGCTCGTACGGCCCCACCTCGGGCACGGTGATCTGCTGGCCGACGATGATCCCGGCGACCTGCTGGCCCTCGCCCGCCGGCAACGCCACCGACTGCCACCACTGCGGCTCGCCACCGGCGCGCACCTTCGCGCGGAGGTCTGCAGAGATGATCGACTTCTCCAGACCGGTCGTGACGTCCTGCGGCGCGATGGGCGAGTACTTCGCGATTCGGTAGACCGCGATCATGTCAGTGGCAGATTGCTGCTGCAGATTCCGCACGGCTTGCTTCATCAGCAGCTGCAACTGCACGGCGTCACCCTGAGGCTCAGCGGCATCCAGGTACCTCTGCGCGGCCTGCGTCGCGCGGCGCGAGTCGGACTCGACCTGCTGAAGGCGCGACTGGAAGAGGTCGTTCTGGATGGCGAGCGCCATCCACACGCACGCGATGAGGATCGCGAGGGCGGTGAGGGCGACGGTGATGAGCACCGTGCGGAAGCGCAGCGAGCGTCGCCACAGGCTCGCGAGGCTCTCCGGCCACGCGCGCCAGTCGCGCCAGGCGGTGACGGGAGGGCGGGAGGCCGCGGCCGGGGTGGAGGCGGGAGCCATCACGGCCTCACTGGCTCACACCGCGGCGCCGGCCCGGTAGCCGACTCCGCGCACGGTGGTGACGATCTTGGGGTTGTCCGGGTCGCGCTCGACCTTGGCACGCAGGCGCTGGACGTGGACGTTCACCAGGCGCGTGTCGGCCTTGTAGTGATAGCCCCAGACCTGCTCGAGCAGCATCTCGCGCGAGAAGACCTGCTGGGGTTTCGTCGCGAGCGCCACGAGCAGTTCGAACTCGAGCGGCGTGAGGGCGATCGGCTCCTCGCCGCGACGCACCTCGTGACCAGCGACGTCGACCGTGAGGTCGCCGATGCGCAGGTCCTCCCGCACCGTTGAGACGGTCGGGCGCAGGCGCGTGCGGATGCGGGCGACGAGCTCCTTCGGGTTGAAGGGCTTGACGATGTAGTCGTCCGCCCCCGACTCGAGGCCGCGGACGACGTCGGCGGTGTCGGTGCGGGCGGTGAGCATGATGATGGGGACGCCGGATTCCGCACGCACGCGCGTGCAGATCTCGATGCCGTCCATTCCGGGCAGCATGAGGTCGAGGAGGATGAGGTCGGGCCGCTGCGTGCGGAACGCCTCGACGGCCTGCGAGCCGTCGGCGCAGAACGACGTCTCGAAACCCTCCGTGCGCAGCACGATGCCGATCATCTCGGCCAGAGCGGTGTCGTCGTCGACCACCAGGATGCGGGGTGCCATCTGCGCGTGAGTCCTTCTGAGACGTCGAGTCTCGCGACGGCATGACAGAGCCGCCCCGAGCGGGATTTGTCCACAGACTAACGGAAGCACCTTGACAGAGGGGTGGAGGCATGCTGTGCCCGCGCCGTGACGCTCCAGTGTGACAGCATGGGGCACACGGTGCAGGAGCCGGGAGAGCAGGGGATGCGCGTGACCTGGACGACGCCGCAACAGGGCAGGCCCGCGTGGACGCCGCCGCCGCGGCCGGGGATCGTGCCGCTGCATCCCCTCACGTTCGGAGCCGTGCTGGGTCGGTCGTTCACCGCCCTCCGCCAGAACCCGCGCGTGCTGCTCGGATTCGCGCTCCTCGTGCAGGTCGCCGCCTACATCGTCGTCGGCGCGGCGACCGCCGGAGTCGCGTTCGGGGTGTTCTCGCGCCTGGACACCGTGACGCCCGGGAGCGACGACTACAACGCGATCATGGCCGGCTCGTTCGCGATCACCGTGCTCGTCGCCGGCATCCTGGGACTCGCCGCGGGTGTGCTCGGCGTCATCGTGCAGGCCGTCGTCGTCACGGAGGTGGCACACGAGGTCCTCGCGGAGAAGCTGACGCTGAAGGCCCTGTGGCGCCGCGTGCGGCCCGTGGCGTGGCGGCTCATCGGGTACGCCGCGATCCTCGGGGCGGCGGTGCTTCTCGGCGTCGGCGCCGTTGTGCTCGCGATCTCCGGCCTCGCGCTGCTGACGCCGATCGCCGCGGTGCTCGCGGCGATCCTGTCCGTCCTCGGCGGCATCGTGCTGTCGCTGTGGCTCTCCACGAAGCTGCTGCTCACCCCTGCCGCCATCATCCTCGAGCGCGCCACGATCCGTGGCGGCATAGCGAGGTCCTGGCGGCTCACCCGCTCGCGGTTCTGGCCGATCCTGGGCGTCACGATCGTCATCCAGCTGATCTTCCAGGTGCTCGCGCAGATCATCTCGATCCCGTTCAGCCTGCTCGGCTCGACGCTGTCCACGATCATCGCTCCCACTGGAGCCGACGCGACGACGGTGCCGCTGAGCTTCATCATCACCGTCGTCGCCGTGCAGTGCCTCGCCCTGGTCATCTCGGCGATCTCGACGGTGGTCCTCTCGACCGCGACCGCGCTCCTGTATGTCGACTGCCGCATGCGCCACGAAGGTCTCGACCTCGATCTGCTGTCCTACGTGGAACAGCGAGATGCGGGCGCGCCGGGCCTCGCCGACCCGTACACGGTGGGCATCGGGCGCATCGCCGCGCCGCGCCATCCAGCGCCCGCGTACGCCGGGCAGCCCGGGTACGGATATCCGCCCCAGGCGTACCCTGCACTGGGATACCCCGCACCGGGGTATGCCGCACCCCCGGCCGCCTATCCGGCGGCACCGGTGCCGGGCGGCGCACCCGGCGCACCGGCGGCGGCTCCGGCTCCCGCACCGGACGTCGCACCTGCGCCGACGCAGTGGACCGCGCCCGGCGAACGCCCTGACGACCCCTCCACCCCATGATGCTCGTGCTCCTGCCGTTCTCCGACGACGTGCCGCCGCTGACGCCCAGCGGTGACGAGGCGCGCCGCTGGGCCGAGCAGGAGCTCTCGAAGCCCGTCTACGCCGCGGCGCGGCCGACGGTGTTCGACGAGGTCGCCGCCGCCATCCGCGACTTCTTCACGAATCTGTTCCGTGTCTCGCCCGGCGGCGCGTGGGGCTGGTGGATCGCCGCACTCGTCGCGATCGTCGTCGTGCTGCTCGTCATCGGCGCGTTCTTCATCTGGGGGCGTTCGCGCACCGTTCCGCAGACCCGCCGTGCCTCGGATCTCTTCGGCGATGTCGAGGAGCGCACCGCGGCCCAGCTGCGGCGGGCGGCGGATGCGGCCGCCGCACGCGCCGCGTGGGACGAGGCCGTCGTCCTCCGCTTCCGCGCGCTCGCGCGCGGGCTCGATGAGCGGGACGTGGTCCACACCGCTCCGGGCGCGACCGCCCATGGTTTCGCGCGGGCCGCGGGCCGCCGCATCCCTTCGGCCGCCGTGGCGCTCGAGACCGCCGCGACCGCCTTCGACGATGTGCGATACCTCCGGCGGCCCGGCACGCCCGATCTCTACGCGCGCGTGGTCGCGGCGGAGACCGCGACCGCCGACGCGTCTCACTCCCCCGCCCTCGCCGACGCGGGTGCGCCGGCATGACCGCATCACCGCCCTCCGCGCTCGCGGACGCGCCGCCCCGCCCGTCGGACGCCGCGCAGCCGCTCATCCCGTCGGCCGCCGGTCGCCGACGCGGGGGGCGCGTCGCCGCATGGATCGCCATCGGCGCAGGCATCCTCGTCGCCGCCCTCCTCGGGGTGTCTCTGTTCGGCGGCCAGCCGTGGGCGAAGAAGGCGCCCCTCGATCCCGAGTCCGCGGCCCCCGACGGTGCGCGGGCGATCGTCCAGCTCCTGGAGCAGCACGGCGTGCGCGTCGACGTCGTCCGCGATACGCAGAGCGCGCTCGACGCCCTGCACGCCACGGCCGCGACGCTCGCGATGCCGGACAGCCCGTACCTCTCCGACGCACGGCTGCGCGCGGTGGCGGATGCCGCGGCCGATGCCGTCGTGATCGACCCGCGCGCGCGGTCGCTGCGCACGCTCTTCCACGACTCGCGGCCCGCAGGATTCGCGACCGGCGCCCTCGCACCGGCGTGCGACCTGCCCGCCGCGAACCGCGCCGGCGTCATCTCTGTCGCGGCCATCGCCGTCCCGGGGGACGGGGTGTCCGTCTGCTACCCGTCCGGCGATGCCGCGGCCCTGCTGCGGGTGGACCGCGCCTCGGGGCCCCTCAGTGCGCTCGACGGGAAGTCGCTGCTCGCGAACGAGCACCTCGCCGAGCACGGCAACGCGGCGCTCGCGATGAACCTCCTCGGAACGCGCGCCACCCTCGTATGGTTCATGCCGTCGATCGACGACAGCGACCTCTCCGCACCGCCCACCCTCGGCTCCCTCACACCGGAGTGGGTGTCGCCGGTGATCGTGCTGCTCCTCGTCGCCGGTGTCGCGGCAGGAATCTGGCGCGGGCGGCGATTCGGCCCCCTCGTCGAGGAGAACCTGCCTGTCACCGTCCGCATCGGCGAGACCGCGGCGGGACGCGCGCGCCTGTACGCCCGGTCCGGGGATGCGGGGCACGCGCTCGCGCAGCTGCGTCACGGCGCGCGCGGTCGTCTCGCGCGACTGCTGGGCCTCCCGCCGTCCGCATCCGCCGCATCCGTCGCCGACGCGGTCGCCGCCCGTCTGGGGGCGGATCCGCGGATGGTCCACGCCATCCTCATCGACACCGTCCCCGCCGGCGATCGCGACCTCGCTCGCCTCGCCGCCGACCTCCGCGACCTCGAGGACGCCGTGCATGCGGCCGTCCGCCCGGAAGGAACCACGAATGAACGACACTGAACTCCGCGAGGCGATGAACCGCGTCCGGCTCGAAGTCGGCAAGGCGGTGGTCGGACAGGATGGCGCGGTCACGGGGCTCCTGATCGCCCTCCTCGCGCAGGGGCACGTGCTGCTGGAAGGCGTGCCGGGCGTCGCGAAGACGCTTCTCGTCCGCGCGTTCAGCCGCTCGCTCGGCCTCGAGACGAAGCGCATCCAGTTCACCCCGGACCTCATGCCGGGCGACGTCTCCGGATCGCTCGTGTACGACGCGCGGACGGGCGAGTTCGAGTTCCGCGAGGGGCCCGTCTTCACGAACATCGTGCTGGCCGACGAGATCAACCGGACACCGCCTAAGACGCAGGCCGCGCTCCTGGAGGCGATGGAGGAGCGCCAGGTGTCCACCGACGGGGTCTCGCGGCCGCTGCCCGACCCGTTCTTCGTGGCGGCGACGCAGAACCCGATCGAGCACGAGGGCACGTACACGCTGCCCGAGGCGCAGCTCGACCGGTTCCTCCTGAAGCTCCTGATCGACGTGCCGGCGCGCGACGCCGAGCTCGACGTCCTGCGCCGTCACGCACGCGGCTTCCGCCCGCGCGACCTCGGCGAGCTCACGCCCGTCGTGACGGTGCCCGAGCTCCACGCGGCACAGCGGTCTGCATCATCCGTCGACGCCTCCGACGACGTCATCGCGTACATCGTCGACCTCGCCCGGGCGACGCGGCAGAGTCCGTCCGTGCAGCTCGGAGTGAGCCCGCGCGCCGCGACGTCGCTCCTCGCGACGGCGAAGGCCTGGGCGTGGCTCGTGGGCTCCCCCGGGATCACCCCCGATCACGTGCAGACGATGCTCGTGCCGACGTGGCGGCACCGCATCCGGCTGCGCCCCGAGGCGGAGCTCGAGGGCGTGTCCGTCGACGCGATCCTGTCCTCCGTCGTGCAGCAGACCCCCGTCCCGCTCTGATGTTCCTCACCGGCCGGCTCGCCCTCCTCGTCGCCGTCGGCGTTGTCCCCGTCGTCATGCTCGCGGCCGCCGGGGCCTCGCCGTGGGCGGTGGCGGCGGGGTGGATCGTGCTGTGCGCGATCGCGGCCTGTGTGGATGCAGCGGCCGCGGCATCGCCGCGCCGCGTCGACGTCTCGCGGAATCTGCCCGCCCGGGCTCGGCTCGGGGAGCCGGTCGCGGCCGCGCTCACCGTGCGCAACACCGGGACCCGGCGGATCCGGGGCCGGATGCGGGATGCCTGGCAGCCGACCGCGGGCGCACCGGATGCGCGCATCCGCGTCGATCTGCCCCCCGGAGAGCGGCGGACGTACGCGATCCCTCTCCTGCCCCGCCGTCGTGGGGAGCTGCGCACGGGGTTCGTCGTCATCCGCTCGAACGGGCCGCTCGGACTCGCCGGACGTCAAGCGGTCGTCGCCGCTCCCGGGGCGCTGCGGGTGCTTCCGCCCTTCACCGCGCGCCGGCACCTCCCCTCACGGCTTGCGCGGCTGCGCGAGCTCGACGGCGCGACGAGCGTCCAGGTGCGCGGGGCCGGGACCGAGTTCGACAGCCTGCGCGAGTACGTGCGCGGCGACGACGTCCGCTCGATCGACTGGCGGGCGACCGCACGCGCCGGGACGACGATGCTCCGCACGTGGCGCCCCGAGCGGGACCGCCACATCGTGGTCGTCGTCGACACAGGACGCACCGCGGCAGCGCGCGTCGGCGATGGCACGCGCCTGGATGCCGCATTCGAGGCGACGCTGCTCCTCGCCGCCCTCGCGACACGCGCCGGAGACCATCTCCACGTCGTCCTCTTCGACCGCATCCCCCGGGCGCGGGTGACCCGTGTCGAAGGACCCGCACTCCTCCCGGCGCTCGTGGATGCGATGGCTCCCGTCGATCCGCAGCTCATCGACACGGACTGGGACGCGGCGTTCGCCGCTGCGCGGACGCTCGCGACGCATCCGGCGCTCGTCGTGCTCCTGACTGCGCAGGACGAGCCGGAGGCATCCCGCGGCTTCCTCGCGAGCCTCCCCTCGCTCGCCGGCACCCACGTGCTCGTCGGCACCGCGACGGACGAGGATCCCGCTCTCGCCGACGAAGACGCCTACGCGGCCGCGGCCCGCGAGCGGTCGCAGCACGACGCG
Source organism: Microbacterium candidum (assembly GCF_030315975.1). Classification (GTDB taxonomy): domain Bacteria; phylum Actinomycetota; class Actinomycetes; order Actinomycetales; family Microbacteriaceae; genus Microbacterium; species Microbacterium candidum. The sequence goes on along the minus strand of NZ_JASXSZ010000004.1, from coordinate 254,049 downwards.
GACCGCGTCGCAGCCGCCATCCGTCGCGCCGGGGCCGAGGCGATCACGGCTTCCGCCGACGACCTCCCCCCGCGCATCGCCGATCGCTATCTCGCGCTGAAGGCCCTCGGGAGGCTCTGAGCCCCGCTCCTTCTCGTCGACTTGCCGCAGAAGTACGACGCGCCCGGCGTGTCGCGTACTTCTGAGGGAAGTCAACGACGGCGGATCCGACCCCGCGCGGGACGACGAAGCCGGCCCGGGCGCATCGCCCGGGCCGGCTTCGATTCAGGAACGTTACGCCGAAGCGGCGGTCGACTCCTCCGCGGCCACGGCCAGCGGCAGCTTGTCGTGCGTGTTCAGCAGGCGGAACAGAAGCGCCGCAACGGCACCGCCGACGATCGGCGCGACGACGTAGACCCAGAAGGACGCCCACGCGAAGTGGCCCGTGATCGACAGGCCGAGCGCGACGGCAGGGTTGAACGCGCCGCCCGAGATCGGTCCGACGGCGATCGCGCCGACGAGGACCGTCGAGCCGATCGCGAGGCCGTAGAACGAGTTGTTCGCGTTGTCCTTCGACGTGGCGACGTTCAGGACGACGTAGACGAGCACGAGCGTCCACAGCGCCTCGACGAGGAACGAGGGACCGAGCTCGAACTTGCCCGGCGCCTTGGGCGTCGGGAACAGCGCGAAGGTCACGGCCGCACCGAGGGCCGCTCCGACGAGCTGCGCGACGATGTAGACGAGCATGTCCTTCGCGCCGATCGCACCGCGCAGCCACACGCCGACCGAGACCGCCGGGTTCAGGTGCGCTCCGGAGATGTGACCGGTGGCGTAGACGAGGACCATGAGCGCGAAGCCGATGGCGATAGGCGCGAAGACGGATCCGTCGTTGACGGCGCTGATGATCGCGAAGACGAAGAGGAAAGTGCCGATGAACTCGGCAAGTGCACTGCGAAGCGTGCCCGACATGAGGTTCTCCTTCAGAACGAGACGCGGAAGAGCGCGTCCAGGGGACGGAAAAACACTAGCCCACTGTCAGCCCATTCCCAGGTAGTGCGCGCCGTGCGACGGCCATCCACTAGCCTCGGTGCGGACCCCCGCGCATTCGAAGGAGCATTCCGTGAGCGATTCGACGGCATCACCGACCGGCACGACCACTCCCTCCCGCACGGCCGCCCTCATCGCCGAGGCGTTCGGCTCGTTCCTGCTCGTCATCGGGGTCGTCGCGACGGCGCTGTTCGCCGCGGGCTTCGGCGAAGGCACTCCCGCCGCCAACAAGGGCGTGGGATTCCTCGGCGTCGCCTTCGCCGTGGGCCTCACGGTTGTCGTCGGCTTCTACGCGTTCGGCCCGATCTCCGGCGGGCACTTCAATCCGGCCGTCACCATGGGCCTCGCCGCCGCCGGCCGCTTCCCGTGGCGGAAGGTCACCGGCTACGTGCTCGCGCAGGTCGTCGGCGGCGCGATCGCGACGACGGTGGTGGTGCTCATCGGCCTCACCGGTCCCTCCGGGTGGCTCAAGACCGCGCAGGACGGCGGCTTCGCGTCGAACGGATGGGGCGACCTCTCCCCCTCGCACTTCGGGATCGGCGGCGCGATCGTCGTCGAACTGCTGTTCACGGCGATCTTCCTGTTCGTGATCCTCGGGGTCACGCATCCGTCACGCGGCACGAAGTTGGCCGGACTCGCGATCGGCCTGACGCTGACCCTCATCCACATCGCCACGATCCCGATCGACAACACGTCGGTGAACCCCGCGCGCTCGATCGCGACCGCGATCTACGGCGGCGGCGAAGCGCTCGCGCAGCTGTGGGTGTTCATCGTCTTCCCCATCGTGGGCGCGCTCGTGGCGGGCTTCGCGTACAAGGCGCTGTTCGACAGCCCGGACGCGGCCTGAGCGTGACGAAGGCCGGCCACCGGGAGGTGGCCGGCCTTCGTCTTGGCGGATTCAGACCAGGTCGAACCGATCGAGCTCGGTGACCTTCGTCCATGCGGCGACGAAGTCGCGCACGAACTTCGCGTCGGCGTCGTCGCTCGCGTACACCTCGGCGACCGCACGCAGCTCCGAGTTCGAGCCGAACACGAGGTCGGCGCGCGTGCCCACCCAGCGGCTGTCGCCGTTGGCGCCGGCGAACGCATGCTGGCCGGGGTCGAGCGCCCGCCACGAGGTGCCGAGGTCGAGCAGGTTGACGAAGAAGTCGTTCGTCAGCACTCCGGGCCGATCCGTGAGCACGCCGTAGTCCGACCCCTCCCAGTTCGCCCCGAGCACACGCAGTCCGCCGACGAGCACCGTCATCTCCGGGGCCGTCAGCGTCAGCAGGTTGGCCTTGTCGACGAGCAGGTGCTCCCCGGGGAGCGCCGACTCCAGCGCCACCGGGCCGAGGTAGTTCCGGAAGCCGTCGGCTGCCGGCTCCAGGAAGCCGAAGGAGAGCACGTCGGTCTGGTCCTGCGCGGCATCCGTGCGCCCGGGCCGGAACGGAACGGTCACGTCGTGGCCTGCGGCGGCTGCGGCCTGCTCGACGCCTGCGTTGCCCGCGAGCACGATGAGATCCGCCAAGGACACCTTGGTGCCGTCGGTCTGCTCCGCGTCGAACTCGGCCTTCACGCCCTCGAGCGCGGCGAGCACGGTCGCAAGCTCGGTCGGGTTGTTGACAGCCCAGTCCTTCTGCGGCGCCAGACGGATGCGGGCGCCGTTGACGCCGCCGCGCTTGTCGCTTCCACGGAACGTGGATGCCGCAGCCCACGTCGTCGAGACGAGCTGGGCGATCGTGAGGCCGGTCGCGAGGATGCGGGCCTTCAGGTCCGCGGCGTCGTCCTCGTCGATGAGCGGGTGATCGACGGCGGGGATCGGGTCCTGCCAGACGAGCCGCTCTGCCGGCACCTCGGGTCCGAGGTAGCGGGCCGACGGACCCATGTCGCGGTGGGTCAGCTTGAACCACGCACGGGCGAACGCATCGGCGAAGGCTTCCGGATCCTCGGCGAACCGCTTCGAGATCGGCCCGTAGACGGGGTCGAAACGCAGCGCGAGGTCGCTCGTCAGCATGCGCGGCTCCCGCCGCCCCGCGGAGTGCGCGAGCGGCACCATGTCTGCCCCGCCACCGTTCACCGGGCGCCACTGGTGCGCGCCGGCCGGACTCTGCATGAGCTCCCACTCGTACGCGAAGAGGATGTGGAAGAACTCGTCGTCCCAGCGCGTCGGGTGATACGTCCAGGTGACCTCGAGGCCGCTCGTGATCTGGTCGTCGCCCTTGCCGCTGCCGAAGGTGTTCTTCCACCCGAGCCCCTGCTCCCCGAGGCCCGCGGCCTCGGGATCCTCCTCGAGGTTCGCGTCGGACGCCGCACCGTGGGTCTTGCCGAACGTGTGGCCGCCGGCGATGAGTGCCACCGTCTCCTCGTCGTTCATCGCCATCCGGGCGAACGTCTCGCGGATGTCGCGCGCCGACGCCAGAGGGTCGGGGTTGCCGTTCGGGCCCTCCGGGTTCACGTAGATGAGCCCCATCTGCACCGCCGCGAGCGGCTTCTGGAGCTCCCGGTCGCCCGAGTAGCGCTCGTCGCCGAGCCAGGTCGTCTCCGGGCCCCAGTACACGTCGTCGTCGGGCTCGAAAGCGTCCACCCGGCCGCCCGCGAAGCCGAAGGTCTTGAAGCCCATCGTCTCGAGCGCGACGTTGCCGGCGAGGATCATGAGGTCGGCCCACGAGATGCTCGCGCCGTACTTCTTCTTGACGGGCCACAGCAGACGCCGCGCCTTGTCGAGGCCGACGTTGTCGGGCCAGCTGTTCAGCGGTGCGAAGCGCTGCTGGCCGGTTCCGCCGCCGCCGCGGCCGTCCATCACGCGATACGTGCCCGCGGAGTGCCACGCCATCCGCACGATGAGCGGGCCGTAGTGGCCGAAGTCCGCGGGCCACCAGTCCTGCGAGACGGTGATGGTCTCGGCGATGTCCTTCTTCAGCTGCTCGTAGTCGAGCGCGGCGAACGCCGCGCGGTAGTCGAAGTCTTCTCCTAGCGGGTTCGCGACCGCCGGGTCCTTCGCCAGCAGTCGCAGGTTGAGCCGTGTCGGCCACCACTCCTGGTTCGCGGTGCCGGATGTGGGGTGGGGCCGGCCGTGCACGACGGGACAGCGTCCCGCCTCCGGGGTGTCGATATCGATGACGTCCTGATCGATGTCTGCCGTGTTCTCGGCGTGCTCGGTCATGCGTTTCCTTCCTTGTCAGGGGTATCGGCGGAGGGGTCTGCGGCAGGGGCTACGCCCCGGCGGAAGCGACGGAGGAGGATGCGGCGCACGCGGCGCACAGCCCCCAGAAGGTGACCTCGGCGGACTGCACGACGAAGCCCTGCGCATCCGAGGGCGTGAGACACGGGGCTGCGCCGACGACGCAGTCGACGTCTGCCACCGCACCGCAGCCCGTGCACACCACGTGATGATGGTTGTCGTCGACGCGCAGCTCGTAGAGGCCCGGGCGCCCCTCGGGCTCGATGCGCCGGACGATGCCCGCCGCGGCGAAGTCGGTGAGCGCGTTGTAGACGGTCTGCAGATTGGCGTCCGGATCGGACGCGCGCACCCGCGCGAGCACGGCGTCCGCGGGAGCGTGCGGCATCCCGCGCAGCGCGTCGTACACCGCACGGCGGGGAGCAGTCACGCGCAGGCCCGCGCCGCGCAGGATCTCGTCGGTGGCCACCCCACCACGGTAGCGCGTTGTTTTGATCAGCTCAAAAGAACGTCAGCCCGCAACGAGCCTCTCTGTGCCGCGCTCCCCCTCGGTGAGGTCGCCGGTCTCCCCCGCGCGCTGGGCACGGCCGCCGACGACGAGCATGTACACGAGGAACGCCGCGAGCGCCATCGCGCCGATCGCGACCTTGATCGGCCACGGCCAGTACGTCGGCGTGACGAAACCCTCGATCGCACCCGAGACGGCCAGGCTGCCGATGAGACCCACGGCCACGGTGGCGAGCGATCGTCCGGCCGCGGCGAGCGCGGCACCGCGCGAACGCCGACCCGGCGCGACCCATGCCCAGAAGACGTGAAGACCGGCGGCGGCGGCGACGAAGATGCTCGTGAGCTCGAGGAGCCCATGCGGCGCGATGAACTGGAGGAGGATGTCGCCCTTGCCGAACGCGATCATCACCGCCGACGTCGTCCCGACGCCGACGGCGTTCTGCATGAGGGTGTAGACCGGCCACACCCCGGTCACGCCGAACAGGACGCACTGCACGGCGATCCAGGCGTTGTTGGTCCAGACGCTCGCCGCGAACACCGCGTTCGGGTCCTTGCGGTAGTAGTCGAGGAAATCCTGGTCGGCGAGGTGCTGCAGCTGCGCGCGCGAGCCGAGGGCGGCGAGGGCCGATGCATCCTGCGAGATCCAGAACGCGACGAGCGAGGCCACGATGAAGAACCCGACCGCGATCGCGAGCGTCGTCCATCGCAGGCGGTACAGGGCCGCGGGCAGCTGGCGCACGAAGAAGCGCGGGATCTGACGCAACACGGGGTCGGATGTCGCAGTCAGGCGCAGGCGCGCACGCGCGAGCAGCGTCGACACGTGATCACCGAGGACCGTGCGACCCGCGGACGTCTTGATGTCGGCGAGGTCGGCGGATGCCGCGCGGTAGCGCGTGACGAGCTCGTCGACCTCCGCGCCGGTCAGCCGGCCACGGCGGCCGAGCTCGTCGAGGCGCGCCCATTCCTCGTGCCGTACGGCGACCAGGGCGTCGAGGTCCATGCGGTTTACTGTAGCCATGCCCGCACCGATCGCCGTCGCGCAGGACGAAGTCCTCACCGGCGAGGCCGTCGCGCTCGACGTGCAGCCGGTGGGCTTCTTCCTCCGGGCGCTCGGCCTCATGATCGACGTCGCCGCGACGATCGGCGTGCTGCTGCTGTTCGTCTGGGCGGGCGTCTGGCTCTCCGCGATGGGCGTCATCGACGCCGCGAGCGCGCGCATCGCGTACGTGGTCATCGTGGTGCTGGTCCTCGTGGTGGTGCCGACGACCGTCGAGACCCTCTCCCGCGGCCGCAGCCTCGGCAAGCTCGCGGTCGGCGGGCGCATCGTCCGCTCCGACGGCGGTGCCGCGGGCTTCCGGCACGCGTTCATCCGCGCCCTCGTCGGGATCCTCGAGATCTGGATGACGGCCGGAGCCATCGCCGCGGTGACGGGAGCGTTCACACCCCGATCGCAGCGGCTCGGCGACCTCCTGGCCGGCACCTACAGCGAGCGCACCCGCACACCGCGGATGCCTGACGCCGGCCCCGGGCTCCCGCCCGGGCTCGACGCGTGGGCGCAGATCGCGGACGTCGCCCGTCTGCCCGACGCCCTCGCCCGCCGGTGCGCGCAGTTCGTGCGTCAGGCGCCGAACATGGAACCCTCAGCGCGCCTGCGGCTGGCCGCATCCCTCGCCGACGAGGCGGCCCTCTTCGCCTCCCCCGTCACGCACACCGACCCCGAGACGTTCGTGCGTGCCGTCGTCGCCGTGCGACGCGACCGCGAGCAGCGCGCCCTCGAACTCGAGAACGCGCGGGTCGCCGACCTGCTGAGAGGTGTCGGGTAGCTCAGTACCGGTAGTGGTCGAGCTTGTACGGGCCCTCGACCGGCACGCCGATGTACGCGGCCTGCTCCGTGGTCAGTTGCGTGAGCTCGACGCCGAGGGCGGCGAGGTGGAGCCGCGCGACCTTCTCGTCGAGCGCCTTGGGCAGCACGTAGACGCCGAGGGGGTACGCATCCCGGTTGGCGTAGAGCTCGATCTGGGCGAGCACCTGGTTCGTGAAGGATGCGCTCATGACGAACGACGGGTGGCCGGTCGCGTTGCCGAGGTTGAGCAGGCGGCCTTCGCTGAGGACCAGGATGCTGCGCCCGGTCGGCAGCCGCCACTCGTGCACCTGCGGCTTGATCTCGATGCGCTGGGCGCCGGGGACGGCGGCGAGGCCGGCCATGTCGATCTCGTCGTCGAAGTGGCCGACGTTGCCGACGATGGCGAGGTGCTTGAGCGCGAGCATGTTGTCCACCGTGACGACGCGGGTGTTCCCCGTGCCGGTGATCACGATGTCGACGTCGCCCGCGACGTCGTCGAGGCGTGCGACCTGGTAGCCGTCCATCGCGGCCTGCAGGGCGCAGATCGGGTCGATCTCGCCGACGATCACGCGGGCGCCCTGGCCGCGCATCGCCTCGGCCGCACCCTTGCCGACGTCGCCGTAGCCTGCGACGAACACCGTCTTGCCTCCGATGAGGACGTCGGTGGCGCGGTTGATGCCGTCGGGCAGCGAGTGGCGGATGCCGTAGACGTTGTCGAACTTCGACTTCGTGACGGAGTCGTTCACGTTGATCGCCGGGAAGAGCAGGTCACCGGATGCCGCGAGCTCGTACAGGCGGTGGACGCCCGTGGTCGTCTCCTCGGTCACTCCGATGAGACCCTCGGCCATGCGCGTGAAGCGCTGGGGGTCGCGCGCCAGGCTCGCCCCAAGGGTGTCGAGGATGATGCGGTACTCCTCGCTCACGGTCCCCGAACCGCTCACGGTCCCCGAGCCCGTCGAGGGGTCATCGGCATCCGGAACCGCACCCGCCGCCTCGAACTCGACGCCCTTGTGGACGAGGAGCGTGGCGTCGCCGCCGTCGTCGAGGATGAGGTTCGGGCCGTCGAAGCCCTCGTTCGACCAGTCGAAGATGCGGTCGGCGAGCTGCCAGTACTCCTCGAGCGTCTCGCCCTTCCAGGCGAAGACGGGAACGCCCTGCGGGTCGTCGACGGTGCCGGTCGGGCCCACGACGACGGCCGCGGCCGCCTCGTCCTGCGTGGAGAAGATGTTGCAGCTCGCCCAGCGCACCTGCGCGCCGAGCGCGGTGAGCGTCTCGATGAGGACGGCGGTCTGCACCGTCATGTGCAGCGATCCCGCGATCCGGGCGCCCTTCAGCGGCTGGCTGGGCCCGAACTCGGCACGCAGGGCCATGAGCCCCGGCATCTCGTTCTCGGCGAGCCGCAGCTGGTGACGGCCGGCCTCCGCGAGCGAGATGTCCTTGACGGCGTAGTCGATGCGGGTGTTCACATAGGTCTCCGGCATTCCGCTATTCTCCCACGCGCCCGCGTCGTCGCGGCAGCCGGGGCGACCGTCAGAGACGCAACGTCTCGTGGCGGATGACGACCCACCCGCGCGGCACCGACAGTCGCTCGGTGTGCATCGCGCACAGGTCGTGCGCGTGCGGGTCGGCCTCACGCCCAAGAGGACCGATGGCGGCCATCTGATCGGCGTAGTCGTACGTCAGCGTCGCCACGGCCTCCTTGGAGCAGCCGACCTTGGAACACTGTCTCTCGCGCATCGGCATAACGCTAGCGGCAGGGCCGGACACTCCCCGGTCACGGCGCGCCGCACGTGTTCCCGGCTGCGCTCCGGCGCACGGATGGCGAGAGATTCCACGCTCGGCGATCGAATCCGGCCCGAACCTCTCGCCATCCGTGGATCCTCTCGCCATCCGTCCACGCGCCGCCCGTGTCGAGAACACTGCCGAATAGGATGGACGCATGCTGCGACGCCGGGCTCCCCGATCCGCCTCCGCGCCGGTCGCGCGCCCGTCGCGGCACGGGCGGCACGGCCGCGAGGGCCGCAGCCCCGTCGTGCGTCCGCCCCTTCCGCCGCTCGAGACGCGCATCGACCGGTTCGAGCTCGCCGTCGGCACGGCGGCGGAGTTCCTCCGCTCGGCCTGGCCGGAGCTTCGCGACGTCCGGTTCGAGATCGGCGATCTTCCGCCCGCGGCCGATGGCGAGGGCATCCCGCGCTGGTTCGTCTCGTCTGCCGAGAAGCGCATCGTGCTCTACCGCATCCCCATCGAGCGCCTCTCGCACCTCCACCGCACCGACGACCTGCACCGGCGGATGGCGATCGAGGCGAACGTGTTCCGCGCCGCGGCGGAGTACCTCGACCGCGACCCGTGGGACCTCGGCCCCGACCGCTTCCACTTCTGAGCGGGCCTCGAGCCGCGCGCGCGAGAGCGAGGCGTCAGCCGGGATAGACCACGATGCCGTGGGCCGCCGCATCCGACGGCCACACCGGAATCGCCGCGAGCGCGTCGCCGGTCGTCCCGCTCCCCCCGACACGGGAGTAGGAGATCGTCGCGCGCACCTTCGCCCCGCCCTGGGGATCGAGCGTGTACGTCGCAAGCGGGGACACGGGGACGTCGACCGCGCGTCCGGCCGGGATCGTGACCGACCGGACCGCTCCCCCGACCGGCGTCAGTTTCACGGCCACGGGTGCCGTTCCGGGGTTGGCGATCGACAGCACGGACGAGGGGCCTGCGGGCACGGCGAAGAGGGTGGATGCCGCGATCTCCGGCGCAGCCGGGTACCAGGCGAAGTCCGCGCCCTGCCCGAAGCCGGTGGTGGACCACACCGCCGAGACGATCCGCTGGTCGGCGGCGACGCGGACGGTGTGAACGCCGGCGGGAAGGCCCGCCAGCTCGAGCTCGGCGGGGAGCCCCGCCTTCAGCGGGATCTTCTGCGTGAGCTCGGTGGCGCCGGTTGATCCCACGACCGTGACGGTGGCGGTCGCGTCCGCAAGAGGTGAGAGAACGCGGAGCACGGTCGTCGGGTTGTCCGTGCTCGTCTGCGCGGCCTGTGCGATGACGGCGACGCCCGGGATGATCTGCAGCTTGTCGGCCGACGACACCGCGCTCACCTGATCGACGCCGCCGGGGACCAGCGTCCTGGTGAGGCTCGTCTGCAGCGCCGCACGCACCGGGGCACCCGATGCCTCGACGTGCACGACGGGAGCCTGCTCTCCGAGGATGAGGCCCGCCAGCGGGAGGACGCGCTCGCTGGCGGGCGGGATGACGACGCCTCTGCCTCCCGGAGGCACCTGCGCCCCGAGCGCTCCGTACACAGTCAGATCGACGGTCGCGGCCACTGCACCGGGGTTCGCGAGCAGCACGAGGTCGGACGCACCGGTCGTCGTCGCTCCGCCGACGAGCCAGGACTCCATGCGCGGCGACTGACAAGACGATGCCGCGAGGCCGGCGAGGTCGGAGGCCTGCACGCTCGCACTGCCCGCACCCGCGACCTCCGAGCGCACGCCGTCCTGCGGGGCGGCGGTGAGCACCGTCGGGCCCGCGCCTCGCGCGTCAGGCACCGCGAGCGTCGACTCCGTCGGCGCGGGATCCCCGTCGGGCACGCCGACCGCGAGGCTCTGCGTCGCCGCGACCGACAGCGCCGCCGCATTCGACGCATTGCGTCCGAGGGCGAGAAGCGGGCCTCCGCACACGACGACGGTCGAGGCGGGCGCCGGCTGGGCGGTGACCTGGACGGGAGCTTGCGTGTGCGTCGGCCACGGGATGGCGACGGCGGTCACGACGGCCGTCACGAAGACGGCCGACACGAGCGCGCCGGCGAGCACGCGGGCGCCCGTGGACGCCATGCGGAGGATGCGGCGGTCGCTCATCGTCCCTCCTGCCAGTAGGGGCCGACGATGCGCGGCGCACGCCGCGCGGCCCGCCGCGATGCCCGCGTCGGGATCGCGAGAAGGAGGGCGACGAGGAAGACGGCGAGCTGGACGACCGCGATCGCGACGGACAGCCGGTGCGCGTCTTCGCCCGGCTCGGCGCGGCCGGGAACGCTCTGCGCGACTCTCCAGAGTGTGCCCTTGGCGGTCGCACCGACGGGCTCGAGGCCGTCGCGCTGGTCGAGCGCCGTCGCCGCGGCGAGGCGGAGGGCGCGTGCCTGGTCCGATTCGTCGGCTCGGTCTGGGCCCAGCACGACGTAGCCGATGCCGTGGGCGGCGAGCCGCGCGACGGCATCCGGCGAGGTGCTGGTCACGAGGTCCGCGGTGAGGGCGGCGACTTCGCGGTCGCCCGGGGTCGCCGAGAGCGCCGTCGAGAACACCGTCGAATGCGCACCGAGCGATTCGCTCTCCCCCCACACGACATCGGATCCGGCGGCACCCGAGTCGAGCGCCGTGATCGTGAAGGTGCCGACGTGGGGGTTCTGGAGCCCCGCCGCTGCGACGTAGGCGGGGAGGGTCGAGACGGGTCCGTTCGTGAGGAGGTCCACGCCGCGCGCTCCCGCGGTGAGCGCCGGGAACGCCACGATCGCGAGGGCGGCCATGACGACGGCTGCTGCGACGGTGCGGACGAGGCGCACGCGCACGGCGAGGCCGGCATCGAGGAACACGACCGCTGCTCCGACGGCGCCCGCCCAGGCGAGGCTGAGACCGGCGCCCGGCCAGATCGCGGTCGTCGTATCGGCGGTGGATGCCACCGAGATCGCCACCGCGCCGAATGCCGTCGCCGTGCCGAGCGCGGCGACTACGAGCAGCACGATGCCGGCCGCCCATCGCTGCGTGAACGGGGCGAGGAGAGCGAGGACCGCGATGGGCGCCACGAGGATCGGCACCCACCACGTGGCAGCGCCGGTCAGTCCCCACTGGTGCAGGAGCTGACCCCATCCACCAGGGTCCGTCGTCGGGAAGCCCGCGGCCAGGAGCGCTCGTCCGGTGACGGTGGGCGCCACCTGCGGTCCCGCCCACGTGACGCCGGGGTCGGCGAGCAGCCCCCACGGGTTGCCCGCCCGCAGCTGCCGCCACACGAGCGGGAACGCGAGTGCGATCGTCAGGACCACGAGCCACAGGACGCGCGCGAGGCCGCGGCCTCCCCGCACCACGATGGTCAGCACGATCATGCCGATCCAGATGACGATGACGGCAGGTGCGAGCGACGGCGCGCACGCGACGACGCCGGCCAGGGCGATGGATGCCGCTCCCGCGGCGGACCACGACCGATGCGCGACCGATCCGGCGAAGAAGACCCACGGGAGGAGGAGGTGGACGAGGACGCCGGTCGGCCTCGCGTCCACGAGCGAGGCCAGGAACGTCGGAGCCAGCCCCCACGCGACGGCCACGACGATGCGCAGGAGCGGTCGGCTGGTCACGCGGGTCGCCGCGAACCAGCCGCCGAGGACGGCGAGAGGCAGCGCGAGGATCCACAGCACGACGAGCGCCCGCGAAGGGTCGGCCGGTGCGAGCGACCCGATGACGGCCACCACTCCGGCGAACGGGTCGGCGGGCGTGACCCCCTCGAGGCCGGTTCCGCGCAGCCCATACGCCGCATCGGCCCACAGCTGGGCGACGGTCGAGCGCAGCGGCTGCAGCGCTCCGCCGCCGAGCACGGGCCACGCGAGGAGCGCCGGGAACGCCGCGATCGAGACGACGAGCGCAGCGAGCACGACCCAGGCGCCACCGCCCGTGAAGAAGCGCAGGTCGTCTCGGACGACCGCGTGATCGCCCCCAGCCTCGTCGTCCTCGGCTCCGAAGCGCTGGCGAAGCTGCGCCGCGCTCACCCGCAGCGGCGCGAGCTGCGGCCACGGAACGGCGCGGATGCGGCGGATCCGAGCCCGCGCTCGCGCGGCCTCGTCCACCCGGACGAGAGCCACGACGGCAGCACCCCATTCGGGCGGCACGGCCCCGGGCGTCTTGGCGAGGAGAGCGAGCAGCGTGCGCCACAGCGCGAGCGGCAGGAGGGACAGCCAGTGCAGCGGAACGGCAACGCCGGGCGCGTACGCGAGCCGTCGCTGCAGCTGCGCCCGTCTGGTCGCGTACGCGATGCGCCGTCGGCGCCCGGCGTCGACCGGGAGCGGCAGCCCCGCGGCGCCGTCCCCGGCGACGGCGACGAGCGCCCCCGGCACGAGGCTGACGCGGGACCCGCCGAGCCGCGCGCGCACCGAGAGGTCGAGACCCTCGTCGGCGCCGGCGAGCGCACGATCGAGTCCGCGCAGCTGCCGCCACGCGTCTGCGCGCACCAGCAGCCCGCGGACATCGGCGCCGAGCGCATCCTCGTCGCGGTCGCGCTGGCCCTGGTCGAGCTCGCCGTCAGCGAGGCCGACGCTGCGCCCGAGGCGCGTCATCGTGACGCCGAGCGAGGCGATCTCCGTGCGGTCGTCCCAACGGACGAGCTTGGGGGCGGCGATCGCGACGGAGGGCGCGAGTTCGAGCTCTCCGGCCAGCCGAGCCAGCGCCTCGGGCTCCGGTGCGGTGTCCTGCGCGAGGAGCCACACGGCATCCCCCGGCCCGTCCTCGACCGGGCCGTGGTTCCCCGCGATCTCGAGCGCTGCCGCGTAGCCGGTGCCCGCGGGCGCGGTCACGACGGCGGCGGAACCGGATGCGGCTGCCTTCGCCAGCGTGTCGTCCGATCCGCACAGCACGACGGTGACGGCATCCGGCCGCCGCGACTGCGCATCGACGGCCCGCAGCGTCCGGCGAAGATGGAACGCGGCGGGCGCGCGCCCATCGGGGCGCACGACGATGAGGGCGTGGACTCGGGCCGGCATGACCCAGCCAGACTATGCACGCAGGCACCGCCCGGCGGGGCGCACGCGCCGATGACGGCGAATCGCCGCCCGAACCCGTCGCGCGTCGCCGCGGTCGTCAGGCGCGCCGCTTGAGCTTGCGCCGCTCGCGCTCGCTCAGGCCGCCCCAGATGCCGAACCGCTCATCGTTGCGGAGCGCGTACTCGAGGCATTCCGTGCGCACGTCGCACGACGTGCAGATGCGCTTCGCATCCCGCGTCGAGCCACCCTTCTCCGGGAAGAACGCCTCCGGATCCGTTTGAGCGCACAATGCGTCGGTCTGCCACGCGAGCGGATCGTCGTCTTCGAGGTGCGGCTTGCGCACCGCCTCCAGACGCCGGACCCCGGGGACGCCGAGATCGACTGGATCGACGAACCAGTCCTCGGGTACTCCCGACCGATATTGTGAGACCCCCATCTCGCTTCCCCCCTCTGCCCTGCTCTCCGGAGATTGTGTGCCCCGGTACGGATAATTACACCGTTGTGATTCGGAGAGGTCAAGTCGCAGATAGTAAAGCCTCATCCCCGGGTTGAACCTTCATGACGCGCCGACGGCGTGTCACGATTCCGATACGCCGCCCCCGGAAGCGCACATGAGTGCGCGCTAATCTGAGATCACGATGGCGGTCTTCACGAAGAACCCCGTGTCGGCTCCGCCGGCACCGCCGGTCCGCGAGACGACCGGCCACCTACTGCTGCGCGCGTGGTGCATCCTGGTGCTCTTCCTCGCGGTCTCCGGCGTGTCCTGGAACCTCGCGTTCGGCGCCGTCGCCGGCGGGGCGATCGCGATAGCCAGCGGCATCGTCACCGCCGTCCTCTGGGCCGTTCTGCGCCCGGCCTTCCAGTGGCGGCGCCTCCCCTGGGTCGCGCTCGCCTACGTCGCGTACGCCGCGCTGTCGATCGCGTGGTCCGCGTGGCCTTCCACCTCGGCCCTGACCTGGCTGCTGCTGGCCATCACCACGCTGCAGGGCTTCTTCGTCGCAGCGGTGCTCACGTGGCGCGAGATCATCCGGGCGATCAGCTCGGCCCTGAAGTGGGCAATCGGACTCTCGCTGCTGTTCGAGCTCGGCGTGGCGACCGTCGTGCGGGGGCCGATCATGCCCGGCTTCGCGCGGCCTGCCCACCACTACGACCCGATCGTCTACTGGTCGCGCGGCAACCTCTTCAACTCCGGTCGCCTCCAGGGAATCTGGGGCAACGCGAATCTCCTCGGCGTCGTGGCGCTGCTCGCGCTCATCGTCTTCGGCATCCTCTTCGCCGCTCGCGCCCCCCGTCGCACGATGCTCATCGTGTGGATGGCGGTCGCCGGATTCCTCCTCATCCGAGCCGGTTCCGCCACGACGTTCCTCTCGCTCGCGGCGGTCGTGGTGGTCCTCGCCGCGGTCCTCCTCATGCGCACGACGAAGAAGCCGGCGGAGCGCACGCGCTACTACGTCATCTACGCGATCGTCGGCGTCGGCGGCATCGTCGCCCTGTGGTTCCTGCGGAAGCCGCTGTTCACCCTGCTCGGCCGCAACTCCGACCTCACGGGCCGCGAGACCATCTGGGCCAAGGTCCTCAAGCGGGCGGTGGAGCGGCCGTTCGCAGGTTGGGGATACGCGTCGCCGTGGATCCCGGGCGACCCGCACTTCGACCGCTGGATCATCGACCACGGCCAGACCGTCATGCAGGCGCACAACATGTGGGTCGACCTGTTCCTGCAGCTCGGCATCGTCGGGATCGTCCTCATGGCGGGCGTCTACCTCGCCTACATCTGGCGCGCGTGGTTCTTCGCCGTCGACCGTCCGCGCTGGGATCTCGTGGCCGACCGTACGTATTCGCCGCTGACGCTGCTGCCGACCCTCGTGGCGACAGTTCTGCTCGTCCAGGGGCTCGCCGAGTCCGGGCCGCTGATCCTGTGGGGCTGGATGTTCGTCGCGATGTTCAGCTTCAAGCTCAAGCAGGCCCCCCTCATCGGCGTCGGACCCGCGGAGGTGGGCGCCGCCATCGAGCGCGGCGACGCCGTCAGCATCCCATGAGCACCCCCGCCCACGGCCACCGGCCGGTGCACTACCTGGCGGAGGTGCTGCGCTCGGCGAACTTCGCCCGCGCGTACACGCTCGCCTCGCTCGCCGCCGTGTTCGGCGGATACGCGATCGAGCACATGTCGAGCACGGTCACGTACGTCACGATCATCCTGGGGCTCGTCCTGATCGGCGGAGGGATGCTGGTCGCCCGACGCGACGAGCTCTCCCTCTTCCGGATCGCCCCGCTGTCGGTCATCGCCTTCCTCGTATGGGCGCTCGCCAGCGCCTTCTGGAGCTCGGATGCGGAGGCCACCGTGGTCCGCTGGTTCTCCCTCGCGGGGCTCGCCGTGATCGCGATCGTCATCGCCCAGGTGCGCGACACGCTGCAGACCGCGCGCGCGCTCGGCGACGTGATGCGCGTCCTCCTGTCGATCTCGCTGGCCCTGGAGATCCTGTCCGGCATCCTCCTCGACATCCCGATCACGTTCCTCGGGATCCAGGGGAACATCGCGGCGTTCGGGCCGGTCCAGGGCATCTTCGGCACGCGGAACCTGCTCGGCTTCTACGCCGTCATCGCACTCATCACGTTCCTCATCGAGTGGCGCACGAACTCGGTGCGCCCGGGGGTGTCGGCGTTCTCGGTCATCCTCGGCGGAGTGCTCGCCGTGCTGTCCGACTCCCCCACCGTCGTCGTCCTCGGCGTGTCGGTGGCCGCCGTCACCGGCGTCCTCGTCCTGGTGCGACACACCCACCCGGCCTCGCGCGCCCCGCTGCAGTGGGGCATCGGGGCCGTGGTCGCGATCGGGCTCATCGCCGCGTACTTCCTGCGCCGCCCGATCGTGCAGATCATGGGCGCCGGGACCGACTTCTCCACCCGAGTCGACCTGTGGCGCACGATCGCCACGTACACCGGCCCGAACTTCTACCCCGTGCAGGGGTGGGGGTGGTTCGGTCCGTGGGATCCCGAGCAGTTCCCCTTCAACGTCATCAACCTCCTGATGAACGACCACCACACGTCTGCCCTCAACGCGTACGTCGACGTGCTCCTGCAGCTCGGCTGGGTCGGGCTCGTCCTGTTCGTGGCTCTCGCCGGCATCGCGCTCGTGCGATCGTGGCTCGTGGCGAGCGAGCGCCGTTCCGTCGTCTACGCGTGGACTCCCTTGATCCTCGTCACCCTCCTCATCGACTCGGTCTTCGAGAGCTTCACGCTCTTCAGCGCCGGCTGGCTCCTGCTCGTGCTGTGCGCCGCGCGCGCAGGGCAGTCCCGTTCGTGGCGCGACCGCATCGAGGCTGCTGAGCCGCGGGCGGATCTGCCCGCCGCATAGCGCGGTTCACGCGGAGGTTCGGCTCAGCGCCGCAGGCTAGGATGTGGAGGCCATGCCCCTTGCCTCCGAAACTCCTCGCATGACCGATTCCTTCTCTTTCGACCCGGCATCCGCGACTATCGTCGTCGTGACCTACAACCGCTCGGGTCTGCTCACGCGCCTGCTCGAGAGCATGACGGTCATGGACCCGAAGCCCGGGCACATCGTGATCATCGACAACGCATCCGCCGACGACACGACCGAGGTCGTCGAGTCGTTCCGCGAGCGCATCGGCACCGAGATCGTCTACCGCCGGCTCGAGGAGAACACGGGCGGATCGGGCGGCTTCAGCGAGGGGATGCGGGTCGCCTACGAGCTCGGATCCACGTGGATCTGGATGATGGACGACGACGTCGAGGTCATCCCCGACGGCCTCGAGAAGATGGGCTCCTGGGCGCCGCGCTTCAAGAGCATCCAAGGCCGCCGCTACGACTACGACGGCAGCCCGTTCTACTGGCAGTACCGTGTGGCGGAGCCCCTCGCCATCCCGATCCCTTACGCGCCGGCGGGCTTCGACGAGTCGCGCTACAAGGTCATGAACAGCGGATGCTTCGAGGGCATGTTCATCCACCGCGACATCGTGCGGCAGATCGGCCTCCCCGACCCGCGCTTCTTCATCTACTGGGACGACCAGACGTACGGCTGGCTCGCGTCGCGTCTGACCACCTCGGTGATCGTGGACGACTTCGTGCTGCGCCGCACGCGCGAGATCCGCCAGTGGGACATGGGCATCCGGCACCTCAACGCCTCGAGCGACGCGTACCGGTACTACATCATGCGCAACCGGGCGATCATCAAGAACTACTACAAGGCCGCGGGCGTCTACCGCCCGGCCGCGTTCGCGCTCGGCACGACCCTGACGTTCGGCAAAGAGCTCATCCGCCTCGTCGCCGTCGAGCGCAAGGTCCGCGGCACCTCGAACCTGTGGCGGGGGCTGCGCGACGGCGGCAAGATCGCCCGCGACGCCTCGTGGCAGCCGATGCCGCCCCTCGCCGCCTAACATCGTCATTGCAGGGCGCTGCTGGCAGAAAGTCCCCACAGCGGGCAGAGGACGTGGAGTCCCGCGGCGACACCCCCAGAGAACGCCGGACCGCTATGGGCGGCACCAGCGATCTCCGTGAGGGTCACGCTCATCCCCACCGACCGGGCCACGTCCGACATCGTCTTCTGATCTTCAGAGTAGACGCCGTCGGCAGCGCCATAGGTGAACACGGCGTTCACACCCGCGTAGCTGCCGACTTTGGCGTTCCGCATGATATTCACCGGCTTGCCTGCCTCGAACGCGGCCTTATTCCCCTGGAAGATGCGCTGAAGCGCGACCTTCGAATCCTCGGATCCGGGGAACGGTTCCCCCGAGATGTCGACGATGTTCCTGAAGGTCGAAGGCATCAGCGCCCCGTACTTGATCGCGCAACCCCCGCCGTTCGAATACCCCATGAGTGCCCAGTAGTCGGGGTCCTGGATGATATGCAGATTCTGGCGAGCCCAGTTGATGACGTCCTTCGTGATGTATGTCTGCGCCTTCCCATACTGCTTCGAGTCGGCGCACATCGGGTCGCCCTGCGTGCCGATCTGATCTGCGACGAGGACGATCGGCCCGAGGCCCTGATGCTTCTGCTGGTAGCGGTCGACAACTGCCGCGACCGCTTCCGGCCCCGGCTGGCCGGGAAACCCCATCATGAGAATCACCAGCGGAAGCGGAGGAGGATCCGGCACCAGCGCCGCAGGCGGCAGATACAGGCCCGCAGGCCGCGCTGAGAATCCGGACTCTGCCGCCGGGATCGATACATATCCCTGGCGGCCGAATACGGGCATGTTGCGCGGCGCTCGCCACGCCAGGTACAGCGACCCGTCACTCGGTACCCAGGCCGGCACGGTGGTCGAGACGGGCTTCGGTATCGGGATCGTGATCAGCGTGCCGGGCGCCGACACTCCGAGCATCTCGCCAATGGTGGGGTCGAGCCCATAGACAGCATTGATCCCTACGGCCGAAGCAGCGAGGAAGACGACGCCGCCGAGGGCGGCGAGCAGCTTGCGCCACCAACGCGAGCGCCACAGGTTCGCCATCGCGAGCCCTGCGGCGGCGAAGCCGGCGGTCGCCCACCAGAGAACCTCGAACTCCAGCTGCTCACCGAACGCGCTGGTGACATTCGAGATGACGAAGGTCGCCACCGCCGCAATCGCGCCGATGAGGATGCCGACGCTCGACGCCACCAGCCGACCTCGGC
This sequence comes from Microbacterium candidum, assembly GCF_030315975.1. Taxonomy (GTDB): domain Bacteria; phylum Actinomycetota; class Actinomycetes; order Actinomycetales; family Microbacteriaceae; genus Microbacterium; species Microbacterium candidum. The sequence continues at coordinate 235,173 of NZ_JASXSZ010000004.1, read as the reverse complement.
TCGGCCGGCGCACCAGAAGGTAGGCGGCGAACGCCAGCGCAACGGTATACAGCACCACCGGAAGCGGCCCGTTGAGCACTGGGATACTGAGAATCACGTCCATCTGTCAGCCCGATCGCACATCCTCTGTAAGGAGAGAACGCGCACGCAGCTGCGTGATACCCGGGCGACGTCAGCAATCGACGCGCACGATGCCTGGCGATTAGGATGCCCGAAGCACCTCCGTCACCCCACGGAGTAGTCGGCGTTGTATCTCTCGAGGACGTCCCGGAGCGGCGCGTCCATCGCGAGCCGGCCTTTGTCGAGGTAGAGGCCGCGCGTGCAGAACCGGCGCAGGTCGCCCTCGTTGTGGCTGACGAAGAACAGCGTGCGCCCTTCGGCGAGGAGCTCGTCGATGCGGCGATAGCACTTGTCGCGGAACGCCTTGTCGCCGACGGCGAGGACCTCGTCGACGAGGAGGATCGGCTCCTCCAGCTGCGACACGACCGAGAACGCCAGACGCACCTTCATGCCGTTGGAGAGGTGCTTGTAGGGCGTGTCGACGAAGTCGCCGAGTTCCGCGAAACCGATGATGTCGTCGAAGCGGCGGGCGATCTCATCCTTCGCCATACCGTGCAGGCCTGCCGTCAGCCGGACGTTCTCACGCACCGTGAGGTCGCCGACGAAGCCCCCCGTGATCTCGATGAGCGGCGCCACTCCGCCGTTGACTCCGACCGCACCCTCGTCGGAGAGGAGGACACCGGCGACGAGCTTCAGCAGCGTCGACTTGCCCTGACCGTTGCGCCCGACGACGCCGATCGACTCCCCCGACTGAACGTCGAACGTGACGTTGCGCAGCGCCCAGAATTCGTCAGGGGCTGTGCGGCGCGCAGCTCCCCCGAACAGGTCTTTGAGGCTGCGGCGGCCGCGGCGGTTGCGGCGGAATCGGATGCCGAGGTCGCGGACCTCGATCGCGGGGCGATCCATCACAGCTCCTTCAGGACCGGGCGCTCGAGGCTGCGGAAGACGAGCACGCCGGCGACCAGGAATCCGACGGACATGAGCACGCTCACGACGATCGCCGTCGTGTCCCACTGCTTCGGGAAGAACGCGACGCGGTAGAGCGTGAAGATGCCCGAGAGCGGATTGAACGCGGCGATGGTCTTGAACGCGCCGGGCAGGTTGTACATGCCGTAGATGATCGGCGAGACGTAGAACAGGGCGCGCAGGATCAGGCGCGTTGTGCGCTCGAGGTCCTTCCACAGGACGCACAGCGGTGCGATGAGGAGCCCCAGGCCGACGAGGAAAACGGTCTGCAGAAGGATGGCGACGGGGAACAAGAGGGCCAACCACGTCAGGTGAGCGCCGGTGAAGATCGCGAAGATCAGCAGCACCGGGATCGAGAAGACGAATTCGATCCCCTTGCTGAGGACGATCCGGTTCACCCAGATCGACCGCGGGATCGCCGTCGAACGCACGAGGCGCGCATCCTTGTTGAACGCCGTCGTGAAGTCGCTCACGGCCGCGTTGAACCACACCCACGGCAGGAGCGCGGTGAGCAGGAACACGATGTAGGGCTGCTCGCCGATATCGCCGCGGTGGAACACCTGGGTGAACACGAACCAGTAGATGATGCTCATGACGAGCGGGTCGAGGATCGACCACAGGTATCCGAGCGCGCTCGTCGAGTACCGGACCTTCAGGTCGCGAGCAGACAGCAGCCACAGCGCGTGGGCGTATCGCCGGGGCGAGCCGGGCTCGCCGACGGTGGTGGCTGAAGTCACGCGTTCGAGTCTATGCGGCGCGTCAGGATGCGCCTGACGGGGCGAGCTGGTTGGTCCACATCGACAGCGCCGAACCGATCGCCATGTGCATGTCGAGGTATTGATACGTGCCGAGCCGGCCGCCGAAGAAGACGTCCTGCTCGCCCTTCGCAAGCTCGCGGTAAGCCAGGAGTCCTGAGCGGTCCTCCGGCGTGTTGACGGGGTAGTACGGCTCGTCCTCGCGCCCTGCGAAGCGCGAGAACTCACGCATGATGACAGTCTTGTCGGCCGGGTACCGGTCGGCGCGCTCCGGGTGGAAGTGACGGAATTCGTGGATGCGGGTGTATGGCACCCCTGCATCCGCATAGTTCATCACAGACGTGCCCTGGAAGTCCCCGACGTCCAGCACCTCCTGCTCGAGGTCGATCGTCCGCCACGACAGCGCACCCTCGGCGTAGTCGAAGTAGCGGTCGACCGGGCCGGTGTAGACGACCGGGAGCTGTCCGACGGTGGCCTTCTTGTTGAGCGGCTGCGACTCGTCGAAGTAGTCGGTGTCGAGCTTCACCTCGATGTTGGGGTGATCGGCCATCCGCTCGATCCAGGCGGTGTAGCCGTCGGTCGGCAAGCCTTCCCACGTGTCGTTGAAGTAGCGGTTGTCGTACGTGTAGCGGACGGGCAAGCGGCTGATGATCTCGGCCGGCAGCTCCTTCGGGTCGGTCTGCCACTGCTTGCCGGTGTAGTCGCGGATGAAGGCCTCGTACAGCGGCCGCCCGATGAGACCGATGCCGCGCTCCTCGAGGTTCGCCGCATCCTTCGCGTCGAACTCCCCCGCCTGCTCATGCACCAGTGCGCGAGCCTCCGCCGGCGTATATGCCGCGTTGAAGAACTGGTTGATCGTGCCGAGGTTGATCGGCAGCGGGAAGACGATGCCCTTGTGGTTCGTGTACACGCGGTGCACGTAGTTCGTGAACGTCGTGAAGCGGTTGACGTACTCCCACACCCCGGGGTTGGACGTGTGGAACAGATGTGCGCCGTACTTGTGGACCTCGATGCCGGTCGTGGGCTCGTCCTCGCTGTAGGCGTTGCCGCCGATGTGCGGACGGCGATCGATGACGGTGACCTTGCGGCCGGATGCGGCAGCCCGCTCAGCGATCGTGAGACCGAAGAAGCCGGAGCCGACGATGAGGAGATCCATGTGACATCGCTTCCGTGATCGAGCTGCTCGCGCGATGCGCGGCGGGCAGGCGCCCCGCCGAAGTCTACGTGAGGCCCCACTGACGGGGCACGCGGCCATCCGCCGTCGGCGTTCTTCTCAGGCTGATCTCGTAGGCTCGACGCGCCATGACTTTTGAAATCTTCGTGCCGTTCTGGGGCGACCCCGGGCTCCTCTTCCAGACGATCGAATCGGTCCGCGCGCAGCGCCATTCGGACTGGCGCCTGACCGTCATCGATGACTGCTACCCCGACGAGAGCGTGGCGACCTGGTTCGCACAGCTGGACGACGAGCGGATCGTCTATGTCCGCAACGTTGTCAACCTCGGCATCACCGAGAATTATCGCGAGGCGATCAGGCGCGCGACAACGGAACACATCATGATCCTCGGATGCGACGACCTGCTGCATCCGAACTATCTCGACGTTGTACTGGCCACGATCGCCGCCGTGCCGGACGCCGACGTCGTCCAGCCGGGCGTCGAGGTGATCGACGAGCACGGCACGATCGTCCGGCCGCTCGTCGACCGCGTGAAGACCGGGCTTCTCGCTCCCCGCGGGGGGACTGGTGTCGCCGTGCTCAAGGGCGAAACGATGGCGACCAGCCTCATCCGCGGCGATTGGCTGTACTGGCCATCACTGACGTTCCGAACGGAGACCCTGCGGAGGATCGACTTCCGCGAGGGCCTTCCGATCATCCAGGACCTCGCGCTCCTGATGGACATCGCCTTCGAGGGTGGATGCCTCGCCTACAACCCGACGCTCGCCTTCTCGTACCGACGGCACAGTGCGAGCGCATCGCAGAAGACCCTGCTCGACGGACGACGGTTCCGCGACGAGCGGACCTACTACGCGCAAGCCCGCGATCTCGCCCGCGCAAAGGGATGGCGGAGGACGGCATCGACTGCGCGACTGCGCGTGTTGTCACGGCTCCACGGGCTCGCGGAGCTCCCCGGCGTCATCCGGCACGGAACACGTCCCGGGTTACAATCGACGCTGGCGCACATCTTCGCCTTCTAGACGCATGGGTGCGTTCGCAAGAGCGCGTCCCCTCTCCCAGGAGTTCACGCATGCCCGACCACGTCCTCATCACCGGCGGAGCGGGCTTCATCGGGACCCGGCTCGCGCGGCGGTTCGTCGACGCGGGTCACACCGTAACGGTTCTCGATTCCCTGCTGCCTCAGGTGCACGGCGACGACCCGCGAACCACATCGCCCCTGCTGCGCTCGCTCGACGGCATCGCCACCGTCATCGAAGGCACTGTGACATCCACTGACGATCTGCGAGCCGCGATCGACGGCGCGCAGATCGTGGTGCACCTCGCAGCCGAGACCGGCACCGGGCAGTCCATGTACGAGATCGACCGCTATGTCGAGGCGAATGTCGGCGGCACCGCGAAGCTCCTTGACATCCTGACCAACGAGTCGCACTCCGTGAAACGTCTCGTGATCGCCTCCTCGCGCTCGATCTACGGCGAAGGCGCCTACCGCACGGTGGACGGGCGCACGGTGTACCCCGCACACCGCGTCGACGCGGACATGGCCGCCCGTGACTTCGATGTGCACGAGCGGGGCGAAGGCCCGATAACGATGATCCCCACCGACGAGCAGGCGAAGCTGCATCCTTCTTCGGTGTACGGGATCACGAAGCAGATGCAGGAGTCGCTGGTCATGACCGTGGCGCCGACGATCGGCGTCGAGTCGGTCGCGTTGCGCTACCAGAACGTGTACGGCCCGGGACAGTCGCTCAAGAACCCGTACACCGGCATCCTCTCGATCTTCTCCACCCTCATCCGCCAGGGGAAGGCGATCAATATCTTCGAGGACGGGCTGGAGAGCCGCGACTTCGTCTACATCGACGACGTCGTAGAGTCCACGTTCCTGGCCTCCACACTTCCGTCCGCGGGCGGTCACACGATCAACGTCGGCAGCGGAGTCGCGACCACCGTCAACGAGGTCGTCGCCGCTCTGTTCGCCGCCTTCGGCAGCGAAGTGCCGACCACCATCACCGGCAATTACCGCCTGGGCGACATCCGCCACAATGTCGCCGATCTCGCGCGACTTCGTGAGGTGCTCGAGTACGAGCCGCAGACCGACTTCCGAACCGGCGTCGGCCGATTCGTCGAGTGGGTTCTCTCCGAGCCGATCGAAGAAAGCGGGTACGAACGCTCGCTCAAGGAGATGGCGGAGCGGAGCCTGCTCAAGTAATGGTCACCGCGCCCACCTCGAGCCGTGCGTTCCCGCACAAGCGCAACAGTCTCAATCTCTTCCGCCTCATTCTGGCGGCCATGGTTCTGTTCGCGCACGCGTTCTACATCACCGGTCACGGCACAGGCCCGATGCTCCACGGCGAGAACGTCGGCGGTTGGGCTGTCGCGGGGTTCTTCGTCCTCAGCGGGTTCCTGATCACCGGCAGCAGGTTCAGACACTCGACCGGCGACTTCCTCGTCCACCGGATCGCGCGCATTTTTCCCGCGTTCCTGGTCGTCCTCGTCGTGACCGCCCTCGTGTTCGCCCCGATCGCGGGACTGCTCGAGCGGGGCAACTTGCACGGGTTCTTCACGACGCCGGTCACGCCACTTGAGTACATCTGGGGCAACGCTGGACTGCACGTGAGCTCGTACACGATCTCGTGGACTCTGCAGACGGTGCCCTATCCCGGCGCATGGAACGGGTCGCTGTGGACCCTCTATTTCGAGTTCCTCTGCTACATCATCGTGTGGACGCTCGGTTTCCTCGCGATCTTCCGTCGCACGCTGTGGCTGCCCGTGCTCCTGTGGGTGATGTCGGTCGGCGTCTACGCGACGATGTCGTTCTGGGCCCGGCTGGGCCTCGACGGAGACTTCGCCCTGCTGTTCAAGCTGCTCCCCTTCTTCCTCGGCGGCGTGGTTGCGTACGTACTCTTCGATCAATGGGGGCTCCGCAGGTGGGCGGGCGTCGTGAGCCTCGTCGCCGCGCTGGTCCCCATCATCCTGATCCCCGGTTTCGGCGGTCAGCTCGCTGCTCCGTTCCTGGCCTACGGCCTGCTGTGGCTGAGCACGGTCGTACGCCAGCCGAAGCTCATCGCCAAGCACGACATCTCGTACGGCTTCTACATCTATGCCTGGCCGACGGCACAGTTGCTTGTTCTGCTCGGGGCTGCCCGTGCCGGAGTGTGGGTTTTCATGGTCGCGAACGTGCTTGTGACGATCGTGTTCGCGACTGCGAGCTGGCTGCTGATCGAGCGCCCTGTCATGCGGGCGACACGAGGGCTCCGCTCCGCCAAACCTGTTCCTGTCCCCGCCACGACCGAGCACGCCCCGCCGGGTGCGCCCATCACGGATTGATAAGATCGTCCTTATGCCCCGTGTGCTCGTCGATCTGCTTTCGTACTCGGGCACAAAGGGCGGCATGGAGGTCTACGCGCGCGAACTCTATCGCTCGCTCGGCGAACTCGCCCCGGCATGGGAGTTCATCGGCTATCTGAGCAGCGAAGGCTACGCGCTCGATCGCTCTTGGTTTCCGGGCGAGACGATCAACTCGGGCATCAGCGGGGAGAACCGTTTCGCGTGGGCGCGCGGCGAGCTCTTCTCCGTTGCTCGCGAGGCCCGCAAGCGCAAGGTGGATCTCGTGCACTCCCCGGCCACCCTCGGACCCCGGCGGACGACGATGCCGACGGTCGTCACCATGCACGACATGCTCTACTGGAGCCACCCGGAGTTCATGTCGACCCCGCTGTACACCGAGCCGGTGAAGTGGATGGAGCGGCAGGTCGCGCGGAACGCTGCGCACATCATCACCGACAGCCCGGGCTCGGCATCCGAGATCCTCAAGTATCTTCGCGTCGACCCGGCCATCGTCGATGTCGTGCCTCTGGCGGGCGGCCACCCCGCCGGAGTCGACCGCTCGTTGGCCGGTACAGAAGGCCCCTTGATCATCGCGATGGGCAACCGCCGACCCCACAAGAACTGGGGGTCACTCCCCCGCGCCATCGCACTGCTCCCGCCCGAGCGCCGGCCACGCGTCGTCATCACGGGAGGCCGCGGCGATGACCCTCTGGCTCCCCTCGTCGAAGAATTGGGCGTCGGCGAGTGGGTGAAGCTTCGCGGTTGGGTCACCGAGGACGAGGTCGCGCATCTCTACTCGACGTCGACTGCCCTGGCCATCCCATCGCTTGCGGAGGGCTTCTCCCTGCCGACGCTCGAGGCCATGAGCGCGGGAGTCCCCGTGCTGCTCAGCGACATCGATGTGCACCGCTATGTAGGCGGCGACGCTGCCCGCTTCTTCCCGACCCAGGACATCGCCGCGCTCGCGGAGGTCATCGACGAGGTCGTCGGCGACCCGGAACTCCAGCAGCGGATGACCGCGGCGGGCTACGCCCAGGAGCGCCGGTTCACGTGGGAGCGGACCGCGCGCGAGACACTTGAGGTGTTCGAACGGGTCCTTGCGACCCGCTGAGACGCCGCCGCCCTGGCCTCGATGCCGACCGAACAAGAGGACTGACATGCCAACCACCAAGCGCGCACTCGTCACGGGGGTGACCGGCCAGGACGGCGGACACCTCGCTGAGCTCCTTCTCGACGAGGGCTACGAGGTCTTCGGATTGGTCCGAGGCCAGAACAACCCGCGTCGCGCCGCAGCCGAAGCGGAGTTCCCGGCTGTCACCATGATCGAAGGGGACCTGACCGATCCGTTCTCGCTGACTCGTGCCGTCGAGATCGCCAGCCCCGATGAGGTGTACAACCTCGGGGCGGTCAGCCATGTGGGCTACTCGTTCAAGAACCCGACGCTGACGGCGGACGTCACCGGCAAGGGCGTGCTGAATCTGCTCGAGGCGCTCCGGCTGACCGGTCGGGCCGAGACGACGCGGTTCTACCAGGCGTCCACGAGCGAGATGTTCGGCGGACTCGATTACAACCGTCCGGGTGCGGGCTACACGGAGTCGTCGCTCTTCCACCCGCGCAGCCCGTACGGCGTCGCCAAGCTGTACGCCCACTGGATCGCGAAGAACTATCGCGAGAGCTACGGGATGTTCGTCTCCTGCGGGATCCTGTTCAATCACGAGGGTGAGCGCCGCGGACGCGAGTTCGTCACGCGGAAGATCACGGATGCGGTCGCCCGTATCCACCTCGGCCTGCAGGACCACATCGAACTCGGAGATCTGTGGCCCAAGCGCGACTGGGGCTACGCAGGTGACTACGTCCGCGGGATGTGGCAGATGCTCCAGCACGACACCCCCGACGACTTCGTGCTCGCATCCGGTGAGACCCACTCGATCGAAGAGTTCTTGTCGCTCGCCTTCGCGGAGATCGGCGTGGACAACTGGCGCCCGTACGTTCGCCAGAACCCTGCGTTCATGCGCCCCGCCGAGGTCGACATCCTCCTGGGCGACCCCGCGAAGGCAGAGACCGAGCTCGGGTGGCACCGCGATGTCGACTTCCAGGGGCTCGTCTCGCGCATGGTCGCCCACGACATCAGCCTGCAGCAGAGGCAGGGAGCCGGGTCGCTGTCGTGACAGCACCGACGCTCGTCGTCACAGGGGCGACGGGTTTCGTCGGCCGACACCTCGTCCGCCTGGCGAATGACGCCGGTTACCGCGTGTGGGCGGTCGGACGTGAGGAGTCGGCGCCGCTCGAGATCCAGGACGACGTCGATGAGTACTTCACGGCAGACCTGACCGACGCCTGGCCGGTCCCGGCTGATGTCGACGCGATCGTCCACCTCGCGGGACTCGCGGCCGTCGGCCCGTCGTTCACCGCTCCCCAGCGGTACATCGAGTCCAACAGCCGGATGGTCACGGTGATGTGCGAGTCGATCCTGAGCTCCGAGCGTCGCGCTCGCCTGCTCGTGGTGAGCACCGGCGCCGTCTATGCTCCCCGCCCGGATGGCGCTCCGACCGAGGAGACCTCCCCGACCTCGGCGACCTCCCCGTACGCTGTGGCGAAGCTCCTCGTCGAGTCCCAGGCCGCCTACTACGCGCACAGAGGTCTGGATGTCGCGGTGGCCCGGCCTTTCAACCACATCGGCCCCGGGCAGGAGTCCGGCTTCCTGATCCCCGACCTCACCCGCGCACTCACAGAGCTCGCCGAAGGCGAAGCGCTCGCGGTCGGCGACCTCGACACCGCCCGTGACTACACGGACGTGCGAGACGTCGCAGCGGCGTACATCGACATCGTCTCGGCGCCCGTGCGGCAGCACTTCGTCTACAACGTCGCATCAGGTGCGAGCCGGACGGGCCGTGAGATCCTCGCGGCGATCGCCGAGGCCTCCGGGCGACCGGTGCCACCCGTCGTCGTGGATCCGGCCCGGCTCCGGCCCGGGGACCCGCGACGCATCACGGGTTCGGCCGATCGGCTCCGAGCCGAGTTCGGCTGGGCGCCGAAGATCGACTGGCGTCGGTCGATCGCGGATTTCGTCGTCGGCGCGGACGCGGCCCCTTAAGCGGCGGAGGTCTCGACGGCGGGATCCACCGCCGGGTGACGCCACACCGCGACCACGTGCACGGCGAGCCCCACCGCGGGGGGCACGATCAGCGCGAGCCCGAGCCGCGCCTCGAACGGCAACGGAACAGGCAGCGCCAACACGGCGATGGTCAGGAGTGCGGCGCTGACCCAGCCGGCTGTGTACGGCACGTGCCGGCTGGTCGCAACCAGGGCCGGCCCGGTGATGCACATCATGCCGACGAGTCCTGCTCCCACCGTGATCGTCGCCATCATCAGCGGCGTGACCACATACTGTCCACGGGAGATGAACGAGATCGCCCATGGCCCGATGAACCAGGCGGCGACGGCAACCAGTGCGACGCCGCTCGCGACGGCTGCGAGGATGGGGAGAATCCTCCGCATCACCGCCCGCCCGGCCGATCGGAAGATCGAGATCAGGTAGCTCTGGAGGGCGAGCAGCGGGACGACGAGCGGAGCACGAGTCACCGTGATCGTGAGGATGAGCCCGGCGAGCAGCGTGCGGTCGGTGTCTCCGGCCGTCAGCCCGAGGAGCAGCGGCATGCCGTTCATCATGACGCCCATGGCTGCTGCGGCCGTGACGGTCCCGGCGGCATTGATCAGCAGTCGCCGGAGCGTCACGTCGACGCGGAAGGCGCCGACGACCCGACTACGCATCCGGGCCCACACCGCGAGGAAGGCAAGGCCGAACGGCACCGAGATGGCGAACGCGATCCACTGCGCCGACCAACCGGCCAGCAAACCGGCGACCACGAGAATGCCTCGAATCACCGCATCGATGATGGTCAGCCATGCGACCGCGTTCCACAGCCGCAGCCCGTAGAGCACCCCGCCCAGCACTGCGACGAGGACGTATCCGCAGAGCCCGATGCCCAGCGCGATCGCCAGTGCAGCTGTGGGGCCTGGCAGCACTGCGCCACCGGCCGTCAGCGCGACCAGGGCGACGGCGGCCACGACCACGCCGATGACGATGAGCGCGAAGTCGCGAACTCTCGCGTCCGGCGGTGACTCCGCGGCAGGGTGCGAGGCCCGCGTGATCTCCTGCTGCAGGCCGGAGAGTGCCGCGACGCAGAGGTAGAGGGTCGACCAATACATCGAGAAAGTGACGTAAGCAGAACCGCCCGGGAGCAATGACGGCGCCAGAAGCTGGATCGCGTACCCGATGATCCCTGCCACCGCGGTGGCGATCAGGATGGCGCGCAGGCCCGCTCCGGCGCTCTCAGCCTTCATCGCCGGAGGTGCTGTCGCCACCCGATTCCTCCGGTGCCGAGGTGCCGAGCGCGCCGGGACCACCCGCGCCGATATCAAGGCCGGCCCTCAGTCGGAGCTCCTCGACCTCGGCGCGAAGGATGGCGACATCCTCCGCGACGCGTCGGACTTCGTCCTCTGCCTGCGACAGCTCCCACGACAGATGCAGAGCCACGCCGATCAGGAGCACGAGTGCGAGCGCGAAGATCAGGTTCGACGGGACCGCGACCCCGAGCGCTCGGGAGAGCCCGAGGAGCAGCTGCGGGAAGATCGCGAGGATCAGGATGACGAACCCGATGATAAGCCACAGCGTCGCGTACTTCTCACGCAGCTGTCGGCGCAGCAGCAACGAGATGATGATGGCGAGGACCAAGAGCGCCAGGCCGATGCCGGCGACGACGATCATGCGCTCACCTCGGTGGGCCGGCGCCGACCGCGCATCAGAGCCAAGGACAGGGCGAACACGGACCGGATGAGATAGATCGTCGACCCGACCGGGTTCTGACTGGGCTTTCCGTGAACGCGCGCCCGCATCGCGACCGGGATCTGCGACACCGTCAGTCCGGAATGGATGGCGCTCACGAGCGAATCGACCGTGTCGCCGAGGTACTCCGCCGGGTAGTAGCGCACGTACTGGTCGATGGCACGCTTGTTCGCCGCACGGAATCCACTCGTGACATCGGTGAGCTTGGTCTTCGCCACTCGTGACAGCACCGCTGCCAGGAACACCATGGCCCAGCGCCGCGGGCCGTGCGCCTGGTAGTCGCCCTTGTCAGCGAAGCGCGCCCCGATCGAGATGTCGGAGTGCTCCAGCCCGGAGAGCACGATGGGGATCTCCCGCGGATCGTGCTGGCCGTCCGCATCCACTTGGATCGCCTGGTCGTACCCGTGGCGCTGCGCGTAGGTGAACCCCGTGCGCATCGCTCCCCCGACGCCCATGTTGAAGGGCAGGGCGAGGACCTGCGCACCCGCGGCCCGCGCGACTTGAGCCGTGTCGTCGGTGGAGCCGTCGTCGACGACGATCACGTCGTAGCCGGCGCGCTGATCGAGGATCTCGCGGACGGTGTTGCCGACGTTCCGAGACTCGTTCCACGCGGGCATGATGATCAGCGTGCGCTTCGGGGCCTCAGGCATGATGCCTCATTCTATCAACGGACGATGACCGCCCCGAGGCCCGGGCACGCCTGCGCGACCTCGCTCGGCAGCGCCGGACCGGAGGTGATGACCTCCACGGGCGGGCCCATCCTCTGGCGGATCTGGCACAGATCCTTCATCGAGTCCAGATCGCGGTCATACGCATAGATCCTCAGCCCGGTGTCGTCGACTCCGCTGGAGGACATCTGGATGATCCAGAACATCGTGGTGCCCTCGTCGACGTCTCCGCTCTTCCAGAGGATGCTCCGGGTCGGCGCGTCGGTGAACTGCGCCACGCGGTGGAAGACCCGGTCGCCCTTACCGTCGACGAAGAAGTCTCCCGTCAGGATTCGGGCCATTGGATTCCGCATCAGTTGCGGATCCGTCCCGTATGCGGGCACGGTGGCCTGCACCAGGGCGGCGAAGCCCAACGCCGAGAGCACCACGACGACCGTGGCGGCGGCCGCCGGCACGGCGGACAACGTCGCTGACGTCGCCAACGCGATCGCGAAGGCCACTGCGAGGATGAACAGGAGTGCCATGAGCAGCCACGCATACTTCAGCTGGTAGTACGCCCAAACCTCCTGCTGACCACGCCGCATCCACAACAGCACCGCGAGGCCCAGCGTGCCACCTCCGAGTCCCGCGATCAGAATCACGACACCGGCTGCACTGCGTCTCCGCCACGCGTAGAGAGCGCCCAGCACGAGCGTTGCCACCGCGGCCGCGACGAGCATGCGCTTGCTGACGACGAAGACCGCCCCGGCGGCCTCCTTCAGCGCCGTGCCCTGCGAGAAGTAGCTCGGAAGCGAGACGGTCGCGAAGAACACGACCGACTGGAGGAGGGCCGCGATGGCGATCACGAGCCTCCAGCCGCGGAGTCCGATGTACGCGCGCCACTGGCCGATGATGGCCAGCGCCAGAGCGACGGCCGGCACTCCGGCAAGTGGCGCCCACACCGCGAGCACGGAGGTGAGCGCCAGCGAGAGGATCACAAGCGTCGCCAGCGGTCGCTCTCTCGCGCGCACGACCACTATCAGGCATCCGATCAACAGCGCGAGCGTCAGATGGAAGTTCACGAACCCGAGCCCGAGCGCACCGGCGAGGATGAACCAGGAGAGGGGCAGCAGCGACCCGCCGGCGATGGCCAGATACCCGAGCGCATCCCGGCGACGCACGATCGCGACGAGCAGCAGTCCCGACATGACGCACGCAGCAACGATGGTCCAGCACCACATCTGTGTCAGCGCGACGATATCCGCACTCGCCGTGGAGGTGACCAGTGCATGATTCGGGAGCATGAACAGCGCGATCAGCCCCGATGTCAGCGGCACAGGGTTGGCGCCCCCGAGTGCGATGCCCCCTTCTTCAACAAGACTGCGGGCGAACAGCACGTTGTTCGCGGAGTCGCCCATCATCGACCATGACACCGGCGCTCCGCCAGGCAGGACCTCCGCGATGCCGATCACCGTGCACCAGAGAACGCCGCCGGTACCCGCGAAACCGAGCGCGGAGAGGTCACCGCGGGTGCTCGCCCATCCGCGGCGATGGAGTCTGATCGCCGACGCCGCGCCACCGAGGACGGCGACCGCGAGGACGAGTGCGATCGCGGGAACTCCCGTCCACCGGGACAGGGTGAAGACCACCAGCGTCCCCCAGCACACCGCGCAGAGCAGAAGTACGACGGCGCGCGCCAACCCCCACCGCGGGCGCAGCGCACCGAACGCGGGGACGATGACGAGCACGAGAAGCGCAGTCATCGGGCCGCCGAAGAGCGTCCACACCGCCGCCCCCACGAGGACCGCCAAGTATGCGATCAGGCCGATCAGGCCGATGCGCAGGCGCGAATCACCACGGGGCATCGCCAGCACCATCGTTCATCCGTACTCGCGACACCCTGCCGCGTTAGATCGAAGAATAGATGATCTACGGCGTCCCGTTGACCGCCGTCCCCCACCGGCACGTCCCAAGGAGCGATTCCGAGCAGTCTTCGCGCAGGATCGGCTGGGTAGGATGCGCTGGTGGAACGAACCCGATCGGCCGGCCTCCGTCTCGCTCTCGTGATCGCAATTCCCATACTCGCGTTCATCTCTCTCGGTGCGTGGGCCCTCAGCTCCCCTGTGGCGTCGAGCCCCGACGACGACTTCCACCTGCCCGCCATCTGGTGCGGGATCGGGGACCGGCCGGGCCTATGCGAGTCGCCGACCGGCGAACCGACCTCGACCGACCGATACGTACCGGCCGCCATCCCGACCGCGCCGTGCTACGCATTCCATGACACCCAGAGCGGGGCTTGTTGGAATCCGAATCAGCCCGGGATGGCGCGCGTCACTCGCGCTAACATCGACCACCTCTATCCGCCGGTGTTCTATGCCGCGATGGCACCTTTGGCGACCAAGAACATCGAGGCATCCGTCATTGCCATGCGTTTCGTCAATGCCGCGTTCATTGTCGGGGTCCTCACGGCGGTGTTCTTCGCACTGCCACGCAGGCTGAGGCCGGCGCTTCTGGTGTCCGCTCTGGCAGCGAGTGTCCCGCTGGGACTCTTCCTTCTGGCATCCACGAACCCGTCCTCCTGGGCGATTCTCTCCGCCGCGATCGTCTGGATCTGCTGCTATGGCGCGCTCACCACTGAGGGCCGACGACGATACGTCCTCATCGGTCTGAGCATCCTCGGCGCAGTCATCGGCGGCGGTGCGCGAGCGGATGCCGCGATCTTCGCCGTGTTCGGCGCGGTAGTCGCGGTCTGCCTCGCCTACAGAAGCTGGCGTCGCCAGCGCTCTGCTCTGATCGGCGTCGTGGCCGTCATCGTCGTGAGCGCCGCCTTCTACGCGAGCGCCCGGCAGAGTGGCGCGACGCTCGGGGGTCTCGGCACCGATGCCGCTCCCCTCACATTCGCTCAGAACGTGAGCAATTTCCTCGAGGTGCCACAACTGTGGACCGGCGCCCTCGGGAGCTGGGGCCTCGGCTGGCTCGACACCACGATGCCTGCCGCCGTCTGGGTCCTGACGACCGCCGTCTTCGCGGGAGCGATCTTCATCGGCCTGCGCAGCGCGTCACGCACCAAGCTGCTCATGGTTCTACTCGCCTTCACGGCGATCTGGATCGTCCCGTTCGTGATGCTTTACTTATCGCACGCGACGGTGGGGAATCAGGTGCAGCCCCGCTATATCCTCCCGCTGATGATCATCCTGCTCGGGGTGGCATCGGCGCCGAACTCGGACCAGCGCACGGAGGGCGGCCATCATCTGGCGGTGGGGGCCGCCGCGCTCGCCGGTACCGCTGCGATCGCTCTGCAGTTCGACATCCGCCGTTACACGACAGGGGTGGACAAGCACGGCATCGACCCCGGGTCCGGCGCCGAGTGGTGGTGGCCGGCCGCGCCATCGCCTCTCGCGGTCTGGCTGATCGGCGCCCTCGCGTTCGCTCTCATGCTGGGGCTGATGTGGTGGTTCTCGCGGCGAGCAGATGGACCGCTGCTGGATACGACCGACACCGTTGAGATCGCCGCCTCAGCCGGCGACTCCTGATCAGACCCGGTCGGTGCGGCTCGTGTCGGCATAGATCCGCCGCCACGAAGCTTCGCCCGCGAGCCGCTGGCCGGCGTCGCGATAGCGGGCGGCGAGCCTGCGCCAGCGGAACCAGATGCGGATGCGCAGCGCCACCGTCACGGCGAGCAGCCGCAGAGCCTCGCGGCGCGATCGACGCAGGTGGAACGCTCCGCGCCCGGCAGCGCTCTCAAGGGCGACCTCGTCCATCAGCCCCAGTCGCCACCACTTCCCGCTGCGACGCGGCACACGAGCAAGCGGCTCCGCGCTCCTTCGCGCAGGTGTCAGCTGATGCACGATGACCCTCATCAGACGCTCGATCGAGCGGACGGTGCCACGTGGCGCGGACGCGATGACGTCGACCGTCTTCAGACCTGCTAGATCGACCACCACCTGCCCCGCATCCGCAAGCTCGCGCTGGGCTCGCGCGCGGCCACCTCGCAGGGTTTCCACGAGCTCGTCCGGGCCCGCGAGGATGTCTCGAAGCGCCGCGATGCGCACATGTACGGAGCCGTACTGCAGACACAGGATGTGATTGACGTCCTGCATCCAGGTGGCGGAGAGCACTCGGCGCGGGCGTCTCGAGTGGAGGAGCGCCGTCACGATCCGGTTTCTAAGCTGGTAGTACGCCTGCCAGTCCAGGCCGTCGTCCTTCGCCGTCCACGGAACGTGCCACAGCGCGACCCCGGGAACAGTCACAGTTCGGTGACCCGCCTCCGCTGCCCGCAGCCCGTATTCCGCGTCATCCCATTTGATGAAGAACGGCATGGATGCGCCGATCCGACGCACGACGGCGATCGGGATGAGACACATCCACCAGCCGTTGAAGTCGACGGGACGGAATCGGCGAAGTGCGGGAGTCGACTCGATCGGGTGATCGAGGAGATCGGCGGAGACGAGCGAGGGCTCGACGGCCTGCCACCACATCGTGCGGCGGTCCATCTCATCGCCCATGGAGTGCAGCACAGTGGGGTCGATCAGACTGAGCATCTGCGCTCCCAGGAGCGGGGCATCTCGTGCGACGGCAGCCAGTGAAGCAAGCCTGCGGATGGACTCGGGCTCGATCCGCACATCATCATCGAGGAGGAGGACATGCGTGGCGTCTGCGTGGACAGCCTCGAGCATGCCCCTGCTGAATCCACCGGATCCGCCGAGATTGTCCTGTTCGATGACGCGAACGGGCACGCCGTTCCCGAGTCGTCCCTGTGGAACGCTGGATGAAACAGACTCGCGTCCCTGATCGACGACGATCACCTCGGCGATCGTGTCGCGCAGTTCGTCGTCGGCGAGCGCATCCACCACCGCCGCGCAGTCATCGACCCGATCCATGGTCGTGATCGAGACCGTGATCCGCGAGGGCAAGGGCTGTGGCGCGACGACCAGCCAGTCGACGTCCGACACGACGACGGGCTCGGCGCCAGAGTCCGTCTCGAGCCATAGCCACGTCGCGTCCTCGGGAACCGCGCCGAGCTCGAGCGTCAGCGAGCCCGCACCGTCGACCGTCGTCAGGGTTCGTGGATTCCCGGCGGCACCGATGCCGACGACGCGGTGCGTCGCAGCGGCGCTCGATTCAAGACGAACTGTGACGACGTCCACCCCCGCCGCGGATCGCCAGATCCCGATCGGGAAAGCGTTGAAGTAGGTGGCGAAGGAACCTCGACCATGCGCACGGATGCGCGCGGCGCGTCGGCCGGTCGCGTCCGCATCGCCCCGCAGGTAGAGTCCCGCGGCACGAGTGCCTGTTCCCTCGACAGGGAAGACCATCCGTTGAGCAAGGTACATCGGATCTGGGTGGGTCCCGTCACCGCCCACGCAGTCGCCTCCACCCCGAGCGGGCTGCCCCGGTGGCACGCTGACCCAACGTGCGGTTCATCTCGAGCTGTCGGGATACCTCGTCTTCGATGTAGCGGGCGAGGTAGAGCACGAGCCCGTCCCCATGGGCGGCGACATGGGCGCGCAGCGCTTCGTCGCGGATCATCCGGTCATAGCGATCGTGGTCGCCCGCGAGCACGATCATGCTGTTTCCCAGCGCCCCCGCCTGGCCACGACGCTGCATCCAGAACGCGCGGACACGATCGGACAGGTACGCCACCGTGAACCGCCTCAGCACCCGCAGATTGAACTCCCAATCCTCGGCCGCGTGGACGTCCTCTCGGTAATAGCCGACTTCCTCGTGGAGCGACCGGCGGTACACATACGCGATCGGGACGAATCGATTGACCTGGAGCACGTCGGCATACGTGATCTGCGCCATCGCCCCCCAGAAAGGCTCCCGCCCGAGCTCGACCACGCGCTCGCCGTCGACTCGCTCGTACACGATCTCCGTCCGCGACACCACTCCGGCGTCGTCCGGGTGGCGGTCCAGCCAGTCAACCGATGCTTCGAGGAACGAGGCATCCCACAAGTCGTCATCATCGTGCAGGACGACGTAGTCCGTCCCCAGTGCGCGGACGCCCGCGTTCGCCGCAGCCGACCGACCGATGCCGTCGGTACGGTGGATGACCTCCACCCGCGACCGCACGTCATAGTCGAGGGCCGCGACCAGGCGATCGACCGCGACAGGATCGCCGCCGTCGTTCACGACCACGGCGCGCCACGCCGCGAACGACTGCATTGAGATGTCGAGCAGTGCCCGTTCGAGGAAGATCGGCCGGTCCTGGGTCCGGACGACGATGCCGACTCGGGCGGACGATTCAGGCACGCATTCTCCTGTCGGGCTGCCGAGGATATCGATTCGAAGGCTACCATCCAGGCCTCCGCCCGCCGTCCGGGGTCCTAGACTCCAGGAGTGCTCACCCGCCTCAGGAGACTCTGGCGCAGCGCACGGGCCCTTCCGGGCATCCGCGGCGTCCTGCTCTCCGCCGACCGTCTCTGGTGGTCGCGAGTCATCCGCGGGGCAGGCATCGTGGATCTCGACTACGTCGCCATACAACTCAACCGGCGGGTATCCACTCGGCGCGCGGTCCGGATCTACGTCAGACGCGGCTTCCGGACCGGCCTCTCCCTCAACCCCCTGTTCGCGGAAGGGCTCGTCTCCGCGCAACTCCCCGACGCCGACCGGGTGCCGGCGATGTACGCGTATCTGATCGGCGACCCCGCGAGCGTCGAGACCAGCCTCGCGTGGGACGCCATCGCGTACGGGACGGCCCATCCCGAGAGCGCACATGCGGCCGGAGGACCCCTCGGTCACGCCTGGCGCGCGCTCCGCGACGGAGACGCGCTTGCTCTGGGCCTGGACGGGCGCACCGTCGAGGCGTCGCACGCGGATCTCCTGACTGCTGCGCGTGCCGCTACGCACCCGAGCACGGTCGCGGATCCCGAGGTCCCCGCCTCGTCGATCGTCATGCTGTGGTCGCTCGACGAGGCAGATCGGGATGGCGCGGCAATCCGTCCCGCGCTTCGGCCCCTGAGCGAAACGCACTCGACTCTCGTCCTCGCGATCGACCTGGCTCCGCTCGACGTGCGCCTCGCAGTCGCCCCGCTTGCGTTCGTCGATCCGCGCGTACGGCTCGCGTGGACCGCAGACGAGCAGCGACGACTTCAGAACACGCTCGACGAACGCACGGTGCTGGTCGTGCGACAGCCGCGCGCAGCGATCTCTGCGGACTCGCTGATCCGTCTGATCGATATGGCGCAGTCTGGCCCCGTCGCTCCGCTGTGGGTCTCGACCGACGGCACCGTGGTGTCAGCCGGTACGCGCCCGCGGCAGGGGCGGATGCAGCGCGTGCTCGCGGGATACCCCATTGAAGATGCGCGCGCACTGGGTGTCACATTCCGGTCGGCGACGCTGGACGCGCCCGTGACTGCCGTGATGGTGGGTGACCAGCGGTCGCCTCGCGTCCTGTTGGATGCGATGGTCATCGCGGCCCCCTCGGACGAATGGCCGCAGTCGGTGGACGCATCGGCCGACGACGACGGCTTCTCCCTGCCTCCTGTGCGCGGCCTCGTGTTCGACGACGGGTCCGACTGTCGCAGAGTCCTATCGGACGTGACGCTCTCCGACGGCACCACGCTGCCGCGTTTGCGATGGGCGATCAAGACGGCCGCCCCGGCCGGCCCCCGCGGAGAGTCGTGGGGCGAGACGCATTTCGCCCGGGCCCTCGCTGTGGCGCTGGAGCGACTCGGCCAATACGTATCGATCGATGCCAGGCCCGCGGCCGCTCGCCCTACAGCGAGTCTCGATGACGTCCACCTCGTTCTGCGCGGACCGCACGCACTCCCCGCGCCTCGCGGCGGCCGATCCGTCCTGTGGATCATCAGTCACCCCGATGAGATCACCGCTGACGAAGTGGCGGGATTCGATCTCGTGTTCGCCGCTTCCGAACGCTGGGCTGGCGCTGCATCGGTCAAGTTCCAGGCCGATGTGGAACCGCTGCTGCAGTGCACGGATGCACACCGGTTCCATCCGAGCGGGTTACAGCACGGCGACGACCTCGTCTTCGTCGGCACGGCACGGGGGATCGCACGCCCCTCCGTCGTGGAACCCCTCCGTGCCGGCATCCCGATCCGCGTCTATGGACCTGACTGGCGCGGATACATCCCGCCGTCCGCCATTGCGGGGACCCACGTCTCGAACGACGAGCTGCCGAGGCTCTACGAGACCGCCGGCGCTGTCCTGAACGACCACTGGCCGGCGATGCGACGCGAAGGTTTCGTCTCGAACCGCCTCTTCGACGTCGTCGCCGCGGGCGGGCGGGCGATCAGCGACGAGGTCGAAGGCATCGCCGACCTCTTCGGCTGCGCGGTGCGCACCTACTCCGACGTACCGGAGCTTCTTCGACTCGTGGAGACGCCACTCGAATCGCTGTTCTGTCCGGACATCGACCTGATGGAGGTGTCGCGACGGATCCGGGAGCAGCACTCCTTCGACGCACGGGCTCGGGCGCTGGTCGATGCGGTCGTCGGGAGAAGCGGCGAGGGGCGCGCTGGGTCTCGGTGACAGCGGACACCGAGGGCACTCCGTTCGGGAGTCTTCAAGTCGCACCGTTGTATAGTGATCGCTCGTGTTCGACCCGAGAAGAACGGCCGCCCTGTGAGTAACGAGTCCCTGCTGAGATTCGAGCGACTGGGCTCCGATCCATTCGTCACCGTATCCGGCGGAACGGGATGGACGCAGACGTGGACGTCGCTCCAGGCTGTGCTCGGCCACCGTCGCCTTCTCGCCCTGCTCGTGCGCCGTGACATCAAAGCACGGTACAAGGACAGCTTCCTGGGGCTCCTGTGGACCCTGATCAACCCGATCGTCCAGCTGGTCATCTACTACGTGGTGATGGGACTCGTCCTCGGCGCGGCCCATGGCATCCCGGACTTCGCGATCTACGTCTTCTCCGGACTGACCATCTTCGGTCTCTTCTCCGAATCACTCATCTCCACGACGGGATCGATCCTTGCGAACTCGGGCCTCGTCAAGAAGGTGTACGTCCCGCGCGAAGTCTTCCCTTTGGCCGCAATCGGGTCGTCGCTGTTCACGTTCGCGGTCCAGCTCGTCGTCCTCATCGCCGCGACCTTCCTCCTCGCCTCGCCTCCGTCTCCCGAGGGAATCCTCTACTTCCTCCCATCGGTGCTCATCATCGTCGTCTACGCGACCGCTCTGGGGCTCCTCCTGTCGGCGCTGAACGTGTACCTGCGCGATGTCCAGTACCTCACCCAGGTGCTCCTGACGATCGCGATGTGGGCCTCCCCGATTGTCTACGGCTGGCAGATGGTCTCGGACGTCCTCAAACGGGCCGACCTGCCGACGTGGCTCCTGGAGGTATACACGAACAACCCCTTGACTCTCGCGGTCCTGGGCTTCCACCGAACCTTCTGGGCAGCGGGTACGCCCGCCGATTACCCTGACAACCTCATGCTCCGGATGCTCATCGCAATCGGGATCGGCTTCGTGCTGCTCTGGCTCTGCCAGCGGACGTTCGCGCGACTCCAGGGCAATTTCGCACAGGAGCTGTGAGAACAAACACCATGAACGACGCGCAGATTCAGGCACCCCAGATCGTCGAGGTCTCCGGTGTCTCGAAGTCCTTCGTGCTGCGGAAGGACAACTCGCTCAAGGAGCGCATCGTCACGCTCGGGCGGCGAGGACGGTCCCACCAGGAGGAGTTCGTCGCACTCGACGATGTCTCCTTCACCATCGAAGCGGGCTCCTCGATCGCCCTCATCGGCACCAATGGGTCCGGAAAGAGCACGCTGCTCAAGATCATCGGCGGCATCATCGATCCGAGCGAGGGCTTCGTTCGTCGCCGGGGGCGGCTGGCCGCCCTGCTGGAACTCGGAGCGGGCTTCCACCCCGACCTCTCCGGTCGGGACAACGTCTACCTCAATGCGGCCATCCTTGGGCTGTCCAAGGAGGAGACCGACGCGCAGTTCGACAGCATCGTCGCGTTCTCGGAGATCGGCGACTTCATCGACACCCAGGTGAAGTTCTACTCCTCCGGCATGTATGTCCGACTCGCCTTCGCCGTCGCGGTGCACACAGACCCCGATCTCCTCCTGGTCGATGAAGTCCTCGCCGTCGGAGACGAGGCGTTCCAGCGGAAGTGCATGGACAAGATCCGGGAGTTCCAGAGCGAGGGACGCACGATCGTGCTCGTCTCCCACTCAGCCGGCCAGGTCCTCGACGTCTGCGACCGTGGCGTTGTGCTCAGCGCAGGAAAGATCGCGTTCATCGGCCCGGCATCCGATGCGATCACAGTCCACCGGGAGATCCTCGAAGGCCGGCGGAAGGAGATCGCAGAGATCGAGCGCGAACGCGTCGAGGCAGAGCGCGCCGCAACGGCACCGGAGGATCCGCCAGCGCCCGAGGAGAAGGTCGCGACCATCACATCGGTCGTCGTGAAGAACCTCAGCGGCGAGGTTACCGACCGCCTCGAGCCCAACGAAGGCTTCGTCATCGAGGCCACCGTCGACCTTCCGAGCGCTCTCGATTCGTGGCACTCCGGCTTCGCTGTGGATACGTCTCCAGGCCATCCCGTCTTCGGTACCGGGACGCGCCTGCTCGGCACCCCTCATGGGCCGTCTCCCGCGGGAACGGCAACGATCCGGTACGAGATCCCGGACATCGGAATCGCGGGCGGACAGTATTTCGTCAGCCTCGAGATCCTCGATGCGGAAGGCCGCTCGCTCGACGCGAAGTGGCTCGCGACGACCTTCTTCGTCACGCTCGAACGTCGTCAGACGGGAACGGCCTACGCGCACGCGACCGTCAGCGTCAGCTGACATCGACAGGTCTGCGACCTTTCATCCCCAGCTCTCTCGGATCTCCGCGAGCTTCTGCCCGAGCGGCGACGACCGGCCGACGAACTTCCGGATCGAAGCTGTGGCCTTCGGCATGTGGAGATTGGCGTACAGGCGCAGGAGATCGATGAGACGTCCCTCGCCGAGGTGCCCCATGCCGCGCAGCAGTCGGATCTGCTCCACCATGTCTCCTGGCAGCCCGGCGGCCAGCTGATCGAGCTTGTACTCGAGCGCGGTGTGGCTGATCGACATGTATTCACGCGTCGACACCGTCCGCGTGTGGAACCCGAGCTCCCCTGCCGCGTATGACGGCATGCGCTCCAGCACGTGCGCGAGCCCTCCGTCCTGATACGCGTCCGCGCCACCGAACTGCTCATACGTCCACTCGTGCTCAGCGAGGATCCTGAGTGCGGCGACGCGCGCGATGTACATCCCGCCGTACGGGGCGAGCGGCGACACATCGTCAAGCGGCACACGGATACCGAGCTCCGCCGCGAGCGCTGCGAACGGCTTCTTGTTCGCCCACCAGGCACGTCCCATCGTCGGATATCCGATGTGGATCATCGGCGGGTACACGAGACCGAGCCCCTGCTCGCGTTGGAACAGCGCGAGCAGGTTCGCCGTGTAGCCGGGGCTGTCGAGCAGGTTGTCGAACTGCTGGCGCCGGAAGTGACGTCCGATGTTGTGGCCGTCCTGGGGGGTCTTCTTGGAATGCAGCTTGACGACGATGTCGTACCGATCGCTCAGCAGGATGTCGCGACAGCCGATGAGGAACGCGCTCTGATCGCGCCCGTTGTTGGATGCGACGACCCTGACGTCGACCGAGCGACCTTCGCGAGGACGTTCGGCGATGAGCGCCGTGATTCGCGCCGCGCGGTCCGCATCCGGCGTGGTGACGACCAGGTCGTATGCTCCAGGCAGCGTGTCGACACGATCGAGCATCTCGTGTGTCATCTCCGGATAGAAGATGTGCAGGATCGCGACCGTCCGAAGCGGTGCGGTCGCGTCGTACGAGACGTCGACGTCGGGCAGCACCTCGAGCATGCCCGCATCGGCATTGAGGATCTTGGGCTCGACGTTCCGGGAGAGGTCTGCCCAGATGAGCTCCATCGGGTAGCCATAGGCCTCGACCTCACGCAGGACCTCGCGTCCGATCACGGCGTGGCGATCGAGGAACGGCGGGAAGTGGAAGAACGGCCGCCGCTTGATGACGGGGCACCCGTCGGCCAGGAGCAGATCGGGATTGAACAGAGCCGGATGCTCGGTCGGATAGTCCTCGCACGCGAATGCGGCTTCCGATGCGTATCCGAGACGGTTGAAGTGCTGGGTGAACTGCACTTCGTGCTTGAGCACGGCGTCGACGTAGCCGGGCATCTCAGGAAGCTCACGCCAGTAGCGCTTCCACTCGTCCGACTGCACCATCTCGCGGCGCGCGGCGATCCAGAACGACTGCAGGTGATAGGGAAGGTCGCCTCGACCGGTGAACGGGTTGACCTCCTCGCGCGCGTGGTCGGTCAGTCCCCAGAAATGCAGCGGGAGCACATCCATCCGTTCCAATACCGGCCCGAAGGGCCGGACCGGACCGAACCACGTGTCGTTCGTGAGCACGACCTCGTCGAACTCCGCGACGCGGTCTCCCAATCGATCCAGGCCCGCCTTGTGCGCCCAGATGTCGTACCCGACGTTCTCCCGGACGAGGATGTCATCCGCGAGCGGGGTGAGAAGCTCGCGCCCGGCATCGCTCAACGTTCCGTTCACGACGACCATGATGTGGGCGGCATGCGCCCGCAGTCCGTTGAGCGCGAACGGGATGTACTCCTCGACCTCGCCGCGGCGGTCGTAGACCACATAGATGATGAGCCGACGCCCGTGTTCCGGGAACGGGGCAGGCTGCGTGGGCACGACGGCAGGCGGCTGGGGTCTGTTCACAGTCGAAACTCCACGTGATCGATTGACGGCGGATCGTCCAGGCCCGCTCCCCGCATGGCCCGCGCTCCCCCAGCGCTCGATCCTATCCGCAGTGTCTGCGCGCGCCGTGTGAAACGATAGATGGCGTGAAAGGCATCATCCTCGCGGGCGGCTCCGGCACACGGCTGCATCCCATCACCCTGGGCGTATCGAAGCAGCTGATCCCGGTCTACGACAAGCCGATGGTCTACTACCCCTTGTCGACTCTCATGCTCGCCAGCATCCGCGACATCCTGATCATCACGACACCGCATGACGCGGCACACTTCGAGCGGCTCCTCGGCGACGGTTCGCAGTTCGGCGTCTCGATCACCTTCGCGCAGCAGCCCTCGCCCGACGGCCTCGCCCAGGCGTTCACCATCGGGGCGGACTTCATCGGCGACGACAAGGTCGCACTCGTCCTCGGCGACAACCTCCTCTACGGGCCGGGCCTCGGCACGCGGCTCAAGCGCTTCTCCGATGTGGAGGGCGGCGCGATCTTCGCCTATTGGGTCGCCGAGCCGAGCGCGTACGGCGTCGTGGAGTTCGATGCCTCCGGGCGCGCAGTCTCCCTCGAGGAGAAGCCTGCTGACCCCCGCTCCAACTACGCGGTCCCGGGCCTCTACTTCTACGACAACGACGTCGTGGAGATCGCACGCAACCTCGCACCCAGCGCGCGCGGCGAATACGAGATCACGGATGTCAATCGTGCGTACCTCGAGCGAGGATCACTGCAGGTCGAGGTGCTGCCTCGCGGCACCGCCTGGCTCGACACCGGGACCTTCGACCAGATGACGGATGCGGCCGAGTACGTGCGCACGATGGAGCGACGCACGGGCATGAAGATCGGCGTTCCAGAGGAAGTGGCCTGGCGACAGGGCTTCCTCTCCGACGGAGAGCTCGAGGACCGAGCGAAGGCCGTTGTCAAGTCCGGTTACGGCTCCTACCTGCTCGATCTCCTGAAGAGAGGACGTTGATGTCTCGCCTGCTCGTCACCGGCGGAGCCGGGTTCATCGGCTCCAACTTCGTCCACCACGTCGTCGCCCACACCGACCACCACGTGACGGTGCTCGACAAGCTGACGTACGCCGGGAACCTCGCCTCCCTCGAGGGGCTCCCCGCAGATCGGGTGGCCTTCGTCCAGGGCGACATCGCTGACCCTGCGCTCGTCGACGACCTCTTCGGCGGCGTCGACGCCGTCGTGCACTACGCGGCCGAGTCGCACAACGACAACTCGCTGAACGACCCGCGGCCGTTCCTGGACACCAACATCATCGGGACTTATACGCTGCTCGAGGCAGCCCGCAAGCACGGCACTCGCCTGCACCACATCTCGACGGACGAGGTGTACGGCGACCTCGAGCTCGACGATCCCGAGCGCTTCACCGAGTCGACGCCGTACAACCCGTCATCCCCGTATTCGTCGACAAAGGCCGGCAGCGACCTGCTCGTGCGCGCGTGGGTCCGCTCGTTCGGCGTACAGGCGACGATCTCGAACTGCTCGAACAACTACGGTCCGTACCAGCACATCGAGAAGTTCATCCCCCGGCAGATCACGAACGTCATCCGCGGCATCCGCCCCAAGCTCTACGGCGCCGGCGAGAACGTGCGCGACTGGATTCACGCCGACGACCACTCCTCCGCCGTCCTCACGATCCTGGACAAGGGCGTCATCGGCCAGACGTACCTCATCGGCGCCGACGGCGAGAAGAACAACAAGGACGTCGTCGAGCTGATCCTGACGCTCATGGGTCAGGATGCTGACGCCTACGATCACGTCACGGATCGCGCCGGCCACGATCTGCGCTATGCGATCGACTCGACGAAGTTGCGCACCGAGCTCGGCTGGCAGCCGGCCTACCGCGACTTCGAAGCGGGGCTCGGCGCGACGATCGACTGGTACCGCGCCAACGAGGACTGGTGGGCGCCCGCGAAGGACGCCACCGAGGCCTTCTACGCCGCGAAGGGCCAGTGACGTACGCGGTCGTTGAGCGAGCGAAGCGAGTCGAAACGTGATGATTGAGTTCGGAAAACACCTCACCCCGATCGCGACCGGCATCCCCGGTCTCGTCCTCTGGGAGCTCCCCGTGCACGGCGACAGCCGCGGCTGGTTCAAGGAGAACTGGCAGCGCGAGAAGATGAACGCGCTCGGGCTTCCCGACCTCGGACCCGTGCAGAACAACATCTCGTTCAACGATGCCGTGGGCACGACGCGCGGCATCCACGCGGAGCCGTGGGACAAGTGGGTCTCCGTCGCCACTGGCCGCATCTTCGGTGCATGGGTCGACCTCCGCGAAGGACCGACGTTCGGCGCCGTCTTCACCGCCGAGATCGACCCGTCGCGCGCGATTCTCGTGCCGCGTGGCGTGGGCAACGCTTACCAGACGCTCGAGCCGGACACTGCGTACACGTACCTCGTGAACGACCACTGGTCACCGGAGGCGGCCTACACGTTCTTGAACCTCGCCGATGAGACCGCCGCGATCGCGTGGCCGATCCCGTTGTCCGAGGTGGAGATCTCGGCGAAGGATCTCGCGCATCCGCGGCTCGCCGGGGTGACCCCCATTCCGCCGCGCAAGGTTCTCATCGTCGGCGCGAACGGACAGTTGGGGAAGGCGCTTCGTGTCGAACTCGGCGACGCGCCGCACATCGACTACGCGACGCGCGCGGACCTCGATCTCAAGTCGCCCAGCCTTGCGACCGCACGCCGCTGGCGAGACTACGGCGCGATCATCAACGCCGCGGCCTACACGGCCGTCGACCTTGCGGAGACCTCGGAGGGGCGGACGGATGCCTGGGCCGCCAACGCCATGGGAGTCGCGGCGCTCGCTCGCGTCGCCGCCGAGAACGGTGTGACGCTGGTGCACGTGTCGAGCGACTACGTCTTCGACGGCACGCTCGACCGCCCGTATCGCGAAGACGACCCGATCTGCCCGCTCGGGGTCTACGGCCAGACCAAGGCCGCAGGGGATGCGGCGGTCGCCACGACGCCGAAGCACTACATCGTCCGCACGTCCTGGGTGATCGGCGAGGGCAAGAACTTCGTCCGCACGATGGCGTCCCTCGCCGAGCGCGGCATCGACCCCAGGGTCGTCGACGACCAGATCGGGCGGCTCACGTTCACCGACGACATCGCACGCGGCATCCTTCATCTTCTGGGCTCGGGCGCGCCGTATGGCGTCTACAACCTGACCGGCAGCGGCGAGCCGATGTCGTGGGCCGAGATCGCACGGTCAGTATTCGAGCTGTCCGGCCACGACCCTGCACGCGTAACCGGAGTGTCCACGGACGAGTACTTCGCATCCGCCGCAGGCCCAGTGGCTCCCCGGCCGCGCAACAGCGTGCTCGATCTCACCAAGCTCACGACGACGGGATATGTGGCAGGAGTGGTGACAACAGCGCTGGAACGCTACCTCGCCCTCTGAGTCCTCGCGTCACCAGTGGGCGACCCCTGACGTCACCGTCAGCGTGCCGTGCTGGAAGGTCTGGGTGTAGGTCGACCCGATGCTGCTGGGATTGCTCGTCGGATATCCCATCTGTCCCCACTCCGCGCCCAGCGGTGCCCAGACAGCGATCGCCTCCGGGCGGACACTGTACGTGCCCGTCCCCGGCGACGAGAAGATCGAACCGTGCTGGAAGACCTGGTAGCAGCCACCCTGGCTCAGACCGCATCGCACGTCGCTTAGCGCGGCTCCCAGCTGCGGACTCGCGATCTTCGCGGTGATCCACGGGTCGGTCGCCGATGTGAGAACCGCGACGCCGTTGGTGACCGTAACGACGCCACCCTGGAAAGACTGCGTGTACGTCGACCCAGTGCTGCTCGGATTTCCCGTCGGGTAGCCGAGAGGGCCCGATTCGGCACCATGAGGAGTCCAGACAGCGATGGTTTCCGAGCGGACGCTGAACGTCCCGGTTCCGGGTGACGAATAGATCGAGCCGTGTTGGAAGACCTGATAGCAGCCACCCTGGCTCAGACCGCACCGCACATCACTCAGCGCGGCTCCCAGCTGCGGACTCGCGATCTTCGCTGTGACCCATGGGTCCGTCGCCGATGTCAGCACCCCAACACCGTTGGTTACGGTCACCACACCGCCTTCGAACGTCTGCGTATAGGTCAAGTTGGTTCCGCCCTTTGGCGGCGCACTCGTGGGGTAGCCAAGGGGACCGGCCTCGGCTCCATGCGGAGTCCATGCGGGCATCACCTCGGGACGGACCGCGTATCCCCCCGTCGCGGGCGACCAGTAGAGGGAAGCACCCTGGAACGTCTGCGCGCAGCCGCCCTTCGCAAGGCCGCACCGCGTCGAACTTGTCGGATATCCCAACCATCCCCACTCGGCGTCATTTGTGCCGTACACCGCGGGAATGCTGCCGAAGATCGCCGCCGCTCCCGTGGCCGGCGACCAGTAGATCAGCCCCTTGTCAAACGTCTGATAGCAGCCGCCGTTCGCGAGGCCGCAGATCGTGTCGCTGATCGGATAGCCGAGCGGCCCACGCTCCCGGTCTGTCCAGCCTGGGAGCATCCGCGGGGCCACGTAGCTCGTGTTACCGCTCGGAGATGTGTAGATAGCCCCCTGCTGGAAGTTCATGCCGCATCCGCCGCCTTGCAGCCCGCAGTCGACATCCGACACCGGGTAGCCGAGGGGACCCCATTCCGCGTTCAGCGTGCCGTACTTCTGACCGATCTTAGGACTCATGGAATGCGAACCCGTGGCCGGGGACCAGAACACTGTGCCGCCTTCGAATACTTGATAGCAGCCGCCCGCGGTGAGCCCGCAGTTCGTCCCCGATATGGGATACCCCATCCATCCCCACTCGGCCTGCGGCCCCCACCCGGCACGCATTCGGTTCGCTACATCATATGCGTAGCTCTGCGGGTTCAAGTAGATGAGACCGCCCTCGAACACCTGGTAGCACCCGCCCCTCGAAAGTCCGCAGATTTGTCCTGAGGTGGACTTGCCCAAGTAACCGGCGGCCCCGCCGAGCAGGTCATAACGATCCTTGATAGGTCCGTAAACCCCAAGGCTTCGAGTGGTGCCGAACCAATCGACGAAGTAGTTGTAGAAATTGCGGTTTCCGTAGGTGGAACATGCATCGCCCAACCCGTAGCCGGCGGCGAGCGAGGCGGCATTCGGTTGATACGGCGTATAGTTGTACAATGCAGCTGTCGCGTAATTCGCGATGTTCAGATACGTTCCAAGGCACGCTGAATTCGTGCTGTAGGGAATGTAGTACGTGCCTATCTGGCGAGCGAACTGCGCGGCGCGATAGGTCTTGAGCTGAGCCACCCCGGTGACAATCTGTGGCCCAATGCCCGCATAAGCCGGATCGCACGGCGCTGTATCGGGGCAGTTCGCCCCCATCGCGGCGTCGAGCTTTGTCGAGCTCGGCGCCTTGTTCGTGACAAGCCCCTGTTCCTTCTGCAAAGTCACGAGGATCACTTTTGCTGAGATCCCACACGCGGTTTGAACTCGATAGATCAACTCGGAGACGAGCATGGAACCGCCCTGGATCGCCGAGCAGATGAGGTTCCCGGTCTTGGACGAGTAGGTTGCCGCACGCGATGAGATACTCGCCGTCAGAATGTTGATGCATTGACCATTCTGACAAGTCCCGATCTTCTGATCGAGGAACGATTGGATCTGGGGTGACGTCATCGCGCTGCCGTCATAGAAGACGGGATCGTCGATGATGTTGCCCGGTACGAACTGGGACAGATCCGCCGCGTTCGCTGAAGTCGCCGGCGAGAGCACCACGAGGCACCCCACGACAAACGTCATGATCGATACCGACGCGACCGCGATTACGGATCGTCTCGCTCGCTTCACAGCAACACTCACGGGGAGAGACTACGCCCATGTGCGTTTCATGCGAGGCAGGCGGACGAGGCGACCTTGCTCGGAAGGTAGAATCGGCAAGGCCCTGCTGACCGTGGCAGGCTAGGTCGCCGGTCGGACAGGAGCCCCACATCGTGATGACCATCGCACCATCCGACTCGACGCGCGGCCGATGGCATCGATTGACAGTCGCCTCAGCCGCAGCGATCCGGGGTGAGCGCGGGTTCTGGCGCTGGCTCCTGGCGCTCGCTCTGGTCTTCCTGATGATGCAAGCCGTCTTCTTCACCCTCGTCTTCGCGGCTGCCTCGGTCCCCACATCCCGAATCGTGAACAAGCTCGCATGGGATGCCTCCAACAGCGAGTGGGATGCTCGCGACTTCCCGCAGGATGGCGTCGGTCACCGGACGCCGGACATCCCATGGGCCGGCATCTCCGACTCATTCACGGAATGTATCGCTCTGACGCTGGGGGTCTGGGCCAACCCCGCTGACGATTCCGGCCCGCTCTCGCGGGCTGTCGCCAACCCGCACCTCGGCACGTGCTCGACCGCATATCCGGGCATCAAGGCCCTCGCCGCGGGAGAACCTGCCGAGTATGGCACGACCTACGCGAGGGTGTGGGGTGGATCCAACGTCGTGACGCGTCCCATGCTCGCGATCGGAGGTGTCAGCGCCGTTCGCCTCGCATCGGCGGTGCTCCTCGTGGCCGGATTCGTCGTTTGCGCATTCGCCTTCGCGCGCCGCTCATCGATATGGCTCCTTGTCGCTGTACTCGCTCCCGTTCTCCTTTCGACGAACATCCTCACGCAGACGCTCGACTCCTATCCGCACGTACTTACCTTCTCCGTTGCGCTTTTCGGAATGGCCGCCGGTGCCGCACTGGGAAGATATCCGGCACCCGCGATCGTCATCGGCGCCATGGCCGCGGGCGGACTGCTGAACTTCGTCGACTTCCTCCTGAATCCTCCTCTCGCCTGGGCGCTGTTCGCATTCAGTGCCGTCGCGACGCGGGCGTTCTCGCACGGCCGGGACTTCCGCTCGCTCTTTGCGGCTCTCGGTGCTGGTGTCGGCGGGTGGATCCTCGGCTATGGCGCGACATGGGTGGCGAAGTGGGTCATCGCCGTTGCGTCGTATGGGCAGTCCGCGCTCGACGAGATCCTGTCCGTCGTCGCGTTCCGCATCCAGGGGTCGTACGCCTCGGTCACGCCCGGCCTGGGACAGGCGACGTCGAAGAACGTCATGCTCTGGTGGTCCACCATCCCGCTCTCCCGTTACGTTCTCGCCGCAGCGGTCGCGGCGGCGGTCATAGCCGCCATCATCTTGGTCGTGCGACACGACTTTCAGGGCTTCTGGCTGGCCGCGCTCGCCGCTTCACCTGCGCTGCTCGTCCTCCTCTGGTATGAGCTGCTCAGCAACCACTCACAGATTCACACGTGGTTCACCTATCGGTCCGTTCCCGCCGCCGTGGGGATCTTGGTCGCGGCTGTGTGGCTCCCCGTGATGGCGCGCCCACACGCGCGTATGCGTGCAGACGCCGACCGCGTCCGAACCCTCGAGCTGGAGAACGCGACGGCATGAAAGCTCTCGCCGGTGAAGCCTGGCGCTATCTCTGGGTCGCGGCGCTGGGGTTGATTGTCGACTTCGGCACCCTCGTCCTGCTGACGAGCGTTTTGCACGTCGAGTATCTGCTCTCGGCAGCGGTGGGGTTCACGGCTGGACTGATCGTGACTTTCGTGCTCTCCGAACTATGGGTCTTCTCAGATCCGCACGTGCGCAACCGCTGGGTGCGCT
The DNA here is from genome assembly GCF_030315975.1 of Microbacterium candidum. Classification (GTDB taxonomy): domain Bacteria; phylum Actinomycetota; class Actinomycetes; order Actinomycetales; family Microbacteriaceae; genus Microbacterium; species Microbacterium candidum. The sequence continues at coordinate 203,049 of NZ_JASXSZ010000004.1, read as the reverse complement.
TCGGTCTCTTCACCATTATCGGGCTCGTCGGACTCGGCATACTCACGTTGCTGATGTGGTTGCAGGTCGACGTCCTCGGCTGGCATTACATCCTGGCGAAGGTCCTCGCCACGGGCGTGGTCTATGCCTGGAACTTCTTCGCGCGCCGCTCGATGTACGGTGCGGCCGCGACGTGAGGTCGATCGACGCCGACGTCGTCGTGGTCGGAGCCGGATTCTTCGGACTTCGTATCGCGCTCTACGCGCGGGAGCAGCTCGGAGCCGAGCGTGTGATCGTGCTCGAACGCGAAGCGGATGTCATGTCCCGCGCGTCGTACTCCAACCAGGCCCGCGTGCACATGGGCTACCACTACCCGCGCAGCCTCCTCACCGGCTCTCGGTCCCGCATCACGGCGGCCGCTTTCGAGGAGGAGTTCTCACCTGCGATCGTGAGGAGTTTCCGCCACTTCTACGCGGTCGCCTCGAGGCTGTCCAAGGTCAACGCACGCTCGTTCGAGACCTTCTGCGAGCGCATCGGAGCCCCTCTGCGGCCGGCGCCGGCCGATGTCCGAGCACTTCTGGCGCCGCCGCTCATCGATGACGTGTGGGAGGTCACCGAGTGGGCCTTCGACAGCACCGTTGTACGCGACATGCTTCTCGCCCGAGCGGACAAGCTTGGGGTCGAGGTCGTGCCCAATGCCGATATCGCGCGTCTCGAGCAGTCGTCGGGTCGGCCCGCGGCGCGAACCGAGGATGGGCGCCGGTGGCGCGCCCCAATCCTGTTCTCCGCGGTCTACAGCGGTGTCAATGCGCTTCACGCAGCATCCGGTCTGGACATCATTCCCGTCCAGCATGAGATCGCGGAGATGCTGCTCGTGCGCACTCCGCCGCGACTGCGTGACATCGCGTTCACCGTGATGGACGGCCCATTCTTCTCACTCATGCCGTTCCCAGCGCGCGGATTGCACACCCTCTCGCACGTGCGCTACACACCGCATCAGCGGTGGCGGGAGGCTGCTCCGTCGTCGGTCGAAACTCCGCCTTCGCGCGAGGCACTGTCCTCCCGGAGGTCGGCGCAGGTGCCGATAATCTTGGATGTGAAGCGGTACCTCCCGTCCATCGCCGATGCCGAGGTCGTCGGCTCTCTTCGCGAAGTCAAGACCGTTCTGCTGAGCTCCGACCACACTGACAGCCGACCTATAGTGGTCCGCGAAGACGAATCGCTGCCGGGGTATGTCTGTGTGCTCGGCGGCAAGCTCGACAACATCGACGACGTGCTGCACCGCCTCGCACAACTCGATCTGCAAGGACGATTCCGATGACTGCCCAACCCATCTCCCAGAAGAAGGATGTCTTCGTCAGCGTCGTGACCGTCGTGGATTCCACGTCGCGCGACGTGGAGGGTCTCATCCGCGCCACGCAGAGCCTGCTGGATCAGCACTACACGAATTACGAGCTCGTGGTGGTCGACAATGGCGTGGCGATCGAATCCGTGCGCGCGATCCACAACGTGCTCCGGGATGTGCCGTGCGTGCGCGTTCTACGGCTCGCCCGCGCATTTCCCTACGATACGGCCGTGTTCAGCGCGCTTGAGAGCGTCATCGGCGACTACACCGTCGTGCTCGAAGCGGACGTCGACCCGATCGATCAGATACCGGCTTTCGTGGAGGCCCTGCTCGACGGAGCAGACATCGTTCAGGGACTCGCGCCTCAGGCGCGGGCACACGGCTTTGTCCAGCGCATCGGACGACGAGCGTTCTACCGCTACAACTCGCGATCTCTCGGAGTCGAGATCCCCGAGGACGCGACGTATTTCACGGCGTTCACCCGTCGCGCCTTGACCTCAGTCCTGAGCAGCTCAAGACAGTACCGATACCTTCGGCATCTGATGCGGCATGTGGGGTTCATGATCGTGGACCTCCCCTACACCCAGATCCGCAGAAGGGAACGGCCCCGCCACCTGCGTGCGGCCATCGTCGAGGCGGTGGAGATGGTCACCAGCTACTCGGTGCACCCTCTCCGAGTGATGTCGATCCTCGGCGTCGCGGTCGCGATCATCAACCTGCTCTACGCTGTGTACGTCGTGGTCGTCTACTTCTCGGTGCCGGACGTTGCACGTGGCTGGACCACGACGAGCCTCCAGATCTCCATCATGTTTCTGTTCTTGTCGATCGCCGTCGCGATCATCTCGGAATACGTGGGAAGACTGCTCGCAGAATCCCGCCGCGAGCCCGCCTACTTCATCATGGAGGAGCTCGTGAGCGACCAGACGATCGCCGACGAGACGAGGCACAATGTCGTCTGACTCGTCCCACGCACCGTCATCCGGCGCGCGCCAGGTTCCGACGTACGATGTGCTGCGACTCCGCCCCAAAGCCCGAGAGCACTGTGTGGTCGTCTTCGTGATCAATGAGGGCGAGAAGGTGCGGCGTCAGCTTGCACGGATGAAGGCACTCGCCGAGACTGTCGACATCATCATCGCGGACGGCGGCAGCGATGACGGATCGCTGGATGAACCCTACCTGCGCGAAACCGAGGTCACGGCGCTGTTGACCAAGACCGGCGCGGGCAAGCTCAGTGCGCAGATGCGGATGGCGTTCGATTTCGCACTCGCGGAAGGATACCGCGGCGTCGTCACCGTCGATGGGAACGGCAAGGATGGTGTCGAGGCTGTGCCGGAATTCGTTCGCCTCCTCGACTCTGGTTTCGATCACGTGCAGGGGTCGCGCTTCATCCGGGGCGGCCGTGCCGTGAACACGCCACCGAGTCGCATGCTCGCCGTCAAGCTGCTTCATGCTCCCTTGATCTCGCTCGCCTCGGGGCACCGGCAAACCGACACCACGAACGGATTCCGCGGATACAGCGCGCGTCTGCTGTCCGACCCAGACGTAGCCGTCTTCCGCGACGTCTTCTCAACCTATGAGTTGCACTATCACTTGGCGATCGAGGCCGGTCGCCGCCCCGATATGCGCCTGATCGAGACCCCAGTCGAACGTGTCTACCCGCGTGGCAAGGTGCCGACGAAGATCAAGGGTGTCCGGGGGAACGCGCACGTGCTGCGCATCCTCTTCAAGGCCGTCGCCGGACGGTACCGATATCGACCCGAAAGGAAGGCCTGACATGGCAAGCGCTCTGATCGGCTACAGCGGCTTCGTCGGCTCGAACTTGCGGCGATCACACACGTTCGACTACGAGTTCAACTCAGCGAACATCGCGGAGGCGCACGGTCGCACTTTCGACCTCGTCGTCTTCAGCGCAGCCCGAGCAGAGAAGTGGCGTATCAATCAGGACCCCGAGGCCGACGCGGCACACATCGCTGAACTCGAGCATCACCTCTCCCTCATCGAGGCGGATCGGGTCATCCTCATCTCGACGGTCGACGTCTACGGCACCCCGCGCGACGTCGACGAATCGACCCACATCGAGGTCCAAGGCCTCCACCCCTACGGCGCGCACCGCCTCGAGCTCGAGGACTTCGTGCGCCGGCAGTTCCCGACCACGCACGTCGTCCGTCTGCCGGGCCTCTTCGGACCCGGGCTGAAGAAGAACGTCATCTACGACCTGCTGCACGACAATGCGCTCGAGCGCATCCATGCCGATGGATCCTTCCAGTACTACGGCCTGCCCCGTCTCTGGGGTGACCTGTGTCGAATCGTGGACGCCGGGCTCCCTCTCGTGAACATCACATCCGAACCGATCCGAACGGGCGACCTCGCGGAGCAGGCGCTCGGCATTCCCTTCGACAACCGGCCGACGGACATCGTCGCCGCCGAATATGACGTTCGTTCGATTCACTCGCAGTTATGGGGACGAGACGACGGGTACCTCTACTCGCAGGCGGACGTGGTGTCGGACGTGCAGGCGTTCGTGCGCGGAGGTGGCAAGTGACGGTTCTGGACGAGTCGTTGGCGGTCTCGAACATCGCGTGGGCCGCCGAGGACGAGGAGCGGGTCGCTCACGCACTCCGCAAACTCGATGTCAGGGCGGTGGAGATTGCTCCCACCAAGGTCTTCGAGGACCCGACCCGAGTATCCGACGAGGACGTGGACGCCTATCGTCGCTGGTGGGGCGCCTTCGGAGTCAAGATCGTGGCGTTCCAGTCGATCCTCTTCAACCGCCCCGAGCTGAGGCTCTTCGGCGATGACGCTGCTCGTCAAGACTTGATCGAGGTGTCCGAATCGTTCATCGAGCTGGCCGCGCGTCTGGGCACCCGACGCATCGTGTTCGGCTCGCCCAAGCAGCGCCGCGTCCCGGACGGAATGTCGAATGACCAGGCGTGGGAGGTCGCCGTCGACGTGTTCCGCCGGATCGGCGAGCACGCCGGACGACACGATGTGTGTTTCTGCATCGAGCCCAACCCCGAGGCGTATGAATGCAACTTCGTCACGGACGCTTCCACCGGCCGGCGCCTCGTCGAGGATGTCGACCGAGACGGCTTCGGGCTCCACCTCGATGCTGCAGGGATGCTGCTTGCGGGAGACGACCCCCGCGTAGCGATTGAAGATGCCGGTCGCCTCCTCCGACACGTTCACATCAGCGCACCCTATCTGGCACAACTCGACGATGCGGCAGTGGACTATCCCGCGACGTTGCGCGCTCTGTCTCACATCGGCTATGCGGGGTACGTTTCGATCGAGATGCGGCCGGCGACCGACACCGACGCCGTACAGCATGTGACCGCAGCGGTCGAGACGATTCGACGATCGGCGCAAACCGTGGCGAACAAGCCCTAGAGCGCTCGCCGCCGTTGCGCCTCACTGCGCCCGGAGCGACCGAAGATAATCGAGGGGGTCGACGCGCGCACGCCAGTCAAGCGACTGGCCCGCCTTGCTGACGTCGGCGACGCTGTAAGAGGCCGGACCACCGGGAGCTGGCACGAAAGCACCCGGCGCAGCCGCCGCGAGCATGAGGTTGTCGACCGCGATGCCGCGCGCAATATTGATCGATCCCGTGACACTACTTCGTCGGACCGCGCGAACAACGGCCTCGGCGACATCGTCCACGTGCACGTAGTCACGCACGAATAGATCGGTCAGTCCGAGGGTCGGTTTCGGTCCTTCCCTGAGCGCATTGATCAATGATGTGCGGCAGCCCTCTCCGAAGACATTGAAGATCCGCAGGCTGACCGTCGAGACGCCCAGCGTGCCGCCGAGGGCGTCGAGAGCCTCCTCCAGGGCGATCTTCTCCAACGCGTAGGGTGTGAGACCGGCCAACTCCGTGTCTTCCCCTCGCGGAGTATCGGCTCGGTCGCCATACACCGCGGCTGACGACGAAAGGACCACGCGACCTGCGCCTGCCGAAACGGCCGCCTCGACCACCGTGCGCATCCGGTCGACGGCGGCCTCACGATCGCGCTCCAACGTTGACTGAGCAGTGCCGACGAGGTACACGAGCGCGTCCGGATGCGCCGTCGCGATGACCCGTGCGACCGTCAGGGGATCCGAGACATCCAGGACTGTCGGTCCTCGACGTGATGCCGCAGTGGCGTTCATCCCGTTCGTTTGTGCCATGCGAACGACTGCACGACCGATCGGTCCACTCGCCCCGACGACCAGGATGCGGTCAGAGGGAGTGACGAGATCACTCACTGCAGTGCCGTGAACCCGAAGTCGCGCATCTGCGCTCGAAGTTGTTCACCGGTGATGGCGTGATTCCGGGTCGCATCGAGAAGTCCACGAGCCCACACGACCGTCTCGCCGGGGGTGTGGCCGCTCGCCTCGGTGACCACGAAGATCTTCGGGTGCGTCGTCGCGTCGACGGTGCTCGACTGATATGACAACTCCTCGTACATCTTCTCGCCGGGGCGCAGGCCGATGATGTCGATGTCGAGCGAGGGATCGACAGCGTCGATAAGACTCCGGGCTAGGTCATAGACCCGAATCGGCTCGCCCATGTCCAGGACGAAGAGCTCTCCCTGTCGGCCGGTCGTGGCGGACTGGATGACGAGCTGTGCAGCTTCATCGATCGTCATGAAATAGCGAGTGATGTCGGTATGGGTGACGGTCAGATTGCGGTGGTTCTGGAGCTGGCGACGGAATGTCTGCATGACGCTTCCCTCGCTCTCCAACACGTTCCCGAAGCGCACCCCGCAGAACCGCGTCGATGCGCCCGAGGCCGCCAGGTCCGCGACGATGAGCTCACCGATGCGTTTGGTCGCGCCCATCACGTTCGTCGGATGAACCGCCTTGTCCGTCGAGACGTACACGGCCTGCTCGACACCCGCCGCTGCCGCCTGTGTCATGACGTTCAGCGTGCCCCACACGTTGTTGTTGAAGGCTTCGACGGGATTGTGCTGCATGAGCGGCACATGTTTGTACGCGGCAACATGGAACACGTAGTGCGGGCGATACGAGCTCATGAGCTGCGCGACTCTCGACTCGGACTGCACGTCGGCTATCTCCAAGACGCGCGACGGATCGTGGCCGAGCTGCTGTCCGAGATGGAAGATCCCGGGTTCGGATCGATCCACGCCGATGATCAGCTCGGGGTCGAGCGCGTCGAGCTGTGTCACGATGCGCGAGCCGATCGACCCGGCGGCACCGGTCACGAGCACCCGCTTCCCGCGGATGGCGTCGTGCGCATGCATCATGTCGTGCTTGACGGGGGCACGGCCCACGAAGTCCAGAACGTCGACATCGGTGAGGTCCGACACGGATACACGCTCGCGCGAGACGATGCGGTACGTGCGTGGAATGATCGCCAATTCGACGCCGGCACGAGTGACCGCAGCGGCGAAGTCGCGTACGACCTCACCTGGAGCGGAGGGAATGGCGAAGTACACCGTGTCCACGGCGTTATCTGCAGCGACGCGCTCGACGTCATCTAGCCCGCCCAGGATTTGGGGACTGCGGGGGTCGTCGTCAAGGTAGCCGACAACCAGATCACCGGCTCTTGCGGCATCTTCCGCCAGGCTACGACCCGCTGTGCCGAAGCCCGCGATCAGAATCCGTCGAGCCACCATTCAACCTCCGCATGTCTTGACTGTTCCATCCTACGGCTCGCTCGAGCACCCCCAGAGTCTGGGTGGACTCAACGACTTGAAGCAGACGAGCGAGTCGGGCAGTCTTGACGAGTCGACGAGCGCCACTTCGGGCCCGCGCTAGAACACCGACATGCGCCAAGAGATGCGCCTGTTGAACTGAATCTGTCTACAGGAACAATCATGAAGAATCCACCGTTCGTGCATCCGATGGGGATATGTGATTCACACTCGGTCGGAGATGGCACGACGATCTGGGCCTTTTCGCACGTTCTTGCCGGTGCCACGATCGGGGAAGACGTAAACATCAATGACCACGTCTTCATCGAGAATGATGTCATTGTCGGCGACCGAGTCACGGTCAAGAGCGGCGTTCAATTGTGGGACGGAATCGAGCTCCAAGACGATGTCTTCATCGGCCCCAACGCAACGTTCACCAATGATCGATTTCCAAGGAGCAAACAATACCCGGACCGGTTTCCTCGGACTGTCGTAGAGTCTGGCGCGTCCGTGGGAGGGGGAGCTGTCATCCTTCCGGGCGTGCGGATCGGGACCTCCGCGATGGTCGGCGCGGGCGCGGTGGTCACTCGCGATGTGCCTCCCTACGCTATTGTCGTAGGGAATCCGGCTCGGCTGATTGGATACGCGGCGGGACACGAACCGCCGAATCCATGAGCGCTACGCGGGGCGACTCGCTCGCAACAGCGCACTGCAGCCTCACCCCTCGGCGCCGACGGCATCGCCGCTCGTGAGAGAATATGCTGTGCGAAGAGGGAGTACAGATGTCACCGTCGTCGTGACGTCTTTCAACCACCAGGCTTACGCAGAGCAATGCCTTGCCTCGATCGCATCCCAGACGAGCGCGGCGGAGCAGGTCGTAATCGTCGACGACCACTCGACTGATGAATCGGCAGCCGTCATATCGGCGTGGCTCGATCGGTATGATCCAGGGTTCGAGTTCATACCTCGAACCGTGAATGGGGGTGTCTGCACTGCGCTCGATGATGCCTTGAGCATCGCACGCGGTCGGTTCTTGTGTCATATTTCCGCTGATGACTGGATGGAGCCGGAGCGGCTGGAGCGGCAGTCAACCGCGCTTGCGAACGCGAGCGACGACGTCGCGTTCGTGGTGAGCGACATTCACGAGGTCGACGCCGGGGGAATCACGCTCGCTTACCACGACATCGGTGCCCGCCTTCTCGGACTGACCGGATCTCACCACCGCGAAAGGCTCCACCGAACGCTTCTGCAAGCGAACATTCTTCCTGCGCCGGGAATCCTCATGCGCACAGCAGCAGTCGTATCTGTCGGGGGATACGATGAGAGCCTGTCATTCGAGGACTACGATATGTGGCTTCGGCTCACGCAGCGTTACTCGGCGGAGTACGCGCCGGGAGTAGTGACGAACTACCGTGTCCTAGCGACCAGCCTCACTCGATCGCCCGCGCGCCAGATGGCGTTCCTTGCAACAGAGCGGGCGTGCCTACTGAAGCAACTCGGTGGCAGCGAGGATGACGATCGAATAATTCGGGCCCGCACGGATGAGCTGGCAGAACAGCTCGCGCTGATTCAGGAGAGCTCAGCCCTCGCCAGCAACTCTCGAGGGATCGACGAAAGCGCTTCGGCAACGAGCGTTACCTGAGAACTCGTCATCCACGCACCGATCGGGAGGCTAAGCACGCTCTTGGCAAATGCTCGCGAGACGGGAAGATCGGCGCCTGATTCGAGCGTCGCGCGGGTCGGCTGAAGCGTGTCGAAGGCGTACGGATAGTGAACATCGGTTCGGATTCCTCGCGACGCCAGATAGTTTCGCAACTGATCACGGTCGGTAGCCCGCACCACGAAGTGATGCCACACCGATGATTCAAATTTGTGTGCACCGACGACGGCGCTCGGGGCATCCGCCAGCGCATCGAGATAGGTTCGAGCGATGTCGCGGCGACAGGAGTTGTCCGCCGGCAACCGCTTCAGACCGCCTGTCAGGATGGCTGCTTGAATTGGATCCATTCGGCTGTTCCAGCCAGTGTCCACATGATCGTACTTCGTCGATCCCTGGCCGTACGAACGGCGGCTACGGGCGCGGTTTGCCAATTCGCTACTGCTCGTCACGATCGCACCAGCGTCGCCGAGCGCCCCCATGTTCTTCGTGGGGTAGAACGAGAATGCTCCGGCGATACCCCAGGAACCAACGGGTCGCGTTCCGACTGATGCCCCATGAGCCTGAGCGGCGTCCTCGATGAAGGGCACCCCGCGATCCGCCGCCAAAGCACTTATCCGTTCATTGTCCGCCGGGATTCCGTACAAATGAACTGGAAGAACAGCCCGCGTATGCGCCGACATCGCCTCATCGAGCAGGGCTGGATCCATCGATCCTGTCATCCAATCGACATCGATCGGCACAGGGCGAGCCCCAACCTGAAGTACCGCGAGCCATGTCGCATAGAACGTGAACCCGGGCACGATGACTTCATCACCAGGCCCGACCCCCGCGCACTCGAGCGAAATGCGGAGCGCATCCAGACCATTGCCGACCGCGATGCAGTGTTCTACGCCCACCGACTCCGCGAACGCTTGCTCGAACTCCTCGACATAACGTCCGCCGATAAACATACCGGAGTCGACGACACTCTCGATGGCGTCGAGGAGATCCGACCGCCGCTTCGCCACCAGTGATGCCAGGTCGTAGAAGGGGACCTCATCTTCCATGTGCCCACTCCAAGAAGTCGTCGTAGTCCCGGATGTAGTCCGTCTCGTCGTAGGTTGCTGAGGCCAGTACTCCGACGACGGTGTGTGCTGCGAAGTCGCGCAAGGTCCGCCAGTAGCCCGGCGGAACGACTAGTCCAGAGGAAGGACCGGCGAGCGTGAACTCTTCCACTTCGCGACCATCGTCGAGCTCGATCGTCACGCTTCCGGAGACCGCGATGATCAGTTGATCGAGGGTCTTGTGCGCATGCGACCCGCGGACCGCGCCCGGGAGAACATCTCCGATGAAGTAGAACCGCTTGACGTCGAACGGCAAGAGCTCCTGACCTTCCACCACGCCGATGAAACCTGCTGTGTCGCGCAGTATCTGAAGGTCCACGAGGTGCGGTTTGGGCACGCCTTATCTCCCTGTCGGCTTCATGCGACGGTCCGGAACAGCGTTGACTACGCTGGACGTGTGCTGAACCGCCTCAACGCCATCGTATGCGCCCGTCGCGTCGTCGCGAGCATCGTGCAGCGGCGTGAGGGATGGTCGGTGTTCGTTCCGCGATGACCCGGCCACATCTTACCTTCGTTCTCATCGCGAACCCTCGTCGCTCCTTCGCACGGCCGACGGTTGCCGCCCTGTTCGACGTCGCCGAACGACTGCGTTCCGACGGACTGACCTCAGAGGTCCTTCTCGTCGGCGGCCACCCAGAAGCCGCGCTCGAGTATGCAAAGAGGCGGTGGCCGACCTACACGAGGGCAAACGTTCGAACCTTACCGGAGGAGTCGCTCCCCAAGGAAGACCGATTGGCTCGCGCGCTCGACGGAGCCACGGGCACCCACGTATGCCTCATCGACGATGGCGACCTCATTTCCGCGAAGTTCGCGCGCGCGGCGCTCTCGATGATCGACGCGGCCGGTTCAGCACGCATAGCCGTATACCCGGAGTACGTCGTCCCTACTGACGATGTCACGCAGATCTGGCGCAACGAGTCCTCAGACTCCGGTCCCATCACATATCTCGAACTCCTCGCCGGCATGCCGTGGCAGGGGCCCGTCATGACGACAAAGCCACTCCTTGCGGACCACCTAGACCGGGGGGAAGTGCGAGGACGGACGCCTGCGGATCTCATATGGTTCTGGGCAGTGCACTCGAGCGCTTCCGGAGTCTCACACGTTGTGGCACCAGCAACGACCTGCTTTCGCGACTCATCGATCAATGGCAGCACATACCCGTCCCGCGCCGTCATTCCTGGAGTCGACCTCGCCTCTCTGATGGCGCGCACCACCGTAGGCGGCCGTCGGCCTGATGCGCATGCGCCACCGTCACTTGGCCGAGTGCCCTCGGGCAGTGTGATTGGCGGGCGTTCGCGCCGGGCGATGCGACGACTCGTCGAGGCGGTATCTCGGCGTGCGTCACAGCGCCTTGGGCTACGCGACGGCATCCACCACATCGTAGACCGGTCGACTTTCAAGGCCGCGATTCGCGCGAACCCATCGGCTCTCAAGGGGCTAAACAGCCTGCACGTGAACGACATGCGAGTCGCTCGCGACGACGGATATTCTCAAGAGCTGGTCGCGGCTGTCACAAACCTCGGAGAGCATACCGCTGCCGTCGTTGCGGTCGGATGGCTTGACCTTCACGCTGAAGGCAGACGCGCGCTCAACTACGCCAAGGCGCTGGACGCCTTCTCCGGATACTCCGGACGGACAGCTATCCTCGCCGTCGACGACCCATCGATGACCGTCCATGACGTGATACCCGGAAGCATCAGGTATCTGGATCTTGATCTGCACGGGAAGGGCTGGAGCGCTGAACTCCGTGCGCGCTTCCTCGCGCAACTCGTCATGCTTGTCGACTGTTCGCTCGCCATCGCGTCCGCCCCTGTACTGGCGGACGCCGCCGCACGCTTTCCGGAACTGGTCTCCGCAACGCGGGTGATCGCTCTCGAAGGCGCACTGGAGCCGGCCACAGCGATTCCCGATGGCATCACCGTCATCGCTGACTCGCAGGCGGGTGCGGACACTCTGAAGTCACGTGTCATCGGCGCAGGTGTTGAAATTCTCGTCCACGAGCAGCCGTCTGCTTCCCGGCCAATCGAGCTCGCGCGCGGCACACGTGCGTATACCAACGAGTTCTTCACGCGTCACAACCCATTTCGAGTGCTCATCGCGGCGGCGCAGGAAGAGATGCAACCGCTATATCGAGGATGGAGCACAGAGCTTGTCGACACCGATACCCCTCTCGAACTTGTGTTCATGCCGTTGGAGGCAAGATGCGCGGTTCCGCCCGGGGCGTTGAATCCAGCGCAGAACTACCTTGGGATCTTTCCGGGCGGGCTCGCCGGGGTCGACACATACGGGTTCCATGCCGTAGTCACGACGGACACCGACGCAGACATGTCGAGAGTCATCGTGGATGCGCTTTCCCTTGGGTTGCCTGTCGTCGCATGGGGAGCGGGATCTCCGAAACACACCATCGTCGATGGCGTGACGGGTCTTTGCGCCGACACGACGCTCGAGGTCATCGATGCCTTGGGGCGGCTCGCTGGCGATGTGTCGTTGCGCCGACGCTTAGTCGAGGCAGGGCACATCATGGTGGCACAGAACTACTCATGGGAGGCATTCACGCAGAGTGTCGCCCAGGATCTAATCGCCCCGCGCGCACGTCACTGAAGGCGCTGCGATTCCGCGACCCCGAGACATGGGAGAATCGAGGCGGATTTGCGTCGTGTGCATTTACTTGAGGAGTTGCTCTGTTTGCCCAGGTCTCACCCGAACTGACCGCGATCGTGACGGCGCATGCCGAGGGACGGCTGCTCCGTCCCACACTCCGCTCGGTAAGCGCGGCTGTGGCCATGGCCGTCTCGTCCGGCATCCGATCGGAGATCCTCATCGTCTGCGACAACGCCGACGCGAGAACGATCGCCGAAGCACAGCGATGGAGCAATAGGAAAGACCTTGACTTCGACGTGCGGACTCTCGAAGTCTCGCTCGGAGAGTCGGGAGCCTCACGAAACGCGGGCGCCATCGACGCTCGCGGGCAATTCATCGGATTCGTGGACGGCGACGACCTCGTGTCGGAGAACTACTTCGCCGCTGCGCTCGACGTCCTGCGCGCACGGCAGTCGACCGTCGTACACCCCGAGTACGTGATCAGCTTCGGAGCGCGATCGGTCATCTGGCGGACCGACTCGACCGATAATCAAGAGGTCTCCTACCGGGATCTCGTGCGACACAACCTGTGGCCCTCGTCCGCCGTCGCCGCGCGCTCTCTCTACCTCGAACTCCCGTATCGCTCTCTCCACCCGGGTTCGGGATACGGACCGGAGGACTGGACGTGGAACATCGACACCGCAGCACGAGGCATCACGCATGTCGTTGCCCCTGACTCGGTTTTCTTCTATCGGGTGCGTGAGCGCGGCGGCGTGAACAATCGACACGCACTCTCGATGCTTCCGGCATTCGATCTCGAAGGGCTCCGGAGAGCCCTTCCCCTTGTCGCCCGACCTCCGGTGCCCGCCGAAGAGGCCAGCAAGCCCGACGGACTGCGCGGTCTGGGACATCGCGCATACCGAGCCGTGCTTCCCGCCGCGCGCTGGTCGACGGGGTGGCTCAGCTTCGAGGCGAAGCACGCCATCTACCGGGGTGTCCGGTGGGTGTTCCGGCTCGGCGCGGGCGAGCCCCCGATCGCGCCACCGCCCCCTGCCATGTCGCCGGCCCTCGAGGAGGCCCTGTCAGCCATCGTCGAGATCGAGCCGGCGGCTTCCTGGACTGCCCTGCAGGTCCACTCGCTGCCTGTCTGGCACGCACATGATGACGGATATGCCGAGTGGCTCGAGCGAGCCCTGAACGAGATCGGAACCCGCGGCCAGGTTCTCGTGATGGTCCCCTGGCTGGGCGTCGGGGGCGCGGACCTGGTGTCCCTCAACTATGCCAAGGCGCTCAACAGCCTGCCGGCATACTCGGGTCGCGTCACGATCCTGGCGACCTTTCCTCCGGAGCGCACCCGCCGGGACCTGATCCCGGACTCGATCAACGTCGTGAATCTCGACGAGCGTTGGCTCGCACTCGATCAGGGCATGCGAAACCGGTTCATCGCCCAGCTCATCGTGCTCGCACGCCCTGAGCTCATCGTGTCCGTGAACTGCTTCCACTTCAGCGATGCCCTGCAGACCTACGCCCGACCGATCCTGGATGAAACGCGAGCATTCGTGACACTCTTCGCGTTCGACCGCATCGGGAACGGGTATCCGACCAACCCGATCACAGATGACAGCCAACGGGACTACCTCGATCTGCTCGACGGTGTCATCACCGACAACACCGCGACAGCGGCACTGATCGAGGACATCCTCGCTCTGCCCCACGAGCGCATCGTCGTGCATCGGCAGCCCGCGATGGACGATATTCCGGCCCTCGAGACCGAGACGGCGGCGTATCGCGACGAGGAGTTCTCCTCGACGCACCCGTTCCGGCTCCTGTGGCCTCACCGTCTCGACGGGGAGAAGCGACCCGACGTGCTCATCGAGCTGACCGCCGAGCTCCGGCGGCGCGACCTCCCCGCGGTCATCGAGGTCTGGGGCCAGCGCGTTCTCACACAGGACGGGGACACGCTCATGCACGATCTTGCGGAAGCGGGCGTGATCTACCGAGGTCCGTACAGCGGCGGGCTCGCCGCGCTCGCGACCAATGAGTATCACGCGCTGCTGCTGACGTCGCAGTCCGAGGGCCTCCCGCTCGTGCTGGTCCAGTCGATGCTCCTCGGGCTGCCCGTCATCGCCTCCGATGTCGGGGGTGTCTCCAACATCGTGATCACTGGAGAGACGGGCATCCTCACCCGTGGCCCAGACGACATCGCCGGCTATGCGCAGGCGGTCGAGACACTCATCCAGGATCCGGGGTTGCGGCGCACGCTGATCACCGGCGCGCATGCCTTCGCCGCGGAGAATCACTCCTGGTCCGCGTTCGATGCGGCAGTGGAGCGCACCGTGCGTCCGTCTGTCGCTCCGGAGAATCAGCCCGCGCTACAGGTCGGCGTGCAGCTGCCACACGCGCTCGGCGGCGTCTCGCCAGGAGAAAGCACGACCGCGGTCGGCGGCGCGCACTGACATTCTGTCAAGAGAATCTCCGGAACCGAGCACCGAGAGAAGCGCCTCGCCGAGACCGTCCGGCGAGACGAGCGTCCCGCCATCCGCGAGGACGTCGCGGTGGACGTCGGATGACGCCGCGATGACCGGCACCCCGAGCGCCAGCGCATCCACCACCCGCCACGGGAAGGCCGAGCGCACCGAGGGGGCGACGAGCACCAGCGCACCGTCCAGCAGCGCCGCGCGGTCGGCGTCGTCGAGCGGACCGCGCACGTGCAGATGCGACTCCGGGATGCCGGCAGCCGCCGCATGATCGGCGATCGCGGGCTCGTCGCCCTCCCCCGCATCCAGCACGATCACCGGAAGCGACACTCGTGCCGCCGCCAACGCCTCGAAGGCGACATCCACCCCGTCGATACCCGCGACCACGATGGTGCCCTCAGGCACGCCCATGGTGCGGCGGCGGCCCACGGCATCCGTCGGCACGGCGAAGCCGGTAGGGGCGGCTCCGGAGATCACGCGGATGCGTCCGGCGAGCTTCGACACGGCCTCCAGGGATGCCGCCATCGCGTGCGTCGGCACGACGACCGCGTCAGCGTGCTTCTGCGCGCGCTTGAGCATCGCCCTCTGCCAGGCGGCGACTCCTCGCGGCAGGAGTGACGGCGCCTCCCACGCATCGAGGTCCCACAGCGTGACGACCGTCTGGTCGTTGTCGTGCACGCGGTCGTGTCGCGTCAGCGGGGCGAGCAGGGACGGCGCATGGATCAGCCCGCCGCCGACACCCGCGGTCACTCCCAGCTGCCACGCGGTGAGCAGTTCGCGGCGGCCGAACGTCAGCCTCCGCACGTCGGCGAGACCGGGAACGGATGGCTCCGATCCGCCTGGCACGATCGCGGCGACCTCGCAGCCGCTCGGCGCGGTCCGTACGAGGGCGCGGGCGAGCTCGACCGCGGCGCGCGCCACATCCGGCTCGGCATCGGTGTCGAGCACCACTCGCAGCGTGGTGGTCACGCGCTCATCCCTTCGGCGTCGGAGTCGGGGGATGCAGCATCGCCTGGATCCGCTGCTTCACGTAGACGACATCGGGGTGGAACTGGTCGACGCCGGCGTTCGGGTCGAGCACGATCGACGGCGACGGATGCGACTTCGACTTCACGCCGAGATCGGCGAGGTAGCCGAGCATCGACTCGGGGATGTCGGTCTTGAAGAGGTTGGTGCCGGCGGCGGCGACCTCCTGGAAGCGCGTGAGGAGATTCGCCGGGTTCGCCTGCTTGAGGATCGCGTCCTGCAGCTCGGACTGCCGCTTGACGCGGTCGAAGTCGCTCGTGGTCTCTCGCGAGCGCGCGTACCACTGGGCGGTGTTGCCATCCATGTGCTGCTTGCCGGGCTCGATCCATCCCGTCGCCCACTTCTGCACGGGCTCGCCGTCGTAGGACGGGCCGCCCTCGGGCAGACGCTGCGTGACGGTGATGTCGACGCCTCCCAGAGCGTCGACGAGCTGCGCGAACCCGCCGTAGTTCATCAGCAGGTAGTACTGGATCTTCAGCCCCGTGATCCCTTCGACGGCGTCGCGCGTCGCCTCGATCGATGGCGTGGAGCCCTGGCTGACAGCATCCGGATACAGCGACGAACCGTGCTTGCAGACTCCCACCTCGGTGTTGAGCTGGTTGATCCCGCCGCCCCAGCCGCACTTGGCGTCGCTGTGGCCCTTGTGCACCGTGGGATAGAGCGTGCGCATCGGGCTGCCGTCGACGAACGGGAAGCCGGCGAGGTCTCGCGGGACGCCGGTGCGCGCGATCTGCCCCGTGTCTGCGTTGATCGAGACCACCGAGATGCTGTCGAACCGCATAGAGTCGCGGCCCTGACCGTCGTCCCCGCCGAGAAGGAGGATGTTGTAGTAGCCGTCGCTCGGGGGCTCGGAAGGTCCGCTGGCGGCGAAGATCGTGCCGATGGCCCCGCGGGCGGAGTCGGCGATGACCGCGCCCTTGCCCGCCACCGCACCGCTCGCGACGAGCAGGGAGATCGCGAGGATCGGGATGCCGACCCGCGCCCATCCGCGGACCTTGACGAACCGCACGAGCCGCAGCGTGTCGATCGTGAGGATCACCCACAGCACGATGTACCCGATGATCAGCGCTTCGAGGAACAGCAGGAAGAACGTGTTCGTCAGCAGGGTCACGAGGGCAGTGCGCCACAGCAGCGCCGCGATGACGCCGACGATCGCGAGCACCCACAGCGCGAGCGTCGCCGCGATGCCGAACCGTCCGAGCCTCCGGTTGCCGGCCAGCACCTGCGCCGAGCCGGGCAGGAGGAAGTTCATGCCGACGAGCCACCAGCCGCGGTTCTCCATGACCTCCGGGGACGAGGCGTCGGGATAGCGGAGCGGCCGCTCTTCGACGAGGCCTCCCGCAGCACCCCCTACAGCACTGCTCATAGCGACGCCTTCAGCCGGAGGTTCTTCTCCTCGACCTGCGCCTCGAGGTCGCGCGCGTACTTCTCGACGGCGTCGGCGACCGCCGGATCCTCCGTCCCGATGATGCGCGCGGCGAGCAGTCCTGCGTTCTTCGCCCCGCCGATCGAGACGGTCGCGACCGGGATGCCGGCAGGCATCTGCACGATGGACAGGAGCGAGTCCATGCCGTCCAGGAGCGCGAGCGGGACGGGCACCCCGACGACCGGGAGCGCCGTGACGGATGCCAGCATGCCCGGCAGGTGCGCGGCGCCGCCGGCTCCCGCGATGATCACCTTGAGGCCGCGGGCGCGCGCTTCGCGCCCGTATCGGACGAGCTTGTCCGGTGTGCGGTGGGCCGAGACGACCTCGACCTCGTGCGCGATGCCGAACTCGGACAGCACGGCGGAGGCGTCGCCCATCACGCGCCAGTCGGAGTCGGAACCCATCACGACGCCGACGAGGGGGGACGTGGACGAATGCAGCGGCTCGGTCACCGTTCCAGGCTAGGCCGCTTGCCTGCGAGTTCCGCGCAACGGCGCGACCCGGGTCGGCCCCTCGCTCCCCACGCCCACTCCACACGGCGCTGGCGCGCCGCACGGAGCCTCCGGGCACGTGGGCCCAAGCTCGGGGACCGGACGGTACGACCCCTCGACAGGCTCGGGACCTCGACGGGTTCGGGCCCTGTGCCGGTCAGTCGAGGAAGTGGGATGCCGCCGAACGGGCGTCGTAGGTCACGTCATCCAGGTCGTCCCCCGTGACGTTCACGTGTCCGACCTTGCGGCCGGGCCGGGGCGCCTTCCCGTACGTGTGGATCTTCGCGTCCGGGTGGTCGGCCATCGCCGCCGCGAACCGCGCGTCGAGGGAGTCGGATGCGGGGCCCCCGAGGATGTTCACCATCACCGACCACGCCGCACGCGGCGAGGGATCGCCGAGGGGCAGATCGAGGACGGCCCGCAGGTGCTGCTCGAACTGGCTCGTCCACGCGCCGTCCTGCGTCCAGTGCCCCGAGTTGTGCGGGCGCATCGCGAGCTCGTTGACGAGGATGCGCTGGTCGGTCGTCTCGAAGAGCTCGACGGCGAGCATCCCGGTGACGCCGAGCCCCTCTGCGATCGCGACGCCGACCTGCGCGGCGATCTCGGCGAGGCGCTCGGGGGCGTGCGGGGCGGGTGCGATGACCTCGGCGCACACTCCGTCGCGCTGCACGGTCTCGACGACCGGGTAGGCGACGACGTCGCCCGACGGGCGGCGGGCGACCTGCTGAGCGAGCTCGCGCGTGAAGTCGACGAGCTGCTCCGCGAGGAGCGGTCCGCCGTCGGCGAGCCAGTCCGCGGCCTCGGACGCTGCCGAGACGACGCGCACGCCCTTGCCGTCGTAGCCGCCGCGCGGGGTCTTCACGACCGCCCGCCCACCGTGGTCGTCGATGAACGCCTGCAGGGATGCCTCGTCGGAGACCGACGCCCAGTCCGGCTGCGGCATCCCGAGTTCGTCGAGCTTGGCGCGCATCGCGAGCTTGTCCTGCGCGTACTGGAGCGCGTCGGGGCCGGGGTGCACGGCGACGCCCGCGTCGACGAGCGCGTGCAGCACGTCCTGCGGGACGTGCTCGTGGTCGAACGTCACGACATCCACGTCGCGGGCGAACGCGAGGATGGTCTCCGCATCGCGGTAGTCGCCCACCGCGGATGCCGCAAGGGATGCGGACATCCCCTCCTCTTCGGCGAGCACGCGCAGCTCGACCCCGAGTTCGACCGCCGGGGCGATCATCATCCGCGCCAGCTGTCCGCCGCCGACCACTCCGACTCGCAGGGCCATCCCGCTCCTCTCGACCCCGCTATTCTCGCGCACCCGCGACAGCGGGCGCGCCAGTCGGGCGCCGTCCCAGACGGACTACACCGGGCGCGGCGGGCGGGGGGGGATGTCGGCGGTGTTCATCCCGGGCAGCGGGAGCTCGCGGTGCGCGAGGATCTGGCTCACCTCGACCTGGTCGACGAGGACCTCATGGACGAGCACGACGCTCGGGATGTCGACGAGCCGCAGCGGTTCGTCGATGCCGTTGCGCAGGGTGAGGGTGCCGGCGCCCCACATCCGCTGCAGCGGGCCGCGGCGCATCTGGATCGTGTAGCCCTGCACGTGCATGAACTCGCGCGGGTGGCCGCCGAAACCGCCTCGCACGATGACGCGACGTGTGGTGATCGTGTAGACCCGCCCCCACCACGACAGGAACGGCAGGATGACGAGCAGCAGCACGATGGCGCCGCCTGCGGCCAGCAGCATCCAGTTCGTGAACGGCGTGCGGAGGTTCCCGTAGAAGTAGCCGACCGCACCCGCCGTCACGATCAGCACGAGCGCGCACCACGTGAGCCGACGGGCATGACCGCGGAAACGGGCGACGCGGAGCTCCGGCGTCGGGATCCCCGGCGCCGGTGTCAGCGGGCGCCCCCCGATGCTCCCCTGCGTCACGTCACCATCATGACACCGGGCACGTGCGCCACCGGGCATCCGGAGGCGGGATCACACAATACGCGTGATCAGCGCAGGTGGACGATGTCCCCCGCGGCGATGACCATCTCCTGTCCGACGAGGGGCTCGATCACGAGAGATCCGTCGCCCGCGAGCCGGCGGGCGATGCCCCGCACCTCCGACCCGTCGGGCAGGAGCACGCGCACCTCGCGGCCGAGTGTGACGCAGAGGACTTCGACCTCGCCGCGGAGCCCGGCCGCGACCGCATCCCCGCGCGCTTCGGTGAGTGCAGCGATCTGCTCCGACAGCGCGTGGAGGTAGGTGGACAGGAGTGCGTCCTCGTCGACCGCGACCCCGAGCGCTGCGAACGACGTCGCCGTGCGGACGGGGAGGTCGTCGCTCGTCATGTGCGTGTTCACGCCCGAGCCCACCACCACCAGGTCGCCGCTTCCGGGAACGCCCTCGGCGAGGATGCCGCAGATCTTCGCGCCGTCGACGAGCACGTCGTTCGGCCATTTCAAGCCTGCGGTGTGCGTCGTGCCGGTCAGCATCGCGCCGACGGCGCGCGCCATGGCCGCTCCGGCGACGAGCGGCACCCATCCGCGCGAGGACAGCGGGATCCGGGAGACGTCGAGGAGCACCGAGACGGCGAGGGCCGCGCCGGGCGGCGTCACCCACGTTCGGTCGAGCCGGCCGCGGCCCGACCGCTGATCGTCCGTGACGAGGACGGACATGTGCGGCCAGGCGGTCGGATGGGCGACCACCGCGGCGACGAGATCGGCGTTCGTAGAGCCCGTCTGGGCGACGACGTCGAGGCGGGTGGATGCAGCGCGCGAACGGGGAAGATCCTCCATGTCGCCACGATAGCCCCAGGAGACTGCGCACAGTGGACGACGCGAGGCCTTGTGTGCACCCTCCAACCGTCGCGGGGCGCCGCTCGCTAGTGTGGAACGGTGACCGATCAGCTCGACCTCTCGACGACCGCCGGCAAGATCGCCGACCTGCGTCAGCGCTTTCAGGAAGCCGTCGTCCATCCCGAGAAGAACGCCCTCGAGAAGCAGCATGCGAAGGGCAAGCTGACCGCCCGCGAGCGCATCGAGCTGCTCGTGGACCGCGGGTCCTTCACGGAGCTCGACGAGTACGTGCGCCACCGCACGACGGCGTTCGGCATGGACCGGTCGCGACCGTACGGCGACTCCGTCGTCACGGGCATCGGCACGATCAACGGACGCACCGTCGCGGTGTACGCACAGGACTTCTCGACCTTCGGCGGATCGCTCGGGGAGGTGGCCGGCGACAAGATCATCAAGGTCATGGAGTTCGCGATGCGCAACGGCATGCCCTGCATCGGCATGCTGGACTCCGGTGGCGCCCGCATCCAGGAGGGTGTGGTCGCGCTCGGCAAGTACGGCGAGATCTTCCGCCTGAACACCGCGGCCTCCGGCGTCATCCCGCAGATCTCGATCATCATGGGCCCGGCAGCCGGCGGCGCCGTGTACTCCCCCGCCCTCACCGACTTCGTCGTCATGGTCGACAAGACGAGCCAGATGTTCGTCACCGGCCCCGACGTCATCAAGACCGTCACCGGCGAGGACGTCGGGATGGAAGAGCTGGGCGGCGCGCACACGCACAACACCCGCTCGGGCGTCGCGCACTACCTGGCCGATGACGAGGACGACGCGATCGACTACGTCCGCAGCCTCCTCGGCTTCCTGCCGGACAACAACATGGCCGAGCTCCCCTATTACGAGTCGGACTTCGAGTGGGAGACGACGGATGCCGACCAGTTCCTGAACACCGTCATCCCCGACTCGCCCAACCAGCCGTACGACATGCACCAGGTGATCGCGCACATCGTGGATGCGGGCGACTTCCTCGAGGTGCAGCCGCTGTTCGCCCCGAACATCGTCATCGGCTTCGGGCGCATCGAGGGCCGGACCGTGGGCATCATCGCCAACCAGCCGTCGCAGATGGCCGGCACGCTGAACATCGAGGCCGGCGAGAAGGCGAGCCGCTTCGTGCGGTTCTGCGACGCGTTCTCGGTCCCGATCGTGACCCTCGTGGACGTCCCGGGCTACCTCCCCGGCACCGACCAGGAGTGGACCGGCGTCATCCGCCGCGGCGCGAAGCTGCTGTACGCGTACGCGGAGGCGACCGTGCCGCTCGTGACCGTCATCCTCCGCAAGGCCTACGGCGGCGCGTACATCGTCATGGGCTCGAAGCAGCTCGGCGCCGACGTCAACCTCGCGTGGCCGACCGCGGAGATCGCGGTGATGGGCGGGCAGGGCGCCGTCAACATCCTCTACCGCGGCGAGCTCAAGCGCGCCGAGGAGGCGGGCGAGGACATCGCCGCCGTGCGCACGCGGCTGGCGAACGAGTACACGTACAACGTGGCATCCCCGTTCCTCGCGGCCGAGCGCGGCGAGCTCGACGGCATCATCGAGCCCGCGCACACGCGCGTCTCGATCGCCAAGGCGCTGCGCGCCCTTCGCGGGAAGCGCGCCAGCCTGCCCGCGAAGAAGCACGGTAACATCCCGCTATGACCGGGGGGGATGACAAGCCGCTGGGCATCGACGTGCTCCACGGCCGGCCGAGCGACGAAGAGCTCGCCGCCCTCATCGCCGTCGTCAGCGAGGCGTATTCGACGGAGACCGAAGACGCCGTCGCCGGCAACGCCCCCCGGCGCACCGCGTGGGACCTTTCGACGCGCGGACTCCGGGCACCGTTGCAGCGCGAACGCGGCTGGAATCTCTGGGCCCGCTGAGCCCGAATATTTGTCCCCCAAAATACCTACAGACGCCGGGCTGGCGTGTTTGTCAGAATAGTGGAGCTGGAACGCTTTCGCGTTCGGCCGACCTGCTCGGACAGGGTTTGACGAGCACAGGATTCGGCCCCTTGCAGACGGTTTTCGGGTAACCGTCTGCGCAAGGCGAGGGGCGGGCGGCTTCGCCGCCCCTCGCCTCTTCTCCCCCTCGACGGGCTCGGGGACCGGGGCGCATGCTGTGCGCCGGATCGTGATTCGCCCTACCGTGCGTCGGACCTCGTGGTCGCCCGCGTCGGACGGCGCGCGATCGCGTCAGAACGGCCGGGCGATCTCGCGCCACAGGTCGACGGTCTCCTCCTCGCCGTGGCCGCCCTCTCCGGCGGACCTGCCGACGACGGTGACCGCGATCTGCGTGTCTGCGGACGTGCGCACGAACAGACGCCCCGACTGAGCACTGCCGACGGCATCCGCGAGCTGGCGTCGCACGATCGCGAGCGCGGACTCCGACAGGTCGTCGAGCCCGCCCTCGTCGTAGACGGTGACGACAGCGCCCCGCCGCCTGGCGCCGTCAAGGGCGCTGCGGACCGCATCATCGAGCAGGCGTCCGCCGCGCAGCTCGTCGCGCAGGCGACCCTCGGCGATCGCCGCCTCGGCGCGATCCTCCGCCCCGAATGCCCCGCCGACCTCGATGGCCCTCGTGAGCACCGGCCCCGCGATCGTGAGCGCGCGCTGGACCTGCACCCGGCGTTCCCGCCGGCGGCCGGCCTGCGCGGCCTGCCAGGACGACGCGGCGGCCTGCAGCTCCTGGAGCTGAGTGGTGTCGCGGGCCGCGCGATCGAAGGAGCGCATCAGCAGCTGCGCGACACCGACCCACACGACCGAGCCGACGAGCCCGAGGGCGAGAGCGTCCTTCGGCCCGAGCCACACGGAGGACACGACGGCGAGCACGGCGGTGCCCGCCCATGCCCACCATGTACGACGGCGGACCATCACGATCGTCATGAGCGCGCCGATTCCTCCGACGTACCACGTCACGTACGGGGCATGGGTGGAGGCGGCGCCTGCCGACAGGGTGAGGGCCGTCGGCAGGTACGCGGCGAGCACGACCGCGAGCCCCGCGGCCCACGTCGGCAGAGGGACCGGCCCCCGCGACCCCGCCGTCAGAGGCACATCGTCCCTCGTCTGCGGGCGCCCCCGCGGTTCGACGAGGAGGCACAGCCAGGTCGTCACGAGGTACGCGATGAGGGAGGCGACCATCCCGATCGGGTGGTCCACGGATCCGGGGGCCCACCACAGTCCGCGTGCGGACAGGTACGCCGTGAAGGCGACGGCAAGACCGATGAGGACGTGCCGGACGCTGAAGTTCACGCCTGCTCACCTCCCGGCTGCATGTCCCACTCGAGGACGACGCGCGTGCCGTCCGAGCCGCTCTGGATGCGCGTGCGCCCGCCGACGGCCGCGACGCGGGCGTTGATGGAGGCGCGGATCCCGAGCCGGTCGTCGGGCACTGCATCCGCATCGAATCCGGGCCCGGTGTCCGCGATCAGCACCGTGACGCGAGGCGACGCACGCGATACATCGACCTCGAGGTGGAGCCCATGGCCGTCCGCGTGCTGGATGGAGTTGGCGATCGCCTGCGTGGCGGCGAGCACGAGGGCGCGCGCCACGCTCTCCGGGATCGTGCCGGCATCCTCGGCGATGTGCCTTCTCGTCGGCGGCGCGACCCCGAACTCCAGTCCCGCGTTCTCCACCGCATCCGCGAACGCCTCCATCGGGATGGGGGCGTCACTGCCGATCTCCGCGTCGCGCTCGGCGTTCGCGAGCCGCGTGAGCGCCTCCCGCGCCATGGCGACCGCCAGCGCCTGCTCACGGGCGGAGGTCGCGCGGGAGATCGCGAGGAGCGCGGCCAGGACGCTGTCGTGCATCAGGGCCGCGACCGACACGCGCTCCTGCTCCGTCGCATCGGTCGCTGCGGCCGCGGCGTAGGACTCGACGGCGCGGGCGCGGGCCGCATCCACATCGTCCGCCACCGCCCGGAACACCCAGCCCAGGGCGACGAGGATGCCGCCGAGGATGAGGGCGAAGGACACGTCCAGGATCACGTAGATCAGGAAGTCCTGCCCGAAGCCGGTCTGCAGCAGCCGCACGAATCCGTAGAGGAGCGGGATGAGGACCGTCGCGACGATCTGCAGCCAGAGCGGGTAGGCGAGGATCGTCACGACCGTCGCGACGTTGATGAGGTAGAAGATCCACGGGGAAGGTCCCGTCGGCTCCGGATGCGAACCGCCGGCCGCGAACGGCCACAGCACGAGCACTGCGACGTAGACGACGGGGAACAGTCCGGTGAACACGCGCACCGCACGCCCGGCGAGCGCGGCGACGATCGCCGCGAGGAGGCTGGCGAAGGTCGCAGCCGTCAGCGGGATGTGCCACCGCGCACCCTCCTCGGCGACACCGAGCGCCGCGAAGAACGCCTGCGACCCCAGCGCGATGCAGCCGAAGGCGATCGCGATCTGGAGGATGCGCTCGACGCGCGTGCGCGTGAACGATCCGAACGAGCGTGCGCGACGACGCGTCGCGACCGCGTCAGCCGTCATCGGCGTCCTCTGCGCCGTCCAGGATGCCGTCCTCCATCGCGCGGCGCAGGAGGTCGACCTTCGTCCGGGCGGTGCGGCCGACATCCAGGTACTTCATGCGCACCCGCGTGATGTTCTCCTTCGCGGTGGAGTAGGCGATTCCGAGGCGGTCGGCGACGACCTTCAGCGGCAGTCCTGCGGCGTAGAGGCGGAGGACCTCGCGCTCCCGCTGGGAGAGCTGCGCGTCGGCGAAGGCGCGGTCGCCCTCCACCGCACTCGCCCACTCGACGTTGTCGAGCAGCTCGCCCCGCGCGACGGTGCGGATGGCGGCGATCACATCCTCGGTGGGCGACGCCTTGCTGATGACGCCCGCGGCGCCCGCCGCGAGCGCCTCGCGCACGGCCTCGGGCCGGTCGGCGACGGAGTGGATGATGACGCTCGACCCGTCGGACGTCAGCCGGCGCACGTTCTCGCTGATGGTGGTGCCGTCGCCGAGCGTGAGGTCGAGCACGACGACGTCCGCGGGCCGCGCCGCGCTGAAGCGCCGCCAGTCGAGGTACGCGGTCACGGTGCTGCCGGAGAAGACGGCGTCGAGGTCGTCGGTGCGGGCGCTCGCCGCTTCCAGTCCGAGTCGCACCGACTCGTGGTCGTCGATCAGGGCCACCCGCGTCATGAGGCTCAGCCTAACCAGTCACACCCGGCGGAGGACGGCGACGGTCTCGACGTGGTGCGAGTTCGGGAAGAGATCGAGTGCCGTGAGCGACACCGGTCCGTAGCCGTGGCCGCGGAACGTCGCGAGGTCGCGCGCGAGGGCGACCGGGTCGCACGCGACGTAGACGACGGATGCGGGTGCCAGCGACGCGATCGCGTCGACGACTTCGCGTCCGGCGCCGGCGCGCGGCGGGTCGAGCAGCGTGACGCCTGCGGAGAGCCGGGAACGCTCCGCTGCGGACGCGGATGCGGCGAGTGCCCCGATCCATCGGTCGACGCGTCCGGTCTCGGCGCGGGCGCCGACCCACTCGGCGAGGTTGTCGCCCGCGTACTCTGTGGCGGCGGCATCCGCCTCGACCGAGGTGACGCGTGTGCGCGGCCCGCCGGCCTCGGCGATCGCGGCCGCGAACAGGCCCACTCCCCCATACAGGTCGAGGTGCGCGGCATCCGGGTCCACTCCGCCCGCTCCGGCGACGCCCGCGCGCACGGCGTCGGTGAGGGCTGTGGCGGCGAGCCGGTGCACCTGCCAGAAGCCGCCCGCATCCAGCCGGAACTCGCGGTCTCCGACGCGCTCGACGATCGTCTCCGGCTTCAGGTGCGCGAGGTGCCGGCCGTGCACGCTCCGGTTCCGGGCGTCGGCCGGGCGACTGAGGATGCGTACGCGTCCGTCCGCAGGCTGCACGAGGTCGATCCGCCCTGCCTTGCCGGACGCGAGGCGCGTCGCAGCCCGCGCGACGGCGGGGGTCGCGAGAGGAAGGTCGGGGACCTCGACGATGTCGTGGCTGCGCGCGGCGTAGGGGCCGATGCGGCCGGCGTCGTCCACGTGCAGGCTGACGCGCGTGCGCCACCCGGTGCCGTCGGGCGTCTCGTCGGGGCCCGCCGCTGCGACCGCGATCGTCGGGAGGTCGAGCCCGGCCATGCGCTGCATCGCGTCGGCGATCACGCGGCCCTTCAGCTCGCGCTGGTGGTCGAGCTCGATGTGCCCGAAGTCGGCGCCGCCCGGACGGTGCGCGGGCGCGACGCCGATATCGGCCTGCGGCCAGACGTGCGGGCGACGGTGCGGCGAGGCATCCAGGACCTCCAGGGCCTCGGCGCGCCAGAAGGACTTCGTGCCGCCCTGCGTGACCCGCACGCGCACGCGCTCGCCGGGGATGACGTCGGGGACGAACACGACACGGCCGCGCGATTCAGCGTCCGCACCGTGGCGCGCGACGAAGACCCCGCCGTGCGCGACGCCCTCGATGTCGAGCTCGAGCTCATCGCCTGCATCCCCCGCGGAAACCATGTGTTCGAGCATCCCACACCCGTTACCGTGGACGTCATGCGCGTGCTCCTGGCCTCGACCTCGCCCGCCCGTCTCATGCTGCTGCGGCAGGCCGGCATCGAGCCCGAGACCCTCGCACCGGACGTGGACGAGGACGAGGTGATCGCCGCCGTCGAGAGGGTGGAGGGCCGTCTCTCTCCTGCGGAACACGTGCTGCTGCTCGCCCGACGCAAGGCGGCGGATGTCGCGGCACGCGCGGCGGCCGACGGCTTCACCGGCGTCGTCATCGGCGGCGACTCGATGTTCGAGATCGACGGCACCGTGCTCGGCAAGCCCCACACCCCCGAGGTCGCGACGGCCCGCTGGCACGCGATGAGGGGCAGGACGGGCGTGCTGCACTCAGGGCACAGCGTGTTCCTGCTGTCGGCGGACGCGGAGCCCGTCGAGGCGCACGCGGTCGCCGAGGCATCCGTCTCCTTCGCCGCCGACATGACGGACGCCGAGATCGACGCGTACGTCGCCACGGGCGAACCCCTCCACGTCGCCGGGGCGTTCACGATCGACAGCCTCGGCGGGCCGTTCATCGAGCGCGTCGACGGCGATCCGTCGACGGTCGTCGGCATGTCGCTCTCCACGATCCGGCGCCTCGTCGGAGAGCTCGGCGTCGCGTGGCCGAGCCTGTGGAACGCTTCGTAGACAACCGCACACGTTCGCGAGTGATTCTTGTGGAAGTCACTCAAAACCGGCCCCACCCGCGTCGGTAGGCTGACATCCATGCCTCAGATCGCCAAGGTTCTCGTTGCCAACCGCGGCGAGATCGCCGTCCGTGTCATCCGCGCAGCCCGCGACTCGGGGAAGGTCTCGGTCGCCGTCTACGCCGACCAGGACCGCGACGCGATGCACGCCCGCCTCGCCGACGAGGCCTTTGCGCTCGAGGGCGCCACGAGCGCCGAGACCTACCTGTCGATCGAGAAGATCCTCGGCATCGC
Organism: Microbacterium candidum; assembly: GCF_030315975.1. GTDB lineage: Bacteria > Actinomycetota > Actinomycetes > Actinomycetales > Microbacteriaceae > Microbacterium > Microbacterium candidum. The sequence goes on along the minus strand of NZ_JASXSZ010000004.1, from coordinate 175,101 downwards.
CCGTCGGTCCGGCGCCGACGCCGTGCACCCCGGATACGGGTTCCTCGCCGAGAACGCCGACTTCGCACGCGCAGTCATCGCGGCGGGGCTCGTCTGGATCGGCCCGTCGCCCGAGGCCATCGAGGCGCTCGGCGACAAGGTCACCGCGCGCCACGTCGCCGAGAAGGTCGGCGCCCCCCTCGCACCCGGCACCCCCGGTCCGGTCGACGGCGCCGACGAGGTCGTCGCCTTCGCCGAGCAGGTCGGACTCCCCATCGCGATCAAGGCCGCCTATGGCGGCGGCGGGCGCGGCCTCAAGGTCGCCCGCACGATCGAAGAGGTCCCGGAGCTCTTCGAGTCCGCGACCCGCGAGGCGATCACAGCCTTCGGCCGCGGCGAGTGCTTCGTCGAGAAGTACCTCGACAAGCCGCGTCACGTCGAGACGCAGTGCCTTGCGGACGCCGAGGGCAACGTCGTCGTCATCTCGACGCGCGACTGCTCGCTGCAGCGCCGCCACCAGAAGCTCGTCGAGGAGGCGCCCGCGCCGTTCCTCTCGGCCGAGCAGAACAAGACGCTGTACGACGCCTCGAAGGCGATCCTCCGCGAGGTCGGCTACGTCGGCGCGGGCACGTGCGAGTTCCTCATCGGCGCCGACGGCACCATCTCCTTCCTCGAGGTGAACACGCGCCTCCAGGTCGAGCATCCCGTGTCCGAGGAGGTCACCGGCATCGACCTCGTGCGCGAGCAGTTCCGTCTCGCCGAGGGCGGCGTCCTCGACTACGCCGACCCGGAGCCGCAGGGCCACTCGATCGAGTTCCGTATCAACGGCGAGGACCCGGGCCGCGGATTCCTCCCCCAGCCCGGCCCGGTGAAGGTCTTCAAGACCTTCGGCGGACCCGGCGTGCGCCTCGACTCCGGCGTCACCGCAGGCGACGTCGTCGGCGGCGCATTCGACTCGCTGCTCGGCAAGATCATCATCACGGGCCGCGACCGCGCGGAGGCGCTGGAGCGCTCGCGCCGGGCGCTCGACGAGTTCGAGGTCGGCGGTCTGCCCACGGTCCTGCCGTTCCACCGCAAGGTGGTGCGCGACCCCGCGTTCACTGCGGAGGACGGGCACTTCGGCGTGTACACGCGCTGGATCGAGACCGAGTTCGTCAACGACATCCCGGCATGGGACGGCGAGCTCGACGGCCCGCACGCCACCGAGACGCGTCACACCGTCGTCGTCGAGGTCTCCGGCAAGCGCCTCGAGGTGAGCCTCCCCGACCGGATCATGGCGCCCGTCGCCGCGACCGGCGGCCGTCCCGCGGCAGTCCCGCCGTCGCGCCGCTCGCACGCGCACACGGTCGTCGCGGGCGCGTCCGGCGACGCCGTGAAGGCCCCGATGCAGGCGACGATCGTGAAGGTGGCCGTCTCCGAGGGCCAGGAGGTCGTCAAGGGCGACCTCGTCGTGGTGCTCGAGGCGATGAAGATGGAGCAGCCCATCCAGGCCCACAAGGACGGCGTCGTCGGCGCGATCAACGCCGACCCCGGCACCACCGTCTCGGCCGGGCACCAGCTCCTCACCATCAGCTGACGACGCCCGGGCCGGCGGCGGCGCGGTAGGTTCGCATCATGCGTACCGACCGGGCGGCGACCCTCCAGGACATCGCCGAGCGGCTCGGGATCTCCCGATCGACGGTGTCGTTCGCGATCACCGGCCGCGGGCGGGTGTCGGAGGAGACGCGCCGCCGCGTCCACGAGGTCGCTCGCGAGATCGGCTATCAGCCCAACACGCTCGCGCGGAGCCTGCGCGGAGCGCGCACGGGCATGATCGCACTCGCCCTGCCGCAGGCGACGACCACGATGTCGTACTACATGGAGGCGACCTTCGGAGTCGTCGAGGAGGCCGACCGCGCGGGGCTCATCGTCTCGATGCTGACGGCGGATGCGCCGCACTCTCAGCTCGATCGGCTGCACGCCGACGGCGTCATCCTGCTCGACCCGGTCGCCGACGACGAATCCGCCCGTGCGATCCTCGCGGGCAGGCTCCCGGTCATCACCGGGGAGCCCGTTCCGCCCGGACTCCCGACCCCGCGCGGCGAGGTCTGGAGCGATCACGCACACGCCGTCGCCGACCTGATGGACCATCTCGCCGAGCGCGGCAGCCGGAGCCCGGCCCTGCTGACGCCCGACGTCGGCATGGAGTGGGCGCAGACGGTGCGGCGGGCGTTCGAGGAGTGGTGCGAGGCGCACGGCGTGCCGCCGCGCATGGCGACCACGCCGCATCCCGTCGCGCCGGAGGACATCCATCGGAGCGTCGAGGGCCTCCTCGCCGGAGACGAGACGGTGGACGCGGTCGTCACGACCACCGACGGCACCGTCCTGAGCGTCGTCACGAGCGCGGAGCGGCTCGGCCGGCGCGTCGGAACCGATCTCCTCGTGGCCGCCGCGGTCGACTCGGACCTGCTCGAGTTCACCCAGCCGTCGATCACGGCGATCGACCTGCACCCGCGCGAATTCGGTCGACGCTGCGTCCGGGCGCTCGTGGAGGTGCTCGATGCGGACTCCGCCGGCGAGGCACCGCGGTTCGTGAGCGACGAGGTGCCGCTCACCCTCCGGCGCAGGCAGTCGACGGCCGGGCCGCTGGCCCGGGTCTGATCGCCGCCGCAGGCGATCCGAAAAGCTCTGCTTGCATGTGCTGTAACGATATTGCACAATAGACGGCATACCGAACGGCAGCCGCGCCTCCCGAGAGCGCTGTGCCCCCTCCCCGACGACGCCGTCGCGCGATGCGAAGACGCATCCCCGAACAACAGGAGTTCCCGTGTCAGCGAATGCAGCCCCCGATCCTCTGGTCAGCCCGACCGAGGCCACCGCACGCGTGACGGAGGGCCGCTTCAAGCGCGTCCTCGGCGTGCCGTCCCTCGTGCTCTTCGGACTCGTCTACATGGTGCCGCTCACCGTCTTCACGACGTACGGCATCGTGACGCAGCTGACCGGCGGGCGCCTGGTCGACTCGTACATCATCACGCTCGTCGCGATGATCTTCACCGCGCGGTCGTACGCGCGGATGTCGGTCGCCTACCCGTACTCCGGATCGGCGTACATCTACACGCAGCAGAGCTTCGGCGGGGCTGTCGGCTTCCTCGCAGGCTGGGCGCTGCTGCTCGACTACCTGTTCCTCCCGATGATCAACTACCTGATCCTCGGGCTGTACCTCAACAACGCGTTCCCCGCCGTCGCGAACTGGATCTGGATCGTCCTCGCGATCCTCGTCGTCACAGTGCTGAACATCATCGGCATCATCTCCGTCGCCCGCGCCAACTTCGTCATCATCCTGATGCAGACGGTCTTCATCGTGATCTTCGTCGCGATGGGCATCGCGACGGCCACGGGCCACGGCGTCGACCCGCTCCTGCCGTTCCGCGGCGACGGCTCGGTGCAGGGCTTCGGCTCGCTGTTCCAGGGAGCAGCCATCCTCTGCCTGTCGTTCCTCGGATTCGACTCGGTCTCGACCCTGTCCGAAGAGGCGAAGGATGCGAAGCGCTCGGTGCCGCGCGCCATCATGATCGTGACGATCGCGGCGGGCCTGATCTTCATCCTCATCTCGTTCGTGGCGCAGATCGCGTTCCCGTCGAACACCTTCCATTCCGCCGACACCGCAAGCGTCGAGGTCGTCGCCGCTGTCGGCGGCCAGTGGCTCTCCGTCCTCTTCATCGCGGGCTTCATCGCCGGCGGTCTCGGCTCTGCGCTGACCTCTCAGGCGTCGGTGGCCCGCATCCTGTTCGCGATGGGCCGTGACGGCGTGCTTCCCCGAGCCGTCTTCGGCCACCTGAACAAGCGGTTCGGCACCCCGGTCGTCGCGATCCTCATCGTGTCGGTGGTGTCGCTGCTGGCGATCGTCTTCGACCTCCTGACGCTGTCGAACATGATCAGCTTCGGCGCCCTCATCGCGTTCTCGTTCGTGAACCTGTCGGTCATGAAGCACTACTGGTTCGACCGCAAGGAGCGCAGCGGCGCGGCGTGGCTGACGAACCTCGTCCTGCCGCTCGTCGGCTTCGCGCTCACGGTGTGGCTGTGGACGAGCCTCGCCCCGGTGACGTTCGCCATCGGGCTGTCGTGGCTTGCCGTCGGCGTCATCATCCTGCTGATCGTGACGCGCTTCTTCCGCCGTCCGACGCCGACCCTCGACCTCTCGGAGTGACATGACCGACCTCTACGCGGAATCGATCGTCCTGGCCGCCCGCATCCACACGATGACGGGAGAGGATGCCGACGCCCTCGCCGTCTCGGACGGCCGCGTGCTCGCGGTCGGCGGGCGCGAGGAGGTCGCGCGGCTCGCGGGGCCGGAGACCCGCATCCTCGAATTCCCGGGCGCGACGGTCATCCCCGGCCTCGTGGATGCGCACACCCACCCGATCCTCAGCCTCGACATGGTGCGAGGCACGTCGTTCACCGGCATCACGACGCCGGCGGAGCTCCGTGCGGCGCTGGAGCGCGGCCGCGACGAGCAGGCGGACTCCGAGTGGTTCCTCGGCTGGGGTCTCGACCCGAACGCGTTCGAGGGCGAGCCGATCGGCAACGGATTCCTCCACGAGGTCCTCGGAGTCGACCGTCCGGCCTACGTCAAGATGTTCGACGCGCACTCCGCCGTCGCGTCTGCGGCCGCGCTCGCCCGCGCGGGGATCGACGCCCCCCTCGTGAACGACGACGGATCGTCCGTCGTCGACGACGGCACCGGCCGCCCGTCCGGCCATGTGCTGGAGTTCACCGTCATGGACCTCGTCGAGGCGGTTCTCCCCTCGCGCACGTTCGCCGACCGCGTGGAACAGCTGCGCGATCTCCTCGGCCGCATGGCCGCGCGGGGCATCACGGCCACCCATGTGATGGACCTGCAGGCCGACGACGCGCTCGAGCTCCTCGAGGCGATCGAGGCGGACGGCGAGCTGCCGGTGCGCCTGCGCCTGTCGCCGTGGTGCGAGCCGACGTCGGACGACGCGGACGTGGAGCGCATCCTCACCCTCCAGGAGAGGTCGGGGCGACGCTGGTCCGTCGAGGGAGTGAAGCTCTTCATCGACGGCACCGTCGAGGGCGGCACGGCGTGGCTCGACGCTCCGGACGCGCTCGGCAAGAGCACGACGTCGTTCTGGAGCGACCACGACGCCTACGCGGGTCGCGTCGCGCTGTTCCACGAGCGCGGCATCCCGACCGCGACGCACGCGATCGGCGAGCACGGCATCCGGTTCGTCGCACAGACCCTCGCCGCCCTCCCCCAGCCGGGGCCGCAGCACCGCATCGAGCACATCGAGTCGGTCGACGGCGAGGTCATCGAACTCCTCGGCGCGGGCGGGGTCGCGGCGAGCATGCAGCCGACGCACTGCACCCACTACGTCCGCGCAGACGGCTCGGACGACTGGTCGCGCCGTCTCGGCGCACAGCGCGCCGGACGGGCGTGGCGCACCGCCGACGTGCGTGCCGCGGGCGCCACCCTTGCGCTCGGGTCCGACTGGCCGGTCGTCGGCTTCGACCCGTGGGAGATCATGGCGGATGCGCAGCTGCGCCGCCCCGCGGATCGTCCCGACGTGGCTCCGGTCGCCGCAGGACAGGCGCTCACCGCGCTCCAGGCGCTCGAGGGCTACACGACGCACGCGCACCGGTCGGTGGGCGCGGAGGCCGGTGTGCTCGCGCCGGGCGCGGCCGCCGATCTCGTGGTGATCGACCGCGACCCGCTGACCGTCTCCCCCGAGGAGCTCGCGCAGGCGGAGCCCCTGCTCACCATGCTCAACGGCGCGGTCACCCACCGCGCCTGAGCTCAGTCGTCCTCGCGGACCTGCTCCACGAGGTGCATCGCGCGCACGGCATCCGTGATACTGCCCGACAGCGACGGGAAGACCGTGAACACGCGTGAGACCTGGTCGACCGTGAGACGGCGTTCGACCGCGATCGCGACCGGGTAGATGAGCTCGGAGGCGCGCGGCCCGACGATCACGCCGCCGATCACGGTGCCGCTCCCCTTGTGCGCGATGATCTTGACGAAGCCGTCCTTGATGCCCATCATCTTCGCGCGGGCGTTCGCGGCGAGCGGCAGCTTGTGCGCGACGCCGTCGATGAGCCCGTCGGCGATGTCCTTCTCCTGCCAGCCGATCGTGGCGATCTCGGGCGCGGTGAAGATGTTGGCAGCGATGCGGCGGCGCTCGAGCGGGATGACGGTGTCGCCGAGCGCGTGATAGACCGCGGTGCGGCCCTGCATCGAGGCGACGGATGCGAGCGGCATGAACGTCGTGCAGTCGCCCGCCGCGTAGATGTTCGGCACCGAGGTGCGTGCGACGCGGTTGACCTGGATGTGGCCGGAGTCGGCGAGCTGGACGCCCGCATCCTCGAGCCCGATGCCCTTCGTGTTCGGGATCGAGCCGACCGCCATGAGGCAGTGGCTGCCCTCGACGGTGCGTCCGTCGCTCAGGGTCACGAGCACGCCGTCGGCGGTGCGCTCGACCCGGTCGGCGCGGGACTTCGAGAGCACCTGCATCCCGCCGCGCGTGAAGACCTTCTCCAGGACCGCCGCCGCATCCTCGTCCTCTCCCGGCAGGACGCGGTCGCGGCTGGAGACGAGGGTCACCCTCGCGCCGAGATTCATGTAGGCGCCGGCGAACTCGGCGCCGGTGACGCCTGATCCGACGACGATCAGGTGCTCGGGGAGGGCCGGCATGTCGTACAGCTGCGTCCAGGTGAGGATGCGTTCGCCGTCGGGCTGCGCGGAGGCGAGCTGGCGCGGCGCGGCGCCCACCGAGACGACGAGGGTGTCGGCCTCGACGCGATCGAAGTCGGTGCCGCCGGGGCCCGTCGAGACGACGACCGCGCGGTTGCCCTCGAGCCGGCCGTGACCCGTGATGATGCGGACCCCCGCCTCGAGGAGGGAACTGCGCCAATCATCGGACTGCTGGCGCGCGAGCGTCAGCAGGCGCTTGTTGACGGCGGCCAGATTGATCGCGACCTGGGGCTTCAGAGGCTTGTTCTCGGCGCCCTTCACGTAGAACTGCACGCCGAGGTCGGCGGCCTCCGCGATGGCGACCGCCGCGTCGGCCGTCGCGATGAGGGACTTCGACGGCACCACGTCGGTGAGCACCGCCGCGCCGCCGACGCCGGCCCGCTCCACGAGCGTCACCTCCGCGCCGAGCTGGGCGGCGGCCAGGGCCGCCTCGTAACCGCCGGGCCCGCCGCCGAGGACGGCGACGGACTGGGTGCTCTCGAAGCTCAGGGGCATGGCATCCATTCTTCCCTGTGGCGCGCGTCTCCCGCACACGGGCGCTCTCGCGTCGCGCGCGGGCGCTCCCTAGAGTGGATCCATGTCACATCACACCGACAACCCGCTCGACGACCCGGCGGTCGACCCGTTCGAGGTCGCCCGGATCGCCGCGGACGACATCGCCCGCCTCACGGGCGTCGCCCACCACGACATCGCGCTGACGCTCGGCAGCGGATGGGGCAAGGCTGCGGAGCTCGTCGGCGAGACCGTCGCGACGATCCCGGCCACCGAGGTCACCGGCTTCGGCAAGCCCGCACTCGAGGGACACGTCGGAAACCTTCGCAGCGTGCGCACGCCGCGCGGCAAGCACGTCCTCGTCATCGGCGCCCGCACCCACTACTACGAGGGCCACGGCGTCCGCCGCGTCGTGCACAGCGTCCGCACGGCCGCCGCGACCGGTGCCAGGACGATGGTGCTCACGAACGGCGCCGGGGGCATCAAGCACACGTGGACACCGGGCCGCCCGGTCCTCATCAGCGACCACATCAACCTCACCGGCGACTCGCCGCTCGAGGGCGCGACGTTCATCGACCTGACCGACCTCTACTCGATGCGCCTGCGCGACCTCGCGCGTCGCATCGACCCGACGCTCGACGAGGGCGTGTACTGCCAGTTCCGCGGCCCGCAGTACGAGACGCCGGCCGAGGTCCAGATGGCGAAGACCATCGGCGGGCACATCGTCGGCATGTCGACGGCGCTCGAGGCGATCGCCGCCCGCCAGGCCGGTATGGAGATCCTCGGCTTCTCGCTCATCACCAATATGGCGGCCGGCATCCAGACGACCCCCCTCAGCCACCAGGAGGTCATCGAGGCGGGCCAGACGGCCGAGCCCGTGATCTCGGCGCTTCTCGCGCAGGTGATCGGCCAGCTGTGAGCGCCGACGAGGGCCTGCTCGCGCGGGCGCAGGCGTGGCTCGCGCAGGATCCGGACGCGGAGACCCGCCTCGAGCTCGAAGAGCTCCTCCTGCGCGCCGAGACCGGCGATGAGGATGCCGCGGCCGACCTCGCGCGCCGCTTCGACGGCCGGCTCGAGTTCGGCACGGCGGGACTGCGCGGCGAGCTCGGCGCCGGGTCCGCGCGCATGAACCGTGTGCTTGTCGCGCAGGCGGCGGCGGGCCTCGCGGCGTATCTGCTGGAACACGGCGCGGAGCCGACCGTCGTCATCGGCTACGACGGTCGCCGCAACTCCCACGTCTTCGCGGTCGACTCGGCGGAGATCTTCGCCGGCGCGGGCCTGCGCGCCATTCTCATGCCGCGCCTGCTGCCGACTCCCGTCCTCGCCTTCGCGGTGCGCGAGCTGGATGCCGCGGCCGGCGTCATGGTGACCGCGAGCCACAATCCGCCGAACGACAACGGCTACAAGGTGTACCTCGGCGGCGCGGATGAGGGTTCACAGATCGTTCCGCCCGCGGACGCGGAGATCGCGGCGCACATCGAGCGCATCGCGGCCACGACGACCGTGGATGCACTCCCCCGCTCCGTCGGATACTCGACCGCAGCGGAGGAGGTCGTCGACGCGTACATCGCGGCCACGGCATCCGTCGCCCCGGCTCCGGCCGGAGCCGCCGGCCTCCGCTGGGTCTACACGGCGATGCACGGTGTCGGGTGGGAGACGTTCCGGGCGATCGTGGACCGCGCCGGATACCCGGCGCCCGTGACGGTGACCGCGCAGATCGAGCCTGACGGCACCTTCCCGACAGTGGCGTTCCCGAACCCGGAGGAGCCGGGAGCGCTCGACCTCGCTTACGAGACGGCGCGGGAATCCGGCGCGGAGCTCATCATCGCGAACGACCCGGATGCCGACCGGCTCGCGGTGGCGATCCCCGATGCGTCCGTCGAGGGCGGCTGGCGCCGGCTCACCGGCAACGAGGTGGGACTCCTCCTCGGATGGCGCGGGGCGCGCCTTGCAGACGGCGGCTCGCTCGCGTGCTCGCTCGTGTCCTCTCCCGGCCTCGAAGCCGTCGCCCGGCACTACGGACTCGACTTCCACGCGACGCTCACCGGCTTCAAGTGGATCTCGCGCGCTCCCGGCATCCGCTTCGGGTTCGAGGAGGCGCTCGGGTATCTCGTCAACCCCGACACCGTGCGCGACAAGGACGGCGTCTCCGCCGCGATCGCCTTCCTCGGCATGGTGACGGCAGCGCGCGGCGAAGGCCGCACGGTGGCCGACCTCCTCGCGGAGTTCGGGGACACGTTCGGTCACTTCGCGAGCGACCAGATCTCGCTGCGGGTCGACGACCTGTCGATCATCGGCCGCATCATGGCGGGCCTGCGCGAGCGGCGCCCCTCGTCGGTCGGAGACATCGAGGTCGAGCAGTTCGACGACCTCGCCGAAGGCTCGGGCGACCTCCCTCCGGGGGACGTCGTGCGGCTCTTCCTCGCGGGAGGATCGCGCGTCGTCGTGCGTCCCTCGGGCACCGAGCCGAAGCTCAAGGCGTACCTCGATGTCCGCGGCGACACCGCCGAGGACGCCCGCGAGCGCCTCGCGACGCTGCGCGCGGACGTCGCGGCGCTGCTCGACGAGCTCCGCTGAGCCGACGGTTCCCGAGCCATCCGGGGACAGACCTGGCCCCTGCGTTTCGTTTCTGCGTTTCGTCTCGCTTCGCTCGCTCAACGACCGTCACTCGCTCAACGACCGTTGAGCGAGACGGAACGCAGGTGTCAACCGTCGATGACGGCGACGAGCTCCTCCAGGAACGAGGGGAAGTCGACGGCGCGACGGATGATCCGCTGCACGCTCTCGCGCTCGGAGAACACCTCGACGAACTGCTCGAAGACCGTCTGGAACGCCTCCCGGTCGGTCTCGGAGAACGCGACGAGGGCGACGACGTTGACCCGCCCGTCGCCCCACGGGATCGACGGGTCGGCGATGCCGACGGCGATCGAGGTGCGCCTCGCCGTCATCGCGAGCGCATGCGGAACCGCGAGCGCGTCGGTGAACGCCGTGGAGCTCAGTCGTTCGCGTTCGATCGTGCGCTCGACGTAGTCGTCGTCGATGACCCCCTGCGCGAGGAGCAGCGCGCCCAGCCGACGGATGACGCCGTCTTCCCCGCCTGTGCCGTCGAGGTCGCGCACGAAGGCGTCCGCGGAGAGGTAGTGCTCCAGATCGGTGCGTCGCCTCGCGAGCCGACGCGAACGGCGGATGCGGCCCGCCGCCGTCTGCACCCGTGAGACGTCCGCGTCGGTCAGGAAGGGCTGGATCCGCACGAACCGGTCGGAGGGGGCCGGCGGCTCGATGGTGGTGAGCACGAGGTCGGTGTCGATCGCCGTCCAGTCTGGGTCGACGCGGGTCTCCACCCACACGACCTCGATCGCCTGTCCGAGCGAGCGGTCGATGCTCGAGCGCAGCAGCTCGTGGAGCTCCTGGTAGCCGGGGCAGACGATCGTCGCGGTGAGCAGCCGCTCGGACTGCCGGTTGCGTTCGATGCGGCCGCCGACATGCATGGCGATGTAGCCGATCTCGTCGTCGACGATGGGAGCCCCGAGCAGATCCCGCAGTCCGCTGGCGATGAAGACCGCCACCTCGAAGACCATGGGATGCGACGCCTTCAGTTCGCGGGTGAGCGGGTTGCGCGAGAGGGCGCCGGCGCGGGCGCGCAGGACGAGGTTCTGCACGTGCAGCGCCAGCCGCAGGATGAAGTCGTCGTGGGCGATGTCGACGAGGAATTCGGATGCGGCGCGCTCGACGACCTCGCCCACCGCGTCGAGCACCGCAGGGTCGAGCTGCGAGCGCACGGTCGCGACCCTCGCCTCCGATCCGGGTGCGACGACGCGCGTCAGCACGATCATCGCCAGGTGCCTCCGGTCGCCGGTCCCGAGCTCGACGCCGAGATCGGCAGCGACGACGCTCCCGATGAGCGCGGCGATGTCCTCCGCCTCGCGCGGCCCCTCCTCCGATATCCGGAGCGGATGACCTCGCGCGTTGCGGTCGGCCGCGATCACGATGTGCGTGACGACATCGACGATGCCGAACTCGTTGACGAAGTAGCCGAGTTCGCCGAGGCCCGCGACCAGGTGCCCCTTCAGGCGGGCGGACGACTCCGGCGGCAGCGTCCTGCCCACCGATCGCTGCACGTTGTCCAGGTCGAATGCCGCCGCATCCATCTCATCGTGCGCGAGCCGTGACAGCAGTCGTCGCCGGGCGAGCTCGTCTCCACGCAGGCGCGCGCGCGACGCGGAGCGCTCAAGAGCGAGGTCGATTCCGCCGAGGAGGCCCCGCACACGCATCAGGTCGGCGTCCACGGTCGCGCTCGAGACGTGCAGCTCGTCCGCGATCTCGTACACGTCGACGCCGTCGGGGGAATCGAGCATCCCGCGCACCAGCCGGTGGAGGCGGTCGCGGGGCGTCCCGCGCTCGACGGACGCACGCCCCGCCCTCGTCGCGGCGGGCCCGGCACGGTACCCGAGCGGTCCTGATTCGACGACGAGTCCGCCCGCATCGCGCGTGTTCAGCGCCGTGACGTACGACCGGATGCTGCGGGGCGTGACGCCGAGCGCATCGGCGAGGACCGCGGCCGTCGCCCAGTCGTCCTCGTGCATGAGCAGGCCGAGCAGGCGATCCTGTCGCGCTCTCGTCACATCGTCCTCCGCGGTGAGTCTCTGCGGGCAAGTCAACCACGCGCACAGGTGCCGACGGGCGCCTGTGGTCAGCGTCCCTTCCGCAGGGGCGGAAGGTTCTCTGCCTGCCGCCAGAGTGCCCTGCGCACCCACCATGGAGGAAGGAAAGGCAGGTCGATGAGGATCCTCGTGGTGTGCGGTGCCGGCGCCTCCAGCACGTTCGTCGCTCAGCGTGTGCGCTCGGCGGCGGAGCGGAGCGGGATCGCGTGCGACGCGCACGCGGGAAGCGAGCACACGCTGGCCGCGAACGACGGAGACCTCGACATCGTCCTGGTCGGCCCCCACCTCGCCGCCCGGATGGACGACATCCGCACGGGCGCGGCGACGCGCGGCGCACGAGCCGTGCTGCTGCCCGACGACATCTTCACGGACCTCGACGGCACGCGCACGCTCGCGCTCGTCGAACAGGCACTCAACGGAGAGGACAACCATGTCTGAGATCGCGCGCACGGTGCGCATCGGCTCGTCCCACGGGCTGCACGCCCGCCCGGCGAAGCTCTTCGCGCAGGCCGCGAAGGACGCGGGCATCCCGGTCTCGATCGCCAAGGGCGCGAACGCGCCGGTGAACGCCGCGAGCATCCTCGGGGTCATCTCGCTCGGCGCCGAACAGGGCGACTACGTCACGATCACCGCCGACGGCGACGACGCCGAGGCTGTGCTCGACACGCTGAGCGAGCTGCTCACGACCGACCACGATGCGGAGTGACACGATGACGCAGTTGCGCGGGGTCGGCATCGGCCAGGGCGTCGCCCAAGGGCCGGTCGCCCGGATGATGCCGCCGCTCGCGCCGCCTGCGGAAGACGCCACAGCACTCACGCTCGCCGAGGAGACGTCGCGGGCACGAGAGGCGATGGATGCGGTCGCCCGCGATCTCGAGGCGCGCGGCGAGCGCGCCGGCGGCACGGCACGCGACGTGCTGGAGGCCCAGGCGATGATGGCCGAGGACCCCGCGCTCGCAGAAGAGGTCGACGCGCGGCTCGCGGCAGGCGCCACCGCGGAGTGGGCGGTCTTCGACGCCTTCGCTTCGTTCCGCGATCAGCTTGCGGCTCTCGGCGGATATCTCGGCGAGCGCGCCGCCGACCTCGACGACGTGGCGCAGCGCATCATCGCGCGGCTCCGGGGCGTCGCAGCTCCCGGCGTTCCCGATCCGGGGCATCCGTTCGTCCTCGTCGCAGACGATCTCGCACCGGCCGACACGGCTCTTCTCGATCTCGAGAAGGTGCTCGCCCTCGTGACGCTGCAGGGCGGACCGACGTCCCACACGGCGATCCTCGCACGGGAGAAGGCGATCGTCGCCGTGGTGGGTGCGACGACCGCGGGAGAGCTCCGCGACGGTGAGACCGTCATCGTCGACGCCGCTGCCGGCACCATCACGACCGACCCGACCGCCGACGAGCTGGCCGCCGCCCGGCGACGCGCGGACGAGCGCGAGGACGCGGCATCCGCCCCGCTCACCCTCGGCGCCCTGGCCGACGGCACCCCGATCCCCTTGCTTGCGAACCTCGGCTCCCCCGACGCGGCACAGGCGGTGGCTCTGGGCGCCGAAGGCGTCGGCCTGTTCCGTACCGAGTTCCTCTTCCTCGGGCAGCAGACCGCGCCGACGATCACACAGCAGCGCGCCGCGTACGAGAAGCTGCTCGGAGCGTTCCCCGGGAAGAAGGTGGTCGTGCGCGTGCTGGATGCCGGCGCCGACAAGCCTCTCGCGTTCCTCAACGATGCGCACGAGGAGAACCCTGCGCTCGGGCTTCGGGGCCTGCGCGCACTGCGCGCCAGCGAAGACATCCTGCGCGAGCAGCTCACTGCCCTCGCAGAGGCGGATGCGGCGACCCGCGCCGCCGGCGGAGGAGCAGACCTGTGGGTCATGGCCCCGATGGTCTCGACGGTCTCCGAGACCGAGTACTTCGTCTCGATCGCCCGGGAGTACGGCATCCGGACCGCGGGGGTCATGGTCGAAGTGCCGTCCTCCGCCCTCCTCGCAGACCGCATCCTCGCGCACGCCGACTTCGCCTCCATCGGCACCAACGACCTCACACAGTACACGCTCGCCGCCGACCGCCTGCTCGGCTCGGTGGCGGCGTTCCAGGACCCCTGGCATCCCGCCGTCCTGCGCCTCGTGCGCGAGGTCGGGGATGCCGGTCGCCGCACCGGCAAGCCGGTCGGCATCTGCGGCGAGGCGGCGGCGGATCCGCTGCTCGCCGTCGTGCTCGTGGGCCTCGGCGCCACGAGCCTGTCCATGGCGCCGACGGCGCTCGCCGACGTGCGAGCGTCCCTCGCCGCCACCACGCTCGACGACGCCCGACGCGCCGCCGAGGCCGCCCTCACCGCCGAGGACGCGGCATCCGCCCGACACGCGGCCGAGTCGGCCGCGACCCGATAGGGGCCAGGACCCCACGCTGCCGAGATGGCCGCGACCAACAGAGAGGCAATTCCCATGACGACGACGTCACCCCCCGCCCCCGCCTCCACACAGACCGGCGGCGCCAAGCGCGCGCAGGTCGCAGTCCAGCGGTTCGGCACGTTCCTGTCCGGCATGATCATGCCGAACATCGCGGCCTTCATCGCGTGGGGCCTCATCACCAGCCTGTTCATCGCCGTCGGATGGCTCGGATGGTGGCACCCGGTCGCCGACATGCTGGGCGGCTTCGGCAACGCGAACGAGGTCGGTTGGGGTCATGCCATGACCACGCTCGCGCTGAGCGCCGATGGCAAGTCGACCTTCCCGCAGTACGTGGGCCTCGTCGGCTCGATGATCACGTGTCTCCTGCCCCTGCTGATCGCGAACACCGGTGGCCGCATGGTCTATGGGGAGCGCGGCGGCGTCGTGGCGACGATCGCCACGATGGGCGTCATCGTGGGCACGACGATCCCGATGTTCCTCGGCGCGATGGTCATGGGGCCCCTGGCCGCGTGGATCACGAAGCAGATGGACCGCATCTGGGACGGCAAGATCAGGCCCGGCTTCGAGATGCTGGTGAACAACTTCTCCGCCGGCATCCTGGGCATGCTGCTCGCGATCGCGGGCTTCTTCGCCTTCGGACCGGTCTTCACCTACGTGGCGGAGGGACTCGGCGCTGCCGTGCAGTGGCTCGTGACGCTCGGACTCCTGCCGCTGCTGTCGATCATCGTGGAGCCGGCGAAGATCCTGTTCCTGAACAACGCGATCAACCATGGCGTGTTCACGCCGCTCGGGATCCAGCAGGCCGCGCACGCCGGCAAGTCGATCCTGTTCCTCATCGAGGCGAACCCCGGCCCCGGCGTCGGCGTGCTGCTGGCGTTCACGTTCTTCGGCGTCGGGGCGGCGAAAGCCTCGGCCCCGGGCGCGATCATCATCCAGTTCCTCGGCGGCATCCACGAGATCTACTTCCCGTACGTGCTGATGAAGCCGATGCTGTTCCTGTCGGTGATCGCCGGCGGCATGACCGGAGTCGCGACGAACGCGATCCTCGGCGGCGGTCTGCGGTTCCCCGCAGCGCCGGGATCGATCATCGCCGTCATCATCGCGGCCGCGCCCGCCGGAGTCGGAAACCTCTCCGTGGTGCTGCTGTCGGTGGTCCTGGCGGCCACGGTGTCGTTCCTCCTGTCGTCGCTGTTCCTGCTGCGCTCCCGCAAGCGCGATCTCGCGGTCGCGGGCGCCGGAGATCTGTCCGCCGCGATCGCACAGACCGAGGCGAACAAGGGCAAGCAGTCCGCGGCGCTGTCCGGGCTCCGCGAGCGCGCCACCGCCAACGCGACAGCCGAGGGCGAGCAGCTGAGCACGGTCGGCGCAGAGGCCGCGGACGCGATCGCCGCGGGCACGGTCGTCACGGACAAGACGGTGGACAGCATCGTCTTCGCGTGCGACGCCGGAATGGGCTCGTCGGCGATGGGCGCCAGCGTCCTGCGCAACAAGGTCAAGAAGGCCGGCGTCGAAGGCGTCACCGTCACGAACAAGGCGATCGCCAACCTCGACGGCTCGGAGGACCTGGTCATCACGCAGAACCAGCTCACCGACCGGGCGCGGGACAAGGTCCCCGGCGCGATCCACGTCTCGGTCGACAACTTCATGAACTCGCCGCGCTACGACGAGGTCGTCGACCTCGTCCGCCGGCAGCACGCCCATGAGGGCGACTAGGAAGGAAAGCACATGTCCGACGACGTTCTGACCCGCGATCGGGTGCGCATCCACACGGGGACGGCGACGCAGGACGAGGCGATGCGAGAGGCGGCCGGCATCCTCATGGATGCCGGCGCCGTCACCGCCGCGTACTACGACGCCATGCAGGACCGCGAGCGCACCGTGTCCACCTACATGGGAAACGAACTGGCGATCCCGCACGGCACGAACGAGGCGAAGGATGAGATCCTCGCCTCCGCCCTGTCGCTCGTCCGCTACGACGGCGGGATCGACTGGGGAGGCGAGCCGGTCAGGTTCGTCGTCGGCATCGCGGGCAAGGGCGACGAGCACCTCGACATCCTCTCCCGCATCGCCATCCTGTTCTCGGACGACGACGACGTCGCTCGCCTGAAGCAGGCCGGGACCGCGGACGACCTGTTCGCGCTGCTGGCGAGTGTGAACGAGACATGAAGGCCGTCCAGTTCGGCGCGGGGAACATCGGCCGCGGGTTCGTCGGGGTCCTCCTGCACGAGGGCGGGTACGAGGTGGTGTTCTCGGATGTCGCCGCACCCCTCGTCGACGCGCTGGGAGCCGCCGCCTCGTACACCGTCCACGCGGTGGGCGACGGCGGTGGCGACACGGTCGTCACCGGCTTCCGAGCGCTCAACAGCGCGGTCGATCCGGATGCCGTCGCCGACGAGGTCGCCACGGCGGACGTCGCGACGACGGCGGTGGGGCCGACGATCCTGCGGTTCGTCGCTCCGCTGCTGGTCGAGGGTCTGCGTCGCCGCGACGCATCCCGTCCTCCTCTCCAGATCATGGCGTGCGAGAACGCGATCAACGCCACCGACCTGCTGCGCGAGGAGATGGCCGCCGTCGCCGGCGACGAGTGGGTGGAGTTGGCGACGAGAGCCGTGTTCGCGAACACGGCGGTCGATCGCATCGTGCCGGCGCAGCCGGCCGAGGGCGGTGTCGACGTCACGGTCGAGGCGTTCTTCGAGTGGGCGATCGAGCGTCCGCCGTTCGGCGATGCGCCGCCGCACATCCCCGGCGCGCATTTCGTCCCGGACCTCGCGCCGTACATCGAGCGGAAGCTCTTCACCGTCAACACCGGGCACGCCGCGACGGCGTATTTCGGCGCGCAGGCAGGCCGGGCCACGATCGCCGAGGCGATCTCCGACCCCGAGATCGCGGCGAAGGTCGAGGCGGCCCTCGTCGAGACATCGGCCGTGCTCGAGTCCGTGCACGGGCTCCCGCCGGCCGAGCTCGCCGACTACCGGGCCACGATCCTGCGTCGCTTCAGGAACCGCGCTCTCCCCGATACGGTCGAGCGGGTCGGGCGTCAGCCTCTCCGGAAGCTCTCCCGACACGAGCGGTTCGTCGGGCCCGCCTCCGTCGCGGCGGAGCGCGGGCTCCCCGTCGACGCCCTCGTCGCGGCCATGGGTGCGGCGCTCGCCTTCGAGGACTCTGACGACGAACAGGCGGTCGAGCTGCAGCGACTGCTGCGAGAGCTGAATGGCGACGCCTTCACCCGCACCGTCACGGGTCTCGACGCCGCACACCCGCTCTTCGACCAGGTCCGCGCTGCCGTCGTGGAGCGCCAGTCTTCGATGTGACCTGGTTCTAGGCTGGTGCGGTGGACTTCGCGACGCCCGTCATCCTCGAGAACGCCTTCGTCCGCCTCGAGCCGCTCGACGACAGCCACCGAGCCGACCTGGAGCGCGCCTGCGTCGGGCTCGAGCACGCGTGGTACACGTCGGTGCCGACTCCGGACCGCGTCGGCGACGACATCGCGAAGCGCCTCGCCTGGCGGGATGCGGGACACATGAACCCGTTCGCCATCCGGCGGCTGAAGACGGGCGAGGTGGTCGGCGAGTCGACCTACTGCAACATCGACCAGCCGAACCGGCACGTCGAGATCGGCTACACGTGGCTCGGTCCCGCCGCGCACCGCACCGAGGTGAACACCGCGGCCAAGCTCCTGATGCTCACCCACGCGTTCGAGGCGTGCGACGCGATCGCCGTGGAGTTCATGACGCACTTCCACAACCGCCAGTCCCGCGAGGCGATCGCACGGCTCGGTGCCAAGCAGGACGGCGTGCTGCGCAACCACCGGATCGGACCGGACGGCATCATCCGCGACACCGTCGTGTTCTCGATCATCGCGGGCGAGTGGCCGGCCGTCCGCCGCGGACTCGCGGAGCGCCTCGCGCACGGCTGACGCCTGCACCGGCCTCCACCCGCGCCGTGACTTCCCGCGAGGGTGCGCTCGTCCGAATCGAATGCGCCCTCGGAAGTGACTACGATCGCCTGGTGACCCTCGTCCTCGCCGGAATCGCCGCCTTCGTCGCCGCGGTGATCCAGCGCATCACGGGGCTCGGCTTCGTGCTGGTGCTCGTCGGGCCGATCGTGCTCTTGTACGGGCCGGTCGAGGGCGTGACGATCGCGGTCCTCCTCGCCCTCGTCGCCTCGCTCACCGCCATCCCGCTCGTGTGGCGGCACGTCGACTGGCGGCGCGCGTGGTGGCTCATCTGGCCCGGCATCCTCGCGGCGCCGCTCGGAGCCCTCGTCGTGAAGCTGCTCCCTGACGCGGCGCTGTTCCTCCTGATCGCCGCGATGGCCTACTTCGCGCTCGTCGCCGGACGCATCCGCGCGCTGTCCGCATCCCTGACCGGGCGGACCGGAGCCGTCGTCGCGGGGGCCGCGGGCGGCTTCATGAACGTCGCGAGCGGGCTGTCCGGACCGCCGCTGGCCGCCTACGCTGTGGGCGACCGGTGGCCGCAGCGCAGCTTCGCCGCCAGCGCGCAGGTGATCTTCGTCGCGTACGACCTCGTGGCGGTCGCGCTGCGCGGGCTGCCGACCGCCCCGACGAACGATGTGGGGCTGCTCGTCATCGCCACGATCGCGGGCATCGCGATCGGCACGGTCCTGGTGCGGAACGTGTCCCCGCGGATCGCCCGCATCGCGATGCTCGTGCTCGCGTGGGCGGGAGCGACAGTCGTGCTGGTGCGCGGCATCCTCGCCCTGTTCGCCTGAGGTCCGTCGCTTCCCTCCGAGCTCGCCGCGCGCCGGCGCAGAACTCCACCGAATCACGCGGTGGGAAGCCGAGGAAGTAGTCGAGTGGCCTCGACTACGCCGGATCCGTGGAGTTCTGCACGGCGGACCAAGAACAACTACGAGTCGAAGCCGTCGGTGATGAGGTCGATGAGCTCCTCACGCTCCTCGACGGGGAGGAACGAACCTGCGGCGGCATTCAGCTGGAAGACCTCGAGGTCGTCGAGGTCGTAGTCGAACGTCTCCACCAGAAGTGCGAGCTCGCGCGTGAGCGACGTGCGGCTCATCGTGCGGTTGTCGACGTTCACCGTGACAGCGAAACCCAGCTGGTACAGCAGGTCGAACGGGTGGTCGCCCATCTCGGTGCCCCAGCGCTCGATCGCGCCGGTCTGCAGGTTCGACGACGGCGAGAGCTCGAGCGGGATCTCCCGGTCGCGCACCCAGCGTGCGAGGTCGCCGAACTGCACGAGCACCTCTTCGCCGGCGCGCGAGACGACCTCGAGGTCCTCCGCGATGCGGACGCCGTGGCCGAGACGCAGCGCGCGCCCGTCGATGAGGGCCGAACGGATGGAGTCGAGTCCGGCGGCCTCACCCGCGTGGATCGTCACGGGGAAGAACTGGGATGCCAGGTACTCGAACGCCGGGCGGTGGCGCGAGGGCGGGAATCCGTCCTCCGGGCCCGCGATGTCGAACCCGACCGCGCCGCGCCCGCGGAACGCGACTGCGAGCTCGGCGATCTCCAGCGACCGGTCGGTGTGACGCATGGCGGAGATGAGCTGCCCGACCCGGATGTCGTGCCCGCGGGACTCCGCGGCGTCCTCCCCCTCCTCGATGCCCTGCTGCACGGCTTCGACGGCGGCTTCGAGACTGAGCCCGCCGTTCAGGTGCTGCTCGGGCGCCCAGCGCACCTCGCCGTAGATCACGCCGTCGGCGGCGAGGTCTTCGACGAATTCACGGGCGACGCGCGTCAGCGCCTCCGGCGTCTGCATGACGGCCGTGGTGAGATCGAACGTCTTCAGGTACTCGACGAGCGATCCAGAGTCGCTCTTGTCGGCGAACCAGTCGCCGAGGGCGGCGGCGTCGGACTCGGGCACCTCGACGCCCGCCTCGTCGGCGAGCTCGATGATCGTCTGCGGGCGCAGCGCGCCGTCGAGGTGGTCGTGCAGCGAGACCTTCGGCAGGCTTCGCAGCGAGACCCCGTCGACGAGGGCGTCGGCGTTCTGATCGATGGGCATGGTTCCTCCGGGTGTACCTCAGGACAGGACGTCAGGCTGTGATGCGTTCGCGGACGAGGGAGCCGGGGACGACGAAGGATGCCTCCGGCCCCACCTCCCATGCGTCCTCCAGCGCCTCGAGGGCGCGATCGAAGCGCGCTCCATCATCGGCGAGCAAGGTGAACACGGGCTGTCCTGCGACGACGGTGTCGCCAGGCTTGACATGAAGATCGATGCCCGCGGCGTGCACGACGGGATCCTGAGCGCGGGCACGGCCGGCACCCAGGCGCCAGGCGGCGATGCCGAACGGAAGCGCCTCCATCCGGGTCACGACGCCCGACGCAGGCGCGGTCACGACGTGGGTCTCGCGCGCGACGGGCAGCGCCGCATCCGGGTCGCCGTCCTGTGCGCGGATCATCGTGCGCCACGCATCCATCGCCCGCCCGTCCCGCAGCGCCGACTCGACGTCGGCGTCCGGCTGACCTGCGAGCGCGAGCATCTCGCGCGCGAGCGCGACCGTCAGCTCCACGACGTCCGCGGGTCCGCCGCCGGCCAGCACCTCGACAGACTCGCGCACCTCGTTCGCGTTGCCGATCGTGAGGCCGAGGGGCGTGTTCATGTCGGTGAGGAGCGCGGTGGTCGCCACCCCCGAGTCGGTGCCCAGCTCGACCATCGTGCGGGCGAGCTCCCGGGCGCGGTCGATGTCCTGCATGAACGCACCGGAGCCGAACTTCACGTCCAGCACGAGCGCGCTCGTGCCCTCGGCGATCTTCTTCGACATGATGCTGGACGCGATGAGCGGGATCGCCTCGACGGTGCCCGTGACGTCGCGGAGCGCGTACAGCTTCTTGTCGGCGGGCGCGAGGCCGGTGCCGGCGGCGCAGATGACCGGGCCGAGGTCGCGCAGCTGCGCGAACATCTCCTCGTTGGTGAGGGATGCCCGCCATCCCGGGATCGACTCGAGCTTGTCGAGGGTGCCGCCGGTGTGCCCGAGACCGCGGCCGCTCAGCTGCGGCACGGCGACGCCGAAGCACGCGACGAGGGGCGCGAGGGGCAGCGTGATCTTGTCGCCGACGCCGCCGGTGGAGTGCTTGTCCGCCGTCGGCTTGCCGAGGTCGGCGAAGCTCATCCGCTCTCCCGACGCGATCATCGCGTCCGTCAGGACGCGGATCTCGTCGCGCGTCATGCCGCGCAGGAACACCGCCATCGCGAAGGCGGCCATCTGCGGGTCGGTCACGTAGCCACGCGTGAATGCGTCGACTATCCAGCGCAGGGCGTCCTCGGGCACCGCACCGCCGTCGCGCTTCGCACGGATGACGTCGACCGCGTCGAACGGCTCCACGCTCATCGGCCGGCCTCCTCGAGGTCGCGCGGTCCGAACGCGTCGGGCAGCACCTCGTCGATCGTGCGGATGCCGGACACGGTCTCCAGCAGCATCCCGGGCATCGCGAACTCGTTCAGCAGCTGACGGCAGCGGCCGCACGGCATGATCGTGTCGCCGTGTCCGTTGACGCACACGAACGCAACGAGACCGCCGCCGCCCGAGCGCTGCAGCTCGCTCACGAGCCCGCACTCCGCGCACAGGCCCACGCCGTACGACGCGTTCTCGACATTGCACCCGGTCACGATGCGCCCGTCGGTCACGAGCGCAGCCGCTCCGACCTTGTACCGCGAGTACGGTGCGTACGCGTGGTTCATGGCCTCGGTCGCCGCGGCGCGGAGCTCGTCCCAGTCGATGTCGGTCACAGTCATCCCTTGATGTATGGCTTGCCGTCCGCCGCAGGTGCGCGGATCTGGCCGGCGAACCCGACCACGGCGAGGATCGTCACGATATACGGCAGCATCAGCATGAACTCGCTCGGGATGGGGGTCCCCAGCACGTTGAGCAGGTTCTGCAGGTTCTGCGCGAAGCCGAACAGGAGCGCCGCGAGCGTCGCCCGGATCGGATCCCAGCCGCCGAAGATGACGGCGGCCAGGGCGATGAAGCCGAGTCCGGCGGTCATGTCCTTGGTGAAGTTCGGCACGGACACGAGCGTGAAGTACGCGCCGCCGATGCCCGCGATGGCGCCGGCCAGCAGCACGTTCCAGAACCGCGTCGGGTTCACCTTGATGCCGACCGTGTCGGCCGCCTGCGGGTGCTCGCCGACGGCGCGCAGGCGCAGGCCCCAGCGCGTGCGGTAGAGCCCCCACGTGACGACGGCGACCACGACGTACATGAGGTACACGAGGAACGTCTGCTTGAACAGCACCGGCCCGATGACCGGGATCTCCGACAGGAGCGGGATCGCGAACGGCTTGAACGTCGCCGGGGAGTTCAGCGTCCCTGCGTCGTTGGCGAGCACGGCCGTGTAGAGGAAGCCCGTGAGGCCCGATACGAGGACGTTGAGGACGACGCCGACGATGACCTGCTCGACGATGTACTTGATCGCGAACACGGCGAGCACCGAGGCGACGAGCACGCCGCCGATCATGGCGCCGACGAGCCCCACATACGGGTTCTTGGTGACGCTGCCGAGGATCGCGCCGGTGAACGCGCCCAGGAGGAACTGACCCTCGATCGCGACGTTCACGACGCCGCCGCGCTCGCCGATCACCCCGCCGAGCGCACCGAAGATGAGCGGAACCGCCAGCGACAGCGAGCCGCCCAGCAGCCCGATGACCGGCACGGCCGCGGGTGAGCCCGCCCCGGACCAGGTCAGGAAGGCGAACATCGCCAACAGCGAGTACACGATCGACAGCCACAGCGGCGTCCGCCGGTAGTTGACGGCGAGCACCAGCGACCAGATGCCGAGGAGCGCGGCGAGCACCCATGAGATCCAGATCGCAGGCTGAGCCGGCACCGTGAAGACGTCGAGCTTGATCGCCGCGCCCGGCTCCGCGAGCCGGTAGACGGTCTCGCCGACCGCCGGCCGTGCCAGGAACAGGATGCCGAGCAGGGCGATGATCACGAGCAGCGTGATCGGCGCCTTGAACTTGCGGACCTTGACGACGGCGAGATGGATCGTGCCGTCCTCGGCGGTCTGCGCCTCTGCGACGGTCATGCCGCCACCTCCTTGCGAGCCGCCTTCTTGGTGGACTTGCGCACCGCTTTCGCGGTCTTCTCCTCATCGGATTTCGGCAGGAAGAAGATCGCCCGGATGAGCGGCGGCGCGGCGATGAACAGCACGATCAGCGACTGCACGACGAGCACGATGTCGACCGGGATTCCCTGCAGCGCCTGCATCGTGAACGATCCGGCCTTGAGCGCGCCGAACAGGAGCCCGGCGAACAGCGTGCCCCAGGCGCGGCTGCGGCCGAGGAGCGCGACCGTGATGGCGTCGAAGCCGATGCCCGCGTGGATGCCGCCGTCGAACCCGGTGGTGATGGTGCTCTGGATCTGGATCATGCCGGCAAGACCCGCGAGCCCTCCCGCGAACAGCATGGCGTAGACGAACATGCGGGGGACGCTGATGCCCGCGGCCCGTGCGGCGTTCGGGTTCTCGCCGACCGCGCGCATCCGGAAGCCGAGGCTGGAGCGCTCGATCAGCCACCACACGACGAGGGTGGCCAGCAGCACGACCGGGAACGCCCAGGTGAGCTGCGGATACTGAGCGCCGAACAGGGCAGGGAACACGCCGTTCGTCGGCGTCGGCGACGAGATCGGCTGGTTCGTCCCGGGCTTCTGCAGGACGTGCGGGGTGCGCACCATCCACGAGACCAGGTAGAACGCGATGTAGTTGAGCATGATCGTGAGGATCACCTCGTGCGCACCCGTTCGCGCCTTCAGCAGACCCACGATGCCGCCCCACAGCGCACCGCCGATGATGCCGACGATCAGCGTGATGGGCAGCTGCAGGAACATCGGCAGGCCCAGGTTGAACGTCAGCAGCGCGGACGCCGCGCACGCGATGAGCATCTGGCCCTGGGCGCCGATGTTGAACAGGCCAACGCGGAACGCGAGCGCGACGCCGAGACCAGCCGCCGTCAGCGGCGCGGCGAATCCGAGCGTGCTCGTGAGCGGGAGGATCGCCTGCTGGAACGACGCCGCCTGGAAGTTGATGATCGAGCCCTGGAACAGCGCGATGTAGGCCCCCGACACCGAGTTCCAGATCGCGACGAACGTGTCTCCGGGCCGGGCGAAGAAGTAGCCGGCGGCCTTCTGGACACCGGGGTCGGTGATCGCGATCAGGATGCCGCCGACGAGCATCGCGAGCACGATCGCGAGGATCGTGGTGACGACGCTGCCGCGCATGATGTCGCGGATGATGAGGTTCTGGCGCGGAGGCGGCGGGACCGTCTCGACCGTGCCGGACGGGGTGTCCGCGATCGTGGCGGTGCCGGTCAGCGGGCCGGATGCCGGGGGCAGCTGTCCCGTGGTCTCCTGGCCGGTCGTGCCGTCGGGGACCGACTGCGGAGGGGCGGCGTCGTCGTTCATGCTGCCGTCTCCTCGGGCTGCTCGCCGGCCATCATGAGGCCGAGTACGTCACGTGGGGTGCCGCCGGGCACGATGCCCACGATGCCGCCCCGGTACATCACCGCGATGCGGTCGGCGAGAGCCGCGACCTCATCGAGCTCGGTCGAGACGACGAGCACGGGGATGCCGGCGTCGCGCGTCGCGATGATCCGCTTGTGGATGAATTCGATGGAGCCGACGTCGACGCCGCGCGTCGGCTGGGACGCCAGCAGCAGCTTCAGATCGCGGTTGAGCTCGCGCGCGATCACGACCTTCTGCTGGTTGCCGCCGGACAGCGAGCCCGCCGGGGTCTGCGGCCCCTGGGTGCGGATGTCGAACTCGGCGATGCGCGCCTTCGCGAAGTCGGCGAGCACCGTGCGATTGATCGTGCCGGCGGAGCTGAACGCGGGGTCGCTGGAGCGGTCGAGCACAAGGTTCTCGGCCACGGAGAACGCGCCGACGAGCCCGTCCTCGTTGCGATCCTCGGGCACGAACCCGACGCCCGCGTCGAGCACGCCGCGGACGCTGCGCCCGACGAGTTCGGTGCCGTCGAGCGTGACGGTGCCGCTGACCCCCGAGTGCAGGCCCATGATGGCCTCGGTGAGCTCGGTCTGGCCGTTGCCCTGCACGCCGGCGACGGCGACCACCTCGCCGGGGCGCACGTCGAACGAGATGCTGTCGACGAGCACGGTGCCGTTCGGCGAGATGACGCGCAGATCGCGCACCTCCAGTCCGCCCGAGGGCTTGACCGTGGGCGGGTCCTTGTGGACGGTCAGCTCGACCGCGCGGCCGACCATCATCGACGCCAGCTCCGTGTTGGACGCCTTCGGGTCGGCTTCGCCGACCACCTTGCCGAGGCGGATGACGGTGATGCGGTCGGCGACCTCGCGGACCTCGCGCAGCTTGTGCGTGATGAACACGATCGACGTGCCCTCATCGCGCAGCTGCCGCATGATCATCATCAGCTCGTCGGTCTCCTGCGGCGTCAGCACAGCGGTCGGCTCGTCGAACACGAGGATCTTCGCGTCGCGCGAGAGCGCCTTGATGATCTCCACGCGCTGCTGCACGCCCACCGGCAGGTCGCCGACGACCGCGTCGGGATCGACTTCGAACCCGAAGCGGTCGGCCACCGCCCGCACGTGCTTGCGGGCGGCTGCGAGGTCGAGGGAGCCGAGTGCCTTCGTCTGCTCATGGCCGAGCATGACGTTCTCGGCGACGGTGAACACCGGGACGAGCATGAAGTGCTGATGCACCATGCCGATGCCGGCGGCCATCGCATCGCCCGGGCCGCGGAAGTGATGCGGGACCCCGTCGAGGACGATCTCACCATCTTCCGGCTGGTAGAGGCCGTAGAGGACGTTCATGAGGGTGGATTTGCCGGCGCCGTTCTCGCCCAGGAGGGCGTGGATCTCTCCCGGCTCGACGGTCACATCGATGTGATCGTTCGCCGTGAAGGACCCGAAACGCTTCGTGATTCCACGGAGCTCAAGCTTCATGATCTGCACACTATCCGGTAGGCGTGACTTCGGGGAGTCCCGGCAGACGACACGAAGCGGCGACCGCAGTCGCCGCTTCGTGCGTCAGCCGAACGGGGTGTCTCAGCCGGCCTTGGGGGTCGACGGGGACTGGACGACGATCGTGCCGTCGATGATCTCCTGCTGCAGCTTCTTCAGGTCGTCGGTGAGGCCGGCGGGCAGCTTCGACTCGAAGTCGTGGAAGCTGGACAGGCCCACGCCGCCGTTCTTCAGCGTGCCGACGTAGGTCGTCGCGTCGAACTTGCCGGTGGCGCCGGCCATGACCGCATCGTGCACGGCGACGTCGATGCGCTTGAGGATGGACACCAGGGTGACATCCTTGACGCTCGGGTCGGCGACGACGAGGTCGCTGTCGACGCCGAGCATGACGGTGTTCTTGTTGCTGCCACCGCGGATGGCCGCCGCGGCGCTGATGTAGATCGGGCCGCCGACGGGGAGGATCACGTCCGCGCCCTGGTCCAGGATGCCCTGAGCGGTCTGCTTCGCCGTGTCGTTGGCCGCGAAGCCGCCGGTGAACGAGCCCTTCTGCGTGGCCTTGTCCCAACCGAACGACTGGACGCTCTTGCTCTTGTCGCTGTTGTACTTCGCGACGCCGTCGACGAAGCCGTCCATGTAGATGCTCACCGGCGGGATCTGCATGCCGCCGAAGGTGCCGACCTTGCCGGCCTGCGAGTAGGCCGCAGCGGCGTAGCCGCCGAGGTAGGCCGCCTGCGCGGTGTCGAAGAGGAGCGGCTTGAGGTTCGACGGCGTCTTGCCGCTCGAGTCCTGGCCCGGGTCGTCGACGATCGCGTAGTCGATCTTCGGGTTGGCCTTGGCCGACTCGACCGTCGCGGCCGAGAGGTTGAAGCCGACCGACACGATGTACGTGCAGCCGCCCGAGACGAGCGCCTGCATGTTGGGCGTGTAGTCGCTCGCGGACTTCGAGGTCACCTGGGTGAACTTGATGCCGAGCTCGTCGGCCGCCTTCTTCATGCCGTTGAGCGCCGACTCGTTGAACGAGTGGTCGTTGAAGCCACCGCTGTCGGAGACGATGCAGGGCTTGAAGCCGGCGACAGCCTTCGCGCCGGAGCTGGATGAGGTCGCAGTCGGTGCCGAGCCGCAGCCGGCGAGTGCAAGGAGCAGGCTCGCGGCGACCCCAGCGCCGACGAGCTTGCGGGTGGTAGAGATGGTCAACTCACGCCTCCACGTCTATGCCCCGCGGATCTCGCGAGGATGTATGAGAAGTTACCTAGGATTACCGCTCGGTTGCGCCCACACCAACCCCTTTCGGTGAATGGTTATGAACCCGAGATGTACAGATCAGAGCACGTCGCCGCGCCCGTTGAGCTTGAGCGCGTCCACGACCCCCTTCACCCGCTGCGCGTTCTCGCTCGTCGTGACGAGAAGCGCGTCAGGAGTGTCCACGACGACGATGTCCTGCACGCCGATCAGGCTGATGACGCGGTTCGTCTGGGAGACCACGATGCCGCTGGAGGCATCCGACAGCACCCTCGCATTCTCACCCAGGATCGCGAGGTCGTTCTTGCGTCCGTGCGAGTTCAGCTTGGCGAGGCTGGCGAAGTCGCCGACGTCGTCCCAGTCGAAGTGGCCGGGGATGACGGCGAGGCGCCCCTTCGCTGCCGCAGGCTCCGCGACGACGTAGTCGATCGCGATCTTCGTGAGCGTCGGCCACACGCGGTCGACCACCGGACCGCGCGCGTCGCGGTCATCCCACGCCTCGGCGAGATCTATGAGCCCCGCGTAGAGATGCGGGTCGTTCTCCGCGATCTCCCCGAGCAGGACGTCCGCGCGCGAGATGAACATGCCCGCGTTCCAGAGGTACGACCGGTCGGCGAAGTACCCCTTGGCGGTCTCGAGATCGGGCTTCTCCACGAAACGCTCGACGAACGCGGCCTCGGGTGCGCCGTCCGCCTCCAGTTCGCCGCCCTTGCGGATGTAGCCGAACCCGACCGACGGCTCGGCCGGCTGGATGCCGATCGTGCAGATGTAGCCCTCGCGGGCGACGGCGACCGCCTGCTGCACGGCGAACTCGAACGTGCGCAGACCCCGGATGACGTGGTCGGCGGCGAACGACCCGATGATGACGTCCGGCTCCCGTCGGCTGAGGACGGCGGCGGCGAGACCGATCGCGGCTGCCGACTCGCGCGGCTCCGACTCGAGGAAGACGTTCCTGTCCGGGATGCCGGGCAGCTCCTTCTCGACGGCCGCACGGTGCGCACGGCCGGTGACGACGGCGATCCGGTCGGCTCCTGCCAGAGGCTCGAGCCGGTCCCACGTGTCGCGCAGGAGCGTCTGACCCGACCCCGTGAGATCGTGCAGGAACTTCGGCGCGTCCGCCCGCGACAGCGGCCACAGCCTGCTGCCGATGCCCCCCGCGGGGATGACGGCGTAGAAGTTCTCGATCGGCTCAGGCATGCGCACCAGGGTACGCGAGGCTCCCCCGCATCCCCTCTGCGGGTAAGGGTGTCCTCATCCGCACCACCTCCTTGCTGGGAATAGGATGAGTGCGGCGCCCGTGCGACGCCAGGGGCTCCCCAGCCCATCCCCCGGGCTCAGAAGCCCCCCGTTTTCGATCAGGGAGGACGGCCGTGTCAGCTCCAGCACGCCTCACACCGCAGATCTCGGAAACCACCTCGAAGACCCCCCGTGGAACGCTGTATCGCGGCCACGAGGGAATGTGGTCCTGGGTCCTGCACCGCATCACCGGTGTCGCGATCTTCTTCTTCCTGCTGGTGCACGTCCTGGACACGGCGCTCATCCGCGTCTCGCCCGCGGCGTACGACGCGGTGATCGGCACATATAAGAACCCGATCATGGGCCTCGGCGAGATCGTGCTCGTCGCGGCGATCACGTACCACGCGTTCAACGGACTGCGCATCATCCTGGTCGACGTCTGGTCGAAGGGTGCCCGCTATCAGCGCCAGCTGTGGTGGGGCGTCCTCGGCATCTGGGTGATCACGATGGCCGGGTTCATCCCCCGCCAGCTCATGGTCATCGTGGCCGAGATCTCCGGTGCGAAGTAAGGAAGGCGACGACATGACCTCCGACACCATCGCCGCTCCCCGCACCCCGACGGCTGCGCGCCGCCGCGGCTCGAATCTCGAGAAGTGGGGCTGGATCTACATGCGCGCCTCCGGCGTGCTGCTCGTGGTGCTCATCTTCGGGCACCTGTTCATCAACCTCGTCGCCGGCGACGGCGTGCGCCAGATCGACTTCGCGTTCGTCGTCGGCAAGTACGCCACGCCGTTCTGGCAGTGGTGGGACGTCATCATGCTGTGGCTCGCCCTCATCCACGGCGCCAACGGCATGCGGACGATCATCAACGACTACGTGACCCACGCCCGCACGCGCACCGTGCTGGTCTGGGCCGTGGGCCTCGCCGCCGCATTCCTCATCCTCCTCGGCACCCTGGTCGTCTTCACGTTCGACCCGTGCCTCGGAGTCACGCAGGACAGCTCGCTGTGGAGCATGTGCAAGGGCTGAGCCCGCACCAGGATCGACGTAGAGGCAAAGGCATACATCACGTGAGCACGCAGACCGCAGATTCCGTCGTCAAGGACGGCATCCACTACCACCAGTTCGACATCGTCATCGTGGGCGCCGGCGGCGCCGGGATGCGGGCGGCCATCGAGGCGGGCCCGGGCGCGAAGACGGCCGTCATCTCCAAGCTCTACCCCACGCGCTCGCACACCGGCGCGGCGCAGGGCGGCATGGCGGCGGCCCTCGCGAACGTCGAAGAGGACTCGTGGGAGTGGCACACGTTCGACACCGTCAAGGGCGGCGACTACCTCGTCGACCAGGATGCGGCGGAGATCCTGGCCAAGGAGGCCATCGACGCGGTCATCGACCTCGAGAACATGGGCCTGCCCTTCAACCGCACGCCGGAGGGCAAGATCGACCAGCGCCGCTTCGGCGGCCACACCGCCGACCACGGCAAGACGCCCGTGCGCCGCGCCTGTTACGCGGCCGACCGCACCGGCCACATGATCCTGCAGACGCTGTTCCAGAACTGCGTCAAGCTCGGCATCAACTTCTTCAACGAGTTCTACGTCCTCGACCTCATCACGGTCGGCGAGGGCAAGGACAAGCAGGTCGCCGGCGTCGTCGCGTACGAGCTCGCCACGGGCGACCTCCACGTCTTCCAGTCGAAGGCCGTCATCTTCGCGACCGGCGGCTTCGGCAAGATCTTCAAGACCACCTCGAACGCCCACACCCTCACCGGCGACGGCGTCGGCATCGTATGGCGCAAGGGCCTGCCGCTGGAGGACATGGAGTTCTTCCAGTTCCACCCGACGGGCCTTGCCGGCCTCGGCATCCTCCTCACCGAGGGCGCGCGCGGCGAGGGCGCGATCCTGCGCAACGCGAGCGGCGAGCGCTTCATGGAGCGCTACGCCCCCACCATCAAGGACCTGGCACCCCGCGACATCGTGAGCCGCTGCATGGTCCAGGAGGTCGCGGAGGGTCGCGGCGCCGGCCCGCACCGCGACTATGTGCTGCTCGACTGCACCCACCTGGGCGCCGAGGTCCTCGAGACGAAGCTCCCGGACATCACCGAGTTCGCCCGCACGTACCTGGGCGTCGACCCGGTCGTCGAACCGGTTCCGGTCATGCCGACCGCGCACTACGCGATGGGCGGCATCCCGACCAACAACAACGCCGAGGTGCTCTCGGACAACACGACGGTCGTCCCGGGCCTGTACGCCGCCGGCGAGTGCGCGTGCGTCTCGGTGCACGGCTCGAACCGCCTCGGCACCAACTCGCTCCTGGACATCAACGTCTTCGGCAAGCGCGCCGGCCGCAACGCGGTCGAGTACGTCAAGACCGCCGAGTTCGTGCCGCTGCCGGAGAACCCGGCGCAGGCCGTCCGCGACATGATCGAGGGCCTCCGCGGCAACGCCGGCACCGAGCGCATCGCGGTCCTGCGCAAGACCCTGCAGGACGAGATGGACCGCAAGGCACAGGTGTTCCGCACCGACGAGTCGCTCGGCGAGGTCCTCGAGACGATCGAAGAGCTGCGCGCCCGCTACAAGAACGTGCACGTCGACGACAAGGGCAAGCGGTACAACACCGACCTGCTCGAGGCCGTCGAGCTCGGGTTCCTGCTCGACCTCGCCGAGGTCGTCGTCTACGCCGCCCGCAACCGCAAGGAGAGCCGCGGCGGCCACATGCGCGACGACTTCCCGACGCGCGACGACGAGAACTACATGCAGCACACGATGGCGTACCTCACCGGCGACGCGCACTCGTCGGATGCCGGCGACCACATCACGCTGGACTTCAAGCCCGTCGTGTTCACGAAGAACGAGCGCGGCGAGTTGCGGTACCCGCCGCTGGAGAGGAAGTACTGATGTCGACTGCGATCGTCGAGCCCGGTGCCGTCGAGGCGCTGGATGAGGCCGGGGACACCGGCATCCAGTCCTTCCTCGTGACCTTCAACATCCGCCGCTTCAACCCGGAGGTGGACGAGGAGCCGCGCTGGGTGGACTACGACGTCGAGGTGTACTCGACCGACCGCGTCCTCGACGCCCTCCACAAGATCAAGTGGGAGGTCGACGGGTCGCTGACGTTCCGCCGCTCGTGCGCCCATGGCATCTGCGGCTCCGACGCCATGCGCATCAACGGCCGCAACCGCCTCGCCTGCAAGACGCTGATCAAGGACCTCGACATCTCGAAGCCGATCTACGTCGAGGCGATCAAGGGCCTGCCGCTGGAGAAGGACCTCGTCGTCGACATGGAGCCGTTCTTCGCCGCGTACCGCGAGGTGAAGCCGTTCCTCATCGCCGACTCGAAGCCCGAGGCCGGCAAGGAGCGCATCCAGTCGGTGGTCGAGCGCGAGCGCTTCGACGACACGACCAAGTGCATCCTCTGCGCCGCCTGCACGTCGTCCTGCCCGGTGTTCTGGACCGACGGCCAGTACTTCGGGCCCGCTGCGATCGTCAACGCGCACCGGTTCATCTTCGACTCGCGCGACGACGCGGGCGACGTGCGCCTCGACATCCTCAACGACAAGGAAGGCGTCTGGCGCTGCCGCACGACCTTCAACTGCACCGAGGCGTGCCCGCGCGGCATCGAGGTCACGAAGGCCATCGCGGAGGTCAAGCAGGCCGTCCTTCGCGGCGCCTGATATGTTCACCTCCTGACCTCCACAGAAGGAACCACATGACCACGTCGCAACGGAGCGACCGGGATCAGGACAGCGCGACGCGGACGCGGCGCGCCTCACGATTCGCCGTCACCACCGCCTACGCCGCCCAGGCCCTCGGGTACGCCGTACTCGTCACGTCGCTGCCCGCACTCGAGAAGCGCCAGCACATCGACGACCAGACGGTGTCGCTGATCATGCTGGGCGTGGCCGTCGTCGCCGCCCTCGGATCGGTGCTGGCCGACCTGATCTCGGTGCGCTGGGGCAGCCGCGCGGCGCTGGCGACCGGCCTCATCATCGAGGCCGCGATCCTCCCCGTGGTCGCCTTCCAGACGCCGTTGGCCGTGTTCATCGGAGCCCTCGCGATCTACGGCCTGGGACTGGGCTGCGTGGACGCGGCGTCCTCCATGCAGGGCGTGCTCGTCCAGCGGTCCTACGGCCGCCCGCTCATGGGCGGGTTCTTCGCCGGCTACACCGCCGCCGCGATCGTCGGCGCCCTGCTCGTGTCCGGGGTCGCGGCATCCGCCGCGGGCGCGGGGGTCGCCATCACCGTCGCCGCTGTCGTCTTCCTCGCGGTCGCGCTCGTCGGCATGCGACTGTTCGCGCGCGATGTGCCGGTGGACGAAGCGCTGCCGAAGGCCGAGCGGGGCAAGCTGCCGCGTGCCGGCATCTGGGCGTTCGGCCTCGTCATCCTCGCGGTGTTCGTCGTCGATTCGTCGGTCAGCACGTGGGGCACCGTCTACCTGCAGAACAACCTGAAGACACTCGCGTGGATCGCGCCGCTCGGGTACGCGGCCTACCAGGTCTGCATCCTCATCACGCGGCT
Organism: Microbacterium candidum; assembly: GCF_030315975.1. Lineage (GTDB taxonomy): Bacteria > Actinomycetota > Actinomycetes > Actinomycetales > Microbacteriaceae > Microbacterium > Microbacterium candidum. The sequence continues at coordinate 141,924 of NZ_JASXSZ010000004.1, read as the reverse complement.
CGTCACCGACCGCCTCATGCCGCGGATCGGGCGCGTGCGTCTCGTGCTGATCGCGACGCTCGTCTCCGCTGTCGGGTGCTTCCTCGTCGCGCTCCTCCCCTTCGAGATCGCCGCCATCGTGGGCTTCGCACTGGCCGGCGTCGCGACCGGTGTCCTCGTGCCGGTGACGTTCGGGGCGGCCGGCGAGCTCGATCCGGCGCACAGCGATCAGATCATCGCGCGGGTGAACATCTTCAACTACGCCGGCGTCATCGTCGGCGCCGTGCTGCTGGGTCTGCTCTCGGGCGGTCCGAACCTCGGCTTCGGCTTCCTGATCCCGGCCGTCGTGCTGCTCGCGGTGCTGTTCGTGCTCCGCTGGTTCCGCACCCGTCCGGCATCTCCCGCGGCGGCGGACACCGCATCCGTCACTCGATAATCTGGACCGCGTGAGCCGTCCCGATCCTGAAGCCGGCGGCGCCGAGTCCGCGAGCGCGCGGTCGTCGCGCAGCGCCGCGGCCAAGGCCGCGCGCGACGAACAGGATCTCCGGGACCGCTTCGAGGAGCGCCAGGAGACGCTGCGACAGCGGCTCGACGAGCCGATCGCGCGCGCGACGGCCATCACGCAGCGCACGCTCGCCTGGTTCCCGGTGCGGGTGTGGCGGAACTTCCTGCGGCACGACGGGTTCATCCTCGCGGCGGGCGTCAGCTACCAGTCGCTGTTCGCCGGCTTCGCCGGGATCTACGTCGCGTTCGCGATCGCCGGTCTGTGGCTCGGCGGGGATCCCGATGCGGTGCAGCAGCTGTCGAAGATCATCAACAACTACATCCCCGGCCTCATCGCCGAGACCGGCGGCGTCATCACCCCCGAGGCGGTGCAAGACATCGCGAGCAGGAACAGCGGCGCCCTCAGCATCACAGGACTCATCGCCCTCGGCACCTTCGTGTGGACAGCGATCAGCGCCATCTCCTACGCGCGGCGATCGGTGCGCGGCGTCTTCGGCATCCCTCCGGACCGCCGCAACTACTTCGCTCTGAAGGCCCTCGACCTCGTCGCCGCCATCGTCTTCGGCGTCGGGCTCCTCCTGGGCACGGTGCTCATCACCCTCGGCACGTGGGCGCTCCAGTTCGTGTTCGACCTGGTCGGGCTGGGGGCGAGCTCGAAGGCGTCGCTTCTGACCATCCGACTCGTGACCGTGCTCGCGGTGTACGTCGTGAACACGGCGCTTCTGGCGGGCCTGTTCCGCTTCCTCACCGGCACGAAGCTCACGTGGCAGCGCATCTTCCCGGGCGCCCTTCTCGGGGCGGGAGCGACAACGGTGCTGCAGCTCGGCTTCGGACTCTTCCTCAGCTACACGCCGTCCAATCCGCTTCTCGCCACATTCGCGGTCGCGATCGTGCTGCTCCTGTGGTTCCGGCTGATCGGGATCGTGCTCCTGGTCGCGGCATCCTGGATCGCCATCGCGGCGCGCGACCGCCATGTCGCCCTGCTGCCGGTCACCGAGGCCCAGCGCCTCGCGGAAGAGCACAAGGCGCTGTTGCTCGCGGCGCAGGTGCGGCTGCGGACCGCCGAGGAGGCGCAGGCCAGCGCGCCCTGGTATCGCCGGTGGAGCGCCGATCGCGCGGTGCAGGAGGCACGCAACGAGCTGCAGCAGGTGGAGGATGCCGCGCCTGAGCCGGCTCCGCACAAGGGCTTCTTCGCGGCCGCTCTGGATGGGAGCCACCCCGCGGCCTCGCCAGAGAATCACCCACCGGGCGCGTCCCACACGTCGTAGCATGGCGGCATGACCGCCGCGGGGGACGGACGGGACGACGCAGCCGGAGTCGACACCGGCGCCGTCGTCGAGCCGGGCAAGCGCCCGGCGCGAAGGCTGCATGTGCGCCGGGGCGAGATCGTCGACTTCGTCTACTTCCTGCTCGCGACGCTCGCCGCGATCTGGCTCGCGTGGCTGCTCGCGACCGAGAGCTTCGACGTCGGCTGGTTCTTCATCCTCTTCTTCATCCTGTTCTGGGGGCTGCTGGCCTACCTCGTGCTGCCGAGGCTGCACCGCATCCTCACCCGCATCTACGTGCCGAACTACTTCATCGGACGCGCACGCACGAGCGACGGACTCCTCGGAGACCCGATCAACCTCGCGGTCCTCGGCAGCCAGTCGCAGCTCCAGACCGCGATGGCGGATGCCGGATGGACCTTGGCCGACCCCGTCACGGGCCGCACCAGCTGGAAGATCGTCACGGCGACGGTCATGCGCCGCAGCTACGACGAGGCGCCGGTGAGCCCCCTCCTCCTCTTCAACCGCCAGCAGGACCTCGCGTACCAGCAGGAGGTCGCGGGCAACCCCGCCAAGCGCCACCACGTCCGGTTCTGGAAGTGCCCGGAGGGATGGCGGCTCCCCGGCGGCGGGGAGGCGGACTGGCTGGGGGCCGGAACGTTCGACCGGGCGGTCGGCTTCTCGCTGTTCACGCTGCAGGTGACCCACAAGATCGACGCCAACACCGACATCGAGCGCGACCACGTCGTCAGCTCGCTCGCCGGTGACAGCGGGACGGCACGGGTGGACGTCATCCGCGACTTCTCCACCGGATATCACGCGCGCAACGGGGGCGGAGACTCGATCGTCACCGACGGGCACCTCCCCGTCGTGGACCTCCGCGCGCTGCCGGCCCGTGCCGAGTTCGCCGCATCCGCCGACGTCGTGGAGGAGGCAGCCGACCGGCGGCCGGTCTCGATCACCCTCGGCGTCGCCCTGCTCGCCCTCCGCGCGATCGCGGGGATCGTCTTCGTCGTGAACACCGCGATGCACTGGACCTCCTTCGTGCACTCGCTCGAGGTCGACATCGAGGACATCGATCCCGCGACAACCGACGCGATCGTCCAGGCGATCGCGTTCTGGACCATGGTCGTCATCGCCGTCGGCATCATCGTGCAGCTGGCCGTCATCGTGCTCGTCTACCGCGGCAGCAACTGGGCGCGCATCCTCGCGATGACCATCAGCGCACTCGCCGTGATCGCCGCGGCCGTCGACTTCGCCAACGGCGGTCAGCAGGTGATCCTGCACACGAACATCCTCGGGCTGCCGCTGGACATCCTGGTGCTGCTCGCCCTCTCCTCCGCTCCGGCGAGCACATGGACGAGGCGCATCCGGTATCTGCGCCTGAGCCGCCCGAAGACTCGGGATGTCGGGAGGCGTCATTAGGCTCGGACGTATGCCCCGCCGCGTACGCATCGCCTCCATCAACGTCAACGGCATCCGCGCCGCGACCCGCAAGGGCATGATCGAGTGGCTCGATCTGGCCGATGTCGACATCATGGCGCTGCAGGAGGTGCGGGCCACCGCCGAGCAGCTCGCCGAGTCGCTGCCGGGGTGGCGCATCGTCGGCGACGAGGCTCTCGCGAAGGGCCGCGCCGGCGTCGCGATCGTCAGTCGTGACGAACCCGTCGACGTGCGCCGCGGGCTCGAGGGGCCGAAGCGGCTCGATGCGTCCGGCCGCTGGCTCGAGACCGACTTCGCGGTCGACGGTGAGACCGTCACCGTCGTGAGCGCGTATGTCCCCTCGGGCGAGGCCGAGACGCCCAAGCAGGAGCAGAAGTGGGACTTCCTGAACGCGATGGAGAAGCGGATGCGGCAGCTGCGCGCCGAAGCGCCGCTCGCTGTCGTCATGGGCGACCTCAACGTCGGGCACCGGGAACTCGACATCCGCAACTGGAAGGGCAACGTCAAGCGCGCCGGGTTCCTGCCGCGTGAGCGCGGCTACTTCGACCGCCTGTTCGGGGCGACCGGCACGATCGTGACCGGCGTCGACGGCTCGCGCGGCCGCGGTCAAGGCTGGATCGATGTCGGCCGCCGCTTCCACGGCGAGGTCGACGGGCCGTACACGTGGTGGTCGATGATGGGCCGTGCATTCGACAACGACACGGGGTGGCGCATCGACTACCACGTGGCCACTCCGGATCTCGCCGAGCGCGTGACCGACTACCGCATCGACCGCGCGCCGTCGTGGGACACCCGGTGGAGCGACCACGCGCCGGTCATCGCGGATTATTCGCTCGGAACGCCCGAATAGACTCGGACGGTGACGAAACCGCGCCTCTACTCCGGAATGCAGCCCTCGGCCGACTCCCTCCAGATCGGCAACTACATCGGGGCGCTCATGCAGTGGCGCGATCTTCAGGAGGCGTACGAGGCGTTCTTCTCCGTCGTCGACCTCCACGCGCTGACGCAGCCGAACGATCCGGCGGAGCTGCGGGCGAAGACCCGTCGCACCGCCGCGCAGTACATCGCCGCCGGCATCGAGCCGTCGAAGTCGACGCTGTACGTGCAGTCGCACGTGCCCGCGCACGCCGAGCTCGCGTGGATCCTCTCCACGATCACCGGCTTCGGCGAGGCCGGCCGCATGACGCAGTTCAAGGACAAGTCGCAGCGGTACGGGGCGGATGCCACATCCGTGGGCCTGTTCACGTACCCCGTCCTGATGGCCGCCGACATCCTGCTCTACCAGACCGACATCGTGCCGGTCGGCGACGACCAGAAGCAGCACGTCGAGCTGACCCGCGACCTCGCGGAGCGGTTCAACTCGCGGTACGGCGAGACGTTCCGCGTGCCGATGCCGGTGATCCAGCAGGAGACCGCGCGCATCTACGACCTCCAGAACCCGACCGCGAAGATGTCGAAGTCGGCGGAGTCGGATGCGGGTGTCCTGTGGCTGCTCGACGACCCTGCCGTCTCCGCGAAGAAGATCATGCGCGCCGTGACCGACAGCGAGGGCACCGTGCGTTACGACCGCGAGGCGAAGCCCGGGGTGTCGAACCTGCTCGTGATCTACGCGGCCCTCACCGGCCGCCAGATCCCTGCGATCGAGGACGAGTACGCCGGCCGCGGCTACGGGGACTTCAAGAAGGGACTCGCCGAGGTCGTCGTGAACGAATTCGGTCCCGTGCGTTCGCGGGCGCTCGAGCTGCTGGATGACCCGGCCGAGCTCGATCGGGTCCTCGCCGCGAACGCGGCGCGCGCGGAGGCCGTCGCCAACGCGACGCTCGACGACGTCTACGACCGGGCGGGGCTCCTCCGTCGCGTGTGAGACCAGTCCCGTCTCGGACCCCGCATCCGATCCACCACGAAACGGCCCGCCCTCCGAAGAGGACGGGCCGTTCCGGTTCAAGGGAGCCCCCCCTGGCGGAGAGCGCCTTGTCGATCCCGGCCAGCAGAGGTCCGCGCTCCACGACGTCGGCGGGGCGTGCCAGGATGGGCGCATGCCCGAGATGCCGGAGGTGCAGGGGCTCGTCGACTTCCTGGCGGGCCGAACGACCGGTCTGCGCATCACACGGGCCATGGTCGCGAACATCGCCGCACTGAAGACGTACGACCCGCCGATCGACAGCCTCAAGGACACCGAGATCACGGGCGTCTCGCGGCACGGCAAGTTCCTCGACGTCGCGACGACGGGGCCGCACCTCGTGTTCCACCTCGCGAAGGCCGGCTGGCTGCGGTGGTACGACCAGCTGCCGACGACGATCATCAAACCCGGCCGCACTCCCATCGCGCTGCGCGTCGCGCTGTCCGACGGCTCGGGGTTCGACCTCACCGAGGCGGGGACGAAGAAGTCCCTCGCCTTCTATGTCGTGCGCGAGGCATCCGATGTCCCAGGCGTGGCCCGGCTCGGCCCCGATCCGCTCGACCCGTCGTTCAGCAGCGACGTGCTCGCCGGGATGCTGGCGGGCCGCCGCACGCAGATCAAGGGCGTGCTGCGCGATCAGTCGATCATCGCGGGCATCGGCAACGCGTACTCCGATGAGATCCTGCACGCCGCGAAGATGTCGCCGTACGCATTGGCGTCCTCCCTCACCGAGGAGGACGTGGACCGGCTCTACGCGGCGACGATCGCGACGCTGACGGATGCGGTGGCCGAGGCCGCCGGCAAGCCCCCGGCGGACCTCAAGGACGCCAAGCGGCGAGGGATGCAGGTGCACGGCCGGCGCGGCGAGACCTGCCCGGTATGCGGCGACAGCGTGCGAAGCGTCTTCTTCGCGGACAACAGCCTCGAATACTGCGCGACGTGCCAGACCGGCGGGAAGATCCTCGCCGATCGGCGGCTGTCGAGGCTCCTGAAGTGATCGACCTGGAGACTCCGCGGCTGCTCCTGCGCCGCTTCGCCCTGGACGACGTCGACTTCGTGCTCGACATGTACTCGCGGTGGGAGGTGCAGCGCTACATCGGGCGCGTGCCGCGGGTGATGGCCTCCCGCGACGAGGCCGTCGAGCGGGTGGAGCGCTACGCGGCGTTCGCGGAGCCCGATCCGGACGGCATCTGGCTCATCGCCGACCGCACCACCGGTGAGCGCTTCGGGACTGCTCTCTTGAAGGGGCTCCCCGCATCCGGACCATCCGAACCGCTCGAGCCGTCGGGTGAGACCGAGATCGGCTGGCATCTGCATCCGGATGCGTGGGGCCGGGGCATCGCGAGCGAAGCCGCATCCCGCGTGCTCGAGTACGCGTTCGGCGCGGGGCTCGACCACGTGCTCGCCGTCACCAACCCCGACAACACCGCGTCCCAGGCCGTCGCACGGCGCATCGGCATGCGCGATCAGGGCCTGACCGACGCGTACTACAACGCGACCTGCGCCCTGTTCCGGGTGGACAGGGCCTGACCCTCACCGCGTTTCGACTCGCTTCGCTCGCTCAACGACCCGCGGGAGCGATGCGCGGACTCACTCGACCCAGTCGAGGGACTTCTGCACGGCCTTCTGCCATGTGCGGTAGCGCTCCTCGCGCTCCTCGGCGGGCATCGCGGGTTCGAACCGGCGATCCTCCTTCCAGTGGGCGCGCAGATCGTCGAAACCGCCCCACAGCCCCGTCGCGAGGCCGGCCGCGTACGCGGCGCCGAGGGCCGTCGTCTCCACGACCGTGGGACGGACGACCGGGATGCCGAGGATGTCGGCCTGGAACTGCACAAGCAGGTCGTTGTGCGTCATCCCGCCGTCGACGCGGAGCTCCGCGAGCTCGCGTCCCGTGTCCGCGATGACCGCACCGAGCACGTCGCGTGTCTGGAACGCCGTCGACTCGAGCGCGGCGCGCGCGATGTGCGCCTTGGTGACGTAACGCGTGAGACCCACGAGGGCGCCGCGCGCGTCGGGGCGCCAATACGGGGCGAACAGGCCGGAGAACGCCGGGACGAAGTACGCGCCTCCGTTGTCCTCGACCGTCTCGGCGAGCGTCTGCACCTCCTGCGACGTCTGGATGATGCCGAGGTTGTCGCGCAGCCACTGCACGAGCGAGCCCGTCACGGCGATCGACCCCTCGAGCGCGTAGACCGCAGCATCCGTCCCGCACCGATATGCAACCGTCGAGATGAGTCCGTGCGTCGACCGGACGATCTCGGTGCCGGTGTTCACGAGGAGGAAGTTGCCGGTGCCGTACGTGTTCTTCGTCTGCCCGGCGTCGAACGCGGCTTGCCCGAACGCGGCGGCCTGCTGGTCTCCGAGGATGCCGGCGACGGGGACTCCCGCGACGACCGGCGGCAGCTGTGCATGGCCGACCACCTCGGACGACGAGCGGATGGCGGGGAGCATCGCACGCGGGATGCCCCAGATCGCGAGCATCTCGTCGGACCAGTCGAGGGTCACGAGATCCATGAGCAGCGTGCGGCTCGCGTTCGTGACGTCGGTGACGTGCTCCCCGCCCGACGGGCCGCCCGTGAGGTTCCACACGATCCACGTGTCGGGGGTGCCGAACAGGATGTCGCCCGCCTCGGCGGCCTCGCGAGCGCCGGGGACGTTCTCGAGGATCCACGCGAGCTTCGACGCCGAGAAGTACGACGTGAGCGGGAGACCCGTCACCTCGGTGATGCGCGGCGCATGCCCGGCGAGGGCGTCGAGGCGCTCCTGCGTGCGCGTGTCCTGCCACACGACCGCGTTGTAGACGGGTCGGCCGGTGCGGCGGTCCCACACGACGGCGGTCTCGCGCTGGTTCGTGACGCCGATGCCCGAGATGTCGGCCGCATTGAGCTTGGCCCGCGAGAGCGCGTGCGCGACGACCCACTGCGTGTTGGTCCACACCTCGACGGGGTCGTGCTCCACCCATCCTGCGTGCGGGAAGATCTGCGCGTGCTCCCGCTGCGCCGTCGAGACGATCTCCCCCTGTCGGTCGAAGACGATCGCCCGCGTGGACGTCGTTCCGTGATCGATCGCCATCACATGCTCGGCCACTGTGCCCCCTTGAATGGATGCCGCATCCCCGCGGTCCCGTCAGGCTATCGGGTACGCGCGCCTCGTCTGGCGAGGAGTGCAGCCACGACCCGCATCAGTCCCGCGGCTCCTTGAGCGAGGGAGCGCCGGCGACCGAGACGAAACGCAGTGACGTCCCGAGATCGGCTCGCCGCTCAGCGACCCGCGGGATGGGACCGCGGCACCTCGGGGATGACGTCCGGCGCGGGGGCGGGGACGAACGCGTGGACCTTTGCGAGACCCCGTTCGACCTCGTGTGAGATGCGCGCCGCATCCCATCCGAGCACGGGGGCGATCGCCTCCGCGATCTCCCGTGCCGCCTCGGGCGACGCGCCCCCCGTGAAGGCGAGGCTCGTGCGGCGCATGAGGACGTCGTCCAGGTGCATGACCTGCTCGGTGCGCGCGAGGTGGCGCAGCTCGCCGGTCGAGTAGGCGGGGGCCGCGACGAGAGGTGCATCGGCCGCGTCGGCGGCGATCGCCGCGATGACGTCGGCGGCGACGGTGCCGTAGCGGTCGAGCAGCACCGACGCGCGTGCGGCGGGAACGGCCGGGTGGCCGGCGATCCACTGCCGGCGCGTGCGCTCGGTCGTCGGATACCCGCGCCCTCCGCCGATCGGCAGGCCCTTCGTGGACCGCAGCCGCGGCAGCGTGAGGACCGCGAGCACGCGGTCGGCGAGATGCTCCGCCGATGCGCGGAAGGTCGTCCACTTTCCGCCCACGAGACTCAGGACCGTCGTGTCCTCCGCCCCCGAGAGCGGCGCCTGCTCGATGCGGTAGTCGCGCGAGACGAAGCCCGGTGACACGTCGTCGTGGCGCGGCAGCGGGCGCACGCCGGCGAACCGGTACACGATCTCGGAGCGGTCGACGGGGATGCCGGGAAGCACGTGGGAGATGAGGTCGAGGAAGTAGTCGACCTCATCCTCGGTGCACACGATCGGGTCAGCCATGTCGTGGTCGAGATCGGTCGTGCCGACGAGCACGCGGCCCTTCAGCGGATAGATGAGCACGATGCGACCGTCGGAGTGCTCGAAGAACAGCTCGCGCCCGCCGGTCGCCGCGAGGAGCCGCGGGTGGTGGAGGACGATGTGCGAGCCCTTCGTGCCACCCATGAAGCGCGACGGCGAGCCGAGAACGTCGTTCGTGAGGTCGGTCCACGGGCCCGACGCGTTGACGACGACGGATGCCGCGAAGCCGGTCTCCTCCCCCGTCTCGGCGTCGCGCAGGATCACCTTGCCGTCCTTCACGGAGACGGCTGAGGTGTAGTTCGCGGCGCGGGCACGGGAGCCGGTCTGCGAACGTGCGCCGGCGGTGACGCCGTCGCGGAGAAGGTCGAGCGCGAGTCGCTCCGGGTCATGGAGGGAGGCGTCCCAGTAGGTCGCCGTGTACTTCACGTCGGGGTTCAGCTCGGGGAGCGTGCGCAGCGACCGGGTACGGCCGTGGAACGCGTGCCGCGGGACGACGCCGGTCGGGCGCACGATGCCGCCGCGCGAGAAGGAGTCGTAGATCACGAGGCCGATCTTGATGAGGATCGCGCCACGCTCCGCGGGCTTTCCGGCGCCGTGGCGCAGGAACCGCAGCGGGGCGCCGACGATGCCGGAGAACGTCGAGAAGATGGGGATCGTCGTCTGGAGCGGACGCACGAAGTGCGGGGCGGTCCGCAGCAGCGCGTTGCGCTCGGTGACCGCCTCGTGGACGAGCCGGAACTCGCCGTTCTCGAGGTACCGGATGCCGCCGTGGATCATGTGCGACGAGGCCGCGGATGCGCCGCTGACGAAGTCGGCGCGCTCGACGAGTGCGACGTCGACGCCCTGCAGCGCCAGATCGCGGAAGGCCGCGATCCCGTTGACGCCGCCGCCGACGATCAGGACGTCGGCATATGGACGCGCAGCCAGCGCCTCGAACCCGGTCTGATCCCCAGACATCCGCTCCCCCTTCGCCCACCTCCAGGCTACGGCGACGCGGGGACATCTCCGGCCGTTCGGGCCGACACGGAATGAAACCGTGTCTCACACGATTACTAGACTCGGAGCAGAACAAACAACGTGCTCCGGGGTCGGTGAGAATCCGAACCGGCGGTGACAGTCCGCGAACCCCCGCATGCGGGGGCCGACCCGGTGGAATTCCGGGACCGACGGTGATGCGAGGCGAGCTTCGCGAGTCCGGATGGAAGGCAGCACGACGGTGACATCGCCAGACGTCGCAGTGCCGTCCATCGACCCCGGATCAACAGGACAGGACGATGGATGACGGGTGCCGACGCCATGACGGCCGCGATGCGGCGCGCGCTCGAGCTCGCCTTGCGCGGGCCCCGCGGCGTGAACCCGCAGGTGGGCGCCGTCATCCTCTCTCCCGACGGCGAGGTCCTCGCCGAGGGCTGGCACCGCGGTGCGGGAACTCCCCACGCGGAGGTCGACGCGCTGTCCCGGCTCGCCCCCGGCGCAGCCCGCGGAGCCACCGCGGTCGTCACACTCGAGCCGTGCAACCACACGGGCCGCACCGGACCCTGTTCCGTGGCTCTCATCGAGGCTGGTGTCGCGCGGGTCGTGTATGCGATCGCCGATCCGGGCGTCCGCTCCTCCGGCGGCGCTGAGCGCATGCGCGCCGCGGGGCTGGATGTGAAGGCCGGGCTCCTCGCCGACGACGCCACCGCGCTCCTCCATTCCTGGCTCGAGGTGCAGCGGCTCGGGCGCCCGCACGTCACCGTGAAGTGGGCGCAGAGCCTGGACGGCCGCGCCGCCGCGGCCGATGGCACGAGCCAGTGGATCACCGGTCCCGCCGCGCGCACGGATGTGCACCGCCGGCGCGCCCTCGCCGATGCGATCGTCGTCGGCACCGGCACGGTGCTCGCCGACGATCCGGCGCTCACCGCGCGCGGCGACGACGGGGCGCTCGTGCCGGACCAGCCGGTGCCGGTCGTCATCGGGTCGCGCGCGACGCCTGTGGATGCGGCCGTCCGCCGTCACCCGCACGAGCCGCTCTTCTTCGACGGCCCCGACCTCGTGGCCGTGCTCGCTGACCTGCGGGAGCGCGGCATCCAGCGTGTGTTCGTCGAGGGCGGGCCCGCGCTCGCTTCCTCGTTCCTGCGCGCCGGACTCGCCGACGAGGTGCTCGCGTACATCGCGCCGGTGCTGCTGGGCGGGTCGCGCCTCGCCGTCGGCGACATCGGCGTCGACACGATCGGAGATGCGGCGCGTCTGACGGTGGCGTCCGTCGCCCGCCTCGGCGATGACCTGCTGGTCGTCGCGACCCCCTCGCCCACGGCACAGGAAGGAGCCGCGTGATGTTCACCGGAATCGTGGAGGAGATCGGCCGGGTGACGGCCGTCGCACCCTCCGGCGACGGCGTTCGGATCACCGTCGAGGCGCCGACCGCCGTCTCGGACGCCGGCCACGGCGACTCGATCTCGGTGAGCGGCGTGTGTCTCACCGTCGTCGATCAGGGTCCCGACTGGTTCACCGCCGATGTGATGAAGCAGACGCTCGACATGTCGACGCTCGACGGCGTCGGAGCCGGTCGGCGCGTCAACATCGAGCGCGCCACCGCCGCGCACGGGCGGCTCGGCGGACACATCGTCCAGGGCCACATCGACGGCACCGGCGAGATCGTCGAGGTGCGGCCGGGCGCGCAGTGGCGCGTCATCCGCATCGCCCTCCCCCGCCACCTCTCCCCGCTCGTCGTCGACAAGGGCTCGATCGCCGTCGACGGCGTCTCGCTCACGGTCAGCGGCGTCAGCGCCGCGGATGCAGCCGACCAGTGGTTCGAGGTGTCTCTCATCCCGGAGACCCTCACGGCCACGACGCTCGGCGAACGCGGCCCCGGCGAGCGCGTCAATCTCGAGACCGACATCCTGGCGCGCCACGTCCAAAGACTTCTTTCTTTCACGGAAGGAGGCTCACAATGAGCCTTGCCACCATCCCCGACGCCTTGGAGGCGCTGCGCGCCGGGCGTCCCGTCATCGTCGCGGACGATGAGAACCGCGAGAACGAGGGCGACGTCGTGCTGTCCGCCGAGCTCGCCACCGCCGAGTGGATCGCATGGGCGGTCCGCCACTCGAGCGGATTCCTGTGCGCGCCGATGCCCGCCGACTGGGCGGATCGCCTCGACCTCCCGCCCATGGTGGCGGTCAACGAGGACGCGCGCGGCACGGCGTACACCGTGAGCGTCGACGCGGCCGAGGGCGTCACGACGGGCATCAGCGCCGCCGACCGCGCCCACACGCTCAACGTGCTGGCGAATCCGGCGTCGACGCCGACATCCGTCATCCGCCCGGGCCACGTCCTGCCGCTGCGAGCGGTGGACGGCGGCGTGCGCGAGCGCGGCGGCCACACCGAGGCGACCGTCGAGCTCATGCGCCTCGCGGGCCTGCAGCCGGTCGGCGTGATCGGCGAGCTCGTGGCCGAGGACGGATCGATGATGCGACTGCCGGGGCTTCTCGAGCTCGGCGAGAGCGACGGCGTGCCGGTCATCACGATCGAGCAGCTCGTCGACTACCTCGACGAGCACGTGCCGTGCGACCCGTCGAAGCGCAGCGAGCACAAGCGCCGGGTGAGCCTGCGCGCCGAGGCGCACGTCCCGACCTCGCACGGGTCGTTCCGCTTCCTCGCCTACAAGGACCGGGTGACCGGAACCGACCACGTCGCGGTCGTCTCCGGCGAGCTGAAGGGCATGGATGCGCCGCTCGTTCGCGTGCATTCGGAGTGCCTGACCGGCGAGGCGTTCGGCTCGCTCAAGTGCGAGTGCGGCCCGCAGCTGGAGGCCGCCCTCGACGTCATCGAGCAGGACGGCGGCGTCGTCATCTACATGCGCGGGCACGAGGGCCGCGGCATCGGCCTCATCAACAAGCTGCGCGCCTACAGCCTGCAGGAGCGCGGCCTCGACACGGTCGATGCGAACCTCGCGCTCGGCCTTCCGGCCGATGCCCGCGACTACGCGGCGGCGGCCGGCATCCTCGCCGACCTCGGCGTCGAGAAGGTGCGTCTCCTCACGAACAACACGGACAAGGTCAACCAGCTCCGCGAGCTCGGACTCGAGATCGTCGAGCAGGTTCCGCTACTGGTCGGCATCGGCCCGAACAACCACCAGTACCTCGCGACCAAGCGCGACCGGATGGGGCACATCATCGCCGACGAGGACTTCGAAGAGGCCCTGGCCGCCATGCACGAGGGAGCCGAGAAGTGAGCGGACACGGCGCACCCGAGGCTGCTCCGATCGACGCGGCGGGCCTGTCGGTCGTCATCGTCGCCGGGACGTGGCACGACACGATCACGGACGGCATGATCGCCGGCGCGCAGCGCGTGCTCGACGCCTCCGGCGCGACGTCGCGCCTCGTGCGCGTGGCCGGGTCGTTCGAGCTGCCCGTCGTCGCGAAGGCGGCGCTCGATGCCGGCGCGGACGCCGTCGTGGCGCTCGGGGTCATCATCCGCGGAGGGACGCCCCACTTCGACTTCGTGTCGTCCGCCGCCACGGACGGACTCACGCGCGTCGCGCTCGACACCGGCAAGCCCGTCGGCTTCGGCGTTCTCACGCTGGACGACGAGCAGCAGGGCCTCGACCGGGCGGGTCTCCCCGGCTCCAAGGAGGACAAGGGCGCCGAAGCGGCGGATGCGGCGCTGCGCACCGCGCTGACCCTCCGGGAGCTGCGCGGCTGAGCCGCATCCCTGCACCTCGGCGCAGGGCCCGCGGCATCCTCCCAGCCCCCTCCTCACGAGAACAGGCGTTTCGGCGAGGACAGGTCGATTCCGTGCAGAATCTCCTGTCGTCGCTGAAACGCCTGTTCTGGTGAGCGAGCGGGCGCGGACCCGGGGCCGGGTTACGGCTCGCGGAGGGCTACGGCTTCCAGATCATCAGGATGACGACGACCACGAGCAGCAGCGACGCGATGCCGTTGCTCGCCGCGATCGCACCGTAGCCGGCGGGCTTCGCGGGCGCCGAGCCCTCGGGCGTCGCGGCCATCGCCTCGGACGCCTTGCGCATCTGCGGCACCACGATGAACGCGTTCAGCACGAACGCGACGACGTAGAGGATCGCCGACCAGAGGATCCACGGGGTCGTGAACGACAGGTGGAACTGCTTGGGCGCCATCGACATCGCGCCGAAGCCGAACACGAACGTGAGCAGCGACAGCCAGGTGAACAGCATCGTCGAGGTCGCGAGCGTCTTCACCTGCGCGGCGTTGCCGGCGCGGAGGGCGCGCAGGCCCGTCATGGGGATGATCGCCATCGGGCCGACGATGAACACCGCGGTGCCCACGTGGAGGATCGTGATGAGAGTGTCCATGCCCCCAACCCTACGCCTTTTCGGGCCAACCTTTCGACATCCTGAAGGTCGCCCCCGGTCGAGGAGGCTCAGTCGAGGAAGAGCGCGCGCAGGCGCTTCGTCGTGAAGACGAGGCCGACGCCGATCATCACGACGAAGTACAGGATGTGCCACACCATCGCGGTCGAATAGACCCCCGTCGTCAGCGACCGGATCAACTCGACCCCGTGCCACAGCGGGAACGCCATGATCACGGACTGGATCCACTGCGGATAGATCGAGATCGGATAGAGCGTCGCCGAGAACAGGAACATCGGGAGCAGGACGATGTTGATCCAGTCCATGTGCTGGAACGTCTTCATGTAGCTCGTGACGGCCATGCCGAGACTTGCGAAGCCGAAGGCGATCAGGAGCACCGCAGGAAGGGCGAGGATCGCCGTCGGCGCCAGATTCAGACCGGCGATCTGCATGATGACCATGAACCCGCACGCGTACAGGAGCCCGCGCAGCAGCGCATAGAGGATCTCGCCGAGGGCGACGTCGAGCGGCCCGAGCGATGTCGCGAGCATGCCCTCGTAGAGCTTGCCGTAGTTGAGCTTGAAGAAGACGTTCCACGTCGAGTCGTAGATCGCGCCGTTCATGGCGGACACCGCGAGGAGCGCCGGCGCGATGTATGCCGCGTACGGCACCGAGACGGTCGACGACACCTGGACGTCGCCGACGAGCTTGCCGAGCCCGAGACCCATCGACAGCAGGTAGAACACCGGCTCGAAGAAGCCCGAGAGGATGACGACCCAGCTCGACGAGCGCGCCGCGATGAGCCCGCGCTGCACGACCGCCCACGGGTTGCCCGCCCACAGCGCGCGCACCCCGCCACGGCGCGTCTCCGCCGGCTCGACGGGCTCCCCGACCGAAGGGGTGGTCGTGGCGCTCATTTCGCGAGCCTCCGGGTGAAGATGCGGCGTGCGGCGACATAGCCGCCGACGGCGAGCACGAGCAGATACGAGAGATGGATGACGAGCGCGCCCACGTCGACCGGACCGCCGAACGTCGCCATGCGACCGAGCTCTGTGGCGTGCCACAGCGGCGAGATCCAGCCGATCCACTGCAGCCACAGGGGCAGCGTCGCAAGCGGGTAGAACGTGCCCGAGAACAGGAACATCGGCATGAAGATGAAGCGCTGGACGAGCGCGAACTGGCCCCTGTCGTCCTCGAGGGATGCGGCGTAGGCCATGAGCGGCATGCCGAACGAGAGGCCGGCGAGCACGCCCACGGGCACCGCCATCCAGCCGGTCGCCGGCGACGGCACCGTCTCCACGGGGAACACCGCGCCAAAAGCCCAGATGAACAGGTAGTACGCGGCGCCCGCGAACAGCATGCGCGCGCTCGCCGCGATCGTGACGGCGTTCGCGACCTGCGGGGACGACAGGGCGGACGCGTTGAACCCGTAGAAGTGGCGCCGCCATTTGAAGCCCGCCATGACGGGATAGGTGAACTCCTCGGACGCCACGGCGATCGTCGCCGTCATGAGGAGCGCGGGCGCGACGAAGACCAGGTACGGCACGGTGCGGCCGTCCCCGACCGGGATCGGCTGCTGGATGAGGGCGGCGAGACCGACGGCGAGACCGAAGAGGTACACCAACGGCTGCCCGAGGGCGCCGACGACGATCGTCCAGCCGTAGGCGCGCATGGCGCGCAGCATGTGCTCGGTCGCGTACCACGAGCCGAACCGGCGCGGCTTGCGCCCACCGGCGATCGCTTCTGCGCGCAGCTCGTCCAGCGTCGGCATCGCCGTCACGACGCCGCCCGGCTCTTCGGGAGGGGTCATTCGATCAGCGACCTTCCCGTGAGGCGCAGGAACACGTCCTCGAGCGACGAGCGGCGCACCAGGCTCGTCAGGGGCTCGAGCCCTGCGTCGGCGATGCGGGCGAGGACGCCCTCGCCGTCGTGCGCATAGACGAGGATGCGGTCGGGCAGCACCTCGACCCGGTCGCCGAAGCCGGCCAGCTGCGCCGCGATGCGCTCGTTGTGCTGCGAGCCGAAGCGCACCTCGGCGACTTCGCGGCTCGAGTGCTGGCGGATCAGGGTTGCCGGAGTCCCCTCGGCCATGATGCGGCCCTTGTCGACCACGATGAGCCGATCGCACAGCTGCTCGGCCTCGTCCATGTAGTGGGTCGTCAGCACGAGCGTCGTGCCGCGCTCCTTGAGACGGAAGAGCCGATCCCACAGGACGTGCCGCGCCTGGGGGTCGAGTCCGGTCGTGGGCTCGTCGAGGAGCAGGATGCGGGGGTCGTTGATGAGCCCGCGGGCGATCGTCAGGCGGCGCTTCATCCCACCGGACAGCTGGTCGACCTTGTGCGTCGCGCGGTCTTCGAGCTGGGCGAACGCCAGCAGCTCCTCCGCCTTCTGCTTGCACTCCTTACCGGGCATGCCGAAATAGCGCCCGTAGACGTAGAGGTTCTCTCGCGCGTTGAGCTCGCCGTCGAGGTTGTCCTGCTGCGGGACCACACCGAGGCGCGAGCGGATCTCCGGGCCGTAGCGGTCGGGGTCGAGACCGAGGATGCTGAGGTCGCCGGACGTGCGGGTGGAGACCGCGCCGACCATCTTCATGGTCGTGGATTTGCCCGCGCCGTTGGGTCCGAGCAGACCGAACGACTCGCCGGGCGCGACCTCGAAGCTCAGCCCGTCGACGGCGACGAAGTCGGGGCGGCCTTTGGCGCGATACGCCTTGACGAGGTTCTCTGCACGGATGACGGGCTCAGGCACCCGTCGAGCCTAGCGAGGGCCGAGGACACGGGCGCGCCCGCATCCTCGACCCTCGTCAGTGCTCAGTACCAGCCGGTGGACTGCGAGTGCGCCCACGCGCCGCACGGGGTGCCGTAGCGGCCGGCGATGTAGTTCAGGCCCCACGTGATCTGCACGACGGGGTTGTTCTGCCAGCCCGCGCCCATCTTCGAGCCGGGGAGGGCCTGCGGGATGCCGTAGGCGCCGCTGGGGTTGCTGGCGTTGACACGCCAACCCGACTCGCGGTTCCAGAGGGCGTTCAGGCACGCGAACTGGTCTGCGCCCCAGCCGCGTTGCGCGGCGAGCTCCTGGCCGATGGCACGCGGATCGCCGGCGGGAATGGATGCCGGCGCGGGCGCGGGAGCCGCGACCTGCTTCGGCTTCGGCTTGGGCGCCGGCTTCGGGGCCGGCGCGGGCGGTGCGGGCGGCGGCGGGACATACGGTCCCGCGACGATCTGCGGGGTGGTCGTGTCATAAGCGCCGGTCTCGAGGATGCGGCTCTTGCCCAATGCGAGCTTGTCGTGGTCGACTTCGACCTGCTTGATGACGAGCGTGCCTTCGACGAGCTGCAGCTGGTGGTTCGCTGCGGCCGGCTTCACGTCCTCGGAGACGGTGGTGGCGACGGTGGGCTGGATCTCGCTCGCGTAGGCCGGGGCGATGGTGGCCGGGACGGCTGCAGCGGCGACGAGCACCGCGGACGCGACGAGGCGGGTGGTGGTGGAGAAGGAGGGCACGGGGCTCCGATGTTCGTGCTTCCCTGCGTTGTCGAGCCCGCGCCAGGCAGCGCGAGGAGCGGGCGCGCAATGCGTCCGTGCAGGCTGGTCGCCCCGTCCGGCGGCGTTCGGGTTGCCGCGGGTGAGGCATCCGTCGCGAGACGTGTACGGGCACGCGTCTCGAAAAGTTGCAGAACCGTAATGCGGACCTGTGGCTTCGACGAACTCGTTTACGCTAGGGGCGCTACCTGGACGGTTCGTGCGAGAACCCTGGACGCCTGAAGGCTGTCAACCCAGGTTGACGACGTGAGCGCGCGTCAACTAAGGTTGACGCGGCGAAGGGAGCCCGCGATGAGCGAAGGCGTGCCGACCGCGATCGGCGCGGCGGAGGGCGGTGAACCGCTCGCGGAGCTCCGGCGCATCCGTGCGTGGCAGGCCGCGCTCGCCCGCGCCGAGGCCGAGCAGGTGCGCCGCGCCCGCGCCCGCGGCTACTCGTGGGTCGCGATCGCCGACTCGCTGGGCGTCAGTCGTCAAGCCGTGCACAAGAAGTACGGTCGAAGATAGCTTTGTCCCCCCTCTGAGATCCGAGGTCACCCATGTCCCAGGCGACGACAGAGCGCCGCGGCCGGTTCGGCCGATCCCGCAAGCAGGAAGGCCCGCGCGCGAGCCTGAAGCAGCTCCTCCCCTATGTGTTCGAGCACCGCGGAGTGCTCGCCGTCGTCGTCGTGCTCAGCATCCTGGGCGCGCTCGCGAGCCTCGCCCAGCCGCTCATCGTGGGCCAGATCATCACGCGCGTCGAGAAGAACGACCCGCTCGGCGCTCTCGTGTGGGTCCTCGTCGCGCTCGTGATCGTGGCATCCGTGCTCTCCGGGTACCAGCACTATCTGCTGCAGCGCACCGGCACCGCGGTCGTGTACTCGAGCAGGCGCAAGCTCATCGCCCGCATCCTGCACCTGCCCATCAGCGAGTTCGACGCCCGGCGCACCGGTGACCTCGTCTCGCGCGTCGGCACCGACACGACCCTCCTCTACGCGGTGCTGACGCAGGGTCTCGCGGACTCCATCGGCAATTCGCTCATCTTCCTCGGCGCCCTCATCGCGATGGCGATCATCGACCCGATCCTGCTCGCGCTGATCCTGATCGTGATCGGCGCCTCGATCGCGGTCGTCGGAGCTCTCAGCGGACGCATCCGCAAGGCCACGCGCGACCAGCAGGAGAAGGTGGGCGAGCTGGCCTCGGGCGTCGAGCGGGCCGTCGGCGCCGTCCGCACGATCCGGGCGTCCGGCGCCTCCGGCCGCGAGGAGACCGCCATCACCGGGATCGCCGAGGAGACGTACGGCGTCGGCGTGCGCATCGCGAAGGTGTCCGCGCTCATCGTGCCGGTCGCGGCGATCGCACTGCAGGTGTCGCTGCTCGTCGTGCTCGGCGTCGGCGGGTACCGCGTCGCATCCGGAGCGATCACGGTGGCGAGCCTCGTCACATTCGTGATGTTCCTCTTCATGCTCGTCGCGCCCCTCGGCTCGTTCTTCGGCGCGATCACGTCGGTGAACCAGGCGCTCGGGGCGCTCGGCCGCATCCAGGAGGTCCTGGACCTCCCCACCGAGACGCAGGATGACGCGGCCATCGCGGCTGCCGTCACGGACCCGGCGCCGATGCCCGCTGAACACGCGCCCGCGATCGAGTTCCGCGACGTGCGGTTCCGGTACCCCGCCGCCGTCGTCGCCGCGCGCGTCAAGGCGGAGTCGGAGGCGGAGGCCCTGCTGGAGTCCGCGCACGTGCCGCTGGCGTCATCCGATTCGCCGTTCGCCGAGCCGCCCGCGGAGGGCGACGTCCTGCGCGGCGTCTCGTTCTCGGTGCCGCGCGGCGCGCGCGTCGCGCTCGTCGGGCCCTCGGGCGCCGGCAAGTCCACCACGCTCGCGCTGATCGAGCGCTTCTACGACCCGACCGGCGGCGCGATCCTCGTCGACGGCACCGACGCGCGGGCCCTCGATCGCGACGATCTGCGCGCACGCCTGGGGTACGTCGAGCAGGATGCGCCGACCCTCGCCGGCACGATCGCCGACAACCTGCGGCTCGCCTCCCCCGACGCGACGGACGCCGAGTGCGAGCGGGTGCTGCGCGAGGTGAACCTCGGCGACGTGCTCGACCGCTCCGCGCTCGGCCTCGACGCCCCGGTCGGCGAGGCCGGCGTCATGCTGTCCGGCGGCGAGCGCCAGCGCCTCGCGATCGCGCGGGCGCTGCTGGCCGCTCCCCCGATCCTGCTGCTCGACGAGTCGACGTCGTCGCTCGACGGCCTGAACGAGCAGCGGATGCGCGACGCCATCGACGCCGTGGCATCCGGTCGCACGCTCGTGGTGATCGCGCACCGCCTGTCGACGGTCGTCGACAGCGACGTCATCGTCGTGATGGACCACGGCCGCGTCATCGGCCAGGGCACCCACTCGGAGCTCGTGGAGTCCACGCCGCTGTACCGGGACCTCGCGAGGCACCAGCTGCTCGTGTAGGTCGCTGCGTTTCGACTCGCTTCGCTCGCTCAACGACCCGCGAGGGGAGCTGCGTTTCGACTCGCTTCGCTCGCTCAACGACCCGCGAGGGGAGCTGCGTTTCGACTCGCTTCGCACCCGCGAGGGGAGCTGCGTTTCGACTCGCTTCGCTCGCTCAACGACCCGCGAGGGGGAGCTACGTTTCGACTCGCTTCGCTCGCTCGACGACACGCGAGGGTAGCTGCGTACGCATGTCCCACAACCCGGTGGTTCCGTTCGCGGCATCCCACGTGTTCTGGGACATGCACCCGAGCCCGTGCGAGCGTGTCCCACAACCTGCGAGCTCAGGCGACCGCACCCCGCGTGTTGTGAGACATGCGGGCCGTGCGCGCGCGGTTGCGTCTCACAACCTGCGAATCCAGGGCGCCGCATCCCGCGTGTTGTGAGACATACGGAGTGCGCGCAATAGCGGCCGGGCCCACAGCATGCGGGAACAGGACGAACCCCCGGTCTCGGGCGAGACCGGGGGTTCGTGACCGTTCCGGAAGCCCCGTGGGGCTCACGACCGGAACGGGTGGAGCACGGACGAAACGAGACGCGCGACCCAACCCCTCGGCATCGCAGCGCTCGTTTCGTCCGGGTCTGTCAGGCCTTCTGCAGGCGGTAGCGAAGAGCCGCGAGCTCTGACTGCAGGGCCGCGGGCACCTTGCCGTCGAAGGTCGCGTAGAACTCCTCGGTGAGGTCGGCCTCGTGCTGCCATGACGCGGGGTCGACGGAGAAGAGCTCCTCGAGGTCCTCCGTCGGCATCGTGAGGCCGAACAGGTTCAGATCCTGCAGGCGCGGCAGACGGCCGATCGGGCTGTCCACCGCCGGGACCTCGCCGTCGATGCGGCGGATGATCCAGTCGATGACGCGCGAGTTGTCACCGAAGCCCGGCCACAGGAACCGGCCGTCGGAGCCGCGGCGGAACCAGTTCACCTGGAAGATGCGCGGCAGGCGGTCGAAGCGGCTCTGCTGGCCGATCTTCAGCCAGTGGCCGAAGTAGTCCGCCATGTTGTAGCCGCAGAAGGGCAGCATCGCGAACGGGTCGCGGCGGAGCTCGCCGACGGTGCCCTCGGCGGCGGCGGTGCGCTCCGAGGAGATCGTCGAGCCGAGGAAGACGCCGTGCGTCCAGTCGGTCGCCTCGACGACGAGCGGGACGTTCGTGGCGCGGCGGCCGCCGAAGAGGATCGCGTCGAGCGGGACCGCATCCTCCCAGTCCGGCGCGATCTGCGGGCACTGGCTCGCGGCGACGGTGAACCGGGAGTTCGGGTGGGCGGCGGGGCGGCCGGATGCCGGCGTCCACGGGTTGCCCTCCCAATCGGTGAGCTCGGCGGGCGCCTCGTCGGTCAGGCCCTCCCACCACACGTCGCCGTCGGGGCGGAGCGCGACGTTCGTGAAGATCGTGTTGCCCCACAGGGTCTCGACCGCGGTGACGTTCGTCGACTCGCCGGTCCCCGGCGCGACCCCGAAGAAGCCGGCCTCGGGGTTGATGGCCCACAGGCGCCCGTCCTCACCGGGGCGGATCCAGACGATGTCGTCTCCGAGGGTCTCGACGCGCCAGCCGGGGATCGTCGGGCGCAGCATGGCGAGGTTCGTCTTGCCGCACGCCGACGGGAACGCCGCGGCCACGTGGTAGGCCTTACCGCGCGGGTCGATGACACGGATGAGGAGCATGTGCTCGGCCATCCATCCCTCGTCGCGGCCGATGACCGACGCGATGCGCAGGGCGAAGCACTTCTTGGCGAGGATCGCGTTGCCGCCGTAGCCGGAGCCGTACGACCACACCTCGAGCGTGTCCGGGTAGTGGACGATGTACTTCTCGTCGTTGCACGGCCATGCGACATCCTGCTCGCCCTCGGCGAGCGGCGCGCCGACCGAGTGGACCGTCTTGACCCACGGGGCGCCGTCGGCGATGAGCTTCGTGACGGCGTCGCCGACACGGGTCATGATGCCGATGGATGCCACGGCGTAGGCGGAGTCTGTGACCTGGACGCCGATGTGCGACAGCGGGCCGCCGACAGCGCCCATCGAGAACGGCACGACGTACATGGTGCGCCCGCGCATGGAGCCGGCGAAGACGCCGTTCAGGGTCTCGCGCATCTCGGCGGGGTCCGCCCAGTTGTTCGTGGGGCCGGCGTCTTCTTCGCGCGCGGAGGCGATGAAGGTGCGCGCCTCGGTGCGGGCGACATCGCTCGGCGCGGAGCGGGCGAGGTACGAGCCGGGCCGCCACTCTGGGTTGAGCTTGATGATCTTGCCCTCCGCGACCATGTCGCGCAGGAGGGCGTCGTTCTCCGCGCGGGAGCCGTCGATCCAGTGGATGCGGGCGGGTTGGGTGAGCGCGGCGATCTCGTCGACCCAGGCGACGAGGGCATCCATGCCCGCGCCCGTGTACGCCGGACGGCTGCCGAACTCGCGCAGGGCGGTGAGGGGTCGCGAAATCGGTCCGGTGTTGCGGGTGAAGGTCTCTGCCAAGGCCATCGTCACTCCTGTAACTCGTCATTTCCCGAGGTGTATGACAAGTTTGCGCCTCCTTATGACCCTCTTACCGCCCCCGAGCATGCAAAGAACCTCGATTCTTTCGCTATCCTCAAGGAATGACCTCCTCCGGCATCGAACTGGCCACGCTGGGCCACCGCATCCGTCATCACCGCCTCGAGAGCGGGATGACGCTCGACGAGCTGGGGGCCAACGTCGGCGTGGCGGGCTCCCACCTCAGCCTCATCGAGAACGGCAAGCGCGAGCCGAAGCTGTCGCTCCTTCAGGAGATCGCCCGCGCGACCGACGTCGAGCTGTCCGACCTGCTCTCAGCCGAGCCGCCGAACCGCCGTGCGGCCCTGGAGATCGAGCTCGACCGGGCGCAGGCGAGCTCCGTGTTCCGGCGGCTCGGGATCTCGCCGGTGAAGGTCTCGAAGGGCATGAACGACGAGACGCTGGAGTCGATCCTGGGCCTCCACCGCGAGCTCCACCGCCGCGAGCGCGAAGCGATCGCGACGCCCGAGGAGGCGCGGCGCGCCAACACCGAGCTCCGCGTGATGATGCGCGAGCAGAACAACTACCTTCCCGAGATCGAGAAGCTCGCGGAGAAGCACCTGAAGGCGGCCGGGCACGGCCTGGGCGCGCTGACGCACCGCACCGTGAGCCTCATGGCCGAGCAACTGGGGTTCGAGCTCATCTACGTCACCGACCTCCCCCACTCGGCGAGATCGGTCACCGACATCGAGAACGGCCGGATCTACCTGCCGCCGGCATCCATCCCAGGCGGGCACGGCCTCCGCTCCATGGCGCTGCAGGCGATGGCGCACCGCATCCTCGGCCACCAGCCGCCGACCTCGTACGCGGACTTCCTGCAGCAGCGCCTCGAGATCAACTACTACGCCGCGTGCTGTCTCATGCCGGAAACGGCATCCGTCGCCTTCCTTCAGCAGGCTAAGAAGGACCGGAACCTCGCCGTCGAGGACTTCCGCGACGCGTTCGGCGTGACGCATGAAGCTGCCGGCATGCGTATGACGAACCTCCTCACGGAGCACCTCGGGATCCCGCTGCACTTCCTGCGCGTCGATGGGTCGGGCGCGATCTCACGCGTGTACGAGAACGACGACCTGCCGCTGCCGATGGATGTCACGGGGTCCGTCGAGGGCCAGATGGTGTGCCGCAAGTTCCTCGCCCGCTCCGCGTTCGAGGAGCAGAACCGCACCACCGAGCATTACCAGTACACCGACACCCCGTCCGGGTCGTTCTGGTGCTCGACGCAGACCGGGACGACGAGCTCCGGCGAATTCTCCGTCACCGTCGGCGTGCCCTTCGACGACGCCAAATGGTTCCGCGGACGCGAGACGCAGAAGCGCGCACTGTCGACGTGCCCTGACGAGGCGTGCTGCCGCCGCCCTCCGGGCGACGCCGCCGCCCGCTGGGACGGCAAGGCGTGGCCGTCCGCCCGCGTGCACATGCAGATGTTCTCCCCGCTGCCCTCGGGCAAGTTCCCGGGCGTGGATGCGACCGAGGTCTACGCCTTCCTCGACCGGCACGCCGAGGGCTGAGCCCGGCCGCGGCGCCGGCTACAGGGTGGACGACAGGTCGGTCGCCCAGCCCTTCAGAAGGGTCGCGTAGGCGGAGGAGACGTACTTGCTCCCCGCGGCCGTCACGAACGAGGCGAGGGCGGACTTCGCGGTCGTGTGGTTGTTCGCGGCGAGCGCGTTCTGCGCGGACGTCAGGTACGACTGCAGGCTGGATGCCACGGAGGACGACGTGATGAGCCCGCTCGACACGCCGTAGGACACCGCGGCCTGCAGACCGGCGATCGTCGCGCGCACCGTCAAGGTCAGAGTCCTCGTCGACGTGTTGCCCACGGCATCCGTCGCCGTGATGACGATCGTGTGGACGCCGGCCGCGAGGGTCTCCCCGGTGATCGTCGTGCCGTTCGAGATGGCGACCCCGTCGAGCGTGGCCTTCAGCGACGACAGGCCGGAGCCGGCATCCGTCGCGCCGTAGCTCAGCGTGATCCGCTGCGACACGTCGTAGTACGCGCCGTTCGAGGGTGCGGTGAGCGACGACGTGATCGCCGGCGGCGTGGTGTCGAGCACGAAGACGCGCGTGACGACCACCGAGTTCCCGACGCGGTCGGTGACCATGACGGACACCGTGTGCGCGCCGTCCCCGCTGATCCCGGTGATCGTCACGGACGTGCTGTAGGCGACGGGCGCGCTGTACGCACCGCCGTCGAGGGAGACCGCCACCGTCGCAAGGCCGGACGGTGCGGTGAAGGAGAGGGCCAGCGTAACCGTCGAGCTCGTGACGTAGAGCTGGTTGCCGACGGTCTTGCCGGGAACCGTGACGGAGCCGGCCAGGAGCGACTTCAGCAGGGCCTGCGTGTAGACCGTCGGGTTGCCCGCCGGGTCGGTCTCGGTGACCGTCAGAGTCACCGGACCGTCGGTGAGCGAGGCGAGCGAGCCGCTCCAGAGCGTCGTCTTGCCGCTGCCGTTGAAGTAGTACGACCCGGTCACGCTGTGGGTGCCGTCGGAGAACCGGAAGGCGATCGTCGCCCCCGTCTCGCCCGATGTCGCGATCGACACCCCGCTCACGTTGCCGGAGTTGATGACGGATGCCACGGGCGTGACCGTGAGCACCGGCGGGATCGTGTCGAGCGTCGCGTAGGTCGTCGTGGCGGTGCTCGCGCCGATGCCGTTCGTGAGCGTCGTCGTGATCGTGAGGAGACCGTCGAGGAGCGCGGACACATCCACCGGGATGAGGACCGAGCCTGTCGAGTCGACGATGTCCATCCCGTTCGCGACGTTCCCCGCCGTGTCCGTGATGATGACGTTGGCGATCGAGCCCGCCTGGCCCTTCACCGTGACGCTGTACGCGCCGCGCGTCGCGAGGTTCGCGTAGGTCCCCGAGGCGACGGTCGGCGCGGTCGGCGCGACGCTGCTCTTGCCGAGAGGTGCTGTCAGGGTCACCGGGGCGCCACCGGGCGGGGTCACGACGACCTTCACGGCGATGGCTCCGTCGGGGAACATCGACAGGTCGAGGACGACCGCGAAGCTGCCGCCCGCCGAGATCACGCCCGAGCCGGTGACGAGGCTCGAGCCTTCGGTGAACGAGTACGTGACGGTGGAGCCCGCGATCCCGCTGACCACGAGCGGAACGGTCGCGGCCGTCGCGGGCGTGATGCCGGATGGGAGGTTGACGCCGGCGCCGGACGGCAGCGACATGTGGGGGGCGATGAGTGCCGCGGCGGACGCCATCGGCGCGACGATCCCCGACGAGGTCCCCATGCCCGACGAGTTGAACGGCCGGATGTTGGCGGTCTTCTGGACATCGATCGACGTGCCGCCGAGGTTCTCCGGCATCTGGTTGAACGGATCGCCCGTCTGCTGGTGCCAGGCCGCGTCGTGCTGGAGGACGAGTCCGAGCTCGCCGTACGGCTCGCCGTTGCGCGACGCGAGACCCTGGTAGCGGTCATCCCACGGGATGTAGCGCGTCTGGAGCGTCTGGTCGGCGCCGTCGCTCTTGGACAGCGCGTACAGGAACTCGGGGAGGAACGGCTGCAGCGTGCGGCTGACCGCAGGCATCCCGAACTGCGAGAACGGCACGTAGTAGCTGTTGTGGTTGCCGACCCAGTCGATGAGGCGGTCCCCACCGGTGCCGGCGAAGTAGATGTCCTGGCCGGCGCCGCCGTACGCGAGCGACTCCCACGCGGGCGTGCCCCATTGGAAGTTCGACGTCGCGCGGCTGAACGTGCCGTTGCCGTTGTTCACGAGGTTCGGGACCGGACCGTCGTTGAGGCCGCCGTCGACGTGCGTGTCGGCGCGGACGTCGATGAGGTCGCCGCCCCAGCCGCCGTACACCCGGACGCGGCCCATGCCCGCCACGATGTAGTCGTTGCCGAGGTCTCCGAAGATCGCCTTGTCGCCCGTCACCGGCATCTGCGGATCGACCGTGCCCTGGTACCACGTGAGGTCCAGAGGCATCCCCGCATCCGTCGGATCGAACGTGAGGAAGAACGGCAGGCACGTGGCGCTCAGCGCCATCGTCTTGCACAGCAGCGGGTTCGGCGAGCCGACCACCCAGTTGTTGCTCACGGTGCTGTTCAGCCACACCTCGCGACGCGGGTCGGTCGGGTCGAAGTAGCTCGACTTGCCGGCCATCGCCGCACGTGCCGCGTTGCCGTTGCCGGCGTCGGCGAGCGGGAACCATCCGGCCGGGTTGCCCGGGTTGAACGGGTGGTACCAGTCGGTGCGCCACGGCGTCGTGTTGATCGCGGTGCCGTCCATCGCGAAGTTGTCGGCGTACCCGACCTCGGGCGCCTCGGCGCCGGACACGGCCGACTGTCCGGGACCGGCGTGGATGACGCCGTTGCCCCAGCCGCCGTAGATGATGTTGTGCCCGTAGCGCGGCTGGTAGTGGTCGCAGATCGCGTTCTGCTTGCATCCGGTCGAGAAGCTCGGGCTTCCCGCCGCGAACGGGTCCCAGTTGTACGGCCAGAGGACCGCCGTGTACGTCAGGGCGCCCGCCACATTGATGACCGCCTGCTGCACGTTGCCGGGCGTCGTGATGAGCTCGGACAGGTTCGCCTGCGGGATCGCCGCGACTCCGTAGAGAGGCTCGCCGTAGCTCAAGCTGTTGCGGCTGATGAAGCAGCGCCCGCCGCCCCCGATGATGCACTGGTCGCCACGGCCCCCGGAGATCCAGTTGTCCGCGTAGCCGGTGATGATGACGTCGTTCTGGCCGCCGCCGTAGATCACGTCGTTCGCGGGGCCGCCGTAGATGAAGGCGTCGCCGGACTCCGCGTGGATCTCGCTGCCGCGCATGAGGTGCTGCCCGTCGACGATCTCGGGGGTGCCGCCGATGTCGCCCCATCCGTTCGACGCGGCAACTCCCGTGACCTGCGGGCCGGGCTGGTTCGCGAGGTCGGGTCCGCCGGGGGTCATGTCGAGGAGGTTCACCGCGCGGGCGATGATGCGCTCGGTCGCCGTCAGATAGCCGTTCACGTCGTAGTTGAAGTTGAGGTAGCCGATCGACGTGGCGACGCCCGACACCATGGTCGCGCTGCCGGTCGGCATCGGCGTCTTGTTGACGCCCACGAGGCGGATGATCTGCCCGTTGTTCGCGAGGATGACGTTCGCGTCGTGCGCGTGGCCGTTCGGGTTCGTGATGCAGTGGTTCGTCGCATCCAGCATCCCGTCGCCGCAGTCCTCGCGGCCGATCTGCGTGCCCGATCCGCCGAAGATCAGGTTCGACCCGCTCGCGCGCTCGCTCGGGAGCGTGAGGCTGAACATGTCGGAGTTGCCGCCGATGATGTCGTTCTGCCCGCGGTTCGCGAAGATCGTGTTGCTGCCGCGGCCGCCTTCGATGTAGCTCTGGCCGTCGGTGGCGGCGACCGTCGCCGTCGTGGTGCACGGCAGTGCGGTGCAGGATGCGGGCGCCGGCGATCCGGTGACGGTCAGGGTGCCTTGGCTCACCGCGCTGACGACGCCGACCATCACGCCGTTGACCGTGAGGGTCTGACCGAGCGCGATGCCCGAGTCGGCCCACCACAGGCCGTCGGTGCGGGTGATCGTGTGGGCGCCGAAGATCAGCGATCCCGCCACCTTGTACTGCAGCAGAGCGTAATCGTCGACGGACGGGTTGATCAGCAGCTCGTTGTTCCCGTCGCGGCACGCGCCGACGCGGGTGCCGAGGGCGAAGCCGCGGAAGGTGCACGTCGCCGCGCCGCCGAAGACGCTGCCGACCGAGACGTACGGGCCGGCGACGGTCGGGGAGCCGGTCAGCGAGAGCGGCACCGTGATGTCGATGGAGCCGTGAGCCTGGATGATGTTGTTGTTCGACTCGCCGAAGATCATCGCCGAGCCCGAGCCGCCCGCGATGTAGTCGGCGCCCTTGTAGGCGGAGTCCTGCAGCGCCGGACCGCGCGTCGTGTCGTTCAGCGGCACCGACAGGAGGATGCCGCCCGTCCCCGAGAGGAAGTCGCCCCACCACGCGTGCCCGGTCGGGTCGTTCTGCGCGACGCCGTCGGTCTGGCTCTGCGTGAGCGAACCGGGCGTCGTGCTGTAGATCTGGGTGCCGGTGAGGTCCTGGAATCGGGGGTTCGTGTAGTTCCCGATGTGCGTCGTGCGGTCGAGCGCGACCCCGCCGGCGATGATGAGGTTGCGTCCCGGCCCGCCCTGGATGTCGTTGTTCCCGTCGCCGCCGACGATGACGTTGTCGCCGCCGGACCCATAGATGCGGTTGTCGCCGTGGTTCTGCGGCTGGTCGCTGACGGCGGACAGGATGTCGTGCGTCGTCTGGATCTTCTCGACGGTCGTGTGGCCGAACCTGTTCGGTGCGCCCGCGAGGCAGTTCGGGTTGTACGTCTGCGCGCCGGACGGGCGGCAGTAGCCGTTGGCCGGTCCGATCGTGAGGGAGACGGCGCCGCCGCTGCCGGTGATGGTGTTGCGTGAGAGCTTGGCCCAGGTGCCGTCGCCGCTCACCCACGTGATGATCGTGCCGTCGGACAGGAGTGCCGGCACGGCGACCTGCAGGCCCACATCCGCCTGCGACAGGCATGCGCCGATCTGGCACGCGAACGTCGAGATGAGGTTGAGCCCGCCCGCGGCGTTCGGCGTGATGGTCCCCTGGACGCTCCGCTGCGTGTTCGGGATGACGCCGACTACGGCTTCCTTCGTGTCCTGCGTCACGATGCCGAAGGCGCCGAAGATGATGTTGTCGTAGTCGCCGTAGCGGTCGGTCGTCGTCGCGCCGGGAACGTCGCCGTAGATCAGGTTGTCGCCCGCGGTGAGCGGGTCGGCATCCGTGTACACGCTCTGGTCGGTCGTCGGGAATGTGATCGTGCGCGTGATGATGTCGACGTTCATGCCGTTGGCGCCGAGGATGACGTTGTCGCCGCGCTCGCCGTAGATCGTGTTGTTCCCCGAGCCGCCGGCGATGAAGTCGCCCGCCTGGCTGCCGTAGATCGTGTCGTCGCCGGGGCCGCCGTAGATCGTGAGCCCCACCGACGGCACCTGTCCGTTCGGGACGTCGGCGAACAGCGCACTCGCGTCGATCACGTTGTTGCCCGCGTGCCGGAAGGGGTTCGCGACCGGGAAGATGAAGATCGGCGTGCCGTTGCCCACCTGCGACGGATACGGCTTCGATCCGAAGACCCGGCTCGTCTGCGTGTGCGGGTCGCCCGAGTACCAGATGCCGTCCTGCGATGCGCTGCCGTTGATCACGAGCGGCGACGGCGCGTATCCGGTGACCGTGACGTTGATCGACGGGTTGGTGAAGGCCGGTCCGGACAAGGTCAGGGTGGATGCGGTGACCCCCGTGATCGTCCACGCCGGGAGGCCGCCGACCTGCAGCACCATGCCGTACACGAAGCCGTCGGCGAGCCACGAGCCGCTCGCGCGCGTGAGGGTCGGCGACGTACCGGACGTCCCGGTCGTCAAGCTGCCCGTGAGTGTCGGCGGAGTCAGACCCGGGCCGGGGCCGCCGCCGCCGGTGACGACGAACGAGTTGCCGCCGAAGCGCTCGGGGTTGTCGGCCGCCGCGGCGACGGCGACCGTCGCGGCGCAGTGCGCGACGCCGCACAGCGGGTGCGCCGCTCCGGAGATGGTCAGGATGTCATCCGTGGGTCCCGTGATCGAGAGGATCTGACCCGCCGGCACGCCGTCGATCGTGACGAGCTGGCCCTCGGAGAAGCCGAGCTCCCTCCAGGAGCGCATGTCGGTGCGGATGATCTGGCTGCCGACGATGTTGATGTCGGTCGCCACGTGGACGGCCGGATCGAACACGGCGATCGTGCCGTGCAGGCCGAGCCCCGCGGTGGCGAGTCCGAAGTAGGTGATCTGCGCACCCGAGATCGCGGTGATGACGCCGAACGGCACGCCGTTCCACATGAGCTCCTGACCCACTTGGAACTTGTCGTTCGCCCAGGGGGCGGCATCCTTGCGCGTGATCGTCCCGGTGAGCCCGGTCTGCACGATGTCGAAGTACCCCGTGATGCTGAGCGCCGACGCGCCGCCGCCGTTCAGGACCGTGAGGCCCCCGTGGACGAACGTCGTGCCCGGCGTGCCGTCCTCGTTCGTGAACGGACCGCCGGTGAGCGTGCCGCTCACGGTGAGAGCGTCGTTGCCCTGGCCTTCCATGAGGTTGAAGACCTGGACGGTGGACAGGCTTCCGTTCGTGAGGATCTCGCCTGTCGCCGGGTCCACCGTGATCGAGCCGAAGCTGATGCCGCTCGGGAATTTCGGCGGCTCGCCGAAGGTCGGCTGAGCGGGGTGCGTCGAGTCGGCGCCCGCGACATACCCCTTGTGGTGCGTGAAGTCGAGGCCCGGGCCCATGCCGTAGCCGGTCAGCGTCGTGGCGCTGAGAGTGCCGGTCTGGTTCTGCTGTGCGCCGTCGTCGAAGACGTTGAGGACGTTCACCTGCTGCGCCTCGGGCGGCTGGATGCCGATGCCGAACGGCGTCATGTTGCCCTCGCCCGGCATCATGACCGGCAGCTGGAGGCCGGTGTGGCTGTCGTTCGTCGGGCCGCCTTCGACCGACAGCGGTCCGCGGATCGCCGACAGGTAGTGCGGCACCTTCGGGAAGCTGAGGCGGGAGAGGTTGCCCGGTGCGACGGTGAACTTCGGGTCGGCCAGGAGCGGCAGCGCGACCGGGATCCACCAGTTCGTCGCATCGAAGGTGACGGATGCTGCCCACTGGGTGAAGGTCAGCGTGAGGGTCGCGGGGGCGCCGAGGAGCGCCCCGAGCGCCGCCGTGTCGGTGACGGTCATCGTCTGGACGTGGTTGCCCGAGAGCAGCTGGATCTTGAACAGCGTGCCGTTGACCTTGAAGACCTGGCCTTCGAGGAATCCGTCGTCGAGCCAGCTCGAGTTGTCGGCGCGCGTCAGCGTGGTGCCGTTCCAGATGACCGCACCGGTGTACAGGCCCGCGTTGACGATGCGGGCGATCTTCACCCCGGTGAACGATCCCGCGGCCGGTGCGGTGTCGAGCGTCATCGTGGTCGCCGAGACCGCGGTGATCTTGGCATCCAGCGACCCCGCGTACGTGCCGCCCGAGATCCGCACCAGCTGGCCGATGGCGAACCCGTCGGAGGTGAAGCTGCCGAGCTCGGAGCCCGCGGCCAGCGAGATCGTCATGCCGCTGATCGTCACGGCGCCGGTGAACAGCGTGTGGGGCACCGGGCCGCCGATCGCGCCGAAGTCGACGCGGCCGCCGGTGACGACATCCGTCTGCCCGTCGGTGATCATCGCAACCGTCACGGGCTTCGTCGGTGCCATCGCGAGGCGCAGACTGAAGCTCGAGCCGGCGCCCGGGCGGTCGCAGGCGATGTCGCCGCACTTCGTGACGACCATGCCGTCGGGCGCCTGCACGATGCCGGCCGCGGTCTGGTCGCTCATGACGAGCACGTCCCACGGCGTCTCGCTGTTGTCGATGCCGACGTAGCTCGTGTTCGTCCCGCCGGTGACGGTCGCCGTCAGGAAGGAGTTGTGCGGGTCGCCCACGCTGTAGTACTCGGTCGCGTCCTCGCGCACGATGACCGGCTGGTTCCAGTCCCCGTCGGCCGGCGTGAAGGTGATCGTGTAGACGCCGGCGTGCGAGCCATCGGAGGGCTGGCTGACCCCGAAGCGGTTGTCGGTGCTCGAGAGGCTGATCCGCGGGTCGCCCGCCGCGGTGATCGTGATGACGACGGTGCCGTCGGGCTTGGCCGCGAGTCCGACCGACGAGAAGCCGGAGATGCCGGTCCAGTTCGGGTTCGCCGTAGGCACCTGGTTGGCCGCGGGCGGCGGCGCGCTGCCGCCGAGGACGACGTTCGACGCGTTGCGGGCGGGCAGCGCGAAGACCACGCCGGTGGCGATGCCGACGGATGTCGACAGCGTCGCGGTCGAGCCGTCCGCGGACACCGCGATGATCGTGGTGTTCGCCGGGATGACGCTGCCGCCGTCGGCCTCGATGATCGGCCGGCCGATGTCGCCGACGTTGAACCCGGCGCTCGCGGAGGCGATCGTGCTGCCGCTGGTCGCGCCGTCGCGGAACTGGATGAGGGAGGCGAGGCGTGCCGGGAGCGAGAACGCGCCGGTCGCGCCGGCGAGGTTCGCGGAGAGGGTGACGTTCTGCGCATCGATGAGCGCCGCGATGACCGTGCCCGCGGCGATGCCGGCGCCGTAGATCGGCTGCCCGACGTCGTCGAGGGTGAAGCCGGCCGTCGCCGACGAGAATGCCGTGCCCGCACCCGAGCCGTCGGTGAACTGCGACTGCGGGACGACCGGGGCCGTGTTCGTGTTGCCGAGGTTCGTCACGAGGATCGCGGGCGTGCCCGGGTCGATCTTCGTCACCTCGACATTGCGGACGGTCGCATTGTCGAAGATCGGGTTGGAGCTCAGGACACTGTGGCTGATCTCGTACGTGCGGACGCCGTCATCCAGCGCATCGTTCATCGCGCCCACCCACACGACCTGCGGGACCTGCCAGTTGTCGTGCGTGAACACGAGCACCAGCGAGCGCTGCGGGAGGTCGGTGGCCGTGGCATCCATGATCACGTGCCGGTAGAAGTCGCTGTCGGCCGTCGTGGTGCCCACCGCGGGAGGCGTCGCGCCGAGGGCGGTGGTCGCGAGCAGGATCGAGTCGCCCTGCGGGGTGCCCTCGCGGTTCAGCCGGATGTCGGGCTCGGCGTTGATCGCGACGTAGACGCTCTCGCCCACGCCGGGCTGCGCCGCGAGCCGCACGGTGTACGAATCGATCGTGCCGATGGGCGGTCTTGTGGCCTGGCCGTTCTGCGTCTCCTTGACGACGGTGCCGCCCGCGTGCTCGGTGACGACGACGACGCCCTGCGACGGCTGCGCCACGGACAGACTGACGCCTGGGATCACCAGGTCCTGGTACAGCTTGTCCTGCGTGATGACGTCGAGGTTCACCGTGCCGCTCGCGCCGTTCACGTCGCGCGAGAACACGTCTCCGCTGACATCGCCTGCGACGTTCACCGTGTTGCTGCCGAGGCCGCCGACGACCCGCACGGCGACCCCCGGCGGGGTCGACAGGACGTCGATCGTGTCGTCGCCCTCGAGCGCGTTCACTTCGATGACCTGGATGTTCTTGAACGTCACCGACACTCCGGCGCCGAAGATGCCGTGGTCGGTCACGACGATGTGGTCGGCGAACTCCGTGCCCAGGATGATCAGCTTGTTGAAGCCCGTGCCGCCGTCGACGGACACCGGGGCGTTCATGTTGTACTCGACCTGGTTGTTGCCTGCGCCCGTGCGGACGTCGGTCTGCGCGGCCGTCGAGTACCCGTTCGTCGTGATCGGGATCGGGATGCAGGCGGGTGCCTCGATCGTGGTGCAGCCGCCGGGCAGGACGATGTTGCCGTTGTTGTCGGTCTTCGCCAGGGCGAAGCCGCGGACGATGAAGAGGTTGTTGCCGCCGTCGCCCTCGAGGTGCAGCACCGCGTGGTTCGAGTACACCGTGAACGTGTTGTTGCCGGTGCCGCCCTGGGCGACCAGCGGCGAGCTGGTGCCCCGCGACAGCCAGCCGCGCGTCGTGGCGACGGTGGCGACGTCGAAGACGTTCTCCGCAGCGAGGTTGCCGGAGCCGTTGAAGCTGGGCGCCGGGTTCTGCGCGACGGGACCGGGGTTGCGGCGCAGGCCGTAGAGCTGCCCGATCTGGAACTGGTTGTCGCCCGAGCCGCCGTCGAGGTAGGTGGATGCGGCGTTGTCGTCGACCGCGAAGTAGTCGTTGCCGCCGAGCGAGTAGACGTGCAGGCCGCCGTTGGTCGCGGAGTCGTAGTTGATGCGCTCCACGCCGTAGGAGCCGGTGACGCCGGTGGCGGTGATCGAGCTGTCGAGGTTGGCCTGGGTGGCGGCCAGCTGCGCGTGCAGCAGGGCGACGAAGCCGGATCCGGCCGAGTACGGGTCGCCGGAGACCGGCGGGTTCTGCGTGTTGTTCCCCGTGCCCTGGTAGAGCGCCGGGCGGGCCGCGGTCTCGTTCACCGTGCCCGGGAGAGCGGCGCCGATGCCTGCGGGCGTCGAGCGCAGCAGGAAGATGTCGTTGGTGGCCCACTCGTGACCGTTGGCGGTGTTGATGCCGGTCTTGTCTGGGGCGTTGTTCGTGTAGGTGTCGTAGCCATAGATGTTGAGGGTGTCGGTGCCGTCGTCAGGACGGTGCGTGCCGAGCACGTTGATCTGGTAGTTGTTCTGCGTGAACTGGCTGCCGCTCGTGAAGATCGAGTAGACGTTGCTTCCGCTCTGGCCGTCGAGGGTCAGCGTGGCGCCGAGCGCGACGTCGGAGTTCTGGGCGCTGTTCGGGTCGAGGACGACCATCGACTGCAGCCGGTTGACGACGAACGTGTCGACGCACATGTCCGGAGGGCCGTTGCACTTCGGGGCGTAGCCGCCGAAGGCCGTCGGCGCCTGGTCGCCGTAGGCGCGCGTCATCCCGACCAGGACCGTGCGGTCGAAGATGAACGTGTCCGCCTCGGAGTTGCCGAAGATCCGCGTGAGGCTGCCGTTGCCGCCGTTGGCGACGAAGCCGGCCGTCGCCGGGCTCCCGCCGCCTGATCCGGACGGCTGTCCGCTGCGCAGCACGATCACCGTGCCGTCACCGTTCGTCGGGTCGGGGTTCGACGTCGACATGGTCGGCATCGCGCAGGCGCCGGTGCCGTCGTGGCAGTCGCCGTAGATGTCGATGTTGCCCGTCGCGCTCTTGTGCTGGTTCGGATCGGTCGCGAACGTGTTCGGCTCGCCCGCCATCTTCGTCGCGTAGATGATGCTCGACGGGTCGGTCACGATGTCGTCCGCCGAGCGGAGCACGACGTTCCCGCCCTCGGCCGCGATGAGACCCTGAGCGACCGTCTGCGGCGCACCTTCGACGACGAGCGTCGAGCCCGAGTGCAGGAGCAGGATGTCGTTGCCCTCGGCGCCCGTCTCGGTCGTCGTGAGGCGCACGTTGTGCGGGCCCGGGACGGCCACGGGACCGCGCGTCTCGCCGGCGTGGGCGAGGAGCACGTTCATGGAGCCCGACATCTCGGTGAGGAAGATGCTGCCGTCGGCCTGCGCCGCGACCCAGCACGTCGCCGTGACCGAGCGCTTGTCGTCGCCGATGTTCTGGTAGTTCGCGCCCTGGTACAGCAGCCAGAAGTACGCGTGACATCCGGTGCCCGCCGACGAGTCGATCTTGAGGTCGTTGGCGCCGAGCGCGTCGCCGATGCTGCCGGACTGTGCGAGCAGGTTGATCGTGTTGCCGGTGACGTTGACGGTGTTGCCGCCCGCGCCGCCGTTGTGGCCGTCGGTGATGGAGCCGTCGAAGTTGGTGAGGGTGACGTTCGCGCACGTCGTGAGGCTCGCGGCGTAGCAGGTGTTGACGGTGTCGACATGGAGGTCGTCGCTCGTCTGCGAGATGCGGATGACGTCCGGCGCCTGCGCGTTCAGCACGCCGAAGCTGCCCGGCGTCGCCGACGAGTGGATCTCGAGGAAGTTCGTGTCCTCGCCGATGGAGCCCGTCTGCGCCGTGAGCGTGATGTTGATGCCCACGACCTGTGGCGTCGTCGACGGCGACGGGTGACCCGTCACGGGCGGGTTCGTCGACGGCTGCCGCGCGTCGTAGATGGATCCCGGCGCGTACAGTGTGACGTCGTCGTCGGTCGAGACGATGAGGTTCACGCGGAGGTCGCCGGCGTTCTCGCGCAGGTTGATAAAGCCGTTGGTGTCGGCGTTGACCGTGCCGTACGTGCCGTCCGCGGACGTGACGCCGGAGGCGGGCTGCTCGATCTGCACGAGGCCCGTGATGTTGATGCGCGTCGCGTTCGGGTCGTCGTTCGCGGCGTACAGATCGATGAGCCCGTCGGTGCCCTTCTTGCCGGCATCCACCCACGTGAACGAGTACGTGCTCGCGGCGGACACCGTGTTCTGGGCGAAGGCGCCGAGCTCTTGCAGCGGGTGGCCGCTCGCGCATCCGTC
Organism: Microbacterium candidum; assembly: GCF_030315975.1. Lineage (GTDB taxonomy): Bacteria > Actinomycetota > Actinomycetes > Actinomycetales > Microbacteriaceae > Microbacterium > Microbacterium candidum. The sequence goes on along the minus strand of NZ_JASXSZ010000004.1, from coordinate 105,021 downwards.
GGGGTAGAAGCAGTACGTCGAGGCCGGATAGTCCGGGTGGTAGAACGCGATGAAGTTCGCGTCGATCGGGATGGTCGAGACGACGTGGACGCCCACGACCGCGGGAACCCCGGTCTGGTACTGCGTCGCCTGCAGGCGGACGTAGACGCTCTCCCCTGCGACGAGGCTGTCGATCGGGATGATGTAGGCCGGCGTCTGCGGGTTCGCGATGCCCGCGTCGCGCAGCAGCGTCTGCAGGTCGAGGTACTGGCTCGTGCCGGAGGTCGCCGTCAGGTGCTCCTGGTGGCCGGCCCACTGCACGAGGTCGATGTTGAGGTAGGGGCTCGGGTCGGCCGCGCCGATCGAGGAGCCCGCATTGAGGTGCACGATCGTGCTGCGGATGAGGGCGTGGTGCGATCCGTCGTAGGAGCTGACGCCCGCGCGCGTCGACGACGACGAGATGGAACCGGTGCTCGAAACGTCCGTCTCGCCGATCGGGTTCTCGATGTGCCCGTTGATGAGGAGGTCCGGCTTCACCGTGGTGTCGGTGTTGGAGATCGTGACGAGCGTCGGGTCGACGTGGCGCACGATCGCGAACTTCGCCGTGTCGGAGCCGCCGCCGAGAAGCCACACGGTCGGGGTGACCGCCGTGTTCAGCACGGAGATGTCGTCGATGATGAGCCGCAGGGTCGACTGGTTCTGGATCGTGACCGCCTCCCAGTTGTCGCGGTACCAGAACGTGCCCCAGTAGTGCGTGGAGGGCGCGGGCCCGCCGTTCGCGCTGCTGTCGACGGAGCCGCCGGACGACGTCATCTCGACGTTCGCCGTGTCGTGGTTGACGAGGTCGTTCACCTCGATCGGGCCGCTGAGCGGAGTCCCCGGGGCCGGGTTGTGGATGCCGTTGACTGTGATGTTGGTCGCGGTCACCACCTGGCCGTTGGGGCCGACGACGAGCGTCGGACTCGGGCCCTCGTAGAGCACGGCGTCCGCGTTCCAGTCGATCCGGCGCGCACTGCCGCCGTCGCTGTCACCGCTCACCTTCTCCGCCTGCACGTAGAGAGCGACGCTCGGCTTGTCGGGCACCGCCAGCAGCCACGCCTTGTGCGCGCCGTTCGGGTCGTATGCGGGGTCGTTCGTCGTCGTGCCGAAGACGTTGCGCGTGCCCGCCGTGACGGTGGCGCCCGTCTGCGTGGTCGCGTGCTCGGTGAACACGAACGCGTTGGAGCCGTTGTTGTGCGACGGGCCGATGCACCAGCACTCGGCGTCGTCGTCCTGCGAGCGCGTGTTGCCGGCGTGGAGGGCGCGCACGTCGACGCCGCTGAGACCCGCCACGAGGGTCGGCGTGCTCGGGTCGCCGTTGATCTGCGCCGTGTCGGTGCTGTTCAGGTGCGAGTCGGCCTCCGCCGTCGCGAATCCGGCGAATGCGATGAAGATCGAGCGCGAGTGGCTCGTCACGTTCGAGTTGACGGTCTGCGCGAGGACGTTCAGCGTGTCGCCCGTGACGTGCGCGGCGGTGCCGATGAGCGACGACGTGTTGTCGGTCAGGTTGATCTCGGCCGAGGAGACCGAGCCGCCGAGGAGGCCGCCGCTCTCGGTGTCGGAGTCGGCATTCGCCACGACCGTCGTCGTCGATACGACCTTCACCATGCCGCCGGCGATGATCGTGACGCCCGTCGCATCGCCCGAGTTGTTCTTGTCGCCGATGAGGGCCGAGGTCGTGTTCGTGCCCGTGACGGTGCCGGAGACGCCGGCGCCGGAGATGAGGCCGCCCGAGCCGTTGCTCGTCGACGAGCCGGAGTTCGTGCGCGTGGTTGCGGTGATCCCGACGTCGCCGCCCGCGGTGATGGAGCCGTCCACGGCAGCCGTGACGGTCGGGGTGACGACCGTGTCCGCCGACTGCGAGGTGAACGATCCGAGACCGCCGCCGCCGCCCTGCGCGGACGCGACCGTGATGCCGTTTCCGGGAGGGGGCGACGAGCCGCGCAGCGACGACCCGTCGGCCGAGTGCAGCTGCTGGACGCCGCCGGGGAGGGACCCGGTGAGCTGGAGGTACAGCTCCTGCGCCCCCGACCCGCCGACGAGCGGGATGCCGGCGATGAACAGCTGCTGCGTGCCCTTGATGTCCTTGTCGCTCGAGAGCGTCGCACCGTTGAAGGTGATGTGCCCGGAGTCGGCGCGGTTCACGGTGTAGGTGTAGCCGTCGGTGAGCCCGATGCCGACGGGCGCGATCTGGTGGTTGACCGGCGGTGCGGTGGTCGGCGAGACCGGGGGTGCCGAGATCGCCTTGGCCTGCTGCGGGATGGGGTTGCTGCCGCCGTCGACGCACGAGTTGTCGGCGGCGTACCCGACCGCGTGGCAGTACGAGTCGGCGAGCTGGATCGTGAAGGAGCCGGGCGTGTGGATGACCCAGTACGTCCCGCCCGCGGTGAGCTCCGGGATCTTGTACGCGGCGTTCGCGACGTTGTAGATGACCTTCTGGCCCGTGATGAGGCTGCTCGCAGTGAGCGTCGCCGCGTGACCCGGCTGCGTGAACGTCGCGGTCGCGAGGTAGATGTTGTTCGCCGACCCGTTGTCGCCGGTGATCTTGCCGCTGCCGTCGACGTTCACGTCGACGGTGTGGTTGCAGTAGCTGCACGCCGGGCTGCCGTTGAACGCGCTGTAGGTGAAGGTGAATGCGGGCGCCGACCGGTAGGTGACGCGGTCGCCCGTCTGGAACGTCCCGTCAGCGAGCTGGCCGCCGCTGACATCCGTGCCCTGGTAGGTCTGGGCGGCGGCCATCGCGAGGGTCTTGTCGGTGTACAGCTCGATCGTGTACAGGTCGATGACGCGCACGTACAGCACCTGGCCGTCGGCGATCGGCGAGTTCATGATCGTCGTGCCGTCGTAGCGGTAGATCACGGCGTCGCCGTTGCTGAGGTGGTGCGCGGCGGCGAAGCGGAGCATCGCGCGGTTGGCATCGGCGCCGGAGGCCTGCGGGCTGATCGAGAAGGCGTCGATGGATGCGGCGTTCCAGCTGACGCCGAAGCGCAGGTGGTCGGCATCCAGCGTGCCGGAGCCTTGGTCCTTTCCGTCGGTCGTCGGGACGATGACGGAGTAGACCTGGCCGTTGACGAGTCCGCCGATGGCCGTGCCGTTCGTGTAGTACTGAACCTGCTGTCCGGTGACGAGGCCGTGGCTCGGGAAGAGCACGGAGTCGTCGGGTGCGGCACCTCCGTCGGCGTTGAGCGCCACGATGTCGTCGGTGAGCAGCGCCCCCTTCGGGTCCGCCAGGGACTCCGCATCCACGACCACGGTTCCGCCGGCCTGGATCGTCGTGCCGCTGCCGCCGACGTCCGCCGTGACCGTGGGCGTCGAGGTCGCCGACGCCTTCGGGAGGCCGACGTTGGCGATGCCGCCGCCGACCACCTTCGCGGTGCCGACCGCCTCCGCGCGGTGCGAGACCGCGGTGAGGCCGAGGCTGTTGTTCGATCCGGTGCCCAGCACGATCGAGACGCCCGTCCCGATGTGAGCGGTCACCGTCGGGGTCGCCTCCGCCGTGCCGACCGCGCCGCCGATCGCGGCGATGAGGGCGCCCGCGATCGTCGAGGCGGCGCCGGCGGTGACGACGGCGTCGTCGGCGGTGACGGTGAGGGATGCTGCCCGGGCGTTCGTCGTGCCGACGACCGCCCCGTCGCCGACCGTGGCCGAGACGGTGCCGGCGGCGTTCGCGTCGGCGCTCATGCTGGCGCCCGCGAGTCCGATGCTGCCCGCGCCGCCCTTGACGGTCGAGAGCACGAGGACTCCCCGGCCCGCGTGGACGGTGACTGCGGAGCCGGTGCTCTGGATGCGGGCGGTTCCGTCGAGGGATGCCGCATCCGTCCCGTCGACGACGCCGGTGGCTGCGGCATCCGCCGCACCGGCGATGAGGCCGATCGAGACGACGAACAGATCGGAGGTGACCGTGTGCTGCGCGTCGACGACGATGTTGAGCGGACCGCTCGAGTCCTTCAGCGTGCCGCCGAACGAGGCGGAGCTGCCGGAGTGGTCGTTCGCCTTCGACGACACGAATCCGAATGCCGCACCGAACGAGGCTGACAGGCTGCCGGTCGTCGCGGTCACGTGGTTGTGGGTGTCCGCCTCGATCGCGACGGTGCCGGGCACCGTCACGCCGGAGGTCGAGGTCATCGCGGCGCTCGTGCCGGCGTCGCTCGTGATCGTCGAGACCGAGACGTCCGCGGCGGCCGAGGCGAGCCCGGCGAAGGCCAGCACCTGCACGGAGTTGGTGACGGTGTTCCAGCTGATGGCGGTGCCGGAGAAGGATGCCGCCTGCACGTCGTCGGCGACCGAGACGTTGGTCGCACCCGCGACCTGAGCCGTCGGGACGCTCACGGCCACGCCGAAGACGCCGCCGATCGCCGCGAGCGCGGAGTAGGTGTCGGCCGTATTGTGCGAGGTCGCGGAGAAGGTGACGGAGCCGCCGCTCACGATCGACTGGTTGTTGCCCGAATCCGTCGAGGTCGCGGCGGTCACCGCATCCGATCCGATCTCCGCGTCGGCGACGCTCACCGCGATCGCCCCGCCGAAGCCGCCGGTGCCGACGGTCAGGTGCGCCTGGGCGAGGGCGGTGCTGGTCGCGGTGACCACCACGGTGCCGCTCTGCGTGACCGAGCCGTCCAGCTGCGCCTTCACGGCGCCGTCGTCGTTCGCGATGGCCGCGAAGATCGCGGCTCCGCCGAAGACCGCGAGGGTCACCGAGTTGCCGGTCGCGATGGCCTCGTTGCGGTCCGTCGTCTCGGCCAGCACCTGCAGCTGGCCGTTGGTGGAGACCGAGCCGGACATGATGGCCTTGATGTCGGCCCCGCTCGCGATCGTGGCGACCGCGACGCCGACGGTGACGCCCACGCCGCTGATGCCGCCGACGTCGACCTCGGCATCCGCCTTCTTGGCGCCGGACGCGTGCACCGTCGTGCTGGACGATCCCGCCACGGTGCCGCTCAGCGTCGCGGTGGTGTGGCCCTTCACGATCGCGATCGGGATCATGCCGGTGATGGCGATCGCGCCGACGGAGATGCCAGCGGTGAGCACGTTCACGATGTCCGTCGCCGTCGACTCGACATCCACCGCGCCCGCGGCGTTGACGCTGCCGCCCAGCTCCGCCTCCGTGTTGCGGGCCTGGGTCGCAATGACGACGGTGAGGCCGACCGACAGCGCACCGCTCGTGACGCTGATCGCGACGGGCTGGATCGCGCCGCGGTCGCCCGTCGCCTTCACGGTCACACCGCCGCCGATCTGGTCGGCGCCGTGGGCGAAGGATGCCGCCCGCGTCGTGCCCGTGGAGCTCACGACGGTGACGATGCCGCTGAGGCCGACGAGCACGCCGCCCGTGACGCCGACGGCGATGATGGTCGTCTTGGTGGTGTCCTTGGCCTCGACGTCGAGGGCGCCGATCGTGCCGGAACCGGACCCGATCGCGACGTCTCCGATCAGCGCCTGCGTGTCGCCGGACATGTCGATGACCGAGACCGATGCGCCGACCGCCCCGGCGGCGACCGTGATGCCGATCGCGTAGGCGGCGAGCGTGCGGTTCGCATTCGCGTCGACCTGCAGCATGGTGGAGGCCTTCGGCACGGATGCGCCGGTGTCGATGTGCGCCTTCTCGGAGCTCGAGTCGTGCAGGACGACCACCTGGGCGCCGATCGCGATGCCGCCCACGGCGCCCGCGACGCCGATGTCGGTCACGTTCTCGGTGTACGACGTGTGCACGCCGACGGTGCCGGTCGCGCTGACCACGGCGTTGCCGTACACGCCGGCGTCGACGACGTCGCCGATCGACATGATCGTGATGCCGGCGCCGAGCGCCCCGAGGCCGCCGGCGGCGGCCCCCGCCAGGGCGAACACCTGGAGCTGCTCGGTCGCCCGGACCTGGACGTCGCCGCCGCCGAGCGCGTGCACCGAGCCGCAGACGGCGGATGCGGTGCCCTCGGGAGCGTTCTGCGGGTCGCACGGGACGGGGACCGCTGCCGCAGCGCCGAACTCGTTCTGCGTCGGGGTCGTCCCGGAGTACGACGCACCGAGCTTCGTCGTCGTGTCCGAGTTCGCCGAGCCGACCTTCAGCTGGTAGTTGTCGTCGCTCAGCAGCCAGTCGGTGGTGTCGACCCCCGGCGTCGTCGAGCCGGACGACGTGAACGTGGCCTGCGCCTGGTAGTCGTGCCCGTTGTAGCTGACGAGGTCGCCCGAGATGTAGTTGTGCGCACCGGCGTCGTAGGCGTTGAGCGGTGCGGGCGCGCCGCCGAGCGCGGACTTCCAGCCGCCGCTGCCGCCTCCGGCCGCGGCCGTGTCGGCCTGCGACTTCGAGTCGCTGCTCTGGCCCTGCGTGGAGTCCTGCGTCTTGTTCAGGTTCCAGAAGCTCGGCGACGAGCCGGGGTCCTGGCCCTTGTTGACCTGGCTGCCCACCTTGTTCGTCGACGCGATGTAGGTCTGGCCGCCGGAGGTGACGACGTCACCCTTCGAATACGTGGTGCCCGGGTCCCACGGACCGCGGTCGGGACCGTTGCCGTCCTGCGAGTAGGTCGCCCGAGGAGCCGTGCCCACGGACCAGACCGAGACCGCGCCGGCGACGCCGACGACACCGCCGCCGACGCTCACGGCGTACGTCTGGACGTGCTTGGTCGACAGCGCGTTGACCCGCACGGTGCCGTTCGCCCACACATCCGTGTTCGCCGACAGCATCCCGAGGACGCTGATCTTCGCGACGCCGATGTCGACACCGCCCGCCGCGCCCACGAACCCGACGGCCGCACCGCCCGCGAACGTGAGCGAGTCGAAGTGGTCGGTGCCCGAGACGGCCACGCCTTGGCCGGCGGCCGTGCCCGCGACGATCGCACCGCCGCCTGCGGCGCGGTTCACGGTCACGCCGGAGCCGAGGAACGCCTGCGTGTCGACGGTGAAGATCGTGACCCCGACGTTGCCGGTCACGCCGACGAAGCCGCCGCCGACGCCCGCGACGAGCCCGAACATCTTCTCGGACGAGTCGGCCTGCACGACGAGACCCGTGAGGGCCGCCGTGTCGAACGACGATCCGGTCATCGTGCCGGTGTCCGCCCCGCCGATGCCGCCGCCGTAGCCGAGGGCGACCACGGCGTCGTTCGCGCCGAGGTAGGCGCGGGTCTGCTTGGAGACGATCGCCACATCGACGCCGACGCCGACGCCGACGTAGCCGACGGCGAGGGTGGCGGTGATGAGCAGCAGGGTCGTGGTGGATGCCGCGACGACGCCGATGCTGCCGTTCGCGGTGATCTTCGTGCCGGTGCCGGTGAACGCATCGGTGAACTCGTTGACGACCGAGACGCCGACGGTGCCGGCGACGCCGACGGTGCCGCCGCCGACGGCGGCGTTGACCGAGACGATCGCGTCGCTCGCGTTCGCGCGGATCTCGACGTTGCCGTCGGCGTTGACGACGACGTTGTCCCCGAGGGACGCGTCGTCGTGCAGTTCGACGACCCGGACGGCTGCGGAGGCGCTGACGCCCACGGTTCCGCCGACGGCGAGGGATGCGGCGATCCCGAGCGAGCGGAAGTTGTTCACCGCGGAGACGAGCACCGACTGCCCGCCGTCGGCCGACCCGTCGTTCGCGGAGCACGTCGCGTTGCCCGAGGCGCAGTTGATGTGCGCGCCGTTGTCGATGTTCGCGACGGTGTGCACCGTGAGGACGGCCACGGTGCCGGCGACCGTCACGGCCGCTGTGCCGGCGCCGCCTGCCGCGACGCCGATCGTCGAGATCACGTCGCTGTTGGAGGCTGCGACCGCGACGCCCTGGAAGCCGGTGCGCGGCGGGAACGAGACGCTCTGCGGCCCCTGGTCCTGGGCGCTGCCCGACGGCAGCGAGCCTGCAGGCACGAAGCTCTGCGAACGGCCGGAACCCGTCGACGTGAGGTTCAGGATGTGGACGTGCCCGAGAACGAGGTGCGGGTCGTCGTCGCCGCCGTAGTTGGGGCCGGAGCCGCCGGGCGAGCTCTGGCAGATGCCGTCGGCGCCCTTGTCGATGCCGACGGCGTCGCAGTAGGTGGCCGCGATCTGGAAGTGTCCGGGCGTCGGGTTCACGACGTAGTACGTCGCGCCGTCGACGAGCCCGCCGATCGCGGTGCCTCCGCCCGTGCTGTACACCACCGGGTCGCCCTGGACCGGGGTGTGCGCCGGGTCCCACTTGTACGGGAGGCGGATGTAGTCGCCGCCGGTGCTGACGTCGTTGGCGGCGGAGAATCGCGGTGAGGTGTCGGCCGCGGTGCCGGGCTGGTCGGTGGGCACGAACCGCTGGTTCTCGCCCATCTCGTCGACCGGGAGGGTCATGCCGCACACGAGGTGCGGGTCGGAGCACGTGGGGCTCGCCGGAGGACCGCGCTGCGTGTACAGCTCGATCTCGGTGTCGGAGACGGGGATGACGTAGTACGTGTCCCCCGGAGTGAGGCCCACGATGGATGCTCCGCCGCCGGCGTCGTACACGACCTCCTGGCCGAGCTTGTAGTTGTGCTTGTAGCCCAGGTCGATCTTGTAGCCGTTGACTTCGAGGCCCTGGTTGACGGGCGCAGTCGGCGGCGTGTCCGGCCAGCCGCCCTGGTATCCGCGCGGGTCGAACCGGATGTCCGTCCCCTGCGTCACGTAACTTCCGGCGTTGACCGAGCCGTTCGTGATGTTCGCCGCGGCACCGAGCGCGGTCACCTGCGCGCTCGCGCCGATCAGCGCGTTGGTGTGCTTCGTCACGACGGGCACGGCGATGCCTGCGCCGACGGCCGCGGTGCCGCCGCCCGAGACGTTTCCGGCGAGCACCATGAGGGTCAGGGCCTCGTCGGCCGAGACGACCACGTTGCCGCCCGCGCGCACGTCGGCGAACGTCTCGATCTGCGCCGTCGTCGTGACGTCGACGACCGGGATCGCGGCGTTGACCGAGACCGCCGCGGTGCCGCCGGCGGAACCGCCGACGGAGATCGACTTGATGTCCTCGGAGGAGATCGCGCGGGAGACGACATCCCCGTTCGCGCGCACCGTCGCCGAGGAGCCGATCGTGGCGGTGGTCGTCTTGTGGATGTCCTCGACGTCGACGCCGAGGCCGACGCCGGCGGTGCCGCCGACCGCGAGGGCACCCGCGAGCGCGAGGACCGTCGTCGTGTCCTTCGCCTGGACGACGACGGCCTGCGTCGCGATGAGCGACGAGTTGCTGCATCCGCCGCCTGTGCAGTTGATCTTGGCGGACGTGTCGATCTTCGCCGTCGTGACGTCGGTGAGGACGTCCACCACCACCGAGCCGCCGACGCCCGCCGAATCGCCGCCGGCGCCCGCCACGGCGATCAGGATCGGGTTGAGGCTCTGCGTCGCCCCGACGGACACGCCGCCCGCGGCATCCCCTTCGACGACGGCGTTGCTGCCGATCGTCGCGGACACCGTGCCGTTGCGGACGAGGACGGCGACGGATGCGCCGATCCCGGTGCCGCTCGTGGAGATCGCCACGTTGCCGGAGATGATGTCGAGCTTGTCGGCGTGGTCGGCCGCCTGCACCGACACCGCGCCGTTCGCCTTCACCTGGGCGCCGGTGTCGATGACCGCGGTGACGGCCTGGCTGCCCGGGTTCAGGATGACGATGTCGATGGTGCCCTGCACCGCGGCGCTCCCGGTCGTCGCGGCCGCACCCGCGGTGACGTCGATGATCGACTCGTTCGCCGTCGCCGACACGGAGAGGTCGCCGCCGGCGTTCACCTTCGCGTTCGACCCGATGCGGGCGAGCAGCGTCTTGGACACGATGTCGACGATGACGGATCCGCCGACCGCGGTCCCGCCGAGGCTGAGCGCGACGGTGCCCGCCACGTTGACGATCGTCGTGGTGTCGGACGCGCCGACGGTCACGGTCTGCGTGGCGTCGCCGGTCGTCGTCTGGTTCACGAGCGCGTAGTCGGAGATGTATGCCTCGGTGTCGAACGAGAACACATCCACCGCGATCGTGATCGCGACCGCTCCCCCGCCGCCCTTCGTCGCCGAGCCGCCGCCGACGATGGACGACAGTGCAGGCAGCAGCGACCCGTCCGACGGACCGTGGAAGTTGTCGATCTGCGAGATCCCGGTGACCGGCGTCAGCGGGGCGAACGTGTCCGTCGCGTTGACGGCGATCGCGCCGGACGCCTGGACGGTCGTCTTGTGCGCCGAGCTCGAGTCGATGAAGGCCTTCGTGATGTCGTGCGTGATGATGTTCACCGCGAACGCGCCGCCGACTCCGACGCCGCCGCCCGTCGACAGAGCGCCGCCGAGTGCGAGGTTCAGCAGGCGAAGGTCGGTCGTCGCGGCGACCGTGACGCCCGCCGTCGACGTCACGGTCACGCCCGTGGAGATCGACGCGTTGGTCTGGAAGTCGAGCACGTGGATGCCGGCGGACCCGGCGACCGCCGCATCCGACTTGGCCGCGGCCGCGGCGAGAGCCCACGTGATGACGTCGTCGTGCTTGCCGGTCGGCGTGATCGCCTGCACCGAGACGCCGGCGCCTGTGACGGTGCTGTTCGCCCCGATGTTCGCCGTGTTCGTCATCGTCTGCACGTCGAGGGAGACGGCGGCGCCGATGCTCGTGTCGTTGTTCAGGTCGACCGCGATGCCGTATGCCTTGGTCGTGGAGCCGGTCAGGACGGATGCCTGCACGTCGACCGCGCCCGCGGCGCCGGTCGCGTGCACCGTGATGCCGCTGCCGATGTCGGCCGTCGTGCCCGACGACACCCAGTTCACGGCCACCGCGGCCGCGATGCCGGTGCCGCCGCCCTTGGCTCCCGACTTGCCGGACGAGCTGCTGTTGGCGCTGTCGGTCTGGCCGTTGGAGCTGGGCGTCGTCCCCGTGCCCGCTCCGGATGCCGACGGCGTGCCCGTGATCTGCTGGTCCGACTTCTGGTCGGCGGTGTTGTCGCTCTTCTTGCCGGCCTCGTTCTTGCTGTTGTCCTGCGTACCCTTCGCACTCGCCTTGGCGTCGGCATCCGACGTCAGCTCGGTCGTGGCGTGGACCTCCACCGAATCCGCGGAGACGGATTGGGCGAGCTCGGAGGTCGTGCCCCAGTCGAGGACGACGTTGAGGGCGACGGTGGCGCCGATCGCGACGTTGCCGCTCGCCGCATCCGCACTGCCCTTGGCCGAGTACTCGGAGGTGTGCTCCGCGTCGATCTTGAGGGCGCCGGTCGCGGTGAGCGCGGTCAGCGAGGGGCTCGTCCCCATGCGTGCGATGACGTGATCATGGTTCGAGATCGCGAGCGCGACCGCGGGCGTGATCGCAGGGTCGTTGCTGCCGGACTCGGTGCCCGCCTCGACCTCCGTCTCGACCTGCCGGAATCCCGTCGCCGTGATCGTGATCGCGGCGCCGCCGGAGAGCGTCGCTCCGTCCTGGACCTCCGACCGCACCACGTTGTGGGTCGAGTCGAACATGAAGTTCATCGCGACCGCGGCGCCGACGCCGACGGCATCCCCGACCTCCGCCTTCGAGGTCGCCTTCGAGACGTCGCGCTCGTTGCTGCGGCTGTCGAGCTTCAGGTCTCCCGCGCCGAGCTGGACGTTCGCGCCGGAGGAGACGACCGCGGCGGTGTCGTTCTGCACGATGTTGAGGGACACGGCGCCCGCGACGCCGACCGACGACGGGTCGCCCGAGACGCCCGCTGTGCCCTGCGCCGACACCTCGTGCTCGTCGAGGCGGAAGATCTGATCAGTGGTCCCCGTCGCCGGCAGCTGGTCCCCGTGGCCGAACGGGCCGCTGACGGTGCCCCATGTGTGGGTGCTCGACGTGAACTGGTACAGGCCCGGGAGGTGGGTGAGGCCGTCGTCCGCCGTGAGTTCGAAGTAGTCCTTGTCCTTCGGACCCGAATCTGCCGGCATCTTGTCGCCGGAGTCGGACGTGCGGTACGCCCACTTCGTGCCGTCCCACTGGTACAGGCTGCCGAAGGGGTGGTCGTCCTGGACCTTGTTCAGGATGAACCAGTCGCCCGTCGACGGCGAGGACGGGAACGACGTGCCTGCCGTGGGCACCGTGCTCGTCGGCGTCTGGGCATCCCAGCTTCCGCCGGTGCTGTACTTGTAGACGCCCTTGTGGTGCGAACCGTCGTCCGCGGTGAGCACGAAGAAGGCGCCCGCGTACGGGCCGGGCAGCTGCGTGCCGCGGTCGATGACGTCCCAGCCGGTGCCGTTCCAGTGCCGCAGCACGGCGTGGTTGTCCGGGTCGGCGATGTCCGTCATCCCGGCCGTAAGACCGAGGCCCACGGTCTTGACGGTGGCGGCGCCGACGGTGGCGTGGTTCGTGATGTCGACGGAGTTGACTCCGACGCCGACCCCGATGCCGATGCTCGTCGGCGCCGTGCTGTCGCCCTTGCCGTCCGCGGTGGAGTTCGTGTTCGCGGTGCTCGTGAGGGTGAGGTCCGCGGCATCCGACGTGATCGTCACGCCGTCGCCGATCGTCGCCGTGCTGATCGTCGTGACGATGTTGATCGCGAGGGCCGCGGCGACCGAGAGCGAGGTCGAGGAGCCGCCGCTCTTCGCCTTGCCGTCGGCGGTGCCGTCCTTCGGGGTCTCCGTCTTGCCCGAGGACTTTCCGCCGTTCGAGGTCTGCGAGGAGTTCGCATTGCTGAGGTTCTCGTCGGCCTTGTCGTTGCTGCTCTTGCCGTCTCCCTCGTCCTTCGCGCCGTTCGCCGCGGCCTTCGCGACGCTCGGCACGTACGACCAGCCGGATGCGGTGAACCCGACGGCCTTGCCCGCGTGGATGCTGCGGTCGGTGTGCGCGTCCGCGGTCTGGTTGACGATCGCGAGGGCGAGGGAGATGCCGACGCCCGCGCTCGAGCCGGGGACGGTGTCGCCCTTCGCCGTCGTGGTGACCGTGCCGTGCATCGTCGCGCTCACGGCCACGGCATCACTGGCCTGCGCCTCGGGGCCGGGCCCGAAGGCCGCCACAGACGATTCGTTCGCGATCGATACCGCTACGGAGGGGGTGACGGAGACTTTTCCGCCGCTGCCCGTGCTTCCCGCATCAGTCTCGTTCGTCAGCGCATCGGTGTTGGAGGACATGAGAGTGATCTTGCGAGCGCCCGTGACCGGAGGCCCGTTGGCTGCGCTCGAGTTCAGGTCGAAACCGGTGAACACGTCGTTCGTGACGAGGTTCAGGCCGACCGCGGCGCCGATGCCGACGGTCGCGCCGCCCTCTTCGTCGGCCTTGGCCGCCGTCTTGCTGCTCCCCGAGGACGTCGCCGTCATGACCACGTCTCCGGTGCCGGTGATCTTCAGACCGCCGACGGGGAGGACGCCGCCGATCACCTGCGCGGTCGTTGAGGCGTTGACGATGTTCATCGCGAACGATCCGGCGAGGCCCAGCGTCGCCCCCGACGTGTCGGAGGCGCCCGAGGTCGCGTCGGCCTCGATCGTGTGCGTGCCGTCGGGGGCCGAGTTCATGATGGCGGAGAGGGTCACGCCGGTCGCGGCGGTGACGGAGGCGCCCGCTCCGACCGAGGCGTCATTCGTGATGTCCACGAGGTTGATCGCGACGCCGGCGCCGATCGTCAGGGTCGAGCCCTTGCTCGCCGAGCCGTCCGCAACGGCCTTCGCGTGCGTCGTGTTGGTCGTCGCGAGGGTGACCTGGCCGCCGGTCGTCGTGATGCTCTGACCGCCCGCGAGGCGCGCCGTCGCCGACGAGTCGACGAGGTTGAACGCGATGGCCGCAGCGACCGTGATCGAGGTGCCGCCGCTGTCGCCCGTCTTCGCGGCGGGGGTCGAGGTCTTGCTGCCCGAGCCGCCGTTCTGCGACGCCTCGGAGTTGCCGAACGCGGCCTGCTTGTCGCCCTTGTTGTTGACCGTGGTGTGGTCGGTGCTCGCATCCTGCGCGCCCGCGGCGCTCGCCTTCGCCTCGGTGTCGGTGACGCTCGACCCGTCGGCCTGGAACGTGACGTCCCCGGCCGCGGTCGCCCCGCGGTGGAGGGATGCATCCGCGTGATGCGTCGCGAAGGTCAGCGCGATCGCCGCTCCGATCGCGAGGTTGCCGCCCTTGGTGGAGCCGGTCGCCTTGGTGGTCGCCTGTGCCGTCTGCGTCGCGTGCGCGGCGATCTTGCCGCCGACCGGCATGACCGATCCGTCTGCGAGTCCGGCCGAGGTCGACACGTTGTCGACCGAGAGCGCGACGACCGCCGCGAGCGACAGGCTTCCAGAGGCGCTGGCGCCGCTCGTGCCCTCGGTGTCGCTCGTGCTCGTGCCGGTCGCGCCGAGCGTGAGGTCGCCCACCCCCGTGAGCGCCGCGCCGCTCGTGAGCCCCGCATTCGTCGTCACGTTGACGATGTCGATCGCGACGGCGGCTCCCGCACCGAACGAGCCGGTGCCGTCCTGCGCCGCGCTGGCGGTCGTGGTGTCGGTGACGTTCGATGCGCCGGTGAGGGTCAGGTTGCCGTTCACGGCGGTCGGGGTGCCACGCACCTCGGCGAGGCTGTGCAGCACGACGATGTTGAGGGCGAGGGATCCGGCGACGCCGACGCTGCTCCCGCCCGATGCTCCGGATTCGGCCTTCGCGGTGTACGCCGACGCGCTCGGCGCCGTGGTCTCGACCGTGACGCCCGTCGCGTTGAGGGTGACGCCGCCGCCGAGGTACGCCTCGGTCGGGAACACCGCCGAGTCGACGGCGATGCCGATCCCGTAGCCGGAGCCGCTCTTGTCGTTTCCGCCCGAGGCGTCCGCGGTGTCGACGTTGACCGATCCCGCGTGGACCTTCTGCGTCCCGCCGGTCGTGGTCACGACCACCGAGCCGCTCGCGGGGGCGATGTAGGCGTGCGTGCCGCCGGTGAGCACGACGACGGCGAGCGCACCGGCGATGCCGCCGCTCGACCCACCGCCCGCGGGGTCGCCAGTGGTCGGGCTGTCCGCGGTCTTGGCCTTGCCGGCCGCGCGGCTCGAGTCGTTGACCGGCGCGTCGTTCTGGGTCGAGCCCTGCGGGCTCGTCTTCGCCGTCGCGGCGAGCGTCGCATCGCTGTCGGCGTTCACGGCGAGATCCGCAGCGGAGATCGCGGTCGCCGGGTGGGAATCGATGTACGCGTTGGTGGTCTGGTTGACGACGATGACGGCGATTCCGGCGCCGCTCGACGCTGGGCTGGCATCGCCTGTCGCGGTGGCTCCGATGTGGTTCTTCGCGGAGAGGGTCGCATCGCCGGTCGCGGAGAGCGTCGCGGTGTCGGTCAGCTTCGTCGTCGCGTCGCTGATCACGGTGATCGTCGCGATGGCCGCATCCTGCTGCGACCCGCTGCCGCTGCCGCCCGCATCGCCCTGGTTGTGGCCCGTCGCATCCGGCTTCGCGGTCGCATCCGTCTCCGCGTCGGAGTGCAGGTTCGCGGTCGTGCCCGCCGTGATCGACGCGGCTCCGCCCACGGAGACGAGCGCCTCCTCGTCGACGACGATGTTGTCGGTGTATTTCTTGTCGGACGTGAACGTCGGGACCGTCGCGGTGGCGCCGAGTTCGACGCCTCCGGTCGCGTTGATCGAGCCGCCGGACATCGTCACGCTTGCGTGGCTGTGCAGCACGAGCGCCCAGAACGCGTCGGGCGTGACGCTCGAGGATGCGGTCGCTGTGACGTTCGCGGCGGAGATGCTGCCGCCGTTCAAGCCGACCACCGCGTCGGCGCAGTGCGTCGCCGGGGTGCCGCTCACGAGGCAGTCGGCGATGGATCCGGCCAGCCCCGTGACGGTCTGGGATGCGGCGAGCGTGACGTCGCCGGAGGTCGTGACGCTGGCGCCCGAATCGAGGAAGATCTTCCGGAACTGGATCGTGAGGGATGCGGCGCCGAGGGCGATCGCGTTCTGCAGGTGGATCACGTCGTTCCCGGTGCCCTTGATGGTCAGCGAGTTCGTGGGCGTCGCGAAGTCGTGCGTCTCGGAGGCTCCGGGGCAGTTCAGGTAGAGATTGCCGACGGTCGCCGACGGGCCGAGGGTGCAGTTCGGGTCATCGGCTCCGGCGAGATCGACCGTGACATCGGCGGACGTCGAGACCGTCATCGGTGCGATGTCCGCATAGACGACGGTGGTCTTGTCGAGGATCATCGACCCGGAGTGAGGGCCCGTCGGCAGCGACGTCGTGCTGTGCGCGGTGCCGGCGAACTTCAGGGTGTTATAGCCCGCGCCGCCGTCGTAGCGGACGACGATCGCCGGGTCGGCGCTGCCGCGGTCGACGACGAGCGTGTCGTCGTGGCCGCCCTGCACGACGATCTCGGTGAGACCGGCGAGGGCCGTGGACTGCGTTCCGGCCGCCGTCGTGAAGCTCGCGGTGCCGTCGGCGTGGAAGCTCAGCGTGCCGGTCCCGGTCGCGAGCTGGACGAGCCACACGGTCGGTGCGGGCGCGGATGCGGGCGCCGTCGGGGTCGTCCCCGTGGATGCGGGCGAGGCGGTCGTGGCGGAGGCGGGCACGGTCGTCGGTGCCGGGGCCGTCGTCGGGTCGGGTGTGGTCGTCGGCGCGGGAGCCGTCGGCGCGGGAGCCGTCGGAGGTGCCGGCGTCGCGGTCGGGTCGCTCGTGGTCGTCGGCGCGGGAGCCGCCGGGGCGGGAGCCGTCGGGGCGGGAGCCGCTGCATCGCTCGCCGCCGACGTCGTCGGCGCGGCGGGTGCCGGTGCCGGTACCGGTGCGGGTGCCGGAGCCGGAGCGGGTGCCGGGATGAGCGCCCCGTCGACGGGGTAGCTCTGGCCGACCGAGAGGGTCGGGGTCATGACCGTGCCGGGGGTGTGCGCGAGCCCGAGCACGTGGCCGAGCTCGTGACGGACGGCGGTCAGCAGGCTCATGTGCGATCCGGGGTCAGCTGGGAAGTCGACATCCCAGCCCCAGCCGGCGGCGGTCGCGTCGATGACGACCGCGCCGGACGATTCGCTGCCGAGCCATCCTGTGCCCAGCTGGCCGACGCTCGCGCTGAACCCGGCGAAGCTCGCCTGCGGGTCGACCGCGAGCCATTCCGACTTCGCCTGAGCGACCGCCGCGTCGAGCTGAGCCTGCGTCACCGCGTTGGCGGCGTCGATCGGAGCGGCGGGCGACGACGCCGCCATGAGCGGCGAAGGAGTCGGGTCAGGAGTCGGCGCGGTCGTGGGTGCGGGCGACGAGGTAGGCGACGGGCTCGACGACGGGGCCGGTGTCGGGCTCGGGCTCGACGAGGGCGAGGGCGCCGGCGTCGGGTTCGACCCCGAGTTCGGGGTCGTCCCGGACGAGCATGTGACGGAGTTGCCGTCCGCCGAGCGGACGCAGTGCATCTGCGACCCGGTCGACGTGGGCGATGGGCTCGGGGTCGGCGTCGTGACAGGAGCCGTCGGGCTCACCACGATGAACCGCGCCTGCGTCGTCGTCTGCGAGATCATGCCGCGGTGACGCGCGGCGTTCGCCTTCGCCTGCGCGACGGCCGCGTCGTAGGCGGCCTTCTGCTGCTCGTAGGTCTTCAGTGCGGCCTGGTATGCGGCGTAGCGCGCGAGGAGATCCTTCTGTGCGATCGACGCATCGACGTAGTCGCGGAACTGCTGGACCTGCTGGGCGGAGTGCGCCGCCTGCGTCGCGGCGGCCGACGCCGCTTGCGCAGCGCCTCCTGCGACGGGAGTGGTCGTCGCCTGTGCGACGTTCGGCAGCGAGAGGGAGAACGCGGTGACGAAGGCGGCGAACAGGGCCGTCACGCGGATGACCAGGCCGTGCGCTGACTGCGCTTCTGGCCTGTTCTCGGCGCGCGACGCCGTTCCAACCGACTTGGTGTGCACCAAGGCCTCCCCGTGCCCTAGGAACCGCCGGATGTCCCGCGCCCAGCACGCGGATACGGAACGCAGGTCTACTCCCCCTGTGGAGCCGCCGTCAATACCCTTCGCCAAGATCTTCGACAAAGCTGAGCTCGGGAGCCACCGTGCGGAATCCGGGCACGCCTCGTCTTGAAATCGGGGAGTCGGTCCGCGCAAACCCGCAGAATCACGCGGAATTCCGGAGCCTCATGCCGCCTTCGGCATGCGCCGACGTCTCGCATTCCGGCGGGCGACCACAGCCGTCATCCCGCGACGAATGCCGAGTACCGGTCGAGCGCCGCCGCGATCTCGGCGTCGGTCGCCGCCCCCGGCGCGAGCAGTTCGGGCACGGGATCGTCGCGGTGCCGCCCGACCGCGAGCGAATGCGTCCATGCCCCCACGATCGCACCGCGCGCGACGAGGATCGGCCGCACCATCCCGTTCGAGCCGGGGCCGATGGGCGCGAGGAATTCGGGCGCGCAGGCTGTCGTGCGATCGGCGTAGGAGATGTAGTACTCCTCGAACGGCGGCAGGGCGAAGACCTCCGAGCCGCCCGATCGCCGGGGTCGGCTCGCCGAGACGTAGAGGTTCTCCTCGATCGGATCGAGACCGGATGACACGGCCGCCGCGCGGGCGATCGTGACGGGGAGCCCCGACCACCACGCGAAGTCTTCCGGGCCCGCAGGGCCGTGGCCGTCGATGTAGCGCCGGAACAGCTCGGCGAGCGGATCGGCGGGGGATGCCGAATCCGTCACCCAGTCCTCGACGAGGACGAACCGCTGTTCGCGCGCGGGGCCGGCTGCGCGCTCGACGACGGGCCCCTGGCAGATCACACCCCGCACGGCGAGGGAGTACAGGATGTGCACGCCGCGCTGATCGCGCGGATCGATGCGCGCCTGCTTCTCGAGCTCCGCGAACAGCTCCGGCCGGGTCGCCTGCCCGGAGTCCGCGAGCACGTCGCGCACCACCCGCTCGGCCCGCGACATCGTGTCGTCGTCGAGCCCGAGGGCACGGTGGCGGGATGCCGCCTGCTTCAGCTGCCGCTCCCCCGTGACCTCCAGCACCCAGCCGAGGTCGCGAGAGGGGATCGTGTGCAGCGTGCCGCGCATCGTCCACGCCCGCACGAGTGCGCCGGAGTCGAACGCGGCATCCACATCGCGCATCGTGGGCGCCGCGCCCCGGGCCGCGCGCGTGCGCACCGCGAGAGCCCATCGCCCGCCCCAGAACTCCTGGCTCTGGACCGCGAGGAGGTGGGCCGCCGCGTCGACGAGGGATGCGGCCGGGGCGGTCAGCCGATGCGAGCGCAGGCGCTCGGAGCGAAGGGTCTCGAGGTCCACTCCGCCATCCTGCCAGGCGCCTCCGACACGATCGCGAGCCGACGGCCGCCGCAGTCAGACACCGAAGAATGCGAACGCCGCGGCGCGGAACTCGGGAGTGTGGAGCGCGGTCAGGTGGTCGCCTGGAACGGTCTGGACCCGCGCATCCGGCAGCACGTCCGCGAGCTGTGCGAGCCCGCGCGCGAGCGGGTCGTCGACGCCGCCGAGGAGGAGCACAGGGACGGCTGGCGGATGGGCACGGGAGTCGAACGGTTCGGCAGCCATCCCCTCGACGACATTCAGCACAGCGGCAGGATCGAGCCCCGGCAGTCGCGACATCCGCACGATCGTCGCGGTCAGGGGGTCCGTCGGCTCGGGACCGCCCGCGATCGCCGCACGCGCTGCATCCAGATCCACGTGGATCAGCGGTTCGATCGTGCTGAGCCCGCCCAGCACCGCCCGGCGCACCGCGCACCGCCTGGTGCGGTGGGCGGCGAGATCCCACGCGAGGCGAGCGCCGAGCGAATAGCCGATGACGTCGGCCTCGCCTCCAGCCTGTTCTACGACCTCAGCGAGCAGGTCTATGACCTCCGCGGTGCCGACCGGGGCGTCCGGTCGCGGTGCCGCCCCGTGCGCGGGCAGGTCGACGACGTAGACGTCACGTCCAGCTGCGGCGAGCGGCTTCGCCCAGTCGGCGTCCGGCCAGTCGACGCGCCCGCGCGACGCGAGCCCGTGGATGAGGAGCACGGGCGGCCCTGACGCGGACGCCGATGCCGTCATGCGGCGGACGAAGAGAGAGGTCATGCGGTCATCGTCGCACCGCGACTCAGCCCAGGATCGCCGCCGCTCCGACCTTCTTGTCGTCGGCCGGCGCGTGACCCGGCCGGATCGCGGAGCCGCCGACGGTGATGACGACGTTGATCGCCAGGGCGACGAGGCCCACATTCATGCCGAAGACGACCGGCGTCGTCGTGATGACCGACCAGCTCACGATCGCGACGCCGACGAGCATGCCGACGAGCATCGCGGCCCGGTTCAGGCGCTTCCAGAAGAGACCGAGCACGATCGCGGGAAGGAACTGCGAGACCCCCGCCTGCCCGATCTGCAGGAGGTTGACGAGCAGCGTCGGCGATGTGAGGGCGAGCAGCAGCGAGACCGCCATCACGGCGAACACGAGCCACTTCGACAGCGACAGGACCGTCCGCTCCCCCGTCTGAGGCCGGAACGCCGCCTTGTACACGTTCTTCGACAGCTGCGTCGCGGACTGCAGGACGAGGAGGCTCACCGGCACCATCGCGGACAGCGCGCCCGCCGCTCCGACGAGACCGGCGACCCACGGCGGCAGAGCTGCGACCGAGAGGTTCAGCAGTGCGGCGTTGGTGTCGCTTCCCGTCAGCCCCGGCGTCACGAGGAGCGCGGTCATGCCGACGAGGACCGGCAGGAACAGCAGGATGTTGTAGAACGGCAGGAAGACCATGTTGCGCCGCACGGTCTCCGCCGACTTCGCCGAGAAGATCGCGGCCGTCGCGTGCGGGAACATGAAGAACGCAGCGCCCGAGACGAGCAGCGTCGACATCATCCACAGCGGCGTGTGCTGGATGGTGTGACCCTGCAGCGCGAACAGCCCCGGGTACTTCGCCAGGACCTTGTCGACCACGGTGATGTACGAGCCGAAGTAATGCAGCGGCAGATAGATGCCCACGATCCCGATGGCGAGGATCATCAGGATGTCCTTGAGGATCGCGACCATCGCCGTGGCGTTCATGCCGGCGAGCGAGACGAAGATCGCGACGACCGCGAAGGCCAGCAGCATGCTCACGTCGCGCGGCAGGGCGCCGCCCGACGTCACCTGGACGATCTGCCCGAAGCCCAGCAGCTGCACCTCGATGTACGGGATCATGAACGCGACGCCGACGATGCCGAAGAGCGCGCCGATCCACCGACTGCCGAACCGGTGCTGGAAGAAGTCCGCCTGCGTGACGAGGTTGTGGTCGCGGGCGTACGTCCAGAGCGTCGGCAGGTACAGGTAGCCGAAGGCGTACGCGATCGTGCCGTAGCCCGTGGTCCACAGGGCGACGTCGCCCAGGCTGTACGCCCCGCCCGAAGCGCCGAGGAACGTCGCCGTCGAGTACGTCTCGCCGGCGGCGACCTCTTTTCGACCGAAGGCACGCGGTCTTCCGCCGCGACCGCACCCCTCCTCGCGGCGCAGACTCAGCGGCTCGTGCGCGCGGAGGTCACATCCGCCAGGGCCCGAGCAGGTGATCGATGATCGCGCGCTGCCGGGCAGGCTGCGCGGCGGGCGAACCCTGCACCTCACGCAGCTGGAGCGCCTCGAACACCGCGAGAAGGGTGTCCGTGAGCGGCGCGATCGGGGTGTCGGCGACAAGCTCTCCGTCGTCGATCGCCTCGCGCAGATGTCCGGACACCTGGCGGCCCCACTCGGCCTCGACGGCTCGCGACTGCTCGCGGAAGCCCTCGTGCGCGGGCAGCAGCCCCCAGAAGCTCACGACGACGGTCGCCTCGTCCCGCGTCCGCGCATCGTGCGGAAGGATGTCGACGGCCATCGCATCGAGCGCGGCAAGCCCCCGCGCCCCGTCGGCCGCGGCCGCGATCCGCTCGTTCGTCTGACCGTAGACGCGCTGGAAGGCATCCCGCACGACGTCGCCGAATCCGTCGAAGTAATGCCAGAGCGCACCCGTGGAGATCCCCGCCTCCGCCGCCAGCGCGCGGCTCGTCGCCGCCGCAACCCCGGAACGGGAGACGATCCGCAGATACGCATCGACGATCTCCCTGCGGCGCTCATCGCGGTCGACGACTTTCGGCATCCTCCGATCATCCCCTTCCGCGCTCGAAGCCTGGACATCCCGCACGCTCCATCCTATTATTGAGCAATCGCTCAAACATGCGGCTCCGGCCGCCGAGGAGTCTGCAATGTCGCACCACGAGCACACCGCCACCCGCGAGCACAGCGAGCCCACCGCGCACACCGCGCACGCGCACACCGCGCACGCGCACAGCGCCCACGAGCACCCCGAGCACGCGCACCCGGACCCGACGACCGCAACACCGCATCCGCTCGACCCCCTGACCGGCGCAGAGATCGATGCGGCGCGCGCGATCCTCGTCGAGGCGGGCCTTATCACCGCGACGACGCGGGTGCCGATGCTGCTGCCCGACGAGCCCACGAAGGAGGAGCTCGCCGCCTGGCTCCCGGGAGCCCCCATCGACCGCCGCGTGGACGTCACACTCATGGACGTCGGGACGAACGCGGTCGTCGAGGCGATCGTGTCGGTCACGAAGAACGCGGTCGTCTCGCAGCGCGGGCACGACGCATCCGCCGCCCCCTACGGCCAGCCCCAGTACCTCTTCGAGGAATACGAGCGCGCCGAGGGCATCGTCAAGGCCTCCCCGGAATGGCGTGCCGCGATGACGCGCCGGGGCCTTGCGGACCGCATCGACCTCGCCTTCTGCACCCCGCTCGCGCCGGGGTTCGTGGGCCGCGCGAACGAGGTCGGGCGACGCGTCATCCGTTCGCTGACGTTCCTGCGCGACTCCGAGGACGACATCCCGTGGGCGCACCCCGTCGAGGGCCTCATCGTCCACATCGACCTCGTCACGAACGAGGTCATCGGCATCGAGGACGAAGGGGACACCCCGGTCCCCGCGGGCAGCGGCCGGTACGCCCCGGATGCCGTGGGCCCCGCGCGCACGAGCCTCAAGCCGATCGAGATCGTCCAGCCGGAGGGTCCGAGCTTCCACGTCGGCGGCTCGCTCGTCGACTGGGAGAACTGGTCGATGCGCGTCGGATTCAACGCGCGCGAGGGGCTCGTCCTCGGCGACGTGCGCTTCGACGGACGCCCGGTGCTCGCACGGGCGAGCGTGCCGGAGATGGTCGTCCCCTACGGCGACACGTCGCCCACCCGCTTCTGGATCAGCTATTTCGACGCCGGCGAGTACCTCCTCGGCAAGAACGCCAACCATCTCGAGCTCGGCTGCGACTGCCTCGGCGTCATCCGCTACTTCGACGGCTACGTCGCCGACGACCACGGGCACGCGGTCCAGATCCCGAACGTCGTGTGCATGCACGAGGAGGACTACGGCGTGCTGTGGAAGCACACCGAGCAGGGGCCGGTCGGCTCGCACGTGCGCCGGTCGCGGCGCCTCGTGGTCTCCTACTTCTCCACGATCGGCAACTACGACTACGGGTTCTACTGGTACTTCTACCTCGACGGGTCGATCCAGGTCGAGGCGAAGGCGACCGGCATCGTGTTCGTCGGAGCCGGGATGCCGGGGAGCTCGAACCCCCACGCCCCCGAGATCGCGCCGGGTGTGTTCGCACCGGTCCACCAGCACCTCTTCTGCGCCCGGCTCGACGTCGCGATCGACGGCGACGACAACCGGCTCGTCGAGATCGACGCCGCGCGCATCCCGATGGGGCCGGGCAACGAGTTCGGCAACGCGTTCACGTGGACCGAGACGCCGCTGCGCACCGAGAAGGAGGCGCAGCGCGAAGCGGATGCCTCGGTCGCCCGCGTGTGGGAGGTGCAGTCCGCATCCCGCACCAACTATGTCGGCAAGCCGACCGCGTACCACCTCCTCCCCCAGCCGACCGCGCTCCTCATGGCCGACCCGGCGTCGACGGTCGCGGCGCGTGCGGCGTTCGCCACGAAGCACCTGTGGGCGACCGCCTACGACCGCGAAGAGCGGTGGCCGTCAGGCCGCTACCCGAACGCCCACCAGGGCGGAGCGGGCCTTCCCGCCTACACGGCGGACGACCGGTCGATCGACGGCGGCGACCTCGTCCTGTGGCACACCTTCGGGCTCACCCACATCCCGCGCCCGGAGGACTGGCCGATCATGCCCGTCGACTACTCGGGGTTCTGGTTCAAGCCCTACGGGTTCCTCGACGTCAACCCCGCGATGGACGTCCCCGAGTCGAGCCAGGCGCACCGCCCGGCCGGCGCCGGCGGGTGCGCCGGATGCGGCGACGCCTGCACATGCTGATCCGCGCGCGGATGGCCACGCGGCAACGGGATCAGCGCGTGAGCGCGAGGTCAAGGACGAGCCCGACGGCCGCGAGCGCGAGCGCTCCGACCGAGAGGGCCATGAGCAGCGGCAGCCGTCCGCTCGAGACGAGCTCGGCGCGGTCGGACAGAGCCCGATGCGCGCGACGGTACCGCAGCGTGCAGAACACCCAGGCCACGAGCGCGAGCACGAGCCCGGCGACGCCGATCAGCATCGCCCACGGCCCGAGCAGCTCGCCGAGGTACCGGATGGCGGCGGCGTTGCCGACCGCGAGCGCAAGGCACGTCCGGCGCCAGGCGAGGAGCGTGCGCTCCAGCTGCAGACCGGGATCGAAGGGCGTGCCGGTCATGACTCAGACGAACATGCCGATGACGACCGCGACGATCGCAAGCGCGACGCCCGCGACCATCACGGCCCCGATCGCAAGCCCCGGCAGCGCCTGCGAGAGTCGCAGCGCGCGTTCGGTCCGGCTCCACGAGAGCCACGCGTACCCGGCGGCGACGAGCCCGAGCACGATGAACAGCAGGGCCGCGACGATCCGCATCGACGGATGGATGGGGGCGGCCAGCGCCTCGATCGCGACTCCGATCGCCACGAGCGCCAGCGACGTGCGGATCCACGCGAGGAACGTCCGCTCGTTGGCGAGGCTGAACCGCGGGTCGGGCTCGTCCCCGACGCCGTAGACGGACCGGGGGAACCGCGACTCGGGCATGACGCAGAGTCTATCGGCCCCGCCCGACAAATCGTATATGATCAACCGAAACCCGGAAGAACGAGGTGGTTCTTGTGTCGGCTTTCTCCAGCGACGTGCTCTCCACGACGATCGCGCGCAACATCAGCGAGTTCCGTGCGGCGGTCAACGACTCCTTCGTGCCGCTGCAGGTCACGAGCGAGCATCCCGACCGCTTCCGCGGCATGATCCGCGGGGCGGGCATCGATGAGGTGCACGTGTCCGACCTGCGTGCGACCGACCACGTCGTCGAGCGCACCCCCGAGCTCATCGCGCGCGGCGACAGGCCCTACTTCAAGGTGAGCCTCATGCTCGCCGGGCGCGGCCTCCTGATCCAGGACGGCCGCGAGGCGGTGCTGACCCCCGGCGACCTCGCCGTGTACGACACGAGCCGTCCGTACTCCCTCGTCTTCGAGGAGGACTTCCGCACGATGGTCGTGATGTTCCCGCGTCACCTCATCACGCTGCCGTCGGACATGGTCGGCCAGCTCACCGCGGTGCGCATCTCCGGGTCCGAGGGCCTCGGGCAGGTCGTGACGCCCTATCTCACGCAGCTCGCGACCAACCTCGACCAGCTCGCCGGATCGACCGGCGCCCGGCTGGCGCACAGCGCCCTCGACCTCGTGACGACGGTCTTCACGCGCGAGCTCGGCCTCGACGGCGCGACGGCGGATCCGCACCGGGCGCTCATGCAGCGCATCCGCGGATACATCGACCGCAACCTCGCCTCGACGGATCTGGGACCGGCATCCATCGCCGCCGCGCACTACATCTCCACGCGCCACCTGCACGGGCTCTTCCAGGAGCAGGGCACGACGGTCTCGACATGGATCCGCACGCGCCGCCTCGAACAGTGCCGCCGCGACCTCATCGACCCGGTGCTCGCGGATCGCCCCGTGGCCGCGATCGCGGCGCGGTGGGGCTTCGTGGATGCCGCGCACTTCAGCCGCGCGTTCAAGTCGGCGTTCGGCGTCTCGCCGAGCGAGTTCCGCAGCACCCACTGACGCCGGCTCCTTGCCCGCACCCGCACGCGGCTTGACTCGACGCGCGGGAACCCCGCAGAACGCTTGAACGGCCTGTCGCGCATGCGAAGCATGGCGGCATGACAGACCTCACCGATCCCGCGCTCGACGAGTGGCGCACGTATGACGAGTTCGCCGCCGGCATCGACACCTACCGCCTGCCGAACACCGATCTGACCGGCACGCGCCTGCTCCTCACGCTCGACGACGGCACCGCGCTCGCCCTCGAGTTCGCCGCCGACGCCGTGACGTGGTCGTCGCACGGCGGGTACGAGGCATCCGGGGTCGACCCGTACGACGCGGTGGCGGTGCGCGACGACGTCGTCTTCGTCAACCTGCCGCTCGCCTCTCGCGAGCGCGAAGCGCTCACGGTCGTCTTCTCGCGCACGACGCACCGCGCTCTCGTGACGCTGTCGCGCATCTCCGACGAGGACGTCGAGGGCACGCCGCGCGTCACGCAGCGCTTCTGGGCGGGCGTGACGGATGCGGGTGAGCCGACCGGCGAGATTCCGGCGCCGAGCCGCGACCTCATCGGCAAGCGCAACGTCTACCGGTACAGCCCGTTCCACCTGTACGAGCACATCTACGTGTCGTCGCAGCGGTACGCGTGGCAGTGCCTGGAAGGCGTGCAGCGTGGCCACGGCGACATGGACCTGTCGACGGTGTGGAAGTTCGCCGACGGCCTGTACCTCTTCTGCTTCCGCGAATTCCGCATCGCGGTGGCGAGCGTGTGGCTGCACGACCTCGGACACCAGCGGACCACAGGGATCTTCCTCGGTCTCAACGGCGCCGGCGAGTCGGAGCACTCGCGCGCCGGCGGCCACATCTACCCGCTCGGCGCGGTCTCCTACCCCGACGCCCAGCCCGTCTGACCCCCTCGACAGGAACAGAGTGATGAGCAACGCAGACATCATCCGCGCGCACTACGCCGCCTCGGACCGCGGCGACCTCGCCGGCATGGTCGCCGACTTCGCCGACGACGTGTCCTGGACGGAGGCCGCGGGCTTCCCGCTCGCAGGCACGTACACCGGTCCGCAGGGCGTGATCGACAACGTCTTCAGGAAGCTCGGCGAGGACTGGGACGGCTACACCGTCGCGATCGACGACGTGGTCGACGGCGGCGACACGGTCGTCGGCATCGGCACGTACTCCGGCACCCACCGCGCCACGGGCAGGTTCTTCGCCGCCCGCGTCGCACACGTGTGGCGCCTCGCGGGCGCGAAGGTCGTCGCGTTCGAGCAGTTCACCGACACGCTGCTCGTCGCGCGCGCCGCCGAGAGGTTCTGAACACCTGCGGAGAGCGCGGACGCGCAAGGCCGTGCTCTCCGCGACAACAGCCGTGCTCGCACGGCACATCCACCGGATCGCTGCGCTTCTAGCGTCATGGACAGGAGCCACGACGCAGTGGTCGTGGCGCGACCCAAGAGGCAGGGAAGCGATGAAGAAGAAGCTTTACGCGGCGGCCGCGATCGTGGCCGCCGGGGCACTCGCGCTGTCCGGCTGCGCCGGCAGCGACAGCAGCGGCGGCAGCAGCACGTCCCCCATCGTCGTCGGCTCGGTCAACACGATCAGCGGTCCCGCGACGTTCCCGGAGGCGTCGCAGGCGGCCAAGGCCGTGTTCGACGACTTCAACGCGAAGGGCGGGCTCAACGGCCACAAGATCGACTACAAGGCGCTCGACGACAAGGGCGACCCGGCGGCGGCGACCGCCGCGGCCCGCGAGATCGTCGGCAGCGACGAGGCCGTCGCGATGGTCGGCTCCGCGAGCCTCATCGAGTGCGACCTGAACGCGAAGTACTACAAGCAGGAGGGCATCCTCTCGATCCCGGGCGTCGGCGTCGACACCGGCTGCTTCCACAACACCGACACGATCTCGCCCGCGAACGTCGGCCCGTACAACGACATGACGCTGACCCTGCTCTACGGCTCCGAGGTCCTGAAGCTGAACGACATCTGCGTCCTCCTCGAGATCGCCGGCTCCACGCGCCCGACGTATCAGGCCGCGATCGACAGCTGGACGAAGATCACCGGCAAGAAGCCGCTGTACGTCGACGACACCGTGCCGTACGGCGCCTCCGACTACACGCCGTACATCGTGAAGGCGAAGCAGGCCGGCTGCAAGGCGCTCGCCATCAACCCCGTCGAGCCGGACGCGATCGGACAGGTCAAGGCCGCCAACGCGCAGGGCTGGAACGACGTGACGTGGCTGTACCTCACGAGCGTCTACAGCGAGAACTTCGCCAAGGCGATCGACAACGCGTCCGCCGGCATCTACGTGCCCGCCGAGTTCTACCCGTTCACGGAGGAGAACGACGCGACGAAGGACTGGCGCGCACTCATGGCGAAGAACAACATCCCGCTGACCGCGTTCAGCCAGGGCGGCTACCTCGCAGCGACCTACTTCATCGAGGCGCTGAAGTCGATCAAGGGCGACATCACGCGCGAGTCGGTGAGCAAGGCGATCAAGGCGATGTCCCCGATCAAGAACCCGATGGTGGGCGACCCGTACACCTTCGGCACCGTCCCGACCGCGGGCTGGCCGATCGCGCTGAAGACCGGCACCCACGCGTGGGAGAAGGTCGCGGACGACTGGTACCGCATCCCGAAGAACTGACGATCCCTGCTCGTTGAGCGAGCGCAGCGAGACGAAACGACCTCACCGCGTTTCGACTCGCTTCGCTCGCTCAACGACCCGCATGGCAGAAAAGAGACACGATGTTCGAAGGCGCCCTTGCCGGGCTCGCCGCCGGCGGCCTGTACGCCGTGCTCGGCGTGTGCCTGACCCTCATGGCCCGGCTCGTCCGGGTCGTCAACTTCGCGCAGGCGGCCACCGGCATGTTCGGCGGCTTCTGCGCGGTGTGGCTCGTCACGAAGGCCGGGATGCCGGTCTGGGCGGGCTCGCTCATCGGCGTGCTGATCGGCGGTCTGCTCGCGGCCGCCATCGGCTGGATCGCCGCCACCTGGCTGTCCGAGGCATCCACCACCACGCGTTCCGCGATGACCGTCGGACCGCTCCTCCTGCTCATCTCGCTGTCCTTCATCCTGTTCGGCAACAAGCCGCAGCCGTTCACGCCGATCATCGCCGGGCCCGCGTTCACCGTGGGCAGCGTCGTCATCAGCCAAGTGACCCTCTGGACGGTCGGGATGGCGATCGTCGTCGCCGTCGCCGCCCGTCTCCTGCTCGTGAAGACGCGCATCGGCACACGGCTGCGCGCCCTGTCGGAGCGGCCGACGACCGCCGAGCTCCTCGGCATCCGCTCGCGTCCGCTGTCGATCGCCGTGTGGTTCGTCACCGGCATCATCAGCGCGATCGTCATCATCATCGTGGCGCCGTCGCAGTCGAACGACGCGACGAGCCTGTCGATGCTCATCGTCCCCGCCGCGGCGGCCGCGCTCCTCGGCGGCTTCCGCCGCCTCGACCTCGCCGTCGTCGGCGGACTCGTCCTGGGGATGCTGTCCGGCCTCGTCGCGCAGATCGACCAGGTCGCGCTCATCCGCAACTTCCTCCCGTTCCTGTTCATCGTGGTCCTGCTCCTGTGGACCCAGCGCAAGGAGGTGTGGGATGCGGCTCGCTGACCAGCCCTGGTTCCGCGTCACGTGGCCGATCGCGGTCGCCGTCGTCGGGATCGTCGTCGGCTACGCCTTCAGCGTCGGCCTGTCCGGCTACTTCGTGTTCCTCGCGGTGTCGGCCGTCACCGCCGCGATCGCGATCCTCGGCCTCGGCGTCGTCACCGGGTCGGCCGGCATGATCGCCCTCTGCCAGCTGACGTTCGCCGCGATCGGCGCGTGGATCGTCGCGGGGCTCAACTACATCCACGCCCCCGGCGGCTTCATCACGTGGCTCGTCGCCGGCGGCATCGGCGCCGGGATCGTCGGCATCCTCGTCGGGCTCCCGGCCCTGCGCCTGCGCGGTGTCAACCTCGCGGTCGTGACCCTCGGGTTCGCGGCGGCCGCCGACGTGACGCTCGTGCAGATCCAGTTCCCCGGGTCGGCGACCGGGGTCTCGATCGACCGCCCCGACATGTTCTCGAGCGACCGGTCCTACTTCTTCTTCAGCATCATCGTGCTGGCGATCTGCGGACTCGTCGTGTTCTTCCTGCAGCGCGGGCGCTGGGGGTCGAGCTGGCGGGCCGTCGCGTTCTCCGAGCGCGGCACCGCATCCGCGGGGCAGAGCGTGCAGTCGGCGAAGCTGACGGCGTTCGCCGTGAGCGCGGCGCTCGGCGGCATTTCGGGCGGACTCATCGCCGGTCAGGTGCAGCAGCCGTTCGCGTCGAGCTTCACGCCGCTGCAGTCGCTCGCGCTGTACGTCCTCGCGATCATGTCCGGCGCGTACCTCATCGACATGGCGATCTTCGGCGGCATCCTGTGGGTGCTCGTCCCCGAGCTCCTGAAGCGCTGGGGCATCCCGCAGGACTGGGGCTTCGTCATCTTCGGCGTCCTCGGCGTGCAGGCGCTGACGAGCGGGACGAACCTCGGCCAGGGCATCCGGAACCTCTTCTACAAGCGCGCCGACAAGCGCCTGGCGGCGCAGCGCGCCGCCGAGCGGGAGGATGCGTCGCGCGTTGAGGCCGACGAGGCCGGCATCTCCACGGCGACGATCGCGACGATCGATGCGGCGAAGGATGCGAACGCCCCGGCGCTCGTCGTCGAGGGGCTGACCGTCGAGTTCGGTGCTCTGAAGGCGCTCGACGACGTGTCGCTCTCGGTCCCGGCGGGCACGATCATGGGGCTCATCGGCCCGAACGGCGCCGGCAAGTCGACCTTCGTCGACGCGATCAGCGGGTTCCTGCCGAAGCACGGCGGCCGTGTGTCGCTCGGCGGCCAGGATCTCGCCGGGCTCTCGCCGACGCGCCGCGCGCGGCTGGGCCTGCGGCGCACGTACCAGCAGGACCGGGTGCCGCCGTCGCTGACGGTCGGCGCGTATGTGCGATTCGTCGCGCGACGCCGCATCGACCGCGAGGAGCTCGCGCACACCCTCGAGTACTTCGGCTGCCCGCCGGCATCCGCGCGCCTGTCCGGCGTGGATCTCGGAACCCGCCGCCTCGTCGAGGTCGCCGCGAACGTTCTCGCGAAGCCGCGGGTGCTGATCCTCGACGAGCCCGCCGCGGGCCTCTCGCACGAGGAGCACCTCGCCCTCGCGATCCGGCTGCGGGAGCTTCCGGACCGCTTCGGCATCACGCTCGTCATCATCGAGCACGATCTGGATCTCGTGCGCTCGGTCTGCCCGCGCCTCACGGTGCTCGACTTCGGGCGCGTCCTCGCGTCCGGCCCTCAGATCGACGTGCTCGACGATCCCGCTGTCATCAAGGCCTACATGGGCGAGACGGAGCTGCTGTCATGACCACCGAAACGCTGGAACTGGATGCGGTGACCGTCAGCCGGGGCGCCGGCCCCGTCATCTCGGACGTGTCGCTCACGGTGCGCGCGGGGGAGGTCCTCGCCCTTGTCGGCCCGAACGGGGCGGGCAAGACGAGCCTCATCGAATCGATCTCCGGCGTCACGCCGCACTCGGGCGGGACGATCCGCCTCGGCGGCGAGCCGATCGACAAGCTGTCGCGCGTCGCGCGCGCCCGCCGCGGGATCGTGCACATCGAGCAGGGACGCGCGGTGTTCCCCTCGCTGACGGTCCGGGAGAACCTGTCCCTGACGGCATCCTCCCCCGCCGATCTCGATGACGCGCTCGCACGCTTCCCCGAGCTCGAGAAGCGCATCGACTCCCCCGCGGCGCTCCTGTCCGGCGGCGAGCAGCAGATGGTCGTGCTGGCGCGCGCGTTCGCGGCGAAGCCGCGGTTCCTCCTCATCGACGAGATGTCGCTCGGGCTCGCGCCGGTCGTGTTCACGCGGCTCTTCCCGATCGTCGGGACCCTCGCCGACTCCGGCGTCGGGGTGCTCCTCGTCGAGCAGTTCACCGGCCTCGCGCTCGGCCTCGCGAAGGAGGCGATCGTGGTCGCGAGCGGCCGCGTGACGTTCCAGGGGGATGCCGACCGCCTCCGCGAGGAGCCGCAGCTCCTGCATCGCGCGTACCTGGGTGGGTGAGTCGGGCTGACAGGATGGGGGGATGCCCCAGATCCTCTCCGCCCGCGCCGTCCTCCTCGACATGGACGGCACGCTCGTCGACTCCACCGCCGTCGTGGAGCGGCTGTGGCTCGAATGGGCCGCGGGGCACAGCCTCGACGCCGAGACCGTGCTCGGCGTCATCCACGGTCGCCAGGGGCACGAGAGCATGGCGATCCTGCTCCCTGAGCGCGATGCCGCGATCAACGCCGCCGAGAACGCGGAGCTGCTGAAGGCGGAGACCGCGCAGACCGACGGCGTCGTCGCGGTCGCCGGCTCCGCCGAGCTGCTCGCGGCCCTCGACGGCGTGCCGCACGCGCTCGTGACGTCGGCCGACGTCGCTCTCGCGACGGCGCGGATGGGAGCGGCGGGCCTCGGCGTCCCCGTCGTGAAGGTCACGGCCGAGGACGTCGAGCGCAGCAAGCCGCACCCCGAAGGGTTCCTGCGGGCGGCCGAGCTCCTCGGCGTCGCACCCGCCGACTGCATCGTCTTCGAGGACTCCGAGACGGGCATCGCCGCGGGCATCGCCGCAGGCATGACCGTGATCGGCGTCGGAGAGCGCGCCGAGGGTCAGGGCGCTGCCGCCGTCATCCCCGACCTCACCGCGGTGACCGTGCGCGCGCTGCGCCACGGCGTGGAGCTCGACCTGGCCTGACCGGCTGTCTCGCGACAGCCTGCGACTCAGCCCGCGAGGTCGAGGTGCACGACACCCCACGCGGGGACGTCGAGGAAGCCGCGCCCGGACAGCACGACAGGCGTGGGCTCCGTCCCGGGAGCGCGCAGGATGCCGCGCACCGGATCACCCGCGAGGGCGTAGGGCAGAGACGTCGAGGCGGTGGCGTTGACGATCGACAGCGTCGCGACGCCGTCGAGCGCGAGCTCGAGCACGCGCGGCTGGTAGGCCGCGACGACGAGCGCGTCCTCGCGGCGGCAGCCGACGATCGGGTAGCCCTCCGCGGGCAGGGCGGCGAAGAGCTCGCCGCCCAGGAGCGTGTCGCGCAGCCCCTCCCACTCGGCGATCAGCTCGGCGACCACGCGCGCGTGGCTCGCCGGCAGGGAGCCGAGCGGCATCGACAGCTGCGGCACGCCGAAGAAGGCGTTCAGCACCTGGCGCGCCGGCGCATCCGGGCCGGCCGTGGGGTCCCACATGAGCGGGTCGGAGTGCACGATCTGCCTCTCGGCGAACAGGCGCAGGTCCACGATCGAGCGACGGTTCTGGTCGGCGTCGGCCGGGCAGTCGTCGGCGCGGATGACGTCGGCGAACGGTGCGACGGCCGGTGAGACGTACGGCTGGCGGAACTCGATGAGCGTGCCCGGGCGCACCGCATCCACCTCGTCGGCCACTTCGCGCAGCAGCGCGACCATCGCGCGGCCGACATCGTCGATGTCGCCGTCCGACGGCGTGCCGGCGTAGACCATCGCGTTGTTCAGGAAGTCGATCTTCAGGCCGTCGAGATCGTAGTCGCGGACGAGCCGCGCGCACGTGGCGGCGACGTGGGCGCGTACCTCGCGGCGGCGGGGATCGAGCACGTCGGCGCGGAGTCCCGGCGAGTGCAGCGGGGCGAAACGGCGGAGATCCTCGTATGCGGCGCTCTGCACGCCGAGCAGCAGAGGGGCGATCCACAGCACGACGTCCATGTCCAGCGCATGCAGGCCGTCGACCGTGCCGCGCAGGTCGGGGAACTTCGCGGTGTCGGGGATCCAGTCGCCGCATCCCGCATACCAACGCCCGTCGCCGAACGCCTGCCAGCCGTCGTCGATGAAGACGGACCGGCAGCCGAGCTCGCGCGCCATCCGCGCCTCGTCCTCGACGATCCGGGCGCTCACCGCCTGCGAGTAGGCGTACCAGGTCGAGTACACCGGGCGGGTCGCCGTCCGCGAGATCGGCCGGTGGCCCGCGCCCCCGTGGAGGAAGTCGGACAGCAGACGGATCGCCTCCTCGTATGGTGGGCGACTGGTGACGACGGCGAGGTCGATCGCCCCGCGGCGCCGGGCGAGCTCGGCAGACACGCCGAGGCGCACGACGAACGACTTGCTCTCCTCGGACGCGCCGAACTGCAGTACGCCCTCGTCGACGACGCAGTCGAAGCCGAACGCGAGGGAGCTCGTCCCGTCGATGTCCGTCAGCACCCCGACCGGTGCCGACTTCACGGCGCTGAAGCTCTCGTGCCCGCGCCAGTCGGCGGGAAGGGCGGGTGCCAGCGTGAATTCGGGGTTCCAGAACCCGGACGCGTTGCCGAGGGGCGTCTGCAGGACGATCTGCCCGGCGCCCTCTGTGACGATGCGGACGACATCCAGCGCGCCGCGGCGCTCGATGCGCTCGATGCGACACCCGCCGGACACGGCGATGTCGACATCGAGGTCATTGGAGACGCCGTCGAGCCGCGTCCATTCGAGGGACTCGACATCGTGATCTTCGAGAAGCACGGAACCGCCTTACTGCTTGACTGCGCCGGCGAGGACGCCGGCGACGAACTGACGCTGGAGGAAGAGGAACAGGATGAGGATCGGCACCATCGACAGGAACGTTCCCGTCAGCAGCTGCCCGTAGTCGGTGTGGCCGCCGCTGCCCTGCAGGGTGGCGAGCTGGACCGGCAGCGTGTACGCCTCCGGGGTGCGCAGCACCACGAGGGGGTATACGAACGCGTTCCACTGTGCGAGGAAGAGGAAGATCGCGAGGGCTGCGAGCGCCGGGCGCACCGTCGGCACGACGATCCGCGCGAAGAGCCGGAACTCCCCCGCACCGTCCACCCGGGCTGCCTGGATGAGCTCGTCGGGCAGCGACTCCATGGTCTGGCGCATGAGGAAGATGCCGAACGGCAGTGCGAGGGTCGGCAGGATGATCGCCTGGTAGGTGTCGAGCCATCCGAGCCACACCATGAGCTGGAAGAGCGGGATGAGCGTCACCTGCGACGGCAGCGCGAGGGTCACGAGCAGGGTGGCGAACATCACGTTCTTGCCGCGGAACTCGAACTTCGCGAAGGCGTACCCGGCGGCCGTGCAGATGATGAGTCCGCCGATCGTGTAGATCGTCGCGATGAACGTCGAGTTGAGCATCGCCCGCCCGAAGGTCGTGCCGTCCAGCAGCGCGGAGAGGTTGCTCATGAACGCGCCGCCCGGCAGGAAGTGCGGGGGCGAGGAGAACATGTCCGAGCCCGAGTAGGTCGAGGCGATGATGAGCCAGTAGAACGGCAGGATCATCACCACCGCCCCGGCCGCGATCGCGGTCGTCAGCACGAGGGATTTGGTCTTGCGTGCACGCACGGCGCCGATCGCCACGGTCATGCCTTCTTCTCCCGGAAGAGTCGGAGCTGGACGAGCGAGATCACGCCGATGATCAGCACGAGCGCGTAGCCGATCGCGGAGGCGTACCCGAAGTCGATGTACTGGAAGCCCTGCTGGTACAGGTACAGGCCGATCGTCAGCGTCGCGTTGTCCGGACCGCCGTTCGTCAGCACGTACGGCTCGTCGAACAGCTGCAGCGTCCCGATCGTCGACAGGATGACGGTGAGCACGAGCGCCGGGCGCAGCCCCGGCATCGTGATGTGCCAGAACCGCTTCACGCCGCCGGCGCCGTCGACGGACGCCGCTTCGTACAGCTCCGTCGGGATCGACTGGAGCTGCGCGAGGTAGATGATGGCGCTCTGGCCGGTGTAGTGCCATGTCAGGGCGATGACGATGACGACCTTCGCCCACATCGGGTCGCTGAGCCACGGGATGGCGGGGATCCCCACCATGTGCAGCACCTCGTTGACGAACCCGCCCTGCGACTGGAACAGCGCGTGGAAGAGGATGCCGTAGGCCACGAGGCCCATGACGATCGGGACGAAGTAGATCATCCGCCACACCGCGCGCGCCTTCAAGAGCGCCGAGTTGAACGCGACCGCGAGGATGATCGCCAGCGCGAGCATGATCGGCACCTGGACGATCAGGATGATGAACGTGTTCGACAGCGCCGTCCAGAACAGCGGGTCCTGGAGCAGCCGCGTGTAGTTGGCGAGGCCGGCGAAGGTGTTCTCGCCGTCGATGCTCTTCGTCAGGCTCAGCCAGAGGGCGCTGATGTACGGGTAGCACGTGAAGACGAAGAACAGCAGGATCGTCGGGAGCAGGAAGACGTACGGCGTATAGCGCGGGTAGCCGAGGGCCGGGCGGCGCTTGCGGCGCGGAGCTCGGGGCACGGCCGGCGGCTCGACGACGGCGCTGGGCTTGGCTGTGATGGTCACGATCTGGGGCGCGCACCCCGGCGGATTCCGCCGGGGCGCGCTTCCTCTCTTGCTGTCGGTCACCGCGGGCGGGTCAGCTGCCGGCGATCTTGCGGCCGGTCTGCACGGCGAGCTGCTGGGCGGCTGCGTCCAGGGCCGCCTTCGGATCGGCACCCTTCAGGAGGACCTGCGTCTGCGCGTCGTCATAGACCTTCAGCGCCTTCGCGTAGTCGCTCGTGTAATTGATGACCGGGGTCTTCTGAACGAGCTGCGCGGTGAAGATCTGGTTCACCTTCGCGCCGCCGTAGTAATCCATGCCCGCGTTGAACTCCTCGGATGCCAGGAAGGGCTTGTAGCCCGGGAACATGCCGCCGCCCTTATAGGTCGACTGCTGGCCCTCCATCGAGCCGAGCGCGTACTCGATGAACGCAGCGGCCGTCGCCTTGTTCGTGCTCTTGTTGTTCACCGTGAGGTAGGTCCCGCCGTTGATCGCCGCGGTCAGGCCGCCCGGCTGGAACGCGATGGGCGCCGCGACAGCCCACTTGCCCTTCATGTCGGGGGCGTCGGCCTGGATCTCGCCGGCCATCCACCCGCCGCCGGTGAAGGCTGCAACGGGGATATCGCCCTTCTCCGTCTTGACGAAGTTGTCCCACCCGCCCGGGACGTCGTCGATGATCCCTGCGTCATTGGCCTTCTTGATCCACTCGAGGGCCTTCACGCCGGCGGCGTTGTTCATCGTGATCTCGCCGTTGCCGTTGAAGTAGAACGAGTTCTGGAGGTTCATGAGGAGCTGGAAGAGTCCGGCTGAGTCGGCGACAGTGGCGGCCTTGTCCATCGTGAACAGCGGAGCGCCGGTCGCGGCCTTGATCGTCTTGCCGGCGGCGAGCAGGTCGTCGTAGCTCTTGATCGTGCTGACGTCGACGCCCGCCTTGTCCCAGAGGTCCTTGCGGTAGAAGAAGCCGGTGGCGTTGACCTCGTAGGGGATGCCGTACACCTCGCCGTTCTTGCCCTGGCCGCTGGCCCACGGGCCGGCGGCGAAGTCGCTCTCGAGCTTGCCCAGGCCGTAGGTCTTGAGGTCTGCGAGCGAGCCGGGGAACTTCTCCTCGTACTGCCCCATGTAGTCGATTCCGATGTTCATGACGTCGGGGAGGCCGGCGCCGCCGGCGGTCATGCCGGTCGTGATCTTCGTCCAGATCGCGGGGTTGCCCTGGTCGATGACCGTCACCTTCGCGCCCGGGTGAGCCTTCTCGAAGCCGGCGACGGCGGCCGTCAGGCCCTTCGCCGGGGCGGTCCACGACCACACGGTGATCTTGCCGTCGATCTTGCCGCCGTCCGTCGCGGAACTCGACGGCTGTGAGCTGCAGGCGGCCAGGCCGCCGATCGCCAACGCGGCGATCGCCGCCGTGGCCGCGAAGCGGCCGGTACGTGCTGTGAATGGGAACGTCATCGTTCGCAGATCCTCTCTCGGTGGTGTCTCGTCGTCGTGACAGGGAGACGGTAACATTCCACCAGTTATATATGCAAGAATTCTTTGCAAGATTGCAAAGGAGCTTCCATGGATGACGTCACCCACCTCCAGTCCGGCGGAGTGAGCCTCGTGCTCGTCCACAGCGATTCGGCCCTCCCGGCGGTCGCCTACTGGGGGCGGGCCTTCGAGGCGGATGACGCGACCCTCGCCGACGTCGTGGCGGCGAGCCGCTCCCCCCGTGCGACGAGCGAGCCCGACGCGCCCCGTATGACCGGGATCGTCCCGGAGGCGCACCAGGGATGGTTCGGTCCGACGGGCGTCGTCACGAGCCGCGCCGGGCGCACGCAGTTCGCCGCGTACACGGCATCCGCCGTCACGCGCTCCGCGCGGTCGCTCACCGCTGTGGGCCGCGACGCCGCCGCCGACGTCGCGGTCGAGCTGCGGGTCGAGCTGACGGCGACCGGCGTCGTCCGCGCACGCGCGACGCTGCGCAACACGGGAGCCGACGAGCTCGCCGTCCACGGCGCCGACCTCGTGTGGCCGATCCCGGCCCGCGCGACCGAGCTCCTCGACTTCACGGGCCGGCACGCGCAGGAGCGCCGCCCGCAGCGCCTCCCGCTCGTCGACGGCACCCACCTGCGCGAGCAGCGCCGCGGCCGCACCGGCCCGGACGCCGCGACCCTCCTGTTCGCCGGGGTCCCGGGGTTCGACGAGGGCGCCGGAGAGGTGTGGGGCGTCCATCTCGGCTGGTCCGGCAACCAGCGCGTCTGGGCGCACCGCACCAACGGCGGCAGAGGATGGCTCGGCGCCGGAGAACTGCTCGAGCCCGAGGAGATCTCCCTCGCCGCCGGCGAGGCGTACGAGACGCCGTGGACGTATCTCGCCTACGGCGACGGGCTCGACGACGCATCGGCGCGCATCCACGAGATGCTCCGCGCCCGCACGACCCACCCCGCGGTGGGACGGCCCGTCACCCTCAACACGTGGGAGGCCGTCTACTTCGACCACGCGCTCACCCCGCTCCTCGAGCTCGCCGACCTCGCCGCGGACATCGGCGTCGAGCGGTTCGTCCTCGACGACGGCTGGTTCTCCGGCCGCCGCCACGACCGCGCCGGGCTCGGCGACTGGTTCGTCGACCGCGACGTGTGGCCGGACGGCCTCACGCCCCTCGTCGAGCGCGTCCGCGAGCGGGGGATGCAGTTCGGACTGTGGTTCGAGCCGGAGATGGTCAACCCCGACTCCGATCTCGCACGGACGCATCCGGAGTGGATCCTGGGGCCCGCCACCCGCAACCCTCCCCTCGCGCGCAACCAGCTCGTCCTGAACATCGGGGACCCGGATGCGTTCGCGTACATCGCGGAGCGCATCGTCGACGTCGTCACGACGTACCGGGTCGACTTCATCAAGTGGGATCACAACCGCGACCTCGTCGAACCTGTCGACCGCGCCTCCGGCCGCGGCGGCGTGCACCGCCAGACGTGGGCCGCCTACCGGCTCATGGCCCATGTGCGCGAGGCGTGCCCGTGGGTGGAGATCGAGTCGTGCTCGGCAGGCGGCGGGCGCATCGACCTCGGCGTCGTCGAGTACGTCGACCGGTTCTGGACGTCCGACTCGAACGACCCGATCGAGCGCCAGCGCATCCAGCGGGGAACGAGCATGCTCATGCCGCCCGAGCTCCTCGGCGCGCATGTGGGAGCCGCGGCTGCGCACACGTCCGGACGGGTCGCCCCGCTCGCGCTGCGCGCGATCACGGCGCTCGTCGGCAGCTTCGGGCTGGAGTGGGACGTCCGCGAGGCGGACTCGGCGGAGCGGGCCGAGCTCGTCGGCTGGATCGCGGAGGTCAAGCGCCTGCGGCCGCTCGTCGAGCGGGGACGCCTCCACCGTCTCGCGACGCTCGAACCCGTCGTCGCGCAGCAGATCGTCGCGGCGGACCGCGGGCACGCGATCGTCACGCTCGCCGCCCTCGACTCGCTCACCCACATCCCGGGCGCCCCCGTGCGTCTGCGCGGACTCGACCCGGCCGCCCGCTACGAGGTCGTCCGCGTGCTCCCCGACGGCGCGGACGACCCGTCCGGTCGCCGCGCCCAGCCGGAGTGGTGGCTGGAGCGGACCACGTGGTCGGGCGCCGTGCTCATGGAGATCGGCCTGCCCATGCCCGCGTTCCGCCCGTTCGAGGCCGGACTCATCGAGCTCGCACAGGCATGAGCCTCGTCGTCCGCACCGAAAGCGCGGAACTCTCGGACCTGCTCGCCTGGGCCGTCGACACCGCCGCAGGACACGTCATCCGCGGCGGCACGACCGGGCCGCTCGACGTCGACGAGCACCACCCCGGCGGCCGCGGAACCGCGGTGTACGCCCCGTGCTACCGCGCCGGCTACAGCCACCGCAGCGGCTATTACCTCCGCGACTTCTGCCACCAGGCGGTGGGTGCGCACCTCGCCGGGCTCCGCACCGAGAACGCCGGGATGCTCGCGTCCTTCGTCGCATCCACCGTCGACGGGTGGCCGGCATGGGCGCTGAACTTCGACGGCACGACGCCGCTTGCGATCGACGTCAAGCCGGACGGCCGGCGCGTGCGCGAGCTGCCCGCGGTGTTCGAGCTCGTCGAGACGATCCACGCCGTCCACCGCTGGACGGGCCGGCCGGTCGACGCGGAGGCCGCCGCCTTCGCGAAGCGGACCGTCACGGACTTCGTCGCCGCGCACGACCGCGAGCGCCGCAACGGCATCGCGGAGGCGGGCGGCGCGAGCATCTTCGACGGGGTCGCGAGCTACGACGAATCCCCCGAGCTGCGCATGTTCGAGGCCGGTGACGGCATCGCGTCCCAGTACGCGGCGACGCGCCACGCGGCCGCGCTCACCGCCGCGGCGGGCGGCGACCCGCGGCACCTCGCCGCGCAAGCGCACCGCATCCACCGGCACTACCGCGAGGAGTGGAGCCGCGACGGCGGCGACACCGTCGTGTCGGGGTGGACGCGCGAAGGGGTCGCGGCGGTCGGGTGGCACCGCGAGGCGACGTGGTTCCCGCCGATGAAGGGGCTGCTGGCGGGCGACCCGCGGCAGGCGGCGGAGCTCGCTCGCATCGACGGGCTCGCCCTCGCGCCGGGCACGGCGCCGCAGAACCTGGAGGCGCTGACCTACCTGCCGGACGTCTTCCTGCGCGCGGGGGATGTCGAGCGCGCGTTCGCCTGGATGCTGCGCATCTTCAGCCGGCGGGACGAGCCCCATATCGTCCCGCAGCAGGGGGTGAACGGCACATACCCGGAGGTCGCGTTCACCCTCCTCGCCCAGGGCGTCGCGGGCCTGCTCGGGCTCGAACCGGATGCGGGCGCAGGCCGCCTCACTCTGGCGCCGAACCTGGCCCGAGCGGTGTCGACGCTCGAGGCGGACGGCATCCCGTTCGGCGACGGCGACGTCGATGTCGCGGTCGATGCCTCCACGGTGCGCGTGCACAACGGCACGAGCCGGCCGCTCGAGGTGCGGCTGGCGCGGCGCCGGCGGGGCGTGCATCGCGACCCGCACCTCGCGGTCGCCGAGCCGGGAGAGACGGTCGAGCCCGGGCGGTCGCTGAGGCTCACCCGAGTGCACAGGCCCTGAGCCGCGGCGTCACTCGCGCGCGACGGCGGTGGACGCCCGGACGCGCAGCTCGGGTTCGACGAGCACCTCGTCGGTGTGCACGGGCCGGTTCTGCACCATCGTCATCAGCGTGCGCGCACAGAAGTCGGCGATGCGCTCGATCGGCTGGCGCACGCTCGTGAGGGCGGGATCCGTGAACTCGAGCATGTACGAGTCGTTGTACCCGATGACCGAGACATCCTCGGGCACGCGCAGACCGCGGCGCGTGATCGCGCGGTAGGCGCCGAGGGCCATGTCGTCGCTCGAGGCGATGATCGCGGTCACCCCGAGCGAGAGGAGCTCATCGGCGGCATGGCGCCCGCCCTCGAGCGAGTAGAAATGGCGGACGACGAGATCCTCGGCATCCGAGAGGCCGCGCGCATCCATCGCGTTGAGGAAGCCCTCGACACGGCGGTCGGCGGGGATGTTGCCCACCGGCCCCGCTGTCAGGCCGATGCGCCGGTGGCCGAGGTCGTAGAGATGGGCGACCGACAGCTCCGCGGCCTGCCAGTCGTCGGTCGACACGACCGGGACCGCGCTGTCGGCGAACCCGCCGTTCACGCTGATGTACGGGATGCCCCGCGACTCGAGCAGCTGGTGGGCGACCGGGTCGGAGTTGCGCATCGTGTTGCTCGAGGACAGGAACACGGCCGCCGCGATCCCCATGTCCATGAGGGCCTCGACGTAGTCGCGCTCGAAGACCGACCCCGGGTAGACCGGGCAGATCACGGCGCGGAGGCTCTGCGGGCTCAGCGCCCGTTCGATCGCGTCGCACACATCGGCGAAGAACGCCTCGTTGAGCCCCGGCACGAGGATGAGGACGACTTCCCCCTTCGTGCCGCGCTCGTAGCCGACTGCGCGCAGCGCCTCCTCGACCTGCTCGCGCGTGCGCTGCGCGACACCGTACTTCCGGTTCAGCACGCGGCTGACCGTCGCCTCGCTGACTCCGGCGATCGCGGCGATCTCGGCGAGCTTCATCGAGCCGGCGGGAGACCGGGGCTTCTTGCCGGTCCCCCCCGTGCCCTTGGGGTCGGCTGCACTGTCGCTCATGCCGTTCATTCTGGCGGATGCATCGCGGCAGATGCCGATCCGGCCGATACGCGCGTCTACATCCCGGCGTGGTCGAACGCGATCGTCGGCAGGTCGACGATGTGCGCGCCGCCGTCGACGACGAGGACCGCGCCGTTCATGTACGACGACTCCCCCGACCCGAGGAAGCGCACGACCGAGGCGATCTCGGACGGCTGGGCGGGGCGCCGCAGCGGCACGTCCGCGGTGACGGTGGCGTAGGCGTCGCCGCGCGAATCGAGCGAGGCGTGCGATGCGAACTCGTCCATCTCGGCATCCGCCATCGGAGTCTGCACCCAGCCGGGGCACACCGCGTTCACGCGCACGCCGTGCTTGCCGTAGTCGCGTGCGAGCGTCTTCGTGAGGCCGATGAGCGCGTGCTTGCCGACGGTGTATCCGGCGACGGACGGGCCGGCGAACAGGCCCGCGAGCGACGAGATGACGACGATCTGGCCCTTCGCCTCGATGAGGGCGGGCAGGCACTCCCGCGACATCACGAACGCCGTGTTCAGGTTCGCCTGCAGCGACGAGGCCCAGCCCGCGTCATCCGTCTCGCCCACCGGCGAGAAGCCGTGACCGCCCGCGTTGTTGACGAGGACGTCGATGCGCCCGAAGTGCGACAGCACCTCAGTGACGGCGGCGCGGGCGGATGCGGCGTCCGCCGCGTCGGCGACGACGGCCAGGGCGCCCGTGCGCTGCGCGACCTCGTCGAGCGGTTCGCGGCGGCGACCGACCACGACGACGTGCGCGCCCTCCGCGGCGTAGCGCTCGGCGATCGCGGCGCCGATGCCGGTGCCGCCTCCGGTGATCACGACGACCTTTCCGGCGACGTCTGCTCCTGCGTATCCCATGGTCTTCCTTTCGAGGGGTTCAGGCGGGGAAGTTCGATCGGGCGGTGTACCCGAAGTCGGTGACGAGCGAGGTGCCGTTGACCGGACGCGACACCGGCGAGGCGAGGAAGACGAGCTGCGCTGCGACCTCGTCCGCGGTCTGCACCGGGTAGGCGACGTCGGCGAAGCCGTCGATCCCGAGATCGCCGCGGCTCATCGGGGTGTCGACGATCGACGGGCAGACCGCATTGACGCGGATGCCCTCGGCCGCGAGCTCCACCGAGGCCGCACGGGCGAACTGCAGCACCGCAGCCTTCGACGCGCAGTACGGCGCCATGCCAGGGGCTGCGACCAGGGCGGAGTCGCTCGCGACGAAGACGACGGATGCGTCACGCCCTTCACGCAGCGCCGGCAGCGCCGCCCGGAGCACGAGGAACGAACCGCGCACATTGACGTCGAAGACGGCGTCCCACTGCGCGGCGGTCGTCTCGAGAAGCGGTGTTCCGACCGGGCCGGAGATCCCGGCACAGCCGATCAGGATGTCGAGTCCGCCCCACCTCTCGACCGCGGCGGCGACCGCGGCGGCGACCTGCCCCTCGTCCGTGACATCGGCGGGGTGGACGGATGCGGCGTCGAAGCCGCCGGGCAGCGACGCCGCGAGCGCGCCGAGCGCCGCCGCACCCCGGTCCAGCAGGGCGATGCGCACTCCTTCGGCCGCGAGCGCTCGTGCGGCCGCCGCGCCGATGCCTCCGGCGGCCCCGGTCACGAGGGCCGTGCGGCCGCGCAGTCCGAGCTCCATCGCTCCCCCTCACCTCGGGCGCCGACGGCGCCACAGCCCCGATCATGCATCGCCGGCAAGAGCGGTCGGAGGTTGTCTGCGCGCAGACAACAGGCCCGGACGCTGAGGGTCAAGCGCCGCGCGCGCCGGAAGCACACAATCGAAGAGCGGGCCACCCGAGACCCGTCCCCCACCGACAGCGGCAAAGGAGCCGACGTGACCGAACCCTCCACCGGAACGAGCCTGCGCGGCAATACGCTCGGCGTCGCCAGCATCGTCTTCCTCGTCCTCGCCGCCGTCGCGCCCCT
The DNA here is from genome assembly GCF_030315975.1 of Microbacterium candidum. Lineage (GTDB taxonomy): Bacteria > Actinomycetota > Actinomycetes > Actinomycetales > Microbacteriaceae > Microbacterium > Microbacterium candidum. Next base: position 60,885 of record NZ_JASXSZ010000004.1, on the reverse strand, counting down.
GACGGGCATCGTCGTCGTGGCCTCCCTCGTCATCGCGTTCGGCAACGGCGGCGGGGCACCCGCATCCTTCTTCATCGTCGCGATCATCCTGCTGCTGTTCGCGATCGGCTACGCCCAGATGTCGAAGCAGCTCGCGAACGCGGGCGGGTTCTACGCCTTCGTCGTGAAGGGCCTCGGGCGCACCGGCGGCCTGATCGCCGGTCTCATCGCGACGCTCGGCTACAACCTCTTCGTGGTCGGCACGATCGGCACGAGCGGCTTCTTCATGCAGACGATCATCGCCCAGTACACCGGCTTCAACATGAGCTGGTACCTGTGGGGCCTGCTGTCGATCGCGGTCTGCTTCTGGATGGGGCGCACCGGCGTCGACTTCAGCTCGAAGATCCTCGGCGTCTCGCTGATCCTCGAGACCACGATCCTCATCGTGTTCGACATCTCCGTGCTCGTGCAGACGGGCTACTCGTGGGCGGCCTTCAGCCCCGCGGCGGTCTTCTCCGGCTCGTTCCCCATCGGCCTGCTGCTGGCCGCGACCGGCTACCTCGGCTTCGAGGCGACGGCGCTGTTCAGCGAGGAGGCGAAGAATCCGCTCCGCACGATCCCGCGCGCCACCTACACGGCGATCATCGCGATCGCACTCATCCTCGGCGTCTCCACGTGGGCCGTCGTCAGCGCGACCGGCGTCGCCCAGGCGCAGGCCACGGCGCAGAAGCACCTCGAGGCCGGCGACCTGCTGTTCTCGCTCATCGGGCAGTACCTCGGCCAGCCGATGGCGGTGATCGCCACGATCCTGCTGCTCGTGAGCCTCTTCGCCGCGATGCTCGCGTTCCACAACTCCGCGACCCGCTACCTGTATTCGCTCGGGCGCGCACGCATCCTGCCGAGCATCCTCGCCCGCACGCGCAAGAACGGCGCGCCCCAGATCGCGGGCGCGGTGCAGGCTGGCTTCGGCGCGATCGTCGCGGGATGCTTCGCGCTCGCCGGGCTCGACCCGATGCTCGTCGTCGTCCCCTCGATGCTCGGCATCGGCACGCTGTCGGTCATCGTCCTGCAGACCCTCGCGGCGCTCTCGATCGTCGTGTGGTTCCGGCGGCAGCGCGATCCGCGCTGGTGGTCGACGTTCATCGCCCCCGGCCTCGGCTTCCTCGGGCTGCTGTCGATCGCGCTCCTCGCGACCTTCAACTTCAGCGTGGTCGCCGGCTCCGACAACCCGGTCATCCTGAGCCTCCCGTGGCTGCTCGTCCTCGCGGGGATCGGCGGCATCGTCTACGGAGCCGTGCTCAAGAGGAAGAAGCCCGACGTCTACGACGCCCTCGCCACCGACCTCGAGAAGTTCAACGTCCACGCGGCCGAACGGGGCAAGGACCCCGTCCCCGGCTTCTGAGCCCGCACACCCTCCGAAAGGAACCGATATGACCGACGTGAATCTCTCCGACACGTCCACGTGGCTGCCGCTCGACGGCCTCGCCCCCGGCTTCGACGCGAGCAAGGCGCCGCTGTCGAACGACCTCGAAGGCCGCACGCTCACCCTCGTCGACGAGCGCGGCACGCGCATCGCGCACACGTTCGGCGCCGGAACCGTCTCGTGGACGTACGAGCCGGGCGAGGGCGACCCGATCCCGGCGGCCGCCCAGACCGACGAGTGCGAGGTCATCGAAGTCGACGACGACCTCTACTACGCACAGTTCCACCACGGCGACGACTACGCCCCGAACGAGTCGGTGTCGCTCTTCCTGGACCTGCGCAGCGGCCACGCCCTCGCGGTCCTCGCCGTCCTCGGCGAGCGCACCGTCGACAAGGTCGCCGTGCAGCACCTCTTCACCGTCGCCCGCATCGCGGAGATCGAGGACGGAGTCGGCGAGCCGCCCGCCCCGACGCTCGAGCTCATCGGGCGCCGCGTCCTCTGGGTGTACTCGAGCCAGCACGCGTACGAGCACGTCTACCTCTCGCCGCACTGGTACACGTGGCAGTGCCTCGCCGGTCCCGAGCAGGGCCTCGCGGACACGGACGAGAACACCGTGTACCGGATGCGCCCGGGCATCTACGTCTTCACGTGGCGCGAGGGCGTCATCCCGTGCGGCTCGATCACGATCGCGGACCACCGCGACGCGAAGTCGATCCGCTCGCACGGGGTGCTGTTCGGCGAGGCGGAGGATGCGACGGCCCGCCCGACGCACTTCACCTTCGGCGCGCACGGCCGTCTCATCTCGACGACCGTCCACCCCGACGAGTACGACCCGGCCCGCCCGCTCGCGCGATGACCGCCGATCTCATCCTCACCGGCGGGGTCGTCCGCACGGCCGACCGTACGCACCCGGTCGCCGAGGCGATCGCCGTCGCGGACGGCCGCATCGTCGCCGTGGGCACCGCCGCCGACGTGCTCGCTCACCGCGGGCCGGACACGGAGGTGCGCGACCTCGGCGGAGCCGCGCTGTACCCGGGCTTCGTCGATGTGCACAACCACCACGCCGTCGCGGGGGTGACCGACCTGTTCGAGCTCTCGTTCGGCGTCGCATTGACGCTCGACGAGATCCTCGACCTCGTGCGGGAGCATGCGGCGGGGCTGCCCGAGGCGGCGTGGATCACCGGCGGATCGTGGGCGTCGACCCTCATGGACGAGCTCAACACGACCTCCGCACGGCTGCGCCTCGACGAGGCATCCGGCGGCCGGCCCGTCATGCTCTCCGACGACAGCCACCACAACCGCTGGGTGAACTCGCGGGCGCTCGAGCTCGCGGGGATCTCCCGCGAGGCGATCCCGTCCGAGGGAGTGACGCTCCTGGATGCCGCGGACGGCGAGCCGAGCGGGGTTCTGCTGGAGGCGGCCGGCCTCCTCGTCGCGCGGGCGCAGTCGGAGGCCGGCGGGCTCACCCCCGACCAGCACCGCCGCGCGTCGGCGCGCGGTGTCGAGCTCCTGAACGCCTACGGCGTGACGGCGTTCCAGGATGCGGCGGTCTCCATCGACATCCTCGGCGCCCTGAAGTCGCTCGACGACACGGGTGACCTGAACGCGTGGGTGGTGTCGTCGATCACGATCAACGACGAGATCTTCGGCTACGAGCTGATCGGGCACGAGCTCATCGCGCGCGGCGAGGAGTTCCGCTCCCCGCACCATCGCCCCGACTTCGTGAAGATCTTCCTCGACGGCGTGCCGCCCGCGCGGACGGCTCTGTTCCTCGATCCGTATCTTCCGGACGACGTGCACGGCGCACACTTCCACGGCACCACCACGATGGATGCCGACGAGCTGTACGCATGGCTGCACGCGGTCGCCGAGCGCGGTCTCGGCGCCAAGGTGCACGTCACGGGCGACGGTTCGGCGCGCATGCTGATCGATGTCGTCGAGCGACTGCGCGGCGAGGGATACACCGACACGCTGTTCCAGATGGCGCACGGCCAGTTCCTCGCGGGCGACGACATCGAGCGTCTGGCCCGCCTGCGGATCGCGGCGGACATCTCGCCGTTCCTCTGGTTCCCCGGCGTCATCCCGGACGCCCTCGCCGCGGTCCTCGGGGATCGCGCGGAGCACTCGCAGCCGAACCGCTCGATCCTCGACGCGGGCGGACTCGTGGCCGGCGGCTCGGACTGGCCGGTGAGCGAGTCGCCGAACCCGTTCGAGGGGATGCAGGGGCTCGTGACCCGGGCCGATCCGCTCGGACGCGCGCCGGGAGTCCTGTGGCCTGAGCAGGCGATCACCGCGCAGGAGGCGCTCGAGGTCTTCACGATCAACGCTGCGCGCGCGATGGGGCTCGGCGACGTCACCGGTTCGCTCTCCCCCGGAAAGTCCGCCGACTTCGTCATCCTCGACAGCGACCTCGTCGCCGGCCGGGCTGAGGAGATCATCCGGACCCGCGTGCTCGAGACGTGGTTCGCCGGCCGGCGGGTCTACGCGGCCTGAGGCGAGGTCACGACAGCTCGACTCGCCGCCCGGAGTGCAAGGACTCCCGGGCGGCGAGGGCGAGCCGCAGGGCCGCGACCGCAGCAGACACCGGTGCGCGCCGCGGTGCGGCGCCCGACTCGACGCATGCGAGGAAGTACGCGGCCTGCGCGACGAACGGGTCTCCGTCCGCTCCGGCCGCCGCATCCACCCCGTCCGTCCCCACGACCGTGAACCCGGTGCGGAACGGGGTCCCGGCGGGCAGATCCACCGCACTCAGCACCTGCGCGACCCCGCCGTCGGCGTATTCGACGGTCGTGGAGATCGCACCGTCGAACCCCGTGCCGACTCCACCGGCCGCGATGCTCGTGACGGCGATGGGGCGGCCGAGGACGGCGTTCGCCTGGTCGAGGTCATGGATGGCGAAGTCCACGAGCACGCCGCCTGAGCGCTCCTCGTCGTGCAGCCAGTCCGCGCCCTCCGGCGCAGCCGACAGCCGGTGCGCCTGGACTGCGCGCGGGCGCCCGACGGCCCCCGCCGCGATCCGATCCGCGAGCTCCGCGTAGCCGGCGAAGAACCGCACGACGTGGGCGACCATCAGGATGCCGGGTGCCTCGTCCGCGACCGTCTGCAGCGCGAGTGCGTCCTCGAGGGTGAGCGCGATCGGCTTCTCGAGCAGCACGTGCCGGCCGGCGCGAAGCGCCTGTTCGGCCAGCAGTCGGTGGGTCGGCGTCGGCGTGCAGATGGAGGCGATCGTCACGTCTGCATCCGCGAGCGCCTCGGCCGGGTCGTCGGTCCATCGCGCGGATCCGAGCCCGAGTTCGGCGTCGTCCCACAGCTCCTGTCGGCGCCGCGGGGAGACGATCCACCGCACCGGCACGCCGAGCGCCGCCCACGCCGTGGCGTGGGCGCGCGCCATCCGCCCCGCACCGAAGACGGCGACGGCGACGGCGTGACCCGAGGTCATCGCACGAGCTGTTCGACGCGACCGTGATCGAAGAGCTCGTCCAGGACGAGATGCGCGGCGCCGAGGATGCCTGCCTTCTCCTTCGCGACGCTCACCGTGATCTCGAGCTCGTCGGTGATCATCGGCAGGCAGTCGGAGTACAGCGACGAGCGGACGCCTGCGACGAACGCCTCGGCCTCGCCGAGGATGCCGCCGAGCACGAGTCGCTGCGGGTTGTAGAAGTTCATGATGGTCGCGAGCACGCTCCCGACCCGGAGCCCCGCCTCCCGCAGCATGAGCGTCGCACGGGGGTGCGCGTCGCGGGCGAGCGCGACGACGTCGCGCGCATCGGCGACCTCGACCCCCGCATCGCGGAGGGCGGTCACGATGGCGGCACCCCCGGCGACGGCGTCGAGGCAGCCGATCCGGCCGCACGAACACAGGACCTGAGGGCCGCCCGGGACCGTCACGTGGCTGATGTCGCCGGCCATCCCGTGGTGTCCGTGGTAGAGCCCGCCGAAGGCGATCACGCCGCAGCCGATGCTGGAGCCCGCCTTCACGAAGACGAGGTGCTGCGCGTCGGCGTCGAGCGCCGCGTGCTCGCCCAGCGCCATGAGGTTGGCATCGTTGTCGACGGCGACCGGAAGCGAGGTCAGGGAGGCGAGGAGGCCCGCGGCATCCACGCCCTTCCACCCGGGCATGCGCGACGGAGACACCATCTCCCCCGTGTTCGAGTCCACGGGACCGGGGAGACCGATGCCGTAGCCGCGCAGCGTCTGCCCCGGCTCCGCGTGCGCGGCGACCATCTCGTCGGCGATCGTCACGATCCACCGCAGCACCCGATCGGGGCCGTCCGCGATGTCCATCGGCTCGGAGCGGACGGCGAGCAGGCGCCCGGAGATGTCGACGAGGCCGAAAGTCGCGTGGTGGGAGCCCAGGTCGACGGCGCAGACGACACCCGCGGACGCGTCGATCTCGAGGGCGCGCGGCCGGCGCCCCCGCGCGGAGACGCCCTCACCCGCCTCGCGCACGAGTCCCGCGCCGATGAGGCCGTCGACGCGCTGCGCGACCGTCGACGGGCTGAGCCCCGTGCTGCGGGCGATCTCGGCCCGGGAGCGCGCGCGCCCGCTGCGGACGAGATCGAGGATCGCGCCTGCGCTGGAGCTGCTGGGCGGTGCCGCTTCTGCGGGGCTCGTCATCGCGCCGATCCTCTCGTCCACCGGTTGGGATGAGAATACTGTAGCCGAGTTTAGATCGATTTTGGAGTATTCAAAGTCGATATTGCATCTTTGATGCCATTGTTAGTACGCTCATCGCAGCAACCTCGTCGAAGATGCAAGGAAAACGGATGTCAGCAACGGATGCGCAGCCCATGGTCAGCCTGCGCGGAGTCGACAAGCACTTCGGTGACCTTCACGTCCTCCGCGACATCGACCTCGACGTCGCCGCCCGCGAAGTCGTGGTCGTCGTCGGCCCTTCGGGCTCCGGGAAGTCGACGCTGTGCCGCTCGATCAACCGCCTCGAGACGATCGACGCCGGCGAGATCCGCGTCGACGGCGAGCTCCTCCCCGAAGAGGGTGCGGCGCTCGCGCGGCTGCGCGCCGAGGTCGGCATGGTGTTCCAGTCGTTCAACCTCTTCGCGCACCGCACGATCCTCGACAACGTGTCGCTCGCGCCCCTCAAGGTCCGCGGCGCGAAGAAGGCGGACGCGCGGCGCGAGGCGATGCAGCTCCTCGACCGCGTCGGGATCGCCGACAAGGCGAACAGCCATCCCGCCCAGCTCTCCGGCGGCCAGCAGCAGCGCGCGGCGATCGCCCGCGCCCTCGCGATGCACCCCAAGGTGATGCTCTTCGACGAGCCGACGAGCGCGCTCGACCCCGAGATGGTCGGCGAGGTCCTCGATGTCATGACATCTCTCGCCAAGGAGGGGATGACGATGATCGTCGTCACCCACGAGATGGGCTTCGCCCGTCGCGCCGCCGACCGCGTCGTCTTCATGGACCGCGGCCAGATCGTCGAGCAGGCACCGCCCGCCGAGTTCTTCGACTCCCCCCGTTCCGAGCGCGCGCAGACGTTCCTCGCCTCCGTCCTCGCCCACTGACCCGCACCCGAAAAACCCACACCCAACGAAGGGAAAGCAACACATGACCCGCAGCATCACCCGCAGGAAGGCGACGGTCGCCGGCATCCTGCTCACCGCGGTCGCACTCGCCGTCACGGCGTGCTCCAGCGGTGGCACGAGCCTTCCCGGCTCGGGCTCCGGCTCCAGCCCGTCCGCCGCCGACTCGGTCTTCGCCGGCGCACCCGTCGCCGACGTCGCCGCGATCATCCCCGGTTCGACCATGGAGAAGATCAAGAAGCGCGGCAAGCTCATCGTCGCCGAGGCGCTCGACGCTCCCCTGCTCTCGCAGCAGAACCCGACCGACCCGAGCCAGGTCAACGGCTTCGACGCCGACCTCGCGAAGCTCCTCGCGATCTACATCCTCGGCAAGCCCAACGTCGAGATCGTGCCGCCGGCATCCGAGACGCGTGAGGCGATGCTCCAGAACGGCACCGTCGACGTCGTGTTCAACACCTACACGATCACGCCGCAGCGCGCCGAGCAGATCGACTTCGCCGGCCCGTACTTCGAGTCCGGCCTCGCCGTCGCCGTCAAGAGCGACAACAAGAGCATCAAGAGCGAGAAGGACCTCGACGGCAAGAACGTCATCGTCGGCGCCAACACGCCGGCCGTGACCGAGGTGCCCAACGTCGCGCCGACCGCGAAGGTCACCGCCTTCGCGACCGACCCGGCAGCCGTCCAGGCCCTCATCCAGGGCCGCGGCGACGCGTACGTGCAGGACTACACGCTGCTGGCGAGCGACGCTGCGAGCGAGAAGCAGATCAAGGTCGTCGGCAACCCCTTCACGAAGGAGCCCTACGGCATCGGCCTGCAGCACGGCGACAGCCAGTTCAAGTCGTTCATCAACACGTGGCTGAAGGCGATCCAGTCCGGCGGCCAGTGGGCCAAGGCCTGGCAGGCCAGCCTCGGCACGGTGACCGACGGGTCCGCTCCGACCCCGCCGGAGATCGGGTCCGTCCCGGGCTCCTGACCGCTTCGGCCGCCGGGCGCCCAGGGAGGGCGACCTCCCCTGGCGCTCGGCGGCCGCCTGTCCGCTTCCCCCTGACGGAGTCGAGGAATGAACGCTCTGATCGACAACCTGGGACCGATCCTCCAGGCGCTCGGCACCACCCTGATGATGGCCGTCATCGCCGGCATCGGATCCATCCTGCTGGGCATCCTGGTCACGATCGCGCGCGTGAGCCCCATCCCCGTCCTGCGCTCCGCCGCCTTCCTCTACGTGCAGTTCTTCATCAACGTGCCGCTGCTGGCACTGCTGCTGCTGGCGGTCTTCGCGCTCCCCGACGCCGGGCTGATGCTGCCGCTCACCCCGACCGCCATCATCGTCCTCACCGTCTACGAGGCCGCGTACGTCGCCGAGGCCGTGCGCTCGGGCGTGAACACCATCCCGGTGGGGCAGGTCGAGGCCGCGCGCGCCCTCGGATTCGGGCTCGGCCAGACCCTGCGGTTCGTCGTCGTGCCGCAGGCCCTCCGGGCCGTCGTGCAGCCGATCGGCAACGTCATGATCGCGCTCGCCATGAACACGGCGCTCGCCGCCGCGGTCGGCGTCGTCGAGCTCACCGCCGAGGTCAACAAGATCAACCTCGTCGCCGCCCAGCCGATCCTGATCTTCTCGACCGCAGGCCTCATCTACATGGCGATCGCGCTGGCGATCGGCCTCGGGGCCGGATGGGTCGAACGAAAGGTGGCGATCGTCCGATGACCGCTCAGCTCATCCCCGACCGCGTCGACGTGCGGCAGCCCCGCAAGCCGCGACGCCCCCGCCGGGCGTACGCCGCGTCGTTCATGTACGACACCCCGGGTCCCCGCGGCCGCCGCCGCATCCTCCTCGGCTCCGTCGTGAGCTGCCTGATCATCGCCGCCTTCATCGCGTTCGGGCTCTGGCAGTTCGCCTCCCACGGACAGCTCGACCCGGCGCGCTGGGCTCCGTTCACCGAGTGGGCGATCTGGGAGTACCTCCTCATCGGGCTCATGGGCACGCTGTTCGCCGCCGCGATCGTCGCCGTCCTCGGCGGCGCCCTGGGGATCCTCCTCGCGCTCGGCCGCGTGAGCGGCGTCCGTTGGGTGAGCCGCCTGTGCGGCGCGTACATCGAGATCGCGCGCACCGTGCCGGTGCTGCTGCTCATCTACCTCATGCTCTTCGGCCTGCCGCAGCTCGGGCTCACGCTGCCGACGATCTGGCAGCTGGTGATCCCGCTGACGGCGGCGAACTCCGCTGTGTTCGCGGAGATCCTGCGCGCCGGCATCCTGAGCCTGCCCCGGGGCCAGCGCGAGGCCGCGCTGAGCCTCGGCATGCGGCCGACCCAGGCGATGCGCTACGTCGTGCTGCCGCAGGCCGCCCGCAACGTCGCGCCCTCGCTCGTCACGCAGTTCGTGAGCCTCCTGAAAGACACCTCGCTGGGCTACATCGTGGCGTTCACGGAGCTGCTGTACCGCGGCCAGGTGCTGGCCTCCTACCTGCACCTCCTCATCCCGACGTACCTCGTCGTGACCTTCATCTACCTCGTCGTCAACGGCAGCCTCTCCGCCGTGGCGTCCCGGCTCCAGCACGGACCGCGGCGCCGCCCCTCGGCGCAGCCCGTCCTCCCCGCCCTCCCGGCGGTCCACAACGCGAAGGCCCCAGAATGACCGCATCCCTGTCCGAGCTCGCCGTCGTCGTCCGATCCGGACTCGTCGAGAGCCGCCACTTCGGCACGCTCGTCGCGACCGCTCCGGACGGCAGGGCGCTCCTCGAGCTCGGCGCGCCCGACGACGTCGTCCTCCCCCGCAGCACCGTCAAGCCGCTGCAGGCGCTCGCGTGCCTCACGGCGGGCGCGGCGCTCGAGGGACCCGAGCTGGCGATCGCCGCGGGCAGCCACACCGGCGAGGACGAGCACGTCCGCGTCGTGCGCGGGATCCTCGAGCGCGCCGGCCTCGACGAGGGCGCCCTCGGCTGCCCGGTCGACCGACCCGAGGACGAGGCGACGTTCGAGCAGCTCGTGCGCGCCGGCGAGCCGCGCACGCGCGTCCGGATGAACTGCTCCGGCAAGCACGCGGCGATGCTGCTCGCATGTGCGGCGAACGGCTGGTCGACGCACGACTACCTCGACCTGCACCACCCTCTCCAGCAGCATGTGCGCGCCACGATGGCGGAGGTCACCGGCGCGCCCGTCGGGCACGACGCGATCGATGGATGCGGCGCACCGCTGTTCGGGACGACGGTCCGCGGCATCGCCCGCGCGTTCGGGCGGCTCGTTCAGGCGCCCGAGGGCTCGCCGGAGCGTGGCGTCGCCGACGCGATGCGGCAGCATCCGTTCTACGTGGGCGGAACCGGGCACCAGAACTCGGCGCTCATGGAGGGCATGCCGGGCGCGCTCGCGAAGGGCGGCGCCGAGGGTGTCATCGGGGTGGCCGCCGCGGATGGAACCGCCGTCTCCATGAAGATCGTCGACGGCAGTCCGCGCGCCACCACGCTCATCGCGCTGCGCGTGCTGGACGCGCTCGGCGCCGACATCGCGGGAGCGCAGCCGCTGACACGGATCCCGATCCTCGGCGGCGGGGCGCCCGTCGGCTCGATCGAGCTCGGCGCCGACCTCGCCGACGCGCTCGCCGCGCGCGCGGAGCACCGCGCGTGACCCTCGTCGAGATCTGCCTGGAGGACCTCGCCGGAGTCGCCGTCGCGGAGGAGTCCGGCGCCGACCGCATCGAGCTGTGCGCCGACCTCGCCGAGGGCGGCATCACGCCGTCGATCGGAACCGTCGCCGCGGCGCTGCGACGGGCCACCCGGATCGGCGTCAACGTGCTCATCCGGCAGCGCCCTGGCGACTTCGTCTTCACGGCGGACGAGGTGGACGCGATGGTCGACGACATCCGCGCCATCCGTGCGCTGGCGCGGCCCGCCGGCGTGCAGGTCGGATTCGTGATCGGCGCGCTGACGCCCGGCGGGACGGTGGATGCGGTCGCCACGGCACGCCTCGTCGACGCCTGCGGGGATGCCGAGACAACGTTCCACAAGGCGTTCGACCAGGTACCGGATCAGCACACCGCCCTCCGGGAGCTCATCGACCTCGGCATCCACCGCGTCCTGACCTCGGGCGGCGCGCCGACCGTGACCGAGGGAGCCGCCCGGCTCGCGGAGCTCGTGGCCGAGGCCGGCGGACGCATCGTCGTCCTGGCCGGCGGAGGGGTGCGGCCCGCCAACGTCGCCGACCTCGTCGCGGCCACCGCCGTCCCCGAGGTGCACCTTCGCGCGGCCGAGACGGTGCCCAGTGCCGGCGCCCCGAGCCCGTCCGACGGCGGGAGCCGTGCTGTCACCTCCGGCCGGATGGTCGCCGACGTGCTCACGGCGCTCGGGCGGGCCGCCGCATGACCGCCTCCGGGAGACCCGTGGTGCTCGCGGTCGACCTCGGCGGCACCGCGATGAAGGGCGCGGTCGTCGGCGACGATCGCACCGTCCTGGCCGAGATCGCGCGCCCGACCCCGCAGACGGAGATCGTGGGCGCGCTGCGCGCGCTGCTGCGCGACCTGCGCACGTCGGCCCATGCGAACGGAGCACGCGTGGTCGCGGCCGGCGTCGTGACGCCGGGCATGCTCGACGAGGCGCGCGGCATCGTCCACTACGCGTCGAACCTCGGATGGCGCGACCTCCCCCTTCGCGACATCCTTCACGACGATCTGGCGCTTCCCGTCGCGGTCGGCCACGACGTGCGCGCCGCGGGGCTCGCCGAGCGGACGGTCGGCGCCGCGCGCGCGATGCAGGACTTCGTGCTCGTGCCGATCGGGACAGGGGTCGCTGCCGCCCTCGTCTCGGCGGGCGACACCATCACCGGCGCGACCGGCGCGGCCGGCGAGTTCGGCCACATCCCCGTCGTGCCGGGCGGCGAGCAGTGCACGTGCGGGCAGCGCGGCTGCCTCGAGGTGTACGTCTCCGGCGCGGGCGTCGCCCGCCGCTACCGGAACGCCGGGGGCGCGGAGCTCAGCACGCAGGAGATCGCAGGACGCCTCGGCCGCGATCCCCTCGCCGACCGCATCTGGAGCGAGGCCGTCGATGTGCTCGCGCAGGGTCTCGACATCCTGACCCTCCTCCTCGACCCGAACGTCATCGTGCTCGGCGGCGGCTTCTCGGAGGCGGGGGACGGGCTCTTCGTGCCGCTCGCGGAGCGCATGCGGGCCGGGCTCGCGTGGCGCGAGCCGCCGCAGGTCGTGCGCAGCTCGCTCGGCTCGGATGCCGGACGGATCGGAGCGGGCCTCCTCGCCTTCGCCGCCGCGTAAGCGACCTTCACGATCGTCACCTCCGCTGAGCGGAGGGTGACGATCGAAGGGAGGACGGAAGGACCGCATCCGGCCCTCCCCCCGCACACCACACTCCGCTCGGCGGAGGTCCTCCGCTCGCGCCTCAGCTACCGAGGTCCTCCAGCAGGAAGGCTGCGCCCTGCTCGCCGATCATGACGGCGGGCGCGTTGGTGTTGCCGGTCGTGATGCGGGGCATGATCGAGGCGTCCACGACGCGCAGTCCGGCGATGCCGTTGACGCGCAGCCGCGGATCGACGACAGCCGCCGCATCCGCCCCCATGCGGCACGTGCCGACCTGGTGGTGGTAGGTGATCGCGGTGCGACGCACCCAGTCCTCGACCTCGTCGTCCGGCACCGCCTCTCCCGGGTACACCTCGGTCGCGCCCCACTCCTCCGCGAGTGCCGGCTGCGCTCCGACACGGCGGACCTGGCGGACGGATGCAGCGAGGGCGCGCACGTCGTCGGGATCCGCGAGAGCCTGCAGGTCGATCTCGATCGGGTCGTCGAGCGACGGTCCGGTGAGCCGCAGCGCGCCACGGCTCTGCGGCGACACGATCCCGGCCATGAGGGAGAACCCGTCGTCGCCCTGCGGCTCGAGCTCGCCCCACATCGGCACCGAGAAGTGGATGGGCTGCGTGTCGGGAACCTCGAGCTCCGGCCGCGACCGCCAGAACGCATGCGTCTGCGTCACCGACACACCACTCACAGGCGGGCCGACCGGACGCGAGGTCGCGAAGATCACGGGCGACAGCAGGTGGTCGTGGAGGTTCCGTCCGACCTCGGGCGCGTCGAGCACGACCGGGATGCCGAGCTCCTCGAGCTCCGCCCGCGGACCGATGCCCGAGCGCAGCAGGATCGCCGGCGAGTCGAGCGCGCCGGCGCACAGGATCACGGTGTCGGCGCGGAGGTCCGCATCCACGCCTCCCGCCGAGCCACCCGCGCGGTACCGCACGCCCGCCGCACGGCCGTCCTCGACGATCACGGAGTGCACGTGCGCGCCGGTGACGATGTCGAGCCGATCGCGCACCGGCTTCAGGTACGCGGTCCATGTGTTGACGCGGTGGCCGTCCTCGAGGGTCACCTGCTCCTGCGAGACGCCGTCGAGCGTCTCCCCGTTGTAGTCGGGGTTCTGCGGCACGCCCTCCTCGACGTACGCGTCGACGATCGACTGCTGGATGGGCACGAGCGGGTAGTCGCCGAGGACGGGCAGGACGTCCTCGATCCGCTCGTACACGGGACGCACGGCATCCCATGCCCACGCATCGGAGGAGACCGACGCCCAGTGGTCGAAGTCCTGCGGCGCGCAGCGCACCCAGATCATCGCGTTGAGGGCGTGGGAGCCGCCGAGCACCTTCCCGCGTGGGAGGTGCAGGCGCCGATCCGCGGCGTGCGCCTGCGGGACGGTGTAGTAGTCCCAGTCCTGCGGACTGTGCCACAGCTCGCCCGCCCGCGACGGGTCGTGGATGGCCGGATTGGTGTCCTCATCGCCCGCTTCGAGCAGGGTGACCCGGACGCCGGCGTCCACGAGCCGGCGGGCGACGACGGCGCCCGCCGATCCGCCGCCGACGACGATCGCCGTGTGGGCAGGAGCCGTCACGGTTCAGGCCTTCCGTCCGGGCCCGGACACGACCTGCGGCACCGCGACGGACTTCAGCCCCTCGACGCCGAACTCCATGCCGTAGCCCGAGCTCTTGATGCCGCCGAACGGCACCATCGGGTGCAGGCCGCCGTGCGAGTTGATCCACACCGTGCCCGACTGCATCCGCGTCGCGTACTGCGCGGCTTCCGCGGGGTCGCTCGACCACACCGAGGCGCCGAGGCCCACGTCGGCCGCGTTGGCGCGGGCGAACGCGTCGTCGACGTCGGAGTAGCGGATGACCGGGAGCACCGGACCGAACTGCTCCTCGTCGACGAGCGCGACGCCGTCCGTGACGTCGGCGACGATCGTCGCGCGGTAGAAGAGCTCGCCGAGCTCCGGCGCGGCCTCGCCTCCCGTGACGACGCGGCCGCCGTGGGCCTTCGCGTCCTCGACGAGCCCCGCGACGATGTCGAACTGGTCCTTGTTCTGCAACGGCCCGAGCACGTTGTCCTCGTCGAGACCGTTGCCCATCGGCACGGATGCGGCGATCTCCGCGAGTGCGCCGACGACGTCGTCGTAGACGGAGTCGTGCACGTAGAGGCGCTTCATCGCGGCGCACGTCTGGCCGGTGTTGATGAACGCGCCCCAGAAGAGGTCCTGCGCGATGGCCGCAGCGTCCGTCCCGGGCAGGACGATGCCGGCGTCGTTGCCGCCGAGCTCGAGGGTGAGACGCGCCAGGTTGCCGGCGGAGGCCTCGATGATCTTGCGGCCGACCTCGGTGGAGCCGGTGAACATGACCTTGGCGACGTCCGGGTGCGCGGCGAGGTGGCCGCCGATCGACCCCGGCCCGGACACGCCGATCAGCACGTCGGCGGGCAGCACGTCGTTCATGACGGACACCATGGCGAGGACGCTCAGCGGCGTGTTGCTGCTCGGCTTGATGACGACGGTGTTGCCCATCCGCAGCGACGGCCCGATCTGCCAGATCGAGATCATCATCGGCCAGTTCCACGGGCTGATGGCTCCTACGACGCCGGCCGCCTTGTAGACGAGTTCGGCATGCAGCGTCTCGTCGTCGACGAGCACCTGCGGCTCGAGCACGGTCGCCGCGTTGGTGCGCAGCCACGCGGAGCACGCGCCGACCTCGAAGCGGGCGTTGGGTCCGTTCAGGGGCTTGCCCTGCTCGCGCGAGAGGAGCCGCGCAAGCCCTTCGGCGTTCGCGTCGATGGCGTCCGCCGCCTTCACGAGCAGCGCGCTGCGCTCCTCGTGCCCGAGGGCCTCCCACGCCGGCTGCGCGGCCTTCGCGCGGGCGATCGCCGCATCCATGTCGGCGACGGTCTGCACCGGCACCCGTCCGATGACCTCGCGCGTCGCGGCATCCAGGATCTCGCGGCCTTCGCCCTCGGTGGCCTGGACGCGGGCGAGCAGGGCGCTGTCGTCGAGCGGGTAGGTGGTTGCCGTCGTGGCAGAAGCGGACATCGGCGTCTCCTTCGTCGTTTCCCCCATTGTGCGTCGGGACGGATGCCGCCGAGTTGACGCCGAGCGCGCCGGGTTTGACCGCCCGCGAAGGATGCGGCACCCCGGCCGTTCCACGGCTACGCTCGACGCATGCCAGGTCGGAGCGGACAGGCGGGCGGACGGGTCGCCGCGCATCGCGGGCGCACCCTCGCGGTGTGCATCGCGCTGCACGCGGTGCTCCTCGGCGCGCTCATCACGGGCATGGTCCTCGACCTCGTCGACGGCACGCGGCTCGGTCCGATGCTGATCGGGGCATACGTCGCGGCATCCCTCGTCCTCACGACGGCGATGTTCTGGCCGGACCTGCGCCGCTTCTGGTATACCATTGACTGAATGACCGTCCAGGAAGCGCGCGCTGCGGGCAAGGGAATCGCGGCGGCCGCCCTCCGGCCATTCGCCTCGCTGCAGGAACCCGGCGGCTTCCGGGCGCTGTTCGTCTCCAACATCGCCTTCTTCACCGGCGCGTGGAGCATCACGTTCGTCCTCGGCTGGATGGTCTACGAGCAGACCCACTCCGAGGTCGACCTCGCGGTCTTCACGTCGGTCCGGCTCGCGCCGCTCCTCCTGGGGCCGCTCGCAGGCGTGCTGTCCGACCGCTTCGAGCGGCGCCGCCTGCTGCTGGTCGCGAGCGCGTGGTCACTCGTGGCGACGGCCGCCATCGCCGCTCTCGCAACGGCCGGAAACCCCGCCTATCCCGCCCTCCTCGCGGCCGGTCTCGCGATCGGCATCGCGCAGTCGCCCTCCCAGCCCGCCCGCGCGGCCCTCGCCGCGGAGCTCGTGGAGCCCGCGCTCCTGAGCAACGCGAACGCGCTGAACTCGCTCGTCTTCAGCTCGACGATGATGCTCGGACCGGCGGTCGGCGGCGTGCTGGTGTCTGCCTTCGGCGCACCGGCCGCTCTGTGGGTCACGGCCGCCTGGTACGCGGCATCCTTCATCTCGATGCAGCGGGTCCCCGCCGACCGTCCGCGGGTGACCGAGCATCACGACGGGGCGTGGCGGATGCTCGCCGACGGGGCGCGCGACATCCTCCGCATCCGCGTCGTGTCGGCGGTCCTGGCGATCACGATCCTCGCCAACACCCTCGTCTTCTCGATCAGCTCCGGGTTCATGCCCGTCTTCGCGCGCGACGTGCTGAGCCTCGATGCCGCCGGGCTCGGCGCGCTCATGACCTGCTGGGGCGTCGGCGGGACGGCGGGTTCGCTCATCGTCGCCGGCCTCGGCGACTTCCAGCGCAAGGGCGCCGTGTTCCTCGGCGGCACCGCGCTCATGGGCCTGATGTTCGCGCTCTTCGGCCTCACCACGGCGCCGTGGCTGGCGTTCCTGCTGCTGACGTGCACGGGGCTCGTCTCCTCGACGTTCGGCGTGCTGCAGACGACGCTCATCCTGTCCGCGACGCCGCCGCAGCTGCAGGGCCGCGCGATGGGACTGCAGGAGCTCGCGATCGGCGCGATGCCGCTCGCCGCACTCCTCGTCGGCGCGACGGCTCACGTGGTCGGCATCGGCCTGACGACGTTCCTGTTCGGCATGCTGCTCGCGGTGCTGCTCGTCGTCATCGCAGTCACCGTTCCGGCGCTGCTGCGTTACGACGGCGTCGCCGCGGATCGCGCATCCCACGCGTGACACGCGGACCGGACGCGAGGCGCGGACGGGCTCACGATCAGGGCGTCGGCGACGGCGTGGGCGTCACCGACGGCGGCGGTCCGCTCAGGTGCTCGGCCGCGAGCGAGTCTATGTCGGACCCCACCTCGATGTACGGAGTGCCGCCCGGGGTCACCCAGTACGCGATCGGCTGGCCTGGTCCGAAGTCGACTCCCACACCGATCCCGTCGACCACCCGCGATGTGGGCGCGCACGACGACGATATGCCGTAGGCCGTGTCGACCGCGAGGCACGTGGTGGCTCCGCCGTCCGCCGTCACCCACCACAGGTTCGCGCCGTCGAGGCGGGCGACGAGCGACAGTGTGATCCGGCCGGGGTAGTCGGCGTACATCTGGCGCACACCGTCCTCGTCGAGCGGGAGCAGAACGGGAGGCAATGCGGTCCCGGTGCGGGGTACGGGGGATGCGGTGCCGCCCGCCACCGTCGCGACGGAAGACCCGAGCAGGTAGGCCACCGTGAAGACGATCGCGACGATCGGGAGGGCGGCCAGGAGCACCGACCGTCGACGCCAGGCGGGGATGCGATGCGGTCGGAGGTGCTCCGACGCAGCCGCAGGAGCAGCATCCCCCGATTCCGTCGGCCCCTCGGCCGCCTCTGGCGTGATCTCGCCCTCATCGGCCGTCGCGGGCGGCTTCGCGGTCGATGCCGGCGGTGCCGCGGACGGGGATGCGGCCGGTGCTGGCGGCGCCGTCACGCGTGCCCTGTCCTCGAGCTCCGCCCAGCGCGCGAGGGCGACCGGATCGTCCTGGATGTCCGCGTCGGCGCCGAAGGCGCGAGCACGCAGACCGCGCAGTTCGGCGCTCTCCTCCTCGTCGAGCATCAGCGCCTCCTCGTCGGTGGTGGCCGACAGTCTGGCATGCAGCCCTGTCAAGGCGCCGCTAACATGGACGCGTCCGGCATCCGCCCGCAGCAGGGTTGCAGCGTCTGCGCGTGCCGGTGCTCGCAAAAGGAGCACGCAGCGCTCACAGCCACTGCCAGAAGCGCGAGACACATACGGTCACCCGCATCCGTCATCGTCTCGAGAGGCTTCGCCATGCCCACCGTCTCCGCCCACGTCGCCGTCACCCTCGCCCGCCACATCGACCACGTCTTCGGACTGATGGGCAACGGCAACGCGTACTTCCTCGACGCGCTCGATCGCGAGACGCCCGCGCAGTACACCGCGGTCCGCCACGAGGCGGGAGCCGTCGTGGCCGCGGACGCGTTCTTCCGCGCGTCGAACCGCATCGCGGCGGCCACCACGACCTACGGCGCCGGCTTCACCAACACCCTCACCGCCCTCGCCGAGTCGGTGCAGGCGCACGTGCCGCTCGTCCTCGTCGTCGGCGACGAGCCGACGTCGGGCCCGCGCCCGTGGGACGTCGACCAGATCGCGCTCGCCTCCGCCGTCGGCGCCCGCACGTACACGGTCGGCCGGGCGGATGCGGCGGCCACGACGATCATCGCGATCGAGCACGCCCTCACCTACCGGGTCCCGACGGTGCTCGCGATCCCCTACGACGTCGCACAGCTCGAGGCCGGCCCCGTGCCCGAGGCGCCGATGCCGCACGTGCCCGACGCCCTGACGCCGAGGGGCGAGTTCGCCGCGGCATCCATCGCGTCGCTCGCGCGCGACCTCGCAGGCGCGAAGCGTCCGTTCCTGCTCGCCGGCCGCGGAGCGTGGCTCGCCGACGCGGGTGATGCCCTCGGCGCCCTCGCCGACGCCACCGGAGCGATCACCGCGTCGACAGCACTCGGCCGCGGAGTGTTCCCGGCCGCGGAGTTCGACCTCGGCGTGGCCGGCGGCTTCGGCGCCGACGGCGCGATGGAGCTCGTGCGCGAGGCCGACGTCGCAGTGGTCTTCGGTGCCTCGCTCAATCAGTTCACGATGCGCTTCGGCGACCTCTTCGCACCGGGCACGCGCGTCGTGCAGGTGGATGTCGCGCCGACCGCGACGCATCCCCACGTCGGCGGGTTCGTCCGCGGCGACGCGGCAGTCGTCGCATCCGCCCTCGTCGCGGAGCTGGACGCCCTCGGATCGACGCCGAGCGGATGGCGCGAGCAGGTCGACCTCGAGCCGCTGCGGGTCCGCGAGTCCGGAGACGGCCTCGCGCCCGACGGCCGGCTCGACCCGCGCTCCGTGGCCGCGCGCATCGGCGAGCTCCTGGACGGCGCCCCGTCGACGCGCGACCGCGTGGTCGTCTCCGACGGCGGCCACTTCATCGGCTGGGCGAACATGTACTGGCCCGTCGAATCGCCCGATCGCATGGTCATGGTCGGCACGCACTACCAGTCGATCGGCCTGGGCTGGCCGTCGGTACCGGGAGCCGCGCTCGCGAAGCCGCAGTCGACGGTCGTCCTGACGACGGGCGACGGCGGCGGGCTCATGGCCCTCGCCGACCTCGAGTCGGCGGTCCGCGTCGCGGGCGGCCGCGGCGTCGCGGTCGTCTGGAACGACGCCGCCTACGGCGCCGAGGTCAACCTCTACGGCCTGAAGGGACTCGCCGAGGACCCGATGCGCATCCCGGAGGTCGACTTCGCGGGGCTCGCGTCCGCTGTCGGCGCCGAGGGCGTCGCCGTGCGAACGATGGCCGACCTCGACCGGCTCGAGGCGTGGGCGGCGACCCCTGTGCACGAGCGCCCGTTCCTGCTGCTCGACTGCCGCATCTCGGGCGGAGTCATCGCGCCGTACCAGCAGGAGATCATCCGCGTGAACTCCTGACCCGCCATCATCGACGAAGGGCCGCGGCTTCGCCGCGGCCCTTCGTGCACTCAGGTCTCTCAGCCCGCGAGGGTGACCTCGCGACGCACGGGGACGACGAGGGGATGCGTGCCCGCCATCTTCTCGAGCACACGGACGACCTGGCACGAGTAGCCGAACTCGTTGTCGTACCAGACGTAGAGGATGAGGGTGTCCTCGTCGGCGATGGTCGCGAGACCGTCGACGATGCCGGCGCGGTGCGACCCGACGAAGTCGGTCGACACGACCTCGGGCGACTCGACGTAGTCGATCTGCTGGCGCAGCTTCGAGTGCAGCGACACGCGGCGCAGGTAGTCGTTGACCTGCTCCTTCGTCGCGGGGCGCGCGATGTTCAAGTGGAGGACCGCGAGCGAGACGTCGGGCGTGGGGACGCGGATCGAGCTGCCGGTGAGCTTGCCCTCGAGCTGCGGCAGCGCCTTCGCGACGGCCTTCGCGGCGCCGGTCTCGGTGATGACCATGTTCAGCACGGCAGAGCGGCCGCGGCGGTCGCCCTTGTGGAAGTTGTCGATGAGGTTCTGGTCGTTGGTGAACGAGTGCACCGTCTCGACGTGACCCTTGACGACGCCGTACGCCTCGTCGATCGCGGCGAGCACGGGGGTGATCGCGTTGGTCGTGCAGGATGCGGCGGACAGGATGCGGTCATCCTCCGTGATCGTGTCGTCGTTGATGCCGTGCACGATGTTCTTCAGGGGGCTCTTGCCGGGCGCGGTCAGGAGCACGCGCGAGACGCCCATCGAGCGGAGGTGCTGCGAGAGACCCTCCTCGTCGCGCCAGCGTCCGGTGTTGTCGACGACGATCGCGTCCGAGATCCCGTAGGCGGTGTAGTCGATGGATGCCGGGTCATCGGCGTAGATGACCTGGATGCGCGTGCCGTTGGCGATGATCTGCTGGGCGTCCTCGTCGATCGAGACCGTGCCGGCGAACCGGCCGTGCACCGAGTCGCGCAGCAGCAGGCTCGCCCGCTTCTGCAGATCGTTCGCGCCGCCCTTGCGGACGACGATCGCGCGCAGGCGCAGTCCGCTGCCGCCGCCGGTGTGGGAGATGAGGATGCGGGCGAGCAGGCGCCCGATGCGGCCGAAGCCGTAGAGGATGACGTCGGAGCCGGCGGGTGCCGCATCCGTCCCCCCGAGGATGTCGGCGAGCTGCGCCCTGAGGACGTCGGTCGCGTCGGCGTCGCTCGCGCGCACCTCGGCGGCCAGGCGTCCGACGTCGATCGACGCGGCGCCGGGGGCGAGCTGCTCGAGGGCGGTCAGCACCGCGAGCGTCTCGGTGGGGTCGAGCTCGTCGTGGCCGAGCTGGCTCACGCGCTCGTGCACCTCGAGCAGGCCGATGGCCGAGAGGTTGATCATCCGGTGACCGTGGAGGGACGTCACGACCTCGCGATCGCGATACAGCCGCCCGATGATGGGGATCATCTTCTCGGCGAGCTCCTCGCGCGCCGCCCAGTCCTCGGTCTGCTGCGTGTCGACCACGTCGTCCCTTTCAGTTTTGGGAGGGGGGTTCGCCGACGCTCATGACGCCGACGGTCTACCATAACCGGCGGATGTCGGAGATCCGGCGACTTTGCCCGCGCAGAGGGTGTCAAGAATCACCGTTCTTGACAGATCGTTAGATGCCCCGGTTCGCCGGGCCTCCCCGGGGAGTGCGGCGGATGTCTCCCGAGGGAGGATGCGCCCGCCCGGCGCTCGGGAGAGGGTGGAGGCATGACATCCTTCCGATTCGGTGCCGTGACCGCAGTCCGCGGCGACGCTCGCGCATGGGGCGAGGCATCCCGCCGCCTCGAAGCGTCCGGGTTCGCCGCCGTCCTCGTCCCGGACACGCTCTGGACGCCGTCGCCGTTCCTCGCCCTCACGGCCGCAGCCGCGGCGACCACGACCCTGCGTCTGGGCACGTGGGTGCTCGCCGCTCCCTTGCGCACGCCCGCCGCCGCCGTGCGCGACATCCGCACGCTCGTCGAGCTGTCCGGCGGCCGGTTCGAACTCGGCCTCGGCGCGGGTCGCCCGGGAGCGGAGCAGGATGCCGAGAACCTCGGCGTGCCGTGGGGGACGCCGCGCGAGCGCGTCGATCGCGTGGAGGCGACGATCGCCGCCGTGCGCGGCGCCCTCGGCGACGACCTGCCGATCACACTGGCCGCGTCGGGCGACAGGATGCTGCGCCTGGCCGGGCGTCACGCGCAGGGCGTCGCCCTCCCGCTGCCGCCCACGGCGACGGTCGCGGAGATCGCCGCCATCGCCGACCGCGTGCGGGCAGCGACCCCGGCGGCGCGGCCGCCGCTCGAGCTGTCGCTCTCCGTCGCGGGCGTCGGCGACGACGTCCCCGAGTGGATGCGGCGCAACGCCGGTGTGACACCGGAGTCGCTGCGCGAAGCCGGCGCGGTCGCGCTGCTCTCCGGCGACGTCGCCCGCGACACGGACGCGCTGCTGGCCCTGCGCGAGGCGACCGGCGTCTCGTTCCTCACGATGTCCGCGGAGTTCGCCGACCGGCTCGCGCCGCTCGTCGAAGCCCTGTCGGGCCGGTGACCTACTCCCCCGTAAAGTCCGGCTTGCGCTTCTCGCGGAAGGCGGCGAAGCCTTCGATGTAGTCGTGGGTGTGGCGCAGGGCCTCCTGCTCGTGCGTCTCGGCGTGCACGGCGTCCCACAGACGCGCGTCGCGCAGGCGCGCGATGACGCGCTTCGAGGCGAGGAACGACTCGGTCGGCCCCGCCGCCGCGCGGGCTGCGCGCTCGCGCGTGAACTCGAGGAGCTCGTCCCGCGGCATCGACCGCGAGAACAGTCCGGCCTCGACGGCATCCGCCCCCGAGAGCAGTTCACCCGTGTAGATGAGGTCGAACGCGCGGTGCGCGCCGAGCCGCTCGAAGAGCAGGGCGTGCCCGCCGGAGTCGAGCACGGCGCCGAGGCCCGCGAAGGGCGACCCGATCTTGGCGTCGTCGGCGACGTAGACGACGTCGGCTGCGATCGCGAGTCCGAGGCCCACGCCGAGGCACGCGCCCTGCACGGCGGCGAACGTCGGCGCCGGGAAGCCCGCGATCCGCCGCATGAGCGCTTCGACGTCGCCGAGGTATCCGGGCACGTCGTCGGTCGCGGGATCCACTCCGGCGATGTCGCGACCAGCGCAGAACGCCCTGCCTTCGCCGCGCAGCACGACGGCGCGCGCGCCCTGGGCGTCGCGGAACGCGGCATCCAGTTCCGCCAGGTCGTCGCGGTCGAGCGCATTGAGCTTCGACGGGGCGTCGAGCACGATCTCGGCGACGTCGCCTGTCCTCGTCAGCGTGATCATGGGGCCTCTCTCAGGCGTCGTAGTCGACGACGACGCGGTCGCTCGTCGGGTGGGACTGGCACGTCAGGACGTACCCGTTCTCGATCTCGTCGGGCTCGAGGGCGTAGTTCTCCGTCATCGTGACGGCTCCGTCGACGACGCGGGCGCGGCACGTGCCGCAGACTCCCCCGGCGCACGCGAACGGGACGTCGGGGCGCACGCGCAGCGCTGCGGTGAGGATCGACTCGCGCGCCGCGGTCGGACTCTGCACCGTCGACGACGTGCCGTCGAGCGTGAAGTCGAGCGTGTAGATCTCGTCGCCCTCGCGCACCTCGTCGACCGGGATCGGCGGCGGCTCATTGCGGTCGCGGTCGCCCGTCGTGAACAGCTCGTACCGCACGTGCGCCCGCTCGACGCCGAGGTCTTCGAGGGTGTCGCGGCACAGCTGGACGAGGTCCATCGGCCCGCACAGGAACCACTCGTCGACGGTGTCGGGCAGGACGAGGTCGACGAGGATGCGGCGCAGCCGCTCCTCGTCCAACCGCCCCGACAGCAGGGGCGCCGCGCGCTGCTCCCGCGAGAGCACGTGGTGCAGCGCGAGCCGGGCGGGGTACTTGTCCTTGAGGTCGGCGAGCTCCTCGACGAACATGACGTCGGTCGTGGAGCGGTTCGTGTAGACGAGCGTCACGCGCGAGGTCTCCGAGCGCTCGAGGACGGTGGATGCGAGCGCCATCATCGGCGTGATGCCCGATCCCGCGGCGACCCCCGCGACGTGCGCGCCGTCGAGCTCGGCGAGGTTCGACGTGAACGTCCCCTGCGGGCTCATGACGTCGATCCGGTCTCCCGCGTGGAGCTCGGTCTGCGCCCACGTGGAGAAGCGGCCGCCGGAGTCCCGCTTGATCGCGACGCTCACCGACCCCCGGGCGGGCGGGCGGCACAGCGAGTACGACCGGCGCAGCTCGTACCCGTCGACCTGGGCGCGCAGGGCCACGTGCTGCCCGGCGAGGTAGTCGTAATCCTCGGCGAGCTCGTCGGGCACCGCGAAGGTGACCTCGACGGCAGCATCCGTGAGCGGGCGGACCTCTGCGACCGTCAGGGTGTGGAAGGTCGCACGCCGGCGGGAGCCCTTGGCGCCGCCGACGGATGCGGTCATGAGCGCCTCGGCGACGCGCTCGGCATCCGGGATGGTCGGTTTCGCACCGGCGTGGTGGAGGGCGGCGAGTTCAGGCATCAGTGCACCTTGAAGAAGTCGAAGGGCTCGAGGCACGCACGGCACTCGTACAGGGCCTTGCAGGAGGTCGACCCGAACCGCGACACCTCGCGCGTGTTCAGCGACCCGCAGTGCGGGCACTTCACTCCGAGACTCACGGTGATGGGGCCGGAGACCCGCGCACGTCCGGTGGGCGGGGCGATGCCGTAAGCGGCGAGCTTCTGCTTGCCCGCATCCGTCATCCAGTCGGTCGTCCAGGCGGGGCTGAGGGTCGTCTTGACATCGACGTCGTCGAACCCCGCGTGCGCGAGGGCGAGCACGACGTCGTCGCGGATCGTGTCCATCGCGGGGCACCCGGAGTAGGTGGGCGTGATCGTGACCGTGACGCGGTCGCCCGACACGGCGACGTCGCGCAGCACGCCGAGGTCTTCGATGGTGAGGACGGGGACCTCCGGGTCGCAGACGGATGCCGCGACCTCCCACGCGCGCTCCTGTTCCGGTCGCTGAGCCCGTCGAAGCGTGCCGGTCACCATGTCGCCCCCGGGTGCTGCCGGGCGAGCACCTGCATCTCGGCGAGCGCGTACGCGAGGTTCGGGAAATGCCGTCCCTCGCGCCCGCCGCCCGAGGCGACGAAGCCCTCGGGCACGTCGAGCTCGGCCTCCGCGAAGACCGCGGCGATCACGGCGTCGAAACCGGCGCGCAGGGTCGAGGGGCGCACCGCGACACCTTCGAGGCGGTCGTTCAGCGGCTCGTCCCGGAAGAGTTCGTCGACGTACGGCCAGACGTCGGAGAGGCCGCGGATCATGCGCCTCCGCGACTCGTCGGTGCCGCCCGCGAGGCGCAGCGTCCACTGCACGGCGTGGTCGCGGTGGTAGTCGACCTCCTTGAGGGCCTTCTCGGCGACGGCGGCGAGGGTCTCGTCGGAGGACGACCGGAGGGCCTCGTAGAGCTCGAACTGGTAGACGGATGCCGCGAGCTGGCGGGCGATCGTCTTCGCGAAGTCGCCGTTGGTCTGCTCGAAGAGCCACGCGGAGCGGAACTCCGGCTCGTCGCGCCAGTAGGCGAGGTCGTCCTCGGTGCGCCCGTCGGCGGTGCCGGCGTAGCGCAGCAGCGACCGCGCATGGCCGAGGAGGTCGAGGGCGATGTTGCCGAGCGCGACGTCCTCCTCGAGCTCGGGGGCGTGGGCGACCCAGCCGGCCAGCTGCTGCGCGAGGATCAGCGCGTCGTCGCCGAGCCACAGCGCGTACTCCGCCGCATCCGGGCTCGCCACCGCCTCCTCGGAGCCCGAGAGCTCGGCTTCGAGGGCGATGTCGTCGACACTCACTTCTCCGTGAACGTCACTGCGTTTCGTCTCGGTCGTTCCTCCCTCGCTCAACGACCCGCGGGTGTCGGTCGTTGAGCGAGCGAAGCGAGACGAAACGCCTTCAACTTCCGAAGTCACAGGTGCGGCACCCCCTCGGACGCCGTGTAGTACTTGGCGTGCCGGTAGTTCTTGCCCGCGGGGCTCTCGAAGAACGCGCCCTTCGCGTCGGGGTCGCTCGTCGTGATCGCCTCGGCCGGGACGACCCAGATCGACGTGCCCTCGCCGCGACGGGTGTACAGATCGCGCGCGTTGCGGAGGGCCATCTCCGCATCGGGTGCGTGCAGGGATCCGGCGTGCACGTGGCTGAGGCCGCGCCCCGCCCGCACGAACACCTCCCACAGGGGCCAGGTCTCGCGTTCGCTCGCTCCGGGAGTCGCCATCACGCCGCCATCCCTTCAGAAGCAAGAGCCTGCTTGCGCGCATACTCCGCGGCGGCCTCGCGCACCCACGCACCCTCTTCGTGCGCGTCGCGGCGGTTCTGCAGCCGCACCGCGTTCATCGGGCCCCGGCCGGCGAGCACCTCGTGGAACTCGGTCCAGTCGATCTCGCTCGTGTGCCAGCGCTGCCCGTCCTCGTCCCAGCGCAGCTCAGGATCGGGCAGAGTGACACCCAGAATCGCAGCCTGCGGCACCAGCATCCCGATGAACCGCTGCCGCAGTTCGTCGTTCGAGAAGCGCTTGATCTTCCACGCCATCGACTGCGCCGAGTTCGGCGACTCGTCGTCCGGCGGGCCGAACATCATGAGGGCCGGCCAGTACCAGCGGTTCACGGCATCTTGCGCCATCTTCTGCTGCTCCTCGGTGCCCTGCATGAGGGTCAGGAGGATCTCGAAGCCCTGCCGCTGGTGGAACGACTCCTCCTTGCAGATGCGCACCATCGCGCGGCCATAGGGGCCGTACGACGCGCGGCACAGGGGCACCTGGTTGCAGATCGCGGCGCCGTCGACGAGCCAGCCGATCGTGCCCATGTCCGCCCACGTCGGGGTCGGGTAGTTGAAGATCGACGAGTACTTCGCCTTGCCGTCGATGAGCTGCTGCGTCATCTCGTCGCGCGTGGCGCCGAGCGTCTGCGCCGCGGAGTAGAGATACAGTCCGTGGCCCGCCTCGTCCTGCACCTTCGCGAGCAGGATCGCCTTCCGCTTGAGGCTCGGGGCGCGCGTGATCCAGTTGCCCTCGGGCTGCATCCCGATGATCTCCGAGTGCGCGTGCTGCGAGATCTGCCGGACGAGCGTGCGGCGGTAGGCCTCCGGCATCCAGTCGCGCGGCTCGATGCGCTGGTCGGCCTCGATGACGGCGTCGAACGCGGCCTGACCGGCCTCGTCGTCCATCACGGTTCCGTGCTGGGTCATCCTCGACTCCTCAATAACAGAACGATCGTTCAGCAAAGTGTATCACCGCAGGTCGTACACACGCTTGTACTTGCCCTCGCTGCGCGGCAGGGTCCCCGGCTCCTCGAGCTTGACGTCGACGGACGTGCCGATCTGCACCTTGATGCGCTTCTGCAGCACGACCGCGGCCGCCTCGCACGTCTCCCTGTCGATCGACGGATGCCGCTCGATGCGGACGGTCATCGCATCCATCCGCCCCTCGCGCGTGAGCTCGAGGATGAAGTGCGGCGTGAGCGTCTCGATGCCGAGGACGAGCTCCTCGATCTGCGTCGGGAAGAGGTTCACCCCGCGCAGGATGATCATGTCGTCGTTGCGGCCGGTGATCTTCTCCATGCGGCGCATCGCGGGGTACGCCGAGCCGGGCAGCAGCCTCGTGAGGTCGCGCGTCCGGTAGCGGATGACCGGGAACGCCTCCTTGGTCAGCGACGTGAAGACGAGCTCGCCGAGCTCGCCGTCCGCGACCGCGGCGCCCGTCTCCGAGTCGATCGTCTCCGGCAGGAAGTGGTCCTCCCAGATGTGCGGGCCGTCCTTCGTGGTGACGGACTCCATCGCGACGCCGGGCCCCATCACCTCGCTGAGGCCGTAGATGTCGACGGCGTCGAGCCCGAGGCGCCGCTCGATCTCGGCGCGCATCTCGTTGGTCCACGGCTCGGCGCCGAGGATCGCGACCTTGAGGCTCGTCGAGCGCGGATCGATCCCCGCCTCCTCCATCGCATCGGCGATCGTGAGGAGGTAGCTCGGCGTGCACATGATCGCGTCGGGCTGGAAGTCCGTGATGAGCTGCACCTGGCGCGCGGTCTGCCCGCCGGACATCGGGATGACGGTCGCGCCGAGCTTCTCGATGCCGGCATGGGCGCCGAGTCCGCCGGTGAACAGGCCGTAGCCGTAGGCGTTGTGGACCTTCATCCCGGCCCGCACTCCCGACGCATGCAGTGACCGGGCGACGAGGGTCGCCCAGTTGTCGAGGTCCTGCTGCGTGTACCCGACGACCGTCGGGCGCCCCGTGGTCCCGGACGAGGCATGGATGCGGCGGACGTCGGCCATCGGCACGGCGAACATGCCGAACGGATACGTCTGGCGCAGGTCCTCCTTCGTCGTGAACGGCAGCTTCACGATGTCCGCGAGGGCCTGGATGTCGTCGGGCTTCACGCCCGCGGCATCGAACTTCTGCCGGTAATGGGGCACGTGCTCGTAGGCGTGGCGGACCGTCCACTGGAGGCGCTCGAGCTGCAGCGCCTCGAGTTCCTCGCGGGCGAGCGCCAGGGTGGCGCCCCCGATGCTGTCGTTCTCACGTGTCGTCGTCGACATGTCTGTGCGCTCGATTCGGGTTCGGGTTCTGTGGTTGGGGCTCGCTCAGGGCTGCTTCGCGACGAGCGTGAGGACGTCGTACGTCGCGACGGTCTCGTCGCGCTGGTTGAGGATGACGGCATCCCACCGCACCTCGCCGTACTCGTCCGTCTCGCGCGGCGTGATCTGCTTGGCCGTCAGGGTCACGCGGATCGAGTCGCCCGGGGACACCGGCGTGATGAAGCGCAGGTTCTCGAGGCCGTAGTTGGCGAGGACGGGACCCGGATCCGGATCGACGAACAGACCGGCCGCCCACGAGACGAGGAGGTAGCCGTGCGCGACGCGCCCCGGGAAGAACGGGTTGGCCGCCGCGGCCTCCTCGTCCGTGTGCGCATAGAACGTGTCGCCCGTGAACGCCGCGAACGTCTCGATGTCGTCGAGCGTCACCTCGCGCTCCCCCGACGCG
The DNA here is from genome assembly GCF_030315975.1 of Microbacterium candidum. Lineage (GTDB taxonomy): Bacteria > Actinomycetota > Actinomycetes > Actinomycetales > Microbacteriaceae > Microbacterium > Microbacterium candidum. The sequence continues at coordinate 32,208 of NZ_JASXSZ010000004.1, read as the reverse complement.
AACTGGTCACCGATCCGCAGTTCCGCGAGCGACTTGCGGAACGGATGCCGGTCGCTGCGCGTCCCCGCGCCCGGGTGCCAGACGCCCGTGAGAGCGGTGAGCATCTCGGGCGAGCCCTGCACGGCGGTGCGCTGCATGTGGTGGAGGACCGCGCGGATGCCGCCGAGCTCCTCGCCGCCGCCCGCACGACCGGGTCCGCCGTGCACGAGGTGCGGCACGGGCGATCCGTGTCCGGTCGAGGTACGGGCGTCGTCGCGGTCCAACAGCAGCACGCGACCGTTGAACGCGGCGATGCCGGACATGACCGTGGCGGCGAACGCGGCGTCGTGGGTCGCGACGCTCGTGACGAGCGAGCCGCCGCCGCGCGCGACGAGCTCCGCGGCCTGTGCCGCATCCGCGTACTCGAGCACGCTGGCGACGGGCCCGAACGCCTCGATCTCGTGGACGGCCGGGCTGTCCACATCCCCGAACCCGATGACGAGCGGCGCGACGAAGGCGCCGTCCGGCGCGGGCCCGACCGTGCCGTCGGCCCGGGTGACCGCGGGCGCGTCCGTCGAGCCGTAGAGCAGCTCGCCGCCCGCGCCGAGGAGGGCGTCGACCTGGCGGAGCACCTCGTCGCGCTGTTCGACGGAGACGAGCGGCCCCATCGTGACGCCCTCGGCCCGCGGGTCGCCGATGACGACGCGCTCGTCGATCTTCGCGCGCAGGGCGTCGACGACGGATGCCGTGAGCCCCTGCGGCACGATCGCCCGACGGATCGCGGTGCACTTCTGCCCCGCCTTGGTCGTGAGCTCGACGAGGAGCTGCTTGACGTAGGCGTCGAACTCCGGTGTGCCCACGGTCGCATCGGGGCCCAGGATCGAGGCGTTGATCGAGTCGGTCTCGCTCGTGAACCGTACGCCGTCGGCAGCCTGCGCGCGCAGCCGCTCGGCGGTGGACGCACTGCCGGTGAACCCGACGAGGTCGCCGAGTCCGAGGTGGTCGAACAGGCCGGGGACGCTGCCGCTGATGAGCTGCAGCGACCCGGCGGGAAGGAGGTTCGACTCGACGAGGATGCGGACCCACGCCTCCGCGACGAAGGCGCTCGGCGTCGCGGGCTTCACGACAGACGGGACGCCGGCAAGGAAGGCCGGGGCGAACTTCTCGAGCGCCCCCCACATCGGGAAGTTGAACGCGTTGATCTGCATCGCGACACCGGGAAGGCGCGTGTAGATGTGCCGGCCGAGGAACGAGCCGTCCTTCGCGAGCGGCTCGGCCGGGCCGTCGAGGTAGACGCGCGCGTTCGGCAGCTCGCGGCGCCCCTTCGACGAATACGTGAACAGCACGCCGATGCCGCCGTCGACATCGGACAGCGAGTCGCGACGCGTCGCGCCGGCTCGCTCGGACAGCGCGTACAGCTCCTCCTTGCGCTCGTTCAGCACCGTCGCGAACTGCTTGAGCAGCACCGCGCGCTGGTGGAACGTGAGCTCCCCCAGGCTCGCCTGACCGACGGTGCGGGCGTGGTCGAGGACGGCGGCGAGGTCGAGACCGCGCGTGCTCACGCGCGTGACGGGCTCACCGGTCGAGGAATCCCGGACGACGGTCGCGCCGTCCTCGTCGGACGGCGTCCACCAGCCGTCGAGAACAAAGCTCGGAAGGATGCTGGGGAGGATGTCGGTCATTTGTCACTCCAGTCGTAGAAGCCGTGTCCGGTCTTGCGTCCGAGTCGCCCCTCGGCGACCATGCGGCGCAGCAGCTCCGGCGGCGCGAACCGGTCTCCGTAGGCGGCCTGCAGCTCCTCGGCGATGCCGAGGCGCACGTCGAGTCCGACGATGTCCGTGGTGCGGAGCGGGCCGGTCGGATGCCGGTACCCGAGCTCCATCGCCGCGTCGATGTCCGCGGCATCCGCCACGCCCTCCTCGAGCATGCGGATCGCCTCCAGCCCGATCGCGACGCCGAGGCGGCTCGACGCGAATCCAGGCGCGTCCCGGACGACGATGGGCGTTTTGCCGAGGGCGGCTACCCACCCGCGCGCGAGGGTGACGAGCTCGGGATCGGTCTGCGTCCCCTGCACGATCTCGACGAGCTGCGATGCCGGGACGGGGTTGAAGAAGTGCAGTCCGAGGAAGCGCTCCGGTCGCTCGAGGGCGTCGCCGAGGTCGTCGATCGAGATGGACGACGTGTTTGATGCGAGCACCGCATCCGCGGGGACGGACTGCTCGGCACGGGAGAGCGCCTCGAGCTTGAGCGCGCGGTCCTCGGGCACCGCCTCGACGACGAGCGTCGCGGCGCCGAAGGCTCCCGCGTCCGTCGCCGTCACGAGTGCGCGCTCGAGGGCGCCGCGCGGACGAGGCAAGGGACCGCGCGCGGCGGTGCGGTCGATGCTGTCGAGGACGCGGGCACGGGCGGATGCGGCGGCCTCCGCATCCCGCTCGACGATCGTGACGTCGGAGCCGGCGAGCAGGAAAGCATGCGCGATGCCGGCGCCCATGCGTCCTCCGCCGAGCACGCCCACGCGGGCCGGCGCTGTCGTGTCCGTCACTTCTGCTTCCTCTCGGTCTTCGGCTCCGTCTTGCGCTCCGACGTCCGCTCCGCCTTCCGCTCGGACTTCCGCTCCAGGAACGCGGTCATCCGGCGGTGCTTCTCGGGGCTCTCGAACAGCTCCGCCTGCAGGGCGAGGTCGATCGCGGGATGCGCGACGGCGGGCGCCCGCAGTGTGGTCTTCGTGTGCCGCACCGCGAGCGGGTCGAGCGCGGCGATGCGGTCGGCGAGCTTCTCGGCGGCCTGATGCAGGTCCTCCGGTTCATGCAGCGACGACAGCAGCCCCCACGCGTACGCCTCGTCGCCGGAGAGGATCCGGCCGGTGAGGAGGAGCTCGGTGGCATGGGCCTCGCCGACCAGGCGCGGCAGCCGGTAGGACGCGCCGGCTGCGGCGATGATGCCGAGCCCCGGCTCCGGGTTGCCGATGCGCACACCGGGCGTGCCGATGCGGATGTCGGCGGCATACGCGAGTTCGGCGCCGCCGCCGAGCGCGTAGCCGTCGATCGCCGCGATGACCGGCATCGGCAGTGCGGCGATGCGGTCGAACACGCGCGTGTTGATGCCGCGCCGCGCGTCTTCGGCGCGGCGATCGCGCAGCTGGGCGATGTCGGCGCCGGAAGCGAAGACGCCACCGGCTCCGGTGAGGATCAGGATGCGGGGCTCGTCCTCGAGTCGTGCGCACAGGGCGTGCAGCGCGTCGACGAGCTCCTGATCGATCGCATTGCGGGTCTCCGGGCGGTCGAGGGTCGCGACGACGCGGTCCGCTTTGTCCTCGAGGCGCAAGGTGTCAGCCATCGATGCGCTCCACGATCATCGCGGTGCCCTGGCCGACACCCACGCACATCGTCGCGAGCCCGTACCGCACGCCCTCCCGCTCCATGCGGCCGAGGAGCGTGACCAGCAGCCGACTGCCGCTGGATCCGAGCGGGTGGCCGAGGGCGATGGCCCCGCCGTCGGCGTTGACGATCGCCGGGTCGAGACCGAGGCGGCGGATGCAGGCGAGCGACTGGGAGGCGAACGCCTCGTTGAGTTCGACGGCGCCGATGTCGCCGATCTCGAGGCCCGCCTTCGCGAGCGCCTTGAGCGTCGCGGGAACGGGGCCGAGGCCCATGATCTCGGGCGCGAGGGCGGCGGAGACGGATGCCACGACGCGGGCGCGCGGGCGCAGCCCATGCCGGTCGATCGCCTGCTCCGAGGCGACGACGAGCGCGGAGGCGCCGTCGTTGAGCGAGCTGGAGTTGCCGGCCGTGACGACCGTGCCGCCGGCGACGACCGGACGCAGCGCCGCGAGCGCTGCGAGCGACGTCTCGCGCCGCGGGCCTTCGTCGGTGTCGACGACCGCGCCCCGGGAGGTCGTGACGCTGACGATCTCCTCGGCGAACCGGCCCGCTTCGATCGCCGCGATCGCCTTCAGGTGGCTGTCGAGCGCGAAAGCGTCGGCATCCTCCCGCGAGATCGCGTCGACGCGCGCGACCTCCTCCGCGGTCTCGGGCATCGAGAACGTCGCCTTGTCGCGGGCAGCCAGGCGCGGGTTGACGAATCGCCACCCGATCGAGGTGTCGAAGGCGGCACCCGGCTTCGCCCACGCCCGCTCGGGCTTGGCCTGCACCCACGGCGCGCGGGTCATCGACTCCACGCCTCCGGCGATCATCAGGTCGGCGTCTCCGGCACGGATCGCCTGCGCCGCGAGGCCGACGGCCGACATCCCCGATGCGCAGAGTCTGTTCACCGTGAAGCCGGGGACGTCGTCCGGGAGTCCGGCGAGCAGGACCGCCATGCGGGCGACGTTGCGGTTGTCCTCCCCCGCCTGGTTGGCGGCCCCGAGGATCACCTCGTCGACGGCGGATGCGGGTGCGCCCGACCGTGCGAGCGCCTCGCCGACGACGAGACCGGCGAGGTCGTCGGGACGCACGGCGGAGAGCGCTCCGCCGTATCGCCCGACCGGGGTGCGGGCGCCGGCGATGAGGTAGGCCTCGGACATCGTCATCCTTCCGCGGGCCGCTGCGCTGCGAGCCGTGTCATTTGTCGAACCGCGTCATTCGTCCAACCGCATCAATTACCCGACCGATCGTTCAGTAACTGTGCAAGGATGTCAAATCGACGACCGCATCGCAAGTCCCGCGGATGCCGGATGTCAGGGATGCCGGATGCGACACTGGAGGGACCATGACCGCAGAAGACACCGCAGCGCCGGCACGCCGGGGGCGACCCGGCTACGACCGGCAGCAGGTGCTCGAGGTCGCCGTGCGGCTGTTCAACGAGCAGGGCTATGACGCGACGTCCGTGTCCGACCTCGCCGGTGAGCTCGGCGTGACGAAGTCGGCGCTCTATCACCACTTCGATTCGAAGTCGGCGATCCTCGAGGTGGCCCTGGACGACGCGCTCAGCGGTCTCGAGTCCGCGCTCGACGATGCCGTGCGCTCCCACAGCGACGCGTCCGCGCAGCTGCGCGCCCTCGTCCGCGGCGCGGTCGGCGTGCTGACCGCCCGGCAGTCGAGGGTGACGCTCCTGCTGCGCGTGCGCGGCAACAGTGATGTGGAGCAGTCGGCGCTGCGGCGCCGGCGGGAGTTCGACCAGCGCGTGGCCGCGATCGTCAGAGCCGCGCAGGCCGAGGGCATGATCCGCGCCGACATCGATGCGGCGGTCGCGACGAGGCTCATCTTCGGCATGATCAACTCGCTCGTCGAGTGGTACCGCCCGGGCGGCCCGGTCGATCCCGACGAGCTCGCCGACGACGTCCTGCGCGCGACGTTCGACGGCCTTCAGGCCTGACGGGACGCGAGCCGACCTCCGGGCCTGACACGACCAGCCGCCGCACTCGCCGCCGGTCAGGCCCTGCGCCGCTCCAGGAACGCCATCATCCGTTCGCGCTTCGCCGGGGAGACGAAGCACTCCGCCTGAGCATCGTCGTCGGCGCGGGGGTGCGCCTCGAGCGGGAGCCCCATGAGCCGCTTCGTGTGCCGGATGGCGAGCGGATCGAGCGCCGCGATGCGGTCGGCGACGGCGTCGGCCGCCGCATCCAGCAGCTCCGGCGGATGGACCGCCGTGACGAGCCCGGCCTGCAGGGCTTCGGCAGCATCCACGATGCGCCCGACGAGCAGCATCTCCTTCGCGAGCGGCTCGCCGACGAGGTGCGGCAGCCGCCAGGTGGCGCCGGCCGCGGCGACGATGCCCAGCGACGGCTCGGGGTTGCCGAAGCGCGCGCGGTCGCTCGCGATGCGGATGTCGGCGGCGTACGCGAGCTCGGCGCCCCCGCCGAGCGCCCAGCCGTCCACGGCGGCGATCACCGGCATCGGGAGGTGCGCGATGCGGTCGAACAGGCGCGAGTTGATGCCCTGAAGCGCCTCGTCGCGGCTGCGCGCGAGGAGTTCGGCGATGTCGGCGCCGGACGCGAACACGCCGTCCGAGCCGCAGAGGATGAGGATGCGCGGCTTCCGCTCGAGCTCGTCGCACACGGCGTGAAGGGCGCGGACGGTCGCGAGGTCGATCGCGTTCCGCACCTCGGGTCGGTGCAGTCTGATGCGGAGCCGGTCCGGCCGATCGTCGTCGCGCAGTATCGTCGGCATGTCGCCATCCTTGACTTACTGAACGTTCGTTCGCCACCATGATGACACAGTTGCCCACCGTTGGAGGCCTGATGGACGACGTCGCCGGAGATGTCTTCGCGACCGCGCACGCGCGCGACATGATCGCCGCCGATCGCGCTTCCGCCGCGCTCGGAATCGAGGTCGTCTCGGCGGCCCCGGGCGAGGCGGTCGTACGGATGCCGGTGCGCGCCGACATGCTGAACGGCTTCCACGTCATCCACGGCGGGCTGGTCTTCGCGGTGGCCGACACGGCGTTCGCCCTCGCGTGCAACGAGACGGATGCGGTGACCCTCGCCGCCGGCGCGGACATCGCGTTCCTGACGTCGGCTCGCGAAGGCGAGGTGCTGACCGCGGTCGCGCAGCGGCGGTCGCTCGTCGGGCGATCCGGCATCTACGACGTGCGCGTGGAGGCCGATGACGGCCGGATCGTCGCGGAGTTCCGCGGCCGCAGCCTCACGACACGGCGGCCTGTGCCCGACCGCTTCAACCCTGAGAAGGACATGCCGTAGAAGGACATGCCCTGAGCAGGACATGCCCTGAGCCGAGCGACGGGTCGGCGAGGGGCGATCGGCGTGAACGCTAGCGCGGGGTGTCGCTCGATGTCCGTCGCGCGTCGCCGATGACGCGATCGATCCACTCACGCCGAGGAAGGCTCGCGATCGCCGCGCGACGGAACCACCCGAGTTCCGTCAGTTCATCCAGATCCGGAGTCGCGGGGCTCAGAAGCTCGCATTCGTACGCGGTCGAGACGTAGCCCACCCGATCGCCGTTGGGGTATTCGACCATCATCGACGCCCCGCCGTAGACCCCGACGATGCCAGTGAGTCCGATGCGCGCGCCCGTCTCCTCGAGGACCTCCCTGACGACTGCCTCGGCCGGCTCCTCGCCCGGCTCGACAGCCCCTCCGATCAGGCTCCACAGCCCGGAGTGCGCGTGGCGACCGAGCAGGAAGGACTCGCCGTCGCGGATCACTGCTGTGACCCCGGGGAGGAGAAGAAGATCGTGACCGATCCGTGCGCGGATCGATTCGACATAGGCGGACCTCGGCATGCCGCGAGTCTAGACATCCGCATGGATCGCATCCGGACTCCTTGCATCGGGCTCCCCACAGCGCGGTCGCAGTTCCGCGCCCGCAGGATCGCACCCGCTTGGCCGAGCGCCCGCAGCTAGAACGGCGGTGCATCGCGGTCCTCCTTCGTCTCGCGATCAGACCCTCCCGCCGCCTCGCCGCTCGACGGCATGAAGCGGACCATCGCCGGAGGCCGATCCTCGTAGCGACGACCCGTCGGCGACCTCCATTCGAGGACGCCACCGCCGAGCTGGCGGACCGTCCACGCTGTGTGGTGCTTGATCGTGTGGTGCCGACGGCAGAAGTGCGCGAGGTTGCATACACAGGTGGCACCGCCGAGCGCGGCATCGTGCGTGTGGTCGAGGTCGCACCGGTGCGCGGGGCGCACGCATCCCGGGAATCGGCACCGTTCGTCGCGCGCCGTGAGATACGCGCGCTGCCGGGCGGTCGGCTTGTACCGGTCGACCGCGACGGGCAGACCGGTCGTCGCATCCAGACAGACCCGCTCCCATCCGGGCGTGTGGCCCGCGAGGGTGCGCGCCGTGGCAATCGGGATCGCCCCGAAAGTCGACAGGATCGCCGCACCTGCCCTCGTTGGAGGACTGAATGACCGCTCTACTCGGCCGAGACCGCGAGGGTCGCCCGGAGCTCCAAGATCAGCGCCCAGGTCAAGGTCGAACCGATCATCCGGCCGCTTCTCGGCAGTCACGTCGTTGCCATGCGGAGACATGGTCGTTCCCGCGGCGTCCTCTGCATCGATCGCTCCGACCAGCGCTTCCAGCGGGACCGTGACATGGACGATCGCGCGGATCGCCTCAAGCCCGGCTCCGTGCCCCGTGGGCGCACCGGTCAGCAACAGGTCAGCGAGGACGTCGGCACGGATCTGGTCGAGTGTGCGTCGGTCCTCGACCCCGTCGGCCGCGGACTCGGCTGCCATCACCGCATCACGGCCGGGGCCGCTGTGCAGGTCGGTTGCATCGGGCGCGGACTCTCGCTGAGCACGGCCGGGCCGCGTGACCACCATGACGCGGTCGTCATCGGTCTCCCCCGGATCGCGCACGGCGATCGCTTCGCGAGCGGGCATACCCGCGTCATCCGTTTCACCATGCACACGTGCGCGGACCGGACTCTTCGGGGTCTCGCACGTCGCGCCGGAGCCGGCACTCTGGGCATCGACCCCGCCATCGCCGGTCTCTTCGGCCTGCGCGGGCGCAGCACTTTCGGCGCTCGCATCGACCCGAGCAAGGCCCGGCACGTCCGTGCCCCTTCGGGCGGACGACATCTCCGCGGGATCGTCGCCATCACCGTCAAGCGCGTCGCCCGCTTCCGTTGAAGCTGCACGGAATGCCTTCGCCTGCTGGGTCACGCGGTCGTAGATCGCATGGATCAGCGTCGCGGGCTGATCGAGGATCAGCCGGGACAGGTCGTCGTCGAGGTCGTACATGCGGACGGTGCGGCGCGACTGCGCATCCTCGACTCGCCGGTCAACCGCGTCCGGATCGATCGAGGCGGCAAGCGCCCGCGCGTGACCGCGCAGCCTCGGCGCGGATTCACGCTCTGCGATCGGGAGGACGGCCCGCTCGAACTGTGCGCGATCGGCGGGCTGCTCGAGCATCGCGCCGGCGTCGAGGATGACACCGACATGTCTCGTGTCGATCCGACCTTGCCGGAGTGCATCGAGTGAGCCGGGGAAGGATGACACCAGGAGGGAAGCATCGTTGAGCCGCGCCTGGATGCCACGCTCCCCGACGCGAAGCGCGACGGCGACTTCGGAGACGACCTCGCGGGCCGGGAGATCCGTCGAGTACCGCCGGCGATCGCCGCGCAGCTCTGCCGCCCTCGCTGGGATCACGTCAGCGCACGCGGCAAGAAGTTCACGCTGCTCCGCCTCGAGCGCCGCGATCGAACGCTGATTCGCGACCAGCCGCTGCACGATGCCGTCGAGCGCCTGCAGCGCGGGGCTCAGCAGCGAGCCTCCGGAGCCGGGACGGGGCGCAACAGACATGGACAGGGTTCCTCACTGATCGAACGGACGTCAGCATCCCTGTCGACTCGCCGATTCACCTGTCCTGAGCAGCCACCGAAGCGGCCACGCATCCCATCTGCAACGAGGTTATCGCACTTATCTTCGATATACAAGACTCTTGCGGAGAATGACCATGACATTCATCATCGACTGCATGGATCACCGCTCCCGCATCGGTCGTGCCACGTCACGAACGGCGGTGGTCCGTCGACGAACACCGTATGCGGACCAGACCGCGCCCCGAGCGCTACCCGCAGAAGCCGAGGAACCGCGACCCGCCGAGGAGCAGGTGCGCCCCGCGATCAACGCAGCGTCGCTGACCGCCGGCGTTCTTCACGCATGGAGGGCCGCCGGTCGCGCGCTAACGTCGGGCCATGCACGAAGCCGAGCCGCACGCAGCCAAGCCGCACGCAGCCAAGCCGCACGCAGCCAAGCCGCACGCAGCCAAGGCGCGCATCATCCAGGTCCGACAGGGCGAGGTCCGCCCCACCGGCTCGTGGCTCTATGTCTGGGTGGACGCCGCCGACGGGAGCGTGGCGTACGTGGGCGGCACAGGGTTCGATCCCGAGCTGCGCGCGTATTTGCACCTGCGCAGTGAGGACCCGGAGGTCGGCCGTGTGCGCGCGACCGTCCCAGGCTTCGATGAGCGCGACTTCGACGTGCTCGCGTTCCGGATCCCGGATGACGTGTCGCGCCCGGCCGCGAAACACGCGCTCGCGGCGCGGCTCGTCATGCCCGGTCGACCGCAGGATGCGGCAGCGTCATCGGTGGATGCGATGCCCACCGTCGTCGATCCGATCGTCGAGTGCGTTGAGGCCTATCTCCGCAACTGCGAAGGCCCGTAGCGGTCGGACGTTCAGCCCCGCCGACTTCGACGCCGCATCACGAGCGCGACCACGATCAGAACCACGCCGAGGACGAGAATGATCGGCCCGATCGTGCCCCAGAGGGCCGAGCCGCTCATGACGGAACCCCGCAGCACGTTCAGACCCTGCAGGGTCCACACCAGCCCGATCGCGATCATGATCACGCCGATGACGACATAAAGCCAAGTGTGCTTCACGACATAACGGTACGTCTTGGGACGGCCGTCGGATACCCCTTCCAAGGCCGGCGATCGGAGACGCGAAGCCCATCGGGCTCGCCTGGGCCGCGGATCAGGCAGATTCCTCCGACCCGCCGGGAGAGGCCGGCACTCCTGGGACGCCCGCAGGAATCGCGCCGACCTGCTGCAGGAGGGACAGCATGTCGACGACGCCCCACAGCTCGGCGATGAGCCCGTCCACGAAGCGCGCGATGAAGATCTCCTGATAGACGACCTTCCGGCCGGTCGCCCGGATGCCCTGGAAGTCGCCCAGATGCGTCCCGGTCACCGTCTGCCGCGACGCGACTCGATCGCCTTCCGCGATCATGTCGTCGATCGAGACATGGATGTCGGGAAACGCCTGCAACAGCCCCGACCAGACCGCGCGCTGCGCCGGGCGGGCCGGCGCCGGACCGGCGGGCGTGTGGAATCTGGCGTCGGGCGTCATGCATGCGTCCACGGCGTCCACGATCACCTGCAGGTCACGGGTGTCGATCGCATCGAGGAATCGCTGGAACGCCTCCCGGTTCACCGCCGCCTCAATGGATGACATGGGACCTCTCCTCCGTCTCGTCCGGCATCGCCGATCACACGCCCGGCTCCGCCGACCAGTCTGTCCGGCACCACCGACAACCAGCCCGGCACCACCGACAGCCAGCCGGCACCGCCGACCGCTGCGCCCCGCCCCGCCCATCCCCGACGATACGACGGAGCGGGCCAGACCGCACGAGTCACGAGGCCCCCGAAACGCACGGATGCCGCGCCGGAACCCCGACGCGGCACCCGAGAGAAGGCACGAGAGAGAGAGAGAGAGAACCCTCAGTCCGTCATGCCCCGGCGCACGAGCCGGCCGCGCGGCTCGACGCCGTCCACGACGAGGCCGTGCAGGTACGTCGTGCGCACGACGCCGGAGAGCGCCCGCCCGTTGTACGGCGTGAGCTGGTTCTTGTGGTGCAGCTTCTTCACGTCGACGACGTACGCGTCGTCCGCCGCGAACACCGCGAAGTCGGCCGAGTACCCCGGCGCGATGCGACCCTTGCCGGTCAGCCCGGCGAACTGCGCCGGACGGTCGCTCATCCACGACACGACGGTCTCCAGAGCGATGCCGCGCTGACGCGCCTCGGTCCAGATCAGCGACAGCCCGAGCTGCAGCGACGAGACGCCGCCCCACGCGACGGCGAAGTCGCCGTTCTCGAGGTCCTTGAGGTCGATCGTCGACGGCGAGTGGTCCGACACGATGAAGTCGATCGTCCCGTCCTCGAGGCCCTGCCACAGCATCTCGCGGTTGCCGGCCTCGCGGATCGGCGGGCAGCACTTGAACTGCGTCGCTCCGGCCGGGATCTCCTCCGAGGTGAGCGTCAGGTAGTGCGGGCACGTCTCGACGGTGAGCCGCAGCCCGTCGTGCTTGGCGCTGCGCAGCATCGGCAGCGCGTCGGACGACGACAGGTGCAGGATGTGGGCACGCCCGCCCGTCCAACGGGCACGCTCGATCACCTCGGCGATCGCGAGGTTCTCCGCACCGCGCGGACGCGAGGCGAGGAACTTCGAGTAGTCGTCGCCCTCGGGCGAAGGCGCGCGGTCAATGGCGCGCGAGTCCTCGGCGTGCACGATCATGACGGAGTCGAAGGATGCGAGCTCCCGCATGTCCTTCTCGAGCTCGTCCGGATCGAGCGGCGGGAACTCGTCCACGCCGGAGTGCAGGAGGAAGCTCTTGAAGCCGAACACGCCGGCGTCGTGCAGCGCCCGCAAGTCGCCGGTGTTGCCCGGGATCGCGCCGCCCCAGAAGCCCACGTCGACGTGGACCTGGTCGCGCGCGACGGAGCGCTTGACGTTCAGCGCGTCGATGTCGACGGTCGGCGGGATGCTGTTCAGCGGCATGTCGACGATGGTCGTCACGCCGCCTGCGGCGGCCGCGCGGGTGGCCGAGGCGAATCCCTCCCATTCGGTGCGGCCGGGCTCGTTGACGTGCACGTGCGTGTCGACGAGGCCCGGGATGAGGGTCTCGTCGTCGGCGAGCTCGACGACCTCGTCGCCGACGAGGCCGTTGCCGAGAGGCTGCAGCGCCACGACGACGCCGTTGCGCACGCCCACCTCACGGGGGCGGATGCCCGCCGTCGTCAGCACCCGCTGACCGCGGATGACGAGGTCGCACCGCTCCCCCGTCGGGTCGAGCGAAGGGTTGTCATGAAGGTCGGTGTCCTGCGACATCGGTGTCGCTCCTCTCTCTCCCGCAGCGCGGGCGGTCGATGCCCGCATTGCGGGCTGCGATGCCCGCACTGCGGGCGGGCGATGGTGAAGTCAGCGCCCGAAGACGGGGAATCCCGTGACGCGCTTCGGCCGCGGCGGCGCGTACGTTCGCACCTTCGAGGTCGCAAGTCCGAGGTTCACGAGGCCCTCCGCGACGGCGACCGCAGCCTGCACCCCGTCGACGACGGGCACGCCGCAGCGCTCGACGACGCGCTCCTTGAGCTCGGCCATGCCGCCGCATCCCAGCACGATCACCTCGGCACGATCGACCTCGATGGCCAGCTGAGCCTCGGCGACGATCGCCTCGATCGCCCGCTCCGGGTCGGACTCGAGCTCGAGCACGCTCATCCCCGACGAGCGCACCGACGCGCACCGGTCGTGCAGCCCGCCGAGGATGAGGCGGTCCTCGATGAGCGGCACGGTGCGGTCGAGGGTCGTGACGACCGAGTAGGCGCGCCCGAGGAACATCGCGGTGGATGCCCCGGCCTCGGTGATATCGACGACCGGCACCGTGAGCAGCTCCTGCAGGCCTTCACGACCGTGCTCGCCGTATCCGGCCTGGATCACGGCGTCGAAGGGCCCCTCGTAGCGGGTCACCGCATCCATCACCGCGATCGCGGCGAGGTAGCTCTCGAAGTTGCCCTCGCACGACTCCGCGCCGAAGGACGGGGTGATGCCGATGATCTCGGTGCCCGCGGAGGCGACGGCACGCGCCGCCTCCGCGATGCCCTCGGTCATCGTCTCGGTGGTGTTGACGTTGGCGACCAGGATGCGCATCTCTCTTGCCTCCGTGTGGATTCAGTGCTGGGGCGTGACGGCGATCTCGTCGCCGTGCACGTCGTGGAACGGCCCGCGACGGTCGGCGATGATGCCGTAGATGAGGGCGCCGAGGCCCGCGGCGAGGAACCACGAGAAGTCGCGCACCGCGTCGAACACCGGCAGGAACGTGAACAGCAGCGCGATGACGCCGGAGATGACGAGCGCGATCACGGCGCGGGGGTTGAATCCGCGACGGTACGCGTACTCGGCCGCGGGCGAGTCCGAGTAGAGCTCGGGGACGTTGATGCGCGTCTTCTTCACCAGCCAGTAGTCGACCATGATGATGCCGAACAGCGGGCCGAGGAGGGCACCGAGGCCTCCGAGGAAGACGTTGATCACGACCGGCGAGTTGTACATGTTCCACGGCGTGATGACGAGACCGATGACGGCCGAGATCAGCGCCGCCTTGCGGAAGTTCAGGTGGCGCGGGAACAGGTTGTTCAGCGCGTAGGTCGGGGCCACGAAGTTCGCCATCAGGTTGACCGCGATGGTCAGGGCGATGAGCGCGAGCGAGGCGAGCACCAGCAGGAACGTGTTCGGGATGGCGGCGACGACGTCGGCGGGCGACGTGATGAGCTTCCCGGAGATCTTGAACGTGCCGCCGGTCAGGACGACGACGATGAGGCCGAAGAAGAGCATGTTGACCGGGATGCCCCAGATGTTGCCCTTGACGATCGACCTGCGCGACTTCGCGTTGCGGGTGAAGTCGCAGAAGTTCAGCACGAACGTGCCGTAGATCGAGACCCAGAGGGATGCGGCGCCGAGCATCTTCAGCCACATCTCACCGCCGGTCGCGGCGTGCGTCGGGGCCCAGTCGATCTGAAAGCCGGACTGCACGAGGACCCACGTGGCGAGGGCGACGAACGTCGCCAGGATGATCGGGCCGGCATAGGCCTCGTAGTGGCGGATCATCTCCATGCCGTAGCTGACGATGATGACCTGCACGACCCACAGCGCGAGGAAGGTGATCCACCCTGCGGCCGAGAGCCCCAGGAACGAGCCGTGCTGCAGCGAGGCGAAGCCGGGGAAGATCGCGATGATGACGACCTGCAGCACCTGCGAAGCGAGGTAGGTCTGGATGCCGAACCACGCGATCGCGACGCCGCCGCGGATGATCGCAGGGATCTGCGCGCCGTGGATTCCGAACGAGATGCGGCTCATGACCGGGAACGGCACGCCCGTCTTCTCGCCCATGAAGCCGGACAGCGTCAGCAGCAGGAACAGGAACAGCGCGCCGAAGGCGAGTGCGCCGAGGATCGCCCCGCCGGACAGGCCGAGCGCGAACAGTCCGATGGCGAACGCGTAGTTGCCGAGGCTGTGCACGTCGTTCGCCCACAGGGTGAAGATGCTGTAGCCGCTCCAGTGGCGGCCCTTGCGCGTCGTCGGGGCGAGGTCGTTGTTGTAGAGGCGCGGGCTGATGCCGGCCTGGATGGCCACGAGCTCCGAGGGCGGCTCGGCGAGGCCCTCCGATGCGCGGGACGGGACATGGACGAATTCGTCAATGGGCATTCGGGGATCCTCTTTCGGCGACACCGCTGTCGGCGGGGAATCGAAGCGCTGATTCCAGGATCCGGAAGTGAATTTCCGGATTTAGCGATTTTGGCATACCGTTCACGCGTTGTCAACGGATGATCGTCGACGGATGCCTCATCTGAGGGTCCGCGCCGGCATACCGAAGAAAGGGGCGCCGTGCTCGCGCACGACGCCCCTTTGGAGAGCTCGGATCAGGCCGGGAGCAGGCACCCCTCGAAGAACGCGGCCAGCTCGGCGGTCGCAGTGAGAGGCAGGACCGCCGCCACATACTGATCCGGCCGGACGACGACGACGACGCCGTCGCGCGAGAGCCCGCGCTCGTCGAAGATGGATGCGGTCTTCCCCGTCGACAGCTCCGTCTGCGTCGCCGCGTAGATCTTCTCCCAGTCCGTGAGGCCGAGCGGCCCGGTCTTGGGGAGGAAGAGCCCGGGCACCCGGTTGAGGTCGACCTCTTCGAACGGCTGCTGGTACACGACCTTGATGTCGAAGATCGCATCGAGGTCGCCGCCTGCGGGAGTGTGCCGACGCAGGGGG
The DNA here is from genome assembly GCF_030315975.1 of Microbacterium candidum. GTDB lineage: Bacteria > Actinomycetota > Actinomycetes > Actinomycetales > Microbacteriaceae > Microbacterium > Microbacterium candidum. Next base: position 16,789 of record NZ_JASXSZ010000004.1, on the reverse strand, counting down.
GATGCGGCATCCTTCATCATCCAGCGCGCCCAGTCGCGCAGCTTCGACTCCTCCTCGGGAGCCGCGGCGTCCGCGAATGCATAGACGCGCCAGCGTCCGTCCGCGTTCGCGTGGTGTCCGAGGTGGACGACGTTGCCGTCGCCGACCCGCACGACCTCCGCCGACTTGAAGCGCTTGCCGATCGGGAAGCCCGCAGCGAGCGCCTGGTGCTGCTCCTGCTGCGCCGCATCCTGCTCGATCATCGACGGGCCGTACTGCGTCATGAAGCCGGAGGGGAACTCGGCCGTGCCGAGATAGAAGGTCGCGAGCTCCTGCGGGTCCTCGATCTCCTCGGGCTTGCGCGCCATGAGGCTCGACCATTCGCGGTCGAAGTCGATGAGCTGCTGGGCGACCGGCTGCCGCTCGGACGAGTACGTGCGCAGCAGCCCCTCCGGCGAGCGCCCGGAGAGCACCGAGCCGAGCTTCCAGCCCAGGTTGAAGCCGTCCTGCATCGACACGTTCATGCCCTGGCCGGCCTTCGCCGAGTGCGTGTGGCACGCGTCGCCGGTGAGGAAGACCCGGGGCGTGCGCCCGTCATCGGCGTCGACGTCGTCGAAGCGGTCGGTCACGCGGTGCCCCACCTCGTAGACGCTGAACCACGCGACCTGCTTCACGTCGAGCGTGAAGGGGTGCAGGATGTCGTTCGCCTTCGCGATGATCGCCTCGATGGGTGTCGACCGCACGTGATGGTCGTCGTCCTCCGCGACCGCGCCGAGGTCGATGTACATACGGCTGAGGTACCCGCCCTCGCGCGGGATGTGCAGGATGTTGCCCGACTCGGAGTTGATCGCGCACTTCGTGCGCCAGTCCGGGAAGTCGGTGTTCACGAGCACGTCCATGACGCCCCATGCGTGCGCCGAGATGCCGCCCAGGTGCTTGCGGCCGATCGCCTCGCGCACGCCGCTTCGGGCGCCGTCGCACCCGGCCACGTACTTCGCGCGCACGGTGCGCTCCTCACCCTCGCGGGGGCCTGCCGTGTAGCGGACCTGCACCTCCACGGGGTGCTCCCCCTCGTCGTGCACGGTGAGACCGACGAACTCGATGCCGTAGTCCGGCAGGATGCGTCCCGGGCCGTGCGCCGCGGCCTCGGCGAAGTAGTCGAGCACGCGCGCCTGGTTGACGATGAGGTGCGGGTACTCGCTGATCTGGAACCCGTAGTCCTCGGTGCGCGCGGTGCGGATGATGTTCTCCGGGTTCTCGGGGTCGGGGCCCCAGAAGTTCATCCAGCCGATGTTGTACGCCTCGGCGATGATGCGCTCCGCGAAGCCGAAGGCGTCGAACGTCTCGACGCTGCGGGGCTGGATGCCGTCGGCCTGCCCCAGCACGAGACGGCCGTCGCGGCGCTCGATCATGCGGGTCGTGACATCGGGGAACCGCGACATCTGCGCCGCCAGGAGCATGCCCGCAGGGCCGGAGCCGACGATCAGCACGTCCATCTCGTCGGGAAGCTCTGCCGGCCGGTCGATGCCCGTGCCGGCGGCAGGGAGCACGCGCGGGTCGCCGGAAACATACCCGTGGTGGTGGAACTGCATGGGAGCCTCCTCGCGCCCTCTCTTGCGTTCCGATCGATCATGTTCGATAATCGAACGCAACGTTCTGCTATTGAACAGATCGTATACGACGACGGATGCGCCCACAAGGGCGGACGGGAGGGATGCCGATGCCCGCCGCGCACGACACCGCCCCCGCATCGCAGACCCTGAGCCGCGGAATCCGCATCCTCGAGATCCTCGCCGACGCGCGCGAGCCGCTCTCGATCGACGAGATCGCGCGGCGACTCGACGTGCACCGCTCTGTCGCCTACCGGCTGCTGCGCACCCTCGAAGACCATGGGCTCGTCGGTCGCGACGACGCCGGCCGCGTGGAACTCGGAGCGCGGCTCGCCGCCCTCGCTGCCGGCGTCGCCCACGATCTGCAGGCCGAGGCCCTCCCCGAACTCACCGCCGCCGCGAACGACCTCGCCATGACGTGCTTCCTCGCCGTCCTCGACCGCGACGAGTGCGTGACGCTCGTGAGCGTCGAGCCGCGTCACGCGACGGCGTCCGTCGCGCAGCGGCCCGGGTCACGGCATCCGGTCGCCGTCGGCGCCCCCGGCCGCGCGATCCTCGCGCAGCTCCCGCCCACCCAATGGCCGGACGGCGCCGACGCGATCCAGGTCGCCGAGGTCGCCGCCCAGGGATTCGCGCGCAGCCACGACGAGGTCATCCCGTCGCTGCGCTCCGTGGCCGTGCCGCTCACCCTCCGCGGGCGGGCGCCCGCCGCGATCGCGGTCGTGTACCTCGCCGACGGCCCCGAACCCGCAGTGCTCGCGGCGCGTCTCGAGCAAGCCGCCCACGGCATCCGGATCGCCCTCGGCGATTGACCGGGGCACGCACGACACCCACCTCGTGCGGCAACTCCTCAGCCCGCGACGGGATCCACCGAACCAGTGCACAGCCTTCACGCGTGGCCCACGTTCCGAGGAGTTCCGGTCATGTGAGGTCCGGCCGAAAGCGCTATGAAGCGCGGATACTCCGCTCCAGCTGCGCATAGAGGGCCCGCGAGGCGGCGAACCGGCCGTCGTCGTCGTGCTGGCGCATCACGACGACGTACAGCCGCACGGTCTTGCCGCTCGAGTCCGTGACGTCCTTCGCCGAGAGCAGGTTCGTGCCGTCGAGGGTCCCCGTCTTGATGCCGACGACCCCCGCGTCGCCGAGGAGCTCGTTCGTGTTCGCGACGACGCCGGCGCCCGGGAGATCCACCGCGCGCATCTTCACGATCTCGGCGACGACCGGACTGGCGAGAGCGAGCCGCCCCAGCGCGATGAGCGCGGCCGGCGTCGCCGTGTTCTCGGCGTCGAATCCGGTGGGCTCGACCATGGTGATCCCGTCGAGTCCGTTCTTCGCGATGAACGCCCGCGCCGCCGTCGCGAACGCGTCCCGACCGCCCCAGATCGTCGTCACGAGGATGTCGGCGTAGTTGCACGCCGAGCCGATCAGCATCCCCTGGATGAGCTGGTACTGCGTCGTCGACCCGCCGACCGGCAGCTTCAGCGCCGACTGTCCGCGCGCGACGTACTCGTCGTAGTTGTGCGCCCACCTCGCCGAGAACGTGTAGACGTCGCCGCGCTGCCCGGGCCGGAGCGGACGCTGCTCGAGCACCATGAGCGCGGTCACGAGCTTGGACACGCTCGCCATGGGAAGGGCGCGCGTCGAGCTCGCGGCGATCGGCCCGTCGCCCACCGCCACCGCGGCTTCCCCGACCGCGGGCCACGCGACCGCCCGACCACCGGCTGACCCGTCCGAGTGAGTCGGCGACTGCAGTGCCGTGCCCCGCCCGGGGTCCGCCGCTGTGAGGGCGGCGGCACCGCCGGCCCACTGCGCGAAGATCGTGATCCCCGCCACCAGGGCTGCGACGATGAAGGCGACGAGCGCGATGCGTCCGGGGCGGGCGCGGCGGACGGTGGTGGACGTCATGCCACCAAACTCTCAGCATCCACCACGCGCGCGGATCCGGGAGAACCCTGATCCGAACCCGGATTCCCGGCTCGGCGAACGGGACTAGCGGATGCGCTCAGCCGACGGGCATCACGCCTTGGTGAGCCCGTAGATCGGGCTGATCGCCTGCTCCTCCTCGTGATCCGGGCCGAGCGGGATCCCGCTGCGGTCGCGCAGCAGCAGCGTCGCGACGAGGCCGATCAGCGTCATCCCCGCGAGGTACCACGTGATGCCGTTCGTCGCCCCGGTCGCCTGGAAGATGGCCTGCGCGATCGTCGGAGCGAACGCGCCGCCGATGATCGCGCCGATCGCATACGAGATCGAGACCCCGGAGAAGCGGATGGATGCCGGGAACAGCTCCGAGTACAGCGCCGCCTGCGGGCCGTACGTGAACCCGAGGCCGATCGTGAGGATCACGAGGGCCGCGCCGAGCGAGACCACGGATCCCATGTTCGTGAGCGGGAAGAGGAGGAACACGCCGACCAGCTGCACGATCCAGCCGATGATGTACGTGTTGCGGCGGCCGATCTTGTCGGAGAACCACCCCGCGAACCAGGTGGACAGGAGCCACGTCGCACCCGAGACGGCGACGACCCAGAACACGGGGCCGGGGTTCAGCTTGATGGGACCCTCGGGGTCGGTGGCGTAGTGCTGCACGTAGCCGCCGGTGGTCATGTAGCCGACCGCGTTGTTGCCCGCGAAGACGAGGGCCGCGACGATCACGAGCAGGGCGTGCTTGCGGAAGAGCTCGACGATCGGCATCCGCGTCTCCTCCTTGCGCTCCGCGATCTCGGTGAAGACGGGGCTCTCCGACACGCGGCGACGCACCCAGTAGCCGACCAGGATGAGGATGAACGAGAGCAGGAAAGGCACGCGCCATCCCCATACCAGGAAGGCCTCGCCGGGGGCGATCTGGGCCATGAGCGCGAGCACCAGGGATGCGAGCAGGAGGCCGATCGGCACACCGATCTGCGGCGAGGCGCCGAAGAGTCCGCGCTTGGCCTTCGGCGCGTGCTCGACGGCCATGAGCACGGCGCCGCCCCACTCGCCGCCCGCGGAGATGCCCTGCACGATGCGCAGGAGGATCAGCAGGACCGGAGCCCAGACGCCGATCGCCGCGTAGGTGGGCAGCAGGCCGACGAGGGTCGTCGCGGCGCCCATCATGAGCAGCGTGATGACGAGCACGGGCCTACGGCCGATCTTGTCGCCGAAGTGACCGGCCAGGAACGCGCCGAGGGGACGGAAGAGGAAGCTGATGCCCACCGTGATGAACGACAGGATCTGCGCGAACTGCGCGCCCGCGGGCGCGAAGAACAGCTGAGCGAACACGACGCCCGCCGCGAACGCGTAGATGAAGAAGTCGTACCACTCGACCGTGGTGCCGACGACGGTGGCGACGACGACGCGACGCCGATCCGGCGTGCCCGCGATCGTTCCCGTGGGGGTGAATCCGGGAGGGGGCGTACTCGTCATGCGGGACTCCTTCGTCTTTCGCGAGACCGATCGAGGGATGGGGGAACCTCTTCGATTCGACTCTTGTCCGATGACCTCAGATCATATACGATTTCGGATACGACGCAAGAGTGAGGGAGCTCATGACCGACGACACCACGACGGACCCGCGATTCGCGGCCCTGCCGATGAGGCCGGGCAAGATCGTCGCGATCCACCTGAGCTACGCGTCGCGCGCCGACCAGCGCGGTCGCCGCCCCGCCGCCCCCAGCTACTTCTTCAAGCCGTCGAGCTCGGTCGCCGCCTCCGGCGCCGCCATCGAGCGTCCCGAGGGCACCGAGCTCCTCGCCTTCGAGGGCGAGATCGCCCTGGTCATCGGCACGCCGGGCCGCCGCATCCCCCTCGCCGACGCGTGGGATCACGTCGGGTGGGTGACCGCCGCGAACGACTTCGGCCTGTACGATCTCCGCGCCAACGACAAGGGCTCGAACGTCCGGTCCAAGGGCGGCGACGGGTACACGCCCCTCGGCCCCGCCCTCATCGACGCGCGCATCGTCGACCCGGCGGACCTGCGTCTGCGCACGTGGGTCAACGGCGAGGTCGTGCAGGACGACTCGACCGCCGGCCTCATCTTCCCGCTCGCCCAGTTCGTCGCCGACCTGTCGCAGCACTTCACGCTCGAGACCGGAGACGTCATCCTCACCGGCACGCCGGCCGGCTCCTCCGTCGTCCAGCCGGGCGATGTCGTGGAGGTCGAGGTCTCGACGGGCGCGCTGTCGACGGGGCGCCTCATCACGCACGTGACCCAGGGCGCCGGGACGTTCGACGCCGCGGTCGGCTCGCTCCCCGCCGTCGACGACCTGCAGCGCGCCGAGGCGTGGGGCTCCCGCGAGGCGGCGGGACTCCCCGCGATGGCCCCCGACTCTGCGCCTGAACCATCGCCCGAAACAGGTGTTTCGGCGAATACAGGACAATCCGCCGCACATTCTCCTGTTCTCGCCGATTCACCTGTTCTGGAAGCGGCCAGCATCCTCACCCCCGAACTCAAGGCGAAGCTCGAGGCGGTCCCGGTCGCGGGCCTGTCCGGCCAGCTGCGCAAGCGGGGCCTGAACAACGTCACGATCGACGGCGTGCGGCCGATGCATCCCGGTCGCAAGATCGTCGGCACCGCCCGCACCCTCCGCTTCGTCCCGGGCCGCGAAGACCTCTTCACGAGCCACGGCGGGGGCTACAACGCGCAGAAGCGCGCGTTCGACGCCGTCGGCGAAGGCGAGATCATCGTCATCGAGGCGCGCGGCGAGACCGGCTCCGGCACGCTCGGCGACATCCTGGCCCTCCGCGCCCACGCACGGGGCGCGACCGCGATCGTCACCGACGGCGGCGTGCGCGACTACGACGCCGTGGCCGCCGTCGGCATCCCGGTCTACTCGAACGGCGCGCACCCGGCGGTCCTCGGCCGCAAGCACGTCCCGTGGGACGTCGACGTGGCGGTGGGATGCGGCGGCACCACGGTGGAGCCGGGCGACATCCTCGTGGGCGACGACGACGGCGTGATCGTCATCCCGCCCGCCCTCGCCGAGGAGGTCGTCGACGCGGCCCTGAAGCAGGAGGAAGAGGACGCCTGGATCGCCGATCGCGTCCGCGAGGGCGCCAAGGTCGACGGTCTCTTCCCGATGAACGCCGAGTGGCGCGCTCGCTACGAGGCCGAGCGGGCATGACGATGGCCACCAGCGCGAGCGACAGCGCCGCCACGGCCGCCGGCACCGCGGCCACCACGGCGAGCAAGTCGGAGCGCGCCTACGTGTGGATCCGCGAGCGCATCGCGCGGGGCGAGTACGGAGCGGGGTACCGGCTGGTCCTCGGGCCGATCGCCGAGTCGCTCGACATGAGCGTCGTGCCGGTGCGCGAGGCGATCCGGCGCCTGGAGGCCGAGGGGCTCGTGACATTCGAGCGCAACGTCGGCGCGCGCGTCGCGGTCGTCGACGAGAGCGAGTACGTCTTCACGATGCAGACGCTCGGTCTCGTGGAGGGCGCGGCGACCGCCCTGTCCGCCCCGCACCTGACGGCGGCGGACCTCGAGCGCGCCCAGGAGGTCAACGACCGGATGCAGCGGCTTCTCGAGCATTTCGACCCGCACGTGTTCACGCAGCTCAACCAGCAGTTCCACTCGGTGCTGTACGAGCCGTGCCCGAACCCCCACATCCTCGATCTCGTCCACCGCGGCTGGGGCCGGCTGTCGAGCCTGCGCGACTCGACGTTCGCGTTCGTACCCGGCCGCGCGCACCACTCCGTCGAGGAGCACACGGAGATCCTCGACCTCATCCGCACCGGCGCAGACCCGCTCGAGATCGAGCTCGCCGCCCGCAACCACCGCTGGCGCACGATGGACGCCTTCATCTCCAGCCGCCACGAGAACGACCATGAAGACGAACGCTGAACAAGGAGCACACATGACCGACCTGACCCGCGGACACGTCCCCGCAGACCTCCCCACCCGCATCCAGCACTACATCGACGGCGAGTTCGTCGACTCGGTCGACGGAGACACGTTCGACGTCCTCGACCCGGTGTCGAACGAGGTCTACCTCCAGGCCGCGGCCGGCAAGAAGGCGGACATCGACAAGGCCGTCGCCGCCGCCACCCGCGCGTTCACGGAGGGCCCGTGGCCCCGGATGCTCCCCCGCGAGCGCAGCCGCGTCCTGCACAGGATCGCCGACATCGTCGAGTCGCGCGACGCCCGTCTCGCCGAGCTCGAGTCGTTCGACTCGGGCCTTCCGATCACGCAGGCGCTCGGCCAGGCCCGCCGCGCGGCGGAGAACTTCCGCTTCTTCGCGGACCTGATCGTCGCCCAGGCCGACGACACCTTCAAGGTCCCCGGACGCCAGATCAACTACGTGAACCGCAAGCCGATCGGCGTCGCGGGCCTCATCACGCCGTGGAACACGCCGTTCATGCTCGAGTCGTGGAAGCTCGGCCCCGCGCTCGCCACCGGCAACACGGTCGTCCTGAAGCCCGCCGAGTTCACGCCGCTGTCGGCATCCCTGTGGGCCGGCATCTTCGAGGAGGCGGGCCTTCCCAAGGGCGTGTTCAACCTCGTCAACGGCCTCGGTGAGGATGCGGGCGACGCCCTCGTCAAGCACCCCGGCGTGCCGCTCATCTCCTTCACCGGCGAGAGCAGCACCGGCCAGCTGATCTTCGGCAACGCGGCGCCCCACCTCAAGGGCCTGTCGATGGAGCTCGGCGGCAAGTCCCCGGCGGTCGTCTTCGCGGACGCAGATCTGGATGCGGCGATCGACGCCACGATCTTCGGGGTTTTCTCCCTCAACGGCGAGCGCTGCACCGCGGGTTCGCGCATCCTCGTCCAGCGCGACGTGTACGACGAGTTCGTCGAGCGCTATGCGGCACAGGCGAAGCGCGTCAAGGTCGGCTACCCGCACGACCCGGCCACAGAGGTCGGCGCGCTCGTGCACCCCGAGCACTACGACAAGGTCATGAGCTACGTCGAGATCGGCAAGTCCGAGGGGCGCCTGGTCGCCGGCGGCGGCCGCCCTGAGGGGTTCGACACCGGCAACTTCGTCGCCCCCACCGTGTTCGCCGACGTCTCGCCCGACGCGCGGATCTTCCAGGAGGAGATCTTCGGCCCGGTCGTCGCGATCACGCCGTTCGACACCGACGAAGAGGCCCTCGCCCTCGCGAACAACACGAAGTACGGCCTGGCCGCCTACATCTGGACCAACGACCTCAAGCGGGCGCACAACTTCTCGCAGGCCGTCGAGGCCGGCATGGTGTGGCTGAACTCGAACAACGTGCGGGACCTCCGCACCCCGTTCGGCGGCGTCAAGGCATCGGGTCTCGGGCACGAGGGCGGCTACCGCTCGATCGACTTCTACACCGACCAGCAGGCCGTGCACATCACGCTCGGCAAGGTGCACAACCCGACCTTCGGCAAGAACTGACCGCCGGAACTGAGCAAGGACGCTGACATGACCGACCGCAAGGACATGACCCTCACCTCCTCGGGCTTCTACACGAGCCAGGAGGCCCCCATCCACCCGTCGAACCCGACGCCCACGCCCGCCGCCGCTCCCCCGGACGTGCTGCGCTGCGCGTACATGGAGATCGTCGTCACCGACCTCGCCGCATCCCGCGTCTTCTACGTGGACGTGCTGGGCCTGTACGTGACCGAGGAGGACGAGGACACGATCTACCTCCGCTCCACGGAGGAGTTCATCCACCACAACCTCGTGCTCCGCCGGGGCCCGATCGCCGGCGTCGCGGCGTTCTCCTACCGCGTGCGCACGCCGGAGGACCTCGACCGGGCCGTCGCGTTCTACACGGAGCTCGGCTGCGAGGTGCGCCGCAACCCGGAGGGCTTCACGAAGGGCATCGGCGACTCGGTGCGCGTCGTCGACCCGCTCGGCTTCCCGTACGAGTTCTTCCACCAGACCGAGCACGTCGAGCGGATGTCGTGGCGCTACGACCTGCACATCCCCGGTGAACTCGTGCGCCTCGACCACTTCAACCAGGTCACCCCCGACGTCCCGCGGGCCGTCAAGTACATGCAGGACCTCGGCTTCCGCGTCACGGAGGACATCCAGGACGAGGAGGGCACCGTCTACGCGGCGTGGATGCGGCGCAAGCCCACCGTGCACGACACCGCGATGACCGGCGGCGACGGCCCGCGCATGCACCACGTGTGCTTCGCGACGCACGAGAAGCACAACATCCTCGCGATCTGCGACAAGCTGGGCGCCCTCCGCCGCTCGGACGCGATCGAGCGCGGCCCCGGCCGCCACGGCGTCTCGAACGCGTTCTACCTCTACCTGCGCGACCCCGACGGGCACCGCGTCGAGGTGTACACGCAGGACTACTACACGGGCGACCCGGACAACCCCGTCGTCACGTGGGACGTCCACGACAACCAGCGCCGCGACTGGTGGGGCAATCCCGTCGTGCCGTCCTGGTACACGGACGCCTCGCTCGTGCTCGACCTCGACGGCAACCCGCAGCCGGTCGTCGCCCGCACCGACAGCTCCGAGATGGCGGTCACGATCGGCGCCGACGGCTTCTCGTACACGCGCCCGGACGAGGACGACGCCATGCCGGAGTGGAAGCAGGGCGAATACAAGCTCGGCCACCAGCTCTGACGGACATCTGCGTTTCGTCTCGCTCGTTCCTCGCTCGCTCAACGACCCGCGGGAATCTGTTGCGGGTCGTTGAGCGAGCGAAGCGAGACGAAACGCGCTGAGCCTTCGAAGAACAGGGAGAAACAGGATGCTTGACCCTCAGACGATCGCGCAGATCGCAGCCGAGCTCGCCCGGGCGGGCCGTGAGCGCAGCGTCATCCCGCGGATCACGGCGCGCTATCCGGAGGCGACGGTCGAGGACTCGTACGCGATCCAGGGAGTGTGGCGCGACACGCGCCTCGCCGAAGGCCGGCGGATCGTCGGCCGCAAGATCGGGCTCACCTCGAAGGCGATGCAGCAGGCGACCGGCATCAGCGAGCCCGACTACGGCGTGATGTTCGACGACACGGTCTACCCGTCCGGGTCCGACATCTCGTTCGACGACTTCTCGAACGTGCGGATCGAGGTCGAGCTGGCATTCGCGCTGAAGGAGCCGCTCGAAGGTCCCGACTGCACGCTCGAGGACGTCCTGCGCGCGACCGACTACGTCGTGCCGGCGCTCGAGGTGCTGAACTCGCACATCGAGCTCGAGGGCCGCACGATCGTCGACACCATCAGCGACAACGCCGCGTACGGCGCGATGGTTCTCGGCGACACGCGCAAGACGCTCGACGAGGTCGACCTGCCGTGGGTGCCGGGCGTGCTCTCCCGCAACGGCGAGATCGAGGAGACCGGGGTGGCCGCGGGCGTCCTCGGCAACCCGGCGATCGGCGTCGCGTGGCTCGCGAACAAGTTCCACCAGCACGGTGCCAGACTCGAGGCCGGGGAGCTGATCCTCGCGGGTTCCTTCACGCGGCCCATGTGGGTCTCGCGGGGCGATCTGGTGCGCTGCGACTACGGTCCGATGGGAGAGATCACGTGCCGGTTCATCTGAACACCACGCTCCGGGAGCGCATCGCCGCCTCCGATCGCACACTCGTCGGGCTGTGGGCCTGCTCGGGTTCGCCGCTCATCGCCGAGGTCCTCGCGGGCTCAGGCGTCGACTGGCTGCTCATCGACATGGAGCACTCGGCGAACACGCTCGAATCGGTCCTGACGCAGCTGCAGACGGTCGCTGCGTATCCGGTCACACCGGTCGTGCGCGTGCCGTACGGCGACGACGTCATCCTCAAGCAGGTGCTCGACCTCGGCGCGCAGAACGTGCTCGTCCCGATGGTGTCGAACGCCGCGCAGGCGCGCGAGCTCGTCGCGGCGGTGCGGTACCCCCCGCGGGGCCGCCGCGGAGTGGGCTCGTCGCTGTCGCGGTCGGCCCGCTGGAACCGCGTCGACGGCTACCTGCAGAACGCGGACGACCACGTGTCGCTCTTCGTCCAGATCGAGTCGGCGGATGCCGTGGAGCACGCCGCCGAGATCGCCGCCGTCGACGGCGTGGACGGCGTCTTCGTCGGCCCCGCGGATCTCGCCGCCTCCCTCGGCGTCCTCGGCCAGCAGACGCATCCCGACGTCCTCGCGGCGGTCGAGCGCACGTTCGCGGCGGTCCGCGCGGCCGGCAAGCCCGTCGGCGTCAACGCTTTCGACCCGGTCGCCGCCGACGGCTACATCGTGGCCGGGGCCGCGTTCATCGCCGTCGCCGCCGACGTGTCGATGCTCGCGCGCGGCTCGGAGGCACTGGCATCCCGATTCATCCCGGTCAGCCCCGATGAGGATCGCGCCGCCTACTGACGCGCGTCACGCCCACCCGCGACGGACCGCCTCCGCACCGAGCTGGATGCGGGTGGTCACCCCGACGATCTCCATCAGCTCCGCGACCCGCCGCTGGACGGTGCGCAGCGACACCCCGAGCTGCGCACCGGCCGCGGCATCCGTGAGTCCAAGGAGCAGCAGGCTCAGCAGGTCGCCGTCGAGCGACGACAGGGTCGGGTCGTGCACGATGCCCTCGGATGCAGCGAGCACCGGCGCCGACCGCCAGGTCTGCTCGAAGGTCTCGATGACGAGGTCGAGCAGTCCGCTCGGGTGCACGAGCAGACCCCCCGAGATCTTCCGCTCGCCGCGCGAGTACATCGGCAGGAGCGCCATCGACTCGTCGGCGATGAACAGCCGGGTCGGCAGGTGCGGCACGACGCGCACCTCCTCGCCGAGGGGCTCGAGCTCGCGCACCGTCTCCACGAACCCCGGCCTCTCCAGCACGGCGCGCTCGGCGACGACGCGATAGCGGACCCCGCGGGCGAGGGCGAGGTCCTCTTCGACGTTCTCGGGGCCCGCGACGAGCGCCACGTCCTCGAGCACGAACACGCACACCTGGTTCTCCGCGGACGCCTGCAGCTGCGCCAGCCGCTGCACCACGGCCTCGGGACCGAGGACGACGTCCACGACGTCGGGCACCTCGCGCTGCGCCGCACCGCGCCGGTAGATATCACTGAGCTGCACGAGCGCCTCGTGCGCCGCGGCGAGACGGCGTTCGCGCTCGAGGAGGATCGGGCGCAGGGCCACCGCGGGTGGCGAGGCGACGAGCCGGCCGGGAGAGGACGCCTGCCGCGCGATCAGCCCCAGCTCTTCGAGATCGTCGAGGATGCGGCGCGCTTCGCGCACCGAGAGCGACGCCGATTGAGCGATCTGCTCGACATCCGCCGACGGCATCCCGAGCACGCCGCTGTACACCGCGGTGTGCTCCTCCCCGAGTCCGATCGCCTCGAGCATCCCGATCCCCCGTCTTCGCGCTGGCGGATACCCGCCTGGACGTATCTCCGCCAGCACTCTATGCCGTCGCCGTGTGACGGTGGAACGACACCCCCCAACGAGAGGCGTACGCCCCCCTCATGCCACACGCATTCCGATCCTTCGTGCGCGCACCCCGCGCCGTCATCGCCGCAGCCTGCACCGTCGCCATCGCGGCCGCCGGACTCGGCCTCGCCGCGCCGGCCACCGCTGCCAGCACCGCCACCGCAGCCGCCGCTGCCACCGGCAACGCCGCTCCTCCCGCCAAGGGCGCCGCGAAGGCGGCGAGCCGCGCAGACCACACCGTCACGCTGATCACCGGCGATCGCGTGCACGTGCACACCCTCCCCGGCGGGAAGCAGACGGTCGAGGTCGACACGGTGACCCCGGGTGCGGGATATCGCACCGCGACGGTCCGCGGCGACCTCCTCGTCATCCCCGACGCGGTGCGGCGCTATCTCGCGGCCGGTGTCCTCGATCGCGACCTCTTCAACGTGACGCGACTGATCGCCGACGGGTACGACGACGCGCACGTCACGGCGACTCCGGTCATCCTCGAGATGCAGAAGGGACCGCAGGCCTTCTCCGCGAGCGCCCCCGTCCCGGGCATCGACGTCGGCCGGCCGCTCGCGAGCATCGACGGCGCGGCCGCGACCGCGGCGCACGGGGATGCGGCGGCGACCTGGGCTGCGCTCACGTCCGGCCCCACGACCTTCGATGCGACGCCGTCACTCGCGGGCGGCATCGCCGCGATCCACCTCGACGGCAAGGTGAAGGCCACGCTCGACACCAGCGTGCCGTGGGTCGGCGCGCCGCACGCGTGGGCCGAAGGCCTCACCGGCACGGGCGTGACCGTCGCGGTCCTCGATACGGGATACGACCCGACGCATCCGGATCTCGCCGGCCGCGTGTCGGCGGACTCGCAGAGCTTCGTGCCCGGCGAGGAGGTCGCGAACGACGTCGTCGGGCACGGCACCCACGTGTCGTCCACGATCGCCGGCACGGGAGCTGCGAGCGGCGGCAAGTACCGCGGTGTCGCGGACGGCACCACGCTGCTCGAAGGCAAGGTGCTCGGCTCCGACGGCTCCGGCCAGGACTCGTGGGTCATCGCCGGCATGGAATGGGCGGCGAAGCACGCCCCGATCGTGTCGATGAGCCTCAGCTCCGACACCCCGTCCGACGGCGCGAGCCTCATGGATCAGGCGCTGAACAGCCTGTCCGAGTCGACCGGTGCGCTCTTCATCGTCGCCGCCGGCAATGACGGGCTGCCCGAGCGCATGGGTGCGCCGGGCTCCGCCGCAGACGCGCTCACGGTCGGGTCGGTCGATGATCCGAGCGGCGCGCTCTCGTGGTTCTCCAACCAGGGCCCCCTCGCCGGCTCCGGCGCGCTGAAGCCCGACATCACCGCGCCCGGCAACGACATCACCGCCGCGCGGTCGGCCCAATCGCCGGGCGACGGCTACTACGTCTCGATGAGCGGCACGTCGATGGCGACCCCGCACGTCGCGGGCGCCGCCGCCATCGTCAAGCAGCAGCATCCCGACTACACCGGCGCGCAGCTGCGCGCAGCCGTGGTGAGCACAGCGAAGGACGTCGGTCTCTCGTCGTATCAGGCGGGCACCGGCGCCCTGGACGTCGCCGCCGCCGTCGACACACCCGTCGTCGCGTCCGGTTCGGGCGACTTCGGAATGCTGTCGTGGGGCGCCGCGCCGACTCCCGTGTCGCGCACCATCACGTACACGAACCGGAGCGCGGCGGCGGTCACGGTGTCGCTGTCGACGTCGTTCACCGACACCACCCCGGGATCGAGCGGCGCCGATGCCTCCGGAGCGCTCTCGCTGAATGCGAAGACGCTCGACATCGCGGCCGGCGGGACCGCCTCGGTCACCGTGACCGCCGACCGCGCGGCCCTCGCGCGGGGCACGCAGCACTCCGGCGCGCTCGTCGCATCGGTGAACGGCGCGTCGGTCGCGCGCACGGCACTCGGCCTCATCACGGAGTCGGAGCGCTACAACCTCACGCTCACGGCATCCGACTTCGCCGGCAAGCCGCTGGAGGCCTTCCCCATCCTGTACAACCTCGACACGGGCGACTACGTGTTCCCGGACGTGTCCGGCACGACGACGCTGCGCCTGCCGGTGGGTCACTACTCCGCGACCGCCTTCATGGACGTCGCGCGCACGCCCGACACGCTCGCCACGGTGTATGCGGGAGACCCCTACATCACGCTCGACAAGGACAAGACCGTCGCCTTCGATGCGCGCAAGACGAAGCAGGTGACCGCCGACGTCGGCAAGAAGGGCCTCGAGCAGCTCGTGCGTCGCATGAACCTGAGCGAGGGCGACTTCGAGAACGGCGCGCTGGTGTCGGTGTGGGCCGACGAGATGTGGGCGCAGCCGATGGATGTGGCGAAGGCCGCGCACTTCGACTTCACGACGCGGTGGCGGCTGACGCACACGCGCCTGAACCTCTCGATCGGCGGCACGGCGCTCGACGTCATCCCGCTGTACGGGTCGACGCCTCTCGAGGGCAGGCTCCAGTCGTTCGCCGTCGATGGCGGCGACGGCAGCCCGGAGGCGCTCGCCGCCGCGGGCGCCAAGGGTCAGGTCGCGGTCGTGACGCGCTCGGCGGGCATCTCGACGATGCAGCAGGCGGCCGATGCGGCCGCGGCCGGAGTCAAGCTCCTCGTCATCGCGAACGACGCCGAGGGCGAGTTCAGCGAGTGGGTCGGCGGCGATGACGGCGCCACGAACGTCGGCATCCCGGTGGCGTCCATCAGCGGCGTGCAGGGCAAGGCCGTGCTCGCCGACCTCGCCAAGCACCCGCGCCGCCAGGTATCCGGGAGCGGGGAGCCCTACTCGAGCGAGGTGTGGGACCTCGCGCGCTACAGCGCGAACCAGGTGCCGAGCGACCTCACCTACCGTCCGCAGAACCTCGCCCGTGTCGACACGACGTTCTACGGAAACAAGGGCGACCAGGTGGGCGAGCTGCGCTGGGATCTCGAGCCGACCGGCAAATACGGCTTCGGGCTTCCGATGCCGACGGAGCGCGGGCTCGTCCGCACCGACTGGGTCGACCCCTCCGTCGGCTGGTACCAGGAGGTGGCGACGATCGCCGCGGACTGGGTGATCCGGGACATCGCGCGCCACTACAAGCCCGGCCAGCAGCTGAAGACCGCGTACTTCGGCCCGATCGTGCGACCGTACGTCGGCCAGGGCTACTGGGGTCCGGTGCGCGTGGGACCGGGTCTCTCGCTGAATACCCCGGCATGGAGCGACGGCGGCGACGTCGAGCACACCGGAGCGCTCGACATGTTCCTGCCGGCACCTGCCGGAACGATGAACACCGACCTCTACGTCAACGGCGCGCTCGTGCAGACCTCGCCGTGGCCGGACATCAACTACTGGGATATGCCCGAGGGCGACGCCAAGGTGCGCGCCGTGGTGACGACGACCCACGATGGAACGTCACTCCCTTCGTCCACGAAGACGGTGACCGAGTGGGACTTCACCACAAGCGGAACGTCGGACGACTGGTCCTACCGGCTGCAGCCGCTGCTCCAGGCCTACTACGACCTCGGCATCGACCCGTCGGGCAAGGCGGGCACCGATCGGAAGAAGGGCGCGCCGATCACGATCGGCCTGCAGATCGGGCACCTCGCGGGCGCTGTCCGAAGCGCGCCGGTGAAGGACACCACCGTCGAGGTGCGCGTCCCCGGCGGCGGATGGGTCCCCGTGCCGCTCACGCTCGTGTCGCGCCAGACGTCGGATGCGGGCCCCGCGCCGACGAGCGACGGGTTCGCCCGGGGCCGCGCCTACGTCGCGACCTACTCGGCGGCCCTGCCGGTGCCGGATGCGGGCGGATGGATCGACCTGCGCGTCACCTCATCCGACACGGCCGGGAACAGCTTCAGCCAGGAGATCGAGCGGGCCGTCGAGGTCTCCGCGGTCAAGGGCGCGAGCGCCCGCGGCTGAAGGGTCG
>NZ_JASXSZ010000003.1:556253-644616 GCF_030315975.1 Microbacterium candidum | reverse complement strand
CCCGCTGCCTGGAGGGGAGGTCAGGATTGCGGCCAGTCCACGAGGAGCAGCCCCTGCTTCGTATCGGCGACCTTCACCCATCCGTCGCCGAAGAGGTAGGTCGTGCCGTAGCCGTCGCTGTCCGGCGCCACGACGGTTGACTTGTCCTCGGTGACGTACGTGCCGTCCTTCGTGTCCTTCAGGACGTGCCAGCCGTCGGCCACGAGCTTGTCGCGGGCGGTCTTGGCCTGCGCGGCGGTGATCGGCGCCCACCCGAAGACCTGCATGTTGTCGCTCGCCGTGGAGAAGTCCGCCCACTGGCACTCGATGCCACCGGTGATCTCGAGATCGCCGATCATGAACGGGACTGTCTGGGACGTCCAGCCGACGCCCTCGAACGAGCTGACGGTCGACGAGGGGATGATCCCGTTGCACGTCGGGGCGCCCACGGCCGTGGGGCGAGCCGACGGCGTCGCCTTCTGACCCTGCGGGCTCGCACCGTTCGTCGTGATCGGTGCGGGTGCCGCGGGCGAGCACGCGACGAGGACGGATGCCGCGGCTGCGGCGATCACGAAAGCGGCGGCGTGCCGCATCCCCCGATTCACGCGCCCGCTCCCGTGCCGTCGTGCACGAGCGAGAGGAAGGCGTCGTGCAGGATGCCGTTGGTCGCGAGCGAGGAGAGTTCGGCGATGGAGTCCGTTCCCTCGAAAGACGTGAAGCGGCCGCCCGCTTCGCGGACGATCGGCACGTGCGCGGCGATGTCGTACTCCTTGACGCCGAACTCGGCGACGAACTCGAGGCGACCCTCGGCGAGCAGCATGTACGGCCAGGCATCCCCGTAGCCGCGGTCGCGCCAGACCGTGCGCGAGAGGCGGATGAGCGCGTCGAGGTGCCCCGATTCGTCCCATTGTGCGATGCTCTGGAAGCTGGCGCTCGCCGCGTCGAGGCGGTCGACGTCGGACACGTGGATGCGACGGGGCTCGGCTTCCGTGGAGGTCCACGCGCCGAGACCCGTGGCGCCCCACCAGCGTCGCCCGATGGCGGGCTGGCTGACCACGCCGACCTGGGGTACGCCGTCGATCGCGAGCGAGATCAGCGTCGCCCACATCGGGATGCCCTTGAGGTAGTTCGCGGTGCCGTCGATGGGATCGATGATCCACTGACGGGCGGTCGAGCCCTGCGCGCCGAACTCCTCGCCGAACACGCCGTCGTCCGGCCGCTCGGCTTCGAGGATCGCGCGGATGGCGCGCTCGGTGGCGAGGTCCGCCTCGGTCACGTGGGTGGCGTCGGCCTTCGTGCGCACGTCGAGATCGGGTGCGTCGAAGCGGGCCATGGACACCGCATCCGCGGCGTCGGCGAGACGGAGTGCGAGGTCGAGGTCGGCTGCGAGGCCGTCCGGGCGCGCGCCGGCAGGCGGCTGCGTGATGGGGGAGGTCACGGCTCCATGCTAATCGGCGACCCTGGACGAGCACGGCACGCCCGGGCCCGCGCCGATTTCGCCATCCGTCCTCCTTCCGGTAATGTTGTCTCTCGGTTCACTTCACGGTGAATCGAGCACCTCTAGCTCAATCGGCAGAGCAACTGACTCTTAATCAGTGGGTTCTGGGTTCGAGTCCCAGGGGGTGCACATGACAGGAAACGGTCCCGCAGAGCGGGGCCGTTTCCTCGTTGTGC
The DNA here is from genome assembly GCF_030315975.1 of Microbacterium candidum. Taxonomy (GTDB): domain Bacteria; phylum Actinomycetota; class Actinomycetes; order Actinomycetales; family Microbacteriaceae; genus Microbacterium; species Microbacterium candidum. The sequence continues at coordinate 642,963 of NZ_JASXSZ010000003.1, read as the reverse complement.
GGACGGTCGCCGAGCTGCGCGAGCGGCTCCTGCCGGCGCGGCTCGCGGGGGAGCGGATCGGGTTCGTCCCGACGATGGGCGCCCTCCACGACGGGCATCTCGAGCTCATCCGAGGGGCGGCCGCCGAGAACGGCGAGGTCGTCGTCTCGATCTTCGTCAATCCGACGCAGTTCAACGATCCGGCGGATCTCGCCTCATATCCGCGCACCGAGGAGCGCGATGTCGAGCTTGCCCGCTCTGCCGGTGCGACCGCGGTCTTCGCACCGTCCGCGGGCGAGATGTATCCCGCCGGCTTCTCCACCTCCGTGCACGTCACCGGCGTCACCGAGCGCTGGGAGGGGGCGTCCCGCGGCGCTGCGCACTTCGACGGCGTCGCCGTGGTCGTGACGAAGCTGCTCTCTGCTGTCGGCGCCGACACGGCCTACTTCGGGCAGAAGGACGCGCAGCAGGTCGCCGTCGTCCGCCGATTCGCGACGGACCTCAATCTGCCGACCCGGATCCGCTCGCTGCCGACCGTGCGCGACGCGGACGGACTGGCGCTGTCGAGCCGCAACGTCCGACTCTCGGCCGACGATCGCGAAGCCGCGCTGTCCCTCAGCCGGAGTCTCGCCGGCGCCCGCCGGCGCGTCACGGAAGGCGAGACCGACACGGCCGTGCTCGCGGCCGAGGCGAGCCGCATCCTGTCCGACGCCGGGGCATCGGTCGAATACTGGGCCGTCGTCGATCCCGTGACGTTCGAGCCGCTGGACGCGATCGTTCCGGGCACGCTGGCGATCGTCGCTGCGCGGGTCGGGGACGTGCGTCTCATCGACAACGCTGTGCTCTCCGACGACTGACAGACGGTCGATGGCCGTCCCGGCGGGTCAGAAGAGCTTCGTGAGCCCGCCGTCGACCGCGACGGTCTGACCGGTGATGAAGGATGCTTCGTCCGAGGCGAGGAACGCGATGAGCGCCGCGACCTCCTCGGGGCGCCCCCAGCGGCCGAGGGACGTGCGGGTGCGGACGACCTCCGACATGCGGGCATCGACCATGAGGTCGTCGTTCGCCTCGGTCGCGATCGTCCCCGGCGCGACGGCGTTGACGCGGTAGCCCTGCGGTCCGAGCTCCGCGGCGAGCGATCGGGTCATGCCCTCGAGGCCCGCCTTGGCCGCCGCGTACGCGACGTCTCCGGCCCGCCCGATGGAGGCGGCGATCGACGACACGTTCACGATGGAGCCGCCCGGCTGATCGCCGTGCAGGGCGAGGAACCCGCGGACGACGTCGTAGGCGGAGACGAGGTCGGCCTGCACGAGCGCCGCGAACCCGGGAGTGTCCATCTCGCGGACGCCGCGTCGGTCGCGCATGCCCACGTTATTGACGAGGATGCGAGGGACGAGCCCCGCGTCGGCGGCCTGGGCGAACGCGCCCGCCAGCGCGACCGGGTCGGTGACATCGGCCGGGAAGGCGTCGGCGGCGAGGCCGTCGGCCCGGAGGGCGTCGACGACGGGCTGGAGGGTCGCCGCATCCCGTCCGCCGATGAGGACGTGCGCGCCGCGTCGCGCCAGGTGGCGCGCGGTCGCGAGACCGATGCCGGTGCGCGCGCCGGTGATGAGCGCCACGCGGTCGATGGCAGCGGTCATTCGTCGTCCAGGGCGCGCGCGAGGGTGGCCGCATCCATCGTGCTGGCGTTCTCCGGGCCGGGGAACGAGCCGTCGGACACCGCGGCCGCGTACTCGTCGAGAGCGGCGACCGTCTCTGCGCCGAGGGAGCGGAACCGGCGCGCGTGACGCGGCACGAAGTCCTCGTACAGCCCGAGGAGGTCGTGCCACACCTGCACCTGGCCGCTGCATCCCGCTCCCGCGCCGATGCCGATCGTCGGGATCGACAGACGCTCGGTGATCGCGGCCGCGAGCTCCGCCGGAACGAGCTCGAGCACGACCGCCCAGGCGCCCGCCTCCTGGACGGCGAGCGCGTCCTCGAGGATGCGGCGCGCGTTCGCCTCGTCGCGTCCCTGTACGCGCGTGCCGAGCGCGTGCACCGACTGAGGAGTGAAGCCCACGTGGCCCATGACCGGGATGCCGACGTCCACCAGCCTGCGGATGAGGGCCGCGACCGAGGTTCCGCCTTCGAGCTTGACCGACTGGCATCCGCCCTGCTGCATGAGCCGCACCGCGGCGCGCACGGCGTCGTCGTCGATGGCGGTCACCCCGAACGGGAGGTCGCCGACGACGAGCGCGTTCGAGTTTCCGCGGACCACCATGCGGGTGTGGTAGATCATGTCGTCGACCGTCACGGGCAGCGTGGAGTCGTTGCCCTGCACGACCATCCCGAGCGAGTCGCCCACGAGGATCAGCGGGACGCTGCTGCGATCGACGAACTGCGCGCTCGTGTAGTCGTAGGCGGTGACCATCGCGAACCGCTCTCCGGCCTCATATGCCGTGCGGATCGACTGGATCGTGGTGCGCATCTCTCGATTCTCCCAGGCCCTGGCAGGGCTCGTGGCCGGCGCGGTGATTCCCTTCCCGGCCACCGCGATTCAGCCGGCGACGACCAGCTCCTCCTCTTCCGCGGTCGCGGCGATCGTCTCGTCCGCGAGCACCCGCCGGCTTCGCGTGGCGAGGTGGCCGACGATGACGAGGGCGACGCCGGCAACGGCCCACAGCGACAGGCGCAGCGCATCGAAGCCGATGCTCTGGCCGGGGAAATACGTCAGCATGCGCGCCGCGTCGAGCCATGCCGCGCCGTTCCAGAAGGTCGTGAGGCCGGCGAAGAAGGCCGGCTCGAGGTAGGACGGGTAGACGCCGCCCGCGCTGGTGACGTTGAGCATCACGAACAGGGCCGTGAGGGTCGGGGTCGTCCAGCCGCGCAGGAACGGGTGCAGGCCGATGCCGATCGTGATGATGCCGAAGGCGTAGAGGCCGGCGAGCAGCCAGATGAGCCACTCGTTGCCGTTCAATGCGTGGTAGACGCCGCCGGCGATGACGACCGCGGCCGCGGCGACGACGAAGCCGACGGCCGCGCCGATCCCGATCCGCCACAGGACACCGAGCTTCGACGCGCTCGCCGAGATGGCGACCGAGCTCGCGTACGCGCCGACCGTGATGGCGATGAGGAGGAAGAAGAGGGACTGGCCGGCGGGGTCCTGCGCGGTGCCGGACCGCACGTCGACGACCTGCAGCGGCAGGTGCTGGTCGTACGCGATCGGCTGGAACAGCGCCTGCGCCGTTGCCGCTCCCGCCTCGGAGGCGGCGTGCGACACATAGAGGGTGGCGCCGGAGGCGTCGACCTGGAACGCTGCGGCGATCTTCTGGTCGAGGATCTGCCGGCGGGCGGTGGATTCCGAAGCCACGGTCGTCACGGCGAGCTTTCCGTCGCCCTTGTCGTTGAGCGTCTGCGCGAAGACCTGCGCCTCGGGTCCGCTTCCGACGACGGCGACCGGCATCCCGTGCGGCGCGGGGGCGTGGAACGCCCCCATGTACGCGAACGCCATGCCGAGGGCGAGGAAGAGCGGGATCATCAGGTGGCGCGCGATCGAACCCCACGAGGAGGCGGCGGGCCAAGCCATGCGGCGTGCCGGGGCGGCGGCCGGGATGCGTCGCAGCTCGGGGAGGGGAACGGGGTGTGCGGTCGTCGTCATCATGCCTCTCTGGTCGGTCTATGTTGCACTATGCATCATAACAGAGTGTTGCATTATGAAACTCACTGTTCTAGGCTGCTGACATGTCGCGCCCGGACCGCTCCGATGTCGTCGGCCGTGTCCACACGGCGCTCATCACGATCGCGCGCCGCGGCAGCGTCCGCCGGCAGGCGCGGTCGACGCTGTCCCGCGTCGAGGAATCGCTTCTCGCGCACCTCGCCGCACATCCGGGGGAGCGCGCGATCGACATCGCCGATCAGTTCCAGCTGAACCGGTCCACCGTGTCGCGCCAGCTCGCCGGGCTCATCGAGCGCGGTCTGGTCGCGGACGCCGACGGCGCGGCAGTCTCTCGCCGGGGGCAGCCGCTGTCCGTGACCGCACGGGGCGCGGCGCTCCTCGAGGGGAGCGACGACTCGATGCTCTCGATCATCGACGAGCGGATGCGCGCGTGGCCTGACGCGGACGTCGCGCGCTTCGCCGATCTGCTGGAGCGCTTCAACACGGACCCCGAGGAATGAGAAGAGCCCGCACCCTTGCGGATGCGGGCTCCTGACGACGAGCCGGCTCAGGCGGCGTCGCCGATGAGGACGGCCGATGCCTCCTCCTCGATGTCCGCCTCGTGCTCGTCCACGCGGGTGAGCGCGCGGCGGCCGATCGCGATCGTCAGCGTCGCGATGAGGACGGACGCGCCGGCGAACAGGTACGGCACGGTCGGGCCGTACGCGTGCCACAGGGCGGCCGCGATGGGCGGGGCGGCCGCGCCGCCGAGGAAGCGGACGGCGGAGTACGACGACGATGCGACCGACCGGGGGAGGTCGGTCGACTCCATCACGGACTCGGTGAGGACTGTGTTCATGACGCCGAGCAGGAGACCGCCGACGATGATGCACACGACGAGGGCGACCTGGCTGGCGACGAGGAATCCGGCGACGATGAGGTCGATCGCGAGCAGCGGCAGGACGAAGAGCATCACGGTCGTGCGGCGGAAGTGCCGCAGCAGCCACGGGGCGACCCAGACGCTCGTGATCGCGAGGGCGACGCCCCAGCCGAAGAACGTGAGACCGATGCCCATCGCACTGAACCCGAGCGGGAACGGTGAGAACGCCAGCAGGACGAAGAAGCCGATGTTGTAGAAGAGGGCGGCGATCGCGAGGACCGCGAGGGCGGGGATGCGCAGCGCCTTGAACGGTGCCGAGAACGGCACCGGCTCGCGCTTCTCGCCAGGGCCGCGCAGCAGCACGGCGACGGCGACGAAGGCGATCGCCATGAGCACGACGACGCCGAAGAACGGGCCGCGCCAGCTCACCTCGCCGAGGAGGCCGCCGAGGAGAGGGCCGATCGCGATGCCGAGACCGAGCGCGGCCTCGTACAGCACGATCGCGGAACCGCTGCCGCCGCTGGCGGCTCCCACGATCGTCGCGAGAGCCGTCGAGATGAACAGCGCGTTGCCGAGCCCCCAGCCGGCACGGAATCCGATGATCGCGTCGACGCTGCCGCTCAGGGCGCACAGGAGCGCGAACACGACGATCAGGGCGAGGCCCACGAGGAGCGTCGCCTTCGCGCCGATGCGGCTCGAGATCCAGCTCGTCACGAGCATCGCGAGGCCGGTGATGGCGAGGTAGCTCGTGAACAGCAGCTCGGTCTGCACGGGCGTCGCATTGAGCGACTCGGCGATGGCGGGGAGGATCGGGTCGACGAGGCCGATGCCCATGAAGGCGACGACGCAGGCGAAGGCGACGGCCCAGACCTGGGCCGGCTGACGCCAGGGGGATGCGGGAGCGGGAGCGTTCATCGGGCGGGTGCCTCCAGGGGGGTGGTTCGGGATGTGAGGATGCGGGCCGCCTGTGAGAGGGCCGCCCACTCGTCGTCGCCGAGATCGGCGAAGAGGGGTTCGAGGGTCGCGCTGAGTTCGGCCTTCCAGTCCGCGAAGGCGCGGATGCCGGCATCCGTGATCGTCACGACGGTGGCGCGCGAGTCGTCCGGGTCGCTCGTGCGAGTGACGAGGCCTTCCTCGGCGAGCTGGCCGACGAGGCGCGTCATGCCGGGCTGGGTCGTCCGGCACGCGGCGGCGAGGCCGCCGATGCGCTGCGGCCCCTCGTGCTCGAGCACCTTGAGCGCGCGCCACTGGGCTGCGGGGGCGTCGTTCTGGCGCTGTGCGGCGGCGATGCGGGTGAGGGCGTGGGCCGCGCTGACGATCGCGTAGAGATCATCTGCCTTGCTCATACCCAAAGTATATACCTTTGGTATGTAATTCGGAAAGCCCGAGGGTTTGACAGCGTCCGAGGCGTCACCTACTTTGAAACCTAGAACCTGAATCGGGTTTCATAAATGTCTTCCAAAGGTGAAAGGCTGAAGATGCGCGTTTCGAAGAAGTGGGCCGCCGCCGCGGTCGTCGCGACAGCCGCCGTGGCCCTCGCCGCGTGCGCTCCCACGGCGCCGGGAGCGAGCGGCCCGTCGGAATCGGGTCCGTCGTCCGTCACGGTCGGCATGATCACGAGCGAGACGGGGCCGCTCGCCGGCTACGGCAAGGAGTACCTCGCGGGATTCAAGGCAGGGCTCGACTATGCGACAGACGGCACCGGCGAGGTCGGCGGCACGAAGATCACCGTCGATTACCGGGATGACGCCGGCAACCCCGACACCGCCGTCACCGCGGCGAAGGACCTCGTCGGCCAGGGCGTGAACGTGCTGCTCGGCAGCGCCTCGTCCGGGGTCGCGGCGGCGCTCGCGGAGCAGGCCGCCCAGAACAAGGTGCTGTTCATCTCGGGGCCGGCCGCCGCGGACACCCTGACGGGCATCAACAAGCACACGTTCCGTTCCGGCCGGCAGAGCTCGCAGGACGTCGCCACGGCGGGAAGCTTCCTGACCGACGTCTCGGGCAAGAACATCGCGGTGTTCGCGCAGAACAACGCGTTCGGACAGGGCAACGCCGCGGCGGTGAAGGCGAACCTCGGCGCGAAGGGCGCGACGGTGACGCCGATCCTGGTCCCCGAGGACGCCACCGAGTTCACGCCGTTCGCCCAGCAGGTGCTGCAGGCCAAGCCTGACCTCGTCTTCGTCGCGTGGGCGGGAGCGACGACAGGTGCGATGTGGCAGGCGCTCAGCCAGCAGGGCGTGCTCGACGGAGTCCCCGTCGTCACAGGCCTCGGCGACGCCGCGACCTTCGGCGCCTACGGCGAAGCATCCACCAAGATCAAGTTCCTGAACCATTACTTCCCCGGTGCAAACACGCACGCCGTGAACAAGAAGATGATCTCGCTCATCGAGAAGGAGGGCGGCACCCCCGATCTGTTCAGCCCGGACGGCTTCAACGCGGCGCTCATGCTCGTGCACGCGGTCGACAAGGGCAAGGGCGACGTCGACGCCATGGTCAAGGCCCTCGAGGGCTGGTCGTTCGACGGACCCAAGGGGAAGACGACCGTGCGCGCGTCCGACCACGCTCTGCTGCAGGAGATGTACCAGGTGCAGCTCGAGCCCTCCGGCAGCACGTTCGTGCCGAAGCTCGTCAAGGTCGTTCCCGCCGACGAGGTCGCCCCCGCCGAGACGCCGGCCAAGTGACCGACGGCGAGCACACGACACGATGAGCACCCCCACCCCGCCCGCGCTGCGCATCAGCGGCCTCGGACTGACGATCGGCGGCGCGACGATCCTCGACGCCGTCGATCTCGAAGTGGCCTCAGGTTCGCTGGTCGGCGTGATCGGCCCGAACGGTGCCGGCAAGACGACGCTGTTCAACGCCGTCTCCGGGATCGTCAAGCCGACCGCCGGCCGGATCGAGCTCGACGGCGTCGACATCACCCGGATGCCGGTCGCGGAGCGCGCCAGGGCGGGGCTGGGGCGCACGTTCCAGACCTCGAGCCTGTTCCCCAAGCTGACCGTCTTCGAGAATGTGCGACTCGCCTCGCAGGCGGCGCACGGCCGCCCCTACGCGCTGCTGCAGCGCCCGCGGGCGACGGATGCGGCGACAGCGCGGGCTCGCGACGCCCTCGCCGAGGTCGGCCTCGCACATGTGGCGGACATGCCCGCGGGCGGCATCTCGCACGGCGACAAGCGCAAGCTCGAGATCGCCGTGCTTCTCGCGACCGACGCGAGGACGGTGCTCCTCGACGAGCCGATGGCGGGGGTGGCGTCGGGGGATGTCGCGGGCCTCGCCCGCCGCATCCGGGAGCTCCACGATCGCACCGGATGCACCGTGCTGATGGTGGAGCACCACATCGACGTGCTCCTCGGCATCGTCGAGAACGTCGCCGTGATGTACTCGGGCTCGATCATCGCGTTCGACGAGCCTCGCCGGATCATGGAGAACCCGCTCGTGCAGAGCGCGTATCTCGGGAGCGCCGCGTGACCGCCGTCCTCGAGGTCACCCATCTGCAGGCGAGCATCGGCGGTCAGCAGGTCGTGGAGGACGTCACGTTCTCCGTGCCTGCGCACGGCATCACAGCCGTCCTCGGCCGCAACGGCGTGGGCAAGACCTCGACGCTGCGGGCGATCATGGGCCTCATCCCGCGTACCGGCGAGATCCGCCTCGACGGCGAGCGCATCGACGCGCTTCCGCCCCATCGCGTCGCCCGTCGGGGCGTGGGCTACGTGCCGGAGGACCGCGAGGTCTTCGCCACCCTGACCGTCGCCGAGAACCTGGCGCTCGCCGAGCGCGGTCCGCGCACGAACCGCGAACTCGTCGACGCGCTGTTCCCCGACCTCGTGCGCCGCCGCAGCCAGCTCGCGGGCACGCTCTCCGGTGGACAGCAGCAGATGGTGTCGGTCGCACGCGCGCTCCTCAACGACAACCGCATCCTGCTCGTCGACGAGCCCACGAAGGGTCTCGCACCGAAGATCGTCACCGAGGTCGCGGATGCGCTCGCGGAGGCCGCGCGCACCGTGCCGATCCTCCTCGTCGAACAGAACCTCGAGGTCGTCCGCCGCCTCGCCGGAGACGCCGTCGTCATCGTCGGCGGGCGTGTCGCCCACGCGGGCCGCGCCGCGGACCTCCTCGACGATCCCGAGCTCACCCGCCGCCTTCTCGGCGTCCACGCGGAGGCCCACGCATGAGCAGCATCGTCCTCGTCCTCTTCACCGGCATCGGGCTCGGTGCGCTGTACTTCCTCGTCGCCTCCGGGCTGAGCCTCATCTACGGGCTCATGCACGTCCTGAACTTCGCCCACGGCGCCTTCCTCACGCTGAGCGCGCTCATCGGCTGGGCGGTGGCGCAGCGACTGGACACGGCATCCTGGGGCGGGTTCGTCGCCTCCATCGTCGTGGGCGCGCTCGTCGGGGCGGTCTTCGCCGCCCTCACGGAGCTCGTCCTCATCCGGCCGCTGTACGAGCGCCACATCGAGCAGGTCCTCGTCACGGTGGGCCTCGCGTTCGCCGCGACCGCCCTCTTCTCCGGGATCTGGGGCACCGACCCGATCTACATCCGCGGGCCCGCGTGGCTCGTGGAGACGACGGACATCCTCGGGGCCAAGATCCCGAACGTGTACTGGGTGCTGATCCTCGCGGCGGCGCTCGTCCTGGGAGCCCTCGTGCTGTTCCTCAAGCGCACCCGCTACGGGATGATCATCCGCGCGGGCGTCGAGAACCGCGCGATGGTGACCGCGCTCGGCATCGACGTGCGGACGTCCTTCACCCTCGTGTTCGCCATCGGCGGTGCCGCCGCGGGCATCGGGGGAGTCCTCGCCGCGCACTACTCCGGCTACGTCTCCTCGACCCTCGGGCAGACCCTCCTCATCTTCGCGTTCATCGTCACGGTCGTCGGCGGCCTCGGCTCGCTCGCCGGAGCGGCCATCGCATCCGTCCTCGTCGCGGTCCTCCAGCAGTTCGCGAACTTCTTCCTCGGCGGCACCGGCGACTTCATCGCCGTGGCGCTGCTCGCGGTCGTGCTGCTCGTGCGACCGACCGGACTTCTCGGGAGGCGCGCATGAACCGCGTGAAGGCGTTCGCGCCGCTGATCGTCGGCATCCTGGTCGTGGTCGTCTTGGCACTGCTGCCGCTGCTGAACATCTCGCTGCCGGGCGTCCTGCCCGGAGCCACGTACATGCCCGGCAGCCTCGCGCTCATGTCGTTGTGCATGGTGTTCGCGGCGCTCGCGCTCTCCTACAACCTGATGCTGGGAACGGCGGGGATGCTGTCCTTCGGCCACGCGCTGTCGTTCGGCGCCGGCGCCTACGGGCTGGGTCTCGCGCTGCAGTACCTGCACGTGCCGCTGTGGCCCGGCATCCTGATCGCACTCCTCGGCGGGCTCGTGATCGCGCTCATCACGGGAGCGATCAGCATGCGGGTCTCCGGCATCCCGTTCGCGATGGTGACCCTCGCGTTCGCGCAGGCGGGTTCGGTCCTCGTCCGGCGCAACCAGGGGGTCACCGGCGGCGAGGAGGGGCTGTCGCTGCCGGCCGCGCTCGTGCCGGACTGGCTCGTCGGCGTGCTCAACACGCGCAACCTCTACTGGTTCGCGCTCGTCGTCGTCGTGCTCGTGTACCTCGTCGTGCTGTGGGTCGACACCTCGCGCCTCGGCCACCTCGCGCGGGCGACGCGGGAGAACGAGCTCCGGGTGCAGGTGCTGGGCCTCCGTCCGTATGTCGTGAAGCTCATCGTGTTCGTCGTCGCGGCGGGATGCGCGGCGCTCGCCGGTGTCGCGTACATGCTCCTGCAGTCGGGGACGCAGCCGTCGGCCGTCTCGGCGGATCTCACCATCACGATCCTCGTCATGGTGGTCCTCGGCGGCGTCGGCTACCGATGGGGTGCCGTGGTCGGCGGCGTGCTGTACACACTGCTCGACCAGCGGCTGACGGTGCTCGCCCGCTCGGACGTCATCGCCGGGCTGCCGGACGTGCTGCGCGTGCCGCTGTCGGAGCCGCTGTTCCTCCTGGGCGTACTCTTCATCCTGGTCGTCATGTTCCTGCCGGGCGGGATCGCGGGCACCGCCGAGAACCTCGTGCGCCGACGGCGGACGACCACGAGCGTCACGGCCCCCGCCGAGGCGATGGACGACATGGACGACGAGATCGACGCGGTGGAGGGGGCGCGGCTGTGACGACGCGAGACGAACCGCACACGCTCGGCAGGTGGCTCGCCGACCGCGCCGCAGCGTCCGCCGACGCGATCGCCGTCGACGACCGCGGAGTGACGATCTCCTATGGCGCCCTCCACGCCCGCATCGCGCGGCTGACCGCTCGTCTGCGTTCCGCGGGATATGGTCCCGGCGACCGCGTGTGCACCGTGTCGGGCAACTCGATCGATCACATCGTCGCCTTCCTCGCCTGCGCCGCGGCGGGCATCGCCTTCGTACCGTTGTCCTGGCGGCTGACGCCCGGTGAGCTCGCCGATCTGCTCGTGCGCTCGTCGCCCGCACTGGTGCTTTACGAGGACGAGTATGGGACGCTCGCCGCGGACGCCGTGCGCGCGGTCGCGGCGGACGGCGGAACCCTCCGGGCTCCGCTCGTCGAGCTCGGGGCGACCGGCGTGGAGGCGCATGTGCGCCGTGCCGCCGCCCGGCGCGAGCCGCGGGCCGTCCGCGACGACGACGTGGCGCTCGTCATCCACACCTCCGGCAGTGAGAGCGCCGCGAAGGGCGTCATGCTCACGCACGCCAACTGCTTCTGGAACAACCTCGCGCTCGCGGGGGTCGCACAGCTGACCTCTCGCGACGTCGTGCTGTGCGTCCTGCCGCAGTTCCACGTCGCGGCGTGGAACGTGCAGCCGCTGCTCGCGTGGGCGGTCGGCGCCACGGTCGTGCTGGAGCGGTCCTTCCAGTCCGCGCGCGTGCTCCAGCTCATCGCCGACCGCGGGGTGACGGCGATGATGGCCGTGCCGACGCAGTATCGTCTCCTCGCCGACGACCCCGGCTTCGCCGCATCCGATCTGTCGTCTCTGCGACTCGCGCAAGTCGGCGGCTCCACGATCTCGCACGAGCTGGCCGACGCGTGGGCCGCTCGCGGGGTCGGTCTCGTGCAGGGATACGGACTGACCGAGGCGGGCCCCAACGTGCTCTCCACGATCCCCGACCAGCGAGCGACCGCGCTGCGTCCGTATCCCCACGTCGACGTCCTGGTCGCCGACCCGGAGACGACGCTGCCGCTGGATGACGAGGCGACCGGCGAGCTGTGGGTGCGCGGACCGAGCGTCTTCGCCGGCTACCTCGGTGACCCGGATGCCACGGCACGCGCGATGCGCGGCGAGTGGCTGCGCACCGGCGACCTCGTGCACCGCGATTCCGACGGCGGATTCCACGTCGTCGATCGGCTGAAGGACATCTACATCTCCGGTGGGGAGAACGTCGCCCCGGCGGAGGTGGAGCGCGCCCTGTGCCGCCACCCGCTGGTGGAAGCGGCGGCTGTCGTCGGGGTGCCGGATCCGGTGTGGGGCGAGCGCGGCGTCGCGTTCGTCGTGCTGCGGGCGGGGACCGCCGCGTCCGACGACGAGCTGTACGCGCACGCGCGGCGCCACCTCGCGGCCTACAAGCTGCCGGTTCGCATCGAGCGGGTCGACGAGCTGCCGCTGTCCGGGATCGGCAAGCTGGCGCGAGCGCGGCTGCGCGATCGCGCGACGCGAGACGCGGGGTTCGTGAAAGAAGGCGCTGCGGCGTCCGAGGGGGAGGGGAACGGGCGATCATGAGCATCTCGCCTGACATCGTCGAGGGGACCGAGAATGTGTCGCCGGCCACCGGCCGGCCGCTCACGAAGCGCGGTGAGGCCACGCGGCGCCGACTGCTGGAGGCGGCCGAGGCCGTCTTCGCGGAGCAGGGCTACCACGAGGCGTCCATCGTGAAGATCACGGAGCGCGCGGGCATCGGCCTCGGGACGTTCTACCTGTACTTCGACAGCAAGCAGTCGATCTTCGAGTCGCTCGTGCTGGACCTCAACCAGCGCGTCCGGCATGCGATGGCCGAGGAGATGGATGCCGCCGGCTCGAGGCTCGACGCCGAGCGCGCGGGATTCGCGGGGTTCTTCCGCTTCACCGCCGAGCACCCCGCCCTGTACCGGGTCGTGCGCGAGGCCGAGTTCGTCTCCCCGGAGACACTGCGTCAGCACTACACGCGCATCGTCGACGGGTACGAGCGAGGGCTCGCCGCCGCGCAGGCGGTCGGCGACGTCGACCGCCGACTGGATCCCGCCGTGACCGCGTGGGCGCTCATGGGCATGGGCGAGCTCATCGGCATGCGGTTCCTGCTGTGGGATCGGGATGCCGAGGGCCGTGCTCCGGCGGAGATGCCGGTGGATGTCTTCGACCACATGATGCTTTTCATCGACAACGCGCTCGCTCCGCGGACGCACGACACGGAAGACGGACGATCGTGACCGATCAGGACCTCCAAGGCCGCCGCGCCCTCGTCACGGGCGGTGCGAGCGGCATCGGGCTCGCCTGCGCGCGCGAGTTCGCGGGGCGCGGAGCGCACGTCGTCATCGCCGATCGGGACGGTGCGGCGGCGGATGCGGTGGCGTCGGAACTCGGCGGCGAGCCGTGGATCGTGGACCTCGCCGAGACGACCGCGCTCGACGACCTGGACCTGGATGTCGACATCCTGGTCAACAACGCGGGCATCCAGCGCGTCGCCCCGATCGTCGACTTCGAGCCCGACACGTTCCGCTTCATGCTGCGGCTCATGCTGGAAAGCCCGTTCCTGCTCACTCGGGCCGCGCTCCCGAAGATGTACGAGCGCGGCTGGGGGCGCATCGTCAACATCTCGAGCGCGCACGGGCTGCGCGCCAGCGCCTTCAAGTCGGCGTACGTCGCCGCCAAGCACGGGCTGGAGGGCCTGTCGAAGGTCACCGCTCTCGAAGGCGGCCCGCACGGCGTCACGAGCAACTGCATCAACCCCGCCTACGTGCGCACGCCGCTCGTCGAGAAGCAGATCGCCGACCAGGCGGTCGTGCACGGCATCCCGGAGGGCGAGGTCGTCGAGAAGATCATGCTCACCGAGACCGCGATCAAACGGCTCATCGAGCCGGAGGAGGTCGCGTCGCTCGCGGGCTGGCTCGTGTCGGATTCCGCCGGCATGGTCACCGGCGCCTCCTACACGATGGACGGCGGATGGACAGCGCGGTGAAGCGGGCGGCGCCTGCACTCCTCGACCTCCCGGTGCGCGGCGGAGACCTGCGCGTCGCCGTGTGGGAAGCCGAGCCCGGCGCGCCGACGGCCCTCCTCATCCACGGCGTGACCTCTTCGCACCTCGCGTGGTCGTGGGTGGCGGAGCAGCTTCCCGGCGTGCGGCTCATCGCCCCGGATCTGCGCGGCCGGGGGCGCAGCGCGGGCGTCGCCGGCCCTGCGGGCATGATCGCCCACGCGGACGATCTCGCCGCGGTCCTCGCCGCAGTCGGCGTCGATAGGACCCTGGTGGTGGGCCACTCGATGGGCGGCTTCGTCGCTCTCGTGTTCGCGCAGCGGCACCCGGAGCGAGTGTCGGAGCTCGTGCTCGTCGACGGGGGCATCCCGCTCGAGGTGCCCGCGGGGATGACGCCGGAGGAGACCGTCGCCCACGTCCTCGGTCCGACCGGCGAGCGGCTGTCCATGCGGTTCGCGACGACGGACGACTACCTCGGCTTCTGGCACGCTCATCCGGCCTTCGACGGACCGTGGTCGCCCCTCCTCGACGAGTACTTCGCGTACGACCTCGTCGACGATGGCGCGGGTGCGCTGCGCCCCGCGACGCGGTTCGAGACCGTCGCCGAGGACAACGTCGACATGACGACGACGACGGTGGTGCCGGACGCATTGGCTGCGCTCGCGCACGACGCCCGCCTGCTGACGGTTCCCCGGGGTCTCGCCGCGGAGCCGCCCGGGCTCTACTCGCCCGAGCGGCTCGCGCAGGTGCTGCCGCAGCATCCTCGCATCCATCACGAACGGATCGACGGCTTCAACCACTACACGATCGTGATGACGGATGCCGGCGCCGCAGTCGTCTCGCGCGCCGTGCTCGACGCGCTCGAAGACGCCTCCTGATCAGCGACTCGATCGGGAGGCCACGCGCGCGGTGAGCTGGTGGGCGTGCGCGAGCAGCGTACGCCCGAGATCCGCGAGGCGGTCCGGTCCGAACCGGAACTGCACCCCGGTGAGGCTCAGCGCCCACTGCGGGTGCCCCTCGCGGGTGAAGACGGCGGCGCCCATCCCGTAGGAGCCCTCGACGATGAGCCCGGGATTGAGGGCGAAGCCGCGGGCCTTCGTCTCGCGCAGGCGCGCGCGCAGGCGCGGTTCGGCGTGCGGTTCGCCCCACCGTTCGGCGAGATCCGGGTGGCGCTCGAAATAGGCGTCCACATCGTGGTCCGGCAGGAAGGAGAGGATGGCGAGCCCCGCCGACGCGACGCCGAGCGGGAAGCGCACGCCCTCCGACAGGACGAAGGAGCGGATCGGGAAGCTGCCCTGCTCGCTGAGCAGGCACACGGTCTCGTCGCCGCGGCGCACGGAGAGGAACGCGCTCTCCTCCGTGCGGACGGCGAGCGACCGCACGATGTCGCGCGCGACGTCGGTGATGTCGTATCGGGCTGCGGCGACATTGCCCATGAGGTACAGCTCCGGCCCCGGCATCCACCGCCCGGACTCCTCATCCTGATCGACGAGACCCTCGCGCCGGAGCGCCGTGAGCAGCCGATGGGCCGTCGGCCTCGTCAGCCCGGTGCGCGCTGCGAGTTCAGTCGTCGCCGCCCCGCTGCTTCCCGCCGCGGTGACGAGCCTCAGGAGCGCAGCCGCCCTGGCGATCGCCTGGGCGCCGGGTACGGATCGGGAACTGTCCACGATGTGGACGATATCCGCGGTGTGCTCCACATGGCAAGCGCGGGGTGGCGCGGCGAAACCGCCTGCCAAGAGGATCGAGAGCACGAACTCCTCAGTTCCGAACGGGATCGGCGCGGAGCCGCCGAGACGGCCGCCGGAGCCGAGAATCGGAGGAGTTCTGCACACGCGCGACACGAAGGAGTGGCCTTGATCGACAAGCAGGTGGCGAGCGCCGCGGAGGCGGTCGCCGACATCGCGGACGGCGCGAGTCTCGCCGTCGGCGGATTCGGCCTCTCGGGCAATCCGATGATCCTCATCGAGGCGCTCCTCGCACAGGGGACGACCGACCTCGGCATCGTCAGCAACAACTGCGGAGTGGACGACTGGGGTCTCGGCGTGCTCCTCAACGCCGGCCGCATCCGCAAGATGACCTCGTCGTACGTGGGCGAGAACAAGGAGTTCGAGCGCCAGTTCCTCGAGGGCGACCTCGAACTCGAGCTCACGCCCCAGGGAACGCTGGCCGAGAAGCTGCGCGCCGGGGGCTCCGGGATCGCCGCCTTCTACACGCAGACCGGTGTCGGCACCCAGGTCGCGGAGGGCGGGCTCCCGCGCCGCTACGCCCCCGACGGCACCATCGCCGTCGCCTCGCCCGCGAAGGACGTCCGCTCGTTCGGCGGGCGCGACTACGTGCTCGAGGAGGCCATCACGACCGACTTCGCCCTCGTGCACGCCGCCGTGGGCGACCGCCACGGCAACCTGATCTTCAACAAGGCCGCGCGCAACTTCAACCCGCTCGCCGCGATGGCCGGGCGCGTGTGCATCGCGCAGGTCGAGCGGCTCGTCGAGCCGGGGGAGCTGGACCCCGACCGCATCCACCTTCCCGGCGTGTACGTCCACCGGATCGTCGAGGTGGGGCCGGACATCGAGAAGCGCATCGAGCGCCGCACGGTCGCCGCGCCGGCCGCCGGCCCGGAAGGAGCATGACCATGGCGCTCACCCGCACGGAGATGGCCGCGCGCGCTGCGCGCGAGCTCGCCGACGGCTCGTACGTGAACCTGGGCATCGGCCTGCCCACTCTCGTCCCGAACTACGTGCCCGCTGGCGTCACCGTCGTGCTGCAGTCCGAGAACGGCCTCCTCGGCGTCGGCCCGTACCCCGCCGAGGAGCACGTCGACCCCGACCTCATCAACGCCGGCAAGGAGACCGTCACGACGCTTCCGGGTGCGGCGTTCTTCGATTCGGCGCTCAGCTTCGGCATGATCCGCGGCGGCAAGATCGACGCCGCCATCCTCGGCGCCATGCAGGTGTCGGCCGCGGGAGATCTCGCGAACTGGATGATCCCGGGCAAGATGGTCAAGGGCCCCGGCGGCGCGATGGACCTCGTCCACGGCGCCGGCCGCGTCATCGTGCTGATGGAGCACGTCGCGAAAGACGGCACGCCGAAGATCGTGGATGCCTGCAGCCTGCCGCTGACCGGACGCGGCGTCGTCGACCGCATCATCACCGACCTGGCGGTCATCGACGTCACATCCGACGGGCTCGTGCTCGTCGAACTCGCGCCCGGGGTGACGGTCGACGAGGTCGTCGCCGCCACGGAACCGCCGCTCACGATCGCGGTCTGAGCCGAGCCCCCCAGCACAACAGCAACGAGAATGGATTTCATGAACATGGACGACGTCGTCATCGTCGCAGCCGCCCGCACGCCGCAGGGCCGCCTCAAGGGCCAGCTGGCACCGTTGACCGCGGTCCAGCTCGGCAGCATCGCCATCAAGGGCGCCCTCGAGAAGGCGGGCATCCCGGCGGATGCGGTGGACCAGGTGCTCGTCGGGCAGGTCCTGCCGGCGGGTGCCGGACAGAACCCCGCCCGCCAGGCCGCGATCGGCGCCGGGATCGGGTGGGATGTGCCCGCGGCATCCATCAACAAGGTCTGCCTCTCCGGCCTCACCGCGATCATCGACGGCGCCCGCATGATCCGCCTCGGTGACGCATCCGTCGTCGTCGCGGCCGGCATGGAGTCGATGACGCGCGCGCCGCATCTCATGATGGGCTCCCGCGAGGGCTGGGCGTACGGCACGATCGAGGTCCTCGACCACATGGCGTACGACGGGCTCACCGACGCGTACGACCGCGAGAGCATGGGCGCATCGACCGAGCGCCTCAATCCGGCCTACGAGGTCACCCGCGAAGACCAGGACACCGTCGCCGCACTGTCGCACCAGCGCGCGGCCGCGGCGACCGACGCCGGCGTCTTCACCGACGAGATCGTCTCGGTGGAGATCCCGCAGCGCCGCGGCGAGCCGGTCTTCCTCACGACCGACGAGGGCGTCCGCCCCGACACGACGGTCGAGAGCCTGTCGAAGCTCCGCCCCGCCTTCGCCGAGGGCGGCTCGATCACGGCCGGCAACTCGTCGCAGATCTCCGACGGCGCATCCGCCGTCGTGCTCACGTCGCGCGCGCATGCGGACGCCAACGGATGGCGCGTCCTCGCCGTCGTCGGCGCATCCGGGCAGGTCGCAGGGCCCGACAACTCGCTGCACGCGCAGCCCGCGAACGCGATCCGCAAGGCGTGCGAGAAGCAGGGGATCACCCCCGCCGATCTCGATGTCGTCGAGATCAACGAGGCGTTCGGCGCCGTCGTCGCCCGGTCGCAGCGCGAGCTGGGGCTCTCCAGCGACGTCGTGAACATCCACGGCGGCGGCATCGCGATCGGCCACCCGATCGGCGCGTCCGGCAACCGCCTCGTCGTGCACATGGTGCACGAGCTCGTCCGGCGCGGCGGCGGCACGGCCGCGGTCGCGCTGTGCGGCGGCGGCGGGCAGGGCGACGCGCTGATCCTCACCCGCTGAGACCGGCGGAGGGTCTACGGTCGTGCCATGCGCATCGACCCGCTGACCGCTGCCGACCACGACGCCTGGCTGCCCCTGTGGCAGGGCTATCTCACGTTCTACGAGAGCGACCTCGCCGACGACGTCACCGAGGCGACGTTCGCACGCCTGGTCGCGGGTGAGGGGATGCACGGCGCCATCGCCCGCGACGACGACGGGCGTGCGATCGGGTTCGTGAACTGGCTGCCCCAGCCCTCCACCTGGACGACGGGGTCGTACTGCTACCTCGAGGACCTGTTCGTCGCCCCCGACACGCGCGGCTCAGGAGCCGGGCGCGCCCTCATCGCGCACGTGCGCGAGTGGGCCGAAGCGCACGGCTGCGCACAGGTGTACTGGCTCACGCAGGAGTCGAACGCGACGGCGCGGACCCTCTACGACAAGGTGGCGAAGCTCACCGGCTTCGTCCACTACGAGATCGATCTCTGATCAGTTCGAGCTCTCGGCCTGCTCGGCGACCTCTTCGCGGCGCACATCGACGATCGCGCCGATCGCGAGGGCCAGCGTGATGCCCCAGCTCGCCCAGATGAGCGCCGTGCGCCACGTGAACGGCTGCCCGTCGCGCAGCTGGCGCAGCATCTCGAGACCCGTGGTCACCGCGCCGATGATGCCCGTGCCGAAGACGTATTTGCGCATGGGACCACGTTAGCGGCCCCTGTTAGCCTGGGGACAGCCGAAGGCGGGAGGCCACGTGGACCGAGCCGGATTCGTCGTCGTGGCCAACAGGCTGCCTGTCGACCGAGATGAGGTCGGGGGCTGGAGGCGCTCTCCCGGCGGCCTCGTGACGGCGCTGGAGCCGGTCATGCGCGAAGCAGACGGAGCGTGGGTCGGCTGGCCGGGCCAGGCCGGCGGCGAGCTCGATCCCTTCGTCTTCGACGGCACCCAACTGGTTCCCGTGGCACTGTCGGACGAGGACGTCGAGCTCTATTACGAGGGCATGTCCAATGACACGTTCTGGCCGCTGTATCACGACGTGATCGCCGCCCCGCGGTACCACCGCGTGTGGTGGGACGCGTACGTGCGCGTCAACCGCCGGTTCGCGGAGGCGGCCGCCGAGGTCGCGTCCGAGGGTGCCACCGTGTGGGTGCAGGACTATCAGCTGCAGCTCGTGCCGCAGATGCTGCGCGAGGCTCGGCCGGACCTCACGATCGGGTACTTCCACCACATCCCGTTTCCGGCCTACGGCCTGTTCTCGCAGCTGCCGTGGCGGCGCCAGGTGCTCGAGGGGCTCCTCGGCGCCGACGTCATCGGGTTCCAGCGCGTCGCGGACGCAGGCAACTTCGCGCGGGCGGTCCGGCGCCAGCTGCGCTACGTCACGCGGGCCAGCGGCATCCACGTTCCGCAGCCGGACGGGACGACCCGCGTCGCCCTCGCCAAGGCGTTCCCGATCTCGATCGACACGCAGTCGTACATCGAGATGGCCGAGCGCCCCGATGTGCAGGCGCGTGCCGCGGAGATCCGCGAGAGCCTCGGCAATCCGCGGAAGATCCTCCTCGGCGTCGACCGTCTCGACTACACGAAGGGGATCCGGCACCGGCTGAAGGCATACGGCGAGCTCCTCGAGGACGGCCGCCTCAGCGTCGAGGACGTCACGCTCGTGCAGGTCGCGAGCCCCAGCCGCGAACGGGTCGCCGCGTACATCCAGCTGCGCGACGAGATCGAGCTCATGGTGGGCCGCATCGACGGCGACTTCGACACGATGGACCACGTGGCCGTGCGGTACCTGCATCAGGCGTATCCGCGCGAGGAGATGGTGGCGCTGTTCCTCGCGGCCGACGTCATGCTCGTCACGGCCCTCCGCGACGGGATGAATCTGGTCGCCAAGGAGTACGTCGCCTCGCGCATCGACAACCGGGGCGTGCTGGTGCTGAGCGAATTCGCCGGTGCGGCGGACGAGCTCGGCAGCGCGCTGCGCATCAACCCGCACGACATCGGCGGCCTCAAGGACGCGATCATGCGGGCGGTCGAGATGCCCGCGGCGGAGCAGGGGAGACGGATGCGGGTACTCCGGCGCCGGGTCCGGGAGCACGACGTCGCCGCGTGGTCGCGCACCTTCCTGGCGACGCTGGAGGCGTCGCGTCGCTGGCAGGGGAGCCGGGGATGACGTCTTCCGACGTCGACCGCGTCCTCGACGACGTCGCGCGCACGGCGCTGCTGCTGGTGGCCCTCGATTTCGACGGCACGCTGTCGCCGCTCGTCGACGAGCCGATGAGCGCCCGGATGCTTCCGGAGGCCCGGGATGCCGTCGTCGCGCTGACGCGCGCGCCGGCGACGACGGTGGCCCTCGTCTCCGGGCGCAGCATCCCGGATCTCCGTCTCATCGCCGAGCACGTCGACGACTCGCCCGTGCTGCTGGCGGGATCTCACGGTGCGGAGACGTGGACTCCGGGCGAGGGTCGCCGCGCGACGCCGGACGACCCGGCCGACATCGCCCTGCGCGACCGGCTGCGCACGCAGGCCGAGCACGCGACCGCCGGCATGGAGGGCGTGTGGATCGAGCCCAAGACGTTCGGCTTCGGGGTGCACACGCGACGCGCGGATGCCGCGACCGCCGCGGCTGCGCGCGACGCCGTCGAGGCGCTCGTCGCCCCGGTCGCCGGGCACTGGCGCCGGCGCAGCGGTCACGACATCCTCGAGTTCGCGTTCCGACACGAGGGCAAGGACGGCGCGATCGCGCAGCTTCGGGCGCGGACGGGAGCGACGGCGGTGGTGTTCGCCGGCGACGACGTCACCGACGAGGACGCCCTGCAGAGCCTCGGCCCGCAGGATCTCGGCATCCGTGTCGGCGGCGGCCCCACCGCCGCCCGCGTGAGCGTCTCCGGCATCCCTCAGCTGGCTGAGGTGCTCGCCCGACTCGCGGAACGACGCGTCGCCGCGCGGCAATAGAATCCCTTCATGGCCCAGCCGGATAACTCCATCGACATCAAACCCCGCAGCCGCGTCGTCACGGACGGCATCGAAGCCACGACCTCGCGGGGAATGCTCCGCGGCGTGGGGATGGGCGACGAGGACTGGGACAAGCCGCAGATCGGCATCGCGTCCAGCTGGAACGAGATCACGCCGTGCAACCTGAGCCTCGACCGGCTCGCGCAGGGCGCGAAGGAGGGCGTGCACGCCGGCGGCGGCTACCCGCTGCAGTTCGGCACGATCTCCGTGTCCGACGGCATCTCGATGGGCCACGAGGGCATGCACTTCTCGCTCGTCTCGCGCGAGGTCATCGCGGACTCGGTCGAGACCGTCGTCATGGCGGAGCGCCTCGACGGGACGGTCCTGCTCGCGGGCTGCGACAAGTCGATCCCCGGCATGCTGATGGCCAGCGCCCGTCTCGACCTGTCGAGCGTCTTCCTCTACGCCGGATCTATCGCCCCGGGCTGGGTGAAGCTGTCGGACGGCACCGAGAAGGACATCACGATCATCGACTCGTTCGAGGGCGTCGGCGCCTGTCTCGCGGGCCGTATGACCCCGGAGGACCTCAAGCGCATCGAGTGCTCGTTCGCTCCCGGTGAGGGCGCATGCGGCGGCATGTATACCGCCAACACGATGGCCTCCGTCGCCGAAGCGCTCGGTCTCTCGCTCCCGGGCTCCGCCGCGCCGCCCGCCGCCGACCGTCGCCGCGACTACTTCGCCCACCGGTCGGGCGAAGCCGTCGTCAACCTGCTGCGCCTCGGCATCACCACGCGCGACATCCTGACCAAGGAGGCGTTCGAGAACGCGATCGCGCTCGCGATGGCGCTCGGCGGCTCCACCAACGTCGTGCTCCACCTCCTCGCGATCGCGAACGAGGCCGGCGTCGAACTGAGCCTCCACGACTTCAACCGCATCGGCGACAAGGTCCCGCACGTCGCGGACATGAAGCCGTTCGGCAAGTACGTCATGAACGACGTCGACCGACACGGCGGCATCCCCGTGATCATGAAGGCGATGCTCGACGAGGGCCTCCTGCACGGCGACGCGCTCACCGTGACGGGCAAGACGCTCGCCGAGAACCTCCGCGACCTGAACCCGGACCCGATCGACGGCACCGTCATCCACACGTTCGACGATCCGATCCACGCCACCGGCGGCCTCACGATCCTGCACGGGTCGCTCGCCCCCGAGGGCGCCGTCGTCAAGACGGCGGGCTTCGACGCCTCGGTGTTCGAGGGCCCCGCCCGCGTGTTCGAGCGCGAGCGGGCCGCCATGGACGCCCTCGAAGCGGGCGAGATCGCCGCCGGCGACGTCGTGGTCATCCGCTACGAGGGCCCGAAGGGCGGCCCCGGGATGCGCGAGATGCTTGCGATCACCGCCGCCATCAAGGGCGCAGGGCTCGGCAAGGATGTACTACTCTTGACAGACGGTCGATTCTCAGGTGGCACAACCGGCCTGTGCATCGGCCACATAGCACCCGAGGCGGTGGACGCTGGTCCCATCGCACTCGTGCGCGATGGTGATCTGATTCGGGTCGATATCGCGGCTCGTGCTCTCGACCTACTCGTCGATGAGAGCGAGCTGAGCTCCCGCCGCGAGGGTTGGGAGCCGCTTCCCCCGCGCTATACCCGTGGCGTCCTGGCCAAATACTCCAAGCTCGTGCGTTCCGCCGCGGAAGGCGCCGTCACGGGCTGAGGCCGTTCAGACATCCATCCATCTCTGCAGAAGGTCACTTCCATGCCCGCAGACACCACCGCGGCCGTGCCGCGGCCACCCGCCCGCCCCGCCACTGCACCCGTGATCACGGGTGCCGAGGCCGTCGTCCGCTCGCTCGAGCTGCTCGGCGTCACCGACGTCTTCGGCCTGCCCGGCGGCGCCATCATGCCCGTCTACGATCCGCTCATGGATGCGGAGTCGGTGCGCCACATCCTCGTCCGGCACGAGCAGGGCGCCGGCCACGCCGCGCAGGGGTACGCCTCGGCATCCGGTCGCACCGGCGTCGCGATCGCGACGTCCGGTCCCGGCGCGACGAACCTCGTCACCGCGATCGCGGACGCCTACATGGACTCCGTGCCGATCGTCTGCATCACCGGCCAGGTCTTCTCGACCCTCATGGGGACGGATGCCTTCCAGGAGGCCGACATCGTCGGCATCACGATGCCGATCACGAAGCACTCGTTCCTCGTGAAGCGCGCCGAGGACATCCCCGGCGCGATCGCGGCGGCGTTCGAGATCGCCTCGACGGGCCGCCCGGGTCCCGTGCTCGTCGACATCACGAAGGACGCGCAGCAGACCGAGGTGCCGTTCGTGTGGCCGCCGAAGATCGACCTGCCCGGCTACCGTCCCGTGACGAAGGCGCACGGCAAGCAGATCCAGGCCGCCGCGCAGCTCATCGCCGAGGCCCGCAAGCCTGTCCTTTACGTGGGCGGCGGCGTGATCCGCGCGCACGCGTCGGCCGAGCTGCTCGCCCTCGCCGAGACGACCGGTGCACCGGTCGTGACGACGCTGATGGCGCGCGGCGCGTTCCCCGACTCGCACCCGCAGCACCTGGGCATGCCGGGCATGCACGGCACGGTG
Organism: Microbacterium candidum; assembly: GCF_030315975.1. Taxonomy (GTDB): domain Bacteria; phylum Actinomycetota; class Actinomycetes; order Actinomycetales; family Microbacteriaceae; genus Microbacterium; species Microbacterium candidum. The sequence goes on along the minus strand of NZ_JASXSZ010000003.1, from coordinate 619,278 downwards.
CCGGCGGTCCTCGCGCTGCAGGAGGCCGACCTCATCATCGCCCTGGGCGCGCGCTTCGACGACCGCGTGACGGGCAAGGCGGCGCTGTTCGCCCCTCACGCGCAGGTCGTTCACGTGGACATCGACCCGGCCGAGATCTCGAAGATCCGCACCGCGGACGTTCCGATCGTGGGCGATGTGCGCGACGTGCTCGTCGACCTCGAGGCGGCCTTCCGGGGCGCGTCCGAGTCCGGGGCGCCCGACCTCACCGAGTGGTGGTCGTTCCTCGACGGCCTGCGCGACGAGTTCCCTCTGGGCTACGCACAGCCGACCGACGGCCACATGTCGCCGCAGTACGTCATCTCGCGCATCGGCGAGCTGACCGGGCCCGAGGCGGTCTACGCCGCCGGCGTCGGGCAGCACCAGATGTGGGCGGCGCAGTTCATCAAATACGAGCGGCCGAACGCGTGGCTGAACTCCGGCGGCGCCGGAACGATGGGCTACGCCGTCCCGGCGGCGATGGGCGCGAAGGTCGCCGAGCCCGACCGGGTGGTGTGGGCGATCGACGGCGACGGCTGCTTCCAGATGACCAATCAGGAGCTCGCCACGTGCACGATCAACGACATCCCCATCAAGGTCGCGATCATCAACAACTCGTCGCTGGGCATGGTGCGGCAGTGGCAGACGCTCTTCTATGACGGGCGCCACTCGAACACCGACCTGAACACGGGCCACGGTACGGTGCGCATCCCCGACTTCCTCAAGCTCGCGGATGCATACGGATGCCTCGGCATCCGGGTCGAGCGCGAAGAGGATGTGGACGCCGCGATCAAGCTCGCCCTCGAGACGAACGACCGTCCGGTCGTCATCGACTTCGTGGTGAGCGCGGACGCGATGGTGTGGCCGATGGTGCCACAGGGTGTCAGCAACAACTACGTCCAGTACGCCCGCGACCACTCGCCGGCCTTCGACGAGCAGGAGGACTGAGCGATGACGAGCCACGTGCTGAGCCTCCTCGTCGAGGACAAGCCGGGTCTGCTGACCCGTGTCGCCGGGCTGTTCGCCCGCCGCGGCTTCAATATCGAGTCCCTCGCCGTGGGCGTGACCGAGGTGCCGGGGCTGTCCCGCATCACGGTCGTCGTCGACGTCGACGAGCTCCCGCTCGAGCAGGTGACCAAGCAGCTGAACAAGCTGATCAACGTCATCAAGATCGTCGAGCTCGACCCCGCGGCCTCCGTCCAGCGCGAGCACATGCTCGTGAAGGTGCGCGCCGACAACGCCAACCGGTCGAACGTGCTCGAGGTCGTGAACCTCTTCCGTGCGTCCGTCGTCGACTACGCACCCGACGCGATCGTCGTCGAGGTGACCGGCGACAAGGGCAAGGTCGACGCGCTGCTGCGCGCGCTCGAGCCCTTCGGCATCAAGGAGCTCGCCCAGTCGGGCCTGCTCGCCATCGGCCGCGGCGGCAAGAGCATCACCGAGCGCGTCCTGCGCGGCTGATCAGAACCTCCGGTCCCTGAGCTTGTCGAAGGGCCGGCCACGACCCCTCGACAAGCTCGGGGACCGAAACATCAAGGAGAAGCACACACCATGGCTGAAATGTTCTACGACGACGACGCCGACCTGTCGATCATCCAGGGCAAGAAGGTCGCGATCGTCGGATACGGCTCCCAGGGGCACGCCCACGCGCAGAACCTGCGCGACTCGGGCGTCGAGGTCGTCATCGCGCTGAAGGACGGCTCGAAGTCGATTGAGAAGGCCCAGGAGGAGGGCTTCGAGGTCAAGAACGTCGCCGACGCCGCCGCGTGGGCGGACCTCATCATGATCCTCGCGCCCGACCAGTATCAGCGCGGGATCTTCAGCGAGTCCATCAAGGACAACCTGACCCCCGGCAAGACGCTGGCCTTCGCTCACGGCTTCAACATCCGCTTCGGCTACATCGAGGCACCTGAGGGCGTGGACGTCATCCTCATCGCCCCGAAGGCACCGGGCCACACCGTCCGCCGCGAGTTCGTCGCCGGCCGCGGCATCCCGGACATCATCGCGGTCGAGAAGGACGCCTCCGGCTCCGCGTGGGAGACGGCCAAGTCGTACGCGAAGGCGATCGGCGGCACGCGCGCCGGCGTCATCAAGACGACGTTCACCGAGGAGACCGAGACCGACCTGTTCGGCGAGCAGGCCGTCCTCTGCGGCGGCGTGTCGCAGCTCGTCGAGTACGGCTTCGAGACGCTCACCGAGGCGGGCTACCAGCCTCAGATCGCCTACTTCGAGGTGCTGCACGAGCTGAAGCTCATCGTCGACCTCATGTGGGAGGGCGGCATCGCCAAGCAGCGCTGGTCGGTCTCCGACACCGCCGAGTACGGCGACTACGTCTCGGGCCCGCGCGTCATCGACCCGCGCGTCAAGGAGAACATGCAGGGCGTGCTCGCCGACATCCAGTCCGGCGCCTTCGCCGAGCGCTTCATCGGAGACCAGGATGCCGGCGCACCGGAGTTCCACCGCCTCCGCGCCGAGGCCGCGCAGCACCCGATCGAGGGTGTCGGTCGCGAGCTGCGGGCCCTCTTCGCCTGGAAGCAGCAGGACGCCGACTACACCGAGGGTTCCGCCGCGCGCTGACCCCCGTCGTCCCGACGAGCCCGGTCCCAGAAGGGGTCGGGCTCGTCCGCGTATCAGGCGACAGGCGGCGCGCTCCTGGCAAGTACTGATCTCGTACAGGCGAGAGGGGGTGAGGAAGATGTCGATCGAATACGAAGCGAGCTACCGTCACGGACGGCAGCGCACCGCTGACCTGGTCCGCGAAGCGGAGCTGATCCGCCGCGCGGACGCGTGGCCGGAAGGCGTCGTGGTGAAGCCGCCGAAGGCAGTCCCGTTCTGGGTCTGGTTCCACCGTGCGGGGCCCCGCGCAGACCGATTCCGAGCGGCGTCCGTCGCGTGATGGACGGGTCGCTCATGATCGCGGGCGCAGGCGGTGGGAACGGCATCCTTCCGTTCCCACCGCCGTCCCGCAGTTCGTGAGAAACAGTTCATCAATAGGTTCTTGTCAGCGAACGCTCAGCATGGTTGCATCGCTGTTCATGGGAGAACACACACCTCACGAACCCCACCGCCACGACAGCGCACCCGAACCCCGGTGGTGCAGCTGCGCGATCCCCGATGAGGCGCTCGAGGAGCGACGATCGAGCGTCAGCCGCCGTGGATTCATCACCGGCGTCTCCGCGGCGAGCGCCCTCGCGGCGGCCGGGTGGGTGGCGAACCCCGGTGCTGCGCAGGCGGCGGACGGCAGTCCCGCCAAGCCGGGCATGTCGGACAAGTCGGTGACGATCACGGTCATGGGGACCTCCGACATCCACTCGCACGCGCTCAACTGGGACTACTACAAGGATGCGGTCTACAACGACTTCAACCCGAAGTTCCCGGATACCCCGAGCAACGCTGTTGGACTCGCACGCGTGTCGAGCGTCGTGAACCAGATCCGGGCGGATCGGGGGCGCGACCGCACGCTGCTGTTCGACGCGGGCGACACCATTCAGGGGACGCCCCTGGGCTTCTACTACGCGACGGTGGAGCCGATCACGACGACCGGCGCGATCCACCCGATGGCGGCGCAGATGAACGCGATCGGATACGACGCCGTCGCGCTCGGCAACCATGAGTTCAATTACGGCCTCGAGTTCCTCGACAAGTGGATCTCGCAGATGGATGCGGACGTCCTCGGAGCGAACGCCGTTCGCGCCGGAACGACCGTGCCCGCCTACAAGCCCTACACGATCAAGACCATCAAGCTGCAGGGGCGCCAGCCGATCCGCGTCGGCGTGCTCGGGATGACGAACCCCGGTGTCGTGATCTGGGACAAGGCGAACGTCAGCGGCAAGGTCGAGGTCCTCGACATCATCGAGACGGCGAAGCGCTGGGTGCCGATCATCCGCCGTGAGGGCGTCGACATCCTCATGGTCAGCGTGCACTCGGGCGACTCGGGCACCTCTTCGTACGGGAACGACCTCCCTAACGAGAACGCCGCACTGCTGCTCGCTCAGCAGGTGCCCGGCATCGACGCCATCCTGTACGGCCACGCGCACGTCGAGCGGAAGCGCTGGTGGCCGGACGATCTGAGCATTCCCGCCGCGCAGCGTGTCGCGATGAGCGAGCCCGTCTGCTGGGGCGAGCGTCTGAGCATCTTCGACTTCGATCTCGAGTTCGTCCACGGACGGTGGGTGATCGCCGACAAGCGCATCAACGTCATGAACACCAACACGGTGGCGGACGACCCGGCGCTCGTATCGATCGTGCAGGCGCAGCACGACGCGGTGGTCGCCTACGTCAACAAGCCCGTCGCGACCTCCACCGAGGCCATGTCGGCGGCCGCTGCCTGCTGGACCGACACCGCGATCCTCGACTACATCAACAAGGTGCAGACGGACACCGTGGCGAAGGCCATCGCCGGGACGCCCGAGGCATCCCTCCCGATCGTCTCGATCGCCGCTCCGTTCAGCCGGGCGGCGCTCTTCCCTGCGGGACAGGTCACGATCCGCGACATCGCGGGCCTGTACATCTACGACAACACCCTGATGGCATCGGTGCTCACCGGTGCCGAGATCAAGGACTACCTGGAGTACTCCGCGAAGTACTACAACCAGGTCCCGGTCGGCACGGCGGTCGACACGAGCAAGCTGACGAACGCGGTCTGGCCGGTCGGGTCCACGTCGACCGTTCCGGACTACAACTACGACCAGTTCTCCGGCGTCGTCTACGACGTGGACGTCGCACAGCCGGTCGGATCCCGCATCCTGAATCTGTCGTGGCAGGGCGCCCCGGTCGACCCGAACCAGAAGTTCGTCGTCGCGATCAACAACTACCGGCAGTCCGGCGGCGGCGGATTCCCGCACATCGCGACGGCACCGGTCATCTACAACGCGCAGGTGGCGATCCGCGAGGCGATCGTCGCCTACGCGACGGCGGCCGGGGTCATCGATCCCAAGGACTTCCACGTCGTCAACTGGCGACTCGTCCAGGGCGGGGTGCCCGTCTTCTGATGCAGGGCGCCGCATCCCTCCGTTCGTACGTGACGAGCGGGGGGATGCGGCCTCCCGCAGGTCTAGCCTGGTGCGATGACCGCACGCCCCGTCGCCGTTGAGATCGCCGTCCAGAGCGCGGAAGGCGTGCGGATCGCGGTCGACGCCGATGCCACGCGCATCGAGCTGACGCAGGGCCTGCGGCTCGGCGGACTGACGCCCTCGGCGGGACTCATCGCGGACGCTGTGGAGATCTCCTCCGGACTCGACGGATTCGTCAACGTGCTGATCCGCCCGCGCGGCGGCGGGTTCGTGTTCGCTCCCGACGAGGTGCAGACGATGGTGCGCGACATCCGCGCCGCCGTGATGATGGGTGCGTCCGGCGTCGTCGTGGGCGCGCTGACGGATGATGGCACCCTCGACGTCGACACGCTGCGTCGGTTCATCGACGTGGCAGAAGATCTGGACGTGACCGTGCACCGGGCGGTGGACGCGTCCGTCGATCCCGTCGCGTCCGTCGCCGCACTCGCCGGGCTGGGCGTGTGCCGCGTGCTCACCTCGGGCGGCGCAGCGCGCAGCGGCGAAGGCGTCGACACGCTCGCGCAGATGGTGCGCGAAGCGTCCGGCCGACTCGAGATCATGGCCGGCGGTGGCGTTGCGATCGACGTCATTCCCGCGCTCGTCGCGGCGGGTGTGGATGCTGTGCACCTCTCCGCCTCGCGGCCCGCCGAGCGCGGCGCGAGCGGCCCGGGCGGGGGAGTGGATGCCTTCGAGGTCACCGACCCCGACCTCGTCGCGGCAGCCGTCGCGGCGACGGCCGCCGCGAGCCGGTGACGCCCGCTCGGCGCCGGTACGCTTGGGGGCGTGACCGCCCGACCCGATGACGACGCCCTCTCCTGGGGCGACGAAGACGATCCGACGCTGCACGTCGGAACGCCGTCAGACGAAGAGTCAGACGAAGAGTCAGACGCAGGCGAGCCCGAAGAGCCTGCGCCGGCGACGCCGGTGCTTCCCGAAGGCTTCACCGCCGTCGGCAGGGGCGCGGAGACCGTGAACACCGGTGAGGCCGGGGATGCGGCATCGTCAGGTGCGGCCCAGGACACGTCCCACCGGGACCACGACGAGACGCCCGCCATCGGCAACGGGGCGCTCATCGCCCTCGGCGTGCTGGGCGGCGTGTACCTCCTCGCCACGATCGGCTGGATCGTCGGCGGGCTGCGTCTCGAGGGAACCGCGAAGTATCTCGTGGCGCCGGTCGGCTACCAGGTGAGCCTGTGGCTCGCGGTCGCCGCCCCCGCGCTGTGGTTCCTGACGACGCTGTGGCTGACGGCCGGCTCCCGTGCCTGGGTGCGGTTCGCGTGGCTCATCGGCGGGGCGGCCCTGCTTCTGCCGTGGCCGTTCATCATGCTCGGGGCGGTGGGACGATGATGACGACGGATGCATCCACCTCTGGGCGCCCGGAGCGCCGCGCCGCGATGCCGACATGGCTCATCGCGGTCATCGCGGCAGCGTTCGGGCTCTTCTACGCCTACGCACTCTGGAACGCCGTCGCCTTCCTCATCTCGCAGGCGAGCGGCCCACTGGGTCTCAACGGCTACGGCTGGTTCGTGCTCCTCCTGCCGGTCGTGCTCCCGATCCTCGTGTTCGCGGGTGCGTTCGCGCTCGGCTGGCGCAGACGCGCGCTGCCGTTCGCGGCGATCCTGCTCACCGGGCTCGCCCTGGTGTCGGTGTTCTGGCTCGACATCGTCGCCTACAGCGCGGTGTACGGCGGGTCGCTGCTCGGATCCTGACGAGCCGTCAGACGGCGTCACACGGCACGGAGCGCATCGCAGCCCAGGGTAGGCTGACCCTGTCTCGCCCCGATGGCGTGCGGCGTGGCATCCCCGAACGCGCTCCTTGAAGGGTCCCTCTGTGCCCAAGCCTGTCGTCCTCCTCGCCGAAGAACTCTCTCCCGCCACGATCGACGCCCTCGGGCCCGATTTCGACGTCCGCTCCGTCGACGGAACCGACCGCCCGGCGCTGCTGTCGGCACTGGCGGAAGCGAACGCGGTCCTCATCCGCTCGGCGACGAAGATCGACGAGGAGGCCCTCGCCGCCGCCCCGAAGCTGCAGGTGGTCGCCCGTGCCGGCGTCGGGCTCGACAACGTCGACATCAAGGCCGCGACGACCGCGGGTGTGATGGTCGTGAACGCACCGACGTCCAACATCGTCTCGGCAGCGGAGCTCACGATCGGCCACATCCTGAGCCTCGCCCGCCACATCCCCGCCGGCCACGCGTCTCTCACCGCCGGGCAGTGGAAGCGCAGCGCCTACACCGGCACGGAGCTCTTCGAGAAGACGGTCGGCATCATCGGCCTCGGCCGCATCGGCGCGCTCATCGCGGCGCGCCTGCAGGCCTTCGACATGCGCGTCATCGCCTACGACCCGTACGTCACGAGCGCCCGCGCCCAGCAGCTGGGCGTCCAGCTCGTGACGCTCGACGAGCTGCTCGCCGAGAGCGACTTCGTCACGATCCACATGCCGAAGACGCCCGAGACGACCGGCATGATCTCGACCGACCAGTTCCGCGCGATGAAGTCGACGGCCTTCATCGTCAACGTCGCGCGCGGCGGCCTGATCGACGAGGTGGCCCTCCACGCCGCCCTCACCGCCGGCGAGATCGCCGGCGCCGGTCTCGACGTCTTCACGAGCGAGCCGCCCGCCGAGGGCGGCACGGCGGCCGCGCTCCTGTCTCTCCCGAACGTCGTCGTCACGCCGCACCTCGGCGCCTCGACGGATGAGGCGCAGGAGAAGGCGGGCATCTCGGTCGCCCGCTCCGTGCGCCTCGCGCTCGGCGGCGAGCTCGTCCCGGACGCGGTGAACGTCGCCGGCGGTGTCATCGACCCGTATGTGCGCCCCGGCATCCCGCTCGTGGAGAAGCTCGGCCAGATCTTCGCCGGTCTCGCCCAGTCGCCCTTGACGAGCCTCGACGTCGAGGTGCACGGCGAACTGAGCGACTACGACGTCAGCGTCCTGAAGCTCGCTGCTCTCAAGGGCCTGTTCACGAACATCGTGAGCGAGACCGTGTCGTACGTGAACGCCCCGCTCCTCGCGGAGCAGCGCGGGGTCGAGACCCGACTCCTCGTGGATGCCGACAGCCCCGAGTACCGCAACGTCATCACCCTGCGCGGCGCGCTGTCCGACGGCTCGCAGCTCGCCGTGTCCGGCACCCTCACCGGCCCGAAGCAGATCGAGAAGCTCGTCGGCATCAACGACTACGCGCTCGAGCTCCCGATCGAGGAGCACCACATCGTCATGGTCTACACCGACCGCCCCGGCATCGTCGCGGTCTACGGCCAGAAGTTCGGCGAGGCGGGCATCAACATCGCGGGGATGCAGATCGCGCGGCGTGCGGCGGGCGGCCAGGCGCTGTCCCTCCTCACGGTCGACTCGCCGGTGCCGGACGAGCTTCTCGCCGAGGTACGCGAGGCCATCGACGCGGACCTGTTCGCCCAGATCGCCATCGCCGAGGACTGATCGAGCGTTTCTGGGAGAATCTCGTCGGAGCTGTCGATTCCGGCAGGTCGTGCACGTCGTATCGGTGTTCCGCATCCCGCGGACCGCGAACGAAAGCTCGACGAAGGAGACTCTCATGTCCGCTGAATACCTGATCGTCATCAACGAGCCCGAGTGGGACCCGTCGGTCCTCTCGCCCGAGCAGATCGAGATGGACCTGGCCGGCCACAAGGCCTTCCAGGCTGCCGTCGCCGCAGCGGGGCAGCGCATCCTCGCCGCCGCCCCGCTGCGCCCGCAGTCCGAGGCCACCCGCATCACGCCCGCCGAGAGCGGGTTCGTCTTCACCGACGGACCTTTCAGCGAGGTGCGCGAGGTCGTCACCGGCTTCTACACCTTCACCGCCGACTCGGTCGCGCAGGCGCGGGAGCTGGCGGCCCTCGTCCCCACGGGCGGATGGCTCGACCTGTACCCGATCGCGGAGATCCCGACGAGTGCGGAGGAGCTCCCGCTCGTCGTGGACGCCGCGCAGTAGAAGACGCGGCGGAGCAGAAGTGACGAGCCGCATCGAGGATGCGTACCGGGCGGATGCCGGTCGCATCCTCGGTGCGGTGACCGCCTACACGGGTGACCTCCAACTCGCCGAGGACGCCGTGCAGGACGCGTTCCTCCGCGCTCTGGCGCAGGAACGCTCCGGCGCTCGGATCGACAACCCCGCGGCGTGGATCACGACGGCGGCGCGCCGCATCGCGATCGACCACGTGCGGCGCGCGCAGACCGCAGACCGTGCGCTGTCAGCGCTCGCCTTCGAGGCGCGGCGCGCGGCGCCCCCGTATCCCGGGGAGGACGACATGGCCGGGTTCGCCTTCACCGGCGACGAGCGGCTCGAGCTGATCCTCATGGTGTGCCACCCGGACATCGCGGAGGAGACGCAGCTGGCGCTCGCCCTGCGCTTCGTGTGCGGGGTCCCGACGCGTGACGTCGCCGCGATGCTCCTCGTCCCCGAGGCGACGATGGCCGCGCGGCTGACGCGAGCGAAGAAGAGGCTGCACGACTCGCCCGTGCGCTTCGCGATGGATGACGTGCGGCAGGTGCGCGCTCGTCTTCCCGTCGCCCTCGCCGTCATCTACCTCGTGTACACGGCTGGGTACGCCGCGCCGACCCGGGAGGAGAGCACGCGGCTGCGAGGCGATGCCGTGGACCTCGCACGCGATGCGCTGCGCATCGCGCCCGGTGAGCCCGAGGCATCCGGTCTTCTGGGACTCCTCCTTCTGACCGAGGCGCGCCAGGCGACTCGCGTGGATCCGGCGGGGGAGCTCGTCGACCTCGCGACCGCCGACCGCATCGCGTGGGACGAAGACCTCATCGCGGAGGGGGAGTCGCTCGCGACACGGGCGCTGCAGGCCGGCACGGGCCGTTTCGCGCTGCAGGCCGGCATCGCGGGGCTGCACGATCTCGCACCGCGGTGGGATGCCACCGACTGGACGTCGATCGCCCGCCTCTACGACGGCCTCGTCGCGGTGTGGCCCGCGCCGTCCGCGCGTCTTGCGCGTCTGGTCGCCCGCGGCCACAGTGCCGCTGTCGGGCCGGGCTGCGCGCGTGACGAGCTGGATGCGGACGACCTCTTCACCGGGACGCTGGCCGCCCAGGCGTATGCGGCGCGCGCGGACATGAGCGCGCGGACCGGGGACATCGCGGAGGCGGCGGCCGACTACCGGCGCGCGATCGATTACGAGACGGATGCGGCCGCACGACGCTACCTCGAGCGCAAGCTCACAGTCTTGGGGTGACCCGCAGGTCCATCCTCACCGCCAAAACAGGTGGTTCGGCGGAGACAGGACGATCCGCGGCGCATCCTCCTGTCTTCGCCGATTCTCCTGTTCTGGGCGCGCGGCGCGGGCGCGGCGAGTGCTATTCGGTCGCGGGCCAGGGGCCTACTCGGCCGCGATGCCGACCACGAGCTCGACGAGCGCATCGAGCGCGGCGCCCTGCGGCACCGCCGTCAGCGGAGTGTCGCCGCCGAGCGCGTTGTTGAAGTAGAGCCCGTCGCTCACGAGCATCACCAGATCGAGAGCCGCGGCATCCCGCACGTGCGGCCGCAGCACGCTCTCCCACGCCTCCCGCATCTCGACCAGCGCCGCCGTCGCGCCGGAATGACCGCTCTGCGCCAGGCGCGAGGTCGCGACGATCGCCCGGTCGAGCTCGTCGTCCTCCATGACGGACGACCGCACGAAATACGCGACGGCACCCTCGGGTGCGGACTCGATCGTCGCGATATCGGCCTCGACGAGGGCGCGCAGCCGCTCGACGACGGCGTTCTGGAGCGCGTCCTTCGAGGCGTAGTGGTAGAGAAGTCCGCCCTTCGACACACCCGCAGCGCGCGCGGTCGCATCCAGGGTCGCGCCGCGGGCGCCGTCCTCGACGAGGATGCGCTCGTAGGCGTCCAGCACGGTGTCTCGGGCTCGTGGCGGGCGGCTCATTCTGCTAACATACCAGAGTTAGTGTACCGACCAGACGGTATAGAAATGAATGAGGAAGAGATGTACGTCGAGACGACCGCCACCACGCCCACGGCGCTGCCCCCGCGCGTCGGCTGGCGCGGGTGGACGGCGCTCACCGTGCTGATGCTGCCGGTGCTCCTCGTCTCGATCGACGGCACGGTGCTGCACTTCGCGCTGCCGCAGATCGCGCTGCACCTGGAGCCGACCGGCATCCAGCAGCTGTGGATGATCGACGTCTATCCGCTCGTCCTCGCCGCGTTCCTCGTCACGGCCGGCACGCTCGGCGACCGCTTCGGACGTCGGAGGATGCTGCTCATCGGCGCCACCGGCTTCGCCGCCGTGTCCGTGCTCGCGGCGTTCGCGCCGTCCGCGGAATGGCTGATCGCCGCGCGCGCCGCGATGGGCGTGTTCGGTGCGCTGCTCATGCCCTCGACGCTGTCGCTCATCCGCAGTATCTTCGGCGACCGCAACCAGCGGCGTCTCGCGATCGCCATCTGGGCGTCCGCGTTCTCCGCCGGCGCCGCGCTCGGCCCGATCGTCGGCGGGATGCTGCTCGAGCACTTCGCCTGGGGCTCCGTGTTCCTCCTCGCGGTGCCGGTCCTCGTGCCGCTCCTCGTCTTCGCTCCGTTCCTCGTGCCGGAGAGCCGCGACCCGAACCCGGGCCGCATCGACCCGCTCAGCATCCTGATGTCGATCGTCGCGATGGTCCTCGTCGTCTACGCGATCAAGGAGATCGCCGTCGACGGTCCGCTGCCCGGCTGGCTGGCCATGTTCGCCGCCGGCATCGGCATCGGCGCGCTCTTCGTCCGCCGGCAGCTGCGGATGGACATCCCGATGCTCGACGTGCGCCTGTTCCGTGTGGGCACCTTCACGGGCGCCCTGCTCGTGAACCTTCTGAGCGTCATCGCGTTCGTCGGCTTCGAGTACTTCATCGCCCAGCACCTCCAGCTCGTCCTGGGGCTTTCACCCATGGTCGCGGGCTTCGTGCTTGTTCCCGCTCTCGTCGCGATGATCGTCGCCGGGCTCGTCGTCGTGCCGATCTCGAAGCGCGTCCCCCCGCGCATCCTCGTCCCCGCCGCCCTCATGGTCTCGTTCGTCGGCTACGTGCTGACGGCGTTCGTGGCGCACGACTCCGCGCTCGCGCTGCTGGTCGCAGCATCGGTCCTCCTCGGGATCGGCATCGGCATGGCCGAGACCGTGTCGAACGAGCTGGCGCTGTCGAGCGCCCCCGCCGCGAAGGCCGGGGCGGCGAGCGCGGTGTCGGAGACGGCGTACGAGATCGGCGCCGTGCTCGGCACGACGATCCTCGGCGGCATCCTGACCGCGATGTACCGGACGAACCTCGTGATCCCGGACGGGATCACGGAGGCCGGTGCCGCGGCCGCGCGGGAGACGCTCGGCGGTGCCGCGCATGCCGCGGAGCAGGTGGGCGGCGACCTCGGTGCCGCGCTGCAGGCGGCTGCCGCGTCGGCGTTCGACGCCGGCGTCGCGGTGACCTCGATCATCGGCGCAGGATTCGTCCTGGCGGCCGCCGTGATCGCGGCGACCATGCTCGGCCGCGGCAAGCTGGCGCGCCCCGACGCGCACTGATCGCGGCACCGCATCGGCACGCCCGCGGGTGCGGGATCACGGCGGCGCTCGTGCCGTGACACGCGGCTTCGACGCATCCTGGCGACGGATAACCTGGGACGGTGCGCGTTCGCAGCGCGCGGATCAAGGAGAAGTCCTGTGCAGGAGCAGCGTGTCGTGAAGCTCGCCGTCATCCCGGGTGACGGCATCGGCCCGGAGGTCGTGGCCGAGGCGGAGAAGGTGCTGGATGCGGCGACCGCGGGCAGCGGCGTCCGCTTCGAGAAGACGCCGTTCTCGCTGGGCGCCGGCCGCTATCTCGAGACCGGCGACACGCTCACCGACGCGGATCTCGAGGCGATCAAGGCGCACGACGCGATCCTCCTCGGCGCGGTCGGCGGAACCCCCGGCGACCCGCGCCTCAAGGACGCCAACATCGAGCGCGGGCTCCTTCTGAAGCTGCGCTTCGAGCTCGACCACTACGTCAACCTGCGGCCGTCCAAGCTCTACCCTGGTGCCGGCAGCCCGCTGGCAGACCCGGGCGACATCGACTTCGTCGTCGTCCGCGAGGGCACCGAAGGCCCGTACGTCGGCAACGGCGGCGCGATCCGCCGCGGCACGCCGCACGAGGTCGCCAACGAGACATCGGTCAACACGGCGTACGGGGTCGAGCGGGTCGTGCGCTACGCGTTCGACCTCGCCGAGCGCCGCCGCAGGAAGCTCACGCTCGTGCACAAGACGAACGTCCTCGTGCACGCGGGCGGCATGTGGAAGCGGATCGTGGACGCCGTGGCGCTGGAGCACCCCGACGTGGCCGTAGACTACCTGCACGTCGACGCGGCGACGATCTTCCTGGTCACGAACCCGGGCCGCTTCGACGTCATCGTCACCGACAACCTCTTCGGCGACATCCTGACTGACCTGGCCGGCGCCGTCACCGGTGGCATCGGCCTCGCCGCCTCCGGCAACATCAACCCGGACGGCGCGTTCCCGTCGATGTTCGAGCCCGTGCACGGGTCGGCGCCCGACATCGCGGGGCAGCAGAAGGCCGACCCCACTGCGGCGATCCTGTCCACCGCCCTGCTGCTCGACCACCTCGGGCTGCACAGCGAATCCGCGCGCGTCACCCGCGCCGTCGAGGACGACATCGCCGACCGGGGCGCCTCCACCCGCTCAACTTCGCAGATCGGCGACGCGATCGCCGCCCGTCTCCAGGCGTAGCCTGGGGGCGACGGCACACGACGCCGCAGCATCCGATCGACAGGACACGACATGGCCATCGACCTCAACCTCCAGGCACCCTCCGCCGCAGGTCTCATCTGGCGGGTCACGCGCAACGACGACCCCACCTCGGAAGCCGAGCGCGAGGAGATCCTCGCGGCGCCCGGCTTCGGCATCCACTTCACCGACCACATGGTCGACCTCTGCTGGTCGGAGAAGGGCGGATGGCACCGTCCCCAGGTAGAGCCCTACGGGCCGATCGCGCTCGACCCCGCAGCGGCCGTCCTGCACTATTCGCAGGAGATCTTCGAGGGTCTGAAGGCGTACCGTCACGCCGACGGCTCGATCTGGACCTTCCGCCCCGACCGCAATGCCGCGCGTCTGCAGCGGTCGGCACGGCGCCTCGCGCTGCCCGAACTGCCGACCGAGTACTTCATCGAGTCGCTCAAGCAGCTCATCGCGGTCGACGGCGACTGGGTGACGAAGAAAGACGAGGAGAGCCTGTACCTGCGGCCCTTCATGTTCGCCAAGGAGGCGTTCCTCGGCGTCCGGGCGGCCAAGAAGGTGGCGTTCTACGTCATCGCGAGCCCGGCGGGCCCCTACTTCCCGACCGGCATCGCGCCGGTGGACATCTGGCTCTCCACGAACTACGCGCGCGCCGGCAAGGGCGGCACGGGTGCCGCGAAGACCGGCGGCAATTACGCATCGAGCCTGCTCCCGCAGGCCGAGGCGTATGAGAAGGGCTGCCAGCAGGTGCTCTTCCTCGACGGTCCCTACCTCGAGGAGCTCGGCGGGATGAATGTCGTGCTCGTCACCCGCGACGGCCGTCTCATCACGCCGGCATCCGACTCGATCCTCGAGGGCGTCACGGTCGCCTCGATCCTCCAGCTGGCGAAGGACCGCGGCCTCACGGTCGAGCAGCGCAAGGTGACGATCGACGAGTGGCGCGAGGGCGCCGCATCCGGCGAGATCGTGGGCGCATTCGCGTGCGGCACCGCGGCGGTGCTCGTGCCGATCGGCCGCCTCAAGTCGGACGACTTCGAGATCGTCCACGACGGGCCCGAGGCGACCGAGCTGGCGATGTCGCTGCGCGACGAGCTCACCGGAATCCAGTACGGCCGCGTCGAAGACCGGCACGGGTGGATGCTGCGCCTCGACGCCTGACCCGCATCTGCACCGAACCCCCTGTCTCGCTCGAGGCAGGGGGTTCGTGGCGCGACCCGGGGGAACCGGCCCTCGCCTCGGCCGGAACCCCCTGCTTCGGCCTGGCTGACTAGGCTTGAGCGGTGAGGATCGCGCGCTTCAGCCACCAGGACTCCATCCGCTTCGGCATCGTCGACGACGACGAGCTCGTCGTCCTCGCGGGCGACCCGATGTTCGCCGGTTACGACACGACGGGGGAGCGCGTGCCGCTCGCGGACGCGGCGCTGCTGGCGCCCGTCATCCCGCGGTCGAAGATCGTGGCCGTCGGCCGCAACTATCGAGACCACGCGGCCGAGTTCGGCAACGAGGCTCCTGCTGAGCCACTCCTGTTCTTCAAGCCGAACACGTCGGTGATCGGGCCCGGCGACACGATCGTGCGCCCGGTGCAGTCGCAGCAGACCGACTTCGAGGGCGAGCTCGCCGTCGTGATCGGCCGCATCGCGAAGAACGTGCCCGCCGACCGTGCTCTCGAGTACGTCTTCGGCTACACGATCGCGAACGACGCGACCGCACGCGACCTGCAGCGCAGCGACGGCCAGTGGGCCCGGGCGAAGGGCTTCGACACCTTCTGCCCGCTCGGCCCGGCGATCGAGACGGACTACGACGTCGCCGGCAAGACACTGACGACCCGCGTCAACGGCGAGGTGCGGCAGCAGGCGCCGCTCACCGACATGGTGCACAGCGTCGCCGACGTCATCGCCTACGCCTGCGCCGCGTTCACGCTGCTGCCGGGAGACGTCATCCTCACGGGCACTCCGGCAGGGGTGGGCCCGTTCGTCGCGGGCGATGTCGTCGAGGTCGAGATCACCGGCCTCGGGATCCTCCGGAACCCGGTGCGGGATGCCTGACACCCTGACAGCGTCGCTCGGCGTCGCGGAGGTCGCACGCATCCAGCGCCGCACCGTCGCGACGCTTGCGACCGGTCAGGTGCTCGGAAGCGTCGCGTTCGGCGCCACGGTGTCGCTCGGCGCCCTCCTGGCGGCGGACATCTCCGGCCAAGACGCACTCTCGGGCCTCGCGACGGCGACCGTGACCCTCGGCGCCGCGATCGCCGCCATCCCGCTCGCCCGCCTGGCGGCGCGCCGGGGTCGGCTGTTCTCCCTCAGCCTCGGGAACCTGCTGGCTCTGCTCGGCATCGTCGTCGTCGTGGCGGCTGCCGCAGCGCGCTCGTTCCCGGTGCTCCTCATCGGCGTGCTGATGATCGGCGCGGGCAACGCCGGCAATCTGCAGTCGCGGTTCGCCGCGACCGACCTCGCCTCCACCGAGCGGCGCGGACGCGACCTGTCGATCGTCGTGTGGGCGACCACGATCGGGGGAGTGGCAGGGCCGCTCCTGGTCCCGGTCGGCGAGGCTGTCGGACGCGCGGTCGGGATGCCGCATCTGACCGGGTCGTATCTCTTCTCCTCCGTCGCGCAGCTCGGCGCACTCGTCCTCTACCTGGTGGCGCTGCATCCGGATCCGCTGCTGACCGCGCAGCGGCTCGCGGCGAGCGGCGAGGCGCGGGTGGAGCACATCGTCGAGGTCGACCGACCCGTCGTCGCGCGCTACGCGATCTTCGCCGTCGCGGGCTCCCACGTCGTCATGGCGTCGGTGATGGCGATGACGCCGGTCCACCTCGCGCATATGGCGTCGCCCGAGACCGTCACGGCGGTCGTGGGGGTCACGATCGCGATGCACGTCCTCGGGATGTACGGGCTGTCGCCGGTCTTCGGCATCCTCGCCGACCGCTGGGGCCGGGTGCGCGTGATCCTCCTCGGCCAGGGGCTGCTCGTCGCGGCCCTCGTGGTCGCGGCCACTCTGTCGGGAAGCGAGGGCGGGGTCATGCTCGCGCTCATCCTCCTCGGCCTCGGCTGGAGCGCGGCGACCGTCTCGGGAGCCGCGCTGCTGACCGAGGCGACGGTGACCTCGCTGCGCCCGCGTCGCCAGGGCCGCAGCGACTCGATCATGGCGTTCAGCGCGGCCGCGGGCGCGGCGCTGGCCGGTGCCATCCTCGGCTGGATCGGATACGGCGGCCTCGCGCTGTGCGCGCTCGTGGTCGTCGCCGCCGTCATCGCTCTCTCGCCCCTCGGCCGGCGCACCGCGTCGGCAGCGGCCTGAGAGGCGTCAGAAGCCGAGCACGGCCGCCGCGAGGCGGACGTCGCTCGGGTCGTTGAAGACGTGGAACGCGAGACGGGCCCGCCCGGCCCGGCCGGATGCCGTTATGCCGGCGGCGCTCAGCCGCGCGAGGTCGCACCCCGTCTCGTCGGGCCACGTCACGATCGCGGACGGGCGCTCCGGCTGCGGAATCCCGCAGCGGTCGCGGAAGGCCGCGGCGAGCCCCGTCGTGTAGGCATACAGCTCGCGCGGGTCGGCCTGCGCGAACAGGGCGAGTGCGGGCTCGGCGCCGACGAACGCCTGCCACGCGGGCGATACGTCGAATCGGCGGGCGTCGTGCGCGAGCTCGACCTCATGGCCGTAGCAGGAGCTCCACGGGTCGTCGCCCGCGTACCAGCCGGCGAAGACGGGCCGCACGGCGTCCTGCAGCCGGGGCGACAGAGTGAGGAATGCGACGCCCCGGGGCGAGCACAGCCACTTGTAGGCGTGGCACACGACGGCGTCGAAGCGGGATGCGTCCACCGGGAGCCACCCGACCGCCTGGGTCGCGTCGCACAGGGTCAGCGCACCCGCGCGGGCCGCCGCATCCACGATCCCGTCGACGTCCGCGACCTCTCCCGTCGCCGACTGTACGACGGAGAACGCCACGAGCGCGGTGTCGGCGGTGATGGCAGTCGTGAGCTCGTGAACGGGCGCGACGCGGACGGTGATGTCGCGGCCGGCGTGGACGAACGGCAGCAGGATCGAGGAGAAGTCGCCCTCGGTGCACAGCACCTCGGCACCGTCGGGCACGGCCGTGGCGACGAGCGCCGCGAGCACCGAGGTCTGTGAACCGATGGCGACGCGGTCCAGCGAAACGGAGACCAGCCGCGCGAAGTGCGCACGGGAGCGTTCCGCAGCAGCCGAATACGCGATCGGATCCGGCCGCCCGGAGGCGGCGGCGAGAACATCGGCGATGATCGCGTCGCGCGCGATCTGCGGGGGAAGACCGGTCGTACAGGCCGACAGATACCCGGCACCGCCGACGAACGCATCGGCGATGGCCGGAGCGTCTGCGTGCGAAAGCGTCACGGGTGTCATGCATCCAGACTGCGGCACGCCGAGTAATTCGTCTACGGCATGATGATCATGACATTCATAAACCAGGGTTATGATCATGGCATGACGGATCTCGAGGAGCTCGACTTCGACGTGCACACGCTCCGCGTCGTCAAGGCGATCGCGGATGAAGGGTCGCTCACGGCGGCCGCCGAAGCGCTCGGCTACAGCCAGCCGGCCCTCAGCCAGCAGATGCGCCGCCTCGAGCAGCGTCTCGGCGTGCCCGTCATCGAGCGTGCTGGTCGGAAGGTGCGACTGACGGAGGCGGGGCGTGTGCTCGCCCGCCACGCTCCCGCCGTGACGACGGCGCTGGATGCGGCGGCCGGTGAACTCGCGGAGCTCCGCGGGCTGCGGTCGGGACGCGTGCGGATGGCCGGCTTCCCTTCGGCATCGCCGACGCTCGTCCCGCGTCTGCTCGCCGACCTCGCCGAGCATCACCCCGGGATCACGGTCACCTACGTCGAGGCGGAGCCGCCGGAGGCCGTCGAAGCCGTCCGGGATGACCGTGTCGACATCGCGCTGACGTTCAGCTACCCCGGCGACCGCGACGACCCGCATCGCCTCAGCGCCCGCGGGCTGTCCGTCCACACGATCGGACGCGATGCCTTCCTCGCCGTCCTGCCCACCGGCCACTCCGCGGCGGACGGCGGCAGCGTCGACCTCTCCACCCTCTCAAACGAGGACTGGATCGCCGGATGCCCGCGCTGTCGCGGCCACCTCCTCGAGGTGTGCGACCGTGCCGGGTTCGAGCCTCGCATCACCTTCGAGACCGACAACGTCGCCGCCGTCGAGGGTCTCGTCGCGCAGGGGATCGGCGTCGCAACGCTGCCCGCCCTGGCGGTGGCGTCCTTCCCGCCGATGCCGGGGATCGTGACGCGACCGCTCCCGCCCGGCGACGAGCGCACGCTGCACGTCGTCACAGCTCAAGGTGCAGACCGCGTGCCGTCGGTGCGGACGACCCTCGCCGCGCTCGAGAGGGCTTTGAAGGCGGCCCAGTCGGCGGCGGTTTAGCTGGCAAAATGGTCGGGATGGCTTCTGCACCCGATCCCCGTACCACGACCGCGACCGGCGCCGATGTGCGCGTGCGGTTCTGCCCGTCGCCCACCGGCCTGCCGCACGTCGGCATGGTCCGCACGGCCCTGTTCAACTGGGCGTACGCCCGGCACACCGGCGGGAAGATGATCTTCCGCGTCGAGGACACGGATGCCGCGCGCGACAGCGAAGAGAGCTACCGGCAGCTCGTCGACGCCCTGACCTGGCTCGAGATCGACTGGGACGAGGGCGTCGAGAAGGGCGGGCCGCACGGCCCGTACCGTCAGTCGCAGCGCCACGACATCTACCGCGAGGTGCTCGACAAGCTCGTCGCCTCGGGCGCCGTCTACGAGTCGTACTCGACCGCGGAGGAGATCGACGCGCGCAACGAGGCGAACGGCCGCGCCAAGCAGCTCGGCTATGACAACTTCGACCGGGATCTGACCGACGAGCAGAGGGCCGCGTTCCGCGCGGAGGGCCGCGAGCCCGCGTGGCGCCTGCGCGTGCCCGACGAGGACATCACGTACGTCGACCTCATCCGCGGGGAGGTGACGTTCCCCGCCGGTTCGTTCCCGGACTTCGTACTCGTGCGCGCCGGGGGAGTGGCGCTCTATCCGTTCACGAACCCGGTCGACGACGCGCTGATGGGCATCACGCACGTCATCCGCGGCGAGGACCTCATGCCGTCGACCGCGCGCCAGCTCGCGCTGTACGGCGCGCTCGTGGATGCGGGGGTCACGACGTTCGTCCCGCGCTTCGCGCACATGCCGCTGGTTCTCGGCGAGACCGGCACGAAGAAGCTCTCGAAGCGCGACCCGAAGGCCGACCTGTTCCTCCTGCGCGAGAGCGGGTTCATCCACGAGGGGCTGCTGAACTACCTGTCGCTGCTCGGCTGGTCCCTCGCCCCCGATCGCGACGTGTTCTCGCGCGACGAGCTCGTCGCCGCGTTCGACATCGTGAACGTGAACCCGAACCCGGCTCGCTTCGACCAGAAGAAGGCGGAGTCGATCAACGGCGACCACATCCGGATGCTGTCCGAGAAGGACTTCGCCGAGCGGATGCTGCCGTACCTCGTCGAGGCGGACGTCTTCGGCGCCGAGAAGGCCGAGCCGACGCACGACCAGCTCGTCCTGGCGTTCCGCGCCGCGCCCCTCATCCAGGAGCGCCTCCAGCTGCTCGGCGACGCGCCGGGCCTGCTCGGCTTCCTGTTCGCCGACGTGGTCGCGTACGAAGGGGATGCGCTTTCCTCCCTGCCGGCGAACGCGGGCGAGGTGCTCGTGGCGTCCGTCGGCGCGCTGCAGGTCGTGCCGGACGCGGAGTTCGCGACCGCGGCGATCCAGGACGCCCTCGCGGGGGCGCTCGTGTCTCCGGTCGAGGAGGGCGGTCTGGGCCTCAAGCCGCGTGTGGCGTACGGCCCGCTGCGGGTCGCGCTGAGCGGCCGCCGCGTGTCGCCGCCGCTCTTCGAATCGATGGAGCTTCTCGGCAAGGCCGAGACCGTGCGCCGTCTCGGCGCGCTCGTGCAGCGCATCGGATGACGCGCCCGGGCGGGTGGCCTGGTTTGGCCGCCCGCCCGGCATCCGGTAGACTCGATCCTCGGCACCACTTCGGTGGAAATACCTTGGGGTATGGTGTAATTGGCAACACGGCTGATTCTGGTTCAGTTGTTCTTGGTTCGAGTCCAGGTACCCCAGCCACATCGTAGTTACTCAAACCCTGGTCAAATGAACTGACCTTGGGATTGATTGAAACCAAACTCCCCGCACTCGTGCGGGGAGTTTTTGTTGTATCTGGCAGCTGCTCGCGACGAGCCAGTTCCATTCGGCCCTGAACCTCACGGAGTGCCCTGTTCGCCATGTGACGCTCTGACTTGATCCTGAGCCCGTCTTCCGTGACGTAGACGACGAGACACTCGAAGTAGGCGCTCAGAAGCTCGCGCCGCACTGTGTCCGATGCCTGCTGGTAGAGCGTTCCGGGGTCGTCCAGTAGCTCCAGGTAAGCCAGCGCGCCGTCGGCACCTTGCTTGAGACGGTCGGTGGTGAACTCGAGCTTCTCCTCGACTGCTGCCCGCTCGATGGCGGTCTTTTCGATGCGCTCACGGATCTTGCTCATCGGGAGCGACCCGGTTGCGGCCAGCTCGATGAGGCGCTCTTCTTGAGCTTCGAGCTTGTTGAGTTGCTTCTTGAGCTGAGCCTTCACGTCCCGATCCTGGGCGAGGATGTTTGCTACCGAGGCGGCGACCGCTTCTCGCATGCCGTTGAGGATGTCGGGGGCCAGCCGCTCGTCCGCGACCACGGAGACGATCTCCGATTCCATCTGGTCTATGCGGATGTTGGGCATCGAGCACAGCCAGCGCTGATGCGCGGCACAGATGAGGTACTCGTAGGTGCCGCCACGCCCGGTGTTCTTGCTGTACAGCAGGCGGCTGGTGCGGCCAGCATCACGGCACTCACCACAGAAGAGCAGCCCCTTCAGATAGTGGAAGTGGACGATGTCCCGGGTTCCATCGCGCTTGCGCATGTCGAGCACGCTCTGCACTTTCAGGAACGTCTCCTTCGAGACGAGCGCCTCGTGTCGTCCGACATACAGCTGGCCCTTGTACCGGATGACTCCGGTGTAATACGGATCGCGCAGCATGATCGCGAGCCGGCTGGTGCTGACGGTCTTCGCAGCGTTGCTCGGCGACGGCCGGGTCATCAGGCCCTGTGCTTCGAGGAGGCGCTGGAGTCGTGCGATCGAGTATCGCCCGGTTGCGTACTGTTCGAACGCCCAGGTAACCAGCGGTGCTCGCTGTGGGTCGACGTCGATCGTGTTCACCAGGCGGCCGCCGTAGTCCTTGCGGACGTTGAGGTAGCCGAGCTTGGCTCGTCCAACTGAGCCACCCTGCTCCACCTTGTGCGCCATCTTTACCTTGACGTCCTCGCCGTTCATCCGGACTTGGACTTCGTTCATGATGTCGGTGATTGCCTCCATGGCGTCTGCCATGTATCCCTCGCCGAACTCCTCTTTCGCTGAGATCAGGCGGACGCCCTTCTCAAGGAGCTGACGCTTCGTGATGGCGGCGTCCGTGAAGTTGCGGAAGACGCGCGATCGCATGTAGATCACGACGTACTTCACCTCGGGGTGGTCGTCGACGTAGCGCAGGAGCTTCTTGAATTCGGTGCGCTTCGAGATGGTCTGGGCCGACTGTCCGGGTTCGACGAACTCTCGTCCGACCGTCACGCCGAGCTCTCGAACCTTCCGCAACGTTTCGACGCGCTGCGTGGCGATGCTGTTACCGTCCTCGTCGATGTCAGCGGCGGTGTGCAGTTGGCGCGGCGTCGAGACGCGCAGGTAGACGACAGCCTGCGCGACGGCCACCTGCGTGTCTTCGCTGGCGCGCGTCGTTGGCGACTCGAAGAGATGCTCGAGGCCATCGAGCGAATTCGCGGGAGCGTTCAGCTCCGCGGTATGGGGGCTTTGTTGGCGCATTGGCATGGTCCCTCCGGTTAGGTCCTCCGGATTAACCCTCTCTTCGGGCCCGAAGTCCAGTCCTTCGTTGGCGTTCCGGGCACTTTCGCGCCCTCCGCCCGGGGGTGGGCCACTGTTGTAGAAATCGCCTCGGTTGTCATCGTCCTGCATGGCATCCTCCGTACTTCTTGAGCGGTCTTCGTCGTCGTGCTGGGCTTAGGCACCCGCCCCGTGCGGGCCGCCGTGGGGCGCGGTGGGACTGGGCGGCGGCCCCTCGGTTTCGGGGCGCGAGGCGGGCTTGTGTGGGCGGACGTGGGCGCCTTCCGGCCGCGCCTGTCGAGTTGCCGGGCCGGGGCGCGCGGCGTCGTAGTCCTCCTGAGCGAGGCGAAGCAGCGCACTGCCGAGGTAATGCAGATCGATCTCTGCTCGTCGGTCGGGGGCGATGGAGATCCGACGGTTGGTCAGTGTCCGCGGTCGTTTCCGTGGAGCTCGGTGATTGCCCGAGGGGCGGAATTCAGCGCTACTTGTAGAAGACATGGACGTGGTCCTTCCACTCGACAAGGTCGTAACCATCGCGCAGACGATCGTGGAGTGCTTCGTAGTCGACGGAGTACTGGTCGATGAACAGTCCGCGCTCGGCAGCGAACTCGTTGACTTCCTTCTCCCACTCGTCGATCTCGCAGAGACCATGCACGGCGTCTTCGGAGCTGGTGAAGGTGGCGACGAAGTTCTCGTGGAACGACTCCATGAGCATGTCGGTGTTGGCGTCAACGTCCGGGAGAGACAGATACGCCTGAAGTGCTTCGTCTTCGTCGAGCCGAAGATTCGTGAGCTCTTCCTGGAGCCCTTCGATCTGCGTGCCGTCGAGCGATGCGGGGACGTGGACGGTGAAGTACCAGTCGCCTACCTCGACGCCAGTTGCGACGAGGAGTCGTTCGAGCTTGGGCGGCAGGTGCTCGTTCATGAATTGGCGCCCGCTGCCCAGCTTCTCTCGCTGTACCAGGAAGGTGCCGAGCCAGTCGATCCACTCCTTGGTGATGGCATCCGCGCGGGCGTCGCTGTAGATGTCGAGGTATTCGTCGCGAAGCGCCAGGTACGACCCTTCACCGGTGCGTCCGAAGTCTGCGAGGGCGGACTCACGCCCGTAGGCACGGCCGACGACGTGTGCGATGCATCGGGCGGTCATGAGGTCGATCTCGGCATGCGTGGCCATCGCTTCGGCGATGCCATCCGCGATGCGAGTCAACCATCGGTCCCGCGCGACCTCGAAGCGCCGCCAGTCTGGCGATGCGCGCTCAGGTGCTGGTCGCGTTTCGGCCGAATGGTTCGGTTCGAACTCGCTCATGATCGGCCTCCTCGGGTGACGATGTACTTGCCGAGTGCGTCGACCCACCCTTCGCGCTCCAGAGGTACGGTGACCTCGTTGAGCTCGGCGAGCGCGGCCTCGGCGTCGAGCTCTCCGGTAGCAGCGAAATGCTCGAGGGCGGTGCCGGGGCCGTCGTGCATGGTCGCGGCGAGGAGCCGGGCGATGCCCTCGTCGGCGACATCGGTGTTCCCGTCGCTCCAGTCGTCGAGGATCGCAAGCGCGGTGTCAGCCTGATCGATGGACGCTGGGAGCGTCTGGTCGAAGTCGAGTGTTGATGGTGTTGTGGTCATGGTGAAACCTCCTTTCGGGTAGGCGTTGATGGTGTGAGGAAGCCTGCGAGCGCGGTCATCGCGCTGCTGGTTTCCGTGATGGTGAACAGGTCGGCGTCGAGATCCTGCTCGCGCCGGATGGCGTTGCGGAGCCTCCGGGCGCGGTCCGCGTCGGGCACGACCCAGAGCACGGCGGGGAACACACCGCTCCGGTGCTGTTCGATTCCGGTCTGCCGGTACTGCTGGTAAGCGCGGCTCTTCTTGATCACCGCGGGCAGATGCTCCGTACCGCGGTCGATCTCGACGAAGACGTGGGCCTCGACGTCCGGGTTCGCGATGACGATCGCCAGGTCGGGCTTGAGCGTCGCCTGGCCGAGTGCGGTCTGGAACGTGCGCCAGCACATCGGCTCGGGGTGAAGCTCGAGGATGTCGAACGTGCCAGCCGCCTCGTGCTCCCTGGCGGTGGCGGCGAAGCCTGCGACGGCGAGCGTGTGGGCGAGGAACGATCGGGAGGGGGTGACGTAGCGTCGCCTGCTGGGGTCGCCTCGGCGGGCGCGTAGGAGTCGTTCGCCGGTGGCGGCGAGGTGCCAGGTGGTACCCGCCGAGCCTCGAGTGGCGCCGCCGACCGCGCGGCCTTCTATGCGGGCGATGAAGCCGTCGGCTTCGAGGCGGAGCAGGACACGGTTGCAGAGCCTGGTGGCGGTTCGCTCGGTCCGATGCAGTCCGTGCTCGCCGACCGGAAAGTGCAGCCGCTGGATCAGTCGTGTCGAGAGCGCGCGGAACTGCTCGAGGCTCTGAAGGATCTCGGAGTCGCGGGCTGTGAGGTGGGCTTCGAGTTGCTCGATCTTGTATGGCGTCCAGCGGTCGGTCACGTCGCACCTCCCCAGCCCCAGGCCTCGGGCCGTGACCCGCTCATTGGAGCGGGAGTTCCATCCCAGAAGGGCTGGGAGGGGCTGAAACTGTGGGGCTGAACGGTGGGAGTCAGTGCTGCGAGTGGCGCATCGACTCGTACACCGTCTGCTTTACGAAATCGCTCCCTAAAGGCCTTCATGTTCGTCTCCGCTTCACATGTGGGGCGCTCGTTTTCGTCGCCGCTTCGTCGGATGCCTGGGATTGCGAGGGCTCAGGCATCGGAGACGACGAGGGCGAGAGTTTGGGCGGCGGCTGGTGCCGTTGGCGCGATGCATGGAGCAGTGCCGCGCCGTGGCCGAGCCTGCTGGGTGGTGGCAGCGTGCGGGCCGAGAACCAGCCGCTCGAGCCGCCACCCGTGAGCAGGCTGGCGTAGATCTCGTATTTGGGGAGCTGGAGGACGTCATCGGCTGTGAACTGGGTGGTCTGCTTCGCGATGAGCCGCGCTTCCTTCTGGCCGGCGGCGAAGGTGATCTTGCTCTTGGTGTTCTCGCTGACGGCGTCGGCGAGGTCGCCGGAGAGTTGGTAGTACCCCTGGCCGAAGAGGGCCCAGCCGACGCCGTAGCTGCGGCAGATTTCCAGCGCTTCACCGATCGGGAGTGGCAGGTGCAGGAACTTGCGCACTTCGTCGACGTACACGAACCCCGGGGTCTTCTTCGGGTCCTTCTCCGCGGCGCGCTCCTGGGCGGCCATGAAGACCTCGGCGCAGATGAAGCCGCCGACGAGCTGGCTGGTCTGCACGCCGGACAGGCCGTCGTTGAGCGCGACGAGCACTATCTTGTCGGTCTTCCAGATGTCGCGGAGCCGGAAGGCGGGGTCTGGGTCGCCGAGGACGGCGGTCACGCCCTTTCGCATGAGATAGCGTCTGAGCTTGTTCATTGGGGCACTGATCTCGTGCTCCCGCTGCGCCGGACTCATGCCGTCGTAGCGGGCCCAGAACCGGGCGATCTCCACCTCGTCCGCGATCGACCCGACGGCGGAGCGGCGGAAGGCATCGTCAGTGAGGAGTGTCGGGATGTCGAGCAGGGTGTGCGGCTTGTTCCGCCGCTGCCCATCGATGGCCAAGCTGAGGCAGGCTGAGTGCAGGATGTCTTCGGTCCGAGGTCCCCAACCCTCCTTGAAGACGGCCTTGAACACTGCCATGCAGCCATCGACGACGGCGTAAGCATCACGACCACGGGCATCGAGCGGGTTGAAGCGGGCGGTGCCTTCGAAGTCGGCGGGGTTGAAAATCTCGAGGCGCTCAGCGACCTCGGGGCCGAGGCAGTCCGTCAGGAACTCCACCAGCTGGCCCTTCGGGTCGACGAGAACGACCGGGCGTCCTGCCGCGACGTCCGACAGCAGCAGCGGGGCGAGCACAGCTTCCGACTTGCCCGAGCCGGTCGGCGCCATGACGGACAGATGGCTCAGACGCGCTTCTGCCGTCAGCCCGACCAGTCGCTCCGGGCCGGGAGCTGTCCCGACGGCGAATAGGCTTTCCTTCGACGTCACGCCAGTGGGCACGGGCAGGCGCTTCGGGTGCAACGGATCGACACCGGGATAGTCACGCGTGCCGACCGGCCAACCAACGACAGCGGCAAGGTCATGGGCCGTGAGGCTCAGTCCTGCCCTTCCCACTTGAGCCAGATTCACCCGGACGGCGGTCTCGCGGCTCAGGTGCAGCGTAACCCCCGGTGCTTGGAGCTGCTGCACGGCTCCGAACAGTGAGTAAACGAGGGCACGGCGGCGCTCTGCGTCCGGTCCGGCGACGCCAAGCCGGAGTGTCACGTCGAGGCGGCTGCTGCTGGTGTGGTCGGCGAGCTTCCGCCGCACGTCACTGCCCGCGGCCCGTGTCCCACGCCACAGGCGGTGCGGCATGGATTGGTGCGGGTCAGCGACGCCGGACGATACATAGGTAGGTGCGTGTGCCCGGCCGAGGATCACTTGGACGACGATGGACTCGCCGGTCTTCCGGCGATCCAGCGCCGCGTAGATGCTCCCAGCGAGCGTCTCCGGTGTCGGCTGCGCGAGTGGCAGCCCGTTCCTCGGGGCGACGACGTTCCCCGCCGCGATGACCGGCGTGCGGTCGGCGGGGCCGAAGCTGATGCCTGGGATGAAGCTCACGAACAGGTGCTTCAACTCGTGCACCGCGGTCGGTGCGCACCCGAGGACGTATTGGATGCCGTCGTCCTGGCCACGCACCTCCAACGCGAGAGGCCGCGGTACATCGGATGCCATGAGGCGATGCGTCAGGTGTTCGAGTGCATCTGCATCAACGGGACGCGACAGGTAGATGCGGGTGAAGACGAACGGCTTAGGCATGATCCGTCTCCGTGGTCGTCACGGCGGCGACCTCACGACTCGAGCGGGCTTCGTGCTCTGCTCGGGCGAGGGCTTCGCGACGCGCCTGTTCGAGGCCCGCCCTGGTGATGATGGTCGCGATCTGTGCGGGACGCAGGTCGTGGTTGAGCTCGGAGTTCACCCACACCCGGCGGTTCCGCTTCGGGTGGCTGCGTCGCTTGGCTCTGTTGGTCATGTGAGGTCACCTCCTTCCTGGTTGTTGATGAACGCCTCGCCGGTCGCCGCTCCGGAGCAGCCGTCGTTGAGGGGACGACCGTTTATGAGGGAATGGGCCCGGTCTGTCAAGGGGTGTTGTTCATTCCGCAACGACTCGACAGAGGTGATCGTGCTCATGCTCACCACCGCCGATCTCGCCACCAGCGGGCGACCCAGACGCCCGCGCCGATGAGCAGTGCGATGGCGACGAGCAGAACGAGCCAGCCCCAGAACTGGGCCAGCAGGTGCACCGCGATGGCCAGCGCGATGACGCACCCGAGCAGCAGCAGGCAGGCCTGGAAGAGCCTGGTCATGATCCCCTCCTTCTTCTCGTTCGGCTTCTTCTTTCCGTCGTCCCAGAACACGGCTCACTCCTCGCTCTCGTTGGCGAGCGGAGTCGGAGCGTCCTGCCGGGAGTAGTCGGAGGGCACGGGGTACCCCCACCGCGCGAGCGACACGTCGCTCTCGATCTCGTTGCCCCACACCGACCAGTTCGGCACCGGCGGCTGGCGGCGGGCGAAGAGCTCGAGCTTCTTGGTGTCCCGTCCCGACACCCTGTCGACGACGCTGTAGATCTCATCCGGCTTCACGGAGTGCTCGAGCAGCGGCCAGTACGCCCAGGTCGGCTGTGACCGGAACTGCACCGGCGCCTTGCCACGGGTCCCGAACAGGACGTGCTCTGTAGCGTTCCGGAGGTAGTTCCCCAGCGTGAACCGCGGCTTGACCCAGGTCAGCGGGGAGCGCGGGGTGAAGCCCCAGGCCTCCATGACGTCGTAGCCGTCGCGGAGCGTGGCGTTGGTCACCCAGAGCCAGAGGTGGGCGTCGTCCTCTGTGAGGGCCTTGATCGCGTCGCCCATGCCCTTGATCTGGTCGAGGGTCATGAGGTCGTAGTGCTCGCTGGCGCCGCGAGCCCCGGTCTGCTGGATCATCCAGGGCGGATCCGCCATGATGCAGCCGAACCGCTGCGGTGCGGCCACCTGCTCGGGCGTGCTCTCGATGCCGGGCGCCGGGCTGCGGTCCGTCGTGGTGATCGTGGTCTTGGACATGGTGAGTCTCCTTCCTCGCCCGTGGTTACGGCGGGCAGACGGATGAGTAAGAACGGATCGGGTCTGGCTGTCAATGAGCGAGTCGCTCGACAACGGGGGTGAGATTCGCCTGCGGAGGGTCTGCGACTGGTGCAGGCAGGAGACGGTGGCCGGCGGCGTCATGGCAGCAACTGCCGTCCGCCACGCGGGCTGTGAACCACCGAGTAGCGGGCCGCGCGTCGGGTGGCGGTCAGCGACCGGTGGATCGCGGCGGCGAACGTCCCGGGTGCGTCGCGCTCGCTGAGCGGGGTGACGGTGATGTTCGCCGCGGCATCCAGATCGAGCGGCGCGTTGCGGCCGAGGACGACCGCGTGCACCAGGCCAGGGAAGTTCTCCAGCCGGGTCAGCACTGCACCGGGATCGGCATCCGTCAGCTCGAAGTCCGAGAACACCGTCAGCCGTGTGTCGTGGTCAGGGTGGGCTTCGGCCAGTCGTTCAGCCTCGGCGAGGCTCGGACTGAGGTCGCTCGTACCGTTGCCCATCCGCGGCGTCCGGAGCGACGGGTCGAGCTTCTGCTGCAGGCGCCGCTCGGTCAGCGGGTGGACGCCCGAAGCTCCATGCGGGTGATCGAAGTGCAGCACTGCGATCTTGGATCGGCGGGTGTGCGTCCACTGGGCGACGTTCGCGATGGCATGCTTCGCCTCGGTGAACCGGCTGCCGACCGGATCAGCACCGTGGGCCGCGGTAACGGAGCCGGAGTCGTCGAAGACCAGGATGTCGATACAGGGGGCCTTCGGGTCCAAGCCGGGCCAGCCGAGCTCGACCCAGGGCTGCTTCTCGTAGCGTTCGGCGCGGAGCGGCAGGATGCCGCCCGGGAGGACGCCGGAGGGATGGATGTGCGGGGTCACTTGGTACCTCCTCGACGGGCGGTCTGGTGGGTAGCCGGGCTCTCGGCTGCGGGGGCATGGCCCACGACCTGGGGGTTGCGGCGCAGGATCCCGAAGCGCATCGCCTTCAGGTGGGACTGCGCCGCTTCACCCCGGTAGCTGTGTTCGGTGGTGATGGACTCCGCCTCGACGAGGGCTTCTTCGCGGCGTCGCCACGGTGTGCTCGCGCCCAGCGTCTGGTGCCGCAGGATCTCGCGTTCGTAGTCCGCCCTGGTGTTGTCCAGCAGGTCCGCGATGTCGTCCGCGTACATGTAGGACTCGATCCAGCTGGCAGCCGCGATGGCAGCCGCGAACCCGCCGAACACCAACCCGACGACGGGGTCGTCGATGGTGGCGCGGAGGGCGAAGATGCCGGTCGCGATCGTGGCGGCCACGGCGACGGACACCCACACGAGTGCCTTCACGAACGGCCAGCCACGGTCGGGGGCCCGAAAGAGGTGCGCGAACGGCTGCTGCGCCTGCGCGAGATCTTCGGCGGGGCGAGCGCGGCGCTCACGGTTGCGGACGTCGCGCACCTCGGCTCCGGATAGGCCGGCGGTCACGGCAGCGGTTGCTGCGGAGATCGCCATGATGACGGCCATGACGGGCACCTCACCCATCCAAATCGCTGCCCCGGCGATGCCGGTGACGTCGCCGATGAGCAGCGCGGACTTGGTGGCGTAGTGCCAGCGGGCTGCCTTCGGCGGGCGACGCCGATACGACGCCAGAGCATCGGTGATGGCCACGACGCGCCGTTCGGTGGCTTCGAGGATCGGGACGTGCCCATCCGCGAGGCGCTGCCCCGCCTCCGCGGCGGGCGCGAGGCCCGCCGCTTCGGCGTTCGGGGTACGAGAGAGCTCGGTACCGGAGGCGGCGAACAGCTTGGGCTGCTCGTCCTCCAGCGCCTCGTTCTCCAGCTCGGCGTAGGTCGTGCCGATGCTCGCGGGGCGCGGGACGGCGGCGGCTTCGTCGATACGGGGGAGCGCGATCTGCTCTGCCCTGCTCTCGGCTTCCAGTGCTGCAACCATCGGGTCGTTGGGGGTGCGCATCGTCGTTACTTCCCGTCCGTTGCCACGAGGCACTGGTCAGCGCCGGTCTTCTCGCACAGGCGGGTGTAGAACGCCTTGAGCCCGTCGATGAAGGTCGACGGCACCGGGTTCCCGGCGACCCGCCCGATCCCCACCACAGAGATCGAGGAGCCCGACAGGTCCGGCACCGACACCGTGTCGGCGAGCGCGGTCGCCTCGGCGGTACTGAGGGAGCGGTCGATGTTCACGCCCTGGTTGGTGAGGCCGTCGGTGAGGACGAACACCTCCAGCCGCTGGCCGGGGCGCTCGGCCTTCGCCTCCCCGAACAGCCGATACAGGCCGGTCACGTCTGTCCCCTGCCGCGGCAGCGCGGCGATGGCCGCGTCGTAGTTCTTCGTGACCTGCGCCATCACCTCCTCCGTCACCTTCGGCACGCGGCGCAGGCGCGCGTTGGGGGTCGCGCCGTCGACGGTGATGTCGGCGTCGAGGATCGGCGCAGTGACAGAGTTGGTGCCGAACGCGGTGACCGTGAGGTGGCCGCCACAGACGGCGACACGGTCGACGACCGTGCGGATGGACTTCAGGCGCTCGGTGGTGATCGCCTGGTCCTGGCTGGTGCCCGTGCCGTCGGTCGTGACGTAGGCGTTGATCGGCTGGTCCTTCGGGCAGGTCTCCAGGATCTGCTGGAGGCGTCCGAGCTCCCCAGGGGCGTGTGCCGCGCAGCCGGCGAGGAGCCCGAGGCTGAGCGAGAGAGCAGCGCCCACCGCGAGGGTGCGGACGCGAGGTACGGTGAGAGACGTCATGAGACGGTCCTTCCTTGAACTGTGACTGGTAATGGGTGGGGTAGTACTTCGTGACAACGGGGCGGCTCAGTTGGCGCTGAGCCGCCCCGGCTCGGTGCTGCTAGTTGTGGCGGTTCCAGGTCTCCGGGTGCGTGCTCACGGACTCGAGATCCGGGGCGAGTGCCTCCAGGGCGTCGAGGAGCGTGTTCATCGCAGCGTCCACGGCGCGCCCATGCCGGACGGAGAAGGCCCGGACGAGGAGCTTGAGGTCCTTCATGTCCTCCAGCACGAGGAGGGTCTGGTCGAGGACGCGGTCGACGACTTCGGTCGCGAGTTCCGCGCGGCGATGGTCGTCGAGCTTCTCGAGGGGGATCAGCTGGGGGTTCGTGGACATGATCAGGCTCCGATCGGGGTGAGGGTGGTGGTCGGGTCAGACGGGTGCACAGTGGCATCGATCTCCCGAAGAGACTCGCGGATCGCGGAGAGGTGCTTCGGGCCAGGAGGTTCGAGCGCCCGCGGTACGGTGAGAAACGTCATCGACGTGTCCTTCCTGTGATTTGTTGCAGGTAACAGGTGGGTGTTGCTGACGCGGGGTGCCTCAGCTGGTGCTGAGCTACCTCGGCCTCCGGAGAGAATCCGAGGGGCGATCTGTCTGGTCGCTCGCTCTATCTCGACGCTACGAATCGGGGCGGTCTGAAAGCATCAGGGAAAGTTGTGGGGAAAGTTGTGGGGGCTGAACCGACGAGCGACGCGGCAACGACGCGAAAGGGCGTCTCGCCGCTCCAAGATGCCGTCGAGGGCTTCGGACGCCGTGGACGTCGGCTGACCGCCGCGCGACTGGAAGCCGTGCCGGACGTCCTCATCGCACTTCGGGGCCCGCGGGTTCTCCACGACGCGGATGCGCGCCACTCGCTCGCGCTGGAGGTTGAGCAGACACTGCGGGGTGCGATTCTCGATATGAAAGACCCCGTCGACCGCCGTATCGCGCAGGTCGTTCTTGCGAGCGAACCTGAGTTCTATGACGACACCATCGAAATAAGAAAACAGACGGTGCTGTCAGGCGACATGGCCTTCTCTGCGAATCAATTCGCACAGCGGCGGCCCCGGATCATCACGGAGCTTGTGTCGGCGCTTCAGGCGCGATTTGCCGGGGAGGCTGGCGCGAAGCGAATGCCCGATGAAATCGACACGTTCGTCACCCAGCTCGCCCGCTCCACGCGCAACCTGGGAACGATCATCTATGCCTACGACGTCGCGGCGCTCAATATGCATAGAACGTTTGGCCGCCCGGAGCTCTATAAACGAATGGCCAAATGGCTGGCGTCGCGAAATGACATTAGCGACGAGGCGATGTTTGAATATGCATGGTCGCAGCACCTCCTGCGCAAAGCTGCACTGCACCCGGACCTCACGAAGTGGATGGTGACCCACGGGCTGCGTGGATACCTGGGCGGCTATCTTGACAGCGAGTTCGGTCCCGACGCACGGCTCGGACGCGAGCTGATCGCGACGCACGGGATGCTCGAACCGGGGCCATTCGTCGACGCCTGGATCGAGCGCGATGCGGTGATCCGTAAGCGACGCCTGGAGGGTCACGAGTGGCGGGAGGAGCAGGCGCGCGGGGTGCTACTGATGCTCACGGATCAGGTGCCAGAGTTCGATCTCGTCAAGCGTCGGGTGCTCGAGCCCAGCGCTGAGTGGCACGGAGAGCATTACGGCTACGGCCGGCGCGTTCTGCTGGAGGCGATTGGGTACCTCTGGACGGTGCTGCGAGCCCATACTCCAGATGACCCCCTTGAGGAGCGAGACATCCGAACCCGGGCGCAGTACTTGGTCGACCATCTCGTCGCACCCTGCGATGATGACGCCTGGGATGAGCCCGAGACCGAAGGCTTCGTTCGCCCTGTGCTCAACGTGGAAGCTCGGCAGATGTTCACCGAGCAGTTCTTCGGCGAGAAGCCTGTGCTGCTTTGTGAATTCAGAGCTGATGACCCCGAGCTTGATTCACTACTCTGATCTGGTCGACCTACAATTGCATCGCTTTGCCGAGTCGTCGGCACCAGATGTGGCGTTAGTTCCGTCAGAAATGGCGCTATAAAGTATTGACAAGATGCGTGACGAGTGGTATAAATAGGCGCAGTTGAGCGTGATATCTGGCATCGCCTCTCAACGCATTTTCCGTCTCGTTCATTCGCAAGCGCCCACCCAATTGCATGACCTCGCCTGATCACCCCATTGGGGATGTAGGAGTGACGGCACCGGCTGATCAAATCCGGCACCGTTGCGCCTGCATCCGCAGGAACTGGGATCAACCATCTGGGGGACATCATGAACGAATTGTTGCTGGCGAGCCCTGCGCTCGTCCTGGCCGTGCAGCCGGCCGAAGTGGAGGCCACCCACGAGACCTTCCATGCGCACCCAAACGGCGGCGGACTGGTCGCGCAGACCGCTTATGTCGCACCCTCGGTGTACGTGGGCGTCGATGCGATGGTCTGCGACCGTGCAACGGTGTCGGGGAACGTGAAGCTCCTCGGCCGCTCGATCATCGAGAACACCGCGACCGTCGTGGGCGACTGCGAGCTGAGCCACGAAACGCGGATCGGTGATGAGGCCGTTGTCATCGGCCGCGTCACGCTGCGCAACCATGCACAGATTGGCGGAACTGCCTTCGTCCGTGGCATCGTGATCATTGACCACTTCGCCCGCGTCGACCAGGGCGTCCTGACCGGCAACCTCGCGATTCACTGAACCGCGAGATCTCGAGCCCGTCTCGAGCGACATGAGAAGAGCCCGCGCGGGCTCGTCGCTCGGCGGGCTCTTTTCATATCCGCGACTGTTGTGAAAACTACGGCAATGGAAGCCTTGAACGAATCGCGCTCATGCTTCATACTCAGTGCCAGTTATGACGCGATGGGCAACTCGCACTAGTTCTGATTACGGATTAATCCTCCTGCGAGACGATTCCTCAAGGCGTCCAATCGTTCCAATCCGAGCGGGTGCGGGTTTCACTATCGTCGAGCTCCTGATCGTGGTCATTGTGATCGCGATCTTGGCGGCCATCACCCTTGTCGCCTTCAACAACGTCACGAACCGGGCTAAGGCATCAGCCGCCGCCTCCGCCGCCGAGCAGGCCGCGAAGAAGGTCATGGTCTACATGACGACCAACGCCGATCAGGCACCAGCTGATCTGGCGACGGCTGGCGTGCCTGACCAGGCCGGCACGACATACCAGTACTCGATCAACGCATCGGCCTCACCGCAGACGTACTGCATCACGGCAACGACGAACAATGTGTCGTACTTCGTAAACAACACTACGCAGACGAGCCCAATCGCAGGTGCTTGCCCCGGGCATGGCGCCAACGGAGTAGTGCCGATCACGAACTATTTCACGAACCCGAGCGCCGAGCTGAACACTACTGCGTGGGTGCCATCACGAGGCACAGCAGTCTGGGACTCAACGACCGCAGCTCAGGGGGCTGCGTCGGTCAAGTACACAGCCGACGGCACGGCCGGTGGCAACTACCTCTCGCTCACCAGCACGACCGGAGATATTGCCGGGCAGACCGTGAACGTTGGCATCTCGCTAAAGAGTGCTGGGTCTGCAGACCCCATCAGGGCGCGAATCTACTTCAGGAGTGCGAGCAACGCCATTCTTGGCTCAACGGATGGCTCAGTCTTCACGTCGAATGGCTCAACGTGGACCCGTGCGATAGCCTCAGGAACCGCGCCCGCAGGTACGACCAACATTGTGGTGTACGCCCTCTTCTCTAACGCTCTCGCAGCCGGCACCGTAACGTGGTTTGACGCATTCATGGTCTCGCTAGGAAGCGGTGGCGTTCCAAACTATGCAGACGGACAGTCCGCAGGGTGGATATGGAATGGCACGCCGAACAACTCCACTTCGACGGGGCCAGCTCTATGACCGGCGTGATCACCGTTCCCAAAGCGCACGCTCGTCATGGTTTCACCATCGTTGAACTCCTGATTATGGTCATCGTTATCGCGATTCTGGCAGCGATCACGATCGTCGCCTTCAACAACGTCACGAACCGGGCCAAAGACTCGGCGCGTGCCTCAACGCTTGCGCAGTGGAAGAAGAAGTCCGAGGTCCAGAAGATCCAAAACAACATCGACTGTGCAGACGGGTATGCGTTCGTCTACGGCAACAGCGCCCTCGGCACCAGCGACTTCTGCGTGATGAAGTACGAGGCGAAGAACGACGGCAGCGGCAACGCCGTCTCCACCGCCAGTGGGTCACCATGGGTGAGCATCGCGCAGTCGGCCGCGATCGCGGCGGCGACTGCAGCCGGGGGTCACCTCATCACGGAAGCGGAGTGGATGACCATCGCCGCGGATGTTCTCTCGGTCAGCTACAACTGGACCGGCGGCAAGGTCGGCTCCGGCTACATCTTCAAAGGTCACATCAACAACAACCCGGGCAGCGCGCTTGCCGCTTCGACAGACGACAGTGACGCGCTGAACGGCATTACGGGTGGTACGGGCACGACTGTAGATAGAAATGGCCCCCGCGTGCTCTATCTCTCCAGCGGCGACACCATCTGGGACTTCAGCGGCAACGTATACGAATGGACTCAACAGGCAGTCGGCACGCCGACACTCACGATGAATCAAGTCGGCGTATCTGGCGACGCCGCCTGGAGCTGGCGCGAATGGACACTTGGCTCGTTGAGTCTAGGCAACCTCGCTACCAGCTCTCGCCCGAGTACGTTGGCCTCGATTGACAGCCTTTCTGGCGTGTCGGCCTGGGGCTCGGCCCAGGGTGTTGGGATGGTCTACGCGAACTACGCGGACACAGGCACTCGGGCGTTCCGTCGTGGTGGCTTTTACGCCAGCGGCTCCTCCGGGGGCGTAATGACGGTCGCGACGGAACAGCCGTCATCGTACTCGGCCTCATCTCTCGGGTTCCGAGTAGCGCGTTAGACGGACTTGCCACTGTGGGTACACGATCGATCGTCGAACCTCAGATCGTGTCCGTGCGATTCATGGTGCTCCACACAGTTGCAAGCTGTTGCATCGCGACCGCCGCCGACGCCGCATCTTGATACGGCCCAGGCATCCGAAACACCTGCGCACCCCACGGGGTGCGCTTTGCTTGTATCCCGGGCGAACCTTCGTCGCCGAGGAGTGCCTTCACAGGCTGGCGGAACACGCAGACGATCAGCTCGACGCCACGAGCGCTGAGTGCGTCGGCGAGCAGGCCAGACCCATGCGCGATCTCCGCCTTGCTGACGCCGTCCTCACCCGTTGTTGGTCGTTTGACGATGTCCGTAAAGCCGACTCCTGCCGCCAGCACCGCATCTTCGAAGTGGCGTCCCGAGGGCATATCAAGCAGTCGCGCGGCAGCGAGTCTTCGAAGCTGTCCCTGCCCAGATCTTCCCTGGTAGTAGTGGCCAGCCTCTACGCTCGGCGGTGCGGGGTTGAGCCCGACGATCATGGCCCGCGGTTGGTCGGGCCAGATATCTGCAAGTGTCAGAATCTCCTCGCCCATCCAATTGGTGCGCTCTTGATATCCGATGAGGTCCTTCACGGCTCCACCCGGACGGCAATCTCCGCGTCGATGAGTTCCTGGATCGCGGCTGCAATCGTCTCGGGCTCTTCGTATGCGTCCTCGTAGGGGTTGACCGGCTTGCCTTTCTCGGCCAGGAGCAGCGCAAACAACGCCTTGGCCTGAAGCGACAAGGTGCGGTCGTTCATGACGTGGTCGGGGATCTCTATCCCTGCGGGGCTGTCAGTCAGCGGCCAGAGCCCGCGGGGCGCGATCCAGTCCTCGGTCGGTGGCATCGGGTCTATCTCCAAACGTCGCGCATGAGGTCCTTGAAGAACGTATCGCCGCCGGACGACGGTGCTGGCTCGGATGCCTCAGGCTCCGCCGGAGTGGTCGCTTTCAGATACGCCAGCACCCGCTCGGCGTGCGAGTCCTTGCTGCTGATGCGGATGCCTTCGGCACGCAGCATGGCCAGGAAGCGCTCCTTGCGCGCGGCCTGCAGTGCGCGCCAGGTCCCGTTCCAGCTGGTCTCGTCGTCGGCGAGCATGCGTGGTTCGTCGGGCGCGACACGCGCGTCCATCATGCCGAACAGCAGTGCTCGGCTTTCGTCGTCGGCGGGCACGAAGTTTTCCGCCGTCTTCGCATGGTGGCAGTCCAAGCAGAGCAGCTGCAGGTTGGCGGGATCGTCGGAGTTCCCGGCGATGTGGTCGACCTCAACGCCGGGCTTGCCACATTGCTGGCAGAGTCCTCCGTCTCGGAGCCGGATCTCGGTCCGGATCTGAGGTGTCAGCTGGCGCCCGAGCGAGCGGTACCCGCCGATAAGGAGGAAAGCGTTCTTCGTCCTGATCGCGAGCTGCACATCGGGGTCCTGGAATCGCCCGTCTCGAAAGACGCGGCGGAGGTAGCGGACATGAGCCGCAATCTCCTGGCACCAGGTCGAGCAGTACAGGCCCTGGATATCAAGGCTGAGCTCGTTCAGGCAGTTTGCGCAGTGGTCGTCGAGAAAGTACCGGCTGTGCGGAACCTCCACGACGAACGGCGACTGCATGTCGTCACCCTAACGTGCTCGCCCACCCAGCGTCCCGACCGTCCGGCCCTCGACGAGCCACCTTCTTCGGGCTCAGAATCGAAACTGCAGTACGGCCAGGATTGTGCCGATGATCGTCGCGAGGCCCACGATTCCCGCCCCGATGAGGCGGGCGGTCGTCCAGAACCGCTTGCCCTCCTCAGCTTCGGGTTGCGTCGTGACCGAGCTGCCGTTTGCCGCCTGCGCGATGCTCACACGGTTGCCACGGCCATTGATCACGACATTGACGGCATTGGCGGCCTGCTCGGGCGTCGGCAGCGCCTGCCCCTGCGGCGTGCCCGAACGGAGCTCCGCGATCAGCTCGGCCAGACGCGTGCGGATCTGACTGAGGACACCCTCGACTGCGATGGTGCTGACACTCCAGTACAGCGCCGTGATGTGGCCATTCATCTGCTGTGTGCCGTTCATGTAGCTCACGAGGAGCGCAGCCCCTGGTGGCTGCAGCTTCACGAGCTTGTCGCCTTTGTGCTGTTCGACCATGCTGTGGATCTCGCCGACGCCCATGCGAAGGTGCACCAGTTCGTCGATCTCGTCCCGGGCGAAGTCCGGGAGATCCATCGACGAAATGGTCTGGTGCTGGATGATCCCGCCGGGAACAGCCCCGTCGATCTGGAGCGGCGCGTTCACCGTCCGATAGGAGGGCAAATCGGCGTCGTTGTCGTAACCGCGGAGCTCCTGCGAGGCCCACGCGCGAAGCTCCGGCGACCCGGCGTTGCCGCCGAGCAGGATGAGTTTCCGCAGCAGCGCGTCGAGGGGCTTATCGGCGAGGAGATCCCGCTCGATGTCGCCCATCAGTCCGCCGACCTTCTTGGTACTCACCGACCCAGTATCGCGGCAAGACCGGACATCGCGGCTTCGCACAAGGCGGTGTCTTGAGCACCTTGGGCGACGCACTCGGCGCGGATGTCGTCGTTGTGGAATGGACAACAGGTATTGACTTTTCCGCGAGTCGATTCATACTCAGTCGTCCGCTCTTCGTCGGGCTGCGGCGTAGAGGATCCCATCCCGGGATCGTCCGCCGCTTCCGATGAGGAGGCTCACCATGAGTGAGAACAACCCCGCCGAGGTGCCTTCCACCGCACTCGGCCCGATTCGCACCCTGGCGGTGCGGATCGCTGATGGACTGCGGGCGCAGCTGGACGTCATCGCCCAGCTCAACGACCGCAGCGTCACCGAAGAGATCCGGATCGCCCTCGAGGCGTGGGTCGAGACCAGCAAGTCCGACCCGAAGGTGCTCGAGCGAGCCGAGACGGTGCGGGCCGAGATCGAGCGCGAGGCGAAGACCAAGCAAAGCGCGATCGAGGCCATCTTCGGCGGTACCGGGGCGAAGGCTCCGCGTGCCAGGTCGGGCTCAGCCTGATCAAGACTCCCTCCCCGTCCTGGGGAACGGAGAGGGGCGGCTGTCCCGGGGAGTTGAGCGCCCGAACGCTCCTTCCCGGGCAGTTGCCCAATCAACAAGCTGAAGCGGTGCTACGAGCCTGGCGCGTAGTCGACGCGCACGACAGGCGCGGCTTCGACGATCCAGTCTTCGCGGCGATTCAGCTGCGCAGTGAGCGCGGCGCGCTCGACTTCGTCGTCATCAAGACGGGGGATGATCCCTTCGAGGGTCGTGTCGACCCGATCGAAGCCCTCACGAGTCGAATCTTCGAGGTTCTCCAGACGACCTTCGAACCGTTCGTCCATGTGTGTCGCGAGGCCATTGAGCGCTTCAGCGAATACACCCATCGCCACCTTCATCGCGGTTGCGACGTTCTCGGTGACTGCGCTCTTGATGGTCTCTTGTAGGTCGCCGTTCATATCTGCGCCTCATTATGGGCCGTCGTGTTGAGGCTGAGAAGCCG
Organism: Microbacterium candidum; assembly: GCF_030315975.1. Taxonomy (GTDB): domain Bacteria; phylum Actinomycetota; class Actinomycetes; order Actinomycetales; family Microbacteriaceae; genus Microbacterium; species Microbacterium candidum. The sequence goes on along the minus strand of NZ_JASXSZ010000003.1, from coordinate 579,359 downwards.
TAGAAAATACAACGGCGTCCCTCATCTACCCCTCGTTGCTGCCCCGCGGCTTCGCCAGAGAACCAACCGGGTTCTCGGCCGCGACAACAGTAAGGAGGTGGGATCGATGGTTCACGGAATCGTCATCCCGGCCGCGGCGGAGGAGCCTCTCAAGCCCCGCCAACTCGCACGGCTCGAGGACTACCAAGCGGCCGTCGGTGGATGGATCGAGGCGGTCGACGTCCCCACCCTTGGCGTCACCATCTACGTCAACGAAGAGGGGCTGCTGCGGCAGTTGCCGTTCAACAGCCGCGTCTCGTTCCTCTGGTGGCACCACGTCCCGGGGGCGCGGCAGAAGGCCATGCTTGTCGGCGACGCTGTGCTCGTCGGGCTGCCAGACCGCAACGGCGACAGCACCGACGTGCCGAAGGAGGTGATCGACACGCTGATGCACCCCGGCCACTGGCGCGTCGAGGTCCGTGTGGCCGATGACTCCAAGTGGTATCGCAACCAGGTGACCTACAGGGACTACTTCGACGCGCTCGTCTGGGCGATGGTCACTCTGGAGCGTTGGACGATGGCTCAGGAAGTTCGCGTCGTGGCCGTCGATGACGAGCAAGATCAGATCGCGCCAACCCCGTCGTCCGATCCCGCGCGGAAGGCTCCTCCTGCAGCTTGAGCCACAATCTCAGGCGCCAGGCGGCGACTGCCCAGCTTCGAGAGCCACGCGCTCTCAGCTGGAGCGGTCGCCGCCCTTTTCAATGGCAGCGGGGCCCAGTTGCCGGAGTGTCAGGACTCGTCCGGCGGCCAGAGTTCCCATCGATTCGCTCGCCCGCGCCTCACGATTGCGGTCGGGTGTTGCGCTTGGAGCTCGGCGAGGCGCTGGATCACCTCTGCAATGGGAAGGTTGCCGGCAAGCGTAGCGAGTGCGACCGGCTTCGGTGGCTCCTGCATGCGATCGCTTGCTCCGATGTCGTCCAGCACCCACTGCAGATTCGCGAGAACCTGCCTCATCTCTCGACGTCGATGCAGCCATGATGGTTCTGGGAACCGGTACCTATAGCTACGCCGACGGAGACAGCCCAAGCTGGGTCTGGAACGGGACGCCGAACTACTCGACCTCGACGGGTCCGGCTCTATAGCTAGATGCCCTTCCGACGCTTCAGGGGCGGGGTGATGTTGTCCGCAAGCTGCATTGGAAGCAAGAGATCGTCGGATACGCGATCGAGTTCGGCGAGCAGCACCTCGTCGCTCGTCAGGCGGGCCAGCACCCATCGCGCCAGCATGCAGGCGATCGCGCAGACGTAGATCGCCTGGTAGCGATAGGGGTACTCCTGCTCGTACAGGATGTGGAGTTCATCCGCGTCGCCCTGCATGAGGAACGAGGTCACTGCACTGTGTGTGACATGGACCTGTTGCGAGAGCAGGTGGTAGTTCATTTCCAGGAAGTTCTTGTGGTCGAGTTCGCGCAGCATGCTCATGAATGACCCCAGCCGCTTCCCCTCTGGTGGCGAGTCGAGCTTCTCTACCGCCCGGCGGAGTTCGTCGTTGTCCATCCAGTTCGCGAGATTGCCATAGTGATCGTTCCGGTCGTGAGCAATCGAGTTCCGAAATTTCGTGACACCGCCATCCACGACGAAGATCCACTGCAGGGTCACGGCGTGCTCCAACGCAGCTCTCGCGAGCGGCACTGACTCACCATCCATACCCTCGTCGACGAGCGTCAGGTGGGCATCGCTATAGCGGAACGTGCGAGCGATCAGGCCATACAGAAGCAGGAACTCATCGGAGTGGACAGTACTGACCGTGAACTCCGAGGCGTCTCGAATCTGGGCGACGCAGTCTCGGATCCAATCGACGAGTGCGGGCTCGGGTACTTGCTGCATGACTCAACGCTACGGTCACCATGGGACGGGACACTCGGACGGGCGGCCATGTCGGAGCGCCATGGCCGTTACGCGTAGAAGCGCCAATATGCCTCGCCCGAGCCCGTCGCAGTGGATGTGAGTCTCATACGGTGGCGCGGGTCGAGCTGGCCGTCGATCAGGAATCTCATGTCGACGAGCAATGGTGCAGCATCGGCGTAGTAGCCATGGCCCAACCGAGAGAAGTCGATATCCGACACTTCTACGGTGTCGATGCCGGCCGCGATCGTCACTGGCGGACAGTAGCCAGCCCGCGGTCCACTGTGGATGTACTTCGAGGCCTTTAGCGCGATGTCCTTGGTGGAGACGTACATCGTGGCCTTGTCTGCTGCGTTGCAATACTCCGGTGCGATCTGGTGAAACAGCGTCGGATCAATATCTGGCGCAGCGAGCATGATCACACCAAAGTGGATGTGCTTTGTCGCCGCGTCGAGCACCATCCGCCGAACTGAACGAGCAAACGCCTGGTTCCCCATCGAGTGGACTAGGAGGTCGACTCGCTCGATTCCAGCGCGGTCCACTAGCACCTGGAGGAACTCGATGAAGAACCTCTCACTTGCTTCGGCCCGTTCGGCGTCGCCCGCGTAACGCTTGACCCGGGCATGGGAGGGCCAACTGAAGAACGCGGTGAGCCCCGGAGGGTTGATGTCGGTGGCGAGTTGCGCGGCGCGGATGGCCGCCTCGCGGAAGGATGTGTTGTAGCCGTGAAGGTAGACGAGCGCTCGATTCTCATCCGGCCCCAGTTCGCCTATCGCACTACGCAGATCAGCGGCGAAGGCGTCCGCTGATTCGGCTGGTTCGATCTTGGTCAGGCGCAAACTCCCGTCCGGCTTGCGCTGGAGCTTCCAGAGCTTGCTCCACCACGGCCGCTCGGCTTCGCCAAACTTGTGTGACTCCGGAACGTCCACGGTGCACTTTCCGAGATGCAGGGTCGTGTCGTCTTGGCCGTCCAAGAATCCGAGACGAGCGTCCCCCGAGGTCGGCAGCCGGTTCGTGCCATACCAAACCGTGACCGACGGCTTCGGATCGTCTTCAATGCCATGCGGAAGGATCTTCGTGACGGTGCCGGCCCCGATGGTGCGGCCACCCTCACGGATGGCGTAGCCGAGGCCCTCCTCCATGGCGATCGGCTGGATCAGCTCGACCGTCATGTCGGTGGTGTCGCCGGGCATGACCATCTCGGTGCCCTCGGGCAGCGTGATGACGCCGGTGACGTCGGTGGTGCGGAAGTAGAACTGCGGGCGGTAGTTCGTGTAGAAGGGGCTATGCCGGCCACCTTCTGACCTGGACAGGATGTATGCCATGCCCTCAAAGCGCGAGTGTGCGGTCACCGACCCGGGCAGCGCTACGACCTGGCCGCGCTCAACGTCCTCGCGCTTGAGACCGCTGAGGAGCAGACCGCAGTTCTCGCCGGCCCAGGCCTCGTCGAGCTGCTTGTGGAACATCTCGATACCGGTGACGATCGTCTTCTGCGTCGGGCGCAGACCCACGATCTCAACTTCGGAGTTGATCGGAAGGGTGCCACGCTCGGCGCGGCCCGTGACGACCGTGCCACGGCCGGTGATGGTGAAGACGTCCTCGATCGGCATCAGGAACGGCTTGTCACGATCGCGTGCCGGTGTGCGGATTGTGTCGTCCACGGCGTTCATGAGGTCGACAATGGACTGCGTCCAATGCGGGTCGCCCTCGAGCGCCTTCAAGCCCGAGACGCGGAGCACTGGCGCTTCGTCGCCGTCATAGCCCTCGCTCGACAGCAGCTCGCGGACCTCGAGCTCGACGAGCTCCAGGATCTCCTCATCGTCGATCAAGTCGCTCTTGTTCAAGGCAACAACGAGGTAGGGAACGCCGACCTGCCTCGCCAGTAGGACGTGCTCGCGCGTCTGAGCCATCGGGCCGTCGGTAGCGGCGACCACGAGGATCGCGCCGTCCATCTGAGCGGCACCGGTGATCATGTTCTTGATGTAGTCGGCGTGACCGGGGGTATCGACGTGGGCATAGTGACGCTTCGGGGTCTCGTACTCGACGTGCGAGATGTTGATCGTGATGCCACGCTCGCGCTCCTCGGGAGCGGAGTCGATCGACGCTAGCGTGACCGGTACGTTGACATCGGACGGGTATCTCTCGGCGAGCACCTTCGAGATAGCGGCGGTGAGCGTCGTCTTGCCGTGGTCGACGTGACCGATCGTTCCGATGTTGACGTGCGGCTTGGTCCGCCCGAACTTGGCCTTAGACACGACATCCCCAATCTGTCGCGATTCAACAAGTGCCCTTACACTACTCACCCCGGCGCCAGGTGTCCCGGACCCATTCAATTGAGTCGTAGAAGACGCGGTGACCACGAGTGTGGCCTGGCGCGTGCCGACGAGACTGTCTCGGCTGACGATCCCGAGCCCGGGACAACGTGTCTGCCAGGATCGGGGACGTGGGACTTGTCAAGAAGCTCTTCTCGGGCCCAGGCGGAAGGCGCGACATCGAGCCGGCCGTGCGCACCGACCACGGCGAGGAGACCAATTCGGGGCGCATTCGCATCGAGGTGACCTACTCGATCGGTAGAGAGCAAGACCTCGTCAAGCTGACCGGAACAACCACCTTCGCGAAGGACGCAATCACGCGCCTCGCCGAGCGTCGAGGCGTCGCCTCGGGCGGCTACCTCGAGGTCGGCGGCACGTTGCAGCGGGAGCCAGAGAATCAGGCTGACCCTATGGCCGTTGCTGTCCACGTCGAGGGGGAGAAGATCGGGTACCTACCTGGCTACCTGGCGCGCGTCATCGACCTCTCGACAAGTGGTGCTCGATCGGTGCGAGTCCAGATATTCACGCAGCTGCTGCCCAAAGGCCTGCGTGCCGAGGCGTGGGCTTGGTTGGGTGACGGCGCACCTGAGTGGCAATGGTCGGAGAGCAATCGCCCGCCCTTGTCGTCGGGTGCGAAGGTCGCGGCGCACCAGGCCGACATCGACAAGATGGTGGCGGATGCGCTCGCCGGGGGAGGAGCCCGAGCAGCTACCTTCGCCGACGGCATGGTCAATGGCGTCCACTACCTCCAGCTGGTCGAGCCGATCAAGCAACTCAAGCGGGACGGGCGTCTCGAGGATGCCCTCGTGCTCTGTTACGCGGCAATCGAAGGGGCGGAGTCTGCGCGGGAGGGTCGCGAGCCCGCTCCCTGGTACACGGAGCAAGCCGCCATCATCCACCGCAAGCTCGGACGGCGAGACGAGGAGATCGCCGTCCTTCAGCGCTGGCTTGCGGCGTGCCCTCCAAAGTACAGATCGGGTAGCAAGATCAAGGAACGGCTGGACAAGCTCATCGCATGAGGAGCCGGTCGTGCCCTCCTTGCCTCAACGTCGGAGGTCTTCCCTAGAATCTGAGATGTGACGCAGCTAGCGCTCGACGCGAAAAACTCCGACGATGAGCTTCGCCGCGCGCGCTTCGCGCGTGTTCGGCTGTTGAATGAGGAACTCGACAAGCTCGTGACAGATGCGGCGGACCGCACAGTCAGTGTGAACAGCAAGGCTTCTTTCCTCGCGGTCTCGGCAGGTGTCCTGGTTGCCGCGTCCACGGTGCAGCTTTGGACGAAGAGTCCCGCGTTCGGGGTGGCCGCCCTGGGCCTCGCCTGCGTCGCGTTGGCCTGCGCGGCGGTCGCGGTACGACCAGGGAAGCGGATGGGGATCCAAGCCCGCCGTCTTGTCGACCGCTACGCAGACAGCACCACTAGCGCGCTGCAGGTCGAGTCGCAGATCATCGAAGACAAGGCCAACGCACTTACTCAGCGTGAATCCGACCTTCGGTCCCGTGCGGTCTGGGTGTGGTGGGGATTCGCTGCACTCGCGCTGGCGGCGGCGGCGCTGACCGTGGTGTTCGCGGTCGAGGTATTGGGAGGATGACACATGGGACGGCCTGACTACGAAGACAGCGTCGCTGGCGACGATTCGCCGGGAGACTACGTCTTTCTGATCGGCGACTCCACCGGAACATTGACGGGCAGCGCAAGCGGGAACCTGAGCACGGTGCTCGGCGCTCTCCAGGAGAACGACAATGGGACGCCCTGATTACGACGACGCGGTCGCCGGTGGCGACGACCAGCCCGCGACGACGCAGGGCGATATGACTGGGTGGCTGCAACATGGCCAGAACCCGGAAGGTATCGAGCACCGCGGGGGCCGAGAGGGGCCCGCGCGCCAAACTTGGGCATGAGCCCTCCCTGTCACAGAGTCGCGTGCGAAGCGTGGAATAAGGCGCGGCCATGACGAACCGGGCGCCCTCGGAGCAGCCGCAGAAGTCCGAGGATGGCGGGTGGCCCCAGCGGTTGGGTCGCATTTCGACGGCTGTTGAGGCCTGGCGAAGGCGCGCCGAGGACCCGCAGCCGCCGGAGCCGCAGAGCTCGCTAGCTACCGATTCGATAGAAGGACTCAACGTCGAGAACCTGATCTGGTACTCGATGTGCATCTCGTCCGAGCACCTGGACTTCGCCCTCGATGCGATGCGAGCAACCAGCACGATGTATCCGACGGCCTACATGACCGTCGCGCGGACGGCGTTCGTTGCGGCCGTGAACACGGTCTGGGTACTCGCGCCGTCATCAAGGCAGCAGCGGCGTGAGCGGGCGCTGGAGCTTCGTGCCGACGATCTACGAGCGCAGGTGACGTCCTTCCGGAACATGAGGATCCCGAAGGGCGTGTCCGAGGATGCTCGCACCGAGTTCGTCGAGCAGATTCGCGAGCGGCAGGCCCACCTACAGAAGGTAGCGACGACCCTCGGCATGAAGCAGGACGTGACGAAGATCAGGTTCAACCAGACGAACGCCATCGACTGGGTGGCAGAGCACATGCACGGCGTGGGCAACGACCTTCTGATTGCTGGGACGCAGTTCGTGTGGCGATCGGGCAGCGCCGCAGCTCATGCGCAGTACCACTTCGGCATCATGCGGATGGATCGGAGTGAAGCCGTGCGAGAAGACTCTGGCAGCTCCGTCGTGCGGCTTCGCGGGGACCTCGAGACCGACGTTGGTCCGGCGCTCGCAGCGGCGACTTTGACTCTGAGCGAGGCATTCCGGCTGTATGACCTCCGGCGGGTGCGACACGATGTCTCTGCAGGTGCGGTCTGAGCGACCGCGGTCACGCACCTCAACGTCGCCCGCTGTCGTCCCTGGCGTCGGGGGAGGGATTCCCTCTTGCCAATCACGCGCGATGTCGGCCGCCGCAGGTAGCGTACTGGGGCCGGCGATGCTTGTCTGGGACCGATACGCCCATTCTGACCGTGTTGGTCTGTTGGAGGGGGTATGTCCGAGTTTCGTGCAACAATACCTCTATGGCCCTTAGTGAGCGCGAGACGCGGACCCAGCTCATCGATCCGATGCTGGCGGCTTCAGGCTGGGACGAGAGCCTGGTCGAGGAGGAGTATCAGTACCGTCCTGGTCGGCTGCGGCTCCTCGGCGAGCAGACCGTGCGTGACGAACCGCAATTCGTCGATTACGTCCTCCGCGCTGAGCCGCGGGGTGCGATCCTCGCGGCGCTTGAGGCGAAGGATGAGTCGCATGCACCCGGCGCGGGGCTTCAGCAAGCGCTCGCATATGCGGTCGACGTCGACGCGCCATTCGCGCTCGCGAGCAACGGTCACGAGATCGTCGAACAGGACGTTCGGACCGGCGCGGTGCGCCGCCTCAATGCCTTCCCGACACCCGAAGAGCTCCTCGAGCGCTGGCAGAACGTTGCGCCGTCTCGTGGGGCCACTGTTACTTCGCGCTCGGGAGAGACCGTTCCCAACCCCCTGCTGCAGCCAGCGTTCGCCTTCCCCGGGGCACGTCCGATGCGCTACTACCAGGAGCGTGCCGTGAGCGCATCCATCGAGGAGATGCTGAACGGACGGCACCGAGCGCTACTTTCGCTGGCAACCGGAACCGGTAAGACCTTCATCGCCTTCAACCTGGTACACAAGCTCCTTACGACGGGGTACGTCAAGCGTGTGCTCTTCATTGCGGATCGAGTCAGCCTCCGTGATCAGGCATACAACGAGTTCGGCGGCCTTGGTGATCGCCGAGGCGTCGTCGTCAACGGCCAGGTGCCGCTTCAACGCGATGTCCATTTCGCTATCTATCAATCGCTTTACGCCGATTCGGCTGCGGGCGGCCGTGTCTACGAGCAGTACCCCCGAGACTTCTTCGATCTCGTCGTCATCGACGAGTGCCATCGAAGCGGTTACGGGGACTGGGGAGCGATCCTCGACTACTTCTCCGGCGCCTTCCACCTGGGCATGACCGCGACGCCGAAGCAGGACGACTCGATCGACACCTACGCGTTCTTCGCCTCCGAAAATCTGGATGCGGACGGCCAGCCACGCCCGGTGTACGAGTATTCGCTCGGCCGCGGTATCGACGACGGGTTCTTGGCGACCTACAAGGTGCTGCGCGTCAACACGACTGTCGATGACGGACTCGTCATCAAGGACGAGGTCGAGAAGGGCGCGGAGTTGCTGGTGCCCGAGGGTACGACGCCGCGCGACGTGTACGACATGAAGGAGTTCGAGCGCGAGATCATCGTCCCGGATCGCACCCGCGTGCTCTGCGAGCATCTCGCCGGCGTCCTGCGCAAGTACGGCGCCCTCGACAAGACGATGGTCTTCTGCGTCACCATGGAGCACGCCGAGCTGGTCCGGAGCGAGCTCCAGCGCCTGCTTGGCTCGGAAACGGGCAAGAATCTCTACGCAGCGCGGATCGTCAGTGAGGAACGGGACGCGATGCCGCTGCTTGAGCAGTTCCAGCTCGCGAGCAGTACTGAGCCCGTCGTCGTGACGACCGTCGACCTGCTGACCACCGGCGTCAACGCGCCGTCAGTTCGCAACATCGTGTTCATGAAGCCGGTTGGTTCCGTGACGACGTTCAAGCAAATCATCGGTCGTGGCAGCCGCCTCGATGAACTGACTGGAAAGACCTTCTTCCGCGTCATCGATTACACGAACGCTACTCGTCTCTTTGACGACTGGGATCTGCCTTCCCTGCCCAGCGTCCAAGGACCCCTCGCAGGGGAGACATCCGTCGCCGGCACTGTCCGGGATGATGAGACTGCGGAGCTGATCGCAGGCGCTTCGATCTCCGTGCGGCTCGGAGGGCGTCTCCTTGCTGAGACCAGCACCGATGACGATGGCGCATTTAGCGTTGGGTCCCTTCCTCCCGCGGTGGTTGACGTGTTCATTACTGCGAGTGGATACACGCGTCGCCACCTGCGCGTCGACACGACGACGGGCGAGGCCACGCAGATGGTCGTTGCGCTTCGACGGCCCTCGCAGGGCGAACGGCGGCTCAAGATTTCAGGGATCGAAGTCTCAATCGCGGAGGAGATCGAGGTTGACCTCGGCAACGGTCACATCCTCAAGCCAAGCGAGTACCTGGCGCGCGCGCGTGAGGTGATTCTCGAGCGCGTACAGACACTCGAGGAGCTGCGATCCATCTGGCAGGCGGCGAAGACCCGAGGCGAACTCGAAGAGTATCTCGCCCTCCATCAGGTGACGCCCGAGCTGCTGTCCCTCGTGCTGGCGCGGACTGACGTCGACGGGTTCGATCTGCTCGCTGCTGTGGCGTTCGGTGCCTCATTGGTCGGCCTCGGGACCCGAGCAACGGCTGCGGTAACTCGAATCGATGCGGAGTACCCCACCATCGACGGTGCCTTTATCACTGCACTGCTGGACAAGTTCCGCTTGGGAGGAGTTGGCGAGATCGCGACGAGCGAGATCTTCGGCTTGAGCCCGTTCGTCACCGACTGGGGTGGCGTGCTCGGAGTAACTGAGATGTTCGGCGGCCCTGCAGCCGTCGGTGGTTTTCTGCGCGCCGTCCAGGTCGCGCTGTTTGAGTTGGAGATTGACGAATGACACTGTCCGAGCTGCAAGCCAAGATCAAGTCCGCGTCTGACAAGATGCGCGCGGATGACAACACCAAGAACGCGCTCAAGTACCTAGAGCAGCTGACCTGGCTTCTCTTCCTCAAGGTGTTCGACTCCGTGGAGGAAGAGCGCCAGACGTTTGCGCAGATCGACGGCACGACCTATCGCCCCCTCTTCCGTGAGAAGTACCGCTGGGGCAACTGGGCTCGATCGCGCGACCTCACCGGCGACAAGCTCATCACGTTCGTTAGCGATGACCTGCTGCCGTACTTGCGTGGCCTCTCGGGCAGCCCGCGGGCGGAGCGGATCGCTGCCATCTTCGCTGAGATCCGGACGGTCATGAAGTCGGGGTACTCGCTCAAAGAGGTCGTCGCGATCGTGGACTCAATCAACTTCCACGCGATGGACAACCACCACGCGATGAGCGTGATCTACGAGTCGCTGCTCGCACAGACGGCAGATGCTGGTTGGTCTGGTGAGTTCTACACGCCTCGCCCGGTCGTCGAGTCGATGGTGCGTATCATCGACCCCAAGCTTGGCGAGTCGGTCTACGACCCCTGCTGCGGATCGGCTGGATTCCTCGTGTCGTCCGCGACCCACGTCAAGCCGTTGGTGAAGACGAAGGAGCAGGCCGCGACCTTCAACTCTGCAAGCTTCTACGGTCAGGAGTCGGGAGAGATTGCGGCGCTCGTCGGGACAATGAACCTCATCCTGCATGGCGTCGAGGACCCGCAGATCGTGCGTCGCAACACCCTCGAGCAGGACGCGCGCAACATCAGCCCGAACGAGCAGGTGTCGATCATCCTCACCAATCCGCCGTTCGGCGGCACTGAGAACCCACAGGTGCAGCAGAACTTTCCGAGCAGGTCGGCTGCCACCGAGCTGCTGTTCTTGCAGCACTGCATGGCGAAACTCCGCGACAACGGTCGAGCAGCCATAGTCCTGCCCGATGGGATCCTCTACCGCGCAGAGACAGCATTCTCGACGGTGCGTCGGCGCCTCTTGAACGAATTCAACGTGACGGCCATCGTGCGTCTGCCGACTGGTGTTTTCCCGACCGCCGCTGACACCCGTACCAACCTGATCTTCTTCTCGAAGGGCGGGCGCACCGAGCGTGTGAAGTACTACCAGGTGCCGTCGCCACTGGGAAAGCGCTCCTACAGCAAGACCAACCCGCTGACCGCGGATACCCTCGCCGGCGTGGAGGCGTGGCTGCAAGACGGGATCGCTGATGAGTATGCCTGGGAGGTTGATTACGACACGATCGTCGAGCGTGGCTACGACCTCGACATTCCGTGGCCTGGAGCTGGCGAGATCAGCGATGCCAGTGCGGCCGGCGAGCGTATCGAGTCGCTCCGTGCCCAACTCGCGACCCTCCTTGAGCTGACCGACGCACTCTCGGCATCGCACGGCGACCTCGACAGCTACCCGCTTTCGCCCGCCGTTGAGCTCGCTGGCTGGGTTGTCGAGACTGGGCGCCGCGCCGGGAGCCAGGTGCCGGACCGTTTCGTGGGCGTGAGCAATGAGGGCGGCCTCACCCCGTTCAAGGGAGCCCCTGCCAAGGACACGAGCCGCTACCGAGAGTTGCGGCCCGGGGACTTCGTGTTTAACCCGATGCGTGTCAACGTCGGTTCCATCGCTCTCTGCCGACGCGAGGAAGAAGCCGGATGGGTGAGCCCTGACTACACGGTATTCCGGCTTTCCGGGGACGCACCCTTCGATCCTGAGTACCTCTTGATGTTCCTGAAGAGTGAGCAGGGGCGCGTCGAAATCGACCGCGAAAGTAGAGGCGCCGTTCGTCGACGCCTCTACATGGATGGTGTCCGAAAGATCAAGATGCCCATCCCCGGTGACCGAGAGTCGTGGGCGGCCCTGATCTCGTCCTTCACTTCGGTTCGTCGTCACCTGCGTGAGTTGCCGACTGTGTCTTTTGGCGCGCTGTCGTCGTTCGAAGCCGCCGTGCTCGACCCTCGAGATTCCGTCGACACGCCGGGGCGATAAAAAGGTGAAGCGAAAGCAACCATTTCTGATAAGGTGAACTGGCAGCAACCAATTCGGAGGTGGATGGTGAGACTCGGGGGATCGAGCGAAGTCGCCAAGGAGCTGGGCGTGTCGCAGGCGCGCGTCAACGCACTTCGCCAGCGGCCGGACTTTCCGGATGCGGTGGGCGAAATTGCGCAGGGGCAGATCTGGGATCTTGATGTGATCCGCGCCTGGGCGGGATCCGGACTGCGACAGACTAAGGCGGGACGGCCGAAGGCGGAAGATAAGAACCGCACCCTCGGTGGGCGCTTCGTTCTCGAGTACCCCGAGATCGGCAGCGGGGGCTTCGCCAACGTCTATCGGGCCGCCGACAAGAAGACTGACGCCACAGTCGCCATCAAGGTGCTTCGCGACATCGAAGGTGTCGGGGATGAGGCCATCAACAGATTCCGCCGCGAGCTGCGCTTGATGGAGAGTCTGGAGCATGCCAACGTCGTGTCAGTACTCGCGCAGGGCGAGACCGATGCTGGTGAGATCTGGTACGCGATGCCGCTCGCGCAGGGGAGCCTCTCCGACTATGTCAAGCAGGTCACGGGCAACCCGCCCCAGATCGTCGAGATCATGCGACAGATCTCAGCTGGGCTCGCCTATATCCACAGGCAGGGCATCTACCACCGCGACCTCAAGACTGCGAACGTCTTGCGGCTAGAAGCACGCGAGGGAGAGTCCGATTCGTGGGCGATCGCTGACTTCGGGCTTGCCGTGACCGCTGAGCGTGAGAGCAGCCCGCTGACGTCTTCGCTGCGGCAGGGCCTGGGCTCGTGGGTCTACACCGCGCCTGAGCAGTGGAACAATGCGCGGAGTGCCGACGTCCGGTCGGACATCTACAGCCTCGGCAAGATTCTGCAGGAGTTGACAACCGGTGCGTGGCCGGTAAACGTCGAGATCCCTCCCGGTGTGCTCCGGCCAGTGATCGAGAAGGCCATCGCGAATGCACCCGATCAGCGCTATCAGTCGGTCGCCGAACTCATGGACGCGCTTGAGCGTGCCCTCGGCACACAGATCCAGCATCAGGACTGGGAATCGCGGACGGAGCAAGCAGAGCGTCTGCGTGACCGGATGCTGGGCCGACCGACCGACGAAGACCTGAACCAGACCCTCGATTGGGCTCTGGCGCTTAATGAGAACGACGCCGAGGACATGCGGGCCATGACACGAGTACTGCCGTGGATGAACGCCACCTCGATCCAGTTCCTGCGGGACCGTGACCGGGCTGGCTTCGCTCGCGTCATCGAGCGCTTCTGCAAGTTCATCGGCTCCGGCAGGTTCTCTTTCGAGTACTGCGACACGCTCGCGAACTTTCTCCGCCGCGTCACCCTCGCTGGAGACGACCCGAAGGTAACCGGGTTTGTGGCGGCCGCGCTCACCCGGCTCGGCGCCCATCACAACCGCTGGCATGTGCAGGACGTGTTGATCCGGATTCTTCAGGACGTTCAGTCGAAGGAAGCCGCGGCGGAAGTCGTCGAGGCACTGCGGAACGTTCCACGCGACGAAGTCCAGTGGGCCATCACTGACTTCACCGTGCGCAGTCTCCCCGTTGCTGTTCGTAACGGGGTTGGGCCGCTCATCCGAGCGGCGTAGGCCATGTTCGCCGAGCAGAGCGAAGGAGGTGATGAAACATGGCAAAGTCTGGAAAGCCGGTAGCCGGCGGCCACGCGCGGAGCGCGATCTCGGGCCGCTTCGTGACGGCAGGGTACGCGAAGCGGAACCCGAAGACCACTGTTGTCGAAAAGCCGAAGAAGGGCTGAAACCCATCCAGGCCTGGGCGGGGTCGTTGCAGCGGCTCCGCCCTTTCATTATCCAACGGATTCGCGGACACCGACGTCAGTGTCAGTCGAGTCGCTGAGGGACGACTCGGTGCGACTCCGCAATGTCGATAGCTGTGCATACACTCAGATGCATGATCACGACCGACGTGCTGCCTACCGGATCTCGTGCGCGGCGTCTGCGCGTGCTGGTCGGCATCCTCGAGCTGGCAGATGGCAAGGTAAACGAATTCGTTGAGACTGAGCGGGTCGTAGAGGGCATCGGTGCCGAACTCGAGCTGAGCCGTGACGATCTCGTCAATGAATTCGAGCTACTCGACCACGAAGGCCTAGTCACAGCGCACCGCACGCTCGGCGGATTGAACCACGTCCTTGTGCGGCCCGAGGGGAAGTCGGCGGCGGAGAGCTTCGACCAGGCCCGCCGCGATGTCGTCGTGCGTCGTCGCCACCTCCAGGACGATTACCTGCGGTGGCTGTATGAGGAGATCGAGGTCCACGGGCACGGACCAACGCCGGACGACTTCCTTCGTGGCGGTGCGCACTTCCACGGCGTCGCGTACACCTCGGACGAGTTGATGAAGGCGGGCGCACGGCTGAAGGAGGGGGCTTACATCGGCGGACAGGAAGCGTGGCAGTATTCGGCACCGTTACGTCCGCAGCTCACCGCGAAGGGTCGCCACACCGTCGAGCAAGGACGCTCAGTTCATGATCCGGTGCTTCCGGCGCCGACCCAGCATTTCGAGACACATGTACAGGGGCCAGCGAATGTCTCCATCGCGAGCTCGCACGTGACCCAGACGCTCGTCGTTACTGATCCCGCATGGGGCGACAAGGTGTCGGCCGTGCTCGACGCGGTGACGCAGGCGATCGGTGCGCTCACCGTCGACGAGTCGACGCAGGTCGCGCAGCTGGTTGACGAGGCACGACAGGGGGTGTCGGTGCAGGAACCGACGCGCACAAAGCAGGCGCTTATCGCGCTCGGCGGGTTCTTGAAGGACGTGTCGTCGGGCGCGCTTGGCGGCATCCTGTCGACTCAGGTCCTCGCGCTCGTGGCACTCTTTAGCTGAGGACCCATTTGAAGGGTGCGCCGGTCGAGACGGCTTCGGCGTACTCCTGAAGCGTTGCCTCGGACAGATCGACCTTGGGCCCATGCGTCTCGAAGTCGGTGACGATCACGTCGACCGGCAGCCCTGCATGAGTTCCGCGGAACCGCTCGTCGGCCGCTTTGATGGACTCGGCCACCTCGGCCAGGAGGCTCTCGTAAGCGCGTGGGTCGAACTCGATCATCATGCCTTGTACGTTACGACGGGACGGGGACATTGCACGCATCAGTCCTACTCACCGACTGTCTCCTCGACGATCCGCGAGGACTTCAACCACGCTCTCGCAGGTTGGCGAGGCGGATCTTCGGGCGCAGACGTAGCGGACTTCGTTCGTGACTACCGAGGTGTCGCCGGTTGCTTGTGCACTCTGTCGATGTGATCGATCGTGTGGCGTCGCAGGAGTGGCGTGCACGCGGAGGAGTTGGACCCTGGCCTCATCGTGACTTCCGCGGCGCGCTTGCGCGCGGCTCGATCCCGGCACGATGGAGCGCTCGGTACACAGCGCCGTGCGAGAGCCCGAACTTTTGCTCGAGCTCGGCCATGGTGACTCCGGCGACGTACTCCTTAGCCATGGCGGCCATTTCATGATCGTTGACCCTCCGCTTCGAGATCGTCACGCCCCGATCGCGCAACATGCGCGTCAGCGCAGAGTTGGCCACGCCAATCTCACGAGCAAGTGATCGGACACTCTCGCCTGCCTGAGCCCGCCGGACGAGCTCATCGACCTTCTCCGCGCCGAGGCGCTTCGCGAGCTCGTGTGGCCGATACGGAACAGGCGTACTCAAACCCCCATCCCTGGTGCCGGGAACCGCAAGCTTGCGCAGTTCATCGGGGGTGAACCGCATCTCCAAAGGGTTTGAGTAGAGGTTCGTAAGGTCAGCACTGAAGAACCCTCTGTTTTCTAGGGAAAACAGAGGGTTTCGTGTTTCTCCCCATCGACGCCCCAAGCACCGAGAACGGGCCAAAGGGTATCCGGCGTCGAGCGCCGCAGCTGATCCGCATGACGGGGGATGACCTGCAGATCACGCGCGGGAGCACTCAGCAGGGAAGAGTCGGATGAGGGGCGGGCGGAGCATCCTCCGCCCGCCCTTCTTGCGTCCGTACCTACGCGCGGGGCGGGTTGGCGGGGAGCCACTCTTCGAGCGTCGTCTCGGCGATCCATGCGCCGTCGAGCGGGACGAGCGTGCGCTCCTCGATCTGCGCGCCGTAGTACGGGGCCGAGTCGTCGCGCACGACGGTGCGCGGGTCGTTACGGAACGCGAGTCCGCGGCGGATGAACTCGTCCATCCCGAACTGCTCGGGGCCGGCGACCTCGCGGTCTCCGTTCAGCGGCTCACCGACGGCCGTCCGCGCGACAGCGGTCGCGACATCCTCGGCCGCGATGGGCTGGACGAGCGCACCGGGCAGCTGCACGGTGTCGCCGTCGGTCGAGATGTCGGCGATCGAGCCGAGGAACTCGAAGAACTGCGTCGCGTGCACGAGCGAGTACGGCTGGCCCGACTCTCGGATGAGCTTCTCCTGCGCCATCTTGGCGTGGAAATAGGGGATGTTCTGCGGACGATTCGTGCCGACGATCGTCAGCGCGACGTGGTGTCCGACGCCGGCCGCCTTCTCGGCCGCGAGGAGATTGGTCGTCGACGTCGTGAAGAATTCGCGCACGGCGTTCTCCTCGAACGACGGCGAGTTGGTGACGTCGATGACGACCTGCGCGCCCTCCAGTGCCTCCGCGAGGCCTTCACCGGTGATCGAGTCGACTCCCGTGTTCGGTGCGGCCGCGATCGCCTCGTGACCGTGTGCGGTGAGCTTCGCGACGACCTTGGAACCGATCAGGCCGGTGCCGCCGATCACGACGATCTTCGACATGTGTGTGTCCTTTCGTTGAGGGGTGCCGCTCGAGCGGCGTTCAGAAGTGTTGACCGGAGACCGTCGCCGGATGTGACACACGATCGGCGGTCTCCGATGCGACGGCATCGAGCGTCGCCACCGTCGGCTCGTCCAGTACAGACGTCGGGATCGGCTCCAGACGCTCTTCGAAGAACAGGCGTGAGAGGGCGGCCCGCACACGCACGACGGCACGGAGCTGGCCGTGCTCGTCCGGTCGGGCGAGGTACGGGTGGCTCGCGGCGGGGCCCTCGTGGCGCCAGCGGTCCTCGGCGGGGACCGCGCTGTGCACCTCGATGTATTCGCCGCCCGGCAGCCGCACGATGCGGCCCGACTCGTAACCGTGCAACAGGATGCCGCGGTCCTTCCGCTGCAGCGCCATGCACACCCTCCGGGCGATCTCGAAGCCGACGATGGGCGCGAGGAACACCGCGACTTGGAAGAACGCGATCACCGACTCGAGGGCGAGGCCGAACTGCACCGCGACGATGTCGGCGCCGGCTGCTCCCCAGAGGACGCCGTAGAACAGGAGGGCGGCGATCCCGATCGCTGTGCGGATCGGCGCGTTGCGCGGGCGGTCGAGCAGGTTGTGGGGCCGTGGGTCTCCCGTGACCCACTCCTCGAAGAAGGGGTAGATGAACCCTGCGAGGAGGAACGCGCCGGTCACGGCGACCGGGACGAGGAGTGCCAGCGGCCAGGTGCGGTGGAGCCAGACGAACTCCCAGCCGGGCGGGACCAGGCGCAGTGCACCGTCGAGGAAGCCGGTGTACCAGTCGGGCTGGCTTCCGGCCGACGCGTCCCCGGGCGACGAGGGCCCGTAGTCCCAGATCGGGGCGACCGCGACGGTGGATGCGATGAGCACGAGCAGACCGGCAACCATCGCCGCGAGTCCGCCACTGCGTGCCGCCGCAGCCGGCCAGGCGACGCCGACGATGTCGTCCTCGGTGCGCCCGGGCCCCGTAAACTGCGGCGGTTGCACGCGGTAGGCTGCTCGCGCCCGCACCCAGATGAGCACGAGAAGCGCGACCGGCACGATCGCCACGTGCACCGGATAGAGGTGCTCGATGATCTGCCCGGGGAACTCGCCGCCGAACAGCAGCGTCGACAGCTGCACCCCGACGAACGGGATGGCGAGGACGATGCCCTGGACGATGCGCAGTCCGGTGCCTCCGAGCATGTCGTCCGGGAGGGCGTAGCCGCTCCAGCCGTCTGCGAGGACCGCGATGAACAGCAGGTAGAGGGCCACCCACGCCCCCCGGCGCGGCCTGCGGAAGGCACCGGTGAAGAACGACACGAGAATCTGCAGGATGAGCGTCGCCGGCAGAAGCAGCGCCGCCCAATGATGCAGCTGCCGCAGCAGGAGGCCGCCCGGAGCCTCGAAAGAGATGGCCATCGTCGACGCGTACGCCTTGGACACGGTGATGCCCTCCAGCGGCATCCATGGGCCGTGATAGACCACCCGCTCGCTCGAGGGCGCATACACGAACATCAGCAGGATGCCCGTGACGAACAGGACCGCGAGGGATGCGAGCGATGCGGCTCCGAACATGTTCGTCCAGTGCAACGGGACCCGCCGCATTCGCAATTCGGCGACGGCACGTCCAGCACGCGTCGCCGCGAACCGTCGCGAGGCCGCATCCGTCAGCGAACGCCGCGCGCGGGCGCGCCTCTCAACGGGCATCGGCCGCACCTTCGTCATTCACATCGGTTCGCGTCATGTCGTCCTCCTGACCTCACCCATGTGACATACGCCGCGAACGTTTTGTGACAGCCGCCGCCGACGCCGGTCTGCCGGCGAACGGCTGTCACAGATGCGCATCCTGTGCTGTCCATCCAGTGAAGACAGGAGATCGAGATGCGAAAGATCCTCATCGTCGGCGGTGGATACGCCGGCTTCTACACGGCCTGGAAGCTGGAGAAGAAGCTCCGGCGGGACGAGGCCGAGATCACGGTCGTCGACCCTCGGCCGTATATGACCTATCAGCCGTTCCTGCCCGAGGTGGCTGCCGGATCGATCGAGGCGCGGCACGCGGCGATCTCGCTGCGCAGCCACCTGCGCAGGACGCGCCTCATCCACGGGACCGTGACCCGGATCGAACACGCGGACCGCGCGGTGACAGTGCAGCCGCGGGACGGCGAGCCGTTCCGGCTCGGCTACGACATCATCGTGGTCACCGCGGGCGCCGTGACGCGCACCTTCCCGATCCCGGGGGTCACGGAGCACGCGATCGGGATGAAGCACGTCGAGGAGGCGGTCGCCATCCGCGACCGCCTGCTGGATGCGTTCGACCGCGCCTCGATGCTGCCGCCCGGACCCGACCGCTCACGCCTGCTGACGGTCACGTTCGTCGGCGGCGGGTTCTCCGGAGTCGAAGGCTTCGCCGAGCTGCTGTCCCTCGCCACGGCCCTCTTGAAGTCGTACCCTGAGCTCACCTTCTCCGACCTGGCCTTCCACCTCATCGAGGCGCGCGACCGCATCCTCCCCGAAGTCACCGACAGGCCGGGCGAGTGGGTCGTGCGCACCCTCCTGGAGCGCGGGGCGCACATCCATCTCGAGACCCAGCTCGTGTCGGCCGTCGACGGCCACATCGTTCTGTCGACGGGTGAGGAGTTCGACTCGCACACGATTGTGTGGACGGCCGGCAACGGCGCGAACCCAGTGATCGCGAACAACACCGACCTGCCGGTGAACGAGCGCGGCTCCGTGATCGTCCGCGCGGACATGCGCGTCGGGACGTCCGACACCCCCGTACCCGATGCATGGGCGGCGGGCGACGCCGCCGCCGTGCCTGACCTCGCCTCTTCCGTTGCCGGCGCGCTGACGGTCCCGAACGCCCAGCACGCAGTGCGGCAGGGCACCCTGCTGGCGTCGAACATCGTCGCGAGCCTGCGCGGGAAGGCCGCACGGGATTACGTGCACCACAGCCTCGGCGTGGTCGCGACCCTCGGGCTCGGCAAGGGCATCTTCCAGTGGAAGGGCATCGTCATCACGGGCTTCCTCGCGTGGGTGATGCATCGCGGATACCACGTGCTCGCGCTGCCGACGTGGGAGCGGAAGGTGCGGGTGTTCCTCGTGTGGGTGACCGCGGTGCTGTTCGGCCGGGACATCGTCTCGCTGCTGTCGGTGCAGCACCCTCGGCGGGCGTTCCTTCATGGAGCACTGCCGCGGGCGCACAGTGCTCCCTCACGCGAGGTGAGAATTGGATGAGCACGATCTGTCACGCATCGGGCGGCTGCCTTGTCACTGTGAACGAGGGGCGCCTCGGTGCGCACCTCGTGGTTCACATCGAATGGTTGAGAGCGGTACAGACAGATGGCAGTAACAGGGCAGCCCGTTGACGATTGCGCGACCGAGGAGTTCGAGCGGGCGCGGCGCCGCCTCTTCGGGGTCGCGTACCGGATGCTGGGCAGTGTCGCGGATGCGGAGGACATCCTGCAGGAGGTGTGGATCCGGTGGCAGGCCACCGACCGCACCGACGTCAAGGAGCCGGCGGCCTTCCTGACGACGATCACGACGCGGCTGTCCATCAACGCCCTGCAATCGGCTCGCGTCCGACGCGAGACGTACATCGGTCCGTGGCTGCCCGAACCCATCAACACCGAGGACGATCCCGCTCTGGGCGCCGAGCGCGGGGAGGCGCTCGAGTACGCCGTCCTTCTGCTGCTCGAGCGGCTGACCCCGACCGAGCGCGCCGCGTACGTACTCCGCGAAGCCCTGGAGTACCCGTACGCGCGGATCGCGGACATCCTGCAGACCACCGAGGCGGCCGCGCGACAGCTGGCCAGCCGCGCCAGGAAGCACCTCGCGTCCGACCGCAAGGCCGAAGTGAGTTCGGGGGAGCAGCGCCGGCTGCTCACGGCGTTCCTTGCTGCCGCGCAGGAGGGGGATGTCGCCCAGCTCGAGCAGCTCTTCGTCTCCGACATCGTCAGCCTGAGCGACGGCAACGGCGTGAAGCTCGCAGCCCGCATCCCGGTCACGGGAGCGCTGCGGGTGGCGAAGTTCGTGGCGGCGTTCTCGTCGCACTTCTGGTCGGGCAAGACGATCGAGTGGGTGCAGGTCAACGGTCGTCCCGCCGTGACGCTGTCCGAAGACGGCGTCGTCACCACCGTGCTCACGGTGACGGTGTCGCCGGAGGGGATCACGCGGCTGCTGTGGATCATGAGCCCCGACAAGCTCGAACACGCCGCGCCAGCCCTCACATGACGTCGACGAACCCCGAGAGACGTCCCCGTCACTCACCGGGGACGCTCTTGGCCGAGTTCCTCTCTGCTTGGGAACAGGGTGACCTCGACGGGCTCGTCGCCCTCCTGCACCGCCGCTCCTCGCTCACGATCGACAGCGACAGCGCGATGTCCGCAACCACACCGACTGACGGCGCGCCCGCGGTGGCTGTCGCGCTCATCGAACTGCGGGACGCGTACCCGGGCAGCAAGCTCGCCCTCGCCGAGATCAACACGACCCCAGGCGTCGTCATCCGCATCGAGAGGCGCGTGGTGGGGGTCGTCGTCGTGATGGCGCGGGGGCGGAAGGTGCGCCAGATGTGGGCGATCGTGAATCCCGAGAAGCTCGCCCACTGGAACCGCGCCTGACGCGGTGATACCGGGATGGAGCTCTATCAGCTCCGCCCTTCGTCGCCTCAGGGCCCGGCATCCGCCGGTCACAGATGCCCTGCGCGCCCGGTCACCAATATGGGCGTGATACCTCACGCCGCCGGCCGCACAGCGGCCGAAGAGAGAAGGAAGTGGGCAGCATGGAACGTCGACTGGCAACAGGAGTCCTCGTGATCGGGACGGGCGGATCCGGCCTTCGGGCCGCGATCGAGCTCGCCGGGCGGGGCACGGATGTCCTCGCCGTCGGCAAGCGCCCGCGGCTGGATGCGCATACGTCGCTCGCGGCAGGCGGCATCAATGCGGCGCTGGGGACGATGGACCCGTCGGACTCGTGGCAGCAGCATGCCGCGGACACGATCAAGGAGAGCTACTTCCTCGCGGACCCTCAGATCGTGGAGACCGTCGTCCGCGGAGCGGAGGAGGGCATCCGCGACCTCGAGCGCTACGGGATGTCGTTCGCGCGTGAGGACGACGGGCGGATCTCCCAGCGATTCTTCGGCGCCCACACGTGGCGGCGCACTGCCTTCGCCGGCGACTACACGGGGCTGGAGATCCAGCGCAGTCTGGTCGCCGAGGCCGAACGGCTGGGCATCCCGATCCTCGACGGCGTGTACATCACCCGCGTCCTCGTCGATGACAACACCGTGTTCGGCGCATACGGCTTCGACATCAACGACGGCACGAGGTACCTCATCCACGCGGATGCCGTGATCCTCGCCGCAGGAGGTCACACGCGCATCTGGCGTCGCACGTCGTCGCGACGCGACGAGAACACGGGCGATGCCTTCCGGCTGGCCGTCGAGGCGGGAGCGCGGCTGCGCGACGCCGAGCTCGTGCAGTTCCATCCGTCGGGGATCCTCGAGCCGGAGAACGCCGCCGGCACCCTGATCTCGGAGGCCGCGCGAGGCGAGGGCGGCGTCCTGCGCAACGCGCTCGGTGAGCGGTTCATGGAGCGGTACGACCCGCAGCGGATGGAGTTGTCCACGCGCGACCGCGTCGCGCTCGCCGCGTACACCGAGATCAAGGAGGGCCGCGGCACAGAGAAGGGCGGTGTCTGGCTGGATGTCTCGCACCTGCCTCGCGAGACGATCATGCAGCGCCTGCCGCGGGTCTACCAGACGATGATGGAGCTGCAGATGCTCGACATCACGCGCGAGCCGATCGAGATCGCCCCCACCGCGCATTACTCGATGGGCGGGGTGCGGGTCCGTCCGGAGGACCATGGCACGGGCGTCGACGGACTCTATGCGATCGGCGAGGCGTCCAGCGGGCTGCACGGCGCCAATCGGCTCGGCGGGAACTCGCTCATCGAGCTCCTGGTGTACGGGCGGATCGTCGGCCGGGCCGCGGGCGACTACTCCGCCGCGCTGGCTGCGCAACGTCGCTCGGCGAGCGTCGTCGCACAGGCACGTGCCGAGGTCGACGGGCTGCTCGCCGCGGACGGGACCGAGAACGTCCGCGCATTGCAGCGGGCCATCCGGAACACGATGAGCGAGTACGCCGGCGTCGTGCGGGACGAGAGCGGGCTGACCGCGGGGCTCGAGGAGCTCGACCGCACGAGGGAGCGCGCGAACGACATCGGCGTGCACCCGGACATCGCCGGGTTCCAGGACCTCGCCCACGCCTTCGACCTCAAAGCGTCGCTCCTGGCCGCCCAGGCGACGCTGGAATCCGCGCGGGAGCGTCGTGAGACCCGCGGGTGCCACAACCGCAGCGACTACCCTCAGTCCGATCCCGAACTCCAGGTCAACCTCGTGTGGTCGCCCGGCACGGGCGTCGTGCGCGAGGCCATCTCGCCGGTGCCCGCCGAGATCGCCGAGCTGATCCGGGACGTCTCAACCGCCGGCAAGCTCGTCGAGTAGGTCGTCGGCGAAGAGGGCCGGGGCGGGCGGGGCTCCACACCCCCCGGGCCGTCGGGGCGGCCGGGTGAT
>NZ_JASXSZ010000003.1:553044-556243 GCF_030315975.1 Microbacterium candidum | reverse complement strand
CGCCGCCCGCGCCGTGTTGGGCGGCGTGGCCCCGGTGGGGGGGGGCTTGAGCCCCCCCCCCCCCCCCGCCCCTTCCGTACTGCAGGATGATGCGGTTAGGCGCCGACGGTGTGGTCCGGGCTGCGCAGCCACTCGTCGAATGTGATGGTCGCCCGAAGGGCCCGGGCGTCGCCGCGCAGAGAGCCCGAAGCGAGGCCCTTCCCGTAGGCGCCGGGGAGCCGCATCCCGAGCACGCGACGACGGATGCCGTCGAACTCCAGCTGGCGGCGGACGAGATCGATGAGCTCCTCGTCGCGCGGACCGACGAGATCCCGCGCGCGCCCGACCGGGCCGGCTTCGGCGACGTCGACCAGGTGTGCGCCCACCTCGCGCGCTGCGACCGGGCGGATCGGCGACTTCGGGATCATCGCGATCGGGCCGCCCATGCCGGCCAGCAGCTGCCCCGGGAACTCGTGGAACTGGCCGGTCCGTGCGATCGTGTACGGCACGTCCCCTGCGGCGATCGCCCGCTCCTGGGCGAGCTTGCCGGCGTAGTACGACGAGTCGATGTCGTCGATTCCGACGATCGACAGGGCGATGTGATGACCGACACCGACCGCCTTCTCCGCCGCCAGGAGGTTGCGGGTCCCGGTCTCGAAGAAACTGCGCGCCTTGGCGGCCGACATCACGACCAGATTCGTGACATCGATCACGGCGTCGGCACCCCGAAGCGCCGGCCGCAGCCCTTCGCCGGTGAGGATGTCGGAGCCGTTCCTACGGGAGAGGACAACGACCTCGTGGCCGTGGCTCAGCGCCGCCTCGACCACAAACCTCCCGACCGTGCCCGTTCCCCCTGCGATTGTCAGCTTCATGAGTCCTCCTGTTCTGCCGGGACCGATCATCGGCCCCGTCCACAGGATTGACCGCACGACCGACCCAATCGTGACAGGGGACGGCTTCACCTGCATAGACGCGCCGGGAATGATCACGGCGCGGGGGTGATCCCGCGCCGGTGCCGCCGCGCACGGGCGTGCGTAGAGTGATGCCGTGAGCAACCGGAACCCCGAAGTGGAGGCCTGGCTGGCCGCTTATGACAATCCTCGGCGGGATCTCGTCGCCCAGGTGCGTGAGGTGGTCCTGAGCGCGGATCCCGAGGTGACCGAGTCGATCAAGTGGCAGGCGCCGACGTTCATGTTCCGCGGGAACATCGCCTCGTTCTTCCCGAAGTCGAAGAAGACCGTCACGCTGATGTTCCACCAGGGTGCGACGATCGCGGACCCCGACGGTCTGCTGGAGGGGGACGGAGCCGTCTCCCGGGTGGCACGGTTCGCGGACGCGGACGACCTCGAGCGGAAACGTGCAGCGCTGCAGGCGATCATCCGCGCATGGATCGACGAGCGGCGCTGAAGTGCTTCCCCGGAGAAAACAGCTGATCCAGCCCGAAAACAGACTCTTCCGCCGGGTTCGAGAGCATCGACCAATCGCCGACGCCGCGATCCCGCACCGATCGCCTGCGATCGCTGCGGGATCGGTCGACTCTCACAGCGATTGGTTGATCTGGAGAGTTCCCCCGCGTGCGACGAACGGATGGGTCGAGAGGATGCTGCGGACATCCTCCTCGGTTTCGGCCTCGATGATCGTGTAGCCGGAGAACTCGGGGGCCGCGGTCGGCGTGCCCGCGGCCACGGCTCCGATATAGCTCACGGGTGCACCAGGGTCGACGACGGCATCTCCCGCCGACGCGAGCCACTCACCGAAAGCGGCTCGTGCTGCCTCCATCTCTGCAGGGTCGGGGTGGCCCATGCCGCTGTAGGTGATCAGGTATTTGACCATGCGAGCTCCTCCTTCTCGCGCGAGCAGTTCATGCGACGGCATCCTGCTTCGACCTGATCCTCTCACCGAACGATGGCCGGGGCGCCATGATCACTCGGTCAGGCGACGACGCGGCCGCCCTGCACGATCGACACTCGGGCGTCCTCCTCCCAGAGGACAGCCGGCTCGGTGAGGGGGTTCGCCGAGAGCAGGAGCGCATCGCCGTATGCCCCGAGCCCGAGGTGGCCGAGCGAGCGATCCCCGATGAGTTCGGCATTGACGGCTGTCATCGAGCGCAGCGTCGCCGCGGATCCGCTCGCCTCGACCTGCAGTCGGACGCCGCACAGCTGATCGTCCTCGAGGTCGCCCATGAGATCGGTGCCGAAGCCGACCTGCACACCGGCGGCGTGCGCGAGCTGGACCGCTTCCTGGCCCTGCGAGAGCACTTCGGAGTTCTTGGCGAGCGAGATCGCGTTGAGTCCGATGGCGGCCCCACGGCGGTCCATCGCGTCGTATGCGGCGAGCGTCGGCACGAGGAAGGCGCCGAGCTTCGCCATGCGGGCTGCCGTCGCCGCGTCGATGAGGTTGCCGTGCTCGATGGAGCGCACGCCGTTCTCGATCGAGTGGATGACAGCCTCCGAGGAGTACGCGTGCGCGGCCACGTAGCTTCCTCGGCGCTTCGCCTCGTCGGTCACGACCCGCACCTCCTCCGGGGAGTACTGCGGGATCGGCAGGGGGTCGGCGAGCGAGAAGACCCCTCCCGACGTCATGATCTTGATCGCATGCGCCCCCGTGCGCAGGCGGTTGCGCACGGCGACGCGCAGCGCGTCGACTCCGTCGACCACCTCGCACATGTGGCCGTGCGAGAAGCAGGTGTCGATGTGCGGAGCGCGAGGGTCGCCGTGGCCACCGGTCTGGCTGAGGGCGGGGCCGGTGAAGTGGTAGCGGGGTGCGTCGAAGAGGTCCGCGTCGATGGCGCGGGCCAGGCCGATGTCGCCGCCGGCGACGTCCCGCACGGTGGTGAAGCCGCGGCGCAGCGCCCGTCCGAGCCGGCGGGTGCCGTTGATGGCGGTGAAGCTGAGCGGACCGCGCTCGTTCTCCATGCCGTCCATGCTGGTCGCATACGCGTGGAAGTGCGCGTCGATGAGGCCGGGGACGAGCCACGCTCCCGCGGCGTCGAGGGTCTGAGCGCCCTCGCCCGGCCGGTCGACCACGCGCCCGTCCTCGATGTGCACGTCGCGGTCGGCGAATCCTTCGCCGTCCCACACATGCGCTCCGACGATGTTCAGCGATCCCGTTCGCATTCCGCTTCGCTCCTCTGCTGTTCCGCGCGGCGCGGCGGGGGGGGGGGGGGGGCCCCCGGCCCCCCCCCGGGCGCCTACCCGCCCGCGCGGCCCACCCGCCCCCC
>NZ_JASXSZ010000003.1:305078-553034 GCF_030315975.1 Microbacterium candidum | reverse complement strand
GTGCGCATTCCGCTGCGGTCCTCGGCGGTTCCGCGGGGCGCGGCGGTGCGCCGGGAGGCCCCGGCGCACGCCGCGATGACTCATCGGCCCCGGATCGCCGCCGTAGCGGCTTCGTCGATCCCGAAATCGGCCGTCACCACAACACCGTAGTTCCGTTCGGCGGCGTGGGGCGAGACGAATCCGTTGCGCACGTCGTGCGCCACCGCGGCGGGGTCGCGGCGGAACGGATCGCCGTCACCCCGCCTCGCCGCCGTGTCGGTGCGGATCGATGCCAGCGAGTCGGAAGGCGAGGCGCCCGTGCGCGTATCCGCCGCCAGCACGGATCGCGGTTGCGACCCACGCGGACTCGGCGAGCTCCGCCTCCGTGGCGCCTGCGTGGACCGCGGCGTTTCCGTGGAAGTCGATGCAGTAGCCACACTGGGTGGTGATCGATACCGCGAGGGCCATGAGTTCGCGGTACTTCAGCGGGATCTCACGGCCCTCGGCGGCGAAGACCGCATTGTCGAACGCGTCGAACTTCTCCAGCAGATCGGGCGTGGCGCGTCGGTAGACCCGTGCGTACTTCGGGTCATCGCTCCGGTCGAACAGCTCGGTCAACGGTGTGCCTCCGTAGTCTTGATCGACCCCTCGCGGATCGAGTCCCAGATCGGCGCGAGCCGCGCCAGTTGTTCGTCACGCCACCTGACGCGTGCTGCCCAGAGATCCGAGGGCAGGACGGCTCGTCGCTGGGCGGTCACCTCGGCGACGAGGTCGGACGTCCAGGGGTCGTGTTGTCCGCGCTCAGCGCCCATGGCCGCATACGAAGGCCCCATCTTCTCGGCGTGGGAGGCGATGCCCCCCCTCGTGTTCAGATCGACGGTCTCGAATGGGCCGATAAAGCTCCACCGACGCCCGAGCCCGCTCCGCACCACCTCGTCGATGTCCTCCACGGTGGCGACGCCATCCCGGACGAGGCAGTACGCCTCCCGAAGCACAGCGCCCTGCAGCCGATTGAAGATGAACCCATCTATCTCGCGATTCACCCGCACCGGGCGCAGCCCGGCGGCGATGTAGTGCGCACTCGCACGGTCGACGACCGCAGGATCCGTGCGGTCGCCGGGGACGAGCTCGATCACGGGGATGAGGTACGGCGGGTTGCCGGGGTGCGCGACGATAACGCGGGACGCCGCGTCGTCCTCCAGTCCGCGCGCGATCGCCGTGGGCAGGAGCGCGGAACTCGAGCTGGCGAACACGGCATCGCGAGGCGATGCGGCGGCGAGGCGGAGGAAGAGCTCCCGCTTCACATCGAGCAGCTCGGGGGCGCACTCCTGGACGAGCACGACGCCGTCGACCGCGTGTTCGAGGTCGCGGACGAATGTCACCTGGTCCGCGACCTCCTCAGGCAGGTTCAGCAGTTCGAGCCGATGGGAGAGCTCGTCACGTGCGCGCGGCTCGGCGTCTTCAAGGGCATCCCAGACGCGCACGCAGAACCCGGCGCGCGCGAAGACGATCGCGAACGCGACGCCGATCGATCCGGCCCCGACGACGCAGACACGGGGATTCTGCATCGGTCACCACCATCCACGGTCGCCGGCGTGGCCTCGACGCAGGATAGCGAGGATGCTCTCCCGCGTGAGTTCGCGGGGATTGTTGTCGGTGAGTCGGGTGGCGAGCACGGCGTGATCGGCGACATACTCCAGTTGATCGGCGCTCAGCCCTAGTCGGGCAAGGTCCGCGGGGATACCGATCGCGGCGAGGATCTCATCGATCCGGACGATGCCCGCCTTCGCCTGATCGAGCTCGTTCCCAGTCGCGTCAGCGACTCCGAGGAGCCGACCGATCTCGGCGAACTCCGGGACCCGCGCGGGCAGGTTGAAGCGCATGACGTAGGGAAGCAGTGCGCCGACCCCGATTCCATGGGGCGTGTGGGTCAGGTTGCCGATCGGAGACTGGATGGCGTGGGCGCCCGCTGTGCCGGATGTATTGATCGCCATGCCGGCGCAGTAGGCGGCGAACATCGTGTCGCTGCGTGCGCGCAGGTCGTCAGGCTCGGTCGCCAGGCGGTGGAGAGCTCCTCCGATGAGCCTGATTCCGGCGCGCGCGTATATGTCCGCCAGAAGGTTCTTCCCGACGTAGAGCTTGTGGGTGATCTCGTCCGGTGTGGGGTTCTTCGCCCGGGCGGTGAACGCCTCGATGAGGTGTGACAGCGCATCCGCGCCCGTGGCCGCGGTCAGTCCGGGCGGGGCCGTCAGGGTGAACTCCGGGTCGATGACGCTCGCGTGGGCCTCGAGATAGGGGCTTGCCACACCAACCTTCATCTGCCGCTCCGAATCGAAGACGACGGAGATGCAGGTGACCTCCGCCCCGGTGCCTCCGGTCGTCGGAACCGTGACAACGGGGACCCCAGGGCCCGGCACGAGGAACTCTCCGTAGTAGTCGCGCACGTCGCCGCCGTTGGCGAGCACGACCGACGCGACCTTCGCGAGGTCCATGCACGAGCCGCCACCGAGGCCGACGAGAACGTCGACGTTGTCGTCGCGGAACAGGGAGACCAGCTCCATGACGTTCTCCCGGGGAAGCTCCGCCTCTGTGCGGTCGTAGACGGAAACCGTGAGCCCGTGGTCGCGGAGGCCCGCGACGATCTCCGCGAACTCCACGGTCGTGGACATGCGTGCATCGGTGACGAGCAGCGCATGGCGGCCGATGGAGGCGACGACATCGGGCAGCTGGCGGCGCTGGCCAGGGCCGAACAGCACCTGCCTGGGCTGCCGGACGAGGCCCAGGCCCAGCTCGTTCACCGACCGGGGCGCGATCATCGGAGTGCTCATCGGAGTGCCTCCGCCTCGTTGACGGTGAGCGCCAGGTACTGAGGCTCGAGGAATTCCCGGATGCCGTCGTGGCCGCCTTCGCGGCCGAGGCCAGAGCTCTTGACGCCGCCGAAGGATGCCGCGGGGTCGGCCATGATGCCGCGGTTGATCCCCACCATCCCGAACTCCAGACGCTCGCTCACCGCGATCGCACGGGAGACGTCGCGCGTGAACACGTAGGACGCGAGCCCGTAGCGGGTGTCGTTGGCGAAGCGGATCGCGTCCGCTGTGCTCGTCGCCCGGTAGATGGTCGCAATCGGCGCGAAGAGCTCCTTCCGCGTGACCGCGGCGGTCGCGTCATCGACGCGGAACACGGTCGGCTGGAAGAAGAACCCGTCGCCGGGAACCGGCTCTCCGCCGAGCAGCAGTTCGGCGTCCGCGTCGCGGAGCTCGTCGACGAGATGGCCGACGAGCTCGCGCTGCGCGGCGGAGATGATGGGGCCGACGTCGATGCCCGGGTCGAAGCCGTTGCCGACCGTGAGCCGCCGTGTCGCGGCGAGGAAGCGCTCGGTGAACGCATCCGCCACCGATTCGTGGACGATGATGCGGTTGGCCGCGACGCAGGCCTGGCCGGCGTTTCGGAACTTGCAGATGACGGCCTGCTCCGCCGCGAGGTCGAGATCGGCGTCGTCGAGCACGATGAACGGGCCGTCGCCGCCGAGCTCCATCGACGCGTTGACGACCCCGGGGGCGGCCTGCGCGAGCAGCGCACTGCCGACAGCAGTGGACCCGGTGAAGCTGACCTTCCGCAGCCGCGGGTCTGCCATGACCGCCGCGGAGACGGCCGCCGATCCGGTTGTGTGCACGAGGTTGATGACGCCACCGGGGAAGCCGGCATCCTGGAGAGCCTCGACGAAGAGTGCGCACGTCAGGGGTGTCTCCTTCGCCGATTTCACGATGACCGTGCAGCCGGCGGCCAAGGCGGCACCGGCTTTGCGGGCGATCATCAGCAGAGGGAAGTTCCACGGCGTGATCAGCAGGCTGGGGCCGACGGGCTGATGGGTCGTGATGATGCGGTAGCCGCCGCGTGAGCCTTCGGCATAGGTGCCGTGCAGGTGGGCGATCTGCTCGGCGTACCAGAGGAAGAAGCCGAGTGAGAGCTCGACCTCCGCCCGCGCCTCCGCGAGCGGCTTCCCGCTCTCGAGCGTCATCACCTCGGCGATCGCGGCGGAGCGCTCGACGAGCACTCCGTGCGCGCGGTGGAAGAGGTCGGCACGCGCGCGGGGTGCCATGTGCCGCCAGGCGTCTTGGGCGCCGGCGGCGGCGTCGAGTGCGCGGAGGGCGTCGACCGGACCGCCGTTCGCGACCTCGGCGATGACCTCGCCGGTGGCGGGGTCGAGCACCGGGAATGTGGTCGCCGCATCCTCCCAATCGCCGCCGATGAACAGGCCGGTGCGGACATCGTGTCGACGCGCCAGGGCGCGCGACGCGGGTGGTGCGACAGTGCTCACGTGATCCTCCTCGGTCCCCGGGAAGGGGGCCCGGGGCTCATCTCGTAACACGGTACGATGCGTTCGATCGCGCCCGAGGATGGTGGATCGAATTGAGACAGTGCGGAGTGGATCATGGTCGCGACAAGGATCGAGCGCCACGCGGCGCCGCTGCGGCAGGAGGTCGTGCGGCAGCTGCGGGAGGACATCCTGGAGGGGAACTTCGCTCCAGGGGAGCGGCTTCTCGAGAACTCGCTCTGCGCCGATTACGGCGTCTCGCGCACTGTCGTGCGAGAGGCGCTGCGACAGCTCGAGAGCGAGAATCTGATCACGCTGATCCCGAACCGCGGCCCGATCGTGACCGTGCTCGAGCAGAATGACATCGAGTCGCTGTATGAGGTCAGGGCGGCCCTCGAGGCCCTCGCCGGGAAGCTGTTCGCACAGCGCGCGAGCGCCCGCCAGGCCGCCGCTCTGCGCGCGCAGCTGGATGTCATGGAGCGCGATTACGCGAAGGGCACGCTGTCGACGCGCGAGCAGTCCAAGGAGGAGTTCTATCGGCTCCTGCTGGAGGGCACGGAAAACGAGATGCTCGCGAGCCAGCTCCAGGGCATCCACACCCGCATCGGCCTGTTCCGGCGACTCGCGTTCGTCGACGAGTCCCGGGTCGAACTCTCGATGGCCGAACTGCGCGGCATCGTCGACGCTGCCGCGGT
This sequence comes from Microbacterium candidum, assembly GCF_030315975.1. Lineage (GTDB taxonomy): Bacteria > Actinomycetota > Actinomycetes > Actinomycetales > Microbacteriaceae > Microbacterium > Microbacterium candidum. Next base: position 548,045 of record NZ_JASXSZ010000003.1, on the reverse strand, counting down.
GAGACGAGATCCGGTGGCCGCGCACGATGCGTGCGAGCAGCACATCCATCGCGCAGGCGACCTCGCCGCTGCTGCGTATCGGCAGTGGCGCATGTCGGGCGAAGCGCTCCCGATACCGCGGTCGAGCTGACCGGAGTGTCTCAGAATGAGACACTCCGCGGGATGACCGTATTACGGGTGCTGCAGTAGTGTCATAGCACGCTGCGCCTGAACCCGTCACGCCGCAGCGATCTCGACGGCGAGACGAATGCTTCCCCGCCGTAGAGCCGGAGAGCGGAGAGCGCTATGCCAGTGAACGGCGAAGACCACGTCACGAAGGCCAAGGACGACTTTCTCCTGCAATCGGACTCGGCCGCCGGGGTGAACCTCGAGTTGCTGAAGTCATGGCAGCGGTCCAAGGACGCCATCGGAGTGCCCGCGAACGTCCGCGATGTTCCGCAGGTGGCGGAAGAACTGCTCGACGCGCACATCCTGGACATGTTCCAGGCACCGCTCTCGCGACTGTCCGACGACCTCGACGGCACCGGTCTCGGGCTCCTGCTGGCCGATTCGCGCGGCACGATCCTGCAGCGCTGGTCGCACGATCACACCGCACTCGCGCATCTCGATCGCCTAGGCACCGTGCGCGGGGCGATGCTCGCGGAGGACGTCGTCGGTACCAACGGCGTCGGCACCGTCGCCGCGACCGGCAAGAGTCTGCAGATCTCGGGCAACGAGCACTTCGCAGACTTCTATTCCGCCGCCCTGTGCACCGGCTCACCGGTGCGGCATCCCGCCACGGGGAAACTGCTCGCGGTCGTAACGATCTCGAGCGAGATCTCGGAGCGCAGCGGGCTTCTCCGCCCGATGGTCAAGTCTGTCGCGACCCAGCTCGAGCAGCATCTGCTGGAGGTCGAGCGTCCATCCGCCCGGCGACTGTTCGAGGAGTTCCTTCTCGCGTCGCGGACGCACGGGACCGCGGTGCTCGCGTTCGGCCCGCAGGGCCTCGTGATGCAGAGCCGCAGTGCGGGGCGCCTCTCGGCTGCCGACGTGACGCTCATCGAGCAGCACGTCGCCGAGCGCCGCGCCACCGGACGTTTCACTCTCGAGGTGTCGAACGGCACGGTCGACGTGCAGGCCACGCGCCTCGGCGACGACGCCGGGGTGGTCGTCGTGCTCGGCCGCGAGCGCAGCGCGAACAGTGTGGCCGTCGGGCCGGCTCGTGCCCAACTGGTCGGGCGCAGTCCCGAGTGGATGTCGGTCGCTCGCGACGTCGCGCGTCACCGCGAGGTGCGTCGTCCGCTTCTCATCGCGGGCGAGGTCGGCGTCGGGAAGACGTCGTTGGCGCTCGGCCTGCCCTTCCGCGCCCGCGCGACATCGTACGCCGCAGCGATCGCAGATGCCGCAGAACGCCACGTTGTGGGCAACCGGCGATGGCTGCAGAACGTCGCGGAGCGACTGGATGCATCCGCCCCCGTCGTCATGCGCGGCGTCGAAGCCCTCGACCGGAGCTCTCTCGACGCGCTGCGGCTGCTCCTCGAGCAGCGCGGAGGTCATGGTGCGGTGATGCTGACGATGTCGACAGAGAAGGAGGAGGCGGCGCGCACCCTCGCCGGAGACCTGGGTGTGTCGATGGCATGGGTGCCGTCGCTCAAGGAGCGCACGGTCGACATTCCGCTGCTGTGGCTGGTCTTCGCCGAGCAGCTGGCCCCCGGCGCGGGGCTGCAGCTTCGCGACGAGACCGCGGCACTCATGCGCGGCTACCCGTGGCCGCGCAATCTCAAGGAGCTGCGCGGCGTCGTCGAGCGGATGTCCATCGCCGGCAAGCGCGGCCCTGTGCTCCCCGGCGATCTGCCACTGGAGATGCAGGGCTCGAGGATGTTGTCCATGATCGAGCGAGCGGAGCTTGACGCCATCCGTCGCGCCCTCGCCGAGGCGGAGGGCAACCGCTCGAAGGCGGCGGAGATCCTCGGCCTGTCGCGGGCGACCGTGTACCGCAAGATGAAGGCGTACCGGCTCAGCGCCTGACGACCGAGACGCGCGGGCGCCGGCTGATCCGTTCGGATCGACCGGCGCCCGCATCCGTGCCTCACGCCGTCGCAAGCCTGCGGATCGCGCGCCTGCGCAGGAGCACTGGCACGAACTCGCGGAGCAGGACGACTGCGATGAGGACGACGGCCTGCGCGATGAGCTGGACCGCGTCGGGCCACCCCACCGATCGCAGCAGTTGACCCAACTGGGTGAGGAACAGCGCGGCGATGGCGGAGGCGGCGATGGATGCGATGCCGCCGGTGAGAGCCGTGCCGCCGAGGACGACGGCCGCCACGGTCGGCAGCAGGTACTGGTCGCCGAGGAAGAGCGGCGGTGTCTTCGTGTAGCCGGCGAGGAGCACGCCTGCGACACCGTAGAAGAGGCCGGCGAATCCGTAGGCGAGGAGCTGATACATCCGCACTCGGATGCCCACGACAGCGGCGGCGGGCTCGCTCACGCCGACCGCCGTGAGACGCCGGCCGACGATCGACCGATGGGTGATGACCGCGGCGATCGCGATGACGACGATGCCGATGAGCAGCGTGTTCGGGATGCCGAACGTTCGCGCCAGCGCGAAGCCGTTCAGTTCGTCGGCGGCACCGGATGGGGTGCCGTTCGCGATCGAGAACACCGTGCCCAGGAGGACGGCGTTCATCCCGAGCGTCGCGACGAGCGGCATGATCCCGAGTCCCACGATGATTCCGCCGCTGAGGAGCCCGAACACGGCGGGCAGCACGACCGCCATGACGACAGCGGGCCACACGCCCCACCCGTACTGCTGGGGGAGTGCCGTCGCGAGCACGGCCCCCAGGGCCATCATCCCTGGAACGGAGAGGTCGAGCCCCCGCTGCTGCACGACGAGGGTCTGTCCCGCGGCGGCGATCGCGAGCACGGACGCGAACGGCAGCATCGAGAGAAGAGGGGCGGCGTCGAGGCTCCCCGGCGCCACCAGCGGACTGATCACGAACAGAGCGAGGGTCGCGACCGTGATCGGCACCCAGCTGCCGGAGAGCATCCGGCGCCACATGCCGTCGGCGGCACGGCCCGTCGGGAGGACCGGCAGCGATGTCGTCGACGTCGCGGGTGTGTGGTTCGTCATGATCGACCTCCGGGTACGGCCGCGATCGGGGCGGAGCTTCGGCGCGGACGACGGCGAACGCCGCCGCGCATGAGGGCGTAGAGGCTCGCCGCGCCGAGCGTGACGAGACCAGGGAGCCAGTAGGACCAGGCCTGCGAGAGGCCGAGGAACGGAGACACGTTCAGGATCTGCTGCACAAGGAACGCGGCGGCGATGACGGCGATGAACGAGCCGCGGCCGCCGAAGATGCTCGTGCCGGCGAGCACCACCACCGTGACCGAGGAGAGCGTGTACGACACCGAGGGGCGGCCGTCGCCGATGCCGATCTGCGCCATGAGCACGACGGCGGCGGGGAGCATCAGCAGCGACGCCAGCACGTAGGAGAGCAGGCGCACCCAGCGCACCCGGAGGCCGAGCCGCTCGGAAGCATCGGCCTTCGAGCCGACGGCGCGCAGTTCCACGCCCCAGCGGGTGCGCCGCAGAGCGACCTCCAGCGCGAGGAGCACCACGACGGCGATGATCGTCACGACGGGGATGATGCCGACGCGCGCCTGGATCATGTCGGCGACAGCCGGGAAGATCACGCCGCCCGGGGTGCTCCGCAGGAGCAGATACAGCCCCTGCAGCGCCATGAACATGGCGAGGGTCGCGACCACGGGGCTCACCCCGAGCCGACTGACGAGGAGCCCGTTCACCGTGCCGATGCAGAGCGCCCCGACGAGCATGAGCCCGAGCCCGACATAGAGATTGCCCCCGTCGGTGATCCAGAACGATGCGAGCACGACGAGGAAGCCCATAGCGGGCCCGATCGACAGGTCGAAGCCGGCGCCGAGCACCACGACCTGCTGCGCGGCGCCGACGAATAGCAGAGACGCGACCATGAACAGCAGGTTGTTGATGTTGAAGGCGGAGAGATACGACGGGTTGGATGCGGCGACCACGAGCCCCAGCGCGACGAACGCGGCGGCGAGGGCCGCTGCGGGGGCATGGTCGCCGCGCAGCCAGTCGCGCCACGCGCTGCGCCGGCCGCGGTCGTGCTCCTCGCGTTCCCTCATGGTCGTCGAGGTGAGCGCGGCGCGCCCGATCTCTGCCTCGGAGACCTCGTCTCCGGCCAGCTCACGCACCACGTGGCCGCGGGACATGATCAGAACGCGGTCGCACAGGCCTTCGAGTTCCACGCTGTCCGAGGAGAGGACGACCACGGCCGCACCCGCATCAGCGGAATCGCGGAGGATGCGGTAGATGTCGACGCGGGCCCCCGCATCCACACCCTGGGTGGGCTCTTCCGCGAGGAGAACCCGAGGACGGGCGAGCACCGTGCGCGCCAGGACGACCTTCTGCTGGTTTCCGCCGGACAGCGACTGCACCGTGGTGCGCGGACTCGGCGCCTTGATCGCGAGGGCGTCGATGAGGTCTCGGGCGCGCGACAGGATGCGCTTCTCACGCACGAAACCGCCCGTTGATGCGTCGGGCAGTGTCGCTGCCGAGATGTTCTCGGCCACCGAGAGGGGAAGGAAGACGCCCTCGCGGTGGCGATCGGCGGGCACGTAGACGATTCCCGCACGCGCCGCCGCGGTGCTCCCGCGACGCACAGCGATCCCGTCGACCGTCACGGTCCCCGTCGCGAGGGCCTGACCGGCCAACGCCCGGATGAGCGCGCTCTGACCGTTCCCCTGGACACCCGCGAGCCCGACGATCTCACCGCTGCGGACGGCGAACGAGACGTCGTGGAAATGCTCGCTGCGGAGGCCCTGGACATCGAGGCGGTTCGCAGTCGTCTCGTCGATGCTGCCCTTGGCAGGGAAGACCGCTTCGAGCTTCCGCCCGATGGCTCGCTCGATGATCTGCGCCTCGTCGACGTCGTCGGCGAGGAACGTCCCTCTCACCTTGCCGTCGCGGAGGACCGTGATGCGGTCCGAGATCTGCTTCACCTCGGGGATGCGGTGCGAGATGTAGACCACCGCGGCACCGTCCGACACGACCTGGCGCACCCGCGCGAACAGCTTCTGCACCTCCTCGAGGCTGAGATGCTCGGTCGGCTCGTCGAGGATCAGGACCCGCGGGTTCAGAGCGAGCGCCTTCGCGATCTCGACGATGAACCTCTGTTCGACGGAGAGGTCGGCGACCCGCGAACGCGCATCGATGCCCATCTGCCAAGGGTCCAGCTGCCCCTGCGCCCAGCGGACCGCACGGCCGAGACCGCCCACGCGTCGGTACCCGACGCCGACCGCCATGTTCTCCGCGACGGTGAGGTCGGGCAGCAGCGCCGGATCTTGCCGGACGATCGCGAGACCGAGGCGTCGCGCCTCCTCCGGGTTGGCCGAGCCCAGGTCTACGCCGTTGATCCGCACCACGCCCGCATCGGGAGCGAGCGCGCCAGAGGCGACCGCCATCAGTGTCGACTTGCCCGCGCCGTTCTCGCCGACCAGGGCGTGGATCTCGCCCGAGCGGACCTGGAGGTCGACGTCGGCGAGCGCGCGCACGCCTGGAAAGGTCTTGGTGATTCCGCTGAGTGCCAGCAGGTTCTCGATCGGCGGATCGGATGCGATCACCGGCGCGGGCGCGCCGACATCGAGGTTGGTCATGAGGATCTCCGCTCCTGCGTCTGCAGTGGTCACTGCGCGAGGTATCCGCCGTCGATGACGAGCTCAGAGCCCGTCACGAAGCTCGACTCGTCACTGGCCAGGAAGACGACGCCCGCGGCGATCTCCTCCGGCCTGCCAGCGCGTCCCATGGGCGTCTGCGACACGACGTACGCGTTCACCTCGGGCGCCTGCGCGTCCGTCAGCGGCGTCTCGATGAAGCCGGGATGAAGCGAGTTGACCCGCACGTTCTGTCCGGCATACGTGATCGCGGCGTTCTTGGACATGTTGCGGACCGCGCCCTTCGTGGCGTGGTACGCGTGCGCGCCGCTCACGGCGGCGGAGCCCCAGATCGAAGACACGTTGATGATGGAACCGCCGCCCTGCGTGATCATCTGCGGAACGACCTCGCGCATGCCGAGCCAGACGCCTGTCTGGTTCGTGGCGACCACGGAGGTCCAATCCGCGATCGAGAGATCGTGCAGCGGCTCGTACGCGATGATGCCCGCATTGTTCACAAGCACGTCGATGTGACCGTGATCCGCGAGCACGCGGCCCACGACGCGCTGCCAATCGGCCTCGCTCGCGACATCCAGTGGCATGTATTCGATCGGTCCGAAGGTCGGATCCGATTCCGCGCGGCTCGTCGCGATCGTCGTCGCGCCCTCCGCGTGCAGCGCCTCGGCGATCGCTCTTCCGATGCCGCGTCCTGCGCCGGTGACGATGGCCACCTTGCCGTCTAGTCGGTGCATTTCATCCCTCCTCGGGTGGGGAGGGCCCGGCGGCGGATGTCGCCGGGCCCGGGGTTCACTGGAAGAGCTTCTTCAGCTCGTCCACGGTCAGGCCGGACGACAGGATGGCGTCGGCGGGCAGGTCCTTCTCGCACTTCGGCATCTTGCTCGAGTCGGTCGAGTCCTCGATGATCTGGAGGTCGTACGTCGAGGGCTCGTTGTTCGGCAGGTTGTTCGCCGCGGCGAGTCCCTTGTGCAGCGCGGCCTCGACGACCCAGTTGCGCGACGACTCGGTCGCGATCTGGTAAGTGGGCTGAGCGTCCTTGTACTGGTACCAGAGGCACGCGAACTCATTCGAGTCGTTGGCGGACCAGACCGGGAGCGGCTTGCCCGCCGCCTCGAAGGCGCGGACGCCGCCCACCGAGCCCCCGCCGTAGTCGGCGACGATGCCGTCGATGTTGCCGTACTTCGTGATCAGGCCTGCGACGACCTGCTGCGTCTTCCCCGGCTCCCAGTCGGTCGCGACCGGGCCGTCGGTGTTCAGAAGCTTGATGCCGGGGTGCGCCTTGACGGACTGCATGACCCCGTCGTAGACCGCCTGCGAGTAGGAGTTGCCGGCGATGCCGCCGAGCATGACAAGATTGCCCTTGTCTCCCATCTTGGAGATGGTCCAGTCGGCAAGGTTCTTGCCGTACGTCTTGATGTCCTCGGAGACGAAGTCGACGTAGTCCTTGCCCGGCGTCCCGCCGGGCGAGCCGACGAAGGGCACCACCTTGACGCCCGCCTCGGTCGCCTTCTTGATGGTGGGCAGCAGGGCCTCACCGCCGTCCACGAAGGTCACGATCACATTCGCGCCCTGCGCGACGAGCGAATTGATGTCGCTGATCGCCTTCTGCGTGTCGCCCTGCGCGTCGGTGTAGAGGATCTTCTTGATGTTCTTGCACTTGGCGGCCTCCTTCTCGAAGATCGCGCGGGTGATCTTGCGCCAGGAATTGCCGCCGAACCCGTCGGCGAGCGCGACGGTCAGCGGCTTGTCGCCGCAGAACTTCGAGATGTCCTGGATCTCGCTCTCGGTGCCGACGGTTCCGACCGTGACCTTGCTGTCGGACGATCCGCTGCTGGCGCCGTCGCCGCCCGATCCGCTCCCGGAGAGCGAGCCCGTCGAGCAGGCCGTGGCCAGAAGCAGAATCGCCGCGGTCGCCGCGACCGCGGCCGCCGCGCGGCGAGTCGATGTGAATCGCATGGTGTGCCAACTTCCTCTTCATTGAGCGCCGGCATGCGGACGCGCCGGCGGGTGGTATGTCCAGCAGTCTGGGGCCGCCGCACGGGGCGGATCCGGCTCAGGCTGAGACGACGGTGCGTCATTTTGCGACAGCCGATGGCGGGGCCTCCGTACCGCGTGATTCTGGATTCACGCCGCCGGGAGACGGCACCCCACCTGGTCTTCGCTGAGGAGGAATCCATGCCCGCCACTGTTCCCACAGATCCCCTGGGACGGATCTACGCCGAGTGGACCGTCGAATTCACGGCCGCTCCCGAGCTGTCGCTGCCGGTGCTGCGATGGATCTTCGAGGACTGGCAGCGAGCGACCGCCGAGCCGGAGGACGTGACGTACCGCAGCACCGAGATCGGCGGGGTCCCGGGCATCCTCGTTTCGCCGATCGGTGCCGATTCCCGCAAGGTGCTCCTCGTGCTGCACGGGGGAGGGTTCGCGCTCGGGTCGTCGGCGAGCCACCGCAAGATGGCCGGGCACCTCGCCAAGGCCATGGGCGCCTTCGCCTTCGTCGCCGACTTCCGCCGCGCCCCCGAGTTCCCCTATCCGGCCCAGCTCGACGACGCCGACGCCGTGATCGACGCGCTGATCGCCGACGGCCATCGCGCCGCCGACATCACACCGGTCGGAGACAGTGCCGGCGCCAGCATCGCGATCGCCACCGTGCTCCGGCGTCTGCGCGACGGCGCTCCGGTCCCCGCGCAGGTCATCACGATCTCGCCGTGGCTCGACATGGAGAACTCCGGCGAGACGATCGAGACGAACGACGCCACCGACTTCCTCATCGCCCGCGAGGGCCTGCAGGGGAACATCGACCGCTACCTCTCCGGCGGTGCCGACCCCACCGACCCGCTGGTGAACCCGCTGTACGCCGACTTCACGGGGTTCCCTCGCCTCTACATCGCCGCCTCTGCGACGGAATCGCTGTACCACGACGCCGTCCGGCTCGCGGAGCGGGCGCGTTCGGCGGGCGTCGACGTCGTCTTCGACACCGTCGACGGTGAGCAGCACGTCTGGCCGATGCAGGCCGGCAACCACCCTGCGGCCGACACATCCGTTCGGCGCATCGCCGACTGGCAAAACGAGAGCCGCGTCGCCGCGGACGCGCTCTGACATCGAAAGGAAATCGGACATGACCGACAACAGCACAAGAGACTTCGACGCCATCGTCATCGGGGCCGGGTTCTCCGGACTCGCGATCCTGCATCACCTCCGCGAGATCGGCCTGCGCACCCTCGTCGTCGACGGTGAGGACGGCATCGGCGGCACGTGGTGGGTGAACCGGTACCCGGGTGTGCGTACGGACAGCGAGTACTCGTACTACTCGTTCTCCTTCTCCAAGGAGGTCCGCGACGAGTGGACCTGGACGGAGCGCTACCCCGCCGGAGACGAGGTGCTCTCCTACCTCAACTTCGTGGCCGACCGTCTCGACCTGCGCAAGGACATCCGGCTCAACACGCGCGTCGACTCGGCCGTCTACGACGAGGACGCGAACACCTGGACGGTGAACCTGGCCGACGGCACCAGCCTGACGGCCAAGTACCTCGTGAGCGGCATGGGCGTCCTCTCGCAGGCGGCGTTCCCCGCGATCCCGGGGATCGACACGTTCCGCGGCGAGAAATACCACACGGCGCAGTGGCCGCGCACCGGCGTTGATCTCGCCGGGAAGCGCGTCGGACTCATCGGCCTCGGCGCATCCGGCATCCAGATCGTCCCCGTGATCGCTTCGGAGGTGGACGAGTTCTTCGTCTTCCAACGCACGCCGAACTTCGTGGTGGAGACGAACAACGACAAGGTCGGCGAGGCCGAGATGGAGTGGCTGCGCGCGAACTACGACGCCGTCTACGAGAAGGCGGCGAACCACCCCTTCGGCGTCGCGATGGAGCCTGCCGAGCACAGCGCGCTGGAGGTCTCGGAGGAGGAGCGCCGGCGCATCTTCGAGAGCAAATGGAACGAGGGCGGATTCCACTTCGCGAACGAGTGCTTCACCGACCTCGCCACGAACCACGAGGCGAGCGAGCTGGCATCCGAATTCATCAGGTCGAAGATCCGCGAGATCGTCAAGGACCCGCAGAAGGCTGAGCTGCTGTCCCCGCGGACGTACTCCTTCAACGGGAAGCGCGTCCCCACCGGTCACGGCTACTACAACGCGTTCAACCACGACCACGTGCACCTGATCGACACCGCGACGACGCCGATCACACGGATCACAGAGAACGGGGTCATGGTCGGCGACACCGAATATGAGCTGGACGTCCTCATCTTCGCCACCGGATTCGACGCCATGACCGGCACACTCACCAACATCGATGTCGTCGGCCGCGGCGGTCGGACGCTACGCGACAAGTGGACGCACGACGGACTGAAGTCCAACCTCGGCATCAACGCGCACGGATTCCCGAACTTCTTCATGTCGCTCGGGCCGCAGACGCCCTACTCCAACCTGATCGTGCCGATCCAGCTCGGTGCCCAGTGGCTGCAGCGCGCGCTCCGGTGGGCAGAGGAGAACGACGTCCCGTACTTCGAGGCGACGCCGGAGTCCGAGGACTGGTGGCGCGAGGAGACCGAGCGCACCGGCCGCCTGACCGTCATGTACTCGGAAGGCAAGAAGGCCAAGGCCTGGTTCCTCGGCGAGAACATCCCCGGCAAGGCGGAGGAGTTCCAGGTCTACATGGGCGGCGGTCAGGTCTACCAGCAGCACTGCCGCGACTTGGAGGCATCTGGCTACGCGGCCCTGCTGCACCGCGAACCGGCTGCCGTCAGCGCCTGATGGCGGCGGGTGCCGGGGCGTGTCGCACGCCCCGGCGCTTCCACGGGAGACATTTGAGGAGGAGAAGGACGATGGGACGACTCGACGACAAGCGAGCCGTGATCACCGGTGCCGCGTCGGGCATGGGACGCGCGACCGCTGAGCTTTTCGCCGCGGAGGGTGCGGCGGTGGCCCTGCTGGATGCGCAGGCCGAGCCGGGCGTGCGCGCGGCGGAGGAGATCCGGGGCCGGGGAGGCGTCGCGACCTTCCGGCGTACAGACGTCACCGACGAGGCCGACATGCGGGCCGCCGTGGACGAGGCGGCCGCCGCATTCGGCGGGCTCGACATTCTGGTCAACTGCGCCGGCATCATCGGCGCGGACAAGCCGACGCACGAAGTCACCGAGGCCGAGTGGGACGCGGTGTTCGCCGTGGACGTGAAGGGCGTGTTCTTCGGAACGAAGGCGGCCGTGCCGCACTTCCTCGCCGCCGGCGGGGGAGCGATCGTCAACTACTCGTCGATCTACGGGATCATCGGCAACGACGAGTTCACGCCGTACCACGTCGCCAAGGGGGCCGTGAACATGCAGACGAAGCAGGATGCCGCGTCCTACGGCCGCTACGGCATCCGCGTCAACGCCGTGAACCCCTCCACCGTTCTCACCCCGCTCGTCGAGGGGATCGCGGCCGAGTACCCTGGCGGGCTGCCCGCCTACGAAGAGATGATGACCGCGCACCAGTCGTTGCGACGGCTCGGCCGTCCGGATGACGTCGCGCGCGCGGTGCTCTTCCTCGCATCTGACGACGCATCCTGGATCACCGGCGTGACGCTCCCCGTCGACGGCGGTTATACAGCGCGATGATCGACAAGACAGTGGCGGATGCCGCGACCGCAGTGGCCGGCATCCCGGACGGCTCGACCATCATGGTCGGGGGATTCGGGCGCGCGGGCCAGCCGGCCGAACTCATCGATGCGCTGATCGAACAGGGCGCGGGTGACCTCACGATCGTCAGCAACAACGCCGGCAACGGCGACACTGGCCTGGCGGCGCTCCTCGCCGGCGGCCGGGTACGCAAGATCGTGTGCTCCTTCCCGCGCCAGCACGATTCGTGGGTCTTCGACCGGCTGTACCGCGCCGGGAGGATCGAGCTCGAACTCGTTCCCCAGGGGAACCTCGCGGAGCGCATCCGCGCCGCCGGAGCCGGAATCGGGGCGTTCTTCTCGCCGACCGGCGTAGGGACCGAGCTCTCCGCTGGAAAAGAGGTTCGCGAGATCGACGGTCGCCTGTACGCGCTCGAGTATCCGATCTGGGCGGACTTCGCGCTGGTGAGCGGCCTTCGGGGCGACCGTTGGGGCAACATCGTCTACCGGAAGACGGCGCGCAACTTCGGCCCGATCATGGCGACCGCGGCGCAGACGACGATCGTGCAGGTCGACGACATGGCGACCCTCGGCGCCCTCGATCCCGAGAGCATCGTCACGCCGGGGATCTTCGTCGACGCCGTCGTCGCCGTGGGCTCACGGTCGTGGCTGCGCGACGGAGCCTTCGTCGGAGGCGTCGACGCGGACGGGATGCCGCTGCCCGACGCTGCGGCCACTCGAGCGGAGGTGGACCGATGACGACACGCATCACGCGCGCCCAACTCGCGGCACGCGTGGCGATGGACATTCCCGAAGGCTCGTACGTCAACCTCGGGATCGGCGTCCCGACGCTCGTCGCCGACTACCTGCCCGCCGATCAGGAGATCATCCTGCACACCGAGAACGGGCTGCTCGGGATGGGTGCTGCCCCGCACGAGACGCAGGTCGACCCCGACCTCCTCAACGCCGGCAAGCAACCCGTCACCGAACTCCCCGGGGCCGCGTTCTTCCACCACGCCGACTCGTTCGGCATGATGCGCGGCGGACACCTCGACGTCTGCGTCCTCGGCGCATTTCAGGTGAGCCAGGCCGGCGACCTTGCCAACTGGTCGACAGGCGGCGCAGATGCGATCCCCGCGGTGGGCGGCGCCATGGACCTCGCGATCGGCGCGAAGGCCGTCTACGTGATGACCGACCTGCTCACCAAGTCGGGCGAGTCCAAGCTCGTCTCGGCGTGCACCTATCCGCTCACCGGAATGGCGTGTGTCACGCGCGTCTACACGGACCATGCGATCTTCGACGTAAGGCCGGACGGCTTCGTCGTGCGCGAGGCGTTCGGTGACAACACCGTCGCGCTCCTCGCCGCGCTCACCGGGCTGGAACTGAAAGGCTGAGCAGTGACTGCTACATATGTCTACGATGCTGTCCGGACGCCCTTCGGCCGAGCAGGCGGAGCTCTTGCGAGTGTCCGCCCCGACGACATGGCGGCCACCGTGATGAAGGCGGTCGTCGAGCGCGTCGGACTCGATCCCGCGCGCATCGACGACGTCGTCTTCGGCGACGCGAACCAGGCGGGTGAAGACAATCGCGATGTGGCGCGCTTCGGTGCACTGCTTGCCGGCTTCCCGACCTCCGTCCCGGGCGTGACGGTAAATCGCCTCTGCGGCTCCGCGGTCGAGGCCGTCATCCAAGGATCGCGAGCGATCGAAGCGGGCGACGCTGACATCATCCTGGCGGGCGGCGTGGAGTCGATGAGCCGCGCGCCGTTCGTCGTACAGAAGGCGGCGAAATCGTGGCCGTCCACCGGCAACCAGACGTTGTGGAACACGTCGATCGGGTGGCGGATGGTGAACCCGGCGTTGCGGAGCGACTGGACCATCTCCAACGGAGAGTCGGCCGAGAAGCTCGCGTCGATCCACGGCATCTCCCGCGATGCGCAGGACGAGTTCGCGCTGCGCAGCCATCGTCTCGCGGGGGCCGCATGGTCGGCGGGCTTCTACGAGAACGAGATCGTGCAGGTCGACGGGATCGAGCTGCCACGGGACGAAGGCATCCGTGATGACACGACGCTTTCGAAGCTCAGCGGCCTGAGGGTGCTCTTCGCGCACGATGGTACTGTCACCGCGGGCAACTCGTCCTCGATCAACGATGGTGCGTCCGCCGTGCTCCTGGGGAGGGAGGGGGCGGTGGATGCGGAACCCCTCGCGCGAATCGCGGGCCGTGGTGTCTTCGGCAACGATCCGGACGTGTTCGGCGTCGCGCCGGTCGAGGCTGCTAATCGCGCGTTGGCCCGGGCGGGGCGAACCTGGGCCGACGTCGACGTCGTGGAACTCAACGAGGCGTTCGCGTCGCAGAGCCTTGCCTGCCTGAAGCTCTGGCCCGATCTAAACCCCGAGATCGTGAACGTCCACGGCGGCGCCATCGCGATAGGCCATCCGCTCGGCGCCTCTGGAGGCCGCATCATCGGCCACGCCGCGCATGAACTGCGTAGACGTGGCGGCGGGGTTGCGGTCGCCGCTATCTGCATCGGCGTCGGCCAGGGACTGGCTGTCGTCCTCGAACGTTGAACCGGTAGTGGGGCGCGTACGCAAGAGCTCGTCGCGCTGGTGTATGTGGCGGGAAGAGCGGGCTGACGGAACACCCCACCTCTTCATACAGCTGGTCGACCCCGGCGCACTGCTCCGCGGTGCGATCGCCACGGCGCGAGCCGACGGCCTGCGTTGACAGCCTGTCTGGGTGACATCTCGATCGTCATCGCCGGCCGATCTCGATGATCCGGCTTCATCTGCCGCCAGGTCACGGTCTGGTCGTCGCTCTCAAAGAGGGGAGGGTGATGAGGGACGGAGCCCCCCGTCGGCCTCGTTCCCCATCACCCTTCGGCAGCCTCCTGGGGAGAGGCGCCCTATCTCGCGGCCCTGGGGAGGCCGCAGGAGTCGACCGGCTCGTGTGAACGACGGCGGAACGACATCCAGGCACCAGTGTGGAGGCTGAAGAGCATCTTCCGCGTCATCACAATCGGGTGAAGCGCATGCGGCTCAGGGATGACGTTTCGGAGAGCGTCCATCCGGGTGCGTGACGTGTGAACCGCCGGGGCGCTCAGTCAGCGGATTCGGCGACGCCGGACGGCGTGCCGAGGAGATCGAGCTCGTACGCCCGCTCCACCGCCTGCGACCTGGTCGATGCACCGAGCTTGCGGAAGATCGAGCCCATCTGCGTGCTGATGGTGTTCGTCGAGACGTAGAGCCGTTGCGCGATCTCGGCCCGCGTCAGGTGGGTCTGCAGGAGCGGGAGCAGTCGCTGCTCGGCAGCGGTGAGCGAGACCGAGGGGGAACCCCGGTCGGCGGACAGGGCATGCGTGCGCACGAGGCTGTGTGCGTCTGAGACCCGGTGGCCGAGGCTTCCGAGAACGCGACGCGGCGGGAGGATCTCCTGGATCTCCTCGAGCAGCAGCTCCGCCGCCTCGGCGTCGCCCGCGCGGAGCTGCGCGCGGATGAGGAGAAGCCGGGTGGGAATGGCGAGGAGCGGCACGGCCTTGCCGCAGCGATGGCGTTCGGACATCGCCGAGGCGAGATAGTTCAGCCCTGCGGTGCGTCGCCCCGCGTTCAGCGCGATGCAGGCCGCGGCGGCGTGCGGGTACGCGGCCATGACGTAGCCGTCGATACCCCCCGCGCGGATCGCCTGCATCGCCCGCTCGGCGTGCTCGTCAGCGGCCTCCCAGTCACCGCGCTCGATGGCGAGCAGCGCGAATTCGGATTCGCAGATGACGACCGTGGCCGGGTTGCCGTGCGCGTCGGCCATATGGATGGCTTCGCTCAGCACCGTCGTCGCCCGTTCCGTGTGCCCGGCATGCAGAAGCGTGCTGCCGAGGATCTGGACGGCCGGGTCGCGCCAGGGGCTGTCGAGCGGCTCGAGCTCGGCGGCGAACTCGGCGTCCGCCAGTGCCGATTCGATGCCTTCCTCGAGCATGATGGCCCGGATCATCGCCTTCGCCGTCGGGACCGTGACGCCGGGCGCCTCAGCATCATCGGGCACGCGACGCAGCAGCGTGCTCCACTTGCGCGCGTCGTCGTCGGTGCCTGCGAGCACTGCGAACCAGGTGATGACGACCACGGCGGAGGGATTGAGGAGGAGGTTGGCGTCGCCGATCTCACGGAGCCATCGACCGAGCGTCGCGCTCTGGCCCGCCTCGTATGCCGGAAGCGCCGCGACGGTGACCAAGGAGGTGGCCAGTTCGAAGGCGCCCGCGGAGATCGCGTGGTCGATCGCGGCCGGAAGCTGGCCACGCTCGGCGAACCAGCTCGATGCCCGCTGGTGCAGAGCGGGTATGGATGAGGCGGCCTCGATCTCGAGCGCCCCCGTCAGGTATTCGCGGAACAGGGGATGCAGGCGGTATGCGCGATGCGCCCGGTCGGCGGTGACGAAGAGCTGGCGGGTCTCGAGATCGCGGAGGATCCGCGCCGAGTCGGAACGCTGGAGCACGGCATCGCACAGGTCTGGGATGTGGGCGCCCAGGATCGAGCTCTGGAGGAGGAACTGGCGGGTGTCCTCGGGAAGGTCGCGCACGCACTCCTGATAGAGATAGTCGGCGAGGACGGCATCGTCGCTGAAGGACTCGAACGGTCTGCGCTTCGAAAGAAGGGCGCACATGTGGAGTCCGGCGGCCCAGCCGTCGCAGCGCTCCACCCAGTCCTGGAGCATGTCGGCGTCGACGAGAGCTCCGGCCTCCTCGGCGATTCTCGCCGCGCCGGCGGGATCGATCCGGAGGTCGGCAGCGCCGATGTGGGCGGAGGAGTTGGCCACCCGGCCGCGGGCGAGCCGGGTGGGGTGGTGACGGCTGGCCAGGACGACTTGCGACCCGGCGGGAACTCCGCCGAGCACGACCTCCAGGACGTCCAGGCACTCGGGGTTCTGCAGGACGTGCAGATCGTCGACGAACAGCACGAATGGCCGCTCGCATTGGGACAGGACCAGAGCCACCGCAGGCGCCATGCGGCCGAGCACATCGTCGCGAGAGGTCGCGATCACGGTGAAGACGGAGCTCGCTGCGGAGGCGAACCGCTCGCACGCGTACGCGAGGAGCCGCAGGACTGCGGCGGGGTCGTCATCCTCGACACGGAGCGTGAGCCAGCCGGTGGCGCGGTCCTCGACCTGCTCCCACTCGGCGAGCAGCGACGACTTGCCGTATCCCGCCGGCGCTGTCACGGTGACAAGACGAGAGCCGTCCGTCCGCAGTGCCTCGACGAGCTCCGGGCGGCGGACGAACGCCGGGTTGAAGATCGGAGCGGTCGTCTTGCTCTCCAGGAGGAGCGACTCCAGATCCGCGCCAGCAAGCAGCATCCGATCCTCCGCAATCTCACATATCGCCACGGCCCTGCACCGGCGACAGGATCAGCGGTGCATCGCGCCCCTACGCTGCAGGCCGCGCGTCATTCTATCGGCCGGGCGCGGCGGTCCTCACGCCGACCCGCTGCTCGTCGCCCGCAGAGCGCGACAGCGGCGGAGGAGTAGATCACATCGTTCCTTCGGTCGCGTCCTGCCCGATGTCCTCCGCCCACAGGGCGGAGTGGGACGCGATGAAGGTCGTCATCATCTCGGTGCATTCGGGGTCGTCGAGGACCGTGACATCCACTCCTCTGCTCCGCAGCAGTTCCTCCCCGCCGAGGAAGGTCCTGTTCTCGCCGATGATGACGCGGGGGATGCCGTACAGAAGCACGGCGCCGGTGCACATGTCGCACGGCGACAGGGTCGTGACCAGCGTCGCTCGCGCGTAGTCGGCCGCGGGAAGGCGACCGGCGTTCTCCAGGCAGTTCATCTCCGCGTGGTGGATGACGCTGCCATCTTGGACCCGGCGGTTGTGTCCCGTCGCGATGAGCTTCCCGTCGATGAAGAGGGCCGATCCGATCGGGATCCCGCCCGAGGCGGCTCCCGATCGCGCAGCGTGTATCGCCGGCAGCAGTTGGGCTCGAGGATCGTCGCTCATCTTGTCCGTGCCCTTCTATTACGCGGCCGGCCTCGGTCGCGATACTACGGTTGCGTTGTGTCCAACGTAGATCCCCTTCCCGATCATCCGGCCCCGGACAACCCGTCGGGAAAGCTCGTCCTGCTGCGTCATGGCGAGACGGAATGGTCGAGAGAAGGCCGGCACACCGGACTGACGGACATTCCCCTCACCGCGCGCGGGGAGGACCTCGCGCGGAGAGCCGGCCGGTTGGTCGCCGGCTACGACTTCGCACTGGTGCTGACCTCGCCGCTGCAGCGCGCGCGTCGCACAGCCGAGCTGGCGGGCCTGCACGCTGAGGTGGATCCGCTCCTCGTCGAGTGGGACTACGGCGGCTACGAGGGGCGCACAACGCGCGACATCCGTGAGGAGCTGGGTTACAACTGGAGCGCGTTCACGCACGGCGTGATTCGTGGCCGGACACCCGGCGAGACCGTGGAAGAGGTCGCTGCGCGCGCGTCGCGGGTGCTCACGCGAGTGCTGCCCGCGATGGCCGAAGGTGATGTCGCCCTGGTCGCGCACGGCCACATCCTGCGCATCCTGACGGCCGTCTTCCTGCGGTCTGCACCGCGCTTCGGCGCCCAGATCACGCTGGATGCCGGATCGGTGTCGGTCCTCAGCTTCTTCCGCGAGCAGCCCGCCATCCTGTCGTGGAACTACGGGCCCGAGCTGCCGATGGCGCCCTCGGAGTCATGAACCGGATGACCGGAACCGAGTCGCACCGGGTGCGCGGCGTCGTCAGCTCGCTGCTGGCCAGCGTCCTGTTCGGCGCGATGTTCTACCTCTACGGCGTCGTGGACGCGTCCGCGGAGTCGCAGTTCGGCTGGCGCATGATCGTCACCGTCCTCTGCTATGCGGCGGCTCTCGTGACGATGGCCGGACGGCGGGCGCTCGGGGAGCTGTGGACCGTCCTGAAGTCGGCCTGGTGGATGACGGTCGTCCTCGTCGCGCTGAGCGCGATGGTCGGCTTCCAGATGTGGCTTTTCGCCTGGACGCCGGGCCACGGGTACGCGCTCGACGCCTCCCTCGGCTACCTCTTGCTGCCGATCGCGCTCGTGCTCATCGGCCGGCTGTTCTTCCGGGAGCGCGTGAGCCGCCTGCAGTGGGTCGCCGTGGTGATCGCGGTGGTCGCGATCGCGGCGAAGATCGCGTTCACGGCGGCGGTGTCGTGGGTGACGTTCGCGATCTGCATCGGGTACGCGGTCTACTTCATGGTGCGGCGGCACACGCAGCTCGACCTGCCCGCGACGTTCGGTGCGGAAGTCGTCATCCTGCTCCCCGTCGCCATCCCGTTCGTGCTCTTCGCGCCCGCAGCGATGACGACCGGGGGCGCGATCGCCGTGATCGCGGCCGGGTTCGCGGGGACGCTCGCAATGACGGCCTACCTGACGGCATCCCGTCTGCTCGCGCTGCCCCTCTTCGGCCTGCTCACGTACGTCGAGCCGGTGCTGATGTTCGTCGTCGCGCTTCTGCTCGGCGAGCGGCTCAACGCTCTCGACATCGTCGTCTACGGGCTGCTGGCGGTCGCCCTGACCGTTCTGGCCGTCGACGGGTTCCGGGCCTCTCGAGGATCGTCGGCCGTCGAGGGTCCTCTCTGAGGAAGCCCTCAGAAGGCGATGGGAGTGAGCCGCGCTCGCACGAACAGCCCTCGGAGCGCCAGCGATCCGCCGGGTCGGAGCAGCGCGGCGTCGAGTCGATTGCGGGTGTGCCCGTTGACCACGCAGTCATCCCGGAGTGCGACGAGGACCACGGTGCTCCGATCACCCGAGGTGACCGCCGGGGCGTCGCTGAGTTCGATGTCCACGCTCCACGAATCCCGCCGCGTCATGACGTTGAGATCGAGGAATCCATCGTGGTTCGGGCGGGCGGACACGTCGTCCTCGCCGTCGAACGTCACGATCTGCTCGGGCGCGAGATGGAGTGCGCGGCCGTTGATCGTCAGATCGACCCCGCCGGTGCCGAGGGCCACCTGATCGCGGCGCACGCCGGGATAGGAGCTGTACGGCTGGGTGCCGCTCAGCTCGGCGATGCTGACGCGCCACGTCCACGCGCCGGCCGCGTCCGCGTCATCGAACACGGGCCGCGTGACGCCGAGCCCGTTCTTCCACGGACGCGGCTCGATCAGCGCGTAATCCACGTACGTCGGGGTGCTCACGCGATGATCGTACGCCGAGTTCACCCGCCCGGCGCCCGGGTCAGGGCAGTGTCATAAGTCGCGGTCGAAGAGTTTTCTCTGCAGGTCGCGCACCTCGTCCGCGAGGTCCGGATCGGGGCCCGAGACCGGGATGCCGGGGGCGATCGCGGGGATCGGAAGAGGAAGCACGGGGGATGCGGCCGCACCCCATTCCGCGCGCCAGGCACTCAGCTGCTCCGTGCTCGTCGCGTAGACGATCCGGCCGAGTCCGACCCACGCGTGTGCGGCGCTGCACATGGGGCAGTGCTCTCCCGAGGTGTAGACGACGCTCGCGGCGCGCTCGGTCGGCGACAGGTTCGCGGCCGCCCAGCGCGCGATCTCGAACTCGGGATGCCGCGTGGCATCCCCGCCCGACACACGATTGCGATCCTCGAAACGGACGGCGCCGGCGGCATCGATGAGCAGCGATCCGAACGGTTCGTCTCCGTCGTCCAACGCCTCGCGTGCGAGATCGACGCAGCGCCGCAGGTGCCTGCGGTCGACGGCGGACAGGGGTGGATGCAGGTCGGGGGAGCTCATGACGCCACCGTACGCGAGTGGCAGACAGGCCTGGCGGCTTGTCGGATCGAGGCATCCGAGCGCGGTCCTCGCGCCCGGCGCTCGACCGGAGAAAATCGACCGATCTAGGATGAGAGGATGCCTCGCCGAGTGGCAGATCTCCGCGGCCGGGCGCAGTCGCACCGGATGCGTCTGCTGCGCGGCGTTCCGTGCCGATGGCGCGGCTCGGAGCCGGAGGGGCCGCAGGCGCGAATGTGATCGTCGTCTCGGCGGTCCTCGTCGTCGCGACGCTCGTCGTCATGACGGCAGGCTGGGTGCCGCCGGTGATCGCGCTCGGCGGAGCGATCGTCATCGCGGGGCTTCTCGGAATCGCCCCCGCCAGCGCGCTGTTCGGCGGTCTCAGCAATCCCGGGGTGATCACGGTTGCGGCCATGCTCGTGATCGCGAAGGGCATCGTGCAGACCGGAGTCGTATCCCGGGTCGCGCAGACCCTGCTGCGGACGACGAGATCTGCGGTGGGCGCGCTTCTGCGGCTCGTCGTCCCCGTCGGCGTGGCGAGCGGCCTCATGAACACGACGCCCATCGTGGCGATGCTCATCCCCGCCTCACGCACGCTCGAGCAGACCCGGGGCATCCCCGCCCGTGAGGTGATGCTGCCGATCGCCCACATCACGACCCTCACCGGGACGATCACCCTGATCGGGACCAGTTCGAACCTCCTCATCGCCGGCATCGCGGGGGAGCGGGGCGTCTCGATGACGATGCTCTCGTTCGCTCCGATCGCGCTGCCCGCCGCGGTCGTCGGCGCAGCCGTCGTGATCACCTTCGGTCCGCGGATGCTGCGCGCAGACCAGGCTCCCTCGGCGCCGCGGCTCGACTGGCGGGTGGAGGTGGCGGTCGGCGATCGGGCGCTCGTCATCGGGAGAAGCGCGTCGCAGGTCGGCCTCGACAGCGCACGCGACTACAAGCTGCTCGCCATCCTGCGCGCCGGTCGGACGCTTCCCGCCGCGACTCCCATCGCCGAAGGGGATCGACTCGTGTTCGCCGCCTCCGAGGCAGGCATCCCCTCCCTGTGGGAGAGCCCGCACCTGGGGCACGCATCCCACCGTCTGTTCGCCGTCTCGGTGAAGGCGGGGGTGACCGGCACCCTCAACGACCTCAGCGAGTCGACCGACATCGACGTGATCGCCGCCCGTACCCGGTCGCTGCTGCGTGCGACCGATCTCCGCGCGGGCGCGACGTGCTACGTGACGGCTCCGTCCGCCGAGGTCGTCGATGCCAGCGAGTACGTCGCCCTGTGGCAGAACGCGGGAAGTCGTGCACCGCAGCCGGGACGCACGTGGACCGCGCTGCTGATCCTTGCGGCGGTCGTGCTGACGGCGTCGTTCGGGCTCGCGCCCATCGAGTTCACGTCGATCGCCGGGGCGATTCTGATGGTGCTCACCCGGGTGCTGACTCCGCAGTCGGCGGCCCGCGCGCTCGACTGGAACACCCTGTTCATCCTCGCGGGCTCGGTGGGGCTCGGCGCCATCGTGATCGAGAGCGGTCTTGCGTCGCTGATGTCCGCCGCGATCAGCCGGATCGTCGGAGATGATCCGGTTCTCGTGGTCGTCGTCTTCGCGATCGTGACCGCGCTGCTCACCAACGTCATCTCGAACGCGGCGGCGGCATCCATTCTGACTCCCGTTGCGATCACCGTCGCCCTCACCGCGCACGTGGATCCGGTCGTCCTCCTCGCCGTCGTCGGAACGTGCATCTCCTTCACGTTCCTCAACCCCTTCGCGCACCAGACGAATCTGATGGTGATCGGCCCGATCGGCTACACCACCGGGCAGTTCGTGCGTGTCGGGATCCCGGTCCTGGCTGCGGGGCTGCTGGCGACGTGCGTCACCGGGGTCCTGTTGGCGTGACCCGCCGCATCGGCCCCGCCTACGGCGTGCACACGTAGAGGCCGGAGACGCCCGCATCCGTCACTTGCGTGCAGTTCTGCTGGACCCACGAGCGGATCTGCGCGGCGTCGCCCGATTCGGACTGGCCGACTCCGCCGCCGAAGCCGCCCTGATCCGAGACCATCACATACTTCAGCTCCCCGCCCGCGACGAGCGTCTGGAACGCCGCGAACGTCGGCGCCGGATCGGTTCCGTTGAATCCGCCGATCGGGAGCACCGCCTGCCCGCCCGAGGCGGTGATGAGGCTCGCCGCGCTCTGCGCGCCGAAGACGGCGACCAGGTACTTCGCCGACCCGCGGTTCTGCTCGAGGTAGGACAGGAGGGTGGAGGATGCGGCATCCCCCTGCCCGCCGCCGAAGCCGCCGCCCTGGCCGGCACCGCCGGGGGCGCCCTGCGCGGGCACGCCGTTCTGGCCGCCGGGACCGCCCTGCCCACCCGGCGCACCCTGACCGTTCTGTCCGCCCGGGCCCGCCTGCCCGCCTTGGCCGTTCTGCCCGCCGCCGATGCGCGGTGCGCCCTGCCCGCCGAATCCGCCGGCGCCGCCGAACCCGCCCATCCCGCTCATGTCGGAGACGCCCCCCGCGACCGGGTTGATGGAGCTGGGATTCCAGATCGTGACGACCGACCATGCGAGCGGTGTGAGGAGCATCGCGATGCCTGCGACGAAGGGCGTGACAGCGCGGACGACACGCTCGCGCTCCCATCCGATCATCGCGATCGCGACGCCCGCGGCGAGGAACTGCATGACCGCGAACACGGTCGAGTATGCGGCTCCGGCTGAGGCGTACGCGAAGGAGATCACGAGCGCCGTGACGGCCGCGGTGCTGACGAGTGCCATCTGCGCCCAGCGCACCCGACGGCGGCGGGCGACCGCGAACGCGACGCCGAGCGAGAGCGCCATCGGGATGGCGAGTGCGGCCGTGTAGAACTGGTGCATCCCGGCGACGACGGAGAACATGCCGGCGAACGTGACGAGCCAGACGCCGAGGAACACCGTCACCGCGGGTCGCCAGCGCAGCACGGCGAGCACGACGATCCCGAGGATCGCGACCGGCAGCAGCCAGGCGATCTGCCCCGCGAGCTGCTCGTTGAAGAGACGGAACGCGCTCGCGTCGCCTGAGAACGGGGGAGTGAACGATCGGTAGGCGGAGGCATCCGCCGTGCTGTCGCCGAAACGGCCGAGGCCGTTGTAGCCGAACACCATCTCCCACGGATCGTTGTGCAGCGTCGACCCGATGTAGGGGCGAGCGGATGCCGGCACCAGGGAGACGATCACGATCCAGACGAGCGACGCCGCGAGACTCACGGCACCCGCGACGATGGTGTGCCAGATCTTCCGGATCCACGGCTGCTTCGTGCAGAGGTACGCCGCCGCCAGCGCCGGCCAGACCGCCCACGCCTCGAGCATGTAGGTCTGGAACGACAGCGCGATGAACAGTCCCGCGATGAGGAGCCAGCCGAAGCTCGGGCGGGTGAGCGCCTTGACGGCGGCCCATGCGGTCAGCGCGAGTCCGAGGACGAAGAAGGTCTCGGGCTGGTTCGAGCGCGAGACCGCGACGAGGATCGGGGTCGTCGCGACGGCGGCACCGGCGAGGAGGCCGGCGGTCGGACCGGCGAGCCGCTTCCCGGCGAACGCGGTGAGCAGCGCGGCGCCGACCGCCGCGAGCGCGTTCGGCAGGATGATCGTCCACGTGGAGAACCCGAACAGCTTGACGAACAACGCGGGGATCCAGAAGGAGCCCGGGATCTTGTCGAGCGTCACCGTGCCGGCCGGATCGAACGCGCCGAAGAAGAAGTTCGACCAGTCCTGGCTCATCGACAGGGCGATCGAGGCGTAGTACTCCGATCGGGAGCCGCTGCCGACGCCCCAGACCGTGAGACCGGCAGCGAGCAGAGAGAGGATCACGAGGCCCCATACCCACACCGACCCGAGGCGCCGCGCAGGCCGAGCGGCCAACGCGGTCACGGGTGTGGCGAGCGGCGGGCCCGGTACGGCGGGGGCGGGCGGGATGGTGATGGTCATGAAGCGAAGGTATGCGCCGGATCGCGGTGCGCTCTTGGTGCCGCTTATGCGATTCCTGTGGGGGCCCGGCGGCATACTGGGCCGATGAGCGATGGAGCTTTCGGTGCCGCGCAGAGCGCCGAACTGAGGGAGCTGCGCCGACGCGCCTACGGGCCGGGCGCCGACATCTTCGACGATCCGGTGGCACTCGCGCGCCTCGAGGAGCTCGAGCAGGCGACCACCCGGACGGCGGTGGTCGTGGCTGTCGCGGACGCCGGCTCTTCACCTCCCGAGTCCGAGGCTGTCCCCGCCATCGGCCTCATCGCCGAGACGCCGTCGGAGCTCGAGGATCCGGTTCCCGCGACAGATCTTGCGGCCGTCGAGACGCACGCTCCATCCGAAGCGCTCCCCGCGGAGGCGGGCGGGGCGGATCGCGGCAGCGCGACCGAGACACCGCAGGATCAGCAGACCGCCGAAGGCGCGCCGGCATCGCCGCGACGGGCGGCCCTCCGTCGCGTCGTGTCGCGCGCGACCGGCACGCGACGCCGCCGGGTCGTGTTCGGTGTCGCAGCGCTCGCGGCGGCCGCGCTGGCCGGCGGGGCGGTCGGATGGGCGACGGCGCAGCCGAAGGTGGACCGCGTGCTCGCCCCGACGTCCGAGCGGCGGGCGATCGACACGGAGAACGAGCAGTACCTGACGGATGTCTACGGCATCCGCGGCAAGCTGCGCGGCCATGAGCGCATCGGCGGACTGCGGGTGTGGACCGCCGAATCCGAAGCGGGCTCGCCGTGCCTGGTCGTCACGTCGAACGGCGTCCCGGACTATGTCCTCGGAGTCGGGTGTGCGCCGGCGCCCCTCCTCGCGTCCGTGGACATCCAGATCTTCCCGGGCATGGTGGACACCGGCCTCGGGCTGCGCGACCAGTCCGTCATCCGCTTCGTCCGCGCAGGCGATGACGTCCGCGTCACGATCGGAGCCGTGCCGCCCGTCCTGTCAGTTCAGTGAGGCTCTCCCGGGCCAGACGCTCGTAGTCGAGGTTGTCGTCGCTGCCGGCGACCAGGAGCGCCGTGATGGCCGCCGCCCAGGCGCGCCCGCGCACCCACGTGTCCGCGTCGACATGCGGCGAGGCATTCATGAACGCGCGCCTGCCGGGCCCGTCGAAGACGAGCCACGCGGCGGCGAGGTCGTAGGCAGCGTCTCCCGCGGTGATGTCGACGAAGTCGATGATCGCCACGAGCTCGTCGTCCCGCGCGATCAGGTTGGCGGGGTGCGCGTCCCCGTGGATCCACACCGGCGCGCCCTCCCACGCAGGGGCCGCGAGTCCCGCCTCCCACGCCGCGACGAGGGCCGCGTGCTGATCCGGACCGACCCGCTCCGCGCAGGCTTCGAGTCGCGTGGCGACCACCTCTGCACGGTCGGCGAACGGAACTCCGCGATAGGGATTGCGCGGATGCCACTCGGGGGCGGGGGAGTGCAGCGCTCCGAAGGCGGCGGCGAGACGCGCTGCCCACCCGCGTCGGCGCTCGCGGGAGACGTGGATGCCGGAGGTCCCGGCGAAGAACGGCACCACGGTCCACGTCCACGGGTAGCCGGCGGCCGGCGCTCCCGTCGCCACGACCGCGGGAACGCGGACGCCGGTCGCCTCGACGGCGGGGGCGACTGCGGCGAGCGAGCGCGACTCGCCGTCGAGCAGCGCCGCCACCTCCGCGCGCCGCGGCAGGCGCACGGCGAGGTCGTCGCCGAGCCGCCAGATGCTGCAGTCCCAGCCGTCCGCGACATGCGCGATCGGCAGGTCCGCGGCATCCGGGATCCCTTCGATCGTGCGTACGAGCGCGCGCACGAGGTGCGCGTCGATCGGGGTCTCCGCTGCGGGTCGGCCTGCCATGTCAGACGTCGGCGGAGTCGCCGGGATCGAGCTCGACGTACTCGCCGCCGTTCTGCTCGACGGCCCACGCGAGCCGCGCGCGGTGCATCACCAGACCGATCATCGACAGGGTCATGTCGTGGGTGCCGAACAGCCGCCGCGGTTTCACGGCGAGGACGTAGTCCATGGCCTCGCCGATCTTCAGCCACGGGGCGCCGACCGGCGCGGCGAGCAGCTTCACATCGACACCCTCGGGAACCGCGTACGAATCACCGGGGTAGTAGAACTCGTCGTTGACGAGGACCCCGACGTTGTCCACGACCGGGAGGCTCTTGTGGATCACGGCGTGCTTTCCGCCGAAGAACCTCAGGGTGAACGGGTCGAGCTCCACGGTGTCGCCCGGATGGACCTCGGTGACGTCGAAGGCGGACGCCGCGGCCACGACGCCCGCAGGACCGAAGATCGGGATCGGGCCGGTGTACTTGAGGATCCGTTCGAGGTGCTCGGGAGTCCAGTGGTCCTGATGCTCGTGCGTGATGACGATCCCGACGACGTCGTGGAGGTCCGTGAAGGGGGAGGTGAACGATCCGGGATCGATGATGAGCGCCTTGCCGCCATCCTCGACCAGCAGCGCGGCGTGTTCGTGCTTCGTGACTCGCATGCTCCGAGTCAAGCGCGCGAGAGCCGCCGCGACAAGCGAGAAGCCCGGTCCAGTGGACCGGGCTTCTGGTGTTGGTGACCCCAGCGGGATTCGAACCCGCGTTACCGCCGTGAGAGGGCGGCGTACTAGGCCGCTATACGATGGGGCCGCTTACGCAACCGTTCAAGTATGACATGAGCGGAGGCGCAGTCAAAATCGAGCGGCCCGCCTCCTCATTCCGTCGGTGGCATGGACGGGCGTGCTCGCCGACGACGCCGCAGGACGACGATTCCCCACACGATGAGCGCGATGACGGCCGCCACGGCGAGCCACGGCAGGAGGAACCCGATCACCACCACGACGCCGTTGAGCGAGGCGACGAGGGCGTTCCACCCGGCGACGAGCCCGGAGCCGAATCCGGCAGCGTTCGCCGGCGTCGCGGCAGCCTGGGGGAGAAGCGTCACGGTCAGCGTCGACATGGCGACCTGGTCGTCGAGCGCCTTCAGCTGCTGCTGTTCGGATTCGAGCGTCGCCTGCCGGTCGGCGAGGGCGCTCTCCGCGGCGAGGAGATCGGCGACCGACCCGGCCTTGCCCATGAGCTCCGTGAGGCGGGCGACGGATGCCTCGGATGCGGCGACCCGCGCCTGCAGATCGATCGTCTGATCGGTGACGTCCTGCCGGTCGATCGTCGACGCCTCCACCTGTCCGAGACCGGCGAGCGAGGTCACGAGATCGTCGAGCTTGTCGGCCGGCACGCGCACCGTGATCCACGCGCCCGACGCCGGGGGAGCCGCAGTATCGGTGGATCCGCCCGGCATCGGCACGAGACCGCCGTTCGCGGGCGACTGGATGCCGCTCCCGGTCGCCGGCAGCGGCGTGACGCCCGTCTGCCCGATGTTCATGCTCTGCACGTACCCGTCCTGCGCCTTCGCCGCGGCGCCGATCCGGGCGGCGCTCGTGCGGACGTCGTCGACGCGCAGGGTCGCGGTCGCCGTGGTCACGACGGCCCGTTGCGACGTCGTCGTGGAGCCCGACGAGCTGTTCGAGCCTGACGAACCCGACGAGCCCGCCGAGCCCGATCCGCCCGAGATCGCGTCGGCGGCTCCGTTGTTCGGCAGTGCACCGGGCTTTGCCGGCTGCGGCGCGACGACGAACGCGCCGCTGGAACTCGCGGACCCGAACCCGATGAGGCCTGCCGCCGGCACGATGGCGATCGCGACGACCAGGACAGCCGCGACCGCCCCGACGACGGTCCAGACACGGCGCCGATGACGCCGGGAGGCTCGCTCCCGGGCGATTCCCGAGAAGACGCGACGCTCGACCCCGTCGATCTGTGCGTCGTCGACGTCGGGGAGCCGGGGGAGCCCTGCATTCGTCTCGTTCGTCATGATCCCTCCCGCGCGGTGGCGCGCAGCCTGGTGCGGATGCGCGAGAGACGATTGCGGACGACGCCGTGCGACACGCCCAGTGTGTCTGCGGCGGCCTGGTAGCCGTAGCCCTCCGCGGCGCACAGCCGGAAGATCTCCCGATCCAGCTCGCCCAGCCCTTGGACCTCGGCGAGGATGAGCTCGACCAGTTGGGTGTCGGCCACCTGCGCGGCGACGTCGATCGGGGCGGGCACGAGCTCCGCGTGCGCATCCGACGCGAGGCGCCGCCGCTCCCGCTGGATCGTCCGCAGGCGGTTCGCGGCCTGGAAGCGGCAGATCGTCGCGAGCCACGGCAGCAGCGAGTCGCCCGCCAGCGCGAAGCCCGGGAGCTTCCGCCACGCGACGAGGAAGGTCTCCTGCAGCACGTCCTCCGCATCCGACGCGTTTCCCACGATCCCGTGCGCGAGCCAGTACACGGGCTTCGCGTACGCGCGATAGATCTCGCGGAACGCGAGCTCGCTCCCGCCGCCCGCAAGGGCGGTCAGCTCGGCGTCCGAGCGCAGGGGAATCGGCATCGGTCCTCCGGCCCGCGAACCTACGGTCCGCGGCTCTCATTGTCTCTCTCAAGAAGTGTCCCGACCCGCCGAATCGTCTCAGACCCGGAGCAGGGAACCGGTCGCCCGGGTATCAAGCGGGGGCACGACGCCCTCTTCCGAAGTACGAACGTCTGATTTCGGAGGACGCCATGTCGAATGCGAATGTCACCCTCACCGACGTGCTCGACCGCGGGATCCTCGCGGTACCCGGCGTCGCCGACTCCGTCGCCGCAGCGGCCCTGGCCACGCCGTCCGATGTCGATCAGGTCGTCAAATCGGCCTTCTCGAAGGTCGACATCGTGGCGGTGGATCCGGGTCTCGGCGAAGCCATCCTGCAGGCACTCGACCCCGCGGGGCGGGCGTCCGCGGTGATCAGCGCGAAGTATGCCGAGCTGGGCGGCGCAGGCGGGATCCTCGGGCCGACATCCGGAGCCGTCACCGTGTGCGCGGACGGATTCGGCTACTACCGCCACTTCCGGAGCGGATCGATCTTCTGGCATCCCGCCGCCGGTGCGCACGAGGTGCACGGACCCATCCGTGCCAAGTGGGCGGCGCTCAGCTGGGAGCGCGGCTTCCTCGGCTACCCGACGAGCGATCAGCAGCCGGGCGCGGACACCGATCAGCGCGGCGACTTCAACACGTTCCAGGGCGGCGCGATCCACTGGTATCCGCCCGGGATCCGCGGAATCCTCAGCGGCGTGGAGGTCGCAGTGAACGACGTCACGGCGGCCGCGATCGGGATCGCCACCGTCGGCTCCGCATCGGCGACACCCGTCGCCGCACCGGTGTCCGCGGTAGCGGCCGCCGTGCCGATCTCGAGCGCCATCGCCGCTGCGGCCCTGCCGTCCACCCGATTCGTGACGGTCGACGGTCCCGGGATCGAGGCCGCGCAGTTCCTCGG
Source organism: Microbacterium candidum (assembly GCF_030315975.1). GTDB lineage: Bacteria > Actinomycetota > Actinomycetes > Actinomycetales > Microbacteriaceae > Microbacterium > Microbacterium candidum. Next base: position 518,751 of record NZ_JASXSZ010000003.1, on the reverse strand, counting down.
CAAGCTCGACCAGATCGGCGTCGGGGCCGGCATCCACCTGCCCGGCGAGGCTCCGATGGAGCTCGGCAGCAGCGCGGGCGCCTTCGAGGTGCACGGCGAGATCGGCGTGCACTACCGTGCGCTCGGCGGGTCGGGGAGCGTGCTGGGCTACCCGACGACCGACGAGACGGGCACGCCCGACGGCATCGGCCGCTACAACCACTTCCAGGCCGGCTCGATCTACTGGACCCCGGGCACCGGCGCGCACGAGGTCCACGGCCTGATCCGCTCCTTCTGGGCGGCCGCGGGATGGGAGCGCAACGCGGCGCTCGGCTACCCGGTCTCCGACGAGCTCATCCCGGATCGCCGTATCGGCCACCGCTTCCCGGAGCGCCGGAAGAAGGCGCTGGGCCTGCCGCCTGACGTCCTGAAGCTCCCGATCGATGCCGTCGCCTCCGGGTTCCCGCGCTCTGTGGTGAACACGCCGGCCGTCACGGCCGCCCCGGTGTCGCCGGTGGCGCGGTTCAGCCGCTCCGTCGCCGCGGCGACGGAGATCCAGGCGGCGGAAGGGTTGCGGCCGGATGCCGCATCCATCGCCGCGGCATCCGCATCGGCCGGTGCTGCCGCCCCGATCTCTGCAGCGCAGCGCGCGGGCGTGTTCTCCGGCGTGGACGCGGGAACCGTCGTGCACATCGATCCGAACATCGGCGCGGGCATCGCCCCGCTGGACGATCCCGCATCCGAGCCCGGCCCCGTCCCGAGCGAGAACCGCTTCGGCGACTTCGAGAACGGCGTCGTGTTCTGGGTTCGCGGGGCGACCGCCGCCCGGCAACTGCAGCCATGGGCGACGTCCGCGGACGGAAACGCCATGAAGCGCTCCCCGGCCGAGGTGCTGGTCGCATTCGAGTCCATCCTCGTGCCCGCACTCGGCGGGCTCGACGGATTCGCCTATGCCGGATCGGCGTTCGTCGGGACCACCGGCTATTCGGCAGACGGAGCATCCGTGCACAATCGTGCGCACCGCTTCATCGCGACGCTCAACACGACCTCGTCGGGCAGCGGCGGCCTGTTCGGCGGCCTCTTCGGCGGACTGACGCTGCCGATCCAGGTCGAACTCGACGTCGAGATCGCCTTCGACCCGCAGCGACGCGAGGTCGTCGCCTACCTCACCGGATGGAGCGGCGGCGACGCCGGAGGTCCGTCGCTCGTCCGGCAGCTGCATCCGAGGCTCGACACCCTCCTGTACCGACGCGTCGAGCTCATCGACATCCCGGACACCGAAGACGGCAACCCCATCGCGCTCCTGTCGGCCAAGACCATGCCCGACGGCACGGTCGCCCTCTTCGTCGAGCCGCGCGACCTGTTGGTCGCACCCGGTGTGCTCACCGGCATCCATGACGGCATCACGTCCGTGATCAACCGCTGATTCGGAAGGACACGCTCATGCCTCTCAGCGACAGCCGCTTCACGGCACTGACCTCTGTTCCGCTCGCCGACCCCGCGCAGGCGTCGGTCGCGCTCCAGGCGCAGCGGATCACCCCGACCGAGTTCGGGCCGGTCTTCGCCCGCCTGAACGCGAGCGACACCGCGAGCGCCATGCGGTTCTCACAGGCGTACCTCGGCTCCATCGAGACCCGCGATCAGGCGGCGCAGTTCTTCGACCAGGTCGCGCGCGCGCCGATGGAGGACCGCCTCACGATCCTCGCCGCGAACCGCGCGACCGCCGGACCCGCGATCGTGTCAGGTATCTCGCTCCTCGGCGAGACACAGGCCGCCGTCGTGATGAAGGACTTCGTCATGCCGGGCGGCGTGGTCGATCAGGGCGCGATGACCACGGTCGCGTCGTGGCTCGTGGATGCGGGCGCCGCGCTCGCGAAGGCGGGCGCACCGCTGCCACCGGCGAATCCGACCACGGACGGCCTGCTGGGCGACGTCGGCGACTTCCTCGGCGGGGTCGTCAGCGGCATCGGCGATGCGCTGGGCAAGATCGTCAACTCGATCATCGACGCGTTCAAGGGCGGCATCCAGGCGATCGGGGCGACGCTCGCGGCCATCACCGACTGGGCCGGCGACGTCGCCAAGGACATCGTGCTCGCGGTGATGAATGCGGGCAAGTCCATCGGCGACCTCCTTCAAGGCGCGCTGGCCGCCGGCTACAACATCCTCGTCAACATCGCCAAGGGCGTGATCGCCGCCGGCTACGCCCTCGGCGACATGCTGCAGGCGGGACTGAACTTCGCCGCCGACGTCCTCGCGAACGTCGTGCACGCGATCCTCGATGCGGGGCAGACGCTCGCCGGCATCGTCGGCTGGCTGGTCGGACAGGCGATCGACGCGATCGGCAAAGTGCTGCAGGCGCTGCTCGCGATCGGACAGGATCTCGGCAGCATCCTGGGATCGGCGCTCGCTTTCGGCGCCGCGTTCGTCGTGGATGCGATGAACGCGCTGATCGCGATCGGCCGCGCCGTCGGGGAGATCATCGTGGCAGCGGTGACGCAGCCGACCTCGCTCCTGGACACCATCGTGCGTGCGGCGGTCGGTCTCGGGCAGACCCTCGCCGGGATCGTGTCGGATATCGCGAACCGGGGCATCCAGTTCGTGCGGGCGGTGGCGGCGTCGATCGCGCGCGTCGCGTCGAGCCTCGTGCAGCTCGGCGGCTATCTCGTCAGCGCGGCGGTCGACGTCGTGCGCGAGATCGTCGCCGGCGTGCTCGACGCCGGAAGGATCCTGGGCGACCTCATCGTCGCCGTCGCGACCGCGGGTTTCGCGGCGGTCCGCAAGATCGTCGCCGCCGCGTTCGACCTCGGACGCACGCTCCTCGAGGTCGCGCGCGACTTCGTGAACCTCGTCGGGCAGGCTCTCGTCGACGCGGTGCATGCGGCGTTCGATCTCGGGAAGACGATCGCGGAGTTCGCGATCGCGACGATGTCGACCACGTGGGATCTGGCACGGCGGCTGGTGGATGCTGCCCTCAAGGCCGGCGCGGCCGTCGCCTCGCTCCTGACGACAGCGCTCGCTCAGGGATATCTCGTCTTCCGACGCATCCTGAAGGCCGTCTTCTCGGTCATGGGACCGCTCGGCGCGGCGCTCGACTGGCTCATGACGCAGGCGGAGGACGTCGCGGCGCTCGCATGGCGCACGGCCGTCGAGATGATCGAGGCGGTGGGCCGGAACATCGGGGAGGCGCTCGACTGGGCGCTCGCGAAGGGGACGGACGCGCTGCAGGCCGTCGTCGCCGCGATCGAACAGGTGGGCATGGTCGTCTCGGACGTCATCGCGTGGGCGGTGAAGGCCGGTGACGCGGCGATGGAGTTCGTCGGCGAGGCGCTCGTGAAGGCGGGGCACACCGTCGAGGGCGTCCTGGTCTGGGTCGAGCGCAGCGGCATCCCGGCGATCGCGGCCGCCGTGCGCGGGATGCTGAAGGCCGGCGCCACCGTCCTGGACCTCATGGCCTGGGCGACCCAGCGCGCGATCGAAGTCGTGGTCGACGTGGTGAAGACACTCCTGGAATCGGGGGCGACCATCGCCGACCTGCTGCTCGCGACGATCGCGAACCCGGGGGACGCCTTCAAGAACCTCGTCGCAGCGCTCGACCAGCTCGGCCGCACGGCCAAGGAGCTCCTCGCGGCGGCGATCGTGCAGCCCACCGAGGATCTGTTCCGCAAGGTCGTCGACACCTTCAAGCAGCTCGGCAAGACGGCTCTCGAGGTGATCATCGCGGCGGCCGACGCCGGCGCCGCGGCTCTCGCGCTCGCATTCGCGCTCCTGCTCGACTGGTTCCCCGGCGAATATCGGCCGCTGACCGCGACCGAGCGTGCCGATGCCGTGGAGACGTTCGGCAGCTCCATCCCGCTCGACGACGTGCGCTTGTCGGTGAAGTCGTTCGCCGTCGACTTCATCGAGTGGGTCAACGGCGGCCGCGCGGTCACGACGATGAAGCTCATCAACTTCGCGTCGTGGGAGACCCTGACTCCGGACACGCTCGTGCACGAGATGACGCATGTGTGGCAGGGCGTCGTGGACGGGCCGATCTACATGGTGGAGGCGCTCGAGGCCCAGCTCGTGGGCCAGGGGTACAACTACGGATACACCGACTCCACGACGGGAGACGGCGCTCAGGCCGCGCTCACTGCCGCCGGGGGCGACCTCTCGCACTTCAATCGGGAGCAGCAGGCGCAGATCATCATGCACTGGTGGCACCGCCGCTTCGAATCGACGCCGCCGCTCGAGACGGTCGAGTGGGATCCGTACCAGCGTGTCGTCTTCGCCTGATCCGGATCGCGCGTGCCGTGCCGGGAACATCCTGTTCGTCGGCACGGCGGGCGCGCTCGAGCGCGCGGGCGCCCTCATCGCGGCCCATGCGGCGCGGCGACCCGTGCGCACGTGCACCGCGCGGCCGGAAGAGGAGGCCTGGCGTCGGGAGCTCCGTGACGCGGGCGCGGTGATCCTCGTCGCCGATCCGGCCACGTGGGTCGGCGACGCGATCGAAGGGGTGTGCGTCGAGACGGACGGCAGGCACGTGGTCGCGGGCGTCATGCCGGACGATCCTCGCGCGTTCGCCGCGGCCGCCGCCCTCCAGCGCCGCGCGGGTGCAGGTCTCGGCCCCGTCGCCCTGCTCTCCGGCCATGAGGACCACGTCCGCGCCCGCGTCGGGCCGCTGGCGGAGGCGCTCCGCGGCGGATCCAGCGAGGTCTACGACCTGCCGAGCGCGCGGGTGGACCGGACCGCGATGCTGTCGGCGCTGGGCGCCGGCCCGGGGCTCGCGATCTACACGGGCGAGGGTACGCCGCGGGGGTGGACGGGGTATCGCCACGTGCAGTCGTGGGAGCTCGCGCAGGCGAGCTCGGCGCCGATGGGCGCCCTCGTCTCGCTCAGCTGCTCCGGATCCGCCGGGATCGGCAGCATCCGCGCTCTTGCCGAGACCGTCGTGGAGTCGGGGGCCGCGGCGAGCGCGCTCGGCGCCGTCGGTGCGGTGGCGCGCGCGGATGACGAAGCACTCGGGATGCTGCTCGCCCGCCGGTTCGCGGACGGGGCGACGTGCCTCGCGGACCTGGTCGTGCCGGTCGTCGCGCAGCTCGCGCTCTTCCGCATCTCCGGCGACCCCCTCGCCCCCTTCGTGGGGGCACCGGGATCGGATGACGCTCTGCGGGGCGTCGAGGCCCCGGCCGTCGCCGCAGAGCTCGCTCCGGTCGACTGGAGCTGAGGGCACGTCCCCGCGGCGTCCGCCGGTGCGCGGCCGCATCCCGTATCCTGGGAGGGCGAGGGGGAGTATTCCGCACACTCGCGCACTCGTCATCACGAGCTCCGTCGGAGGAGCTCCGGGTGCGCACCGCCGTTCGGCGGGGGGGAGAGACTCTCGACGATCCGTCGACCCCCGAAAGGCTCCCCTCCATGGATTTCGTGATCCCCGCGTGGTTCGAGATCACCGCGATGATCGTCCTGGTTCTGATCCTCGCCGCCGACCTCCTCCTCATCCTGAAGAGACCGCACATCCCGTCGATGAAGGAATCGACGCTGTGGGTCGTGTTCTACGTGGCGCTCGCGCTCGTCTTCGCCGTCCTGCTGTTCTGGGCGACCGGCAGCGCGGATGCCGCGGGCCAGTTCGTCGCGGGTTGGCTGACCGAGTACAGCCTGTCCGTCGACAACCTCTTCGTCTTCGTCCTGCTGATGGGGCAGTTCGCGGTGCCGCGCCGCTACCAGCAGGAAGTGCTGATGGTCGGGATCATCATCGCCCTCGTGCTGCGGGGGATCTTCATCCTCCTCGGCGCCGCCCTCATCGAGAACTTCGTCTGGATCTTCTACGTGTTCGGCGCCTTCCTCGTCTTCACTGCGTGGCGGCAGGCGTTCCCAGGAAAACAGGAGGACGACGCCCACACCGAGGCCGGCATCGTGCGGTTCCTCCGGCGGTTCATCGACATCAGCGACCACTACGACGGATCGAAGCTGCGCACGCGTGTGAACGGCAAGGCGATCTGGACGCCGATGGTCCTCGTGTTCCTCGCGATCGGGTTCACCGACCTCCTCTTCGCCATCGACTCGATCCCGGCGATCTTCGGCATCACCCAGAGCCCCTTCATCGTCTTCGCGGCCAACCTGTTCGCGCTCATGGGTCTGCGCCAGCTCTACTTCCTGCTCGGCGGTCTGCTCGACCGACTGAAGTATCTGCACTACGGAATCGCGTTCATCCTCGCCTTCATCGGCTTGAAGCTCTTCGCTCACGCCCTCCACGAGAACACCGTGCCCTTCATCAACGGCGGGAACCCCGTGGACTGGGCGCCCGAGATCTCGACCTGGATGTCGCTTCTCGTGATCGTCGCGGCGATGGCCGTTGCGACCGTTGCGAGCCTCATCTCGTCCCGGCGTGAGCAGAATGCTCTGAAGACCGAGGCAGGCACCCGCGGCGATTGAGCGTTCTGTCGGGTGGTAGCCTGTCTTGGTGCGGATCGCTCGCCTTCTCCTTAGCGGCCGCGACGAGTCCTAGTTCCCAGGCCTCCCTCGTCGCGGAGTTCATCGCGGGCTTGATCCCCCATTCCGAGGAGAACGACAGCACATGAGCACGCCTGTTTCCAACGCATCCGCCATCCCCGAGCGCCCGCGCACGCTCGCCGAGAAGATCTGGGACGACCACCTCGTCGTCAAGGGCGAGGGCGGCGAGCCGGACCTCATCTACATCGACCTGCACCTCGTGCACGAGGTGACGAGCCCCCAGGCGTTCGACGGACTGCGCGCCGAGGGACGGCCCGTGCGCCGGCTCGATCTCACGATCGCCACGGAGGACCACAACACCCCGACGCTCGCGATCGACAAGCCCATCGCCGACCTCACGAGTCGCACGCAGATCGAGACGCTGCGCCGCAACGCGGAGGAGTTCGGCGTACGCCTGCACTCGCTGGGCGACAAGGAGCAGGGCATCGTCCACGTCGTCGGTCCCCAGCTGGGGCTCACGATGCCGGGCATCACCGTCGTGTGCGGTGACAGCCACACCTCGACCCACGGCGCGTTCGGCGCGATGGCGTTCGGCATCGGCACGAGCGAGGTCGAGCACGTGCTAGCGACCCAGACCCTCCCGCTGAAGCCGTTCAAGACGATGGCGATCACGGTCGAGGGCGAACTGAAGCCGGGTGTCACCGCGAAGGACATCATCCTCGCCGTCATCGCGAAGATCGGCACCAACGGCGGCCAGGGCTACGTGCTCGAGTACCGCGGCAGCGCCATCCGGTCGCTGTCGATGGAGGGCCGCATGACGATGTGCAACATGTCGATCGAGGCGGGTGCGCGCGCCGGAATGGTCGCGCCCGACGAGACGACGTTCGCCTATGTCCAGGGCAAGCCGCACGCCCCGCAGGGTCAGGACTGGGAGGATGCGGTCGCCTACTGGCGCACGCTCCCGTCCGACGAGGGTGCGGTGTACGACGCCGAGGTGTTCCTCGACGCGAACGAGCTCGAGCCGTTCGTCACGTGGGGCACGAACCCGGGCCAGGGGGTATCGCTGAACGACGCGGTGCCCGCGCCCGATCAGTTCGACGACCCCAACGAGCGGGCCGCCGCCGAGCGTGCGCTCGAGTACATGGACCTCGCCGCGGGCACGCCCATGAAGGACATCGCGGTGGATGCCGTGTTCATGGGCTCCTGCACCAACAGCCGCATCGAGGACCTGCGCGCCTTCGCGTCGGTCATCGCAGGCCGCAAGAAGGCGGACGGTGTCCGCGTCATGGTCGTCCCGGGGTCGGCGCGCGTGCGCCTGGAGGCGGAGGCCGAGGGCCTGGACAAGGTCTTCATCGACTTCGGCGCCGAGTGGCGCTTCGCCGGCTGCTCGATGTGCCTGGGGATGAACCCCGACCAGCTCGCCCCCGGCGAGCGCTGCGCATCGACGAGCAACCGCAACTTCGAGGGCCGTCAGGGCAAGGGCGGACGCACGCACCTCGTGTCGCCGCTCGTGGCCGCGGCCACCGCGGTGCGCGGGACGCTCTCCAGCCCGTCGGATCTCGGACCGATCGCGACCGAACAGACCGTGACGACTGGAGCGGAGGCCTGACATGGACAAGTACGAGACGCACACCGGTGTCGCCGTTCCGCTGCGGCGTTCCGCGGTCGACACCGACCAGATCATCCCCGCCGTCTACCTCAAGCGCGTCACGAAGACGGGCTTCGACGACGCGCTGTTCGCCAGCTGGCGTCAGGACCCGGAATTCATCCTGAACCAGGACGCGTACCGTTCGGGCTCGATCCTCGTCGCGGGACCCGATTTCGGCACCGGCTCCAGCCGTGAGCACGCCGTCTGGGCGCTGCGCGACTACGGATTCCGTGTCGTGCTGAGCCCGCGCTTCGCGGACATCTTCCGGGGGAACGCGGGCAAGCAGGGGCTGCTCGCCGGTGTCATCAGCGAAGCGGATGTCGAGCGTCTGTGGGCCGCGATCGAGGCGCAGCCGGGGGTGGAGATGACCGTCGATCTCGAGGCGCGAGAGGCGGTCCTCGGCGATATCCGCGTTCCGTTCGAGATCGACGACTACACTAGGTGGCGGCTCCTGGAGGGGCTCGACGACATCGGGCTGACCCTCCGCAACGAAGACAGAATCGCCGCCTACGAGGCGCGCCGCGAGAGCTGGAGGCCGCGCACCCTGCCGGTGCAGCCCCATCCGACCGCCTGATCCGACATAGTGAGGCTTCCTGCATGACACTCCTCCACGACACCATCTCGGCCGACGGGCGCAAGGGAGGGGCAGGCGAGATCCTCGCGATCCGCGGCGGCCGTCCTCTGCGCGGACGGGTCGAGGTGAAGGGCGCGAAGAACCTCGTCACCAAGGCGATGGTCGCGGCGCTCCTGGGGGAGAGCCCCAGCATCCTCCGCGACGTGCCGGACATCAGCGATGTCGCGGTCGTCCGCTCCCTGCTCGAGGTCCACGGTGTCCGCGTACAGGAAGCGGACGAGCCCGGCTCGCTCATGCTCGATCCGCGTGACGTCGAGTCGGCGCACATGGAGGAGATCGACGCGCACGCAGGGGCGTCGCGCATCCCGATCCTCTTCTGCGGACCGCTGCTGCACCGCCTCGGCCAGGCGTTCATCCCCGACCTCGGCGGATGCCGCATCGGCGACCGCCCGATCGACTTCCACCTCGACGCGCTCCGCAAGTTCGGCGCCATCGTGGAGAAGCTGCCCGCCGGCATCCGTCTGTCGGCGCCCACGGGGCTCCGCGGCGCGAACATCCACCTGCCGTATCCGAGCGTCGGTGCGACCGAACAGGTCCTGCTGACCGCGGTGCGCGCGCAGGGCACCACGGAGCTGCGCAACGCGGCGATCGAGCCAGAGATCATGGACCTCATCGCGGTGCTGCAGAAGATGGGCGCCATCATCACGGTGGAGCCGAGCCGCGTCATCCTCATCGAGGGAGTCGACCGGCTCGAGGGCTACGAGCACCGGGCGATCTTCGACCGCAACGAGGCCGCCAGCTGGGCGAGCGCCGCGCTCGCCACCGACGGCGAGATCTTCGTCGGCGGAGCCAAGCAGCCGGAGATGCTGACGTTCCTCAACGTCGTGCGCAAGGTGGGCGGCACGTTCGACATCCGCGAGGACGGCATCCTGTTCCGTCGCGGCGGCGACCTCCGTCCCGTCACGGTGGAGACCGACGTGCACCCCGGGTTCATGACCGACTGGCAGCAGCCGCTGATCGTCGCGCTCACGCAGGCGCACGGCGAGTCGATCGTCCACGAGACCGTGTACGAGAACCGCTTCGGCTTCACCGACGCGCTCGTGAAGATGGGCGCCGACATCGTCGTGCACCCCCACGGCCTGCAGGACGGGCCCCGTCGCGTCCCGCGCCGCAGCCTCGAGCAGGCAGCCGTCATCAACGGTCCGACGCCGCTGGTCGGCGCTGACATCGTCGTGCCCGACCTCCGCGGCGGCTACAGCCACGTCATCGCGGCGCTCACGGCCGAAGGCCGGTCCACCGTGCGCAACGTCGGCATCATCCGTCGCGGCTACGAGAAGTTCTTCGACAAGCTCACCGCCGTCGGCGCCGACTTCGACGTCATCGGGTGACGTCGGTGTCGAAACGCCCGCGCGCGTCGCGCGAGAAGACGCGACCCAGCATCTTCTGGCCGCTCGCGGCGATCGTGGTGCCGATCCTCGGCATCTTCGTCAGCATCCGCGTCGAAGGCGCCGAGAAGCTTCCTCGCGAGGGTGCGTACGTGCTGGCTCCGAATCATCACAGCGAGTTCGACCCGCTGATCGTCGCCGCCGCGGTGTGGCGTGCCGGGCGTGCCCCGAGGTTCATGGCCAAGGAGAGCCTCTTCCGCGTGCCGGTGCTCGGCTGGGTGCTGCGTGCGACGGGCATGGTGCCCGTCGCCCGCTCCTCGTCGGCCGCCTCTGCCAAGCAGACGCTGGAGACCTCCGAGATGCTCGTCGAGCACGGACGTGGGGTCATCGTCTATCCCGAGGGCACGCTCACGCGCGACCCCGACCTGTGGCCGATGCGCGGGAAGACCGGTGCCGTCCGCCTCGCGATGGCCGGCGGCCTCCCGGTGATCCCGATGGTGCAGTGGGGCGCCCAGGCGATCATGCCCCGCTACGGCAAGCTCAGCCTGTGGCCGCTGCGCAAGCGCATGACGGTCGTCATCGGAGACCCGATCGATCTCTCTGCGTACGAGCGCGACACGCCCCTGCATCCGCACGCCCTCAACGAGGGGACGGACGCCGTCATGAACCGCCTCGCCGAAATGCTCTCGGAGGTGCGCGGCATCCCCGCTCCCGCCGAGCGCTGGAATCCCGCTGCGCACGGTCAGAAGGAGACGGGCCGCCTTGACTCCTAGAACCGACCATCGCGGTGCCGCTCCCAGGGTGACTGTGCTCGGTTCGGGAAGCTGGGGCACGACATTCGGCAAGATCCTCGCCGACGGCGGCGCCCAGGTGACGATGTGGGCGCGCCGCCCCGAGCTCGCCCACGAGATCGCCGAGGCGAAGCGCAACAGCCAGTACCTCCCCGGCATCAATCTGCCCAGGTCCATGACCGCCACGGCGCATCTGTCGGAGGCGATCGACGGCGCGACCCAGATCTACCTGTCGATCCCGAGCCAGACGGCACGGGAGAACCTCAAGGCCCTGCGCCCCCTCATCGCGCGGACGGATGCGCCCATCGTGTCGCTCATGAAGGGCGTCGAGAGGCGCACGGGCCTGCGCATGAGCCAGGTCATCGAGCAGGAGCTGCAGTGCGATCCCGACCGCATCGCGGTCGCATCCGGTCCGAACCTCGCGCTCGAGATCGCGCGCGAGCAGCCGACCGCCGCGGTCATCTCCTCGACGAGCCTCGAGACCGCCGAAGCGGTCGCCCGGCGCGCCCGGAACGCCTATTTCCGCACCTTCGTCAACACGGACGTCATCGGCACCGAGTTCGGCGGCGTGCTCAAGAACCTCATCGCCGTGGCCATCGGCATCGTCGACGGCGTGGGCTACGGCGAGAACACGAAGGCATCCATCATCACGCGCGGCCTCGTCGAGATGACCGACTTCGCCGTCGCGCAGGGCGCGCATCCCGAGACCCTGCAGGGGCTCGCCGGCCTCGGCGACCTCATCGCGACGTGCCAGTCGCCCCTCAGCCGCAACAACACGGCGGGGCGGCTCCTCGGTCAGGGGTACAAATTCCAGGACGTGGTCAAGCAGATGCAGCAGACGGCGGAGGGGCTCGCCTCGGTCGCGCCCGTCCTGCAGCTCGCGAAGCAGGCGGGCGTCTCGATGCCGATCGTCGAGCAGGTCAAGCGCGTGCTCGACGGCACGATGAACCCGCGCGAGATCGCCCCGCACCTGACGACCGACGACGACACCCCACGTGGGGAGAGGACCGACTATGGACAAGCCGGCAGTGGCGGTGCTCTTCGGCGGGCGCTCCAGCGAGCACGCGATCAGTTCCGCCACGGCGGGCGGGGTGCTGAAGGCGATCGACCGTGACCGCTTCCGCGTCGTCCCGGTAGGCCTCACGCGCGACGGAGCCTTCGTCCTCGAGGACGACGAGCCGGCGAAGTTCGCGCTCGACCCCGCGCGCATGCCGGAGGTCGCCGACAACGGGACGCGCATCCTGTGGCCCGAGGCCTCCGGCGTGCGCGAACTGCGAGTGCGCCGGGCGGACGGATCGATCGAGAGCCTCGGCGGGGTCGACGTCGTGCTGCCGATCCTGCACGGCCCGCACGGCGAGGACGGCACGATCCAGGGCTTCTTCGACACGCTCGACCTGCCCTACGCGGGCGCCGGCGTGCTCGACTCCGCGCTGTGCATGGACAAGCACTTCATGAAGGTCGCGCTCCAGGCGGCGGGCGTCCCGGTCGCGCCGTGGGTGACGGTCCGCAAGGGGCAGGATGCGGCGGCTGCCGCCCTCGCGGCGGGCCTGAGCCTGCCGTGGTTCGTCAAGCCCGCGCGCGCGGGCTCGAGCGTCGGCGTGTCGAAGGTCCACGACCTCGGCGAGCTCGACGAAGCGCTGCGCGTCGCCTTCGCGGAGGACTCGAAGGTGCTCGTCGAGGAGGGCCTCGTCGGCCGCGAGGTCGAGCTCGGCGTGCTCGAGAGCCGCTGCGGCGCGCCCACGCGCGTGTCGCTGCCCGGCGAGATCGTCCTGACGGCGCGCGAGTTCTACGACTTCGAGGGCAAGTACCTCGGCGGCGACGGCGTGGAGGTCGTGTGCCCGGCAGACATGTCGGACGCCGATACCGCGGCGCTCCAGGACATGGCGGTGCGCGCATTCGAGGCGGTCGACGGCCGCGGGCTCGCGCGCGTCGACTTCTTCCTCACCGCGAGCGGGCCGGTGGTCAACGAACTCAACACCATGCCGGGATTCACCCCGATCTCGATGTTCCCGAAGGTGTGGATCGCGGGCGGCATGACCTACGGCGAGCTCATCACCGACCTCATCGAGACCGCGCTCGCCCGCTGACTACTTGGACGGGGTCGCCGGGGCGGTGCACTGATCGCCCGTCGTCGGCAGGCGACCGCCGTTCACAGCGATGCTGATCGAGTTCAGCACGGCGTTGAAGTCGACCTTGCTGGTGTCGACCATCACCTGGATCGCGGGCTTGCGGCCGAACGTCGTGACGGTCGCGACGTGGTTCTTGCCGTCGGCGACGATCCAGTCGACGCCCTGGAAGGCGACGCACGGGAGCACGGTCGGGCCCGGCACCGCGACGCCGCACGCGAGGATGACCGAGGACGGCGGCCCACCCCACGACGCCGTGGCCTGCGCGTCCGTCCAGACGCGATCGGCAGTCGAGACCGCGTCCGGCAGGCGGACCATGACATCCGCGCAATGCGGGTTGTTCGCGTCGTCGGCAGGGGCGAGCGAGACGGTCGACGTGCACCCGGCGAGTGCGAAGGTCGCAGCCAGCACGGCAGCGGCACAGGCGAGGATACGGCGGGCGCGGGTCACCCCTCCAGGCTACGCCGGGCTACGGTGGAGGGATGACCGCGCCCGATCCGACCGGCCCTGACCCGACCGTCGGGGAACTGTCGGAGGGCCGCATCCTCGGCCGCATCCTGGAGCGCATCGGCGCCTCGGCGGCGGTCGTCGGCCCGGGTGATGACGCAGCGGTGCTCGCGGTCCCGGACGGGCGTGTCGTCGCGACGGTCGACACGCTGGTGCACGGCCCGGACTTCCGGCTCGCCTGGTCGAATGCGTTCGATCTCGGGTTCAAGGCCGCGGCGGTGAATCTCGCCGACGTCGCCGCGATGGGCGCACGCCCGACGGCGCTGCTCGTCGCTCTCGCGATGCCCGACGACACCCGGCTCTCCTTCGTGGAGGGGCTCGCCGAAGGGCTGCGTGCGGGGTGCGCCGAGCTCGCGCCCGGATGCGCCGTCGAAGGCGGAGACCTGACGGTCTCGGCGACGCTGACGATCGCGGTGACGGCGCTCGGCGTGCTCGACGGCAGGGAGCCGGTGCTGCGCAGCGGCGCTCGCGTGGGCGACGTCGTGGCGATCGCGGGGGAGACCGGGCGCGCTGCGGCGGGACTCCGCATCCTGTTCGACCGCTTCCGGGATGCCGAGGGCGTGCCGGTCGCGATCGATGCGGACGCGCTCGGCCGCGATGAGCAGGAGGCCGTGATCGCGCAGCTGCGTCCGCATCCACCCGTCTCGCTCGGACCGGTCGCGGCGGATGCCGGGGCGACGGCCATGATGGACGTGTCCGACGGGCTCGCGCTCGACGCGCGGCGGATGGCGACGGCCTCCGGCATCACGATCGACCTGCATGCGTCTGCACTCGGCTCGGATCTGCACGGTGCGCTCACCGGCGGCGAGGACCACGCGCTGCTGGCGTGCTTCCCGCCCGGGGCGGTTCCCGCGGGCTTCCGCCCGATCGGCGTGGTCGTCGCGGCGGGTCCGTCACCCGTCAGCGTGGACGGCACGCCGTACGAGGAGCGCGGCGGGTGGGACCCCTACGCCGATTGGGATGCCGGCCGGGGCTGAGTCACACGTGCTCGGCCCACCACAGGGTCGTATCGCCGTACTTCTTCGAGCGCGACACCGTCATCCCGTCGGGCAGCGACGGCTCCGGCGAGCGGCTGGCCCGTTCGATCACGATGATGCCGGCGTCCCGCAGTCGGGGGGTGAGCCGGGAGAGTGTGATCGCGAGCTCCGCCTCGCCGAGGTCGTACGGAGGGTCGACGAAGACGAGATCCCACATCGTCGCGCCGGTCGCGAGGAACGCGTCGGCGGCGACGCGATGCACGCGGATGGCCGCATCCCGCCCGAGCGCCTTGGCGACGCGTGCGGCGTTGCGCTGTGCGACCGTCGCGGCGCGCGCCGACTTCTCGACGAGATCGGCCGTCGCAGCCCCCCGGCTCAGGGCTTCGAGCCCGAGGGCGCCGGAGCCCGCGTACAGGTCGAGCACCGCCGCCCCGCGGAGCGCATCGGCGGATTCCAGCGAGCCGAACAGGGACTCGCGCACGCGGTCGCTCGTGGGGCGGGTGCCGGCGTCGGGGACGTCGAGCGTGAGCGAGCCGGCGCGGCCGGCGATGATGCGGGTCACAGCGACAACCTATCGGCCCGGACGAGGCGGGACGGATGCGGACCCCCGATGTCGCACGGCGCGGATAGTCTGGGCGCGATGAGTCAGCATCTCCTCCCGCGCACATCTCCCGAATCGCGGGGCGTCCCGAACGGTGCTCCGGCGGCGACATGACGGGTTACACGCTGGATGCGCGGCTCGACGGCGCCGTCGGCGGCAAGACCGCCAAGGCGCTCGAGCGCGCCTTCGGCATGCGCACGGTCGGCGACCTGCTCTCGCACTACCCGCGCCGGTACGCCAAGCGCGGAGAGCTCACCCCGATCTCGTCGCTGCGCGTGGGCGACCTCGTCACGATCGTCGCAGAGATCAAGAGCGCTTCTGAGCGGCGGATGCAGAACCGCCGCGGCAGCATCGTCGAGGTCGTCATCGGAGACGGCCAGGGCGAGGTGTCGCTGACCTTCTTCAACCAGGCCTGGCGGCTCGGCGAGCTGCGCGCCGGACGGCGCGGCATCTTCGCGGGCAAGGTCGGCGAGTATCGCGGCGGGCTCCAGTTCGCGCATCCCGAATACCAGCTCCTCGACGACGAGTCCGAAGCACGGATGAACGTGGAGGCCTACGCGAACCTCCCGATCCCGATCTACCCCGCGACCTCGGCCCTGTCGACGTGGCAGATCCAGAAGACGATCGGGCTGATCCTCGACGGGCTCGGCGAGGTGCCCGATCCGCTGCCGGAAGACCTCCGCCAGCGGCACAAGCTCCTGACCGCGCGCGACGCACTGCTGCGCATCCACCGTCCCGACTTCGACGACCAGATCCCGCCGGCGCGACGCACGCTCCGGATGCACGAGGCGCTCGTCCTGCAGACCGCGCTCCTGCAGCAGCGGCAGTTCGTGCGCATGCTGTCCGCCGTGAAGCGCGAGCCCGGCGGCCTGCTGGAGCGGTTCGATGCGGAGCTGCCGTTCCCGCTCACTCCCGACCAGGAGTCGGTGGGCGCCCAGGTGGCGGTCGATCTCGTGGGCGACTGGCCGATGAATCGCCTCGTCCAGGGCGAGGTCGGGTCCGGCAAGACGCTCGTGGCGCTGCGCGCCATGCTCCAGGTGGCTCAGTCCGGCGGCCAGTCCGCGCTCATCGCGCCGACGGAGGTGCTCGCCGCGCAGCACCTTCGATCGATCGCCAAGATGCTCGGACCGGAGCTCGCCCCGCAGCTCATGCCGACGCTCCTCACCGGGCAGATGGGCGCGGCCGAGCGACGCAAGGCCGCACTGCGGGTCGCGGCCGGGCAGGCGCTCATCGTCGTCGGGACGCACGCGCTCCTCAGCGATTCCACGACCTTCGCCGATCTCGGGCTCGTCGTCGTCGACGAGCAGCACCGCTTCGGCGTCGAGCAGCGCGAGACCCTCAGGGCGAAGGGCACCAGCCCGCACGCCCTCGTCCTCACCGCGACCCCCATTCCGCGGACGGTCGCCATGACCGTGTTCGGCGACCTCGACGTCTCCACGATCCGCACGATGCCGCAGGGCCGCGCGGGCATCGACACGTTCGTCGCCCCGCTCGACGAGAAGCCGGGCTGGTTCACCCGCGTGTGGGAGCGCGCTGCGGAGGAGGTGGCGAAGGGGCACCAGGTGTTCGTCGTGTGCGCAGCGATCGACGCGGAGTCGTCGTCGGCGGCGTCGAAAGACGACGTCGAGCCCGCGGACGCGCCCGTCGCCGGTGAATCGGCGAAGGCGCGATGGGGCGTCGTGCAGGCGGCCGACCTGCTGTCACGGCATCCGTTGTTCGCAGACCTCAGGGTCGAGATCCTGCACGGCCGGATGTCCGGCGAAGAGAAGGACGCCATCATGCGCGCCGTCGCGGCGGGGGAGGTCGACGTCCTCGTCGCGACGACGGTGATCGAAGTCGGCGTCGACGTGCCGAACGCGTCGACCATCGTCATCCTCGAGGCCGACCGGTTCGGCGTCTCGCAGCTCCACCAGCTGCGCGGACGTGTGGGGCGCGGTTCCGTCCCCGGCCTCTGCCTCCTCGTCACCGAGGCGCAGCTCGGCACGCCCGCGCGCGAGCGCGTCGAGGCCGTCGCGGAGACGCTCGACGGCTTCCAGCTCGCCGAGGTCGACCTCGAGCTGCGCGGCGAGGGCGATGTGCTCGGCGACGCCCAATCCGGTGCCCGGACGTCCCTGCGCCTGCTGCGCGTGGTGAAGGACGGCGATCTCATCGCCCTCGCACGCCAGGAGGCCGAGCGCATCCTCGATGCCGATCCCGTGCTGAAGATGCATCCGGGTCTGGCGTCCGCCATCGAACGGCGTCTGGATGCGGCCGAGCGCGCCGCCATGGCGCGGAACTGAGCGGCGAGCCCGACGCTTTAGGCTGGATGCCGTGAGCAACCGCATCGCCGTCGTCCCCGGTTCGTTCGACCCCCCGACCCTCGGTCACCTCGATGTGATCCGCCGCGCCGCATCGCTGTACGACACGACCCACGT
Source organism: Microbacterium candidum (assembly GCF_030315975.1). GTDB lineage: Bacteria > Actinomycetota > Actinomycetes > Actinomycetales > Microbacteriaceae > Microbacterium > Microbacterium candidum. The sequence continues at coordinate 501,323 of NZ_JASXSZ010000003.1, read as the reverse complement.
CGTCGTCGTCCACAACCCGGGCAAGGAGGCGATGCTGCCGATCGCGCAGCGTCTCGCGCTGCTCGAGCAGTCCATCGCCGAGGGCGGCGTCGAGGGCGACGTCGTCGTGTCCTCCTGGGCCATGGGTCTCCTCGTCGATTACGCGACGGATGTGGGCGCAGGCGTGCTCGTCAAGGGGATCCGCTCGCAGGTGGATGTCGCGTACGAGACGCCGATGGCGATCGTCAACCGCCACCTCGCCGGCATCGAGACCGTCTTCCTCCTGCCGGACCCCGCCCATGCGCTCGTCTCGAGCTCGCTCGTGCGGCAGGTCGCGGGTCTCGGCGGAGACGTGTCGCCGTTCGTGCCGGACGCCGTCGCACGCTTCCTGGACACCGGCGCGCGAGGCATCTGAACGTCGCTCGGCGAACAAGCCCTTCCCAGCCGTCCGCCGGTAGAATCCCCGGGTGAGGAATCGCAGACCCGGACCGTTCAGCGTCAACGTGCGCGACATCGTCCGCAAGCCCGGAGAGATGCGCGAGATCGAGCTCGACCCCGTCCTGACGGAGCGCTGGGGCGAGGGACTCGTCTCCGTCCCCGAGGGCGAGCAGATCGAGATCGATGCCCGTCTGGAGTCGGTCCACGAAGGAATCCTGGTGTCCGCGACGATGCGTGCGGACTACGCCGGAGTGTGCGGACGATGCCTGACTGACATCGCCGCGCCTGTCGAAGTCGAGTTCCAGGAGCTTTTCGCGTATCCTGGAGAGGAAGCGAGTGACTTCGAGGTTCAAGACGACCACGTGGATCTTGAAACCGCGGTCAGGGACGCCATCGTCCTCTCGCTTCCGTTTCAGCCGGTCTGTCGGCCTGATTGCCCGGGACTCGATCCCGAAACAGGCGAATTGCGTGCCGACAGCGCCGATGCAGAACCGCGAGAGCCCCTCGATCCACGCTGGGCAGCGCTCGCCGGTTATGCGGAGGAGCCGGCTGACGGCTCGGGCTCCGAGTCGACACCCCAGACCTAGGAACGAAAAGAGAAGAACCATGGCAGGCAACCCCCCGAAGCGCAAGGTCTCGCGCTCGAACACCCGCTCGCGTCGCGCGCAGTGGAAGGCCGAGGCTCCCGCCCTCGTCAAGACCATCGAGAACGGCAAGGTCGTCTACAGCCGCCCGCACCAGGCGAAGGTCGTCACCGACTCGCAGGGCACGGAGCTGTTCCTCGAGTACAAGGGCCGCAAGGTCGCCGACGTCTGATCAGCGTTCCGTGACGGACCGAGCGCACCAGCGCGAACTCCTCGAGAAGCTCGGGGTCGATATCGACCCCGAGCTTCTTTCTCTTGCACTGACCCATCGTTCGTGGGCATACGAGCACGGCGGCGTGCCGCACAACGAGCGCCTCGAATTCCTCGGCGACTCGGTGCTCGGCCAGGCCGTGACGGTGCTCCTGTACACGACGCTGCCCGACCTCGACGAGGGGTCGTTGGCGAAGCGGCGCGCGAGCGTCGTGTCGACGGTCGCCCTGGCAGAGGTCGCCCGTGGCATCGGGGTGGGGGAGTACGTCCTCCTCGGGCGTGGCGAAGACCGCACCGGCGGCCGCGACAAGGACTCGATCCTCGCCGACACGATGGAGGCCCTGATCGGGGCCACGTACCTCTCGGCGGGCCAGGATGCGGCGACCACTCTGGTCCGAGGACTCGTCCGCCCGCTGCTGGCGGACCCCGAGCGGTACGGTGCGGCCGTCGATCCGAAGACGGCGCTGCAGGAGATCGCGGCGCGACTCGGCCTTGCCGCGCCCGTCTATGACGTGACCTCCACCGGCCCCGACCACGACCGCACCTTCACCGCGACCGTGTCGGTCGGCGACCTGTCGACCGAGGGCACCGGCTCCAGCAAGAAGCACGCCGAGATGGCTGCCGCGCTCACCGCGTGGCACGAGCTCAGCGGGCGTCCGGGCAGCGACCGCTAGTGCCCGAGCTTCCCGAGGTCGAGGTGGTCCGCGCCGGCCTCGCTCCCGCGGTCATCGGCGCCACGGTCCTCGCGGCGACGGTGCTCGACGAGCGCGCGCTCACCCGCCACGCGGGAACCGCCGCGGACTTCGAGGCGCGCCTGACCGGCGCGTCCTTCACGGGCGCCGCGCGCCGGGGGAAGTTCCTGTGGCTCTCCGTCGACGACGGGGCGCACGCCGTCGTCGGCCATCTCGGGATGAGCGGACAGCTGCTGCTGCGCTCCGCAGGTGCATCGCCGGAACGGCACGAGCGAGTGCGGCTCGACATCGCGCACCCCGAGCACGGCGAGCTCGCGGTCGTCTTCAGCGACCAGCGCACGTTCGGGTCGCTCGCGATCGACGATCTCGTCGCCACCGCCGACGGGGCTCCCGCCGGCTGGGGGACGGATGCGGCGGTCCTTCCCAGCCAGGTCGCGCACATCGCGCGCGATCCGCTCGACCCGGCATTCGACGACGACGCCTGGCGCGCCGCGCTCGGCCGGAAGAACTCCGCGATCAAACGCGTGCTGCTGGATCAGTCGGTCGTCAGCGGCATCGGCAACATCTACGCCGATGAGTCGTTGTGGGCTGCCCGCATCCATCCGGAGACGCCGGCGAAGGCGCTGTCGACGCGTGCCGCACGCCGGCTCCTCCTCGAGGTGCGCGCGGTGCTCGAGAAGGCCCTCGCTGAAGGCGGCACGAGCTTCGACGCGCAGTACGTCAACGTCAACGGGCAGGCAGGCTACTTCGCGCACTCCCTCAACGCCTATGGACGCACCGGCCAGCCGTGCCCGCGCTGCGGACGGCCGATCGTGCGTGACGCGTTCATGAACCGGTCGAGCCATTTCTGCCGGCACTGCCAGCGGATCGTCCGCGTCAGCTGAGCGTCTGCTCTCCGTCAGCCATCGGAGAGACGAGGTGCCCCTCGCCTCCCCGATGATCACGGGTGAGCTCGACGTCCATCAGAGCGCCTTCTCCCAGGCGCCGGCACACGAGACCGGAACGAACCCGATGGCCTCGTTGATGTCGAGCATCGGCCGGTTCTCCTCCGCGTTGAACGTGGAGATCCGCGGCGACTCCGGCGTGACCTCGCGCCAGCGCAGGATGTTGCCCGTCTTCACGATCGTGCCGAGGCGGTGACCGCGGTGCTCCTTCACGACGAGCGTGCCGTACTGCGCCGTCGCCGCCGTCGGGTCGTCGTCGCCGATCACGAGTTCGTTGTAGGCAACGATCCGGCCCGTCGGAACGTGGACGACGGCGGCGACCGAGACACGGAGACGCTGCGCCCGCTGTCGCGCGTCGCGGCGCTCGATGCGCGCGGCATCCCAGTCCTGCTCCTCGATCTCCAGCGATCCGGCCGGCACATCGGTCGCCATGCGCGAGAGCGCGTACGCGTAGCCGTCCCGGTACTCGGGCGGAGTCGGGCTCGTCCACTCGACATACCGGTAGTCGGGGCCGGCGAATGCGACCGCATCGTCGAACGCCCGCTGCACGGGAGCCGGGTCGGCCTGCAGGTCGAAGACGCTGTTGCGCTCCACCTGACCGAGCGCGAACCCGTTGCGCAGCATGCACCGCGTCTGCGGGTCGTCGGCCGGAACGGAACCCCAGCCGCTCGGCGGTCGGATCTCATCGCCGGACGAGACGGGCCGGTGGACGGTGAAGATGTGGATCTTCGTGCGGCCATGCTCCCGCGCCGCATCCTCGACGGCGGCCATCAGGACCTCTTCGGCGCCCGATCCGCGGTACTCGGGCAGGACCTGGAAGTCCGCCTCGGCCGTGACGGTGCCGGGCTGCGTCGCGATCGACAGGACTGCGACGCCCGCGGTCGTGTCACCAGCCCGCACCATGAGCGGAATGTTCAGCCAGTCGGCGTCGGCGCTCCACGCGCCGAACAGCTCGGCGGCCGTGTAGTCGAGGTCGCCGTGCCCGGCGTCGTGGCGCGTGGTGAGGTTGGCGACGCGCACCCATTCGCGGAGGTCCTTCGCCTCCGGTGCATCGAGTGATGCCGGGATGGGCAGACGTGTGATCCCGAACGTCATCGTCGTGGTCATGTCAGTTCCTTCTTCCATTCGCCCTCGTAGGACTCGGGCAGGAATCCGATGGCTTCGTTGATGTCGAGCATCGGACGGTTCTCTTCGGCGTTGTAGGTGATGACGCGAGGCGACGCCGGGGCGATGTCGCGCCAGGCGAGCAGCCCCGCGCACTTGACGAGCATCCCCAGCCGGTGGCCACGGTGGGCCCGCGCCACGAGGGTGTCCTCCTGGGACGTCGCGGCCGAGAGGTCGGTGCCGATGACGAGCTCGTTGAACGCGACGAGGTCTCCGCTCGCGATGTGCTGCGCCGCCGTCACGAGCATCGTGCGGTCTGCATCGACGTAGGTGCGGTCGTGCTCGGCGACGCGCGCCGCATCCCACTCCTCCTCGTCGTACTCCATCTCGGCTGCCGGGGCGTCGGTGATCATCGCCGCCTTCATCGCGCCGTAGCCGGCGACGAACTCGGTCGGCGTCGGCACCGTCCAGGAGACGACGCGATATCCGTCGGCGGCGGCCCGCGCTTCGTCGCAGAGTTCGGCGAGGCGTGCGTAGGTCTTATCGTCGAGCGGAAGCGCGCTGACGCGCACCACCTGCTCGAGCCGGTATCCGCGATTCTGCAGGAATCGCGCGGCCCAGTCGTGCGGGATGCTCCCGAATCCGGTGGGACTCGGGATGCGGGCGCCCTCGGCGTGCGGGTGCTCCGCGGCGGTCTGCAGCACGGTGCGTCCGTGCTCGCGGGCGATCCGCTCGATCATCTCGTACGCTGCGGTGCCGATGCCCCGACCCCACGCTGCGCGGAGCAGCTCGACGCGCCAGAGACCGACGCGCGAGCCCTCCTCGAGGGGGAGATCGAGACCTGCCCGCCCGACGAGCTCCCCGCCCCACATCACGTTCCAGAAGAGACGCTCCACGTACGGGGTGGGCTGCAGGGCGGGCAGGAGCTCGCCGGGTGTCACATCGTTGTCTCCGTGCCCCGAGATCTCGCGGTACACGAGGTTCCGCACGCGGACCATGTCCACGAAGTCGGCGGCAACGGGGGCGTCGACGGACGCGGGTACGGGCATCGGTCGCAGTTCGAGACCGGTCATGGTGTTCTGCATCGGACTCTTCTTCCGGCTGGGGATGCAGCGGCGCGGGTGTGCCGCGCCGCTGCATCAGTCGAGGTGGCTCCCGAGGATCGTCGCGCGCAGAGCGGTGCGTTCGCGGTGCTCGCGCTTGCGTGCGTCCTCGAAGCGGCGGGAGTGGTGCTGCCGATCGCCGACACGGGCGGCCACGTGTGCGCTGTGCACGAGAAGCCAGACCGCGAGGCGGAGCGAGACGCGCTCGCTCAGCGGCAGACGGTTGTCGATGGTCGTGGGATCCACGACGTAGACGGCGGTGTCGCGATCGGTCGATCGGACGGTGGTGAGTGCGGTATGCATGATGAACCTTCGAAAGGGGAGGGCTGTGCCCTCGGAATCCAGGGATGTGCCTGTCCGCCGAAGAAGAGGCGGGGGAGGGTGCGCGGAATACGCGCGGGCCGAACGGATCGGCGTGCAGGAAGCCGTTCGCCGTGAGGCGAAGGACCCGGGCTCAGGATGTCGTCAGATGGACATCGGAGCGGCACCACGGAATGCGGAAGCCACCGGGCACACTCCTCCTGCAAAGCCGGCGAATGCCGGGTGCGCAGTGTCTGGTGTGTTCATGAACATCGGTGACCTCCTTTCGTCTCTGGATGCGGGTCACGACGCTAGCGCAGGTCTCGGGCTCTCGTCAAGGGCATGGACGAATCACGGCGTGTCGCGGATCCTTCGCTTGTGCGACGAGGGGATGCCCGTGCATCCTTGTCGAGCGCACGCTGAGGTGCGCACATCCTTCCGAAGGGAAACATGCATGGAAGAACCCGTCGAAGCCGCCGTTCCGACCGTCGAGCAGCAGCCCGCGGCTTCCGCGGAGATGTCGTCCTCGTCATCCGGACCGACCCCGCCGCCGCCACCCGCGTCGGTCACGGCGACCGCGGCCGCTGCAGCCGACACGCAGCCGGCTTCGAGCGCTGAATCCCTTCCGCCCGAACGGATCGGTCGCGGTCTCCTGTTCGCACTCCCCGTCGTGCCCGTCGGCGTGTTCCTCTGGGTGCTCATCTGGCAGTGGGGATTCATGTCCGCGATCGTGATGTTCGCCGTGTCCGCAGGAGCGGCGTTCCTCTACCGGAAGGGATCCGGCGGCCGGATCGGCTATCCGGGTCTGTGGGTCATCGTCGGGCTGACCGTCGTGACCCTCGTACTTTCGTTCCTCGGCGGCATCGCCGCGGACGTCGCCGAGTACATGGGGCTGTCGATGGCGAACGCGCTCGGGTCGAGCGACTTCTGGACTGTGTACTTCGACAATCTCTTCGCGAATCCGAAGATGTGGGACTCGTACACGAAGGACATCCTGTTCGCGGTCCTGTTCGCGGGTCTCGGCACCCTCGGCACCTTCCGGCGGGTGCTCGCACAGGCGCGCGCCGCCCACTGAGTCCGCGCGCCGCGGAATGACGCGGCGCGGCGGGTACCGTCCGGTACCGTGGGGATCGGCCGGCGCGCACCCGCGCGGCCGCGGTGAGCGTGCGAGGGGAGGGCGCATCCATGCACCTGAAGAGCCTCACGCTCAAGGGCTTCAAGTCCTTCGCCCAGCCGACCACCTTCGCGTTCGAGCCCGGCGTGACGTGCATCGTCGGGCCGAACGGCTCAGGGAAGTCGAACGTCGTCGACGCCCTCGCCTGGGTGATGGGCGAACAGGGCGCGAAGACGCTGCGCGGCGGCAAGATGGAGGACGTCATCTTCGCGGGCACCTCTACGCGCGGTCCGCTCGGACGCGCCGAGGTGACACTGACGATCGACAACGCCGACGGAGCGCTGCCGATCGAGTACTCCGAGGTGACGATCAGCCGCACGCTCTTCCGCAACGGCGCGAGCGAGTACGCCATCAACGGCGAATCGTGTCGTCTCCTGGACGTCCAGGAACTCTTGAGCGACTCCGGTCTTGGCCGCGAGATGCACGTCATCGTCGGCCAGGGGCGGCTGGACTCCGTTCTGCAGGCGTCCCCCGAGGACCGCCGCGGCTTCATCGAGGAGGCCGCCGGGATCCTCAAGCACCGGCGCCGCAAGGAGAAGACGCTGCGCAAGCTCGAGGCGATGGAGGCGAATCTCACGCGCCTGAGCGACCTCGCGGGCGAGCTGCGCCGCCAGCTGAAGCCGCTCGGGCGGCAGGCCGAGATCGCCAGGGAGGCGGCCACGATCGCCGCCGTCGTGCGCGATGCGAAGGCCCGGCTGTTCGCCGACGAGATCGTGGGACTCCGGGCAGAACTCGCCGACCACGCGCGCAGCGAACAGGAGCGCCACGCCGACCGCATGGTGCTGCAGGAAGAGGTGGAGACGGTGCGCGTGCGCATCGAACAGCTCGAGGAGCAGCAGCGCGCCGAGGGCGTCGACGAGGCACGCCGCGTGGCGTTCTCGCTCGAGCAGGTGCAGGAGCGCCTGCGCGGCCTCTACACGCTCGCCGGTCAGCGCCTGGCGCTCCTCGGTGCGGACGACGACTCAGCCGGTCCGCAGACGACCGTGACGCTCGCGGCCATCGACGAGGCGCGCGCGGAGATCGACGACGTCTCGGCGGGGCTCGGAGCGGCACAGGATGCGGCGGCGGCCGCCGCGCGCGAGGTGACGCGCGCGCGGGCCGAGCTCGACGCCCTCGACGCCGACATCGCCGCGCAGAGCGCGCTCGTCTCCGAGCACGACATGCGGATCACGTCGCTGCGCGGGCAGGCGGATGCCGCGGCATCCGCCCTCGCCGCCGTCGAGACCGCGGTCGCCCGCCAGCAGACCGCTCTGGATGCGGCGCTCGCGCGCAGGGCGCTGGCCGAGGAGGCACTGGAAGGGCTCGACCCCGACCTGGTCCCCGAGGGATCGTCCGCCGAGCACGCGGCGACGTACGAGCGCGCGCAGCGGGACGCGACCGACCTCGAGTCGGCCGTCGGCCAGCTGCGCGAACGCCTGCACGCCACGGAGCGCGAGATCGACGCGCTGCGGGCGCAGACGGCGGCGCTCGGCCGCGCTCTCGATGTGCGCAACGGCGCCACGGATCTCATCGCCGGGGGCGGAGACGGCATTCGCGGCATCGTCGGCGACCACGTCCAGGTGCGGCCCGGCTACGAGACCGCGATCGCTGCGGTCCTCGGGCCGCTCGCAGAGGGTGTGCTCGTAGACACCCGCGCCAATGCTCGCAGTGCGGCCGAATCGGTCCGCGGCGCCGACATCGGCGTCGTGGACATCGCGATCGCGGACGCCGCGGCCATGCGCCCGCGGCTGCCGGCACTCGCCGGAGTCGTTCCGGCTCCCGACGTCGTGACCGCGCCCGAGGGCGTCTTGGGTCTCCTCGCCAATGTCGTGATCGTCGACGACCTCGACGCAGCGCTGGCCGCCGGTCCGCGCCTGGCCGAGGCGGAGCTCGGTCCCGTCACGCTCGTGACGAAGGCCGGCGAGGTGATGACGGAGTACTCGATCCGTGCGGGTTCGGGTGCCGGCCGATCGCGCCTCGAACTGACGGCGGAGCGGGATGCCGCGGCCGAGCGTCTGTCGGAGATCGCGGTCGTGGCCGACTCGCTGCGCGAAGCCCTGAACGAGCGCGCCGGGGAGCTCGAGGCCGCGCGACGTCACACGAAACAGACTCTCGAGGCGCTCCGCGCGCATGATGCGGCGCTCGCCGCCCACACCGAGCGCGTCAACCGCGCCTCCGTGACCCACGAGGCGGCGGTCGCGGAGTGCGAACGCCTGGAGGCCGGTCTGCGGCAGGCGCAGGGCGCGGTGGCGGAGGCCGAGGCCGCCGCACGCGTGGCGCACGAGCAGCTGACGACGGCGCTCGAGGCGCCGCGGCCGATCCTCGATGCCTCGGCTCGGGACGGCGTCCTCGATGCGCTGGAGCAGACGCGCGACGCTGAGATGCGGGCGCGCCTGGACGTCGAGACGATGAAGGAGCGGATCCGTGCCGGCGAGGCGCGGGTCGCAGGGCTCGAGCGGCAGCGCGAGCGCGAGCGCGCCGCCGCGGAGGAGGCCGCCCGCCGTGCGGTCATCCGCCGCATGCAGCGCGAGGTGGCGGCATCCGTGGCCGATCGTCTTCCGCCGCTTCTCGATTCGGTCGACCGCTCCGTCACCCAGGCCCGCGTCGAGCTCGCGACCGCCGAGACCGCGCGCACCGCGGTGACCGCCGAGCTCGGCCAGCTGCGCGCCCACGAGCTGTCCGCGCGGGAGAAGCTCAGTGGGCTGACCGAGAGCGTCCACGGCCTCGAGCTCCAGATCCACGAGAAGCGGCTGCATGTCACGAGCATCCTCGAACGGGTCCAGTCGGAGCTGGGGCTCGAGGAAGACATTCTCGTTTCGGAATATGGTCCCGACCAGGAGATCCCCGCCGGCGAAGAGGATGCGGAGCCCATCGCCTTCGACCGTGCGCAGCAGAAACGGCGCCTCCAGGAGGCGGAGCGCAAGCTCGGGCAGCTCGGCCGCGTGAACCCGCTCGCGCTCGAGGAGTTCGCCGCCCTGGAGCAGCGGCACAAGTTCCTCGTCGAGCAGCTGGCCGACCTCACCCAGACGCGCACGGACCTGCTGACGATCATCGAGGAGCTCGACGAGCGGATGGTGGCGATCTTCCTCGCCGCGTTCGACGATACGAAGGCCGCGTTCACGCAGGTCTTCCCGATCCTCTTCCCAGGCGGCACGGGCCACATCGCGCTCACCGACCCGGACAACCCGCTGACGACGGGCATCGAGGTGTCGGTGCGTCCGGTCGGCAAGAAGATCGAGCGGCTGTCGCTGCTGTCCGGCGGTGAACGGTCGCTGGCCGCCGTCGCGCTCCTCACCGCGATCTTCATGGCGCGGCCGAGCCCGTTCTACATCCTCGACGAGGTCGAGGCTGCCCTCGACGACGCGAACCTCGGGCGTCTGCTGGGCGTGTTCGAGGAGCTGCGCGCATCGAGCCAGCTGATCGTCATCACCCACCAGAAGCGCACGATGGAGATCGCCGACGCCCTGTACGGCGTGTCGATGCGCCAGGACGGCGTCTCCGCGGTGGTCGGCCAGCGGGTCGTGCGCGAGCGCGCGTCGGCCTGAGCGCGTGCTCGTAGCCTGAGCGCGTTCTCGTAGGCTGGAGCCATGGCAGAGAGCTCCTGGTCGCTCGGCCGCGCCCTGCGCGGCCTGTTCGTCAAGCCCACGATCGACGACAACACGTGGGACGACCTGGAGACGGCGCTCCTGACGGCGGACTTCGGTCCGGACGTCACCGAGCGCATCGTCGACGAGCTGCGTGAGAAGGTCGACCGCTACCGCACGACCGACCCGAAGGACCTCCAGCGGATGCTGAAGGAGACCCTCGAGGAGCACTTCGCGAAGTTCGACACGACGCTGAAACTGACGGAGCGGCCGGCGGTCGTGCTCGTCGTGGGCGTCAACGGCGTCGGCAAGACGACGACGATCGGCAAGTTCGCGAAGTTCCTGCGGGGATATCAGCGGAGCGTCGTCGTGGGCGCGGCGGACACGTTCCGCGCCGCCGCCGTCGACCAGCTCGCGACGTGGGCGCAGCGATCCGGAGTCGCGATCGTCCGCCCCGAGCGCGAGGGCCAGGACCCGGCATCCGTCGCCTTCCAGACGATCGAGTACGCGATCAAGACCGGCACCGAGATCGTCATCGTCGACACCGCCGGGCGCCTGCACACCAAGGGCGGCCTCATGGACGAGCTGACGAAGATCCGCCGCGTCATCGAGAAGCAGGCGCCGATCAGCGAAGTCCTCCTGGTGCTGGACGCGACGACGGGGCAGAACGGCGTGATGCAGGCGGAGGCGTTCCTCGAGCACGCCGGCGTCACCGGACTCGTGCTGACCAAGCTCGACGGCTCCGCGAAGGGTGGATTCGTGCTCGCCGTGCAGGAGCGCACGGGCATCCCGGTCAAGCTCCTGGGTCAGGGCGAGGGCATCGACGACCTCACCGGATTCACTCCGCACGTGTTCGTCGCATCGCTCGTCGACTGAGGGCGCACGACGCGCCGGGCGCCGGTCTACCGGATCGGCCTCGACCCTGGTTCTATGGGGATATGGCGATCGAGCACGACTTCTTCGGACTCCTCGAGTCGGGGCCCGACGGATCCATCTTCTGGTCCGAGACGGTCGAGCTCGGCGACCAGGCGGTGACCGTCGACCTCACGGCCCCGGACCAGGACGACGTCTCGCAGGCCGCGCTCGACGTCGCGGCAGCGATGGTGTCCTCGCTCGAGGCGCTCGACCTCTCGGCGCGCAACGCGATGGTGTCCGAGCTCGACGACCGCACGAGCGAGGTGACCGAGTACATCCTGCAGCAGCAGGAGCTGCTCGGCGACGACCTCGAGAGTCTGCTGGTGGATGTCTCCGGCGACCTGCACATCGATGTCATCCGCTCGCTGCAGTTCATGAGCATGACGATCCTCGCCGACGAGCACGGCGGCACGGACCCGTTCGCCGTTCTCGAGTACGCGCTCGACCCGGAGGCGACCGACGACGTGCTGCTCGTGAACCTCGACTCCGACGGATCGGTGCTGTCGGTCACAAGCGCCGACTGACGCGTTTCCGCGGGGCGAGGGCCGCCCGTGCTGCCACGTCCCCGTCTCTCCTCGCTGACTTGCGGCGAAGTGCGGGAATGGGCGCCGCCGATGCCGCCAAATCCCGCAAGTCAGCGAGGGATTACTCAGACGGCCTGCGCGAAGGTCACGCCGTCGCCCGCGATGTCGCGTGCGAGATGCGCGAGGTCCTCGGGGATGTCGCGTCCCTTGGCGAGCATCGACTGCGCCCACAGGCGGCCGGCGCGGTACGACGAGCGCACGAGGGGTCCCGCCAGCACTCCGAGGAAGCCGATGCGCTCCGCCTCCTCCTTGAAGCCGACGAACTCATCCGGGCGGACCCATCGCGCGACCGGCAGGTGACGCGGCGACGGCCGCAGGTACTGCGTGATCGTGATGATGTCGGTGCCGGCGTCGTGCAGGTCCTGGAGGGCCTGGACGACCTCCTCCGGCTCCTCGCCCATGCCGAGGATGAGGTTCGACTTCGTGATGAGGCCGGCGTCGCGCGCCTGCGTGAGCACGTCGAGGGAGCGCTCGTACCGGAATGCCGGGCGGATGCGCTTGAAGATGCGGGGGACCGTCTCGACGTTGTGCGCGAACACCTCCGGACGCGCGTCGAACACCTCCTGCAGGAGCTTGGGCTCGCCATTGAAGTCGGTCGCGAGCAGCTCGACGCCCGTGCCCGGGTTCTGCGCGTGGATCTGACGCACGGTCTCTGCGTTCAGCCACGCGCCGCCGTCAGGGAGATCGTCGCGGGCGACGCATGTCACCGTCGCGTAGCGCAGCTGCATCCGCGTCACGCTCTCCGCGACCCGGCGCGGTTCGTCGATGTCGTAGTCGGCGGGCTTGCCGGTGTCGATCTGGCAGAAGTCGCAGCGGCGAGTGCACTGCGAGCCGCCGATGAGGAAGGTCGCCTCGCGGTCCTCCCAGCACTCGTAGATGTTGGGGCAGCCGGCCTCCTGGCAGACCGTGTGCAGACCCTCGTCCTTCACGAGCGCGTGCAGTGCCTGGTACTCGGGGCCGAGCTTCGCCTTCGTCTTGATCCACTCGGGCTTGCGTTCGATGGGCGTCTGGGCGTTGCGGACTTCGAGGCGCAGCATCTTGCGCCCGTCCGGTGCGGCGGTCACGCGACCGCTCCCGCGTATTCCTCCTGGAAGACAGCGGTGACCGTGTCGAGGATGTCGCGCGGCGCGATGTCCGCGCCCACGATCTCGCTGACCGTCGTGACGCCGGCGTCCGTGATGCCGCACGGGATGATGCCGCGGAAGCCCGCGAGCGTGTTGTCGCAGTTCACGGCGAAGCCGTGCATCGTCACGCCCTTCTCGACGCGCACGCCGATGGCGGCGACCTTGTCCTCGGACAGGGGGCGGCGCACCCACACGCCGCTACGCCCCTCCACCTGGTAGCCGTCCACGCCGTGCACGCGCAGGGCCGCGATGAGCAGGCGCTCGATGCGACGCACGTGGGCGACGACGTCGACAGGGTCGCCGAGCCGGACGATCGGGTAGCCGACGAGCTGTCCCGGTCCGTGCCACGTGATCTTCCCGCCCCGGTCGACGTCGACGACGGGCGTGCCGTCCTGCGGCCGCTCCTGCGGCTCGGTGCGCTTGCCGGCGGTGTACACGGGCTCGTGCTCGAGCACGATCATCGTGTCGGGGCGGGTGCCGGCGACGACGTCGGCGTGGATGCGGCGCTGCAGCGCCCATCCGTCCAGATAGGGGACGTAGTCGGGGGCGAGCCCGGCCTCCAGGATCTCGAGCACGATGCTCCTTCGCTCGCGGCGCTCGTGGCGCGTTTGTGGATCGCGTCCAACAATACGCCACGAAGGCCGTCAGGCGGCGAGCGATGCTGCAGGAACACCCCACTCGGCGAGCGCGCGACGACCGTCCGGAGTGACGACGAGTCCGCGGCCGCCCGGAATGCGGCGCACCCAGCCCGCGTCGAGGAAGCGGGTGCCGATGGCGGAGCCGAGCGCGCCCGCGAGGTGCGGGCGCCGCTCCGTCCAGTCGACGCACGGGCGTGCGGTCCGGCGCTTCGACGGGACGAGGAGGATGCCGCGGGCGGCGACGCCGACGCGGCCGGCATCCGTGAGGTCCAGGTCCGGTTCCGTGAGCCAGCCGCGCTCGACCATCGCTGCGGTGAGGGCGACGCCCAGGCGTCCCGCGAGGTGGTCGTAGCAGAACCGCGCCTCGGCGAGCGACTCGGCTTCTCGCGTGCGCCGGAACGAGAGCGGCGGAGAATCCGGGCAGAGGTGGCCGAGCTGCTCGAGGGCCGCAGCGACCCCGCCGTCGGCGAGCCGGTACATCCGGTGGCGACCCGCGGGGGAGCAGTCGACGAGTCCTGCGTCCAGGAGTGCGGCGAGATGCTCGCTCGCCGTCGACGCGCTGATGCCGGCCGCATCCGCCAGCTCGCTGGCCGGCCGCGTCGAACCGTCCATGAGGAGATTCAGGATGTCGGAACGCGCCGGGGCCGCGAGCGCCCGGCCGATGGCGGTGAAGTCCTTCGTCATGCCTGCGACGGTACTCCGCCATGCTTCGGCGTGTCCCGAAGCATGGCCGCGCCGTAACGTGCCCAATAGGGTGGCCTCATGCCGACTGAACCGCGAGCCGGAAGACCCAAGGTGTCGTCGCGAGAGACGCTCGCGGAGGCCGCGTGCGAGCTCTTCCTCGAGCGCGGATACGCGGCCACCTCGGTCGGCGACATCGCTGCGCGTGCGGGGGTCAGCCGCTCGAGCTTCTTCAACTACTTCGCATCGAAGGCCGACATCCTGTGGTCCGGTCTCGATGAGCGCCTCGACACCGCAATATCGCGATTGGAAGCGGGGGATGCCGTCGGCGCAGCACTCTCAGCGGCGCTGGCGGGGTTCGCCCCGGACAGCCTCGCCCTCGCGATCGTCAACGCCGAGCCCATGGGGCTCGAGTCCGAGCTGCCGCGCGAGGCCTCGGTTCGTCGCGCACGGCTTGCGGAAGCCGTCGCGCGCCGTCTCGGGCGCGACGGCGTCGAACGGATGCGCGCCGAGATCGCCGGAGCGGCGTACGCGGCCGCCGTGCTCTCGGCCGTGTGGGCGTGGGCGCACGAGGGCGCGGGGCGGGCGCCGTTGCAGCCGACGATGCAGCGCGCGCTGGCGATGGTGCCGGGCGTCGTTCCCGAGAGTCGGGTGTCGCAGCTGCGCGTGGTCGTGCGCGCCGACGATCTCGATCGCGCAGTCGCGTTCTATCGCGACGCGCTGGGTCTCGTCGAGCAGGAGTCGTACGACGGCGACGAGGGGGCGCGCGTCGTGATCCTCGGCGCGGGGCGTGCGACGCTCGAACTCTCGAACCCGGAACAGGTGCGATTCATCGACCGCGTCGAGACCGACGGTGTGACGAGCCCGCACATCCGCCTCGCCTTCGAGGTCGAGGATTCCGCGCTCGTCACGTCGGAGCTCGAGGCGGCCGGAGCCGAGATCCTCGCCTCCGCGCGCGAGACGCCGTGGCGTTCGGTCAACGCGCGTCTGACAGCCCCCGCGGATCTGCAGCTGACACTCTTCCAAGAGCTCGGGCCCGAGAGCTGAGGATCTTCGGCGGACGCCGGACACGTACGGGGCAGCAACCCTCGCCACGGAGGAATCGTGACTCGTGCGGAGGCTGGTGAGCGTCGCGGATGCGGCTTTTCGGCATCGCCCGGAGCACCTTCCTCACTCAGACGCGCAGGCAGCGCCGGCGCTTCCCCGGGGCATCCTGAAATGGTCCACCCCACCCCGCGCCCCCACCACGACCGACCGCCCCGTCGCAGTCCGCTTCACCGACACCGACGACCGCCACCCTTCTGAACACGTACGCTGTCGCGCGGCGCTGCGCCGCGAGGTCTACTGGTACACCGGCCGGAGACGAGGGACGATGGTGCGACAGGGCACTTCGTCGTGGGAGGTCATCGTGGATTCGGCATCCGCACCCGCCATGCACTGGACGGTCGCCCTCATCGGCGCGACGGGTTCAGGAAAGACGATGCTCGCGGAGGCGCTGCTGCACCGCGCGGGTGCGATCCCGCGATTGGGCTCGATCGAACAGGGCACGACGGTGTGCGATCACGAACCCGAGGAGATCGCGCGCGGCACGACGCTCGCGCTGTCGCTCGCGTGGCTGTCGTGGCGTGTGGGCGATGCAGAGCACGGCATCACACTCGTGGATACGCCTGGCCACCCCGACTTCGTCGGCGCGATGGACGCGGCTCTTGCCGTCGCCGATGTAGCGGTGGTCGTGGTCAGCGCGGTCGACGGAGTGACCGCCGGCACCCGCGCGGCGTGGACCGCAGCCGAGGCCGCTGATGTCCCGTGCATCGTCGTCGTGACGCAGGAGGATCGCGCGCGCGCCTCGTTCCGTGATGTCCTCGGGCGGCTCCGCGAGGAGTTCGGCGACCGCGTCTGGGCCCTGGAGCTGCCGGTGGGCGAGGCGCAGGCGTTCCTCGGCATCGCGGATGTGCTGACGGAGCAGGCGCTCTTCTACGGCGCGGACGGCCGTCACCGCGAGCAGCCGCTGCCAGCCGAGCTCGAGGAGGAGGAGCACCGCCTGCACCGGGAGGTCACCGAGGAGATCGTGTCGCGGGACGATGAGCAGCTCGAGGCGTACCTCGAAGGCAGCGAGCCGCCGGCGGGCGAACTAGAGCACACGCTCGCCGGTGCGGTCGCAGCACGTGAGGCGGTTCCGGTCATGGTGTGCTCGGCCGCAACTGGTGCCGGGGTGGACCACGTCCTCGATCTCGTGTGCGGACTTGCGCCATCTGCGACGGGCCACGATGGCCGCATCGTGCTGGGCGCGGATGCGGACGGAGGGGGAGGCGTCGAACACGGCGTGGCCCCCGATGTCGCGGGCGAGACGCTGGTTCATGTGTTCCACACTGTCGCCGACCCCTTCGTGGGTCAGATGGCGATGCTGAAGGTCCTCTCCGGAGTCGTGCGCCCAGGCGATCGGCTGCGCAACGCGACCACGGGCGTGGAGGATCGGATACCGGGTCTGTTCCGCCTGCGGGGCGCAGAGCATCTGCCGGTCGACGCGTTGCGCGCCGGGGAGGTCGGAGCCGTCGCCAAGCTCACTGGCGCACTGTCGGGCTCGCTGCTGTGGAGCCGGACGCAGACCGGCGCCCGCCCCGTGCGCCTGCCGGCGCGGCCGCCTGTCTTCGCAATGAGCCTGCAGCCGGTGTCGCAGTCGGACGACACCAAGCTCACGACAGCGCTCGGCCGTCTCGTCGCCGAGGATCCGACGCTGGTGGTCGAACGCTCCGGGGCAGACACCATCCTGCGCGGCCTCGGGGACACGCACGTCGCCGTGGCCGTCGAGCGGTTGGCCCGGGTGCTCGGCGTGCACGTCACGACGGCCGCGGCGCCGGTCGCATACCGCGAGACGATCGCGCGCGATGCGTCGGCCGAGGGCAAACTCAAGAAGCAGTCCGGGGGACACGGGCAGTTCGCCGTCGTCATGGTGCGGGTGTCGCCGCTTCCTCCTGGCGAGGGTTTCGAGTTCGTGAACTCCGTCGTCGGCGGCTCCGTGCCGCGCTCCTACATCCCGGCCGTCGAGAAGGGCGTGCGCGATGCGCTAGCAGCGGGCGGCTCGCTCGGGCACCCCGTCGTTGACGTGCGCGTCGAGCTGTTCGACGGCAAGTCGCACTCCGTGGACTCCTCGGATATGGCCTTCCGCACGGCGGCGGCAATGGGAGTCAAGGCGGCGCTCGCCGAGGCGGGCGGGATCCTGCTCGAACCCGTGTCCACCGTCGTTGTGACCGTGCCGACCTCCTTGCAAGGGCAGGTGCTGACGGATCTTTCCGGGCGGCGCGGCCGCGTCGCCGGGACGGAGACGGACTCCGACGGGCGCACCCGGGTCGTCGCGACAGTGCCGGACGCGGAGCTGACGCGCTATGTGCTCGACCTCCGTGCACTCACCGGCGGGCACGCCGAGCTGACGCTCACCCCCGAGGGCTACGAACAGGCGTGAGAAGAAGCCGACAAGGCCGTCAGTACTCCAGACGGCGTTGTGCGGGCCACCGTCGTTGTGGGCGATCACCATTCCCGGCTCCCAGACCCGCCTTCGCGCCACAGCGCATCGGGCGGCGGACGAAGTGGCGGACGGCACGATGGTACCCAGGCACGCACACGGGCGACCCGATCCGCGAAGTCGGGGCACAGCGGGCTCCCGTAGAATCGGGGGATCATGGCTACTTTCGGCACCCTCTCCGATCGGCTCACCGAGACCTTCCGCAACCTCCGCACCAAGGGCAAGCTCACGCCCGCGGACGTCGACGGGACGGTCCGGGAGATCCGCCGCGCGCTGCTCGACGCCGACGTCGCGCTGCCGGTCGTCAAGGAGTTCACCGCGAAGGTGCGCGAGCGCGCCCTCGGCGACGAGGTGAACCGTGCGCTGAACCCGGCGCAGCAGGTCGTCCAGATCGTCAACGAGGAGCTCATCGCGATCCTCGGCGGCGAGCAGCGCCGCCTGCAGTTCGCCAAGAACCCTCCGACCGTCATCATGCTCGCCGGCCTCCAGGGCTCCGGCAAGACGACCTTCGCGGGCAAGCTCGCGAAGCAGCTCGAGAAGGACGGCCACACGCCGCTCCTCGTCGCCGCCGACCTCCAGCGCCCGAACGCCGTGAACCAGCTCCAGGTCGTCGCGCAGCAGGCGGGCGCCGCGATCTACGCGCCGGAGCCGGGCAACGGCGTCGGCGACCCGGTCGCCGTCTCGAAGGCCGGTGTCGAGCAGGCCCGCCGCCAGCAGCATGACATCGTCATCATCGACACCGCCGGCCGCCTCGGCGTCGACGCCGAGATGATGAAGCAGGCCGCCGACATCCGTCGGGCCGTCGACCCGGACGAGGTCCTGTTCGTCATCGACGCGATGATCGGTCAGGATGCCGTCAACACGGCGAAGGCCTTCCAGGAGGGCGTCGACTTCACAGGCGTCGTCCTCTCGAAGCTCGACGGCGACGCGCGCGGCGGTGCGGCGCTGTCGGTCGCCTCGGTGACCGGCCGTCCGATCATCTACGCGTCGATGGGCGAAGGCCTCGACGACCTCGAGCCGTTCTACCCCGACCGCATGGCCAGCCGCATCCTGGACCTCGGCGACATCCTCACCCTCATCGAGCAGGCGCAGGCCGCGTTCGACGAGGAGGAGGCGCGCAAGGTCGCCGAGAAGATCGCGAACGACCAGTTCACCCTCGAAGACTTCCTCGACCAGCTTCAGCAGATGAAGAAGATGGGCTCGATGAAGAAGATGCTCGGGATGCTGCCCGGCATGGGCCAGATGAAGCAGCAGCTCGACAACTTCGACGAGAGCGAGATGGACCGCACCGAGGCGATCATCCGCTCGATGACGCCGGGTGAGCGCCGCAACCCGAAGATCCTCAACGGCTCGCGGCGCCTGCGCATCGCGCGCGGATCCGGGATGACGGTCACCGACATCAACCAGCTGATCCAGCGGTTCGACCAGGCGTCGAAGATGATGAAGACGGTCGCGCGCGGCGGTGTGCCGAACATCCCCGGAATGGGCCCCATGGGCAAGCCGGGCTCGTCGACGAAGCGCGGCAAGCAGCAGCAGAAGGGTCGCTCCGGCTCGCGTTCGGGCAACCCGGCGAAGCGCGCCCAGGAGAACGCGGGCATCGCAGCGGCCGCTCCCGCCGCCCCCACGGGCTCGGGCTTCGGTCTCGGCGGAGGCGCCCCGAAGGGGGCGCCGACGGAAGCCGACATGGCCGAGATCCAGAAGCTCTTCGGCAACCGCTGACACGACTCGCCGCTGCCGGGGGGATGCGCCCTCTGCCGCTAGCCTGAGACATCTGGGGTCCGCACAAGCTGTGCGGACCCTTTGATGTTCCAGGGGGTCTGTCATGACGGTGATCGAGGCGTTCGAGCGCGTCGCACCAGCGTTCGTCGAGAGTTCGACCGGCCGGATCGCGAAGTATCCGCGCGCACGGTGGCGACGGTGGATGCTGCGTCTGATCGCGGCGCTTCCGTACATCGCACTGGCGGTCTGGTTCGACATCGCATCGCACCAGACCTGGGCGGGAACCGCGAACGCGGAGCTCGCGGAACGTGTGGGCGGCATCGCGTGGAACGGGTCCGGCATCGGAGTTCTGGCCTCCCTGTACCCGCCGATCTCGAGCATCGTCGCGCTCGTCGTCCCCGGGGGCGCCCTCGGGCTCGGGATCGTGGGCGCGCTGATCGCCGGATTCATGCTCCAGATGGTCATCCAGGCGCTGCAGCGGAAGGATTTCCATCCGGTGGCGCGCATCGTGTTCGCGCTGTCGCTCGCGCTGACGCCGACCTTCGCCTACCTCGTGACGACGAACCTCCAGGCCGCCCTCGGCCTCCTGTTCTTCGGCCTCGGCATGATCGACGTGGTCCGGTTCGTCACCTACGCGAACACGCAGGCCGGCTTCCGCGCCGGCATCCTCTTCGCCTGCTCGGCGTTCAGCGACACGACCGGCCTTCCTGCCGCGGTCGTCGCCGCGGTGGCCGGCGCGCTCATCATCCAGTCGCGGCGCGGGGCACGCCTCGCGAACGCCGTCGTCCTGGTGTTCCCGACGCTCGCTCTCCTCGGGGCGCTGGCCCTCCTCGGCGTCGCGTTCGGAGCGGGGCCCTTCGCCATGGTGCACGGGAACCTGACGTGGGATCCGGTGCGCGCCGCCACGTATGTCGACTCGCTCGGCGGGCTTCGGGGGCTCGTCTACCTCTCGTCGACCCTCATCGTGGTGCTGACCGCCGTGCTGCTGCGGCATGCGCGCGTCGGCCTCGTCGCCGTGCTCCTCACCGCGATGATCGGCCTCGCGTTCATCGTCGGACTCACGCCCCCGGGCTTCGCGGGCAACAACTACGTGATGATGCTGCTGCTGGCCGTGGCGATCGTGCCGACGCCCAAGTCGCGGGTGCAGGCGGTCTTGACGGTGTGCGTATCCCTGGCGCTCTGGACCATCGGGTGGATCAACGCGTTCCAGCAGCCTGCGATCTCCCATTGGATCCACGTGCTGACGAACGGAGGCGCTTCATGACCGTGCTGGTGTCTGACAACGGGCTTCTGGACGCAGCCCTTCGCGAGCGATACGCGCAGGACGGATGGCTGCCTCTGCATCGCGACGGGGACTCCGTGGTCGTCGCATCCTCCGGCGGGACGGACGGGCGGCGCGCGGCGCGGATCGCGGCGGCGGTGGGATCGCCGGTGACGCTGGTGCCGAGGCCGCAGCGCGACATCGTGGCGGCGGTCGCTGCCGCGTTCCCGACCGAGATGGCCGATCAGGCCGCCGACAGTCTGTACGCGGCGAACCCGGCACTGTCGGCGAGGACCGTGCTGTCGCGGGGACAGAAGATCGGGGCCGTCATCGCGACGGTGGCCGTCATCGCCGCGCTCGCGCTGTGGACGCTGCCGACGGTCATGGTCCTCGTGGCGATCGCGAGCGTCGTCTTCCTCGCGAGCACGTTCTTCAAGTTCCAGGTCGCGCTCCGCGGCTCCCGGTACGACCTCGTCGACCGCGTCACGCCCGAGGAGATCGCGTCGCTCCGCGACGAAGAGCTGCCGATGTACACGGTGCTCGTGCCCGTCTTCCGTGAGGCGCGGGTGGTCGGGCGGCTCGTGGAGAACCTCGGTCGCCTGGACTACCCCGCGGACAAGCTCGAAGTGATCATCCTCGTCGAGGAGGAGGACGACGAGACGCGGGATGCCGTCGCCCGGTCGCAGCCCCCGGAGAACTTCATCGTGCTCACGGTGCCGAAGGGAGCCCCGCAGACGAAGCCCCGGGCCTGCAACGCGGGACTGCAGGTCGCGCGCGGCGAGTACCTCGTGATCTACGACGCGGAGGACGCTCCGGAGCCCGATCAGCTCAAGAAGACCGTCATCGCGTTCTCGCGTGCGGATGCGTCGACCGCGGTGATGCAGGCGTCGCTGAACTACTTCAACACGCGCGAGAACGCGCTGACGCGGATGTTCGCGCTCGAGTACAGCTACTGGTTCGACTACATGCTGGCGGGGCTGGATGTCGCGGACCTGCCGATCCCGCTCGGGGGAACGTCCAATCACTTCCGCACCGCGGCCTTGCGCGAGCTCGGCGGGTGGGACCCCTACAACGTGACGGAGGACGCGGATCTGGGAATTCGCGCGAGCGCCCTCGGCTATCGCGTGGGGGTGGTCAACTCCACGACGATGGAGGAGGCCACGAGCAGGATGGGCATCTTCATCGGACAGCGCAGCCGGTGGATCAAGGGCTATATGCAGACCGCGCTGGTGCATGCGCGGCAGCCCAGGAAGCTCATCGGTCAGATCGGATGGCGGCGGTTCTTCTCCTTCGCCCTCCTGATCGGCGGAACTCCCATCACGTTCCTGGGAGTGCTCCCGTTCACGGCGCTCACGATCGCATCCTTCTTCATCCCGTGGGCGGAGTTCGCATCCGCCCTGCCCGCGGTGGTGTTCTGGCTGTGCATCCTGAACTTCCTCATCGGGAACGGGCTGATGGTCTACCTGAACATGATGGGACCGTACAAGCGCGGGACGTTCTGGCTCGTCGGATGGGCGCTGCTGAACCCGGTCTACTGGCTGCTTCATTCGATCGCCTCGTACAAGGCGCTGTGGCAGCTCATGACGAAGCCGCACTACTGGCAGAAAACGGAACACGGCCTGTCGACGTTCGTCGACGCGCGGCCGGAGGCGATCGAGGCGGATACCGCGACTCTGGTCGAGCGCTGACCGGAGGAGGGTCCGGCGGGCGCGCTCAGAACGCGATGCCGACCGCGGCGAGCTGGGTGCGGACGGTCTCGGCGAGCACGCGCTGGCCGTCGGCGGTGGGATGCACGTCGTCGGACTGCATCCATTCGGGGTGTCCCTCGAGGGGCTGGCCGAGGTTGAGGTAGATGGCGTGCTCGGCCGCGGCCGCCCGCTGGATCGCGGTCGACGAAGACGCGACCTCCTCGGGCGGGGATGCCTGTTCGTTCCACACGGTGCTCAGCGCGACGATCGTGGCGCCGGGGACCGCGGTGCGCAGCGTCGCCATGGTGTCGGATGTCGCCTCGTCGATCGCGTCGTCCGATTGGCCCATGTCGTTGCTCGAGGACTCCACGATCACGAGTGTCGGCTGGGCGTGGGCGGCCTGGTCGATGAGCCCTGCGTAGTTCGTGCCGCACGTGCCGACGGCGATGAAGCCGGCACCGCTGCACGCGAGGTTCACGAGCGTGGACGGCGTGCCCGTCGCCAGCAGCTCCGGCCAGCCTTCATCGGTGTCGAGTCCCTGGGCGGCCATGATCGAGTCGCCGATCGTGACCACCACCTGCGGCGTCGACACCGATGCGGGGGCGGGGGTGGCGGTCTCCGAAGGCGTGGGGTCTGCCGAGGCGGTGGTCGTGTGCTTCGGGGACGCCGCGTGACGGGCCGACGGGGATGCCGCGGGCGTGTCGACGGCTCCGCATCCGACGAGCGTCACGGCGACGGCCGCGAGTACGACGGGGATTCGGGTGCGACGGGGGAACGGCATCCCCAGCACCGTACGCCCGGCGACTGGGAGGAGTCTAGGCGGAGCTTCTCAGCGTCCGAAGGCCGCCAGATGCGCGCGCAGCGTCGGGCCGCCGCGGAACTCGCGGATGAGATGCTGGACGACCGCGTGCAGATCGCCGTCCGCGGCATCCGCGACCGCCGTCTGCCGCGCGTAGCTCGCCCCCTGGGACATGATCGTCTGCAGTCCCGCGAACTCGCGGGCGCACTTCAGCTCGACGGCGATGTCGGCGAGGTCGTGCATCGTCTCGACGAGGTGGTCGCACACGGATCGCTCGGTGCCCGCGGCATCCACGATCACCCGCGCGTCGAGGCCGTATCGCGCGGCGCGCCATTTGTTCTCGCGCAGGAACCACGGCTGCAGGGAAGGGAGCTCGCGGCCCTCGTCGAATTCCCGCGAGAAGTGCTCCACCAGCACCTGCGTCAGCGCGGCCACCGCGGCGAGCTCAGGCAGCGTCGACATCCCGTCGCACGCGCGGACCTCGATCGTTCCCCACCGCGGAGCCGGCCGGATGTCCCACCGGACCTCGGTGGAATCCGCCATCACGCCTGTGCGCACCATGTCGTCGAGGTAGCTCTCGTACTCACGCCACGTGTGCAAGGGCCACGGGAGTCCCGCCGTCGGCAGCTGCTGGAACACCAGTGCCCGGTTCGACGCGTACCCCGTGCGCTCGCCCGCCCAGAACGGGCTGGATGCGGACAGCGCCTGCAGATGCGGCAGATAGATCGCGAGCGCGTTGATGATCGGGAACACCTTGCGGACGTCGTCGACGCCGATGTGCACGTGGATGCCCCAGATCATCATGTTGCGACCCCACCACTGGGTCCGCTCGATGAGCCGGTGGTACCGGGTCTTGTCCGTGACCTCCTGGTCGAACCACTGCGCGAACGGGTGGCTCCCGGCGCACAGCAGTTCGACGTCGAGCGGGTCGGTGACGCGCCGGACGGCGGCGATCGCGTCGGCGATGTCATCCACGGCGGTGGCGACCGTGTCGCCGACGCCGCTCGTGACTTCGACCGTGTTCGTGAGGAGCTCGCCGGTCACGTTGTAGCGCTCGTGCGCGGTCTCCTCGGCGAGCGCGGCGAGCACCTGCGGCGCGCGGGGGACCAGGGCGCCCGTCGCCTCATCGGCGAGCATGAGCTCCCATTCGATCCCCACCGTCGAGCGGGCGGATGTCGCGAACGGCACCGTCATGCGGCTCATCCTGGCACGCGCAGGCGACGCGGGATGGGACGATCTCCTCAGATGACGCCCGCAGGAGAGGGTGCCACTTACTATGTGACGTATGACACGTTCCACGGGGAGGGGCGTCATGAGCGGAACCATGCGGCTGCCGGAAGTGCAGAGCCTTCGCGAGCAGGTCGAGAAGACCCTCGCATCGCGCATCGTGACGGGGGAGTTCGGGCCGGGCATGGTGCTCACGGTTCCGACGCTCGCTGCGGATTTCGGCGTGAGCGCGACCCCGGTCCGGGAGGCGATGCTCAACCTCGCGCGGCGCGGTTTCCTGGCGCCCATCCGCAATCGCGGCTTCCGGGTGACCGATGTCTCGGTGGACGAGCTCCGCGAGCTCGGGGAGGTCAGGCGGCTGCTGGAGGCACCCCCGATGCGCACGCTCGCCGGGGCCCTCCCGCAGACTCTTGTCACGCGGCTGCGCGCCCTGGCGGATCAGATCGTGGAGAGCGCCCGGGACGGGCGGTTCGAGGACTACCTCGCCGCCGACACCGACTTCCACCTCGAACTGCTCGAGCAGGCCGGCAACAAGCGCCTCGTGGCGGTCGTGCGAGAACTCCGCCAGCAGACGCGCCTCGTCGGGCTCGTGAACCTCGCGGAGTCCGACGAGCTCGTCGCATCCTCGCTCGAGCACGGGGCGCTCGTCGACCTGCTGGTCGCGGGCGACGGCGCGGGCGCCGAAGAGCTCATGAGTCGTCACATCGGCCACGTCGCGGGCCTGTGGAGCGGCCGCGACGAGGACTGACCCTCCCCTCGCGAGCGGATTCGCGGCCGGAAGGTCACGGTCTGCTCACGACGCCTTGCGTCCTGCTGCGTGATATGTAATATGTCACACAGCGCCGCTCCCGGCGATGCAACGAGGCAGAAAGGGAACTCTCCCGATGAACGGATCCCGGCGCCGTGTGCGCCTGATGCAGATCGCCGCCGCAGTGGCGCTCGTCCTGACCACGGCCGGCTGCTCCGGCGGGCTCGCGGGCGGAGGGGCGACGGCGAGTTCGTCCGGCCCCATCAAGATGGGCATGCTCGCGCCGTTCTCCGGCAGCGAGTCGGCGTTCGGCGATTACATGAAGTACGGCGCGCAGCTCGCGATCAACGAGATCAACGACAAGGGCGGCATCGACGGTCGCAAGGTCGAGCTCGTCGTCGAGGACGACGCGTGCGACGCGACGACGGCGGTCGCCGCCGCGAACAAGCTCGTCACCGAGGGCGTCGACATCTCGGTCGGCGGCTACTGCTCAGGTGCGACGCTCCCGACGATGCCGATCTTCAACTCGGCGAAGATCCCGATGATCATCCCCGCCGCGAACTCGAACAAGCTCGTCGAGGCGAACATGCCCGGCGCCTTCCTCATCAATGGCACGGGCACGCAGCAGGCCGAGTCGGCGCTCAAGTACGCGCAGAAGATCGGCGCGAAGACCGTGGCGACGATCGACGACGCGACGGCGTACGCCGCAGACCTCGCGAGCTCGTTCCGCTCGCAGGCCGAAAAGGCGGGCGAGACGGTCGCGTTCAAGGCGACGATCACGCCGGGCGAGCACGACTACTCCTCGGTCGCCACGCAGCTCGCGAGCGCGAAGCCCGACATGGTCTACTGGACCGGCTACTACCAGGAGGGCGGCCTGATCGCCCGTCAGGCGAAGGATGCCGGCTACACGGGCGTCTTCATGGTGGGCGACGGATCCGTCGACGCGAAGTTCGCCGAGATCGCGGGCAAGGGCTACACCGACAACGTCGTGGGCACGTTCACGCAGACGCCGGACATGCTGAAGGGCGCCGACGCCTGGCTCGCCTCGTACAAGAAGGTCGCGGGCGCCGAGCCCGGGCCGTACTCGACGCAGTCGTACGACGCCGTGCGCGTCGCCGCGCAGGGCATCAAGGATGCCGGCTCGACCGACTTCACGAAGGTCGTCGCCGCTCTCACGGCGCTGAAGGACTTCAAGACCTTTGCCGGCCCGCTCACCTTCACACCGGAGCGCACGCCGTCCGCCGGCGGCTTCGTGATCGTGAAGATCGACCCGGCCACCGGCAAGTTCGTCCTCAAGGACGACCTGCAGGGCTGATTCCCGAACGGGCGGGGGCGGATGCATCCACCCCCGCCCGCTGTCCGCCCACTCGAACGGAAGGGAGTCCGCCGTCATGATGCAGCTCATCTGGAACGGCCTGATCGTCGGCTCGTTCTACGCCCTCGTCGCACTCGGCTACAGCATGGTCTACGGGATCATCAAGCTGCTGAACTTCGCCCACGGCGACATCTACATGCTCGGCGCGTTCGTCGGGTTCTTCGTCCTCAACTCTTTCGGGATCTCGAGCGCCTCGATCCCGATGCTGCTGATCGTGCTCCTCCTGTCGATGGTGACGACGGGGCTCATCGGCGTCGGCATCGAGCGGATCGCGTACCGCCCGCTGCGCAAGAGCCCGCGTCTCGCCGTCCTCATCACCGCGATCGGCGTCTCGTTCACGCTGGAGTACGGCATCCGCATGATCTTCGGGCCGAACCCGGAGGCGTTCCCCATCCGTCTGGAGTCGACCGGATTCGACTTCCTCGGCATGCGGATCACGGTCTCGCAGATCATCCTGATCGCGATCTCGGCCGTGCTGATGTTCGTCCTGGCCCACATCGTGGAGCGCACGCGCGAAGGCCGCGCGATGCGTGCGATCGCGCTGGACCCCGTGGGTGCTCAGCTCATGGGAATCAACGTCAACCGCGTGATCGCCACGGTCTTCTTCATCGGGTCGGCCCTCGCTGGCGCCGCGGGCGTGATGGCCGGCGCATACTACGGCTCGATCGACTTCCTCATGGGCTTCGTCATCGGCCTCAAGGCCTTCACCGCCGCCGTCATCGGCGGCATCGGCAACCTGTACGGGGCGATGCTCGGCGGGATCGTGCTCGGGATGCTGGAGTCCTTCGGCTCCGCCTGGTTCGGCGGCGAGTGGCGCGACGTCTTCTCGTTCGCGTTCCTCATCCTGTTCCTGACCTTCAAGCCCACGGGCCTGCTCGGCGCCCGCGTCGTGGAGAGGATGTGACATGGCACGCGACCTCGCTCTCGCGCTGAAGAACGTGCCCCTGCGGGCACCCGCCCCGCTCTTCGAGCGGACCCGGCCGCCGCGCGGCATCCTGAATTCGCAGATCGGATTCATGCGTGCGCTCGGCGCGCTCGCGTGCGTGTTCGTCGTGGTGCTGCCGTTCATCGACGCCTCGCGCTACACGATGTCCATCGCGACGAGCGCGCTCATCTACGTCATGCTCAGCATGGGCCTGAACGTGGTCGTCGGCTACGCGGGGCTCCTCGACCTCGGCTACATCGCGTTCTTCGCCGTCGGCGCCTACATCTCCGGCATCCTCACGACGACCCTCGGGTGGCCGATGTGGGCGGCCCTGCCGGCGACGATCCTCGCCTGCATGCTCGCGGGCATCATCATCGGCGCGCCGACGCTGCGGCTGCGCAGCGACTACCTGGCGATCGTGACGCTCGGGTTCGGGGAGATCATCCGCATCACGGCGAACAACCTCGACGTCACGGGCGGTCCCTCCGGCATCCACGGCATCCCGACCTGGACGTTCGGCGGCTGGAGCTTCGACGACGGCTTCACCCTCGGCGGCATCCAGTTCCCGCCGTACGTCGTCTTCTACTACTTCGTCGCGCTCATCGTCGTCACGGTCGGTGTCATCGGCGCGGGACGCCTGGCGAAGGGCAAGATGGGCCGCGCGTGGAAGGCCGTCCGCGACGACGAGGATGCGGCGGAGGCGATGGGCATCAACACCTACATCGCCAAGATCTCCGCGTACGTCATCGGGGCCGTCTGGGCGGGTCTTGCCGGTCAGCTCATGGCGACGCACCTGTCGGCGATCAGCCCGAACAGCTTCCAGTTCCTGTACTCGGTGCTGATCCTGATGGCGGTCGTGCTCGGCGGCATGGGCTCGACTCCCGGCGTCATCATCGGTGCGCTGTTCGTGTCGCTGACGCCGGAGCTGCTGCGCGACTTCGCCGAGTGGCGGTACCTCATCTTCGGCATCATGCTCATCATCGTCATGCTGTTCCGCCCGGCGGGGCTCTGGCCCGCGACGGCAGTGCTTCCGTGGCTCAAGAAGAAGGGCCGGGCTGAGGCGCCCGACTTCATGGAGGAGCCGGCGGAGCCGAGCGTCATGGAGTCTGCATCCGGTCTCCCCGCCGAGATGGCCGAAGAAGGAGAAGGACGATGACCGCGCTTCTCGAGGTCCGCGACCTGCGCCTGCAGTTCGGCGGCGTGAAGGCCGTCGACGGGCTGAGCTTCGACGTGCGCGAAGGCGAGATCCTCGCCGTCATCGGCCCGAACGGGGCCGGCAAGACGAGCGCGTTCAACTGCATCTCGGGGTTCTACCTTCCGACGTCGGGCTCGGTCGTCTTCCGCGGCCGGGACATCGTGCGCGAGGTGCCGGGCATCTGGCACCGCCTGCGGCTCGTGAACCTGCTGCAGAGCTTCGGGTTCTATCGCGTGCTGCCCTCGCGGGTGACGAAGTGGGGAATGGCCCGGACGTTCCAGAACCTGCGCCTGTTCCGCGAGCTGAGCGTCCTCGACAACGTCAAGACCGCGATGCACGCGAATCTCCGCGAGGGCTTCTGGTCGACGCTGCTGCACCTGCCGCGCTACCGGCGTGCGGAGGAGGCGTGCGCGCAGGAGGCGCGCGGATGGCTCGATTTCGTCGGCTTCACGGAGGACGAGGACCTCTACGTGACGCAGCTCCCGTATGGCGAGCAGCGCCGCGTCGAGATCGCCCGCGCGCTCGCCACGAGCCCCCGGCTGATCCTCCTCGACGAGCCGGCGGCGGGCCTGAACTTCAACGAGAAGCAGGCCCTCGCCGACCTCATCCGGAAGATCCGCGACATGGGGGTCGCCGTCGTGCTCATCGAGCACGACATGGGGCTCATCATGCAGCTCGCCGAGCGCATCGTCGTGCTCAACTACGGCAAGGAGATCGCCGACGGCACGCCCGACGAGATCAAGCACGACCCGATCGTCATCGAGGCGTACCTCGGCGTCGACGAGGAGGCGATCGACGACACGAAGCTGAAGACGGGCACCGTCTCCGCGGACATGATCGCCGAGGCGCTGGGGGGAGATCCGCGCAAGAAGAAGCGCGGCACGTCCGACGGAGGAACGGGGGAGAACCGATGACCACGCTCGAGGTGCGCGACGTCGACGTCTACTACGGGCGGGTGCACGCCCTCCGCGGGCTGAGCTTCACGGTCGAGGAGGGCGAGATCGTGTGTCTGCTCGGCAACAACGGCGCGGGCAAGTCCACGACCATGAACCTCCTCTCCGGGCTCGTGCGGCCGAAGGCCGGGTCGGTGCTCTGGGACGGGATGGATCTCGCCGCGGCGTCGCCCTGGAACATCGTGTCGGCAGGCCTCATCCATGTTCCGGAAGGCCGCCGGATCTTCTCGACGATGACCGTCCATGAGAATCTCCTCCTCGGCGGCTACACCGTCGGCGATCAGAAGAAGGTGGCCGAGCGGCTCGACCAGGTGTACAGCCTGATGCCGCGGCTCGCCGAGCGGCGCAAGCAGCAGGGCGGCACCCTGTCCGGCGGCGAGCAGCAGATGGTCGCCATCGGCCGCGCCCTCATCGGCGGACCGAAGCTCCTGCTGCTCGACGAGCCGTCGATGGGTCTCGCACCTCTCGTCGTGCGTCAGGTGATGGACATCGTCGCGGCCGTCAACGCGCAGGGGACGACCGTGCTCCTGGTCGAGCAGAACGCGAGGGCAGCGCTGAAGATCGCGCATCGCGCGTACGTCGTCGAGACCGGAGCGACCACGGTGTCGGGACCTGCGGCCGACCTCGCCAGCGACCCGCGCGTGATCGAGGCCTACCTCGGCGGCTGAGAGGATGCGGCGCGCCCGGCGCGTCGCATGCTCGCAGCAGGTAATATGTCACACACCACCACGATGCGAGAGGATTCCGGCATGCGGGTCATGGTGATCGGTGCAGGCGCGATCGGCGCGGCGTGCGCACTCGCGCTCGTCGAGGCCGGCGCGGACGTGGTCGTCGTCGACCGCGCCGGCGTCGCGGCGGAGACCTCCAGCCGCTGCGAGGGCAACATCCTCGTATCGGACAAGGCGCCGGGACCTGAGGCCGACCTCGCCATCCTCGCCCACACGGCATGGCGCGAGCTTGCGGACCGGCTCGACGCCGACCGTGCGCCGGGACAGCCGGCCACGGAGTTCGAGGCGAAGGGCGGCGTCGTCGTCGCATTCGACGGCGGAGCAGAGGCCCTCGAGGCGTTCGCCGGGGCGCAGCGGGGGATCGGCATCCGTGCGGAGGCGCTGGATGCGGCGCAGCTGCGCGAGCTCGAACCGCACCTCAGCCCGGCGGTGGCGCGCGGCATCCACTATCCGGACGATGCCCAGGTGCAGCCGAGTCTTGCGACGCAGGCCATGCTGGCCCGCGCGCGACGCTTCGGCGCGCGACTCCTGCTCACGGAGGTCACCGGCGCGCAGATCGGCAGCGGACGGATCGTCGCCGTCGACACCGCCGAGGGGCGCATCGGCGTCGACGCGGTCGTCAACTGCGCGGGCCCCTGGGCCGGCGAGGTCGCGGTGCGCCTCGGATCGCGGCTCGACATCCGACCGCGCCGCGGGATGATCCTCGTGACGACGCCGATGCCGCAGCGCGTGTTCCACAAGGTCTACGACGGCGACTACGTCGGCGCCGTGTCGAGCGGGGATGCGGCCCTCCAGACGTCGACCGTCGTCGAATCGACGGACGCGGGCACCGTGCTCATCGGCTCGAGTCGGGAGCGCGTCGGTTTCTCCGCATCCGCCGCTCTTCCGCCGCTCGCCGAGATCGCCGCGAAGGCGACGAAGCTCTTCCCCTTCCTCGCCGACACCATGCTCCTCCGGACGTACTTCGGGTTCCGTCCGTACGCACCCGACCACCTGCCCGCGATCGGCGCGGACGGTGAGGTCGCCGGTCTCTTCCACGCCGCCGGCCACGAGGGCGCGGGCATCGGACTCGCGCCGACCACCGGCGCGCTCATCGCGCACGCGGTTCTCGGCGCCGAACTGCCGCTGTTCGGCGGGAAGCCGTTCGATGCGACGCCGTTCCTCCCGACGCGCGAGAGCCTGAGGGCCGCGGCATGAGCGTCGGGATCCGCTTCGACGGCGACTCGATCGACGGGCGCGACGGGCAGACGATCGCGGGCGTCCTGCTCGGCGCCGGCATCCGCAGCTGGCGGACGGCCGGCGGCGCGGAACGCGGGGTGTTCTGCGGCATCGGCGTCTGCCAGGACTGCGTCGTCACCGTCAACGGCGTCGAGGGCGTGCGCGCGTGCCAGCGGCCGGCCGTGGACGGCGACATCGTCGAGAGGGAGGCGCGATGACCAGGGTCGCAGTCATTGGCGCCGGCCCCGCAGGGCTGGCGGCCGCGCAGAGCGCGCTCGCCGCCGGGGCGGACGTCGTCCTCCTGGACGAGGGCGAGCGGGTCGGTGGCCAGTTCTGGCGACACTCCGACCTCACCGACCGCAGGATGCAGCACCAGTGGGCGCGGTTCGAGCGGCTGCGCGATCTCGTCGAGCACGACGAGCGCGTGACCCTGCACCGGAGCACGAGTGTGTGGCGCATCGAGACCGAGGGCGGCATCCGCGTCCACGCGCTCGTCGGACCCGTGGACGGCACCGCCCGCACCGGGCTCACGATCGAGGCGGATGCCCTCGTCATCGCCACCGGGGCGCACGACCGCGCCCTGCCCGTCCCGGGCTGGACGCTTCCCGGAGTGGTCACCGCCGGTGCTGCGCAGGCGATCGCGAAGCGGGATGGCATCCCCATCGGGCGCTGTACTGTCGTCGCGGGGGCCGGCCCTTTCCTTCTCCCGGTGGCCGCGAGTCTCAGCATCGCCGGAGGAGAGGTCGTCGAGGTCGTCGAGGCGACCGGCTTCAGGGCGATCGTGAGAGGGTGGGGCCGCTCGCCGTGGCAGCTGGCGGGCAGCGCCAGCGCGAAGGTGCCCGAGCTCGCCGAGTACGCGCGCAGCCTCGTGAAGAGCCGGACGCCGTATCGCCTCGGCAGTGCCGTCACCCGCATCCACGGGGACGACCGCGTCGAAGCCGTCGCGATCCAGCGCGTGGCCGCCGACTGGCGTCCGATCCCCGGCACCGAGCGCATCGTCGAGTGCGACGCCGTCGCGCTCGGCCACGGGTTCACACCACGACTGGAGGCGGCGATCCAGGCCGGATGCGCGATCGGTTCCGACCGCTTCGTCGCGGTGGACGACGTGCAGGCCACGACGGTCGATGCCGTGTACGCGGCGGGGGAGATCACCGGGATCGCGGGCGCCGACGCGGCCCTCGCCGAGGGGGCTGTCGCCGGCTTCGCCGCCGCCGGGGGAGACCTCGCCGACGACCGCATGCGTGGCGCCCTCGCCGCCCGCCGCCGCATGCGACTGTTCGCGGAGCGGCTGCGGACCCACGACGTCCGCCCCGGCTGGACCGCCTGGCTCGACGACGAGACGATCGTCTGCCGCTGCGAGTCGGTCACACGCGCCCGCATCGTCGAATACGCCGGCACCTCGAGCCGCGGCATGCGGCTCGCCACGCGCGCCGGCCTCGGCGCCTGCCAGGGGCGCACCTGCGGGCGGACCGTCGAGGAGCTGACCGGCACGCCGATCGGCTACGACGCGCGGCCCGTGCTCGGCTCGGTCCGCATCGGCGAACTCGCCGCCATCAGCAGCACTCACCAACACAAGGAGCAGAAATGACCACCCAGACCATGGACCTCGGCGGTGTCGTCGTCGCCACCACCCTCGCCTTCAAGGAGGACGCCTCGGCGCCCGCCGGCCTCGCGGTGGACTACGACAAGTTCGCCCAGCACGTCGACTTCCTGATGAGCAACGGATGCCGCGGCGTCGGCCCGAACGGATCGCTCGGCGAGTACTCGTCCCTCACCGACGAGGAGCGCCGCAAGGTCATCCAGGTCGCCGTCGAAGCCGTCGACGGCCGCGGCATCGTGATCGCGGGCGCCCACGGCGTGGGCAGCCACCAGGCGCGAAAGTGGGCCGAGCTCGCCCGCGAGGACGGCGCCGACGGCGTCCTGCTGCTCCCGCCGACGATCTACCGCGCCAACGAGGGCGAGGTCATCGCGCACTACGAGGAGGTCGCGAAGGCGGGCCTGCCGATCATGGCGTACAACAACCCGTTCGACACGAAGGTCGACCTCGTCCCGTCGCTCGTCGCGAAGATCGCCGAGATCCCGGAGG
The DNA here is from genome assembly GCF_030315975.1 of Microbacterium candidum. Classification (GTDB taxonomy): domain Bacteria; phylum Actinomycetota; class Actinomycetes; order Actinomycetales; family Microbacteriaceae; genus Microbacterium; species Microbacterium candidum. The sequence continues at coordinate 467,788 of NZ_JASXSZ010000003.1, read as the reverse complement.
TCGTCGCGATCAAGGAGTTCTCCGGCGACGTGCGGCGCGTGTTCGAGATCAAGGAGCTGTGCGACATCGACATCATCGCCGGTGCCGACGACGTGCTCTTCGAGCTGATGGTCAACGGTGCGGTCGGCTGGTTCGCCGGGTACCCGAACGCGTTCCCGCGTGAGGCCGTCGAGCTCTACAACCTGTGCGTCGAGGGCAAGTGGCTCGAGGCCCGCGACCTGTACACGCAGCTCGTGACGGTCTTCCGGTGGGACTCGCGCACCGAGTTCGTCCAGGCCATCAAGCTCTCGATGGACATCTGCGGCAACTCCTACGGCGGTCCGACCCGTCCGCCGCGCGGCCCGCTCAGCGCCGAGCAGCGCGCCCAGGTCACGGCCGACACCGAACGGGCGCTCGCCGCGCTCGCCGCTCGTTCCGCGGCGGTCGCCTGATGCGCGCTCGTCGCGTTCTCCAAGCGGTCGACTCCCACACCGAGGGGATGCCGACCCGCGTCGTCACCGGCGGGGTCGGCCGCATCCCGGGCGCGACGATGAACGACCGGCGCCTGTACGCGATGGAGCATCTCGACGACCTGCGCGGGTTCCTCATGAACGAGCCGCGCGGGCACGCCTCCATGTCGGGGGCGCTCCTCCAGCCACCCGCCCGTGATGATGCGGACTGGGGTGTCGTCTTCATCGAGGCGTCCGGGTTCCTGCCGATGTGCGGGCACGGCACGATCGGCGTCGCGACAGTGCTCGTCGAGACGGGGATGGTCGAGGTCACGGAGCCCGTCACCGAGATCCGGCTCGACGTGCCTGCGGGCCTCGTCATCGCGCGCGTCACCGTCGAGGACGGCAAGGCGAAGAGCGTCACGATCGAGAACGTGCCGAGCTTCGTCGAGCGCCTCGATGAGCGCATCGACGTGCCGGGCTACGGCGAGATCTCGTACTCGGTCGCCTTCGGGGGCAACTTCTACGCGCTCGTCGACCTCGACGCGGTCGGGCTGCCGTTCGACCGCGCGCGACAGGACGACATCGTCCAGGCCGGGCTCGCGATCATGGACGCGATCAACACGCAGCGTCCGCCTCGCCATCCCGAGATCGACGGCGCGAACCACGTGCACCACGTCGAGTTCATCGCACCGGGTTCGGATGCGGTGCGCTCCCGCCACGCGATGGCGATCCACCCCGGTTGGTTCGACCGTTCGCCGTGCGGCACCGGAACGAGCGCGCGGATGGCGGAGCTCTACGCGCGGGGGGAACTCGCTCTCGAGACGCCCTTTGTGAACGAGTCGTTCATCGGGACCGAGTTCACCGGGCGACTGCTCCGGGAGACGACGGTCGGCGACATCGCCGCCGTCGTCCCGACCATCACCGGCCGGGCCTGGATCACCGGGCTCGGCCAATACATGCTGGACGAGGACGATCCGTTCCCCGCCGGCTTCGTGTTCTGAACCCCGGAAGGATCCCATGGACATCGAACAGGTCGTCGCCCGTGCCGCCGCCGCATCCCGTCCGTTCGCGCAGACCGCTCCGCGCGAGCGCGCTGCCGCTCTGGTCGCCGCGGCGGACGCGCTCGATGCGAACGCCGGCGAGCTCATCGACATCGCGATGCGTGAGACGGGGCTCGGGGAGCCCCGACTCGTCGGCGAGCTCCGGCGCACCTCGAATCAGCTCCGCCTGTTCGCGGAGGTGATCGTCGACGGCGCCTACCTGGATGCGCGCATCGACGACGCCGATCCGGACTACGTGATCGGGCCGCGCCCCGACGTGCGCCGCGTGCTGCAGCCGGTCGGGCCGGTGCTGAACTTCGCGGCGTCGAACTTCCCGTTCGCGTTCTCTGTCGCCGGCGGCGATTCGGCGGCCGCGCTCGCCGCCGGCTGCCCGGTCATCGTGAAGGCGCATTCCGGCCACCCGGAGCTGTCCGCGCGGACGGCGGGGATCGTGGCCGGTGCGCTGGCCGGCGCGGGCCTGCCGGACGGCGTGTTCCAGCTGATCAGCGGGCAGGCGCACGGGGTCGAGGCGCTGCGGGACGACCGCATCCGCGCCGCCGCGTTCACCGGCTCCACGCACATCGGGACGATGCTCGCCCGCATCGCCGCGGAGCGTCCGCGCCCCATCCCGTTCTACGGCGAGCTCGGCAGCGTCAACCCCGTGTACGTCACGGCGGGCGCCGCCGCAAGGGAGCAGGACCTTGCGGCGGGCTTCCTCGGCTCGGTCACCGGGTCCGCCGGGCAGCTGTGCACGAAGCCCGGGTTCCTGTTCGTCCCGGCGGGAACCGAGCTCGACCTCGAGGCGGCGGCGGCCGTCGCGGAGCATCGCCTGCTCACCCCCGGCATCGGCGACGCGTTCGCGCGCCGGCGCGACGAGGTGTCCGAGACGGACGGGGTCACGGTCCTGTCACAGGGCACGGTGCGGGTCGACGACGCGGGGCACGCCAACGTCACCCCGGTCATCGCGCGCACCGACCTCGCCACCCTGCTCGCCGAGCGGGACCGGCTCCTCGAGGAGTCGTTCGGCCCGCTCGCCATCGTGGTGGAGTATCCGGATGCGGCGGCTCTGCCCGCCATCCACCGCGAGCTGTTCCCCGGCAACCTGACCTCGACGGTCCACGCGGCGGCGGGAGACGACATCGACGCGCTCGTCGAGGCGCTCGCCGAGACGAGCGGGCGCGTTCTGTTCGGCGGCTGGCCCACGGGGGTGTCTGTCACGAGCGCGATGCAGCACGGCGGACCGTTCCCGGCGACGACGACGGATGCCACGAGCGTCGGCACCGCGGCCATCACGCGATTCCTGCGCGGCGTCGCCTACCAGGGCGCACCGCAGGAACTCCTCCCGCCGCCGCTGCGCGACGACAACCCGTGGGGCGTCCCGCAGCGCCGCAGCCCCGCCGGTCTCTCCCAGAAGTGGGGAGCCCTCACCGGGGCGCACTGACCGCGACGAGGATGCACGTTCAGCGCAGGCTGAACCCCGAGGCCAGCGGGTCGGCAGGGTCGAGCTCGAAGTCGACCGTGCCGACCCGGAAGGCCTGTCCTGTGATCTCCGGGATGACCCCCTCGTCGGTCCGCTCCGCGACGCGGCCGAGGAAGGTCGTGCCGATGATCGAGTCGTGGGTGAGGGTCTCGCCCTCGGCGAGCTCTCCGGTCGCGGCGAGCAGCGCGATGCGCGCCGCGGTGCCCGACCCGCACGGGCTGCGGTCCACCTCTCCGTCGGCGAACACGGTGACGTTGCGCTGATGCGGGCCGTCGGCCGTCCGACCGAGGTCGTCGACGAGGATCGTGCCGTAGACGCCCGACAGGCGATCGTCGGTCAGCTGGGCTGCGGGATGCTCGTTGAGCGCCCACTTGATCTCGCGGCCCAGACGGATGAGGTCAGGGGTGTGCGGGGGCGTGACCTCGAGGCCGAGGGATGCGGCGGGCAGCGTGGCGTAGACCGCACCGCCGAAGACGAGGTCCGCCGTCACCTCGCCCAGTGAGGTCTGCACGGGGATTCCTCGTGCCAGCACCCGCGACTCCACGTTGCGGAAGACGATCGCGACGGTGCGTCCGCCGGCGCGCTGCACAAGCGCCTGCACGCGTCCGCTCGGCACGTCGATCGAGACGATCGCCTCGCCGTCATCCGGCGCTGCGACGATGCCGCGGTGCACCGCCCAGGCGCCGAGCGCCATCGTGCCGTGCCCGCACGCGGTGGAGAAGCCGTCCTTGTGCCAGAAGAGCACGCCGAAGTCCGCGCCGTCGTCGTCGGGCGGGGTGATGAACCCGCCGTACATGTCGTCGTGCCCGCGCGGCTCGAGGCACAGGAACCGTCGTACCTCGTCCGCGTGACCGGTCATCGCCGCCACGCGACGTTCGGCGACCGTCGCACCGTCCGTGGGGACATCCGTCACGATCCGGAACGGCTCGCCCGCGGTGTGCCAGTCTTCGCAGCTCCAGCGCATCATCGCGCTCCCTCGTCCTCTCGTCTCATCGCCGCGTGCGCGACGACGAGGTCCTGCCAGCCCATCCCGCAGGTCTTGATGACGCGGGGACGGTCGGACGGCGGGATGCGGCCGCCGAACACGTCGTGGAAGGTGAAGAGCTCGGCATCCGTCAAGGGCCCCTCCGCGATCGCCTGGATGACGTCCCCGGCCTCGGTGCGCGCGACGGCGCGCGACTCGACGATGACGTGAGAGCGGCCGAGAAGGTCGGCAGGCAGCTCGCGTGCGTCCGGCTCGTGGGAGCCGACCGCCACGACCACGGCACGGTCGGCGAGCGCGTCGAAGGATGCCACCGGAGTCCGTGCCGTGGTCGCGCACACGACGATGTCGGCCTCGACGAGCTCGTCGGGGGAGCCGACGGCGACGTCGAGTCCGGGTGCGGACGCGTCGGCGACGGCCCGCGCCGCGCGTTCCGGGTCGCGCCCGACGAACCGGACGTGCTCGATCGGACGGATGGCGCGCATCGCCCCGACATGGCGGACGCCCTGCGGACCGGTGCCGAAGACGACGAGGCGCATCGCATCCGGCGCCGCGACGACGTCGGCGACAGCCGCCGACACGGCGGGCGTCCGCAGCGCCGTCAGCTCGGTGCCGTCGATGAGCGCGGTCGGCGTCAGGGTCTCGCCGTCGATCAGGATGTAGAGCCCCTGGATGCGGTCGAGCCCCCGCCCGGGGTTGCCCGGTGCGACAGTGGCGAGCTTCTGGCCGACGAGCGGGCCGACCCGGCCGGGCATCAGAAGGAGCTGTCCGGCGTCGACGTCGACGATCGTGCGCGGGCTGTCGTCCTGCGGATCGAATCCGCCCTCGAGCGTCTCCTGGAGCGCGCGGATCGCGCGACCCATGGAGAGGCGACGGCGGAGGGATGCCGCATCCACCGTCGTCAGTGCCGAGAGGATCTCCGTCATGCCGACCATGGTATCCGGGTGATGTGTGACATTGCACCAGACTTTCCGCACGACTCGCCGCGGCCCGAGCGACACGCGTGTTCGCGGCACCCGTCGCGATCTGGCAGAATTGATGGTTGGACCGCCGCCCGACCCTCTAATCCGGCGAGCGGGCCGACTCTCGAGCTTCCGCCGGGTGTGCACCCCACGCTTCTGGCGACGTTCAACGTTCACACACACCATTCAGGAGAATCGTGGCTGTCAAGATCCGTCTCAAGCGGCTCGGCAAGATCCGTGCCCCGTACTACCGCATCGTCGTCGCCGACTCGCGCACCAAGCGCGACGGTCGCGTCATCGAGGAGATCGGCAAGTACCACCCGACCGAGGAGCCCTCGTTCATCGAGGTCGACTCCGACCGTGCGCAGTACTGGCTCGGCGTCGGCGCGCAGCCGACCGAGCAGGTCCTCGCCATCCTCAAGCTGACCGGCGACTGGGGCAAGTTCAAGGGCGACGCGAACGCCGTCTCGACGGTGAAGACCAAGGAGGCCAAGTCGGAGTTCTCCGTCGACGCCGCCAAGAAGTCGGTCATCAAGCCCAAGGCGGAGAAGAAGGCCGAGGAGGCCGCTCCCGTCGAGGCTGCGGACGAGGCCGCCGAGGCCGAGTCGACCGAGTCGGCCGAATAATCGTGCTGGCCGCCGCGCTCGAGCACGTCGTCAAGGGGATCGTCGATCATCCCGAAGACGTGCGGATCGTCTCGTCCACGTCGTCCCGCGGGGACGTGCTGCAGGTGCACGTGCACGCCGACGACCGTGGCCGGGTGATCGGGCGCGGCGGCCGAACCGCGAAGGCCCTGCGCACCCTCATCGCCGCCCTCGCTGACGGCCGCCGCGTGCGCGTCGACGTCGCGGACGACTGATGGCCGAGGTCAAGGTCCCGCGCAACTCCCCAGACTCGAAGCCCGCGCGCACGCAGCTGCGCGTGGGGCGCCTCCTGAAGGCCCATGGCCTGAAGGGCGCCCTGAAGCTCGAGCTCTACACCGACGACCCGGATGGGCGCTTCGTCCCTGGGGCCGTCTTCACCCTGCAGGTGCCGGAGTCCTCGCCGTGGCACGGCAAGTCCGTCACCATCCGCGAATTCCGCTGGATGAACTCGCACCCCGTCGTGTTCCTCGAGGGCGTCGACGACCGGACAGAGGCGGAGAGCCTCGTCCGTGCGATCCTCTGGATCGACCAGGACTCCGCAGAGGAGGCGTCGGAGGACGACGCCTGGTACGACCACCAGCTCGTCGGGCTCGACGTCGTCCGCGACGGCGCCTCCGTCGGCCGCGTCCTGCGCGTCGACCATTTCCCCGCACAGGATCTCCTCATCGTCAAGAGCGGCGATCGCGAAGTGCTCGTTCCGTTCGTGAAGGCGATCGTCCCCGAGGTGGACATCGCCGCCGGTCGCGTCGTCGTGACGCCGCCGCCGGGTCTGTTCGAAGACCTCGCCGCGTCGGATGAGGACGAGTCGGGGCCCGCCGAGGACGCCGCCGATACCGCCGCAGGCGATGCATCCGCCGCAGGCGATGCATCCGCCGAGGGCGAGTCGGCCGAGGCCTGATCCCTCACATCCTGCGCGCGAGTCGCGTGAGTCTGTCGTGACGGCGACTTAATCCGCGCGAACGCGCTCCGGAACATGGTTTCGCGATCATCGGGCCATGAAGCCCGTCACGCACGCCGTCTGCTCGTACTGCGGCGTCGGGTGCGGTGTCGCCGTCACAGCGGCGCCGGGTCCGAACGGACCCAGGGTCGAGAAGGTCATCGGGAGCCGGACGCATCCCGCCAACAGCGGGCGCCTGTGCACCAAGGGTGCGACCCACGTCGAGTTGATGGCAGCGCCGGGTCGCCTCACGACCGCGCTCGTCCGCCCGACCCGTGAGGAGCCCGCGGCCGCGGCGGGGTTGGACGAAGCGATCGCCGAGACCGGTGCGCGCGTGCGGGCGATCATCGATGAGCATGGTCCGGATGCGGTCGCCCTGTACGTGTCGGGCCAGATGTCGATGGAGGCGCAGTACCTCGCGAACAAGCTCGTGAAGGGCTGCATCGGCGGCATCCACATCGAGTCGAACTCGCGGCTGTGCATGGCGTCGGCGGGGAGCGGCTACAAGCAGTCCCTCGGCGCGGACGGCCCGCCGGGTTCCTACGAGGACATCGATGTCGCCGACCTGTTCCTCGTCATCGGTTCGAACATGGCCGACTGCCACCCCATCCTGTTCCTGCGGATGGCGGACCGGTTGAAGCAGGGCGCGAAGCTGATCGTCGTCGATCCCCGTCGCACGGCGACCGCCGACCGCGCCGACCTGTACCTGCCGATCGCGCCGGGAACGGATCTGGCGCTCCTGAACGGCCTCCTCCATCTCCTGGTCGTCGGCGGCGCGATCGACGCCGACTTCATCGCCGCTCACACCGATGGCTGGGGCGGGATGCCCGAGTTCCTCGCCGACTATCCGCCCGCACGCGTTGCGGAGATCACCGGACTCGACGAGGCCGACATCCGCACGGCCGCGCGCTGGATCGCGGATGCGGACGAGTGGATGACGCTGTGGACGATGGGTCTGAACCAGTCGACGCAGGGCACGTGGCACACGAACGCCATCTGCAACCTGCACCTTGCCACGGGCGCGATCTGTCGCCCGGGCAGCGGACCGTTCTCGCTCACCGGTCAGCCGAACGCCATGGGCGGGCGCGAGATGGGATACATGGGGCCAGGGCTCCCGGGGCAGAGGAACGCGCTGGATGCCGACGACCGCGCGTTCGTCGAGGAGGTCTGGGGTCTTGCTCCGGGGACGATCCGCGCTGAATCCGGGCGCGGGACCGTCGACATGTTCCGGTCGATCGCGGCGGGAGACATCAAGGCGGTCTGGATCATCTGCACGAACCCCGTCGCGTCGGTGGCGAACCGTGCGAACGTGATCGCTGGACTGGAGTCGGCCGATCTCGTCATCGTCCAGGACGTCTTCACCGACACCGCGACCGCGCGCTATGCGGATGTGCTGCTTCCCGCCGCTCTGTGGGTGGAGTCGGAGGGGGTCATGGTCGGCAGCGATCGCACGATGAATCTCGTGGAGCGTGCGATCGATCCGCCCGGCGACGCGTTGCCGGACTGGGCGATCATCTGCCGTGTCGCGGAGGAGATGGGTTACGGCGAGGCTTTCGCGTTCGACACAGCAGCCGAGGTCTTCGACGAGAGCCGGCGCTTCTGGAACCCGCGGACCGGGTGGGATATCCGTGGGGTGACGCACGAGCGGCTCCGCACCGGACCCGTGCAGTGGCCTGCACCTCCCGACGACCCCGAGACGCGGCATCCGATCCGGTACCTCAACGACGGGGTGAGCCAGACGCCGCATCGGGAAGCAGACGGCTCCACGCCTCGGCTCGCCTTCGCCACGCCGTCGCGGCGCGCGCAGTTCCTCGCCCGTCCGCACCTCGGCCCCTCGGACCTGCCCGACGACGAGCACCCGTTCGTCCTGAACACCGGGCGTCTGCAGCATCAGTGGCACACGATGACGAAGACGGGGCGCATCGAGAAGCTCACGCGGCTCGCACCCGACCCGTTCGTCGAGATCCATCCTGACGATGCCCGCACGCTGGGCATCTCCGAAGGCGACCTCGTGGAGATCGCCTCGCGCCGCGGGACCGCCGTCCTGCCGGCCGTCGTCACCGAGCGCGTGCGCCCCGGATGCTGCTTCGCGCCCTTCCACTGGAGCGACGGGCAGCACGCCGTCAACGCCGTGACGAGCGATGCCGTCGACCCGGTGTCCCTCCAACCGGAGTTCAAGCATGCCGCGGTCGCCCTCCGGCGGCTGGCTCCCGCCGCGCGCCCCGTGCTCGCTTCGCCGGTCGTGGCGGCCGGCTCGGGGGAGCCCGCCGGCGTGACGGTGATGTGGGGCTCGCAGACCGGAACGGCGGAGGAACTCGCGGCGACGTCCGTCGCTACGCTCGCCGGACGCGGCATCCCGGCTCGCTCCGTCAGCATGGCGGACATGTCCGTCGACGATCTCTCGGAGCTCGACACGCTGCTGGTGGTGACCTCGACGTTCGGCGACGGAGGCCCCCCGGACAACGCCGCGAACCTGTGGGGTCAGCTCTCGACGGCGGAAGGTCCGCGCCTCGACGGCCTCGACTATGCGGTGTTCGCGATCGGCGACCCGAACTACGACGACTTCTGCGGCCACGGGCGCGGGCTCGACACGCGCCTCGGCGCGCTCGGCGCGACCGCACTCCTGCCGCGCGTGGATTGCGAACCGGACTACGCCGACCGCGCCGCCGCATGGATCGACCGCGTGATCGCAGAGCTCGCTCCCGGCGTACCGGCGGCTCCCGCCTCTGCGGCCCCTGCGGTGAAGCGTCTGTTCACGCGCGACAATCCGGTCCACGCCGAACTCGTCACGAACGTGCTGCTGAGCGGTCCGGGCTCGGCGAAGGAGGTGCGGCAGCTGGGACTGGACATCGCCGACGCCCGGGTCTCGTACGATGCCGGAGACGCGCTCGGCGTCGTGTGTGCGAACACGTCCGCCACGATCGCCGAATGGCTGGATGCGACGGGTCTTGTCCCGCGGAGCATCGTGGAGGTCGACAATGCGGAGCGCTTCCTCGTCGATGCGCTGGCCGGCCTCGACATCACCGCCGTCACCCCCGACCTCCTCGCGTTCGTCGCCGCCCGCAACGCGGATGCGACGCTCGCCACCCTGCTTCGTCGCGAGAACAAGAGCAGGCTCGAGCAGTACCTGTGGCGCACGCAAGCCGTCGACCTCCTGCGCGACTTCCCGGTGGCTGCGAGCACGCAGGAGTGGATGACGGTCCTCAAACGCCTGCAGCCGCGCCACTACTCGATCTCGTCGAGCCCGAAGGAGAGCCCCGGCGAGGTCCAGCTGACCGCATCCATCGTGCGGTTCGAGACCGAGTCCGGTCGCCCCCGGGGCGGAGTCTGTTCGACGTTCCTCGCTGACGGCGCCGGCGCGCCGGTGTTCCTCCGCCGGTCGTCCTCGTTCCGTCCGCCTGCCGATCCCGACGCGCGGATGATCATGGTCGGCCCCGGCACGGGGATCGCGCCGTTCCGCGGCTTCCTGCACGATCGTCGCGCGGACGGGCACACCGGGCGGAACTGGCTGTTCTTCGGCGAGCAGCACGAGGCGACGGACTTCTACTACCGGGATGAGCTCGAGGGCATGCGTGACGACGGCTTCCTCACGCGCTTCGACGTCGCATTCTCGCGCGACCAGCGGCGGAAGATCTATGTGCAGGACAGGATTCTGGAGCACGGCGTCGAGCTGTGGCGATGGCTGCAGGACGGTGCGCACTTCTACGTGTGCGGCGACGCGAGCCGCATGGCGAAGGACGTGGACGCCGCGCTCGCGCTCATCGCACGGCGCCACGGCGGGCTGTCCGAGACGGATGCGGCCGGCTTCCCCGGCTCGCTCATGGCCGAGGGACGCTACCGTCGCGACGTCTATTGACGAATGCGTGAGCGGGCCGTCCGGAGACGGCCCGCCCCGCGCGGAGGCTTAGATCCGCTGCATCCGGAGCGAGCGCCGCGGCAGCACGTAGAAGACGAGTGTGAGCGCGAGCAGGATCGCATAGGCGACGACGAAGCCGACGAAGGCTGCGGTGTACGAGCCGCTCGCCAGGCGAGCGGCGTTGAGGGCCTGCGGGATGATGAACCCGCCGTACGCGCCGATCGCCGAGACGAGGCCGAGGGCCGCGGCCGCCTGGCGCTGAGGCAGCCCCCGCGCGGCGAAGACCGCGGGGATCATCCGGTACGTCGACCCGTTCCCGGCTCCGGCCGCGGCGAAGAGGACGAGGAAGCCGCCGAGGAAGATCCAGAAGCTGTGCAGCGGCATCGTCCAGACGACCGCGCCGGCGACGCAACCCATGACGGCGAACGCGGCCACCGTCACGCGGGCACCTCCCAGTCGGTCGGCGAGGCGTCCGCCCCACGGCCGGGCGAGCGACCCGATGAGAGCGCCGAGGAAGGCGAGGGAGACTGTCGCCCCACCGACCTGGATGCTGGAGTACGTCGGGAACTGATCCGCGATGAGTTTCGGGAAGACGGCTGCGAACCCGATGAAGGAGCCGAACGTCCCGATGTAGATGACGGCGAGCATCCAGAGGTGCGGCTCGCGAAGCGCGGCGAGGGAGGCGCCGACATCCGCCTTCGCGGACGACAGGTTGTCCATGCGGCGCCACGCGCCCCACACCGCGAGAAGGATGAACGGGACCCACATCCACCCGGCCAGCGACATGCCGAGCGCAGCGCCGGCGCCCAGCGCGACGACGACCGGGACGGCGAACTGCGCGACCGACGTACCGAGGTTCCCTCCTGCGGCGTTGAGGCCGAGCGCCCAGCCTTTCTCTCTCTGCGGGAAGAAGTAGGTGATGTTCGCCATGGAGCTGGCGAAGTTCCCGCCGCCCAGGCCCGCAAGCGCTGCGACCCCGAGCAGCACCGCGAACGGCGTGTGCGGGTTCGCGACGACGACACCGAGGGCGATCGTCGGAACGAGGAGGAGACCGGCAGAGATCATCGTCCAGTTGCGTCCGCCGAAGCGCGCGACCATGAACGTGTAGGGGAAGCGGAGGGTCGCGCCGACGAGGCTCGGCAGGGAGATCAGCCAGAAAGCCTCCGAGCTGGACAGGGTGAAGCCGGCGCCCGGCAGCAGCACCACCACGATGCTCCAGAGCTGCCAGACGATGAAGCCGAGGAACTCGGCGAGGATCGACCACGCCAGGTTGCGCCGGGCGATCGCACGCCCCTCGGCATTCCAGAACGCGGCGTCTTCCGGGTTCCAGCCGTGGATCCAACGGCCGGGGCGGTGGATGAGGACGGATGTCGAGCGGTCGGGGGCGGTCGTCGTCGTCATGGTGCTCCTCTCGCCGTGCTGCACGGCTCGTCGTGTGACACGACGCTAGGGACGCTGTGTTCCGGCCTGAGACGCGCGGGGTTGCCGCCGGGTCACACTCTCGTCACGACGAGGGTGCGAGACCGGTGAGGGCCGCGTCACGCCGGCGAAACACGAGGCTCGGCGAGGTCGAGCCGATAGCCGCGCTTCACCACGGTCTTCACGACACCGGCGCCGAGCGCGTCCCGTACGCGGGCGACGGCCATCTCGACCGCGTGCGGATTCTCGCCGGAGCGGGGCAGCGCTCGCTGGATGGCGGGGCGCGACAGCACGGCGCCGTTCGCGTCGAAGAGGGTGCGCACGACGTCGGCGCCCGTGCGCGAGAGCGGGATGAATCGCCCGTCCAGCACCGCACCGGAGCTGCGCAGTTCGAGCCTGCCCGCGGCAGTCTCGCGACTCGGCGCGCGCCCTGCGCCGTAGTGGCCGACCACGGCCCGGACGAGGGAGCCCAGGCGCCCGCGTTCGGCGACGAGCGGCATGAGGCCGGCGCGTTCGAGCGGCTCCGCGGTGATAGGTCCTACGGCGGCCGCGAGGACGCGCTCCGCGTCGACGAGGGCGCGGATGCCGTCGAGGACGCCCGCAGAGCCGGCCGCGCCGACCCATGCGGCCGCGCCGGGCGCCGACGTGAACAGGACGGCGTCGATGTCGCCGTTCGCGGTGTCGGTCACCGAGCGTGTGACGGCATCGGGATCCGGCGGCGGCCCCCATCGGTACACGGTGAGGCTCACGACATCCGCTCCGGCGCCCTCGAAGAGATCGTCGAGACCGTCCGCGCCCGAGCCGTGATGCTGAACCGCGATGCGCCGGCCGGCCACTCCTTGCGCAAGGAGATACTCGCCCAGCTCGGCGGAGGTCTCCGACTCCGCGACCCAGTCGGCCGTCAGTCCCGCCTGCTGGATGGCGCCCCGGGCCTTCGGGCCGCGCGCGACGATGCGAGCCCCACGGAGCGCGGCGAGGAGCTCGTCGAGGTGCCCGGCCTCGTCAGCGGCCTCCATCCACCCGCGGAAGCCCACCCCCGTGGTGGCGACCACGATGTCGGGCCGGTGTTCCATGAGCTCCCGCGTTCGCGCGAGCAGCGTCTCGTCGTCGATGTGGGGGAGGATCGTCAGGGCCGGCGCGTGCCGTACGACAGCACCGTGCCGTTCGAGCGCGGCGGCCAGCTCGCCCGCGCGCCGGTCGACGGCGATCACCATCGTGCAGCCTGCGAGGACGGTCGAGAGCGGAGGTCGGGGCGCGGACGTCACGGGACGACCCCGTTCGCCACCCCGGCCGAAGGAAGGAGCAGATCGGCGCGCGCCACGTCGCCGACCACGATGACGGCCGGGTTGCGGATGCGTGTGCGCCCCGCGTCGAGGACGATGTCGCCGAGCGTGCTGCGCGTCGTCCGCTGATCGTGATGATGGCCGCGTTCGACGATCGCGACGGGGCGGTCGGCGGGGACACCGGCGCGGAGCGCGTCGGCGACGATCCGGGGGAGCGCGCTCACGCCCATCAGGATGACGGTCGTCACCTGCTCGTCGCGCAGCGCCGCACGTGTCGAGGCGGTGAGCTCGGTCTGCCCGTGGACGACGTGGACGGCCGTCGCGACGCCGCGGTGCGTGACGGGGATGCCCGCGGCCTGAGGGACCGCGACGGCGCTCGTGATCCCCGGCACGACCTCGACGGGGATGCCGGCGGCGAGGCACGCGGCGACCTCCTCGCCGCCGCGTCCGAAGACGAAGGGGTCGCCGCCCTTCAGCCGCACGACGTGGAGGCCGGCGCGCGCGCGATCGATGAGGAGCGCGTTGATCCGGTCCTGGGGCACGGGGTGGTGTCCTGGATGCTTGCCGACATCGATCACCTCCGCGTCCGGCTTCAGCTCGCTCCGGATGTCGACCGGCCCGAGCCGGTCCATCACGACGACGTCCGCATCCGTGAGCCGCCGCCATGCTCGCAGGGTCAAGAGGTCGAGGGGGCCGGGGCCACCGCCGATGAGATCGACACGCCCGATCCGGGTCATCGCACCGCCTCGATGCGGAGGAAGACCTCGCCGTCGTCGACGGCCGCGGGCCATACCCGCAGGTCGTGACGCTCCTTCCCCTGCGTGTCGAGGCACACGCCGGTGCGCAGGTCGAAGACCTGCTTGTACATGGGGGAGGCGACGGTCGGGGCATCCGCGCGCGTGCCGACGATGCCGCGCGCGATGACATGCGCACCGCAGTACGGGTCGAGATTCGCGATCGCGTGGACCCGACCGCCGTGCGTCAGGAAGAGCGCGACCTGCTCCTCGCCGACGAGCGCGGCGCGTCCGCGTTCGACTTCCAGGTCGGAGAGCGAGCAGACGTGCACCCATGAGGGGGCATCCGTCTGCGAATCGATCGTGTCGGTCCATGTCATCGGCGCACCTCCAGCGTCGTTCCGGCGATGACGACGTGTCCGTCGGCTCGGTCCTGCGCGGTCGCGGGTCGCGGCTGTCCGCGCTCGGCCGCGTAGGCGAGCGAAGGGTCCGGCATGGTCGGCGCGTTGACGAAGGAGGCGAACCGCCGGAGGCGGTCGGGGTCCTCCAGCGTCGCGCGCCACTCGTCCTCGTAGGAGCCGATGTGCCGGGCCATCGCGGCGTCGAGGTCCGCACAGAGGCCGAGACTGTCGTCCAGGACGACGGCGCGCAGGCCGTCGACACCGCCCTCGAGCTCCTCGAGCCATGGCGCCGTGCGCTGCAGTCGGTCGGCGGTGAAGATGTAGTACATCAGGAACCTGTCGATCGTCCTGATCAGCGCATCGTCGTCGAGGCCCTCGGCGAGGAGCACGGCATGCCGTGGCGCGAAGCCGCCGTTGCCGCCGACGTACATGTTCCAGCCCGACTCGGTGGCGATCACCCCGACGTCCTTCCCGCGTGCTTCGGCGCACTCGCGTGCGCACCCGGACACACCGAGCTTCAGCTTGTGCGGAGAGCGAAGGCCGCGATATCGCAGTTCGAGCCGGACAGCCATGCCGACCGAGTCCTGGACGCCGTAGCGGCACCACGTCGATCCGACGCACGACTTCACCGTGCGCAGGGCCTTCCCGTACGCGTGGCCGGACTCGAAGCCGGCATCCACGAGTCGCCGCCAGATCTCGGGCAGCTGTTCGATCCGCGCACCGAACAGGTCGATGCGCTGGCCGCCGGTGATCTTCGTGTAGAGCCCGAAGTCTCGTGCGACGGCGCCGATCGACAGGAGTCCGTCGGGTGTGATCTCGCCACCGGGGATGCGGGGGACCACGGAGTAGCTGCCGTCCTTCTGGAGGTTCGCCATGACGTGATCGTTGGTGTCCTGAAGCGTCGCGTTCTCGCCGTCCAGGATGTGCCCGCGGACGAGCGTCGCGAGGATGCCGGCCAGGGTCGGCTTGCAGATGTCGCAGCCGCGACCGCTCCCGAACCGTTCGATGACCGCGCTGAACGTCGTGAGTCCGGACACCCGGACGGCGTCGAACAGCTGGCGCCGGGACAGGTCGAAGTGCTCGCACAGCGCGCTGCTCATGACGGCGCCCGTGGCGGCGAGTTCGGCGCCCACGATCTTCTTCACCGTCATGACGCACGAGCCGCAGGCGGCCCCCGCCTTGGTGCAGCGCTTGACGTCGGCGACGTCGGCACACCCCTCGTCTCTCACCGCATGCCGGATGGCTCCGGCGGTCACGCTGTTGCAGGAGCACACGAGTGCGTCGTCGTCGAGGTCGCCGGATGGTGCGGCGAGGCCGCCCTCGGGCAGGAGATAGGCCGCGGGGTCGCCCCCGAGCGCGCCGCCGACGAGTGGGCGCAGCGCGCCGTAGGCCGAGGCGTCGCCCACGAGGACGCCTCCGAGGAGTGTCTTCGCGTCGTCGGAGAGCACGAGCTTCTTGTACAGGCCGGCGACGGGATCGGAGTACACGACGTCCAGGGCGCCCGGGGTCGTCGCGAACGCGTCGCCGAAGCTGGCGACATCCACTCCGGACAGCTTGAGCTTCGCCGACAGGTCGTATCCGGGGAACGTGGCGTCGCCGCCGAGGAGGCGCGAGGCGACGACCTCGGCCATCGCGTAGCCCGGGGCGACGAGCCCGACGCACTGTCCGCCGAAGTTCGCGACCTCGCCGATCGCGAAGATGCGCTCGTCCGAGGTCCGGCAGGCGGCGTCGATCAGCACTCCGCCGCGCGGGTCGACATCCAGCCCGGAGGCGCGCGCCAGTTCGTCGCGAGGACGCACCCCCACCGTGAACACCACGACGTCGGTGCGCGCGTACGTGCCGTCGCGGAATTCGAGCCCGGTGACCTGACCGGTGCGGTCGGGGTCGAGCCGCGTCGTGATGGCGCCTGTGCGCACGCCGATCCCGCGCGACTCGATGAGTCGACGCAGCGCGTCGCCCGCCGGCAGGTCGAGCTGGGCGGACATCAGCCGGTCCGAAGCCTGGATGACGGTGGATGCGACTCGGAGTCCCTGCAGCGCGCCCGCGGCCTCGAGCCCGAGCAGACCACCCCCGACGACCGTGCCGGTGAGCGGCCGCGCGAGCTGCTCCGCGCGGCGCTCGACGAAGGCGCGCAGCCGCTCGACGTCGTCGAGCGTGCGATAGACGAAGCATCCTTCGAGGCCGAATCCCTCGACCGCGAGCCGCGCGGCGTAGGAGCCCGTCGCGAGCACGAGCTGGTCGTATCCGACGCTCGTCCCGGTCCGTGTCGTGACGCGTCGCGCGGACCGGTCGATGCGGGTCACCGGGTCGCCGGAGAGGAATCGGACCCGTGGGTCGTCGAGGACCGAGCGCTCGAGCGTGAGCTCGTCGGCGGTCGAGCCCGAGAAGAACGACGTCAGACCGACGCGGTCGTAGGGGTGCCGCCCCTCCTCGCCGACGACGGTGACCCGCCAAGAACCGTCCGACCGGCTCAGCAGGCTCTCGACGAAGCGGTGGGCGACCATTCCCGCGCCGACGACCACGACGTGCGCCGGACGATCGCGGACGGTGCTCATGGCCTCACCGTACGAGGACGTTGTTGCGCGGGTGTCAGCGGATTGTTTCGGGCTGTTGACGTCGCGTCGGTGCATGTGCGCGGTCATGGCGTCTCCGTTCCACGAGGGGCCTGGCGTGGCGGCCACGCTAAGCGGGCGGTGTTTCGCGCGCGGCGGCGCGGGATTGCCTGCAGCGAACGGTTCCCTCACATCGGCGTGCGACCGTTGGTGAGGACGGGGACTCGGCGGGTCGCCCGGCTAGCATCGACGGGTGCGCATCGACGTCCTGACGATCTTCCCCTCCTTCTTCGACGTGCTCGAGGTCTCGCTCCTCGGCAAGGCTCGGGGTGCAGGGCTCCTCGACGTCCGCGTGCACGATCTGCGTGACTGGACGCATGACCGGCACCGCACCGTGGACGACACGCCCTACGGCGGCGGGGCCGGCATGGTGATGAAGCCGGAACCCTGGGGCGAGGCGCTGGATGCCGTGACCGAGGGGTCCGAGCGTCCCGTCATCGTCTTCCCGTCTCCGGCCGGTGAGGTCTTCTCGCAGCGCACGGCGCGCGCTCTCGTCGAGACCGACCACCTCGTCTTCGGCTGCGGGCGGTACGAGGGGATCGACGAGCGCGTGTTCGCGTATGCGGCGACGCTCGGGGAGGTGCGCCTCATGAGCCTCGGCGACTACGTCCTCAACGGCGGGGAGGTCGCCGCGATGGCGATGATCGAGGCGGTGGGCCGCCTCATCCCCGGCGTCGTCGGCAACCCCGAGAGCCTCGTGGAGGAGTCGCACGAAGACGGCCTGCTCGAGTACCCCTCGTACACGAAGCCGTCGTCGTGGCGGGGATACGAGGTCCCGCCGATCCTCTTGAGCGGCAACCACGGCGCGATCGCGGATTGGCGTCGCGCGCAGCAGATCGTCCGCACGCGCGAGCGCCGCCCCGACCTGATGCCCGGCGAGTAGTGCGCCGCCGCCCGAGGGGGCAGACTGTCCGCATGCGGCGAGCGAAGATCGTGGCGACTCTCGGACCGGCTACGGAGGACGACGGGACGATCGATGCGCTCATCGGCGCCGGCGTCGATGTCTTCCGGCTGAACCTCAGTCACGGCGATCGCGCGACCCACGAAGCCGCGTACGCGTCCGTGCGGCGCGCGGCCGCCGCCGCTGGTCGCCCCGTCGGCATCCTCGCCGATCTGCAGGGACCGAAGATCAGGCTCGGCGCCTTCGCCGACGGCGCTCAGCCGCTCGCGCCCGGCGACGACTTCACCATCACGACCGAGGACGTCCCCGGGACGCGCGAGATCGCGAGCACGACGTATGCAGGCCTCGCTGCGGACGTCGCCCCGGGCGACACGATCCTCATCGACGACGGACGTGTGCGGCTGCGGGTGATCGAGACGGACGGCGTCCGCGTGCACACGGTGGTCGTGGTCGGCGGCACGGTCTCCGACCACAAGGGGATCAATCTCCCGGGCGTCGCGGTGAGCGCGCCGGCCCTGACCGCGAAAGACGAGTCCGACGTCCGCTGGGCGCTCGCACTCGGGGTCGACCTCATCGCGCTGTCCTTCGTGCGCAGTCCGAAGGACGTCCTGCGCGTACAGGTGGTCATGGCCGAGGAGGGGCGCCAGATCCCGGTGATCGCCAAGATCGAACGACCCGAAGCGGTCGATCGGCTGCAGGAGATCATCGACGCGTTCGACGGCGTGATGGTCGCCCGCGGCGACCTCGGCGTCGAGCTCGCCCTCGAGTCCGTTCCCATCGTGCAGAAGCACGCGATCGAACTCGCGCGCCGATGGGCGAAGCCGGTCATCGTCGCGACGCAGATGCTCGAGTCGATGATCGAGCACCCCGTGCCCACGCGCGCGGAGACCTCGGATGTCGCGAACGCCGTCATCGACGGAGCGGATGCCGTCATGCTCTCCGGAGAGACGAGCGTCGGCGCCCATCCGGTCGCGACGGTCGAGACGATGGCCCGCATCATCGCCTCCACGGAGGACCACGGGCTCGACCGCATTCCGCCTCTCGGCACGAGACCGCACACGCAGGGGGGCGCGCTCACGCTCGCGGCGCTGGAGATCGCGGAGTTCGTGGATGCCTCGTACCTCTGCGTGTTCTCGCATTCCGGCGACTCCGTCCGCCGGCTCTCGAGACTGCGGCATGGGACGCCGATCATCGGCCTCACGGATCTCACGAGCACGCAGTCGCAACTCGCGCTCGTGTGGGGCGTTCAGCCCTACGTTGTTCCGCTCGCTGAGACGACCGACGGGCTCATCCGCGAGCTCGACGACCTCCTGCGGTCGACGGGGCACGCCCAGGACGGCGACCACGTGGTCGTGATCGCGGGGGCGCCGCCCGGGACGACGGGATCGACGAACAACGTGCGCGTGCACGTGGTCGGCGGGCTCGCCGGCACCTGAGCCCGGCCCGCCTCAGCGGACGCCGAGGTAGGAGCGGTCGGTCAGGACGATCGGTCCGTCCGCCGTCATGGCGACGGTGTGCTCGGAGTGCGCGCCCCGCGAGCCGTCGACGCTGCGGAGGGTCCAGCCGTCCGGGTCGGTCACGAGCTCGTCCGTCGTCGCGAGGAACCACGGCTCCAGGGCGAGGACGAGTCCGTCGCGCAGGGGATACCCGCGCCCGGTTTTGCCGTCGTTCGCGACATGAGGATCGCCGTGCATCACGCGGCCGACGCCGTGGCCGCCGAAGTCGGTGTTGATCGAGTAGCCCTCGCCGTGCGCGACCGCGGCGATCGCCGCGGAGATGTCGCCGATGCGGTTGCCGACGGTCGCCGCGGCGATCGCCGCATCCAGCGCCCGTTCAGTCGTCTCGATGAGCCGGAGGTCCTCGTCCCGCGGCGTGCCGACGATGAAGGAGACGGCTGAATCGGCGACCCAGCCGTCCACCGAGACCGCGAAGTCGAGTGAGACGAGGTCTCCGTCGCGCAACGCGTAGTCGTGGGGGAGGCCATGCAGGACCGCGTCGTTGATCGATGTGCAGATGACCTTGCCGAACGGGCTCGCGCCGAACGACGGGTGGTAGTCGATATAGCAGGACTCCGCGCCCGCACGGCGGATGAGGTCGTGCGCGCGACGGTCGATCGCGAGGAGGTTCGTGCCCACCTTCGTCTCATCCCGCAGGGTCGCCAGCGTCTCGGCGACGAAGCGGCCGGCGGGTCGCATCTGCTCGATCTCGGCGGGGGTGCGCAACTCGATCATCGGGTTCCTTCCGTTCCGATCCATTCTCGCGGATACGGCGTGCGATCGCTGTGAGGATGCCCCGCGCGGCGCCCGGAGGGCTCCGGAGCGTGAGCCTCCGGCGTACCATCGGAGGCATGTGGCTGCGGCGTGGTTTCTTCGGGTGGCTCTTCCCGTCGGCCTTCATCCTGCCGCTGTGGCTGTTCGTCGC
This sequence comes from Microbacterium candidum, assembly GCF_030315975.1. Lineage (GTDB taxonomy): Bacteria > Actinomycetota > Actinomycetes > Actinomycetales > Microbacteriaceae > Microbacterium > Microbacterium candidum. Next base: position 447,685 of record NZ_JASXSZ010000003.1, on the reverse strand, counting down.
GTGGCTCATCTTCAGCCGGGGCGGCTGGGCCTTCGTGTGGGTCCTGTTCCTCGCGATCCCGTCGGTCTTCATCGGCCAGATGATCCTCGCTCTGCTCGTGCGTGCGCGGGGGACGGTGCGGGCGCAGCGCGCCGTGTCCTGGTGGGATGTCGCGGGCTTCACGATCTGGCACTGCCTGACGATCTCGCTCGGCTTCTACAACACGACGTGGTGGGCGCCGGTCTTCATCCTCACGGTGTTCGTCTTCGTCGGGCTCCTGTGGCTCGTGCTGTGGGAGCTGTGGCGGGAGGCGAAGCCGACGGCCATCGTGCGCTACACGTCGACCGGAGTGGGCTACATCCCCGCGGAGCAGCCGACGTCGTCGCCCACGGCAACCGTCGCCGATCCCGAGGTGATCGTCATCACCGAGGCGAAGCCGCCGTCGGCTCCCTGACGTTTTTGCCGCACGCGTCATCCATGGCAGAATGGATGTTTGTGCCCTGAAAGGTTCTGCCTCAGGGGAATCACGCCGTCTGGCCTTGCCGGCGGTCCGGGGCACCGACATCCTTTTCCCAACGACATCTCGCAGTCGACCTGTGGCGGCTGCAGGAAGTGAAGATCATGCAGATCCTCGACGCCGTCGACGCGGCCTCGCTCCGCTCCGACATTCCCGAGTTCGCCCCCGGCGACACGGTGAAGGTGCACGTCAACATCACGGAGGGCAACCGCTCCCGTATCCAGGTCTTCCAGGGCGTCGTCATCGGCCGCTCGGGCGACGGCGTGCGCGAGACCTTCACCGTCCGCAAGATCAGCTTCCAGGTGGGCGTCGAGCGCACCTTCCCGGTGCACTCCCCGGTGATCGACCACATCGAGGTCGTCACCCGCGGTGACGTGCGTCGCGCGAAGCTGTACTACCTCCGCAACCTGCGCGGCAAGAAGGCCAAGATCAAGGAGAAGCGCGACAACTGAGTCCGCCTCCCAGACGAACGCCCCGGCGATGCCGGGGCGTTCGTCGTTTCTGGGTGGTTTCGCAGATGGATGCGGCGATCCTCGGTGCGTTCCGGGCCGGAGGATGTGCGACCCTTGAGGGACCCGATCGCAGGACGCGGTCGAACGCGCGCGAAGGATGCCATGACGACCGAGAACTCCGCCGGGTCGGCCGCACACCCCGCCACGGGCTCCACCTCCACAGCTTCGCGCCGACGCGGATGGGTCTCACTCCTGCGCGACATCGTCGTGATCGTGGCCGTGGCGATCCTCGTGTCGCTCGTGGTGAAGACCTTCCTCGTGCGGTCGTTCTACATCCCGTCCGCGTCGATGGAGGACACGCTGCAGGTGCAGGACCGCATCCTGGTCGACGAGATCACCCCGCGCTTCTCGCCGTACCAGAAGGGCGACGTCGTCGTCTTCCGCGATCCGGGCGGCTGGCTTCCGCCGAGCACGGCGCCCGCACGCCCGTTCGTCGTCGAGGCGGGGGACTGGCTGCTGTCGCTCGTGGGCCTGTCCGCGCCGGACAGCGACGACCATCTGATCAAGCGCGTGATCGGCGTCGCGGGCGACCACGTCGTCTGCTGCAACGCCGTCGGCCAGATCACCGTGAACGGCACGCCCATCGACGAGACGTCGTACGTCAAAGTCCAGCCGGGCAAGAGCGTGCCGACGCCCGTGCCGTTCGACGTCGTCGTCCCGGCGAACTCGCTGTGGGTGCTCGGCGACAACCGTGACCGCTCGCAGGATTCCCGCTACCACATGGCGGAGCCGGGCAAGGGCTTCGTGCCGCTCGACAACGTCGTCGGACGCGCCTTCGTCATCACGTGGCCGTTCAACAGGTTCGGGCTGATCGACTTCCACCACGAGGTCTTCGCGTCGGTGCCGGCGCCGAGCAAGACGCCATCGCCATGACCGTCGTCGAGCCGCGGCTGACCCTGGAGCGCAAGCTCCTGCGCGAGCACGCGCTCGTCGTCGCGTGCGACGAGGTCGGCCGGGGCGCGCTGGCGGGCCCGGTCGCTGTGGGCGCGGTGGCCGTGGATGCGGCGCGCGCGCGCAAGCGCGTCCCGCAGGGCCTGCGCGACTCGAAGCTCGTGTCGGAGCTGCGCCGTCCGGAGGTCGCGGCGAGGGCCGCCGCCTGGGTCGGCGCGAGCGCCGTCGGCTGGGCGAGCGCTGCCGAGATCGACGAGGTGGGCATCATGCGCGCCCTCGGCAACGCGGCGATCCGGGCGATCGCCGAGCTGCGCGCCGCGGGAGTGGTGCCCGAGGAGGGCATCGTGATCCTCGACGGCAACTACGACTACATCACCGCGGCCGGGGCGACGGGACTCACCGTCCGGTCGGTGATCAAGGCCGACCGCGACTGCGCGAGCGCGGCCGCGGCATCCGTCATCGCGAAGGTCGCGCGGGACGACCTCATGCGCGACCTGCACGACCAGGCGCCCGTGTACGAGTGGGCTCGCAACAAGGGCTATGCGAGTCCCGAGCACCGCGAGGCGATCCGCGTGCACGGCCTGAGCGTCCACCATCGGCGCTCGTGGGCGATCGCAGATGCCCCGACGCTCTTCTGAGCGCTCGGCGCGCTGTCCGTCGCCGTAGGATGGACAGACCATGGACGAGGAATTCGACGACTACGACCGTGAACTCGAGCTCGCTCTGTACAAGGAGTACCGGGACCTCGTCTCGCAGTTCCAGTACGTGATCGAGACCGAGCGCCGCTTCTACCTCGCGAACGAGGTCAACGTCGTCCGTCGCGACACGGAGCACGACTTCTACTTCGAGATCTCGATGACCGATGTGTGGGTGTGGGACATCTACCGCGCCGACCGCTTCGTGAAGTCCGTGCGCGTGCTGACGTTCAAGGACGTCAACGTCGAGGAGCTGTCGCGGCGCGACTTCCACCTGCCCGAAGAGCTGTCGCTCGACAGCTGACGTCTCCTCCCCAGGTCCGGCTGTGCCGCCGATTTCGGCGGATTGCTGACAGCGCCCGGATTCGGCCGTCGGCGCCTGTCCCGCCTTGCCAGCATGTCGGGCATGGCAGCGAAGGACGACCTGGGTCGCGCGGGCGAGGACCGCGCAGCCGACCATCTGCGAGCGGCGGGCTACCGCATCCTCGACCGAAACTGGCGCACCCGCGGCGGTGAGATCGACATCGTCGCCGAGCGCGGCGGCGTCATCGCCGTCGTCGAGGTGAAGACACGGAGCGGCGACCTCTTCGGCGATCCGCTGGAGGCGATCGACGCCCGCAAGCGTGCACGGCTGTGGGGTCTCGCCGCGGCGTGGCGCAGCTCGCATCCCGACGCCGGGGAGCTGCGCCTGGATGCGATCGCGATCACCGGGCCCGACCCGGCCACAGCACGGCTCGTGCACCTGGAAGACCTGCGGTGACCGTCGCGCGCACCTGGTCGGTGGCGCTGACCGGGCTCGAAGGCACGATGGTCGAGGTCGAGGCCGATCTGTCGAAGCAGACGCCCGAGTTCCGCATCATCGGGCTGCCCGACAAGGCTCTCGGCGAAGCCGTCCAGCGCGTGCACAACGCATGCGACAACAGCGAGCTGCCGCTGCCGCGAAGACGCCTGACCGTCAACCTCTCGCCGGCCGGCCTTCCCAAGCAGGGCGCCGGATTCGACCTGGCGATCGCGATCGCGTCGCTCGCGACGGAGGGCGGGATGGATGCGGCGTCCGTCGCGACGACCGTCCATCTGGGCGAGCTCGGTCTCGACGGGCGGTTGCGCCCTGTGCCGGGCGTCCTTCCCGCCGTGATCGCCGCGCATCGGCGGGGCTTCACCCGGGTCGTGGTCCCGGAGGCGAACCGCCGGGAAGCCGAGCTCGTCGAGGACATGCGCGTCACCGGCGCGGCGACGCTCGCCGAGGTGGCGCGGCTTCACGGAGCAGAGGTCGACGTCCCCGAGGTCGCCGCGATCCCGCCCGAAGCTCCCGTGCCCGAGGAGCGCGGCGAGCACCTCGACCTCTCCGAGGTCATCGGCCAGGGCGAGGCGGTCGACGCGCTGCTCGTGGCGGCGGCCGGCGGGCATCACATCATGATGAGCGGCCCTCCGGGTGCGGGGAAGACCATGCTCGCCCGCCGCCTTCCCGGCATCCTCCCCCCGCTCGACCGCGACGCGGCGCTCGCCGTCGCCTCCGTCCGATCGCTGTCGGGCGACCCGATCACATCGCTTTCGCACCTGCCTCCCTTCGAGGCCCCGCACCACACTGCGAGCGTCGCCGCGTTGATCGGGGGAGGGTCGCGCATCATCCGCCCCGGCGCGATCGCGCGCGCGACGGAGGGCGTGCTCTTCCTCGACGAGGCGGGGGAGTTCCCGGGAAGCGCACTCGATGCCCTGCGCCAGCCGCTGGAGAACGGGTACATCGAGATCCACCGCTCGGGGCAGACTGCGGAATTCCCCGCGCGGTTTCAACTCGTCCTCGCGACTAATCCGTGCCCGTGCGGCGACTACGGGGTGCGCGGCGGCTCCTGCACGTGCGCCCCCTATGCGATCCGTCGCTACCAGAGCAAGCTGTCCGGGCCTCTCCTCGATCGGGTCGACATCGAGCTCGCGATGACCCGCGTCTCCGTCGCGCACATGAGCTCGGGGTCGGTCACGACGACGGCGGCGGCGCGGGAACGCGTCATCGAAGCGCGCGACCGGGCCGCTTGGATCCTGCGCGACACCGATTGGCGGACGACGTCCCAGATCAAGGGGTCATGGCTGCGGCAGGGGCCGTTCGCCCCGGAGCCCGCGGTCCGCAGGCCGCTCGACAACGCCCTCGCGCGGGGCACTCTCACGCTGCGCAGTTACGACCGCGTCCTGCGGATCGCGTGGGCGTGCGCCACCCTGGCGGGTCGCGATCGGCTCGCGCTCGACGACATCGGTCGGGCGCTCTACCTCAAGAAGGGCATCCGCACATGACTCGGTTCACGTACTCCGCCGCGCACGGGCGGGCCCTGGTCGCGCCACTGATGCCCGGCGACGACGTCGATCCCGACGTCGTCTATGCAGCCGCGGTCTGGAGCGGCCTCGCAGAAGGCGGCGACCGGGTCGCCGGCGCGCTCGTCCAGGCGAGGGGAGCCGTCGATGCGCTGGGTCTCGTGCTGGCCGAGGAGAACGGGCAGGATGCCGCGGGCGTGAGCCCGAAGGAGTGGTCCGACGCGGTGGCGCGCTGGCGCCCGCGGCTCGTCCAGGACGAGCTCGACCTGCCGCTGCACCGCGCGGCGGCGAGCGGAGTCCGTCTGATCCTGCCGGGCGAGACGTGCTGGCCGCGCGGGCTCGACGACCTCGGACCGCACGCACCGCTGTGCCTCTGGGTGCGGGGGGATCCCGCGACCCTGACGCGACTCCACGCGTCGATCGCGCTGGTCGGTGCGCGGGCAGCGACCGGATACGGGGAGCACGTCGCCAGGGAGCTGTCGTCGGATCTGGCTCAGCGAGGGCTCGGGGTCGTCTCCGGAGCCGCCTACGGGATCGACGCCGCGGCGCACCGCGCGGCGCTCGATGCCGCGGGACTCACCGTGGCGCTGATGGCGGGCGGCGTCGATCGCCCGTACCCGGCCGGTCACCTGGAGCTCATCGACGCCATCGCGCGCACAGGCGCCGTCGTCAGCGAAGTCCCGTGCGGCGGGTCGCCGACGAAGTGGCGCTTCCTCGCCCGGAACCGGCTCATCGCCGCGATGTCGGACGCCACGGTCGTCGTGGAGGCGGGGTGGCGCAGTGGCGCGCTGAACACGGCGAATCACGCATCGGATCTCGGCCGCCCTGTCGGAGTGGTGCCCGGCCCCGTCACGAGCCCCGCGTCCGCGGGTTGCCACCGACTGCTGCGCGACACCGCACGAGAGGTGCGGTGCGTGACCTCGGCCGACGAGGTGATCGAGCTGATCTCCGGCGGCGGAATGTTCACCATGTCCGCGATGCGTTCAACGGCCGGCCCGGAAACGCCCGAAGCCGACGTCCGACCGCGGACGGACGATCGCACGCGGGTCGGCGATGCGCTGAGCCTGCGGAGCGCACGCACCGTCGACGAAGTCGCACGCCGCAGCGGAATGGCGGTCGCGGATGTGCAGCTTCATCTCGGGCTCATGCGCCTCGACGGAGAGGTCGAACAGGACGGACATGGCTGGAGGAGGCTTGCGACGGCTCGGTGATCACGCGTGTGACGCGTGGGCACGGCGCAGCGCGGAGGCGGGGGCCAGCAGGCGCGAGGCGTGGGCCGGCCGGCGTGTGCCGCTCTCGACGCGGGCCGCAAGAGCGCGTCCGGGCGAGCCCGTTCCGGCGCGCCCGTGACGGCGACGACGGACCACGTCGCAGGATGGACGCATGGAACTGGACGACGCGGCCGACGCCTACGCGGCGCATCTCGCGGACGTGCGGCGCCTGTCGCCCGCCACGGTGCGGGCGTACCGGTCCGACCTGACCGGGCTCGCCGCGTCCATCGGGCACGTCCCCGTCGCAGAGATCGATCTCGAGCACCTGCGCACGTGGCTGTGGGAGCGCACGCAGGCCGGGGAGGCGCGCTCGTCGATCGCCCGGCGTACGGCGTCGGCGCGGGGCTTCTTCGCGTGGGCGCTCGAAAGCGAGCTCGTCGAGACCGACCCGTCGCTGCGCCTCGTCGCTCCCAAGCGGAGTCGTCCGCTCCCGAAGGTCGCATCGGCGGACGGACTGGCCGGCGCGCTCGACGCGCTGGCGGCGGCGGCCTCGAGCGGGGATGCGGTCGCCCTCCGCGATCACGCGATCATCGAGCTCCTCTACGCGACCGGCGTGCGCGTCTCCGAACTGTGCGGGCTCGACCTCGAGGATCTCGATCGCGACCGCGCGACCGCCCGCGTGCTCGGAAAGGGCTCCAAAGAGCGCGTCGTGCCGTTCGGCACGCCCGCGCTCCGCGCTCTCGACGCCTATCTCGTGCGCGGCCGGCCCGCGCTCGCCGCGCGGGCAGATGCGAGCGGGTCTCCCCAGGCCGCCGGGGGGCCGGGACGCGAGAACGCGGCTGTCGGCGCGGCAGAGGGACGACAGGCCACCACTGCCGGTACGACGGCCGGAAGACACGCCACGGCTGCGGCCGCGGCCGCGTCTGTGTCTTCGGCGACAGCCGCGCGCCGGCACTCGACCGCGCCCGGACGCGCCGTGTTCCTCGGCGTCCGCGGCGCGCGCATGGCACCGCGGGCCGTGTACGACGTCGTCACCCGCGTCGTCGGTCCGGTCGTCGGGTCCGCGGCCGTCGGGCCGCACACGCTGCGCCATTCGGCGGCGACACATCTGCTGGACGGGGGAGCGGACCTGCGCTCGGTCCAGGAGATGCTCGGTCACGCGAGCCTCGGCACGACCCAGATCTACACCCACGTCTCGAGCGAGCGTCTGGCGGCCGCCTACCGTCTCGCCCATCCGCGAGCCTGAGGCATCCGACGTCCGGGCGGCGCGGTGATCGAGCGCGCCGGGCTCGCACGCGCCGGTTCGCGCGAGAGTGACGCCAGACCGAGTCAGGAGCGTTGTCTCAGTCGCAGCACGGCAGGAGCACCGCCCGCGGCACTCCACCGAGCAGGAGCAGCGGGTTGATGTATCGCCCGTCGAGTCGCACCCCGAAGTGCACGGTCCCCGGCGCGGCGTGGCCTCCGACGGCGATCGAGCCGACCTCAGCGCCCCGTGGGACGACGTCGCCCGGACGCAGTTCCGATCGGATCGGCTCGAGAGTCGTGACGAGTCCGTCGCCATGATCGATCGTGAGGATGCCGCGCCCCGCGACGTCGCCGGAGAATGCCACGACCCCCTCCGCGGGACTCCGCACGCCGGCTTCCCCGACGGGCGCGAGGTCGATGCCGCGGTGGCCCGGCGCGTAGTCGTCCACGGGAGCGACGTACGCTTCGACGATGCGGAGCCCGCGCAGCGGCCAGACCCAGCCTCGGCCCGTCAGGTCCGCGCCCGCGGCGGAGGATGGTGCGAGCACGAGCGCGATGAGGAGCGCGACGGATGCGGCCGCCCGGCCGAGGAGGCGAGTCATCCGTCGATCGTGCCCTGCGGGTCGTGCGTGCGGGACGGGGGTGCTCCGGAACCGTGGATGACGCATCGATGGACGTCGCGGGGGAGGAGACGTGATCTCGCCCTGTGGCTGATAGACTTTCCGATGCACTCCGCTCGTCGGGGTGACTCCGCGTGCCCACAGTCCGAGGCGAACTCGCACGGGCGGCATCCCACACCCAACGGTCCTGCAGTAATTCTGCGGGTGGGTGTGTGCCGGGCACCAGGCGTGACGATCGCCGATCGTCGCGAAGAACCGAACAGGGCGCCGCACGGCGCCGGAACAGGAGAACGGCCATGGCCGTCGTCACCATTCGCCAGCTGCTCGACAGCGGCGTCCACTTCGGACACCAGACCCGCCGGTGGAACCCGAAGGTCAAGCGCTTCATCCTCACGGAGCGCAGCGGCATCCACATCATCGACCTTCAGCAGTCGCTCGCCTACATCGACAAGGCGTACGAGTTCGTGAAGGAGACCGTCGCACACGGCGGCACCATCCTCTTCGTGGGCACCAAGAAGCAGGCGCAGGAGGTCCTTGCCGAGCAGGCGACCCGCGTCGGCCAGCCCTACGTCAACCAGCGCTGGCTCGGCGGTCTGCTGACCAACTTCAGCACCGTCTCCAAGCGCCTCGCCCGTATGAAGGAGCTCGAGGAGCTCGACTTCGAGGACCCGGCCGCGAGCGGCTTCACCAAGAAGGAGCTCCTGCTCAAGCGTCGTGAGCTCGACAAGCTGCACAAGTCGCTCGGCGGCATCCGCAACCTGCAGAAGACCCCGTCGGCTCTGTGGGTCGTCGACGCCAAGCGCGAGCACCTCGCCATCGACGAGGCCAAGAAGCTCGGCATCCCGGTGATCGGCATCCTCGACACCAACGCCGACCCGGACGAGTTCCAGTACCCGATCCCCGGCAACGACGACGCGATCCGCTCGGTCTCCCTGCTGACGCGCATCATCGCGGACGCCGCCGCCGAGGGCCTCATCCAGCGCCACCAGCCGTCGGCTGAGGCCGAGGACGCCGAGCCGCTCGCCGACTGGGAGCGCGAGCTGCTCGAGCAGGGTGCCGCCGCCGCTGAGGCCGACGCCGTCGAGCTCGCCGCCGAGGCCATCGCGGTCGAGGAGATCGCCGAGGAGCTGGCTGTCGAGGCGGTCATCGCCGAGGCCGCGGGTGACGAGGCCGCCGCCGAGGAGCTGGCCGTCGAGGCCGTCGTCGCGGACGAGATCGCGGAGGAGCTGGCCGAGGAGGCCGTCGCCGAGGAGATCGTCGCCGAGGAGCTGGCCGAAGAGGCCGAGAGCACCGAGGCGTAAGAGCCGTCTTCAGTCGCGGCGGAGTCGTCTCAGGACGGCTCCGCCGCGACATCCACGAGTACTGACAGATACAAGGAGCCGCCACCCATGGCAAACTTCACCATCGCCGACATCAAGGCTCTCCGTGAGCAGCTCGGCACGGGCATGGTCGACACGAAGAAGGCCCTCGAAGAGGCCGACGGCGACATGGACAAGGCCGTCGAGATCCTGCGCCTCAAGGGCGCGAAGGGCAACGCGAAGCGTGCCGACCGCTCGACGAGCGAGGGCCTCGTCGCCGCGCGTGAGAGCGACGGCAAGGTCACGCTCATCGAGCTGAACACCGAGACCGACTTCGTCGCGAAGAACGAGAAGTTCATCGCGCTGGCCGACAAGGTCGCCGACGCCGCCGCCGCGGTCGCCGCCGACTCGGCCGAGGCCGCCCTCGCCGCCCCCGCGGGCGCGCAGACCGTCGGGGAGCTCATCTCGGACGAGGCCGCGATCCTCGGCGAGAAGGTCGAGCTCCGCCGGGTCCGCACGCTGACCGGCGACAACTTCCAGGTGTACCTGCACCGCACGAGCAAGGACCTCCCGCCGCAGGTCGGCGTGGTCGTCGCCTACAGCGGCGACGACGCGGAGACCGCTCGCAGCATCGCGCAGCACATCTCGTTCGCGAACCCGAGCTACCTCTCCCGCGACGACGTCCCCGCGGCGGACGTCGAGAGGGAGCGCGAGATCGTCACCGAGATCTCGCGCAACGAGGGCAAGCCGGAGGCCGCCCTGCCGAAGATCGTCGAGGGCCGCGTGAACGCGTACTTCAAGCAGGTCGCCCTGCTCGACCAGGACTACGCGAAGGACAACAAGCTGTCCGTCGCCCAGGTCGCGAAGGACGCCGGGATCACGATCACGGACTTCGCCCGCTTCAAGGTCGGCGCCTAGTCAGCGCACGAAGGCCCGCACCGGTTCGGTGCGGGCCTTCGCCATGTAGATTTTGACTCGCGACGAGAGGAAGACACGTGATCACTGAGACCACCGGGCGCCGCCGCGTCCTCCTGAAGCTGTCCGGAGAGGCGTTCGGCGCCGGTCAGCTCGGCGTCAATCCCGACGTCGTCAGCCAGATCGCACGCGAGATCGCCGCCGCCGTCGACCGCGTCGAGATCTCCGTCGTCGTGGGCGGCGGGAACTTCTTCCGCGGCGCCGAGCTTAGCCAGCGCGGCATGGACCGTGGGCGCGCCGACTACATGGGCATGCTGGGGACGGTCATGAACGCCCTCGCCCTTCAGGACTTCCTCGAGCAGGCGGGGGCTGCCACGCGTGTGCAGTCCGCCATCGAGATGACCCAGGTCGCCGAGCCCTACATCCCGCGGCGCGCGGAGCGCCACATGGAGAAGGGCCGCGTCGTGATCTTCGGTGCGGGGGCAGGGCTCCCGTACTTCTCGACCGACACCGTCGCCGCCCAGCGCGCCCTGGAGATCGACGCCGATGAGGTGCTGGTCGCGAAGAACGGCGTCGACGCCGTCTACACGGCGGACCCGAAGAAGGATGCATCGGCGACGAAGATCGACCGCATCACCTACCTCGAGGCGCTCCAGCGCGGACTCAAGGTCGTCGACTCGACCGCGTTCAGCCTGTGCATGGACAACAAGATGGACATGCGGGTGTTCGGCATGGAGCCGGCCGGCAATGTCACCCGGGCTCTCCTCGGCGAGAGCATCGGAACCCTCGTCACGGCGTGACGACACGACGGATGCGCGCTGCATCCGCCGCTCGGGGCGCTTTCCGCGCGCCGACTAGACTGATGTGAACTTCTGGACCGAATGGAGCCCTCGTGATCGCCGACGTTCTGGCTGAGACCGCAACCCGCATGGACCGGGCCGTGGAGGCCGCGAAGGACGACTTCGCGACCGTCCGCACGGGCCGCGCGAACCCGCAGCTGTTCCAGAAGGTCATGGTCGACTACTACGGCACGCCGACGCCGCTCGCTCAGCTCGCATCGCTCAACAACCCCGAGGCGCGCACGCTCGTCGTCAACCCTTACGACAAGTCCGCGCTGAAGGCCATCGAAGAGGCCATCCGTGCGATGCCGAATCTCGGCGCCAACCCGACGAACGACGGTGCGCTCATCCGGGTCACGCTGCCGGAGCTGACCGCCGAACGCCGCAAGGAGTTCGTGAAGATCGTGCGCGGCAAGGGCGAGGACGCGAAGGTGCACGTCCGCGGCATCCGCCGCAAGGCCAAGGACGACCTCGACGCGCTGAAGAGCGAGTACGGCGAGGACGAGCTGGCACGCGCGGAGAAGGAGCTGGACGCCGTCACGCGCGCCCACGTCGACGCGATCGACGAGGCGCTCAAGCGCAAAGAAGCAGAGCTCCTGGAGGTCTGAGGCTCACCGATGTCCGATGCCCCCGGCGACCGCACTCCCGGCGAAGAAGACGCGCCTCGGCCGCCTCTTCGCAGACGGGACGTGCCGCGGCGCCCGGACATGATCGACCCGTCGATGACAGCCGAGGCCGCGACCGGCCCGAACGCGACCCCGCCGGCGTCCCCGGTGCCGGCGACGGCCCCGACCCCGGCGGCTCCGTCGGAGGAGTCCGCGCCCGAGCCGGAAGCGGCGCCCGAGCAGGCGCCCGCGCCGGATCCGTCGCCCGCGCCCGAGTCTGAGCGTGACGCGGTGCCGACGGGGGAGAACGGATTCCAGGCGCAGCTGCGCTCCGCCCGTGGCGAGTTCGGCCAGCAGGTCGCCCAGGCCCGCGCCGACTTCGAGGCCACGAACGAGAAGATCAAGGCGCGCACGGGACGCGATCTCATCGTCGCGATCCTGATCGGTCTCGTCCTCGGTCTCGTCGTCCTGGGTTCCCTGCTGTTCATCCCGTGGCTCTTCGCGCTGATCGCTCTCGCGGCGTGTCTGCTGGGCGTCTTCGAGTTCTCGCGGGCGTTGCAGGGGGCGGGCCGCAGGATCGACGTCATCCCGCAGCTCGCGGGCGGCGCGCTCGTCCTCGTCGCCGCCTTCTTCTGGTATCCGTGGGTGCACTGGGTCGTGGTGTTCGCGGTCACGGCCCTCATCCTCGTGTGGCGCTTCATCGGCCAGATGGCCGCCCGCGACGGGCGCATCTACGGCGACGTCCTGGACGACGCCCTCGCCGGCGTCTTCGCGTTCCTGTACGTCCCGTTCCTCGGCAGCCTCGGCCTCGTCCTCCTGCGTGAGCCGCGCGGCCAGTGGTGGGTGCTCGCCTTCATCATCATCGCGGTCGTGGCCGACATCGCCGCGTACGGTGCGGGCCTCTCCTTCGGGCGGCACCCCATGGCTCCTCGGATCAGCCCGAAGAAGACCTGGGAGGGCTTCGCGGGGGCGGCTGTCGGCGCTCTCGCGGCGGGGATGCTGCTGGCCTGGCTGATGCTCGACCTGCCGTGGTGGGCGGGCATCATCATCGGCGCCGTCATCCTCACGACCGCGACGATCGGCGACCTGGGCGAGTCGATGATCAAGCGCGACATCGGCGTCAAGGACATGAGCTCGTGGCTCCCCGGCCACGGGGGCGTCCTCGACCGCCTGGACTCGATCCTCCCGTCCGCTGCGGCCGCTCTGACCCTGTACCTGCTCCTCTCCCCACTGGTGATCGCATGACTTCGAACGACACGACATCCCCCGCACTGTTCCCGCTGGAGCGCGGCCGGACGAAGGGCTACGAGCGGCGGGCTGTGGACGCGTTCCTCGTCCGCGCGCGCTCGGCGTTCGAGAACGGCGGCGACGGCGGCGTCAACGCCGCGACCGTGCGTGCCGTGTCCTTCCCCCTGGTCCGCCACGGGTACTCGGTGGTGGCGGTCGACACGGCGCTGGCGCGCATCGAGAATGCGTTCGCGGCACGCCAGCGCGATCAGGCGATCGCGGTGGACGGCGCGGCGGCGTGGCTCGACACCACCCGCCGGGATGCGCAGGTGATCCTGGACAGGCTGAGCCGGCCGCAGAAGCAGCGTTTCGACCGCGTCGGCTTCGGCCGCTGGGGCTACCGCATCGACGAGGTCGACATCGTCGCGGACAAGATCTCCGCCTATTTCACGGCGGGAACGCCCATCTCCGCTGAGCAGGTGCGATCAGTCGCGTTCCGGATGCAGCGGGGCGGCTACCGCGAGACGCAGGTCGATGCGGTGCTCGACGCCGTCGTCGAAGTGATGCTGGCCGTCGCATAGGCGACTTCGTGCCGCGGATCCGCGACACGGCGCGTCCTCGGATGGCGCGCCCAGGCTCTCCTCGCTAGACTCGGGCACACTGTGACTTCCGGCAACGAGATGACTCCCGAAACATCCCGGCGGATGATGCGCCACGCCGCAGCAGCGGCGGCAGCTGCGGCCGCAGCCCAGGCGCCTGCTCCCGTCACGTCTGCGCCGACCCTTCCGACGGTCGCATCGACGCCACGCCGTGTCGCGACTGCGCCGGCGAAGCCGGCGTCGAAGCGTCACGGCACAGCCCGCTGGTCGCGTCGACGCGGGGTCACGACGGCGTTCGCCGGCATCGCGGCACTCGGGTTCGCCGCCGCATACATCGGTCCTCTCGGTGCGGCGTTCACGCCGCACGCCGAGGCCGCGGTCACCCCGGTGACCCTCTACACGTCCACCATCCGCGATGCGCAGACGTTCGTCGCCGCGGACGGCGCCGGCCAAGCGGCCGATCTGCAGCGCGACACCTACACGGTCTACGTGCCGCCGAAGCCCAAGCCGAGCCCCAACGCACAGGCCGCTGCCGCGTGGAAGGCGCCGTTCGTCGTGCCGAACCCGGGCAGCGCGCAGGCGATCGCCTACGACATGGTGAAGGCCCGCGGATGGGGCGACGACCAGTTCGCGTGTCTCGTCGCCCTGTGGAACCGCGAGTCCGGGTGGCGTGTCAACGCGTACAACTCGAGCGGCGCCTACGGCATCCCCCAGGCACTTCCCGGCAGCAAGATGGGCGCCTACGGCGCCGACTGGCAGACGAACCCCGCCACGCAGATCCAGTGGGGCCTCGGCTACATCTCCGGCCGCTACGGCACGCCGTGCGGGGCATGGGGCCACTCGCAGAGCACCGGCTGGTACTGACGTGCCTCGGTCCAACCGCCGTCGGCCCGAGCCGTCGGACGGCGGGTCACTGGACCGCATGATCGCCGGATTCAAGCGCACCGAGGTCAAGCGCGGCATCGAGTGGACCGTGCAGCCCATGAGCGCGGCGCAGGCGCTCAACGTGTACACGTGCCCCGGCTGCGGACGATCCATCGAGCCGGGGACGGCTCATCTCGTGGCCTGGCGCGCGGACGGCATCATGGGCGACGCCGCCGATCTCGCGGCTCGCCGTCACTGGCACTCCCACTGCTGGAAGGTGTATTGACGTGGAGATCCGCGGACCCGTCCTTCTGCCCGCCGAGCGCACGGACATCGAGCTGCACACGCTCGACGGTCTGACGCTCGTTGGCGAGCTCGCCGTTCCCGTCGAACGGGCGCCGGTCGCGACGCTCGTGACGCTGCATCCGCTGCCCACGGCCGGCGGGTTCATGGACTCGCACATCCTCCGCAAGGCGGCCGGGCGGCTGCCGGCGCTCGCCGACATCGCGGTGCTCCGCTTCAACACGCGCGGCACGTCGTCGCCGCGCGGGACGAGCGAGGGCGTCTTCGACGGGGGCCGGGCCGAGGCGTTCGACGTGGCCGCGGCGATGGAGTTCGTGACGGAGCGGGGGCTGCCGCATCCCTGGCTGCTCGGCTGGTCGTTCGGCACGGAGCTCGCGCTGAAGTACGGGCGCGACCACGGTGCCGAAGGGGTGATCCTGCTCTCGCCGCCTCTTCACCGGACGACGGGCGAGGAGCTCGCCGCGTGGGCCGACGACCCGCGCCCGGTCGTCGCGCTGATCCCGGAGTTCGACGACTATCTGCAGCCGCCCGAGGCCGCCGAGCGCTTCTCCGTGGCCCCGAACATCACGCTCGTCCCGGTCGTCGGCGGCAAGCACCTGTGGGTGGGGGAGACCCAGACCCGCCGCGTGCTCACCGAGATCGTCGCCGCGATGAACCCCGATGCACTGCCCCTCCCCACGGAGTGGGACGAGAGCTGACGCGCGTTTCGGCTCGTCCAGCGTCAGGTGGCGGTTTCGACTCGCTTCGCTCGCTCAACCTCGACCCGCCCGTGCGTCAGTCCGCTTCGCGAAGTGACCCTCGGCGCGTCAACGTTCGTTCTGACGCGGGATGACGACCTGCCGGTAGATGATCAGGACGCTGGCGGCGACGGGGATCGCCACGAGGGCGCCGAGGAGTCCCAGGAGCGACCCGCCCGCAAGAGCCGCGATCACGACGACGGCGCCCGGGACCGAGACGGCGCGGTTCATGATGCGCGGAGAGATCACGTACGCCTCGAGCTGCATGTAGATGATGTAGTAGATCGCGGCGATCCACCACGCGTTCGGGTTCGACGCGAGCCCCGGGATGAGGCACGTGAGGACGATGATCGTCGAACCGGTCAGGGTGCCGACGAGCGGGATCAGCGAGAAGAAGAACGCGATGACCGCGAGCACGGCGGGGAAGGGGGCGCCGATGATCGTCAGGAAGATCGCGCTGAGGACGCCGTTGATGACGCCGAGCGCCACCTGGCCCATGACGTAGTAGCCGACGGAGTCGGTGATCTGCTCCGCGAGGTCGATGAAGCGTTCGCGCTTGGATGCGGGGACGAGCTGGTAGACCGCGCCCTTCAGCGAGGGGGTGGACGCCGTGAAGTAGATCGTCAGGATGAGGACGATGAACGCCCCCGTCATCCCCGCGATGATCGCACCGCCGATCGTGATGATGCTGCTGCCGACCTGCGCGCCGATCTTGCCCACATCGAGCGACTGGTACCAGTTCTGGATGTAGCGGAAGACCTCGTCGACGTTGAGCGCCGGGAACGTCGCGTGCAGCCAGTCCTTGATCGCGGTGATCGGATCGACCTTGCCGTTCTCGACGAGGTGCTGGATGGCGGTGACCAGCTGCGACACCTGCCCGACGATGATCGGCACGATCATGAGCACGATGCCCGCGAAGACCAGGAGCACCGCCACGATCGTGATCAGCACCGCGACCCAGCGGCGCACGCCCCGGCGCTCGATGAACGCCACGATCGGCTCGAGGCCGAGTGAGAGGAACAGCGCCGTGCCGATGTAGAGCAGGATCGTCGACAGCGTCTGGATGCTGCCGATGAGGAGCAGGCCGAGACCGACCCCGAGCGTCGCGACGAAGGCGATGCGGAACGGATTGGTGATCTTCACTGCGGCCTTCCCGGGCGACGGAATGTGTCTGGACAGGATACCGACAGGTTCCCCGGCGTCCGGGAGCGGCATCCTCCCACGCGACATTCAGGTCGTCTTCGCTACTCTGAAATGTCTGACTGACTGCTCTGCGCGCCCCGAAGCGCAGGCTGTGGAGGGTTACTCGTGCGATTCGTCTGGGCCGTAGCGGCCTTCGTCCTCGCCGCTCTGATGATCGGCGCGGGCATCGCCGAACGCACGGTCTTCCAAGGACCGACCAGCACGTCCGCGACGATGCCGGCGACGTCCAAGGCCCCGTTCGTGCTCATCGACGGCGCCGTCCTCAACTCCCGTGAGGGCACGCAGACGGTGCGCGCCCAGGGGAGCGGAAAGCTCTTCGCGTCGTACGCCCGCACGTCGGACCTCAAGGCCTGGCTCGCCGACACCTCGTACGACGAGATCACGATGGGCAAGAACGGCAAGCTCTCCTCCACGGCGGTCGCGGCGACGGTGACGCCGCCGACGGACTCCCAGGGCGGCGGCGGCGACGGAGGCGATGGCGGTGATGCCGCAGCGCCGGCCCCCGCCACGCACAGCCCCGTCGGCTCCGACCTGTGGCTCGACGAGTTCCAGCAGGACGGCGTGCTGATCGCCCCGATGAAGCTCCCGGCGGGCACGAGCGTGCTCATCGCGACCGACGGGACGAAGCCCGCGCCCAGTGCGATCTCGATCACCTGGCCGCTGCAGACCGCGACGCCGTGGTCCGGTCCGCTGATCCTCGGCGGCGCGATCCTCATGGCAGTGGGCGTCCTGCTCTACTTCCTCGCGATCCGACACATCCGCCGCTCGCGCGGCCCCCGCCGCAAGGCTCTTCCTCCGCTCCCGGTCACCGAGCCGATCGACCTCTCCGAAATCCAGGCGGACAAGGGCGTCATCAGCGCGACGCCGCAGGCGAGGCGCTCGCTCACGAGTCGGCGCGCGTTCGCCGCGATCCCGATCGTCGCGGTGTCGGCCCTCGCCTTCACCGGCTGCTCCGCGGACGCGTGGCCCCAGTTCGCCGCCTCCGCGTCGCCGTCGCCGAGCGCCTCCGTCATCGTGCCGGCAGGCCAGCAGGCGCCCGCCGTGACCGAGGGGCAGGCCGGTCGCATCCTCAACCGCATCGCGAAGACCGTCGCCGAGGCGGACGCGAAGAACGACGACACGCTCGCCGGCACCCGCCTCGACGGTGCGATGCTCGCCGAGCGCGTGACGAACTACACCGTGCGCGGAAAGGTGCCGGACTACAAGGCGCTTGCGGCGATCCCGACCTCGCCGTTGACGGTGACCCTGCCGCAGGCGCAGGACGGATGGCCGCGAACGGTCATGACCGTCGTCAGCGACCCGACCGACAAGAAGGTCGCCCCGACGATGATGGTCATGACGCAGCAGGATCCGTGGTCGGAATACAAGCTCACGTACTCGGCAGGCATGGAGGCGCAGGCGGAACTGCCCGCCGTCGCCGCAGCCTGGGTCGGGGCCCCGCAGGTCCAGCCCGACTCGAAGTTCCTCGTGATGGCGCCGCAGGACGTTCCCACCGCCTACGCGGACCTGCTCACGAACGGCGACAAGAGCGCGTTCGCGAAGGAGTTCGACAGCGAGGCCGACAAGCTGCGCGTCGCCATCGAGAAGTCGCACAAGGAGCAGCTCGACGCGTTCAACCAGACGGGCGCGCAGACCGGGTCGATGTCGTTCTCCTCGACCGCGGGAGACCAGCCTCCCGTCGCGCTCGCGACGCTCGCCAGCGGCGCGATCGTCGCCGTGAACGTGTTCGAGACGGTCACGGTCAAGCCGACCCAGGACGGGGCGCAGATCAAGCCGACCACCCCCGCCGTCAAGGCGCTCGCCGGCGATGCCTCGTCGACCGGCATCGCCACGACCTACAGCGATCAGCTGTTCTTCTACGTCCCCGGCCAGGGGTCGACCGACAAGATCCGTCTGCTCGCGTACAACAGCGGGCTCCACGACGCACAGGCAGCGAGCAAATGAGCGATATCGCACCCGGAGCCGTCATGCGCGGCGCCGTCGATCTGTCCGCACTCCGCAATCGTCCCCAGGCACCGGCACCGGCTGCGGATGGCGCGGCACAGGGCGCGGCATCCGTCCCGTCTCTCGTGATGGATGTCACGGACGAGACGTTCCCGCAGGTTCTCGAGCTCTCGCGCACCGTGCCCGTCGTCGTCGACCTCTGGGCCGAGTGGTGCGGTCCGTGCAAGCAGCTGAGCCCGGTGCTCGAGCGCGTCGTCACCGAGCTCGCCGGCCGCGTGGTCCTGGCGAAGGTGGACGTCGACGCCAACCCGCAGCTGTCGCAGGCGTTCCGCGCCCAGTCGATCCCGATGGTCGTCGCACTCGTCGCCGGTCAGCCCGTGCAGATGTTCACCGGTGCCGTGCCGGAGCAGCAGGTCCGCGAGGTCGTGGCACAGCTCCTCCAGCTCGCCGCCCAGAACGGCGTGAGCGGAACGGTGGCCGTGGACGGCGAGGAGCCCGCTGCGGCGGATGACGCCGCTGAGCCGGCGCTGCCGCCGCTCCACGCCGAGGCGTTCGACGCGATCGAGGCGGGCGACTACGCGCGTGCGGTCACGGCGTACGAGAAGGCACTCGCGGAGAACCCTCGCGATGAGGATGCGCGCACAGGTCTCGGCCAGGTGCGGCTGCTCCAGCGTGTCCAGGATGCCGACCTGCAGGAGGCTCGTGCCGCCGCCGCAGCGAACCCGACGGACGTCGAAGCGCAGTTCGCGGTGGCCGACCTCGACGTCTCCGGCGGCCATGTCGACGACGCCTTCGGGCGCCTCCTCGACCTGTTCGCGGAGCTCCCGTCCGATGAGCGCGGTCCCGTGCGCGAGCGGCTGCTCGAGCTCTTCTCACTCGTCGGGGACGCCGACCCGCGCGTCATCCGTGCGCGCGGGCGGCTCTCCAGCCTGCTGTTCTGAGCTCCGGCGTCAGTCCTTCGCGCTGTGCGCGAGCCACAGGACGCCGAGCGGCGGGATGCGGACCACGGCGCGCCCCGAGGCATCCGTCGTCACGTCGCCGGCGTTGCCGACGCCGGAACCGCCGAACGCCGTCGCGTCCGAATTGAGGATCTCGTGCCACGTCCCGCTCTCGGGAAGGTCGAGCGCGTGGCCTTCGCGCGGATTGCCGGCGAAGTTGCAGATCGCGACGACGGTGTTGCCGTGGTGGTCGCGCCGGGCGAACGCCTGCACGTTCGGGTCCCAGTGCGGGGCGCCCAGGCGTGAGAACGCGGCGCCGTCCGCATCCCGCGCCCACAGGGCGGAATGTGCGCGGTAGACGCGGTTGAGTTCGGCGACGAAGGCCTGGAGCTGCGCGTGCGAGGGCTGGTCGAGGATCCACCAGTCCAGGCTTCGCGCTTCCGACCATTCGGAGAGCTGCCCGAACTCCTGGCCCATGAAGAGCAGCTGCTTGCCCGGGTGACCCCACATGTAGGCGAGGAACGCCCGCATGTTCGCGAGCTTCTGCCAGTGGTCGCCGGGCATCTTGCCGAGGAGACTTCCCTTGCCGTGCACCACTTCGTCGTGCGAGATCGGCAGCACGAAGTTCTCGCTGAAGGCGTACACGTACGAGAACGACAGCTCGCCCTCGTGGTGGGACCGGTAGAGCGGATCGCGCTCGATGTAGCGGAGCGAGTCGTTCATCCAGCCCATGTTCCACTTGAACCCGAATCCGAGCCCGCCGGCGCTCGTCGGAGCCGTGACGCCCGGGTAGCTTGTGGACTCCTCGGCGATCATGGCGATGCCGGGATAGCGCTTGTAGGCGGTCGCGGTGACCTCCTGCAGGAACCCGATCGCCTCGAGGTTCTCCCGCCCGCCGTGCTTGTTCGGCTCCCATTCGCCGTCCTCGCGCGAGTAGTCGAGGTACAGCATCGAGGCGACCGCATCCACACGCAGCCCGTCGACGTGGAACTCCTCGAGCCAGTACAGCGCGTTCGCGACGAGGAAGTTCCGCACCTCGCTGCGGCCGTAGTCGAAGATGTAGGTTCCCCAGTCGCGGTGCTCGCCGCGCCGCGGGTCGGCGTGCTCGTAGAGCGGGCGGCCGTCGAATCGGGCCAGTGCGAAGTCGTCCTTCGGGAAGTGCCCGGGCACCCAGTCCATGATGACGCCGATGCCGGCCTGGTGCAGCCGATCGATGAGATACCGCAGATCGTCGGGGGTCCCGTAGCGGCTCGTGGGCGCGTAGTAGCCCGTCACCTGGTAGCCCCACGACCCGCCGAAGGGGTGCTCGGCGAGCGGCAGGAACTCCACGTGGGTGAAGCCCTGTGCGGTGACGTAGTCGACGAGCGGGTCAGCGGCGTCGCGGTAGGAGATCCCGGGCCGCCACGATCCGAAGTGCAGCTCGTAGACGGACATCGGCTCGGAGACGGGCGTCTGACGGGCGCGCCGCTCGAGCCACGCGTCATCCCCCCACTCGTGCGCAGACGGGCCGACGACGACGGATGCGGTCGCCGGCGGCGTCTCGGCGAACCGCGCCATCGGGTCGGCCTTGGTGGTCCACCAGCCGTCGGGCGTCAGGATCTCGTACTTGTAGACGGAGCCCGCACCGAGATCGGGGACGAACAGCTCCCACACGCCGGACGCGCCGAGCGACCGCATCGCGTGCCCCTGGCCGTCCCAGCGGTTGAAGTCCCCGACGACGCGCACCGCGCGCGCATCCGGTGCCCACACCGTGAACGCGCTGCCCTCGGATCCGCCGCTGACCCGCACATGGGCGCCGAGCGCCTGCCAGAGCTGTTCGTGCCGGCCCTCGCGGATGAGGTGCAGATCGAGCTCGCCGATCGTCGGCAGGTGGCGGTACGGGTCGTCGACGTCGTCGTCGGGAGCGCCCGCGTACGTCGCGACGACGCGGTACGAGCCGGCGGAGCCTGTGTGCGCGCCCTCCCAGATGCCGCTCCGCACGTGCTCGAGCGGCACCCGCGTGCCGTCGTCGAAGACCGCCGTGACGGTGTCGGCGAGCGGGCGACGCGTCCGCACCGCCCACGCGTCGCCGGAAGGATGCAGCCCCAGCACGTCGTGCGGGGCGTGGTGGGAGCCGCCGGCGACGGCGTCGAGGAGGCCCGGATCGATCGTGGTGCTCATCGCAGTTCCTTCACGTGCAGGATGTGGACGGGCTCGGCGAAAGCGTCGAGACGCACGAAGTTGTGATCCGTCCAGGTCCAGGTAGCGCCCGTGATGAGGTCTTCGACCTCGTAGTGGCGGCCGGGCTCGAAGCCCCAGACCCTCGTGTCGAGGTGCACCATCGTCTCGCGCACCGAGTGGGGATCGACGTTCGCGATGACGAGGATCGTGTCCTGGGTCTGGCCGTCCGGCGAGAAGATGGGAGGCAGGTGCTTCGAGTAGACGAGGATGGCGTCGTCGTCGCTCCAGTGCACGGAGAGGTTGCGCAGCTGCCGCAGGGCGGGGTGCGCCCGCCGGATCTCGTTGAGCCGCCGGAGGTATGGCGCGAGCGAGTCGCCGCGGGCCTCCGCGTCCGCCCAGTCACGCACCTTGTATTCGTACTTCTCGTTGTCGATGTTCTCCTCGGACCCGGGCCGGGCGACGTTCTCGTACAGCTCGTAGCCCGCGTAGACGCCGTACGTCGGCGCGGCCGTCGCGGCGATCGCCGCACGCACCTTGTAGCCCGGACGCCCGCCGAACTGCAGGTACTCGGTGAGGATGTCGGGCGTGTTGACGAAGAGGTTCGGCCGTAGGAAGTGGTCGGTGTCGTGCGCGAGTCCCGTGAGGAACTCCTCGAGCTCGGCCTTCGTGTTGCGCCACGTGAAGTACGTGTAGCTCTGCTGGAAGCCCGCCATCGCGAGAGCCTGCATGGGGGCGGGACGGGTGAACGCCTCGGCGAGGAACACGATGTCGGGGTCCTCGGCCGTGACCTCGCCGATGAGCCACTCCCAGAACTGCAGGGGCTTCGTATGCGGGTTGTCGACGCGGAAGATCCGCACGCCCTGCGCGATCCAGTGCCGGACGACCCGCAGCGCTTCGGCGCGGATGCCTGCCGGATCGTTGTCGAAGTTGATCGGGTAGATGTCCTGGTACTTCTTCGGCGGGTTCTCCGCGAACGCGATCGTCCCGTCGGGAAGCGTCGTGAACCACTCCGGGTGCTCGGCCACCCACGGGTGGTCGGGGGAGGCCTGCAGGGCGAGGTCGAGCGCGATCTCGAGACCGTTGTCGCGCGCCGTGCGGACGAACCGCCGGAAGTCCGCGAGCGTGCCGAGGTCGGGATGGACGGCGTCATGACCGCCGGACGCGGCTCCGATCGCCCACGGCGACCCGGGATCTCCCGGCTGCGGGTCGAGCGTGTTGTTCCGGCCCTTGCGATTGGTCTCGCCGATCGGATGGATCGGAGGCAGATAGACGACGTCGAACCCCATCGCGGCGACCTCGGGCAGCCGCCTGGCGGCGGATTTGAAGGTGCCGGTCTTGATCGTCCCGTCCTTCAGGCGCTTCGCCCCCTCCGAGCGGGGGAAGAACTCGTACCACGCGCCGACGCCGGCCCGTTCGCGCTCGACGAGCAGCTCGAGCTCGTCGCCGAGGGTCATGAGCGCCGTCGCGGGTCTGAGGGTGAAGTAGAACAGCAGGTGCGGATCCTGAACGAGGTCGAGCGCGTCGGCATCGTCGACGTCGTGGGAGCGCAGGGATGCCGCGGCGGTCTTCAGTGTCTTGCGCTCGGCGGCCGGGCGGTCCTTCTCCGTCGCCGCGCGTTCGAACAGGCGCGCCCCGATCTCGCGCATGAGCGGTGCATCGACGCCGGCCGCGATCTTCAGCTCCGCCGCATGCGCCCATGTCGCGTACTCGTCGGCGAAGGCCTCGAAGCGGTACGTCCAGACGCCCTGCTCGTTCAGGAGGATCCGCGCCCGCCACCGGTCTGTTCCGTCGTCGAGCGGGCGCAGGACATGCAGCGACTCGTCGCCGCTCGGACTTGTCAGCCGCACGTGCACGCCGATGATGTCGTGCCCTTCGCGGAACGCCGTGACCTCGAACGGCACGACCTCGCCGGCATACGCGGACGGCCGGAAGAGGCCGCCGGGCACCGACGGTGACGGGAGGACGAGCGGAATACGGGGCGCCGTCGTGGTGCGCTCCGTCTCCCATTCGACCGCGGGGCGGACGGGGATCGGGATCGCGCTGCGCCAGGGTTTCGACGAGGTCGGGCTCACGTGTCGAACATAGCGCGGGAGCGTTACGCGGAGACGTCGACGCGGAACAACGTCATCGAGGTCGGCGGCATGTGGACGGTGTCGCCGGCGCGGAGGGCCGGGGCATCCATCGCGGGTCGCTCGTCCGCGCTCGACCACAGGGGCACGAACTCGGCGTCGTCGAGGTCGGGCAGCGTCACATCGATCGGGCTCTCCATGCCGTGTACGACGAGGAGGATGCGGTTGGGCGCCTCCACTTCGGGCGTGGACTCGGCGACGTACTGCAGCGTCCGGTGCGCGGGGCTGTTCCACTTGTCGATCGACATGGTCTCGCCGTGCTCGTCGTACCACTCCATGACGGATGCCGACGGCGTGTGCTCGCCGAGGCGCGCGAACCGGATCGGTCGCAGCGCCGGATTCTCTCGGCGCAGACGCGTGAGCGTGCGCACGTGCTCGAGGAGGTCCTCCTGCCACGGCGCGTGGTCCCAGGACAGCCACGTCAGGGTCGAGTCGTGGCAGTAGGCGTTGTTGTTGCCGCGCTGAGAGCGGCCGACCTCGTCCCCGGCGGTGATCATCGGGACGCCCGAGGAGAGCAGGAGCGTGCCGAAGAGGTTGCGCATCGCCCTGCGGCGCGTGGCGAGGATGCGCTCGTCGTCGGTCGGGCCCTCGGCACCGTGGTTGAAGGAACGGTTCGTGTCCGTGCCGTCGCGGTTCTGCTCGCCGTTGCCCATGTTGTGCTTGACGTCGTACGAGACGAGATCGCGCAGGGTGAATCCGTCGTGCGCGGTGACGAAGTTGATGCTCGCGAGCGGGCCGCGCTCGACGCTGAAGGTGTTCGCAGACCCGGCGAGACGGTGGGCGAACCCGCTGACGCCGTCGGGTGCGAAGCCCGCGCGTCGCGCGTAGTCGATGTCGCTCAGCCAGAAGTTGCGGGCACGGTCGCGGAAGCGATCGTTCCACTCCATCCAGCCGTCGCCGAAGTTCCCGGTCTGCCAGCCGCCCAGTCCGACGTCCCACGGCTCGGCGATCTTCTTGACATCGGCGAGGGCCGGGTCGTCGATGATCGCGCGCAGCAAGGGATGCTCCGGCGTGAACACGTGCTCCGCATCCCGTCCGAGCGTCGTCGCGAGATCGAAGCGGAAGCCGTCGATGTGCATCTCCTGCGCCCAGTAGCGCAGGGAGTCGAGGACCAGGCGCGACGCCGCATCCGTCGACGTGTCGAGCGAATTGCCGCACCCGGTGACGTCGATGTACGCGCCGTCGTCGGTCTGGCGGTAGTAGGAACGGTTGTCGATGCCGCGCAGGCTCGTGCGCGGGCCGCCGATGCCCTCTTCCGCGGTGTGGTTGTAGACGACGTCGAGGATGACCTCGAGGCCCGCCTCGTGAAGGAGCCGGACCATGCCTTTGAACTCGCGGAGGATGCCGTCCGGACCTTCTCGACGCGCCGCTTCGCTGGCGTACGCGGCGTGCGGGGCGAAGAAGCCGAGCGTGTTGTATCCCCAGTAGTTCGTCAGCCCGTGGCGGACGAGGCGCTCCTCGGACGCGAACGCGTGGACCGGGAGGAGCTCGACGCTCGTCACGCCCAGCGAGACCAGATGGTCGATCATCGCGGGATGCGCGAGGCCCGCATACGTGCCGTGGAGCGCCGGGGGGATGAGAGGATGCCGCTTCGTGAGGCCGGTGACGTGGCCTTCATAGATCACGGTGCGATCGAGCGGCACGGCGGGCTTGCGCGAGTCGCCCCAGTCGAAGCCCGTGTCGACCACGACGGAGCGGTACCCGTCGCGGTGGGGCAGGATACCGCGGCCGTAAGGATCGAGCAGCAGGGTCCGCGGATTGAACGTGTTGCCGGGGCCGGTCGGCCCGGACACCCGCAGGGCGTAGGGAACGCCTGGGCGCAGCAGCGGCGTCGTCACCGTCCACACTCCGCCGCCGGCGGGGGAGAGATCGGCCGTCTCGGTGATCCAGTCGAGGTCCAGCTCGTCGAAGACCACGAGCTCGACCGCGTCGGCGTGCTCCGACCACACGCGGAGGGTGCCGACCCCGTCATCGAGCGTCACGCCGAGGTCGTCGAGGTCTCGGCGCAGCAGGTCGGGCGTGCTGGTCGGCTCGGAGGTCTGGGTGGCGGTGGCCATGCCAGTACCCTAACGGCCGCGGGACCGGGTATCGCTCCATGCGGCACTCGGTCCCGCATGCGTCCGGGCGTGCGAAAGTGGAGGGGTGACCGTCTACCTCGACCACGCCGCCACGAGCCCGCTGCGGCCCGAGGCGCGGGATGCGTGGCTGGCGGCATCCGACGTCGTCGGCAATGCCTCTTCGATCCACGGCGGGGGACAGGCGGCGCGCCGTGTGCTCGAGGAAGCGCGCGAGGCGCTGGCCGCCGTGCTCGACTGCGACCCGATCGAGGTCGTCTTCACCTCGGGCGGCACCGAGTCCGTGAACCTCGCCCTGAAGGGCCTGTGGTGGGGGCGGGATGCTGCGACGAACGCGATCGTGCTCCCCGACGGCGAGCACCACGCCACCCTCGACACCGTCGGCTGGCTCACCGCGCACGAGGGCGCGGCCGTCGTTCCGGTCGGTCTCGATGCGGTGGGCCGCATCCGCCTCGACGTCTTCGCCCGCGCGCTGCCGGGTGCCGCTCTCGCGACCGCCCTCGTGGCGAACAACGAAGTCGGCACGGTGAACGACGCGGCGGGTCTCGCGGCGGCGGCCCGGGATGCGGGCATCCCGCTGCACCTCGACGCGGTCGCCGCGCTGGGGCACGTGCCCGTCTCGTTCCGGGCGTGGCAGGGGACCAGCGCGCTGAGCGTGTCGGCGCACAAGATCGGCGGCCCAGTCGGCGTCGGAGCCCTCGTCGTCGGTCGGGCGTCGCATCCGGTCGCACTCCTGCACGGGGGCGGGCAGCAGCGCGGCCTCCGCTCGGGCACCCAGGACATCGCGGGCGCAGCCGCTTTCGCGGCGGCCGCGGTCGCCGCCGAAGGGGAGCGCACAGCGGAGTCGGCGCGCCTGGCGGCCCTGCGCGACCGGCTCGTGGTCGCCGTCCGAGAGGCGGTCCCCGCGGTGCAGCTGCTCGGCGACCCGGATCACCGCCTGCCCGGCAATGCGCATCTGCTCTTCCCGGGCGCGTCGGGGGAGACGCTCCTGTTCCTCCTCGACCAGGCGGACATCTCGGTGTCGACGGGGTCGGCGTGCCAGGCCGGAGTCGCCGAGCCGTCACACGTGGTCCTCGCGCTCGGGAGATCAGAGGCCGATGCGCGGTCCGTGCTGCGGGTCACGCTCGGCCGCACGAGCACCGACGCCGACGTGGACGCGCTCGTGGCTGCGCTCCCGGCGGCCTATGAGCGCGCGCTGGCGTCTGCATCCCGCTGATCGACCGCGGGACGGCCCCTGGTGTCTCCGAGGGTGACTAGCCTGGCCGTGTGACAGCGGAACAGGCACACAACGATCCCGTCCAACGCCCCGTCCTCACCGATGCCCAATGGGCACGGCTGTGCGCCTTCGGCACTCCCGAAGACGTCGAGGCCGGTGACTACGTCTTCCGGTCCGGCGTGCGCGACTATCCGCTGATCCTCGTCGAATCCGGAGAGATCGAGGTCGTACGCGACTCGCTCTTCTGGATCGAGGAGGCGATCATCGCGCACATGGGCCCGCGCACGTTCGTCGGCGAGCTCGGCGTCCTGAACGGACAGGGCGCTTTCCTGTCCGCCCGGGCCAGCGAATCGGGTCGCATCCTCAGGGTCGAGCGCGCCGACCTGAGGCGGCTGATGGCCGAAGACGACGAGTTGTGCGATCTGATCCTGCATGCGCTGTGGGCGCGCCGGGAGTCCCTCCGTCGTGGACCGGCGGCCCTCACCCTGAAGCTCGTCGGGCAGACGGGATCCAGCGAGCTGCTGTCGCTGCGCCGATTCGCGGAGCGGCTCGATCTCGTGCACAAGGCGATCGAGGTCGAGCCCGCCGAGATCCCCGCCTACACCGGCGGGCACGGGATGTCGGCCGACGATCTGCCGGTCGCGTTCATCCAGGGAGAGCCGCTGCTGCACGCGACACCGGGTCTCGTCGCCGAGCGTCTCGGGCTCAGCTACCAGGGCCAGGCCGACGAGATCGTCGACCTCGTCGTCGTCGGCGGCGGTCCGGCGGGCCTCGCCGCCGCGATCTACGGCGCCTCGGAGGGCCTGGAGACGGTGCTGCTCGATGCGATCGCGCCGGGCGGCCAGGCCGCGTCCACCTCGCGCATCGAGAACTTCCTCGGCTTCCCGTTCGGGGTGACGGGTGGGAGCCTCATCGACCAGGCATGCCTTCAGGCGCTGAAGTTCGGCGTGCGCGTCTACGCACCGTGCGAGGCCGTCCGGCTCGAGCGGGTCGGCGATCTCCTCGACATCACGCTCGCCGATGGGCGGGTCATCCGGGCGCGCACCGCGATGGTCACGTCGGGCGCCGCCTACCGTCGCCTGGCGCTCGACCGCTGGGAGGACTTCGAGCGCGCAGGCATCCACTACGCCGCGACGCAGCTCGAACTGCGCCAGGTGATGGAGAGGCCCGTCGTCGTGATCGGCGGGGCCAACTCCGCCGGCCAGGCGGCGCTGTACCTCGCCGCGAACGGATGCCCCGTGCACCTGATCGTGCGCGGGGACGATCTCGGCGTGCGCATGTCGTCGTACCTCATGGATCGCCTGCGAGACGACCCTCGGATCGACATCCACACGGCATCGAACGTGGTGGGTCTCGGTGGCGGCCGAACTCTCGAGAAGGTCACGATCGACAGCGTCGGCGAGGTGGATGCCAGCGGGCTGTTCTGCTTCATCGGCGCCGATCCCGCGACGGGATGGCTGGGCTCGCTCGATCGCGACGACGACGGGTTCCTTCGCACGGGCACGGATGTGGCGGTCCAGACGCTCGAGCACTGGCAGACCCTGGGTCGCGAGCCGCTTCCCTTCGAGACATCGCTGCCCCGCGTGTTCGCCGCGGGCGATGTGCGGCGCGGATCGATGAAGCGCGTCGCCGCGGCCGTCGGCGAAGGATCGAGCGCAGTCGCCTCCGTGCATCGCGCGCTCGCCCTGAGCTGAGCGACACCCCGGCCTCACACCGTCGTCTCGAGCGGGTAGCGGCGCCGCAGGATCACGCGCTGCGCGAGCGTCCACGCCACCGTCGTCGCGAGATAGAGCGCCGCGGCGAGCGGGACGAAGAGCGCGAACACGGCGGTCGTGAACTGCAGCGCGCCGGCGACGCGCGCCATCCCGGCCCCCGCAAGGGGGCCGGCGGCTGCGTCGCCGTCCGACGGGAGGCGGAACGCCCGCCGGGTGAGCTCCGCGACGACCACGATGACGGCGATGACGAGGGCGAAGACGGTGAACGTCGCGGCGGTCGCGGTGCCCGATGCGATCGAGCCCACGACGCTCGCGCCGAGTGGGACCCCGAACAGGTGGTGGGCGAGGAGCGCATTCGGATGCCCGGCGATCGCGGGATGCAGGAACACCGCATACACGATCGCGACGACGGGCGCCTGCGCGAGCATCGGGAGGCAGCCTGCGAAAGGCGACGCCTTCTCGTCTGCGTACAGCTTCATCGTCTCGCGCTGCAGGCGCTCGGGGTCCTTCTTGTGCTTCTGCTGCAGCGCCTTCAGCTTCGGCGCCAGGCGGCTCCTCGTCTGCTCGGCTTTCGCCTGGGAGATCCCGACGGGGATGAGGGCCGCGCGGACGAGCAGAGTGAGGAGGATGACCGCCGTCGCCGCCGCGGCGGCACCGGCGAGGGGTTCGAGCAGCTGCGCGAGCTGCATCAGGAAGGAGTAGGCCGCGCTCAAGATGGCGGCGACGGGTGGGAAGGCGTAGATGTCCAAGGTTCGTCCGTTCGTCCGGATGGCGTTTCGTGGGCGTGCGGCCACGAGGGCGCCGTCGGACGGCCCGAAGGGGACGAACGGCGGACGGCTACGCGGCCAGGGCCGCGAAGCCGGGTGCGCGCGGACGGGAGTGCCCGGGCGCGTCCGGATGCGTCTCGGTCAGGCGCGTCGCATCGCTGATCGCCCGTCGCGGATGCGGGGCAGCGGAGTCGAGCGTCTCGCCGGGAGAGCGCGTGAGGGAGACCGCGACGGCGAGGAGCGCGAGCAGCGCGAATGCCGCCGTCGCCGCCACGAGGGCGAACGCTCCGGCATCCGTCGCAAGTGCCGTGGAGACGAGCTCGAGAACGGTCCGCGTCATCGTCGCGATCGGGGCCACCGTCGCATGGACGAGGTCGAGGAGGAGACGCAGCATGACGCCGATGGATGCCATCACGACGATCTCCTCTCCTCGGATCCATTCAACACCACGTCTGTGGACAACCGCCCTGGCCTGTCGGAGGGATGCGGCAGGGTGGAACGCATGACGGCGACGACCACGACCCGCACCGAGGCCCTCGATATCCTGCGCGCCCTCGTCGGGAGGGACGACGCGGATTTCCACGACGGGCAGTTCGAAGCGATCGAGGCGCTCGTGGACGACAGGAGACGAGCGCTCGTCGTGCAGCGCACCGGGTGGGGCAAGTCCGCCGTGTACTTCGTGGCGACGCTGCTGCTGCGCAGGCGCGGCGCAGGCCCGACGGTGCTCGTCTCACCTCTGCTGGCGCTCATGCGCGATCAGATCGCCGCCGCCTCGCGCGCGGGCGTCCGCGCCGTCAAGATCGACTCGACCAACGCGCACGAATGGGCTGATGTCGAGGAGATGCTCGACCGTGACGAGGTCGACGTGCTGCTCGTCTCGCCCGAGCGACTCAACAATCCGAGCTTCCGCGACGAGCAGCTGCCCCGGCTCGTGGCGCGCATCGGGCTGCTGGTCGTCGACGAAGCGCACTGCATCAGCGACTGGGGCCATGACTTCCGGCCCGACTACCGGCGGCTGCGCGATCTCATCGCCCGCATGCCTGCCGGCGTGCCGGTCCTCGCGACGACGGCGACGGCGAACAGCCGCGTCGTCGCGGACGTCGCCGAGCAACTCGATGCGGGCCTGACGGGGGAGGACGCGGGGGTTCTGACGATCCGCGGTCCGCTGGCGCGCGCCTCCCTGCGACTCGGCGTCCTGCGCCTGCGCGATTCGCCGTCCCGCCTCGCGTGGCTGCTCGGCCACCTGAAAGACCTGCCCGGGTCGGGCATCATCTACACGCTCACCGTCGCGGCGGCGGAGGACACGGCGCGGCTGCTGCGCGAACGCGGCTACGACGTGCGGGCGTACACCGGCCAGACCGACACCGATGAGCGCGAAGAGTCCGAGGCGCTGCTGAAGGACAACAAGGTCAAGGCGCTCGTCGCGACGAGCGCACTCGGGATGGGGTTCGACAAGCCGGATCTCGGCTTCGTCGTGCACCTCGGCGCGCCGTCATCCCCGGTGTCGTACTACCAGCAGGTCGGCCGTGCCGGTCGCGCCACGGCCTCCGCGGATGTGCTCCTCCTCCCGGGGGCCGAGGACCGCGACATCTGGCACTACTTCGCCACGGCGTCGATGCCGGACTGCGAGCGGGCCGAGCGGGTCATCTCCGCGCTGGCGGAGGCGGGTGCGCCTCTGTCGACGCCCGCGCTCGAAGCGATCGTCGACATCCGCCGCACGCCGCTCGAGCTGCTGCTGAAGGTGCTCGACGTCGACGGCGCCGTCGCGCGCGTGAAGGGCGGCTGGGTCGCGACGGGCAGCGCGTGGACCTACGACGAGGAGCGCTACCGGCGCATCGCCGCCGAGCGCCTCGCCGAGCAGGACCACATGATCGAGTACGAGCAGACCGCGGGCTGCCGCATGGAGTTCCTGCAGCGCTCGCTCGACGACCAGACGGCTGCGCCGTGCGGGCGATGCGACAACTGTGCGGGCCCGTGGTTCGAGACCGCGATCGCGGCTGAGGCGACGGATGCCGCGTCCGCGGCGCTCGACCGCGTCGGTGTTCCGATCGATCCCCGCCGCCAGTGGCCGACGGGCGCCGACCGACTCGGTGCGGCGGTGCGCGGGCGGATCCCGGCGGACGAGCAGGCGAGCGAAGGCCGCGCGCTCGCGCGCCTGACCGACCTCGGCTGGGGCGGGCCGCTGCGCGAGCTGTTCGCCGCCGGCGCTGCGGATGCGCCGGTCCCGCCGAACCTCCTCGCCGCGTGCGTCCGCGTGCTCGCCGGCTGGGGCTGGGATGAGCGGCCGATAGCAGTGGTCGCAGTGCCGTCCCGCTCGCGACCACAGCTGGTGGATTCCCTCGCGCGCGGGATCGCCGAGATCGGACGCCTGCCGTTCCTCGGTTTCCTGGACACCGTCGACGGAGGACCCATGGGACAGCCCGGGGGCAACAGCGCGTTCCGCGTGGCCGGCGTCTGGGGCCGGTTCTCCGCGGCGGCGCTCGACGTCCCGTCCGGTCCCGTCCTCCTCGTCGACGACCGCGTCGACAGCGGCTGGACGCTGACGGTCGCCGCCGGGGTTCTCCGTCGCGCCGGGGCGACGGCGGTGCTGCCGTTCGCGCTGGCTCTGCGGGGCTGAAGCCGGCGATCGCGCCGGAGCCCGGGAATGCGAAGTGCGCCGCATCCGTTCGTTCCATGCGTGAGCATGCATCTCGTGGACGTCGTCGTGATCGGCGCGGGCCAGGCGGGCCTCTCGGCCGCGTATCACCTGCGCCGCCGCGGGTTCGTCCCGGAATCCGAGGGCGGCGCGCGCACGTTCGCAGTGCTCGATGCGAACGACGCACCCGGCGGAGCGTGGCAGCACCGCTGGGAGTCGCTCACGATGGCGACCGTGAACGGCATCTACGAGCTGCCTGGCATGCCCGTGCCCCCGGCGGACCCGTCCGCGGCGAGCCGCGACATCCTGCCGCCGTACTTCGCGGCGTACGAAGAGCGCTTCGCCCTCGACGTGCAGCGTCCCGTCAAAGTGAGTGCGGTGCGCCGCGCCGACGACGACCCGGACGGGCGGCTGCTGGTGGATGCCGACACCGGCACCTGGGCCGCTCGCTACGTCATCAACTCCACCGGCACGTGGACGCGGCCGTTCGTCCCCTACGTGCCCGGCGCGCAGGCGTTCCGCGGACAGCAGCTGCACGTCGCGGACTACGTCTCCGCCGAGGAGTTCGCGGGGAAGCGAGTGGTCGTGGTCGGCGCCGGGGTGTCGGCGATCCAGCTGCTCGAGGAGATCTCCCGCGTCGCCGAGACGGTGTGGGTGACCCGCCGCGAGCCCGCGTGGATCGAGGAGGACTTCGACGTCCCCGCCCGCCTCGAGGCGCTCGCCGGTGTCGAGGACCGCGTGCGCCGCGGGCTCCCGCCCGGGAGTGTGATCTCCGTCACAGGGCTCCACTGGACGCCGTGGGCGCGCGAGGCGCAGGCTCACGGCATCCTGAACCGCCATCCGATGTTCACGGCCATCGAGCCCGACGGCGTGCGCCTGCCGGACGGTTCCTTCGTCCGCGCCGACGTCATCCTCTGGGCGACGGGGTTCCGGGCCGCGATCGACCACCTCGCGCCGCTGCGCCTGCGGACGTCCGCCGGAGGCATCCGTGTGGCCGGCGGCCGCGCGATGGACGAGCCGCGGCTCTTCCTGATCGGCTACGGGCCGTCGCAGTCGACCGTGGGTGCCAACCGCGCCGGGCGGGATGCGGTGCGCGCCATCGTCGCGGAGGAGACGGCGGTCGCCGCGTGACTCACGCGATCCGGGTGAAGAGCCGGGACCGCGTGCTCCACTAGGCTCCTGTCCATGGCTTCAACCCAGCGAAAGGAAGAACCCCACGGCGGCGTCCTCAGCGAGGACACCGGTCACTCCGGGATGTGGGGATTCCTGATCGGCATCATCGTCGCGGCGTTCATCGCCGTTCCGCTCTCGGCTGCGGTCGCGTTCGCGACCCACCCGACCACGCAGGCGATGTTCGGCGTGCATCTGAAGAACGCCAGCTCGGGCGGCTACGCGGCGTTCTGGTGGACGGTGGCGCTGTTCCTGCTCGCGCTTCCCTTCCTCATTGGGTTCGGCGTGGCGAAGCTCTCGGGGCGCACCCTCGGCATCATCGCCGGGATCGTGATCCTGTTCATCATCGCGTTCGTCATCCTCGGGCAGCTGTTCCTGTTCTGAGGCTCGGCGGCAGCTGACGTCACGCGGTCTCCACCGAGACCTCGACGCCCGCGAGTCCGCGGCGGATCCGCCCGTCGTCGGCGACGAGCAGCACGCTGCGGGCCGCCGCGGGAAGCGGCGCATCGAAGCCCGCGACGACGGATGCGGTGGCCCACACGTCCGCGACTTCGAGCGTGTCGGCCACGACGGTCGCACTGGCGACGCCGCGGACGGGACGACCTGTCCGCGGGTCGAGGATGTGCGCACCCCGCTCGGCGGTTCCCGAGGTCGCGATCGCTCCGCTTCGCAGCGGCACGGTGGCCAGTACGGTGCCCGGACGGTGCGGATCGGCGATGCCGATCGACCAGGGACGGTCGAGGTCGTCGTGGGTGAACACGAGGACGTCCCCGCCGGCGTCGATGCCGATCCCGGCGATCGCTTCGCCGTCGATGAGAGGCTCCAGATGCCGCGCAGCGGCGCGGTCGATGCCCCAGCCCTTGACGAGGCCGGTCGGATCGAATCGGCCGTTCCACGCCGCGCTGAACAGTCCGCCGGTCTCGCTCTCGTACCGCGTGCAGCGTTCCGCGACCTCCCGGACGAGCGGATGCGCGTCATCCACCGTCAACGTGCCGTCCGCGATGCGGGAGACGTCGGAGTCGACCCGGAACGGCGAGAAGATGCGGTCGATCTCGTGGAGCTCGGCGAAGAACGCCGCGAGCGCCTCGGGATGCGGGGTGCCGATCGTGTGCACGCTGACGACGGTGCCCCAGACCTCCTCCACGGCCGCGTGCGTGTTCATGCGCGCGCCTGGTCGATCGCGCTCTGCAGGGACGTCGTGTATCCCTCGCTCGTGTAGGTGGCCCCCGAGACCATGTCGATCTGCGCGCTCTGCGCCTGGATCGTCTCGGAGACGAGCTGGGGGATCGCGTACTGGTTGATCTCCTGGTCGCGCGGGTTGTTCTGCGGGTAGTCCACTGCGTCGGCTGCGGTGATCCTCCCCCCGGAGACGGTGATCTCCACCTGCACCGGCCCCCAACGGGTGTCGGTCGACTGCCCCGTGTACGTGCCGTCCTTGAGGGACGAGGATGCGGACCCGCCCGAGCCTGAGGACCCGCTCGAGCCGCTCGAGGCGCTCGAGGACGATCCGGTCGAGGAAGACCCGGTCGACGAGGACCCCGACGACCCGGTCGATGTGCCGCCGGCCGTGCCGCCGCCGGCCGTCGGCGCGACGACGTCGAGCGACGTGCGGTAGCTGAACAGCAGGACGAGCCCCGCGACGGTCGCGAGGACCGCGTACACGATGCGCTTCATGTCAGACCTCGAAGGACTCGGTGTGGATGCGGACGCGGTCCAGGCCCGCGGCGCGGAGATCGGCGGTGACGGCATCCATCCATGCGGGCGGCCCGCAGACGTACGCGTCGTAGGCCGCGAGGTCGGGTGCGACGTACGCGACGAGCTGCGGGCCCGTCCACGCGTCGTGCGTGCGGGGGAACCACGACCGTCCTCGCGGACCGTCGAGGGCGATGTGGCGCAGTCCGCGGCGGGCGACGAGCGCCCGGATCTGCGGGGCGCGCAGGGCGTCGCCCGGTCCGCTGTCGCGGGTGATCAGGACGGCGTCGCCGGGCGCGTACTGCTCCTCCTCGAGGAGCGCGACGAGTGGGGCGACGCCCGCCCCGGCACCGAGCATGAGGAGCTTCGTCCCGACGCGGGCATCCCCGGTCATCGTGCCGTACGGGCCCTCGATGTGGACCCGTGTCCCCGGCCGCAGCCGCGTCAGGCGACCCGATCCGTCGCCGGCGAAGCGGGCGCTGAGAACGAGGTCGCGGCCGGGAGCGCCCGCGAGCGAGAACGGGTGCCCGCGCGTCCAGCCGGGGCCGTCGAGGAAGCGCCACACGAAGAACTGGCCGGCACGCGCCCGTGGCGCCCCGTTCGGGCCGGCGACGCGCACCGAGACGCCCCGATCGCCGTCGCGCTCGACGGACACGACGCGCAGGCGGTGACGGGCCGACCTGATCGCGGGCACGCCGAGTCGGAAGACGAGGACGGATGCGGCCGCCGCGGCCCACAGGGCCCACCAGTACGCCGTGCCGATCGGGGAGGAGAGGAAGTCCGCTCCGGTCCAGAGCTCATGGGGCAGGGCCAGGCCGACGCCCACGTAGGCGTAGAGGTGCAGCAGGTGCCACGACTCGTAGCGCAGGCGCCGCCGCGCGCGGCGGATGCTCGTGACGACGACCAGGACGAGAAGCACGGTGCCTGCGGTCGCGAGGAGCATCGCGGGGTAGTCGACGATGAGCTCCCAGGTCTGCACGATGACGTTGATGTGGGCGGCCGCGGCATAGCCGATGACGATGAGCACGATATGGGCGAGCATCAGCCAGAACGACCAGAAGCCGACGAGCCGGTGCATCCGCGTCATCCCGTCGCGGCCGAACCCGCGTTCGAAGAGCGGGATGCGCGCCATCAGCAGCACCTGGTACAGCAGGAGGTTCGCCGCGACGAGGCCGGTGATGCGCCCGAGCGTCGTGACGCTCTCCGCGTCGAACGCGAGGAGGTCGCGGATGCCGCCGCCGGCGATCCAGAGGGCGGCGACGAAAAGGCTCGTCAGCCAGATGACCGCCACGGCGCTCAGGTGCCACGCCTCGCGCGTGCGCAGGGCCCGGGGGCGGCCGGTGAGCGTCGTCATGCGACGAGTCTCGTCGGCCGTCCTATGCGGATCCTATGGCGGTGATGCAGGCGTGCTGTACGGCGCGGCGGGCTACTGCGGCGTGATGTGGGAGGCCGTGAGCGTCTGCGCGCCCGCGTCGAAGTACACGAGCTCGACCGTGACGTCGGTGAAGGGCGGCATGGGGAAGTCGACCGGCGGCGGCGAGGAGATGTCCCAGTGCAGCGGAAGGATCCCGAAGGCCTTGCCCGAGAACGAGGCTGCATAGAAGTGGATGGGGCCCGCGACATCCAGCTGTGACGCGTCGATGCCCGCGCCGTGATGCGCGCCCGAGCCGTGCAGCCGTACGTCCTTCAGGAGGCCCGCGTCGCCGAGGATCTTCAAGGCGGGCACGGTGGTGCCGTCGGGACGGCGAAGCAGCACGGTCTCGACGTACCGGCCGTTGGTCTGCTGCAGGTAGCTCGCGGTGAGGGTCGCCGACTCCGTCGCGACGATCGGCGCGGAGCTGTCGATCGCGACGTTCGGGTCCGCGGTCTGGGGCGCGATGAGTGCCCCCGCCGACGGTGGCACGCCGGGCGGGAGTGTGGGAGTCGGTGTCGGCTGGGGGGCCGCCGCTCCCGGATCGGCGGGCGCAGGGGCCGACGGCGCGCCGGGGGATGCGGGTGCGGCGCTCGTCGCCGACGGGCTCGCGGACGGGGCCGGCGACGGGGTGCCCTCGGGCGGGCACAGGAAGCCGAGGAAGCTGGAGCAGAATCCCGATTCGGCGTGCGCGGGCTGCGCGGGCGCCACGGCGACGAGCCCCGCACCGCCGATCGCGACGGCACCCGCGAGGGCGAGGGTGCGCACGCCCCGGCGACGGGTCCGGCCGGTGTCAGCCGGCCGATCCGCGAAAGGGCGCGGCTCCGCGGGTGCCTCGTCGTCGCGGTTCAGGAGCACCGCGAGGTCGGTGTCGAGATCATCCCCTGCACCGTCGGCATCCGCCGGCGCAAGGGCTGCCTTCGACGGTGCGTCTTCGGTATCGCCATCGTCGGAATCCGCATCGGACGCGCGCGGTCGCATCCACGACAGGGCGACGACCGCGCCCGTGATGCCGAGTATCGATCCCACCATGAAGCCGCCGAGGTTGACGCCCGCGAGGGCGTAGATGGCGATCGCGAGGGTGATGACGCCGTAGAAGATGCGGTGGCCGGGGTCGGCGATCACGAGTGCTCCGAGCGCGACCAGCGCGATGGGGATGATCAGCCCCTGGAAGCCCTCGATGCCGACCTGGACGTGGATGCGCCCGAGGTCCAGCTGCGTCGACAGGAAGATCTCGATGCCGGAGATGACGATGAGCGCGCCCCCGACGAGCGGGCGCGAGCGGTAGAAGCGGGCGAAGCGGGTGCGTGCGCTGGGGTTCACGGTTCCTCGTTCGGTCATGCGGACGGACGGAGAGCGGGGCGTACCCCGCCCTCCGACCGGATCGCGAAGGTCAGTAGCACTCCTGGCCGTTGGTCAGCTGCAGGTGCATCCCCGTGAGGGTGAAGGTGCCGGCGGTCGTGCTCCACGCGGTCTGCTTGAGGTTGTCGATGTCCATCGAGGTGGCATCCTGGGCAAAGTCGCCCGCGGTGCCCTTGGCGCTCGTGATGACGGAGGATGCGTCGACCCCGATGCGGATGTTCTTGAAGGTCGCGTCGCCCTGGAGGTCGGTCATGCCGATCTGCAGATCCGAAGCGGTGGCGGGGTTGCCGCCTCCGCCCGCGTTGATGAGCAGCCCGAGCTTGCCGAGCGGGGTGTCGGCGACGACGGACTGGCAGAGGTTCGCCAGGGATGCCGAGGCGATGTTGGCGATGGCGACCGGGTGGACGGCGCCGCCCTTCTCCTGCGCGACTCCGCTGTACTGCGAGAATCCCTCGCCGTGCAGGTGGGAGGCGCTGATCTTGAACGGCGTCCCGGAGACGGCGAACGACACGGGGACGGCCCCGTAGGCGACGCCGGTCATGAGGGCGCTGACGGCGAGCGTCGCGGGCACGGCCGCGAGCGCGACCCGGCCGCCGCGGGAACGGGTGAGGCGTGACAGCTTCATCGATCTCCTTCGATCAACGGGGGATGCGGCGCGCCGTGATCGGCGGCCATTGCGAGGCTAGAGGTCTTATTGACGGAGTGTCAATAAGCAATTGGCGCGCCGCCAATACGTCGCTGGATCGAGCGACTCTATGCTCGACCCATGGGGCGCAGCAGGCTGAGTTCGGACGAGCGGAGGGCGCAGCTGGTCGCGCTGGGGGTCGCGGCGCTCGCCGACCGTCCGCTCGAGGACCTGACGACCGAGCTCATCGCCCGCGAAGC
Source organism: Microbacterium candidum (assembly GCF_030315975.1). Classification (GTDB taxonomy): domain Bacteria; phylum Actinomycetota; class Actinomycetes; order Actinomycetales; family Microbacteriaceae; genus Microbacterium; species Microbacterium candidum. Next base: position 409,025 of record NZ_JASXSZ010000003.1, on the reverse strand, counting down.
AGGCGTGTCGCGGGGACTGTTCGCCTATTACTTCGGATCGCGCGACGGATTCCATCGCGAAGTGGTGCGGACCGCGGGGGAGGCGCTCCTGCACGCGACCGAGCCGCGCGGAGAGCTCGGCCCGGTCGACCGCCTGCGCGACACGCTGCTGCGACTCGTCGCGTTCGTCCAGGAGCACCAGGGGACGTTCTTCTCGCTCGTGCGCGGTACGGCCAGCGGTGACGACGAGGTGCGCGAGATCGTGGAACGCGTCCGCGAGGTCGAGACGGAGCACGTCATGACGGTCGTCGCCGAGCTCGGCGTCCCCGACTCGACGACACTGCGGATCACCCTGCGATCGTGGGTCGCCTTCGCCGAGCAGCTGCTCATCGAGGGTGTCATCACGAACCGGATGGACAGCGGCGTCCTCGTCGACCTCCTCGTGCGCAGCCTCTTCTCACTCGTGGTCACGGTGGAGCCGGAGCAGGCCACGGCTCTCTCCGGATTCATCCACTGACGTCGGCGGCCCGCTCGGTGAGCGCCTCGTGGATGCGGCGCAGATCCTCCAGCAGTGCGCCCACCAGGAGCCAGTGCTCCGGAGGCCGGCTGACGACGAGGGGACGGGTCAGGGCGGGGTCCTCCGCCTCCACCGTGAGATCGTCAGCCGTCGCGCCCGGCAGGTCGCGCCGCACGTCGTGCGCCGCCCGGCGGAGCTGGGTCGCGATCGCGCGCAATGCGGGGTCGGCGGGCACGCTCTGCTCGTAACGGTCGTAGACGGCGCGCGTCATCCCGATGATCTGCGTGGCCATGGGGCCGTACAGGGCGAGCCGGTCCGCGGTCGCCGACAGGTCGATCCGCCGCTTCGCTCCGCGCGGATTCAGCGCGAGCGAGTCGGTCGCCGCCAGGATCGCCTTGTCCGCCGCATCCTTCATCGGACGCATGAGGCGCGCCTGCAGCAGCATCTCATCGAGCTGCACCCGCGTCTTCGCCGTGTCCAGGGCGTCGGCGAGGCGCTCGAGCGACGACGCCAGTTCGCCGCCCAGACGGTCGACGGCGTCGCGGGCGGGGGAGACCTGCAGCGGCGGCACGATCGCGATGTTGACGAGGAACCCGACGACGGCGCCGATCAACGTCTCCACGATCCTGTCCACCGCGTAGCCGGGCGTCGCGGTCCCGAGCGCCAGCACGAGCATCGCGCTGATCGCGACCTGGTTCGAGGTGCCCGGGGTCATCTTCAGCGCCCACGCGAGCAGAAGGGCGACGACGATCGACGCGAGGATCACCCACGTGCCGCCGCCGAACGCGATGCCGAGGAGCGACGCGACGAGGACGCCCGCGATGACGCCGACCGTGCGTTCGATCGCCTTGGCGAGGGACTGGTTGAGACTCGGCTGGACGACCAGCAGGGCCGCAATGGCCGCGAAGACGGGCAGTGCTCCGTGCACGAGCCACGATGCCAGCAGCCATGCGGCGATCGTCGCCACCGCCGACTTGCCGACTTGGAGGAGGGGTGCGCGCCCGGGCGCGCGGATCGCTGCGGCCATGCCCATACCGCGAGCGTACGGCGCGCGGTGGGCGCGCCGAAGAAGCTACGCGGCGGCGCGTCCGGCGCGACGTCGCGTGAGCAGGCGCGCCGCGAACCGCCAGCCCACGAGGAACACGAACAGCACGACGGATGCGACGATCACGAACGCGAGGACGACCCCCTGGCCGCTGATCGCGCGCAGCAGCATGCCGCCGGCCACGGTGACGGCCCACACCGGGATGCCGGTGCGCACGGGCGCGAGCGGTGCGCGCCACGCGAGCGAGACGAGCCATCCCACCGCGAGCGCGACGAGGAACGGCCATGCGGTCACGAAGAGCCCGGACAGCACCTCCTCCTTGTGGCTGGCCCGCCCGATCGCGGCGAACACCACCACGAGGACGGCGTCGGCGGCGAAAGAGAGGAGGACGGTGCGGAGGGGATGACGCATCCCTCCATCATCTCAACCGACGAACCGGCATCACGGCGCGCCGCGTGTCTGGCGGATGCGTCGGGGTGCACCCGGTATAAATAGAGATTGCGTTCTGGGGGGATCGCTGTGCACCGACGGGGACTCGACCGGGAAGGAACTCGCCGTGAAGATCATCAAGCGCATCGCCATCGTTTTCGTCGTCGCGTTCGCGCTGTTCTTCGTCGCGACCCGTCCGCAGGAGGCCGCAGCGGCGGTCCAGGGCGCGGTCGGCATCGTGTGGGGTGCGGGACAGGCCGTCGTGCACTTCTTCTCCTCGCTCGCGGCCTCTTGACCGAGGACGCGCGATGATCGACGTCGACCCGCGCACGCAGAAGCACCTGATCTCCGACCAGGGCGAGATCGTCATCGACGAGGTGCGCAAGCACTGGGCTGCGCTCGTGAGCGCCTGCCTCGAACTGGTGGCGGGCCTGCTGGTCGCGTGCCTCGCGCTGGCGATGCCGAAGCTCTGGTGGCTTCCGGTGCTCGCGGGCGCGGCCCTCGTCCTGCACGCGGGATGGCGCATCCTCGATCGACGGCGCGACACCTTCGTCATCACGAACATGCGGGTGTTCCGCATCCACGGGATCCTCGCCGAGCACATCGCGACGATGCCCCTCTCGCGCATCCTGGACATCTCGGTGGACAAGCCGTTCATCGGACGCATCTTCGGCTACGGTCACTTCGTCTTCGAATCGGCGGCGCAAGACCAAGGGCTGCGCGACATCCGGTACGTCGGGCGGCCCGATGAGCGGGGCCTGACGATCCAGCGGGTCATCGCGCAGGCGGGTCTGCGCGGGATGGCGGGCCGTTTCGCCGGCCACGGCACCGGAACCCCCATGGTTCCGGCCGCGACGCCTGAGCTCGCCTACGACACCACGCCCTTCGACCCGATCACGCCGTTCGAGTCGGTCAAGCCGTACGACCCCGACAACACATCGACCGATCCGATCCGCCTTCCGCGCTGAGCGCTCTCACCGCCGCAGCGGGAACATGGAAGGGGCCCGCCGGGTTCTGATAGTCTTGAGTGTCACTCGTGGCGGCGGTTCGGCGTGCGCGGGTGACGAAATCACGAAATCCACCTGCTCCGCCGTGCTGTCGTGCGCGCGCGGGGCCCGACAAAACCATCCAAGGGACTACCCACTACATGACTACCGCAACGACCGCCCCGGCCACCAAGCAGGTCGCGATCAACGACATCGGCTCTGCTGAGGACTTCCTGGCCGCGGTCGAGAAGACCCTGAAGTTCTTCAACGACGGCGACCTGATCGAGGGCACCGTGGTGAAGATCGACCGCGACGAGGTCCTCCTCGACGTCGGCTACAAGACCGAGGGCGTCATCCCCTCGCGCGAGCTTTCCATCAAGCACGACGTCGACCCGAACGAGGTCGTCAAGGTCGGCGACCACGTCGAGGCGCTGGTTCTCCAGAAGGAGGACAAGGAAGGCCGCCTCATCCTGTCGAAGAAGCGCGCCCAGTACGAGCGCGCCTGGGGCGACGTGGAGAAGATCAAGGAGAACGACGGTGTGGTCACCGGTCAGGTGATCGAGGTCGTCAAGGGCGGCCTCATCGTCGACATCGGCCTGCGCGGCTTCCTGCCCGCGTCGCTCATCGAGCTGCGCCGTGTCCGCGACCTCACGCCGTACCTCGGCCAGGAGATCGAGGCGAAGATCCTCGAACTCGACAAGAACCGCAACAACGTCGTGCTCTCGCGCCGCGCCCTGCTCGAGCAGACGCAGTCCGAGTCGCGCACCACGTTCCTCAACAACCTGCACAAGGGCCAGGTCCGCAAGGGCGTCGTCTCGTCGATCGTCAACTTCGGCGCGTTCGTCGACCTCGGCGGCGTCGACGGCCTCGTGCACGTCTCCGAGCTCTCGTGGAAGCACATCGAGCACGCTTCCGAGGTCGTCGAGGTCGGCCAGGAGGTCACCGTCGAGATCCTCGAGGTGGACCTCGACCGCGAGCGCGTCTCGCTGTCGCTGAAGGCCACCCAGGAGGACCCGTGGCAGGTCTTCGCGCGCACGCACGCGATCGGCCAGGTCACCCCGGGCAAGGTCACGAAGCTCGTTCCGTTCGGTGCGTTCGTGCGCGTCGCGGACGGCATCGAGGGCCTCGTCCACATCTCGGAGCTCTCGGGCAAGCACGTCGAGCTCGCCGAGCAGGTCGTGTCGGTCGGCGAAGAGGTCTTCGTCAAGGTCATCGACATCGACCTCGAGCGTCGCCGCATCTCGCTGTCGCTCAAGCAGGCCAACGAGTCGGTCGACCCGTACGGCACCGAGTTCGACCCGGCCCTCTACGGCATGGTCACCGAGTACGACGAGAACGGGGAGTACAAGTACCCCGAGGGCTTCGACCCGGAGACCAACCAGTGGAAGGAAGGCTTCGACGAGCAGCGCGAGAAGTGGGAGCAGGAGTACGCCGCCGCCCACGCGCGCTGGGAGGCGCACAAGGCCCAGGTCGCCAAGACCCTCGAGGCCGAGGCGAACAACGTCGGCGGCGCCGACGTGCCGTCGTCCTTCTCGAGCGACTCGACCCCGGCCGGCACGCTCGCCGATGACGAGGCTCTCGCGGCTCTCCGCGAGAAGCTCTCGGGTCGCTGAGTCCAGCCGAACCGCACAATGCGGGGCCGGAGCCTTCGGGCTCCGGCCCCGCGTCGTTCATCCGAGGCGTTGCGCGCGGTACCGTCATCCCATGACCGCGGTGACCGACCATGCAGATGCGTCCGCGCGCGCATCCGTGCGAACAGGGCGCCGACCGCCGGTGCTGCCGGATCGCACCCGCAGCCGCGCGGCCGTGCTGAATCAAGGTCTGCTCGGGAGCGTCGTGCTCGTGCTCTCCGCCATGGTGGCGTTCGGCACGTTCCCGGGGGACGGGACGCTGTTCTTCGCCGGGGCGCTCATCGTCTTCGGCGCCCTCGCCGCGGCCCTCCTCGTCCCGTGGGACCGGCTCCCGTACGGATTCATCGCCGTCATCCCGGCGATCGACGTCATCGCGATCACCGTCATGCGTGTGTCGAGCCCCTCGTCCCGGCTCGGGCTGCTCTGGGTGTTCCCCACCATGTGGATCGCGGCCGGCTTCGGACTCATGGGCATGTTCGGCGTCATCGCCGCGGTCTGCCTGCTCTTCTGGGCGACGCTCGCTCTGCAGCAGAGCGGCGATCTCACGTACGACAACGTGCTGCTTCCGCTGATCGTGCTGGCGGTCGGCGTCACGAGCTTCCTCACCGCGCGGCGCACCGCGGCGCAGCGGACGCTGCTGGCCACGCAGGCACAGCTGCTCAGCCGCGTGCTCGAACGCACCCGCCGGCAGGAGCAGGAGGTGACGGAGGTGTTGGATGCCGTCGACTTCGGCGTCGTGCGTGTCGGGGCCGACGGGTCGACGGCCGTCGCGAACGACGCCTACGGGCGGCTGACCTCCGTCGAGGCGGACGATCCGCAGGAGGACGGACCGCCCGCGTTCCGCGAGGACGGCGAGACGCCGGTGCCGGCCGGAGAGCTTCCCCTGGAGCGCGCCGTCCGCGGCGATGCGTTCGACGACGACGTGGTCTGGTTCGGAGCTGCCGGGTCCGCGCGTCGCGCGCTGAGCGTGTCGGCTCGCCGCCTGACCGACGACGCGGGCGCGGATGCGGGTGCCGTCGTCGTCTCGCGCGACGTGACCGCCGAGCTCACGGCCCTTCGCGCACGCGACGAGCTCGTGGCATCCGTATCGCACGAGCTGCGGACGCCGCTCACGTCGATCCTCGGCTACCTGGAGCTCGCCCTCGACGACGACGGGCTTCCCGGCGCCGCCCGCGGGAGCCTGGAGATCGCCGAGCGCAACGCCGAGCGGCTGCTCGGCATCGTGGGCGACATCCTCGCCGCCTCGAGCGGCTCACCCGCGACGGCGCTGTCGATCTCGCCGCGGCCACTCGATGTGTCGGACATCGCGCGCGCCTCGGCCGAGTCGCTGTCGCCGCGCGCGGGGGAGCGAGCTGTGACGCTCGACGTCGCGGACGTCGTCTCGGCGCCCGCCTACGCGGATCCGCTCCGGCTCCGTCAGGTCGTCGACAACCTCATCGCCAACGCCATCACGTACAACCGGGACGGCGGCGCCGTGCACATCGGCACGACGAGCGACGGCGTCTCGACCTGGCTCGTCGTGCGCGACACGGGGGTCGGGATCCCGGACGACGAGCAGGAACGCGTGTTCGAGCGGTTCTATCGGGCTCAGGGGATGCGCGGTCAGCGCCGCGGCTCGGGGCTCGGCCTTGCGATCAGCAGGGACTTCGTGCGTGCCCAGGGGGGCGATCTGACACTGCGCAGCACCGAGGGCGTGGGGTCGACGTTCGTCGTGCGCCTGCCCGTGGGCGCACCCACGAGCGTAGAGGAGGACGGGCGATGATCGATGCGGGTTCAGCGGCCGTGATGTCGGCGCTCGTCGTGATCGTATGCGCGGTGGTGTTCATCGCAGGCGCCCTGGTGCGCCGCGACGACCGCGCGGGGGCGATCTGGTCCGTGGCGTACATCGGCGCCGTCGTGACGACGATCTCCTATGCGCTGTGGGCGGAGTACCCGACCGTGGTCTGGCTCATCGCGGTGGGCGACGCCGCTTTCGTCGCGGGCACGGGATGCCTCTGGCTCGGCGCGTGCCGATTCAACGGCCGCTCGATGCTCTGGCGGACGGCCCTCGTGCTCATCGCGACCGGGGGCACGGTCGCCGCGGTGCTGGCCGAGCGCCCACGCGCCGACGGCTGGCAGGGCGCTCTGGTGATGTTCGCGAGTCTCATCCTGCTCGCGGCGGCGGGAGCGATCGAGAGCCTGCGCGGCGAACTGCTCCGGCGCAAGCCCGCGTGGAGTCTTGCCTTCGTCCTCGCCCTGCAGGCGCTCTACTACATCTCGCGCACGACGGCCTTCCTCGTGGTCGGTCCGGACAGTGCGCTGTTCACGCAGTGGTTCGGCACCGTGACGACGAGCGTCGTGCTGGTGATCCTCATCATCGTGGCGACGGTGTCGACCTCGGTGCTCCTGGCCGAGCGGTCGCCCGAGCGCGCCCCCCTGACCGCGGTCGGGGAGGAGGACGAGATCGTCTCTGCGGCGGCGTTCGACGCGGCTCTGCACGGCGTGGCCCGCCGCGCCTCCTGGCGCCGCGAGCTCGTCGTCGTCGTTTCGGTGCGGATCGACGATCTCGAGCAGATCTCGACGGCGTTCGGCGGAGATGTCGCGCAGGCCGTGGTGCAGGCGTGGCGCGCAGCCGTCCGCCGCTACGCACCGGCCGCGGCGATCGTCGGCGTCGACGGGGAGACGGGGATGGTGGTGGCATACGTCGCCGAGTCGGCGTCGGACGCCCGCCGCCGCGCATCCGTCGTCTACCGCGGCGTCTTCGACGAACTCGGGCGCGTGAGCGGGGGAGTGATCCCGGTGCTGGGGGTCGGGGTCGGTCTCAGCAGCGCCGCGGGCTACGACGCCGAGGCACTTGTCCGCAGTGCGCGGGATGCCGCCCGACGGGCGTCCGCGAGCGTCGAGTCCTCCGTGCTCATCGGCGGCGCGTGACGGGCACCGCCACGGCTCAGCCCGCGGAGGTGCGGTAGCCGACGCCTCGCACCGTCTCGACCCAGCGGGGGGCCGAGGGGGCGTCGCCGAGCTTGCGCCGCAGGTTCGCCACATGGACCTCGATCGCGCGCGCGTCATTGTCGCCGACATAGGCGGTGGGGTCGTCCTCGCCGCGGACGAGGAGTGCCAGGCGGGACTTCGACACCACCCGTCCGCCGGCGCCGAGCAGCTCGACGAGGATGTCGAACTCGCTGCGCGTCAGATCCACGTCCTGCCCGTCCGCCACGACGAGCCGCATCCCCGGGTTCACGCGCAGTCCGTCATGCTCGATCCACTCCGGAGCGGCGGGTGTCGCGGACGTCGCATCCGGCTGGACCCGCGGCCGGCGGAGCATCGCGTCGATGCGGGCACGGAGCTCGCGCGGGCGGAAGGGCTTCGTGATGTAGTCGTCGGCGCCGGATTCCAGCCCCTGAAGGGCATCGATCTCCTCGGTGCGCGCCGTCAGCATCACGATGTACGTGGGGCTGATCCGCCGGATGCGCCGTGCGGCTTCGAATCCGTCCATGCCCGGGAGGCCGACGTCGAGGGTCGTCACGACCGGATCGTGTGTCCGGACGAGGTCGATCGCCTCGACGGCCGTGCCCGTGCTGTGGACTGCGAAGCCCGCCTGCTCGAGCACCGCGCTCAGCAGCGATCTGATGTCCTCGTCGTCCTCCACGACGACTGCCACCCGCGCGCCGTCCACTCCCTGAGCCTCCCCGGCCGACCGAATATCCGTCATGATAGCCCGCACGGTCGGATCTCGCGGCGTGGCATGCTCGAGTCATGCCGCTCATCGCCCTCACCGGAGGCATCGCCTCGGGCAAATCGACGATCGCCCGCCGTCTCGCCGAGCACGGTGCCGTGGTCGTCGACGCCGACGGGATCGTTCGGGAGGTCCAGAGCGCAGGTTCCCCCGTGCTGCGGCAGATCGCGGCCGCCTTCGGCGACGGGATGCTGCGCCCCGACGGCGAACTCGACCGCGCTGCGCTCGGGGCCGTCGTGTTCGGCGATACGGCCGCGCTGGCGCGGTTGAACGGCATCGTTCATCCCGCTGTGAAGCTCGAATCCCATCGCCGCTTCACCGCCGCGTTCGACGCCGACCCGGGCGCCGTCGTCGTGTACGACGTCCCTCTCCTCGCGGAGGCCAGAGCCGGCGATCAGTGGGATCTGGTCGTCGTCGCGCATGCGCCCGCCGACGTGCGCGTCGAACGGCTCGTGCGCCTGCGCGGGATGACCGAGGGTGAAGCGCGTGCGCGCATCGCCTCGCAGGCCGACGACGACGTGCGCCTCGCTCTTGCGGACGTTGTGATCGACACCTCGGGGTCGCTCGCAGAGACCGTCGCGCAGACGGACGTGCTGTGGGAGCAGCTCGCACGACGCTGACGACCGCCCCGGTGTCGGTGGCCCGGCCTACGCTGGAGGACATGCAGACGACCCGATCCGTGCGCCCGTTCGAGGTCGTGAGCGAGTACGCGCCGAGCGGCGACCAGCCGCAGGCGATCGCGGAGCTTGCGGCCCGCATCAACGCGGGGGAGACGGACGTCGTCCTCCTCGGTGCGACGGGCACCGGCAAGTCCGCCACGACGGCCTGGCTCATCGAGCAGGTGCAGCGGCCGACCCTCGTGCTCGCGCACAACAAGACCCTGGCAGCGCAGCTGGCGAATGAGTTCCGCGACCTCATGCCGCACAATGCGGTCGAGTACTTCGTGAGCTACTACGACTACTACCAGCCCGAGGCGTACGTCCCGCAGACGGACACCTTCATCGAGAAGGACTCCTCGATCAACTCCGAAGTCGAGCGGCTGCGCCACTCGACGACGAACTCGCTGCTGAGCCGCCGCGATGTGGTGGTGGTGAGCACCGTGTCCTGCATCTACGGCCTCGGCGCGCCCGAGGAGTACCTGCGCAACATGGTGGCGCTGCAGGTGGGCGAGCGCTACGACCGCGACGCGCTCATCCGCCAGTTCATCGCGATGCAGTACAACCGCAACGACGTCGACTTCTCGCGCGGCAATTTCCGCGTGCGCGGCGACACGATCGAGATCATCCCGGTCTACGAGGAGTTCGCGATCCGCATCGAGCTCTTCGGCGACGAGATCGAGGCGCTGTACATGCTGCATCCGCTCACGGGCGACGTCGTGAAGAAGCTGGATGCCGTCCCGATCTTCCCCGCGTCGCACTACGTCGCCGGCACCGATGTGGTGCAGCGCGCGATCGGAACGATCGAGACCGAGCTCGCGGAGCGGCTCGCCGAGTTCGAGCGGCAGGGCAAGCTTCTCGAGGCGCAGCGGCTTCGCATGCGCACGACGTTCGATCTCGAGATGCTCCAGCAGCTCGGCTTCTGCTCCGGCATCGAGAACTACTCGCGCCACCTCGACGGCCGTGAGGCCGGCGAACCGCCGCACACGCTGCTCGACTTCTTCCCCGACGACTTCCTGCTGGTGATCGACGAGTCGCACGTGACCGTCCCGCAGATCGGGGCGATGTACGAAGGGGATGCGTCGCGCAAGCGCACGCTCGTCGAGCACGGGTTCCGGCTGCCGAGCGCGCTCGACAACCGCCCTCTGCGGTGGGACGAGTTCAAGAACCGCATCGGCCAGACGGTGTACCTGTCGGCGACCCCCGGTCGCTACGAGATGGGCATCGCCGACGGCGTCGTGGAGCAGATCATCCGTCCCACCGGCCTCGTCGACCCTGCCATCGTCGTGAAGCCCTCGAAGGGCCAGATCGACGATCTGCTCGAGCAGATCCGCATCCGGGTCGAGCGCGATGAGCGCGTGCTCGTGACGACTCTCACGAAGAAGATGGCCGAGGAGCTCACCGACTTCCTCGGCGAGCACGGCGTGCGCGTGCGGTACCTGCACTCGGATGTCGACACCCTGCGCCGGGTCGAGCTGCTCACCGAGCTGCGCGCCGGGGTCTACGACGTCCTCGTCGGCATCAACCTGCTGCGCGAGGGACTCGACCTCCCCGAGGTGTCGCTCGTGGCGATCCTGGACGCCGACAAGGAGGGGTTCCTCCGTTCGGGCACGTCACTCATCCAGACGATCGGGCGCGCGGCCCGCAACGTATCGGGCGAAGTGCACATGTATGCCGACACGATGACCGACTCGATGCGCAACGCCATCGAAGAGACCGAGCGTCGTCGTGAGAAGCAGATCGCCTACAACACGGCGAACGGCATAGACCCGCAGCCTCTGCGCAAGCGCATCGCCGACATCACCGAGGTCCTGGCGCGCGAGGCGTCCGACACCGACCGCATGATGCGCGGTCGAGACGCATCGAAGAACAAGAGCGGCAAGGGCAAGAGCCCGACGCCGCGGCTCGGCACAGGCATCGCCGCCGAGGGCGCCGCTCAGCTCGAGGCGACCATCACCGATCTCTCCGACCAGATGCTGGCCGCCGCGGGAGAGTTGAAGTTCGAACTCGCCGCGCGCCTGCGCGACGAGGTGCAGGACCTCAAGAAGGAGCTGCGCGCCATGGAGCGCGCCGGGCACGTGTGAGTCGGGCGCTGCCGCTCACGGGCAGTGCATGAGGGGCTTCGGACCCGATCGATCGAACTCGTGCTTCGACATCGGAGCCCCGCACAACGGGCAGGGACGCTCGATGCGCTCCGGCTCGGGGTCCGTGTCGTACGGGCCGACGGCCGCAGGTCCCGCGAGCCGGATGAGCCTCGAATTCAGCCACGCGTACCAGCCGCCGGCCTCGCGGACGCGCGTGCGCAGGGAGGACGGGGATGATCCGGAATCAGTCATAGTCCTTAGTGTACTAACTATTGGTGGACGTAGGATGTGAGACATGGATCCGCGGGACGACTATCTGAAGCTCGACAACCAGCTGTGCTTCGCCCTCGTGACGGCTGCGCGCAATGTGGTCGCGATCTACCGGCCGATCCTCGAGCCGCTGGGACTCACGCATCCGCAGTACCTCGTCATGCTGGCGCTGTGGGAGCAGTCGCCGCGGTCGCTGCGCGACCTCGCCGACGCGCTCGCGCTCGATCCTGCGACGGTGTCGCCATTGCTGAAGCGACTCGAAGCGCAGGGCCTCATCACCCGTGCCCGCCGGGAGGACGACGAGCGCATCCTCGACGTCGGGCTGACTCCCGCGGGTGCACGACTGCGGGAGCAGGCATTGGAGGTCCCGGTGCAGGTGATGGCGGCGACGGGGACGGATGCGGCGTCCCTCGCCGCTCTGCGCGATGCCTTGAAGCCGTTCGCCGGCGCGCTGAAGGAGACGGCCCTTCTCAAACCGTTATAGGTGTGTTCATCACTTGCTCTAGGCGAATCTTCAGCCTTCTCTTAGGCTCGTGAGGTGGCGCGTTCGAGCCATCCCCGAACCCGGGCCCGATCGAGATGCGCCGCTTTCTGCCCGCACGAGAAAGAAGCACGCCATCATGCGCTCCGGTCCGCGTTCCGCACCCCCATCCACCCGTCGAGGCGTCGCTCTCGGAGCCTCCGCGCTGACGGCGTTCGCGCTCGTCACGGGTGGCCTCGTCGTCGCTCCCGCCGCCCACGCGGCCACGACCGACGTCCAGATCCTCGCCACGAACGACCTCCACGGTCGCATCCTCGACAACACGTCGAATGGCGAGGCGGGTGCTGCGGTCCTCGCGGGTGCCGTCGAGCAGCTGCGCGCCCAGAACCCGAACACGGTGTTCGCCGCGGCCGGCGACCTCATCGGCGCGTCCACGTTCGAGTCGTTCATCCAGCACGACAAGCCGACCATCGACGCGCTCAACGCCGCCGGACTCGAGGTCTCGGCGGTGGGCAACCACGAGCTCGATCAGGGATACAACGACCTCATCAACCGCGTCCAGGCGCCCTACGACGCCACGACCAACCCGTACGGCGGTGCGCAGTGGCGCTACATCGCCGCGAACCTCAAGATGAAGTCGACGGGTGACCCTGCGGTCCCTGCGACGTGGCTCAAGGACATGAGTGGCATCAAGGTCGGGTTCGTCGGCGCGGTCACGGAGGACCTGCCGACGCTCGTCAGCCCGGGCGGCATCGCCGACATCGCCGTCGGGGACATCGTGACCTCGGTCAACGCCGCGGCCGCCGATCTCGTCAAGAACGGTGCGAACGTCGTCGTCATGCTCGTCCACGAGGGCGCAGCCGTGCCCGACTGCACGCAGGCCGCCGCTGCGGGCACGACATGGGGCCGCATCGTCAGCGGCGTGTCGCCGCAGGTCGACGCGATCGTCTCGGGTCACACGCACCTCGCTTACAACTGCAAGTACCCGGTGAAGGCGTGGAGCGACGAGGGTCGCGCGGTCACGCAGCGCCCTGTCGTCTCGGCGGGCCAGTACGGAACGAACCTGAACCAGCTGGTGTTCTCGGTCGACGGCGCCGGCAAGATCGCCGGCGTGACGCAGAAGATCCTGGCGCTGGAGCACTCGGTCACGGTCGGCACGACCACCACGTGGGTCGCCGACTACCCGGCCGACCCGGCGGTCGACGCGATCGCGCAGGCGGCGAAGAAGAAGGCCGACATCCTCGGCGCGCAGCCGCTCGGCCAGATCGGCGGCGCGTTCAACCGCGCGAAGCTCGCGAACGGCAGCACCGAGAACCGCGGTGGCGAATCCACGCTCGGCAACCTCGTCGCGGAGGCCCAGCGCTGGGCGACCGAGAAGCCGGAGTCGGGTTCGGCTCAGATCGCATTCATGAACCCCGGTGGCCTGCGTCAGGACATGGCGGGCAGCAACGCCGCGGGCTATCCCGCCACGCTCACCTATCAGCAGGCCGCGGTGGTGCAGCCCTTCGCGAACACCCTCGTCAACATGACGCTCACGGGTGCGCAGATCAAGACGGTGCTCGAGGAGCAGTGGCAGCGCGACGCGCTGAACCGGCTCGCCACGCGCCCGTTCCTGCGCCTCGGCGTCTCCGAGGGCTTCACCTACACGTACTCGCAGAAGAACGTGACGGAGTTCCAGAAGGACGACCCGAGCACGCCCGCCGATGAGTCGACGATCTCGTACACCGCCCCGAAGGGCACGATCACCGGGATGTGGCTGAAGGGCGTGCCGATCGACCTCGCCGCGACCTACTCGGTCACGGTGAACTCGTTCCTCGCGACCGGCGGCGACAACTTCTTCGAACTCGCCGACGGCACGAGCAAGCGCGACACCGGGAAGGTCGACCTCTCTGCGATGGTCGACTACATGGCCGCCTTCGCCGCGTCCGCTCCGCTGCCCGTCGACTACGCGCAGCACGCGGTCGAGGTCGGCTTCCCGGCCGATGCGCCGAACGCGTACGACCCGGGCGCAGCCGTCTCCTTCGGCGTGAAGTCGTGGGCCATGTCGACGGCGGCCGACGTGAAGGACACCGAGATCACCGTGTCGCTCGACGGCAAGACTCTCGGTTCTCTCCCCGTCGACAACACGATCGGCACCGCGGTGTACGACGACTACGGCACCGCGTCGGTGTCGGTCGCACTGCCGGCGACGGTGACGCGCGGGACGACGGTCGAGCTCACGCTCACCGGCGCCCGGACCGGCACGTCGATCGTCGTCCCCGTCGCGATCGACAAGGCCGACAGCAAGACCGTCGGCACGCCGAACAAGACGTTCGCGAACTCGAACGGCAACGGCGTCATCCAGTATGCGGCGACGGTCACGACGGAGGACGGCACCGCGGCCCTCGGCACGGCGACGATCTACGACGGCGACAAGGCCATCTCGGCCGTCACGCTGACCGCGTCGAGCAAGGGCTCGTTCCAGATCAAGCTGCCGAAGCTCGTCAAGGGCACGCACCCGCTCTCGGTCGTGTACGGCGGCAGCGACACGGTCAAGCCGTCGACGAGCGCGACGGTGACGGTCGAGGTCAAGTGACCGTACGCTGAGTCGGAACGAGGGATGCCGCGGCGCACAGCGCGCCGCGGCATCCCTCTTTCGCGGTCGGCGTGGCGCTGTCGAACGGGTGTCCGATCCGGTGTCGGAGGCCCCGCCTAGACTTGTCGGGTGCCCATCGTCCCCCTCGCCAGTGCCGGAATGACCAACGGAAGACTCAGTGTTCGCGGGGCCCGCGTCCACAACCTGAAGAACGTCGACCTCGACATCCCTCGCGACTCCCTCGTCGTCTTCACGGGCATGTCGGGCTCCGGCAAGTCGAGCCTCGCGTTCGACACGATCTTCGCGGAGGGTCAGCGCCGTTACGTCGAATCGCTGAGCTCCTACGCCCGCCAGTTCCTCGGTCAGGTCGACCGGCCCGACGTCGACTTCATCGAGGGTCTCTCGCCGGCGGTGAGCATCGACCAGAAGTCGACGAACCGCAACCCGCGCTCCACGGTCGGCACGATCACCGAGATCCACGACTACATGCGCCTGCTCTGGGCGCGCATCGGGGTCCCGCACTGCCCGGTGTGCGGAGAGGTCATCCAGCGTCAGACGGTGCAGCAGATCGCCGATCAGCTCATGGAGCTGCCCGAGCGTACGCGCTACCAGATCGTCGCTCCTGTGGTCACGCAGAAGAAGGGCGAGTTCGTCGACCTCTTCAAGGAGCTGAGTGCCAAGGGCTATGCGCGCGCCGTCGTCGACGGCGAGCTGATCCAGCTCGCCGAGCCGCCGACCCTCAAAAAGAGCTACAAGCACGACATCGCCGTGGTCGTCGACCGGCTCGTCGCGAGCCCTGACATCCTCGGGCGCGTCACCGATTCCGTGGAGACGGCGCTCGGGCTCGCGGGCGGCGTCATGCAGGTGAACTTCGTCGACGAAGAGGGGGATGCCGCGTGGCAGTCCTTCTCCGAGAAGCTCGCGTGCCCGAACGGCCATCCTCTGCAGCTCACGGAGATCGAGCCGCGCACGTTCTCGTTCAACGCGCCCTTCGGCGCGTGCCCCGCCTGCTCGGGCCTCGGCACCCGCATGTCGGTCGATGTCGAGCTGATGCTGGGTGACGAAGACCTGTCGATCGCCGACGGTGTCATCATCCCGTGGACCACTCAGGGCAAGGGCCTGTTCCAGTACTACGAGCGGCTCCTGCAGGGGCTCGCCGACGACTTGGGCTTCGGGCTCGACACGCCCTGGCGCAAGCTGCCGCACGAGGTAAAAGAAGCGGTGCTCCGCGGCGAGAACTACAAGGTCACCGTCCGCTGGAAGAACCGGTACGGGCGCGAGATGCGCTATTCGTCGGGCTTCGAGGGCGTCGTCCCGTACATCGAGCGCCAGTACATGCAGGCCGAGTCCGACGCGCAGCGTCAGCGCTGGGCCGAGTATCTGCGCGAGGTGCCGTGCCCCGTCTGCAACGGCGCCCGTCTGAAGCCGGAGGTGCTCGCGGTCAAGGTGCACGGGCACTCCATCGCAGAGGCCTCGAGCCTCAGCCTTGCGGACGCGCAGCGCTATTTCGCCGAGCTCCAGCTCACCGATCGCGAGGCCAAGATCGCGGCGCAGGTGCTGCGGGAGATCCGGCTGCGGCTCGACTTCCTCATTCAGGTCGGTCTGAACTACCTCAACCTCAGCCGCTCTGCCGGTTCTCTGTCCGGCGGCGAGGCTCAGCGCATCCGGCTCGCGACCCAGATCGGGTCGGGGCTGACGGGCGTGCTCTACGTCCTCGACGAGCCGTCGATCGGCCTCCACCAGCGCGACAACCGCCGCCTCATCGAGACGCTCGTGACGCTCCGCGACCTCGGCAACACCCTCATCGTCGTCGAGCACGACGAAGAGACGATCCACGCCGCCGACTGGGTCGTCGACATCGGGCCGCGGGCCGGCATCGACGGGGGAGAGGTGGTCCACTCCGGTCCGCTGTCGTCCCTCCTCGCCGACGAGGACTCGATCACGGGCGACTACCTCGCCGGGCGTCGCAGCATCCCCACTCCGAAGAAGCGCCGGCGCATCGACCGCCAGCGCATGCTGACGGTCGTCGGGGCGCGCGAGAACAACCTGCGAAACGTCACGGCGGACTTCCCGCTCGGCGTCATGACCGCGGTCACCGGCGTGAGCGGCTCGGGGAAGTCCTCGCTCGTCAACGACATCCTGTACGAGGTGCTGGCTTCGCGGCTCAACGGAGCGCGCACGGTCCCCGGCAAGCACACGCGCGTCACAGGTCTCGACAACCTCGACAAGGTGGTGCACGTCGATCAGGCTCCGATCGGCCGCACGCCGCGGTCGAACCCCGCGACGTACACAGGCGTGTTCGACCGCATCCGGACGTTGTTCAGCGAGACGCCGGAGGCCAAGGCGCGTGGCTACCTCCCCGGCCGGTTCAGCTTCAACGTCAAGGGCGGCCGCTGCGAGGCGTGCGCCGGCGACGGCACGATCAAGATCGAGATGAACTTCCTGCCCGACGTGTACGTCGACTGCGAGGTCTGCCACGGCAAGCGGTACAACCGCGACACGCTCTCCGTCCACTACAAGGGCAAGAACATCGCCGAGGTGCTGGAGATGCCGATCTCCGAGGCGGCGGAGTTCTTCGAGCCGATCCAGGCGATCCACCGCTACATGAAGACGCTCGTGGATGTGGGCCTCGGATACGTCCGACTCGGTCAATCGGCCACGACGCTGTCCGGCGGTGAGGCACAGCGTGTCAAGCTCGCGACCGAGCTCCAGCGCCGGTCGAACGGCCGCAGCGTCTATGTGCTCGACGAGCCGACGACGGGCCTCCACTTCGAAGACGTCCGCAAGCTCCTCGAGGTGCTCAACGGGCTCGTCGACAAGGGCAACACCGTCATCGTGATCGAGCACAACCTGGACGTCATCAAGTCGGCCGACTGGATCATCGACCTCGGTCCGGAGGGCGGATCGGGCGGCGGCCAGATCATCGCGACCGGCACTCCGGAGAAGGTCGCGCGCGCCGAAGGCTCGCACACCGGTGCGTTCCTCGCCGAGGTCCTCGGGCTCGCGCACAAGCCCGCTCAGGAGCTCGCGCGCAAGGCCGGCTGAGATGGCGGATCAGCTCCCGTACAAGCCGAAGCAGGGGGAGATCCCGACCGATCCGGGGGTCTATCGGTTCCGCGATCGCGACGGCCGCATCCTGTACGTCGGCAAGGCGAAGAACCTCCGCGCGCGGTTGTCGAACTACTTCGCCCCGCTGCGGACGCTCCACGAGCGCACGCGGCGCATGGTGACGACGGCCGCGTCCGTCGAGTGGACGGTCGTCGGCAGCGATGTCGAGGCGCTCCAGCTGGAGTACATGTGGATCCAGGAGTTCTCACCGCCCTTCAACGTCCGCTACAAGGACGACAAGTCGTATCCGTTCATGGCGATCACGCTGGCCGACGAGGCGCCGCGCGTCATCGTGACCCGCAACCGCCGCATCCCCGGGGCGAAGTACTTCGGGCCGTACCCGAAGGTGTGGGCCGTCCACGACACGATCGACCTCATGATCAAGGTGTTCCCGATCCGCACGTGCAGCGACGCGTCGTACAAGCGCGCCATGCAGACCGGGCGTCCGTGCTTCCCGGGCCAGATCGGCCGATGCGGCGGGCCGTGCTCGATGAAGGTCACGATCGAGGAGCACCGCGCCATCGTCGACGACTTCGTCGCGTTCATGTCGGGCGGCGATGAGCGGTTCTCGCGCGAACTGACCAAGCGGATGCGCGAGGCGTCCGCCGCGATGGACTACGAGTCCGCCGCGGTCTACCGCGACAAGCTGCAGTCGATCGACGCGGTCCTCAGCCGCAGCGCGCTGGTCCTCTCCGACGACGCCGAAGCCGACCTGTTCGGCATCGCCGAGGACGAACTGTCCGCGGCCGTGCAGCACTTCGTCGTGCGCGGCGGACGCGTGCGCGGGGTGCGGGCGACGACGGTCGACAAGGAGATCGACATCGCCGGCCCCGAGCTGGTCGACCAGGTGCTGCAGCGCGCCTACGGCAACGCGGCGCCTGCCGACATCCCGCGCACCGTGATCGTGCCGCAGCTGCCGGACGACGCCGAGGAGCTCGAGCAGTGGCTGCGCGAGAAGCGCGGCAAGGCGGTCTCCCTGTCCGTCGCGCAGCGCGGGCAGAAGGCCGATCTGATGCGCACGGCGACGATCAACGCCCAGCAGGCTCTCATGCTCCACAAGACGCGTCGCACGAGCGACTACGTCGCCCGCACCCAGGCGCTCACCGATCTGCAGGAGGCGCTGGGGCTCTCCGAGGCGCCGCTGCGCATCGAGTGCTACGACATCTCGCACCTCTCGGGGACGAACGTGGTGGCATCCATGGTCGTCTTCGAAGACGGCTTGCCGCGAAAAGACCAGTACCGCTCGTTCTCGATCGCCGAGACGACCGATGACACCGACTCGATGCATCAGGTGCTGATGCGCCGTCTCGCCTATCTCGACAGGCCGGAGGAGCCGGAGCCTGAACCGGAGCCGACGGCCGACGGCGAGGTCGTGACGACACGCAGGAGGGCGCGCTTCGCGTACCGACCGCAGCTGCTCGTGGTCGACGGCGGACAGCCGCAGGTCGTGGCGGCGCAGCGGGCGCTCGAGGATGCCGGGCACCCGGAGATCGCGCTCGTCGGGATCGCCAAGCGGCTCGAGGAGGTGTGGCTGCCGGGAGACGACTATCCGGTCATCCTGCCGCGCACGTCCGAGGCGCTGTATCTCCTGCAGCGTCTGCGCGACGAGGCGCACCGCTTCGCGATCACACATCAGCGCAAGCGTCGGCGTCGCGACATCACGACGGTCCTCGCGGAGGTCCCGGGCCTCGGAGATGCGCGCATCAAGGCGCTCCTGCGCCATTTCGGGTCGGTGTCCGCACTGCGGGACGCCACGCCGGATCAGATCGCGGAGCTCCCCGGCATCGGCCCCAAGCTCGCCGCCTCCGTCCACACGCACCTCGCCACTCGCTAGGCTGGGCGCACGGGGCCGGGGGACCGCGGATCGACGGTCTCCTCGAGATGAGGGAGCGCAGGGGGATGACGGACGCCGGCGAGATGCTGATCGTCACGGGGATGTCCGGGGCCGGACGATCGACGGCGGCGAACGCCCTCGAGGATCTGGGCTGGTACGTCGTCGACAACCTGCCCCCGCAGATGCTGAAGCCGCTGCTGGAGCTGACGCAGTACGCCGGCTCGGCGCTGCCGAAGGTCGCCGTCGTGGTCGACGTCCGCGGGCGCGACCTGTTCACCGAGCTTCCCGATGTGACGCGCGCGCTGCGCGACGCGCGCCAGCAGCTGCGGGTGCTGTTCCTGGATGCATCGGACGAGGTCCTCGTCAGGCGCTTCGAGGCGGTGCGGCGCCCTCATCCGCTGCAGGACGGCGGGACCATCCTCGACGGCATCCGCGTGGAGCGCGAGCGACTGGGGGCGATCCGCGAGGGCGCCGACATCGTCATCGACACCTCCGCCTTCAACATCCACCAGCTCGCGACCGCCGTGGTCGACATGTTCTCGGAGCAGGGCGCGGCCAGGCACATGCTCACGATCGTGAGCTTCGGCTTCAAGTACGGCCTTCCGCCGGACGCAGACCTCGTGGCTGATATGCGCTTCCTCCCGAATCCGTTCTGGATCGAAGACCTCCGCGCGCTCACCGGCGAGGACGACGCCGTCCGCTCCTTCGTCCTCGACGCCCCCGGCGCGCGCGAGTTCATCGACGCGTACGAGCAGGCGCTGCACCCTGTACTCGAGGGCTACCAGCGGGAGAACAAGCGGCATTCGGTGCTCGCGATCGGATGCACAGGCGGCAAGCACCGCTCGGTCGCCGTGGCGCGCGAGCTCGCGCAGCGGCTGACGACGCTCCCGGGCGTGTCCGTGCGGGTCGCGCACCGCGACCTCGGTCGTGAG
Source organism: Microbacterium candidum (assembly GCF_030315975.1). GTDB lineage: Bacteria > Actinomycetota > Actinomycetes > Actinomycetales > Microbacteriaceae > Microbacterium > Microbacterium candidum. The sequence continues at coordinate 388,783 of NZ_JASXSZ010000003.1, read as the reverse complement.
TGACACTGGCGCGCGCGACGCGCGCGGCCCCGGTAGGCTGGACGATCGTCCCGACCGCCGATCCGCAAGGAGTGCCGTGCCCCTGACCGCCGACGTGAAGGCAGAGCTGATCGCGCTGCGCGATCCCCGACCGAGCGCGCGCGCCGCCGAGCTGACGGCGCTCCTGCGATTCTCGGGGGGACTCCACTCGATCGCGAACCGCGTGGCCGTGGAGGCCGAGGTCGACTCCGAGATCCTCGCGCGCCGCACCGCGCGCGACCTCATGGAGCTCTACGGTGTGCGCCCCGAGCTCGTGCAGGTGCAGGGATCGGGCCCCAACGCACCGAGCCTGTACGCCGTGCGCGTCATCGAGGGCGGCGAGACGCTCGCCCGTCAGACGGGCCTGCTCGATCAGCGCCGTCGCGCCGTGCGGGGGCTCCCGAACCGGCTGACGACGGGCAATCGCGCCGACCTCGCGGGCCTGTGGCGGGGGGCGTTCCTCGCATCCGGCACGCTGTCCGACCCGGGCCGGTCCGCGGCTCTCGAGATCACCTGCCCCTCCGGCGAGGCGGCCATGGCCCTCGTCGGCGCGGCGCACCGCATCGGCATCGCGGCGAAGGCGCGCGAGGTCCGCGGCGTGCCCCGCGTGGTCGTCCGGGAGACGGATGCGATCCGCACGGCGCTGCAGGCGATGGGCGCTGCACGCACTGCTGCGCACTGGGACGCCCTGCGCGAGCGCCGCGAGGTGCGTGCGGGCGTCAACCGGCTCGTGAACTTCGACGACGCGAACCTGCGCCGCTCGGCACAGGCCGCCGTCGCGGCATGCGCGCGTGTCGAGCGCGCGATGGAGATCCTCGGAGACGAAATCCCGGACCATCTGCGCGAAGCGGGGGAGCTGCGTCTCGCGCACCGCGACGCGAGCCTCGACGAGCTGGGGCACCATGCCTCGCCGCCGTTGACCAAGGACGCCGTGGCGGGCCGCATCCGCCGCCTCCTCGCGATGGCCGACAAGAAGGCCGCTGCCGAAGGCGTCCCCGGGACCGCTGTCGGCGTTCCCGGCTCCTGAGTCCGGGCCGATCGTCACAGGCGGAAGCATCCGCCGGTGCGCGGCGTTGCCGCTCAGTAGGATGAACACGTCACCCTCGCTGCGCCGGGGAGCCTCGGCGCGGCGCCGATAGGAAGAAGCGAAAATGGCGAAGTACACGCTGCCCGACCTCCCTTACGACTATGCGGCTCTCGAGCCGCACATCAGCGCGACCATCATGGAGCTGCACCACGACAAGCACCACGCGGCCTATGTCGGCGGTGCGAACACGGCGCTGGAGCAGTTGGCCGAGGCGCGTGATTCGGGCAACCTCGCGAACGTCAACAAGCTCGAGAAGGACCTCGCGTTCAACCTCGGCGGCCACACCAACCACTCGATCTTCTGGACGAACCTCTCGCCGGACGGGGGCGACAAGCCCACCGGCGACCTCGAGTCCGCCATCGACGACCACTTCGGCTCGTTCGACAAGTTCCAGGCCCACTTCACGGCGGCCGCCCTCGGCGTCCAGGGCTCGGGCTGGGCGGGTCTGTTCTGGGACTCGATCGGCGAGAACCTGATCATCCAGCAGTTCTTCGACCAGCAGGCGCAGTTCGCAGCGGGCACCGTCCCGCTCCTGCTCCTCGACGTCTGGGAGCACGCGTACTACCTGGACTACAAGAACGTCCGCGCCGACTACGTGAAGGCGTTCTGGAACATCGCGAACTGGCAGAACGTCCAGCAGCGGTTCTCCGTCGCCCGCGAGCAGTCCTCGGGCCTCCTGGTACTGTCATAGCGTGCAGGCGTCCCGGTAGGGTACGCCCTGCCGGGACGCCGTTGTCCATCGTCTGGAATCCAACACGCGCCTCGGCGCACAAACACCCCTCTGGAGACCTTCCGTGACAGTAAAGATCGGAATCAACGGCTTCGGCCGTATCGGACGCAATTTCCTCCGCGCAGCCCTCGCGCAGGGAGCAGACCTGGAGATCGTGGCGGTGAACGACCTCACCGATCCCAAGGCCCTCGCGGACCTTCTGAAGTACGACTCCGTCGGCGGGGTCCTCGCTGCCGACATCTCCCACGACAGCGATTCGATCACGGTCAACGGCAAGCGCATCAAGGTCCTCGCGGAGCGCGACCCCGCGAACCTCCCGTGGGGAGACCTGGGCGCGGAGATCGTCGTCGAGTCGACCGGCCGCTTCACGAAGGCCGAGGATGCTGCCAAGCACATCGCGGGCGGCGCGAAGAAGGTCATCATCTCGGCTCCCGCGACGGGCGCCGACGGCACGTTCAACATGGGCGTGAACGAGGAGACCTACGACCCGGCGACGATGAACGTCATCTCGAACGCGTCGTGCACGACGAACGCGCTGTCGCCGCTCGCGAAGGTGTTCTCCGACGCCTTCGGCATCACGCAGGGCTTCATGATGACCGCCCACGCGTACACCGCGGACCAGAACCTCCAGGACGGCCCGCACAGCGACCTGCGTCGCGCGCGTGCGGCCGCGATCAACATCGTCCCGGCCTCGACCGGTGCCGCGAAGGCGATCGGCCTCGTCTTGCCCGAGCTCGACGGCAAGCTCTCCGGCTCCTCGTACCGGGTCCCGGTTCCCACGGGGTCGATCGTCGACCTCACGCTCGTGACCGAGCGCGACGACCTGACGGTCGACGAGATCAACGCCGTGTACCGCGCGGCGGCCGCCGAGGGACGTCTCGCCGGCATCCTCGCCTACAACGAGGACCAGATCGTCTCCAGCGACATCCAGCTCAACCCGCACTCGTCGATCTTCGACTCGACGCTGACGCACGTCGCCGGCAGCCTCGTCAAGGTCTCGAGCTGGTACGACAACGAGTGGGGCTACTCCAACCGTCTCGTCGACCTGACCCTGTACGTCGCCGAGCGTCTCTAAGTCCATCGCCATGGCTCTGCGCACCCTCAGCACCCTGGGTCCGCTGGCCGGCAAGCGCGTCATCGTCCGTGCTGACCTCAACGTTCCTCTCCAGGACGGGGTTATCACGGACGATGGCCGTGTGCGGGCCACGCTCCCCACGCTCAACGCCCTGATCGACCAGGGCGCCCGCGTCGTCGTCTGCTCGCACCTCGGCCGCCCCGACGGCGCGCCCGATGCGAAGTACAGTCTCGAGCCGGTCGCGCAGCGACTGTCGGAGCTGCTCGGCAAGCCGGTCGCGTTCGCCCGCGACACCGTGGGGGAGTCGGCCCATGAGGCCGTCGCCGCCCTCGAAGACGGCGACATCGCCGTCATCGAGAACCTCCGTTTCAACGCAGGGGAGACCGCCAAGGATGACGCGACGCGTCGCGCATTCGCAGAAGAGCTCGCCGCCCTCGGCGACGTGCTCGTCTCGGACGGCTTCGGCGTCGTGCACCGCAAGCAGGCGTCGGTCTACGACCTCGCCGAGATCCTGCCGTCGGCCGCCGGCTACCTGATCGAGAAGGAGGTCGACGTCCTCGACCGCCTCACCGAGAACCCCGAGCGCCCCTATGCGGTCGTCCTCGGCGGTTCGAAGGTCAGCGACAAGCTCGGTGTCATCGCGCACCTCCTGCCGCGCGCCGACAAGATCCTCGTGGGCGGCGGCATGCTGTTCACGTTCCTCGCTGCGCAGGGCCACCAGGTCGGCAAGAGCCTCCTCGAGGTCGACCAGATCGACACCGTGAAGGGCTACATCGCGGATGCGGCCGAGCGCGGCGTCGAGCTGATCCTCCCGGTCGATGCGGTCATGGCCTCGGCATTCGCCGCGGACGCCGACCACGTCGTCGCTCCCGCGGACGCCCTCGAAGACACGCCGTTCGGCGCCGACGGACTCGGCCTCGACATCGGCCCGCAGACGGCGGAGCTGTTCGCCGCCGCGATCCGGTCGTCGACGACGGTCTTCTGGAACGGTCCGATGGGCGTGTTCGAGATGCCTGCGTTCGCCGCAGGAACCAAGGCGATCGCCCAGGCGCTCACCGCCGTCGAGGGCCTTTCGGTCGTCGGAGGCGGGGATTCCGCTGCCGCGGTCCGCCAGCTCGGCTTCGCGGACGATCAGTTCGGCCACATCTCGACAGGTGGCGGAGCGAGCCTCGAGTTCCTCGAGGGCAAGAAACTCCCCGGACTGGAGGTCCTCGGATGGCAGCAGTGACCCGTACGCCGCTCATCGCCGGCAACTGGAAGATGAACCTCGACCACCTGCAGGCGGTCGCCTTCATCCAGAAGCTGCACTGGACGCTGCGCGACGCGAAGCACGAGAACGGCAGCGTGGAGGTGGCGGTCTTCCCGCCGTTCACCGACCTGCGCACCGTGCAGACGCTCCTCGACGCCGACAAGATCCCGTTCGCCCTCGGCGCGCAGGACCTGTCGGTGCACGACTCGGGCGCGTACACGGGCGAGGTGTCCGGGGTGTTCCTCGCGAAGCTCCGCTGCCGCTACGTGATCATCGGTCACTCCGAGCGCCGCGAGTACCACGCGGAGTCCGACGACGTCGTCGCGGCGAAGGTCCGTGCCGCGCTGCGGCACGAGCTCGTCCCGGTGATCTGCGTCGGCGAGACCGCGGAAGATCTCGAGGCGCACGGCGCGAGCGCCGTCCCGGTGGCACAGCTCAAGACGGCCCTCGACGGCCTTCCAGCAGGCACCGAGATCGTCGTGGCGTACGAGCCGGTCTGGGCCATCGGCTCCGGACAGGCCGCGACGCCGGAGCAGGCGCAGGATGTGTGCGCGAAGCTCCGCGCCGTCGTGGCGGACGCCCTCGGCGCGGACGCGGCTGCGGCCACGCGCATCCTCTACGGCGGTTCCGTGAAGGCGGCGAACATCGCCGGCTTCATGCGCGAGCCCGATGTGGACGGTGCTCTGGTCGGCGGTGCGAGCCTGCTCGTCGACGAGTTCGCGGCGATCGTCCGCTACCAGAAGCACGTCGGCGTCTGACAAGCCGCGCGAGTCCCCGGCCTCCGGGCCGGGGACTCGTATACTTGATCCTTGTGTGCGCCCGACGGGCGGCATGGAAAGGCTTTCCGTGGTTGACATCATCCAGTTCGTCCTCGAGGTGCTGCTCGGCATCACGAGCCTCCTGCTGACGCTGCTGATCCTGCTCCACAAGGGCCGCGGCGGCGGCCTCTCGGACATGTTCGGCGGCGGCATGTCGTCGGCTCTCGGGTCGTCCGGCCTCGCCGAGCGCAACCTCAATCGCTTCACGGTGGTGCTCGCCCTCGTGTGGTTCGTCGCGATCGTGGCCCTCGGCCTGATCACCAAGTTCCAGGGACTCTGATATGGCAACGGGCGGAAACGCGATCAGGGGCACGCGCGTCGGCGCGGGCCCGATGGGCGAACAGGACCACGGCTATCACGCCGACCGCGTGGCGATCTCCTACTGGGACGCCCTCGGCAACGAGACCGTGCGCTACTTCGCGGCCGGCATCCCGGACGAGGAGATCCCCGACATCATCGACTCGCCGCACTCGGGCCTTCCGGCCGGGCGCGACAAGCAGAACCCGCCGGAGCTCCCCAAGACGGAGCCGTACAAGACGCACCTCGCCTACGTGAAGGAGCGCCGTACGGAGGAGGAGGCCGAGCAGCTGCTCGACGACGCCCTCCAGCAGCTGCGGGAGCGCCGCGGCCAGGCCTGAGCGACACAGACAGACGAAGAGAGCGGATGCTGCGCAGCATCCGCTCTCTTCGTCTGTCCGCGGGTTTCGTCTCGCGGAGACCCGCACTGAGCGAGCGCCAGCGAGTCGAAGTGTCGCTCAACCTCGACCCGGCTCGCATCAACGCTCGCTGGCGCTCGCATTGACCCGCGCCGCGTCAATAGTCGGGGTCGATGAGCTCCGGCGGCACCTTGCCCGCGGCGGCCTCGTCGACGAAGAAGACGGTGCGCTTCGTGCCCTTCGCGCCGGCCGCCGGCACGCTCGGGTAACTGGCTCCCGCGAGGGCGAGGCCGAGAGCCGACGCCTTGTCGGCGCCCGTCATCACGAGCCACACGCGGCGGGACGAGTTGATGACGGGACGCGTGAGCGTGATGCGATCGGGCGGCGGCTTCGGCGAGTTGCGCACGGGAAGGGTGACGCGGTCGGTCACGAGGATCTCGGGGCGGTCAGGGAACAGCGAGGCGATGTGCCCGTCAGGTCCCACGCCCAGGAAGCAGACGTCGAACGACGGCCACGGCGTATCCGCGGTGCCGAAGCGGGCGAGCTCGGCCGCGTACGCCTCGGCCGCCGCATCCAGGTCCAGAGTGCCGTCGGAGGCCCCCATCGCGTGGATGTTGCCCGGCGGGATGTCGAGGTGATCGAGGAGAGCCGCCCGCGCCTGGACGTCGTTCCGGTCGGTGCTGCCGGCTGCGACGAACCGTTCGTCGCTCCACCAGAAGTGGACGGTCGACCAGTCGACGTCGGCCGCCCGCGCGTCCTCACGGACAGCCGCGAGGACCGCGCCGCCCATCGAGCCTCCGGTCAGAGAGACGTGTACGGGCCCCGTCCCATCCGGACGCTTGGTCAGGCGCTGTACGAACCTGCGCGCGACGGAATCCGCCAGGGTGGCCGGGTCGGCGCGCACGACGACGCGCTTCTCCGTGGTTGCCTCAGCCATTCGTCTCCTATGACGCCTCGTGCGTGGTCGGCTCCAGAAGAGCCCACCCCTCCGTGATGACCCGACCATACAAGAGGTCGGGGTCGAGGCGTCGCAGCTCTTCGGCGAGGCACTCACGGAGGGTCCGGCGCGGGAAGGCCAGATCGTGCGACGGCTGCCCGGGCTGGGTGAGGATCGCGACGCCCGGTGACGGGCGCTCCAGGAGCGTGTCGCCGCTCGGACGGATGAGACGCACCGACTTGATGCCGCTGGCCCATTCGTCGGCGTCGAGGTATTTCCAATCCACGGGGACGTCGAGCTTCAGCCGCAGCCAGGCGGCGAGGAGAACCGTCGACGGGGAGTCGGCACCGCCGCGGACCTCCACGGCCGTCACCGGCTCGTACGGAGGCTGGTCGAGCACCGCGGCGAGCTGCTCGCGCCACCGCGTGAGCCGGGTCCACGCGAAGTCCGTGTCGCCGGGCGCGTAGTGCGTGCCGAGCGCGGCCACCCAGGCGGCGGGATCCGGCTGGGTCGCGGCATCCGTGATGCGGCGCTGCGCGATGCGTCCGATCTCGGATCGCGAGGGGGTCGCCGGGGTCTCGCGGGGCCACCAGGCCACGACCGGTGCGTCCGGGAGCAGGAGTCCCGTGACGAGGCTCTCCGCGTTGGAGCCGGCGAGCCCGTACGGGTGGAGCACGACGACCTCGCTCGCCCCCGCGTCGCCGCCGACGCGGATCTCCGCGTCGAGGCGGGCATCGGCCGCGGCATCCCCGAACATCACGACGATGACGCGCATCGGATGCTCGCGAGACGCGTCGTTCGCGGCCTCGATCACCTCTTCCGCGGTCTCGTGCGTCGCGACGATGATGAGGGTCAGCACGCGGCCGAGAGCCACGGCGCCGCCCTCCTCGCGGACGTTGACGAGTGCCTTCGAGATCTTGCTGACAGTGGTGTCGGGAAGATCGATGATCACGGGCGCCTCCACGTTCGGCCGTCACGGGCGAGGAGCTCGTCGGCGGACGACGGCCCCCACGATCCGGGGGAGTACTGCTCGAGCGGCCCGCCCTGCTGCGTCCAGAACTCCTCGATCGGGTCGAGGATCTTCCAGGAGAGCTCGACCTCCTCGTGGCGCGGGAACAGCGGCGGGTCGCCCAGGAGGACGTCGAGGATGAGCCGCTCGTACGCTTCGGGGCTCGCCTCGGTGAACGCGTGCCCGTAGCCGAAGTCCATCGTGACGTCGCGCACCTGCGTGCCCGCTCCCGGCACCTTCGACCCGAAGCGGATCGTCACGCCCTCGTCGGGCTGCACGCGGATGACGAGCGCATTCTGGCCGAGCCCGGAGGTCTGGTTGCGCGAGAAGAGGTGTTCCGGCGCACGCTTGAAGACGACTGCGATCTCCGTCACACGACGGCCGAGGCGCTTGCCCGTGCGGAGGTAGAACGGCACATCGGCCCACCGCCGGGTGTTGATCTCGAGCTTGACGGCCGCGTAGGTCTCGGTGGTGGACTGCGGGTCCATCCCCTCCTCCTCGAGGAAGCCGACGACCTTCTCGCCCCCCTGCCATCCGCCCGCGTACTGTCCGCGCGCGGTGGCGAGGGACAGATCGTCGGGGAGGGACACCGCGGCCAGGACCTTCTCCTTCTCGGCGCGCAGGTCCTGCGCGTTGAACGAGATGGGCTCCTCCATGGCGGTGAGCGCGAGGAGCTGAAGGAGGTGGTTCTGGATGACGTCGCGTGCCGCGCCGATGCCGTCGTAGTAGCCCGCGCGGCCGCCGACGCCGATGTCCTCGGCCATCGTGATCTGCACGTGGTCGACGTAGTTCCGGTTCCAGATGGGCTCGTACAGCTCGTTCGCGAAGCGCAGCGCCAGGATGTTCTGCACCGTCTCCTTGCCGAGGTAGTGATCGATGCGGAAGATCGAATCGGCCGGGAAGGCGGTGCGCAGCGCCGCGTTCAGCTCACGCGCGGACTGGAGGTCGTGACCGAACGGCTTCTCGATGACGACGCGCCGCCAGCGGTCCGGCTTGTCGGCCGTGTCGTCGACGAGGCCGGACTCCTTCAGCTGCTCGGCGACGATCGGGAAGTCCTTCGGCGGGATCGACAGGTAGTACGCATGGTTGCCCATCGTGCCGCGCTCGACGTCGAGCTTCTCGATCGTCTCGCGCAGTCGCCGGAAGGAGTCGGGGTCCTGGAACTCGCCCGGGACGAAGCGGATGCCCTGCATGAGCTCCTGCCACGTCTCCTCGCGGAACTCCGTGCGCGAGTTCTCACGGACGGCGTCGTAGACGACCTGGGCGAAGTCCTCGTCCGCCCAGTCGCGCCGCGCGAAGCCGACCAGCGCGAAACCCGGGGGCAGAAGCCCCCGGTTCGCGAGGTCGTACACAGCGGGCATCAGCTTCTTGCGCGAGAGGTCGCCCGTGACCCCGAAGATGACGAGCGCGCTCGGACCCGCGATGCGGTTCAGGCGTCGGTCGTCGGGGTCGCGCAGGGGATTGTTCTCCCGCGAGATGTCGACGGTCATGTACCGGATTCTCCTACTGCGCTGCCTCGAACAGCGCCAGCACCTCGGGCTGCGGATCGGTCAGGGTGATGGTGACGACGGGCCGCCCGTGGCCGTCGGCCAGGACGCTGGCATCGCCGGCGGCCTGGGCGTCGATCAGCTGCCCGAACGTGAACGGACGACCCGGGATCTCGAGGTCGACGTCGCTGCGCTCCGTGATCTGCAGGAACACGCCGTCGGCGGGACCGCCCTTGTGGTACTGACCCGTCGAGTGCAGGAAGCGCGGACCCCAGCCGAACGTGGTCGGACGGCCCGAGTCGGCCGCGACCATCTCCCGCAGGCCCTCGAGCTGGGCGAGTTGCAGGCGATCGACGTATGCCTGGATCGCCACATACCCGCCCTCCGGGATCTGCGACCACAGGGCGTCGAGAACGCCCGCGACGGTGCCGGATGCGGCGAGCGCCGGGTCGGAGACGCGCACTTCCACGCCCGCGGCCGTGAACGCCGGGGCGCTGGGCTCAGGTCGGGCGTCGAGGAGACCGCGCGTCGCGGCCTTTGCGGACTCGACGTCGGGCTGGTCGAACGGGTTGATGCCGAGCATCTGCCCGGCGATCACCGTCGCGTACTCCCACACGATGAACTGCGCCGCGAGCGAGCCGCTGACCAGCACCTCGCCGGTGTGGTGCTCGAAGAGGTGGAACTTGTTCGCGTCGTCGACGAAGCGCACGACCTGGAGGTCGGCGGGCTTGTTCGCGACCTCCGGCGAGACGGGGAGCAGCACGACCGGGAGGATGCCCGTGCCCTGCTTGCCCGTCGACTCGGCGACGAGCTGCTCGATCCAGTCAGGGAGCCCCACGATGTGGGTGCCGTCGGTGACGAGCCCCAGCTTGTCCTTGCGCGGGGTGCCGCCGGCGATCGCCGAGGCGAGCACGAGGGCGGGGTTGGACGGGCTGTCGATCGCGACCTCGAGGAGCGTCGCGTCCGCCTCATCCAGCAGTTCGGCGATGTCGACACCGGCGAGCCCCGTCGGAACGAGGCCGAACGCGGTGAGCGCCGAGTATCGGCCGCCGACGTTCGGGTCCGCGTTGAAGACGCGGTAGCCGTCGGCCCGTGCCGACTGGTCGAGCGGCGAGCCCGGGTCGGTGACGACGACGATGCGCTCGGCCGGGTCGATGCCGAGGTCCCGGAACGCGGCCTCGAAGGCGCGTTTGGCGGAGTCGGTCTCGACCGTGGAGCCGGACTTGCTCGACACGACGAGGACGGTGCGGTCGAGGCCGCCGCTCTCGGGGTCGCCGTCGATCGCGGCCAGCACCTGGCCGGGCGCGGTGGAGTCGAGGATGACGAGCGGCACCCCGGCCGTCTGCGCGATGACCTCGGGCGCGAGCGAGGAGCCGCCCATGCCGGCGAGGACGACGCGCGAGACGCCCTTCGCGAGCAGTTCGCGGTGCAGCGCCTCGATCTCCGCGACGAGCGGGCGCGACACGCTGACGGCGTCCACCCAGCCGAGCCGGATGGATGCCTCGGCCTCGGCCTCGGGGCCCCAGAGGGTCGCGTCGCCCGCGGTGATGCCGGAGGCGATCAGGCTCGAGACGAGCCCGGGAAGCGTCTCGTCGACGACGCGTTTGACGGGACCGGAGAGATGGATGTCGAACGTCATCGCGCTGCCTCCTCCAGTGCCTTGGCGACCGTCTCCTTGACGTCCTGCCACGAGGCGATGAACTTCGCGACGCCTTCGTCCTCGAGCAGCTGCGTCACGTCGGCGAAGTCGACGCCGACCGCGGCGAGATCGTCGATCACGGCGTGGGCATCGGCGTAGTTGGATGTGACGGTGTCGCCCGTGATGACCGCGTGGTCGAACGTGGCCTCGAGGGTCTTCTCCGGCATGGTGTTCACGGTGGCGGGCGCCACGAGCTCCGTGACGTAGAGCGTGTCGGGAAGGGACGGGTCCTTGACACCCGTCGAGGCCCAGAGCGGGCGCTGGACCGTTGCGCCGGCGACGGCGAGATCCTTCGCCCGGTCGCTTGCGAACGCCTCTTCGAACAGCTCGTAGGCGAGACGCGCGTTGGCCACGCCGGCCTTCGACTTCAGCGCGGCCGCGGCATCCGTCGCGATGACCGCGAGCCGCTTGTCGACCTCGGTGTCCACGCGGGACACGAAGAACGACGCGACCGAGTGGATCTGTGAGACGTCGTGACCCGCGGCCTTCGCCTGTTCGATTCCGGCGAAGAACGCGTCGATGACCTCGGCATAGCGCTCCAGGCTGAAGATCAGGGTGACGTTGACCGAGATGCCCTTGGCGAGCGTCGCGGTGATCGCGGGCAGACCCGCCTTCGTCGCGGGGATCTTGATGTGGACGTTCGGGCGGTCGACGATCGTCCACAGCTGCTCCGCCTGCGCGATCGTCCCCTCGGTGTCGTGCGCGAGGTCGGGGGAGACCTCGATCGAGACACGGCCGTCGACGCCGCCCGTCGCGTCGTAGACGGGACGGAGGATGTCGGCGGCGTCGCGGACGTCGTCGGTCATCGCCGTGACGATCGCCGCCTCGACGGGTGCGTCGGCCGAGGCGAACTCGGCGAGCTGCGCGGCGTACTCGTGGCCGCCGCCGCTGATGGCGTTCTGGAAGATCGTCGGGTTCGTCGTGACGCCGCTGACATTGCGGGTGCGGATGAGCTCGGACAGGTTGCCGGACGTGATGCGTCCGCGCGAGAGGTCGTCGAGCCAGATGCTCACGCCGGCGGCGGAGAGCTGTTCAGTGGGGGTGCTCATGATGCTCCTCGGTGGTCTGGTGTTCGATGTTCAGCGCTCGGATGCGGTGACGGCCGCGAGCGACTCGCGTGCGGCCGCGACGACCGCGTCCGCGGTGACGCCGAACTTCTGGAACAGGGTCTTGTAGTCGGCCGACGCACCGAAGTGCTCGATCGAGACCGAGCGGCCGCGGTCGCCGACGATTCCGCGCCAGGTGAGGGCGATGCCCGCCTCCACGGACACGCGGGCGGAGACGGATGCCGGAAGCACGTACTCGCGGTACGCGGCATCCTGCTCGGCGAACCACTCCAGCGACGGCGCGGAGACGACGCGTGCGCCGATCCCCTCCGCTCCGAGCGTGTCGCGCGCCGCGACGGCGAGCTGCACCTCGGAGCCCGTGGCGATGAGGATGACGTCGACCGTGCCGGTCGGAGACTCCGCGAGCACATACGCGCCCTTCGCGGTGTTCGCCGCCGATGCGAACGTGTCGCCGGCCGCCTCGCCGTCGCCGCGCGCGAACACCGGGATGTTCTGGCGCGTCAGCGCGATGCCGACGGGTCCGCCGTGGCGGCGGAGCACCTCGAGCCACGCGTGGGCGGTCTCGTTGGCGTCCGCGGGGCGCACGACCGTGAAGTTCGGGATCGCGCGCAGCGTCGCCAGCTGCTCGATGGGCTGGTGGGTCGGGCCGTCCTCGCCGAGAGCGACGGAGTCGTGCGTCCACACGAACGTGCTGGGGATGTTCATGAGGGCGGCCAGCCGCACCGGCGGGCGCATGTAGTCGCTGAAGATCAGGAACGTCCCGCCGAACGGCCGCGTCGGGCCGTGCAGCGTGATGCCGTTGACGATCGCGCCCATCGCGTGCTCGCGGATGCCGAAGTGCAGCACGCGCCCGTACGGGTCGCCGGACCACTCGTGGGTCGACCACTCCTCCGGGATGAACGACTTCGCGTCCTTGATCGTGGTGAGGTTCGACTCGGCGAGGTCGGCCGAGCCGCCCCACAGCTCCGGCAGCTCGGCGGCCAGCGCGTTGATGACGGCGCCGGATGCGGCGCGGGTCGAGACGTCCTTGCCGGGCTCGAACACCGGGAGCGCCTCCTCGATGCCGTCCGGAAGCGTGCGCGCCTCCAGACGGTCGAGCAGCGCCTTGCGGTCGGGGTTCGCGGCTGCCCACGCGTCGAACGACGTCTGCCATTCGGCGTGGACGGCGGCTGCGCGTGCGCCCAGCTCGCGGGTGTGGGCGATGACGTCGTCGGCGACCACGAAGCTCTTCTCCGGGTCGAAGCCCAGCACCTTCTTCGTGGCGGCGAGCTCATCTCCGCCGAGGGCCGAGCCGTGGATCTTGCCGGTGTTCTGCTTGCCGGGGGACGGCCACCCGATGATCGTCTTCAGGATGATGAGGGACGGCTTGGCGGTCTCGCCCTTCGCCGCCTCGATCGCGGCATACAGCTCCGCGACATCCTCGACGTACTGGCCGGTCCGCTTCCAGTCGACTGTCTGGACGTGCCAGCCGTAGGACTCGTAGCGCTTCTGGACGTCTTCGGTGAAGGCGACGTTCGTGTCGTCCTCGATCGAGATCTGGTTCGAGTCGTAGATCGCGATCAGGTTTCCGAGCGCCTGGTGCCCGGCGAGCGACGACGCCTCGCTCGTCACGCCTTCCTCGAGGTCGCCGTCCGAGCAGATCACGTAGATGTGGTGGTCGAACGGGCTGGTGCCGGCCGGCGCATCCGGGTCGAAGAGCCCTCGCTCGTAGCGAGCGGCGTAGGCGAAGCCGACCGACGAGGCGAGTCCCTGGCCGAGCGGGCCGGTCGTGATCTCCACGCCCTTCGTGTGTCCATACTCCGGGTGCCCCGGGGTGAGGGACCCCCACGTGCGCAGCGCCTCCAGATCGGAGAGTTCGAGGCCGAAGCCGCCGAGGTAGAGCTGCACGTACTGGGTGAGCGACGAGTGGCCCGCGGAGAGGATGAAGCGGTCGCGGCCCAGCCAGTGGGTGTCGGCCGGGTCATGCCGCAGCACGCGCTGATAGAGGAGGTAGGCCGCGGGGGCGAGGCTCATCGCCGTTCCGGGATGACCGTTGCCCACCTTCTCGACCGCATCCGCCGCCAGTACGCGAGCCGTGTCCACGGCGCGTCGATCGATCTCTTCCCACTGCAGTTCCGACACGGGACCGCCTTTCCTGGAGGGCGCCCGGTCGACCCCTCGGCGCACGCCGCATCGGTGCGGAGGGGGGTGGACGTCGACGCATGGGCGCGCGCGTGGTCTCAGCATAGCGAAGGCGCATTCCGGCCCGGCGATGCGCGACGGACTGTGACGATAGACTCAAGGGGGGCCCGATCGGTGCGCACGCGCGCGGACGGGCGGAGCACTGGGGACATACAGACTGAGGGGCCATGCAGACGACGGCAGGGATGACGGCAACCGTTTCGCGTGAGCGATCCCTCGGCCGGACGATCAGCGCGTACGTCACTCTCACGAAGCCGCGCGTGCTCGAGCTCCTGCTCGTGACGACGGTGCCCGTCATGATCCTGGCGCAGGGCGGCCTGCCGAACCTGTGGCTCGTCGTGGCGACCGTCATCGGCGGCTCGCTGAGCGCCGGCTCCGCCGCAGCGTTCAACATGTACCTCGACCGCGACATCGACGCGCACATGCAGCGCACCGAGAACCGCCCGCTCGTGACGGGCGAGGTGTCTCCGCGCGGTGCGCTCATCTTCGCGTGGACCCTCGCCGTCGCCTCGACGTTCTGGCTGTGGCTGACCACGAACTGGCTGGCCGCCGTGCTGTCCGCCGTCGCGATCTTCTTCTACGTCGTGATCTACACGATGATCCTCAAGCGCCGCACGGAGCAGAACATCGTGTGGGGCGGCATCGCGGGCTGCTTCCCGGTGCTGATCGGATGGACCGCGGTCACTGGCTCCCTCGCGTGGCCCCCGGTCATCCTCTTCGTCCTGGTGTTCCTGTGGACGCCGCCGCACTACTGGCCGCTGTCGATGAAGTACAGCGATCAGTACGAGGGCGTCGACGTGCCGATGCTGGGCGCCACCCGCACCGGCTCCCAGGTGGGCCTGCAGGTGATCCTGTACGCGTGGGCGACGGTCGCCTGCTCGCTGCTGCTCATCCCCGTCGCGCACATGGGGCTCGTCTACACGGCCTCGGCGCTCGTCTTCGGCGGGTGGTTCATCTACGAGTCGCACCGGCTGTACAACCGCGCCGTGCGTGGCACCGAGCCGCGGCCGATGCGCGTGTTCCACGCGTCCATCACCTACCTGACGCTCCTGTTCGTCGCGATCGCGATCGACCCGCTCCTGCCGTTCTGAGTCCGCTGTCGATTCGGGAGCCCTCTCGTTCGTCGGTTGGATGAGGGGCACAATGCCTCTCGACGACGAAAGAGAGCAGACATGGCTCAGTATCTGATCCTGATCTACGGCGATGAGGCGCGGTGGGATGCCGTCACCGATGCGGAGATGGCCGAGATCGACGCGGGCCACCGAGCGTTCTGGGCGCGCGGGGCAGAGGCCATCCGCGCCTCCGGGCAGCTGGAGCCGTCGCGCATGGCGACGACGCTGCGGGCCGGCGGCGACCGGCCGCTTGTGACCGACGGGCCGTTCTTGGAGACCAAGGAGGTGCTCGGCGGGTTCTACGTCGTCGACGTGCCCGATCTCGATGCCGCCCTCGAGCTCGCCGGCCTTCTCGGCGAGGTCCGTCAGAACCACAGCGGGGTGCAGGTGCACCCGCTCGTCGACCACGGCTGATCGGCGGTCCCGATGTCCCGATCCGGCCACGCCGCGCGCGTCTCAGCGGCGATCTCCGCCGCGCACCGCGACGAGTGGGCGGCTGTGCTCGCCTCGACCGCGCGGTTCGCCGGCGACCTGGACCTCGCGGAGGAATGCGCGCAGGAGGCGTTCGCGAGGGCCGTCGAGGTGTGGCCGGAACGCGGCATCCCCGAGCGGCCGGGTGCATGGCTGACGGCCGTCGCCGCAAATCGCGCCCGCGACATCCTGCGGCGGCAGACGGCGCTGCGGCGCCGTCTGCCGCTCCTCGTGCGCGACGAGACCGGGCAGGACGACGGCTGGCGCTCTGACGACCGCCTCCGGCTGATCTTCACCTGCTGCCACCCGGCCATCGCGCGCGACGCGCAGGTCGCGCTGACGCTCCGGCTCGTGTGCGGAGTGCCGACCGGCGACATCGCGGCGGCGTTCCTCGTGAGCGAGCCGACCATGGCCGCGCGGATCACGCGGGCGAAGCGCAAGATCCAGGCGGCACGCATCCCGTTCCGCGTCCCGGATGTGCGCGAGCTGCCCGCACGAGTGGAGGCCGTCTGCGACGTCCTGTACCTCGTCTTCACCGTCGGCCACGCGCCGCCGTCCGGCGACGCCGTGGTGCATGACGAGATGGTGGATGCCGCGATCGGGCTGACTCGCATGCTGCGCGATCTCCTCCCGCGGGATCGTCAGGTCGCGGGCCTCCTCGCGCTCATGCTGCTCATCGACGCGCGTCGCGACACGCGAGACGAGCTCCTGCCCGATCAGGACCGTTCACGCTGGGATCGGGCGCGCATCCAGGAGGGCCTCGCGCTGCTGGAGACCGCGGCAGCCGGACCTGTGGACCGCTATGCGATCTCGGCCGCGATCGCCGCAGCCCACGCGCGGGCGCGCTCCTGGGCGGATACGGACTGGGCGCAGATCGTCGACCTGTACGGCGCGCTCGGCACGGCGTGGCCGAGCCCTGTCGTCGAACTCAACCGGGCGGTCGCGATCGGGATGCGCGACGGCGCCCAGGCCGGCCTGGCGGCGGTCGACGCGATCGCGGGCGACCCGGCACTCGTGCGCTACGCCTATCTTCCGGCCGCGCGAGCCGCGTTCCTCGCCGATCTCGGGAGGTGGGGAGAGGCGGCAGATGCGTATGCGGAGGCCGCGGCGCTCGCCGGCAGCGAGCCCGAGCGCGTGCGGCTGGAGGCGCAGACGACGAAGGCGCGGTCCCGGATCTGAATCCGGAACCGCGCCTTGACGCGTCGGCGAGGACTCAGCCCTCGGTCTTCTCCGCAGCGGGCGCGTCGCCGTCAGCGGTGGGCTCGGCGGCCGGGGCCTCCGGGACGGTCTCCGCGGCCGGAGCGGCCTCGGTGAAGGGCGAGGCGGCGACCGGCGCCACAGCGGCCGGAGCCGGCTCGACGGCCTCGACCTGGGCGGCGGGCGCGAAGCGCGTGAGCACGCCGAGGAACAGCGCGGCCACGAGGCCCACGAGGCCTGCGCCGACGAAAGCGGCGCCGAGGACGATCCAGGACTGGCTGCTGTACACATCGATCACGGCGGTCTGCGCACCCGACTTGATCGCCGTGGTCATGGCCGTGATGTTGGTCGAAACGAACACGACGCCGAAGGCCGTGCTCGCGAGCGATCCGATGAACAGGACCCAGAACGGGATGCTGCGGGCAAGGCTGGGACGGGTGAGCATGCTGATCTCCTGGAGGGGATGGCGGGGGATGCCGCGACGATGTGCCGCGCGTATCAAGTCTGCCTCAGAAGCGTCTGCGGCGCCGACGCATCTCCTATGAGGATTCTTTGCAGCTCAGGCCTCGGCCGCCGCGGAGACGGGTGAGGCCACCTCGGAGTCCGCGGGCATCGGCTCCTTGAGGTTCAGCACCACGGCCGTCATCGCCGCGGCCGTGAGCGCGGCGAGGATCATGTGGATGCCGACGAGCAGCGGGGGCAGTTCGGTGCGCGCCTGCAGGACCCCGACGCCGATCTGCACGACCTCGAGGCACACGAGCACGGTCAGCCAGCGCTGGACGCGCAGGCGCTTCACCCACGCGGTGAGGAAGAGGATCAGGGTCAGCCCGAAGAGGGCGTATCCGGGGAACGAGTGGATGTGGGCCATCAGCGTCGCGTCGAAGCCGTGGCGGATGACGTCGGCGTCGCCGGAGTGCGGCCCGCTCGCGGTGGTGAGCACGCCGAAGACGAGGGCGAGCGCCAGGACGAACGTCGTGATGTGCGTCAGGATGGCGAACCAGCGCGGCACGGCGAGCCGGCGCGGGCCGGGTACGGTGTGCATGCGGACGAGGAAGGCCGCGGTGACGCAGACGAGGACGACGGACGCCACGTAGTGGAAGGCCACGATCCCGGCGTTCAGGTCGGTGCGCACCGTGATGCCGCCGACGATCGCCTGGAGCAGGACGCCGAGCACGACCGTGAGTGCGAGCCACCAGAGGTCGCGGCGGGTGCGTCGCATCCGCCACACGAGGATGAGGACCACGAGCGCGAGGATCCCGACGACGCCGCTCATCATCCGGTTGCCGAACTCGATGAACGAGTGGATGCCCATCGCAGGGGTCGGTGCCAGGGAGTCCGGGGTGCACAGCGGCCATGCGCATCCGAGCCCCGAATCGGTGAGGCGAACGGCGCCGCCCGTGCCGACGATGATCACCTCGGCGAGGAACGACAGCCACCCGAACACGCGGACCCGCGCGTCGACCGCATCCGGGAGCCAGGCAGCGAAGCGGTGGAGAACACCCGGTCGCTCGGCGGATCGCGGGTTCGCGGACATCGTGTCGCCTCCTGGGCAGGTCCGGCGTCGCGGGGCGTCATGCCGCCCGCGGGGCGCGACGGAACCTATAGAATCGGTGGGGTAGGGATGCGGCGCGCGAGCGCACGCACCACTGACAGTGTAGGCGCGCACATTGTGCGGCTACTGATCTGGCCCGCAGGCGGCTTTCCCCCTCCGTGACTCCGCGAAGGCCGATGGAATGCCGGGACGGATGACACCGTTGCGAGCTTGAAGGAGAGTGACGTCATGTCCGATGTGCTGATCGATCGGCCCGAACTCGACGGGCTGGGGGTGTACGAATTCGGCTGGCACGACGCCGACGCCGCGGGCGCGAGCGCCAAGCGCGGTCTCAACGAGGCCGTCGTCCGTGACATCTCGGGGCTGAAGAACGAGCCCGAGTGGATGCTGAAGAACCGCCTGAAGGGCCTCCAGCTCTTCGGCCGCAAGCCGATGCCGACATGGGGAGCCGACCTCAGCGAGATCGACTTCGACAACATCAAGTACTTCGTCCGGTCCACGGAGAAGCAGGCGCAGTCGTGGGAGGACCTCCCCGAGGACATCCGCAACACGTACGAGCGCCTGGGCATCCCGGAGGCAGAGCGCCAGCGTCTCGTCGCCGGCGTCGCCGCGCAGTACGAGTCCGAGGTCGTCTACCACCAGATCCGCGAAGACCTCGAGGCGCAGGGCGTCATCTTCATGGACACCGACACGGCGCTGCGCGAGCACCCCGAGTTCTTCGAGGAGTACTTCGGCACCGTCATCCCCGCCGGCGACAACAAGTTCGCGGCGCTGAACACCGCCGTGTGGTCGGGCGGCTCCTTCGTGTACGTGCCGAAGGGCGTGCACGTCGAGATCCCGCTGCAGGCGTACTTCCGCATCAACACCGAGAACATGGGCCAGTTCGAGCGGACGCTGATCATCGCCGACGAGGACTCCTACGTCCACTACATCGAGGGCTGCACGGCGCCGATCTACAAGAGCGACTCGCTGCACTCGGCGGTCGTCGAGATCATCGTGAAGAAGAACGCCCGCGTGCGCTACACGACGATCCAGAACTGGTCGAACAACGTCTACAACCTCGTCACCAAGCGCGCGATCGCGCACGAGGGCGCGACGATGGAGTGGATCGACGGCAACATCGGGTCCAAGGTCACGATGAAGTACCCGTCGATCTACCTGATGGGCGAGCACGCCAAGGGCGAGACGCTCTCCGTCGCCTTCGCCGGTCCCGGTCAGCACCAGGACGCCGGCGCGAAGATGATCCACATGGCGCCGTACACGCAGTCGTCGATCGTCTCGAAGTCGATCGCCCGCGGCGGCGGCCGCGCCGGCTACCGCGGCGAGGTCCGCGTCGACCCGAACGCGCACCACGCGGCCAACACGGTCCGCTGCGACGCGCTGCTGGTCGACACGATCTCGCGCTCCGACACCTACCCGGCGATCGACATCCGCGTCGACGACGTGCAGCTCGGCCACGAGGCGACCGTGTCGAAGGTCAGCGAGGAGCAGCTGTTCTACCTGCAGTCGCGCGGTCTCCCGGAGGACGAGGCGATGGCCATGATCGTCCGCGGCTTCATCGAGCCGATCGCCCGCGAACTGCCCATGGAGTACGCCCTCGAGCTCAACAAGCTCATCGAGATGGGCATGGAAGGATCGGTCGGCTGAGTATGACCACCGTGTACACCGAGACCGAGCCTGCCTTCATCCCGGTCCAGACCCGGTCGGAGCGTCCGCATTCGTACGACCCGTCCGATTTCGAGCGGCCCACCGGCCGTGAGGTCAACTGGCGCCACACGCCGCTCGACGCGCTCGCGCCGCTGTTCGACGTCGACGCCGCAGCCGGCGACCTCGACGTGACGGTGACGGATGCCGCGGCATCCGCGCTGCGGGTCGGCGACGCCCCGCGCGGGTCGGTCTTCCGCCCCGAGGACCTCCCCGCCGCCGTCGCCTGGGTCCGCGCCACCGAGGCCGACCACGTCGTCCTGGAGGGCGAGCGGGACGAGCCCGTCTTCATCGAGGTCACCGGCCGTGGCGGCGTCGCCCACGCGCACCTCGTCATCGAGGCGCGCCCGAACGCGCACGCGACGGTCGTCCTGCGTCACCGCGGCTCCACGACCCTTGCGCAGAACGTCGAGATCATCGTCGGCGACGGCGCGCACCTCGAGCTCGTGAGCGTCCAGGAGTGGAACGGCGGCAGCGTGCACGCCGCATCCCACCAGGCCCGGGTCGACCGCGACGCGACGCTCCGTCACGTGGTCGTGAGCTTCGGCGGCGCGGTCGTGCGGGTGAATCCGAGCATCGAGCTCGCCGGCACCGGCTCGCGCGCCGAGCTGTACGGCCTCAGCTACTCCGACTCCGGCCAGCACCTGGAGAGCCAGGTGTACCTGTACCACAAGGGCGCCGAGACCACGGGGGATGTGCTGTACAAGGGCGCCCTCCAGGGTGCGGGAGCGCGCAGCGTGTGGATCGGCGACGTCCTCATCGGTCCGGATGCCACCGGCACCGACTCCTATGAGGCCAACCGCAACCTGGTCCTGACCGACGGCGCCCGCGCCGAGTCGATCCCGAATCTCGAGATCGAGACCGGAGACATCCGCGGAGCCGGCCACGCGAGCGCGACGGGCCGCTTCGACGACGAGCAGCTGTTCTACCTGCAGGCCCGGGGCATCCCGGAGCCCGAGGCGCGTCGCCTCGTCGTCCTCGGATTCCTGAGCGAGATCGTCCAGCGCATCGGCGTGCCGTCGCTGGAGGACGAGCTCACCGAGCTCATCGAGCGCGAGCTCGCGCAGGGCATCTCCGCAACCGTCTCCGAAGGGGCATCCGCATGACCGCGACCCGTGTGTGCGCACTGAGCGAGCTCGAGCAGGACGCGGCGCGCCGCGTCGTCGTCGACGGCGTCCCGATCGCCCTTGTGCTCGACTCGGCCGGTGACGTGCACGCGATCGGCGACACCTGCACGCACGGCGACATCTCGCTGGCGGAGGGCTTCGTCGAGGGCGACACCATCGAGTGCTGGGCCCACGGCTCCGCGTTCTCGCTGCGCACCGGGCGCCCCCTCAACCTCCCTGCGTACGAGCCCGTCCCGGTCTACGCCGTCCAGCTCGACGGCGACGACGTGCTCATCGATCCCACCGTGATCAAGCCGGCTTCCTGAGCCGCGATCCGCGAAACACCCTGTGAAGGAAAACATGTCTGTCCTCGAGATCCGCGACCTGCACGTGACGGTCGAGACGGATGCCGGCACCACGCCCATCCTCAACGGCCTCACGCTCACGATCCGCACCGGCGAGACCCACGCGATCATGGGCCCGAACGGCTCCGGCAAGTCCACGCTCGCCTACACGATCGCGGGCCACCCCAAGTACACCGTCACGAGCGGCTCGATCACGCTCGACGGCGAGGACGTCCTCGCCATGACCGTCGACGAGCGCGCCCGCGCGGGCCTCTTCCTCGCGATGCAGTACC
This sequence comes from Microbacterium candidum, assembly GCF_030315975.1. Taxonomy (GTDB): domain Bacteria; phylum Actinomycetota; class Actinomycetes; order Actinomycetales; family Microbacteriaceae; genus Microbacterium; species Microbacterium candidum. Next base: position 366,991 of record NZ_JASXSZ010000003.1, on the reverse strand, counting down.
CCGTGGAGATCCCCGGCGTGACCGTCACCAACTTCCTGCGTACGGCGAAGACCGCCGTCGATGGCGAGGCGCCGTCCATCCGCACGTGGACCAAGGACGTCAAGCAGGCCATGAAGGACCTGCGCATGGACCCGAAGTTCGCGCAGCGCAACGTCAACGAGGGCTTCTCCGGCGGCGAGAAGAAGCGCCACGAGATCCTGCAGCTCGAGCTGCTGAAGCCGAAGCTCGCGGTGCTCGACGAGACCGATTCCGGCCTCGATGTCGACGCGCTGAAGATCGTGTCGGAGGGCGTCAACCGTGCGAAGGCGGAGACCGACCTCGGTGTCCTCCTCATCACGCACTACACGCGCATCCTCCGCTACATCCACCCGGACTTCGTCCACGTCATGGTCGCCGGTCGCATCGTCGAGGAGGGCGGGCCCGAGCTCGCCGAGCGCCTCGAGGACGAGGGCTACGACCGCTTCGTCGGCGCATCCGAGCCGGCGCTGGAAACCGAGGCGTAGAGTCGAGTCATGACCGCGACTCTCAGCCCGGAGAAGTTCGACGAGGTCACCGAGGCTCTCAAGGATGTCATGGACCCGGAGCTCGGGATCAATGTCGTCGACCTCGGACTCATCTACGACTTGGCCTGGGATGACGAGAACGACGCTCTCGTCATCCACATGACGCTGACCTCGGCCGGCTGCCCGCTCACCGACGTGCTCGAGGAGCAGACGGCGCAGGCGCTGGACGGGATCGTCGAGCAGTTCCGCATCAACTGGGTGTGGATGCCGCCGTGGGGCCCCGAGCGGATCACCGACGACGGCCGCGACATGATGCGCGCGCTCGGTTTCGCGATCTGACCACATTTCGTCGCAATGCGGCCCCCGGCTCCGGGGGCCGCATTGCTGTTCATGGCACGGTCGGGCCGGACGGGGCGCTTCGGAGCCGTAGGCTCGAACGGTGACAGTGACCCCGCTTGAAGCCCTGCCCATCGACGAGCTCCGCGAGCGGTCGAGCACGAAGTGGCGCCGGTATCCCGCGGACGTGCTGCCGCTCTTCGTCGCCGAGACCGACTTCCCCCTCGCGCCCGCGATCACCGCGCGCCTCGCTCGTGCCGTCGAACTGGGGGACACCGGCTACACGCCGCCGGATCCCGGCATCCGCGACGCCTTCGTCGGATTCGCGCGCCGCCGGTTCGCCTGGGAGGTCGAACCGCACCGCGTGCGCACCACGTGCGACGTCATGATGGGCGTCGTCGAACTGCTGCGTCTCGTCACGAAGCCCGGAGATCGGGTGGTCGTGACCCCCCCGGTGTATCCGCCGTTCTACGACGGCGCACCGGAGGCGGGGTGTGAGATCGAGCGCGTCCCTCTCATCGAGACCGAGGCGGGCTGGGAGCTCGACCTCGCCGGCATCGACGCGGCCTTCGCCGGCGGTGCGACCGCCATGCTGCTGTGCAATCCGCACAACCCGACCGGTACCGCCCACACGCAGGAGAGCCTCGCGGCCCTCGCCGAGATCGCCGAGCGGCACGGCGCCCACATCATCAGCGATGAGATCCACTCGCCGCTCACCCAGCCCGATGTCGAGTTCACGCCGTTCCTCGCCGCCTCGGACGCTGCAGCGCGCGTCGGGTTCGCCGTGACGAGCGCGAGCAAGGCGTTCAACCTCGCCGGCCTGAAGTGCGCCCTCATGGTGACCGCGTCCGACCGTATGACCGCGCTCGTGGATTCGCTGCCCGAGGAGGTCGAGTGGCGGACCGGCCTGTTCGGAGCCATCGCCGGGGTCGCGGCCTTCGCGCCGGAGAGCGACGTGTGGCTCGACAGTCTGCTCGCAGCCTTGGACGAGAATCGGCGCCTGCTCGCCGACCTGCTCGCCGAGCACGTGCCGGGCGCGCGGTATCGCATCCCGGACGCCGGCTACCTCGCGTGGGTCGACCTCACGGCGCTCGGCTGGGGTGACAACCCGGCGGTCAAGATCCTCCGCGATGCGAAGGTCGCGCTGCACTTCGGCCCGATGTTCGGCGTCGAGGGCAACGGGCACGTGCGCATCAACATCGGGTGCTCGCCCGATGTGCTGCGGCATGCGATCGAACGCATCGGGAAACTCGTCGCCGCTCCCGACCCGGCGGCCGCGACCGCCCCGTGACGGGCGCGACCGGAATCCGGGAGAGCGTCTGGGGGCCGGGCTATCTCGCCGTGACGATCGGCGCGCTGTCGCTCGTGTTCCTCGCGGCGATCGAGTCGCTCGCCGTCACGACCGTCATGCCGATCGTCAGCCGCGAGCTCGACGGTGCCCTGCTGTACGCCGCGGCGTTCGCGGGGACGCTCGCGACGAGCGTCATCGGGATGGTGGCTGCGGGAGCGTGGTGCGACCGTGCGAGTCCGCTCGGCCCGCTGACGGCCGCGGTGAGCCTCTTCGTCGTCGGACTCCTCGTGGCGGGTCTCGCGGTGTCGATGCCGATGCTCGTCGTCGGGCGGCTGTTGCAGGGACTCGGCGTGGGCGGCCAGGTCGTCGCCCTGTACGTCGTGGTGGCGCGCGTATACCCGTCTCCGCTGCACGGCCCGCTGTTCGCGGCGTTCTCCGCCGCGTGGGTCGTGCCCTCGCTCATCGGGCCGCTCGTGGCGGGAGCCGTCGCCCAATACCTGCACTGGCGCTGGGTCTTCATCGGCGTCGCGGTGCTCACGGCCGGAGCGTTCATCCTCGTCGTCACCCGCCTCCGCGGGCGCGATCTGGCGACCGAGGACCCGTCGACCGCCAGGGTCGCACCGCGTCTGTGGTGTGCGGCGGCGGTGGCCGCGGGCGTGCTGGGTCTCAGTCTCGCGGGCGAGGCCGGGCCGTGGTCGCTCGTCGTCGTCGCGGCATCCGTGGTGGTGATCCTCACGGCCGTCCGGCCGCTCATTCCGCCGCGCACCCTCCGCGCCGGCCGCGGGCTTCCGAGCGTCGTCCTCATGCGGGCCCTCATCGCGGGGACGCTGTTCGGCTCCGAGGTGTACCTGCCGTACCTCCTCATCGACGGGTACGGGTTCACGCCGACGTGGGCGGGTCTCGGGCTCACGGCGAGCGCCGTCGCCTGGGCGGCGGGTTCGGCCGTGCAGGGCCGATACGGCGACCGCCTCGGCAACACCCGCATCACCCTCCTCGGGGTCGCGCAGCTCCTGCTGGCGACCCTCATCGCGACAGCGACGGCGATGTGGCATCTGCACCCCGCGGTCATGATCGTCGGCTGGCTCTTCGCCGGCGGCGGCATGGGGCTGATGTACCCCCGCCTGACGGTCCTGACGCTGGCCTACTCGACGCCGCAGAACCAGGGGTTCAACTCGTCCGCGCTGTCGATCCTCGACTCCGTCGGCTCCGCCACGACGATCGCCGTCATGGGGCTGGTGTTCACCTCGCTGGCGACGACGGATGCCGGCTTCCCCGTGGTGTTCGGAATCGGTGCGGTGCTCGCGATCCTCGCGCTGATCCCCGGCCTGCGGCTGGGACATGCGCACGAGGCGCAGGCCGACGGATGACGAGAAGGGGATGCCGCGGCATTCGGCCGCGGCATCCCCTGTCCTGCGATCGACGTCAGTCGTTCTTGCGGGCGTCCAGCGCGCGGACGCCGCGCCAGGCGAGCGGGATCGCGACGGCGGCGATCGCGGCCTTGATGAGCCCCCCGAGGAGGAAGGGCGTGACGCCGAGCTCGAGGACCTGGGCGACCGTGACGTGCATCCCGAACACGTTCGAGAGGATCAGCGCCATGTACGGCACGCCGATGAGGAACGGCACGATGCTGGCGGCGGCGAAGCCGAGGAAGGCGAGAGCGGGGCGACGGTCCCACGCGCGCTCAGCGAACCAGCCCGCGACGTAGGCCGAGAAGATGAAGCCGATGATGAAGCCGAAGCTCGGCTTCAGGACCGAGGCGGGGCCTCCGGTGAACTCGGCGAACACCGGGAGTCCGGCGAGCCCGACGAGCATGTACGTGATGAGGGCGAGCGCACCGCGGCGCGACCCCAGCGCGGCGCCGACCAGGATGACGCCGAGCGTCTGTCCGGTGATCGGCACGGGCCACAGGGGCACGCTCACCTGGGCGAGGACGGCGACGAGGGCGGCGCCTGCGACCACGAGGCCCGCATCGACGGCGAAGGCGCCGGCGCGAGTCGAGGGACGTGCAACCACATCGCCGAGGACACGGTGGGAGGAGACTGCTGCGGAGGTTGACATGATGCTCAGCCTATGGGCTCGGTCGACGGGGATCTTGGACGGCGTCCACAATGCCGTCGCGATTTCATTGTGGTTGTGGACGATCATGCGTGGACGACGAACCCGGGCGCGGGCGCGGGCCGCGTGGACATCCTGAGGGACGCGAGAAGGAGCGCGACGGAGACGACGGCGGTGCCGGGGCTCGTTCCCACGACGAGCAGCAGCGCCACGGCCGTGACGCCGACAAGCACGGACACCGCGAGTCGCCCGGCGCTCCCGGAGAGCGGGGGAACCGGCATCGACTCGAACCGAGTCAGACGGATCGCGACGAGCGCGGTGCCTCCGAGCGCGGCGGCGAGCCAGATAGGCCGGCTGAGCCACCACTCCGCCCCGCCAGGCGCGGGAAGAGCGATGCCGGTCGCCATCGCGACGAGTGCGCTGATGCCGGCGAGAGCCAGCAGCACCGGCATGTGCCACAGGTAGATCGTCATCGCCCGAGCGGAGACGAAGCGCGTGACAGCGGCGGGGAGAGGCCGCTCCGCGAACCGGGCGATCCGGCCGCGGACCAGCGAGAACACCGCGGTGTGGGCGACTCCGACGAGGACCAGCGCGGTCGTGGGCGGATTGATGTTCGCGATGAGATCGGGGGAGTAGACGCGCGCTCCGAAGGCGGCGGCGAGGAGCGCGACGGCGACGATGGCGATCACGACTCGGGCGCGGACGGGGATGCGGTCGATCGAGCCGTCCGCCAGGAAGAACCCGATCTGCTGGAGCGCGAGCCACACGAACAGCAGATCGACGAAGCCGATCGCGTCGATCCCGGTGACTGCGCGCACGACGTCGACGGCGACAGCCGCCGCGACCAAGACGGCGAGCGTGCGCAGGGGCGCACGGTCGTGGTTCTTCAGCATGACCGGCAGGAGTGCCTGGCACAGCAGGAAGACCCCGAGGAACCACAGCGGCTGCGCGTAGCGCCAGCCGGCGAGCTCCACCAGAGAGGCGGGGACACCGGCGCTCGAGAGCACGGCCAGGAGGGCTCCGGCCGTCCCGATCGTCACCGCCGCGGGCAGGAGCAGGCGGCGGATCCGCCCGCCGACGAAGGCCGCTGCATCCTCACCGCGCGCCCTCATACGACGCAGGGCGGTCGCTCCGGAGAACCCGCCGATCACGAAGAACAGGGGCATCACCTGGAAGACCCAGCTGAGCGGAACGATCCACCACGAGCCGTCACTGGCGTTGACGAAGGACGGACCGGCCGCCGACACGGTGACCCCCACCATGAGGGCGTGGAGCGTCACGACCCCGATGATGCACAGGGCCCGCACGAGGTCGACGGCACGGTCCCTGCCCGCCGTGGCGGGCGGGCTGGTCACGATGGATACAGCGGTCACGGGTTCCTCCTCGGGACGATGTCCCGGGGAGGCTATGGACGCGATGACGCGAAGGGCATCGCCCCGTGGTGCGGTTCTCGATCACCCCGTGGTGGGATGCAGGGGGGCGTTCAGGATGCGGGCTCGACGAGTCCCGCGTCGTACGCGAAGATGACGGCCTGGACGCGATCGCGCACGCCGAGCTTCGCCAGCACCTTGCCGACATGCGTCTTGACCGTCTGCTCGGAGATGAACAGATCGCCGGCGATCTCCGTGTTGGAGCGGCCGCGACCGATCAGGGTCAGCACTTCGCGCTCCCGGTCGGTGAGCTCGCCCAGGCGCACGTCGGCGGGGCCTGTGCGCGGGCGGCGGGCGGTGAAATGCTCGATCATCCGCCGCGTGACGCTCGGGGCGAGCAGCGCGTCTCCTCCGGCGACGATCCGCACCGCGTGGACGAGATCCTCGGGCAGCGCGTCCTTCAGAAGGAACCCGCTGGCGCCCGCCTCGAGTGCGTCGTACACATAGTCGTCGATGTCGAACGTGGTGAGCATCAGGATGCGGGGGACCTGGGCTGCGGGGAAATCCGGGCCGAGGATGCGGCGGGTCGCGGCGATCCCGTCGAGTTCGGGCATGCGCACATCCATCAGGACGACGTCCGGCGTGAGTCGCGCCGACAGCGTCACCGCCTCCGTTCCGTTCGCGGCCTGACCGACGACGCGCACATCGTCCTGTGCGTCGAGGAGCGCGGCGAAGCCGGCGCGCACCATCGCCTGGTCGTCGGCGATCAGGACGGTGATGGTCATACGTGCTCCTCCAAGGGCAGCTCGGCGCGGACGGTCCAGCCGCCGTCGGGGTCGGCTCCGGCGCGCAGGATGCCGCCGGCGAGCGCGGCGCGCTCGCGCATGCCGCGGATGCCGTGACCACCGCCCGGGGCGGCTGGAGGGGCGCCTCCCGCCGGCGCGGCGGAATGGACGCGGATCCGCACGGCGTCACCGTCGACGTCGACGGTGACGTCCACTCGTGCGCCGGCTGCGTGCCGGCGCGCGTTGCTCAGGGCCTCCTGCACGATGCGGTAGGCGGCGATGTCGACGGCGGGTGGCACGGACTCGGAGACGGCGGGGGGAGTGAAGTCGACGACCGCTCCGGTGCGGCGCGCGCTCTCCACGAGAGATGGGATGTCGCGCACGCCCTGCTGCGGCGCGAGATCAGCCTCCTGGCCCTCGGTGCGCAAGACGCCGAGGAGACGCCGCATCTCGGTCAGGGAGGCGCGCGCCGTGCGCGCGATCTCGTCGAACTCGCTGACAGCATCCGTGGGGAGCTCAGGGAGCCGATAGCGGGCCGTCGAGGCTTGGACCTGGATGAGGGACATCCCGTGTGCGACGACGTCGTGGAGCTCCCGCGCGATCCGTGCCCGCTCCTCGACCGCGACGCGCAGGTCGTGCTCCTGCGCACCGAGGGCGCGCTCGCGCGTCAGCTCCGCGCCCACTCGCATGCGGCTCGCGACGAGCACGGCGACCAGCAGTGCGGCGCCGGAGATCGATGTCACGATCACGAGATTGACGATCCCGGCCGCCACGGGCACCGCGCCCGACCCCGCGATCGCGACGACGAGGGTGCCGCCGATGCTGAGCAGCCACGCGAGCAGCGCCGAGCGCCAGCCGTGGACGACGGTGAGCGTGCCGACGAACAGCACGAGAGCGAGGAGCGCTGGGACCGACCACGGCCAGGGCCATGGCGTTCCCCCGTCCACGGCGACGGGTAGGGGGAGCACGACGGCAGCGATCGTGAAGAGCAGCACGGACCAGCGGGGAGAGCGGAGCGCCAGGAGAGGTGCGCCGCACAGGATGGCGCCGAACAGGAACGCGTAGGCCGGAGGCTCGCCGTAGAGCCCGATGGCGAGAGGCACGAGCACGGAGAACAGTGCCACCGAGACGAGCACGAGCGCCCCGAGCGCCACGGTGCGCGGATCGATGCGATCGCGCAGGCGCACGCGCTGCGGCGCGACATCCGCCGTCCCGTCTGCAGCGGTGCGGCGCCGTCTGCTCATGAAGCCCATCCTGTCAGGCCGCCGCCCTCGCACTCCGGCGCCGCACGGCGATGATCCGGTCGACGACGAAGCCGAGGCCGATCGCGAGGACGATGCCCACGATGGCGCTCAGCACGGGCTGATCGCGCAGCCACGCTCCCGCCAGGAGCCCGAGCGCGACGCTGTAGACGGTCCAGCACACGCCGGCCAGCACGCTCAGCACCGCGAACCGGCGCCACGGGTAGCCGAGCGCTCCCGCGGACACGTTCACGGCGACCCGGCCGACGGGGATGAACCGCGCCCCGAGGATGAGCCCGGCCCCGCGCGTGTCGAGGGCGGCGCCGGCACGGTCGAACGCCCGCACCGCGCGCGGGTGGCGCATCCATCGGAAGCGCGCCGTGCCGACCCTGCGCCCGATCGCGAATGCGATGTTGTCGCCGAGCGCGGCCCCCACGGCGGCGGAGGCCCCGAGCAGCAGAAGATCCGGCTTCCCGGTCGATGCCGCGACAGCCGCCGCCGCGACGAGCACCGTTTCGCTGGGGACGGGCGGGAAGAAGCCGTCCACGAGCGCGACGGTGAGCATCGCGACGTAGATCCAGGGACTCGTCACGAGGGCCAGGATGAGGTCGTTGATGACATGCACTCAGGCACGGTACGTCGCCGGCCGCGGGACGCACATCCCTCCCGAGTACCGTTCGCATCCCTCTGGAGAGGTATTCGCCGGACGGCTCGGTCCGCCCCTCCCCGTATAGTGGATGGCTGGCCAGTCGGCCACGTCCCCTTTTCGACAGATCGGACCTCCGCCGTGCTCGCCGTACATGACCTCGAGATCCGAGTGGGCGCTCGTGTGCTCATGTCGGGCGTGTCCTTCCGCGTGAACGCGGGCGACAAGGTCGGACTCGTGGGGCGCAACGGCGCTGGCAAGACGACTCTGACGAAGGTGCTCGCGGGCGACCTGCTTCCCTCCGAGGGCAAGGTCGAGACCTCCGGTGAGCTGGGGTACCTGCCGCAGGACCCGCGCTCGGGCGATCCCGAGATGCTGGCGCGCACGCGCATCCTCGACGCGCGCGGTCTCGGCACCCTCGCGATCGGGATGCACGAGGCGTCCCTCGCGATGGCCTCGGACGACAGCGCGGCCGCGGCCAAGGCGATGCGCAAGTACGCGAACCTCACGGAGCGCTTCGAGGCGCTCGGCGGCTACGCCGCCGAGGCCGAGGCGGCATCCATCGCGCACAACCTGTCGCTGCCGGACCGCATCCTCGACCAGCCGCTCAAGACGCTCTCCGGCGGTCAGCGCCGGCGCATCGAGCTCGCGCGCATCCTGTTCTCCGACGCGGACTCCATGATCCTCGACGAGCCGACCAACCACCTCGACGCCGACAGCGTCGTGTGGCTGCGCGAGTTCCTCAAGGGCTACAAGGGCGGCCTCATCGTCATCTCCCACGATGTGGAGCTCGTCGGGGAGACCGTCAACCGGGTCTTCTACCTCGACGCGAACCGCCAGGTCATCGACGTCTACAACATGAACTGGAAGAACTACCTGCGTCAGCGGGTGGCCGACGAGGAGCGCCGCAAGAAGGAGCGCGTCAACGTCGAGAAGAAGGCCACCCAGCTGCAGCTGCAGGCCGCACGCTTCGGCGCGAAGGCCTCGAAGGCCGCAGCCGCGCACCAGATGGTCGCGCGTGCCGAGAAGATGCTCTCCGGTCTCGACGACGTGCGTCAGGAGGAGCGCGTCGCGAAGCTCCGCTTCCCGAAGCCGGCGCCGTGCGGCAAGACCCCGCTCATGGCCTCCGGCCTGTCGAAGTCGTACGGGTCGCTCGAGATCTTCACCGACGTCGACCTCGCGATCGACCGTGGCTCGAAGGTCGTCGTGCTCGGCCTCAACGGCGCCGGGAAGACGACTCTCCTGCGGATCCTCGCCGGCGTCGACAAGCCCGACACGGGTCAGCTGGAACCGGGGCACGGCCTGAAGATCGGCTACTACGCGCAGGAGCACGAGAACCTGGATGTGAACCGGTCGGTGCTCGAGAACATGATGTCGGCGGCCCCGGACATCAACGCGACCGAGGCCCGCAAGGTGCTCGGGTCGTTCCTGTTCACCGGGGACGACGTCCTGAAGCCGGCGGGGGTGCTCTCAGGCGGTGAGAAGACCCGTCTGTCGCTCGCGACGCTCGTCGTCTCGAGCGCGAACATGCTGCTCCTCGATGAGCCGACGAACAACCTCGACCCGGCCTCCCGCGACGAGATCCTCGGAGCGCTCGCGCACTACGAGGGCGCCGTCGTGCTGGTCTCGCACGACGAGGGCGCCGTGCAGGCGCTCAACCCCGAGCGGGTCCTCATCCTGCCGGACGGCGTCGAGGACATCTGGGGTCGCGACTACATCGACCTCATCACCCTCGCCTGAGGCGCGCGTCTCCAGTGCGGCGTGGCCGCACCGGTCCCGTCCGTCAGGGGTCAGCGACCGGCTTTGTCGAGGAGGTCGTCCTCGTCGGCCATGTCACGGTCCGCCTTCTTCTTGGGGAAGAGGGCGCGCTGCGTGCGCCGGACGGACGACTGCGCCTCGAGCGCCGCAGCGGCCTCCGGGTCGGTGGCCGCCAGCGCGGCGACGGCTGCGGCATCCTCGGCGTCCTCGCGGCGCGCGCGGCGTTCGGATCGGATGACGTACCAGATGAACACGAAGCCCATGACGGCGAAGAGGATCCACTGCACGCCGTACGACAGATACGGGCCGGGGTCGTCGGACGGGGCCTCGAGCGCCTGCGGAACGGATGCCGGGGAGGGCGACTCCGAGATGAGCGTTCCGTACGCACCCTGCTCGAGGGATGACGCCCCGGACTCCTGGGCGACGAGCGGGAGGTTGATCGACGGGACCTGCCCCGGCGGGGCGCTCCGACCGGACGGGGGGAGCGGCTCACCGGGCTGGAGGCGCGCCACCAGGGTGACCGTGCCCCGCGGCGGAGCCGGAACGTGGTCGGGCAGCGACTGCGTGTTCCCGGGCGCGACCCAGCCGCGGTCGACGAGGAACACGCGTCCGTCGACCAGTCGGAAGGGGACGAGCACCTCGTAGGCGGCCGTGCCGCCGTGGACGCGGTTGCGCACGAGCAGCTGGGCGTCCGGCTCGTATTCGCCCGTCATCGTCACGGGGCGCCACTGGTCGGATGCGATGAGCGTGGCGCCTGTCGGAAGGAGCTCGCTGAGGGCTACGGGCTTCGCGTCATAGTTCTCCGAGATGAGGGAGAGCTGCCCCGACCGGGCGACGTTCTTCGACAGCTGCCAGTTGGACAGGAACGCGCATGCGATCGCGAAGACGATGGCGACGCCGACATAGGCCGTCCAGCGGACGGCCGCGGGAGCGCTGCGACGGCTCATCCGGCGGCTCGCGACCCGGATGCGGCGAAGGGGAGCACCTCGACGGGGAAGTCGCGCGCGCGGAGGAACTCCTTCAGGTAGTCGACGTGGTCATCGCAGGCGAGCCAGACCTTCACCCGGTCGGCCGTGTGGATGCGCGGATTCCGCCAGCGGACCTCCCACTGCGCATCCGCGGTGCAGCCCGCGCGCGAGCAGCGCGCGTCGGATGCCGCCGTCACCGCGCCGTCCCTCCGTCCGCGGAGGAGCCGGGCGCGCCGGAGTCGCCGCGCGGGGCGGATGCGTCGTCGGTCTTCGCCGGGGGAGCCGTGTCGACCTGCGGGGTCTCCGAGATCCGCAGAACCGGATGCTGGGCCGCCTCGGCATCTGTCTGGGTCGCATCGGGCGCCGCGGGAAGGGCGCGCTCGGGGTTCTCGGCGGGATTCGCCTTGCCCTCCTGGCCGACGTTCGCGAGGACCACCGCGATGTACGGCAGGAAGATCGCCGCAGCGCCGAAGATCCACGTGTACCACCCGTACGGCTGGACCACGACCATGAGGATGAAGCACGCCACGCGGACGCCCATCATCACGAGATACCGCACGGACCGCGCGCCGACCTCGTCGCGCGGTGCCCGGGGCAGGGACGTGGCGGAAGGAGTGGATGACGAGCGCTTCACGGTGCCTCCAGCCTACGCCGCCGCAGACACGTCGAGCGCCCGGCCGCAATGGCGACCGGGCGCTCGATGGGCGCGTTCCGGCTCAGTAGGTGCCGTAGCGCGCGCGGGCCGCGAACGCGGCGATGATCACCAGGATCACGATGATGCCCACGATGATGTACAGCCCGAGCCCGACCCATCCGATGATCGTGCCGGCGAGCCCCATGCCTCGACCGGCCTCGCCGGTGCGCTTGATCTGGGACAGCGACATGTGACCGGTGATCACGGCGACGAGGTTGCCGATGAACGGGACGATGAACAGGCCGACGAGTGCCGAGATGAGCGAGACGATCGCCAGCGTATTGGTCTTGGGACCCGTCGGAGCCCCGTAGGCCGGAGCGGCCGCGTACGCCGGGGCCGGGGGTGCCGCCTGGTAGGCGGGAGGTGCCGCATACGCAGGCGCGGCCTGCTCGGGCGCGGGAGCGTAGGCGGGGGCTGCAGGTGCCGCCTCGGGCGCGGGGGCGGCCTCCGGCGCAGGAGCGGCCTGCGGCGCGGGGGCGGCCTGCGGCGCGGGGGCGGCCTGCGGCGCGGGGGCGGCCTGCGGCTCCGGCGCGGCCGGTGCGGGCTCGGGGGCTGACGGAGCTGCGGCGTCGGCAGCCGGAGCCGGCTCGGAGGCGGGTGTGGCGTCGGCTGCGGCGGCTGCAGGTGCTGCGGTGTCTGCGGCCTGCTCCGCCGCGGACGAGACGGCCTCGGCGGCGCCATCGGCCGCGGGAGCCGCAGCGTCGGTGCCTTCGGGCGTCGGGTCGGGCGTGGTGTCGCTCACGGTGGTGCCTTTCTGGAAAGGGAGGCGGAGAATACCCGCCGAGCACAACATTCCCAGTGGTGGTGGGGCGTGTCAAACACCCCGCGATACGCTGGACCGGTTTGTACAGAACGACGGGAGCAGAAATGGCAGAGCGGGTCGTGCTCGTCACGGGCGGAAACCGCGGCATCGGCCGTGCCATCGCCGAGCGATTCGTCGCGGACGGGTTCAAGGTCGCGGTCACGGCGCGCAGCGGCGAGGGCCCTGCCGGCACGCTCACCGTCCGCGCGGACGTCACGGACTCCGCCCAGTTGGATGCGGCGTTCCTCGAGGTCGAGAACACGCTCGGACCCGTCGAGATCGTGGTCGCGAACGCCGGGATCACGAAGGACACCCTCCTGCTGCGCATGAGCGAGGACGACTTCGACTCCGTGGTCGCGACGAACCTCGGCGGCACCTTCCGCGTGGTCAAGCGCGCATCGAAGGGGATGCTCCGCGCCCGCTGGGGCCGCGTCATCCTCATCTCCTCCGTCGTGGGGCTCTACGGGTCTGCGGGGCAGATCAACTACTCGAGTTCGAAGGCGGCGCTCGTCGGCTTCGCCCGTTCGCTCACGCGCGAACTCGGCGCCCGCGGCATCACCGCCAACGTCGTGGCCCCCGGCTTCATCGAGACGGACATGACGGCGGAGCTTCCTGCGGAGACGCAGGCCGATTACAAGAAGAGCATCCCGGCCGGCCGTTTCGCGACGCCGGACGAGGTCGCGGGTGTCGTGACGTGGCTCGCCTCCGATGACGCCGCGTACATCTCGGGTGCCGTGATCCCGGTCGACGGCGGCCTCGGCATGGGGCACTGACCGCGCAGACGGGAGCGACCTCGTTCAGGGCAGGAGCGCGATGACCTGAGCGAGGTCGACAGGGCCGACCACCAGGTCCGCCTGGGCGCGCACCGCGGGCTTCGCGTTGAATGCGAGGCCGAGGCCCGCCGCGGCCATCATCTTCAGGTCGTTCGCGCCGTCGCCGATGGCGATCGTGCGGGACGCGGGCACGCCGAGTTCGTCGGCCCACGCGAGGAGTGAGGCGGCCTTGGCCGCCGCATCGACGATGTCGCCGTCCACGACGCCCGACAGACGGCCGTCCTCGACCCCGAGCCGGTTCGCGAGCCACACGTCGACGCCGAGCCCGGGTGCGATGTGGTCGAGGATCTCGTGGAAGCCGCCGGACACGACGCCCACCGCCCCGCCCCGTGCGTGCACGGCTGCGGTCAGATCGGTGACGCCGGGCGTCGGCTCGATGCGCGAGCGCACACGCGCGAACGATGCGACCGGGACGCCGCGGAGGGCCTCGACCCGAGAGCGGAGGCTCGTTGCGAAATCGACCTCTCCGCGCATGGCGGCCTCGGTCGCGGCCGCCACCTCTGCCTCGCGACCCGCCTCGGCCGCGATCAGCTCGATCACCTCATTGCGGATGAGGGTCGAGTCGGCGTCGAGCACCACGAGGAAGCGTGCGGCGGGGGGAAGCATCCCTCAACCGTATCGACCGGCACGCCGTGCCCAAGACCGATCAGGCCTCGACGCGCACACCCTTCCCGACGACGGTGATCCCCGAGTCGGTGACGGTGAAGCCGCGTGAGAGGTCGCGTTCGCGATCGACGCCGACGGTCGCGCCGGGCGCGAGCGTGACGTTCTTGTCGAGGATCGCGCGGTGGACCCGTGCGCCGGCTCCGACGTTCACCTGATCGAACAGCACGGAGTCGGTGATGGTCGATCCACCGCCGGCGAGCGTCCAGGGGCCCACGACGCTGCGTTCGAGGTGGGTGCCGGACAGCACCGAGCCGAGGGAGACGACCGAGTCGATCGCGTTCCCGATCCGGCCCACCGAGTCGCGGACGAACTTCGCCGGCGGCGAGTTCACCGATTGCGCGTGGATCGGCCACGACGTGTTGTACAGGTTGAACACGGGCAGCGTGGAGATGAGATCCATGTGCGCGTCGAAGAAGGAGTCGATCGTACCGACGTCCCGCCAGTACGCACGGTCGCGGTCCGTGGAGCCCGGCACGTCGTTGCGCTTGAAGTCGTAGACGCCGGCCTCGCCGCGGCCGACGAAGTACGGGACGATGTCGCCGCCCATATCGTGGTTCGACGTCGGGAGCTCGCCGTCCGACTGCACGGCCTCGATGAGCGCGTCCGCGTCGAAGATGTAGTTGCCCATCGATGCGAGGACTTCGTGGGGCGCGTCGGCGAGGCCGGTCGGGTTCTGCGGCTTCTCCAGGAACTCGCGGATGCGCACGGGGTCGTCCGCCTCGGTGTCGATCACGCCGAACTGATTGGCGAGGGAGATGGGCTGACGGATGCCGGCCACGGTGGCCCGTGCGCCGGATTCGATGTGCGCGTCCAGCATCTGCCGGAAGTCCATCCGGTAGACGTGGTCGGCGCCGATCACGACCACGATGTCAGGCTTCTCGTCGTTGATCAGGTTGAGGCTCTGCAGAATGGCGTCGGCCGATCCGGAGAACCAGCGCTTGCCGAGCCGCTGCTGGGCGGGCACGGATGCGACGTACGAGTCGAGCAGCGCCGACATCCTCCACGTCTGCGAGATGTGTCTGTCGAGGCTGTGTGATTTGTACTGCGTCAGCACCACGAGCTGTCGGAGCCCCGAGTTGATGAGGTTCGAGATCGCGAAGTCGATCAAGCGGTACTGTCCCCCGAACGGCACAGCGGGCTTGGCCCGATCAGCCGTCAGGGGCATGAGCCGCTTGCCCTCGCCGCCGGCGAGGATGATTCCGAAGACTTTCGGTGCTGCTGGCATGGCACCCACCATAGGTGCTCGCCTGTGCCTGTACTAGCGTTTCGTCATGCGCGTCGACATCGTCACCAAGGAGTACCCGCCGGAGATCTACGGAGGCGCCGGCGTCCATGCCGCCGAGCTCGTCAAGGCCCTGCGCGGGGGAGGCCTCGACGTGCGCGTGCGCGCCTTCGGCGCGGAACGTGATGAACCCGGGACCACCGCATATGGCGTGCCCGCCGAGCTCTCCGCCGCGAACGGCGCCATCCAGACACTCGGCACCGATCTCGAGATCGTGCCGGCCGTCGCCGGCGCCGACGTCGTGCACAGCCACACCTGGTACGCGAACTTCGCCGGCCACCTCGCATCGCTCCTGCACGGGATCCCGCACATAGTGACCGCGCACAGCCTCGAGCCGCTGCGCCCGTGGAAGGCGGAGCAGCTCGGCGGCGGATACGCCGTGTCGAGCTTCATCGAGAAGACCGCCTACGAGGGAGCCGCGGCGATCGTCGCGGTGAGCGAGGGGATGCGGCGGGACATCCTCCGCAGCTACCCGGCGCTCGACCCGGCGCGGGTGAAGGTCATCTACAACGGCATCGACGTCGAGTCGTGGCATCCCGTCGAGGATCCGGCGTACCTCGCCGAGCAGGGCATCGACCCGTCGCGGCCGTCCGTCGTGTTCGTCGGGCGCATCACGCGGCAGAAGGGGCTGCCGTACCTCCTGCGCGCCGCAGCGCTCCTTCCGCCGGACGTCCAGCTCGTGCTGTGCGCAGGCGCGCCCGACACGCCCGAGATCATGGCGGAGGTCGAGGGGCTCGTCCGAGGCCTGCAGGAGGCGCGCGACGGGGTCGTCTGGATCGACAGGATGCTGTCGCGCCACGAGCTGTGCACGATCCTCGCCGCGGCGACCACCTTCGTGTGCCCGTCCATCTACGAACCGCTCGGGATCGTGAACCTCGAAGCCATGGCCTGCGGCGCGGCCGTCGTCGGAACCGCGACGGGCGGCATCCCCGAGGTCGTCCTGGACGGGGTGACGGGCAGGCTCGTCCCGATCCACCAGCTGCAGGACGGCACCGGGACCCCGACCGACCCGGACGCGTTCGTCGCCGATCTCGCCCGTGTGCTCACCGAAGTGGTGTCAGATCCGGCTCGGGCGGCCGAGTACGGGGCCGCGGGACGCGCGCGCGCGATGGAGGACTTCAGCTGGGCCGCGATCGCCGACCAGACCGCGGCGCTGTACGCAGAGGTGGTCGCCGAGGCTCGATAGGCTGAACACCATGCCAGAGGTGCTCGAGTTCTCCGACGTCGTCGTCCGCCGCAGTTCCCGTGACATCGTCGACCACCTCTCGTGGACGGTGCGCGACGACGAGCGGTGGGTGATCCTCGGCCCGAACGGCGCGGGGAAGACCACCCTTCTGCAGCTGGCGGACACGCTGATGCACCCGACAGCGGGAGTCGTCCGCATCCTCGGCGAGCAGCTCGGCCGGACGGACGTGTTCGAGATCCGTCCGCGCATCGGATTCGCGTCGTCGGCGATGGCTCGCCGCGTGCCGCCTGAGGAGTCCGTGCTGAACGTCGTCATGACGGCCGCGTACTCGGTGCTCGGCCGGTGGCGCGAGGACTACGACGACATCGACGAGCGGCGCGCCCTCCGCGTCCTCGCCGAGTGGCGCCTGGACCATCTCGCCGACCGCACGTTCGGCACGCTCTCCGACGGCGAGCAGAAGCGCGTCCAGATCGCGCGCGCCGTCATGACCGACCCGGAGCTGCTGCTCCTGGACGAGCCGAGTGCGAGCCTCGACCTCGGCGCGCGCGAAGAGCTCCTCGCGCTCCTGAGCGGTTACGCCCAGGCCCCCACGACGCCGGCGATGATCATGGTCACGCACCACGTGGAGGAGATCCCGGTGGGCTTCACCCACGTGCTGCTCCTGCGCGACGGGAAGGCCGTCGCCGCCGGTCCCGTCGCGGAGACGCTCACCGCGGAGAACCTCACCGAGACGTTCGGGATGCCGATCGTTCTCACAGAAGGGGACGGCCGGTACGCGGCGCGCGCCGCAGCCTGACGCCGTGCATTCCGGGGTTTCGTCCGGATGCTGGTAGACTCGATCCTTGGTGCATCCGGCACCGCAGACTTTGACGCCCTGGCAAAATCCAGGGCACCACTTCTCAAAGGACTCCCATGAAGACTGACATCCACCCCGACTACCAGGCCGTCGTTTTCCGCGACCTCGGCTCGGGTGAGCTTTTCCTCACGCGGTCGACCGTCTCGAGCGACAAGACCATCGAGTTCGAGGGCGTCGAGTACCCCGTCATCGACGTCGAGATCTCGTCCGCTTCGCACCCGTTCTACACGGGCAAGCAGCGCATCATGGACTCGGCCGGCCGCGTCGAGAAGTTCAACCAGCGCTTCAAGGGTTTCGGCGGCGCCGCGAAGTAATCCGCGCGTCGACTTCGCGAAGGCCCCGCTGCGGCGGGGCCTTCGTCGTATCCGGGCGTCAGTCGCGGGCGTAGCGTGATGGCGTGAGCACCGTTGTCGTCGTCGAGGGGGAGAGCGACCGGATCGCCGTGGAGACGATCGCGGAGCGCTTCGGGCTCCGGGTGCCCGAGATCCATGTCGCGGGCGGCGCACAGGGCGCACGGATGGTGGCGCGGACGCTGGTCGGCCGGCGGCTGCTGGGGCTGGTCGACAACGCGGAGCGCCGGGCCCTCGAGCCGGTCGTGGATGAGGTCTTCGTGTGCGATCCCGATCTCGAGGGCGAACTGATCCGCGCCCTCGGCGCGCCGGCCGTCGAACGCGTGATCGCCGACCAGGGCGAGTTGGGGTCGTTCCGGCGGCTGCAGGCTCAGCCGGCGCAGCGCGGGCGCCCGACGGAGGCGCAGCTCGCCCGGTTCATCAGCGGACGAAGCGGCAACAAGGCGCGTTATGCGCGACTTCTCGCGGGAGCCGTGCCGCTCCCGGACGTGCCGGCTCCGCTGGCGGCGCTCGTCGCTCGGGCGCAGCGCTAGCGGATCGGCCAGCGTCCGTCGAGGCGGTCGTCGGGATCGATGCGCCCGATGCGCACGAAGTACTCGGTGAGGCTCTCGGCTTGTGCGCGCGCCCACGAGATCTGCCGCGTATGCAGTTCGCCTGCGGTGCGGGGGAGTGCCGGCGCGAATCGGGAGGCGAGCGCCAGAGCCACACGGCCCGCGGCGACGGCGTCGGCGGAGGCGTCGTGCGCGTCCTCCAAGGGCACGGCGTAGTGCTCCGCGACGATGGACAGGGTGCGCTTGCCCGGCCGATAGCGGTCGACGAACTTGTCGAGGACGAGCGGGTCGATCACGGGCGAAGGATCGGCGATCGGCGTGATGCCGTGCCGGATCGCCTCGTACCGCAGCATCGAGAAGTCGAACGGGGCGTTGTAGGCCACAACCGGGTACCCCGCGGCGAACACGGCGCGCAGAGTGTCGACCACCTCGGCGACGACGTCTCGCACGGGCCGGCCGTGCGCGCGTGCGAACTCGGTCGAGATCCCGTGCACGGCGCTCGCCTCGGCCGGAATCTCGATCCCCGGGTCGGCCAGCCACGCGCGCGATCGCCGGACGACTCCGTCGTGGCCGAGCACTCCGACGTGTGCGGACACGATGCGGTCCTCGGCGACATCAACCCCCGTCGTCTCGAGATCGAAGACGCCGACGCCGTAAGCCCATTCCGGCGCGTCCATCTCGAAGAGCGCAAGGGGCTGGTCCATGCCGACAACGGTATGCAGACCCTCGGACACCGCCCGTCCGGCACGCCGCCCGCGCTCAGGACCGGCTCGTACACTCGAGAGGTGACCGCCCTGAATCCATACGCCGCGCAGCTCGCCGACATCCCTGTCGAGCGGCGCGAGATCGCAGCGCTGGGCGGCACCACCGCGTACTGGGTGTACGGGCCTGCCGACGCCGAGACGACGGTTCTCGCCGTGCACGGCTTCCGCGGCGAGCACCACGGCCTCGAGCCCGTCGTCGCACAGCTTCCCGGCATCCGCATCGTCTCGCCCGATCTGCCGGGCTTCGGGGAGAGCGCACCGCTGCCGGGGCGGACGCACACGCTCGAGACCTATGCCGAGTGGCTCACGGCGTTCGCCGCGGCCGCCGCCCCGGGGTCGGTCGTCCTCGGGCACAGCTTCGGCTCCATCGTGGCTGCGGCCGCCGTGGCGGGCGGCCTCCCGACCGAGCGGCTGATCCTCGTCAACCCGATCGGCGCTCCCGCGCTCGAGGGTCCGCGCGGCGTGCTGACGCGTCTCGCCGTGTTCTACTACTGGGCCGGAGCCAGACTTCCGCGACGGGCGGGAGAGTCGCTCCTGCGCAGCCCCGCGATCGTACGCGCGATGAGCGTCTCGATGGCGAAGACGAAGGATCCGGAACTCCGCCGCTTCATCCACGACCAGCACGACACGTACTTCTCGCGATTCGCGGACCGCGATGTGCTGCGCGACGCGTTCGTCGCGTCGGTCTCGCACGACGTCCGGGAGTTCGCGCCGCGGATCGCACAGCCGACGCTCCTCATCGCCGCGCAGAAGGACGACATCACGCCCATCGAGGCCGAGCGGACGCTCGCGACGCTGTTCCCGCGGGCGGAACTCGTCGAGATCCCCGACGTCGGCCACCTGATCCACTACGAGACGCCGCGGCCGGCGGCATCCGCGATCACGCGGTTTCTTGCGCCTTCCGGAGCCGATAGGCGTTGACGTTCATGCGATTGCCGCAGTTGCCGATGTCGCAGTACCGCTTCGACCCGTTCTTCGAGTAGTCGACGTAGACGGCATCGCAGTCGTCGGCCGAGCACACGCGCACGCGACCGTACTCGTCCGCGCGGATGACGTCGACGAACGCCATCGCGACCTCGACGAGGATCCGGGTCTCCAGTGGTGAGTCGTCGTCGGTCGCGTGGATGTGCCAGTCGTATCCGTCGTGGATCGTGAGCTGAGGGAGGGCCTTGCCGTCCCGGAGCATCTCGTTGACGAGCGGGACCGCTCCCTCGCGATCGACGTCCCACAGGGCACGCAGCCGCGGACGGATGCGGCGCACGGCTGCGAGCTCCGCGTCGTCCCGCCGCAGCGTGCCGGTGAACGGGTTGACCTCGAGGTAGGCATCGAGGTCGTCGACGGTCTGCATCGTGTCGTCGCGATCGATTCCCGGCAGCGTGTTGACCAGGTGCACGGCGGCGATGAGCGATTGGCGCGTGTCATGGATGAATACCATGTTGACTCCTGACATCCCTTTCGATACTGTCACTAGTGTAAACAGTGTTCGCCCCTGACAGACGGAATCGCCCATGACCGCGTCGACCGCCTCCATCCCCGTCGTCGACATGCGTCCGGCCGCGCCGTCGAGTGCGCGCATGCGCACCACGGGCCTCCTCCTCGGGATCACCTCGGCGCTGGCGTTCTCGTCGAGCGGGCCACTGGTGAAGCCCCTGCTCGAAGCGGGGTGGTCGCTCGGAGCGGCGCTCTTCGTGCGCATGACGCTCGCCGGCGTGATCCTGTCGCCCGCGCTCGTGCGCGCGATGCGGCGGCGGCCTGGCTTCCTGCGGCGGCACTGGCGCATGATCGTCGCGTTCGGATTGCTGCCCGTGCTCGGATGTCAGCTCTTCTATTTCGCCGCGATGCAGCGGATGCCGGTGGCGGTGGCTCTCCTGATCCAGTACCTGGCCCCGGTCCTCCTCGTCGGATTCGTGTGGCTGCGCACACGACGCGCGCCCTCGCGCCTCGTGCTGTGGGGGTCGGTCACGGCGGTGGTCGGGCTCGTGCTCGTCGTGAACATCGCCGGTGCCGCGTTCGATCTGCTCGGCACGCTCTTCGCCCTCGCGGCCGCGGTGTGCGTGTGCTTCTACTTCGTGCTGTCCGAGCGCGCCGGAGACGACCTTCCGCCGCTCGCGCTGGCCGCCGGCGGCCTTCTCGTCGGGGCTGCGGCCATCGGGGCGCTCTGCGCGTTCCGCATCCTGCCGTTCCAGTCCCCGCTCGTCTCCGTGTCGCTCGACGGCGTCGTCGTGCCGTGGTACATCCCGATGCTGTGGGTCGGTGCCGTCGCCACGACGCTCGGGTACGCGTTCGGGGTCATGGCGGTGCCGCGCATCGGCTCGCGCGTCGCGTCCTTCGTGGGGCTGTCCGAGGTGCTCTTCGCCCTCGCGTTCGCGTGGCTCCTGCTCGGCGAGGTGCCGGCCCCGATCCAGTTCGTCGGGGGTGGGCTCATCCTCCTCGGCGTGGTGCTCGTGCGTGCGGACGCCTCTTCGGATCGCTCGTCGCGCGACGTCAGCCTTCCTGCTGCGCCAGCTCCATGAGCGGCGCCACGCGGTGCCGGATCACCTCGCCCATGACGAGCGAGGTCTCGGTGCGCTCCACGCCCTCGATGGCGAGGATGCGGGCATCCGTGTCGAAGAGATGCCGCGTGTCGCGGCAGGCGACTCGGACGAGAAGGTCGATCTGACCGCTCAGGCCGTGCGCTTGCACGACCTCCGGGATGCGGGCGAGTTCGGCCGTGATCTGCGGCAGGTCGGCCTGCCGCACGGTGACATGGATGAACGCCTCGATCGGGAAGCCGAGCGAGTGGGTCGACAGGGCCCGCTCGAACGACAGGAACGCGCCTTCGCGATCCAGTTTCGCCATGCGCGCCTGCACCGTGTTGCGTGACAGGCCCAACCGATCGGCGAGGGCCACGACGGTCGCGCGGTGGTCGACTGAGAGGGCCCTGAGAAGCTCCAGATCGACGCGGTCGAGGTTACTCATAATGCGCAAGATTAGCACGCCATGACCCCGTATTGATGCGCAACATGCTCAAGCGTGTCCCTAATGCTTGAGCGGGGTGCGTATCGGACGTACGCTCGCGGTATATCGGCGACGAGGCCGGTGGACGACCCGCGGAGGCTCATGAGGCCCGAGCGGATGGGAGGTCAGGACAATGGTGCACACCCTCACTCCGGCAGCCGACATCGGCGTCGACATCGACGACGTCGCACGGCTGCTCACTGCCGACGGAGAGCGTATCGCGGACTCCGTCCTCGACCCGTGGATCGCCGACGTGGATGCCGCGCAGCTGCGCGAGCTCCACCGCGAGATGGCGGTCCTGCGCCGCATCGACGCGGAGGGCGTCGCCCTGCAGCGTCAGGGTCAGCTGGGGCTGTGGGCCCCCTGCACAGGCCAGGAGGCCGTCCAGATCGGCACCACGCGGGGCCTGCGCAACGACGACTTCGTGTTCCCGAGCTACCGCGAGATCGGTGTCGTGTACGCGCGCGGCGGGCGGCCGTCGGACTTCGTGCTGTCGTGGCGAGGAGAGGCGCACTCGACGCTCGAGCCCGATACGCTGCACTCCGGCGTCCCGCAGATCATCATCGGCGCCCAGACGCTCCACGCGGTCGGCTATGCGATGGGCATCCAGCGCGACGGCACCGACCAGGTCTCGGCGACCTACTTCGGTGACGGTGCGTCGAGTCAGGGCGACGTCAATGAGGCGATGGTGTTCGCCGCATCCTTCGGCGCGCCGGTCGTGTTCGTCTGCTCGAACAACCAGTACGCGATCTCCGAGCCGGTCCGCGTCCAGGCGGCGGCTCCCATCGCCGGCCGTGCACCGGGATACGGCATCCCGAGCATGCGCGTCGACGGCAACGACATCCTCGCGTGCCTCGCGGCGATGCGCTGGGCCGCCGAACACGCCCGCACGGGCGCCGGCCCCGCCTTCATCGAGGCCGTCACCTACCGGATGGGTCCGCACACGACCTCCGACGATCCGACGCGTTACCGCGACCCGGCGGAGCTCGAGCGCTGGCGCGCACGTGACCCGCTCACCCGCGTCGAGGCCTACCTCCGCGCGCAGGGGGAGTTCGACGACGAGTTCGCGGCATCCGTCCAGCACTCCGCCGACGACATGGCCGCGCAGGTGCGCGCCGCCGCGCTGGGGGCTGTGACCAAGCCCCCGCTGAGCGTCTTCGACGACGTCTACGCGGAGCCGCACACTGGCATCGCCGAGGAGATCGTCGCGTTCGCCGCGTACCTCGACGGGTTCGCCGACGCAGAAGGCGAGGTCGCACGATGACCCAGATGACGATGGCGAAGGCTCTCAACGAGGGGCTCCGGCGCGCTCTCGCCGACGACGACCGCGTCCTCATCATGGGCGAGGACATCGGCAAGCTCGGCGGCGTCTTCCGCATCACCGACGGCCTCCAGGGCGAGTTCGGCGCGCAGCGCGTCGTCGACACGCCGCTGGCGGAGTCCGGAATCGTGGGGACCGCCGTCGGCCTCGCGTACCGCGGATTCCGTCCGGTGGTCGAGATCCAGTTCGACGGATTCGTGTACCCCGCGTTCGACCAGATCGTGAGCCAGGTCGCGAAGCTGCACTACCGCACCGGCGGCAAGGTGAAGATGCCGATCACGATCCGCATCCCGTGGGCCGGCGGCGTCGGCGCCGCGGAGCACCACTCCGAGTCGCCCGAGGCGTACTTCGTGCACACGTCGGGACTGCGCGTCGTCGCGGTCTCGAACCCGCAGGACGCGTACACGGTGCTGCGACAGGCGATCGCCAGCGACGACCCGGTCGTCTTCTTCGAGCCCAAGCGGCTCTACCACGCGAAGGGGGAGGTCGACCTCGACGCCCCGCTCGCGGATGCCGCACCGATGGGGCTCGCCCGCGTCGTGCGCGAGGGGTCGGATGTCACGATCCTGACCTACGGATCGCAGGTGCAGACAGCGCTGGATGCGGCGACCGCCGCCGAGGACGACGGGACGTCGATCGAGGTCATCGACCTCCGCTCGATCTCGCCGGTCGACTATCGCACGGTCACCGCGTCGGTGCGCAAGACCGGCCGCGTCGTCGTGACCCACGAGGCGGCCCGCGAGGCGGGCGTGGGCGCCGAGCTCGTCGCGAGCGTCACGGAGCGCTGCTTCAACTATCTCGAGGCGGCGCCGGTGCGCGTCACGGGGCACAACATCCCCTACCCGCCCGCGAAGCTCGAGAAGTTCCACCTCCCGGACCTCGATCGGATCCTCGACGCCGTGGACCGGGTGATGGACCGGCCGAACAGCCTGACCGGCATCGTCGCCGAGGGGGGAGTGCGATGAGCCAGGACTTCCGGCTTCCCGATCTCGGCGAGGGCCTTCCCGAGGCCGAGCTCGTGCAGTGGCTCGTCGCCCCCGGCGACACGGTCACGCTCAACCAGACGATCGCCGAGGTCGAGACGGCGAAGGCAGTCGTCGAACTGCCGTCCCCGTACGCGGGGACGGTCGGCGCGCTCCACGCTCAGCCGGGCGATGTCATCGCGGTCGGCGACGTCGTCATCACGATCGACACGGGCGAATCGGATGCGGCGGCTCCGGCAGCGGCGCCTGTCGAGGAGGCCGCGGCGGAGCCGGAGAAGGCGGTCCCGAACCTCGTCGGGTACGGCGCTGCGCCGCGCGCCGGCGGCCGTCCGCAGCGCCGCGCACGCTCGCATGGCGGCGTCGGTCAGACGGGCGCGGCGGACACGGCGGTTCTCGAAGCCGCCCCGCACGACGCTCTGCCGCGTCGAGAGGCCCCGGAACCGGTCTTGGAGCGCCCGCGGTCCACGCCTCCGGTGCGCAAGCTCGCCAAGGACCTCGGCGTGGACCTCGCGCTCGTCGAGGCCTCCGGTGTGACCGGCATCATCACCCGTGCCGATGTCGAGGAGTATGCGGCTCGCGTGGCCGCGCCGCAGGCGACCGCTGTCGAAGCGCCCGCGATCGCGCCGGCGTCGAGCCGCCCGCGGGAGACCCGCACGCCGATCCGCGGTGTGCGTCGCGCGACGGCCGACGCGATGGTGCGCAGCGCCTTCACGGCGCCGCAGGCCTCGACGTTCCTGACGATCGACGTGACGGCGACGACGGAGCTCGTCGCCTCCCTCGCCGCCGATCGTTCGCTCGAGGGGCATCGCATCGGGATCATGGCGGTCGCTGCGAAGGCCGTGTGCCTGGCCCTCGGCGCGACGCCGAGCGTCAATTCGCGCTGGGACGAGGCTGCGGGCGAGATCGTCGAGTTCGGTTACGTGAACCTCGGCATCGCAGCGGCGACGCAGCGCGGGCTCGTCGTGCCGAACGTCCGGGATGCCGACGCGATGACGCTCGTGGAGCTCGCCGACGCCATCCGGGAGCTCGCGGGAACTGCCCGTGCCGGCCGCACCGCACCGGCGGACATGCTGGGCGGGACGTTCACGATCACGAACGTCGGCGTCTTCGGCGTCGACGGCGGAACGCCGATCGTGAACCCCGGTGAGGCGGCCATCCTCGCACTCGGCGCCGTCCGGCGTCAGCCGTGGGAGTACAAGGGCGAGATCGCGCTGCGCGACGTCATGACGCTCAGCCTCTCGTTCGACCACCGGCTGGTGGACGGCGAGCAGGCGGCCCGCTTCCTGCGCGACGTCGCGGGAGTCTTGGGGGAGCCCGGGCGCGCGATGCTGCTGCGCTGAACCGCGTGGTGATCGCGGCGCTGTCAGGCCGTCAGCGCCGCGATCGCCATGTCGTGCAGCACATCGCGCACGACGGCGTCGTCGACGGATGCGGCGCGCGACGCGCGCAGACTGTACGGCGTCGAATTGATGAGCCCGAAGCACGCGTGCGCGCGCACCCGCAGGTCGCTGTCGGAGCGCTCGGGGTGGAGGGCGCGCAGAACGGCGATCCACGTGTCCACGTATTCGCGCTGCAGATGACGCACGCGCGAGCGGTCGTGGTCAGACAGGCTCGCGAGGTCGCGGTCCTGGACGCGGATGACATCCGATTCGTCGAGCGCGAAATCGACGTGGAAGTCCACCAGCGCATCGAGCTGGCGCAGCGAGCTGTCGTGCTGGGCGATGACGGCGCGGCCTCCGTCGCGCAGTCCTTCACTGACGCCGACGAGGATGGCGCCGAGCAGCGCCTGCTTGTTCGCGAAGTGGCGATAGACGGCCGGTCCGCTGACGCCGACCGCCGCCCCGAGGTCTTCGAGGCTGACCCCGCTGAAGCCGCGATCCGCGAAGAGCCGGGCGGCTTCACGGAGGAGCGCAGCCTGACGATCCGACTTTGCGCGCCGGCGCTCGGTGGAGCCGCTTGGCATTTCAGTTAATCCTCACTAACATAGCTGTTGGGTTAATGAACACTAACCGCGCATCCACGTGCTCTTCAACGGACGTGATGCGATCGTGACGTCGACGGAGATGGCATGACCGGAAACGGCCTTCCCACCGGGATGCGGATCGGCACGGCGCCCGCACACGGCCCGGGCTACGAGATCGCGTACGAGGCTCAGGCGCGCCTGGCCGAGGCGCTGCGCGAGCGCGTCGCCACGGCATCCCTCGGCGGTCCCGAGCGGGCGCGCGAGCGGCACGCGTCCCGCGGCAAGCTGCTCCCGCGCGATCGCGTCGATCGTCTCCTCGACGAGGGGAGCCCGTTCCTCGAGATCTCGCCGCTGGCCGCGGACGGCATGTACCACGGGGACGCCCCCGGTGCCGGGCTCATCGCCGGCATCGGACTCGTCCACGGACGGCAGGTCATGGTCGTCTGCAATGACGCCACCGTCAAGGGCGGCACCTACTACCCGCTCACGGTCAAGAAGCATCTGCGGGCGCAGGAGATCGCGCTGGAGAATCGGCTGCCCTGCGTCTACCTGGTCGACTCCGGCGGCGCGTTCCTGCCCAAGCAGGACGAAGTGTTCCCCGACCGCGACCACTTCGGACGCATCTTCTTCAACCAGGCCCGGCTTTCGGCAGCGGGCATCCCGCAGATCGCCGCCGTCCTCGGGTCGTGCACGGCCGGCGGCGCGTACGTGCCGGCGATGAGCGACGAAACGGTGATCGTCCGCAATCAGGGCACGATCTTCCTCGGCGGACCGCCCCTCGTGAAGGCCGCGATCGGCGAGATCGTCTCCGCGGAGGAACTCGGCGGGGGAGAGCTGCACGCGAAGCGCTCGGGTGTCGTCGACCACCTCGCAGAGGACGACGAGCACGCGCTCGAGATCGTCCGAGACATCGTCGCCACGCTGCCGGCGCCCGCGGAGCCCGCGTGGACGGTGCTGGAGAGCACGCCGCCCGCGGCCGACCCGGAGGAGCTCTACGGCATCGTGCCCGTGGATGTCACGCAGCCCTACGATGTCCGCGAGGTCATCGCGCGGCTCGTGGACGCGAGCGCGTTCCACGAGTTCAAGCGCGAGTACGGCACGACGCTCGTCACCGGTTTCGCCCGCATCCACGGTCATCCTGTCGGCATCGTCGCGAACAACGGCATCCTGTTCTCCGAGTCCGCGCTCAAGGGCGCGCACTTCATCGAGCTGTGCGATCAGCGCGGCGTTCCGCTCCTGTTCCTCCAGAACATCACCGGCTTCCTCGTCGGGCGGGATGCCGAGGCGGGCGGCATCGCGAAGGACGGCGCGAAGATGGTGACCGCCGTCGCGACGACGCGCGTGCCGAAGCTGACCGTCATCGTCGGCGGATCGTTCGGCGCCGGCAACTACTCGATGTGCGGGCGGGCGTACTCGCCGCGGTTCCTGTGGTCGTGGCCCGCGAGCCGCATCTCGGTGATGGGCGGACCTCAGGCCGCCTCGGTCCTCTCGACGGTGCGCGCCGACCAGCTCGCGGCGCGCGGCGAGGAGTGGCCTGCCGACGAACGCGCCGCGTTCGAAGCGCCGATCCGCGCGCAGTACGAGGAGCAGGGCGATCCCTACTACGCGACCGCGCGACTGTGGGACGACGGCATCCTCGACCCGCTCGACACGCGCGACGCGCTGGGGCTCGCCCTCGACGTCGTCTCCCGTACCCCGCTGCCCGAACCGCGCTTCGGCGTCTTCCGGATGTGACACCGCATGTTTGAAACAGTCCTGGTCGCGAACCGCGGCGAGATCGCCCGTCGCGTCATCCGCACGCTGCGCCGGCTCGGCATCCGCTCGGTCGCCGTCTACAGCGATGCGGATGCCGAAGCCCCGCACGTGCGCGAGGCGGACATCGCGGTGCGCATCGGCCCGGCGGCGGCGTCCGCGTCGTACCTGTCGATCGACGCGGTCATCGCCGCCGCCGTCGAGACCGGCGCGCAGGCGGTGCACCCCGGCTACGGGTTCCTGTCCGAGAACGCCGCCTTCGGCCGCGCGTGCGCGGACGCCGGAATCGTGTTCATCGGACCGGGGGAGCGCGCTCTCGAAGTCATGGGCGACAAGATCCGCGCGCGCGACCACGTCGGCGCCTACGGCGTGCCGATCGTCCCCGGCTTCAGCGCCGCCGGCCTCACCGACGGCGAGATCGCGGAGCAGGCGGAGGCAGCGGGCTACCCGCTGCTCGTGAAGCCGTCCGCCGGCGGTGGGGGGAAGGGGATGCAGGTCGTCCGCTCCGCAGCCGAGCTCCCCGAGGCGCTCGCCACGGCGCGACGCGTGTCGGCCGCCGCCTTCGGCGACGACACGCTGCTCCTCGAGCGGCTCATCGAGCGCCCGCGGCACATCGAGGTGCAGGTGATGGCGGACCGGCACGGCAACGTCATCCACCTCGGGGAGCGCGAGTGCACGCTCCAGCGTCGGCACCAGAAGGTCATCGAGGAGGCGCCCTCGCCCGTGGTCGACGAGGCGACGCGTGCCCGGCTCGGCGCGGCGGCCTGCGCCGCGGCCGCGAGTGTCGACTATGTCGGGGCGGGGACGGTCGAGTTCCTCGTCGCGGGCGACCGACCCGACGACTTCTTCTTCATCGAGATGAACACGCGCCTGCAGGTGGAGCATCCCGTGACCGAGATGGTCACCGGGCTCGACCTCGTGGAGCTGCAGCTGCTTGCGGCGGCGGGAGCGGAGCTGCCGCTGAGGCAGGACGACGTGGTGCTCGGGGGACATGCGATCGAGGCCCGTGTGTATGCGGAGAGCCCGGCGCGCGGATTCCTGCCCCAGACGGGCACGGTGCTCGACTGGCGGCCTGCGCTCACCCCGGTCGCCGAGCGCGCCGAGGTGCGAGCGGATGCGGCGATCGAGACCGGTTCCGTCGTCACCGCCGACTACGACCCCATGATCGCGAAGGTCATCGCGCACGCACCCGATCGGTCGGCCGCCGTCTCTGCGCTCGACGCCGCACTCGCCGACACGGTGCTCCTCGGCGTCGAGAGCAATATCGGGTTCCTCCGCGAGCTGCTGAACGAGCCCGCCGTGGCCGCGGGAGACCTCGACACGGGGCTCATCGACCGGCTGCCGCCCCACGTCGACCCGGAGCCGTCACTTCTCGCACTGACGGCCGCCGCGACGTTCGTCGCCGCCCGCGATGCCGCCATGCCCGAGCAAGACGCCGGACACGCCTCGCCGCTGTGGCTCTCGCGCTCCGGCCGCCGGCTGGACGCGCCCGACGTCCCCGTCGCACAGGCCTTCGAGTCCTCCGACGGTGCCATCCGGTCCGCCGTGGCGGCAGAACCCGGCCCCGAGGTCGCCATGGGCGGCCTGCGCAGCAGGCGCGCTCTCGGCCGCGCGCTGCCGCAGGGTGCGGCCCTCGCCGAGGACCCGGACGGTCTGCTCTGGGTGCACGCCGACGGCGTCACCACCGCCCTGCGTCCGCTGACCCGCCGCGAGGCCGCGGACCTGCGTCTCGCCCGCCGCGAGCGGGGGGACGCCGCATCCGATCCGGAGCTGCGCGCCCCCATGCCGGGCGCCGTTGTCGCGGTACACGTCGCCGACGGCGACGCCGTGACGACGGGAGACCGCATCGCGACCATCGAGGCCATGAAGATGGAGCACCCGGTCACCGCTCCGCACGACGGCGTCGTCATTCTGTCCGTCGCCCCTGGCGCCCAGGTGCGCCTCGGCGAACTGCTCGCGCGCGTCGACGCGCCGGCGCCCGTCACGCAAGACTGACATCCCCCGAGGAGGATCCATGATCGACAGCACGCTCACCGAGGACGAGGTCGAACTCGCGCGGCTCGTCCGCGAGTTCGCGGACGAGGTCGTCGCCCCGCGCTCGTACGAGGCCGACCGCGACCACGAGCTTCCGCTCGACGTCGTCGCACAGATGGGGGAGCTGGGCCTGTTCGGCCTGCCGTTCCCCGAAGAGGTCGGGGGCCAGGGTGGCGACTTCTTCGCGCTGTGCCTCGCAATCGAGGGCCTCGCCCGCGTCGACCAGTCGATCGCGATCACGCTCGAGGCCGCGACGTGCCTCGGGGCGATGCCCGTCTTCAACTTCGGCACCGACGCGCAGAAGGCCGAGTACCTGCCCGACCTCCTGTCCGCGAAGTCCCTCGCCGGATTCGGGCTCACCGAGCCGGAGGCGGGTTCCGATGCGGGGGCCACTCGGACCACCGCGCGGCTCGAGGCCGGCGAGTGGGTGATCAACGGGTCGAAGCAGTTCATCACGAACTCCGGCACCGCGATCACGCGCTTCGTCACGGTCACCGCGGTCACCGGTGAGGAGAACGGGCGCAAGAAGATCTCGACGATCATCGTGCCCAACGGCACGCCGGGCTTCACGGTCGAGCCCGCCTACGACAAGGTCGGGTGGCACTCGTCCGACACGCATCCGCTGACCTTCGCCGATGCGCGCGTGCCCGAGGAGAACCTCCTCGGCGAGCGCGGGCGCGGGTTCGCGAACTTCCTGCAGACGCTCGACGAGGGACGCATCGCGATCGCCGCCCTCTCGACGGGGGCGGCGGAGGGATGCCTCGAAGAGGCGTTGAAGTACTCCCGGAGCCGTACGGTGTTCGGCAGCTCGCTGTCGACGCGTCAGCACGTCCAGTTCCTCCTCGCGCGCATGCAGATGCGCGTCCACAACGCGCGTCTCGCGTGGCACCATGCGGCGCGCCTGCGCGACAACGGGCTCCCGTTCAAGACCGAGGCGGCGATCGCGAAGCTCACGGCGAGCGACGCGGCGATGGACAACGCGCGGGATGCCACGCAGCTGTTCGGCGGCAACGGGTTCATGAACGAGTTCCTCGTCGCGCGCCACTACCGCGACTCGAAGATCCTCGAGATCGGCGAGGGCACGAACGAGGTCCAGCTCCTCGTCATCGCCCGCGCGCTCGGAGTAGCGTGACGTCATGACCGTCACTCTGCAGCGCGGTCTCTGGTTCGAGGAGTTCGAGGTCGGCGCTCGGTACCTGCACCGTCCTGGACGCACCGCGACCGAGGCCGACAACGTCCTCTTCTCCTCTCTCACGATGAACACGCAGGCCTTGCATCTGGACGCCGCCTATTCGGCGACCCAGCCATTCGGGCAGCGTCTCATGAACTCCATGTGGACGCTCGCGACGATGGTGGGAGCCTCGGTCGCCCAGCTCACGCAGGGCACCCTTGTCGCCCAGCTCGGCCTCGGGGACATCTCGTTCCCGGCGCCCCTGTTCGCCGGCGACACGCTCTACACCGAGACCGAGATCACCGCGGTACGGCTCTCCGCGTCCCGGCCAGGTCAGGGCATCGTCACCATGACGCACACCGGACGCAACCAGGACGGCGTCGTCGTGGCAACGGCGTCCCGCGTCGCGCTCATGCTCTGCCGGCCTACGGAGCCCGAGACCGACCCGGAGGTCGCCATCCTGGACAGCCACGCATGAGCTTCGCGCTCGGTCCCGCGATCCTGTTCTGTCCGGCCGATCGCCCGGAGCGCTACGCGAAGGCGCTCGAGCGTGCCGACGCTGTCATCGTCGATCTCGAGGACGCCGTCGCCCCCGCGGACAAGCCGGGTGCACGCGGTGCGCTCATCGATGCGGAGCTCGATCCCGCGCGCGTCATCGTCCGGGTGAACCCGACGGGTACGGCGGACTTCGCGGACGACATGGCGACCCTCTCGCAGACGGACATCCGCACGATCATGGTCGCGAAGGCCGAGTCGCCCAAGCGCCTGGACCGCATCGACACCCGCTTCGAGGTCGTCGCCCTGTGCGAGAGCGCACGCGGTGTCGAGAACGCGGGGCGCATCGCGTCGCTCGAACGTGTCACGGCGCTCATGTGGGGCGCCGAGGATCTCGTGGCATCGCTCGGCGGCACGGCGAGCCGGAACGCGCGCGGCCGCTACCGGGACGTGGCCCGCTACGCCCGCTCGCGGGTGCTGGTCGCTGCCGGCGCGTACGGGAAGGCGGCGATCGACGCCGTGCATCTGGACATCGCCGACGTCAAGGGGCTCAAGCGCGAGGCGAAGGATGCGGCGGCCTCCGGGTTCGCCGCGACCGCCTGCATCCATCCGTCGCAGGTCGACGTCATCCGCGATGCGTACCGGCCGTCGCTCGACGAGGCCGAGTGGGCGCAGCGCGTGCTCACCGCGGCGGCGGGGGAGCGCGGCGTGTTCGCGTTCGAGGGCCGCATGGTCGACGAGCCCGTCCTCCGGCACGCGCGGCGGGTGCTCGACCGCCTCTGAACGCGTCGATGCCCTGACATCATTCCTCACGCGCAGTGCGAACAGCGACCGACGGCCGCTGCGGCCTGCGTGTCGCGTGAGATGTGAGGAGTTCCGGTCGCGTCAGTCGACGAGGGCGGTCTCGACGCTGCGCGAGTCGTCGACGATCCGGAGGCGCTCGCGCTCCCAGAGCATCGTGTAGCCTCCGCCGTTCGGCAGGCGCGTGCCGGGCTCTGGCAGGTCGCCGCGCGTGGCGTGCCGGGCGAGCTCGCGGATCAACGCCCCGTGCGACACGACGATGACGGTCGCCGGTGCGGGGGCGCTCGCCCGCCGCACGTCGCGCACCACTCTGCGGACACCGTGCAGCGCGCGGCGCCGCAACGCCGCCGCGGATTCGGCGCCCGGGACGTCGGCGGAGTGCATCGGTCCCCACCGCTGCGCGATCTCGTCGGAGGTGAGCCCCTCGGCCTCGCCGTACGCGCGCTCGCGCAGGTGCGGGTAGGCCTGCGGCGCCGGGAGGCCGAGCCGCTCGGCGATGATGTCGGCGGTCTCGCGGGCGCGAGACAGATCGCTCGTCACGATCGCGACGTGGCCGTCCAGCTCCCCGCGCAGCGCGTCCGCGGCATCCATCGCCTGCGTCCGGCCCGTGTCGTTCAGCGGGATGTCAGTCGTCCCCTGGATGCGTCCGCGGAGATTCCAGTCGGTCTCTCCGTGGCGGACGAACACGAGGGTGGTCATCCGTCGAGCCTAGCTTTCGCGGGTGAGGCGGCCTGCGAGGATGCTGAGCACCTCGGTCGTGCCCGCGTCGATCTTGACCGTCGCCCAGGGGTCCGCGCGCGTCTGCCCGCGGTTGACGATGACGATCGGCATGCGGCGGCGGCGTGCCCGCTCGACGAGCCGCACGCCCGAGTTCACCACGAGCGACGATCCGGCCACGAGGAGCGCGTCGCTCGCGTGCACCAGCTGCTCCGCCTCACGGAACTTGGCCGGCGGGATGAACTCGCCGAAGAACACGACGTCGGGTTTGAGGATGCCGCCGCACACCGTGCACTCGGGGAGCACGAATCCCTCGACGCTCTCGGGGGTGACATCGCCGTCGGGACCGAGGATGATGTCGGCGGGTCGAGAGAGCCACGGGTTGTCCGCCTCGATCCGCGCCGAGACGTCGCGACGATCGAAGACCTGCCCGCAGTGCAGGCAGACGATGCGGCGCATCGTGCCGTGCAGCTCGACGAGCCGCTGCGTGCCGGCACGCAGGTGCAGGCCGTCGACGTTCTGCGTGACGACGCCTGTCGCGACGCCGTCCAGCTCGAGCCGGGCGAGCGCGCGATGTCCGGCGTTGGGCTCCGTCCCGGAGAAGGAGCGCCATCCGAGCTGGCTGCCGACCCAGTAGCGGCGGCGGGCCGCATCGGATTCCAGGAACCGGTCGAATGTCATCGGCGTCCGCACGGGTGCGCCCTCGCCCCGGTAGTCCGGGATGCCGGAGTCCGTGGAGACACCCGCGCCCGTCAGCACCGCGATCTGGCGGCCGGCGAGCGCTTCGATGGCACGCTCGACCAGTGCCGCCGTCGGCGCGTCGAGTTCGAGAGTCGCGGTCATGGAGCACCTCCCTGCACGCCGAGTGTAGAGGGCGCGGTTTTCCGGGATGTTACGGCTGAGGCATGCTGGATGCATGCGCCTGGTCCCTGTCGACGATGCCGCCGATCCGAGACTGGCGGACTACCGCGACCTCACCGACGTCGCTCTGCGCCGCGTTCTGGAGCCGGAGGGCGGGCTGTACATCGCGGAATCGGCCAAGGTGATCGGCCGCGCGCTGCGCGCCGGACACCGCCCGCGGTCGATTCTGGTGCAGGAGAAGTGGGTCCCCGACGTCGAGGGGATGCTCGCGTCCGACGACGATGTCGAGGTGTTCGTCGTCTCCGCGGCGATCGCCGAGGCGGTCACCGGATACGCGGTGCACCGCGGCGCCCTCGCGGCGATGCACCGCCCGCCGCTGCCCGCCGTCGCGGAGGTCGTCGCCGGAGCGCGACTGGTGCTCGTCCTCGAGGACATCGTCGACCACACCAATGTCGGCGCGGCGTTCCGGGCCGCAGCCGGACTCGGCGCCGACGCCGTGCTCGTGAGCCCCCGGTGCGCAGACCCGCTCTATCGCCGGAGCGTCCGCGTCAGCATGGGCACCGTATTCCAGGTGCCGTGGACGCGCCTGGAGTCCTTCGATCAGCTCCACGACGCCGGCATGCACGTCGCAGCCCTGGCCCTTGCCGACGACGCCGTGGCTCTCGACGAGTTCTCCGCGCACCGCCCCGAGCGCGTCGCGCTGCTCCTCGGTGCGGAAGGCGACGGGCTCAGCCGTCGCGCACTCGCCGCGGCGGACACCGTCGTGACGATCCCGATGGCGGGCGGCGTCGATTCGCTCAACGTCGCAGCCGCGAGCGCCGTCGCCCTCTGGGAGCTGCGGAGCCGCTGACCTCCGGGCTTCCGCGGGCGCTCAGGCCCCCGGACGCACCATGAGCTCGGTGACCTCGGCGTCCCGCGGAAGGTCGAGCGCCATCAGGACCGTCGTGGCGACCGAGGACGGCTGCATCCACCGGGCCGCGTCGTACTCGGCGCCCTCCTGGCGGTGCACCTTCTCCTGCATGGGCGTCGCCGTGCGGCCCGGGTAGACCGTCGTCACGCGAACGCCGTGCGGGCGCTCCTCTTCGCGCAGGGCGTCGGCGATCGCCCGCACCGCGAACTTGCTCGCCGCATACGAGCCCCAGTCGGGATGCACACGGAGACCGGCGCCGGAGTTGACGAACACGATGTGTCCGCGGGCGGCGCGCAGGGCCGGCAGCAGGATGCGGGTCAGCTCCGCAGGAGCGACCGCGTTGACGTCGAGCTGCTGCTGCCACGCCTCGACGGGCGTCTCGGCGATCGGCCCGAGCTCCACGATGCCTGCCACGTGGAGCAGCGAGTCCACACGCGAAGGCCGACGTTGCGCATCCATCGCCGCCGCCAGGCTCCGCGGGTCGGAGAGATCCGCGATGAGCGTGTGCGAACCGGGGAACACGGAGCGGAAAGCGGCTGCACGCTCGTCGTCGCGGGCGACGAGCCACAGGTCGTCGCCGCGCTCGTGGAGGCGCTGGGTCAGAACCCGGCCGATACCGGAACCCGCACCCGTGATCACATGCACGGCCACGTCAGACCTGCTCTCCGCGGTGGGCCGCCTCGTCCTTGCCCGGGGCGAGGATCGTCACGGGCATCGGCTCGGGCCGTTTCGCCGTCACGTTGTCGCCCGAGGACTGGTGGCGCAGGCGCCGCAGCACCCACGGGACGAAGTGCTCGCGCGCCCACACGAGGTCGTTGCCGCGCGCTTCGCGCCACGTGCGGTACGGCAGCGCATCCGGCTGCATCGGCTGCAGATCGTTGGGCACATTGAGTGCGCGCAGCACCATGCGGGCGACCTCATGGTGGCCGAGCGGGTTGTAGTGCAGGCGGTCGTCGTCGAAGAAGCGCATGTCCTGCACCTCCTTGAGCGCCCACTGGTCGGCGACGATGCAGTCGTACTTGTCGGCGATCGCGCGGATGTTCTCGTTGTAGATCGCGACCTTGCCGCGGATGCCGCGGAACACCGGCGTGAAGTTCGTGTCGATGCCCGTGAACACGACGACCGTCGCACCATCGCTCGAGAGGCGCACGACGGCGTCCTCGAACTGCTGGGCGACCGCGTCGGGATCGCTTCCCGGACGGATGACGTCGTTGCCGCCGGCGGAGAACGTCACCAGATCGGGCTTGAGGGCGAGTGCGGGCTCGACCTGCTCGTCGACGATCTGCTGGATGAGGCGCCCGCGGATCGCGAGGTTCGCATACGCGAAATCGTCGACCTGCTCGGCGAGGACCTCCGCGACACGGTCGGCCCAGCCGCGCAGGCCGTTCTCGGCCTGCGGCTCGGGGTCTCCGACGCCTTCCGTGAAGGAGTCGCCGATCGCGACGTACCGACGCCAGGGGTGGGGGCCGTCGTTGGGGATGTAGGGGGTGCGGTGCGCGTCTGTCGTGCTCAAGAAACCACCTCGATAGGGATGCTTCGAGCCTATCCCCGGCCGCGGGAGCCGGCCTTTTCGTTCCTGTCGGAGGCGTGATCTATCGTTGTCATCCGTGCCTCTCCGTCCTGCGGAGGGGCACGTCACGGTACGAGACGAGTCGAGCGGCGGGGGTGCGCATGGACGAATTCGCCACCGCCTCGGGCGAGTCGGCGACGGATGCGTCGCACGACGATGCCGCCCGCATCGGCAGCTTCGCCGCCGAGCACCTGTCTCCGTCGTTCCCGCAGCGCGCGCCGTGGGGAGCCGCACAGCGTCTGCGTGCATGGCAGGCGGAGGCGCTCGACCTCTACTTCGGTCTCGACGGGCCCGACGGCGTGGGCAAGGGACCGCGCGACTTCCTCGCCGCGGCGACCCCGGGCGCCGGCAAGACCACATTCGCGCTGAGGCTCGCGAGCGAGCTCCTGCGGCGCGGAGTCGTCGATCGCATCGTCGTCGTCGCCCCCACGGAGCACCTCAAGACCCAGTGGGCGGATGCGGCGGCCCGCGTCGGCATCCGGCTCGATCCCGCGTTCAGTAACCGCCACACGACGCCCGCACGCCAGTACCACGGCGTCGCCGTGACGTACGCCCAGGTCGCGGTGAAATCCTCGGTGCACCAGCGACTGGTCATGGACCGCCGCACGCTCGTGATCCTCGACGAGGTGCACCACGGCGGCGACGCCCTGAGCTGGGGCGACGCCCTGCGCGACGCCTATCACCGCGCGACGCGTCGGCTGCTCCTGTCGGGCACGCCGTTCCGCTCCGACACGGCCCCCATCCCGTTCGTCGAGTACCACCCGGATTCCAAGGGCATCCGCATCTCGCGGACCGACTACGCCTACGGCTACCGCCGCGCGCTGGAGGACGGCGTCGTCCGCCCGGTCATCTTCCTCGTCTACGCGGGCAAGATGCGCTGGCGGACGAAGACCGGCGACGAGATGGAGGCGCATCTCGGCCAGGACAACACGAAGGATGTGACGTCCCAGGCGTGGCGCACGGCGCTCGACCCCGAGGGCGACTGGATCCCCGCCGTGCTGCGGTCGGCGGACCGGCGGCTCAGCGAGGTGCGCGAGCAGGTCCCGGATGCCGGCGGCCTCATCATCGCGACCGACCAGACGGCGGCGCGCGCATACGCGCAACTCCTGTTCGAGATCTCCGGCGAGCAGCCCACCGTCGTGCTTTCGGACGAGGCCGAGGCGTCGAGCCGCATCGAGGCGTTCTCGAAGGACACGAGCCGCTGGATGGTCGCGGTGCGGATGGTGTCGGAGGGCGTCGACGTGCCTCGCCTGGCCGTCGGCGTCTACGCGACGAGCGCGTCCACTCCGCTGTTCTTCGCGCAGGCCATCGGGCGCTTCGTGCGCGCCCGCCGCCGCGGCGAGACCGCGAGTGTCTTCCTCCCGAACGTGCCGCAGCTGCTCGAACTCGCGAACGAACTCGAGCGCCAGCGCGATCACGCCCTCGACCGCGAGAGCGACGGCGACGAGTGGGACGCGGAAGAAGACCTCATGGACGCGGCCGAGCGCGAGGACAAGGCGTCCGACGCGCTCACCGAGGAGTTCACGTATCAGGCCCTCGGCTCGCTCGCCCACTTCGATCGCGTGCTGTTCGACGGCAAGGAGTTCGGGCAGCTCGCGGTGCCCGGCACTCCCGAGGAGGAGGAGTTCCTGGGCCTTCCCGGTCTCCTCGAGCCCGAGCACGTGCACGAACTCCTCATGCAGCGCCAGGCCAGGCAGACGCGCCATCGGCACGTCCGCGAGGCGTATGAGGCGACGTCCCCCGCCGAGGAGGAGCCCGCGCTGCCCCAGGCGCTGCACCGCACGCTGAAGGAGCAGCGGCAGCTCCTGAACAGCCTCGTCGGGCTGTACGCCCGGCAGAGCGGCGAGGCGCACGGACTCGTGCACGCCGAGCTCCGGCGCATCTGCGGCGGGCCGGCCGTGTCGCACGCCACCGTCGCCCAGCTGCAGGCGCGGATCGACGTGCTGCGCAAACGCGTCCACTCCTGAGCCGACGCACCCGCGCCGCCACGATGCAGGACATACGGCTGTCGGCGGCCCCTATGCGGTCGGCCGGGCACATGTCCTGATCCGTGGCGGAGGAGCCGACGCGCCCGGTCCTGTTCGGAGCCCCGAAATGCTGGCAATCGCGGGATTCCGCGGGTTTCGGCTGCGCGCGGCGATTAGCCTCGAACGGTTCCCCCACCCACTGCAGCCGAGGAGGCTCTCTTGAGCGTGCCCGCCCCAGCACCCGCCCAGCCCAGCCCGCGCGAACGACGACGCTGGACGCGATACCTCGTGAACGAGCGCGCGGAGGCCCGCGTCTATCGCGAGCTGGCGCAGCGCCGCCAGGGCGAAGAGCGCGCGATCCTCCTCGCGCTGGCCGACGCAGAGGGCCGGCACGAGCAGCATTGGCTGACGCTCCTCGGCGGGGAGCCCAGATCACTCCCGCGGGCGTCGATCGGCACGCGCACCCTCGGCTGGATGGCGAGCCGGTTCGGCTCGATCTTCGTCCTCGCCCTCGCGCAGAACGCGGAGGACCGCTCGCCTTACGACGACGATCCGCACGCGACGCCCGCGATGCGCGCCGACGAGAAGGTGCACCGCGAGGTCGTCCGGGGTCTCGCGGCGCGGGGCCGCCGTCAGCTGTCCGGCACGTTCCGTGCCGCGGTGTTCGGGGCGAACGACGGACTCGTCTCCAACCTCGCCCTCGTGATGGGCATCGGCGCGACGGGCGCGCCGCCGCAGCTGGTTCTCTTCAGCGGCATCGCGGGGCTGCTTGCGGGCGCGCTGTCGATGGGCGCGGGAGAGTACGTATCCGTGCGTTCGCAGCGCGAGCTGCTCGCCGCGACGGAACCGGGACTGGATGCTGCGGAGGTCCTCCCGGACCTCGATCTCGATGCCAACGAACTCGCCCTCGTCTACCGTTCGCGCGGGCTCAGCGAGATCGAGGCGCAGGAGCGGGCGCAGCGCACCATCGCGCAGGCGAAGGCGCCGGCGTCCGATCGCCCCCTGTCGTACCGGCACCGCAGCGACGCGACCGAGTCGCACGAGATCGTCGGCGACGCGTGGCGGGCGGCGCTCTCGAGCTTCCTCTTCTTCGCGTCCGGAGCGATCATCCCCGTGCTGCCCTGGATCTTCGGGCTCGCCGGGCTTCCCGCCGTCCTCCTCGCGCTCCTGCTCGTCGGCATCGCCCTGATGCTCACGGGCGCCGGCGTGGGCCTTCTCTCCGGAACGGCACCACTCCAGCGCGGGCTGCGACAGCTCCTCATCGGCTACGGCGCGGCCGCCGTCACCTACATGCTCGGTCTGCTGTTCGACGTCACGCTCGGGGGATGACGACCTTCTTTGCTTCAGTTATACTGAAAGTACTTTCAGAAACACTGAAGGTGAGAGGATCGTCATGACCACGTTCTCGCAGCGCGCGAGCGTCATCGCCGCGAGCGTCTATCTGGTGCTCGGGCTCGCCGGCGGGCTGATGTACCGCGAGCTCACGAAGTCGACCGGTTTTCCGGAGAGCAGCGTCTCGCAGCTGGGCGTGCTGCACACGCATCTCCTGGCGCTCGGATTCCTGTTCTTCCTCATCGTGCTGGTGGTCGATCGCGTGTTCGGCCTCGGCAGCGACAAGCTCTTCCAGCCGTTCTTCTGGATCTACAACGCCGGCCTGCTGCTGACCGCGGGAACGATGGCCGTGCACGGGACGCTCACCGTCCTCGGCAAGGAGAGCAGCGCGGCGGTCTCGGGCATCGCCGGTATGGGGCACATCGTCGTGACGGTGGCGCTGCTGATCCTGATGGTCTCGCTGATCCGCATCGTCTGGAAGACCGGCCGCCCCGCGAAGGACGCCGCTCCCGCGCTCGAGCGCGCAGAATGACCGTCGCAGCCCCCGTCAGCGCCCCGACGCGCCGCGACTGGCTGGGTCTTGCCACCCTCGCCACGGGGCTCGGGATGATCGTCCTGGACGGCACGATCGTGGGCGTCGCGATGCCGACGATGATCCAGGACCTGCACCTGAACATCACCGAGGCGCAGTGGGTCTCGAGCCTCTACGCCATCGTGCTCGCAGCGCTCCTGCTGATCGCGGGTCGGGCCGCCGACCGGTGGGGTCGGCGCCGGCTGTTCCTCGCCGGAGTCGTGGTGTTCATCGCGGGCAGCATCGTCGCGGGGGCGTCGGGGGATGCGGCGGCCCTCATCGGCGCGCGTGTGATCCAGGCTGCGGGGGCGGCCCTCATCCTCCCGACCACGCTGTCGATCGTGAACGCGACCTTCCGGGGGAAGGAGCGCGCCGCGGCCTTCGGCGTGTGGGGCGCCGTGATCTCCGGAGCCGCGGCACTCGGCCCCCTCGCCGGAGGAGCGCTGACGGAGTACGCGTCGTGGCCGTGGATCTTCTACGTCAACGTGCCCATCGGCATCCTCGTCATCGTGGCGGCGCTGCTGACGGTGCGGGAGTCGCGCGGGGAGGCCGTCGGACGCACGGACATCCTCGGCGCCGTCCTCAGCGCC
Organism: Microbacterium candidum; assembly: GCF_030315975.1. Taxonomy (GTDB): domain Bacteria; phylum Actinomycetota; class Actinomycetes; order Actinomycetales; family Microbacteriaceae; genus Microbacterium; species Microbacterium candidum. The sequence goes on along the minus strand of NZ_JASXSZ010000003.1, from coordinate 326,019 downwards.
GTCGGATTCGGAGCGCTCGTCGGCGCGGTCATCGAGGGGCCGGATCTCGGATGGTGGGCGCCGAAGCGCGAGCTCGACCTCTTCGGCGTCGCCTGGCCGACGACCTCGCCCGTCTCGCTCGTGCCGATCCTGTTCGCGGTCGCGGTGGTCGCTCTCGTGGCGTTCGTCTGGTGGGAGCTGCGGCGCCGGCGCCTCGGTCGGACCGTGCTCCTCGATCTCGGCCTGTTCCGGCTCCGCACGTTCTCCTGGGGCAACGTCGCGGCGGGCACCATCGCCGTGGGGGAGTTCGCGATCGTGTTCGTCCTGCCGCTCTACCTCGTGGACGCCCTCGGCCTGGACGTCATGGAGTCCGGACTGGTGCTGGCTGCGATGGCGCTCGGCGCATTCCTCTCCGGTGCCTCAGCACGGCACCTGTCGGCGCGGATCGGGGCGCCGAACGTCGTCCTGCTGGGGCTCGGGCTCGAAGTGCTCGGCATCCTCGTCCTCGCGCTCATCCTCGGGCCGTCGACGGGCGCCTGGATCGCGGCGGCTCCGCTCGTCCTCTACGGCCTCGGTCTCGGCCTCGCATCGGCACAGTTGACCGGGACGGTGCTGCGCGACGTGCCGCCGGAGGCCTCGGGACAGGGGAGCGCCACGCAGAGCACGGTGCGTCAGGTGGGATCCGCCCTCGGGACGGCGATCTCAGGAGCCGCGCTGTCGGCCGCTCTCGCGTTCACCCTGCCGAGCGCGCTCGACGGTGTGCCGGGCGCGGCGGGGCTCGCCGACAGCGTGCGCTCGAGCGCGGGCTCGGCGATCTCGGCGCTGCGGGCGCAGGGCGGCCACGACGCCGTCGTGAATGCGCTCGCGGGCGGATTCGCGGATGCCACCCGGATCTCGCTGCTGTTCGCCGCCGCGTTCCTCGTCCTGGGCTTCGTGGCGGCCCTGCGGGTGCGCAAGGCGGCGCAGGCAGCCGGACACTGAGAGCCCGCCCGCAGCCTGGCGGCAACAGAAAGGCCCCGGGGTTGAACCCGGGGCCATTTCGTGCGCGAGGGGGGACTTGAACCCCCACGCCCTATACGGGCACTAGCACCTCAAGCTAGCGCGTCTACCTATTCCGCCACCCGCGCAGGTGGTTTCGGCTGCTTTCGCGGCCGAGAAATGACACTATCACGTCCAGCGCCGCACACGGAATCGACGGGAGCCCGGGCGCGCCGCCGGTAGCCTGGTCACCATGCCCGACACCCCGGTCTCTCCGCCTGCCCACGAAGAGCCGATGGAGGAGGTCGTCCGCATCGCGCGGGATCTCATCCGGTTCGATACGACGAACTGGGGCGGCGGGCGCTCGCGCGGTGAGCGTGAGGCCGCGGAATACGTCGGTGCGTACCTCGAGGGACTGGGCGTCGAGCCCGAGTACTACGAGCCGATCGAGCGCCGCACGAACGTGACGGCCCGCATCCCGGGCCGGAACCCCGACAAGCCCGCGCTCGTCGTCCACGGTCACCTCGACGTGGTCCCGGCGGTCGCCGAGGACTGGACGGTCGATCCGTTCGCCGGGGAGATCCGTGACGGGATGCTGTGGGGTCGCGGCGCCGTCGACATGAAGAACATGGATGCCATGGTCCTCACGTCGGTGGCGGACATCCTCCGCTCCGGGGATCAGCCCGAACGCGACCTCGTCCTGACGTTCTTCGCCGACGAGGAGAACGGCGGCGTCGAGGGGTCGGCGCTCGTGGTCGAGAACCACCCGGAGTGGTTCGCGGGCGCCACGGAGGCCATCAGCGAGGTCGGCGGGTACTCGATCGCCCTTGGCGACCGACGCGCCTATCTGCTTCAGGTGGGGGAGAAGGCCCTCATCTGGATCCGCCTGCGCGCTCGCGCGCGTGGCGGCCACGGCAGCCGCTTCCACCCCGCGAACGCCGTCACGCGCCTCGCGGAGGCTGTCGCACGCCTCGGAACGACCGCGTGGCCCGTCGAGCTCACGACGACCACGCGCGCGCTCCTGGACGGCATCACGGCGCTCGACGGCGCGGCCGGCGACCCCGACACCGTCGCCGACCGCACCGGACCCGCGGCCGGCTTCCTGAAGTCCTCGTGGCGGACGACGACGAACCCCACCGGGCTCACCGCGGGTTACAAGCACAACGTCATCCCCGACGAGGCGGAGGCGCTCATCGACGTGCGCGTGCTGCCGGGCACCGAGGACGCCGCTCTCGAAGAGATCAAGGCGATCGTCGGCCCCGACGTCGCCGTCGAGGTGGTCGTGCGCGACGTCGGGCTGGAGACGCCGTTCCGGGGTCCCCTCGTGGAGGCGATGGTGGGTGCGCTCGGCGCACACGATCCGGGCGTCCCGGTGCTGCCGTACCTCCTGTCCGGCGGCACGGACAACAAGGCGCTCTCCCGGCTCGGCATCACCGGGTACGGCTTCGCGCCGCTGCGTCTGCCGGCGGACTTCGACTTCACCGGCATGTTCCACGGCGCCGACGAGCGCGTTCCACTCGATGCGCTCGTGTTCGGCCGGCGTGTGCTCACCGACCTGCTTCGGACCTACTGAAAGGCCCCCATGCACTTCCTCGAGGCGATCTTCCTCGGATTCATCCAGGGGCTCACCGAGTTCCTCCCTGTCTCATCCAGCGCTCATCTGCGCATCGTGGGCGCGTTCCTGCCCGATGCGCAGGACCCGGGCGCGGCGTTCACCGCGATCACCCAGATCGGCACGGAGGCGGCCGTGGCGCTGTTCTTCTGGCGCGACATCGTGCGGATCGTCTCCCGGTGGTTCAACTCGCTGTTCGGCAAGGTCCCACGCAACGACCCCGACGCGCGGATGGGGTGGCTCATCATCGTGGGCACCATCCCGATCGTCGTGCTCGGACTCCTCTTCCAGAAGCAGATCGAGACCGTCTTCCGCTCCCTCTGGCTGATCGCGGGGACCCTGATCTTCTTCGGCGTGCTGCTCGGCATCGCCGACATGGTCGGGGCGAAGCGCCGCAAGCTGGAGGACCTGACCTTCTCGCACGGCATCATCTACGGGCTGGCGCAGTCCCTCGCCCTGATCCCCGGCGTATCGCGGTCGGGAGGCACCGTCACCGCGGGTCTGTTCATGGGCTACGAGCGGGCAGCCGCCGCCCGGTACGCGTTCCTCCTCGCCATCCCGGCCGTCTTCGGCAGCGGGTTCTACGAGCTCTTCAAGAGCATCAAGGAGCCGGGAGCGGCCGTCTACAGCCTCGGCGAGACCGCCGTGGCGACGGCCGTGGCCTTCGGTGTCGGATACGCGGTCATCGCGCTGTTCATGAAGTGGATCTCGAACCACAGCTTCCTGCCGTTCGTCGTCTACCGCGTGGCGGTCGGCTCCCTGCTGCTCGTGCTGCTGTCGATGGGCGTCATCAAGCCGTACTGACGGTTGAGGCGATGACGTATGCCGCGACCATCAGGTCGCGGCATACGTCCCTTCCGCGCGTGCGCTCAGCGGCGCGGAGGCTCGTCTCGTCCGGGCTTGCCGGGCGGGTCGCCGGGGCCATCGGATCGCCGCAGGTAGCGCTCGAACTCGCGCGCGATCGCATCGCCCGATGCATCGGGGGAGTCCCACGTGTCGCGCGTGGCCTCGAGCTGGCGGATGTACTCCCGCATGTCCTCGTCGTCGGCGGCGGCCGCGTCGATCGTCGCCTCCCACGTCGCGGCCTCCGAGGCCAGCTCCCCGCGGGGGACCTGGGCGCCGGTGACGTCTTCCAGCCGGTCGAGGAGGGCGAGGCTCGCCTTGGGGGACGGCGTGTGTCCCGCGACGTAGTGCGGCACGCTCGCCCACAGCATGGCGGACGGGATGCCGGCGTTCTCGGCCGCCGTGGCGATGACGCTCAGGATGCCGGTCGGGCCCTCGTAGGTGCTGCGTTCGAGGTCGAGAGACGTGCGCAGGCCCTCGTTGTCGCTCGAGGCGAAGACGGAGATGGGGCGGGTGTGCGGGACGTCGGACATCATCGAGCCGAGACCGACGAAGCCGCTGATGTCCTCGCGCAGCGCGACGTCGACGATCTCCGCCGCGAACCCCTGCCATGCCCGCGCGGGCTCAGCGCCCGTCAGGAGCCACAGCTGCGTGCCGCGACGCGAGCGCTTCGGCCGAAGGATCGTGGCCGACGGCCACTTCAACGTCCGGCCCCCGTCGGCATCGAGCGCGATCACGGGTCGCGTGTACTGGTAGTCGAAGTACAGCTCGGGGTCGATGTCGAAGACCGTCTCGAAGTCGCCTTCGTCGCGCATCAGCTCGACGGCCGACGACGCGGCCTCTCCCGCATCGTTCCAGCCGTCGAAGGCCGCGACGAGGATTCGCCGGCCGAGTCCATCCACACGAGCTCCTTACGTCTCTTACAGAATAGGCCCGCCTTCCCGCGCGGGTGCGGGCCTCCAGGATAGGCCCGCCCCTTCCGCCCGGGACGGGGCTCGCGGAGTGCTCGGTAGAGTCATACGGTGACATCGCCTGCGCTGCCCGGTCTCGCCGCCGTCCTGTGGGACATGGACGGCACCCTCGTCGACACCGAGCCGTACTGGATGGCGGCGGAGGGCGAGCTCGTCGAGAGCTTCGGCGGCATGTGGACGCACGAGATGGCGCTCGGCCTCGTCGGCAGCGGTCTCGAGGACGGCGCCCGCGTGCTGCAGTCCGCGGGTGTGCGCATGGCCGAGGAGCAGATCGTCCAGTGGCTGACGGATCGCGTGATGGAGGGCATCGTCGACGGTCCTGATCCGTTCCGGCCGGGGGCGCGCGGGCTGCTCCGAAGCCTCAAGGATGCCGGCATCCCCACCGCTCTCGTCACGATGTCGCGCCGCCGCATGGCGGAGGTCATCGTCGACCGCATCGGCTTCGACGCCTTCGACATCGTGCTGGGCGGGGACGATGTCACGCGTCCCAAGCCGTTCCCAGACCCGTACCTTCAGGCCTGCGAGGCGCTCGGCGTCGAGCCCGCACAGGCCGTCGCCATCGAAGATTCGGTCAACGGGCTGCGCTCGGCCGTGGCCTCGGGCGCAGTCAGCCTCGGCGTGCCGCTCGCGCTCTCGCTCGAAGGCGTGGGCGCGCACGAGCTGTGGCCCACCCTGGACGGGCGTGACGCCGACGATCTGCGGGCGCTGCACGCCCGCCACGCCGCCCGAGAGGAGCGCACCCGCGCATGACTGAGACCGACCTGCGCCCGCGAGGGCCCTTCCGCTTCGGCGACCGTGTGCAGCTGACCGGGCCGAAGGGGCGCCTGCACACGATCACCCTGCGCGAGGGCGGCGAACTGCACACGCATCACGGCGTCCTGCGGCACGAGAAGCTCGTCGGCCTTCCTGACGGCTCGGTCGTCGAGAACAGCTCGGGCTCCGAATACCTGGCGCTGCGGCCGCTGCTGCGCGACTTCGTCATGTCGATGCCGCGGGGCGCCGCCATCGTCTACCCGAAGGATGCCGGCCAGATCGTCGTGCAGGCCGACATCTTCCCGGGCGCGACCGTCGTCGAGGCGGGCGTCGGATCCGGCGCGCTGTCGCTCTCGCTGCTGCGCGCCGTCGGCGCCGAGGGGCGGCTCGTTTCGTTCGAGCGTCGAGACGAGTTCGCGGAGGTCGCGCAGGCGAACGTCGAGACGTTCATGGGCGGGATGCCGTCGAATTGGGACGTCGTCGTCGGCGACCTCGTCGAGGCGCTTCCCGGAGCGGTGGAGCCCGCATCCGTCGACCGCGTCGTCCTCGACATGCTCGCCCCGTGGGAGTGCATCGACGTCGTCGCGGACGCGCTCACCCCCGGTGGTGTGGTCATCTGCTACGTCGCGACCGCGACCCAGCTGAGCCGCGTCGCCGAGTACATCCGGGGGACCGAGCTGTTCACCGAGCCGGACGCGAGCGAGACCATAGTCCGGGGGTGGCACGTCGAAGGCCTCGCCGTCCGCCCGGACCACCGCATGGTCGCCCACACGGGCTTCCTCATCACGGCGCGCCGCCTGGCGCCGGGCGCTGTTCCGCCCGATGTGCGCAAGCGCACGGTCAAGAAGGCGTCGTACGGCGACGAGGACGTCGAGGCGTGGACGCCGGGCGCTGTCGGAGACCGGCAGATCACGGACAAGAACCTGCGAAAGCGCGTCCGCGAGGCTCAGCGCGCCGCAGACGGCGCGCGTCTGGCCGCCGGCGGCGACACCCCCGAGTGACCCTCGCGTCGGATTCACAGGCCCGCGCCGCCTAGACTTCTGCGGTGCGCACTCTGTCTGCTCTCCTCGCCGTCGTCGGCCTGTCCGCCCTCGCCCTGACCGGCTGTTCGTCCGGCACCGCCGCGTCGTCGTGCCCGTCGCCGACGTCGAGCGGGTCCGCCGCGAGCCTCATCCAGGTGAGCGGGGACGTGGGCTCGGCGCCGACCGTGACGATCGCCACGCCGTTCCACACGTCCGAGAACTCGTGGACGACTCTCGTGCAGGGCTCCGGGACGCCGATCACGGCCGATGACCAGCTCGTCGTCCTCGGCGTGACCTTCGCGCGCGGCAACGACGGAAAGACCGTGAACTCGGCGTATGGCGCCCAGGCGCCGGTGCAGCCCGTGTCCTACTGGACGCAGCTCTTCCCCGGTCTCCGCAAGGCGCTGCAGTGCGCCACGCCCGGCAGCCGCGTCGCCGTCGCCCTCCCGCCGTCCGGATATGCGCCCGGGGTCGTGAGCGGCCTCGGCCCGAAGGACTCCGGCGCGCTCGTGGTCGACGTGCAGAAGGTCTACCTCACGAAGGCCGATGGTGCCGACCAGTACAACGCGGGCTTCGGCCTGCCGACAGTCGTGCGCACCGACACAGGTCGCCCGGGCGTCATCGTCCCCGACGGATCCGCCCCGACCGATGTCGTCGTCCAGACCCTGAAGAAGGGCGACGGCGAGAAGGTGACCGGCACCGACCCGGTGCGCATCCACGCCCTCGAAGTCACGTGGGACGACAAGAAGGTCGTCAACACGACGTGGGACGGCGAGCCGCAGTCCGTCGATCTCTCGACCCTGTCTCCGGACCTGGGCGACGCGCTGAAGGACAAGACCGTTGGTTCGCAGCTGATGATCGTGGTCCCCGCGGGCCAGGACACGGACAACACCGGCGACACCAAGCAGGCGCACGTGTACGTCATCGACATCCTCGGGATCGACCCCGCGTCGTCGACGAACGGCTGAACGCACCACCCGGCGGCCGACCTGCGCGCCGCCGGGCCCGGCGGCTCAGGGCCCCCATAGGATTGCTTCCGTGGCGACGAACACGGCTCCTGAGGAGCGCCTGCTGAACCTCGTGGTGGCCCTCATGGCCACCGAGCAGGGGCTGACGAAGGACACCATCCTCGAGTCCGTCGCGGGGTACCGCGAGCAGGTCGAAGGCGGTGCGGGTCGCGACGCGCTCGAGAAGATGTTCGAGCGCGACAAGGAGAGCCTGCGGCGCCTCGGCGTGCCGATCGAGACCATCGGGGATGCCGCCGACCCCGACGACCTCCGCGAAGCCCGCTATCGCGTCCCGTCGGGGGAGTACGAGCTGCCCGTCGACATCGTGTTCACCCCCGCGGAGATCGCGCTGCTGAACCTCGCGGGGAGCGTGTGGGGGGAAGGGTCGATGTCGGAGGATGCGCGCAGCGGCCTGCGCAAGATCCGCGGGCTCGGCATCAGCGTCGACGAGCCGATCATCGGCTACGCGCCGCGCATCAATCTGCGCGACCACGCGTTCGCCCCGCTGCAGCAGGCGATCGAGCAGTCGCGCATCGTCACCTTCTCCTACCTCAAGCCGGGCGAGCCGTCGCCGCGGGTGCGCCGCATCCGCCCGCTCGCGCTCGTCGACTACGAGGCGCGCTGGCATGTGTACGGCTTCGACGTGACCGCCGACGGAGACCGGACGTTCCTCCTCTCCCGCATCGTCGGCGACGTCGTCGTGACCCGCGAGGAGTTCGATCCCGCGGAGAAGGATGGTGCGGGGGAGCGCGCGCAGCGCGGACTCGAGGAGGTCGCCCGCCGCAACTCCGCCCTTCTCGAGGTCAATCCCGGCACGGAGGCGTCGCTCCGCCTCGGCCGCCGAGCACAGCCCGCCGAGCAGGGCATCCGCGTGCCGTACGTGGACGTGCACATCCTCGCCGACGAGCTCGCCTCGTACGGCCCCGAAGTGCGCGTCGTCGCTCCTCCGCTGCTGCGCGACGAGGTCATCCGGCGCCTGCAGGCGACCCTTGCGGTCCATGCGCCCGCCGAAGGGAGCGCCGCGTGAGCCCCCGTCCCGCCCAGGCGTCCGCCCGTGCCGCACTGATGCTCCAGCTCGTGCCGTACCTCGTCGCGAAGGAGGAGGTTTCGCTCGCCGAAGCGGCCGCCGACTTCGACGTCTCCCCGGAGCAGATGCGCCGCATGGTGCAGCAGCTGACGATGATCGGCCGCCCGGGCGATGCCGGGTACTGGCAGATGCCGAACGACCTGTTCGACATCGACTGGGAGCTGCTCGAGGAGCAGGACACCATCGTCATCACCAACACCGTGGCCCTCGAGCGCGCGCCGAAGCTCACCGCGCGCGAGGCGGCGGCCCTTCTCGCGGGACTCCAGCTCGCCAGGTCGCTGCCCGGCGTCGCGAGCAGCGAGGTCGCGAACGGACTGCTCGCCAAGCTCGAGAAGGGGGCGGCATCCGCCCCTGCCGACGTCATCGTCGTGCCGCCGCCCGTGGACGCCGTCCGGGTGGCGGTCGACGACGCGCTGCAGTCGGGCGTCGCCCTCTCGTTCACCTACAAGGCCCCGGATGCGGCGCCCACGACCCGCACGGTCGACCCCGTGAAGGTCCACATCGCCAACGGCGAGTGGTATCTGCAGGGTTGGTGCCACCTGCGTCAGGCGATGCGCACGTTCCACCTCGACCGGGTCAGCGACGTGGTGCTCACCGACATCGCGATCACCCACGGCGATGAGCGGGTGCCGGCGCTGTTCGCCCCCGGCGAGAACGACATCGAGGTGCGCGTGCGGTTCGCCGACGAGGTGGCCGCACTCCTCGGCGGGTACTTCGATCGTGCCGTCCTCGAGTCGGAAGGCGGCATCACGACCGCGACGCTCGAAGTCGCCGATGAGCACAGCCTGAAGCGCCTCGCCGCCCGCCGCGGCGGTGACATCGAGATCCTGTCGCCTCCTGCTGCGCGATGCGCGGCGGCCGCGTGGGCCGAGGCGGGCCTCGCGCAGTACGTCTGAGGATTAGCGGCGAACGCGCGGACATCCGTCTTCCTCGGTATTAGACTGACACCAAACGACTTGGAGGAATCCTCATGGGCGCACTCGGATGGCCGCACCTGCTGATCATCCTCGCCGTCATCATCCTGATCTTCGGCGCGGCCAAGCTGCCCGCGCTCGCCAAGAGCCTTGGGCAGTCGGCGCGAGTGTTCAAGGGCGAGATGAAGGCCATGAAGGACGAGGACAAGACCACCGACGGCAAGGCGGAGCAGTCTTCCGCCGATGACGCTGCGAACGCGCCGGTCGAGTCGGGCAAGCCCGCAGAACCGCGCCCCTGACGGCTGTGGCCACGGCCGAATCCCCCCGGCTCAGCGATCCGGGGGTACCCCGCAACGACAAGCGGATGCCGCTGATGAAGCATCTGCTGGAGTTGCGGCGGCGCCTGTTCATCTCGGCCGCCGCGTTGATCGTCTGCATGATCGTCGCGTTCATCTTCTCTGAGCCGATCATCAATCTGATGTCGGAGCCGATCGTCAAGATCGCCGCCGAACACGGTCACAGGATGACGGCGCTGAACTTCAACACGGTCTCGAGCGGCTTCGATCTGCACATGCGGATCGCGTTCGCAATCGGGCTGCTGGTCTCTGCGCCGATCTGGCTGTGGCAGATCTGGGCGTTCATCATGCCCGGGCTCACCCGCAAGGAGATCCGCTACACGGTCGGGTTCATGGCGGCCGCGATCCCGCTCTTCGCCGCCGGCCTGTACGTCGGGTGGATCATCATGCCCCACATGGTGCAGATCATGGCGACCTTCGTCCCCGGCGGTCCCGGCTTCTCGCAGTTCTTCAGCTACGACACGTACTACGACTTCGTCTTCAAACTGCTGCTCGTGATCGGCGTCTCCTTCGTGACCCCGGTGTTCCTCGTCGCGTTGAACCTCGCGGGCATCGTCTCCGGACGCGGCATCCTCAAGGGCTGGCGCATCGCGATCATCATCATCGCGATCTTCGCCGCGGCCGCGACCCCGGCTGCCGATGTGACGTCGATGCTGCTCCTCGGCGGGATCCTCGCCGTCCTCTACTTCGCCGCGGTTGGCATTTCGATGCTCTTCGACAGGCGCAGGCGCAAGCGCGACAAGGACCTCCTCCCGCCGGAGATCGCGGGTTGAGTTCGCCCTCCGAGAGGTACGCGGAAGCCCGCGAAGCCGGATCGCATCCGGTCACCGCATCCTTCGCCGCTTCGCAGCGGTTCTCGCTCGATCCCTTCCAGGTAGCCGCATGCCGCGCCCTCGAGGAGGACCGCAGTGTGCTCGTGGCGGCCCCGACCGGGGCGGGGAAGACCATCGTCGGCGAGTTCGCGATCCACCTCGCGATGCGGGAACCCGACGAGAAGGCCTTCTACACGACGCCGATGAAGGCGCTGTCGAACCAGAAGTTCCGCGAGCTCGTCGAGGTCTACGGCGAGAGCGAGGTCGGGCTTCTCACAGGCGACACCAACATCAACGGCAGCGCGCGCATCGTCGTGATGACGACCGAGGTGCTGCGCAACATGCTCTACGCCGACTCTCCGGCGCTGCGCGGGCTCCGCTATGTCGTGATGGACGAGGTGCACTACCTCGCCGACCGCTTCCGCGGCGCGGTGTGGGAGGAGGTCATCATCCACCTCCCTCAGGCCGTGCGCCTCGTCTCGTTGTCGGCGACCGTGTCCAACGCCGAGGAGTTCGGCGACTGGCTCGACACCGTGCGCGGCGACACCGAGGTCATCGTGTCGGAGACGCGGCCCGTGCCGCTCGAGCAGCACGTCCTCGTGCGCGCCGACCTCCTGCCGCTGTTCGACGACCGCGCCGGCGTCGCGACTGCCCGCGTCAACCAGGAGCTCATGCGCATCCGCTCGTTCAAGGGCATGAACTACGAGCGAAACCACGCGGTCTCGAGCTATCGCAGCTCGGAACACGCCGGGTACGCCACAAGGCGGCCGAACCGCGGCGGCAAGCGCCCCGTGCGGTCCGCCAACGTGCGACGCATCGAGCGGCTCGACCGCCCCGACGTCGTCCAGCTGCTGGAACGCGCGAATCTCCTGCCGGCGATCTTCTTCATCTTCAGTCGCGTCGGATGCGATGCCGCGGTGCAGCAGGTCCGTCGGGCGGGACTGCGCCTCACGACCACTGAGGAGCGCGCAGAGATCCGCGCCATCGCCGACGAGCGGACGCGGCTGCTGCGGGACGAGGACCTCGCCGTCCTCGGCTACTGGGAGTGGCGCGACAACCTCGAACGCGGCATCGCCGCCCACCACGCGGGACTGCTCCCCGCCTTCAAAGAGGTGGTCGAGGAGCTCTTCCGGCTGAAGCTCCTGAAGGCGGTCTTCGCAACCGAGACCCTCGCCCTCGGCATCAACATGCCCGCCCGCACCGTCGTCCTCGAGAAGCTCGAGAAGTTCAACGGCGAAGCGCGCGTCGCGATCACACCGGGGGAGTACACGCAGCTCACCGGGCGCGCCGGGCGCCGGGGCATCGACGTGGAGGGCCACGCGGTCATCCAGTGGAGCGAGGGCCTGGATCCCCAAGCAGTTGCGAACCTCGCCTCGCGCCGCACGTATCCGCTGAACTCCAGCTTCCGGCCGACATACAACATGGCCGTGAACCTCATCGAGCAGTTCGGACGGCCGAGGGCGCGCGAGATCCTCGAATCGTCCTTCGCGCAGTTCCAGGCGGACCGCGCCGTCGTCGGGCTCGCGCGACAGGTTCGTGAGCAGGAGGAGTCGCTCGCCGGCTACGGCGAGGCCATGACGTGCGACCGCGGCGACTTCCGCGAGTACGCGGGGATCCGGCGCGAGCTCAGCGACCTCGAGAAGCTCAACCGCAAGGACGCGAACGCCTCGCGATCGACGCGCGACGCCCGGCAGAAGCAGATCGCGACGCTCCGGCGACGGATGCAGCGACACCCCTGTCACTCGTGCCCGGACCGTGAGCATCACGCGCGCTGGGCTGAGCGCTATTTCAAGCTGAAGCGGAGCACCGACGCGCTGCGCCGCCAGATCGAGACGCGCACCGGGACCGTGGCACGGGTCTTCGACCGCGTGGTCGAGGTACTCGCGGAACTCGGCTACGTCGAGGGCTCCGGCGCGCAGACGCGCGTGACGGATGCGGGTGCCACCATGCGCCGCATCTACGGCGAGCGCGACCTCCTCGTTGCCGAATCCCTGCGGCGCGGCCTGTGGGAGAGTCTGGATGCGGCATCCCTCGCGGCGCTCGCCTGCTGCCTCGTCTACGAGCCCCGTCGCGACTCCGAGAGTCCGGAGGCGGGTGCTCTGCCCCGTGGACCGTTCCGCGCGGCGCTGGCCGCCACTCAGGAGCTGTGGCAGGCCCTCGACGACCTGGAGCAGGACCACCGGCTCCCTGGATCCGCGCCGGTCGCGGCCGGGCTCGCCACGGCCATGCATTCGTGGGCTCGCGGCGTCCCGCTCGACCGCGTGCTGATCGAGGCGGACATGGCCGCCGGCGACTTCGTGCGCTGGGCGAAGCAGACGATCGACCTCCTCGATCAGCTGTCGCTCGTGGCGGAGACCGGGCTCGCGAGCGTCGCTCGGAAGGCGCTGGATGCCGTGCGCCACGGAATCGTCGCCTACTCGTCCCTGTAGGTCGCTGCGTTTCGGCCGGATTCCGGTCGCCGAGCTTGTCGAGGCGTCGTGGCCTGGCGGGTGCGACCCCTCGACAAGCTCGGGGACCGGTGGTGCGCTGAGGCGAGCCCTGAACGTTTAGGCTCGAATCCGTGCCGCCGCTCCGCCCCGTCCTGCCGCTGTCGGTGGCGGCGTTCGCAGCCGCGGTCGGCGGGCTCGTCCTGACGACGGCCTTCCCGGCGCTCGCCTGGTGGCCGATGGCCTTCGTGGGGGTCGGCCTGGCGCTCGTGAGCCTCATCGGCCGGTCGGTCTGGGGGTCGGTGCTCGTCGGGCTCCTCTTCGGCCTCGGCTTCTTCCTGGTGAACGTCGGGTTCACAGCGCGCTATCTCGGCCCCGTGCCCTGGCTCGCCCTGTCGGTACTCGAGGCGCTGCTCACCGCGGTCGGCGCCATCCCGATCGCGCTTGCCTATCGCTGGCTTCCACGGATCGGCGGGCTGTGGACGCGCCTCGTCGCGCTCCCGGCGCTCGTGGCCGGGCTCTGGACCTCCCGCGAGCTGTTGGTCGGCTCCTGGCCCTACGGGGGCTTCCCCTGGGGTCGCATCGGCCTCACACAGTCCAACAGTCCGCTCGCCGACCTCGCGTCGTGGGTCGGCGTCTCCGGCCTCACGTTCCTCATCGTCGCGCTGTGCGCGGCACTCATCGAGTATGTGCGACTGCGCCGCTTCCGGGATGCCCGGGCGGCGGTCCCGGCGGCCGTGCTCGTCGTCCTGCTCATCGCCGTTCCGCAGTTCCCGACGACACCGGCCGGCAGCATGCGCGTCGGCGCCGCACAGGGCAACGGACCATCCGGCTACTTCGACAAGCGCGAGGACTACGCGGTCATCGACGCGCAGGTCGCCGCGTCCGAGCCGCTCTTCGGCAAGAAGATGGATCTTCTGGTCTGGCCCGAGGGCGGCGTCGACTACGACCCGACTCAGGACCGGCCCACGGCAGCGCTCCTCGATGCGGTGCAGCGTCGATCAGGCGCACCGCTGCTGGCGAACGCGGTGGTCCAGAAGGGCGAGCAGTACTTCAACACCTCGTTCGTCTGGCGGGCGCCCGCGGGGATCACGCAGTCGTATGCGAAGCGCCATCCCGTCCCCTTCGGGGAGTACGTCCCGGACCGCTGGCTGTACGGCGCCCTCGCCCCTGATCTCATCGGACTCATCCAACGCGAGTACACGCCGGGGGAGGACCCGCCCTACGTCACCGTGAAGGGCGTCGGCATCGGGCTCGCCATCTGCTTCGACGTCATCTACGACGACGTGATCCGTGACGGTGCACGCGCGGGCGCGGAGTTCTACGCGTTCCAGACGAACAACGCCGACTTCCGCGGGACGGACGAGAACCTGCAGCAGCTCGCCGTCGCGCGGATGCGCGCGATCGAGACGGGGCGGTCGGTCGTGAACATCTCGACCGTAGGCACGAGCCAGATCATCGCCCCCGACGGTTCGACGATCCAGAGCCTTCCGGCAGACACGGCGGGGCATCTGCTGGCGGACGTGCCCCTGCGCACGGGGCTCACCCCCGCGATCGTCATCGGCGACTGGCTGGAGGCCGCGCTCGGGTGGGGGAGCCTCGCCGCCCTCGTGGTCGTGGGGCTCCTCGTCCGGCGACGGAACGCGAAAACGCCGGCTCCCGAGGGAACCGGCGCTGCGCAGCAGCCCTGAGGATCAGGCGCTGATCTTCTCCTTGGTGACGTCCTCACCAGCGCCGCGGCGCGCACGGATGTACGCCAGACGCTCCTCCAGCAGCTCCTCGAGCTCCGGGATGGTGCGACGCTCCAGCAGCATGTCCCAGTGGGTCCGGGGTGCCTTGTCGTCGCTGTGATCGACCTCGACGGTCTTGTCTCCGACACGCAGTACGGCCTCGGCACCGCACGTGCGGCACTCCCAGGTCTGCGGCACCTCGGCGTCGGCGGCGAACGTCAGGGTGGTGTCGCGCCCGCACGCGGTGCAGGTGTAGGTGAACTGCGCGCGATCGTGGAACACGACGCCGTCCTCACTCTGAAGGCTCTGGGCGCCGAGTCGGATGCCGCGCAAGCTGCGGTCTGCCATTTTGTGGTCCTCTCCTCGCACACAGGTATAACGATGAGACCTGGGCGGATCATCCGAACGGGCCCCTCACCGGGAGGTTTCCCAGCCGATGCTCAGCAGGTTGAACGGCCGCTCGCGGACTCGCGCCGGTGCGGTCGCGCGCGGCGATCAGCGACGTTCGGCGGCGACCCGCAGCCCGACGTCCGCGCGGTCGGTCACGATGCCGTCGACACCGAGGTCGAGAAGTCGTCGCATGTCGTCGGCTTCGTCGACCGTCCACACGTGGACTTCGACATCGTGACGGTGTGCCGCGTCGATGAGACGACGGCTGAGGACCGGCAGCCGGCCCTGCCGTTCGGGGATCTGGAGAGCGTCGATGCCTGCCAGTGCGCGCCGCACCATGCGGTTCGATCGCAGGGCGGCGGCAGCGACGACCCGGGCGATGGTCCCGGTCCCGGCCGATGTGGCCGGACGGATGCCGCGCCCCGCGGCGGCCACGGCATCCAGCACGCGGCGACGCCGATCGTCCGAGAAGCTCGCGACGAGGACCCTCTCGGCGAACGGGGCGATCTCACGGCCCATCGGGACCTCGACGCCGTCCGCCTTCGCGTCCAGGTTGAAGCGGATCGTCGGGAAGGCGTCCAGCGCCTGCGCCAGCGTGATGAGTCCACCGCGCTCCGCCATCAGCTCTTCGAGCTCGGCGAGCCCCACCTCCGCGATGCGGCGCGGGTCGCCCGTGACGCGTTCGAGGGTGTCGTCGTGGAAGAGGACGACAGTGCCGTCAGCGGTCAGATGGCAGTCGGACTCGACGTACGCGACACCTGCCGCGTGCGCGGCAGCCACCGCCGCAAAGGAGTTCTCGGCCATGCCGGAGGCGGCGCCCTCCGGCGTCACGAGTCCGCGGTGCGCCAGGATCCGCGGGCGTGAGGCGCCCGCGAACCACGGATGCGTCACGACTCGGGCAGAGCCGGAGGCGTCGGCGGAACCGGGGGAGCAGGAGGTGTCGGAGCGGCCGGCGCGGTCACCGCGGGCACCGCCGGTGCCGAGGTTGCCGCGCCCTGCGCCGCATCCGCTCCCTTCCCGACGAAACCTGCGGTCAGACCCTTGAGCGCCTCGGTGAATTCGCTCGGGATGATCCACAGCTTGCTCGATGCAGAGTCCGCGATCTTCGGCAGCGTCTGGAGGTACTGGTACGCGAGCAGTTTGTCATCCGGGTTGCCGACGTGGATCGCGTTGAAGACCGTCTGGATGGCCTGGGCTTCGCCCTCGGCGCGCAGCACCGCCGCCTGCTTGTCACCCTCGGCGTTAAGGATCAGCGCCTGCCGGTTTCCCTCGGCGCTCAGGATCGCGGACTGCTTGGTGCCCTCGGCGGTGAGGATCGCCGCACGACGGTCGCGCTCGGCGCGCATCTGCTTCTCCATGGAGTCCTGGATGCTGGCGGGCGGATCGATCGACTTCAGCTCGACGCGGGACACACGGATGCCCCACTTGCCGGTCGCCTCGTCCAGGACGATGCGCAGCTGGCCGTTGATGTTGTCGCGGCTCGTCAGCGCCTCTTCGAGGTTCAGGCCGCCGACGACGTTGCGGAGGGTCGTGATCGTGAGCTGCTCGACGGCGCCGAGGTAGTTGGCGATCTCGTAGGTCGCGGCACGCGCGTCGGTCACCTGGAAATAGACGACCGTGTCGATCGAGACGACGAGGTTGTCCTCCGTGATGACGGGCTGCGGTGCGAACGTCACGACCTGCTCGCGCATGTCGATGAGCGGCCGGAGGCGGTCGACGAACGGCACCAGCAGGTTCAGGCCGGGAGAGAGGGTCTTGTGGTACCGCCCCAGTCGCTCGACGATTCCTGCCGTCGCCTGCGGAACGATGCGGATCGAGCGGAAGATGACGACGAAGACGAAGATGAGGATCGCGAGCGCGAGCACCCACCCGATCGCGGTGGGGATGACGGCGTCGGGATTCATGCAGTGACCTCCGGGGTCGTGGGGGTTGCGGGCGCGGTGGAGACGAAGGCGATGGCACCGTCGATGCGGTCTACGCGCACGGGGGATCCGACCTGGATCTCGGAGTCGGATGCCGTCGCGCGTGCGGTCCACGTCTCGCCGTTGGCGAGCTTGACCAGTCCGCCGAGCCCCGTGACGGGGGCGGCCACCTGGCCGGACATGCCGATGAGGGCTGCGACGTTCGAGGGCGTCGGGTCTTCGCCGCGGCGCAGCCGCCGCAAGAGCGGTGGCCGAAGCCCGAAGATGAGGAGCGCGGCGACAACGGCGGCGATGAGCACCTGCAGCCAGATCGGGGCGCCGAAGAGATCGGATGCGAGCCCCGCGACGCTGCCGACGGCGAGCATGAGGAACGTGAAGTCGAGCGTCAGCATCTCGATCACGAGGAACACCGCGATGAGCACGATCCACCCGATCCAGGCGAACTGCGTGATGGTGGTGATGAAATCCACGTCGACCCTCCCGTTGCTCTGAACACTACACGCGCGCAACGACGCCGCGGCCATCTTCAGGGACCTGTGGAGAACCTCGCTGCCGGGGCCCGGATTGGTAGGGTCGATCCGTGTGCTCGCGCGCTTTCGCGGGCCCTCCCTTCCGCCCGTTCGGGCAGGATCAGCACGACAGGAGAACTCGCGTGACCGAGACCACGACCATCCTCGAACCTCATTCGCTCGACGGGAAGGTCGCGCTCGTCACCGGCTCCTCCCGCGGCATCGGTGCCGACACCATCCGCTACTTCGCGGCAGCGGGCGCGAGTGTCGTCATCAACTATCGCAACAAGGCCCCCCGCGCGGAGAAGCTGGCGGCGGAGCTGCGCGAGGACGGCGCGCAGGCGCTCGTCGTCGGCGCCGATCTCACCGATCCGCTCGAGGTCGGCGGCATGTTCGGCCAGGTCGAGCAGCTCTATCGCAAGCTCGACATCCTCGTCCTGAACGCGTCCGGCGGCATGGAGGGCGGCATGGCGGAGGACTACGCGCTGCAGTTGAACCGCGACGCGCAGGTCCGCGTGCTGGGAGCTGCGCTGCCGCTCATGGCTCCCGGATCGCGTGTCGTCTTCGTCACGAGCCACCAGGCGCACTTCATCCGCACGACGCCGACGATGCCGGAGTACGAGGCCGTCGCCCTGTCGAAGCGCGCAGGCGAGGACGCCCTCCGCAAGCTCATCCCGGGGCTGACCGAGCGCGGCATCGAGTTCGTCGTCGTGTCGGGCGACATGATCGAAGGCACCATCACGGCGACACTCCTCGAACGCGCCAATCCGGGAGCGATCTCGCAGCGTCGCGAGGATGCGGGACGCCTCTACAACGTCTCCGAGTTCGCCGCCGAGGTGGCCCGCGCCGCCGTCGAGCCGGTGCCCGCCGACCACACGCGACTCGTGGGCGACACGAGCTCCTTCGGCGAGGAGTGAGCAGTGCGCGCCGACGACATCGAAACCCTCATCTCGGTCGGCCGCCCGCAGGTCGCGCCGGACGGCTCGTTCGCCGTCTTCGCGTCCTCGCGCCCTGACATCGCCGCCAACCGCGCCGTCGGCCAGCTGTGGCGCGTCGATCTCCCGGACGGCGCCCCGTGGCGGCTGACGCGGGGAACGAGCGACAGTTCGCCGCGCCTGTCCCCGGACGGCACGCGGATCGCGTTCCTCCGAGGCGATGCCAAGGGGAGGCCGCAGGTCTTCGTCGTCGCGGCGTCGGGCGGGGAGCCTGTGCAGGCGACAGATGCCCCCGCCGGCGTGTCGCAGGTGGAATGGTCGCCCGACGCAGCGGTACTCGCGTTCGTCGCACGAGTGCCGGAGGTCGGCCGCTACGGCACCGTGGAGGGGCTGGATGCCTCGTCCGAGGCGCCGCGCCGGATCACCGGCATCCGCTGGCACTCGAACGGCCTCGGCTACATCGGCGACCGTCCGTCGCACGTCTTCGTGGTTGCGGCGCCCGATCCCGCGAGCGAGCCGTTCTATGAGCCGGCTCCCGCCGTCCGCCCGGAAGGCGAGACCGCACCGAAGCGGCGACTCGTCGCCGCGGAGGCCCGCCAGCTCACGAGCGGGGAGACGTCGTATTCAGGCATCGCATTCACCGCTGACGGCTCCGAGATCCTGGCGATCGCGGACGACATCGAGCACCGCGCGCCCGACCTGCGCAACCGCCTCGTCGCCGTGAGCGTGGGCGACGCGGGCGAACGCGTCGTCGTGGACCGCGACTCGGACCTCGGCATCGATGCGGTCGCCGTCGCGCCCGATGGACTGGTGGCACTCATCGCCCAGGACCTCGGTCCCGACGGGGTGGACTTCGTCGCGCCGGCGACGGCGCTCTGGACGGTGGGGGAGTCGGGGCTCCGCCGCATCACCGATCCGGACGCGTTCGACCTCGACGGGATGAGCGGTCAGATCGGCTTCGCAGGCGGCGATTTCCTCCTGCAGCACGCCGCGCGCGGCCGTGTCCACCTCGTGCGGGTGACTCGCGACGGCGAGATCTCGACCGTCCTCGACGGAGACGTCGAGGTGACCGGCCACGGCAGCGGCGGAGACCGCATCCTCGCCGCCGTCGCGCAGCCCGATTCATTCGGAGAGCTGGTGCTCGACGGACACGGCGCGGTGACCTCCTTCGGCACAGCCGCGCAGGCGGCGGGTATCGCCGAGCCGCGCGAGCTTGTCGTGACAGGCCGTGACGGCTACCCGGTGCACGGCTGGGTGGCGACGCCCGACGGCGACGGGCCGTTCCCCGTGATCCTCCAGATCCACGGCGGTCCGTACGCCTCGTACGGCGTGCACCTCTTCGACGAGACGCAGGTGCTGGTGGATGCCGGCTACGCAGTCGTGTACTGCAATCCGCGCGGGTCGGCGGGCTACGGTCGTGCACACGGCCGCGCCATCCGTCAGTCGATGGGCACCGTCGACTTCGCCGACGTCATCGACTTCTTCGAGGGTGCGGTCGCATCCGATCCGCGCATCGACGGATCACGCGCGGGAGTCATGGGCGGATCGTACGGCGGGTATCTGACGGCGTGGGTCATCGGGCACGACTACCGCTTCGCCGGGGCGATCGTCGAACGCGGCTTCCTGGACCCGGCGACCTTCCAGGGCACGAGCGACATCGGCACGTTCTTCGGTGACGAGTACGTCGGCGTGTCCATGGCGGACATCTCCCGGCAGAGCCCGATGGCGGTCGCCGACCAAGTGCGGACGCCGACCCTCGTCCTGCACTCGGAGCTCGACTTCCGTTGCCCGCTCGAGCAGGCGACGCGCTACTACTCGGCGCTCAAGCGCGCGGGCGTCGACACGGAGATGCTCATCTTCCCAGGGGAGAACCACGAGCTGACCCGGGGCGGACAGCCGCGGCACCGTATGGAGCGCTTCGCCGCCGTCCTCGACTGGTGGAGTCGCCACCTCCCGATCGACGGGGGAGCGGAGTGAGCGCGCCCGCCGGATGGTACCCGGACGCGAACGGCCACCCGCGCTGGTGGGACGGATACCGCTGGGTCGATGCCGCACCCGCGACCGCAACGGCGCCTGCGGGCGTGCCGCCGCGTGTCGCTCCGGGGACGAGCGCGAACACCGTGTGGATCTGGCTGATCGTGCTTCTTCCGCTCGTCAGCGCGATCCTCGCGAGCGGGTACCTCCTGCAGCTGCAGAGCGGCATGCTCGACTTCGCGCGCATCGTGCCGAGCGACGGGTCCTCGCCGGATCCGCAGGCGTTCATCCGATGGGAGATGTCCACGGTCTTCAACGGGTGGTATTTCGCGCTGCTCGGCATCGGATGGGTGATCTACGGGATCAGTGCCTGGTTCGCCTATCTCGACTTCCGCGACCTGTCGCGACGCGGATTCGTGCGCCCGTTCCACTGGGCCTGGATCTTCCTGTCGTCCTGGGTGTACGTGATCGGACGCACCGTGGTCGTCGGACGGCGAGGAGGCCGCGGCGCCGCCCCTCTGTGGGTCTTCATCGCCCTGCAAGCCGTGGGCTTCGTCGCCGCGATGATCTGGATGTCCATGTTCATGCAGCAGTTCATGCACGCGATCATGGCCACCCTGCAGACGTCCTGATCGAGCGAAACGAGAAGGGCGCCCGGGGAGCGATCCCCCGGCCCCCCTCTGCGGGGTGTGGGCGCAGGGGGCCGAGAAACTGAACGCGC
>NZ_JASXSZ010000003.1:0-305068 GCF_030315975.1 Microbacterium candidum | reverse complement strand
GGCCCGCGGCCGTGTGCGCGCAAACCGCGCGGGGGGCGGGGGGCGCCCCCCCGGGGCCCCCTTCTGCGTGCTGTCGGCTCAGGCGCCCTTGAACGTGAACGCGCGAACCAGCTGGACGACACCGAGGACGACCGCCGCGATTCCGACGATCCACCAGAGCACCGCGGCACCGAACGCCGGCGAGAAGATCAGGAAGATGCCCGCGATGATGCTGATGATCGCGAAGAACACCGTCCAGCCCTTCGAGGCGGCGTCGCGGAGGGTCGTGAGCGCCACGACGCCCTCGACGATCCACAGGACACCGATCAGGATGCCGACGAAGACGAGCAGCCATGCCGTCGTCTCCGCGAGGTTCGCGAAGGCGATGACGCCGGCGACGATGAACACGAGGCCGAGCACGATGTGACCGATGCGCGGCCACACCTTCATGCCCTTCGAGAAGATGCCGAGACCGGCATACACGAGGCCGCCTGCGATCGCGTAGATCGCGATCAGGATCGTGACGACTGCTGCGGACTTGGCCGGCCAGATGAGGATGGCGAGGCCGAGGAGGATGGCGAGGACGCCGCCGATGCCGAGCGCGGTGCGCAGGCCGTTGACAGCTGCCTTCTCATCCGAAGTGAGATCGGACATGAGGGGCTCCCTTCCTGGGAGATTCCTGAACATAGGACATGCATCACTGTAGCGACGTTCCGCGGCATCCATTCCGTGTGACCGCGCGTGTCGCGAACCGATCGTGCTGGGCCTCGCGCGTCCCGCGGGGGCGCGCTACCGTGAGCCTGCGCGGCATCGCCGCCTGAAGGGGGCTCGCATGGCCATCGTCTCGCGAGGATTCGGCGCCCGTCGCAGGGCGAGCGATCCGCAGCTTCCGCCCGGGCAGTATCTGACCGAGGACTTTCCGGTGCTGTCGGCCGGGCCGACCCCGCGCATCGATCTTGCGACATGGACATTCGAGATCCAGAGCGGGACGGACACGCTCGCCGCCTGGTCCTGGGACGAGCTGATCGCGCTGGAGATCGAGGACGTCCGCACCGACATCCATTGCGTGACCCGTTGGTCGAAGCTCGGCACCTCCTGGCGCGGGGTGTCGATCGACACGCTGCTCGCCGGCATCGACACGACGGCGTCGTACGCGACGGCGCACTCGTACGGCGGGTACACCACGAACATCCCGCTCGCGGAGCTCCGTGGCGGCCGCGCGTGGGTCGCGTTCGAGTTCGACGGCGCGCCCCTCGATCCGGAGCACGGGGGACCTGCACGTCTGCTCGTGCCGCACCTCTACTTCTGGAAGAGCGCGAAGTGGGTGCACGGTCTCACGCTGATGGACCAGGACGCCCCGGGGTTCTGGGAGCAGAACGGGTACAGCATGCACGGCGACCCGTGGACTGAGGAGCGCTATTGGTGAGCATGACCGATTGGCGTCCTGCGCGGGTCCTCGCCGTGGCGGAGGCCAGTCCTTCTGCGCGCGTGCTGCGCCTCGACGTGCCGGGCTGGCCCGGCAGCGCCGCGGGTCAGCACATCGATGTCCGGCTCACCGCCGAGGACGGCTACCAGGCGGTGCGGTCGTATTCGCTCGCATCGTACGGCTCGGCATCCGCACTGGAGATCGCGGTGGACGAGATCCCGGACGGCGAGGTGTCCCCGTACCTGGTCCGCGACGTGCTGCCGGGCGACGAACTGGAGGTCAAGGGGCCGCTCGGCGGCTATTTCGTGTGGCACAGCGCCGATGCCGGGCCGGTGCAGCTCATCGCGGGCGGATCCGGCATCGTGCCGCTCGTCGCGATCGCCAGAGCGGCGCGGCACGCCGGAGCCGCGGCATCCGCTCGTCTGCTCTATTCCGTCCGTTCTCCCACCGATGCGATATATCGCGAGGAGCTCGCGCGGTCGGCGAACGACGGGGGAGTGCCGGTCACGTGGGCGTACACCCGAGCGGCCCCCGCGGGATGGCCTGGACGCCTTGGCCGGGTGGACGACGAATCTCTGCGCGCGGCTGTCTGGCCGGCGACGGAGCAGCCCGTCGTGTACGTGTGCGGTCCAACCGGCTTCGTCGAGCATGTGGCGGATGCGCTCGTGCGACTCGGCCATGATCCGCAGCGTGTGCGCACCGAGCGATTCGGAGGATCGTGATGAGGATCGTCGACGGCAACGCCGCCGCTGGAATGCTGTCCGAGGTCATCGACGGCGATGCGACGACGCTGATCGGAACGTGCGCCGGGTGCGGCGCCGTCGCCTACATCGCGGAGGCAGTCGTCGAGCTGGACGACGTGGCGGCGATCATGCGATGCCGCAGCTGCACGCACACTCTGCTGACCGTGCTGCGCGCTCCGGAGGGCGTCCGGATCGTGTTCGGCACGCTCGGTGAGCTGCGTCGCGGCTGAGCGTCACTCTTTCGCAGAGGCGCCATGGAGAGCCGACGCGGCGACCGCACCGGACGCGGCGACGCCGATCGCGACCACTCCGATGCCGAGACTCGCGGTGGTGGCGGCGCCCACGGCACCGGCGATGAGCGGGCCGGCCGCATCCCCGAGTTCACGTCCGAGCTCGGCGCTGCCCATCGTCCGACCCATCCGGTCGGCCGGGGTCGACGCCGCGAGGTGCGCGAACGCGAGAGGGGTAGCAAGCCCGACTCCTGCGCCGATGAGCAGGGCCGCGAGGTAGAGCGTCACGGGTCCCGGCACGAGCGCGGCGACCGCCAGGCCGACGGCGATCGCGACGAGCCCGGTCGCCGTCCCCGCTCCCGCCGGGAGTCGCCCGGCATCGTGGCGGCGCCCCGCCCACGGCTGAACAAGCGTCGAGGCGAGTGCCAGCACGGTGACCGTCGCCATACCGCCGACCGGGCCGAGACCCGTGTGCGTCGACAGCAGAGGCAGGAAGCCGACGGCGACTCCGAGGGCACCGGTGGTCGCCGCGAGCACGAGCGTCGGGACGAGGAACGAGCGCTCGCCGACCTCGCGCGCGAGGTCGGCGAGGGTCGCGCGCTTGCGCGGCAGGACCGGGATGCGGGGGAGTGCGATCGCCACCCACACAGTGGCGCCCAGGGCGAGCACGGAGAGCGCGGCGAAGAGGGCTGGCATCCCGGCCCACCACACGAGGAAGGCGCCCAGCAGCGGCCCGAGTGCATAGCCGAGGCTCTTCCACGAGCCGTAGCGACCGAAGTACCGCCCGGTGGAGGTCGGGTCCGCGACTCGCGCCACCGCCGACGACGAGGCGGGGGAGAACGCGGATGCCGCGGCCCCCTGGGCGAATCGAGCCACCCCGAGCCAGATCGGCGACGGGAGGAGGACGCCGATGAGGGATGCCGCGGCGAACGCCGCGAGTCCGCCGACGATGACCGGCTTCACGCCGACGCGGTCGCTCAGCGCGCCGAAGACGGGCTTCAGGAGCACCTCGGCGAGATCGTAGAGGGCGAGCACGACACCGAATCCGAGGAGCGTGAGGCCGATATCGCCCGTCTCGACGCCGAGGGCCGCAGCCACTCCGTGCGCGCCGAACGCGGTCGTGAAGCCGGCGAGATACAGCGGTCCGAGGCGAGCGGGCGGGCGCGAGGACACGCCGCAAGCCTACGGCCCGGGGTGCGCAGGATCCGAGAAGCGCGTGTCCGGCGCCACCCCTAGAGTGAACGGCATGGCCGCTGACATCACCGCCGACGCGCACGACGCCATCCGGGTCGAAGGCGCCCGCGAGCACAACCTCAAAGACGTGAGCATCTCGATCCCGAAGCGCCGGCTCACCGTGTTCACCGGGGTGTCCGGGTCGGGCAAGAGCTCGCTCGTGTTCGGCACGATCGCCGCAGAGTCGCAGCGCCTCATCAACGAGACGTACAGCACGTTCGTACAGGGGTTCATGCCGTCGCTCGCGCGGCCCGACGTCGACGTGCTCGAGGGCATCACGACGGCGATCCTCGTCGACCAGGAGCGGATGGGTGCGAACTCGCGCTCCACGGTCGGCACGGTGACGGATGCGAACGCGATGCTCCGCATCCTGTTCAGCCGGCTCGGCGCGCCGCACGTCGGCTCGCCGCAGGCGTTCTCGTTCAACATCCCCACCGTCCAGGGGAAGGGTGCGATCACGGTCGGCGGCGTGACCACGCGACGCGAGTTCAGCCAGACGGGCGGCATGTGCCCGCGCTGCGAGGGAATGGGGACGGTGTCGGACGTCGACATCCATCAGCTCTTCGACGACTCGCTGTCGCTCAACGAGGGAGCGATCACGATCCCCGGGTACACCGCCGGCGGGTGGTCGGTGCGGATGTTCTCGGAGTCCGGGTTCTTCGACCCCGACAAGCCGATCAAGGACTATTCCGAGAAGGAGCTGAACGACTTCCTTTATCGTGAACCCGCCAAGGTCAAGATCAACGGCATCAACGTCACGTACGAGGGCCTGGTGCCGCGCATCCAGAAGTCGATGCTGTCGAAGGACGTCGAGTCCCTGCAGCCGCATATCCGCGCCTTCGTCGAGCGAGCCGTCGCGTTCGCTTCATGCCCGGAGTGCGGCGGCACGCGCCTGAACGAGGGTGCCCGGTCGTCGAAGATCAAGGGCATCAGCATCGCGGATGCGTGCGCGATGCAGATCAGCGATCTCGCGGCGTGGGTGAGCGGGATCCACGAGCCGTCGGTCGCACCGCTGCTCACGGCGCTGCGGGAGAACCTCGACTCCTTCGTCGACATCGGGCTCGGGTATCTGTCGCTCGATCGTCCGTCCGGGACGCTGTCCGGGGGAGAGGCGCAGCGCACGAAGATGATCCGCCACCTCGGATCAGCGCTCACCGACATCACCTACGTGTTCGACGAGCCCACGATCGGGTTGCATCCGCACGACATCCAGCGCATGAACGAGCTGCTCCTGCAGCTGCGCGACAAGGGGAACACCGTCCTCGTCGTCGAGCACAAGCCCGAAGCGATCATCATCGCCGACCACGTGGTCGACCTCGGCCCCGGCGCAGGGGCCGCCGGTGGCACGATCTGCTTCCAGGGCACTGTCGACGAGCTCCGGGGGAGCGACACCGTCACGGGCCGCCACCTCGGCGATCGCGCCCAGCTGAAGAAGGCCGTGCGCGATCCGAATGGCGCGATCGAGGTTCGCGGCGCATCGACCCACAACCTCAAGAAGGTGGATGTCGACATCCCGCTCGGCATGCTCACGGTCGTGACGGGTGTCGCGGGCTCCGGGAAGAGTTCGCTCATCCACGGCTCCGTGGCGGGGCGCGACGGCGTGATCGCGATCGACCAGGCCGCCATCAAGGGATCGCGACGGAGCAATCCGGCGACGTACACGGGGATGCTGGAGCCCATCCGCAAGGCGTTCGCCAAGGCGAACGGAGTCAAGCCCGCGCTGTTCAGCGCGAACTCGGAGGGCGCGTGCCCGAACTGCAACGGTGCGGGATTCATCACGACCGACCTCGGCCCGATGGCCTCCGTGGAGACCGTGTGCGAGGTCTGCGGCGGCAAGAGGTTCGACGCATCCGTCCTCGAGTACACGCTGGCCGGCAAGGACATCAGCGAGGTCCTCGCGATGTCCGTCGATGAGGCCGAGCAGTACTTCGGGGCCGGCGAGGCGAAGACGCCGGCCGCGCACACGATCCTGAAGCGCCTTTCAGATGTCGGGCTCGGCTATCTGCAGATCGGCCAGCCGCTGACGACCCTGTCGGGAGGAGAGCGTCAGCGACTGAAGCTCGCGACGCATCTGGGGGAGAAGGGCGGGGTGTACATCCTCGACGAGCCGACGACCGGCCTGCACCTCGCGGACGTCGACCAGCTGCTCGGACTGCTCGACCGCCTGGTCGAGTCCGGCAAGTCCGTCATCGTGATCGAACACCACCAGGCGGTCATGGCGCACGCAGACTGGATCATCGACATCGGCCCGGGCGCCGGACACGACGGCGGGCGCGTCGTCTTCGAGGGCACCCCTTCCGAGCTGGTCGCTGCACGATCGACTCTCACGGGTCAGTTCCTTGCCGAATACGTCGGA
Source organism: Microbacterium candidum (assembly GCF_030315975.1). Lineage (GTDB taxonomy): Bacteria > Actinomycetota > Actinomycetes > Actinomycetales > Microbacteriaceae > Microbacterium > Microbacterium candidum. The sequence continues at coordinate 299,101 of NZ_JASXSZ010000003.1, read as the reverse complement.
GCCTGAGGAGTCGGGACTCTTCCGCGGCGCTCGTTCCTATGCGTACACTGAGCGCCACATCCCGGGTGCGGCCCGGCGCGAAGATCGGAGCCAGACACCATGACCGACCCGACACAGCCCGCTGCGCCCGTACCGAGTGAGCCTGCGCCGCCGTCGCCCACTCCGAAGTCGGGCGTCGGGCTCGGAGCACTCATCGGCGTCGGAGTCGGCGTCGTCGTGCTCTCGTTCGTCGCCGCGTATCTCGGGGCCTCGGCCGCGCGCTCGACCGCAGAGCCGGCGTCGACCGTCACCGTCGTCGCGCCCACGCCGACACCGAAATCGTCCGCCGAGGTCGAGCAGATCATCAAGGGCGTCCTTCCGGCCGGATCCGCCGTCCGGGCAGGCAGCGGCGCACCCGCGGCCGGCAAGGGCTACGAAGGCGATGTCTACATCGACATCACGACGTCCGACGTCTATGTCTTCCGCAACGGCAGCTGGCAGCTTGCCGGTAACATCCGCCAGTCGGCGGCCGAGAACCTGACGGGCGCGGCAGGTGCTCCGGGCGCTCCGGGTGCGTCCGGGGCACCCGGCGCGTCCGGGGCACCAGGAGCTCCGGGCACACAGGTGCTGCTCGGCGTCGGCGCGCCGACGGACGCCACGTGCACCACGAACGGCGACGTCTACATCGACACCGCCGCGACGACGTTCTACGAGTGCTCGTCCGGGAAGTGGATCCCGTCCGGAGAGCCCACGCCGACGCCGCAGTCGACCAAGTAGCGCCGCTCTGGTCCATCTCCGCGTGACAGGCATTCGCCGATAATGCACATTATGTCAACTCGAGATTCCGCGGAGTCCCCTCGCAGCTGTGCCACCCAGCGCGGGTGATGCTCCGCCGGATCAGATGCGGGGACGGCGGTCATACGATGAATGGGTGGCTGCACCATCCCCTCGACCCGCTGGATCGTACGGAATGGATGCCTCGTGGGTGCCGTGGCTGTGGGCTGCGATCGGCATCGTCTACCTCGTCCTCGCCGGCTTCTCGGTGTTCTCCTGGGGCGCTCCGCTCTGGGTGACGTTCCTGGTCGCCGTCCTCGGGCTCGCATTCCTCGCCGGCGGAGCGCTGTTCTGGAACGCCTCGGCGCACGGCAAGTTCCTCGTCTGGAGAGAGCTTCTTGACGAGCTGCCCGCACCGGCGCGCGTGCTCGACCTCGGCTGCGGGCGCGGGGCGGTCACGATCATGACGGCGGAGGCGTTCCCGCGAGCCGACGTCACGGGCGTCGACCTGTGGCGCTCGATCGACCAGTCGGGCAACTCCCCCGCGGCCGCCGAGGCGAATGCGACGGTGAACGGGGTCTCCGGCCGCACGCGGTTCGTCACCGGAGACATGACGGCGTTGCCGCAGTTCGACGGTGGTTCGTTCGATCTCGTCACCGCGAGCCTGGCGATCCACAACATCCATTCCCCACTCGGCCGAAGGTCCGCGATCGGCGAGGCATGGCGCGTCCTCTCCCCCGGTGGCCGGCTCGTGATCGTCGACATCTCCAAGGTGGACGAGTACATCGTGCACCTGCGGGCACTCGGCGCGGCGCTGACGGTCCGCCGTGCGGGCTGGCGGATGTGGTGGTCGGGGCCGTGGATGGCGACCCGCATCCTCATCGCTGCGAAGCCCGGGGCGAGCTCATGACGACCGCACTCCCCTCCCCCGCCCGCACGTGGCGGATGTGGCTGATCTGGAGCGTGGCGGTCGCCGGATACGTGCTGTCCGTCACGAACCGCACGTCGCTCGCGGCCGTCGGCGCAGATGCATCCGATCGTTTCCATGCGGATGCATCGACCTTGGCCATGTTCGCCGTGCTGCAGCTCGGCGTGTACGGCGCGATGCAGATCCCCGTGGGTGTGCTCCTCGACCGATACGGCGCCAGGCCGATCATCACGATCGGCATGGGCTTCATGGCCATCGGTCAGCTCGTCATGGCCTTCTCCCCCAACGTCGGCATCGCCATCGCGGCGCGCATGCTGCTCGGGGCGGGTGACGCTGCCGTCTTCCCGAGCGTCCTGCGCGTCGTCGCGACGTGGTTTCCGGCGCAGCGCGCGCCGCTCATGGTGCAGATGACCGGCATCGTCGGCCAGACCGGTCAGATCCTCGCCATCCTGCCGATGGCCGCGCTCCTGCACGCGACGAGCTGGGAGGTGGCGTTCGGAAGCCTCGCAGGGCTCAGCGCGCTGTTCACGGTGCTCGTCTTCGGCGTGATCCGCAACCACCCGCCCGAGGTGGATGCCGACGTCTCGGTCGACAGCGATACCGGCGCCATCCGGGTGGTCAAGAGCTCGGCCGACCTGCGGCAGACCATCGGCGAAGCTTGGTCGCATCCCGGCACGCGACTCGCATTCTGGTCGCACTTCACCACGCCGTTCGCCGGCACGGCCTTCATCATGCTGTGGGGCTTCCCGTTCCTCACGGCCGGTGAAGGACGGACGCCGGCTGAGGCATCGGTCATCACGACGGTCTTCGTCGTCGTCGGCATGTCGATCGGCCCGATCATGGGTGCGCTCTCCAGCCGCAATCCCCTGCGCCGCTCGTACATGCTCGTGCTGCCCGCGGTCGCCGTCCAGGCCGTCGCGTGGCTCATCGTGATCGCGTGGCCGGGTCAGGCGCCCTTCTGGCTCCTGATCGCGCTCGCTGTGGCGCTCGCGATGGGCGGTCCCGCATCCATGATCGCCTTCGACCATGCACGCACCCACAACCCCAGTCATCGCCTCAGCACGGCGACCGGCATCACGAACGTCGGTGGATTCCTCGCGGGGCTCGTCGCGATCTTCCTCATCGGCCTGGCACTCGACCTGCAGGGAGCCGGCACCCCGGCCACATACTCCCTCGACGCATTCCGCGTCGCTTTCCTGACCCAGGTGCCGCTGTGGCTCCTCGGCAGTTTCTTCATCGTGTACGAGCGTCGCCGGACGCGGGTCCGCCTCGGACTGCACACCCCGCGGAAGCGCTCGTAGGCGCCGTCTACGATTGTGAGGTGACCGACGCCCGAGCGACCGCCGAGCACCTCATCCGCCGCTTCGCCCGCCAGACGAACCTTCTCGTCGCAGGCCGTGCCGTCCGGGTCATCGGCGATGACGACACCGCGCACGCGCTCCGCGAGATGCTCCGCGCGCTCGGCGCGATCGACGCGGAGACCGCGGACGCGCTCGTCTTCACACCGGAACCGCTCCTCGCGGGTGCGCCGCTACCCGACCGAGGCGATGCCGCCGGGCGGGTCGACTTCGCCGGGGCGCACATGCCCGTCTCCCGCGCTCAGGCCGCGCGCCTCGCCGAGGACGGCACGGTGCGGGGTGTCCGGATCGGCATCGCGATGGTCCTCGAGCCGAAGACCGCACAGCTCGCGCTCCTGCTCCGGGACGCCGGCGCGGAGGTCGCGGTCTACGCGCACCCGGACGAGATCGCCGTCGCCGTCGCCGATGTCCTGCGCGATCGCGGCATCCCGGTGGACGGCGACCCGGCTCTCACCGGCCGTGCCGAGCGGGATGCGGCGATCGCCTTCCTCCGCCGCGGCCACGACCTGCTCCTCGACGACGGGTCCCATCTCATCCGCCTCGCGCACGAGGAGAGGCTCGTCGACGGTCTCGTCGGGGCCGCGGAGGAGACGACGAGCGGTCTCGCGCCGTTGCGGGCGATGCAGGATGCCGGGGTCCTCTGCATCCCGGTCGTCGCCGTCAACGACGCTCCGATGAAGACCTCATTCGACAACCGCTACGGCACCGGCCAGTCCTGCGTGTTCGCGATCGCCGATGTGCTGGACGGCGTCGGACTGAGCGTGCGCGACCAGCCCGCCGTCGTGGTCGGCTACGGACCGGTCGGCGTCGGCGTGGCCGCGCACCTCGCCGCACTGGGAGCGGAGGTCGGTGTCGCGGAGACGGATCCGGTGCGCGCGCTGCAGGCTGCGCACGACGGGCATCGCGTCGGTCCTCTCATGGATCTGGCCCCAGGGGCGCTCGTCGTCTCGGCAACCGGCGCGCCGTACACGATCGGGGCGGACGTCCTCGCGGTCGCGCGGATCGTCGCCGTCGCGGGCGGAGTGCCCGGTGAGGTCGACCTCGATGAAGGGATGCTGCATCCTGTCCTGTCTCCAGGGGGCGACCTGCTCGCCCACCTCGAACGCCACGGCGTCGACGGGGCGCTTGTGATCGACCGCGGCGGATGCGTCAACCTCACAGCGGGCGAAGGGAATCCGATCGAGATCATGGATCTCTCGTTCGCCGTCCAGCTCGCCGCGGTCGCGCACCTCGTGCGCGAACCGCTCGAGCCGGGCGTGCATCGGCTGCCTGCGGATGTCGACGCATCGGTCGCGCGGACCGCCCTCCAGGCCCGCGGGCAACGCATCGACGCGCGCGGATCCCGTCAGCAGATCGCAGAGGCCGACTGGCGCTCGCGCCGCTACGCAGGGAGCCGTGCATGAGCGGCGTCGTGCTCTACTCCGCAGGCCTCGTCGTCCCGATCACGGCGCCGCCGATCGTCGATGGCGCCGTCGCAGTGCGAGGCGGCCGCATCCTCCACGTCGGCGAGCGGACGTGGGTCCGACGGCTCCTCGCGGAGCGCGGCATCGACGCCGTCGAGGTGCACTGGCCCGGAGTGCTGACGCCGGGACTCGTGAACGCGCACTCCCACCTGCAGTACACCGGGATGGCCGAGGTCGGCCTCGGGAGCTACCACGGCTTCGACGATTGGGCGCGGGCCTTCAATCCCGTCTACGAGGCGGGCCGCGATTGGGCGGCGGACGCGGCGGAGGGCGCCGAGCGCATGATCCGCACCGGCACGACGGCTGTCGCCGACATCGTGACGGATGTGGCGGCGGCCGGCGCTCTGCACGACGCGCGTCTGCACGGCATCTCCTACTGGGAGGTCATGAGCTGGACGAACGCGGACTGGGCGCGCACCGGGCGTGAGCAGGTCGAGCGCGCGCTGGATGCGCTGCCGACGCCGCCGGGCACCGGACTGTCTCCGCACGCGCCGTATTCCCTCGACATCGAGCCCCTGCTCGACATCCCCGACATCGTGCGCGAGCGCGGCGGCCGCATCCACATCCACCTCGGCGAAGCCGCGTTCGAGCGGGAGTTCGAGCACGAGCACGCCGACCCCTGGCATTCCGCCGGGCTGGGCAGCTTCACGGAGCTGCGCAGCGCGGGATTCGGCACGAGCGCGACGGAGTTCGTCGACCAGCTCGGGGTCCTCGGCCCGGACTGCCACATCGCGCACGGCGTCTACATGACGGCGCGCGACCGAGCGATCCTGCGCGAGCGGCGCACCACCGTCGCGCTCTGCCCGCGCTCGAACGCCGTGATCGGGCTGGACGAGCCGCCCATCGCCGCCTACCTGCGCGAGGGCAGCCCCATCGCGGTGGGCACCGACTCGCTCTCGTCGAGCCCATCGCTGGACGTGATGGCGGATGTCGCCGAGCTCGCCCGCATCGCGCGGAGCCAGGGGTACCTCGACCGCGACCTCCACGAACGGCTCCTCGGTGCTGCGACCATCGGCGGAGCGCACGCGATGGGCATCGACGTCGGCCCCGACCGCACCGGGTACCTCGCCGTCGGAGCACTCGCCGACCTCGCGTTCTTCGATGTCCCCGCCGGACCCGACGCCGTCGTCGAGCTCGTCGAGACCGGCGGCGGACGGACCGCAGCGACAATCATCTCCGGCGAACTGCGATACGCATCCGCCGGATTCCCCGCCGAAGGAGCCCCCGTATGACCGTGCCCGCCACTGCGCAGCGTCTCGGACTGGAGCCGCACCCCGAGGGCGGCTGGTACCGCCGCACGTGGGCGAGCGACGTCGCCGTCGAGACCGCGGGCGGGATGCGGCCTACGGCGACCTGCATCCACTACCTCCTGCAGTCCGATGAGCGCAGCGACTGGCACGTCGTCACAAGCGACGAGCTCTGGCTGTGGCATGGGCCCGGCGATCTCGAGCTCCGTTTCGGCGGGGACGGAGAGGCACCCGTCGACGGCCCGACGGTCCTGCTCGGACGGGATGCCGCCTTCCAGGCGATCGTGCCCGCGGGAACGTGGCAGTCGGCGCGCCCTGCCTCGGGTGAAGAGGTGCTCGTCAGCTGTATCGTTTCGCCGGGTTTCGACTTCGCCGATTGGCGCCTCGCCCGCTCCCATACGCTGTAGGGGCACCATCACAGCCCTCGAGGAGTTTCTCGTGTCCTTCGCCCCTGCCCTTCGCCGCGTCGCCGCCCTGGCGACCGCCGTCGTCGCCGCCGTCGCACTCACCGCCTGCAGCGGCACCGCCGCAGCCGCACCGACCGCTTCAGGCGGTTCGCTGCAGACCGTCACCGCCGGCAAACTGACCATCGCCACCGGCAACCCCGACTACGAGCCCTGGTTCATCGACAACGAGCCCTCCAACGGCAAGGGCTTCGAAGGCGCAGTGGCGAAGGCCGTCGCCGAGAAGCTCGGATACACCGGCTCCAAGATCGTCTGGGTCCGCACCGGGTTCGACGAGGCGATCGCGCCCGGCCCGAAGGACTGGGATCTCAACATCCAGCAGTTCTCGATCACGGATCAGCGCAAGAAGGCCGTCGACTTCTCCTCGCCCTACTACACGACCACGCAGGCCGTCGTCGCCCCCAAGGGATCGCCCGCCGCATCCGCCAAGACGCTCGACGCGCTGAAGAAGGTCAAGGTCGGCGTCGCCTCCGGCACGACGAGCTACACGGTCGCCAAGCAGGATCTCGGCACCGGGAACCTCGCCGTCTTCAACTCGGTCGACGATGTCGTCCTGGCCCTGAAGAGCGGTCAGATCGACGCCATGGTCACGGATCTCCCCGGAGCGTTCTACATCACCGGCGCCCAGCTCGACAACGGCGTCGTTGTCGGCCAGTTCGCGGGCGACCAAGGTGGCGACCAGTTCGGGGTCGTGCTCCCGAAGAACTCGTCCCTGACGCCCGCGGTCACCAAGGCCGTCGACGAGCTTCGCGCCGATGGCACGCTCGCGAAGCTGCAGCAGCAGTGGCTGACCGAGGCGGCCAACGTGCCCGTCCTCAAGTGACGGAACTCGCAACGCCGGTCGCGGCGTGGCAGCCGAGCGATCTCGAGCTGTCACGCCGCGCGCTGCGCCGCCGGGCCACGACGAAGTCTGTCCTGGTCGCCCTCATCAGCAGCGTCGTCGTCGCGGTCGTGCTCGTCGTCGTCGTCGTCAACACCCCGGGGTGGGAGGTCGTCCGACAGACGTTCTTCGACCCGCAGGTCGCTCTCGACAGCTTCTGGCCGATCCTGCAGGGCCTCGGCGTGAACATCGTGGTCCTCCTCGTCGGCGCCGTGGGCGTTGCGATCTTCGCGACGCTGCTCGCGATCCTGAGGTCGCTGCGCGGACCCGTCTTCTTCCCGCTGCGCTTCCTCGCGACTGCGTACACCGACCTCTTCCGCGGTGTCCCCCTCATCCTGGTCCTCTATCTCGTCGGCTTCGGCGTTCCGGCTCTGCAGCTGTTTCCGCGCGTACCGGCCGTCGTCTGGGGCACCATCGCGATCATCATCAGCTACTCGGCCTACGTCGCGGAGGTGCTGCGCGCAGGCATGGAGGCCGTGCATCCGTCGCAGCGCATCGCCGCTCGCTCGCTCGGACTGACCCACGGCCAGACGCTGCGGATCGTGGTCATCCCGCAGGGCGTCCGCAAGGTCGTCCCGGCACTCATGAACGACTTCGTCTCGATGCAGAAGGACGTCGGCCTCATCTCGGTCCTCGGCGTCGTGGACGCCGTCCGCGCCGCGCAGCTGCAGGTCGCCGAGACCTTCAACTACACCCCGTACGTCGTCGCCGGCATCTTCTTCATCATCCTGAGCTGGCCGATGATCCGGCTCACCGACACGTTCACCGCGCGCCTGAACAAGCGCGAACAGGCCGGAGGGATCGTATGAGCGTCCTCGAGACGCGCGGCGTGCGCAAGCGGTTCGACGACCACGAGGTGCTCCGCGGCATCGACCTCGACGTGGCGCAGCACGAGGTCGTCGTCCTCATCGGCGCGTCCGGATCCGGGAAGTCGACCCTGCTGCGGACGATCAACCTGATCGAGCGGGTCGACGACGGGCAGATCTTCCTCTCCGGCATGGACATCACCGATCCCCGCGTGGATGCCGACCGCATCCGTGCCCGCATCGGGGTGGTGTTCCAGCACTTCAACCTCTTCCCGCATCTGAACGTCCTCGACAACGTGACGCTCGCGGCACGCCGTGTGCACCGCATGCCGAAGGACGAGGCGACGGCCCGCGGCCGTGAGCTGCTGGACACGCTGGGGCTCGGCGGCAAGGCGCGCGAGTATCCCGACCGCCTCTCCGGCGGTCAGCAGCAGCGCGTCGCGATCGTGCGCGCGATCATGACCGATCCGGAGCTTCTGCTGCTCGACGAGATCACGAGCGCGCTCGATCCGCAGCTGGTCGGAGAGGTCCTCGATCTCGTCCGAGAGCTGAAGGGGCGCGGGTCGACGATCCTGATGGCCACGCACGAGATGTCCTTCGCGCGGGAGGTCGCCGATCGGGTGGTGTTCCTCAAGGGCGGCGTGCTGGTCGAACAGGGCACGCCCGAGCAGATCTTCGACGATCCGCAGCATCCCGACACCGCCGAGTTCCTCGCGCGCGTGCACAGCTGACCGCCGCGATGTCGGCGGTGGCCGATAGCGTGACGGAATGACGCGCGCGGTCTTCTACACGGCATCCACGCTGAACGGCTTCCTGGCCGACGAGCACGATTCCCTCGACTGGCTCTTCGCGGTGCCGGGCGGGGACGACGGCGGTGAAGACTTCGCCGAGTTCCTCGACGGGATGGGCGTGCTCGTGCAGGGATCCTCCACCTACGAGTGGGTGCTCGCTCACGAAGACCTCGTGGAGCACCCGGAGAAATGGCCCGCCTACTACGGCGATCGTCCGACGTTCGTGTTCACGTCACGCGAACTGCCGGCCGTTCCCGGCGTCGACATCCGCTTCATGACGGGATCCGTTGCGGAGCGGTGGGACGAGATCGCCGAGGCCGCCGGGTCACGCGACGTGTGGATCGTCGGAGGCGGCGATCTCGCCGGCCAGTTCGCGGACGCCGGTCACCTCGATGAGATCGTCGTGACGTTCGCCCCCGCGAGCCTCGTCACCGGCAAGCCGCTGCTCCCCCGCGTCATCGGCGCCGACCGTCTCACGCTCCTCGAGGCGACGAAGAAGGGCCCGTTCGCAGAGCTGCGCTACCGCGTCACGGCGCCGTAGGGGCCGGCTCGATCGGGGTCCACTGCCCGTACTTCGGCTCCCGGCCGTCACCGGACGAGGTGCCGGTCAGCCGGCGCTTGATCCACGGGCCGACGTGCTCGCGGTAGTACGACAGCCCGCGCGGTGCACCGGTATCGGGCAGATCGGGCAGCGACCACCATGCGGTCGCCGGATCCTGCCCCACCGCCGTGAGGACGCGTGCCGCGACCCGGTGGTGACCGCGCGCATTCATGTGCAGCCGGTCGTCCGACCAGTACGGCGGCGTCGCGAGTTCGCGATCCGGCCAATTCCATGCCGTGATGACGTCCGGGCGCGGGGCGAGACGCTGCGCCACCGCCGCCGAAAGGATGTCGCCCCGGCGCTGGATGAGCCGGCTCATCGGGAGCTGACCAGATGGGTTCGCTCCCGAGAGGGCGATGAGCTGCACGCCCTCCTCGTCGCAGCGCTGCAGGACGCGCTCGAACGCGTCGACCACGTGCGAGATCGATGTTCGCGGACGCAGCATGTCGTTTCCGCCGCCGTTGAACGACAGGTGGGTCGGCTTGAGGGCGAGCGCGGGCTCGAGCTGCTGCTCCACGATGGGCCAGATGAGCCTGCCGCGGATCGCGAGGTTCGCGTACTCCACGGTCTCGCCGCTCGACGTCGCCCAGCCTTCTGCGACGAGATCCGCCCAGCCGCGGACACGACCGTCGGGCAGTTCGTCGCCGACGCCTTCGGTGAATGAGTCGCCGATGGCGACGAAGCGGACGGTTCCCACGCATCCAGCCTACGTGAGGCTCCGCCCGGCCCCGCGGGGCCGGGCGGAGGCATAGTGTGACGCTATGGCCATGTTCGCGGATCGGGTCGCGGCGGGGCGGCAGCTCGCTCAGGTGCTCGATGCGGGCGCGTATCCGGATGCCGTCGTCTTCGGCATCCCGCGGGGCGGTGTGGTCGTCGCCGCGGAGGTCGCGCGCACGCTCGGTGTGCCGCTCGCGGCCGTGGTGGTGCGCAAGCTCGGCGCTCCGTCGAACATGGAGTTCGCGATCGGCGCGATCGCGAAAGAGGTGACGGTCGTGAATCCGGATGCTGTCCGGACCGCACTCGTGACCGCCGAGCAGCTCGCCTTCATCGAGGATGTGGAGCGTGTGGAGCTCGACCGCCGTGCGCGGGCTTTCGCGCCCGAGCCGCTCGACATCACCAACCGCACGGCGATGGTGGTCGACGACGGCATCGCCACGGGCGCGACGGCGACGGCTGCCTGTCAGGAGCTGCGCCGACGCGGTGCGGCGCGGGTCGTGCTCGCGGTCCCGGTCGCGCCGGCCGACTGGCATCCGTCGCACGGCGCGGTGGACGAGTACGTGTGCCTCCACGTCGAGCCGAACTTCTGGGCGGTCGGCCAGTTCTACGACGACTTCACCCAGACGACCGACGCGGAGGTCGTGGAACTGCTGTCCCACGACCTCCGCGACGGGCCTGCGTGAAGCGACTCAGCGCGCGAGGTGACCGCGCAGCGTGTCGAGTCCGACGCCGCCCATGTCGAGCGCGCGCTTGTGGAACTGCTTGATCGAGAAGGCATCGCCCTCACGAGCCTTCACCTCGTCGCGCACCTGCTCCCAGATACGCTGTCCGACCTTGTAGGACGGGGCCTGACCCGGCCAGCCGAGGTAGCGGTTCACCTCGAACTGGATGAACTGGTCGGACATGTTGACGTTGCCGCGCATGAACTCCAGCGCGTAGTCCGCATCCCACGTCCCTGTGCCGTCGAGGCGCGGCTTCTCGAGGTGCACGCCGATGTCGAGCACGACGCGAGCCGCGCGCATCCGCTGCCCGTCGAGCATGCCGAGGCGGTCGGCCGGGTCTTCGAGGTAGCCGAGCTGCTCCATGAGCCGCTCCGCGTACAGAGCCCAGCCCTCGGCGTGGCCTGAGGTACCGGCCAGGACGCGCCGCCACGTGTTGAGCTGCGCACGGTTGTAGGTCGCCTGGGCGATCTGCAGGTGGTGGCCGGGGACGCCCTCGTGGTACACGGTCGTCAGCTCGCGCCACGTGTCGAACGTGTTCACGCCTTCGGGCACCGACCACCACATGCGGCCCGGACGCGAGAAGTCGTCGGTCGGGCCGGTGTAGTAGATGCCGCCCTCGTTCGTCGGGGCGATCATGCACTCGAGCCTGCGGATGGGCTCCGCGATGTCGAAGTGGGTCTTGCCGAGCTCCTCGATCGCACGGTCGCTCGTGGCCTGCATCCAGGTCTGGAGTGCCTCGGTGCCCACGAGCTGGCGCGACGGATCCGCCTCGAGGAACGCGACGGCCTCTTCGACGGAGGCTCCGGCCTTGATCTCGTTCGCGATCGCCGTCTGCTCGGCGACCATGCGGTCGAGCTCCTGGCGGCCCCACTCGTACGTCTCGTCGAGGTCGATCGTCGCCCCGAGGAACCGGCGCGAGTGCAGCGCGTACAGCTCACGCCCCACGGCGTCCTTCTCGCCCGCGACAGGCGCGAGCTCGGAGCGCATGAACTCGGCGAGCTTGTCGTACGCCACACGCGCGGCGCCCGACTGGTCGGACAGATCGCGGGCGAGGGACGCCGGGAGCTGGCCTTCGGACGGGGCTGCACCACCCACGAACGCGGCGAAGAAGCCGTCGTCGCTCGTGTAGCGGTCGATCTGGACGGCGACCTCGGCCACCTGGCGGCGCGCCGGGACGACGCCCTGCGCGATGCCCTCGCGGAGCGTCGCGATGTAGCCGTCGATCGCTCCGGGGATCGCCGAGAGGCGCCGCGCGACCACCGACCAGTCGTCGACCGTGTCGGTCGGCATGAGGTCGAAGATCGAGCGGATCTCCTGCGTGGGCGACTCGATGACGTTGAGCTTGCGCAGGTGCCACCGCGCTTCGTGCAGGTCGAGCTCGAGGCGCAGCTCCCCGGAGAGGTCTGTCTTGGTGATCTCGTCGATCTCGTCGACGGGGGTTGCGGCGTCCAGAGCCGCGAGGGTCGAGCGGACCGCCTCGACAGCGCGCTCCTCGCCCTCGGGCGAGAAGTCGCCGAAACGGTCGTTGTACTCCGAGCGGCCGATGTAGGTCGCCAGGGTCGGCGACAGATCGGCCAGGGTGTCGACCCACGTTTCTGCGATCGCGTCGATCGGCGTGGGGGTGCGGACGGGTTCAGTCATGGGTTCGAGCCTAGGCACTTGGCATCCGGTGTCGCAAAGCCTGGGTCTCGGTGTCAGGCCGGACCGCGGGTCGCCGATGGATCAGTGGCCCGCCTCGTTCCAGTCGGCGCCGCGCCCGATCTGCACGTCCAGCGGCACGGAGAGCTCAGCCGCATCCCCCATCCGGGCCCGCACGATACGGGAGGCGGCATCCCACTCCCCCGGCGCGATCTCGACCACGAGCTCGTCGTGGATCTGCAGGAGCACCCGCGAGGCGAGGCCCGCCCTGCGGAACTCGTCATGGATGCGGAACAGCGCGATCTTCATGATGTCGGCCGCGCTGCCCTGGATCGGCGCGTTGAGAGCGGCGCGCTCGGCGTTCTCCCGGAGCACGCGGTTCGGGCTCGTGAGATCGGGGAACGGACGTCGGCGGCCGAAGATCGTCTCCGTGTAGCCCTCGATGCGCGCCGTCTCGACCGACGACCGCAGATAGTCGCGGACAGCGCCGAAGCGCGCGAAGTACTCCGTCATGAGCTGCTTCGCCTCGGCCTGCTCGATGCGCAGCTGTTTGGACAGGCCGAAGGCGGAGAGTCCGTACACGAGCCCGTAGGACATCGCCTTGACCTTCGTGCGCATCGCCGGCGTGACGTCCGTCGGCTCGACCCCGAAGACGCGGGCGCCGACGAAGCGGTGCAGGTCTTCGCCCGAGTTGAACGCCTCGATGAGCCCGGGATCGCCGGAGAGGTGCGCCATGATCCGCATCTCGATCTGCGAATAATCGGCCGTCAGCAGTGTCTCGTAACCCTCGCCCACCTCGAACGCGGCACGGATGCGACCGCTCTCGTCGGTGCGGATCGGGATGTTCTGCAGATTCGGGTCGGTGCTCGACAGACGCCCGGTCTGGCTGCCGGTCTGCACATACGTCGTGCGGATGCGACCGTCCTCGCCGATGGCGGCATCGAGCGACTCGATGATCTGTCGGAGCTTCGTCGCCTCGCGGTGCTGCGAGAGCTGCTCCAGGAAAGGATGCGGGTTGGTCTCCTGGAGGTCGGTCAGCGCCGTGGCGTCCGTCGAGTATCCCGTCTTCGTCTTGCGCGTCTTCGGCAGCTCCAGCTGGTCGAACAGCACCTCCTGCAGCTGCTTCGGCGAGCCGAGGTTCACCTCGCGCCCGATCGTCGCATACGCCTCTTGAGCGACGACGTCGGCCCGTGCGCCGAGCTCGCTGGAGAACGCGCTGAGCTTCTCGTGCGAGACGGCGACACCGGCGAGCTCCATGTCGGCGAGAGCGCGCTGCGTCGGCAGCTCGATCGTCTCGAGCACGTCCGCGACCCGCGCGGGCAGCTCTTCGCGGAGGGCGTCGGACACCCGCAGCGTGTACCAGGCGAGTTGGGCGGGAGTCGCGCCCTCGGTCTCCGGAACCAGCTGGTTCGGGTCGGACTCGGGCAGCCTCTCGCCGAGATACCGGTCGACGAGGTCGCCGAGGTTCTTGTCCGGGAAGCTCGGCCGCATGAGCCAGCCGGCGAGCGATGCGTCGTAGGCGACCGCGCCGACGGAGAGACCCGCGCGTGTGAGCGCCTTCAGCTGCGGCTTGGCGTCGGTGAAGACCTTGGGCGCATCCGAGGCGAACCACTCTGCGATGGATGCCGCGACCTCCGGCGACCAGTTCGACTCCGCCGCGGCATCGTGCGTCGCGAATCCGATGCGCGACGGCAGACCGCCGACGATCGCGACGGTCACGGCCACGTCACCGGAGGCATCTGCGAGCCACGCCGCGACACCGGCGGCGTCGGGCTCGGCGACCGCCGGCGCCTCTCTCGCGGGTTCCGCGACGGCTGCGTCGGCGGCGGCGCCGGTCGCCTCGAACACCCGCGGCAGCAGGGTGCGGAACTCCAGACGCGAGAAGATGTCGCGCACGGCGACGGCGTCGATCGGCTTGACCTCGAGGTCGGCGGGACCGAGCGGGAGCTCGACGTCCCGCAGGAGGCGGTTGAGCGACCGGTTGCGCCGTACGTCCTCGATGTGCTCGCGCAGATTGCCGCCGACGACGCCGGTGATCTTGTCGGCGTTCTCGAGCAGTGCCTCGAGCGAGCCCCACTGCGTCAGCCACTTCACCGCGGTCTTCTCGCCGACCTTGGGGACGCCGGGCAGGTTGTCGCTCGTCTCGCCGACGAGCGCCGCGATCTCCGGGTACTGGGCGGGCTCGACGCCGTACTTCTCGCGCACGGCCGCCGGGTCGTAGCGTTTCAGCTGCGAGACGCCCTGCACATTCGGGTAGAGCAGCGTGACGTCGTCGGTGACCAGCTGGATCGTGTCGCGGTCGCCCGAGCAGACGAGCACGCTGAAACCCTGCTCTGCCCCCTCGGTGGCGAGCGTGGCGAGGATGTCGTCGGCCTCCACGCCCTCCTTCAGGATCACGGGGATGCTCATCGCCGCGAGGCAGTCCTGCAGGATCGGGATCTGCCCGCGGAACTCCGCCGGCGTCTCCGACCGGTTCGCCTTGTACTCCGCGTATTGCTCGGTGCGGAACGAGACGCGCGATGTGTCGAACGCGACCGCCATATGGGTCGGGCGCTCGGCCTTGATGAGGTTCACGAGCATCGACAGGAAGCCGTAGATGCCGTTGGTGTGCTGGCCGTCTTTCGTGGAGAAGTTCTCGACAGGCAGGGCGTAGAACGCCCGGTATGCCAGCGAATGGCCGTCGACGACGAGCAGGGTAGGCTTTGCGGAGTCCGTCACCTCCTCAGCCTACTGAGGGCTGCGGACACCCGATGGCGCCCGGCGCCCCACTCCCCCGCATGGAAGGTGAGCGATGAGCGACGACCCCACGACCGACGTCCACATCGACCAGAACCTCGGGGCACTCGGCGAGAAGATGGGGATGCGGTTCCTCGAGAAGACCGTGGAGCGCTGCGTCGCGACGCTGCCGGTGGAGGGCAACACGCAGCCGTACGGGCTCCTGCACGGCGGCGCCTACGTCGTCCTCGGCGAGTCGCTCGGCTCGACCGCCGCGGCGCTGCACGCGGGCCCCGGACGGATGGTGGTCGGCGTCGACATCAACGCGACGCACACTCGCTCCGCGACGACGGGGGTCGTGACGGGCGTGTGCACCCCCATCCATCTCGGGCGCAGCATCGCCGTGCACGAGATCGTGGTGAGCGACGACAAGGGACGGCGCTGCTCGACGATCCGGATCACGAACCTGATCAAGGACTTCCCCGCGGCCTGACGAGCCGGCCGAGACGACGAAACGCCCCTCGGATCGAGGGGCGTTTCGCATGGGGTCGGGGGTTCAGGCCTTCTTCGGCGCGAGCTGCTCGATGATGGCCTTCGCGACGTCCTGCATCGTGAGACGGCGATCCATCGAGGCCTTCTGGATCCAGCGGAACGCCTCGGGCTCGGTGAGGCCCATCTTCTCGTTCAGGAGGCCCTTGGCGCGGTCGACGAGCTTGCGCGTCTCGAAGCGCTCGACCATGTCGGCGACCTCGGCCTCGAGCGTGATGATCTGCTCGTGACGGGCCAGCGCGATCTCGATCGCAGGAAGCAGGTCGTTCGGCGTGAACGGCTTCACGACGTACGCGAGGGCGCCCGCCTCGCTGGCGCGCTCGACGAGCTCCTTCTGGCTGAACGCGGTCAGCAGCACGACCGGCGCGATGTGGTTCTTGCTGAGCTTCTCCGCGGCCGAGATGCCGTCGAGCTGCGGCATCTTCACGTCCATGATGACGAGGTCGGGACGCAGGTCGGTCGCGAGCTGAACGGCGGTCTCGCCGTCACCCGCCTCGCCCACGACGTCGAATCCGTTGTCGCGCAGGATCTCGACGATGTCGAGTCGGATCAGCGATTCGTCCTCCGCCACGACGACGCGGCGAGGGGCTGCCGCCCCGGTGCTCTCTTGCTCAGTCACCATTGAATCCTACGGTATGGTCGTCTGCGGACGTTGACGGCCGGTGTGGCGGAATGGCAGACGCGACCGACTCAAACGCGGTTGCCCCAAGGGGCGTGGGGGTTCGCCCCCCCCCCCCGCCACCACAAAAGAGAAGAGTGGATGCCTCGACCCCGAGGCATCCACTCTTCTCTTCTGCGCTTTACGCGCCGTAGTACTGGTTGCCGAGCGCCTTGCTCTTGAGCGCGTCGAACTCGCCCTGCGTGATCGCGCCGGAGTCGAGCAGGGACTTCGCACGGGCGATGTCCTCCGCCGGGCTCGTCGAGGCCGCGGGGGCGTAGTCGTCGACCTCCGCGACCACCTGGTGTGCCTTGTACTCGCGCTCCGCGATGCCCTTGCTGTTCACGATGACGTAGATCAGCCCGGTCAGGAACGGCACGAAGATGAGCAGGATGATCCACAGCGCCTTCAGCCACCCGTTCGCCTTGTCGTCGCGGAACAGGTCTCGGATCACGAAGAAGATGACGTAGAAGTAGGCGACGAAGTAGAACGCCCACAGAATCCACCAGAAGAACACGAACAGTCCTTTCGTAAGAGTGACCCCAGCATAGAGGCCCGCACCCCTACGGGGCACGGGCCTCTTGCGAGCCGCGAAGGCGCTTACTGGCGGTAGATCGGCGCGGCGCCGTGGACCGCGTCACCGACCTTGTGGACGCGGATGTCGTTGGTCGAGCCCACGATCCCGGGAGGGGATCCGGAGATCACGACGACCTTGTCGCCGACCTTCGCGAGGTCGTTCGACAGCAGGTAGTCGTCCACCTGGATGAACATGCGATCGGTGTGCTCGACGTGCTCGACGAGGGTCGTCTTCACACCCCACGTGGCGGCGAGCCGACGACGGATCTCGGGCAGCGGTGTGAAGGCGATCATCGGGATCTTCGAGCGCAGCCGCGACATGCGTCGCGCCGAGTCGCCCGACTCCGTGAAGATGCAGAGGTACTTCGCCTCGACGAAGTCGGCCACCTCGGAGGCTGCGAGGGTGATCGCGCCGCCCTGCGTACGGGGCTTCGACGTCAGCGGCAGGATGCGCTCGAGCCCATGGTCCTCGGTCGACTCGATGATGCGCGCCATCGTCTCGACGACGACCACGGGGTACTCCCCCACGCTCGTCTCACCGGAGAGCATCACCGCGTCGGCGCCGTCGAGGACCGCGTTGGCGACGTCGCTGGTCTCGGCACGCGTGGGGACCGGGTTGTTGATCATCGACTCGAGCATCTGCGTCGCGACGATGACGGGCTTCGCGTTGCGGCGGGCGAGCTCGACGGCGCGCTTCTGCACGATCGGCACGGCCTCGAGGGGAAGCTCGACACCGAGGTCGCCGCGGGCGACCATGATGCCGTCGAACGCGTCGACGATCTCCTCGAGGTTGTCGACCGCCTGCGGCTTCTCGACCTTCGCGATGACCGGGACGTGACGCCCCTCCTCCGCCATGATCACGTGCACGCGCTGGACGTCCTTCGCGTCGCGCACGAAGGACAGCGCGATCAGGTCCGCACCGGCGCGCAGGCCCCAGCGGAGGTCGGCCTCGTCCTTCTCGGACAGCGCGGGGACGTTGACCGCGACGCCCGGCAGGTTGATGCCCTTGTTGTTCGACACGGGGCCGCCGACGATCACCTTGGTGGTGACCGTCACACCGTCGGTCTCGAGGACCTCGACGCGGACCTTGCCGTCGTCGATCAGGAGGAAGTCACCGGGCTTGACATCCTGCGGAAGGCCCTTGAAGGTCGTGCCGCAGATGTCCTTGGTGCCGGCGATCTCCTCGGTGGTGATCTTGAAGATGTCGCCGACGGCCAGGTCGTGCGGACCGTCGGCGAAGCGTCCGAGGCGGATCTTCGGGCCCTGCAGGTCGACCAGGACGGCGACGGCGCGGCCGGCGTCGTCGGCCGCGCGGCGGACGTTGGCGAGGTTGGCGTCATGGACGGAGTAGTCGCCATGGCTGAGGTTCAGACGGGCCACGTCCACGCCGGCGTCGATGATGGCACGGACCATCTCATACGACGACGTGGCGGGACCCAGGGTTGCGACGATCTTCGCGCGTCTCATTCGGTGTTCAGCTCCGGAGGGGTTGGTTGGAAGCGGTTACAGCCTACGCGGGCTGCAGTCCGATGGCCACGTCCGTGGGACGGACGGGCGAGGGCAGCGAGGACTCCCCCATGAGGTACCGGTCGACACCGGCGGCCACGGCGCGGCCCTCGGCGATCGCCCAGACGATGAGCGACTGACCGCGACCCGCATCCCCCGCCACGAACACGCCGGGAACAGTGGTCTGGTAGTCGTCGGCGCGCTCGACGTTTCCACGCCCGGTGAACTGCGCGCCGATCTGCTCCTCGATGAGGTCGCGCTCGGGGCCGGTGAAGCCCATCGCGATCAGCACCAGGTCCGCCGGGATCTCGCGCTCGGTCCCGCTCTTGGGCACGCGACGTCCGTCGACGAACTCGGTCTCCGCGACGCGCAGCGCGCGGACCTCCCCCGCATCCGTCCCGAGGAACTCGACCGTGGAGGCGAGGTACGACCGCTCGCCGCCCTCCTCATGGGCCGACTGGACCTCGAACACGGCGGGCATCATGGGCCACGGCTGGTGGTCGGGGCGGGAGGACGGCGGCATCTTGCCGATCGCCAGGTTGGTGACGCTGAGCGCCCCCTGACGGTGCGCCGTGCCGATGCAGTCGGCGCCGGTGTCGCCGCCGCCGATCACGATGACATGCTTGCCCTCGGCGGTGATCTGGTTCACCACGCCGTCGCCCGCGATCGCGTGGTTGGACTCCACGAGGTACTCCATCGCGAAGTGCACGCCGGCGAGGTCACGTCCCGGGAGCGCGAGCTCGCGGGGAACCGTCGACCCTGTCGCGATGACGACCGCGTCGTAGCGGGTCCGCAGATCGCTCCAGCTGATGTCGACGCCGATCTCGACGCCGGCGCGGAAGCGCGTCCCCTCGTCCTGCATCTGACGAAGTCGCGACTCGATGTGCCGCTTCTCCATCTTGAAGTCCGGGATTCCGTAGCGCAGCAGTCCGCCGATGCGGTCGTCGCGCTCGAAGACGGCGACGGTGTGCCCCGCACGGGTCAGCTGCTGCGCGGCTGCGAGCCCCGCAGGACCCGACCCGACGACGGCGACCGTCTTGCCCGTGAGACGCCCCGGCGGCTGCGGCTCCACCCATCCGTGCGCGAACGCCTCGTCGATGGTGGACACCTCGATCTGCTTGATCGTGACGGCCGGCTGGTTGATGCCGAGGACGCACGCGCTCTCGCACGGCGCCGGGCACAGCCGCCCGGTGAACTCCGGGAAGTTGTTCGTCGCGTGCAGGCGCTCGATCGCGGCCCGCCCCTCCCCGCGCCACGTGAGGTCGTTCCACTCGGGGATCAGGTTCCCGAGCGGGCAGCCCTTGTGACAGAACGGGATGCCGCAGTCCATGCAGCGGCCCGCCTGCCGGCGCAGCACTGCCTGGTCGCCCGCCTCGTAGACCTCTTTCCAGTCCATGATGCGGACCGGCACCGGGCGGCGAGCGGGCAGCTCGCGCTCGGTGACCTTGAGAAAGCCCTTCGGGTCAGCCACCCGTCACCTCCAGGATGCGGCTCCAGACGACGTCGCCGTCGGGGTCGAGCCCCTGGGCGACGGCATCCTGCCGGGTTTGCAGTACGGCCGCGTAGTCGCGCGGGAGCACGCGGGTGAAGTTCGCGACCTCGGTGTCGAAGTCCGCGAGGAGCGTCGCAGCGAGGGCGGAGTCGGTCTCGGCGACGTGCTGGACGAGGAGGTCACGGAGGATCTCCGCATCCGCCGCTCCGAGCGGGCCGAGCTCGAGCTCGCCGGCGGTCATGGCCTCGCGGTTGACCCGCGCGCTCTCGAGCTTGTAGACGTAAGCCGTCCCCCCGGACATGCCGGCGCCGAGGTTGCGCCCCGTGTCGCCGAGGATGACGGCGAGTCCGCCGGTCATGTACTCGAGGGCGTGGTCGCCCACGCCTTCGACGACGGCCGTCGCACCGGAGTTGCGGACGAAGAACCGCTCCCCGACAGCACCGCGCAGGAACAGCGTGCCCTGGGTCGCACCGTAGCCGATGACGTTGCCCGCGATCACGTTGAGGGAGGCGTCGAAGGTGGCGCCACGAGGCGGGCGGATCACGATCTGGCCGCCGGAGAGCCCCTTGCCCACGTAGTCGTTCGAATCGCCCTCGAGGCGCAGGGTGATGCCGGCCGGCAGGAATGCGCCGAACGACTGGCCCGCAGAGCCCGTCAAGTTGATCTCGATCGAGCCCGATGCGAGGCCGTTCTCACCGTGCGCCTTGGTGACGTGGTGTCCGAGCATCGTGCCGACCGCGCGCTCCGTGTTGCGGATCGGCAGGTCGAACGCGATGTGGCCGCCGTGGTGGATGACGTCCTGCGCGCGTTCGATGAGCGGCACGTCGAAGTGGGCCTCGAGCTCGTGATTCTGCGGCCTGGCGCTCCGGCGCGGCTCATCCGCGGCGAAGGCAGGACCCTCCAGGATCGGGGCGAGATCGAGACCGCTCGCCTTCCAGTGCGCGACGGCGCGGTCGACGTCGAGCAGCTCGTGGTGGCCGATCGCCTCCTCGATGGTGCGGAAGCCGAGCTCGGCGAGGATCTCGCGCACCTCCTCGGCGATGAACTCCATGAAGTTGACGACGAACTCCGGCTTGCCGGTGAACCGTGCCCGCAAGGCCGGGTTCTGCGTCGCGACGCCCACGGGGCACGTGTCCAGGTGGCAGACGCGCATCATGATGCAGCCCGACACGACGAGCGGGGCCGTGGCGAAACCGAACTCCTCAGCTCCGAGCAGCGCACCGATGATCACATCGCGACCGGTCTTCAGCTGCCCGTCCACCTGCACGACGACGCGGTCGCGCATGCCGTTGAGCATGAGCGTCTGCTGCGTCTCGGCGAGGCCCAGCTCCCACGGCGTGCCCGCGTGCTTCAGCGAGTTCAGGGGGCTCGCGCCCGTGCCGCCGTCATGCCCGGAGACGAGGATGACGTCGGCCAGCGCCTTGGCCGTGCCCGCCGCGACCGCGCCGATGCCCGACTGGCTGACGAGCTTGACGTGCACCCGCGCCTCGGGGTTCGCGCGCTTGAGGTCGAAGATCAGCTGTTTGAGGTCTTCGATCGAGTAGATGTCGTGGTGCGGCGGCGGAGAGATGAGCCCGACGCCGGCCGTGCCGCCGCGCGTCCGCGCGATCCACGGGTAGACCTTGCCCGGAGGCAGCTGACCGCCCTCGCCGGGCTTCGCGCCCTGGGCGAGCTTGATCTGGATGTCATCGGCCTCGGTGAGGTACATGCTCGTGACGCCGAAACGCCCCGATGCCACCTGCTTGATCGCGCTGCGGCGCTCCGGGTCGAGGAGCCGGTCGACGTCCTCGCCGCCCTCGCCCGTGTTCGACTTGCCCCCGAGGCGGTTCATCGCGATCGCGAGCGTCTCGTGCGCCTCGCGGGAGATCGAGCCGTAGCTCATCGCTCCGGTCGAGAAGCGCTTGACGATCGAGGAGACCGGCTCGACCTCGTCGATCGGCACCGGCGGCCGCATCCCCGTCTTCAGCCGGAACATACCGCGCAGGGTCTTGAGCTCCTCCGCCTGGTCGTCGACGAGTTTCGTGTACTCGCGGAAGATGTCGTAGCGGCGCGTGCGCGTCGAGTGCTGCAGGCGGAACACCGTATCCGGGTTGAACAGGTGCGGCGAGCCGTCGCGGCGCCACTGGTATTCGCCGCCCGTCCACAGCCGCTCGTGCGTGCGTGCGGCCGCATCCTCCGGGTAGGCGAAGTCGTGACGCGCCTGGTTCTCGGCCGCCACCTCTTCGATGCCGATGCCGCCGAGCTTCGACTCCGTGCCGGTGAAGTAGGCGTCGATGAACTCGTCCGAGAGTCCGATCGCCTCGAACACCTGGGCGCCCGTGTACGACGACACCGTCGAGATGCCCATCTTCGACATGATCTTCAGGACGCCCTTGCCGAGCGCGTAGATCACGTTCTTGACGGCCTTCTCGGGCGTGATGCCGGTGATGAAGCCGGCCCGCACCAGATACTCGACCGTCTCCATCGCGAGGTAGGGGTTGACCGCGGAGGCGCCGTAACCGAGCAGCGTCGCGACGTGGTGCACCTCGCGCACGTCGCCGGCTTCGACGACGAGGCCGACCTTCATCCGGTTCTGCTTGCGGATGAGGTGGTGGTGGACCGCCGAGAGCATCAGCAGCGACGGGATGGGAACGAGGTCCTTGTTCGAGTCGCGGTCGGAGAGGATGACGAACTCGGCGCCCTCCTCGATCGCGGCGTCGACCTCGGCGCACATCTCCTCGAGACGACGCTTCATCGAATCGGGGCCCGCGTCGAAGTGGTAGAGGCCGCGGATGATCACCGCACGACGGCCCGGCATGGTGCGGCCGATGTTCTGGATCTTCGCGAGCTCGTCGTTGTCGAGGACGGGGAACCCGATCGTGATCTGGCGCGCGTGGTCGGGACCCCATGCGAGGAGGTTCCGCTCCGGGCCGATCGACGTCCGCAGGCTCGTGACGACCTCTTCGCGGATGGAGTCGAGCGGCGGGTTCGTGACCTGCGCGAACTGCTGCGTGAAGTAGTCGAACAGCAGGCGCGGGCGGTTGCTGAGCGCCGCGATCGGCGTGTCGGTGCCCATGGCGCCGAGCGGCTCGGCACCCGTCTGCCCCATGGGGGTCAGGAGGATCCGCACCTCCTCCTCGGTGTAGCCGAAGGTGCGCTGACGCCGCGTGATCGAGGCGATCGGGTGCACGATGTGCTCGCGGTCGGGAAGCTCGGCGAGGTCGAGGCGCTGGCGCAGCCACAGGTCCCACGGCTCGAGCCCGGCGAGGCTCGCCTTGATCTCGTCGTCCTCGATGATGCGACGCTGGGCGGTGTCGACGAGGAACATGCGGCCCGGGCGCAGGCGCCCGCGGCGCTTGATGCGCTCCGGCGCGAAATCGAGCACGCCGGTCTCGCTGCCGATGACGACGAGCCCGTCGGTCGTCTCCGTCCAGCGTCCGGGGCGCAGGCCGTTGCGGTCGAGGGTGGCGCCGACGACCGTGCCGTCCGTGAACAGCAGTGCCGCCGGGCCATCCCACGGCTCCATCTGCATGCTGTGGTAGTCGTAGAACGAGCGCAGGTCGGCCGGGATGCCGGTCTGCTTCTCGTAGGCCTCCGGCACCATCATCATGATGGCGTGCGGCAGGCTGCGGCCCGTGAGCGTCAGGAGCTCGAGGACCTCGTCGAAGGATGCCGAATCGCTCGCGCCGTCCGTGCAGATCGGCAGCAGCGCCTCCATGTCGCCGAGGAGCTCGGACTCGAGCTGCGACTGGCGGGCCCGCATCCAGTTGCGGTTGCCGTTGACCGTGTTGATCTCGCCGTTGTGCGCGAGCATGCGCAGGGGCTGCGCGAGCGGCCACGACGGGAACGTGTTGGTGGAGTAGCGCGAGTGCACGACAGCGAGCTCGGAGGCGAACCGCTCGTCCTGCAGGTCGGGATAGAACGGCTCGAGCTGGAGCGTCGTGACCATGCCCTTGTAGCCGAGCGTCCGCGACGACAGCGACACGAAGTAGGCGTCGAGCTCGTGCTGCGCGCGCTTGCGCAGCCGGTAGACGCGGCGGTCGAGCGCGATCCCCGAGAGCGCCGGCGCATCGCCGACCGCCGGGCGCGACACGAAGATCTGCTCGAACGCGGGCATCGCGTCGAACGCGAGCTTGCCGAGGTGCGTCTCGTCGACGGGGACCACGCGCCATCCGAGGACCGTCAGAGCCTCGCTCTCCGCGATGCGGGCGATGCCCTCCTTCAGCGCCGCACGCGCAGCCTCGTCGCGCGGCAGGAACGCGAGTCCCGCCGCGTACTCCCCCACCGGGGGCAGGTCGAAGTCGACGACCTCGCGCAGGAAGGCATCCGGCATCTGGGTGAGGATGCCGGCGCCGTCACCGGTGCCCGCATCCGATCCGATCGCCCCGCGGTGCTCGAGGTTGCGCAGCGCTGTGAGGGCGAGCGCCACGATATCGTGCCCCGCCTCTCCGCGCAGCGTCGCCACCATCGCGAGACCACAGGCGTCCTTCTCGAACGCGGGGTTGTAGAGGCCCTGCTTGGGCGGGAATGCGCCGTGGCCGACGCCGAGAGGGGGGCTCGAGGCCATACCAACCGTCCTCAGATGAAACTCAAGACGGGACGACGTCGGCCCGTTACTTCTACTTGGTGGCGGCGGTGCTTGTGGCTGTGCCCTCGGCTACCGTCGCGGGCGGCTCGCTCACGTCGACGTAGTCATCGGTGTTCCCAGAGTCTACAGCCAGTTTGGAAGAGGGCTGTCTCCCGGACATATAGACCGACGGCTCGTAGCCGGTGTGCCTGCGCTTCTGCACGAACATGATGCCGAGACCCACGATGACGCCCAGAATGGCGGCCCAGACGTTCGTGCGCAGGCCCAGGTAGACGTCGCTCGGGTCGATGCGGATCGACTCCCAGACGATGCGTCCGGCGCTGTACCACACGAGATACAGACCGAACAGGCGCCCCCACTGCAGGCGGAAGCGCCTGCCCGCCCAGATGAGCACGGCGGCGCCGATCAGGTTCCAGATGACCTCGTACAGGAACGTGGGCTGGAAGAGCGTGCCGGCCGGCAGCCCGGCAGGAATCGCGGGGTTGGGCTGGGCGATCTCGAGGCCCCAGGGCAGGGTCGTCGGCAGACCGAACAGCTCCTGGTTGAACCAGTTGCCGAAGCGGCCCATCGCCTGGGCGACCAGGAGTCCCGGGGCGAGCGCGTCCGCGAAGCTCGTGAAGCGGATGCCGGTCCACTTGCAGCCGAGCCACGCGCCGATGGCGCCGCCGATGAGGGCGCCGTAGATCGCGATGCCGCCCTCCCAGATATAGAGCGCTGTGAGGGGATTACGGCCCGCGCCGAAGTAGAAGCTCCAGTGCGTGAGCACGTGATAGGCGCGCGCGAAGATGATCGCCATGGGCACGGCGATCAGCGCGATGTCGACGACCACCCAGCGCTCCCCGCCCCGCTTGGTCAGCCGGTAGTTCGTCATCAGCGTCGCGACGATGATGCCGGCGATGATGCAGAGGGCGTAGTAGTGGATCTGGAACGGTCCGACCGTGAAGTAGCTCACGGGCGGGCTCGGGATGCTGGCGAGCACGCCGGAGAGCGCGCCCGTGGCGTGGAGGGTCATGCCTCGAGTCTAGAGGCGCGGCGAGGGCGCGCCCGTCCGGGCGGTGCCCGCGGAGATCGCGCGGGTCGCCTCGGCGAGCCCGTCGACGCCGCCGTCGCGCAGCGCGCGCACGAGCGCCGTGCCGACGATCGCGCCGTCCGCGTACTCGAGCACGCCGGCGACCTGCTCCGCGTTCGAGATGCCGATGCCGACGCATGCGCGCTCGGCGCCGTGCGCGCGAAGACGTGCCGTGAGGGTGCGGGCCGCCGCATCCAGCTGCGCCCGCTCCCCGGTGATGCCCATCGTCGACACGGTGTACACGAAGCCCGTCGAGCTCGCCGCGATGAGTTCGAGCCGGGCATCGGTCGACGTCGGTGCCGCGAGGAACACGCGATCCAGCCCCGTCCGCTCGCTCGCCGCGATCCATTCCGGGGCGTTCTCCGGCGTGATGTCCGGTGTGATGAGGCCGGCTCCGCCCGCGGCGAGCAGGTCGTCGGCGTAGCGGTCGACGCCGTACTGGAGCACGGGGTTCCAGTACGTCATGACGAGCACCGGGACATCCACGCGGCTCGTGATCGCGCGGACAGCGGTGAAGAGGTCCGCGAGACGGAACCCCGCTGCCAGAGCCGCCTGCGTCGCCTCCTGGATGACCGTGCCGTCCATCACCGGGTCGGAGTACGGCGGGCCGAGCTCGATGACGTCGACGCCGTTCTCAGCGAGGGCGACGGCCGCGTCGATGCTGGTCTGGAGGTCGGGGAAGCCGACCGGAAGGTAGCCGACGAAGGCGCCCCGCCCGGCGGCGTGCGCGGCATCGATGGCTGCGGCGACTCGCGACGTCACTGGTCCGCCTCCTCGTCGTAGAGCCCGAAGTAGCGGGCGGCGGTGTCCATGTCCTTGTCGCCGCGGCCGGAGAGGCACACCGCGAGGATCGCGTCGGGCCCGAGTTCGCGCCCGACGCGCAGAGCGCCGGCGAGGGCGTGCGCCGACTCGATGGCGGGAATGATGCCCTCGGTGCGCGAGAGCAGGCGCAGGGCCTGCATCGCCTCGTCGTCGGTCGCCGGGATGTAGTCGGCGCGCCCGATGGATGCGAGCCACGAGTGCTCGGGGCCGACGCCCGGATAGTCGAGGCCAGCCGAGATCGAGTGCGACTCGATCGTCTGGCCGTCGGCGTCCTGCAGCACGTACGTCTTGGCGCCGTGCAGCACGCCAGGCCGCCCGCGCTCGATGGATGCCGCGTGCCGCTCGGTGTCGACGCCGTCACCGGCCGCCTCGACTCCGTAGAGGGCGACGCCTTCGTCGTCGAGGAACGCGTCGAACATGCCGATGGCGTTCGAGCCTCCGCCGACGCACGCGAGCACGGCGTCGGGCAGACGCCCCGTCTCGTCGAGGAGCTGCTGGCGCGCCTCTTCGCCGATGATCTTCTGGAAGTCGCGCACCATCGAGGGGAACGGATGCGGGCCGGCCGCCGTGCCGAAGATGTAGTTGGTGGTCTCGACGCTCGCGACCCAGTCGCGGTAGGCGTCGTTGATGGCGTCCTTCAGCGTGCGCGAGCCCGTGGTGACGGGGATGACCTCCGCGCCGAGGAGCCGCATCCGCGCCACGTTGAGCGCCTGGCGCTCGGTGTCGACTTCGCCCATGTAGATGGTGCAGTCGAAGCCGAACAGAGCGGCCGCCGTCGCGGTGGCCACGCCGTGCTGGCCGGCGCCGGTCTCGGCGATCACCCGGGTCTTGCCCAGCCGCTTGGTGAGCAGCGCCTGGCCGATCACGTTGTTGATCTTGTGCGAGCCGGTGTGGTTGAGGTCCTCGCGCTTGAGGAAGACGCGCGCTCCCCCGGCGTGCTCCGCGAAACGCGGCACCTCGGTGAGCACGGAAGGACGGCCCG
The DNA here is from genome assembly GCF_030315975.1 of Microbacterium candidum. Taxonomy (GTDB): domain Bacteria; phylum Actinomycetota; class Actinomycetes; order Actinomycetales; family Microbacteriaceae; genus Microbacterium; species Microbacterium candidum. The sequence continues at coordinate 271,797 of NZ_JASXSZ010000003.1, read as the reverse complement.
CATACGAGTGCAGGAGGCCGGTGAGCTCGGCGAGGAACGCCGGATCGGCCATCGCCTCGTCGTACACGGCCGTCAGCTCGTCGATCGCGGCGATGAGCGACTCGGGCATGTAGCGCCCGCCGAACTCGCCGAAGAAGGGACCCTTCGCTTCGCGCAGGGATGTCATCACGCACCTCCGAGGAAGGCTTTGAGGGTGGCGACGGGGTCGCCGGTGACGAGAGCCTCGCCGACCAGGACCGCATCGGCTCCGGCAGCGCGGTAGTGGGCGACGTCGGCGGGCGCGAGCACCGCCGACTCGGCGACCTTGACGGCGCCCGCGGGGATGCCGTCGACGAGGCGCCCGAACAGGTCGCGATCCAGGTCGAACGTCGTGAGGTCGCGGGCGTTGACGCCGACGAGGCGCGCGCCGATGTCCGCCGCGCGCGACACCTCGTCCGCCGAATGGGTCTCGACGAGCGGCGTCATGCCGAGCTCGAGCACGAGTGCGTGCAGCTGCGCGAGCAGGGTCTGGTCGAGCGCCGCAACGATGAGAAGCACGAGGTCGGCACGCGCCGCACGAGCCTCGAAGACCTGGTACGGCGTCGCGATGAAGTCCTTGCGCAGGACCGGCACCGAGACGGCCGCCTTCACGGCCTCGAGGTCGGCGAGACTGCCCTTGAAGCGGCGCCCCTCAGTGAGGACCGAGATCGCGGAGGCCCCGCCCTGCTCGTAGAGACGCGCCTGCAGCGCCGGATCGGGGATGGCGGCGAGGTCGCCGCGCGAGGGGCTCGCCCGCTTGACCTCGGCGATGATCTTGACGCGCTCGGCGGGCGCCAGGTATGCGAGGGCATCCAGAGCGGGCGTCTGTGCGAGGGCGTCTCGTTCCACCTCGGCGAGCGGACGGGACTGCGCCCGGATCTCCGCATCCTCGACTGCGCCGGCCGTCAGGTCGGCGAGCATGTCAGTGCTCTTTCGGGGTGTACTTCGGGCCGTTGACGCCGTAGCCGGCCTTCGCCATGATCCAGCCCACGATGGCACCCACGACGACGAGCGCGACACCCGTCCACACGAGCCACGGCATCTCCAGGAAGAACGCGACCGTCGCGATGGCGATGGCGGCGAGCATGATGATGACAGCCGTCCAGGCAGCCGGCGAGTGTCCGTGGCCGGGGTCGCCGATGGGGTTGCTCATGGTTCTCCTTCGTGGCGCGCGCGAGTGCGCGCGCCCAGTCTATCGGGGCTGTTCGCCCGCGGTGGGATCCTCGCCCCGGGACAGTCCGTCCCACGAGTCGAGGGCGTCGAGGGGGCCGGCGGCGGGCGTCTTGGCGTGCTCGTCGGCGCGGAAGCGACGGCCACCCGCGTTCCAGCGGGCGCCGGTCGCGAGGGTCAGAACGCCCGCGAAGGCGAGGACCACGCACGCGAGGAGGGTGATCGCGGGCCACGCGGTCTGCGAGATCCGGCCGACGAGTCCCGCGATCGCATGGAGCCCCGCGATGCCGGTCGCCTTCGTCACGACGGTCTGCACCGCGGCGACCGGCATGGTGAACACGATCTGCGCGGTCAGCCAGCCGAGGACCAACGCGATGACGAGCGCCAGGGCCCCGAAGACGTAGCGCAGCACGCGGCCGACGATCGAGAGGGCGAGCCCCAGGGCGAGGACGGCCAGACACAGGGGGGCGAGCACCTGCACCGCCGAGGCGCCCGGAACCGGGAGGCTGTGCGCCGACACTCCGCTGATCGTCACCTCGAGCCACGTCTGCGTCGACGAGATGACACCGGTCGCACCCGCGATCAGCATCAGCACGATCGACGTGAGCTTCGCCCGGCGCCTCACAGCTCCGGGCCCCTGACCGGTTCGAGGTCGTCGGCGTCGAAGCACGTGCGCGTGCCGGTGTGGCACGCCGGGCCGACCTGGTCGACCTGGAGGAGGATCGCGTCGCCGTCGCAGTCGAGACGCGCGCCGCGGACGAGCTGGATGTTGCCCGACGTGTCGCCCTTCCGCCAGTACTCCTGGCGCGAACGGGACCAGAACGTGACGCGGCCGCTCGTCAGTGTGCGGCGGAGGGCCTCGGCATCCATCCACCCCAGCATGAGGACCTCCAGGGTGTCCCACTGCTGGACGATCGCGGCGACCAGCCCGTCGGCGTTGTAGGCGACGCGTGCCACGCGCTCTTCGACCGTCTCGGTCACGGCTGTTCCTCCGTCTCGCGGATCTCGATGCCGTCCGCGGCCAGCGCGCGCTTCACGTCGCCGACCGTCAGCTGGCCGGAGTGGAACACGGATGCGGCGAGGACGGCGTCCGCACCGGCGTGGATGGCGGGTGCGAAGTCCTCGGCGCGCCCGGCGCCGCCGGAGGCGATCACCGGCACGCTCGCGATCTCCCGCATGAGGCCGACGAGCTCCAGGTCGAAGCCCGCCTTCGTCCCGTCGGCGTCGATCGAGTTCACGAGAAGCTCGCCGGCGCCGCGCTCGATCGCCTCGCGCGCCCACTCGAGGGCGTCGAGGGCGGTCTCGGTGCGGCCGCCGTGAGTCGTGACGACGAATCCGGATGCGGTCGAGGGCGAGCGCTTGACGTCGAGCGAGAGGACGAGCACCTGCGCGCCGAAGCGGTCGGCGATCTCGTCGACGAGCGCAGGCCGGGCGATGGCGGCCGAGTTGACGCCGACCTTGTCGGCTCCGACGCCCTGCAGGCGCGCGACGTCGTCTGCGGAGCGGATGCCCCCGCCGACGGTGAGCGGGATGAAGACCTGCTCGGCGGTGCGGCGGACGACGTCGTACGTCGTGGCGCGCTCGTCGACCGTCGCGGTCACGTCGAGGAACGTCAGCTCGTCCGCGCCCTGGGCGAAGTACACGCGGGCGAGTTCGACCGGGTCGCCCATGTCGCGCAGGTTCTCGAAGTTCACGCCCTTCACGACGCGGCCGCCGGCCACATCGAGACACGGGATGACGCGGGCTGCAAGGGACATCTCAGAGCCTCGCGGCGTGGATCGCCGTGACGAGGATCGCGCGGGCGCCGATGTCGTACAGCTGATCCATGATCTGGTTCACGCCCGTGCGTGGGATCATCACCCGCACGGCGACCCACTCCGGGTCGCGCAGCGGAGAGATCGTAGGCGACTCGATGCCCGGCGCGATCGCGACCGCCTGGTCGACGAGGGCCGCGGGCAGGTCGTAGTCGACCAGCACGAAGCGGCGGGCGACCATGACGCCGCGCAAGCGCCGCAGGAACGTGTCGGCACCTTCCGGATCGGTCGGTCCGGCGATGAGGACGGCTTCGGACTCGAGCAGGACCGGCCCGAAGATCTCGAGGCCCGCCTGACGCAGCGTCGTGCCGGTCGACACGACGTCGGCGACGGCGTCCGCGACCCCCAGTTGCACGGCGGATTCCACCGCGCCGTCGAGGGGAACGAGGTCCACGGCGACGCCGTGCGTGTCGAGGTAGCCGTCGACGAGCCCCGGGTACGCGGTCGCGACGCGGAGCCCGTGGAGGTCCTCGAGCGAGTGGAAGCGGCCGGGAGGGCCCGCGAAGCGGAACGTCGAGCCAGCGAAGCCGAGCTGCTCGATCTCGCGCGCGCCGGGCATCCGCGCGTCGAGGAGGAGATCGCGGCCGGTGATGCCGACGTCGAGGGCGCCCGACCCGACATAGGTCGCGATGTCCTTCGGGCGCAGGTAGAAGAACTCGACCTCGTTCTGCGGGTCGGAGACATACAGGTCTTTGGCGTCGCGTCGGCCGGTGTATCCGGCCTCCGCGAGCATGTCGGCGGCCGTGTCGGCCAGGGAGCCCTTGTTGGGCACGGCGATTCGCAGCATCGGATTGTGCTTTCGGGTCGTGGCGTACGGGAGGGTCGTTCGCTCACAGATGTCGGTAGACGTCCTCCAGCTGGAGACCCTTCGCGATCATCATCACCTGGAGGTGGTAAAGCAGCTGCGAGATCTCCTCGGCCGCGGCATCCTTCGACTCGTACTCGGCCGCCATCCACACCTCGGCGGCTTCCTCGACGATCTTCTTGCCGATCGCATGCACGCCCGCGTCGAGGCGGGCGACCGTGCCGGAACCGGCGGGTCGCTCGGCCGCGGTCGCGGTGAGCTCAGCGAACAGCGTGTCGAACGTCTTCACTGTTCCAGCGTAGCGAAGCCCCGAGGGGCCGAGGACCGCGTGACGGCTCAGTGCCGGTGCTGTGCTGCGGTTGCACGGAGCCCGGCGATCGCCGCCTCGGGGTCTGCGGCGCCGAAGACCGCGGAGCCGGCGACGAACGTGTCCGCGCCGGCCTCCGCCGCCTGCTCGATGGTGGATGCGGCGATCCCCCCGTCGACCTGCAGCCAGACCGCGCTCCCCCGCCTGCGGGCTTCGTCGGCGAGGCGCCGCAGCTTCGGCATCGTCTCCGGCATGAACGACTGCCCGCCGAAGCCGGGCTCGACCGTCATCACGAGGATCTGGTCGAAGTCGTCGAGGATGTCGTACAGGCCCTCGACCGGGGTGGCGGGCTTCACCGCGACGCCCGCGCGAGCGCCGATCGCCCGCAGACGCCGGGCGAGGGCGACCGGCTCGGTCGCCGCCTCGAGGTGGAAGGTGACGGATGCCGCGCCGAGCTCGGCGTAACCGGGGGCCCAGCGGTCCGGGTCGGCGATCATGAGATGCACGTCCAGGGGGATCGGGCTCGTGGCCTGCACGCGCTCCACCATCTGGGGACCGAACGTCAGATTCGGGACGAAGTGGTTGTCCATGACGTCGACATGGACGTAGTCGGCCGTGGCGATGCGGGCCAGGTCTGCCTGCATGTTCGCGAAATCGGCGGCGAGGATGCTGGGGTTGATGCGGGGCGCGGCGGGAAGTTCGGGCACGCGCCCATTATGACGGTCCGGGCGGGCGCGACCCGCTGGCCGTGCTCGCGCCGTGTCAACGCTTGCGGAACAGCGCGATGAACATCGCATCCGTCCCGTGCCGGTGCGGCCAGAGCTGCACGCGACCAGAGCCGTCCGACGGCGCCGCGAGATCGAGGGGCTCTCGCGCCACCGACTGCACGACCGCGCGTGCATCCAGCTCCTCGATCTCATCACCCCAGTCGCGTCTGAGGTCGGCGACGACGCTGCTCGTCTCCGCCAGGTGCGGGGAGCACGTCACGTACGCGAGGATGCCGCCCGGCTTCAGCGCGCCGATCGCCGTCGAGGCGAGCTCCCGCTGCAGCGCGACCAGTTCCGGCACGTCCGCGGGGCTCTTGCGCCAGCGGGCCTCCGGCCGGCGTCGCAGCGCTCCGAGCCCGGTGCAGGGCGCATCCACGAGGATGCGGTCGTAGGTCGCGAGGGAAGCGGATGCGCGGACCCGGCCGTCCTCTTCGCTGACCGGCACATCGAGCGGCACGGCGGCGAGGGCCTGCCGGACGAGACCCGCACGGACCGGCGAGATCTCGTTGGCCTCGAGTTGCGCGCCGTGTGCGAGCGCCTCGGCGGCCAGCAGCGCGGTCTTCCCACCCGGCCCCGCGCACAGGTCCAGCCAGCGCTCGCCGGGCCGGATCGGCGCGGCGTTTACAAGTGCGTAGGCCGCCAGCTGCGAGCCCTCGTCCTGCACGCGAAGGCGGCCTTCGGATCCCGAGACGATGGGTTCGGGATCGCCGCCGCCGGCCCGGAACCCGGTCGGCGAATACAGCGTCGGGGTCGCGTCGGCGGGGACCTCTGCCAAGCCCGGGAGGGCCGTCATCGTGACCCGAGGAGCCTCGTTGTCGGCGTGCAGCAGGTCTTCGAGCTCATCCGCCCTGCCCTCGGCGGCCAGAGCGCGGCGCAGCGCCCGGACGACCCAAACCGGATGCGCGCTCGACAGCCCGATGCGCTCGTCGTCCGAGCGGGCGGATGCTTCGACCCGCGCCATCCACTCCCCCGGCGTGTCGCGGGAGATGCGCCGGAGCACGGCGTTCGCGAACCCGGCCGCGCCTTTGCCGCGCGCAGAACGCACGAGGTCCACGGTCTCGTTCACCGCGGCGTGCGAGGCGATGCGAGTCGAGAGGAGCTGATGGACGCCGAGGCGGAGGGCGTCGAGCACCGGCGGGTCGATCTCGTGCGCGCCGCGATCGGCGGAGAGGGCGATGATCGCGTCGTACGTCCCCTGGCGGCGGAGCGTGCCGTACGTGAGCTCGGTCGCGAGACCCGCATCGGCTCCCGTGAGTCCGGCGGCGGCGATGGCCTTCGGGAGCACAAGGTTGGCGTAGGCGTCGGACTCGTGCACGGCCCGGAGCGTCTCGAACGCGACGGCGCGGGCGCTGCCGGTGCGCGGGTCGCGCCGCGGCCGCACGGGCGGGCGGTTGCGGCTGTGGTGTGCGGGCGCGCTCATCGCAGGACCACCGGTCCGACGGTGCGGAGCCCGCGCCACCAGTCCGCTGCCGCCATCGCGCCGCGGCCCGCGGGCTGGACGGTCACCAGCGCGATCGGCTCGTCCGCGGTCCCGACGAGGACAGCGCGTCCGCGCAGCTCGACCTGTCCGGGCGGGAGCTCGTCGCCGGAGTCGGCGGCCCGCGCGGCGAGGACCTTGAGACGCGTGCCATCGAGGTCGGAGTGGGCGCCGGGTTCCGGCGTGACGCCGCGGACCCGGTTCAGCACGGCGTGTGCGGACTCGCCCCAGCGGATCCAGCCGTCGTCGAGGCTGAGCTTGGGTGCGAAGGTGGGCGTGCCCTCCTGGGGCCTCGCGATCGCCGTGCCCGCGGCGAGGCCATCGACCACGCTGCGCAGAAGGTACGCGCCGCGGTGGGCGAGGGCGTCCAGGACGTCGCCGGACGTGGCATCGGGCTCGGGCCGGTACTCGATCGCGTCGAACACGTCGCCCGCGTCGAGTTCCGGGACGAGCTGGAACACCGCCGCGCCGACCACCGCGTCGCCCGCGATGAGGGCGTGCTGCACGGGCGCCGCACCCCGCCACAGCGGCAGCAGCGAGAAGTGCAGGTTGATCCAGCCGAGGCGCGGGGCCGAAAGGAGGGGTTCGCGGACGAGCCCTCCGTACGCGACGATGACACCCAGGTCGGGCTCGAGCGCCGCGATCTGTTCCGTGGCCGCCGCATCCAGACGATCCGTCTTGATGACCGGTAGGCCGAGCTCGTCCGCCGCACCCGCCGTCGGCGACGGGGTCATCACCCGCTTGCGCCCGAGCGGGGCATCGTTGCGGCTCACGACGCCGACGATCTCGTGCTCGGTCGCCGCCAGCAGGCGCAACGAGGGGACGGCCGGGTCGGGGGTCCCGGCGAAGACGACGCGCATGGATCTCCTCACAGCTCGGGCTCGAGCACGTCGAGCCGCACTCTGAGTGTATTGCGGGGGCGCGCCCCGCGGTCGCGGGGTGCTCGGCGCGACGTGAGAGCCGCATGGACGACCGAAGCCCGCAGGCTCTCCGCGACGGCCTTCCCCTGGCCGTAGTCGAACCGCACGAGGGCGCGCTGGGCCGCCGCATCCGCCCCCTCGATCCCGACCGGACCGACGAGGGCGTCGTCGGTGAGAGCGGGCACGGCTTCGCGGAGGGCGGCGAGTGCTGCGGTCATCGCGGCCGGTACGCCCTCGATCGCGGCGACACGGACCGCCGGTGGCATCCGAAGCGGTGCACGCACCGCGAGTTCGCCACGTGCGTACGCCGGCTGCGACCATGTCGCGAGGGCACGCGCGACGGGCCCGACGACCCCCGCGAGATGCACGGGCGCACCCGGATGCGCCAGGGCTGCGGCGTTCGACCACCAGCGCAGGCAGGACTCGCCGATCCGGAGATCCTCCGACATGAGCATCCGCTCGCCGTCCAGGAGGAGCACCGCGCGATAGCCGCCGTCGGCCACCGGCTCAGCGCCGCGGGTGGCGATCACGAGGGCAGGACGGGCGTCGACGCGAAGGACCTGATGTGCGCCGTCCGCGACGACGATCCGCACGCCGGGGAACGCGCGGCCGAGCTCGTCGGCGGTGCGCTCGCTGCCCGAGGACGCCATGCGCACCTTGGTGGAGCCGCAGTTTCCGCACGTCCAGGGATTCGCAGCGCGGCCGCACCAGGCGCATTCAGGCACGGATCCCGGTCGGCGCGCCCGCAGCGGCCCGCCGCAGTGCGCGCAGCGCGCCGGACGACGACAGTCCGCGCACACGAGCGTCGGGGCGTACCCCGGCCGAGCCACCTGCACGAGGACAGGACCGTCGGCGAGCGCGGCACGAGCGGCCGCCCAGGCTGCGGAGGGGATGCGGGCCCCTCGATCGTCGGGCGGACTCAGCACGACGCGCGCCGACTGACGCCGCGCGGCGGGGGCATCGTCGACCCATCCGATCGAGACGAGCCGTTCGACATCCGTCGTGCGCGTGTGACCGAGGAACAGGAGCGCCCCGCCCTCGAGCTCCTGGCGCACGAGTGCGGCGTCACGGGCGTGGACGCCCGGACTCAGGGGCTCCGCGAGCAGCGGGTCGCCGTCGTCCCACACCCCGACGAGCCCGAGGTCGGTCACCGGCGCGTAGACGGCCGAGCGATTGCCGAGGACGATGCAGGGGGCCGCTGCCAGCCGGCGCAGATACGCGCCGTAACGGGCGGGCCCGCTCTGGCGCGAATCGTCGCGGACGAGAGCGGATGCGGGCACCCTCCCTTCCAGGGCGGCAGCGACGGCGTCGAGGTCGCGATGGTCGGGTACCACGAGCACGACGCTGCGGCCGGCGGCGAGCACCTGCGTCGCGGCCGCTGCGAGCAGCGTCGCCCACCGCCCGACGGTCTCTCCGGACGGCAGCCGCGTCGGCGCCGGCGGTGCATCCACCGCCAGACGACGGCTCTCGGCGATGGCTTCGGCGAGTTGCGGGAACGGCTCGAGCTCGGCGCGTGCCCAGGCGACCGAATCGTCCGTCACCGGCTCGGCGACGGGCGGATCGGCGGCGCACCAGAGCTTCTCGACGCGCACCATGCGCTTGGGCACGGCGAGCCGGAGGACGTCGCCGGCCGAACCCGCCGCACGGTCGGCGACCCGGCGGGCGAGCGTATAGAGGCGCTCAGGGAGCACCGGCACCGACCCGACCACCGACTCGATCTCCGAGAGCGGCCGGGGCGCGGCATCCAGGCCTGCGAGGGCCCCATCGGTCTCGCGCTCGGCATCGCGCACGCCGACGACGAAGCCGTCGACGACGCGGCCCGCGGTGCGCAGCGGCACGCGGACGCGCACGCCGGGGACGGCGTCGCCCCGGAGCTCGGACGGCACCGCATAGTCGAACAGCCTGTCGAGCTGCGGCAGCGGCGAATCGATGAGCACCGACGCGATGCGCTGCGGCGCGGCGCCGGAAGTCATCGTGCTCCCGGCGTCAGAGGCCGGCCGCGCGACGCAGGTCGTCGACGCGGTCGAGACGCTCCCACGTGAAATCGGGCAGCTCGCGACCGAAATGCCCGAATGCGGCCGTCTGCCGGTAGATCGGGCGGAGGAGATCGAGGTCGTCGATGATCGCCTTGGGCCGCAGGTCGAACACCTCGCGGATCGCGCTGACGATCGCCTCGTCGGCGACATGCCCCGTGCCGAAGCTCTCGACGTACAGGCCGACGGGATGCGCCGCGCCGATGGCGTAAGCGACCTGGACCTCGAGGCGGTCGGCGAAGCCCGCCGCGACCGCGTTCTTCGCGACCCAGCGCATGGCGTACGCCGCCGAGCGGTCGACCTTCGACGGGTCCTTGCCGCTGAACGCACCGCCGCCGTGGCGCGAGGCCCCGCCGTAGGTGTCGATGATGATCTTGCGGCCGGTGAGGCCGGCATCGCCCTTCGGTCCGCCGATGACGAACGGGCCCGCAGGGTTCACGAGATACGTGACGTCGTCGTGGTCGAGCCCCGTCGTCGCCAGCACCGGGTCGATGACCTCGGCGCGCACGAGGGCGCGCAGCTCGTCCTGCGAGATGTCGGGGTGGTGCTGCGTCGAGAGCACGACCGACTCGATCGTCTTGGGCACGGCGCCCTCGTAGCCGAGGGTCACCTGGGTTTTGCCGTCAGGGCGCAGGAAGGGCAGCTCACCGCTGCGGCGCGCCTCGGAGAGACGCTCGGACAGGCGGTGAGCCGTCCAGATGGCCATCGGCATCAGCTGCGGCGTCTCGGTCGTCGCGTAGCCGAACATGATGCCCTGGTCGCCGGCGCCCTGCGCGTCGCGCGGGTCGACAGAGCCGCCCTCGCGGTGCTCGAGCGCGTTGCCGACACCGGCGGCGATATCGGGCGACTGCTGTCCGATCGACACGCTGACGCCGCACGAGTCGCCGTCGAAGCCCATGTCGCTCGACGTGTAGCCGATGCCGGTCACGACGTCGCGCACGATCGCCGGGATCTCGACGTAGGTGCTCGTGGACACCTCCCCGGCCACATGGACGAGCCCCGTCGTGACGAGGGTCTCGACCGCGACGCGCCCGTCGGGGTCGTCGGTGAGGATCGCGTCGAGGATGCTGTCGGAGATCTGGTCGCAGATCTTGTCGGGGTGGCCCTCGGTGACGGATTCGGAGGTGAACAGGCGCAGCTCGGTCATCGACGCTCCAGGATCGGGTGAGGCGGTTCTTCCAGTATGCCGACGGCCGGGGACATCGTCCCCGGCCGTGGCAACAGTGCGACTCGGATCACTCCGCGTGGCGGAGGCGGAGCTTGTCCTCGTTGATCTCGTGGAGGGCGACCGTGAGCGGCTTGTCCTCGACGGTGGAGTCGACGAGCGGCCCGACGTTGTCGAACAGGTTCCCCTCGTGCAGGTCGGAGTAGTAGTCGTTGATCTGACGCGCGCGCTTCGATGCGTAGATCACGAGCTGGTACTTCGAGTCGACCTTCTCGAGAAGGCTGTCGATCGCGGGCTCGATGATGCCCTGGTTGTTTCCGGCCATGGCGGAACCTCCTGGTTCGGATGTCGGCGGCAAAGAGGCGGCGCTCAGGCGCGCGGAAGCGCGCGCAAAGGCGCCTGAGCCAATTCTACGACCTCCGCGGCCGCTGTGGCGACATCCTCGTTCACGACGCGGTAGTCGAACTCGTTCTGGGCGGCCAGCTCGACCTTCGCGGTGCGCAGACGACGCGCCCGCTCCTCGGCGTCCTCGGTGCCTCGGCCGACGAGCCGCTGGACCAGTTCGTCCCAGCTCGGCGGAAGCAGGAACACCAGGGTCGCGTCCGGTGCGGCCGCCCGCACCTGGCGAGCGCCCTGCAGATCGATCTCGAGGAGAGCCGTGCCGCCCGCATCCACCACGTGCTCGATGGGCTCGCGAGGCGTCCCGTAGCGGTACTTGTTGTGGACGGTCGCGTGCTCGAGCAGCGCGCCGGTCGCCACGAGCCGATCGAACTCCGCATCGTCGACGAAGAAGTAGTGGATGCCGTCGACCTCGCCCGGGCGCGGGGGCCGCGTCGTCGCGGAGACGGACAGGTGGATGTCCGGGTGATGATCGCGGATGTGCGCGGCCACCGTGCCCTTGCCGACCGCGGTGGGACCCGCGAGCACGATGAGGCGGCTGCGGCCGCCCCGTGGCTCCGGCTCCGGCATCCGATCGTCCAGCCACTCCTGGAGGGCCACGCGCTGGCGGGAGCCGAGACCGCCCAGCCGCTTGACCGGGGAGATCGCGAGCGAGTCGAGGATGCGGTCGCGCTTTCCCTCCCCGATCGCCGGGAGCGACGTCAGGAAATCGGTGATGCGCAGGGTGCCGGCGGCTGAGGTCGGAGCCGCGGCGGCACGGGTGAGGACGGTCTGCGGGGAGACGACGCGAGTCGCGAGATCGCGCTTCAGGCTGGCGCGTGCGCGGCGGGCCGCGACGGCGTTGCGAGAGGCCGCGACCCGGTCGACCTCGGGCGGTCGCGCCGGCGCGCCGGGGGTGTGGGCCGGAGCCCCATTCAGCGGTCGTGCTGGCGCGCCGGGGGTTTGGGGCGGAGCCCCATCGAGCGGAGTTCGGGTGTCAGGCATGGGATCTTCAAGCGTACAGCGCGGCACGCTCCGCGATGCGCGCGGAGATCCCCTCCGGTCCCGCCGAGAGGATGCTGCGGCTCTCGCTCGCGACGACGTTCACGGCCACCGCGTCGAAGAGCCGGCCGAGGTCCGCGGGCCGCGCGCCCTGGAAGCCGAAGCCCGGCGCGAGGATGGGCGTCCCGGACAGCACCTCGTCGGTGAGGCCGAATGCGCCTCGGTCGAGCGTCGCCCCGACCACGAGGCCGAACGATCCGAGCTGTGCGCCGCCGTTGCGCTCGCCGACCTCCGCGGCGACCTGCGCCGCGACGGTGCGCTCCCCCGCCGCTGCGGACTGCAGCACCGCGCCCTCAGGATTGCTCGTGGCCGCGAGGACGAACAGGCCCTTGCCGTGCTGTGCGGCGACGTCGAACGTCCCGGACAGCGCGCCGACGCCGAGGTACGGGCTCACGGTCAGCGCGTCGGCCTCGAGCGGCGAGCCCGGAGTCAGCCACGCGCGGCCGTAGGCGTCCATCGTCGAGCCGATGTCCCCGCGCTTCGCATCCGCGATCACGAGGAGACCCGCCGCGCGGGCGGCGGCGAGCACATCCTCGAGGGCGGCGAACCCGGCCGATCCGTGCCGCTCGAAGAACGACACCTGCGGCTTCACGATTCCGACACGGCCGGCCGCCGCATCCACCGTCCGCAGCCCGAACTCCCGGGCGCCGGCGGCGGACTCCGGAAGCCCCCACTCGGCGAGCAGCGCCTCGTGCGGGTCGATGCCGACGCACAGCCGGCCGTGCGTGTGGAACGCGGCGGCCAGCCGTGCGCCGAAGTCGCTCACGAGCGGCTCGCTCGGGCCACCGCGTACTCCTGCAGGCTCGTGACCTCGTAGCCGTCCTGCATGGCGTCCATCGCCGTCACCGCGGCGCCGAGCGTCGCGATGGTCGTGAACAGCGCCTTGTCGGCGGCGACCGCCGCGGCGCGGATCTCGTAGCCGTCGGCACGGGCGGACATGCCGCTCGGAGTATTCACCACGATGTCGATCTCGCCGGCGTTGATGAGGTCGACGATGTTGCGCTCGCCGCCCTCCTGCGTCTCGCTGAATTTGCGGACCACGCCCACGTCGATGCCGTTGCGGGCGAGGATCTCCGCCGTGCCCTCGGTCGCGACGAGCGTGAAGCCGAGCTGCTGCAGCCGGTGCGCGGGGAGGATGACGGCACGCTTGTCGCCGTCGGCGACCGAGATGAAGACGGTGCCGGACAGTGGCATCCCGCCGTAAGCGGCGTCCTGGCTCTTCGCGAACGCGGTCGGGAAGTCGCGGTCGATGCCCATGACCTCGCCGGTCGAGCGCATCTCGGGGCCCAGTACGGAGTCGACGGTGTGGCCCTCCTTCGTGCGGAAGCGCTTGAAAGGCAGCACGGCCTCCTTGACGGCGACCGGGGCGTCCAGCGGCACGCGTGAGCCGTCGAGGGTGGGCAGCAGCCCCTCCGCCTTGAGCTCCGCGATCGTCCCACCGGCCATGATGCGCGACGCGGCCTTCGCGAGCGGGATGCCGAGCGCCTTCGAGACGAACGGCACCGTGCGGCTCGCGCGCGGGTTCGCCTCGATCACATAGAGGACGTCGGCGCTGATGGCGAACTGGACGTTCAGGAGCCCGCGCACGCCGATGCCCTCCGCGATCGCGAGGGTCGCCTCGCGGACGCGGTCGACGTCGGTGCGGCCGAGGCTCACCGGCGGCAGGGTGCAGCTGGAATCGCCGGAGTGGATGCCGGCCTCCTCGAGGTGCTCCATGACGCCGCCGACGTACAGCTCGGCGCCGTCGTACAGCGCGTCGACGTCGATCTCGATCGCATCGTCGAGGAAGCGGTCGACGAGCAGCGGCGCGCCGGGCCCGATGATCGCCTGGTCGGCGACGCGCACGAAGTAGTCGCGCAGCGTGGCGGTGTCGTAGACGATCTCCATGCCGCGGCCGCCGAGCACGAAGCTCGGGCGCACGAGCACCGGGTAGCCGATGTCTTCGGCGATCGCGACGGCGCCCTCGACGTCCGTGGCTGTGCCGTGCCGGGGGGCGACGAGGCCCGCGGCGTCGAGGATGCCGCTGAACAGGCTCCGCTCCTCCGCGAGGTCGATGGCCTCGGGGCTCGTGCCGAGGATCGCGTACCCGGCATCCTGGATGCCCTTCGCGAGACCGAGCGGCGTCTGGCCGCCCAACTGGCAGACCACGCCGAGGATCTTGCCGGACTGCGCCTCCGCGTGCAGGACCTCGAGGACGTCCTCGAGGGTCAGCGGCTCGAAGTACAGCCGGTCACTCGTGTCGTAGTCGGTGGACACCGTCTCGGGGTTGCAGTTGACCATGACGGTCTCGTATCCGGCGTCGGCGAGGGCGAAGGACGCGTGCACGCAGGAGTAGTCGAACTCGACGCCCTGGCCGATGCGGTTCGGGCCCGAGCCGATGATGACGACCTTCGTGCGCTCGGACGGCCGGACCTCGGTCTCGAAGTCGTAGCTCGAGTAGTGGTAGGGCGTCAGCGCGGGGAACTCGCCGGCGCACGTGTCCACCGTCTTGTACACGGGGCGCACGCCCAGGCCGTGACGCACGCCGCGGACCTCGGCCTCGCTCTCATCGCGCAGCTGCGCGATCTGGGCGTCGCTGAGGCCGTGCTCCTTCGCGATGCGGAGGGTCGCGGCATCCAGCTCCGGCGCCTTGCCGACGAACTCGGCGACCTCGTTGATCAGCACGATCTGGTCGAGGAACCACGGGTCGATCTTGGTCGCCTCGAACAGCTGCTCGACGGTCGCACCCTTGCGCAGCGCCTGCTGCACGAGGATGATCCGGCCGTCGGTCGGGACCTTCGACGCCTCGACGAGCTCGGCGACCGAGCGCGGCTCCTCGCCCCAGTGGAAGCTCGACCCGCGCTTCTCCAGCGAGCGGAGCGCCTTGTTCAGCGCCGTCGAGAAGTTGCGGCCGATCGCCATCGCCTCGCCGACCGACTTCATGGTGGTCGTGAGGGTCGTGTCCGCGTTCGGGAACTTCTCGAAGTTGAAGCGAGGGACCTTCACGACGACGTAGTCGAGCGTCGGCTCGAAGCTCGCGGGGGTCGCCTGCGTGATGTCGTTGGGCACCTCGTCGAGGCGGTAGCCGATCGCGAGCTTCGCGGCGAGCTTGGCGATCGGGAACCCCGTCGCCTTCGACGCGAGCGCCGACGAGCGCGACACCCGCGGGTTCATCTCGATGACGATGATGCGCCCGTTGTCGGGGTTCACCGCGAACTGGATGTTGCAGCCGCCGGTGTCGACGCCCACGGCGCGGATGATGTCGATGCCGATGTCGCGCAGCTTCTGGTACTCGCGGTCGGTGAGGGTCAGCGCCGGGGCGACCGTGATCGAGTCGCCCGTGTGGACGCCGACCGGGTCGACGTTCTCGATCGAGCAGACGACGACCGTGTTGTCGGCCGTGTCGCGCATGAGCTCGAGCTCGTACTCCTTCCAGCCGAGGATCGACTCCTCGAGGAGCACCTCGTTGGTGGGCGAGTCGTGGAGGCCCGCGCCGCCGATGCGACGGAGGTCCGCCTCGTCGTATGCGAAGCCGGAGCCGAGGCCGCCCATCGTGAACGAGGGGCGGACGACGAGCGGGTAGCCGAGCTTCTCAGCCCCGGCGAGGAGGTCTTCCATCGAGTGGCAGATCACGGAGTCCGCGACATCCGCCCCCGCCTCGATCACGAGCTCCTTGAAGATCTGGCGGTCCTCGCCCTTCTGGATGGCATCGACCTTGGCGCCGATGAGCTCGACGCCGTACTTGTCGAGGATCCCCTGCGCGTGCAGGGCCATCGCGGCGTTCAGGGCCGTCTGGCCGCCGAGGGTCGGCAGGATCGCATCCGGCTTCTCCTTCGCGATGATCGTCTCGATCACGGCGGGCGTGATCGGCTCGATGTAGGTCGCGTCGGCGAAGTCTGGGTCGGTCATGATCGTGGCCGGGTTGGAGTTGACGAGGATGACGCGTACGCCCTCTTCGCGCAGCACGCGGCAGGCCTGCGTCCCCGAGTAGTCGAACTCGCACGCCTGGCCGATCACGATCGGCCCGGATCCGATGACCAGGACGCTCTTGATGTCGTCGCGCTTAGGCATTCTTGTGGGTCTCCAGGTTGGCGACGACCAGGTCGCGGAAGCGGTCGAAGAGGTAGTTGGCGTCGTGCGGGCCTGCCGCCGCCTCCGGGTGGTACTGGACCGAGAACGCCGGGATGTCGAGGGCGCGCAGCCCTTCGACGACACGGTCGTTGAGGCCGATGTGGCTGACCTCGACGCGGCCGTAGCCGTTCGGACTCTCCACTTCGCCCTCGATCGGCGCGTCGACCGCGAAGCCGTGGTTGTGCGCCGTGATCTCGACGCGGCCCGTCGCCTTGTCGAGCACGGGCTGGTTGATGCCGCGGTGGCCGAAGGGCAGCTTGTACGTGCCGAAGCCGAGGGCGCGGCCGAGGAGCTGGTTGCCGAAGCAGATGCCGAAGAACGGCAGCCGCTCGTCGAGGACGGCGCGCAGCAGCTCGACGTGGTCGCCCGAGGCCGCGGGATCGCCCGGTCCGTTCGAGTAGAAGACGGCGACAGGGTCGATCGCGCGGATGTCGTCGATCGTGACGTCCTGCGGCAGGACGTGCACGTCGAAGCCCCGCGCGGCGAGGTTGTCGATCGTCGCCTGCTTGACGCCGAGGTCGAGGACGGCGAGGTTGCCGATCCGCTCCCCTGTCGCCCGGGTCACCTCGGCGGTGGCCACCGAGACCTCGGCGGAGAGGTTCAGGCCGGCCATCTGCGGCGCCTCGCGCACGATGCGCACCTGCTCGTCCGGGTCGATGGATGCGGCGTCCCCGGAGAAGATCCCGCCGCGCATGCTGCCCGCGGACCGGATGTGCCGGGTGACCGCGCGGGTGTCGATGCCGCTGATCCCGACGATGCCGTCGTTCACGAGGGCGTCGTCGAGCGACTCGTCGGCGCGCCAGTTAGACACGACGCGGGAGGGGTCGCGCACGATGTAGCCCGCGACCCAGATGCGGCGCGATTCCGGGTCTTCGTCGTTCATGCCGGTGTTGCCGATGTGCGGCGCCGTCTGCAGCACGATCTGGCCGGCGTAGGACGGGTCGGTGAGGGTCTCCTGGTAGCCGGTCATGCCGGTGGCGAAGACGACCTCGCCCAGGGTCGTGCCGCGGGCGCCATAGGCGCGTCCGACGTGGCGGGTGCCGTCCTCGAGGACGAGGACGGCGGGGTCTGTGGTGAAGGTCATGCGTCGGCTCCTGTCTGGGAGTCTGTGGCGGATGCGGGGCCCGATCCGGTGTCGGGGCCCTGCGCAGATTCGGGGAGGATGTCGTGGATCGCGTCCGCGAGGGCGCGGGCCGAGGCATCCGTCGGGCGGAAGTACGAGTCGACCGTCGTGTCGGCGTCGGTGCGCCACACGAGGCGGACGAGACCGTCCTTCTCGACGACGCGGTCGATCACGACCGTCGACTGGCCGACCTCGATGATGCGGTCCGGGCTGAGGACGAAGCGGGTCTTTCCGCCGAGGTCGACCTCGACACCCGCATCCGCGATCACGACCGCGGCGAACGACCGCATGCCGAGCCCGGGCGCGGCCAGCCGCTCCAGCGGCTCGTCGTGCCGAGTCGTGGCGACGTAGAGCGTGTCGAACGATGCGTGCACGTGCGCATCCGCGGGAAGCTCTCCGGCTGTGAAGAGCGGGGTGGCGTCGCGCTTCGCGCGGCGGCTCCAGCCCCACAGCGCACCCGCGCCGACGGCTGCGACGAACAGGACGATGAGGATCGTCGCCGTCACATGGCTCACGCGAGGACTCCAGCCTCGGCCAGGACGCCGTCCGCGACGGTGGGCACACCGCGGTGCAGCGTCCACACCACGCGCCCGGGCAGCTCGCGCCCGAGGTACGGCGAGTTGCGGCTGCGGCCGCGGAGGTCGTCGGAGCCGAAGACCGCGGCGACCGACGGGTCGTGGAACGTCAGCTCCGCCGGCTCCCCGACGGCGATCGGGCGCCCGTGACCGTCCAGGCGGCCGATCTGCGCGGGCGTGCGCGACATCACGCGCGCGACGTCGGCCCACTCGAGCAGTCCGGTGTCGACCATGGCCTGCTGGACGACGCGGAGCGCGCTCTCCAGGCCCACCATGCCGTTCGCGGCCGCCTGCCACTCGCACGACTTCGCCTCGTCCGGATGAGGAGCGTGGTCCGTGGCGACGATGTCGATCGTGCCGTCGGCGAGCCCCTGGCGCACCGCGAGGACGTCCTCGTCGCGGCGCAGCGGCGGATTGACCTTGAAGCGCGCGTCGTAGCCGCGCACGAGCTCTTCCGTGAGGAGCAGGTGGTGAGGGGTGACCTCGGCGGTGACCGGGATGCCGCGGGCCTTGGCCCAGCGGATGATGTCGACCGAGCCTGCCGTCGACAGGTGGCACACGTGCAGGCGCGAGCCGACGTGCTGGGCGAGGAGCACGTCGCGGGCGATGATCGACTCCTCGGCGACCGCGGGCCAGCCGGCGAGGCCGAGCTCGGCCGAGACGGCGCCCTCGTTCATCTGCGCGCCCTCGGTGAGGCGCGGGTCCTGTGCGTGCTGTGCGATCACGCCGTCGAAGGCCTTCACGTACTCGAGCGCGCGGCGCATGATGAGCGGGTCGGACACGCAGAAGCCGTCGTCGCTGAAGACACGCACCCGGGCGCGCGAACGGGCCATCGCACCGAGCTCCGCGAGGCGCTCGCCCTTCTGACCGACGGTGACGGCGCCGATCGGCTGGACCGTGACGTAGCCCGCGACCTCGCCGAGAGACAGCTCCTGCTCCACGACACCGGCGGTGTCGGCCACCGGCGAAGTGTTGGGCATCGCGAAGACGGCCGTGTATCCACCGGCGGCAGCCGCGCGCGACCCGGTGAGGATCGTCTCCGACGCCTCGTATCCCGGCTCGCGGAGGTGCGTGTGGAGGTCGACGAGACCGGGCAGCGCCACGAGTCCGTCGACGTCCACGACGGTCGCGCCGGCCCGCGAGAGACCCGTGCCGACCTCGGCGATGCGGTCTCCCTCGACGAGGATATCGGCGGTGTCGCCGCCCTCGATGCGGGCGCCGCGGTAGATCGTGGTGCCGGGGCTGCCGGCATCCGGGTGAAGGGCGGTCATCGGGCGTCCTCCTTCTCGTTGCGCTCGCCTGCCAGCAGCAGGTACAGCGCGGCCATCCGCACCGAGACGCCGTTCGCGACCTGCTCGAGCACGGTCGAACGCGGCGAATCGGCGGCGTCGGCGGAGATCTCCAGCCCCCGGTTCATGGGTCCGGGGTGCATCACAATGCTATCGGCGGGCAGGGCCGCCAGCCGGTCGGCGTCGAGGCCCCATGTGCGCGTGTATTCGCGCTCGTTCGGGAAGTACGCGGCGTTCATCCGCTCGAGCTGGATGCGCAGCATCATGAGCGCATCGGGGCCGTCGGCGATCGCCTCGTCCAGGTCGAACAGGATGCGGGCGGGCCACGCCGTGACGTCCTGCGGGATCAGCGTCGGCGGACCCACGAGCGTCACCTCGGCGCCCAGGGTGTTCAGCAGCCACACGTTCGAGCGGGCGACGCGCGAGTGCAGGATGTCGCCGACGACCGTGACGCGGAAGCCTTCCAGGTCCCGCCCGCGGCTGTCCGCGCCGTAGCGACGCTTGCGCATCGAGTACGCGTCGAGGAGCGCCTGCGTGGGGTGCTCGTGCGTGCCGTCGCCGGCGTTCAGGACGCTCCCCGTGATCCAGCCGCTCGTCGCGAGCGTGCGGGGGGCCCCCGACGCGCCGTGGCGGATGACCACCGCATCCGCCCCCATCGCCTGAAGCGTCTGCGCGGTGTCCTGCAGGGACTCGCCCTTCGAGACGCTCGATCCCTTCGCGGAGAAGTTGATGACATCGGCCGACAGGCGCTTGGCCGCCGCCTCGAAGGAGATGCGCGTGCGCGTCGAGTCCTCGAAGAAGAGGTTCACGACGGTCTTGCCGCGCAGAGCCGGCAGCTTCTTGACCTCGCGTTGCTGCGCGTCGGCCATGTCCTCCGCGACATCGAGGATGCGGAGGGCGTCCTCGCGGGAGAGGGTCTTCGTGTCGAGCAGATGCCGCATCCCGGTCACTCCCCCTCGATCGTGACGGCGTCGTCGCCGTCGACCTCGATGAGCCGCACCCGGACGCGCTCGTCGCGCGCGCTCGGCAGGTTCTTGCCGACGAAGTCGGGGCGGATGGGGAGCTCGCGGTGCCCGCGGTCGACGAGCGTCGCGAGACGCACGATCGCGGGGCGGCCGATGTCCTGCAGGGCATCGAGCGCGGCGCGGATGCTGCGCCCGGAGAACAGGACGTCGTCGACGAGGACGACGACTTTGCCGTCGATCCCGCCGGCCGGGATCTGCGTGGGCTGCGGAGTGCGCGTCGGGTTGCGGTGCAGATCGTCGCGGTACATCGTGACGTCGAGGGCGCCGGTGGGGATCGCCTCCCCCGAGATCTCGCCGAGCAGGCGCGCGATGCGCTGGGCGAGGGTGACGCCGCGAGTCGGGATGCCGAGGAGCACCAGACCGTCGGGCCCCTTGTTGGACTCCAGGATCTCGTGGGAGATCCGAGTCAGGGCACGGGCGATGTCGGCTTCGTGCAGCACGGTACGTGCGCTCATCCGCCGCTCCCTTCTCCGCCTCACAGGACGGGCTTAAAGGTTGCTAGTCCCCTCAGTCTAGCGAAGGGGCGGGACGGATCCTGACGATCCGCCCCGCCCCTTCGCACAGCCGGTCAGCTCTTCTTCGGAGCCGCCTTCAGGGCGCGCGATGCGACGACGAGCGCGGCGCACACGAGCACGACGTCCTTCAGGATGTACTGCGCGGTGAGCGTGGGTGCCGGCGTGAACAGGTCGCCGGTGAAGAACACGAGCGGCGACAGGATGCCGACGAACGTGACGGCCAGCAGCGCCAGTGCGAAGCGCTGGAAGGCGCCGACGACGAGCAGGATGCCGACGAGCGACTCCATCGCCGCCGTGATCGCCAGCGCCGGGTATCCCGTGACCATGCCGAACGACAGCACGTTCCACGTACGGGCGACGAGAGCCTCGATCGGGCTCACGCCCGGGAGGAACTTCAGGACGCCGAACACGAGGAAGACGAGCCCGAGCGCGATCCGCAGCATCGGGATGGACCAGCGTTCGAGCAGCGTCTTCACGCCGCCCTCCAGCTGCGCCTCGAGCCGCATCGCCTTCGCGAACGCGGATTCACGGGTCGGAGCCGCCGTGGTCACGGCTCCTGTACGGACAGGGATGGTGGTCATTGTGCGACTCCTCAGTCGATAAGTCCCACGATTGTGGGAACCGCAGACTAGGAGCCGCCCTCCCCGACGGTGATACGCGGATCCGGATGTATCACCCCGCTGTTCCGAGGCTCTGAAGAGGCATCGGCGCAGCGCCGATGTGCGGCGCGCCACGGCGCCGTCGCACGCTCGAGACCACCAGAGGAGAACCGTGTCCCTGTTCGTCCGCCGCGCCGAGGTGTTCCTCGACGCCGCCACCGTGCTGTGGCTCTGCACGTTCGTGATCACGTGGTTCGGAATGGGGATCGGCGACGACGGGTGGTCCGTCTCCCGCTATCTCCTCTCGTCGGCGTTCATCGCGCTCGCGGCGCTGGCCACGACAGGTGCGCTCGTGGGACTGAGCGCCCGCCGCGCCGGCCGGATGGATGCGCCATCGCTCGCCATCGGCGGCCTCGGCCTCCTGTCCGCCGTCGCAGCAGCTCTGCTCGCCTGGGTCGTCGGGATCTGGCTGCCGCTGCTCGCCGCAGCGCTCGTCTGGACGCTCGCGCGGACCCGCCACCAGCCGGCGATGTCGCACCGTGTCAGTCTCGCTCTGCTCATCGTCGTCCCCATCCTCGGCGTGGGGGCCATCGCTACCTCCGCCCTGTCCTTCACGACCGGCGGCACGGAGCCGCTCCTCTGGGGGCTCGTCGCCGCGTTCGCAGCCGCGCACATCGTCGGCTTGGTGTCCGCGACCGCGCGACTCGGCCGCGACGCACGGCACGCGGCGGCCTGACCGTGACGATCGACATCACGGCCGTCGGGCCGCGCACCTGGGTGACCGTGACGCGTCGCGTTCTGGCCGGGCTCTTCGCGCTCAGCTGGCTGACGGTGCCCGGCTTCGGCATCCCCGATCTCCTCGTCACGTGGGACCCGGACTGGTACCAGGTCCTCGAGGCCGGCTGGGGCCTGTTCATGGGGGTCCTGGTGGCGGTCCCGTTCATCGTGCTCGCGGCGGCGCCGCGGTTCTCCGACATCGCGCAGGGTCAGCTTCTCGTCGCCGTCGCCGCCCTGGCGGTCGCCGCCGTCGCCACCGCCGACTGGCGCCTCGGCATCGTCATCGCGCTGCTCGCCGGTGAGGTGTTCATCGCCTCCGGTCTTCCGCGACTTCCCGCTCTCACCCGACCGCGGCGAGCGGGGCCGCTTCTCGCCGTCGCGGTGGTCGCCGCACCCGCATGGATCGCCTACGCGGTCTCGCTGTGGCCGCGGGAGCTGCAGCGACTGATCGATGCGGACTACACGATGGACATCGACCACCTGGGCGTGCAGGGGGCGCTCGCCGTCGCGTTGCCGTCACTCGCGGTCCTCGCGGCGTTCTGGCCGCGCGGACGGATGTTCACGGGGCTCAGCGCAGGCGTCTGCGCGTTCTACCTCGGACTCGTGTCCTGGGCGTGGCCCGAGACCCCGACCGCGCTGCCGCCGGCCTGGTCGGTGGCGTGCGCCGCCTGGGGTCTCGCCGTCGCCGTGCTCGCGCCCGTGCTCAGGCCGCGGGGACGGTCGCGTCGCGGTACAGCTCGTCCTCGACCGCATGAGCGCGGATCGAGTGCCCCTGCGATGTGAGGCACTTGCCGCTGCGCAGGTCCCAGCTCCAGTCGTGGAGGCTGCAGGTCAGCACGCCGTCCTCGATCTTGCCGGTCTTGGTGAGGTCTGCACGCAGGTGCGGGCAGCGCCGCTGCACCACCCAGTCGCCGAGCTGGGCGTCCTCGGTCTGGTCGGACTGCTCCGCGTACCAGTTCTCGACGTACTCGATGCGGTCCCGCGACAAGCACTTCAGGAACGTCGTGAGGAACTCATTGAACTTGCCGGAGCGTCCGACCTCGAACTGCATCGACAGGAAGATCGAGTTCGACCAATCGATCTCGTGGTCGGCGATGTTCGTCGAGACGAGGTCTGCGGGGATCGTGTACCAGTAGATACACTCCTCACCCGCGTACTCGCGGACCTTCGCCTTCGGGAAGTCCACGACCATGTCGAGTTCGCCGATGCGGAAGCGCACGTTGCCGCCGACGCCGTCCCGGATGGTGCGGGCACGGCGCAGGAGCGGCTCCCACCACTCCTTGATGGCGGCGAGCATCTCCTCGGGCGGCAGCACGGGCGCCCGGCGTGCCTCCTCGGCGCGGACCTCGTCCTGGCGCGAGTCGCGCTGCTCGGCGAGGTACTCCCACTTCTCGCCGAAGATCCGTGCGATCTCGGCGTCCGTGTACAGGGTCTGGGTCACCGTGAGGTCGGCGTGGTCGAGGTCGACCTGCGTACCGGGCACGAACAGGTAACCCTGCTGGTCCGGGCGCTCGACGGCCATGTGGTCGAGGAACTGCTGCTGATCGGTGAAGATCGCGTCGTCCTCGATGCCCCATCCGTTGTAGCGGAAGAGCTCCTCGCGCAGGAACATCGGCGGTCCCGCCATCGGGAAGACGTGCTCCGCATCCACCTTCTCGATGTAGTACAGGGCGCGCTTGTTCTGCGCGTCGCGCTTGAGCTTCGCGAAGTTCCGCTTGGCGTCCTGCGGCAGGTCGTAGACCATCGGCCACCAGATGGCGCCCGAGACCTGCGTGAAGTACGCGTCGGGCTTCGAGAAGGACAGCAGCTTCTCGAGGTCCAGAGGGTGCGAGTCGTTCTGATTGAGCATGCTCGCGGTGCCGTCGTCGACGCTCAGCGACGAGTCGCCGATCGGACCGTCCGACGGAGCCCGCAGCGGCGTGACCATCAGCTTGAGCTCGCCGTACTCGAGCGAGACACCCGCCTGCGTGTAGACGATGTTGTCGTACCCGAGATTGCGGAGGTCGGTCTCGAGGTCGTCCGTCGGGTACTCGGGCAGCAGGACCTTGATGTCCTTCGGAACGTACTGCTCGAGCAGTCGCGGGTCGAAGTGGTCGCGGTGCCGGTGCGAGATGTAGAGGAAGTCGGCCTTCCCGAAGCGCTCCCAGTCGAGACCGCGGTTGTCCGGGAACGGGAACCACGAGCCGAAGAAGCTCGGCCCGAGAACGGGGTCGCAGAGGATGCTGCCGCCCGTGGTCTCGATGAACATGCCGGCGTGACCGAGCCCCGTGATTCGCATGGAGTCCTCCCGTTTCGAACGGTTCGAGCCTATCCGAGGGTCTCGGGAGCGACCCGCGCGACCGGCCGGAACAAATGTGCGGGCTCAGTCCCGCGGTGGTGCCCCCTCGCCCCGCAGGAGCGCGAACAGGTCCCCCACGGGGGCGAGGTGCTGCAGCTTGTCCGGATTCAGCTGGTTCGCGATCGCCTGGATGCCACCGTCCTCGACGTGGAGGGTCACGACCGACAGGGTCGCACCGTCCGCGCCGCGGAAGCGCAGCGTGGGCTCCGCATTCGCGACCGTCTGCTCGAGCTCCACGCCGAGCACGGCGCCGCGGCGCATGAGCCCGACGAGGAACCGTGCCACGGCGAGATCCCCGGTCATCGGACGTTGGATGGCGGGCGCCTTGCCGCCGCCGTCAGCCATGAGCACGACATCGTCGGCGAGCACGCGCATGACCGCGTCGACATCTCCGTCGCGCAGCGCTCGGACGAAGTCGTCGACGACCCGTCGGGTCTCGGCATCCGTCGCCCTCGACGCGGCACGGCCCGCCGACACCCGCTGCCGCGCGCGATGGAGGATCTGGCGGCAGGCCGCCGGCTCCCGCTCCACGATCTCGGCGATCTCCCCGTACTCATAGCCCAGTGCCTCGCGCAGGACGAACACCGCCCTTTCCGTCGGCCCCAGGCGCTCCAGCATCGTCAGCACCGCGATGGACAGCGTGTCGTCGTGCTCGATGCGGTGCGCGGGGTCGGCGTCGTCGGCCAGCAGCGGCTCCGGGAGCCATGGCCCGACGTACACCTCCCGCACCCTCCGGGCTGATCGCAGCGCGTCGATCGACAGGCGGGTGGTGACGGTCGAGGCGAACGCGTCCGGTCGATCGATCCGCTCCCCGGTGCGCGCGTGCTCGTGCAAGCGCAGCATCCCGGCCTGCACGATGTCCTCGGCGTCGGTGACGCTGCCGAGCATGCGGTAGGCGATCGAGAACATGAGGGGACGGAGCCTCGGAGCCTCCACGGCGAGATCCATTCTTCGAGCCTGTCACAAACCGAGACGTCGCCCGTCGGAGGGGGTGAGGAAAGGAAAACCCGACATGAAGATCTTCATCGCAGGCGCATCCGGTGCGATCGGCTCCCGGCTCGTCCCGCTGCTCGTCGCCGCGGGACACGACGTCACCGGCACCTCGCGGACAGACACCGGCGCGCGTCGCATCGAGGCCGCCGGCGGCCACGGCGTCACCATGGACGGGAGGGACTCCGCATCCATCCGTCGCGCTGTGCTCGAGGCGCTCCCCGACGTCGTGGTCCACGAGCTCACCTCGTTGTCCGCGGGCTTCGACTTCAAGCGGTTCGACGAGGTGTTCGCCGCCACGAACGACATGCGCACACGCGGCACCGACGCGCTCATCGCCGCCGCCCAGGAGGCCGGGACCGAGCGGATCCTCGTGCAGAGCTACACGGGCTGGCCGAACGCACGCACCGGTGGCCCGGTGAAGACCGAAGAGGACCCGCTGGATCCGGATCCGGCGCCCGCCGTGCGCCGCACGCTGGCCGCGATCGCCCACACGGAACGCGCGACGGTGGATGCCGGCGGCCTCGCGCTGCGCTACGGCAACCTGTACGGCCCTGGCCAGGCGCTCGGCGAGGGCGGCCAGATGCTCGACGTCGTGCGCAAGCGGCAGTTCCCCATCGTCGGCCGCGGAACCGGGATCTGGTCGTTCTGCCACGTCGAGGACGCTGCGTCCGCGACCGCCGCAGCCGTGTCGCACGGCGCACCGGGCCTGTACAACATCGTCGACGACGAGCCCGCACCGGTCTCCGAGTGGCTCCCCGTCCTCGCACAGGCCGTCGGCGCGAAGCGGCCGATGCACGTGCCGGGCTGGGTGGCGCGCACGATGGTCGGCGAGTTCGGCGTCGCGTGGATGACGACGGCCCGCGGTTCGTCGAACGCCAAGGCGAAGGCCGCGCTGGAGTGGTCGCCGCGATACGCCTCGTGGCGCGACGGCTTCCGCACGGGCCTCGGCGTCGTCACGGCCGCCGCCGCGTAGCGCCGTCAGGCGTCGAAGAGGCCGCGGATGTCGTCGGCGGTGAGCGCCTGGCCGAAGAGTGCGTCATCGTCCATGACGGCCTGGAACAGGCGCGCCTTGCGCTGCTGGAGCGCCATGACCTTGTCCTCGATGGTGCCTTCGGCGATCATCCGGTAGACGTTCACGGGACGGGTCTGGCCGATGCGGTGCGTGCGATCGACGGCCTGCGCCTCGACAGCCGGGTTCCACCACGGATCGAGAAGGAACACGTAGTCCGCCTCCGTCAGCGTCAGGCCGAAGCCGCCGGCCTTCAGCGAGATGAGGAACACCGGCTCCTCCCCCGAACGGAATCCTTCGATGACGCGCGCGCGATGCCGCGTCGAGCCGTCGAGCATCGCGTATCCGACGCCGTCGCGTTCCAGCCGTGCTCGCACGAGGTCGAGGTACGACGTGAACTGACTGAAGACGAGCACGCGGTGTCCCTCGGCGACGATCTGCTCGAGCTGCTCCATCAGGGCCTCGAGCTTGCTCGACGGGATGTGCGCGTGGTCCGGGTCGACGAGCCCGGGGGCGAGGCTCAGCATGCGCAGCAGTGTCAACGACCGGAAGACGATGAACCGGTTGCGATCGAGGTCCTCGAGAAGCCCCAGGACCTTCTGCCGCTCCCGCTGGAGCGTCGCGTCGTAGATCGCGCGATGCGCGGGTTCGAGTTCGATGCGCAGCAGCTGCTCCTGCTTGGGCGGAAGGTCGGCTGCGACGAGCTCCTTCGTACGGCGCAGGACGAGCGGGCGGATGCGGCGGCGCAGTCGTGCGAGCCGCCCGGCGCGGAAGGGCCCGCCCTCCTGGTTCTCCGGAACCTTGCCCTTCTCGATCGGACCGATGTACTCCTCGCGGAACCGGCGGCCGGACGCGAAGAGCCCGGGCGCTGTGAGCGAGAGGAGCGCCCACAGCTCAGACAGGCTGTTCTCCAGCGGCGTGCCGGTCACGGCGTAGTGCGCATCGGCACGCAGGCGCCCGGCGGCGCGGTGCAGCTTCGTCTGCGGATTCTTGACGAACTGCGCCTCGTCGAGGACGACGGCGGCCCACTCGACGCCCGCGAAGGCGTCGGCATCCAGCCGCAGGATCGTGTACGACGTCACGAGGATGTCGGCCGCCGAAGCCGCATCCCCCACGCTCGACCGGCGCTTTCCCGTCGTCGCATCGACGACCTCGACACGCAGATCGGGGGTGAATCGCGCGGCCTCCGCACGCCATGTCGAGAGCACGGATGCGGGCGCGACGACGAGCACCGGCCTCGTCTCGCCCTGCTCCCGCATGTGCTGCACGAAGGCGAGCATCTGCAGCGTCTTCCCGAGGCCCATGTCGTCCGCGAGGATCCCGCCCAGCCGGTGGCGCCACAGGAAGGCCAGCCAGTCGAGCCCGTCCTGCTGGTACGGACGGAGGGATGCCACAAGCCCCGCGGGTGCGGGAGTGCGCTCGACGCGGGTCTCGGCGCGCAGCCCCTCCGCCAGTGCACGCCACGCGACGGCGGGCTGCGCCTCGTCGGCGAGGTCCTCGAAGTCGGCCCACAGATCCGTCTGGTGGCGGCTGATGCGGGTCGTACCCGCATCCCACTCGGCCAGCTCGCCGGCCTCTTCGAGGAGGTCTTTGAGCCGTTGCAGCGCGGGATGCGACAGCGAGAAGTAGGCGCCGTCCTGGAGCAGCAGCTTCTTCTTGCCCTTCGACAGAGCGCGGAACAACGGCGTGAACGGAATCACGCGGCCGTCGATCGTGAGGAGCACGCCCAGATCGAACCAGTCCGGATCGGTCGACTCGACCGTCGTGACGGTGATGCGCGGATCCTCTTCGAGGAGACGATAGGCGTGCGGAGTGCCGGCGACCTCGACTCGGAGCCCGGGGACGCCCTCGAGCGCGGGAACGAGTTCCGCCGCGAACTCGGCGGCGGCGACGTCGTTGAGAACGCCGCTCGACACCAACGGCCGCTCCGTCGCCTCCGCCCACGCCGCGCGAAGGCGCGATGCGGCCTCCGACTCGAAATCGGGGTCGCGGATCCGGTCGCTCTCTCGGCTGTCGAAGGGGACGCGGGCAGACCCCGGGTAGTCCCACGAGAAGCGGTAGGTCAGCACATGACCGGCCCCGTGGACGATGGTCAGCACGAGTGCGGGTTCGGGCCGCGCGGGGAGCTCGACTCCGGCTCCCGCGCGGACCGTGGTCGTCAGCGCGATCCGTGGGTAGTGCTCGCTCAGGAACTCGGCGGTTTCATCCGGCGGCACGTCTACCCCGCCCGGACGGCCGAGCAACGCAGCCACCGGTGCGCTGAGACGCGCCGGCGCGAGCGTGATGGTGACCTCGCCGCCGTCGTACGCCAGCGCATACGCGCCGGTGCGTCCGATCGGGCGGATGCTGCCCGCATCCACCGTCTCGCCGTCGATCGTCGCGACGGCCGTGAGCCGGAGCGCTTCGCGGTCCCTCGTGATCTCGAGAGCGACGTCTGCGCCGCCCGCGAGAACGACCGACCGGTTCTTCTTCGTGCCGATGAAGGGGACGCCGAGCCCCTCGGCCGCGGCGAGGTGCGCCCACAGCAGCTCGGACCCGACCGTGTCGAGGGTGATCCACTCGGACGAGTCGAGCGGAGTCCCGAGCGCCCGGATGTCCCTCGTGAGGGCATGCAGCTCTGCGAACCAGCGCGCCTGCGCCTCGTCGTGCGGGCCGCCGGGTCTCCGCAGCGACTCCCATGACACGTCGCCCTTGATCCAGTTCCCGGTCGACGCGCTCCGCACGTAGGGGCGGATGCCGAGGAGCAGCTCGCGGTCCGGGCGCACCGGCCCCGAGAGCCTCGCCTCCTGCGTGCGCGGCGAAGACCATGCCGAACGCTGCGGCAGCCGCTCTCGCACCTCGAAGCCGAGGGCCAGCAGGACGCGCGCCCGCGCAGGTGCGTCCGCCTCAGCGATCAGATCGCGCCAGCCGCGCACGCGCCGCGGGGCAGCGGACGACATCTGCGTCGTGCGGATCGGCTCCGCCAGGGTACGCGAAGGGGTTCGTTCCGGAACCGCAGGATCCGGCTCCCCCGGCGCAACCAGGGCATTGCTCGCGAGCATGGCCGCGACGGCGTGCTTGCAGTCCTCCTCCACCGGGCAGGTGCATCGGGCTGACAGAATACGCGCCGACCCTGCGTCGAGGGTCACCGTCGTGCGATAGGCGGCACCCCTGCTCCCGCTGACATCGGCACTCAGCGTGCGGCTGGCCTCGTTCCAGGTGAGCGCCCGAACGGCACCGCTGTGGAAGTAGCCGACCCCGCGCTCGAACGATCCTCCCTGCGTCCGGCGACGGATCAGCTCGGGATCGAAGTATGGCGCCGGCACGTCCACCACGTTAGGCGACGCCCGCGACACTCACGCCGCGGGCCGAATCAGCTCGAGCGCGCGACCCGCGCGAGCACGCCGTGCACGAACGCGCCCGACTCCTCCGTGGAGAACTCCTTGGCGAGCTCCACGGCCTCGTCGATCGCGACCGCGGAGGGGACCTGGTCGTTGTACAGGATCTCCCACGTCGCGATGCGCAGCACCGCACGGTCCACGGCGGGCATGCGTGCGAGCGACCAGTCCTTCGAGGAGGTCGTGATCTG
The DNA here is from genome assembly GCF_030315975.1 of Microbacterium candidum. GTDB lineage: Bacteria > Actinomycetota > Actinomycetes > Actinomycetales > Microbacteriaceae > Microbacterium > Microbacterium candidum. The sequence goes on along the minus strand of NZ_JASXSZ010000003.1, from coordinate 241,960 downwards.
CTCGTCGATCTCGTCGTGGTTGTCGATGATGCCGTCGACGATGTCGCGCGCGTACAGCCACGAGGCCTCGCGCGCCGGCTCGTTCGCCGCCCGCTTCGCCTCGGCGGCGAGCACGACGCCGAGCTCCTCCCCTCGCACGTCGGCCTGGAAGAGGATGTCGAGGGCGCGCTTGCGCGCCTTGGTGCGTGCGCTCATGGATGGCGCGCGTCAGCTCACGCGGCCGAGGTAGTCGCCCGTGCGCGTGTCGACCTTGACCTTGGTCCCGGTCTCCAGGAACAGCGGGACCTGGATCTCGTAGCCGGTCTCGACCGTGGCGGGCTTCGTGCCGGCCGACGAGCGGTCGCCCTGCAGACCCGGTTCGGTGTACGTGATCTCGAGGACGACGGATGCCGGCATGTCGATGTACAGCGGGTTGCCGTTGTTCAGGGCGATCGTCACCTGCTGGTTCTCCAGCAGGAAGTTCGCCGCATCCCCGACCGTCGCCGCGCCGACCGTGATCTGGTCGTAGTCGGAGACGTCCATGAAGACGAAGCCGTCGCCGTCGTTGTACAGGTACTGGAAGTCGCGGCGGTCGACGTTCTCGATCTCGATCTTCGCGCCCGCGTTGAACGTCTTGTCGACGACCTTGCCGGTCAGGACGTTCTTCATCTTGGTGCGGACGAACGCGCCGCCCTTGCCCGGCTTGACGTGCTGGAACTCGACGATGCTCCAGAGCTGGCCGTCGATGTTGAGGACGACGCCGTTCTTGATGTCTGCGGTCGATGCCATGAGTCTTCTGTTCCGTTTCGTGAAGTTCGCGGGCGCGTGGACGCCCAACATCCCATTCTATGGGATGCGGCGTACCGAGCCTGCGAGCGGGCCGTTCAGCCCTCTGCCTGGCCGGCGATGATGTCGATGAGACGCTCGGTCGCGGTGGCGTACCCGCGCACGCCCTCGCCGATCACATGCACGATGGCGACGTCCGCGACATAGGAGTGGCGGCGGAACTCCTCCCGCTGCTGCACGTCGGAGATGTGCACCTCGGCGACCGGCAGCGCGACGCCGAGGAGGGCGTCGCGCAGCACGACGGAGGTGTGCGTGAGCCCCGCCGGGTTGATGACGATGCCGTCGCAGTCCTCGCGCGCTGCGTGGATCGCATCGAGCAGGACGCCCTCGTGGTTGCTCTGCACGGCACGGACGACGAAACCGCGGGATGCGGCGGCCTCCGCCGTGATGCGCTCGACGTCGGCCAGGGTCTCGGTGCCGTAGATCTCCGGCTCCCGGGTGCCGAGGAGGTTGAGGTTCGGTCCGTTCAGGAGAAGCAGTCGATGCGTCGTCACGAGCCCACCGTACCGCGGAGGGTCGCCGTCGTCAGCCGGCGACCTCCTGGTATGCGGCGAACAGGAGCGACTCGTCGGGCGCCTGCAGCACGGTCGGACGGGCGATGTCGTCGAGCACGATGAACCGCAGCATCGAGCCGCGCGCCTTCTTGTCCCGCTGCATCGTCGCGAGCAGCGTCGGCCACGCCCCCGCGCGGTACGTCATCGGCAGGCCCAGCGCACCGAGGATGTCGCGATGACGCTGGACCGCGCCATCCGGAAGGCGTCCGGCCAGGCGCGAGAGCTCCGCGGCGAACATCATCCCCACCGAGATCGCCGCACCGTGGCGCCACCGGTAGCGTTCGGCGTGCTCGATCGCGTGGCCGAGGGTGTGCCCGTAGTTGAGGACCTCGCGCAGCCCTGCCTCGCGCAGGTCCTCGCCGACGACCCGCGCCTTCATGTCGATCGCGAGCTCGATACTGCGGCGGAACGCCTCGGAGCGCGGGTCGACGACCGCGACGGGGTCGGCCTCGATGAGGTCGAGGATCTCCGGATGCCAGATGAATCCGGCCTTCACGACCTCGGCGAACCCGGCGACGCGCTCGTTCGGAGACAGCGAGTCGAGCAGGTCGAGGTCGCAGATGACCGCGCGGGGGGGCCAGAACGCGCCCACGAGGTTCTTCCCCTCGGCGGTGTTGATACCGGTCTTGCCGCCGACGGCGGCATCGACCATGCCGAGGACGGTCGTCGGCACCTGGACGACGGCGACGCCGCGCAGCCACGTGGCTGCGACGAATCCGGCGAGGTCGGTCACCGCTCCCCCGCCGAAGCCGACGACGGCATCCGTGCGAGTGAAGTCGGCCTGGCCCATGACCTGCCAGCAGAAGGCGGCGACCTCGACGCGCTTGCCCTGCTCGGCATCGGGGATCTCCGCGAGGAGCACCTGACGGTCGGCGCCGAGGGCGCGACGCAGCCCCTCCGCCTGTTCGGCGAGCGTCGGCGGGTGCACGATGAGGACCTTCTGCGCGCCCGCCGGCAGTGCCTCGGCGAGACCCTGGACGACCCCGCGGCCGATGGTGATGTCGTAGGGCTGATCCCCCGCGACCTGGATCGTCGTCGTGTCGCTCACTGTGCGCCTTCCTCGTCCTCTTCGTCCTGCGTGACCCCGCCGTCGGTGCCGTCGCCAGGAGAGCCGCCGACCCAGGCAGCGATCGCCTCCGCGACCGCGCCGAGCGGACCGTGCGATGTGTCGAATGTCGCGTCGGCGAGCTCCTCGTACACGGGGCGTCGCGCCTCATAGATCTCGCGCCACCGTCCGACGGGGTCGTCGGCCTGCAGGAGCGGCCGATTCGTCCCCTGGATGCGGGATGCCACGATCCGCGGCTCCACTGTCAGCAGCACCACGCGGTGTCCGCCCAGGAGCGCCCGGGTTCCGGCATCCATCACCGCGCCCCCGCCGAGCGCGACCACGCCGCCCGCATCCAGCGCCTCAGCGACCGCATCCCGCTCGAGTTCGCGGAACCGGGCCTCGCCCTGCTCGGCGAAGATCCGCTCGATCGGTCCGTGGGCGCGGGCGATGGCCGCGTCGCTGTCCACGAACGAGACGCCGAGCATCTTCGCCACCCGGCGGCCGATGCTCGTCTTGCCCGCCCCCATGGGGCCGATCAGGACGACCGCGCTCACAGCAGGGCGGCGTCGCTCGCCGCCGTGCTGCGCAGCGCCTCCGGGATCGACGCCAGGTACGACTCGAGGTTGCGGCGCGTCTCGGCGACGTTGTCTCCGCCGAACTTCTCCAGCACGACGTCGGCGAGGACGACGGCGACCATGGCCTCCGCGACGACGCCGGCGGCGGGGACCGCGCACACATCGGAGCGCTGGTGGTGGGCGGACGCCGTCTCCCCCGTCGCGACATCCACGGTCCGCAGCGCGTGAGGCACCGTCGCGATCGGCTTCATCCCGGCGCGCACGCGCAGGACCGTACCCGTCGACATGCCGCCCTCCGTGCCGCCGGCGCGATCGGACGAGCGCGTGATGCCGTCATCCGTCACGAAGAGCTCGTCGTGGGCGGCGGAGCCGCGGCGGCGGGTCGTCTCGAAGCCGTCGCCGACCTCGACGCCCTTGATGGCCTGGATGCTCATGAGCGCCTGTGCGAGCTTCGCGTCCAGGCGGCGGTCCCACTGCACGTGGGAGCCGAGCCCCGGCGGCAGGCCGTACGCGAGCACTTCGACGATGCCGCCGAGCGTGTCGCCGTCCTTGCGGGCGTCGTCGACCTCCGCGACCATGCGTGCCGACGTCGCGGCGTCGAAGCAGCGCAGCGGATCGGCGTCGAGTGCGTCGACGTCGCCGGGCGTCGGCAGCGGCGAGCCGTCGGGGACCTGCACGGGGCCGATCGACAGCGTGTGGCTCACGAGACCGATGCCCAGCTCGCCGAGGAAGCCACGGGCCAGGGCGCCGAGGGCGACGCGTGCGGCCGTCTCGCGGGCGCTCGCGCGCTCCAGGATCGGGCGGGCCTCGTCGAACCCGTACTTCTGCATGCCGACGAGGTCGGCGTGGCCCGGACGCGGGCGCGTCAGCGCGGCGCTGCGGCCGCGCGACTTGTCGGTGAGCTCCACGGGATCCGGGCTCATCACCTCGACCCACTTGGGCCACTCGGTGTTGCCGATGCGCAGCGCGATCGGGCTTCCGAGCGTGTAGCCGTGCCGGACGCCCGACGAGATCGTCAGCTCGTCCTCTTCGAACTTCATGCGGGAACCGCGCCCGTAGCCGAGCTTCCGGCGGGCGAGGTCGGCGCGGATGGCGTCGGACGACACGGGGACGCCGGCAGGCAGACCCTCCATGACGGCGACGAGTTCGGGGCCGTGGGATTCACCGGCCGTGAGCACGCGGAGCATTGCTCCAGTCTCCCACGACCGCGCCGCCGCCCTCGCGCCTGTGACGGCCGCGGGCGCGGCCATCACGGCTATGAGCGTCAATCGACGGCGATCGACGCCCGCATCGCGGCCAGGACGTGCTCCTCGTCGGCGAGCGGCACCGCCGGGTCGCCGTGCACGAAGACGCGCACCTGCAGGAGGGCCTGGTGCAGCAGCATCCCCAGTCCCCAGACGGCCTGATTCCCGTGCCGCTCCCACGCGAGGGCCAGAGCCGTCGGCCAATGCCCGTAGACGACGTCGTACAGGAGGCCCCCGGCCTCGGCGAGGGCCTGGGCCGCCTCCCCGGCGATCGGGGCGTCTCCAGGCAGAGTCGAGATCGTCACGTCGCCCTGCGTGAAGGCCCCGGCATCGAGGGCGGAGGCGGACACCCGCATCCCGAGACGTCCGCCGAATGCAGCGAGGGATGCCGCGGCCTCGGGTCGGCGCGCGACGACGTCGACCTGCTCGGCGCCGAGTTCGGCGAGCGCGACGACGGCGGAGGTCGCCGTCGCCCCCGCGCCGACGATGCGAGCCCGCGGCGGTGCATCGATCCCGTGTTCGCGGAGGTCCTGGACGATTCCGCCGACGTCCGTGTTGAACCCGCGCGGGCCGTCGTCTGAGATCAGCAGCGTGTTCACCGCGCCGGTCAGGTCGGCCGGCCGGTCGAGGGTGACGGATGCGGCGCGCGCGACGCCCTTCAGCGGCATCGTGAGCGACAGCCCGCGGAAGGAGGCGTCCAGTCCCGCCAGCTCGCCGGCGAACGATTCCTCGTCGACGCGCCGACGGCCGTACGACCAGTCGAGACCGAGTGCCGCGTAGGCGGCCGCATGCAGCAGCGGTGAGCGGCTGTGTGCGATGGGGTCGCCCCACACCTCCAGCCGGGCGCCGACGGGCGTCAGCATCCCGAGTTCGGGTGCGCCGTGCACCACGTGCGCATCTGCTGCACGGCCTTCTGCTGGTCCGCGTACGTCGTGGAGAAGACGGTCTCGCCCGTGTCCATGTTGACGGTCGTGAAGTACAGCCACGGTCCGTCCACCGGGTGCATCGCGGCGTCGATCGCGAGGTCGCCGGGGCTCGAGATCGGCCCGATCGGAAGCCCCGCGTGCACATACGTGTTCCACGGGTTCGGGTCCTTCAGAGCCTCTGCGGACGAGCTCGCCGTTCCGTTGTGGAGCGACCCGTAGCCGTACTGCGCCGTCGAGTCCATCTGCAGCTTGCCGAACGTCTCCTTGTTGTTCGGCTGCAGGCGGTTCTCGATGACGCGCGAGACCTTGTAGAAGTCCTGCGTATTGCGCGCCTCGCGCTGGATGATCGACGCGACGATGAGGACGCGCTCACGATCCGCGACCGGCACACCGGCCTTGTCCAGCGACTGAACCGTGCGGTCGACCATCTTCTTGATGACCTGCTGCGCCGTCACGCCGGGTCCGAAGGTGTACTGCGCGGGGAACAGCCAGCCTTCGAGACTCTGCGCCGTGACGCCGTAGTCGGCGGGCTTCGCGGCCGCCGCCTGGAGCTGGTCGAGCGGGATCTTCAGGCTCCCGGACAGGTTCTTGAGGATCTGGTCCTCCGTGAGCCCCTCGCGCAGGAGCGCGGTGTTCTGCAGCTTCGTCGACGGGTCCTCGAGCGCCTTCAAGGCGGCAGCGGACGTCATCTCCTTCTGCAGCTTGTACACACCCGGGTAGAACGTCGGGTTCTGACCCGACTTCACGAGGTACTGATAGAACGCCTGCGAGGTCTTCGTCACGCCCGCGTTGCTGAGCGCCGTGGACACGTTCTTGCCGTTGTCGCCGTCGTTGATGGTCACGAGCGCCTCGCCGTGAGCGAGGCCCGACGCGTAGTCGATCGGCTCGGTCCACCCCATGACCTCGCGCACCTTGCCGCCCACCGGCGAGTTCCACACGGCGAACCCTCCGGCCACCAGTCCGCCGATGAGGACCACGACGATCCCGAGGATGACCCAGCCGCCGGCTCGGCTGTGACCGCGCGAACCGCCGCCCTTGCCTTTGCCCTTGCCCTTGCCGCCTCCCGAGGGCGGACCTCCGGCAGTCGCGAAGAGGTCGTCGAGTGTCGCCGCAGCGGGCTCCGGCGCCGATCGGACGGGGGCGGATGCCGCCGCGGCTGCCGCGTCTCGCACGGGCAGGAGCAGATCGAATGCCGTCGGCTGCACCGCGGGCGCGGGCTGCACGGCCTCCGCCGTCCGCCCCGCCTGGGGCAGGATCGCGGTCGGCGTCTGCGTGATCGGGCCGCTGTCCGCTGCGCGATTCGGCGTCCGCATGGGCCCCGGTTCGTCGGTGTCGCGCACCGACGAGAACGGATCGTCGGTGTCGTCGATCTCATCGCTCAGCGGGTCGGGGAAGCTGCGGACCGGTCGCAGCGGAAGCGGCGTGAAACCCGACGGCTCATCTGCCGGAGCAGTCGCCGGCATCGGCACCGGGAACGCTGTCTGTGGTACGGCAGGGGTGGCGCCCGACTGCGTCGGCACCTCGCCGGTCGCGCGGGCCGCGGCCTCGCGCGCGGCGCGGCGCGAGCCCGGCGCGGGAGCATCGGCAGCAGCCGCCCCTTCATCCGGCAGCGTCGCGGCACTCTGCGGAACCGTGGTCTGCCGGCTCGCTGGCGCCGTCTCGCGGGTGGGCACCGCAGCGGCCTGCGGGCTCCCGAACGGGCCCGTCGACGCGAGGGGCGCGGGTTGAGGAGTGCGCACGGGTCCGGGTGCCGTCATCGACGTGGATCCGGGGCGCGCCGTCTGGCGGTCGCCGAAGATCCCCTCGAAAGGATCGTCGTACGACGTGGGTTCGGGCATCAGGTGGGCTCCTGGGCGGGTTCGACGGTTTCGCCGGGAGCGCTCCCGCTGCTTTTCTCGACGTCGAGCGCCTGCTGCAGGAGGATCACCGCGGCGACCTGGTCAACAATGCTACGAGACGAACGTTGGGATCTCCCTGAGCCGCGCAGCGCCGCGTGGGCCGACACGGTGCTGAGCCGCTCGTCGACCAACCGTACGCCCCGCGATGACGCGGAAGCCAGCGCAGCCGCGAATTCCCTGGCATCCTGCGTCGACGGCGTGTCGTCTCCGCTCATATTGAGCGGAAGTCCGACCACGAGCTCGAACGCACTGTACTCGTCGGCGAGCTCGAGGATGCGGGCGACGGATGCATCCGACCGGGGCACGGTCTCGACAGGAGTGGCGAGCATGCCGTCGGGGTCGCAGCGCGCGACGCCGACCCGGGCCTTGCCCACGTCGACGCCGAGCCGAACGCCCCGGCGGAACCCGGTCACGCGCCCGTCGCCTCCACACCGCGCACGACCGCATCCAACGCCCCTGGCAGGGCCGAGACATCCGTCCCGCCACCCTGTGCGACGTCGTCGCGACCGCCGCCGCCTCCACCGAGGAGACCGGCCGCTGTCTTCGCGAGGACACCCGCCTTCGCGCCCCGGTCGCGTGCGGCTTCCGTCGTCGCGACGATGACGACCGGGCGGTCCCCCACCTCGGCGCCGAGCGCCACGACCGCCGCCTCGGAGCCGAGACGCTCCCGGACCTGCAGCACGAGATCGCGCAGGTCGTCCGCCGACGCGGCACGGCCGACGGACTGCGCCACGACGCGGAACGCGCCGGCGCTCGTCGCGGACTCCACGAGAGCGGGGACGCGCTCGCCCAGGGCCTTCGCCTCGAAGGCGGCGATCTTCTTCTCGGCGGCCTTCAGGCTCGCCGTGAGCTCGGCGATGCGAGCGGGCAGACTGTCCCGCGGGGTCTTCAGCGTCGACGTCAGCTGCGACACGATCGCCCGCTCGGCGGCGAGGTCGCGGAACGCGTCCTGGCCGACTAGAGCCTCGACCCGACGGTTCGACGCGCCGACGGACGACTCGCCGACGAGGCTGATGATCCCGATCTCGGCGCTCGTCGACACGTGCGTGCCCGCGCAGAGCTCGCGCGACCACGGGCCGCCGATGTCGACCATGCGCACGGTGTCGCCGTACTTCTCGCCGAAGAGCGCCATCGCGCCGAGCTCCTTGGCCTCGGTCAGCGACAGCACGCGCGTCGTCACCTCGAGGTTGTCGTGGACCGCGTTGTTGGCGATCTCCTCGATCTCGGTCTTCGTGTCGGCGGACAGCGACTGGCCCCATGCGAAGTCGAACCGGAGATACCCGGCGCGGTTCAGCGAACCCGCCTGGGTCGCGGTCTTGCCGAGGGTGTCACGGAGAGCGGCGTGCACGAGGTGCGTCGCCGAGTGCGCCTGACGCGCAGCACGGCGGTTCGCGGCATCCACCACGGACGTCGCCGCCTGCCCGACGCCGACCTCGCCGCTCGTCACCTCGACGGTGTGGCTGACGAGACCGGGGACCGGCTTCTGCACATCGAGCACTTCGAGCTCGTAGCCCGGACCGACGATGACGCCCTTGTCGGCGACCTGGCCGCCGGACTCGGCGTACAGCGCCGTCTCGGCCAGGATGACTTCGGCGATCTGCCCCTGCGTGGCCCGCGGCACCGGTAGCCCGTCGACGAGCAGGCCGAGCACGCTCGACTCCGTCTCGAGGTCCGAGTAGCCGGTGAACACCGTCTCGCCCTGCGCGCGGAAGTCGCGGTAGACGCTCAGGTCGGCGATCGCGCGCTTGCGCGACTTGGCGTCCGCCTTCGCGCGCGTCTTCTGCTCGAGCATCAGCTGATCGAACGCGGCACGGTCGACGGAGAGCCCGGCTTCCTCCGCGACCTCGAGCGTGAGGTCGATCGGGAAGCCGTACGTGTCGTGGAGGAGGAACGCCTCCTTGCCCGCCAGCGCCGCGGCACCGGCATCCTTCGTCTGTCCGATGGCGAGGTCGAGGATCGTCGAGCCCGACGCGAGCGTGCGCAGGAAGGTCTCTTCCTCCGCGTAGGCGTACTGCGAGATGCGGGCCCAGTCGTCGACGACCACCGGGTACGCCGAGGACATCGCGTCGCGCGAGGCGGTGAACAGCTCGGGGAACGACGCGCCCTCGTAGCCGAGGAGGCGCATCGCACGGATCGAGCGCCGCATGAGGCGGCGCAGGATGTAGCCGCGCCCCTCGTTCGACGGCGTGACGCCGTCCGACAGCAGCATCAGGGAGGAGCGCACGTGGTCCGCGATGACGCGGTACCGGACGTCGTCTTCGTGCTCGGCGCCGTAGCGGCGGCCGGTGAGCTCGACCGCACGGTCGAGCACCGGACGCACCTGGTCGATCTCGTACATGTTCTCGACGCCCTGCTTGATGAACGCGACGCGCTCCAGGCCCATGCCGGTGTCGATGTTCTTCTGCGGCAGCTCGCCGACGATCGTGAAGTCGGTCTTGCTCTTCACGTCCGCGATCAGATCCTGCATGAAGACCAGGTTCCAGATCTCGGTGAAGCGGTTGTCGTCGACCGCCGGTCCGCCGTCGCGGCCGTACTTGGGTCCGCGGTCGAAGTAGATCTCCGAGCACGGGCCCGCGGGGCCGGGCTGTCCGGTCGACCAGTAGTTGTCGTCCTTGCCCATGCGCTGGATGCGCTCGGGCGGCAGCCCCGCGACCTTCTGCCACAGCGCCGCGGCCTCGTCGTCGTCCTCATAGACCGTGACCCAGAGGTCGCGCTCGTCGAAGGCGAGGCCGCCGTCGGCCTCAGGCGACGTGAGCAGCTCCCACGCGTAGCCGATCGCGCCTTCCTTGAAGTAGTCGCCGAAGGACCAGTTGCCGAGCATCTGGAAGAACGTGCCGTGGCGGGCGGTCTTGCCGACCTCCTCGATGTCGTTCGTGCGGATGCACTTCTGCACGTCGGCGGCGCGCGCGTAGGGCGCCGGGACCACGCCCGTGAGGTACGGGATGAACGGCACCATGCCCGCGATCGTGAACAGGATCGACGGGTCGTCGCTCACGAGCGACGCCGACGGCACGATGGTGTGGTCGTTCTTCTCGAAGTAGTCGAGATAGCGCTTCGCGATCTCAGCGGTCTTCATGGCGGTGCGGATTCCTCAAGGCAGAGTCGAAGCAGGTCGCCGCACGGCGTGCAGCGACGGAAGCGGTGTTCAGAGGGCGGAAGCCGGACGTTCGGAAGCGTCGTCCTCGTCGCCGGAAGCAGGGCTTCCCGAAAAAGAGGCCTCCTGCGCCCGGTACGCGTCCGTCATCCGGTCGGTGAACTCCGTGATGCGGGCGTCGAGTTCGGCGAGCGCGTCGCGTCCGCGCGGGTCCTTGTTGACGTAGTGCGCGGCGACGAAGCCGCCGAGAACGCCGATCACGAACCACAGGAAGCTCTTCACAACAACTCCTTCGCGTCGCGCCGCGGGCGCGGCTCCCCCCATCGTAGGCGAGAACGCAAGAGGGGCGCCGGGTAGAACCCGGCACCCCTCCTGATGGTTGGCTTGAGCAGGCAACCCACGAAGCGGACTGTGCTCATTCGGACGCGGCGCTTCGCGCGCCGTGTCCGGCCGCGGCCCTAGCGGGCCGCGTAGTACTCGACGACCAGCTGGACGTCACAGACCACGGGGACCTCGACGCGCTTCGGGCGACGCACGAGACGCGCCTGGAGCTTGTCGAGCTCGACCTCGAGGTAGGCCGGCACGGGCGGCAGGACGTCGGCGTGGCCGCCGGCGGCTGCGACCTGGAAGGGCTCGGTGCCCTCGCTGCGCGGCTTGACGTGGATGAGCTGGCCCGGCTTCACACGGAACGACGGGCGGTCGACGAGCTGGCCGTCGACCATGATGTGGCGGTGCACGACCAGCTGGCGCGCCTGCGCCGTGGTGCGGGCGAAGCCGGAACGGAGCACGAGCGCGTCCAGACGCATCTCGAGGAGCTCGACCAGGTTCTCACCGGTCAGGCCGTCCTTGCGGCGGGCCTCGTTGAACGTGTTGCGCATCTGCTTCTCGCGGATGCCGTACTGCTCGCGCAGACGCTGCTTCTCGCGGAGGCGGACGGCGTAGTCGCTGTCCTGCTTGCGCTTGGTGCGGCCGTGCTCGCCCGGAGCGTAGGGACGCTTCTCGAGGTAGCGGGCGGCCTTCGGGGTGAGCGCGACGCCGAGGGCGCGGGACAGACGCACCTTGCGGCGGTCCTGGGACTTCGTGACCACGAAGTGTTCCTTCCTTGACGCGGCCGTGTCGATCACGGCTCGCGGACGTATCGCCTGTCTTCGCCCTGTCCGGACTGCACGCCGGGGCATGCCGAAAGGTATCCAGAAGAGAGGGGATGCCCGAAAACTCGGTTTCGAGCCGCTCAAGTCTACCAGAGGGGATGCCGCGCCCCTGATTCCGCGCTCCGCGGCTGTCTAGAGCACGCGGGCGAGCGCGTACTCCGAGCCGGAACGGGTGCGCTCGACGATTCCGGCATCCACCAGGTGGCGGCGGAGGCCTGCCGGATCGCCGGTGAATCGCGTCAGTCGTTCGGTGAGTTCGCGCTCGTCGACGACCTCTCCGGCTGCCAGCACGTGCGTCGCGATGTGGGCGAACAGCGCCTCGCGCTCAGCCGCGTTCGACGGATAGCGGTCGATCCGCCCGTCGGCGTCCAGGAAGCGATCCACACCCGTCGGGCGCTCGCGCTTCGGCGCCGCAGCCAGAACGCGCGCGAAAGCCCCGGCATCCAGCATCCCCTCGTCGTCGATCACTCCTGCCGAACGCAGCCGGTCGAGCGCGTGCCCGCGTCGCGACGGGCTGAGGCCCGCGCCCGGATCGTCGGCACCCAGCACGATCTCCGCGAACACCGCCCTCGTATCGGGGTTCGCCAGCGCGGCGACGATCGGCCGCCAATCGCCCGCCGTCATGCCTCGAGGATCCTTCGGATCTTCTCGAGCCGCGCCTGCACGTCGCGCTCCTGCCCGTGCGCGGTCGGCTCGTAGTACCGGCGGCCGCGGAGGTCGTCCGGGAGGTACTGCTGAGGAACGATCCCGATGTCGCTGTCGTGCGGGTAGACGTACCCCTTGCCGTGCCCGAGACGCTTGGCGCCCGGATAGTGGGCGTCGCGCAGGTGCACGGGCACGCGCCCGAAGCCGCCCTTGCGCACGTCCGCGATGGCCTGATCGATCGCGAGGTAGGCGGCGTTCGACTTCGCGGTCGTCGCGAGGTAGACCGTCGCCTCGGCGAGCGGGATGCGGCCCTCCGGCATCCCGATGAAGGCGACCGCGTCAGCCGCTGCTACGGCGATCTGCAGCGCCTGCGGGTCGGCGAGGCCGATGTCTTCTGCGGCGGAGATCACGAGCCGCCGCGCGATGAAGCGCGGGTCCTCTCCCGCCTCGATCATGCGCGCGAGGTAATGGACCGCCGCGTCCACATCCGAGCCGCGGATCGACTTGATGAATGCACTGATGACGTCGTAGTGCTCGTCGCCCTGCCGGTCATAACGGAGCAGGGCACGGTCGACGGCCTGCGCGATGGCTTCCGCCGTCACCAGCGGGACGGAGTCGTCGTCCGTCGTCCCGAGCGTGATGGTCGCGGCCGCCTCGAGGGCGGTCAGTGCGCGGCGCGCGTCGCCGGATGCCAGCCGCACGAGCGCCGCACGGGCATCGTCGGCGAGTTCCACCGATCCGTTCAGGCCGCGCGGATCGGTCACGGCCCGATCGACGAGCGCTCCCAGATCGTCGTCGGAGAGCGGCTGGAGGGTGAGCAGAAGAGAGCGCGACAGGAGCGGGGAGATGACCGAGAACGACGGGTTCTCCGTCGTGGCCGCGATGAGGACCACCCATCCGTTCTCGACGCCCGGGAGCAGCGCGTCCTGCTGCGCCTTCGTGAACCGGTGGATCTCGTCCAGGAACAGGATCGTCGACACGCCGTACAGATCGCGCTGGGTGAGCGCCTCCTGCATCACCTCGCGGACGTCGCGGACGCCCGCGGTGACGGCCGAGAGCTCGACGAATCGGCGGCCGGACGTGCGGGCGATCGCCTGGGCGAGCGTCGTCTTCCCCGTGCCCGGAGGGCCCCACAGGATGACGGACACCGGGGTGGATGCCGCCGCATCCGCCTGCGCGAGAGCGCGGATCGGAGACCCCGGCTTCAACAGGTGCGCCTGACCGGCGACCTCCTCCAGCGATGTGGGCCGCATGCGCACCGCAAGGGGCGTCTGCCCCTGGAAGAGCGCGGTCGGCATGGTCACCCGTCCAGGCTATCCGGCGGCGCCGACACCCGGCTTTTTGCCGACCTGCGGACGGCTAATAGGATCGTCCCGCCCGCAACGGGCGGTGCGAAGGAGGACACGTGGCCACTGGCGGCAAGGGGCGCGCAGACCGTGAGGTGCGCGATCGCAATCGTGCGTATCTCGCGCGCAAGGAGTTCCACGACGGTCAGGTCCGCCGACGCACCCGCGACGATGTCATCGCAGGTGTCGCAGGCGGCATCCTGATCCTTGCGATCCTCGGCGGGCAGATCCTCTACTTCACGGCCGGACCGGGCGCCTCGCACCCGTCGCCGTCGAGCACGCCGTCGCCCGCGCCGAGCGCGTCCTGAGCGACCTCGGAGCGCCGTGACCGGCGTACTAGGCTGAGATCCGTCCATTCCCCCCCGACAGGCGCCTGGCGCCGCGACGAGGTGCACCCCGTGACTGCAACGGCAGAATCCACCCCCGACCAGACCGAGCCCTGGGGCCGCGTCGAAGAAGACGGCACCGTGTCGGTGCGCGAAGGCGCAGAGTGGCGCGTCGTCGGCCAGTACCCCGACGGGTCGGCCGAAGAGGCCCTCGCCTACTACGAGCGCAAGTACACCGACCTCGCCGGTGAGGTCACGCTCCTCGAGGTCCGCCACCGCCGTGGCGGTGCGTCCGCATCCGACCTCCGCTCCACGGCCTCGACGCTGCGCGGCAAGGTCTCGGGCGCTGCCGCCGTCGGGGATCTCGCGTCGCTCGACGCCCGCCTCGAGGCGCTCGTCGCTGAGCTGTCCGCCGCCACCGAGACAGAAGCCGCCGCCGCCCGCGAGGCCGTCGACGAGGCGATCCGGGAGCGCACCGTGCTCGTCGAGCAGGCCGAGGCACTGGCCGCTCGCGACCCCCGCACGGTCCAGTGGCGCCAGGCCGGCGCCGAGATGACCTCGCTCTTCGACCAGTGGCAGTCCCAGCAGCAGAACGGCCCGCGCCTGCCGAAGTCCGTCGCCCAGCAGCTCTGGAAGCGATTCCGCGACGCTCGCGCGACCGTCGACAAGCACCGCCGCGAGTTCTACGCCGAGCTCGACGAGACCCACAAGGCCGCCCGTGACGCCAAGACGCGTCTCGTGGAGAAGGCCGAGGCGCTCGCACCGCGCGGCGAGGACGGCATCGGCGCCTACCGCGATCTTCTCGACCAGTGGAAGGGCGCCGGTCGCGCAGGCAAGAAGGTCGACGACGCACTGTGGGCCCGCTTCAAGGCCGCCGGCGACGCGCTGTACGGCGCGCGCGCCGACCGCGAGACCGCGGAGGCGGAGGAGTCGCGCGAGAAGATCGACCAGAAGCGTGCGCTTCTGGTCGAGGCCGCAGCCGTCGCCGACGAGCAGAGCCTGCCTGCCGCGCGCACGCTGCTCACCGGCATCCAGCGTCGCTGGGACGAGATCGGCCGCATCTTCCCGCGCGACAAGGAGCGCGCGCTCGACGACGAGCTCCGCAAGGTCGAGCAGGCGCTGCGCACCCGCGAGGACTCGGACTGGAAGCGCAACAACCCCGAGACCAAGGCCCGCGCCAATGACATGACGCGGCAGCTGACGGAGGCCATCGAGAAGCTCGAGGCCGAGCTCGCCGCAGCGCAGGCGTCGGGAGACAAGGCCGCGATCGCGCAGGCATCCGAGGCGCTCGAAGCCCGCAAGACCTGGCTGCGCGCGCTCGGCGGCTGATTGATCCACAGGAAGACGGATGCGGCGAACGCCGCGACGCGCGATGCGGCACACTTCCGTGCATGCATCGCGCGTTCCTCTTCTTCCCCGGTGATCGGCTCTCGGAGGCGGAGCTGTGCGCCGCCCGGCTCGACGGACACGTCGTCGAAGTCGGCTGCGCCTATGCACCCGCGGACACGGTGGAGACCGCGGCGCTGCGCGCCGCATCCCTTCTTCCGGTCGTCGGAACCACCCTCGCCGCCTCGCACCTGACCGCGGCATGGGTACACGGCGCGATCGGCGAACCGCCGGCGCGGCACACGGTCCAGCGTGCCGTCGGGCGTCGCGCGCACGCGCTGGTGGACTCACGGACGCACTACCGGGATGTATGCGTGCCCGACGGCGATCTGCACCGGATCGGCGGCGTGCTCGTCACGACGCCTGAGCGGACGCTCGCCGACCTCGCCCGCGTCGACGATGCGGCGCACACCTCGGCGTTCGAGCGGTTCGCGGATGCCGAACCGGGCCTCGCCGCTCACGCGCTGGCGTGGCTCGACCGCCAGGGACCGGTGTGGGCGAAGCGCGCAGGGCGTGCACGGCTCCGCGCGCGGATTCAGGAGGAGGTCACACGGTACACGTCGTAGACCGCGTCGATGCGCCGCACGGCGTTCAGGACGCGGTCGAGGTGGACGATGTCGCCCATCTCGAACACGAAACGGCTGAGCGCGAGGCGGTCGTTCGTCGTCTGCACGGTCGCCGACAGGATGTTGACGTGATGCTCGCTGAGGACACGGGTGACGTCGCTGAGGAGTCCGGACCGGTCGAGGGCCTCCACCTGGATCTGCACGAGGAAGATGCTCTTGGACGTCGGTGCCCATTCGACCTCGATGAGGCGCTCCGGATCCGCCATGAGCGACTTCACGTTGGTGCAGTCCGCGCGGTGCACGGACACGCCGCTCCCGCGCGTCACGAAGCCCACGATCGGGTCGCCCGGAACGGGCGTGCAGCACTTCGCGAGCTTGACGAGGATGTCAGGGGCTCCGCGCACGAGGACACCGGAGTCGCCGGCGCGCTGCTGACGCGCGCGACCGACATGCGGCAGCTCGATCGGACCGGTGACGGTCTCGTTGACGGTGACGAGCGCGGTGACCTTCTCGATGACCGACTGCGTCGAGACGTGCCCCTCGCCGACCGCCGCGTACAGCGCGGAGACGTCTTCGTACCGCAGCTGGTGCGCCACCTCGGTGAACGAGTCCTGGCTCATGAGCCGCTGCAGCGGAAGGTTCTGCCGGCGCATCGCGCGGGCGATCGCCTCCTTGCCCTGCTCGATCGCCTCTTCCCGGCGCTCCTTCGTGAACCAGCCGCGGATCTTGCTCCGCGCACGCGTGCTCTTGACGAAGCTCAGCCAGTCCTGGCTGGGCCCGGCATCCGGGTTCTTCGAGGTGAACACCTCGACGACATCGCCGCTGGACAGCGTGGACTCCAGCGGCACGAGACGCCCGTTGACCTTGGCGCCCATCGTGCGGTGCCCGATCTCGGTGTGCACCGCGTAGGCGAAGTCGACGGGGGTGGCGCCCGACGGGAGGCCGATCACGCGCCCCTTCGGCGTGAAGACGTAGACCTCTTTCGCGCCGATCTCGAAGCGCAGCGAATCGAGGAACTCCCCCGGATCCGCCGTCTCCGCCTGCCAGTCCGAGATGCGGGCGAGCCACGCCATGTCGGTGTCGAAGGCCTTGGCGTCGCTCTTGCCGCCGGCCATCCGCTCCTTGTACTTCCAGTGCGCCGCGACGCCGTACTCGGCCTGCTGGTGCATCTCGTGGGTACGGATCTGGATCTCCACGGTGCGGCCGCCAGGCCCGATCACCGTCGTGTGCAGCGACTGGTAGAGGTTGAACTTCGGCGTGGCGATGTAGTCCTTGAACCGGCCGGGCAGCGGTGTCCAGCGCGCGTGGATCGCACCCAGCACGGCGTAGCAGTCGCGCACCGTGCCGACGATGACGCGGATGCCGATGAGATCGTAGATGTCGTCGAACTCGCGACCGCGCACGACCATCTTCTGATAGACGGAGTACAGCTGCTTCGGCCGCCCCAGGACGTTCCCCCGGATGCGCAGCTCGCGCAGGTCGGTCTCGACCGACTCGATGACGGTGTGCACGTACTGCTCGCGCTGCGGCGTGCGCTGGCGCACGAGGCTCTCGATCTCGGCGTAGAGCTTCGGGTGCAGAACGGCGAACGACAGATCCTCGAGTTCGGACTTGATCGTCTGGATGCCGAGGCGATGGGCCAGCGGCGCGTAGATCTCGAGGGTCTCCGTCGCCTTCTTCTGCGCCTTCTCTGGGGGCACGAAACCCCACGTGCGCGCGTTGTGCAGGCGGTCGGCGAGCTTGATGAGCAGGACCCGGATGTCCTTGGACATCGCGACGATCATCTTGCGGACCGTCTCGGCCTGCGCGCTCTCCCCGTACTTGACCTTGTCGAGCTTGGTGACGCCGTCGACCAGCATGGCGACCTCGTCGCCGAACTCGTCGGCCAGGGCCTCGAGCGTGTAGTCCGTGTCCTCGACGGTGTCGTGCAGCAGCGCGGCGGCGATCGCCCGCGGGCCGAGCCCGAGATCCGCGAGGATCTGGGCCACGGCCAGCGGGTGCGTGATGTAGGGCTCGCCGCTCTGCCGCACCTGCCCGTCGTGTGCCCGCTCGGCGACGGCATACGCCCGTTCGACGACCGCGAGGTCGCCCTTCGGGTGGTGCGCCCGGACGGTGTGCAGCAGCTGGTCGACCCCGTCGCGGCGCACCGAACGCGAGAAGATACGCGGAACCAGACGGCGCAGCGAAGAGGACTGCCCAGCGGCAGCGGCGGTCTCGGTCATCCCGTCACCCCCACCCTCCGCTGGATCCCCTCATCCTATGCCCGGGCAGACCCTCAGGCCGCGGCCACCGCCTTCGCCCGCGTCGAGCGCACCTTCGTGTCATGCGTCTTGATCGCCGGCTCCGACTCGCGGAAGAGCGAGTACAGAGGTGCCGCGACGAACAGCGTCGAATACGCGGCCACGATGATGCCGACGAAGATCGACAGCGAGATGTCGCTGAGCGTCTGCGCGCCGAGCCAGAACACGCCGATGAACAGGATCGCGCCGACCGGGAGGATGGCGACGACCGTCGTGTTGATCGAACGGATGAGCGTCTGGTTGACCGCGAGGTTCACCGACTCGCCGAAGGTGCGGGTCATCCCCTCACCGTCGGCCCTCGTATTCTCACGGATCTTGTCGAAGACGACTGTAGTGTCGTACAGCGAGTACGCGAGGATCGTGAGGAAGCCGATGACCGCCGCCGGCGAGATCGCGAAGCCGCACGCCGCGTAGACGCCGATCGTGATGATCAGCACGTCCACGAGTCCGATGATCGCCGACATCGACATCTTCCAGGTGCGGAAGTACAGCGCGAGGATGAGGAACGTCAGCGCGAGGAAGATCGCAAGGCCCCACAGCGACTGCCGCGTGACGTCGGCACCCCAGCTCGGGCCGATGAACGAGGTCGTGACCTCGCTCTCCGGGACGTTGTACGCGTCGGCGAGCGCCTTCGAGACCGCCTGCGTCTGCTCGGGACTCATCTGGTCGGTCTGGACGCGCACGGTGTCCTTGCCGACCGTCGTGACCTTGGTGACCGCACCCGGAACGACGGAGTGCACCGCATCCGTCGCCGTCTGCTGGTTCGGATTCGCGACGTTCGAGACCGTGAACTGCGCTCCGCCCGTGAACTCGATGGAGAACTGGATCGGACGGAACAGCGGGACGAGCACCGAGGCCAGGACGAGCACGCTCGCGATGATGAACCACAGGCGGCGTCGGCCGATGAAGGGGAAGGAGACCTTGCCCGAGTAGAGATCGTTGCCGAACTGGCTCATGCGGCCCATCAGTCGTCGCCCTTCGCGGAGTTCTTCGTCGACGCATCCCCCGTGCCGCCCTTCGCGGTCACGCTGCCCGCCTCTGCGAGCTCCTGCGCCTGCTTGCGTTCGGCGATCGTCTGCCGGCGCTCGGCCTCACCGCGCGAACGAGCCACGCGGCCCTTCGAGACGGAGGCCACCGGGGCGCGGAACTCCGCACGTCCGCGATATACGGCGCCCAGCGCATCCGGGTCGAGACCCGAGAGCTTGTGGCCGGAGCCGAAGAACCGCGTGCGCGCAAGCAGCTGCATCACGGGGTGCGTGAAGAGGATGAAGATCATGATGTCGATCAGGGTCGTGAGGCCCAGCGTGAACGCGAAGCCCTTGACCGTCGCGTCGGCGAGGATGTACAGCACCACTGCGGCGAGGATGTTGATCGACTTCGACACGTAGATCGTGCGCTTCGCTCGGCCCCAGCCGTCTTCGACGGCGCTCGTGATGGTCTTGCCTTCGCGCAGCTCGTCTCGTATTCGCTCGAAGTACACGATGAACGAGTCCGCTGTGAAGCCGATCGTCACGATGAGGCCCGCGACGCCGGCGAGCGACAGGCGGAAGCCCATGCGCCAGCCGAGGATGCAGAGCATCAGATAGGTGATGACGCCCATCACCGCGAGGGACGCGATGATCACGAACCCGAGCGCGCGGTAGACGATCAGCGAGTACACCGCGACGAGCGCGAGACCGATGAGGCCGGCGATGAGGCCGATCATCAGCTGCTGCGAGCCGAGCGTCGCCGAAATGGTGTCGGAGCTCACGACCTTGAAGCTCAAGGGCAGCGCGCCGTACTTCAGCTGGTCAGCCAGGACCTGAGCCGACTGCTGCGTGAACGATCCAGAGATGCTCGGGTTGCCGTCGAGGATGACCGCGTTCATCGACGGTGCCGAAAGCACGTACCCGTCGAGGACGAACGCGAACTGGTTCAGCGGCGCAGTCTTCCCGTACAGACGCTGGCTGATCTCACCGAACGTCTTCGTGCCGTCGGCGTTGAACTTCAGGTTGACGGTCCACTGGCCGTTCTGCGTGTTGACCCCGGAGGTCGCGTCGCTGATCGACGAGCCGTCGAGCTCGACCGGCCCGAGGATGAACTTCTCAGTGCCGGCCGGGTTGCAGGTGATGAGCGGCTGGTCCTTCGGCGCATTGGCCGGATCGTTCGCCTTGTCCTTGCAGTCGTACGCGAGGTACTGCGCCTGCAGCTCGGGCGTGATCCAGTTCGTGTCGCTGCCGTTCGTCGGTGCCACCGTCGGCGTGGCCCGCAGAGACGGATCCGGCGTCGGGTACGGCGTCGACTTGCCGTCCTGCCCGACGAAGCTCGTCGCGGGCGACCCGGTGAACAGCACGGCGCGCAGCTGCAGCTGGGCGGACGCCTCGATGCGCTTGCGCGTCTGCTCGTCCGCCTGGCCCGGGATCTGGACGACGATGTTCTTGCCGCCCTCGGTGGTCACATCCGACTCGCCGACGCCCGAGGCGTCGATGCGCTGACGGATGATCGTCACCGCCTGGTTCATCTGGTCGGTCGTCGGCGCGCTCCCGTTGGCGGTCTGCGCCTCGAGGATGATCTGCGTGCCGCCCTGCAGGTCGAGAGCCAGCTGCGGCACCCATGAGCTCTGCTTGAAGACGTAGACGCCGACCGCGTTGATGCCGAACAGCACCGCGATGATGATGAGGAGTCCGGTCAGCGCACGCCACGCATGCCGGACGGGAGTGGATGTGGCCACGAAGGGTCAGCTTTCTCTGGCGGGGCGGCTTCTGGCCGCCACGGTCACTTCTGGTCGGAGTCGTTCTCGTTCTTGAGCCGCTCCGCGGTCTCCTCGGCGGTCTCCACGTGCGGGGCGGCGTCGCCCTGCTCGATGGACTCGTGCGAGCCGTCGATCGCCTCGTGCGCGCCGGGCTCCTCGGTGGGGGTCACGACGCGGAGGATGGCCTGGCTGTGGACCTTGATGTCGACGCCAGGAGCGATCTCGACGATCGCCGGCTGGTCGAGGTTCTCGGGGTCGAACGAGATGATCGTGCCGTACAGGCCGCCCTGCAGCATCACCTCTGCGCCGGGAACCGTCTGCTTGGCCTTCGCCTCCTGCTCGAGCTTCTGCTTGGCCATGCGGCGACGCGAGCTCCAGAACATGAAGACGAGGAGGACGGCCAGGAGGATGATCAGGCCGTACTGCTGAATGAACTGCATGCGGAGGTCGCACCTTTCGATATCGGCGCGTGCCAGGGGCTGCGTCGCCGAGGGGGCTGTGTGGTGGCTGAGAGCCTCCCCGATTATAAGTCATCCAATCTGATGACCCCGTCCGGGTGGGGTGCGCCGAGGTGCGCATACGCCTCCGGAGTGGCCACGCGGCCGCGCGGCGTGCGGCCCATGAACCCGATGCGGACGAGATAGGGCTCCACCACGGACTCGATCGTCTCAGGCTCCTCGCCGACCGCGACCGCGAGCGTCGAGAGGCCGACGGGGCCGCCGCGGAAGCGCCGGACGAGGGCGTCCAGCACCGCGCGGTCGAGCCGGTCGAGCCCGATCGAATCGACGTCGTACAGTTCGAGCGCAGCGGCCACGGAGGCCTCGTCGGCGTCGGTGCGATGGACGATCGCATAGTCGCGCACACGCCGCAGCAGGCGGTTGGCGATGCGCGGAGTGCCGCGCGATCGCCGGGCGATCTCGGCGCGGGCCTGCGGGGGCAGCGCGACGCCGAGCATCGCCGCCGAGCGCTCGACGACCCGCTCGAGCTCTTCCGGGTCGTAGTACTCCAAGTGCCCGGTGAAGCCGAACCGGTCGCGCAGCGGGTTCGGCAGAAGTCCGGAGCGCGTCGTCGCGCCGACGAGCGTGAACGGCGCGAGATCGAGCGGGATGCTCGTCGCACCGGCGCCCTTGCCGACCATGATGTCGATGCGGAAGTCCTCCATCGCGAGGTAGAGCATCTCTTCGGCGGAGCGCGCCATGCGGTGCACCTCGTCGATGAAGAGCACCTCGCCCGGCGTGAGGCTCGACAGCAGTGCCGCGAGGTCGCCCGCGTGCTGGATGGCGGGCCCGCTCGAGAGCCGCAGCGGCCGCCCGCTCTCGTGAGCGACGATCATCGCGAGCGTCGTCTTGCCGAGCCC
Organism: Microbacterium candidum; assembly: GCF_030315975.1. GTDB lineage: Bacteria > Actinomycetota > Actinomycetes > Actinomycetales > Microbacteriaceae > Microbacterium > Microbacterium candidum. The sequence goes on along the minus strand of NZ_JASXSZ010000003.1, from coordinate 219,988 downwards.
GGGAGGACCGGAAAGGAGGATGTGGTCGGCGGGACGCTGCTGGATGCGCGCCGCATCGAGGAGCAGCTGGAGCTGGCCGCGGACCTTCTTCTGCCCGACGAACTCGGCCAGCGACGAAGGACGCAGCGCGCCCTCGATCGCGAGCTCGGTCTCGTCCTCCGGCGTACCCGTGTCGCGCAGGTCATCCACCGACGGGCTCCTTCCGCGCGGGGCCGAGCTCCGCGAGGGTCAGCCGCAGCAGGACGGGAACGGTGGCATCCGTCGTCGTCTCGGCGACCGACGCCACGGCCTCGGCCGCCACGCGCTCCGACCAGCCGAGGCCGATGAGCGCCTGCACCACCTGCGCCGCGACGGCGCCCGAGCCGGCCCCCGCGCGCCCGGCGACGGGCGCGCCTACCGGCGCCACGATCTTGCCTGCGAGCTGCACGACGATGAGCTTGGCGGTCTTCGGGCCGATGCCCGACACGCGGCGGAACGGCGCATCATCTTCCGCCGCGACCGCCTCTGCGATCTGGCCGACGGTGAGGCTCGACAGGACGCCGAGGGCGGACTTCGGGCCGACCCCGGTCACCCCGAGGAGCAGCCCGAAGGCGTCGAGCTCGTCGCGTTCGGAGAAGCCGTAGAGCGACAGCGCGTCTTCGCGGACGATCAGCGTCGTGTGCAGCCGCACCTCGTCGCCGAGGTGCACCGTGCGCGCGACCTGCGGCGTCACCGCGACGGAGAACCCGACGCCGCCCACATCGATGACGACCGAATCGTCGGACACGTGCAGCACCGAGCCGCGCAACGAGGAGATCATCCCCCCACCCTAGTGATCGCTTCGGACATATCTTCGAAACGACACGCCTCAGCGTCGCGCGAGGCGCTCCGCATCCGCCCACGCCCGCTGCGCGGGGGTCAACGGGGCCGTCCGCGTCGGCGCCGGCCCACGGCGCCACGCGTGACACAGGGCGAGGGCGAGGGCGTCGGCGGCATCCGCCGGCTTCGGGAGGGCGTCGAGACGGAGGACGCGGGCGACCATCGTCTGCACCTGGAGCTTGTCAGCGGAGCCGTACCCCGTGATCGCCGCCTTCACCTCGCTCGGGGTGTGCGTCTCGGCCGCGAGACCGCGCTCCCCCGCGAGCATGAGGGCGACGCCGCTCGCCTGAGCCGTTCCCATCACCGTGGAGCGATTGTTCTGCGCGAAGACGCGCTCGACGGCGACGACATCAGGCCGATGCTCGTCGAGCACGGCGCGGATGCCCGCTGCGATGATCGCGAGGCGGCGTTCGATGGCCTCATCCGCCGCGGAGCGCACCACGCCGACGTGCACGAGGGTCGCCGATCGATCGGGCGCGACATCGACGACGCCGATGCCGCACCGGGTCAGACCGGGATCGACCCCCATGACTCGCAGCGTGGACACTCCCCCACGCTAGACGCCTCGGCGCGGGTCAGCGCCGAGGCGCGCGCGTCACTCGTCCTCTTCGAGCTCCGCCTGGACGTCGGCGCTCAGGTCGAAGTTGCTGAAGACGTTCTGCACGTCGTCGCTGTCCTCGAGGGCGTCGATGAGGCGGAAGATCTTGCGCGCCGTGTCGGCGTCGATCTCGACCTTGAGGTTCGGGACGAACTCCACGTCGGCCGACTCGTAGTCGATGCCCGCGTCCTGCAGCGCCGTACGGACCGCGACGAGGTCGGAGGCCTCGGTGATGACTTCGAAGCCCTCCGCGTGCGGCTCGATCTCCTCGGCGCCGGCCTCGAGGGCGGCCATCATGACGTCGTCCTCGGTGGTGCCTTCGCCGCCCACGACGATGACGCCCTTGCGGGTGAAGTTGTATGCGACGCTGCCCGGGTCGGCGAGCGTTCCGCCGTTGCGGCTGAGGGCCGTGCGCACCTCGGCGGCCGCACGGTTCTTGTTGTCGGTCAGACACTCGATCATGAGCGCGACGCCGTTCGGGCCATAGCCCTCGTACATGATCGACGCGTACTCGACCGACTCGCCGCCGATGCCGGCGCCGCGCTTGATGGCCCGGTCGATGTTGTCCTTCGGGACGGAGGTCTTCTTCGCCTTCAGAACGGCGTCGAACAGCGTGGGGTTGCCCGCCAGATCAGCTCCGCCCAGCTTCGCGGCCACCTCGATGTTCTTGATGAGCTTGGCCCACGACTTGGCACGACGCGCGTCGATGACGGCCTTCTTGTGCTTGGTCGTTGCCCACTTGGAATGCCCGGACATGGTGCTCCTGAATCTCTCGGCGACGTCTTCCGCCGAAGGACCATTCTAGAACAGCGCCTCGCCGTGACCGCGGAGGGGGCGGATCAGACGACGATCTTGAGCAGCGTCCGAAGGTTGCGGGTCGTCGTCGCCGGCTTGAACCGCGCCCGCCCGAGCAGCTTGCCGAGCGGCGTGTCGACGGTCATCCCCACCGGCGGATTCCAGTAGACGACATCGGGCCCGGCGGCGACGGGGTCGAGATCGGGGTCCGCGGATGCCGCGACGATCTCGTCCCGCGTGGCCTCGTCGACACAGAAGATCGCGTAGGGCTGGCGGCCCGCATCCGTCTCGTCGAACGGGAACCCGTCGACGACCGCACGCAGCTCCGTCATCGTCGGCAGGAGGATCCACGCGTCGTAGCCGAAGCGCTCGCGCAAGCCGGTCTCGATCAGGCGCTTCAGATCCGTACGATCGGCCGCATCCGTGGCGAACACGACGTTGCCGCTCGCCAGCACGGTGCGCGCCTCAGTGAACCCGAGGTCGCGGAAGAGTGCCGCGAGGTCGGCGCTGCGCACGGTGACGCCGTTGACATTGACCCCGCGCAGGAGCGCCACCCAGTCCGTCACAGCACGAACTCGAATCCGAACCGCGACGACAGCAGCGCCACGAGGTCTCGGGGGATCTTCGCGATGTACGCGGGAGCGGGCACGAGCGTGTCCGCCTCGCCGATGAACGGGAAGTAGATGGGTCCGTCGATCTCGCGCTCGAGACGGTTGCGGATGTCGACGATCTCCCCGCCGATGCGGCGGAGCGAAGCCAGGCTGATGGGCTTGGCGAGCCGCAGTGTGTCGCTCACCGGCATGCGCCAGTGCGGGAGATCCTCACCGTCGCGCTCGTGCGTCTCCTCCCCCAGCGGGCCGAGGACGCGCCCCCATCCGCCGAAGCCGGGCTGAGCGAGGGTGCGATCCCACACGAACAGCGTGTCCCCGGGTTCGGTGTAGGCGACCAATTCGTGGGACCACTCGAACCGGCGCTCGTCGTCGGCCTTCGGCGCCAGGAGCGCATCGCCCACGACGCCGCGCGATGGCGCGATCATCCAGTAGCGCTCCTCGGGCGCATCCCCCCACCAGTCGTTGATCGCCATCGTGCCAGCGTAACCGGATGGTGCGCGCCGCTCAGGCGGCGCGCACCGTGTCCAGGAACAGTTCGTGGAAGCGGTGCTCACCGGTGACCTCCGGGTGGAAGGACGTGCCGAGGAGCACCCCCTGCCGCACCGCGACGACCCGGCCGTCTGCGAGGGTCGCCAGGGGTTCGACGCCGGCGCCCACGCGCTCCACCAGCGGGGCGCGGATGAAGACCGCGTGCACCGGCGGTGCGCCGACGGCGGGCACCTCCAGGTCGGTCTCGAACGAGTCGACCTGGCTGCCGAAGGCGTTGCGCCGGACGACGACGTCGAGCCCGCCGAGCGTCTCCTGACCGTCGATGCCGTCGGTGATCCGATCGGCGAGGAGGATCAGCCCTGCACACGTGCCGTAGACCGGCATGCCGGCCGCGATCCGGGAGCGGAGCGGCTCCTGCATCCCGAACGCCCGCGACATCTTGTCGATGACGCTCGACTCCCCTCCAGGGAGGACGAGACCGTCCACTGCGGCGAGCTCCTCGGGCCGGCGCACGAGGATCACCTCGGCGCCGAGCCCGGTGAGCACCCGCGCATGTTCGCGCACGTCGCCCTGCAGGGCGAGAACCCCGACCCGGGGACGTGCCGTGGTCACCAGCCGCGCTCGGATAGGCGGTGCGGCGCGGGGAGATCGGCGACGTTGATGCCGACCATCGCCTCGCCGAGACCGCGCGAGACATCCGCGATCACCTTGGGGTCGTCGTAGAAGGTCGTGGCCTTCACGATCGCCGCGGCGCGCTTGGCCGGGTCGCCCGACTTGAAGATGCCCGAACCGACGAAGACACCGTCCGCGCCCATCTGCATCATCATCGCGGCGTCCGCGGGGGTTGCGACGCCTCCCGCGACGAAGAGCACGACGGGCAGCTTGCCGGTCGCGGCGACCTCGGCGACGAGCTCGTACGGCGCCTGCAGCTCCTTGGCGGCGACGTACAACTCGTCCTTCGAGAGGGACGAGAGGACGTTGATCTCACCGGTGATCTTGCGGATGTGCTTCGTCGCCTCGGAGACGTCGCCCGTGCCCGCCTCGCCCTTGGAGCGGATCATGGCGGCGCCCTCGTTGATGCGACGCAGGGCCTCGCCCAGGTTCGTCGCGCCGCAGACGAAGGGAACCGTGAAGCCCCACTTGTCGATGTGGTTGACGTAGTCGGCCGGCGAGAGCACCTCGGACTCGTCGATGTAGTCGACGCCGAGCTCCTGCAGCACCTGCGCCTCGACGAAATGGCCGATGCGGGCCTTGGCCATCACGGGGATCGAGACGGCCTCGATGATGCCGTCGATCATGTCCGGGTCGCTCATGCGGGAGACGCCGCCCTGCGCGCGGATGTCGGCGGGAACGCGCTCGAGCGCCATGACGGCGACAGCGCCGGCGTCCTCGGCGATCTTCGCCTGGTCGGGGGTGACGACGTCCATGATGACGCCGCCCTTGAGCATCTCGGCGAGACCGCGCTTGACGCGGCTGGATCCGGTTTCGGGTGTCGACACGGGAGTTCCCTTCGGAGGTCGCGTCCAGCGCGACGGAGATGAATGGGTTCGGACAATGTCAGGTATTGGCCTAGGCCAAAAGATAGCATGGCGGGGACGGGGCCGACAGCACGGGAGGATGGAGCCATGACCGCCGAGATCCACGGGCGATCCGCATCCGAGATCGCCGAGAGCCTGCGCGCGCTCGTCGAGCGCGGCCGGCTGCGTCCCGGCGACGCGCTTCCGCCCGTGCGGGCGCTGGCGGACCAGCTCGGCGTCAACCGCAACACCGTCAACGCCGCCTATCGTCAGCTGACGGCCGCCGGTCTCGTCGTGACGCTCGGCCGGGGCGGCACCCGCGTGGCCGGCCCCGCTCCGGTCGCCCAGGAGGGCTTCGCCGACACCGTGCTGCGCGACGTCGGAACGGGCAACCCGGATCCGGCCTACATCCCCGATCCGTCGCGGGCTCTCGCGACGATCGCGGGACGCCCCGTCCTCTACGGTGAGCCGGTCATCGACCCGGACCTCGAATCGTGGGCGCGCGAGTGGATGCGGGAAGGCCTCGCGCCCGCCGCATCCATGCGGCTGACGATCACGAGCGGTGCGGCGGATGCCGTCGAGCGCCTTCTCGCCCAGGCGCTGACGCGCGACGACGCCGTCGCCCTCGAGGACCCGTGCTTCCTCGCCAGCATCCACACGGTGCGGATGGGCGGCTACCGGGCCGTGCCGGTCCCGGTCGACGACGAGGGCATGACCGTCGAAGGGCTGCGTGCGGCGCTGGCTCAGGGCGTCCGGGCGATCGTCTGCACGCCGCGTGCGCAGAATCCGACCGGGGCGAGTCTCACGGCCGCGCGTGCCGCCGATCTCCGCTCGGTACTGCGCGATCACCCCTACGTGCTCGTCATCGAGGACGACCATTACTCGATGCTCTCGCGCGACCCCTACCACTCGCTCATCGGCGCCGACCACGAGCGCTGGGCCCTCGTCCGGTCGGTGTCGAAGTTCCTCGGTCCCGACATGTGCCTCGCCGTCACGGCATCCGATCCCGAGACCGCACAGCGCCTCGCGATGCGCCTCACCCCGGGGACCACGTGGGTGAGCCATCTGCTGCAGCGGCTCACCCACGCGCTCGTGACCGATGACGACGCGCGGGCGCGGGTGGATGCGGCCGCCATCCACTACGCGTCCCGCAACGACGCGTTCGCCCGCCTGCTCACGGACGAGGGCATCCCCACCCGGGCCGCGGACGGCCTCAATGTGTGGGTCGAACTCCCGGTGCCGTCGCGGGCGATCACGGAGCAGCTCATGCGCCGGGGATGGCTCGCGCGCCCGGGCGACGAGTTCGACCTCGAGAGCCATGAGGGGTCGCGCCGGCTGCGCCTCACCGTGCACGAGCTGTCCGACGAGGACGCCCGGCTCCTCGCTCGGGATATCGCAGTGGCGGTCGCGACGGTTGCTGCGGCGCGGAAGGCGACCCCGGCGAAGATGGGATGATCTCCAGGTGAAGATCCTCTCCATCCAGTCGGCCGTGGCGTACGGCCACGTCGGCAACTCGGCGGCCGTTTTCCCCCTCCAGCGCATCGGCGTGGAGGTGCTGCCGGTCTACACGGTGAACTTCTCCAACCACACCGGATACGGCGCGTGGCGCGGTCCGATGATCAGCCCGGACGACGTGCGTGACGTCGTCACCGGCATCGAGGAGCGCGGCGTGCTGTCGCAGATCGACGTCGTCCTGTCGGGCTACCAGGGCGGCGAGGGCATCGCCGACGTCATCCTGGACGCCGTCGCGCGCGTGAAGGCCGCGAACCCGACCGCCGTGTACGCGTGCGACCCGGTCATGGGCAACGCGAAATCGGGATGCTTCGTGGCCCCCGCCATCCCGGACCTCCTCCGCGATCGCGTGGTCCCGGCTGCCGACATCGTCACGCCGAACCAGTTCGAGCTCGGCTATCTGACGAACACGACGCCCGACACGCTCGAATCGACGCTCGAGAGCGTCGACCTCGTCCGCGCGAGCGGCCCGCGCACGGTGCTCGTCACGAGCGTCGAGCGCCCCGACCGTCCCGAAGGGACGATCGAGATGCTCGCCGTCGACGACGCGGGTGCGTGGATCGTGCGCACTCCCTTGCTGCCGCTGAAGGCGAACGGCTCGGGCGACGTGACCGCGGCGCTGTTCACCGCCCACTACCGGGAGACCGGGGATGCGGCGACCGCCCTCGCCCGGACGACGTCGAGCGTCTTCGACCTGCTGCGGGTCACGCACGAATCCGGCGAACGGGAACTGCAGCTCGTGGAGTCGCAGGACTTCTACGCGGACCCGCGTCTGCAGTTCGAGGTCACGCAGGTCCGCTGACCCGCCATACCACTATGCGAAAACAGGTGTTTTCGCGAATACAGGCGAATGTGGATGATTCCGTCCTGTTCTCGCGAAAACACCTGTTCTCGTTCGGGGCAGGGAGATCAGACCGTGCCTACGCCCACGCGTCGGCGACGGCCTGGCGCACTTCGCCGAGCAGCTGCGGCAGCGCCTTCGTCCGGGCGATGATCGGGAAGAAGTTCGCGTCCGAGTTCCACCGGGGCACGACGTGCTGATGGAGATGCGCCTCGACGCCCGCTCCCGCGACGGCGCCCTGATTGATCCCGAGGTTGAACCCGTCGCAGCGAGACACCTTCCGGAGGACCCGCATCGCCTGCTGCGTCAGCTCCGCGATCTCCGTGGTCTCCTCGGGCGTCGCGTCGTCGTAGAGCGAGACATGACGATACGGGCACACGAGCAGATGGCCGGAGTTGTACGGGAAGAGGTTCAACAGCGCGTATGCGTGCTCGCCGCGCACGACGATGAGCCCGTCCTCGTCGGATTTCTTCGGGGCCTCGCAGAACGGGCACTCGTGCTTGAGGGGCTCGGGACCCGCCTGGATGTACGCCATCCGGTGCGGCGTCCACAGCCGCTGGAAGCCGTCCGGGACGCCCGCGAGGGTGGACGCGTCCACCAGCCGCTCGACGGGCTCGGGGGGCGCCCCGGATTCGGTCACGCGAGGTCCTCCGCGGTGTCGACGAGCGCGTGCGATGAGATGGCGTCGAGGATGCGCTGGACCGCCGCATCCACCGGCACACCGTTCTCCTGCGAGCCGTCGCGGAAGCGGAAGGAGACGGTGCCCGCGGTGCGGTCCTGCTCCCCCGCGATCAGCTGCAGCGGCACCTTCTGGGTGGTGTGGGTGCGGATCTTCTTCTGCATGCGGTCGGCGCTGTGGTCGAGCTCGGCGCGGACGCCCTCGCCCTTCAACCGTTCGATGACTCCGCCGAGATAGTCCGCGTACTCCTCCGCGACCGGGATGCCGACGACCTGCACCGGCGACAGCCACACCGGGAACGCGCCGGCGTAGTGCTCGAGCAGGATCGCGAAGAACCGCTCGATCGAGCCGAACAGCGCGCGGTGGATCATGATCGGGCGCTTCTTCTGGCCGTCCGAGTCGGTGAACTCGAGGTCGAAGCGCTCCGGCAGGTTCGGGTCGACCTGAACGGTCGACAGCTGCCAGACGCGGCCGATCGCGTCGGTGGTCTTGAGGTCGATCTTCGGGCCGTAGAACGCCGCCTCGCCGGGGACCTCGGTGAGCTTGAGCCCGGAAGCGACGGCGACCTTGCGGAGCGCGTCGGTCGAGTACTCCCAGAACTCGTCGGATCCGATCCACTTGTCCTTCTCGTCGTCGCGCATCGACAGCTCGAGCTCGAACTCGGTCAGCCCGAAGTCACGGAGCATCGAGATGACGAACTCCAGGACCTTGGTGACCTCCGCCTCCAGCTGGTCGGGGGTGACGAAGAGGTGCGAGTCGTCCTGGGTGAAGCCGCGCACGCGGGTGAGGCCGTGCAGCGCGCCGGACAGCTCGTTGCGGTACACGGTGCCGTTCTCCGCAAGCCGCAGCGGCAGATCACGATAGCTGCGCGCGCGCTCCTTGTAGATGAGGATGTGCATCGGGCAGTTCATGGGCTTCAGGTAGTAGTCCTGGCCCTGCTTGGTGATGTTGCCCTCTGCGTCGCGCTCCTCGTCCATCACGATCGGCGGGAACATCCCGTCCTTGTAGGTGACGAGGTGGTTCGAGGTGAGGAACAGGTCCTCTTTCGAGATGTGCGGGGTGTACACGTAGGAGTAGCCCGCCTTGACGTGCCGGCGACGCGCGTGCTGCTCCATCTCGCCACGGACGATCCCGCCGCGCGGGTGCCACACCGACAGACCCGAACCGATCTCGTCCGGGAACGAGAAGAGGTCGAGCTCCTTGCCGAGGCGGCGGTGGTCGCGCTTCGCGGCCTCCTCGAGACGCTGCTGATAGGCGCGCAGCTCGTCCTTGGTAGGCCACGCGGTGCCGTAGATGCGCTGCAGCTGCGGGTTCTTCTCGCTGCCGCGCCAGTAGGCGCCGGCGATGCGCTGGAGCGCCCAGCCGTTGCCGATCATGCGGGTCGACGGCACGTGCGGACCGCGGCAGAGATCCTTCCAGACGGTCTCGCCGCTGCGCGGGTCGACGTTGTCGTAGATGGTGAGCTCCCCGGCGCCGACCTCGACGTTGGCACCCTCCGCGGCTTCCTTCCCGCCCTTGAGCCCAATGAGCTCGAGCTTGAACGGCTCGTGGGCGAGCTCGACGCGCGCCTCGTCGTCGGTGACGACGCGGCGGACGAACCGCTGGCCGTCGCGGACGATGCGCTGCATCTCCTTCTCGATGGCCTTCAGGTCTTCGGGGGTGAACGGCTGCTCGGTGCCGAAGTCGTAGTAGAAGCCGTCGGTGATCGGCGGGCCGATGCCGAGGTCGGTCTGCGGCTTGATGCGCTGAACGGCCTGCGCGAGCACATGCGCGGTCGAATGGCGCAGGATGCTGAGCCCCTCCGGGCTCTCGATCGACACGGGCTCGACGGCGTCCGCCTGACCGACGGTCGCGGCGAGATCCTTCAGCTCGCCGTTCACGCGCATGGCGACGACGGAGCGATCAGGGAAGAGGGCGAAGCCGTCGGTCGGATAGGACGGCTGGGCGTTTTCGGTCACGGGAAACTCTCCAGGGAAATGGCTCGGATCAAGGCTACCGGGCGGCGCAGATGCGCTCGGGCCCGGCGTGGTTCAGCTTCGGATGCCGCAGCATCCCGCCCGCTCAGGCCTGCCGCGTTCGCGTGCCGGCGCCCGCGACGACGGTCGCGTCGACGAACCGGCGAGTCTCCATGCCCGCGAGTCTACCGGGCGGGACTCACGCGTCGGCGAACGCGATGTCGACCTGGATCTCGGTGGCGAGCCGCTCGAGGTCACCGACGACCGTCAGTTCGTCGACGCCGTCGGGCACGCGTGCGGCGACGGATGCCTCGAACAGCGTGCCGCCCGCCATCGGGGCCTCGCTCGTGCGGCTGGAGAAGAGGTCGATCGTGAGGCCGTGGCGGGTGAGCGCCGTCGTCACATCCTTCACGATGCCGGGCCGGTCGTTCCCGAGCACCGTGAACGTGATCGCGCGCGCATCGGCGCGACGCACGGCGGTTCCCGGATGCAGAGTAACCCGCAGCATCCCGTCGAGCGCTTCGAGCGCCTGCGTGAGCTCCGGCACGCGTGCATCGGCGACCGACACCAAGACGATGCCGGCGAACGCCCCCGCCAACTCAGCGAGCTCGCTCGTCTCCCAGTTGCCGCCGTGTGCGGACACCGCGTCGGCCAGCGACTGGACGATTCCGGCGCGGTCGTCACCGACCACGGTGAGCACGAGGTGGGCCATGCGGCCAGCATAGAGGCGCCCTCGCCCCGCCGTCAGAGGTGTTTCAGCGCCTCTCGGCGGCTCACCGGGCTCAGCTCGTGGGACGCGACGTACGCACGGACCCAGTCCGGATCGACGCGGGCGAGTTCGCGCAGCGCCCACCCGATGGCCTTGCGGATGAAGAAGTCGGCGTCGTCGAGGTTCGGCGCCATGACGTCCTCGAGCAGGACGCGGTCCACGGCATCCTTCCGCCCTAGTTGGGCGATGATCGCGACGCGGCGGATCCAGAGGTCGGCGTCGGTGCTCCACGTGCGCAGCAGAGCACCTGTGCGCGCCGGATCAGACTCGAGGAGCGGCGGAAACCGGTGGGCGAGCTCGTCGGTGAAGTCCCACCATCGCCCGGTACGCACCATGTGCTCCAGCGTGGGCACGATCCCGGGGTCGCCTTCAACGCCGCGCAGCGCGAGGAGCGCCATCGCCGCATACCGCTCCTCGCGGTGGGTAGCGTCGTCCCACAGCACGCGTGCGACCGGCAGGGCCGACGCGGCATCACGGATGCCATGCGCCGTCGCGCGCGAGCGTGCGATGCGTCGGGCGTCCGGCACGGTCACGCCGAGGAAGGGCATGTGCGACTTCATGTACGCCTGCTGCCCGGCGGCGCGCTCCGGAACGGCGGCGGCCCGCAGCGCGGTGCGGATGTCGGCGGCGACGTCGAGGCCTCCCATGCCTGGACACGGTACCGGGCGGTTCCGACGTCAGTCGACCGCAGCGGGAGCGGTCAGGATGCGGCGGCCCTTGATCGTGCGGCCGATCCAGCGCGACAGTGTCGTCGCGGGCTGCTCCACAGCCCGCTGGAACACGGCGGCCGCTGTCAGGGCGACGACGATGCCGATCGGAAGGGCGATCCAGAGCCGATCCTCCCCGAACACCCTCGCGAGGGCGACGACGATCGGCTCGTGCACGAGATAGAGGCTGAACGAGACCGCGCCGGACCACAGGAGCACCCGGGCCGTGAGCAGTCGTGCCGCCGGACGGCAGTGCAGCGCCATCACGACCACGACCGCGGCCGCCGAGACGGAGAGAAGCTGATGCATCCACGCCGGCACGACGGGGATGCCGGACAAGGTCCACCGCGCGGGCAGCATGACGACGACCCACAGCGCGCATCCCGCCCACAGGAACGTCGCGGACACGCGGCTGCGGCTCAGGCGTGCGACGAGACGTTCGATCGGCCGGTTCGCGGCGGCGAGGATGGCGCCCACCAGGAACACCGTGAGGTACTCCACTCCCCCGAGGCCGACGATCGCCAGCACCGCCAGGGGAATCGTGAGCCCGATCCACACCGGGCGGCGTACCGCGTGTCGCGGCCGCACGGCGAGGACGAACAACGGCAGCAGCAGCGAGAACCACACCTCCCACTGCAACGACCACAACGGCGACGCGGTGAACCCCGCGCCGCCGAGCAGCGTGCTGTCCGCGACCACGCCACGTACGGTCACGTCTTCGGCCCGGCGCTGCATCCACGCGCTTGCAGCCCCACCGTGGTCGGCTTCGCCGAACAGTGCGATGAGGGTGACCGCGAGGGCGACGGCGGCGAACACCGGGAGGTACAGGCGAGCCAACCGCTGCGGGTAGTAGGCGAGCCAGTCGAAGGATGCGGGTTCCCGCACCTGCCGCACGAGCACGAAGCCGCTCAGCACGAAGAAGACCCACACGGCCCCGGCGCCCTCCCAGAGGAGGTGCAGAGGGGACCACGTCAGAGCGAGCTCCCAGGGCGTCGCCTCTGCGCGGGAGGAGAGCGGGTCGGCGGACGCGGCGGAGAACACCGGGACCGTCAGCAGCGTGTGATGCAGCAGCACGACGAGGCATGCGAGCCCCCGAAGGCCGTCGAGCGCGGCGAGACGCGGTGCCGGGCGCCTCTCAGACGGATCGGCGCAGGTGATCTCGGTGCGGTCGGTCGTCGTGCTCGCGGTGCTCAAAACGGGTTCGCCTCCAGCCGTGACGGCCGGCCGACCCGAGATCGCCTGGGAGCGAACCGCCCATGGGCGACCGGATGGTGCGTGGCGGTTCGCGGCACGTTACCTGTCGCGCTGGAGCAGAGCCTGGGCATCGCGTGTGAGCACCCGTGACGACGGAAGCCCCCGCTGGGCGGGGGCTTCCGGAACAGCCGCACGACCGGAGCTCACGGCGCGGGGACACCGCGAGCTCCGGCCATCGGGGTCACTGCACAGCTGCGAGAGCGTCGACGATGCCGGTGCCGTAGTAGCTGTTCTCGGTGTCGGTGCCGACGCAGACGGGGCCGTAGTTCAGCTGCGCGGGCTCGCACGCGTGGCTCATCGCCTGTTCGCGCAGCTTGTCGATCATCTGCGCCGGTGACCAGGTCGGGTGGACCGACTTCATGAGCGCCAGGACTCCCGCGACATGCGGAGACGCCATCGACGTGCCACTCTTGCTGCCGTAGCCGTTGTCCTTCACGACCGTCGACAGGATCCCCGATCCGGGAGCGGCGACGTCGATCTTGCCGAGGCCGCGGTTCGAGAAGTACGACAGGGCGCCGGCCTTGATGACGGACGAGACGGTGACGACACCCGGCAGTTCCGCGGGGATGTCCTCGCAGCCTTCGTTCAGCGTCCGCGCGACGGCGGTGCCGTCATCCGGACTGCCCGTATCGACCGTCTTGTTCGCGAGATCGACCGCCGAGTTGCCGGCCGCGGCAGCGTGCACGACCCCCTGGCTCGTCGACCACTCGACCGCACGCCGGACGGCCTCCTTGGCCGCCGCCTGGTCGACCTGGTCGCCGCACCAGTACTCGAAGGGGTCGACGTAGTAGCTGTTGTTCGTCACATCCATGTGCTTCAGTCCCGCCCACACGAAGCCGCAGACGGCGTACTCGGGGTAGATGAATCCGTCGTCGTTGACGACCTTGACGGATGCCACGCGCACGCCGGGTGCAACCCCGACGATGCCGATGCCGTTGCGTGCCGCGGCGATCGTCCCGGCCACGTGGGTGCCGTGATCGCTCGTCGTGGGGTACCACCCATCGACGGACGCATCCGGCCGTCCCGCGTCGCTGCAGTTGATCGAGGCGGCGACGTCGATGTTCGCCACGAGATCAGGGTGATCGGGATCGATGCCGGAGTCGAGGACGCCGACCAGGACATTGCGGGAGCCATCGGTGATGGCGTGCGCCTTGTCGGCGTTGATCATCTTCATGTCCCACTGCTCCGACTCGCGAGCGTCGGCCGAGTCGGCAGGAGTCGTCGGCGCTTCGATGTCGCCGTTGAACTTCTTCTTCGCGTCAGCCTTCCAGCCGGACGAGCCAGGACCCCACGGCGCCTGGGCCCCGGCGGGAGTGCCCTCGATCACCGGAACCGAGCGCGTCGCGCCCACGGACACCAGCGCGTTGCCGGCCGCGACCACGACGTCCGCACGGAACGCGGATCGCACCGAGTGCGCGACGACGACGCCGATCTCGGGCCAGGACTGGACGACGACGCCGCCTGCAGCAACCACAGCGCGCTCGACGAGACGCATCTGGCCGGGGTTCGCAGTCTTCGCGTTGAGCACATAGCTCATGATCTTGCCGTCCGGCGCGGTGATCGGAACGGGAGTGGACGGTTCGGACGTACTCGCTTGGGCGGCGGGGGCGACGGTGCCGACGATGAGTGCGGCAGCTGCCAGGGCCGTCAGGACGAGGGGTCGACGGGGCATGACTCTCCTTCGTGGGGAAATGCGCTCGTCGATGAGCGCATACAGCCCACACTAGGCGTACGCATAAGCTTCTTCCAGCTTCGGTGCACGGTGGGCCTCGCGGGCCGATGAGCGCCGCCAGCGTCGGGCGCGACTCGCCTGGAGAACGAGCGCCCGCGTGGAGAAACAGCAAAGGCCCCGATGAACGGGGCCTCTTCTGAGATCGATGTCGTGCGCGATACTGGGATCGAACCAGTGACCTCTTCCGTGTCAGGGAAGCGCGCTACCGCTGCGCCAATCGCGCCTGTACAGGCTGTTGATTTGTCCGGTTACAACCGGGAGTGGAGGTGGCGACGGGATTCGAACCCGTGTAAACGGCTTTGCAGGCCGGTGCCTAGCCGCTCGGCCACGCCACCGCGTGTGGAGCAAACCCCACGGCGTGATCTCCGAAGAGATCCTCGCACTCGAGCGGATGACGAGACTCGAACTCGCGACCCTCACCTTGGCAAGGTGATGCGCTACCAACTGCGCTACATCCGCATTTCGTTCCCGGCGTTTCCCCCGGGCACTTGAATTACTTTAGACGAAGTTCGCCTCGACGCAAAACCGGAGACACCCCGCGCGTGTCACGCTCGCCGGTTCGCGACATCCCCCGGCATCCGGTAACATCGAGTCTCGGCCCCGCAAGGCTGAGGGCGATTGGCGCAGTTGGTAGCGCGCTTCCTTCACACGGAAGAGGTCGTCGGTTCGAGTCCGGCATCGCCCACCGAGAAACCCCCGAGAGATCGGGGGTTTTCGCGTTTCAGCCGATGGAGTCTGAGGGTGCGAGGAGCAGCGGATACGGGCGCGTTGTCACGGGGTGTGGCGAGGGCTACCATTGTCGCCGAGTCCCACTGATTCTGGGGAAAGGGCACTCTCGTCCGACGGCCGTCTCAGCGTCGTCGAAGCGGCCGAAGCAAGTCCGCTGGGGATCGGGCACTGGCCGCATCCGTCTGGCGCGTCGACCTACGCGACCAGGGAACCCGTTGCGGGCTGCGCCGAACGCGTCGGCTCGCGTCCTCCGTAAGGAGCAGTCATGTCCTCCCGTCCTCTTCTCCGGCGGCCCTACGCCGTCATTCTCGCCCTGATGGCCCTGCTGGTCGGTCTCTTCAGCGCGGTGCCCGCGCAGGCGAGCGTCACCAACAACAAGAACGCCACCACCTGGACCGTCCTCGTCGGCCAGCAGTCTTCGGAGAAGGCCATTCAAGGGATGCGCTTCGGGGCGAGCGATATCTGGATCGACCAAGGCGACGCGATCAAGTTCGTTGCCAACAGCGCCGAGATCCACACCGTCAGCTACGGAACACCGCCTCTTCCACCGACCGACGTCAACAACCTGCTCGCCGATGCCGTGCCCGCGGTCGGCGGTCCTGTGTTCGATCCGACCGCATCCTGGACGAACTCCGGCATCCTGAACACCACGGGTTCGCCGGACTTCCCGACGAAGACGTCCTACGTGCTGAAATTCGCCGCACGCGGCGACTTCATGTTCTACTGCCTGATCCACGGCATGATGATGTCGATCATGATCCACGTTCAGCCACCGAACGCGACATACCCGCACACGCAGACGTGGTACGACGAGCAGGCGGCGAAGCAGAACGCGGCGATCATCGCGGACGGATATGCGTTGTGGAAGAGCACGGCGGCGAAAGCCAGCGACACTCATGTGTACGTGGGCGCGATGGATGACGAGGCGATGGTCATGCGGTTCATCCCCTCGACGAGCACCGTCGCGAAGGGCACAACCGTGATGTGGGACATGTCGGCCAATCCCGGCGTCGTGCCGCACACGGTGACGTTTACGAACCTCGTCCAGAACGGGAGCCTCGTCGATTCCGGCGTCCTGCTCCCGGCGTTCGTCGGCGGGCCATCGACCTTCTCGGTTCCGTTCGACCAGGCCGGAACATGGAACTACTTCTGCGCGTTCCATGACGATCTGGGAATGCTCGGAAGCGTGACGGTGCAGTGAAGCGCTGACCTCACTTCTCCCGGGCGGCGCATCCTCCTCGGAGGGTGCGCCGCCCGGGCGCGAGGATGTCGCCTAGGGTCGGACCGTGAGTCAGTCCCCCGCCCTCCCCGCCCTGCGCCTATCGGGGCTCGTCAAGCGCTTCGGCGACAAGGTCGCCGTCGCCGGTCTCGACCTGGAGGTGCCGACAGGCTCGTTCTTCGGACTCGTCGGTCCGAACGGCGCAGGCAAGACCACGACGCTCTCGATGGCGACGGGACTGCTGCGCCCGGACGCCGGCACCGCCTTCGTCCACGGCATCGACGTGTGGCAGCACCCCGTCGACGCGAAGCGGATCATCGGGAACCTCGCGGACGGAGTGCGGCTGTTCGACCGCCTCACCGGTGAGCAGCTCATCACCTACACGGCGATGATGTTCGGCATCCCGCGCCCGGACATCGCGCCGCGCGTCGCGGACCTGCTCGAGCTCATGGATCTGCGCGAAGCCGCGGGCACGATGGTCGCGGATTATTCGGCCGGCATGACGAAGAAGATCGCCCTCGCGTGCGCGCTGGTGCACGCGCCGCGCCTGCTGGTGCTCGACGAGCCCTTCGAGTCGGTCGATCCGGTGTCGGCCGCCAACATCGAGGATGTCCTCCGCAGCTACACGTCGACGGGCGGCAGCGTCATCGTCTCTAGCCACTCGATGGATCTCGTTCAGCGCATGTGCGACCACGTCGCGATCATCGTCGCCGGCGGTGTGCGGGCCGCCGGGACCGTGGAAGAAGTCCGGGCGGGCGAGAGCCTCCAATCCAGGTTCCTGACGCTCGTCGGCGGCCGCCACACATCGGAGGGGCCGGAGTGGTTGCGACAGTCCTGAAGCTGCGGTACCGCCTCCTCGCCAACACCCTTGCGCGCAGCCCGTGGCAACTCGTCGGCTTCATCTTCGGGATGCTGGGCGCCCTGTGGCTGCTCGGCGCCGTCGTGGCGGGACTCGTCGCCGTCAGCATCCTGCAGGGTCTCGACGTCATCCGGGCGATCGCGGTGGTCGGAGGGTCCGCCCTGCTTCTCGGCTGGGCCTTCGGCCCGGTGATCGTGTCGGGGTCCGACGGGACGGTGGATGGCGAGCGCCTGGCGCCGTTCCCGTTCTCGAGGCGCCAGCTCATGGTCGCCCTGACAGGCACGGGACTGACCGGCATCCCCGGGATCGCGACGACCCTCGCCGCTCTTTCCTCGATCGTCCTGTGGGTCCGCTGGCCTGCGGCCGCCGCCTCGGCCCTGCCCATGATCGCGATCTCGGTGCTGACGTGCGTACTCGTCAGCCGTCTCATCACCACCCTCACCACGGGCTTCTCCGGTCGACGCCGCGGGCGCGAGATCATCGGCACGATCGTCATCGGCCTCCTGATCATGACGGGGCCGATCCTGACGGGGGTCCTCGGCCTGCTCGACGCGGCGGGCGACCTGCCGGCACGACTCGGGCTCGCCGGCACGATCCTCGGGTGGACGCCGATCGGCGCCGCGTGGGCCGTGCCCGGCGACGTCGCAGCAGGAGCGTGGCTCCCCGCGCTGTGCAAGCTGGCCATCGCGATCGGGACGCTGGTCGCGCTGTGGTTCGTGTGGGCGTGGGCGCTGCAGGCCTTGACGAGCTCGCGGCCGCGGCGGGCGACCAAGACCGTGAAGTCGGGCGCGCTCGGACTCTTCGGCGTGATGCCGACCGGCGGCGTCGGCGCGACGTGGGCGCGCTCGCTCACCGCCTGGGTCCGTGATCCGCGATACCTGCGCCAGCTCATCTTCATCCCGCTGTTCCCCGCACTGTTCGCGTTCACCACCGGTGTCGACGGGGTGATGTTCGGCGCGTCCGCGGTGCTGGTCGCGCTCATCCTCGCGGTCGGCGGCTATGCCGACATCTCGTACGACGGCACGGCGTTCGCCTCCGTCCTGTCGTCCGGAGTCACCGGCCGTGCCGACCGCTGGGGGCGAGCGCTGGCCGCCGCATCCGTGGGAGTTCCCGCCATCATCGTGATCGCCGTCGCGGTCGCCGCGATCTCCGAGACCTGGGACCGCCTGCCCGCCGTGCTCGGCGGAGCCCTCGGGCTGGTCCTGGTCGGCTACGGGGTGTCGGCGGTCTCGTCGGCGCTCGTGGTCGTGCCGGTGCCCCGTGCGGGCGACAGCCCGTTCAAGACGGTGCCGGGGCAGACGTTCGCCAGTGGGATGCTCGTGTTCGTCGTGATGGGCGCATGCCTGGTGCTGGCGGCTCCGGCTCTGATCCTCGCGATCATCGCGATGGCCACCGCATCCGCTCCCCTGGGCGCCGTCGCCCTCCTCGCCGGCGTCATCGTCGGAGGCGCGGTCATCGTCGGCGGCGTGATCGTCGGAGGACGGGTCCTCGACCGGTCCGCCCCCGGCCTTCTCCAGCGCATCAAGGCGTTCCCCATCTGACGCGCGGCGCTGCCGCCGCAGCATCCACCGATCGGCTGATGCCTTCGAGCCACCCGGTCGATCCCGCAAGAACACGCCGAGACGACGCTGGGATGCATGAACACCAAGCGCCTCACCATCGCCCGCACCGTCGTCGCGTGCTACGTCGCGCTGAGCCTTCTCAGCCTCCTCGCGCTCGGAATCCTGTCCACCGTCGCGCCGCACGAAGCCGCGGTCGCGGCATGGATCCGCGGGTCCATCGTCGCGGCGACCGGCATACTGATGTTCGTGTTCGCGACGCAAGCCGTCCGCGGCAGCTCCCGTGGCCTTCTGCGGTGGCGTATCGTCACCGCCGTCATGATGGTCGCCATCGCCGTGGTCGTCTCGATCCCGGGGCTCCTGCCCCCGTGGTTCGTCGTCGAGCAGATCGTGTGCGGGCTGCTCCTGCTGACCGCGGGGACCCTCATCCTTCCCCGCAGGAAGGCGTCCGGGTGACACACGTGCGGTCCGCCGACCGGATCGGTCGGATCATCGTCGCGGCCGGCCCCTACGTGATCGTCGCCATCGTGACCGGGTTCACCTTCACGGGCGGATCCGGCACAGGGGCGATCTACGGCCTGCTCGGCGCGATGACGATCTGGATGCTGGGGCTGTTCACACTCCCCCGCGCCCTGCGCTCGCGCCCCGGCGCGATGGCCGTCTTCGTCGCCGGGTTCTTCGCCTTCGTCTGCGCGCTCACCGCTCTCGCGCCCTGGTACGGCGTGCTCGCGCTCGCGGGGTATATCTTTTCGTTCGCCGTGATCGCGTGGCCATGGCGCCTGATCTCCGTCTCCGCGTTCGCGGTGCTGGCGGCGATCGCACAGGCGAACGGGCTGCACATTCAGGATGCGTCCCATATCGCCGTCACCGTCGCGATCATGCTGCTGAACGTCGGCGCGATGTGCTTCCTGACGTGGGTCTATCACAGCATGCGCACGCTCGCCGAAGAGCGCCGCGCAGCCCTCGAGGAGAACGAACGGCTGCGTGAGCAGCTCGTCGCGCGTGCGCGGGCTGAAGCACGCGCGGACGAACGACAGCGGCTCGCCCGCGAGATCCACGACACCGTGGCTCAGGGGCTCGTCGGCGTCATCACGCAGCTCGACGCGATCGACACGAGCGCCGGAGGGACGGCGAGCCAGGACGACCTCCACCATCTCGATCAGGCGGCGGCCATCGCCAGGGAGAGTCTGCGCGAGGCACGACGTGCGGTCGCGGAGCTCTCGCCCGCCGCTCTGGACGGGACGGACCTCACGACAGCGATCCGGCGCACGACCGAGCAATGGGGTCTCCGCGCCGGGGTCTCCACGCGGCTCTCGCTGCCGGATGCCGCGGCCGGTGTCGGTCCCGACGTCGCGAGCACCCTTCTGCGCGTCCTCCAGGAGGCTCTCGCGAACATCGCGCGGCACGCGGACGCCACCCTCGCCTCCGTCACGCTCACGTGGTTCGCCGACGCTCTGGTCATGGACATCGCAGACGACGGAACCGGATACGACCCCGTCAACGTCCCCGCCCGGCCCAGTACGGCAGGCGGCTACGGCGTCATTGCGATGCGCGATCGGATGGCCCGGGTCGGCGGCACGATCGACATCGAGTCGGAGCCCGGAGGCGGGACGGTGGTCTCGGCCCGCGCTCCCCTGACGCCGTCCCCGAACAGCCCTCGGAAGGATCCCGCATGACCGACGCACTCCGCATCGTCGTCGTGGACGATCACCCCGTCGTCCGCGACGGCCTCGTCGGCATCCTCGCGCAGGCCGACGGCATCGAGGTCGTCGGCACGGGCGGCACCGGAGCGGATGCCGTCCATCTGGCCCGCACGGCGCATCCGGACGTCCTCGTGCTCGACCTCAGAATGCCGCGGATGACCGGGGTCGAAGCCATCCGCACGCTTCGCGAGGGCGGGGACGACGTCCCGATCCTCGTCCTCACCACCTTCGACGCCGACGATGACGCCGTCGCCGCGCTCCGCGCCGGCGCGACCGGCTACCTGTTGAAGGATGCCGGACGCGACGAGCTCGTCGCCGCCGTGCGCGCCACGGCACGGCGCGAGCCCGTTCTCGCGCCGTCCGTCGCCGCGATGCTCGTCCGCGGCGTGCGTCCGGATCCCGAAGCCGGAGTCCTCACCGAGCGCGAGCAGGAGGTCCTGCAGCTCGTGGCCGAAGGAAACACGAACGCCGCCGTCGGGCGGGCGCTGTTCATCAGCCAGTCGACCGTCAAGACGCATCTGCTGAATGTCTATGCGAAACTCGGGGTCCCCGATCGCGCCGCGGCGGTCGCCGCCGCCTATCGGCGCGGCATCCTCTAATCCTCGACGGGATGGGACGCGGTCCGGCGCGACCGCCGGACCTGCGAACCCAGAGGTCTCAGCTCCCCGTGACACCCTGCAGTTCGCCCAGCAGACCGAACACGCGGTCGTCCATCTCCACCTGCGCCATGACGACGCAGATCGTGCCGTCCGGATCGACGAAGAAATCCGTCCCCAGGCCTCCCGACCAGCCGAACCTCCCGCGGTGGGCGCCGTCCGTCACGATCGAGACGCCGTATCCCCAGCCCGTCCCCGCCCAGAACCCGGGGAAGAAGCTGTCCTCCGCCTTGGCCGCGGCGGGGACCTGATCGCGGCGCAGCTCGGCGACGAGCTCCCGCTCGATCAGGAGGCCGTCCCTCAGTGCGCGCAGGAACGCGCGGTAGTCGGCGACCGTCGAGACGAGTTCGGAATGACTCACGTCGAACGGTGCGGGGGCGACGGAGAAGCCGGCTCCCGCGGGCTCGGTCTGCGTCAGCCCCTCAGCCGTGCGCCGGAACGCCGCGAGGAGACGGTCCTCCTCGCCGGGCCGCACCGTGAACCCGGTGTCGACCATCCCGGCGGGATCGAAGACGGTCGCACGGAGGACCTCCTCCGCCGTGCCGTGACCGACGCGTCCAAGCAGGATGCCGAGCACGCCGAAGGAGTGGTGATAGCGCCATCCGTCCCCCGGGTCGAACGCGAGCGGGAGCGCCGCCATCCTGTCGAGCCACTCCTGCGCGCCGAACGGCACCGGCTCCGCGCCCGCCTCCACCCCTGCCTCGACCATCGCCGTCCGCAGCGCGGAGTCGGTCGTCATCATCCCGTAGCCGGAGGTGTTGGTCAGCAGGTGGCGCACCGTGATCGGCCGGAGGGCAGGACGGGCCTCGTCGAGCGGCGCATCGGGGTGCGGCAGAGCGAGTGGAGCGCTGAGCTCGGGCAGCCAGGCGTCGACGGGATCATCCAGCGCAAGGATGCCGTCCTGCACGAGTCGCAAGGTCGCGACCGCTGTCACCGCCTTCGTCATCGACTGGATGCGGAAGACGGCGTTCGGACTGATCTCGGCGCCGTCCGGGGAGACACGCCCGATGGCGACCGGGTCGTCGTCTCCGTATGCGCCGACGGCGCCGGGAATCGTTCCCGCCCTCACGTGGCGGATGAGGACGTCGCTCAGAGTCTCGGGCACGTGAGGCCTTTCGTCGGTGGCCGGCGGTCCGGTCAGCGTAGCGTCAGTTGCCGACGGCCCAGCCGTATCGGCGGTGCAGCTCCGCCGCGATGCGCGTGAACCGGTCGAGGTCGAGTGCCGCGGCCTCCCGGCGCATTCCCTTCCGGTGGACGAGGTAGAACTGGTCGACGTCGACCCAGGACGGCCGACCCTGGGCGTCCCACGGACCCGAGCCGATCGGCAGGAAATCGCGCTGCCCGTCGTGGGCCTTGCTCGTCAGCTTCACGGCGTAGACGGTATCCGCATCCCGCCGCCCGATGACGAGCACGGGACGGTCCTTTCCGCGGCCGTCCCGCTCCGCATACGGCACCCACGTCCAGACGACCTCCCCCGCATCCGGGACCGCATCGCGCACGGGGGCATACGTGATCCGCAGGGCGTGACGGCCCGGCGGATCGATCTCGACCGTGGCCGCCGCGCCCGCGCGTCCTGGTGTGTCGAGGCCGCCCGAAGGGGCGGGCGCGGCCGTCCGCGCCGGGGTGCGCGACGGGAACAGGAAGCTGAAGATCGACGAGAGGATGCCACGGGCCACCCGCTCACGATAGCCGGGCGC
The DNA here is from genome assembly GCF_030315975.1 of Microbacterium candidum. GTDB lineage: Bacteria > Actinomycetota > Actinomycetes > Actinomycetales > Microbacteriaceae > Microbacterium > Microbacterium candidum. The sequence goes on along the minus strand of NZ_JASXSZ010000003.1, from coordinate 197,249 downwards.
CCCTCGCCCGGACGCGCGCACGGGGCGCCGCGCGAGTGCGCGGCGCCCCTGGACGGTATTCGCGGCGATCAGATCCGCGCGTCGAGCAGGTAGCCCTCCTCGCCGTGGACGACGGTGTCGACGCCGGCGATCTCGTCCTCGTTGGTGATGCGGAAGCCCATCGTCTTCTGGATGACCCAGCCGATGACGTATGCGATGACGAACGAGTAGATCAGCACGCTGAACGCTCCCACCGCCTGCACACCGAGCTGCTTGAACGAACCGGTGTCGAGCAGGCCGATGCCCGCGCCGAAGATGCCGATGTACAGCGTGCCGATGACACCGCCGACGAGGTGGATTCCGACCACGTCGAGCGAGTCGTCGAACCCGAGCTTCCACTTCATCTCGATCGCGATGGCGCAGATCGCGCCGGTGATGAGCCCGAGGACGATCGCCCATCCGGGCGTGAGGATGTTGCACGCCGGGGTGATGGCGACGAGGCCCGCGACGGCGCCGGACGCGGCCCCGATCGAGGTGGGCTTGCCGTCCTTCATCTTCTCCACGACGAGCCACCCGATCGTCGCGGCGGCGGGGGCTGCCAGCGTGTTGATCCAGGCGATGGCGGCGACGCCGTCGACGGCGCCCTCCGACCCGGCGTTGAACCCGAACCAGCCGAACCACAGGAGCGCGGCGCCGAGGAGCGTCAGCGGCACGTTGTGCGGCTTGTGCAGGCCCTTCTGGAAGCCGACGCGCTTGCCGAGCACGAGGGCGAGGGCGAGGCCTGCAGCTCCCGCGTTGATGTGCACCGCGGTGCCGCCGGCGAAGTCGTTGACGCCGAGGACCTGCACCAGCCATCCGTTCTGCAGGTTGAACACCCAGTACGCGACCGGGAAGTACACGACCGTGACCCAGATCCCTGCGAACACCATCCACGCGCCGAACTTCACCCGGTCGGCGATGGCACCGGAGATCAGGGCGACGGTGATGATCGCGAAGGTCGCCTGGAAGCCCGCGAACGCGAGCGAGTTCAGGTCGGGGCTCATCGCCCCGCCCTTGCCGATCCCGAGGAACTTCTCGAGCCCGATGAATCCGTCGAAAGGGTTGCCGAGCACGTGCGGGATGAGGGGCGTGCCGAAGGACAGGCCGTAGCCGTACAGCATCCACAGGACGCCGACGAGCGCGATCGCGCCGAAGCTCATCATCATCATCGAGATGACGCTCTTCGCCTTGACCATGCCTCCGTAGAAGAATGCGACGCCGGGAGTCATCAGCAGGACGAGGGCCGCCGCGACGAGGAGCCAGAGCGAATTCACGGATGTCTTCGCGTCATAGCTCGCAGCTGCTGCCAGGAGGTGCATGAGGGGAACCGCCTCTCAAGGGAACTCGGGTATCCCGAGCCGCGTGCTGAGCGACTCGGTGTAGCGAGTTTGCTGAGAGGACGTTTCCGGAGGCCGGTCCGCGTGTTTCGCGCCCGTTACAGGCTCCGCCGGCGTGTGAACATCACGTTTCGGCGGTTCAGTCGAGCGTCAGGGCCACCAGGCGCGAGATGGCGCGCAGATACTTCTTCCGATAGCCGCCGGCGAGCATCTCCTCGCCGAAGACCAGGTCGAGGCTCGTACCGGTCGCGCGAATCGGGATCTGCGCGTCGTAAGCGCGATCGACGAAGGCGACGAAGCGCAGCGCCGCCGACTGGTCATCGAGGACGGCGACGTCGCGGAGGCCGATCAGGTCGAGCCCGTCGAGCAGCCGGATGTAGCGCGAGGGATGCACGCGTGCGAGATGCGCGACGAGGTCGACGAACGCGTCGTCCGAAGCGAGACCGTCGGCCGCGGCATCCGCCACCGCCTTCTCGTAGGCGGGCTCGCCGAGCACTGCCGCGTGTCCGTCCAGAGCACGGTGCCGATAGTCGGTGCCGTCGATGCGGATCGTCTGGAAGCTCTCCGCCATCGCGTGGATCTCGCGCAGGAAGTCCTGCGCGGCGAACCGGCCTTCGCCGAGGGCGTTGGGCGGGGTGTTGGATGTCGCGGCCAACCGCGTCCCGGAGCCCACGAGCTCGCCGAGGAGCCGCGTCATCACCATCGTGTCGCCCGGGTCGTCGAGCTCGAACTCGTCGATGCAGAGGAGGTCCGCGCCCCGGAACAGCTCGACGGTCTTCTGGTAGCCGAGAGCGCCGACGAGGGCGGTGTACTCGATGAAAGAGCCGAAGTACTTCCGGCGCACCGGCATCGCGTGGTAGATCGACGCGAGGAGGTGCGTCTTGCCGACGCCGAATCCGCCGTCGAGGTACACGCCCGGCTTCGCCTCGGGCGCCTTCTTGGCGCGGCGGAAGAATCCGCCCTTCACAGGCTCCGCGCCGAGGCCCGCGAACCGCATCAGCAGCTCCTTCGCCTCCTGCTGGGACGGGAACTCCGGATCGCCGCGGTACGAGTCGAAGGTGGCCGCGGCGAACTGCGGCGGCGGGACGAGGGAGGCGATCATCTCGGCTCCGCCGATCTGCGGCGCGCGGTCGGCGAGGTGGACGACACCTGTTTCAGTGGGCATTCCTGTGACGCTGTCTTAAGGATCGGGCGCGACGCGCGCGCAGGCGGAATAGGGTCGTAGAGCGACGCATCAACCCTACGCCGCGTCCTCACACGCACCCGACCCGAGGAGCCTCCCGTGACCGTCGACCTCGACACGTCGTCCGCCAAGTTCGCCGAGTACGCGCATCCCGATCGCCTCGTCACGGCCGAATGGCTCGAGGCCCGCCTCGGCGAGCCCGGGCTCGTCGTCGTCGAGTCGGATGAAGACGTGCTCCTGTATGAGACCGGTCACATCCCGGGCGCGGTGAAGGTCGACTGGCACACGGAGCTCAACGACCCCGTCATACGCGACTACGTCGACGGAGCGGGCTTCGCGGAGCTCCTCAGCCGCAAGGGCATCTCCCGCGACGACACCGTCGTCATCTACGGCGACAAGAACAACTGGTGGGCCGCCTACGCGCTGTGGGTCTTCTCCCTCTTCGGCCACGAGGACGTGCGCCTCCTCGACGGCGGGCGCGACGGCTGGATCTCCTCCGGCCGCGCGATCACGACAGAGCCGACCGTGCGCGATCGCACCGACTACCCGATCGTCGAGCGCGACGACAGCGTGCTGCGCGCCTACAGGGAAGACGTCCTCGCCCACTTCGGGTCACCGCTCATCGACGTGCGCTCCCCCGAGGAGTACACCGGCGAGCGCACCTCGGCGCCGGCCTACCCTGAGGAGGGCGCTCTGCGCGGTGGGCACATCCCCACGGCACGCAGCATCCCGTGGGGGCGCGCGGTCGCCGAGGACGGCACCTTCAAGACACGCGAGGAACTCGACGCCATCTATCGCGGCGAGGCCGAGCTGAAGGACGGCGACCCCGTCATCGCGTACTGCCGCATCGGCGAGCGGTCGAGCCACACGTGGTTCGTGCTCCAGCACCTTCTCGGCTTCGCCGATGTGCGCAACTACGACGGCTCGTGGACCGAGTGGGGCAGCGCGGTGCGGGTGCCGATCGCGACAGGTGCTGAGCCCGGTGAGGTGCCTGCACGCTGACGGGTCCCGCGTTGGGGGCGCATGGGAGAATGGAGGCGATGACCGCCACCGCCCTCCCCGCCTCCCTCGCCGACATCCGCGACGAGTTCCTCGAGCTCCCGGAGGACGAGCGTCTTCAGCTCCTCCTGGAGTTCGCCAACGAACTCCCGGCGATCCCGGCCGAGTATGAGGGGCACCCTGAGCTGCAGGAGCGCGTCGTCGAGTGCCAGTCCCCCGTGTATATCGTGGTCGACGTCGACGATGACGACGTCGTCGCGATGCACGCCACCGCGCCGCGCGAGGCGCCGACGACCCGCGGGTTCGCGAGCATCCTCGCGCAGGGGCTCACGGGGCTCACCGCCGACCAGGTGCTGGCCGTTCCGAGCGACTTCCCACAGTCCATCGGCCTGACGCGTGCGGTCTCGCCGCTGCGGATCTCCGGCATGACGGGCATGCTGATGCGTGCGAAGCGCCAGGTCGCGGCGAAGCGCCGCGGCGCCTGAATCAGCCCTGCGGCGCCAGTTCGTGCCGCCGCAGCCAGGATGTGATCGCTGCGCTCCAGCGCTCCTGGTCGTAGTTCCACAGCTTCGTGTGGCGCGCCACGTCGAAGGAGTCGAGTTCGACGAGGTCGGGCCGGGCTTCGGCGAGCCGGTGGGACGCGTCCGAGGGGACGAACCCGTCGTCGTCGCTGTGCAGGATGAGGATCGGATGCCGCAGCTCGGCCGCGCGCGCCACCACGTCGAGACTGTCGAACGGGATGGCGCCCCCCGTGCGCGTGAGCGGTGTCGCCCACGGCGACTGCAGTGCGCCCATCGCGAGCCCGGCGACGGTCCCCGGGATGTGCATCTGGCTCGCCTGGTAGTCGAGGACGATCCGCCAGTCGACGACGGGCGACTCCAGGACGATGCCGGAGATGAGGTCCCGATGCGCGGAGCCGAGCGCGACCTGGAGCGAGATCGCGCCGCCCATCGACCAGCCCATGAGGATGACGCGGCGGGCGCCGTGCCGACGCGCGTAGCCGATGGCGGCATCCACGTCGCGCCATTCGGTCGAGCCGAGACCGTACGTCCCCGTGCGGCTGCGGGGCGCCTCGCCGTCGTTGCGGTAGGACACGACGAGCGACGTGATGCCGAGCGCGTGGAAGACGGGGATCGCGCGCAGGCACTCGGCCCGGGTCGTGCCGCGACCGTGCACTTGGATCACCCACGTGTCTCCATCGCCCGCCGGGAACAGCCAGGCGGGGCACGGGCCGACGCTCGAGCCGATGAGCTCCGCTGTGTACGGCAGGTGCAGCTGCTCCGGGTGGTCGTAGTACCAGCCGCTGAAGGCGGCGTCCGGGCTCAGCCGTGACTGCGCGCCGACCTGCGTCAGCAGCTTCCGCTTGACGGTCGTCGCGTCCTGCGAGAGCACGGACCCGAGCTTCACGTAGCTCTCCGTGCCCGTCGTGAACAGCCCGTACCGTCCTGGCAGCTCCGTGTCGGGCGTGCGCGCGAGGGTGATCGTCTGCGCAGCGATGTCGAGATCGACGATGCGCGTGTCGGCTTTACGGCGGGCGGGCGTGACGACCTCGCGCGCGACGCGCAGCGACAGGATGGCGAGTGCTCCGAGGACGACGCCGAGAGCCGTGCTCAGCACGGTCAGAGCGATCCGGATGCCGGTCGCCAGGCCGGGTTCCGCGCCGGTGCCCGCGGCGCGCCTGAAGGGCTTCATAGAGCGCTCACTTTAGTCTGTGGACGTGAGTGACCGCCGTCCGCCGGGTCCGGCATCGTTCGCCCGGGCCGAGGCAGAGGTGCGGGCCGCGGTCCTTCGCGCCGATCTGGCGGTCCGCGAGATCCCGGCGCCCACGGGCCTCGCGCCCGACGCCATGGCGCTCGCCGGCGATGTCAGGCCCGACGGCGACGGCGAATCGCCGTACGGAACCGGACGGTTCATCCTGCTCCACGATCCCGCGGAGCCGGTCGCGTGGGACGGCGCTTGGCGCATCGTGTGTCTGGCGCAGGCCCCGCTCGAACCTGAGATCGGCGTCGATCCGGTCCTGGCCGACGTCGCGTGGTCGTGGCTCGTGGACGCACTCGCCGCCCACAACGCGCAGCACCACGCCGCTGCGGGCACGGCCACCAAGACGATCTCCAAGGGTTTCGGTACGCTCGCCCAGGAGGGTGACGGCGCTCAGATCGAGGTGCGCGCATCCTGGTCGCCGGACGGCGACCTCTCCGCTCACGTCGAGGCGTGGGCGGAGTTCGTGTGCATGCTGGCGGGGCTCCCGCCCGGATCGGAGGGTATCGAGGTGTTCGGCGCGCGGAGGTCTCGTGGCTGATTACGACGTGATCGAGGATGCCGACGGCCTCCGGGCCGCATCCGCCCGACTCTCTGCAGGGTCCGGCCCCGTCGCCGTCGACGTGGAGCGGGCATCGGGGTTCCGCTATTCGCAGCGCGCCTACCTCGTGCAGGTGTTCCGGCGGGATGCCGGCGTGTTCCTGTTCGATCCCCCGGCCATCGGCGACTTCGTCGCGCTGGAGGACGCGATCGGCGGCGAGGAGTGGATCCTGCACGCCGCCAGCCAAGACCTTCCTTCGCTGCGCGAGCTCGGGCTCGAGCCGCCGTCGATCTTCGACACGGAGCTCGCCGCCCGCCTGCTCGGCCATGAGCGCGTGGGACTCGGCGCCGTCGTCGAGGACACGCTCGGCATCACGCTGGCCAAGGAGCACTCGGCGTCCGACTGGTCGACCCGACCGCTCCCCCAGAGCTGGCTCGAGTACGCGGCACTGGATGTCGAATACCTCGTGGACGTCCGCGAAGCCCTCGTGCAGGAGCTCGCCGAGCAGGGCAAGACCGGGTTCGCCTCCGAGGAGTTCGCGTCGGTCCTCGCCCGCCTGCCGAAGCCCCCGCGCGAGGACCCGTGGCGACGGCTCAGCGGGCTGCACACCGTGCGCGGTCGACGCAATCTCGCAGTGGCACGCGCCCTGTGGCTCTCCCGCGAGGAATACGCCCGCGAACAGGACGTCGCGCCCGGCCGGCTCGTGCCGGATCGCGCGCTCGTCGCCGCCGTGCGGGCCGAACCCGCCACCAAGCGCGATCTTGCCGGCGTCAAGGAGTTCACCGGGCGCGCGTCGCGCAGCCAGATCGATCGCTGGTGGACCGCGATCGAAGAAGGCCGCGCCGCGACCGACCTCCCGGTCGAGCGGATCCCGAGCGACTCGCCTCCGCCGCCCCGCGCGTGGTCGGACCGCAACCCCGCCGCCGACGCCCGGCTGAAGGTGGCGCGGCCGCGTATCGAGGCCCGCGCCGAAGAGCTGCACATGCCGACCGAGAACCTCCTCACCCCGGAGCTCCTGCGCCGCGTCGCCTGGAATCCGCCGGCCGTGATCGACGTTGCGTCCATCGGGCGCTCTCTGGCAGATCTCGGCGCTCGAGAGTGGCAGATTGCGCAGACTGCACAGCTGATCGCGGATGCGTTTGTGGAATCCGTGCACGGCGTGCCAGCGGCATCCGAGCCCGTTTCATAGATTCGGACAAGCGATTTGGTGAGACTCAGTCTCACCGTAGGCTGTACTCAATCCCAAACTTTGGAGGCAGAGTGGCCGAGATTTCGGACGTCTTCTTCGTCGACGGCATGCGCACCCCCTTCGGGCGCGCCGGCGAGAAAGGCATGTACTGGAACACGCGCGCTGACGACCTCGTCGTCAAGTCGATCATCGGACTGATGGAGCGCAACCCGAACGTCCCCGGCGATCGCGTCGACGACGTGGCCATCGCCGCGACGTCGCAGACGGGCGACCAGGGCCTCACGCTCGGTCGTTCCGCGGCTATCCTCGCGGGCCTTCCGATGACCGTCCCCGGCTTCGCGATCGACCGCATGTGCGCCGGCGCCATGACGAGCGTCACGACGATGGCGGGCTCGATCGGCATGGGCATGTACGACGTCGCCCTCGCCGGCGGCGTGGAGCACATGGGCCGTCACCCCATCGGCGCCAACGCCGACCCGAACCCGCGCTTCGTCGCGGAGCGGATGGTGGACCCGGGCGCCCTCAACATGGGCGTCACCGCCGAGCGCATCCACGACCGGTTCCCGCACCTGACGAAGGAGCGCGCCGACCGCTACGGGATGCTGAGCCAGCAGAAGGCTCAGGCCGCCTACGACGCCGGCAAGATCCAGCCCGACCTCGTGCAGGTCGCGACCAAGGACAACGAGGGTGCGTGGGGTCTCGCGACCGAGGACGAGGGTCGCCGCCCGGAGACCACGATGGCGGGGCTCGCCGCCCTGAAGACGCCGTTCCGCCCGCACGGCCGCGTCACCGCGGGCACCTCGTCGCCCCTCACCGACGGAGCGACGATGAGCCTGCTCGCAGGCGGCGCCGCCGTGAAGGAGCTGGGCCTCCAGCCGAAGATGCGGCTCGTCTCCTACGCGTTCGCCGGCGTCCAGCCGGAGATCATGGGCATCGGTCCGATCCCGTCGACCGAGAAGGCGCTGAAGAAGGCCGGGCTCGACATCTCCGACATCGGCCTGTTCGAGCTGAACGAGGCGTTCGCGATCCAGGTGATCTCGCTGCTCGACCACTTCGGCATCGCCGACGACGACCCCCGCGTGAACCAGTGGGGCGGCGCCATCGCCCTCGGCCACCCGCTCGCCGCCTCCGGCGTGCGCCTCATGATCCAGCTCGCGGCCCAGTTCGCCGAGCGCCCCGATGTCCGCTACGGCCTCACGGCCATGTGCGTCGGACTCGGCCAGGGCGGCTCGGTCATCTGGGAGAACCCGCACTACAACGGCAAGAAGAAGTAAGGGCAGAGGGTATGACGAACTACGACGAGATCGACTTCTCGCCGCTCGAGGTCTTCGCCGACGACGAGGTCGTCACGCACTCTTATGTGCGCGACGTCCGCCTCGCCTCGGGTCGCACCCTCGCGCTCGTGACGCTGGACAACGGCCGCGACCACACACGCCCGAACACGCTCGGACCGGCGACGCTCAAGGAGCTCGGCGCGACGCTCGACGCCCTGAAGGCGCGTGCGTCCGCCGGCGAGATCCAGGCGGTCGGCATCACCGGCAAGCAGTACATCCTGGCCGCCGGCGCCGATCTCAGCGACGTCGCCCGCATCCCTTCGAAGGAGATGGCCAAGCTCATCGCGCAGCGAGGGCACCAGGTGCTCGGGTCGCTGTCCGACCTGGGCGTCCCGGTGTTCGCGTTCGTCAACGGGCTCGCACTCGGCGGCGGTCTGGAGATCGCACTGAACTCCACCTACCGCACGGTGGACGCCTCGGCCGCGGCGATCGCGCTGCCGGAGGTCTTCCTGGGCATCATCCCCGGCTGGGGCGGCGCCTATCTCCTGCCGAACCTCATCGGCATCGAGAACGCGCTCGAGGTCGTGATCTCGAACCCGCTCAAGCAGAACCGCACGCTGAAGCCCCAGCAGGCCTTCGACCTCGGCATCGTCGATGCGATCTTCCCGCCGGCGACGTACCTCGAGGACTCTCTGCGCTGGGCCGACGGAGTGCTGTCGGGCTCCGTCAAGGTGGAGCGGAAGAACGAGCCCGGCAAGATCGAGCGCCTCACGAAGTGGCCCATCGCGATCAAGATGGCCCGTGGCATGCTCGAGAGCCGCATCGGCACGGTCCCCCGCTCCCCCTATGCCGCGCTCGACCTGCTCGACAAGGCGAAGAGCGGCACCAAGGCCGAGGGCTTCGCCCGCGAGGACGAGGCGCTGTCGGAGCTCATCACCGGCGACCAGTTCGCCGCATCCATGTACGCCTTCGATCTCGTGCAGAAGCGCGCGAAGCGTCCGGTCGGCGCGCCCGACAAGGCGCTCGCCAAGAAGGTGACGAAGGTCGGCATCATCGGCGCCGGGCTCATGGCGAGCCAGTTCGCCCTGCTGTTCGTGCGCAAGCTGCAGGTGCCAGTGCTGATCACCGATCTCGACCAGTCGCGCGTCGACAAGGGCCTCGCCTACATCAACGACGAGATCGACAAGCTCGAGGCGAAGGGCCGTCTCGACGGCGACGCCGCCAACCGCCTGCGGGCGCTCATCCACGGCACGACCGACAAGACCGAGTACGCGGACTGCGACTTCGTCATCGAGGCCGTGTTCGAGGAGATCGGCGTCAAGCAGCAGGTGTTCGCCGAGATCGAGCCGATCATCGCCGAGGACGCGATCCTTGCGACCAACACCTCGTCGCTGTCGGTGGAAGAGATCGGCGCGAAGCTCGCTCATCCGGAGCGTCTCGTCGGCTTCCACTTCTTCAACCCGGTGGCGGTCATGCCGCTCATCGAGATCGTGAAGACGCCCGCGACGAAGGATGCCGCGCTCTCGACGGCGTTCGTGGTCGCCCGCGGCCTCGGCAAGAACGCGGTGCTCACCGCGGACGCGCCGGGCTTCGTCGTGAACCGCCTCCTCGCGAAGGTCTTCGGCGAGGCCGCGCGGGCGCTCTACGAGGGCACGCCGCTGCTGACGGTGGAGAAGGCCTTCGAGCCGCTCGGCCTCCCGATGAAGCCGTTCCAGCTCATCGACCTCGTCGGCTGGAAGGTCGCCGCGCACGTGCAGGACACGATGGCGAACGCCTTCCCCGAGCGGTTCTACGCGAACGCGAACTTCCACGCGCTCGCCGAGCTGCCCCAGGTCGTGGAGAAGGACAAGGCCGGTCGCGTGACCGGCTGGACCAAGGACGCGCAGAGGGTGCTGAAGGATGCGGTCGGCTCCTCGCCCGCATCCGAGGCGGAGATCCTGCGTCGCGTGCAGGACGGCCTCGCTCAGGAGATCAAGCTGATGCTGGACGAGGGTGTCGTGCCCGAGGTCGAGGACATCGACCTGTGCCTCATCCTCGGCGCCGGCTGGCCGTTCATCGACGGCGGCGCGTCGCCGTACCTCGACCGCGAGGGTGCGTCGGAGCGCGTGTTCGGCGACACGTTCCACCACCCGGCGATCCGCGGGGTCGCCAACCGCTGATCCATGCAGCACGCCGGAAGGGCGGTCCTCCGAGATCGGAGGCCCGCCCTTCCGCTGTAGTGTGCTGAACATGTTCAGTACCGACGCCCCGATGACGAAGAGCGAGCGAACCCGGGCACAGCTGCGCGAGATCGCGCTCCGGTCGTTCCGGGAGCGGGGGTACGACGATACGACGATCCGCCTCATCGCCCAGGAGGCAGGGGTCTCCGTCGGGACGACGCATTACCATTTCGCGTCGAAGAACCATCTGGTCCAGGAGCTGTACCTCGATGTGCAGGAGGGACATCGCGCGGCCGCCGAACCTGGTCTCGCGGCATCCACCGATCTCGTCGACCGCGTCGGCATCGTCTACCGCACCGGGCTCGACCAGCTCGAGCCGTACCACGGCTTCGCACCGGGCTTCCTCTCCGCGGCCGTCTCCCCCAGATCGCCGATCAACCCGCTCTCGGACGACTCCGCGCCCGCGCTGGCGATCGTCGAGGGACTCTTCCGCGAGGCCGTGGATGGGGCGGACGACCGGCTCCCCGCGGATCTCCGCGACGCCCTGCCGCAGGCACTTGTCATCGGACACCTGCTGCTCGCGATGTTCTGGGTCTACGACTCCTCGCCAGGACAGAGGCGCACGCGGCTGCTCCTCGACCGAGGGCTGCGTCTGCTGCGCCTCGGCCTGCCGCTCGCACGGCTTCCGATCATGCGGGCTCCCCTGCGCGAGCTCCTCGGGCTCATCGCCGACGTCAGAATCGGCAGCACGGCAGGATAGTCCACAGCCCGGAATCGGCTCCCCGCGAGACGGCTGCGCGGCGTACGCCGCCCCCGCCCGCTCGCCTCCGCCGCGGTCGGTCCGTCAGCGCGGTTCGGCGGGCCCGACGACGGGCACGACCCCCGTGTCGCCGGACACCCCGCGCGCGAACGGAAGCTTCGCGCCCGACACCATCGCCGTGACGTCGCGCGCGATCTGCTGCGGCGTGAGACCGACGCGTTCGAGGATGTCGCCACGCGAACCGTGCTCGAGGAACTCGTCGGGCAGGCCGAGTTCGGTGACCGCCGTGTCGACGCCCGCTTCGCGCAGATCCTGTCTGATGCGGGTGCCGATGCCACCCACGCGGACGCCGTCCTCGATCGACACGACGAGGCGATGGGCCGCAGACAGCTCGATGACGCTGCTCGCGACGGGCACGACCCATCGAGGATCCACCACGGTCGCGCCGATGCCCTGTGCGGCCAGGAGGTCGGCGACGGCGAGGCCCGTCGCAGCCATCGGCCCGACGGTGACGACGAGGACGTCCTTGACCTCGGCCTCGCGCAGGATGTCGACGCCGTCATCCGTGCGGCGGACCGCGTCGATCTCCCGTCCGACGTTCCCCTTCGGGAACCGGAGCACGGTCGGCGCATCCTGCACCTTCACCGCCTCCGCGAGCTCTTCGGTGATGCGGGTGGCGTCACGGGGAGCCGCGATGCGGATGCCGGGCACCACCTGCAGGATCGCGAGGTCCCACACGCCGTGGTGACTCGGGCCGTCGGGGCCTGTCACGCCGGCGCGATCGAGGACGAAGGTCACTCCCGCGCGATGGAGGGCGACATCCATCAGCACCTGATCGAAGGCGCGGTTGATGAACGTCGCGTAGAGGGCGACGACAGGATGCAGTCCCCCGAAGGCGAGACCCGCCGCGGCCGTCACCGCGTGCTGCTCGGCGATGCCGACGTCGAAGACCCGGTCGGGGAACCGCTCCGCCATGCGGTGCAATCCGGTCGGCTGGAGCATGGCCGCAGTGATCCCGACGAGCCGCGGGTCGGCGTCGGCGAGCCCGACGAGCGAGTCGGCGAACACGGCGGTCCACGAGGGGGCTGAGGGGCTCTCGAGCGGCTCGCCGGTCTCGGGATCGATGATTCCGACGGCGTGGAACTGATCCGCGACATCCTGACGCGCCGGCTCGTAGCCGCGGCCCTTCTCGGTGATCGCGTGCACGATGACCGGGGCTCCGTAGTTCTTGGCCTGACGCAGCGCCGCCTCCATCGCGTGCTCGTCATGGCCGTCGACCGGGCCGACGTACTTGATGTCGAGGTTGGAGTAGAGCGCCTCGTTGTCGGTGAACCGCGCGAGGAAGCCATGCAGACCGCCGCGGACGCCGCGATAGAACGCCTTGCCCGGGTCGCCGAGCCTGTCGAAGGCGCGGCTGCTGGACAGATGCAGATTGCGGTAGGTCTGCTTCGTGCGGACGGAGTTGAGGAAGCGCGCCATCCCGCCGATCGTCGGCGCGTAGGAGCGGCCGTTGTCGTTGACGACGATGATGAGCTTGCGCGTGTTGTCGTCGGAGATGTTGTTGAGCGCCTCCCACGTCATCCCGCCCGTCAGCGCGCCGTCGCCGACCACCGCGACGACGTAACGGTCACTCTGCCCGGTCATCTCGAACGCCTTCGAGATGCCGTCCGCCCACGACAGCGAACTCGAGGCGTGCGAGGACTCGACGATGTCATGCACCGATTCGGAGCGCTGCGGATAGCCCGCGAGGCCTCCAGTCTGGCGCAGGGTCGAGAAGTCCTGGCGACCGGTCAGCAGCTTGTGCACGTACGACTGGTGACCCGTGTCGAACACGATCGCGTCGCGCGGCGAGGAGAACACGCGGTGGATTGCGAGGGTCAGCTCGACGACGCCGAGGTTCGGTCCGAGGTGCCCGCCGGTACGGGCGACGTTCTCGATGAGGAACTCGCGGATCTCTGCCGCGAGCAGATCCACCTGCTCCTCTGAGAGTGCGTCGAGGTCGCGAGGACCCGTGATCGTCTCGAGAAGCGTCATCGACAGAAGGCCTTTCACGCGGTGACGGATGCCGCCGCATCCGTCGATTCTACGCGACGAGGCCGGCGACCCTCGGGTCACCGGCCTCGCGTCGGTCGCTCAGACGAGCGAACGCAGCACGTACTGCAGGATGCCGCCGTTGCGGTAGTAGTCGGCTTCGCCGGGCGTGTCGATGCGGACGACCGCGTCGAACTCGACGGTCTGCTTGCCCTCCGGCGAGAACTCGCTCGGCTCGGCGACGACGTGCACGGTCTTCGGGGTCGTGCCCTCGTTGAGCTGCTCGAGGCCGCTGATCGAGACGATCTCCGTGCCGTCGAGGCCCAGCGAGTCGGCGGTCTCGCCGGCCGGGAACTGCAGCGGCACGACGCCCATGCCGATGAGGTTCGAGCGGTGGATGCGCTCGAAGCTCTCCGTGATGACCGCCTTGACGCCGAGCAGGCTCGTGCCCTTCGCCGCCCAGTCGCGCGACGAGCCGGAGCCGTACTCCTTGCCGCCGAAGATGACGAGCGGGGTGCCCTGCGCCTGGTAGTTCTGCGACGCGTCGTAGATGAACGACTGCGGGCCGCCGGCCTGCGTGAAGTCGCGCGTGTACCCGCCCTCGACGCCGTCGAGGAGCTGGTTCTTCAGGCGGATGTTCGCGAAGGTGCCGCGGATCATCACCTCGTGGTTGCCACGGCGCGAGCCGTACGAGTTGAAGTCCTTGCGGTCGACCCCGTGCTCCGTGAGGTAGCTGCCCGCGGGGCTGTCGGCCTTGATGGAACCGGCCGGCGAGATGTGGTCCGTCGTGACCGAGTCTCCGAGCTTCGCGAGCACGCGCGCACCCGAGATGTCGCTCACCGGCGACGGCTGCATCGTCATGCCCTCGAAGTACGGGGGGCGACGGACGTACGTCGACTGCGCGTCCCACTCGAAGGTCTTGCCCTCGGGCGTCGGCAGCGTGCGCCAGCGCTCATCGCCGGCGAAGACGCTCTCGTACTGCGAGACGAACATATCCTTGTCGATCGACGAGTCGATCGTGGACTGCACCTCGGCGGCATCCGGCCAGATGTCGCGCAGGAACACGTCGTTGCCGTCCTGGTCGGTGCCGAGGGCGTCGACCTCGAAGTCGAAGTTCATCGACCCGGCCAGCGCATAGGCGATGACGAGCGGCGGCGACGCGAGGTAGTTCATCTTCACGTCGGGGTTGATGCGGCCTTCGAAGTTGCGGTTGCCCGACAGCACCGCGGTGACGGCGAGGTCGTTCTGGTTGACCGCCGCCGAGACCTCCTCGATGAGGGGGCCCGAGTTGCCGATGCACGTCGTGCAGCCGTAGCCGACCGTGTAGAAGCCGAGGTCCTCGAGGTCCTGCGTGAGGCCGGACTTCTCGTAGTAGTCGGTGACGACCTTCGATCCGGGCGCGAGGGTGGTCTTCACCCACGGCTTGGCCTTCAGGCCCTTCTTCACCGCGTTGCGAGCCAGGAGGCCCGCCGCAAGCATGACCGACGGGTTCGACGTGTTGGTGCACGACGTGATCGCGGCGATCGTGACGGCGCCGTGGTCGATCGTGTACTCCGTGCCGTCGGCCTGCACGACATGCGTCGGCTTCGAAGCCGTCGCCGGTGCGTGGCTGTGGTGGTGGTGGATGTGGATGCTGTTCGCATCCGCAGGCGAGTTCGCCGGCGGGTCGGACGCCGGGAAGGACTCGGCGATCTCGAGGTCGACGAGGTCGTGCTCCACGTCCGCGTAGTTGCACAGGTCGCGCTCGAACTGCTCCTTCGAGTGGTTGAGCTCGATGCGGTCCTGCGGGCGCTTCGGACCGGCGATCGACGGGACGACCGTGGCGAGGTCGAGTTCCATGTACTCGCTGTAGGTCGGCTCGTGCGCGGCGTCGTGCCACAGGTGCTGGGTCTTGGCGTAGGACTCGACCAGCGCGACCTGCTCGTCGGAACGGCCGGTCAGGCGCAGGTAGTCGAGCGTGACGTCGTCGATCGGGAAGATCGCTGCGGTCGAGCCGAACTCCGGGCTCATGTTGCCGATGGTCGCGCGGTTCGCGAGCGGGACGGATGCCACACCCTCGCCGTAGAACTCGACGAACTTGCCGACCACACCGTGCTTGCGCAGCATGTCGGTGATCGTGAGGACGACGTCGGTCGCGGTCACGCCGGTCGGGATGGAACCGGTCAGCTTGAAGCCGACGACCTTGGGGATGAGCATCGACACGGGCTGGCCGAGCATCGCGGCCTCGGCCTCGATGCCGCCGACGCCCCAGCCGAGCACGCCGAGGCCGTTGACCATCGTCGTGTGCGAGTCGGTGCCGACACAGGTGTCGGGGTAGGCGCGGAGAACGCCGTCGACGGTGCGGTCGTAGATGACCTTCGCCAGGTGCTCGATGTTGACCTGGTGGACGATGCCGGTGCCCGGCGGGACGACCTTGAAGTCGTCGAAGGCGGTCTGGCCCCAGCGCAGGAACTGGTAGCGCTCGCCGTTGCGCTCGTACTCGATCTCGACGTTGCGCTCGAGAGCGTTGTCGGAGCCGAACAGGTCGGCGATGACGGAGTGGTCGATGACCATCTCCGCGGGCGAGAGCGGGTTGATCTTCGCGGGGTCCCCGCCGAGCGCCACCATCGCCTCGCGCATCGTGGCGAGGTCGACGATGCAGGGCACGCCGGTGAAGTCCTGCATGATCACGCGCGCCGGCGTGAACTGGATCTCCGTGTCGGGCTCGGCCTCGGCATCCCACGACCCGAGCGCCTGGATCTGCTCCTTCGTGACGTTCGCACCGTCCTCGGTGCGCAGCAGGTTCTCCAGCAGCACCTTGAGGCTGAACGGGAGCTTCGCGTAGCCGTCGACGGAGTCGATGCGGAAGATCTCGTAGTCGGTGCTGCCGACCGTCAGGGTGCTCTTCGCACCGAAGCTGTCAACCGTGGACACGTGTCGTCTCCTTCATCGGCGGCGGGGACGGGCTTCGCGCCCGCAGACCCATCCTTCCCCGCTCGGACGGCCACGGCTAGTGAGGTCCGCCTAACCGCTTCGCGGGGGGAATTTATCTTGATGTCGAGATAAATGTATCACTTCGCCGGCGCATCCCCGCCGGCATCCGGTGCCTTCGGGTACAGCGCGCGGACGGCGAGCCACGTGACGGCGACGAGCGGCGCGAAGAGGGGAAGCCCCAGGACGAGCTTGGCGATCCCGAGCGTCCCGGTGTCCTGCGCGATGTACAGCGGCAGCTCGACGGCGAGGCGGACGAAGAACAGTGCGGCCCACGCGATCGTGAGCCAGAAATAGACGCGGCGCTTGCGCGCGTCCTCGCGCCACGCCGTGCCCTCCCCCATCAGCCAGCCGGCGGCGAGGCCGATGAGGGGCCAGCGCACGATCGCCGACACGAGGAAGGCGAGGCCGTACACGGCGTTGGTGATGAGCCCGAGGAGGAAGTTGTTGGCCGCGTTCCCCGTCCACAGTGCGAGCGCCGCCGCAGCCGCTGCGGCGATCAGCCCGCCGATCGCCGCCGTCGCCTGCGAGTGCGTGGCGAGGCGGATGAGCGTGAAGACCGCGGCGAGTCCGACCGAGAGCCCGATCGACAGGAGGAGGTTGCCCTGCCCCTTCGCATCCAGGGTCAGTCCCCACACGACGACGAAGACGAGGGTCGGCAGGACGCTCTCGAGGATGCCGCGCCATCCGCCCATCGCCGCCCACACGACGTGGCCGGTCGACGACTGCTTGGCGGGATCGAGGCCCGCGCGACGAGCGGCGTTGCCGAGCGCGGCGCCGATGAGATCGGAGGCCGAGGGCTCGGCGTCGCGGGGCTCCTCCCCCGCCGCCTCGCCCGATTCTCTGTCCGTCACGCCACGCCCGGGGTCGACGGCATCTTCAGCGGGATGAGGTCGCGCGGCGGCATGGGGCTTCCCCCGCGGACGACGACGATCGAGCGGAAGAGGTCCTCCACGAGGGCCGCGGCCTCGACGTCGCTCGTCGCAGCGCCTCCGATGACGCCGCGCAGGAACCAGCGCGGGCCGTCGACGCCGACGAATCGCGCGAGTCGCTTGCCGGCGGTGCCGTCGGCACCGGCCATGACCGGGACCTCAGCGAGGAGCTCAGGCCCGAGGGGGCCCTCGCGCTCCTCGACGCGGCCGCCCTGCTGGCGGATCTGCTGACGGATCTGCTCGCGGGTCTCCTCCCAGAGCCCCGTGGTGCGCGGCGCCGCGAACGGCTGCACCTGCAGCGTCGACTCGGCGTAGTCGAGTCCGACCGCGACGATCCGCTTCGTCTGCTCCTCGACTTCGAGACGCAGGTTCAGGCCTTCACGCGGGAGCACCTTGATCCCGCCGAGGTCGATGTAGGGCCGTACCGGGTTCGCCTCCGAGTCGTCGAACGGGCCGGTCACGGCGCGGTCCTCGGGGGCCGACTTCGGCTCTTCCGGTGCGGCAGACGCATCCGTCATGCGTTGCTTCCTTCCTGGATCTGGTAGCCGGTCGAACCGAAGCCGCCGTCGCCGCGGACGCTGTCGGGAAGCTCGTCGACCGGGATGAAGCGCGCGCGCGGCACGGGCATGACGATCAGCTGGGCGATGCGATCGCCGACCTGGATGTCGTAGGCCTCGCGGGCGTCGGTGTTCAGCAGCGCGACCTTGATCTCGCCGCGGTAGCCGGCGTCGATCGTGCCCGGCGCGTTGACGATCGTGATCCCGTGCTTGGCGGCGAGGCCGCTGCGGGGCACGACGAATGCGGCATGGCCCTCGGGCAGGGCGATCCGCACGCCGGTGCCGACGAGCGCGCGCTCGCCCGGCTGCAGCCGGACGGACTCCGCGGCGATCAGATCGGCCCCGGCGTCACCGGGGTGCGCGTAGGCCGGAAGCTCGGGGGCGATAATGAGGACGTCCACGGTTTCGGTCACGCATAGAGGGTAATGCAGAACACAATGAGCAGTGCTTCCGCAGGCAGCGGCGTCGTCTACCGCGAGAGGCTCAGTCCGTCGCTCTGGTTCCTCGTGGCCGCCGCGGTGTGCGGCCCGATGGCGGCCCTCGTCTTCGCGCGCTTCGACACGACGATCGCGCTCATCGTCGGCGCCGTCGTCGGAATCGGAGTCGTGTGGCTCCTCATCGCCGGTTCGCCGTCCGTTGCGGTCCGCGACGGCGAGCTCGTCGCCGGTCGCGCGCACATCGATGCGAGCCTCCTCGGAGAGCCGGAGATCCTCACGGGCGAGGAGGCGCGCAATGCGCGCGGACGTGATCTCGATCCGCGGGCGTGGCATCTCATCCGGGGCGGCATCGACGGAGTCATCCGCATCCCGGTCCTGGACGAAGACGATCCGACGCCCGTGTGGATCGTCTCCACTCGGACGCCGGATCGGCTTGCGGCGGCGATCCGCCGTGCGCAGGTTACGCCGCGCACTCCACGCAGATAGGTCCTGCCGCCGTCTCGTGGTCGAGCTGCGAGCGGTGCTTCACGAGGAAGCAGCTGACGCACGTGAACTCGTCCTCCTGCGGGGGCAGGACGACGACATCGAGCTCGAGCTCCGAGAGGTCGGCTCCGGGCAGTTCGAAGCCCGACGGGTTGTCGGCATCCTCGGCATCGATCGATGCGGACGAGCTGTCCGGCACGCGCTCCTTGAACGCCTCGATCGATTCGCCCTCGTCCTCGTTCTTGCGGGGTGCGTCGTAGTCGGTTGCCATGCCTGAATATCTCTTCTTCCGTGTGTCCTGAAACCTCTGGCGGAACACAGGTCCGCCGGTACGGGCGGCCATAGTTTGCACGACCGTCTGGCATTTCGCAAATGTCCACTGCGGATTCGCAGGTTCCTCCGAAACCGCACAGACGAAACGGGCGGCGCGCGCCGGATATTCCCGCTCACCGAGAGAGGCCGTGTCACGATAGGTCGAGACCGCAGATCGGAGGCGCTCTTCCCATGGAACAGCTCAGAGTCGTCGGCGAAGAGGACGGAAAGCTCGTCCTCGCGACCGAGTCCGGGGAGCGGTTCGCCCTCCCCGTGGACGACGTGCTGCGCGCCGAGCTGCGCCGCGCGCGCCGGGAGCGCGAGGCCGGAGATCGCCAGGCCCGCCCCAGTCCTCGCGAGGTGCAGGCGCACATCCGCGCCGGTCTGTCCGCCGAGGAAGTCGCCGCGCTCCTCGGGGCGCGCGTCGAGGACGTCGCGCGGTTCGAAGGCCCCGTCCTCGCCGAGCGCGAACACGTCGTCGGACAGGCTCTCGCCGTCCCGGTGCTGCTCGGCAGCGACTTCGACAGCGACGCTCCGCCCACTTTCGGCTCCGCCGTACGCGGGAAGCTCTCCGAGGCGGGCGCCGTCGGCGAGCGGTGGACGAGCTGGAAGGAGCCGACCGGCTGGATCGTGAAGCTCGAGTTCACGGCCGCGGAGGTCGACCGCGACGCGCGCTGGAGCTTCGACCCGCGTCGCGGGGTGCTCGCACCGCTCAACCCAGACGCCATCCAGCTCTCCCGGCAGGGATCGCTGCCGGACAACCTCATTCCGCGCTTGCGCGCACTCGACACACCGACCAAGGACGACAGCCGGTTCGACAGCGGCGCGTTCGGCCCGAGGCGGATGCCGGCCCCCGAGGCCGACCTCGAGTCGCCCGTCGTCCACGAGCCCGTCCCCTCGGCGGTTCAGGATGCGGCGATCAAGCGCGCCCCGGAGACGAGCCAGACGTCGAGTCAGACGGCCGATCTGCTGGAGGCGCTGCGGCGTCGCCGCGGGCAGCGCGAGACGATGCCGGTGATCGACGAGGACGACGAGCCGGCGACGAGCACTCGCCCGAATTCGCCCGTCGCCTTGTTCGATGCTCTCGAGGCGGACGACGAGCCGGCTCCGCAGCGCGAGCCCGAGCAGCCCGCCGCCGCGCAGAAGCATCTGCCGAAGCATGCTGCCGCGGAGCCCGTCGCGAATCGAACCGCCGCCGAGTCCGCGCGTCGGAAGGGTCGCACGTCGATGCCGTCGTGGGACGAGATCGTCTTCGGCGCACGCACCGAGGACTGAGCCTCAGCCCGCGAACGCACCGAGGCGGATGAGCGGAACGATCCGCTCCGCGTCGGTGAGTGATCCGTGCTGGCCGACCATGCGCCGCGGCGCCTTGTCTGCGACGCGATCGTCGTAGTACACGATGCCGCCGCGTGCCGCGACGACGACGTCGCCGATCCGATCCCGGACAGCCGCATCGACGGGACCGAACAGCCCTGATCCGATCGCCTCATCTCGGGACACGACCCACGAACGGCTCGACTCCGACGCGCGCCACGCCTCGAGCAGGGATGCCTCGGCGCCCTGCTCGGCGTAGAGGTGCAGCATCCGCGGCTCTCCGCCGATCAACGCGACGCCGTCGAGGAGCGCGTCGCCCTCCGCGAGCAGGATCTGCCGGTGCCGCGGGATGTCGACCATGCCGTGGTCGGCGGTCACGACGGCGCCCGCGTTCTGCCGCAGCGCGTCGTCGAGGACGCGGGCCGCGGCATCCACCCGCTCGAGGGCGGCCGTCCAGCGGTCGCTCTCCCACCCGTGCTTGTGACCGACGGCATCCAGGTCCGGCGCGTAGAGGTAGATGAGCGCGCCCGGATTGTCCGCCGCCAGGTCGGCCGCGCGCAGCGCCCGGTCCCGGAGGTCATCGACGGCGACGAACTGAGCGCCGCGCAGGATCGCCTCCGTGAAGCCCGTGCCCGCGTACTTGCCGTGGGACACGACGAACACCGGGCGACCTGCCGCCGTCTCTCGCTCCAGGAGGGGCACCGCGCGCTGCCACGCATGCGGATCGAGACCGTCGGTCTCCCACCCCTTCAGCTGGTTGACGGTGTCTCGTGCACCGGGCACCCGCACGCGGTAGCCAAGGATGCCGTGCTCGCCGGGCGGTGTGCCCGTGAGGAGGCTCGTGAGGGCCGCCGCCGTCGTCGACGGGAACACCGTGCGGGCGACGTCCTTCCTCCCGCCTGCGGCCGCGAGGAACCGCGCGTGGCCGCTCCGCGCCGCCAGGTTCGCGGCACCCAGCCCGTCGATGACGAACACGATCGCGCTGCGCGCCGGAGCGAACCACGACGATGTGCCGGAGAGGGCCGCGATCGCCTCGGGCAGGACACGGACCAGGCTCCGGGCGCGCGGCGGGTCCGACGGTAGGCTGAGGGACATCGGTTCAGTGTCGCACATGCGTTCCGAGCCCTGCCCAGCCACCCGAAGGTCCTCATCACAGCCATGCCGTCACGCTCTTCCTCCTCGTCCACCGGCGACAGCACCGTCGAACGCATCGAGGACGTCGACGTCTCGGCCGAGATGCAGGGGTCGTACCTCGAGTACGCCTACTCGGTGATCTACTCGCGCGCACTGCCGGACGCGCGCGACGGTCTGAAGCCCGTGCAGCGGCGCATCCTCTTCCAGATGGCTGACATGGGTCTGCGACCCGACCGCGGGCACGTCAAGAGCGCCCGCGTCGTCGGCGAGGTGATGGGAAAGCTCCACCCGCACGGCGACACGGCCATCTACGACGCCCTCGTGCGGCTTGCGCAGCCCTTCACGATGCGGGTGCCGCTCGTCGACGGACACGGCAACTTCGGGTCGCTCGACGACGGTCCCGCGGCCCCGCGTTACACCGAAGCGCGCCTCGCGCCCGCGGCGCTCGCACTCACCGAGCACCTCGACGAGGACGTCGTCGACTTCGTCCCGAACTACGACGGGCAGTTCCAGCAGCCCGACGTGCTGCCGGCCGCATACCCGAACCTCCTCGTCAACGGCGCCGCGGGCATCGCCGTCGGCATGGCGACGAACATGGCACCGCACAACCTCATCGAGGTCGTGGCCGCCGCCATCCATCTCCTGAACAACCCCGACGCCACGGTCGAAGAGCTGATGGAGTTCGTCCCCGGGCCCGACCTTCCCGGCGGCGGCATCATCGTCGGCCTCGACGGCATCAAGGACGCCTACACGAACGGCCGTGGCACGTTCCGCACACGCGCGAAGGTCGCTGTCGAGCAGCTCGGGCCACGCCGCACCGGCCTCGTCGTCACGGAACTCCCCTATCTCGTCGGTCCCGAGCGGATCATCGAGAAGATCAAGGACGCGGTCAACTCGAAGAAGCTCACCGGCATCTCCGACGTCACGGACCTCACGGACCGCCGCAACGGGCTCAAGCTCGTCATCGGCATCAAGACGGGTTTCGACGCCAACGCCGTGCTCGAGCAGCTGTACCGCCTGACTCCGCTCGAGGACTCGTTCGGCATCAACAACGTCGCCCTCGTCGGCGGCCAGCCGCAGACGCTGGGCCTGCGCGAACTGCTGCGGGTGTACCTCGAGCACCGGCTCAGCGTCGTGACCCGTCGCAGCGAGTTCCGCCTCGCACGGCGCCGTGAACGGCTTCACCTCGTGGAGGGTCTGCTCATCGCGATCCTCGACATCGACGAGGTCATCCAGGTCATCCGGACCTCCGACGACAGCGAGCAGGCGCGCGGGCGGCTGCAGCAGGTCTTCGACCTCTCCGAGGTGCAGGCCGAGTACATCCTCGAACTCCGGCTGCGACGGCTCACCAAGTTCTCCCGCATCGAGCTCGAGGCGGAGCGCGACAAGCTGCAGGCCGAGATCGCCGAGCTCGTCGAGCTCCTCGGCGACGAGAACCTGCTCAAGGCCCAGGTCGCGAAGGAGCTGGATGCGGCGGCCGAGACCTACGGCACGCCCCGGCGCACGCTGCTGCTGAACGGCGGGCCGGTCCAGCCGCGGTCGCGCGCCGCGGCCGTGGCCGCCGACCTCCAGATCGCGGATGCGCCGTGCCGCGTGTTCCTCTCGGCGACGGGCCGCATGGTGCGCGCCGAGCTCACGGCCGACGTCGCGGGTGGCGGGATCGTCATCCCCGCACGCCGCTCGAAGCACGACGCGATCCGCTCGTCCGTCGACACGACGACGCGCGGCGACATCGGCGCCGTGACGACCGCGGGGCGCCTCGTCCGCTTCTCCCCCGTCGACCTGCCCTCCGTTCCTGCGAACGCGGTGCAGCTGGCCGCCGGCACCCGCGTGGACCAGTATCTGCCGCTCGAGAAGGGCGAGCACGTCGTCGCCATCGTGCCGCTCGTCGATGCGCCGCCCGTGGCACTCGGTACTCAGCAGGGCGTCGTCAAGCGGGTCGCCGCGACGGAGCTCGGCAACAAGCACGACATCGAGGTCATCGCGCTCAAGGACGGCGACCGTGTGATCGGCGCAGCCCCGGCGTCGGACGGCGCGGAGCTCGTCTTCGTGACGACCGACGCGCAGCTCCTCCGCTTCGACGCGTCCTCGGTGCGCCCGCAAGGGCGGTCGGCCGGCGGCATGGCCGGCATCCGCCTCGGGGACGGCGCGGACGTCGTCGCGTTCGACGTCGTCGGACCGAGCGACTTCGACGCGGTCGTCGTCACGGTCGCGGGGTCCACGAGCGCCTTGACGGGAGCGGATGCCGGCAGCGCCAAGGTGTCCCCCTTCACCGAGTTCCCGGCCAAGGGTCGTGCGACGGGCGGCGTGCGCGCGCAGCGACTGCTCAAGGGCGAGGACGTCATCGCGCTCGCGTGGGTCGGCTCCGACCCACGCGCCGTCGGCACGGACGGCAGCGTGCGTCAGCTTCCCGAGGGCGGCGCGAAGCGGGATGCGTCCGGCTCGCCCCTGGACGCGGTCATCGGCGCGGTCGGCACGTCCGTCCGCTGATCACCCGGTCACGGAACAGGGCGGCGCATCCAGATGTCGACGGCGTCCTGGTCCTCCACGACGAAGCCGTACCGCTCGTAAAGGCGACGCGCGGCGGATCCGACGAGGACCTGGAGGCGCATCGGCCGATCGCGCGGCGCATCGGCAAGCACGGAGCGGAGGACCGCCGTGCCGATCCCGCGGCCCTGGTGTTCGTCGTCGAGGTAGAACATCTCGAGCCACAGCGCGTCCGGCTCGGGCCGCAGCGTGATCGTCCCCGCGACGGCCGTGTCGACGAGGATCATGAACGTGTGGGCCGGTGAGAAGTGCTCGACGACCCGTTCCCGCGACCGCACATCGTCCCAGCCCACGAGAGGCTCCAGGTCGCGCCGGAGCACCCGCTTCTTCAGCGCGACGACGGTATCGAGGTCATCGGGGGTGGCGGTGCGAAGCGACACGCCGGTAGGGAGAGCCGGTTTCGGCTCGCGGAGACCCGCACTGAGCGAGCGCCATCGAGTCGACGTGTCGCTCAACCTCGATCCGCCGGGCATCAACGCTCCCGCGTCGGCGGGATCCGCGCTGCATCACGCATCGATGCGCTCGCGCCCGAGCCGGTCGGCCGAGTTCACGATGAATTCGCGGCGCGGGGCGACGTCGTTGCCCATCAGCATCTCGAAGACGGATGCGGCGGCCTCGGCCGCCTCGACATCCTGCACCGTGACGCGGCGCAGGGTGCGACCCGACCGGTCCATCGTCGTCGATGCCAGCTGCTCGGCATCCATCTCGCCGAGACCCTTGTACCGCTGGATCGGCTCCTGCCAGCGCTTCCCCGACTTGGTGAGCTTGGCCAGGAGGGCGTGGAGCTCCTGCTCGCTGTACGTGTAGATCGTCTCATTCGGCTTCGAGCCGGGGTTCATGACGATGACGCGGTGCAGCGGCGGCACGGCGGCGAACACGCGCCCGGCCTCGATGAGCGGGCGCATATAACGGAAGAAGAGCGTCAGCAGCAGCGTGCGGATATGGGCGCCGTCGACGTCCGCGTCGCTCATCAGGATGATCTTGCCGTAGCGCGCAGCGTCGAGATCGAACGAGCGACCGGACCCGGCGCCGACCACCTGGATGATCGAGGCGCACTCGGCGTTCCCGAGCATGTCGCTGATCGACGCTTTCTGGACGTTGAGGATCTTGCCGCGGATCGGCAGCAGCGCCTGGAACTCGCTGTTGCGTGCGAGCTTCGCGGTCCCGAGGGCCGAGTCGCCCTCCACGATGAACAGCTCCGAGTCGGCGACGTCGTTCGAACGGCAGTCGACGAGCTTCGCCGGGAGCGACGAGGATTCGAGCGCGTTCTTCCGCCGCTGCGTCTCCTTGTGGGTGCGCGCGGAGATGCGCGCCTTCATCTCGGAGACGACCTTGTCCAACAGCAGCGACGTCTGCGCCTTGTCGTCGCGCTTGGTGGACGAGAAGCGGGCGCCGAGCTCCTTCGCGACCACGTTCGTGACGATCTGACGCACCGCCGGCGTGCCGAGGACCTCCTTCGTCTGACCCTCGAACTGCGGTTCCGGGAGACGCACCGTGAGCACCGCCGTCAGGCCCGCCATGATGTCGTCCTTGTCGAGCTTGTCGTTGCCGACCTTCAGTCGCCTGGCGTTCTGTTCGACCTGGGCGCGCAGCACCTTCATCAGACCCTGCTCGAAGCCCTGCTGGTGCGTGCCGCCCTTGGGCGTGGAGATGATGTTCACGAACGACCGCGTCGTCGTCTCGTAGCCGGTTCCCCAGCGCAGGGCGATGTCGACATGGCACGTGCGCTCGACCTCTGTCGGGACCATCGCGCCGTTCGCCTGGAGCACGGGGACCGTCTCGCGGAACGTCCCTTCGCCGTCCAGCCGCCACGTGTCGGTCACCCCGGAGTCGGGAGCCAGGAAGTCGACGAACTCCGAGATGCCGCCGTCGTACTTGTACGACGTCGTCTGGGCTTCGCCTCCGCGCTCGTCGCTGATGACGATCTCGAGGCCCGGAACGAGGAACGCGGTCTGCCGCGCGCGCTGCTCCAGCTCGTCGAGGTGGAACGAGGCGTCCTTCGTGAAGATCTGGCGGTCGGCCCAGTAGCGGATGCGGGAGCCCGTGACGCCCTTCGCGACCTTGCCGACGACGCGCAGCTCGCTCGCGCTCTCGAAGGGGCTGAATCCGGAATCGGGCGACCCGTTGCCGAATGTGCCCGGCTCGCCGCGGTGGAACGACATCGCCCACGTCTTGCCGTCGCGGTCGACCTCGACGTCCAGGCGCTCGGAGAGGGCGTTGACGACGGAGGCGCCGACACCGTGCAGACCGCCGGATGCCGCGTACGATCCGCCGCCGAACTTGCCGCCGGCGTGCAGCTTCGTGAAGACGACCTCGACACCGGAGAGCCCGGTGCGGGGCTCGATGTCGACGGGGATGCCTCGCGCCCGGTCGACCACCTCGACGCTGCCGTCGGCACGCAGGATCACATCGATGCGCGTGCCGTGCCCGGCGAGCGCCTCGTCGACGGAGTTGTCGATGATCTCCCACAGGCAGTGCATCAGGCCGCGCGAGTCCGTCGAGCCGATGTACATGCCGGGCCGTTTGCGCACGGCCTCGAGCCCCTCCAGGACCTGGAGATGATGCGCGGAATATTCGGAGGTCACGATCTTCCAGCGTAATCGGGGTTGCCGGTGACTCCGTTCTCGGACACGGCCCAGCGCGGACATCGTACGCGTTCAGCGAACTCGCCGCCGTTCGGGGCATTCTCGCAAGCTCTCCGTGGTTGTATTTGATGACCGGACAGGAACCGCGACGATACCGAGGAGGCACCGAGATGACCACGCTTTCGACACCGAACGAGACCGACGTCCTCGTGCGCCGCCTCACGGCCGCGGACCGCTGCGACGCGTGCGGCGCACAGGCGTACATCATCGCCGTCGTGAACGGCAGCGAGCTGCTCTACTGCGCCCACCACGGACGCAAGTACGAGGAGAAGCTCCGTGCCGTCGCCACGTCGTGGCACGACGAGACGTCGCGTCTCCACGAGACCGACTAAGCCTCGATGTAGACCCGCTCCACGAGCGGGTTGACGCGGAGTGCGATCTCCTCGCCGATCGTGTCGATCAGCTCGGCGAGGTCGGTCGCCGATGGGGCTGCGCCTGCACCGTAGACGATGACGTCGTCACCGATCTTCACGTCGGGCCAGGTCTCCACGATGCTCTCGAGCGCGCCGACGCTGATGAGGCGGCGCGGTTCACCGCCCCCGTCGACGTCCGCGAGACCCGCGAGCGTCGACGGCAGTCCGTGCAAGGCGCCGACGTCGACGCGCACACCGTCGCCCGCCACGTCCACGACATTCGCGCGCAAAGAGGCGACCGGGTGGATGCCCAGGACGTCCTCCCCGGGTCCTCCCGCGGGGCGGATGCCGTAGCAGAACGCGCCGATCCGGACCGCGTCGTAGCGGAACTCCGCGCGGGCGAAGCTCGCGGCGCTGGCCGCGAGGTGGCGGATCCGCGGGGACAGTCCCGCATCTCGAGCGGTCGCGACGGCCGCGTCGAAGGCCACACGGGCGGCGTCGTCGTCCGCATCCGAGGCCTCTGAGATGTGCGACCACACGCCGTCGACGACGAGCGCTCCCGCCCGCTCGAGCGTCGCCGCCCGCGCCACCGCATCCGGCCACTCCTCGGGCCGGATGCCGTTGCGATGCAATCCGGTGTCGATCTTGAGATGGATGCGGGGTGCGACGCCGGTGCGGACCGCGGCGCCGACGGCGGCATCCAGCAGCGCCGTGCTTCCGACGCCCAGCTGCAGGTCCGCGGTCAGCGCGCGGTCGAGCTCCTCGTCCGCGGAGGCGAGGAGGACGAGGATGTCGGCTTCCGCACCCGCCGCCACGCGCACCTCGGCGCCTGTGGCCGCGGTGAACGCGACGAACCGGGTGACGCCCGCATCGATCGCGGCCCGCACGATCTCGGCGATCCCGTGCCCGTACGCGTCATCCTTCACGACGAGCATGAGGTCCGCCGGCGCGACGGATCGGCGCACTGCGTCGAGATTGCGTCGGAACACCCTGAGGTCGACGACCAGGCGCGCGGTCATGCCACCACGCTCCGGGCGGCGCGCGTGCCGACGAGCGTCGTGATCTCGCCCGGAGTGAGTCGCGTCAGGGACTCCCACTCCGCGAGCGGCGGGTCTCCGAGGGTCGGCTGCCCGAAGAACACCGCGTCGTCGCCGCGCGACACGTCAGCGTCGCCGACATCGACGACGCACGCGTCCATCGCGACGCGCCCGACGATCGGGTGGCGGACACCGCCGATCACGGCCTCCGCGATGCCCCCGAGCATCCGAACCAGGCCCTGCGCATACCCCCCGCTCACGAGCGCGACGCGCGTATCGGCGGGCGCCCGGTGGATGTAGCCGTACGACACGCCCTCCCCCGCGCGGAGCGTCTTGACGCCGATCACGGAGCCGACGAATCGCATCGCCGGACGCCCCTCACGGAACCCGAACACGAGGTCGGGGTCGAGGGTCGCACCGGCTGGACGGTCTCGGACGACCGCGAGCCCGATGGATGCGGCGATCCCTGTCACGAGGTCTGCTCCGTGGCCGTGCGCGTCCATCCGCACGTCGACGGACGCTTCCGGACGGGCGGAATGCGCCGCACGCAGGTTCTCCTCGAGCGCGCTGCGCGAGACGAAGGCGCGCGGCGACGCCCATGCCGGCATCGGAATACGGTCGCTCATCAGTCCGAGACGGGATGCCTACAGGTCGATCGCGGTGAAGTGTTTGGTCGCCCGTTCCTCGATCGCGGCTCGGGCCCCGTCCGCATATCCGTCGACGAGGTCGAGCTCGCCGCTGCGCTCGTACGACAGACCTGCCGCAGACGCGGCCTCGGCGAGCAGGAGGTCGGCGAACCAGGCGTTCAACGGGAGCAGCGGCCCCTGCACGTTGAGTGCGAACGCGTTGCGCACGCGCACACCCTCGCCGGCACGGCCGTCGGCGTAGGGAACGCCGCCCTTGCCCGCCGTGACCTGTGCGTACGGGCCGGCACCGTCCGCCAGTCGGTAGACGGACGCGTGGTCCTCGAAGCCGACGATGCGGCCCTCAGGGGCCTCGGCGACGATGTAGCCGACCCGCCGGTCGCGTGAGCGATCGACGCGGTACGGGAGCAGCCCGATGCCGTCGAGGTCGTCGCCGTCGAGCACGCCGATGCGCGAGCCCAGGAGCTCGGCGCCGCCGCCGATCGCGAGGATGACTCCACCGCGCTCGAGGTGGGCACGCAATGCGGGTTCACGGTCTCGCAGGTCGTCCACGACGCTGCGGAGAGCGGAGAGCGGCCCGTTGCCGAGGACGATGATGTCCGCATCCGGGAGGTCGTCGCCCGGTGAGACGGAATCGATCGTGACGTCGAGGCCGGCGCGGCGCGCACGCTGCGCGAGCACATCGACGTTCCCCCGATCGCCCGTCACTCCGAGGAGCACCGGATACAGCTGGACGATGCGCAGCGCCGTCATCGGCGGGCCACCTCCTGGTCGCCGTGGCCGAGGAGCCTGCGGCCGATCATCATGAGCTCGTAGTTGACGAACCACGTCTGCCGGCCCGACGTCGTGGTCGGAAGTGCGCGCATGTGCTGGACGGCGCGCTCCATGTCCGGCTCCACGAGTCCGATCGGGATGCCGGCGTAGGCGAGGCGCGTCGCGAGCTGGTAGGCCTTCTCCCCCGTCACGACGTCGACATGGTCGAGCTTGTCGAGGTCGACGTCGTACAGCCAGGAGACGTCCGGCGTGCCCTCGTCGATCGCCATCAGCAGACGCTCGGGCGCCGATTCGAGCGCATCCAGGTTCAGCTGGAGGCTCGGCCCGTTCTTGAACATCACGAACTCGACCTGCTCGTCCGTGCGGCCGGGGCGCAGCGGCACCAGCTCGCCACGACCGTAGGCAGGCGCCATCCGGGAGAACCCCTGGGCCGTCGCGTCCGTCCGGAACCGCGAGCCGAGGAGCGCAGCCACCGCAGCGGTCGCGGCCGCGGCATCCACCGCGTAGTGCAGGCCGCGTGCGGGGATCGTGAGGTCCACGCGCACTTCGGGGAGCTGGACGGACACGTCGCGGCCGTCGAGCGCGACGACCTCGGCCGTCGCTTCCCGATCCGCGACACCGGCGTTCCCGCTGCGCGTGTCCGCCGCATTGACGAGGCCGTGCGCCGACTGGGCGACGAGCTCCCGCGACGCGCCGAAGAAGGCGACGGGAGCGGCGAGGGACGACTCGTCGATCTTGCTGAGGTACGGGTCGTCACGGTTGACGACGACCGCCACCGAGGCGCGGGTCGCTGCATCCAGCATCATGTCGGCGACGCGCTCGGTCTCGTAGAACCGGTAGAGCTGGTCGACCTGCACGTTCAGCGCGATGATCACGCGCGGGTGCAGGATGTCGGCGAGATCCGCTGCATAGGCCTCGTCGACCTCGAGCACCGCGACATCCGCCTTGACCTTGCCGGTGAGCGTCGCGTCCGCCAGGAGGGCGCTCGTCACGCCCTGCGGGAGGTTCGCACCGGTCGGATTCGTGAAGACCTTCAGCCCGTGCGCACGCAGGATCTCGCTGACCATGTGGGTCGTCGTCGTCTTGCCGTTCGAGCCGAGGACGAAGACGATGCCGTCCTGGAACCCCTCGGCGAGCGTCGCGAGCAGGCTCGGCGCCAGGCGGTTCGTCAGATACCCGGGGAAGGCCGAGCCGCCCCCGCGCAGACGCGTCGCCACGCGGACTGCCTTGCCGGCCGCGATGGCCGGAACATAACGGATGCCGGACGAACCCTTACTCAAGGTAATCCCGCAGCGACTGCGACCGGGACGGGTGGCGCAGCTTCGCCATCGTCTTCGACTCGATCTGGCGGATGCGCTCACGCGTCACACCGAACGTGTCGCCGATCTGGTCGAGCGTCTTGGGCTGACCGTCGCCGAGGCCGAAGCGCATGCGGATGACGCCCGCCTCCCGCTCCGAGAGGGAGTCGAGGAGCGACTCGAGCTGACGCTGCAGCATCGTGAAGCCCACCGCGTCCGCCGGGACCACCGCTTCGGTGTCCTCGATCAGGTCGCCGAACTCGCTGTCGCCGTCCTCGCCGAGAGGCGTGTGCAGCGAGATCGGCTCACGGCCGTACTTCTGCACCTCGATGACCTTCTCGGGGGTCATGTCGAGCTCGCGGCTGAGCTCCTCGGGCGTGGGCTCGCGACCGAGGTCCTGCAGCATCTGGCGCTGCACGCGGGCGAGCTTGTTGATGACCTCGACCATGTGGACGGGGATGCGGATGGTGCGCGCCTGGTCGGCCATCGCACGCGTGATCGCCTGCCGGATCCACCACGTCGCGTAGGTCGAGAACTTGAAGCCCTTGGTGTAGTCGAACTTCTCGACCGCACGGATGAGGCCGAGGTTGCCCTCCTGGATGAGGTCCAGGAACTGCATGCCGCGGCCGGTGTAACGCTTCGCGAGCGAGACCACGAGGCGCAGGTTCGCGCCGAGCAGGTGGCTCTTCGCACGCTGGCCGTCGCGAGCGACCCACTGCAGGTCGAGGCCCAGCTGCGAGGACTTCTCCGCCGCCGACATGTGCGACAGCTTCTCCTCGGCGAACAGGCCCGCCTCGATGCGCATCGCGAGCTCGACCTCTTCGGCCGCGTTCAGCAGCGCGACCTTTCCGATCTGCTTCAGGTAGTCCTTGACCGGGTCGGCCGTGGCGCCGGTGATCTGCGTCGAGTAGACGGGGACGTCTTCGTCGTCGCTCGAGGAGATGACGATCGCGCCGGTCGGCAGCGGCTCGGAGAACGCCGGCTTGGCAGCGCCCTCCTCATCCTCCTCGTCGTCCTCGGAGTCGTCCTTGGCCGCCTCGGCAGCAGGAGTCTCCTCGGACTCGTCGTCGCTCGCGACGTCTTCGCCGAGGTCTTCGGCCATCTCCTCGTCCTCGCCGAGCTCTTCGTCCTCGTCCTCATCGGACTTGGCCTTGCTCTTCGAGGAAGCCTTCTTCGTCGTGGTGCGCTTCGCCGTCGATGCGGCTGCCGTCTTGGCGGCAGGCTTGCGCGCTGCCGTGCGCTTTGCGGGAGCCTTGGCCTCCGCGGTCTCGTCGGTCTCGGCGTCCTGCGCGCGGGGCTCGGTCTTCGCTGCGGTCACGTCTCGCCTTTCACCGGTGCGGGCCGGGTCTGGCGGCACCGGCTCGTTTCGGACACTAGTAAGACCCTTGTCAAGTCGGATCACGATCGAGGAAGCCTCGTCATGACCGCAGACAACGGGTCAGGTGCTCTATTGTCGCATATCCCGCCGCCGTCACCCGACGGCGCGTCGGCGACGCACATGTGAATCAACCGAGTTCCGCGCTCGGCTATTCCGCGGAGCGCGGGATATCGCTCTCAGGAGAGCCCGCCGCCGCGCTTGTCGTCATCGGTCGGCCGGGTCGCGAGGAACCGTTCCAGCTCGGCCGCGAGCTCGTCGGCGCTCGGCAGATCGCCCGTGTGGATGATGGGCCGCGCCTGCGTGGAGCCCGCCATGTAGGAGTCGTAGCGCTCCTCGAGCCCGTGCAGCATCGCGGTCAGCTCGTCGTTGCCCGCCACCTGCTCGGCGACCTTCTCCAAGTACTCACGGTTCTGCTCGCGCAGATCGTCGCCGGAGAAGACACGGCCTGTCGCGACGGTGATGCTGTCGAGCGCCGCGAGGATGGCGGCGGGATACTCCGAGTCGGCGAGGTAGTGCGGAACGAGGAGGGCGAAGCCGGCCACGGGGATGTCGGCATCCGACAGCCGCAGTTCCAGGAGGTGGGCGACCGTCCCCGGCACCTGGGTCCGCGGGCGCCACACGGAGTGCGCCGCAGTCAGCTCATCGCGGGTGCCGCTGACGGTCGTGGGCACGGGGCGCGTGTGCGGGACGGGCATCGGGATGGCGTGCACCCAGGTGACGGACGACACGCCGAGGTTGCCGGCGAGCGCCACGACGGCGTCGGCGAATGCGTTCCAGGCGAAGTCGGGCTCATACCCGGACAACAGGAGGAAGGGCTGGCCCAGCACGTCGGCTGTCAGAGTCAGCTCGAGCCGCTGCGGGGTCCAGTCGGTCAGGTGGTCCTCGTCGAAGGTCACGAGCGGCCGGCGCGCCCGATAGTCGAGGAGGATGTCGTTCTCGAACTCCGCGAGCGTCTGCGACTCGAGCTCTTCGCGGAGGTGCTCGATGAGCCCCGACACAGCGTTTCCCGCGTCGGTGAAGCCCGTCAGCGCGATCACGAGCGGAAGCCCGGACGCGACCGGCGGCGCGGACATCGACCACTCGTACAGCGGCAGGGAGAACGGCATGCTTCCACTCTACGAGCCGCCTCCGACCGGCGGGTCGCTTGCCGCTGACAGCGAACAGCCCCGCGGGTCGCGGCCGGGACGCAGCGCGAACCTAGGATGGGGACCATGCCGTTTCCCGAGCTCGCGCGCTCGAGCGCGCCGATCCGCGACTCCGATGCCGACGCGATCCTGATCGCACTCCCCCCGATCGACGACGAGGACCGCGAGGACGCGGTCCCGGTGGAGATCCCCGACTGGCCGGGCCTGGCCGCCGCTCTCAGCGCAGTGGGCTTCACGGGCGCGAGCGGATCGCTCGTGCGCGTGCCGCTCCCGGACGTCACCACGCCCCTCGCCGTCGTCGGCACTGGAGCCGACGTCGACGCCGACGGCCTCCGCGAGGCAGTGGGTGCCGGCATCCGTCAGCTCACCGGCTTCGAGACGGTCGCCGTCACTGTGCCCCTCGTCGAGGCGCCCGGCCGCTCCGCCGCAGAGGGCGCCGCACTCGGCGGCTACTCGTTCGCGGACTACAAGACGTCGGAGCCCAAGCGGCGTGCATCGCGCGTCGTTCTGCACGATGCGAGCCTCACCGACGACGACCTGGCAGCGGCGACCGTCGCCGCATCCGCCGTCGCCCTCGTGAAGGATCTCGGCAGCACGCCTGCGGAATGGCTCTCACCCGCGCAGCTCGCCGACCGGGCCGTCGCCGAGGTCGAGGGTCTTCCCGTCGAGGTCACCGTCCTCGACGAGGCGGAACTCGAGGCCCAGGGCTTCGGCGGGATCCTCGGGGTCGGCCAGGGGTCCGACCGTCCGCCCCGCCTCGTCCGCCTCGACTACGCGCCCGCCGGTGCCGAGCGCCACGTCGCCGTCGTCGGGAAGGGCATCACCTTCGACACCGGCGGGCTCTCGCTGAAGCCACCGGCGTCCATGGTCGGCATGAAGTACGACATGTGCGGTGCCGCAACGGTTCTCGCCGTCGTCCGCGCGGTCGCGCAGCTCGGCCTGCCCGTCCACGTGACCGGCTGGATGTGCGTCGCCGACAACATGCCCTCCGGCCGCGCCATCCGTCCCGGCGACGTGCTGCGCGCCCTCGACGGCACGAGCATCGAAGTGCTGAACACGGATGCCGAGGGCCGCCTGGTCCTCGCGGACGGCCTCGTCGCCGCGAGCCGCGAGAACCCGGACCTCCTCGTCGACGTGGCGACCCTCACCGGCGCGATCCTCGTCTCGCTCGGCCTCCGGCACACGGGCGTCATGGGCGACGACGATGCCGTCGCCGAGTACCTCGCCGCCTCCGAGCGAGCAGGAGAGCTCGCGTGGCACCTGCCGCTTCCGGCGCACATGGAGGAGGAGCTCGACTCCCCCATCGCCGACCTCCGCAACGCGAAGATCGGCGACACATCGGGCGGTGCCCTGTTCGCCGGTCTCTTCCTCCGGCGGTTCGTCGGGCGCACGGGAGAAGAGGCGGATTCCCCGCGGATCCCGTGGGTGCATCTCGACATCGCCGGCAGCGGTGACAACGACAAGGGAGCCCCCTACGGCTTCACCGGCAAGGGCCCGACCGGAGCGAGCGTCCGCGCGCTCATCGCCCTCATCGCAGGAGAGGATGCGGCATGACCGAGCACACGTTCGACCTGGTGATCCTGGGCGGAGGCAGCGGCGGGTACGCCGCGGCCCTCCGCGCAGCCGAGCTGGGCAAGACCGTCGCCCTCATCGAGAAGGACAAGGTCGGCGGGACGTGCCTGCACCGCGGCTGCATCCCGACCAAGGCGCTCCTGCACGCGGCCGAGGTCGCCGATCATTCCCGGGATGCGGCGCACGTCGGCGTACGCGCGACCTTCGACGGCGTCGATCCCGAGGCTCTGCGCGCCTACCGCGAGGGCATCGTCGCGAAGAAGTTCAAGGGTCTCGAGGGTCTCATCCGAGCCCGCGGCATCACGACGGTCCCCGGCGCCGGCGTACTGCAGGCGGATCGCTCGGTGCGGGTCGGCGACGACGTGTACCGCGGGACGGACGTGGTCCTGGCGACCGGCTCCTACAGCCGCAGCCTTCCGGGTCTCGAGATCGGCGGCCGCATCCTCACGAGCGAGCACGCGCTCGACCTCGGCGAGGTCCCCGCGCGCGTCGTGATCCTCGGCGGCGGGGTCATCGGCGTCGAGTTCGCGAGCGTGTGGCGCTCCTTCGGGGCGGAGGTCACGATCGTCGAGGCGCTGGACCACCTGGTACCCAACGAGGACCTGGCACTCAGCAAGGGCCTCGAGCGCGCGTTCCGCAAGCGCGGCATCGCTTACTCGCTCGGCGTGCGCTTCGCATCCGCGACGCAGACCGCGGAGGCCGTGACCGTGACTCTCGAAGACGGCAAGACGTTCGAGGCGGACTACCTCCTGGTCGCCGTCGGTCGCGGCCCCGCGACCGACGGCACCGGATTCGCGGAGGCCGGCATCGCGATGGACCGCGGGTTCGTGACGGTCGACGAGCAGCTGCGCACGAACCTCCCCGGCGTGTGGGCCGTGGGCGACATCGTCCCGGGTCTCCAGCTCGCGCACCGCGGCTTCCAGCAGGGCATCTTCGTCGCAGAGCGGATCGCCGGTCTCGACCCGGTCGCGGTGCCCGAGACGCTCATCCCGAAGATCACCTACTCGAGCCCCGAGGTCGCCTCCGTCGGCCTCACCGAGGCGCGTGCCGCCGAGGTGCACGGCGCCGACGCGATCGTCTCCTACGAGTACAACCTCGCGGGCAACGGCAAGAGCGAGATCATCGGCACCGCGGGCCTCGTCAAGGTCGTCCGGAAGAAGGACGGCCCCGTCATCGGGGTGCACCTTCTCGGCGATCGTGTCGGAGAACTGCTCACGGAGGGCCAGCTCGCCGTAGGCTGGGAGGCGCACCCAGAGGACATCGCGCCGTTCATTCACGCGCACCCCACCCAGAGCGAAGCTCTGGGAGAGGCGTTCCTGGCGCTCGCAGGCAAACCCCTCCACGCTCTGTGATGCCCCGGCCGGTATGCCGGATTCAGTAGGCTAGAACGACATCGGAATTCCGAAGGAGAATTGTCCATGAGCACTTCCGTGGTCCTTCCCGCGCTCGGTGAGAGCGTCACCGAGGGGACGGTCACCCGCTGGTTGAAGCAGGTCGGCGACACCGTCAAGGAGGATGAGGGCCTGCTCGAGATCTCGACCGACAAGGTCGACACCGAGATCCCCTCGCCGGTCAGCGGCGTCATCGAGGAGATCCTTGTCCAGGAGGACGAGACGGTCGAGGTCGGTGCGATTCTCGCCCGGATCGGCGACGGCAGCGGTGCCGCGGCCGCCCCGGAGGCGCCCGCCTCCGCCGCGCCCGCAGAACCCGCCGCCCCCGCACAGCCCGAGGCTGCGGCCCCCGCCGCAGCGCCCGCACCCGAGGCGGCCCCGGCCGCCGCCGCCGCAGCGCCGGCCGCAGGGGGCAAGGACGTCGTCCTCCCCGAGCTCGGCGAGAGCGTCACCGAGGGTACGGTCACGCGCTGGCTCAAGCAGGTCGGTGATGACGTGGCCGTCGACGAGCCGCTGCTGGAGATCTCCACCGACAAGGTCGACACCGAGATCCCCTCGCCGTTCGCCGGAACGCTGACCGAGATCCTCGTCTCCGAGGACGAAACGGTCGCCGTCGGCGCGACGCTCGCGCGCATCGGGGCCGCCGGTGCGGCACCCGCGGCCGCGCCCGCTGCACCGGCACCTGTCGCTGAGGCGGCGCCGGCTCCCGCAGCGCCCGCACCCGCGGCGCCCGCCGCCCCCGCGGCAGCGGCTCCTGCACCGGCAGCTCCGGCGGCGCCTGCGGCTCCTGCCGCCCCGGCGCCTGCCGCACCCGCTCCTGCAGCAGCAGCGCCGTCAGCCGGCTCGCTCTCCGCATCCGACGACCAGGGGCCGACCTACGTCACGCCGCTCGTGCGTCGCCTCGCGCAGCAGCAGGGCATCGACCTCGCGTCCGTCACGGGCACGGGTGTCGGCGGGCGCATCCGCAAGGAGGACGTCCTGGCCGCAGCCTCCGCACCGGCAGCGCCGGCGGCGGCCCCCGCGGCCCCCGCGCTCGAGATCTCGCCGCTGCGCGGCACGACCCAGCCGATGTCGCGCCTGCGAAAGGTCCTCGCCGAGCGTGCGGTGGCATCGATGCAGTCGACGGCTCAGCTGACGACCGTCGTCGAGGTCGACGTCACGAAGCTCGCAAGCCTGCGTGACAGGGTCAAGGGCGAATTCCAGGCGAAGACGGGCGACAAGCTCTCCTTCCTGCCGTTCTT
Organism: Microbacterium candidum; assembly: GCF_030315975.1. Taxonomy (GTDB): domain Bacteria; phylum Actinomycetota; class Actinomycetes; order Actinomycetales; family Microbacteriaceae; genus Microbacterium; species Microbacterium candidum. The sequence goes on along the minus strand of NZ_JASXSZ010000003.1, from coordinate 159,836 downwards.
CGCTCTCGCGGCATCCGAGGCGCTTCAGGCGTACCCGGTGATCAATGCCTCCGTCGATGGCGACCAGATCGTCTACCCGGCGGTCGAGAACCTCTCGATCGCGGTCGACACGGAGCGCGGACTGCTCACCCCGGTCCTGCGCGACCCGGCGGCGAAGAGCCTGGCCGCGATCGCCCACGAGATCGCCGATCTCGCGGCGCGCACGCGCGACAACAAGCTGAAGCCGGACGAGCTCGCGGGCGGCACCTTCACGCTGACCAACACCGGTTCGCGTGGTGCGCTGTTCGACACGCCCGTCGTCTTCCTGCCGCAGTCCGCCATCCTCGGAACGGGCACGGTCGTCAAGCGTCCGGGCATCGTGACGGTGGACGGGAAGGACGCGATCTCGGTCCGGTCGTACGTGTACCTCGCGCTCTCGTACGATCACCGCATCATCGACGGTGCCGACGCCGCCCGCTACCTGAGTGCTGTCAAGGCCCGTCTCGAGGCGGCGGACTTCGAAGGCAACCTCGGAATCTGAGATTCATCCCGGCTGCTCCGCGCCGGACCCGTCGCGCCGCCGCCAACGGTCGCCGGCCCGGACGACGACCACCAGCTGCGCGCCCGCTGCTCCGGCAGCGGGCGCGTTCGCGTCTTCGACCTTCACCACAGCGGCGCCGCCGAACGAGTCGAGAAGCGCGACGCGGCGCTCCCCCGCCGGGAGGGATGCGGCGCCCTCAGGGAAGCGCCGCTGCGGGTCCTCCTGCACGGCGTGCAGGCAGGCGGCGTTGTTCCGGCAGGTGAGCCGTTTCGTGAGGAGAGCACCCACAGCGGAGAGCACCTCCTGGTCCGGGGACGGGGATGCCGCGGTAGTGACGGGCTCCTCAGACACGACGTCATTCCCCGCTGCAGTTCCTTCGGGGGCATGGGTAGGCCCGGCCAGCGGGGCGGCAGACGAGGCAACGACGGCACTCGGAGGGGATGACGATGCCTGGCTGCCGGCTCGAGCGGGGCTCCCGCCGCCTCCCGGCCACATCAGGCCGATCCCGACCACTCCTGCCGCAACCGCACCGGCGATGAGCAGCGGACCGCGCTTTCCTCGGCGCCCGCGTGTGGAGTGGGACCCGCCCCGGCGGTGGAGCCTTCTCCACACGGAGGTCAGCGCCTTGGACGCAGCATCGGCGAGGTCCGAATCGACGAGCGGGGCGATCCGGGCGAGCCATCCCGCCTGCGCGTCCTCGGTCGCCGCCATCTCGATGTCCGGCGGGCGCGACCACGTGACGGCGCCGACCGCTCCGGTGAGCGGTGCAGCGGTTCCCGCCGTCGCGAGCGGCTCGGGCAGAGCGGCGGCGAAGAGCTCCGCCTCGATCTCCCCGGCCTCCCGGACGAGCGTGCGCGGCTGTTCAGCATGTGCTGCAGCGCGCGAAAGCGCGGCGGCGAGACGGGTTTCACCGTCGGCGCCCAGCTGGCCCAGGACACGCGCGGTCGCGGCGGGCACGGCATCCACGCCGTCGCGGACGCCGAGGGCGAGGATCGGGCGTCCGTCTGCCGTGATCCACCACACGCCGGATGCCCCCGGAGCACGCTGGTGAGCCTCGCAGAGTCCGCGGATCATGCTCACCGCGACGGTGACCCGCTCCCCCGCGGACAGCGGGAGACGCCTGTCTCGACGACGCATGAGGAACACGTCGAGGCGTTCCGTGCAGGCTGGAAGCACGACATCGTGTCCCCCCGGCCGACGGACGATATCGAGCGGCGCGAGCACATGTCCGTCCGGATCGGCGTCCCAGCCGGCGCAGCAGTCGTAGTCGACGGCGTCGACGAGCAGCCGCAGAGCGCCGGAGTCGTCCTGTGCGAGGACGCCCGGCCACGGCGACTCCCGGTCCGTGACGTGCCGGATGACATGGTGATCCGCATCCAACGCCTTCGCTTCCTCGCTCACGCGCCCCAGTCTCCCGATCGCCGACGCCGGCCTGCGGGCGGGGTCTTCGCTTGTGGAGAAACCCGCGGCACCTCGGCCCGGTGCAGGAAACGATGCGGGCCGCCGAAAGGTAGGCTGGAAGTTATGGCATCGCGCACCGACACCGCCGAGAAGCGCCCCGGATTCTTCTCCCAGATCACCTCCCTCTACCGCTTCACGCAGAAGGAGTACCGCTGGCTGCCGTGGCTGCTCATCGGCATCCTGATCGTGGGCGTGTGGGCCGGAGTCCTGGTCGGCTTCCTGATCCCGCCGGTCGCGATCTGGAGCGTCGTCCTGTGGGGCGTCACCGGGCTCCTCGTCGGCGTGCTCGTCGCCATGATGACCCTCACCCGCCTGTCCACCAAGGCGATGTACCTGAAGATCGACGGGATGCCGGGTGCCGCCGGCCAGGTGATGTCGACCTCGCTCGGGCGCAGCTGGCAGGCGAGCGACATGCCCGTCGGCATCAACCCGAAGACGCAGGAGGCCGTCTACCGCGCGGTCGGGCGCGGCGGCGTCGTGGTCGTCGGGGAAGGGACCCGCGGCCGACTCACGCGTCTGATCAACGACGAGCGGTCCAAGGTGCAGCGCGTGGCCTCGGGCGTCCCCGTGACCGTCCTGTACGTCGGGCACGGCGAGGACGAGGTTCCGATCGACCGCCTGGCCAAGACCATCAAGAAGCTTCCGAAGAAGGTCGACAACGCCACCATGGCCGCCGTCATCAAGCGCCTCGACTCGGTGTCGCAGTCGCTGGCGTCACTGCCGATCCCCAAGGGCATCGACCCGACGAAGGTGCGGGCGCCCCGCCCGCGCTGATCTTCTCGCGGTTCCCCGCAGGCGTCGACCGCTGGTCGGCGCCTGCGGCGTTCCTGGCCTGCTCAGCTCCGCACGAGCACGGTCCCTGCGACCTTGTCATGCAGGCCGCGCTGATCCGAGTCCCAGATCACCGCGGGGATGACCAGCACCAGCAGCGCTGTGCGCACGATCGGGCGCCAGAGGCCCGGCCATCCACCGTGAGCGCGCTGCACGCGCATCCCCACGAGCCGATGACCGGGGCTTCCGCCGAGGGTCGGGATGAAGAGGATCTGGACGATGCCGAAGATCGCCAGCGTCGCGAAGCCGTCGTAGGCGAAGAACGCCCAGGAGATGATCATCGCGCACGCCCAGTCGATGGCCAGGGCCGCGATGCGTCGGCCGATCCGCCCGACGCTGCCCGGCCCGGACACCGGAAGACCGAGCCGTTCACCCGGGTAGGAACTGGGGACGGCGGGTTCGGTCACCCCACGAGCCTAATGCGCCCGTGTAACATGCCGGAAACACGGGCGATACGGTCGGGCAATGCCTCGCCGCTACCTTCGATCCGAGCCTGCCGTGAGCGGGCGAGTTCCGCAGCCAGATCCTGGAGACTCCATGTTCAAAGACTCATCCGAGGTGTTGAAGTTCATCAAGGACAACGACGTCAAGTTCCTTGACATCCGGTTCACCGACCTCCCCGGTGTCCAGCAGCACTTCAACATTCCGGCAGCGTCCGTCGACGAGGAGTTCTTCACGGTCGGCCAGCTGTTCGACGGCTCCTCGATCCGCGGGTTCGCCAGCATCCACGAATCCGACATGCAGCTCATCCCGGACGTGACGACGGCCTACGTCGACCCGTTCCGCGAGGAGACCACGCTCATCATGGTCTTCGACATCTACAACCCGCGCACGGGCGAGATCTACGCGAAGGACCCGCGTCAGGTCGCCAAGAAGGCGGAGAAGTATCTCGCCTCCACGGGCATCGCCGACACCGCGTTCTTCGCCCCCGAGGCCGAGTTCTACATCTTCGACGACGTGCGCTACGAAGTGCGTCAGGGCAAGAGCTTCTACGAGGTCGACTCCGATGAGGCCGCCTGGAACTCGGGCCGTGTCGAGGATGGCGGGAACCTCGCCAACAAGACGCCGTTCAAGGGCGGCTACTTCCCCGTCTCCCCCGTCGACAAGCACGCCGACATGCGCGACGACATCGTGCTGAAGCTCATCGACGCCGGTCTCGAGGTCGAGCGCTCGCACCACGAGGTCGGCACCGCCGGCCAGGGCGAGATCAACTACAAGTTCGACACGATGGTCAGCGCCGCCGACGACATCCTCAAGTTCAAGTACATCGTGAAGAACACGGCCGAGCAGTGGGGCCGCACCGCGACCTTCATGCCGAAGCCGCTCTTCGGCGACAACGGCTCGGGCATGCACACGCACCAGTCGCTGTGGAACGACGGCAAGCCGCTCTTCTACGACGAGAAGGGCTACGGCGGACTGTCGGACATCGCTCGCTGGTACATCGGCGGTCTCCTCAAGCACGCCCACGCCGTGCTCGCATTCACGAACCCGACGCTCAACAGCTACCACCGCCTTGTGAAGCACTTCGAGGCGCCGGTGAACCTCGCCTACTCGGCGGGCAACCGCTCGGCGGCGATCCGCATCCCGCTCACGGGCTCGAACCCGAAGGCCAAGCGCATCGAGTTCCGCGTTCCGGACGCCTCGGGCAACCCGTACCTCGCGTTCGCCGCGCAGCTCATGGCGGGCCTCGACGGCATCAAGAACCGCATCGAGCCGATGGAGCCCATCGACAAGGACCTCTACGAGCTTCCGCCCGAGGAGGCCGCGAACATCCCGCAGGTCCCGAACTCGCTCCTCGACTCGCTCGACGCGCTGCGGGAGGACCACGAGTTCCTCCTGCAGGGCGGCGTGTTCACCAAGGAGCTCATCGAGACCTGGATCTCGTACAAGTACGAGAACGAGATCCTCCCCATGGCGCAGCGCCCGCACCCGTTCGAGTACGAGCTGTACTACGGCGTCTGAGACCCGTTCCAGCGGGTGGAGAGCCCTCCGAGCATCGCTCGGGGGGCTCTTCCTTTGTTCCGGTCCGCGGTCGAACAGGGCTGCCGGTCAGCGATCGACGAAGACGCCCACCCGGGATCCATCCAGGACGAACTGGATGCCGGTCCCCTCGGCGAACAGTTCGCGGATCGTGCCGGGCAGATCCTTGGTGACGACGATCTGCGCCACCGCCGGAAAGTCACCCGCCGCGCATCCGTTGAACATCGGGCCTTCGATGCTGTCCGAGTTCGACTCGAAGTCCGTGGTGCCCATGACGAACACACAGTCACCGGTGCCGGGCTGCCACGAACTGATGTCCGGCGAGAAGACGGTGAGCCCGTGGAAGTCGCCGAATGATCGGATGGCGAGCTCACCGAAGAAGTTCGTCTTCTGCGGCGCCGGCCGCGCCTGCTCGGTCAGGACCGCGAACTGGCGGACCCCCTCCGGCGCGCGGGCGATCGGGGCGAACATCGCCCACGCCCACCCGGCCGTCGCCGCCACCGCGACGCCCACCGCGACGAGGACGGAGGCGACCCAGAGCACCGGCATCCAACGCCACAGCCGCACGCCGATCCCGGGAGGGGCCGTGGATGCGGGTTCCGACGACAAACCCTCGAGAATCTCTGCAAGGTCATCGCGCGGTTGCTCGTCCTCGGGCTGAGGAGTCGCCGCATCCACCTCTTGCGGGGGCTCCGCGATCATCGAGGTGCCCCGTTCCGCCCACCCCGGCGCAGCGGCAGCCTCGAGCTCCTCGAGGCGGGCGAGCGCCTCGGGATCATCGTGGATGTCCGCGTCCGGACCGTAGGCGCGTTCGCGGAGCGCGCGGAGCTCCGCGGTCTCGTCCTCCCCGACCACGACGGCTACCGGTCCCCATCGGCGCGGGCGTAGTTGCCGGCGACAAGCGGCTCCACTTCGCCGTCCGCGGGCACGGCTGCGGCGAGCCGCATGGTCAGTCGCTCGCCGTCGCGCGCGAGGCGCATGACGTTGCGACCGCGATCCGACCGGCGCTCGAGGACGAGGCTATCGGCCGCCCAGGTCGCCGAACCCGGTGCGGCGGGGACGAAGCCGTAGGAATCGAACCACCACCACCCATCGCCCGATACGACACCGTGGCCGGTCATCTCGCCGTCATCCCGGGTCTCCCGGTAGTCGAGGACCAGCCCGCCTGGAGCAGGCGTGATCGTCAGTTCCGCGTGCGCGACGCCGGCCGCGGTCCATGCTGTCGCGGAGACCTCTTCGTCCCCGCTCCAGCGGCCGATCAGCGACGCGATCCGTTCGTCCGGTTCCACAGCTCGAGCATAGGTGGGCGTCGCGCGACGCACCCCGGTGACGCTCCGGCGTCTCAGCCTTCGAACTCGACGAGCCCGCCGAGCCGCGCCCTGCGGCCGGTCACCCGTAGAAGAGCTTCTCGAAGACGCGACGCGCGCGACGCGACGTGCCCAGCCAGTCCTCGTCGACCGCGGTCGCGGACCGCGGCGGATATCCGAGGAGCCGCCCGATGCCGTCGAGGCGGCGGCGATCGCTCGGCAGCACGTCGCTCGTCTGGCCGGACAGCAGGGTGTTCGCCGACCGCAGCCGGCTCGCGAGATGCCAGGCCTCGGCGAGACGGGATGCGGCTGCCTCCGGGATGAGACCCGCCTCCACGGCGGCGTCCAGCGCACCCAGGGTCGAGGTCGTGCGCAGCCCCGGCACCGCCCGCGCGTGCGCGAGCTGGGTGATCTGCACGAGCCACTCGACGTCGCTGAGGCCGCCGGGACCGAGTTTGAGGTGACGCCGCCGGTCGACGCCCTGCGGCAGCCGCTCGTTCTCCACCCGCGCCTTGATGCGCTTGATCTCGCGAAGAGCCGCGATGCCGGCGGACTCGGGGTAGCGGACCTCGTCCGCCAGCGCCGTGAACTCGCCGATGAGCTTGACGCTGCCCGCGACGCCGCGTGCGCGGAGAAGAGCCTGCGCCTCCCACGACAGCGACCAGCGCCGGTAGTACTCGGTGTACGCGTCGAGCGAGCGCACGATCGGCCCGTTCCGGCCTTCCGGACGCAGATCGGCATCGAGCTCGAGCGGGACGCGGTGGTCTTCCGAGTGCCGGCGCAGCTCGGCGACGAGCTGCAGCGCGAGCTCGTGCGCGCGTTGATCGTCGACGCCGTTCGGCCGGTAGACGTACAGCACGTCGGCATCCGAACCGAATCCGAGCTCCGCCCCGCCGAACCGGCCCATCGCGATGACGGAGAAGTCCAGGGCATCGTCCGCGGGCGGGACGACCTCGCGCCGTACGGCGCGCAGCGTCGCCTGGATCGTGACCTCGGTGATCGTCGTGAGGGCGAGCGCGAGCTCTTCGATCGACAGCGTCCCGAGGACCGCCGCCATCGCGGTGCGCAGCAGCTCCCGGCGGCGCAGCGCCCGCACGGACTTCATCGCGTCGTCCACCGTCTTGTGACGGGTCTGGATGGCGCGGGCCTCCTCCTGCAGGGCGACGCCGGTGCGCGGGCGCAGCTGCTCGTCCGAGTCGAGCCAGGCCACCGATTCGGGGATCCACTCCATCAGCTCGCCGATGAACCGAGAGTTCGACAGCACACGGGTGAGGCTCTCCGCCGCGCCGGACGAGTCGCGCAGCATTCGCAGGAACCACGGAGTGTCGCCGAGCCGCTCACTGATGCGACGGAAGGCCAGGAGGCCGAAGTCGGGATCCACGCCGTCCGCGAACCAGCGGATCATCACCGGCATCAGATGACGCTGGATCGTCGCCGTGCGACTGAGTCCGCTCGTGAGGGCGCCGATATGCCGGAGCGCCCCCGCCGGATCGGCGAACCCGATCGCCGCAAGACGGTCGTGCGCCTGCGTCGTGGACAGGATGCGCTCGTCCTCCGGCAGCGCCGCCACAGCGGACAGGAGCGGCCGATAGAACAGGCGCACGTGGATGTCGCGCACCTCGCGCTTGATCGACTCCCACAGCTCCCACACGGCCTCCCCGGTCTCGGCGAGACCGGACGCTCGGGCGAGGATGCGGAGATCCTCCGGACGCGACGGCATGAGGTGCGTGCGGCGCAGCGCGCTCAGCTGCATCCGGTGCTCGAGGACGCGCAGCATCCGGTAGTCGCGCGCGAAGGTGGCCGCATCCATCCGCCCGATGTACCCCTCCGCTACGAGCGCGTCGAGCGCCTCGAGGGTGCCGCGCTGGCGGATGCGGTCGTCCGACAGGCCGTGCACGAGCTGCAGCAGCTGCACAGTGAACTCGACGTCGCGGATGCCGCCGGGGCCGAGCTTGATCTGGAACGGGACGTCGGCGGGCGGGATGTGCTCCGTGACGCGCTCCCGCATGCGCTGCACGCTGTCGACGAAGTTCTCCCGCGCGGCGCTCGTCCACACCTTCGGCTGCACGGCGTCGACGTAGCGGTGGCCGAGGTCCGGGTCCCCGGCGACGGGTCGGGCCTTCAGGAGCGCCTGGAACTCCCAGCTGCGCGCCCAGCGGTCGTAGTACGAGAGGTGCGACTCCAGCGTGCGCACGAGCGCGCCCTGCTTGCCCTCGGGACGGAGGTTCGCGTCGACCTCCCACAGGGGCGGCTCGATCTCGACGCCGGAGATCCCCCGCATCGTGTGCGAGGCGAGCTTGGTTGCGATGTCGATGACGCGGCTCTCCCCGACCTCCGCGATCAGCGCGTCTTCGGCGCCCCCGACGAAGATGACGTCGACGTCGCTCACGTAGTTGAGCTCCCGCGCGCCCGTCTTGCCCATGCCGATGATCGCGAGCCTCGTCGCGGCGACCTGCTCCCGGGGGAACTTCGCCCCCGGCGCGCCCCCCGAGATCCGCGTGCGTGCGACGCAGAGGGATGCCTCGAGCGCGGCGCCGGCCGCATCCGCCAACCGCGCCGAAACGGCGGGAAGCACCTCGACGGGGTCGTCGCTCAGGAGGTCGTACGCAGCGATCCGGGCGAGCAGTCGCCGGTAGCGGATGCGCAGCGCGTTCCAGGCGCCCTCGCTCCCGTCCGCGGCGAAGCCGTCACGGACGTCGACGGACTCGAGCATCTCGGCGGTCAGCGTCTGCGCCGACGGGAGAGCCGAGCCCGCCGTCACGAGGTCGGCGAGCTCCGCAGGATGCCGCAGGTAGAAGTCGGCGAAACCGTGCGAAGCGCCGAGCAGCGCCCACGCGGCAGCGCGGCCCCGTTCGTCTCCGAGCACGGCGCGCAACGGGTCGCTGCGCCGTCTGGCGATCCGCAGCAGGGCGTCGAGCGCCGCATCCGGATCCGCGGCACGCGAGGCATCCGTGAGCAGCGCACCGCGGCTGATGCCGAGGATCGCCTCCAGCTCGGTGAGCGCGGCGTCCGCGGCCGCCAGGCCGCCGAATCCGATCCGAGCCAGGCCGATCAGCCCGCTCGAGCGATCACCCGTCACAGCATCTCGAGGTTGCGCTTCAGCTCGAACGGCGTCACCTGCGCGCGGTACTCCTGCCATTCCTTGCGCTTGTTGAGCAGCACATAGCTGAAGACCTGCTCGCCGAGCGTCTCCGCGACGAGCTCGGACTCCTCCATGTATTCGACGGCGTGGTCGAGACTCGCCGGCAGCGGCGCGTACCCGAGGGCGCGGCGCTCGCCGTCGGTCAAAGACCACACGTTGTCCTCGGCCTCCGGCGGGAGCTCGTATCCCTCTTCGATGCCCTTGAGGCCCGCGGCGAGGATGAGCGCGTACGCGAGATACGGGTTGGCTGCGGAATCCAGAGCACGGTACTCGACGCGCGAGGACTGCCCCTTGCTCGGCTTGTACAGCGGGACGCGGATGAGCGCCGACCTGTTGTTGTGGCCCCAGCACACGAAGCTCGGCGCTTCGTCGCCGCCCCACAGGCGCTTGTACGAGTTCACGAACTGGTTCGTCACCGCGGCGATCTCGTTCGCGTGACGCAGGAGGCCTGCGATGAACTGGCGGCCGACCGTCGACAGCTGGTACTGCGCGCCCTCTTCGTAGAACGCGTTCGTCTCGCCCTCGAACAACGACATGTGGGTGTGCATGCCGCTGCCGGGCTGTCCGCTGAGTGGCTTCGGCATGAACGTCGCGTAGACGCCCTGCTCGATCGCGACCTCCTTGATCACCGTGCGGAACGTCATGATGTTGTCCGCCGTCGTCAGCGCGTCCGCGTAGCGCAGATCGATCTCGTTCTGGCCGGGGCCGCCTTCGTGGTGGCTGTACTCGACCGAGATCCCGAGGTCTTCCAGCATCCGCACCGACCGTCGCCGGAAGTCGTGAGCGGTCCCGCCGGGGACGTTGTCGAAGTAGCCGGCGGAGTCGACGGGCTCAGGGCCGTCGGGCCCATAGGACGACGACTTCAGGAGATAGAACTCGATCTCCGGGTGCGTGTAGAAGGTGAACCCCGCATCCCCCGCCTTCGCGAGCGCGCGCTTGAGCACGTGCCGCGGGTCGGCCACGGCGGGCTCGCCGTCGGGCGTCGTGATGTCGCAGAACATCCGGGCCGTCGGGTCGATCTCCCCGCGCCACGGCAGGATCTGGAAGGTCGTCGGGTCGGGATGCGCGAGCAGGTCGGACTCGTACGACCTGGTCAGCCCCTCGATCGCCGACCCGTCGAAGCCGAGGCCCTCGCTGAACGCGCCCTCGACCTCCGCCGGGGCTATCGCGACCGACTTCAGCGTGCCCACCACGTCGGTGAACCACAGCCGGACGAACTTGACGCCCCGCTCCTCGATCGTGCGCAGGACGAAGTCGCGCTGCTTGTCCATCGGTGCCTCTCCGCTCGCGCAGCCTGGTCAGGGCCGCGGTCCTGTCAGTCGTCCTCTTCCGCCCACTCCTGGGAGCGCCGCTTGATGATCTCGGGCGCCTTGGCGGCTTCCTCTGCCGTGTCGAAGGGGCCGGCACGATCGGGAGACGGAGTCTTGTATCCGAACTCGACCTGGCCGGTCTTCAGGTTGTACCAGTACTTGTCGCTGTTGTCCTCGATGCCGACGGTCATGACATCCTCCTCGAAGCGGCTTGGGTCCTGGCTCGATCCTACTGATCCGGCGGCGGGCTCTGGCTAGGCTGAACCCATGGCAGCGAAGGCGACGCGCGCGGTCGGCGTGGACATCGGCGGGACGGGCATCAAGGCGGGTCTGGTCGACCTCGAAGCGGGCGAACTCCTCAGCGACCGGGTCCGTGTCTCCACCCCGGAGGGGGCACGCCCGGACGATGTCCTGAACGCCGTGCGCGAGGTCCTGAAGACCCTCGCCATCGAGGACCCGGCGATCCCGCTGGGCGTCGCCTTTCCCGCGATCATCAAGGACGGACAGACGCTCTCCGCCGCGAACGTCTCGGACGAGTGGATCGGGTTCGAGGCGGAGAAGTTCTTCGAGAAGGGTCTCGGGCGCGACATCCACTTCGCCAACGACGCGGATGTCGCGGGCATCGCCGAGGTCCGCTACGGCGCGGCGAAGGGCGTGCGCGGGCTCACGATCCTGACGACCCTCGGCACCGGCATCGGGTCGGCGATGATCTACAACGGCGTCCTCGTGCCGAACTCCGAGCTCGGACACGTGCAGCGCGGCGGGCACAAGCGCGACGCGGAGGCATGGACCGCCTACTCCGCGATGGAGCGCGAAGGCCTGACGTGGGAGGAGTGGGCGGCGCGACTCCAGTGGTACTACGACTACCTCGAGTTCCTCTTCAGCCCCGACCTGTTCGTCGTCGGCGGCGGCGTGTCCAAGCACCCCGACAGGTTCCTGCCGCTGCTCGATCTGAAGACGCCGATCGTCCCCGCCAAGCACCGCAACAACGCGGGCATCATCGGGGCCGCGGCATTGGCGGCCGACTGAGGCGAATGGGCCGGCCTATACGCCGGGTTCTGTTCCGGGGCGTGCGCCCCTTCGACGGTCATCTATCTCGGCGACACGTTGCCGTGCCGCTCCAGCGGTCTACCCGGGGACTCGGCGGGCCGCGTCTGCATCCCCTGTCTGACCTTGCTCCGGGCGAGGTTTGCCGTGCGGATGCTGTCACCAGCATCCCGGTGGTCTCTTACACCGCCCTTTCACCCTTACCCCGACCGAGGCCGAGGCGGTCTGCTCTCTGTGGCACTGTCTCGCGGATCGCTCCGGGTGGCCGTTAGCCACCGCCCTGCCCTGTGGAGCCCGGACGTTCCTCGGCGCGGGCGAGCCCGCGACGCGACCGTCCAGCCGACCCATTCGCCCTCCGATTCTATCGGGCGGCGCCGGTCAGTCCTTGGCGGCCGTCTGCGCGATGCGCAGGTCGAGCGGGAAGTCCACCGGGAAGTCCCCGAACAGCAGGCGAGCGGCGGATGCGGCTGCCTCCCGCACGGCGACGGCGACCTCGTCCGCGCGTTCGGCGGGGGTGTGCACGATGATCTCGTCGTGCAGGAAGAACGCGAGGTGCGGGCGCGTCGCGAACACACGCCCGGATGCGGGCGCACCGCGCTCCGCCTCGACCGGAGGCATCGCGGCGAGCCGCGTGCGGAGATCCGCGAGCCACGCGAGCGCCCACTCGGCCGCGGTCCCCTGCACGACGAAGTTGCGGGTGAACCGCCCGCGGTCGGCGGCGCGTCTGCGGGCTCGCGCCTCGTCGGCGGCGGATGCGTCGGGCTCCGCCGCCGCACCCTGGACTTCGCGCCATCCCTCCGACGTCGCCGGGGAGGTCCGTCCGAGCCACGTCGAGACGACTCCGCCCTGCTGCCCGACGCGCGCCGCCTCGTCGACGAGCGCCATCGCGCGCGGGTAGGTGCGCCGCAGCGCCGGGAGGAGCCGCCCGCTGTCGCCGGTCGTCGCGCCGTACATCGCGCCGAGGATCGCGACCTTCGCCTCCGCACGCGTCGCCACCGCGCCGCTGTCGACGATGCCGGCGTAGAGATCCTGCCCCCGCGCCGCGCGGGCGAGCGCCGCATCGCCCGACATCGCCGCGAGCACGCGCGGCTCGAGCTGCGCGACGTCCGCGACGACGAGCGCCCAGCCGGGGTCCGCCTTCACGGCCGGCCGGAGGTTCCGCGGGATCTGCAGCGCTCCCCCGCCCGACGACGCCCAACGCCCCGTGACGACACCCGCGGGCACGTACACGGGCCGGAATCGCCCGTCGCGCACCCACTCCGCGAGCCAGCTCCAGCCGTTCGCCGTGTAGAGGCGCGCGAGGCGCTTGTACTGGATGAGCGGTGAGATCGCGGGGTGCTCGTAGCGTGCGAGCTCCCAGCGGCTCGTCGATTCGGCGAGCACGCCGGCGCGGTGCAGCGAGCGCAGCAGCTTCGGCTGCGAGTCGAGGCTCGCGGCGGGATCGCGCAGCTCGATGCGGACCTCCTCGGCGAGCTCCTGCATCCTCACCGGCATCCCGCCGGCGGCGGGCCGCGCGCCGAGGATCTCGGTCAGCAGCCGCTCGTGCTCGGCGGCGTCCCACGGGAGCCCCGCGATCCGCATCTCCACCGCGATCAGGGCACCGGCGGACTCGGCCGCGAGGAGGAGGCGGAGACGACCCGGATCCTTCGACGCATCCACGGCCGCCCGCTGGCGCGCGAACTCGGCGAGCGCCGCGTCGATGTCATCGGGCGGACCCGCCGCGCCGATCTCCTCGAGGTCGAACAGCGTTGCGGATACGTCCTCTACGGAGGGCGCCGCATCCCACTCCCGCGCCGCACGGAGTCCGCGATCGTCCTCGACCAGAGCGCTGTCGCGAAGGATCGCGTGACACAGCCGCAGATCATGCGCACGGGCGACGCGCACGCTCGCCGACAGCAGTCCGGGATGCCACGCGGGCGTGTCGCTCCACACCCACCGTGTTTCCGGCTCCGCCGCGACGAACGCGGCGAAGTCCCGCGCCGAGACCTGTACGCGCGACAACTCGGCACCGTCCGCGGCCAGGCGCACGGCGACGACATCGGAACCGTCGCGACCGACGGCGATCCAGGCGGGCGCAGGCTGCGGGTCGGCGTGGCTCTCGGCCGTGGCTCTCAGAGCCCCGATTCCTCGGTACGCACCAGGATGCAGCCGCATTCGGGGCACGTCGCGACGGCGTCGGCGGCGAGCTGCCGCAGGGCTGCGAGGTCGGTGCCCGAGAGCATCATGCGGCATCCCTCGCACGTCTGCCGACGAAGGAGCGCGGCGCCCGCGCTGCGGGTCGCGAGCTTGTCGTAGAGGGCGACGAGATCCGCCGGGACGGTGGCCGCCACGGCGGCGCGGTCACGCGTCGCCGCCTCCAGTCGCGCGGTCGCCTCCGCGACATGCTCCTTCGCGGCGGCGCTCAGCGTGGCACCTTCGGCGTTCGTCTCCGCGATGAGCGCCTCCTGCTCGGCGACCGCGGCCCCCGCAACCTCGAGACGCTCCATGACTTCGAGCTCTGCATCCTCGAGGTCGTTCTTACGGCGCGCGAGCGAGGCGAGCTCGCTCTCGAGGCCCTGGGCGTCCTTCGGATTCGATACGGTGCGCAGCCGCTCGTCGTCGCGCTTGACGCGCGCCTCCACGACGGCGACATCGGATTCGATGCGCTTGAGCTCCGCGTTCGCCTCGTCCTGCACGGCGAGCCGTGCGGAGAGCTCCTGCGAGAGCGTCTGCCGCTGCGCCAGGAGCTCCTGCACCCGGGCGGCCTGCGGCGGCGTCTTGCGGGCGGTGTCCGCCTGACGGATGCGGACATCGAGGTCCGCGAGCTCGAGGAGGCGGCGCTGGTCGGCGGGGCTGGCGTTCACGTGGGCCCAGAGAGACTCGAACTCCCGACCCCCTCGGTGTAAACGAGGTGCTCTAACCAACTGAGCTATAGGCCCGCCGCCCCAGTCTATGCGGCGCGATCCCGAGGTCACCCGCACTGAGTAGGCTGAAGCCCGCGGCATTTTGTCGAGACCGTACAACCCGGACCACGCCGCAATGCTCACCCCTGGCACGATCTGCCAGTCGACGAAAGGTCACCCGTGACTGTCCACGATCAGGATCCCTACTCCCAGGAGCCCCTCGACAGCGACCCCGAAGAGACGTCGGAGTGGCAGGAGTCGCTCCAGCAGCTCGTCGCCGCCAAGGGCCACGAGCGCGGACGCGAGATCATGCTGAGCCTGCTCTCGACCTCCCGCGAGCTCCACCTCGGCGTACCGATGGTCCCGACGACGGACTACATCAACACGATCGCCCCCGAGAACGAGCCGGTGTTCCCCGGTGACGAGGAGATCGAGCGGCGCTATCGCGCATGGATCCGGTGGAACGCGGCGATCACGGTGCACCGCGCCCAGCGTCCCGGCATCGGAGTGGGCGGTCACATCTCGACGTACGCGTCGTCCGCCGCGCTCTACGAGGTCGGCTTCAACCACTTCTTCCGCGGCCAGGACCACGCGTCCGGCGGCGACCAGGTGTTCATCCAGGGCCACGCCTCTCCCGGCATCTACGCGCGCTCCTTCCTCGAGGGCCGCCTGACCGAGGCGCAGCTCGACGGCTTCCGTCAGGAGAAGTCCCAGGCGCCGAACGGACTGCCGTCGTACCCGCATCCGCGTCTCATGCCCGACTACTGGCAATTCCCGACCGTGTCGATGGGCCTCGGCCCGATCAACGCGATCTACCAGGCCATGTCGAACAAGTACCTCACCAACCGCGGCATCAAGGATCTCTCCGACGCGCACGTGTGGGCGTTCCTCGGCGACGGCGAGATGGACGAGGTCGAGAGCCGTGGACAGCTGCAGGTCGCCGCGAACGAGGGCCTCGACAACCTGACGTTCGTCATCAACGCGAACCTCCAGCGCCTCGACGGCCCGGTCCGCGGCAACGGCAAGATCATCCAGGAGCTGGAGAGCTTCTTCCGCGGCGCCGGCTGGAACGTCATCAAGGTCGTGTGGGGCCGCGAGTGGGACGACCTTCTGAAGCGCGACACCGACGGCGCTCTCCTGAACCTCATGAACGTCACGCCCGACGGCGACTACCAGACCTACAAGGCTGAGAACGGCGCCTACGTCCGCGAGAACTTCTTCGGTCGCGACGAGCGCGCCCTGGCCCTCGTCAAGGACTACAGCGACGAGCAGATCTGGAACCTCAAGCGCGGCGGCCACGACTACCGCAAGGTGTACGCGGCATTCAAGGCGGCCGTGGAGCACAAGGGCCAGCCGACCGTCATCATCGCGAAGACGATCAAGGGCTACGGCCTGGGTCCCCACTTCGAGGGTCGCAACGCGACCCACCAGATGAAGAAGATGACCCTCGACGACCTGAAGCACTTCCGCGACGCGATGCACATCCCGGTCACGGACGCCCAGCTCGAGGCGAACCCCTACCTGCCCCCGTACTTCAACCCGGGACCCCAGGACGACACGATCCGGTACATGCTCGACCGCCGTCGTGAGCTCGGCGGCTTCGTCCCCGAGCGGCGCACGACCCACGTCCCGATCACTCTGCCGTCCGATGACGCCTACGCGATTCCCCGCAAGGGCTCGGGCACGCAGGAGGTCGCCACGACGATGGCGTTCGTCCGCATGCTGAAGGATCTGCTGCGGGCGAAGGACTTCGGCAACCGCATCGTGCCGATCATCCCGGACGAGGCGCGCACGTTCGGCATCGACGCGTTCTTCCCGACCGCGAAGATCTACAACCCGCACGGCCAGCACTACACGTCGGTCGACCGCGAACTCCTCCTCGCCTACAAGGAGAGCCCGCAGGGCCAGATCGTCCACGTCGGCATCAACGAGGCGGGCGCGCTCGCCGCGTTCACCGCCGCGGGCACGTCGTACTCCACGCACGGCGAGCCGCTCATCCCGGTGTACGTCTTCTACTCGATGTTCGGCTTCCAGCGCACGGGCGACGCGCAGTGGGCCGCCGGCGACCAGATGGCACGCGGCTTCGTCATCGGCGCGACCGCTGGCCGCACCACGCTGACCGGCGAGGGTCTGCAGCACGCCGACGGGCACTCGCAGCTGCTCGCGTCGACGAACCCCGCGACGGTGTCGTACGACCCGGCCTACGGGTACGAGATCGCGCACATCACGCGCTCGGGTCTCGAGCGCATGTACGGCGGCGAGCACCCCGACCCCAACGTCATGTACTACATCACGGTCTACAACGAGCCGATGGTGCAGCCGGCGGAGCCGGAGGATGTGGACGTCGACGGCATCGTGCGCGGCATCCACCGTGTCTCCGTGGGCGAGGGCGACGGACCGCGCGCGCAGCTCATGGCGTCGGGCGTGGGCGTGCCGTGGGCGCTCGAGGCGCAGAAGCTGCTGCGCGACGACTGGGGCGTGGCCGCCGACGTGTGGTCGGTCACCTCGTGGTCGGAGCTGCGCCGCGACGGCATCGCCGCCGACGAGCACAACTTCCTGCACCCGGAGGGCGAGCGCCGAACCGCGTACCTCACCGACAAGCTCCGGGATGCGGAAGGTCCGGTCGTCGCGGTGAGCGACTTCATGCACGCCGTGCAGGACCAGATCCGCCCGTGGGTGCCGAAGCGGAACAGCTTCGCGACGCTCGGCGCTGACACGTTCGGCTTCTCCGACACGCGCGCCGCGGCACGCCGGTGGTTCAAGATCGACGGTCCTTCCGTCGTCGTCCGGACCCTCCAGGCGCTCGCCGAGGAGGGCAAGCTCGACGCGTCGCTGTCCGCGCAGGCGATCGAGAAGTACCGCCTCCACGACGTGAACGCGGGCACGAGCGGCAGCGCCGGCGGCGAGAGCTGAACCCTCGCATGGGGAGGAGCGCCACGCCCACCATGGACAAGGCCGAGACGCTCGCCTGGCTCCGGCGGATCTCGGGCGACCTCGCGACGGCGACGATCAAGCGCCTCGAGGACACCCTGCCGTGGTACGCCGAGATGCCGCCGGCCCGACGGTCCGCCGTCGGGCTGGTGGCCCAGGCCGGCATCACGTCGTTCATCCAGTGGTACGACGATCCGACCTCGACGCCGTGGATCGCGGCGGACATCTTCGCCGCGGCGCCCCGCGAGCTGCTGCGCAGCGTCAGTCTGACCCAGACGCTCCAACTCATCCGCGTCACGGTGGAGATCACCGAGGAACGCGTCGCGGGCAAGGGCGAGCACCTGCGCGAGGCGATCCTCCTCTACTCGCGCGAGGTCGCATTCGCCGCAGCGGACGTCTACGCGCGCGCGGCTGAGGCGCGTGGTCTGTGGGATGCGCGGCTCGAGGCGCTCGTCGTCGACTCGATCCTGACGGGCGAGGCGGATGAGGAGCTCCCGAGCCGCATCGCCGCCCTCGGCTGGCACGGTCACGGCGAGGTCGCGGTGCTCGTCGGGACAACGCCCCATCAGTTCGACGTCGATCAGGTCCGCCGCACGGCGCGCAAGCTCGGCGTCGACGTCCTGATCGGCGTACAGGGTTCTCGGCTCGTGCTCGTGATCGGGCGCGCCGAGCCTCCGAACCGCGCGGCCGAGGAATACGGCGACCTGCCGTTCACGGATATCGCGCGCCGATTGGAGCCGGGCTTCGGCTCCGGGCACCTCGTGCTCGGCCCGACAGTCCCCGCCCTCGTCGACGCGAGCCAGAGTGCACGCGCCGCGCTCGCCGGATTCGCGGTGGCCGAGGCGTGGCGTTCGGCACCGCGGCCTGTCGAGGCCGACGACCTGCTGCCGGAGCGCGCCCTCGCGGGTGATCCACTCGCCAAGCTCACGCTCGTCGAGCGGATCTACCGTCCGCTGCAGGCGCACAGCGCGGATCTCGTCACCACACTGTGGACGTATCTGGACAACGGCCGTTCGCTCGAGGCGACCGCCCGCGAGCTGTTCGTGCATCCGAACACCGTCCGGTATCGCCTCAAGCGCGTGTCCGAGGTCATCGGATGGGATGCGACGGGCGCGCGCGAGGCCCTCATCCTGCAGACCGCGCTCATCCTCGGCGCCGTCGGGTCGGACGCGACACGCCGACGCGCACCGGCGATCCGTCGGCCCCGGTGACCCTTTCTGTCGGTCGGACACAAACGACCGACCGATTCTTGTGACCCGATAGCCAGACAGAGCGACGGATCCTTGGCAGGATGGATAGGTGATCGTCGCCGTCTTCCCCGGACAGGGTTCGCAGACCCCCGGGTTCCTCTCCCCCTGGCTCGAACTCGACGGAGCGCGTGAGCGCCTGCAGGTGTTCTCCGACCACGCCGAGGTCGACCTCGTCGCGGCCGGCACCGAATGGGACGCGGATCGGATCCGGGACACGAGCGTCGCGCAGCCGCTGATCGTCGCAGCCAGCCTCTTGTCCTGGGGAGCGCTCGGCGACCGCACGCATGCAACGCCCTCCGGCGTGGCCGGCCATTCGGTCGGCGAACTCGCGGCCCTCGCGGCTGCAGGCGTCCTCTCCCCCGACGACGCGCTGCGCCTGGTCGGCATCCGCGGCCGGGCGATGGCGAACGCCGCGGCCTCCGAGGAGACGGGCATGAGCGCCGTGATCGGCGGCGATCAGGATGCGGTCGTCGCCCGCCTCGGCGAACTCGGCCTCACCCCGGCCAACTACAACGGCGGCGGGCAGATCGTCGCCGCGGGTTCGTTCGACGGTCTCGCCGCGCTCGCCGCAGAACCGGTCGCCGGGACGCGGGTCATCCCGCTCCAGGTCGCCGGCGCCTTCCACACGAGCTACATGGCCCCCGCAGTGGAGATCCTCCGCGACGCGGCGGCGGAGGTCGAGGCGTCGAACCCCCAGCTGACGCTGTGGACCAACAACGACGGCTCGGTCGTCGACACGGGGCGCCGGGCGCTCGACCTCATGGTCGCCCAGGTCGCCTCTCCCGTGCGCTGGGATCTCTGCATGGAGGCTTTCGCCGCGGCGGGTGTCAGCGGCATCATCGAATTCTCCCCTGCGGGTACGCTCGTGGGTCTCGCCAAGCGCGCACTGCGCGGGGTCCCGTCGGTCGCCGTCAAGACGCCCGACGACCTGGATGCCGCGGCCGCCCTGCTCTCGGAAGGCAACGCATGACCGCCACCCTCAACCAGCCCCACGGCCCCGCGCACACCCGCATCTATGCCTATGGCGCCGCCCGCGGTGAGAACTTCATCCCGAACGACGATCTGATCGGCCCGATCGACTCCAGCGACGAGTGGATCCGCCAGCGCACCGGGATCGTCACGCGCGTTCGCGCGAACTACGAGACGACCGCCGTCGACCTCGCCTCGGATGCCGCCCGCGAGGCCGTCGAGCGCTCGGGTGTCGACCCGTCGCTCATCGACGCCGTGATCGTCGCCACGATCAGCAATCCGAAGCAGACGCCGTCGGTGTCGGCGATCGTCGCCGATCGCATCGGCGCGAACCCGGCGGCCGCGTACGACGTCAACGCGGCGTGCGCAGGCTTCGCATACGCCGTCGCGCAGGCCGACGCGCTCATCCGCGGCGGCGTTGCCCACTACGCGGTCGTCGTCGGCGCGGAGAAGCTCAGCGACGTCGTGGACCCGACCGACCGCAGCATCTCGTTCCTCCTCG
The DNA here is from genome assembly GCF_030315975.1 of Microbacterium candidum. Taxonomy (GTDB): domain Bacteria; phylum Actinomycetota; class Actinomycetes; order Actinomycetales; family Microbacteriaceae; genus Microbacterium; species Microbacterium candidum. The sequence goes on along the minus strand of NZ_JASXSZ010000003.1, from coordinate 139,704 downwards.
GCGACGGCGCGGGAGCTGCCGTCGTCGGTCCGAGCGACACACCCGGCATCGGCCCCACGGTGTGGGGTTCGGACGGCTCGAAGGCCGACGTCGTCGGCATGAACCACACGCTCGTCGAGTTCCGCGACGGCAAGGCCCCGTGGCCGACGCTGCGTCAGGAGGGGCCGGCGGTCTTCCGCTGGGCGGTGTGGGAGATGGCCAAGGTCGCCCGTCAGGCGCTCGACGCCGCGGGGATCGAGGCATCCGATCTCGCCGCCTTCATCCCGCACCAGGCGAACATGCGCATCATCGACGAGTTCGCCAAGCAGCTGAAGCTCCCTGACTCGGTCGTGATCGGACGTGACATCGAGACGACGGGCAACACCTCTGCCGCGTCCATCCCGCTCGCGACCCACCGCCTGCTCGAGGAGCATCCCGAGCTCAGCGGCGGACTCGCCCTGCAGATCGGGTTCGGCGCCGGGCTCGTCTTCGGCGCCCAGGTCGTCGTACTCCCGTGAGCGCGGGACGCTCGACCCTAGACTGAACAGCGGCCTGCCGCAGGCCCCAGATCCCCTGAGAACAAGGAGAAACCCATGGCATTCACCACCGATGACGTCCTCGCCGGCCTCGCCGAGCTGGTCAACGACGAGACCGGTGTCGCGGTCGAGGACGTCCAGCTCGAGAAGTCGTTCACCGACGACCTCGACATCGACTCGATCTCGATGATGACGATCGTCGTCAACGCCGAGGAGAAGTTCGGGGTCACCATCCCCGACGACGAGGTCAAGAACCTCAAGACCGTCGGCGACGCCGTCACCTACATCGTCTCGAACCAGGCGTAACGGTACTCAGTGGGGCTCCGCCCCACACCCCCGGCTCGCTCCGCGGGCCCGGGTGGGGGCTTCGGCCCCCACCCCCAATCACCCGCCTCCGACCCGAGGATCTTCATACCCATGAGCACGTCCCGCATCGTCGTCACCGGAATCGGAGCGTCGTCGCCCATCGGCGGCACCGCCCCCGACAGCTGGTCCGCCCTGCTCGGCGGCGCCTCCGGCACCCGCACTCTCGAGTACGACTGGGTGGAGCAGTATCAGCTGCCCGTCACCTTCGCCGCCGAGGCCATCGTCCGACCTGACACGGTCCTCGAGCGCCCGATGGCGAAGCGCCTCGACCCGTCCTCGCAGTTCGCGATGGTCGCGGCACTCGAGGCGTGGGCGGATGCGGGCAGCCCCGAAGTCGACCCCGAGCGACTCGGTGTCGACTTCGCGACCGGCATCGGCGGCCTGTGGACGATGCTGGACGCGTGGGACGCGCTCCGCGAGAAGGGGCCGCGCCGCGTCATGCCGATGACGGTGCCGATGCTCATGCCGAACGCGGCGGCCGGCAACCTGTCACTGCACTTCGGTGCGCGCGCCTTCGCGCGCACCGTGGCAAGCGCGTGCGCCTCGAGCACGGAGTCGATCGTCAACGCGGTCGAGCACCTGCGCGCGGGCCTCGCCGACGTCGTGATCGCGGGCGGCACCGAGTCCGCCATCCACCCGGTCACGCTCGCCTCCTTCTCCTCCATGCAGGCGCTGTCCAAGCGCAACGACGACCCGGCCACCGCCTCACGGCCCACGAGCGTCGACCGCGACGGGTTCGTCATGGGCGAGGGCGCCGGCGTTCTGATCCTCGAGACCGAGGAGCACGCGCGCGCCCGTGGCGCGAAGATCTACGCGGCCGTCGTCGGCGGCGGCGTCACTGCCGACTCGTACCACATCACGGCCAACGACCCCGAGGGCCGGGGCGCCGCGCGCGCGGTCAAACTCGCCCTCGCGATGGCGGATGCGTCACCCGACGACGTCACCCACATCAACGCGCACGCCACCTCGACCCCCGTCGGCGACCCCAATGAGTACCAGGCGCTGAAGGCCGTGTTCGGATCGCGCATCGACGAGATCCCGGTCTCGGCGACGAAGGCATCCACCGGGCACCTCCTCGGCGGCACGGGCGCGCTGGAGGCGATCTTCACGGTCCTCGCCCTCCGCGACCGCAAGGCGCCGCCGACCATCAACATCACGACGCAGGACCCGGAGGTCCCGTTCCGCGTCTCGGGCACCGCGCAGGACCTCGGCGCCGGCGAGCAGCTCGCGATCAGCAACTCGTTCGGCTTCGGCGGGCACAACGCGGTCGCCGCGTTCACCTCCGTCTGAGCCGGCGTCGGAACGGAAAGAAGAAGCCCCCGGGATTCCCCGGGGGCTTTCTCCGTGTCAGGCAGGTGATACGCGTTTCCGGCTTCCGGGAATGTCGTCCTCCGACCGCCGGTAATGGCGCCTCTACCTGCCTGAATCCTTCTCTCGGTGGCTTCACATTCGCTATGGGTGTGCTCAGCCCACCTTGTGGAGCCACACGACGGGGGCGTCGTCCCCCGCGTGGCGGAACGGCTCGAGCTCCTCGTCCCAGGCGGCGCCGAGCGCCACATCCAGCTCGCGCTGCAATTCGCGCATGTCGCCGGCGGCGACCTCCATCGCGTAGCGGATGCGATCCTCGCCGATGACCACGTTGCCCGCCGTGTCGGTCTGGGCATAGTGGATGCCGAGCCCTGGCGTGTGCAGCCAACGGCCTCCGTCGCTGCGCGGAGTGGGATCTTCCGTGACCTCGAACCGCAGGTGCTCCCAGCCACGGATCGCCGTCGACAGGGCAGCCCCGGTGCCGACCGCGCCCTCCCAGTAGAACTCCGCACGTCGGCTCCCGGAGAGGACCGGCTGATCGGCCCAGTCGAAGCTCGTGCCGCGCCCGAGGACGCGTCCGACCGCCCACTCGAGGTGGGGGCACAACGCTCGTGGCGCGGAGTGTATGAAGATCACGCCGCGCGCCGCTGTGGTCGCCATGTTCTCTCCCCTTCGTCAGGTACGTCTTCCCCTACGACCTGACCGGAGCTGCACGGCTGTTCGGTTCTCGCCGCCATTATGGCCCAGAATCAGGGGAAATCACAACACTGTCATTCGTTCGGCGTGCCTTCTTATGGAATTGCCGAGACTCCCGAATGAGTCAGCACTGCCGGGCGTAGCGTCGCACTCGTCGCGGCTACCCGGCCGCGATCAACGTCACAACAGGAGGATCCTGCATGCGCGCACGCATGGTAGGAGGGGCAGTCATCGCGGTCACCGCCGCTGTCGCCGCTCTCGCCGGTCCCGTCGCGGCCAATGCCGCCCCGAACACCGAGAAGGCCATTCCGCATTCCGCGCCCGGCTGGCTCAGCCACGGCACGCAGACCGGCACCGCAGCCGCATCCGCCGCGGTGCAGGCGCGGGTCTACCTCGCTCCGCGCGGCGGCATGGCCGCGCTGTCGGCCGTCGCGAACGCCGTCTCCACGCCCGGCTCGAGCAGTTACCACAGGTTCCTCACTCCTGCCCAGGTGCATGCGCAGTTCGACGCGTCAGCGGCGACCGTCGACGCGGTACGCGCGTGGCTGGCCGGTGCGGGCCTGACGGTCTCAGCGGTGGACACCGCCGGGCAATACGTCGACATCACCGGCACGGTCGCCGGTGCGACGAAGGCCTTCGGCACCGCGATCGCGAACTACTCGCACGACGGCCAGAGCGTCCAGGCGCCGACGGGCGACCTGCACGCGCCGGCATCGGTCGCCGACCAGGTGCTCGCCGTGAGCGGACTCGACACGTCCGCGTCCACGATCGCGCCGGGGACCCAGAAGCCCTCGCCCGCCTCCCCGGGGTTCCGCAACCCGCAGGTGTGCTCGGCACCCGACTTCGGGGCGCTCGATCAGACCGCCCAGATGCCCGACGGCACGGTGCTCCCCACCTTCCAGAACAGCACTGCGCCGCTCCCGCTGTCGCCGTGCGGCTACACCGGCCCTCAGCTGCGGAACGCGTATGAGGGCAACCTGGCGTCGACGTCGAACGGCGCGGGCGTGACCGTCGCGATCGTCGACGCGTTCGCCTCGCCGACGGTCGAGTCCGATGCGAACCGATACGCGACCACCCTGCACGACCCCGCCTTCGACGACCGCAACGGCCAGTTCAGCCAGAGCCTGCCGAACGCGTTCAACCAGGTGAACACGGGCAAGCGCCAGTGCGACGCGTCCGGCTGGTACGGCGAGGAGACGCTCGACGTCGAGGCTGTGCACGCGATGGCGCCGGCGGCGAACGTCCGGTACTACGCGGCGTCCACGTGCAACGACCGCGGGTTCCTCGACGCGTTCGCGCGCATCAATTCGGAGGGCGTCGCCAGCGTCGTCTCGAACTCGTGGGGCGGGACCGGCGACGCCGTCGACGGCGACCTGCAGCTCGCGTACGAGACCGCGTTCCTGCGCGGAGCTGCTGTGGGCATCAGCTACGTCTTCTCGTCCGGTGACGCCGGCGACGACGCCACCGTGCTCGGCACCCCGCAGACGGACTACCCGGCGTCCGACCCGTATGTCACCGCGGTCGGTGGGACCTCCACCGAGATCAAGGGCGGTGCCATCACGGCCGAGACCGGATGGCAGACGGAGAAGTGGACGCTGGAGAAGGGCGTCTGGACGCAGACGGCCAAATTCCAGTCCGGCGGTGGCGGCGGATACTCGACGCACATCCCCGAGCCGCAGTACCAGATCGACGCCGGCATCAAGAGCCCGAACAACGGCCGGGCGGTCCCGGATGTGTCGATGCTCGCCGACCCGAACACCGGCATGCTCGTGGGGCAGACTCAGGCGTTCCCCGAGGGTGTCTCGTACGACACGTACCGCATCGGTGGCACGAGCGTCGCGGCGCCGCTTTTCGCGGGTGCCACTGCGATCAAAGTGCAGAACAGCGGCATGCCGAACAACGTACGCGTCGGCCTCGGCCTGCTGAACCCGCTGATCTACGCGGACCACTCCGGGTTCGCCGACGTCACCGGTGCCGGGATGGCCGCGGCGGAGGTACGCGTCGATTACGTCGACGGCACCGACGCCAAGAGCGGGTACGTGTACTCGGTCCGCATCTTCGACACGAACAACCAGTCGCTGCGCGTCCACACCGGCTGGGACGACGAGACCGGCTGGGGCAGTGTCCGCGCCGGGTGGCTGATGAAGTAGTCCTGCATCGCACAGCACGGCGGCCCCGGTCGAAAGACCGGGGCCGCCGTTTCGCGTGTGGGGAGGCTCAGGCCTCGCTCATCGCGAGGACCTCGGCCTGGCCCTTGGCCGCGTAGTACGCGGCACGCGCCGCATCCTTCCGCGCCTGCTCGGCGTAGCCGGCATCCAGGATCTCCTGCGCGACCGGGTAGTTCTCGACGCGGTTCACGCCGTTGTACTTCTCGATGTAGGCGTCGAGCTCGGGGCCGGACGTCCACGAGGTGATGAGGCAGTAGCGCGGGTCGGGACCGGGGTGCGTCGCTGCGTGCCACAGGCGCTGCGTGTCGACGATCAGCTGTGCTCCAGCCGGGAGCGCGATGCGGACCTCGCCCGCCGGGTCCGTACGGTTCTCGCGCAGGACGAAGTAGCTGTCCTTGTCATCCGTCAGGTTGAAGAAGCCGCGGACGACCCAGCCGGTTCCGTCCGGGTTCAGGCGGTTGTTGTCGTCCTGGTGCAGGTTGTACAGGCAGTCGCCATAGGTGTTGGGCTGCAGCTCGATGACGCGGCAGCGGCCGACGTTCGCGCCCGGCTCCTGCGCGCGACGCGTCAGGTTCGGGGCCTTCTCGACCTGCGACGGGATCCAGACGCCGTCCTTGTCCGTGCGCGGCGGCTTGTGGTTCCAGAAGCCGTTGCACTCGATCTCACCGAAGGCGCTGGCCAGCGGCGCGAAACGCGTGTCGCCCGAGGACTTCCAGTCGTTGTACTCGATGTCGAGCCACTCCTGGGGGTCGAGCTCCTGGTTGTAGCTGTCGAGGACGACGTAACCGGTCTCCTCGAGCGCTGCGGACTTGATGTAACCCATGGGAACATCACCTTTCGTCGGGGGCGAGCGAAGTTTTTACAAGCCCCGGGTAAGGCAAGCCTATCCCAGTGCCATTCGACCCCCCGGGAGACGGGCCGTGAATAATCACGGCCCCTCCGGTCGGCCGTGAAGGGGGGCCGAATAGACTGGGAGACGGTGTGGCCGGCGCGAACGGCGGCACCGCCGACGCCATCGAGCAGGGAGACGAACGAACGGTGACGAGCGCTGCGAATGTGGATGCGACTGCTGTCAACACGATCGGATGGCTCGCCGCCGGACGCCGGACCATCGTCGTCCCGGTCTACCAGCGGCAGTATCGGTGGGACATCGGTGGGTGCGAGCAGCTGCTCGCGGACATCCGCGCCGTCGGCGACTCGGACGATTCCCACACGCATTTCATCGGTTCGATCCTGTCCACGGAGAGCGCGGCGAGTGGAGCGAGCGAGCTCGTCCTCATCGACGGGCAGCAGCGCATCACGACGCTGATGCTGCTCATCGCGGCCCTCCACCACACCGTGCGAGACCACGACGCCCGACTGGCCGAGGAGCTGGCGCGCGTGCTCGTCCACGATGATGCGACCCGCACGAAACTGCGCCCGCACCGCGAGTGGGGCGACATCTTCCGCAGCGTCGTCCTCGACCTGCACGACGACGCCGACGCACTGCGCGACTCCCGCTTCGATGACAACTACGCGTTCTTCCGCAGCCAGGTGGGTCTCGACGAGGTCCCGCGGATCTGGCGCGGCCTGCAGAAGCTCGAGCACGTCTCGATCACTCTCGGAATGGATGCGAACGCGCAGCAGATCTTCGAGAGCCTCAACTCGACGGGCGCTCCCCTGCGTGACCACGAGCTCATCCACAACTACGTGCTGATGGGCCTCTCGCACGCGGAGCAGAGCGAGATCGAAGACGAATACTGGCTTCCGATCGAGCGGAACACCGGCGACGCGATCGGGCCGTTCTGGCGGCACTATCTCGTGATGAAGACCGGGCGCGAGGTGGCTGTCGCCGGCGAGCACGGCGTGTACGAGGCGTTCCGGCACGAGTTCCCGCGCCTTGACCTCGCGAGGCTGCGCGAACACGCCGCCGAGTGGCGCGAGTACTCGGAGGCATATCGCATCCTGTCCGATCCCTCGCAGGAGGCGGATGGCGAGGTCTCCCGCCAGCTCGGTTGGGTCAACACGTTCGGGCGGGGCATCTACCCCCTCGTCATGCGCGGCTACCGCGATCACGCCCGCGGGGCGCTCCCGAAGGACGAGCTCATCGCCCTGCTCGAGGTCGTGCAGTCGCTGCTGCTGCGGCGCACGGTCGTCGGCATCCCGAACGAGCGCATCGTCGCGCGCCTGTGCCGCGCCCGTATGGAGGGCCCGGTGGAGCTCCTGCGCGCGATCGCCCGCATCACCCCGTCCGACGAGCGCGTCCGCATGGCGCTCAAGTACGGCGAGCTGCCGCATCCTGCCTACATCCTCGAGCGCCTCGGCGACGTGACGGATGCGACGGACCTCGAACTCGCGTACGTCCTCCCCCTCGCTCCGGGCGACACGTGGACGGCCGACGGCGCGCGCCCGTGGTCGGACTACACCGAGGACGAGCAGAACAGCCACCGCGCCCTCGCCCAGACCCTCGGGAACCTGGTCCTCCTCGAGGCACCGCTCGCGGAGCGTGCCTTCGCGGAGTCCTATCCGGCCGTCCGGTCCGTCTTCGCCCGGAGCGGGATCGCGGCGACGCGGGATGCGGCGACGCCCGAGGCCTGGAGCACGACGGCGATCTCCGAGCGCACCTCGCGCCTCACCGACCGCTTCGTCGAGGTCTGGGTGCGCCCCGCGATCGACGGCATCGACGACGACGGACTCACCCCCATCCTGGACGCCGTGCGCCGGCGCGGGTGGCCGCGCGGCTGGCACCGCGAGTTCGAGTACACCGAGTACCGCGGCGAGCACTGGGAGGTGCACGACGTGAAGGCGCTCTTCAACCGCGTCTTCAAGCGCCTGTGGGCCGACTCGCGAGCCGATGTCGAGACGTTCAGCGCCCGGCGCGGCGGGCCGATCTACGAGGCGCAGTCGTGGAACGGGCACTGGGACAGCCTCGACGAGACGCACTTCCTCTACATGGGCTGGGACTCGAAGTACATGCTGACGGCCGTCCAGGGCGTCCTCGAGGAGGCCGGACTGGCCGCCGAGGTGTTCGTCAAGTACTCGTACATCGCCGCGCACATGTGACGGCTTCGAGCCCGGGTAGGCTCGAAGCACAGGGGGCGGTGGCCAAGCTGGTCAAGGCAGCGGGCTCATAACCCGACGATCGTGGGTTCAAGTCCCACCCGCCCTACAGAATCCCGCCGGGACCGACTCAGGACTTGTCGCTCCCGCGCGGGATGTGGATCTCCTGGCTGTCGCTGAGCACCTGCGGGTGGTAGCGGGCGAGAGTGATGACGCCGTAGACGGCGATGGCTCCCGCGACGAGGAACCCTGCGAACGCCCACAGCGGGGCGTTCGCAGCCTCCTGCAGGACCGTGAGGCCGATGATCACGGCGACGATCGGGTCGATGACGGTGAGACCCGCGACCACGAGATCGGGCGGGCCCACCGCGTAGGCCGTCTGCACGAAGTACGCGCCGAGGGCGACGGCGACGAGGAGCCCGAGCAGGCAGAGCGCCGTGAGCCAGTTGAAGTCGTGGGCCTGGATCCGCGAGATGACGACCTTCGCGAGGGTCGCCACGAAGCCGTAGATGACGCCGGATGCCGCGATGTAGAACAGCGGGTGTCCGCGCTTGCGCACCGCCAGCCACAAGGCCAGCATCCCGATCAGCACGATGAGGAGCAGCCCCAGAATGATGATCAGCTGCAGATCCGTGACCGGCGACTCGGTGGCGAACAGGGCCGCGATCGTCACGAAGACGAAGATGCCGCCGATGCACGCGATGATCGAGCGGATCGACCGCGGTGTCGGCTTGTGGCCCGAGATCTTCGCGTTCAGCAGGGTCGTGATGACGAGCGAGACGGCGCCGATCGGCTGGACGATGATGATCGGTGCGACCGCCAGCGCCGAGAGCTGACAGATGATGGCGGCGCCCAGCATGAGCGTGCCGAAGACCCACGACGGACGCCGGAGCAGATTCAGCAGCTGCTTGCCGCTGAGTCCTGCGCTGCCGGAGGTGCCGGTCAGCTTCTCGACCTTGGTCACTCCGCGGTACTGATACTGCGCGCCGAAGGACATGAACACCGCGCCGAGGAGCGCGAGCGGGATGCCGAGGAGGATGGCGGGGTCGCGGAACACGCCGACGAGGTGATCCGTCACGTCCCCCAGTGGAGCCCCGAGCACTGTCACCCTTCGACCCTATCCGCAGGTCGCTCGATAGGCTCGAGACGTGGCCGTACTTCCGATTCGCATCATGGGCGATCCCGTCCTGCACGCCCCCGCATCCCCCGTCGGCGAGATCACGGACGAGATCCGAACGCTCGTCGCCGACATGTTCGAGACGATGGATGCCGCCCCCGGTGTCGGGCTCGCAGCCCCCCAGGTCGGCGTCGGGCTGCGCATCTACACGTACACCTACCAGGACGACGACGGCGCCCCCTGGCGCGGGGTGATCATCAACCCCGAGCTGTGGATGCGTCCCATGGAGCCGGGCGACCCGGATCCCGATGAGGAGTCCGAGGGATGCCTGTCGTTCCCCGGCGAGCGGTTCCCGCTCCGCCGGTCCGACGAGGTGCTCGTGACGGGGATCGACCTCGAGGGCGCCCCCGTGCGCATCCAGGTCGACGGATGGCGGGCCCGCATCATGCAGCACGAGTTCGACCACCTCGACGGCACGATGTACATCGACCGACTCGACGACAGCGACTGGAAGACGGTGCAGAAGCTCGCACGCAAGCGCGGGTGGGGCCGGCCCGGACAGTCCTGGATGCCGGGCGTCGACGACATCGACGCCTGACGGCGCGAGACCCATCGCCCTAGGCTCGGGGAATGCCACTCGTCGAACCGCACGCGACCGGGATGCTGCCCACCCGAGATGGGGCGCAGATCTACTGGGAGACCTCCGGCGACCCGGACGGCGTCCCGCTCGTCTGGCTCCACGGAGGCCCCGGTTCGGGTCTCGGCCCCGGTTACCGACACGGCCCGGACTCCCCCTGGCATGTCGTCGGCCTCGACCAGCGTGCGTGCGGCCGGAGCACGCCGCTGGTGACCGACCCGGGCTTCGACCTCTCCACCCTCACGACGCAGGCCATGATCGGGGACATCGAACTCCTGCGGCGGCACCTCGGCATCGAGCGGTGGGCCGTCGTCGGGGGCTCCTGGGGAACGACCCTCGCGATGGCGTATGCGCAGGCGCATCCGGATCGCGTGCTCGGCCTGGCGCTGGCACTGGTCACCGACGGTACCGCGGAGTCCGTGCGGTGGATCAGCGAGAGCGTGGGCGCCATCTTCCCCGAGCAATGGGAGCGGTTCTCGGAAGCGTCGGGACACCGCCCCGGCCAGCCGCTGCTCGATGCATACCTCGAGCGGCTGACCGATCCCGACCCTGGCATCCGCGCCGCAGCGGCACTCGCCTGGTGCGCCTGGGAGGACGCGCACGTCTCGCTCGTGCATCCGACGGCGCACGATCTCGTCGTCCGCGATCCCGCCTTTCAGCAGGTCTTCGCCCTGCAGGTGGCGCACAGCTGGGCGAACAATGCGTTTCTCGGCGACGACGGCGTCTACGAGCACCTGGACCGGATCACGCACCTCCCCGTATTCCTCATCCACGGACGTCTCGACGTCAGCGGACCGCTCGGTACCGCATGGCGACTGCACCGCAGCTGGCCGGGCAGCACCCTCATCGTCATCGACGATGAGGGCCACGGCGGCGCCCGGCTCAGCGCGGCCCTGCGCGGAGCGCTCGACGAGCTGCTGCCGCTGGTGCGGGAGGCTCGCTGACTCGACGGCATCTGCCGTCTGTCGGGTCAGCGCGCGCGGCGGACGCGGCGCCAGGGTACGGCCGCCACCACGACGGACGCGAGCGCGATGGTCGCGATCGCAACCTGCTGCACGAGTCCGGGACTTGCCGGGGTGGGCCACACGAGGTCGAGGATCATCGAGGTGATCACCTGCCCGACGATCGATGCGAGTCCCAAGAGCAGGACTCCCGTGTACGCCACGACGGCAGCGGCAAGGAAGATGTAGACCACTCCGACCGCGCCGCCGATGTAGTACCAGAGCTCGGTCGGGAACGTGTGCGGGAGTCCCGCGAATGCCGAATGCACGGTCGCGACGATGACCAGGACGATCGTGCCGCCGAGGAAGTTCACCACAGTGACGGTGAGTGGCGTCTCGACGCGCTGACGCAGGCGACCGTTCGTAGCCTGCTGCCATGCGATGCCGACGCCGACGAGGAACGGCAGCACCAGCATCCACGGCGGGACCGTGCGAGCCGCGCCGCCTGCCAGGGCGACCGCGACCGCGGTGAGGGAGAGGGCCGCGCCGACGAGGCGTCCCGGTGTCACCGCGACGACGCCGGCAGGACCGATCCCGAAGCGGTCGAGGACGAGACCGGTGATCCCCTGCCCCGCAACGATGCCGACGGTGAACATCGAGACGCCGATAATGCCGATGGCCAGTCCTTGCGTCGCCACCGTGAGCGCGCCGGCGATGCCGCCGCACAGCATCCAGAGCGGAATCGACCGCCCACGCAGGCCGCCCACAATCGAGTGGAACCCGCGCCGCCCCGCGGGAAGCGTGATCGACAGCACGACCAGGATCACGAGACCCGACCCGAAAGAGATCACCGCAGCGACCAGGCCGTCGCCGAGGCGCACACCCAGCTGCCCGTTGATTCGCGCCTGGACGGCCGTCAGCACCCCGATGAGCACCGCAAGATTGAGAGCGAGCCAGGGCGGGACGCGGGGACGGGACACCGGTCCATCATGCCCGGGTGCGACGACGAGAACGTTGATGCGCCGCAGCAAGAGGGGTGTGAGGTAGTCGCCGAAGTAGCGGTCGAGGTCATGAACTGCGCGATTGCCGCGAGCACCCGGCATCCCTCCTCGATCAGCACCCGCGTGACCGCGAGGCCGATCCCGCGCCCGGCGCCCGTGACGATCGCGACGGAGCCGGCCAGCCCGAGATCCATGTCACAGCCCCTGTGCGTCGAGCCACTTCAGGACGGCGTCGGCGACCTCGTCCCACCCGCTGTCGATCGTGAGCGAGTGCCCGCGACCTTCGAACTGCTGGAGCTCGTTGATTGTCATGGCGTCCCGGTACTGCTTGAGGGAGGAGCGCGTGACGACGTCGGGCACGGTGTGGTCGGCGGTGCCCGAGATGAGCAGGAGCGGACCACGCGGTTCGCGCTTGGTGTCGACCGCGGCGGGCGAGTGCATCACGAAGTTCGCCGCCGCGGCTTGAAACAGCGGCCGGGCCGGCGACGGGATCGTCCAGCGGTCGTACAGCGCGTCCGACTCCTCTTCGCTCACGGCGTTGCCGAATCCGTACCGGAACTGCGGCTTCGTCAGCGACACGGACTTGTGCAGGTTGGCGGGATTGCCGAGGGCCAGGAAGCCCGACCGCAGCTGGGCGAGCGGCAACGGCAGGACGCCCTTGATCTGTGCGGGATCGATCGCGACCGCTCCCGCACCGACGCCCTCGCCGAGGAGCTTCTCGGCGATGAGCCCGCCGAAGGAGTGCCCGATGAGGATCGTGTCGTCGCCCAGCCCGTTCGCGATCTCCGCGAAGTGCCCGGCCGCCTCGTCGATGCCGATGTCGGCCACGGCATCCGGGTGAGCCCGCGCCTCGGCGACGGTGTCGGCCTCGTTGGGCCAGCCGGGGGCCACAGTGTCGTAACCGGCGGCACGGAACTTCTCGATCCACGGACCCCAGCTCGTGGCGTGCAGCCACAGCCCGTGGATGAAGACGACAGGACGGTTCTCGGCCATGCTCTGACTCCTCGCCTGAAAGTGACGAGATCAGCACACACCCGCGGCATCCATCCTGTCCAAGACCCATCGGATGCGGATCGATAACCGATCTTGCTTGGCTCGTCGCGGAAGAGCACTCTTCCACTGAGGAGGACGGATGGACCTCGATCTCAGATCGGTGCGCTACTTCGTCGTGGTGGCCGACGAACTCCACTTCGGCCGCGCGGCGGCGAAGCTGCACATCAGCCAGCCCGCGCTGTCGAAGCAGATCCGGCGCCTGGAATCCGAGGTCGGCTTCCGGCTCTTCGTCCGAGACAGCCGGCACGTCGCGCTGACCGCGGAGGGCGTGCGATTCCTGCGCGATGCCCGCGTGCTGATCGCCCAGGCGGTGCGGATGACGCATCCCGACGATCCCGGCGTCCGCATCGCGCACATCTTCGATCTCGACACGAGCCGTCTGGTCGCCGACGCCTACTCGACCCGATTCCCCGAGGTCCCGGTGATCGCGAGCTCGATGGACAGCCAACGACAGTTCGACGCCCTGCTGAAGGGTCAGCTTGATGTCGCGATGATCCGCCTCACCCCGGCCATGACCGCGGAGCACCCGATCGGCTGGAGGCACCGGCCGCTGCGTCTCGAGCCGTTCTGGCTGGTCGGTCGGCCCGGCGACCCGCCCGCGGAGACCGCGTCCCTCTTCGAACGGCCGCTGCAGGTGTTCGGAGATCCGTCCGGGTCGGCACTGTTCAATGTGCACGGGCAGTACCTGGCCGCCCTCGAGCACCGTCTCGGGACGGCGTTCCGCTGGCTCGGCAACCCGGGCACCTTCGACCAGTGCCTCGCGCAGATGCGACGAACGACGGATGCGGCGCTCCTCCTCGAATTCGAGTCGTATGCATTCCGCTACCGGAATCTCGGGATGCCGATCCACCAGCCACGGGAGCTGCAGCCGCTGTACCCGTGGTCGATCGCATGGCGCGACGAACCGCTCACCCCGGCCGTCGCCCGCTTCCTCGAGGTCGCCGCGGAGCAGTCGGCTGAGCGCGAATGGCTCTACCCGGAGCAGACCGGCCCCGCCTGGCAGCCCGACGGCGCGTGAACGCGCTCGTGCTCAACCGTTGCTGAGATCGCCGTAGAGGAGCCCGGTCTGCTCCTTGGCTCCCTCGACTTCGAACGGGTCCCGCCGGACCTCGTCGTCGATCTCTCCCGCAACGGCGAGAGACGTCGCCGCGGCCATCACATCGGGCGACTCGAGGTCGCGCGGCTGCTCGAGCTTCGCGAACGTGCGAAGCCGATCCGTCGCGGCGTTCTCGGCGAGCACGGGGACGTAGTCCCGCACCTTCGCGCCGGCGAAGGAGTCGAACTCCTCCTGAACGATCTCGGCGATGCGCTCGCGACCGACCGAAGGAAACCGCTCCGAGAGACGGCCGACCGCCTCATCCAGAGCGCGCTGCTCGCTGCGCTGATCCACAGCACCATTCTCGGCATGCATGGCCGAGTTGGGAAGAGCCACACTGCCGTTTGGCACGTCGGACACGCCGACCCGGCTCGCCGTCGGTCAGACGGGAGACGGCGCCCTCTGAACCAAACGTGGGCAAAATGTGCAAGGCACGAACCGGTACGCAGCGCCGCATCAACCCTGACGACCAGAACCCCCGGAAAAACAAAGAAAACCCCGAGGGTGGAGCCTCGGGGCCTTCGCTCCCCCACTTGGACTCGAACCAAGAACCTATCGGTTAACAGCCGATTGCTCTGCCAATTGAGCTATGGAGGAATGCTTCCCGCTGGTGGGCGGGCAACTCATCTATCTTAGCAAGCCCGCGGCGCTCTAGCGAAATCAGGAGACGACGAGGGCGCGTCGCGCGGCTTCCGAGCTCGGCGTCCACACGAGGTCGCGCGTCCCATGGCCGAGCGCGACCGGATGACCGGCGTGCAGGACCAGGACATCCGCATCCAGTCGGGTGATCGCATCCGCGTCGTTCGTCATCATGATGGTGGCGAGGGATGCGGTGTCCCGCCGTCTTTCGATCGCCGCGAGCACCGCGCGGCGCGAGGTCACGTCGAGCGCCGCGAACGGCTCGTCGGCGACGAGGAGCTTCGGGCCCAGCATCAGGGCGCGTGCGACGGCCACGCGCTGGCGCATCCCCGCGCTGAGCTCGTACGGGTACTTCTCCGCGCAGCCGAGCGGCAGCATCAGCTCGTCGAGGAGCCCCGCGATCCGCAACGACAGACCTCGCGGGTCGACCCGACGGACGCGTGTGGTGATCGGCGACCCGATGATGTCCGCGACGCTCAGCCGAGGCGGCAGCGCAGCTCCCGCATCCTGCATCACGGCTCCGGTGCCGTAACGACGCACGCGGCGGGCGCGGCCGCCCTTCTGCACCGGAACGCCGAGGACGCTCGCGGAGCCGCCGGCGACCGTCACGCGCTCGTCGTCATCGCCCGCGATGATCGCCGCGAGGCTCGACTTGCCGGCGCCCGTCGGACCCATCACCGCCAGCGTGCGGCCGGGACGCAGGGTGAACGACACCCCGTCCACCACGCGGTTCGGGGCACCACCCCGTGCGGGCGCCCGGTGCAGGGACAGGTCGGTGCAGCGGATGATGGCGTCATCGTCGGCGCGGGGCATGCGCCCATCCTGCCGGTCCGAGCGCCGCGGGCGCTACTGCGACTGCTCGAGCAGCCTCTGGCGGTCCGCATCCAGCTCGCGCAGCATCACGCGCACGCGTCGGCCCTCGTCCGAATCCGCCGGGACCCGCTGGATCGTGCGCACCAGCTCCGCCTTGTCGGCGTCGTAGCCGCGCAGCACGACCTGCCGCGCGAGATCGAGCGTGGAGGCGACCGCATGCTCGTCGTCGCGCGCCGGGAAGTCGCTCGTCAGGAGCTCGGCAGCCAGCGTCCGGTACGGCTCGCGCACGGACGACACGGCATCGGCAGCCCAGCCGGGCCGGCTGCGATCCTGCGCGGTCGCGACCGCTGCCCGCACGGCGTCCAGGGCGGGCGTACGGAACGGGAGGTCCACCGCGCGCTGCAGGAGCTCGGGATCGATGCGATGCCCGTACTGGAGGAAGCCCTTGAGCGCATCGCGTTCCAGCGCGGCGTCATTGTTGCGCGGGAGCGTCGCGATCGACACCCGGATCGGCGGCTGCTCGTCGGGCGGAGGAGGCACGTCGTCGAAGGGCCGCGCGTCGCGGCGCCAGGCATCGCCGGACCGATCCTGATCCGGGACGGGGGTGCGGGCATCCGGACGCGACGCATCGGGTCGGCTCGTGTCGGGACGACGGGAGTCGGGTCGGCCCGCATCCGTTCGCGGTGCATCGGTGCGCGCGTGGTCTGCCCGCGCCGCACGCGATGCCTGCGAGACCGCGTTCGTCACGTCGGGGATGTCGAGTCCGATCCGGCGTGCCAGCACCCTCGAGTACCCCGTGCGCAGCGCGGCATCGCGGATGTCGGCGACGATCGGCGCGGCTGCACGGAGCGCGGCCGCCCGACCCTCGACCGTGCCGAGGTCGAACCCCTTGAGGCGCTGGTCGATGACGAACTCGAACATGGGCACCTTGGTGTCCATGAGGGATGCGACGGCGCCATCGCCGCGTTTCAGGCGCAAGTCGCACGGGTCGAGGCCGTCGGGAGCGACGGCGACGAAGCTCTGCGCCTGCAGCTCACGGGTCTCCGCGAACGCGCGCACGGCCGCCTTCTGGCCCGCGGCATCCGGGTCGAACGTGAAGACGACCTCCGCAGCCGTGTCGTCGCCCATGATCCGCCGGAGCATCCTCATGTGCTCGGCGCCGAACGCCGTGCCACAGGTGGCGACCGCCGTCGTCACTCCGGCGAGATGGCACGCCATGACGTCCGTGTACCCCTCGACGACGACGACCCGCCGCGGCTCTCCGCGCGCGATGTCGCGCTTGGCCAGGTCGAGCCCGTAGAGCACCTGCGTCTTCTTGTAGAGCGGTGTCTCCGGCGTGTTGAGGTACTTCGGCCCGTTGTCGTCGTCGAAGAGGCGCCGCGCACCGAATCCGAGCACCTGGCCGGTGACGTCGCGGATGGGCCAGATCACCCGCCCGCGGAACCTGTCGTAGACGCCGCGCTGCCCCTGCGAGACCAGCCCGGCGGCGAGGAGCTCGTCGCGCGTGAAGCCCTGCGCGGTGAGCGCGTCCATCATCCCCGACCACCCCTTCGGCGCGTACCCGACGCCGAAGTGCGCCGCGGCTCCCGCGTCGAATCCGCGCTCGCCGAGGAACCGGCGGCCTATCTCCGCCTCCGGGCTCGTGAGCTGGCCGCGGAAGTACTCCGCCGCCGCCGCGTTCGCGGCGTACAGCCGCGTGCGGCCCGACGTCTCGGGGGCCGCTCCCCCATCCTCGTAGTGCAGCGTGAAGCCGATGCGCGCGGCGAGCCGCTCGACCGCCTCCGTGAACGACAGATGGTCGATCTGCCGCAGGAACGTATACACGTCGCCGGACTCACCGCACCCGAAGCAGTGGTAGAAGCCCGACTGCGGCCGCACGTTGAAGCTCGGGCTCTTCTCGTCATGGAAGGGGCACAGGCCCTTCAGCGCCCCGATGCCGGCGGACTTCAGCGCGACGCGCTCGCCGATGATGTCGGCGATGTTGGTGCGCGCCTTGACCTCTTCGACGTCGGCCTGTGCGATCCGGCCCGCCATCACGGCCCCTCGACGGGCTCGGGGACCGGGTGCACGGGCTCGGGGACCGGCACGCGCGGATGCCGCGGCTCCGGGGCCCAGATGCCGAGGGATGCGGCATCCACGTCGCCGACCAGGCGTCGGTGCCACGCGATGGCCAGCTGGTCTGTGAGGCTCGCGACCTGGTCGACCACCACGCGGCGGCGCGCTGAATCCGTCTCCGCATCCGCGAAGTCGCCCGCATAGACCGGATCGAGCTCCTCAGGGCGCTCCCACAGGGCAGTCGCGAGACGCTTCAGGACGTGTCGCTGCTCCTTGTAGAGCTGCTTGCGTCCGTCGATCGTCACGACGGCGGCGCCGATCGTGCCCTTGAGCACCGCCATCTCCGCCTCGACGACCCGCGGCACCACGACATGCGCCCGATAGCGGGTGAGGTCCTCGGAGGCGTAGGCCTCGCGCGTCGCGGTGGTCGCCGCACGGGCGAAGCGGCCGATGAAATCGGAGGTGAGGTTCTTCAACCGTGCCAGAGCGGGTCGCGACCCGTCGAACGAGCCGATCCACTGCGGGAGCGTCGTCAGCCGGTGGAGGGCGTCCGCGAGCTCGTCGCGCGCGAAGTCGAAGCCGACCCACGACTGGATGGCGTTGACGAGCGTCTCGTGCTCGCCGGGCGCGGTCAGCCGAGCAGGGTCGAGGTAGCCGTTGACGATCGCGTCCTCGAAGTCGTGCACCGAGTACGCGATGTCGTCGGAGAGGTCCATCACCTCCGCCTCGATGCACCGCACGCGGCCCGGAGCGCCCGCGCGCATCCAGTGGAAGACCGGCTCGTCGTCGGGGTACACGCCGAACTTCAGGCGACCGCCGGGATCCGGGAGCGGATGATCCGCGGTCCAAGGGTACTTGCACGTGGCGTCGAGGCTCGCGCGCGTCAGGTTCAGGCCGACACTGCGGCCCGCCGCGTCGAACACCTTCGGCTCGAGGCGCGTCACGATCCGCAGTGTCTGCGCATTGCCCTCGAACCCGCCGATGTCGTCGGCCCACTCGTTCATCGCGCGCTCGCCGTTGTGACCGAACGGGGGGTGCCCGAGGTCGTGGCTGAGGCACGCCGTATCGACGACGTCCGGCGCGAGACGCAGAGCGGTCGCGAGCTCGCGGCCGACCTGGGCGACCTCGAGCGAGTGCGTGAGACGGTTGCGGGCGAAGTCGGCGGGGCTCGCCGGGCTCAGCACCTGCGTCTTCGCGGCGAGCCGCCGCAGCGCCGCGGAGTGCAGGACACGGGCACGGTCGCGCGCGAAGTCGTCGCGCTGGGAGCGGTGCTGCTCGACGAAGAACCTTTCGGCATCGGCTTCGACGTAGCCGGCGGGACGGGATGCCGCGTCCCCCCGCATCTCAGCCGCCACTGGTGTCGAGCTCCGCCTCGAGCAGAGTGCAGGATGCGTCTTCCCCGAGCTCGCGCGAATCGAGCCAGCCGTCGGGCAGCGCAGGGCGCTTCGGCGTGCCCGCGCGTCCGCGCTGGCCTTCGGCCGCCGCACCCGGATACGGGGCGTCGAGATCGAGGGTGGCGAGGAGCTCGTCGATCTCCGCGAGGCTCGATGCGGTCGCCAGGCGCGCACGCGTGTCGCCGCCCACGGGATACCCCTTGAAGTACCACGCGACGTGCTTGCGGATGTCGCGGCATCCGCGGTCTTCGTCCTCGAAGAACTCGACGAGAAGCTCGGCGTGCCGGCGGAACGCCTGCGCCACGAACCCGAGGGTCGCATCGACATGCACGCCCGGCGCGCCGAACGCCGCGGCGAGGTCGCCGAACAGCCAGGGGCGGCCGAGGCATCCGCGCCCGACGACCACGCCGTCGCATCCCGTCTCGTCCATCATGCGCAGCGCGTCGTCGGCCGACCAGATGTCTCCGTTTCCGAGCACCGGCACGCTCGTGACGGTCTCCTTGAGCTTCGCGATCGCCGACCAGTCGGCGGTGCCGGAGTAGAACTCCGACGCCGTCCGGCCGTGCAGGGCGATCGCCGAGACGCCCGCGTCTTCGGCGATGCGTGCGGCGTCGAGGTAGGTGAGGTGGTCGGCATCGATGCCCTTGCGCATCTTGACCGTCAGCGGGATGTCGCCCGCCGCCTGCACGGCGCCACGGACGATGTCGCCGAACAGACCTGTCTTCCACGGCAGCGCCGACCCCCCGCCCTTGCGCGTCACCTTGGGGACAGGGCATCCGAAGTTCAGGTCGATGTGGTCCGCGTGATCTTCCGCGACGAGGATGCGGACCGCTTCCGCGATCGTCTTGGGGTCGACGCCGTAGAGCTGGATCGAGCGCGGCGTCTCCGACTCGTGATGGCGGATGAGGCGCATCGTCGTGGCGTTCCGCTCCACGAGCGCGCGCGACGTGATCATCTCGCTGACGTAGAGCCCCGCACCGTACTCCCGGCACAGGCGCCGGAAGGCGGTGTTGGTGATGCCCGCCATCGGGGCGAGCACGACGGGCGCATCGAGCTCGATCGGCCCGATGCGCAGGGCACGGGCGGGCGCGAGCGCAGAAGTCACCTTGGTATTCTCCCAGACGCGAGCCGTGCGTGCGCCGCACGGGCTTAGCCTGTGGATATGCCCGAGACCGCATCCCCCACCGACCTCCGCGACATCCCCTTCACCACCGCCGATGGCTCGACCGCCTCGCTCGCCGACTACGCCGACGAGGTCATCATGATCGTCAACGTCGCTTCCAAGTGCGGCCTGACACCGCAGTACGAGCAGCTCGAGCAGCTCCAGCGCACGTACGGCGAACGCGGCTTCACCGTCCTCGGCTTCCCGTGCAACCAGTTCATGGGCCAGGAACCCGGCACGATGGACGAGATCCTCGACTACTGCGCGGCGACGTGGGGCGTGAGCTTCCCCATCGCCGACAAGATCAAGGTCAACGGCCGCAATGCGGCTCCGCTGTACAAGGCGCTCAAGACCACTCAGGATGCCGAGGGCCTCGGCGGGCGCATCCACTGGAACTTCGAGAAGTTCGTGCTCACGCCCGCCGGAGACCTCCACCGGTTCCGTCCGCAGACGAAGCCCGATGACCCGGCGATCGTCCAGGTCATCGAGGAGAATCTGCCGCGCTCTTAGGCGACGGCCTCGTCGTCGCCGTCGTCGGCGTGCTCTGCCCACACCTGGCGGACGACCTGCGCGAACGCGTCCGCCGGCTGGGCGCCGCTGACGCCGTACTTGCCGTCGATCACGAAGAACGGCACCCCGTTGATGCCGTAGGCGCGGGCCTGCTCCTCGTCGGCGCGCACGTCGTCGAGGTAGGTGTGCTGCTCGAGCGCCGTGCGGGCGGCGTGGGCGTCGAGGCCGACCTCTGCCGCGAGCGCGACGAGTTCGTCGTCCTCGCCGAGGTGGCGGCCTTCGGTGAAGTAGGCGGACATGAGGCGCTCGGCGAGGGGAAGCTGCATCCCGTTCGCCTTCGCGAAGTGGAGGAGCTCGTGCGCCTTCACGGTGTTGGTGTGCTTGAGCAGGTCGAAGCGGTACTCGAGGCCCGCGTCCGCCGCGACGCCCGTGACCCGCTCCAGCATCTGGGAAGCCTGAGCGGGCGTGATGCCCTTGTGCGTCGCGAGGTAGTCGGCCTCGCCGCCCTCGAAGTCGACGGGCGTGTCGGGCGACAGCTCGAACGAGTGGTACGTCACCTCCACCTGCGGGGCGTCGTCATCCGCCGCTGCCGCGGCGAGCCCCGTCTCGAGGTTGCGCTTGCCGATGTAGCACCAGGGGCAGGCGATGTCCGACCACACGTCGATCTTGATGGCATCCGTCACAACACCATCCAACCAGGGCGCGTGCGGCATCTATTCCCTCGCATGCGTCGAATCACGGCGAGCACAAGCATTGCGTCGATAATGACCCCGACCGGCACCCGCCGGGCTCTGGCACGGAGGCACCCATGATCATCGATTGCGCACACTACGTCGACGGCCGCAGGCAGGGCGAAGGGCCGGTCGCACTCCAGGATGCCGCCGCCCTGTGCGAACAGGGCGGATTCGTCTGGCTCGGACTCTTCGAACCGGACCCTGCGGAGCTGGCACAGGTGCGCGCGACCTTCGGTCTGCATGAGCTCGCGGTGGAGGACGCGCAGACGTTCCACATGCGACCGAAGATCGAGTCCTACGACCAGGATGTGCAGCTCGTGATCCTGCGCACCGCCCGATACGACGATGCCGCCGAGGAGGTGGAGTTCGGCGAGATCAGCGTGTTCCTGGCGCCGACGTTCGTCATCACCGTCCGACAGGGTGTCGGCAGCGAACTGCACGGGGCGCGCCTCCGGCTCGAGCAGCGGCCGGAACTCCTCGCCGCCGGCAGTCCTGCCGCGCTCTGGGCGATCCTGGATCAGGTCGTGGACGGGTATGCGCCGGTCGTCGCGGGCCTCGAGCACGACATCGACGAGATCGAGGCGACGGTGTTCTCGGGCAGTGCCGCACCCACCGAGCGGATCTATTCGCTCCGCCGGGAGGCGACGGACTTCTACCGTGCCGTGCATCCTCTCCTCGCCGTGGTCGCGACAGCCGAGCGCCAGACCGGTCCGGACGTGCTGCAGCCGTACCTGCGTGACGTCCAGGACCACCTGACGTTGATCAACGAGGAGGTGGCGGCCCAGCGCGACCTCCTCGGCACCGTCCTGGAGGCGAACCTGTCGGTCATCTCGGTGGAGCAGACCCGCGTCGGCGTGCGCCAGAACGCGACGATGGAGCGGCTCACAGTGCTCGCGACCGTGTTCCTGCCGCTAACCTTCATCACGGGGTTCTTCGGCCAGAACTTCTCGTGGCTCGTCGATCACATGACCGGCGTCGTGCCGTTCCTCGTCTACGGGATCGGTGGTCTGCTCATCCCGCTGGTGCTCCTCCTGTGGTGGCTGCGCCGCGACACCGACCGGCAGGACGCCGTCGCGAAGTCCCCGGCGTCGAAGTGGCGACGCTCAGAGAGCGATGTCGGCTGAATCCGATGCGTCCGGCGTGTCGACCGCCCCGCCGAACCGCCGGTCGCGGTCGAGGTACAGCCCGATCGCCCTCCACAGCTCAGTGCGCGTGAAGTCCGGCCACAGCGTGTCGAGGAAGACGAACTCGGCGTAGGCGGACTCCCACAGCATGAAGTTCGACGAGCGCTGCTCGCCGCTCGAGCGGATGAAGAGGTCGACGTCGGGCATGTCCCGCACGTAGAGATTGCGGCGGATGAGCTTCTCGGTGATCGCCGAGGGCTTCAGCCGCCCGGCGGCGATCTCCTCGCCGAGCGAGCGCATCGCATCCACGATCTCGACGCGTCCGCCGTAGTTGACGCACATCGTGAGCGTGAGCCCGGTGTTGTGCTTCGTGAGCTCTTCGGCGACCTGCAGCTCCTTGATGACGGAGCCCCACAGACGCGGCTTCCGTCCCGCCCAGCGGACCCGCACGTTCCACTCGTTGAGCTGGTCCCGACGACGGCGCAGCACATCGCGGTTGAAGCCCATGAGGAAGCGCACCTCTTCGGGCGAGCGGGCCCAGTTCTCGGTCGAGAACGCGTAGAGCGAGATGTGCGTGACGCCGGCCTGGATGGCACCCGCGACGACATCGAGGATAACCTCCTCCCCCGCCTTGTGCCCCTCGATGCGAGAGAGGCCGCGACGGTTCGCCCAGCGTCCGTTGCCGTCCATGACGATCGCGACGTGTGCGGGGACCGAGCCCTTGGGGAACGCCGGCGGATAGATGCCGGTCCAGTCCAGGGGCCGGTACGGCGCCGCCTCCTTGCTGGTGAACGGCTTCGGGCTCATCCCGCCTCCACATGCTCGAGCGACCGGATGCCGCGTTCCAGATGCCACTGCACGTACGCGGCGATCATGCCGGATGCCGCGGCCGTCGCCCGCTCCGGCGCGGCCTCGATGACCGCCCAGTCGCCGGACAGCAGCGCGCGCATGACATCACCGGCCTCCGGGGTGACGCGCGCGGAACCGACCGGCGCGCAGTCGCCGCACACGATGCCGCCGAGCTGCGCGACGAACCACTCGTGAGGGCCGGTCTTGCCGCAGCGCGCGCAGTCGTCGAGACCCGGCGCCCAGCCGGACAGCGCCATCGCGCGCAGCAGGTACGAATCGAGGATACTGCGCGGAGCGTGTTCGCCGCGCGCCAGTGCCCGCAGACCGCCGACGAGCAGCAGATACTGCTGCGGCGTCGCTTCAGCCTCGTTGAGCCGATCGGCGGCCTCCACCATCGCATTCGCGGACGTGTAGCGGTCGTAGTGCGCCGCGATCTCGGCGCCGTAGGAGCCGAGGGACTCCGCCTGCTGCACGATGTCGAGCGAGCGTCCGACGTACAGCTGCACGTCGGCCACCATGAACGGCTCGAGCCGCGCACCGAAGCGCGACGACGTGCGCCGCACGCCCTTGGCGACCGCGCGCAGCTTGCCGTGGGTGCGGCTCAGCATCGTCACGATGCGATCCGCCTCGCCGAGCTTGTGCGTGCGCAGCACGACGATCTCGTCACGATAGGTGGGCACACATCGATTATCCCGGCCGGGCTGGACAATGGATGCGTGAACGAGCCGACATTCGTCATCCCGCTGTGGGCGGACCTCCTCGGTGTGGGCCTGGGCGGGCTCCAGGGGGCGCTGTTCGCTTCCGGCTTCCGCGGACAGCGCCGCCTGGACTTCCTCGGGGTCGCCATCATCGGCATCATGGTCGGGATGGGCGGCGGCCTCATCCGCGACCTGCTTCTGAACCTGCTCCCGTCCTCCCTGCAGAGCAATTGGTATCTGCTCACGGCGACCGGCGCAGCCCTTCTGGGGATGCTGCTGGCGGGAGTGTTCCAGCGCCTCAACGCGGCGATCGTCGCGTTGGATGCGGTGGTGATCGGCCTCTTCGGTGCGTTCGGCACCAGCAAGGCCCTGGCCTTCGGACTGCCCGTCGTGCCCGCCGTCTTCGTCGGGGTGTGCGCGGCAGTGGGCGGCGGAGTCCTCCGAGACGTCCTCGTGGGTCTCCCCGTCGCGATCATGCACGTCGGCTCGCTCTACGCGGTGGCCGCGGGCGGTGGATGCGTCGTGCTCACCGTCCTGCAGGTGTCGGGCGTGTCACCGACGATCTCCGCGATCGTCGGCATCGCTGTGACCACCGTCGTGCGGCTGCTGGCGGTGATCTTCGACCTGTCGCTGCCGGAGCAGCGCATGCTCTATCGCCGCAAGGTCGCGGTGGAGACGAGCGCCATCCCGATCGTCAAGCCGCCCGACGAGTGATCCGCATCGCTGCGTCCTCCACCCCGCGGACCACTCCGCCATCCCGAGTGCCCGACCCTCATCCCGAGACAGGGGATCCTGGCCGAAACCGGGGGCGTACCACCCTGTCTCGACGGGAATCCCCTGTCTCGGCGGATCAGGATTCCGGAGCTGGACGGAGAGTCAGACGGCGGCGAGCTCCTGCTGCGCACCCTGGCGAGCCCGGATCGCGCGGTTGACCGCCGAGACCACGGCCTTCAGCGACGCGGTCGAGATGTCCCCGTCGATGCCGACGCCCCACAGGCGATCGCCGTCGACCTGCAGCTCGACATAGGCCGCGGCCTGCGCATCGCCGCCGGTCGAGAGCGTGTGCTCGACGTAGTCGTACAGGGAGATGTCGAATCCGCGCTCGCGGACGATCTCGAGGAACGCCGCGATCGGGCCGTTGCCGTTGCCCGACGCCTCGACGCGCTCGTCGCCGTCGCGCAGCGCCACGTCGAGCCGGACGTCGCCGGTCATGTCGCTCTGCGTGCGGGTCGAGAGGAGCTCGAAGCGGCCCCAGCGATCCTCGGCCTCCGCCGACGGCAGGTACTCGTCCTGGAACACCGCCCAGATCTGGTCGCTCGTGACCTCGCCGCCCTCGGCATCCGTCTTCGCCTGCACCACGCCGGAGAACTCGATCTGCAGCTTGCGCGGCAGGTCCAGCGCGTGGTCGGTCTTCAGCAGATACGCGACGCCGCCCTTGCCCGACTGCGAGTTGACGCGGATGACGGCCTCGTAGGAACGCCCCAGGTCCTTCGGGTCGATCGGCAGATACGGCACCGCCCACTCGATCTCGTCGACGGTGACCCCGGCGGCCTGCGCCCGCGCCTCCATCGACTCGAAGCCCTTCTTGATGGCGTCCTGATGCGAGCCGCTGAACGCGGTGAACACCAGGTCGCCGCCCCACGGGCTGCGCTCGGGCACCGGCAGCTGGTTGCAGTACTCGACGGTGCGCTTGACCTGGTCGATATCGCTGAAGTCGATCTGCGGGTCGATCCCCTGCGTGAAGAGGTTCACGCCCAGCGTCACGAGGTCGACATTGCCGGTGCGCTCGCCGTTGCCGAACAGGCATCCCTCGATGCGATCGGCGCCGGCCATGTAGCCCAGTTCCGCCGCCGCGACCGCGGTGCCGCGGTCATTGTGCGGGTGCAGCGACAGGATGACGTTCTCGCGGTGGTTCAGGTGCCGGTTCATCCACTCGATCGAGTCGGCGTAGACGTTGGGCGTGGCCATCTCGACGGTGGCCGGCAGGTTGACGATGACCTTGCGATCCGGGGTCGGCTCGAAGATGTCCAGCACCTGGTTGCAGATGTCGGCGGCGAACTCGAGCTCGGTGCCGGTGTAGCTCTCCGGCGAGTACTCGTAGTAGACCCGCGTCTGCGGGATGCGCTTCTCGAACTCGCGGCACAGGCGCGCGCCCTCCAGGGCGATGTCGACGATGCCCTGCTTGTCGGTGCGGAACACGACCTCGCGCTGCAGGATGCTCGTCGAGTTGTACAGGTGCACGATCGCCTGCTTCGCACCGGCGATCGCCTCGTACGTGCGGGCGATCAGGTGCTCGCGCGACTGCGTCAGCACCTGGATCGTGACGTCGTCCGGGATGAGGTCTTCCTCGATCAGCTGGCGCACGAAGTCGAAGTCGGTCTGGCTCGCCGACGGGAACCCGACCTCGATCTCCTTGTAGCCCATCTTCACGAGCAGCTCGAACATGATGCGCTTGCGCTCGGGGCTCATCGGGTCGATGAGCGCCTGGTTGCCGTCGCGCAGGTCGACGGCGCACCAGCGGGGTGCGGTCGTGATGCGCTTCGCCGGCCACGTGCGGTCGGGCATGTCCACGCGGATCTGCTCGTGGAACGGCCGGTACTTGTGGATCGGCATGCCGGAGGGCTTCTGGGTGTTGTCCATGATTCGCTTTTCTCTCGTCAGATGAGGCGGGCCAACACCGAACTCCGCGACGAGAGGGGCCCTAGAACGAGGCCTCGTCGCGGCAGCTAAGAAGAAGCTGGCCGAAGCGCATGGATCGAATATATCAGGATGCGAAGTCCCCGGCGACCTGAAGCCCCCGGATCGAGCAGAATGTGCAGTCTCAGAAGCCGAGGCGGCCCAACTGCTTCGGGTCGCGCTGCCATTCCTTCGCGACGCGCACGTGCAGCTTCAGGAACACCTTGGTCCCCACGAGCGGCTCGATCTGCGCGCGGGCACGAGAGCCGACGTCCCGCAGGCGCGATCCCTTGTGGCCGATGATGATGGCCTTCTGGCTGTCGCGCTCGACGACGATGTTCGCGTAGATGTCGGTGATCTCCGCATCCTCCCGCTCTGAGATGTCGTCGATCGTGATGGCGATGGAGTGCGGCAGCTCGTCGCGCACCCCTTCGAGCGCCGCTTCGCGGATGATCTCGGCGATGCGGTCTTCGATGGACTCGTCGGTGACGATGCCCTCCGGATACAGCGCGGGGCCTTCGGGCATGAGCGAGAGCAGCTCGTCGGTGAGGACGTCGAGCTGATCGTTCGTGAGCGCAGAGAGCGGGATGACGGCCGCCCAGTCGTCGCGAAGCTGGTCGACCTCGATGAGTCTCTCCGTGATCTGGTCGCGGGCCGCGGCATCCGTCTTCGTCACGATCGCGACCTTCTTCCCCCGGTAGCCGTCGAGCGACTCGGCGATCCGCCGGTCGCCGGGACCGACCTTCTCGGTCGCCGGCGCGCAGAACGCGATGACGTCGACATCGCCGAGCACCTGTTCGACGAGGTCGTTGAGGCGCTGGCCGAGGAGCGTGCGCGGGCGATGCAGCCCGGGTGTGTCCACGATCACGAGCTGGCCGGTCGGGCGATTCAGGATGCCGCGGATGGCACGGCGCGTCGTCTGGGGCTTGTCGCTCGTGATGGCGACCTTCTCCCCCACGAGGGCGTTGGTGAGCGTCGACTTGCCCACGTTCGGGCGCCCCACGAACGTCACGAATCCGGATCGGAAGCTCTCGTCAGTCATGTGAGTCCACTTTCTTGATCTCCCCGGTCCGGGGGTGTGCGTCCGGTGCGCGTTCGACGAACACGGTGGCGATGCCGCGCCCGCGGCCGCGTGACGCGCCGCCGGTCAGCAGCAGTCCGTCTGCGCGCGCGGTCGCTCCCGGCTGCGGGACGGCGCCGAGCGCCTTGCCGAGGAGTCCGCCGATCGAGTCGACGTCCTCGTCCTCCAGGTCGAGGCCGAACAGCTCCCCGACCTCGTCGAGCGGAAGCCGCGCGCTCACCCGGTAGCGGCCGGGTTCGAGCTCGACGACCTCGCGCGCCCGCGCGTCGTACTCGTCCTCGATCTCGCCCACCAGCTCCTCGATGAGGTCCTCCAGCGTGACGAGGCCGGCGATCCCGCCGTACTCGTCCACGACGATGCACACGTGGACGGCTTCGCGCTTCATCTGCTGCAGCAGCGTCTCCGCGCGCATCGACTCCGGGACGAACAGCGGCGGCCGGGCGATCGGGGCGATGGAGGCATCACGCCACCCCGTCTCGTCGCGGAACCCGAACTGCACGAGGTCCTTCAGATACAGCACGCCCACGATGTCGTCGCCGTCGACGACGGGCATGCGCGAGACGCCGCGTTCGAGGAACTGCTCCATCGCCTGACGCGTGCGGGCCGAGGCATCCACTGTCACCATGTCGGTGCGCGGCACCATCACGGCGCGGACGTACGTATCGGTGAAGTCGAAGACCGAGTGGATGAGCTCGCGGTCGTCCTCCTCGATGAGGTCGTGCGACGCGGCCTCGTCGACCATGCTGAGCAGCTGCTCCTCCGACGCGAAGGACGCGGCACGCCCGTTCCCCGGCGACACCCGCGATCCGAGCGCGACGAGCGCGCCGGCGAGGGGGCCGAGGATGACGCGGACTGCGCGGATGACGGGTGCCGTCGCGCGCAGGAGGCCCTTCGCGTGCGTGCGGCCCGTCGCGCGGGGGCTCGCCCCGACGACGACGAACGACGTGCCGGTCATCAGGATGACGGCGGCGAGCATCGCCCACCAGATGCTGTCGAACAGCAGCGTGAACGCGACGGTGACGAGTACTGCCGCGGCCGTCTCCACGAAGACACGGATGAAGACGACGGCGTTGACGTGCTCGTCGGTGTCCTCCGCGATGCGCCGCAGCGCATCGGCGTTGCGGCCCTCGTCGGCGAGGTCGAGCAGGTCCTGGCGCGACGTGACCCCGAGGGCCGCGTCATCCGCCGCCATCAGGCCGCCGAAGGCGACCAGGATGAGCGCGGCGACGAGGAGGAGGACTGCGGTCATGCGCGCGGTCGATGGTGTTCCGCCGCCTGGAAGCCCGAGATGAGCTCCCCCTGCAGCGCGAACATCTCGCGCTTCTCCTCCGGCTCGGCGTGGTCGTAGCCGAGAAGGTGGAGAAGCCCGTGGGTCGTGAGGAGCACGAGCTCGTCGAGAGTCGTGTGCTTCGCCGCCGCGGCCTGGGTCTCGGCGACCTGCGGGCACAGCACGATGTCGCCCAGGAGTCCGGGCGGGGTCGGCATGTCCTCGGTCCCTGGGCGCAGCTCGTCCATCGGGAAGCTCAGGACATCGGTCGGGCCGGGCTCGTCCATCCACTGCACGTGCAGGGCCTCCATCGCGCCCTCGTCGACGAGGAGGATCGCGAGGTCGGCGTCGGCGCTCACGTGGAGCTGCGCGAGGTCGTACTCCATGAGGCGCAGCAGCACCGTCTCGTCGACGGCGTATCCCGACTCGTTGGTGATCTCGATCGTCATCGGCGTGGCCTTCCGGGGAGGTGATCGCGCGGACCCGCGCCGCGCTGGGCACCGCGCCGCTCGGCGCGGTTGGCGAACTCGCTGGCCTCGTCGCGTTCGCGGCGGGCGGCCAACCGGGTCTCGTCGTATTCGGTGTACGCGTCGACGATGCGGCCGACGAGGTTGTGCCGGACGACGTCCTGGCTCGTGAGGTACGAGAAGTGGATGTCGTCGATGTCCTTCAGCACGCGCGTCACGAGCCGCAGGCCCGACGCGCCCTGCGGGAGATCGATCTGTGTGATGTCGCCCGTGACGACCATGCGCGTGCCGAACCCGAGGCGCGTGAGGAACATCTTCATCTGCTCGGGCGTCGTGTTCTGCGCCTCGTCGAGCACGACGAAGGAATCGTTGAGCGTCCTTCCACGCATATACGCCAGAGGCGCGACCTCGATCGTGCCGGTCGCCATGAGCTTCGGGACGAGTTCGGGGTCCATCATCTCGTTGAGCGCGTCGTACAGCGGTCGCAGGTACGGGTCGATCTTGTCGGAGAGGGTGCCGGGCAGGAACCCGAGCCGCTCCCCCGCCTCGATCGCCGGACGACTGAGGATGATGCGGCTGACCTCCTTGCGCTGCAGCGCCTGGACAGCTTTCGCCATCGCGAGGTACGTCTTGCCGGTGCCGGCGGGGCCGATGCCGAAGACGATCGTGTTCTCCTCGATCGCGTCGACATAGGACTTCTGGCCCAGGGTCTTCGGCCGGATCACCTTGCCGCGGGAGGACAGGATCGCTTCGCCGAGGACGTCCGACGGGCGCGATCCGGTCTCGGACTGCAGGATGCGGCCCGCGGAGACGACGTCGACCGGATCGAGGCCCTGGCCCGCCCGCGTCATGGAGATGAGCTCCTCGACGAGGTTGCGCGCCGCGGCGACCGCCGGGGCCTCCCCGGTCAGCGTGATCTCGTTGCCGCGCACATGCACGTCGACATCCGGGTGCTCACGCTCCACCACCCGCAGCAGACGATCCTGCGGACCGAGCAGCTGCACCATGGCGATGCCGTCGGCATACACCTGCGCGGTCGTGCGGGTCGATTCGTCGGGGGTGTCAGGCACCGAGGCTCGCTTCGTCGAGGTCGCCCGCGAGGACGTGGGCGTGCACGTGGTAGATGGTCTGGCCGGCGCCGGCGCCCGTGTTGAAGACGAGTCGGAAGTCGCCGCGCGCGTGCTCCGCGGCTGCCTTGTTCGCCACGGAGACGACCTCCGCGAGCAGCGCCGGGTCTCCCGCGGCGAGCTCGACGACATCGCGGTACCGCGGGGTCTTCGGGATCACGAGGAGGTGCACCGGCGCTTTGGGTGCGATGTCGCGGATGACGAACACGTTGTCGGTCTGCGCGAGGATCTCCGACGGGATCTCGCCGGTGAGGATGCGCGTGAAGATCGACGGTTCGGTCATTCTGAAAGTCTATCGACGGCTCGTCACCAGCGGCCGAGGCGGGCGCTGACGACCGAGACCGCCGCCGGTCCCGCGGTGGAGGTGCGGAGCACGGTCGATCCGAGTCGCACGATGCGCGCCCCGGCATCCTCGAACGCCTCGAGCTCCTTGCCGGAGATCCCGCCCTCGGGGCCGACGACCAGGATGACGTCGGCGTCCGCCGGGAGTTCGGCGGCGGTGAGCGCGGAGTCGCCCGTCGGTTCGAGCACCAGCACCGTCGCGCCCGCACGCGCGAGCGCCGCGACGTCGGCGGTGGAGGCGATGGATGCCACGGTCGGCAGCCACGCGCGGTGCGCCTGCTTCGACGCCTCGCGCACGATCGTCTCCCAGCGCGCGCGCCCCTTGGCGGCCTTGGCCGCATCCCATCGCGACACGGAGCGCTCCGCCTGCCACGGCACGATCTCGTCGACGCCGAGCTCCGTGGCCGCTTGGATCGCGAGCTCGTCGCGATCGCCCTTCGCGAGCGCTTGGACGAGCAGGATGCGGGGTGCCGCGGCCAGCTCGTCACGACGTGCCATCACGGTCACCTCGACCGCCTTCGGCTGCACCGACGAGACGACACACGTGAGCCACATCCCCCGGCCGTCGCCGATCGTGACGTCCTCGCCGATCCGCACGCGGCGGACGGTGGCCGCATGGTGCGCCTCCGCGCCGATCAGCGTGACGGTGTCGCCGGAGCGCGCATCCGGGGCGTCCTCGAGCAGGAAGTGCAGCGCCACGGATCAGCCGTTCCGGAACCGGTCGCGCAGCTTCGCGAACAGCCCCTGGTGGAACTGGGCGAGCTGGGGACCAGGCGCCTTGGTGCGCTTCTTGAAGTCCTCGATGAGCGCGCGCTCCTTGGCGTCGAGGCGCGTCGGCGTGACGACGTGCACGCCGACCCGCAGGTCGCCGCGCTGCGAGCCGCGCAGCGGCGTGATGCCACGGCCCTTGATCGTCAGGACGTCGCCGCTCTGCACACCGGGGCGGATCTCGAGGTCGACCTTGCCGTCGAGGGAGTCGATCGTGGTCTGCGCGCCCAGGATCGCGTCGGGCATCGACACCTCGAGGGTGGCGAGCAGATCGTCGCCCTCGCGGCTGAACACCTCGTGGTTCGCGACGGAGACCTCGATGTAGAGGTCGCCGTTGGGTCCACCGCCGGGGCCGACCTCGCCGGAGCCGGGCAGCTGCAGACGCAGGCCCGTCTCGACGCCGGCGGGGATGTCGACCGAAACGGTGCGACGGGCGCGCACGCGACCCTGGCCCTGGCACGTCGCACACGGGTACGGGATGGTGGTGCCGTAGCCCTGGCACACCGAGCACGGCTGCGTCGTGACGACGTTGCCGAGGAGGCTCCGCACGGTCTGGCGGACGTGGCCGGTGCCCTGGCAGATGTCGCATGTGACGGGCGAGGTGCCGGGCTGGCAGCACGAGCCCTCACACGTGTCGCACAGGACCGCCGTGTCGACCTCGAGGTCGCGATGCGCACCGAAGACGACGTCGTCGAGCTGCAGCGTCACGCGCACGAGGGCGTCCTGTCCGCGCTCGCGCCGCGACCGCGGCCGCCCGCCGCGCCCGCCGCCTGCCGCCGCGCCGAAGAAGGTCTCGAAGATGTCGCCGAACCCGCCGAAGCCGCCCTGACCCCCGAACGGCTGGTCGCCGCCCATGTCGTAGCGGCGGCGCTGCTCGGGGTCGCTCAGCACGTCGTAGGCGTGCGTGACGAGCTTGAACCGCTCCTCCGCCTCCGCCCCGGGGTTGACGTCCGGGTGCAGCTCGCGCGCGAGCCTGCGGTACGCCTTCTTGATCTCCTCGGGCGTCGCATCGCGCGAGACGCCGAGGACCTCGTAGTGGTCAGCCACAATCGCCTTCCTGCCGCGCCGGGGCGCGGTTCGTTCGGTGGAGCGTGTTCAGCGGGCAAGCTCGTCGTCTTCGAGCAGCCGGCTGAGATAGCGCGCGACGGCGCGAACCGCCGCGAGGTTGGTGGGATAGTCCATGCGGGTGGGGCCGAGGAGTCCGACACGGGCGATTCCGGCCGCGTCGTACTCGCCGGGCGTGTAGTCGCTCGCGACGACGGATGCCTCGGCCAGCCCGAACGCCGCGTTCTCCCGGCCGATGCTCGCCGACAGTCCGTGCTCGTCGGCGACCATCTCGCTCATGAGACGCAGCAGGGTCACCTGTTCTTCGATGGCCTCGAGCAGCGGATAGATGCTGCCGCGGAAGTCCTCCTCGCGGCGGGCGAGGTTGGCGGCGCCGGCCATCACGAGCCTGTCCTGGCGGAACTCCTCGAGCTCTTCGCCGACGATGCGCAGGAGTGCTGCCGTCGTCGCGTCGACATCGGGAGCCGCCAGCGCATCTGCCACGCGCTGCGCCCCCTCCCGCACACCGCGGCCGGTGACGAGGGTGGCGAGGTGCGTGCGCAGGCGCGCCGCATCCGTCTCGGAGAGATCCGCTCGGAAGGCGGCCATGCGCTGCGACACGCGGCCGGTGTCCGTGACGAGGATGACCACGAGCCGCCCCCCGCCGAGTGCGACGAGCTCGACGTGCGAGACGCTGGCGCGAGCGAACGACGGATATTGCACGAGCGCGACCTGTCCGGTGAGTCGCGTCAGCGCACGCACGGTGCGCACGAGCACGTCGTCGAGGTCGTCGCCTGGACCGTCGAGGAAGTCGGCGATCGCGGAGCGCTGGGCCTGCGACAGCGGACGGAGCTCCGCCAGGTGGTCGACGAAGACGCGATAGCCCTTGTCCGTCGGCACGCGCCCGGACGATGTGTGCGGAGCCGCGATCAGCTCCTCGTCCTCCAGCAGGGCCATGTCGTTGCGGATGGTCGCCGCCGACACGCCGAAGGCATGCCGGTCGACGATGGTCTTGCTGCCCACCGGCTCACGCGTCTCGACGTAGTCCTCCACGATGGCGCGGAGCACCTGCAGCCCTCGCTCTGAGACCATGACACCTCCCGTCACGTCGGCCCACGGCTGGCACTCGGATCCGTCGAGTGCCAATTCTACCCCGGCCGCCTCCCCGCACGTCGTGCGGCGCGCTCTACGCTGGTGACCGTGAGCGACACACTGCCACAGGCGACGACGATCACGATCAGCACCGGAACGCTCCGCGGCACCGAGGCCGACGGCATCATGCGATTCCTCGGTGTCCCGTTCGCGCGCCCGCCGTTCGGCGACCTGCGATTCTCGAAACCCGTTCCCGTCGAACCGTGGGACGGCGAGCGGGATGCCACGGCCTTCGGCCCCACGGCCCCACAGGATCCGTACCGCGGACCGATCGGCGAGCTCCTCTCGACCGTGGAGATCCCCGGCGAGGACATCCTGACGGCGAACGTGTGGGCGCCCTCCGACGGGATCGGAATGGGGCTCCCGGTCATGGTGTGGTTCCACGGTGGAGCGCTCGAGCATGGGTCGCCTGCGCTTGCCGTCTACGACGGGACGTCGTTCGCACGCGAGGGCCTCGTCTTCGTCTCGCTCGCCTATCGCGTCGGCTCCGAGGGCTTCTCGATGCTCGAGGACGCCCCCCTCAACCTCGGACTGGAGGATGCGGCCGCCGGCCTCGCCTGGGTGCATCGCGAGATCGCCGCGTTCGGAGGGGATCCCGATCGCATCACGATCGCCGGCCAATCCGCGGGCGGATCGGTCGTCGCCGCGCTGCTCATGCGCAGCGAGAGTCGTGCAGTGGTCCGCGGCGCGATCGTGCAGTCCGGACCTCTGCGGGCGGAGACGCCGGAGCGCGCCGGGCGCGCCACGCGGGCGATCGCCCAGCGTCTCGGCGTGGAGCCGACGCGCGCCGCCTTCACCCGACTCACTCCGCGCGACCTCCTGGCTGCGCGCGCGGAGGTGTCGGCCGGATCGACCGCGATCTCGGGCGCACCGGGATTCGCGCTCGCCGTCGATCCGGATTCGCTCCCCGTGTCACCCGACATCGGCCTCGGCCGGATCGATACGCCCCTGCTCATCGGCAGCACGGCCGACGAGTACCGCCTGTGGTTCACACCCGAAGAGCTCGCGAAGATCGGGCGCTTCAAGGTCTTCGCCGCTCGCCTCGCGACACGCACGCCCGCATCCGTCGTCGCAGCATACCGACGCGCCTACCCCGGGGCACTGCCCGGCGAGATCCTCGGGCAGATCATCGGCGACCGCCTCGTGCGCGCACCCGCGATCCGGGCGGCGGAGACGCGGTCCGCGAGGACGTACGTGTACGAGTTCGCCTGGTCGAGCCCCGTGCGCGACCTCCGAGCGGCGCACGCGATGGACATCGGATTCGTGTTCCGGATCGGCTACACGCCGGACGCGCTCGCGATGGCGGGGCCGAACCCTCCTGCGGTGCTCGCGGACCGCATGCACACCGACTGGGCCCGGTTCGTCGAGACGCAGGATGCGGGCTGGCCGGTCTTCGACGAGAAGCGCGTGATCCGTCGATACGACACCGAGACGACGGAGGTCGTTCTTCCCCGCGCGGAAGCGCTCGACTCGCTGCCCCTCTGAGCGGTCGGCGGTGTCGAGAGGCGGGTGGTTTCGTGCGACACGCCGGGGAACGGATGTCGCCAGCGGCGTGTCACCAGTCTTTTGAATCCCGAGGGACGCGCTACGCGGTCAGGGCGCGCACGACGGCGTCGGCGAGGAGGCGTCCGCGCAGCGTGAGCACGATCGTGCCGCGCACCGCCGCGCCGCCGTCGATGAGGCCGTCGGCGATGAGCGAGGCCACCGCCTTCCGACCCTCCCCCTGGACCTCGGCGACCGGGAGTCCGTCGCTGATGCGGGAGCGCAGAAGCACCGATTCGAGCCTGCGGGCCGCCTCATCCGGTCGCTCCCTCCCCGCCGCCGGCGACTCGCCCGCCGCGAGGCGCTGCGCGTAGGCCGCAGGATGCTTGACGTTCCACCAGCGCAGGCCCGCGACGTGGCTGTGCGCGCCCGGGCCGAATCCCCACCAGTCGGTTCCCCGCCAATATGCGAGGTTGTGCCGGGACCGCGTGTCGACGGTGCGCGCCCAGTTCGACACCTCGTACCAGTCGAATCCTGCGCCTTCGAGCAGCTCGTCGGCGAGCTCGTACATGTCGGCCTGCAGATCGTCGTCAGGCGCGGCGACCTCGCCGCGCCGGATCTGGCGCGCGAGCTTCGTGCCGTCCTCGATGATGAGGGCGTACGCCGAGACGTGATCGGACTCGAGCGCGATCGCCGTCTCGAGCGAGGTGCGCCAGTCGTCCAGCGACTCCCCCGGTGTCCCGTAGATGAGGTCGACGCTGACCTGGAGACCTGCGCCCCGTGCGGCGGCCACGGCCGTGCGGACGTTCGCCGGATCATGGGTGCGATCGAGCGCGGCGAGGACATCCGGGACGGCGGACTGCATACCCACCGACAGCCGCGTGACGCCGGCCGCGGCGAGCTCGCGGGCGACCGCGTCCGTCACCGTGTCGGGGTTCGCCTCGACGGTCACCTCGGCACCTTCGGTCAGCCCGAACGTGTCGCGCACACCCGCGAGCATGCGGGCGAGATCGCCCGGCGGCAAGAGCGTCGGCGTTCCGCCGCCGAAGAAGACCGTGGATGCGGGGCGCAGGGGTCCGGCATCCGTCAGCACCCCGCGCGCGAGCGCCACCTCGCCGAGCAGGGTGTCGGCGTACTGATCCTGCCGCGCTCCGCGCAGCTCGTCCGACGTGTACGTGTTGAAATCGCAGTACCCGCACCGCACGCGGCAGAACGGGACGTGCAGATAGACGCCGAAGTCCGTCGCCGCATCGATCCGCAGGTCGTCGGGCAGCGCCCCGTCGGCCGGAGCCGGGTCGCCGATCGGCAGGGCGGAGCCCATCAGGTCGCGGACGTGTACAGCGGCGAGATCGCGCGCAGGTACCGCTGGAACAGAGCGCGGCGGCGCTTCTTCACGAGCCCGGGAAACACCTTGTAGAAGAAGGACGCGGGTGCGTCGAACGCGCGCACCGTGAACCACACCTCGTCGGTGTCGCTGCGCCAGTCCAGCATGAACGACTCCTCGCCGCTGACGACCGAGCCGTCGACGGTGCCGAGCGCGAAGCCGACGCGCCGCGGCTCCTCGACGACGAAGATGACGCGCAGCTCGCCGTCTGCCTTGAGCCCGTTCACGCGGCCGCGCACGTGGATCGTCTCCCCCGCGCTGACGTACGGCGTGCCGTCCGCGTCGAAGCGCTGATCCGCCTCGAATTTGGAGGCGCCGATCGGGTGACCCTCCGCGTCGAAGCTGACACCGGTGTACATGGGGCCGGACGCCGGCCGCACGTCCGAGACGGTCAGCCCGCCGTCACGCAGGGCCTTCCAGGACAGCAGTGCCTCACCCGCGCTGTGGAAGCGCGCTTCGCCGCTGCCGATGCGCCACGACTCCGCTGCCGGGACGCTCCGCTCCGGCGGATACTGCAGCAGGTCCGACGCCTGCGTCGCGCCCACCGCCGCATAGTCGACAGTCTCGTCTCGGAAAGTCCCGCGCCGCATGACCTCCACCCTACCCGGGCCCACTGAGCAGCACCTGGATCCGGAATGTCAGCCGGACACCCGCGGTCCCTATACTGACGACCGTCAGGCATTCGAAAAACGAAGGGGAACCCGACATGACAGATGAGACAACTGCTCCCGCGGACGACAACTCCGCAGACGACGCGGTCGCCGTTGAGGCCGCGGCCATCAGCGACGGCGCGTACACGCTGATCGCCGCCGACTTCGCCGACGCCGACGTCGCCATGGAGGCCTACGAGGCTCTCAAGCAGGTCGAAGACGGCGCAACCGTCAAGATCGAAGGTGTTCTCGTCGTCAAGCGCGGCGAGGATGGCAAGCTCGACGTGCAGAAGGTGACCGACCACAGCACCCGCGAGGGTCTCGGCTGGGGCGCCGTCGGCGGCGCCGTCGTCGGCATCCTGTTCCCGCCCTCGATCCTCGGCAGCGTCCTCGTCGTCGGCGCCGGTGGTGGCATCATCGGCAAGCTGCGCGAGCACCACCACAAGAAGGAGCTGGCGGAGGAGCTGCAGGATGCGATCGAGCCCGGCCACTCCGGCATCATCGCTCTGGTCTCCGACCCGGGCGAGGTGAAGATCCGCGAGGCGCTCGTGAAGGCCGACAAGATCGTCGAGAAGGCCGTCGACCAGGCCGTCGCCGCGGACGCCAAGGCCGCCGCGAAGGACGACGACAAGAAGTAATCCAGCGGTATCGAGAACGGCACGGTGCGACGCACCGTGCCGTTCTCTACTTCTTGCCCGTCTCGACGTCTCCGGAGAGCGCGGCGATGAACGCCTCCTGAGGGACCTCCACGCGACCGACCATCTTCATGCGCTTCTTGCCCTCCTTCTGCTTCTCGAGGAGCTTGCGCTTGCGGGTGATGTCGCCGCCGTAGCACTTGGCGAGGACGTCCTTGCGCATCGCGCGGATGTTCTCGCGCGCGATGATGCGGGCGCCGATCGCTGCCTGGATCGGGACCTCGAACTGCTGGCGCGGGATGAGCTTGCGCAGGCGCTCGGTCATCATCGTGCCGTAGCCGTACGCCTTGTCGCGGTGCACGATCGAGCTGAAGGCATCCACCTTGTCGCCCTGCAGCAGGATGTCGACCTTGACGAGGTCGGCCTCCTGCGAGCCGGCGGGCTCGTAGTCGAGGCTCGCGTAGCCCTGCGTGCGGCTCTTCAGCTGGTCGAAGAAGTCGAAGACGATCTCGCCGAGCGGCATGTTGTAGCGGAGCTCGACGCGCTCCTCGCTGAAGTACTCCATGCCGAGCAGCTGCCCGCGCCGCCCCTGACACAGCTCCATCACGGTGCCCACGTAGTCCTTCGGCAGAAGGATCGCGGCCTTCACGACCGGCTCGCTCACGGACGCGACGCGGCCGTCGGGATACTCGCTCGGGTTCGTCACCGTGACGTGCTCGCCCGTGTCGGTCGTGACTTCGTAGATGACGCTCGGCGCGGTGGTGATGAGGTCGAGACCGAACTCGCGCGACAGCCGCTCGGTGATGATCTCGAGGTGCAGGAGTCCGAGGAATCCGCAGCGGAAGCCGAAACCGAGCGCGACCGATGTCTCCGGCTCGTACTGGAGCGAAGCGTCCGAGAGCTTGAGCTTGTCGAGCGCTTCGCGGAGGTCGGCGTAGTCGCTGCCGTCGATCGGGTAGATGCCGGAGAAGACCATCGGCTTCGGGTCCGTGTAGCCGGGAAGCGGCTCCGTGGCGGGCTTGCGGAGATTCGTGATCGTGTCGCCGACCTTCGACTGGCGCACGTCCTTCACGCCCGTGATCAGGTATCCGACCTCGCCGACGCCCAGACCCTTGGTGGGGACCGGCTCGGGGCTCGACACGCCGATCTCGAGCAGCTCGTGCGTCGCCTTCGTGGACATCATCTGCACGCGCTCGCGCGGCGAGAGGTGCCCGTCGACCATCCGGACATAGGTGACGACACCGCGATACGCGTCGTACACGGAGTCGAAGATCATCGCGCGCGCGGGCGCGTCCGCATCCCCCTTCGGGGCGGGGATGTCGCGCACGATCCGGTCGAGGAGCTCTTCGACGCCCTGACCGGTCTTGCCCGACACGCGCAGCACATCGTCCGGGTCGCCCCCGATGAGATTCGCGAGCTCGAGCGCGAACTTCTCCGGGTCGGCGGCGGGCAGGTCGATCTTGTTCAGGACCGGGATGATCGTGAGGTCGTTCTCGAGCGCCAGATACAGGTTCGCGAGCGTCTGCGCCTCGATGCCCTGAGCGGCATCCACCAGGAGGATCGCTCCCTCGCACGCGGCGAGGCTGCGGCTCACCTCGTACGTGAAGTCGACGTGCCCGGGGGTGTCGATCATGTTCAGCGCGAACGCGGTCCCCGAGCCTGTCGAGGGGTCGGCGGAGGACCACGGCATGCGCACGGCCTGCGACTTGATCGTG
This sequence comes from Microbacterium candidum, assembly GCF_030315975.1. GTDB lineage: Bacteria > Actinomycetota > Actinomycetes > Actinomycetales > Microbacteriaceae > Microbacterium > Microbacterium candidum. Next base: position 99,999 of record NZ_JASXSZ010000003.1, on the reverse strand, counting down.
ATGCCGCGCTCGCGCTCGATGTCCATGCGGTCGAGGTACTGCGCGCGCATGTCGCGGTCGGAGACCACGCCGGTGATCTGCAGCATCCGGTCGGCCAGGGTCGACTTGCCGTGGTCGATGTGGGCGATGATGCAGAAATTGCGGATCAGCTCGGGCGGGGTGGCGGACGGCTCGAGGGGCTTCAGGGCGCGCGGTGACATGTCCAGAAGATTCTACGGGGCATCCGTGCCGTCGTCGGATGCGGCGCCCTGGAGGCGGTCGACCGCCCGATCCGGGGCGCCGGCCGTCGATTACAGAGAATTCATCAACTTTTCCCAGCAGATCCTTTTGATTGTCGGCTGTGCACGGCAGGGTAGGTCCATCGCCGCGTACTGCGCGGCCGTCCAACCGATCCCCAGAATCATGGAGGTGGGCCTCGATGCCCTCGATCCACAAGCGACGCGTCGCCGTCGCGGCAGCAGCCGCGACCGCGGCGTGTCTCCTCGGCGCCGGGCTGTCGGCGCCCGCATTCGCGAACACGGCGGGCACGGATCTCGTCATCAGCGAGGTGTACCTCAACGGCGGCTCTGCCAGCGCGTCCTACACGAACAAGTTCGTCGAGCTCTACAACCCGACGTCCTCCGCCATCAGCCTCGCCGGCGACACGCTCCAGTACCGCTCCGCCGGGAACACCGCTCCCCCGAACGCCGCCCAGATCTTCGGCCTGAGCGGGAGCGTGCCCGCCCACGGGCACTTCCTGATCCAGCTCACGAGCAACGGCACCAACGGGCTCCCCCTGCCCGCTCCCGATCTGACCGCGAGCGGCGGGGTGAACCCGTCGGGTACGAGCGGCACGTTCTACCTCGCCGCGAGCACCACACCCGTCGCACCGACGGATGCATCGATCATCGACAAGGTCGGCTGGGGCACCGGCGCGTCGCCCGAGGGGACGGCCGTGACCGGCAACTCGGTGACCCTGAGCTACCAGCGCACGGCTGCGGGACTCGACACCGACAACAACGCGGCCGACTTCACGAAGCTCGCCCCGACGCCCGAGGGCTCCGGCAGCAGCACCACGCCCCCGGACGGCGGCGACCCCATTCCGCTGACGATCGCCCAGATCCAGGGGGCGACCGACACATCGCCGTATGCCGGCAAGACGGTCACGACCGAAGGCGTCGTCACCGCCGATTACCGCACGGGCGGCTACAACGGCTTCTATCTCGAGACCGGCGGGGCCGGTGGCGCGGTCGACGCGACCCCCGGCGAGTCCGACGCCGTGTTCGTCTACGGCTCGATCTCGGCCGGCCAGGTGGAGATCGGCGACAGCGTCACCGTGACGGGCAAGGTCGAGGAATACCAGGGCACGACGGAGATCACGTCGCCGAAGGTCGCGAAGCTCGCGACGCCGCTTCCCGCGGTGACGCCTGCGGCGCTCACGTGGGACGACCTCAAGAGCGAGGCCCAGAAGGAGGCCCACGAAGGGGAGCTGATCGCACCGCTGGGCGACTTCACGGTCGCCGACAACTACAACGCGAACTTCTACGGTTCGTTCACGCTCGCGGCCGGTACCACGCCCCTGCGTCAGCCGACGGATGCCGGCACTCCCGGCTCCGCGGAGGCCAAGGCCGTCGTCGCCGACAACGCCGCGCGCATGATCACGCTCGATGACGGCGCCAACGTGAACTACTCCCAGGGCGCGAACACCGCGACCGCGCTGCCGTGGCTGAGCGACGCCAACCCGGTGCGCATCGGCTCGTCGGTCACCTTCCGCGGTCCGGTCGTGCTCGAGTACCGCAACAGCGTGTGGAACTTCCAGCCGACCGCGCAGGTGCAGGACGACGGTGCTGCCGTCGTCGCCTTCGGCGACACGCGCGCGCCGAACGAGCGGCCCGCCACGACGGGCGGCGACGCCCGTCTGGCGACGTTCAACGTCCAGAACTACTTCCCGACCACCGGTGAGAAGTTCGTCGGCGCCGGACTCGGCACCTGCACGTGGTACACCGACCGCGCAGGCGTCCGGATCACCGTCAAGTCCTGCACCACGAAGGACGGCAAGCCGGGCCCGCGCGGAGCGGCCGACGATGCGAGCTTCCAGCGCCAGCAGGAGAAGATCGTCACCGGCATCAACCGCCTCGGCGCGAGCATCGTCTCCCTCGAGGAGGTCGAGAACTCCGTCAAGTTCGGTCATGATCGCGACACCGCGCTCGCAGGTCTGGTCGACGCGCTGAACAAGGCGGCGGGGTCGCCGACGTGGGCCTACGCGCCGTCCCCTGCCGAGAGCGCGCTCCCGCCGCTCACCCAGCAGGATGTCATCCGCACGGCGTTCATCTACAAGCCCGCCGAGGTCGCACTCGTCGGCGCCTCGAAGGTGCTCGCCGACCAGTCCGGTCCCGGCCAGCCGTTCTCGATCGCTCGTCAGCCTCTGGCGCAGGGGTTCAAGCGGGCGAACGCCACGGATGCCGACGTCTTCGTCGTCGTCGCCAACCACTGGAAGTCGAAGGGAAGCGGCAACCCGCTGTATCCCGGTGATGAACAGGACACCTCCTCGCCGGCCCTCGACCAGGGGGCGTTCAACATGACCCGCGTCAAGGAGGCGCAGGCGACGGTCGCCTTCGCCGACTCGGTCGCCGCGGGGCTCCACACCGAGCGGATCGTTCTGCTCGGCGACTTCAACGCCTACACGCACGAGGATCCGATGACCGAGCTCTACAAGGCCGGTTACACGGACCTCGCGACCGCATTCGACGAGGGCGAGCACACCTACTCCTACAACGGCCTCCAGGGATCGCTCGACCACGTGCTGGCGAACCCGGCCGCGCTGAAGATGGTGACCGGTGCCGACATCTGGCAGATCAACGCCCAGGAGTCGGTCGCCTTCAACTACAGCCGCTTCAACTACAACGTGACCCGGCTGTTCGACGGCGGCGAGCCGTTCGCCGCCTCCGACCACAACCCGGAGGTCGTCGGCCTCAACCTGCCTGCACCGGCGGCGTGGGCGGCGGGCACCGCGTATGTCGCGGGCGACCTGGTCACCTACAAGGGGTCCATCTGGCGGGCGCAGTTCTACACGAAGGGCGAGGTGCCCGGCGCCTCCAAGAAGGTCGTGTGGGCGCAGCTGGCGACCGCGGGTGACGGCTCGGTGGAGTGGACCGCGACGCGGATCTTCAACACGGGTGACGTCGTCGACTACAACGGCGTGAAGTACGTCGCCCAGTGGTGGACGCAGGGCGATGTGCCGGGTGCGGCTGCCAAGAAGCAGCCCTGGAAGCCCATCAGCTGATCGGTTCCATCAGCGAGGGCCTCCGGATTCCTGCTCGGAATCCGGGGGCCTTCGCGCGCCAGGGATCCGGTGCGGCACGCGGCGATAGCCTGGTGAGGTGGTGATCCAGGTCGTGTTCGTGCACGGCATCCGCACGTCCGCAACCATGTGGCGACCGCAGGAGGAGCATCTCGCCGCACGCGGCAACCCCTTCACGACGGTCGACCTTCCCGGACACGGCACCCGCCGCGACGAGCAGTTCACTCTCGACGAGGCGTTCGCCACCATCGACCGCGCCGTCCGCGCCTCCGCGGCGCACGGACCCGTCCTGCTCGTCGCGCATTCGATGGGCGGACTCCTCTCCCTCGAGTACGCGGGCCGCGTCGATGCGCCGCCGATCGCGGGCCTCATCGCCGCAGGGTGCACCTCGCTCCCACGAGGACGTGCGCTCTTGACGTATCGGGCCCTGGTTCGCGGCCTCGACCGGTTCCCCGGGCGCGGCGAATGGATCTCCGACCGCTACCTGGAGCTGACTCTGCCGCTCGAGACCCGCGATGACTTCGCGGCGGGCGGCTACGCCTTCGACGCACAGGACCCGGCGCTGGAGAGCCTCGAGCACCTGGATCTGGAGGCGGCGCTCCCCCGCATCCATGTGCCGCTCTGGTTCATCAATGGGCAGTTCGACCAGCTGCGTCTCCATGAGCGGCTCTTCACGACGCTTCGACCCGATGCGGAACTCATCATCGTGCCGCGCACGACCCATCTGGTGACGGCCATGCGTCCGCGCGTCTTCAACGCGCTCCTGGATGTCGCGCTGGCGACCCTCGAGCGCGGCGACGGACCGGGTGAGCGCGATGTCGAAGGGGATGCCGAATCCGACACTCCCGCGTCCGCGGACGTGGCTGACAGCCCGACCTGATAGACTCTGCCTTTGGCTTGCGTGTGGGGTGTCCCAAACCCTCGCGACCGCCGTGCGACGCCCCTCTCGTGTTCGCCGGCAACAACCGATCAAATCCGAACGAAAGAGCGTCCACGTGGCGAACATCAAGTCGCAGATCAAGCGCAACAAGACCAACGAGAAGGCGCGCGAGCGCAACAAGTCCGTCAAGAGCGAGCTGAAGACCGAGGTGCGCCGCACCCGCGAGGCCGTCGCCGCGGGCGACAAGGCTGCCGCTGAGAAGGCGCTGCGCAAGGCGTCGAAGAAGCTCGACAAGGCCGTGAGCAAGGGCGTCATCCACGCCAACCAGGCCGCGAACCGCAAGTCGGCGATCGCGAAGCAGGTCAACGCTCTCTGAGCCGAGAACGTCCGAAGGCCCGTCCCGTGAGGGGCGGGCCTTCTGCATTCCGGTCGCGCGAAGTCAGCCGCCGTACGGCGCGCGTGTCGCGATGATCGTGATGAGGCGCTCGAGTGCGTAGACGGCATCTCGAGATGCTCCTTTCACGTCGGCGTCCGCCTGCGCCGTCGCCATGATCGCGAGCCCCAGGCTCTGCTCGTTCCAGCCCGAGAGGTCGCGCCGCGCATTGTTGACCTGCCAGTCCTTCATACCGAGGCGGGACGCGAGGACTCCGGCGGGCTCTCGGCTCCCGGCGACGCGCGCCATCGTCCGCAGCTTCATCGCGATCGCGGCGACGAGGGGAACCGGGTCGACTCCGGAGTCGAGCGACTGGCGCAGTGCGACGAGCGCGTCGCCGTAGCGGCCCGCGATGGCGGTGTCGGCGACGGTGAAGGCGGAGGTCTCGACGCGACCGCCGTAGTACCGCTCCACGATCTCGGGGGTGATGTCGCCGGGGACGTCGGAGATCAGCTGCTGGCAGGCCGCGGCGAGCTCGGTGAGATCGTCGGTGAAGGCCGAGACGAGGTTGCGCAGCGCGGCCGGGGCGATCCGCCGCCCGACGGAGGAGAACTCCGCGGCGGCGAAGTCGAACCGGTCGGAGTCGCGCTTGATCGCGGGACACGCGACCTCCACGCCGTGACCGGTGCCTGCGCGGATGGCGTCCAACAGCTTCTTGCCGCGCACGCTCGCCCCTGTATGCCGCAGGATGACGGTCGCACCCTCCTGCGGAGTCTCGAGGTACGCGAGCGCCTCGGTGAGGAACGCGTCGGACATCTTCTCGCCACCGGAGATGCGCACGAGCCGCGGCTCGCCGAAGAGGGAGGGCGCGGTCACGCCGAGCAGGGACCCGGATGCGTAGTCGTCGGCGCGCAGATCGGAGATCTCGAGGCTGTCGTCCTCGGCGCGCAGATAGTCGCGCACGGACGCGATCGCCCGTTCGGCGCAGACCTCCTCGGGGCCGGACACGAGCACGATCGGTGCCGGCTGCGGGCTGCGCCAGGACAGCTGCGGGATCACGGATCGCACGGTGCCGGCTCGCGCCCCCGACTTCGCTGCGGGAGTGCGTCGGGGTGCCGGGGCCATGCATCCAGCCTATCCGGCACCACCGACAGGGCCTCGGCCGGGACGCCCTTCAACGCCCGGGCGTCGGCGCCCCGGCACCGGACGGCGGAGCACGCTCGTGCCACACCCGCACCCCGCCGTCGGTGACGGAGACGAGGAGCATCCCTTCCTGGTCCGTGCGGTGGATGCGGGCACCCAGCGCCATGAGGAATGCGAGCGTCGGCGCGCGCGGATGGCCGTAGTCGTTGCCCGCTCCGACGGAGATGAGTGCGACCGGACCCCGCAGGGCCGCGTACAAGGCCTTCTCCTGGTCGGCGCTGCCGTGGTGCGCCACCTTCACGACCGCATACGGCGGCAGGACCGCTCGCGACGACAGCAGCGCGCGCTGCGCGACCGCGTCCGTGTCGCACAGGAAGATCGAGGGCGGGACCTCGCCCCCACGCACATCGAGCACGACGCACGCCTGGTTGCCCGACGTGAACGCCTTGCTGCGCGGTGGCGGCCATAGCACCGTCCACATGGCGGCGCCGAGCGAGCCGCTCATACCCGCGGACGCCGCCACCACGTGCGCGCCCGTGCGCTCGAGGCGGTCGAGGACACGTTGGTTCGCCGCCGTTGCGGGCGGGCCGTGCAGAACCGTGTCGACTCGGCCCGCCACGGCTTCCAGGCCGCCCGCGTGGTCCTTGTCGTAGTGGGTCACCACCAGCAGGTCGACCCGATCGATGCCCAGCTTCGCAAGACACGCGGCCACCGGAGCGGGATCCGGTCCCGTGTCGATCAACGCCGTTCGTCCGGCAGAACGCACGAGCAGCGCATCCCCTTGCCCGACGTCGCACGCTCCCACCGCCCACGCGGAGGGAACGCTCACTCCCGCGACCGCGGTCTGCGAGATCCCGATCCCGGAGACGATGCCGACGACGGCCGCAAGGAGCGCTGCGGCCGGAACCACCGCGCGTCGCACGCGAGCAGGGCGGATGACGACGAGCGCGACGGCGATGGATACCGTCCCGAAGGCCGCGACGCCTGCCAGCCCGGGAAGCCAGGGCACCAGGCGGGCCGGAAGGGATGCCACGGTCTCCGCCGTGCCCGCGATCCATGCGGCAGGGATCCAGGCGAGCGCGGCCAGCCCCGACTGCAGGGGCGGGACGGGCGCTGCGAGGCAGGCCGCGAGACCCAGGATCGTCGCAGGCCCGGCGGCCGGGTCGGCGAGGAGGTTCGCGACGATCCCGTACAGCGGCACGGCGGGATTGATCGTCATGAGCAACGGCCCGCAGACGAGCTCGGCGGAGAGGGGAACCGCCAATGCGAGCGCGAGGGCCCGCGGCATCCATCGCGACAGACCTCGTGCCAGCGGCCGAGCAAGGATGAGGAGAGCGCCCGTGGCTCCCGCGGACAGGGCGAAACCGAGGGAGAGCGCGAGGTGCGGGTCTGCGACGAGTGCGACGACGATCGCCGTTGCGAGGAGCGACACGCCGGCTCCCGTGCGACCGAGCAGAACTCCGAGCATCGCGATCGCCGCCATGACCGCTGCACGCACGACGCTCGGCTCCGGCGTCACGATGCCGACGAACAGCGCGAGCGCCGCGAGTCCTGCCGCGACGCGCACGCCGCGACGCGCACCGCACAGGGCGGCCACAGCGAATGCGATGCCGACCACGAGGGCGCAGTTCGCACCGGAGACGGCGGTCAGATGCGTCAAGGAGGTCATCTTCATCGCCGCCGCGAGCTCGGGATCGACGGTCGACGTGTCGCCGACGGCGAGTCCGGGCATGAGGCCGGCGCCCGGCTGCGGAAGTCCGCGCGCGGAGGCCACGAGCCCCCGGCGCAGATCCGACGCCGTCGCGAGAAGACCCTGCGGCGGCTCCTCGACCCGCACGCCGCGCGACGCCCGGACGACGAGCACCGCGCGCTCCCCCGCATCCGCGCGGAACGCCGTCCCTGACGCGGTGATGGTCGATCCGACATCGAATCGGGAGCCGGAGACGTCGCGGGGCGCGACCGCGATGCTCACCGGGATGTCAACGGCATGCCGGTCGCGTCCGCGGTCGATCCGGTCGGCTTGGGCGTCGAGCCGCAGCGTTCCGGTGGCATCCGGCTGCACTTTGCCGACGACGACCGCGTGGACCTCGATCGCGCGGCCGCCGTCGATCGCGAGAGCGGACGCCGCAGCGCGCGCCGGCTCGGCGAGCGCCACATGCGAGGCCGCCGCTGCGCCGAGCGCGCCCGCCGCGATCGCCAGCGCAGCCGCGGTCGAACGCCACCGCCTCGCATGACGGGCGCGCGCCACGGGGAGCGCCAGGTCGGAGACGACCGCAGCACGGGTCGAGCGCCGCGCCCTCATCGCTCGCACGATCAGCGGCGCCGCTGTGAGCGGGACGGCCGCCCACAGCCCGAGCGCGATCGTCCAGGCTTGCGTGGGCACGAGCAGTGCGGACAACGCTGCACCCCACACGATGGCGACGATCGGCACGAGCCTCAGATCGCGCACGTCACACCGTCACCAGGTCGCGGAGGCTCTCGAGCATCTTCTCGCCGATGCCCGGTACCGCCAGGAGGTCGTCGACGCTCGTGAACCGCCCGTTCTGGTCGCGCCATGCGACGATGCGGGCGGCGAGCGCCGGCCCGATGCGCGGAAGCGTGTCGAGGGCGGCCGCGTCTGCGGTGTTGAGGTTGACGCGGGAATCGCCGGCAGACGCGGCACCCGAGGCAGCCCCTCCTCCAGCCGGGGGCTCGGCGCCCACCACCGGCACGACGAGCTGCTCGCCGTCTGAGAGCGGGCGGGCGAGGTTCACCGCATCCTTCGCCGCACCGTCCGCGAACCCTCCGGCCGCGGCGATGCCGTCCATCACCCGCGCCCCGTCGTCGAGTCTGTACAGCCCGGGAGCCCGCACCGCACCCGAGACGTGGACGAAGAGCGCCGCGGCGCGGACGGCCGCACCCGTCGTCGACACGGCGAGCGGGACCTCGTCGACAGGCGCCGTCGCACCACGCAGGATGCCGATGCCGACGGTGACGGCGAGGGCCGCGAGGGCGACGACGATCGCGGCGCCGACCCCGAGTCGTCGCCGAGCACGGGGCGGTTCCTCGGTCGTCACGGCCCCACGCTAGAGACGGCCCGCATCCGACGCCCGCCGATTCGGCGAATGCGTGGATACGGGCCGTCCAAGCCCTCCTGTGGAGGGAACTACTTCGTGCTGAAGCTCACGACCTTCGGCGCGCGCACGACGGCGCGGACGATCTCCCGATCGCCGAGAGCGCGTCGCACACGCTCATCGGCCCGAGCGAGTCGCTCGAGCTCCGCCTGGTCGATGCGCGTCGCCACCTCGAGCGTCGCGCGAACCTTGCCGTCGATCTGGACGACCGCCGTCACCGACTCCTCCACGAGCAGTGTGGGGTCGGCGCTGCGCCACCCCACGAGACCGATGAACGGCTCGTAGCCGAGCATCTCCCACATCTCTTCGGCGGTGTGCGGCGCGAAGAGGTCGAGGATCATCGCGGTGACCTCGGCGGCCTCGCGGACGGCCGGGTCGGCGGGGCCGGCGCCGGTGTCGATCGCCTTGCGGGTCGCGTTCACGAGCTCCATGAGGCGTGCGACGACGACGTTGAACTTCGTCTGCTCGACAAGGCCCGGGGCGTCGGCGAGGAGGCGATGCGTCACACGTCGGAGGGATGCATCCCCCTCCGCCCACACGGCGTCCTTCGTGCTCGTGACGTCCTGCGCGACGCGCAGCGCGCGCGCCAGGAACTTCTGCGCGCCGGTGGTCGAGACGTCCTCCCAGTGGATGTCGTCCTCGACCGGCCCGGCGAACGCCATCGCGATGCGCACGACGTCGGCGCCCGGGTCGACCATGCTGGCGGCGAACTCGACGAGGTTGCCCTTCGACTTCGACATCTTCGATCCGCCCAGCAGCACCATGCCCTGGTTGATGAGGGTCGAGAAGGGCTCGGTGAAGTCGATCAGCCCCATGTCGTACAGCACCTTCGTGATGAAGCGCGCGTACAGCAGGTGCAGGATCGCGTGCTCGACGCCGCCGATGTAGGAGTCGACGGGCGCCCACCGGTCGGCCTCGCTCGTCGAGAAGGCCTCGTTCGGGTCACCGGGCGACAGGAAGCGGAGGAAGTACCACGAGCTGTCGACGAAGGTGTCCATCGTGTCCGCGTCGCGGAGCGCCGGCTCGCCTGTCTCGGGATCGGTCGTCTCCACCCACATGGTCGCGCCGCCGAGCGGCGACGTGCCCTTCGGCTTGAGGTCGAGCCCCTCGGCGTCCGGCAGACGGAGCGGCAGCTGGTCGTCCGGAACGGGAACGATGCGACCGTCCTGCGTGTGGATCATCGGGATGGGAGTGCCCCAGAACCGCTGACGCGAGATCAGCCAGTCGCGCAGTCGGAAGTTCTTCGCGGCACGGCCACGGCCGGCCTTCTCGAGCTCTTCGATGGCGCGCGCGATCGCGTTGCGCTTGGACAGCCCGTCGAGCGGACCGGAATTGATCATGCGGCCGTCGCCGGTGAGGGCGACGCCGGTCTTCGCCGGGTCCAGGTCGTCGAGGTCGATGCCGACGGGCACGCCGTCCTCATCCACCTCGATCACGGGGATGGCACCCGTGATGGGCGCGGTCGTGTCGACGACGACCTTCACGGGCAGGTCGAACGCGCGAGCGAAGTCGAGGTCGCGCTGGTCATGCGCAGGCACGGCCATGACTGCGCCGTGGCCGTAATCGGCCAGCACGTAGTCGGCCGCCCAGATCGGCAGACGGTCGCCGTTCACCGGGTTGATCGCGTACCGCTCGAGGAAGACGCCGGTCTTCGGCCGGTCGGTCGACTGCCGCTCGATCTCGGTCTCGCGCTGGACGCGCTCGAGGTAGTCCTGGAAGCGCATGCGCACGTCGGCTCCGGACTCCACGACGAGCTCCGCAGCGAGGTCGGAGTCCGGCGCCACGACGAAGAACGTCGCGCCGTGCAGCGTGTCGGGGCGCGTCGAGAAGACGGTCACCTTCTCGGCGCGTCCCTCGATCTCGAAGTCGATGTCGGCGCCGATCGAGCGGCCGATCCAGTTGCGCTGCATCTGGATGACCTTCTGCGGCCAGAAGCCCTCGAGCTGGTTCAGGTCGTCGAGCAGGCGATCGGCGTAGTCGGTGATGCGGAAGTACCACTGCGTCAGCTTCTTCTTGACGACGACGGCGCCGCAGCGCTCGCAGTGCCCGTCGACGACCTGCTCGTTGGCGAGCACCGTCTGGTCGTTCGGGCACCAGTTGACCGGGCTGTCCTTGCGGTATGCGAGGCCGCGCTCGTACAGGCGCTGGAACAGCCACTGGTTCCAGCGGTAGTACTCCGGGTCGCTCGTGTGGAGGATGCGGCTCCAGTCGTACGACGAGCCGTACTCGCGGAAGCTCTTCTTGTGCTGGGCGATGTTCGCGTAGGTCCACTCGCGCGGGTCCGCGCCACGCTGGATCGCCGCGTTCTCCGCGGGCAGGCCGAAGGAATCCCAGCCGATCGGGTTCAGGACGTTGTACCCGCGGTGGCGCCAGAAGCGGGCCACGATGTCGACGTAGAGGTAGCTCTCCGCGTGCCCCATGTGCAGGTCGCCGGACGGATACGGGAACATGCCGAGCACGTACTTGCGCGGACGCGTGTCCTCGTTCCCGCCGGCACGGAACGGGTTGTGCTCCGTCCAGAGCGCCTGCCACTTCTGCTGGATGGCATACGTGTCGAAACGGTCGTCGGACGGAGAAGTGTGGGACACGGAGGAGGCGCCAATCCTGTTCTGCGGGTTCACACGCGAAAGCGTGCCCTCCAGATTACCGGACGGCAGGTTCACCAGCCGGGCGGCAGGCTCGCCCCGAGCGCTGCGAGCGGCGCCCGCGCCTTCACACCGACCTCGGCGACCTCGTCCGCAGGGATCGACCCCCACGTGATGCCGCCGCCCGCGCCGACGTAGGCGCCGCGCCGGTGGACCACGATCGAGCGGATCACCATCGCGAGATCCATCCCCCCGTCGTCGCCGACCCATCCGAAGCAGCCGGCGAACACCCCGCGGGGCGCGCCTTCGAGTCTGTGCAGGATCGTCATGGCGGAGAGCTTGGGAGCGCCCGTCATGCTTCCCGCGGGGAACGCGGCATCCCAGAGCCGTCCGACGGTCGTCCCCGGCGCGATGCGCGCCGCCACCGCGCTCACGAGCTGATGCACGGCGGGGTACGACTCCACCTCGAGGAGATTCTCGACCACGACCGTCCCGGTGTCCGCCACACGTGCGAGGTCGTTGCGCATGAGGTCGACGATCATGACGTTCTCGGCGCGCTCCTTCGGGCTCGCGCGCAATTCGGCCTTCAGTGCCGCATCGGACGCCGCATCCGTCCCCCGCGGGCGCGTTCCCTTGATGGGGTGTGTGCGCACGACGCCGTCCTGGACCTCGAGGAACCGTTCGGGGCTGGCGCTTGCGAGCGCGACCCCGTCGATGCGGATGAAGCCGCCGTGGTGCGCCGGGGTCGCGCGACGGAGGTTCAGATAGGCGGAGACGTCGTCCACCACGCCGTCGACCTCGAACCGTGTCGTCAGGCACAGCTGATACGCATCGCCCTCGCGGATCGCGGCGCGGCATGCCGTGACGAGCTCGGCGTACTCCGCGGGCTCGTGACGGGCGCGCACCGCGCGCGACGGCGGGAGGGTCGCCGCCGGGTCGCGGTCCCACAGGTCGAGTTCGCGCGCGAAGGCCTCGGCGTCCTCGGCGAACACCCACGCGGTCCGGGTGGCGTGGTCGAACCCGACGAATCGGTCGGCCCGCAGCCACGCGCTCGAGGGGATGCCGGCATCCGGTTCCGCGATCGGCGCGCCGGCGCGCTCCGCGCCGTCCTCATAGCCGAGCCAGCCGACGTAGCCGCCGTGGAACGGCCCGGCCTCAGCGGCCGCACCACCGCACCGCACGGCGCGGACATCGTCGGTCGCGGCCGGGGAGCCGACGCCCAGCCAGCTCCAGCCCGACACGGCGGCTGGTCCGGCATCCAGCCAGAAGAGATCCGGATGCAGCGTCGCCGCGCCCGCGAACAGCCGTTCGGGGTCGCGCCACGGCGCACGCACCGGCCTCGGATCCACACGTTCAGGCTAGGGCCAGCGCACCTCCAGGCAGAGACCAGGGATCACCGGGCTGGCATGGGAGACTGGAGGGGATGCCCCGAGACGCCGCAGAGCACACGCGCGCCCGCGTGCTGTGGCTGGCGCGCCTCGAATACCGCTTCCATGCGTGGCGAGAACGCCGTGCGCGGCACCGCGGGCTGACCCCGACGGTGATGACCTTCCCCGGCTACGGCGGCGAGGGATGGGTGCGCGTGCTCGGGCGGGTCATGATCGTGCCGCTGCTGCCCGCCCGCAAACGTCGCGAGGTCACGGCCTCGGTACGCGGCTGGCGCAGCTTCGCGGCCGTGCCGATCGGATTCGCGCAGGTGCGCGTGACGATCGCCGGCGTCGACCACGACGTCGTCGCCGACCGCGGCGGCGTGGTCGACGTCACTCTGCCCGCCGATCTGGAGCCGGGCTGGCACTCCTTCACCGTCTCCGTCGAGGGTGGGGAGCCCGTGGAGTCGCGGTGCCTCGTCGTCGCCCCGGACACGAGGTTCGGCATCGTGTCCGACGTGGACGACACGGTCATGGTGACCGCCCTCCCGCGCCCCTTCGTCGCCGCCTGGAACACGTTCGTCGTCGACGAGCACGCACGGCAGCCGGTTCCGGGCATGTCCGTGCTGCTGGAGCGGATCGTGCGGGAGAAGCCCGGTGCGCCGGTCGTCTATCTCTCCACCGGTGCGTGGAACACCGCACCGACGCTCATGCGGTTCCTCACGCGGCACCTCTTCCCTTCGGGCGCGCTCCTCCTCACCGACTGGGGCCCGACGCACGACCGCTGGTTCCGCAGCGGCCGCACCCACAAGCTCCAGAATCTGCGGCGGCTCGCGACGGAGTTCCCGCACATCCGCTGGCTGCTGATCGGAGACGACGGCCAGCACGACGACGACATCTACACGACGTTCGCCGGCGAGAGCCCGGACAGCGTGGCGGCCGTCGCGATCCGCCGCCTGTCCCCCGCGGAGGCCGTCCTCGCCGGCGGCCGCACGGTCGTGGACGACCACTCCGCCGCCGACGTCCCCTGGGTCAGCGGCCCGGACGGCGCGGCCCTTCTCGACCGTCTCTCCGAGGTCGGGATCCTCGACAGCGACGTCCGACCCTCCGCGTAGGCTGACGGCATGTGCGGTCGATTCGTGGTTGCCAACGTCGGTTCCGAGCTCGTCGGCGTGCTCCGCGTCGACGTCGAGGGCGACGATCTGCCCGCGCCCTCCTACAATGTGGCGCCGACCGCGCGCGTGGCGATCGTGCTCGACTCCGCGAAGACCGAGCCGCCGACGCGGCGGCTGGAGCCTGCGCGCTGGGGGCTCGTGCCGGCGTGGGCGAAAGACCCGTCGATCGGCGTCAAGGCGTTCAACGCGCGCGCCGAAGAGGTCGAAGACAAGCCGATGTTCCGCAACGCCCTCATCAAGCGGCGCGCGGTTGTGCCGGCATCCGGTTATTACGAGTGGAAGACGACGGATACGGGCAAGGTTCCGCACTACATCCACCCCGCCGGCGACGAGCCGCTGTTCTTCGCCGGTCTCTACGAGTGGTGGCGCAACCCGGCGGCCGCCGACGACGACCCGAACCGATGGCTGCTGAGCTTCACGATCCTCACGCGCGACTCCATCGGAGCGCTCGGGTCGATCCATGACCGCATGCCGCTGTTCCTCGACGCCGACTTCGCCGATGCCTGGCTCGACCCCACCGTCGACAACGTCGGCGACGTCCTCGATGCGGCGATCGATGCGGCCCCGGCCCTGGCCGACACGCTCGACAACCACGTCGTGTCGAAGGCCGTCGGCAACGTGCGCAACGACTCCCCCGAGCTGATCGATCCGGTCGAGGCCGCGTGACGGTTCTCGCCGTGGCCGACTGGCGCGCGCGGGAGGCCCGCCACGCCGAGCGCGCCGACGCCCTCACGGCCGATCATCGCGGCCGCGCAGCCCGGGGCGAGAAGCATCCGATCGACGACTTCCTGTTCAGCTACTACTCGTACAAGCCCGCGGTGCTCCGGCGGTGGCACCCGGGTGCCGGAGTCGAGCTCGAGGATGCGGCGGACCGCGCCGCATGGCGGTGGTACGAGCTGTGCGGCGACATGGTTCGGGTGGATGCAGCCGCCTTCCTCGCCGAGAAGGCCGTGCTCGTCGACGCCGTGGAGCGGATCGTGCGCGGCGCCCTCAACCGGCCGGCGGGGTTCGGATGCTTCGGCCTCCACGAGTGGGCGATGGTGTATCGCCAGGACGAACACCGGCACACGGCTCCCCTTCGGCTCGGGCAGACGGGAACCGATGCGGTCGTAGAAGGGCATGATCTCCGCTGCACGCACTTCGACGCGTTCCGTTTCTTCACACCGGACGCGGTGCCGCGCAACCGCGTCCCGCTGACTCGCGACGACCAGCCGGCGCTCGAACAGCCCGGGTGCCTGCACGCCGGCATGGACGTCTACAAGTGGTCGATCAAGCTCGGCCCGCTCGTGCCGGGCGAGCTGCTGCTCGATGCGTTCACGCTGGCGCGCGACATCCGACGACTCGACATGGAGGCCTCTCCGTACGACCTGCGCGCGTGGGGCGCCGAGCCCGTCGCGATCGAGACGCCGGAGGGCAAGGCCGAATACGTGCGCCGTCAGCGCGGGTTCACCGATCGCGGGCAGGCACTGCGACAGCGCCTCCTCGATGCGATCGAGACCGCGCGCGCGGTCGCATCCGTCGCCGCCTGATCAGTCCGCGGGACGGCAGCCGAGATCACCTGCCACCGCCCGCATCGCGTCGCGGGCCGCATCGACCGTCATGAGCGCGTTGCCGCCGACGATATGAAGGCCGTACGCATCCTCGAGCGCGACGAACGTCATCGCGAGCTGCTCGTCGTCCAGGCGCGGCGAGAACGCTCCCGACTCCCGGCCGGCGGCGATCACGCGGCGGTAGGTGTCCAGCTGGCGGAGGTACAGCTTCTGCACGAGCTCGTCGTGGAGCGCAGAGCCGCCGGCGAGGACGTCGAACTCGTAGAGCAGGCTCATCAGCGCGTCGTCCGGGCCCGAGGGAAGCCCTGCGTCGATCGCCACCCCCAGCTGCTCCCGAGGATCGTCGAGCTGTGCGATCCGCGCGTCGCGCTCGTCGCAGAAGCGGGCGACGCCGGCGGAATGCGCTTCGACAAGGAGCGCGTCGAGGTCCTCGTAGTAGTACAGGATCGCCCCGCGTGTGAGCCCCGCCTTCTCGGCGACGTCGGTGAGCGACAGCGCGCGCAGGCCGCGCTCCGCGCCGGCGAGATAGGTCGCTTCGATGAGCGCTGCGCGGCGCTCCTCCTGACGCTTCGGACGGGCCATCCGTTGACACTAGCTGAGGATCGTGCAACCCTGGAAGCATTCTTTGACACTTGAGTCAAAGAATTTTCCCCGAGGACGACATGCCCG
Organism: Microbacterium candidum; assembly: GCF_030315975.1. Classification (GTDB taxonomy): domain Bacteria; phylum Actinomycetota; class Actinomycetes; order Actinomycetales; family Microbacteriaceae; genus Microbacterium; species Microbacterium candidum. The sequence goes on along the minus strand of NZ_JASXSZ010000003.1, from coordinate 83,864 downwards.
CTATCGACACACTCATCACCGGCGCCCGCGTGCGCACGTTCGACCCGGCCGAGCCGTGGGCGGAGGCCGTCGGCGTCGACGGCGACCGCATCGTCTACGTCGGACCGGCCGCCGACGCACCCGCCGCCCGCCGTACCGTCGAGGCCGACGGGCGCCTCGTCACCCCGGGCATGATCGACAGCCACAACCACCTCCTCCTCGGCTTCGACGAGGACGCGGTGAGCCTGGAGGGCGCGCACGACCTGGACGAGGTGCGCCGCCGCATCGGCGGGTTCGCCGCATCCCGCCCCGATCTCGACTGGATCTGTGCGGAGAACGCCGTCTACTCGATCGTCGAGAACCGGCGCCCGGACGCCTCGGACCTTGCCGGGCTCACCGATCGCCCGATCTTCGTCACGACGTACGACCAGCACTCGGTGTGGCTGAGCCGTGCGGCGCTGCAGGCCCTCGGGATCCTGGACGGCGGCGACATCGCGTGGGGACGTCCGGAACGCGACGCGGTCACCGGCGAGCCGACCGGCTGGGTCACCGACTTCTACACGAGCGCGATGACGGAGGCCGGGCTCGCGCAGCTGCAGCGCGACATCCCGATGTACTCCCCCGCTCAACGGTATCGGAAGCTGCAGTCGAGCATGCGGATGGCGACGGCCCTGGGCGTCACGACGGTCGTCGAGCCGCAGGTCCCCCTCGCCGAGCTGCCGCTGTTCGAGCGCGCGCTCGCCGAGGGCGTGCTCACATCCCGCGTGATCGCGGCCCTCTTCCACCCGGTCGGCGCGGACGGCGGATTCCGCCGCCGCCTGCGCGACACGATCGACGGCTTCACGACCGATCCGCTCCTGCAGGTCGGTCCGGTGAAGCTCTACTCCGACGATGTCATCGAGCCGCACACCGCGCTCATGCTCGAGGACTACGCGAACCGTCCCGGACGGCGCGGGCGACCGAGCTACGCCGGGAACGGCGGCCGCGAGCTCGTCGACGTCATCACCGAGCTCGACCGGCTGGGCCTGCAGACCCACACCCACGCGACCGGCGACGCCGGCATCCGTCTCGCCCTCGACGCCATCGAGAACGCGCAGCGCGTGAACGGCACCGTCGACCGTCGTCACGGCATCGTGCACGTCGAGTGCCTGCATCCCGACGACCTGTCCCGCTTCCGGGAGCTCGGAGTGACGGCGGCGATGCAGCCGCGCCACTGCTCACCCGACCTCGTCGCGGGGACCTGGATGGAGAACGTCGGCGAAGAGCGCTGGGACCGCGCGTGGCGGTTCAAGAGCCTTCTGGATTCCGGCGCCACCGTCGCCTTCTCGAGCGACTGGCAGGTCGGCGAGATGGATCCGCTCGTCGGGGTGTACTCCGCGGCCACCCGCGCAGCCCTGGACGGAACGGATGCCTGGACCGAGGCGGAACGCGTCGGCATCGACCGCTCGCTCGAGGCGTACACGGTTCACGGTGCGCGCGCCTGGCACGCCGAAGCCGATCGTGGCACACTGCGTGCCGGAATGCTCGCGGACCTCGTCGTGTGGTCCGGAGACCTCTACACGCATGAAGGCGACCCGGCGGGCCTGCTCGCCGAGCACGCCGAGGTCACGATGGTGGGTGGCCGGGTCGCGCACTCGCGCGGCGCGGTGACGGATGCCGTCGGCACGGCGCCCGCCACCGATCCTGCGGCCGGGGCCGGAGCCGAAGACCCGCACGGCCACGAGCACTGAGGGACTCGCCGTGGGCGGGTCGCCGCAGCCTCGCCCGCGACGATGGCGTCCCCGAATGAGGCGCTAAGCGCTCCCTGCCGCGGGCGCCGTCACGAGCGCCTCCTGTTCGTCCTCGTTGATCGGCGCGCGCGTGACGATGTCATGCATGAAGGCGAGCTTGTGGCGCACGGGGGCGACGATCGTGAACGGATAGAGGTCGCCGAACCCCATCGAGCGGTTGATGCGGTTGAAGGCCTGCGACATCCATTCCCAGTCGGTGAGGAGGCGCTGGATCGGCTCGTAGCGGTACGACGCGAGCGGCACGACGTCCGTGTCGCGCAGGTTGGTCACCGACGCGTCGAGATGGATGCCGATGACAGCCGCCGTCTGGAGGGTGCCGGTGATGTGCAGATAGTGCGCGAAGGTCTCCGCGAAGTCCTCCCACGGGTGCATCGTCGCGTACTCGGAGATGAATGACTCGTGCCAGCCGGTCGGCGCGCCGAACTTGTAGTGGCGCTTGATGGCGTCGCGGTAACTCGTACGCTCATCGCCGAAGAGTTCGCGGCAGCGATCCCACAGTGCGTCGTCGCCGAGAAGGACGTTCTGGTAGTAGTGACCGATTTCGTGACGGAGGTGCCCGAGCATCGTGCGGTACGGCTCGCCGAGCTTCACGCGCAGCGCCTCGCGGCGGTCGTCGAGGTTCTCCGCGAGGTCGATCGTGATGATCCCGTTGGCGTGACCGATCGTGACGTGCTTGCCTTCGGACAAGCTGGAGATGAGGTCGAACCCGAGTCCGCCCTTCCTCTGTTCCCACCCGACGATCGGGAGGCCGAGATCGGCGAGCTGGAGGAGGAGCCGGCGCTTCGCCTCCTCCGTCTTCGCGAGCTTCTCGAGCGCGACCGTGTCGTTCAGCTCCGGCCGTCTGCGCGTCAGGCGGCACGAGAAGCAGCGGCCGGCGGACGCGTTCTCCCAGACGAGCCAGTTGCAGCCCCAGTCACGGTTCGAGCACGTGTACCAGTTCTCGCCGTCGACGACCGCCTGGCCCTTGCGGATGCCGACGAACGCACGCGTGGGCACGTGGTACGCGAGCTCGGCCTCGCAGCCCGGGCAGACGAGGGTGTCGAGGTAGACGAAGCTCCGGCAGTGCGGGCAGCGCGCTTGGGACATCACGCTCTCACGGTAGCGCGGCGGCGGCGTGCTCCCGACGTCGGTGACGCTCCGTCGGGGTTCCAGCAGCAACGCGTGCCGCCCTCGAGGGGACGGTCAGTCGGGGCCGGCTCCGGCACCGGGGAGCCGACATCCACGAGCTCGCCTGAACGGGCGCTGTACGCCTACGCCGGGCCGTACGCCGAGCCTGACACTCCGCTCCGAGGTCCGGGGAACCACCTGTATTCCGCCCACCGCATCCGCCTCGCGTGACAGCGTGGAATGCGTCGGCTCGCGATCCCGACGGGGATTGCATGGCCACGGACGCGCGAACCGCTCGCGCGCATCAGGAGGTGCACCATGAGCATCGGAACAGGAATCGTCCTCTTCGTCATCGGCGCGATCCTCGAATTCGCCCTCAACATCTCGGTCTCGTGGATCGACCTGCATCTGGTGGGTTACATCCTGATGATCGCGGGCGCGGTCGTCTTCGTGCTCGGTCTGATCTTCTCGCTGCGGCGGAAGCGGACCGTGACGACGAATCGCACGATGGTCGACCCCGAGTCGCAGGTCCAGACCACCCGGCGGAGCACGTCCGCCAGTGGTGACGAGCAGATCTGACCCATCCGGGTCTCCGCGAACGCGGAGACCCGGATGCGCTCAATAGCTGCGGCCCACGATCGCCACGAGTTCGCCGGCATCGCTTCCGGACGGGATGCGGCCGTCCGGAGTCTGCAGGCAGCGCACGGTGACGGCGCCCTCGTTGAGCTCCCGCTCCCCGTCTTCGCCGAGCACGCTCCAGGGGATGCGGGCGAAGCCCGTGGCCGCGGCGGCTCGCGCGTCGGACAGCGTCTCGACGTCGACGATCCGTTCGTCGAGGCGCCTGCGGGCGCTCGCCGCGAACTCCACCTGCAGGGCCGAGAGGGTCTCGACGATCGCGGCGACCACCCCGTCCGCGGCCACCACCGCCTTCTCGCGGCGGTCCCGGCGCACGACGGTGACGGTGCCCGCGGCGACGTCGCGCGGCCCGACCTCGATCCGCACCGGAACGCCCTTCAGCTCCCAGTCGGTCGCGCGGCGGCCGAAGCCCTGGTTCGTGCGCTCGTCGACCCGCACCCGGACACCCGCCTCCGTGAGCGCCGCCGCGATGCGGGCGGTGGCCGCTGCCACATCCGGATCGTCCTTGACGGCCAGCACGACCACCTGGATCGGCGCGATGCGCGGGGGCACCTGCAGGCCGCGGTCGTCGCCGTGCGACATGATGAGTCCGCCCATCATCCGGGTGCTGGAGCCCCACGACGTCGTCCAGCAGGTCTGCTCGACGCCGTCGGCATCCGAATAGGTGATGCCGAAGGCACGCGCGAAGTTCTGTCCGAGCTCGTGGCTCGTCGCCATCTGCAGGGCCTTGCCGTCGCCCATCATCGCCTCGCACGTCAGGGTGTCGATCGCGCCGGCGAAGCGCTCCCGTCGCGTCTTGACGCCGACGAGGGCCGGGATCGCGAGGACCTCCTGCAGGAAGTCGCGATAGACGCCGAGATGGATGCGCCGGGCGTAGGCCGCCGCATCCTCCCTGCTCGCGTGCGCCGTGTGCCCCTCTTGCCACAGGAACTCGCTCGTGCGGAGGAACAGGCGGGGCCGCAGCTCCCAGCGGACGACGTTCGCCCATTGGTTGAGCAGCAGCGGCAGATCGCGGTGCGACTGGACCCACTTCGCCATGACCTCGCCGAACACCGTCTCGCTCGTCGGGCGCACGACGACCGGCTCGGTCAGCTCCTTGCCGCCGGCGTGCGTCACGACCGCGAGCTCGGGGCTGAACCCTTCGACGTGCTCGGCCTCACGCTCGAGGTACGACTGCGGGATGAACAGCGGAAGGTAGACGTTCTCCGCGCCCGCGGCCTTGATCCGGGCATCGACCTCGGCCTGCATCCGCTCCCAGATCGCGTAGGCGTACGGTCGGATCACCATCGTCCCGCGCACCGGCCCGTTGTCGGCGAGCTCGGCCTTCTCGAGAACGTCCTGGTACCAGCGGGGGAAGTCGTCGCGCACAGACGCGAGCACTCCCGGGCGATCCGTCGTCATCCACCCACGGTAGCGGGGCGGTTCAGTGGCGGGCGAGGATGGCGGCCGCATCCGTCCCGCGTGGCAGCACGCCGTACTGCGCACCCCGATCCTCGCCGAGCCGCGCGGCGAGGAAGGTCTCCGCGTCGTGCGCGGGCGCGTGCCGCACCATGAGCGACCCCTGGAGCGCGAGCGCCAGCGACTCGGTGAGCCGGCGCGCCTGCGCCTGGGCGCCATCCATGTCCCCCGCCACCTCACCGAGCAGCCGCAGCGTGCGGCCGACGTGCGCATCCAGGAGCGCGTGCGCTCCCCTGGTCGTCTCCAGTTCGTCGCGGAGGGCCTCGGCGGACTCCGCGTCGCGCGCGAGAGCCCGCAGCACGTCGAGGGCGATGACGTTCCCGGATCCCTCCCAGATGGCCATCACCGGCTGCTCGCGGTAGCGCCGGGCGAGCGGGAACGACTCGGTGTATCCGTTGCCGCCGAGGCATTCCATCGCCTCGTAGGCATGGTGGGGCCCGCGCTTGCACACCCAGTACTTGAGCGCGGGGGTCGCGAGCCGCCGCAGGGCCCCGTCGCGGTCGGAGGCACTCTGCTCGAACGTCTGCGCCAGTCGGAGACCGGCGAGCATCGCGGCCTCCGATTCGAGCGCGAGGTCGGCGAGGACCGCCGCCATCGCCGGCTGCTCCACCAGGAGCGCGCCGAATGCGGCCCGGTGACGGGCATGCCACACGGCCTCGGCGACGGACTGCCGCATCCCGGCCGCCGACCCGAGGACGCAGTCGAGCCGCGTGCGCTGGACCATTTCGATGATCGCGCGCACTCCGCGGCCAGGCTCGCCGACGAGAGTGGCGATCGTGCCGTCGAACTCGATCTCGCTCGAGGCGTTGGAGACGTTGCCGAGCTTGTCCTTCAGCCGCTGGATGCGGAAGGTGTTGCGTGTGCCGTCGTCGAGCACCCGCGGCACGACGAGGCATGAGAGCCCCTCGTCCGTTCCGCCGCGGCGCGTCTGGGCGAGCACGAGGAACGCGTCCGACATCGGGGCCGAGCAGAACCACTTGTGCCCGTCGACCTGATAGCTGCGGCCGCCCAGGTGCACGCCCTCGGTCCGATTCGCCCGCACGTCGGAACCGCCCTGCTTCTCGGTCATCGCCATGCCGACCAGGGCACTGCGCTTCTCCGCCGGCGGGAGCAGCCGCGGCTCGTACGAGCGCGAGAGGAGCCGCGGCATCCACTCGTCTGCGATCCACGGCGACCCCTCGAGGGATGCGACCGCGGCGTGCGTCATCGAAACGGGACACGCGTGCCCCGGCTCGACCTGCGCGAACAGCATGAAGGTCGCCGCCCGCGCAACGCCCGATCCCGGCCGCGGGTCTGCCCAGCCGGACGTGTGCGCGCCGTGCGCGATCGCGTGGCCGATGACCCGGTGGTACGACTCGTCGTACTCCACCTCGTCGATGCGGGCGCCGTAGCGGTCCCAGATCCGCGCGACCGGCCGATTGACGTTCGCCTTCTCCGCATCGCGCTGGAACTCGGCGGAACCGACGAGCCGGCCGACCTCATGGAGGGAGTGGACAGCCCATTCGGCGCCGAACGCGGACACCGCGTCGACGAGCGGCTCGTCGGCCGCGAACTCGTCGAGGCCGACGCGCGGCGGCGCCTGATTGACCGGGATCGTGAGGCCGGCGGCCATGACGGCTCCTCTCGACCGCCGCGGCGCGGCGGGCTCAGCTGGACGGCACCCGCTGTCCGGCGGGAGCTCGCAGCGTTCCGTATCGCTCCATCCGGTGCCATCTCAGGCGACGTCCCGCGAAAGCGGTGAACACCGACTGGATGACCACGAGGTACATCAGCTGACGGTACACGACCTGCTGCAGCGGGAGCGTCCACAACGGCCCCGGGGATTCACCGTCGAGGAAGAACGCGTAGGCGGCCACGAGCGTCTGGATGACGAGGAAGGCGAGCCAGAAGCCGATGATCTTCACGGGATCGAGGAAGAACAGCCCGTACAGCGCGAAGAGGTCGACGATCGGCGCCAGCAGCGGCAGCATCACCTGGATCACGAGGAGGTACACGAGCCCGCGGCGGCCGAGCTTTCCGGCCGCCCCCGTCTGCACGACGGCGCCGCGGTGCTTGAACATCGACTGGAGCGTGCCGTAGCACCAGCGGTACCGCTGCTTCCACAGCGAGCCGAGGGATGCCGGCACCTCCGTCCAGGCGCGCGCGTCCTCGCGGTAGACCACGCGCCAGCCATCGCGCAGGAGCGACATCGTGAGGTCGGTGTCCTCGGCGAGCGTGTCGTCGCTCACACCGCCGACCGCCGCGAGCGCCGAACGCCGGAAGCCCCCGATCGCTCCGGGAACGGTCGGCATGCACTCGGCGACGTCGAACAGGCGCCGGTCGAGATTGAATCCGACGACGTACTCGATGTGCTGCCATCGGCCGAGGATCCCGCGTCGGTTGGCGACCTTCGTGTTGCCGGAGACGGCGCCCACGGCCGGGTCGGCGAACGGCTGGACCAGGCGCGAGACGGTCTCCGGCTCGAACACCGTGTCACCGTCCACCATGACGACGAGCTCGTGGGATGCGGCCAGCAGGCCCGTGTTGAGGGCCGCAGGCTTGCCCGCGTTCTGCTGGCGGATGACACGCACTCCGGGGATCCGCATCCGCTCGACGATGTCGGCCGTGCCGTCGGTCGACCCGTCGTCGACGACGATGATCTCGACGCGGTGGGTCGAGGCGGCGATCGACCGGATCGATGCCTCGATGCCTGCGGCCTCGTTGTACGCGGGGACGATCACGGAGACGGGGTCGGTGACGACTCCCGGCACCACCGACGAGCTCCTCGCCGCGCCCGGCGCGCGGGCTGAGGCGGCACGTCGCGCGCGGCGGGTCGTGTGCGCATGCCGGGCGGCGACCACCACGACGAGGGCGGAGCGCACGAGCATCACGATTCCGCTCAAAAGCAGCAGCCATCCGACGATGCCCATCACGGCGTCGCTGATGCGCACCGTCCAGGCGAAGGCGCCGGCCGTCACCCGCTCCGAGATCGAGGCCGGGTGCATCGTCTGGGTGAGGCCGACGGCGTCGCTCACCGTCGTCACCCGATACCCCTGCGCCTTGAGCTCAGGCAGCAGCCGCGCGAGCGCCGCGACCGTCTCGCTGCGGTTCCCGCCGCCGTCGTGCATGAGCAGGATCTGCCCGCTCGATCCGGTGGGCGTCGCGTTGTGGAGGATGCGGGCAGCACCCGGTCGCCGCCAGTCCTCGCTGTCCAGCGTGCTGAGGACGGTGACATAGCCGTCGCCCCCGGCATCCTCGATCGCCGCCCACGTGTCGTTCGTGACCGCCGCGTTCTCCGAGCTGTACGGCGGCCGCAAGAGCGACGTCGACGAGCCCGTCGCATCCACGATCGCCTGCTGACCTCCGACGATCTCCAGCTGCCTGCGCCACGCGGGCGCCGAGCCGAGGTCGGTGTGCGTCAGCGTGTGGACGCCCAGTTCGCTCCCGTCGGCGAGGATGCGGCGCGCGAGGTCGGGGTGCGAGATCACGGCCTCGCCGACGGCGAAGAACGTCGCATGCACGCCGTTCGCCTTCAGGACGTCGAGGATCTTGGGCGTCCACACGCGGTCGGGGCCGTCGTCGAACGTCAGGGCGATCGTCTTCGGTCCGGGCGTCAATGTCCGGACGTCGCCGCGGGCCGAGATCACCGGACCGCCCTGCGAGACGGAGGCGGGAACGGCCGACGCCGATCCGCCGACTGTCGCTCCGTCGTCGCTGACGCCGGCGAGGTGGTGCATGTACCCCTGCACGGTGAGTGTCAGCGCGAGGAAGGCGAGGAGCGCGGCGAGCGCGACCCAGTGCGCGCGGGGCCGCGCGGCGTGACCGGCCCGGCTCACGGCTTACCGGTCGGCTTCGGCTTGGGCGTGTGGCTGGGAGCCGACCCGCTCCGGCCAGGAGCGGTCGCCGACGGGCTCGGCGCCGGCGTGGGCGACGCGACGGGAACAGAGGTCGGCGCGGTCGACGGATGCGTCGCGGCTCCCGTGCCGATGAGATGGAGTATGGCGCTCTCCGACGGCAGCGGCACGGGGTCTTCGGCGATCGCGGTCGGCAACGGGGTGGCGGAGTGGGACGGATTCGTCTCCGACCCCGCGGCTGGTGCGGGCGGATGCGGCAGCAGCGGCGACTCGACACCGGACTGCCCGAGGATCGCCACGGCGATGAAGACGACGTAGAGCAGGACCCCGCCGACGACGCCGGCCACCACGCCGCGCGCGCGACGCGACCGACGCCCGGAGGGGTCGACGAAGACGGCCTGGTCCGCGGGCGCGGAAGCCTGCGCCTCTGCGGCAAGGCGTGCTTCGCGCCGGGTGGTCGGGGGGTTCGTCATCCGGTCGGGTCCTTACGGGTTTCGGACCCCACGACAGTAGTCGGGCTGGCTGAATCGATGCTGAATCGTGAGATTTCTCTCACGCAGCGCCGTCTCACGCGGCCCCCGGGGAGCGGGTCATCCGTCGCGCACGACGCGGTAGCGGAAGTGCGTGACGAGCGACTTGGGCTCGACGGCGAGCTGATCGAGGCGCAGAGGTCCGACACCGTCGAACAGGCGCAGGCCGCGGCCCGCCACCACCGGATTGACATTGAGATACAGCTCGTCGACGAGACCTGCGGCGAGATAGGCGTTGGTCGTCGACGGCCCGCCCGCGATGTGCACCGGTCGTTCGCCGGCGGCATCCTTCGCCCGCTCGAGTGCCGAGACGATGCCGTCGGTGACGAAATGGAAGACGGTGCCGCCTTCCATCACCACCGATGCGCGCGGGTGATGGGTGAGGACGAAGACGGGCGCGTGGTACGGCGGGTTCGGCCCCCACCAGCCGTTCCATTCCACGGTCCAGGGCCCGGTGATCGGGCCGAACATGTTGCGCCCCATGATGTAGGCGCCGCCGGCGACGATCGCGTCGAAGGCGGCACGGTTCTCTTCGGGCGTCTCATCCATCCACCGGAAGAACGTCTCCTGCGGCAGGTCGCCGAACGGATGCTCTTCGGTGACGTGACCGCCGGCGGCGACGCCGTCGAGGGTGATGGACATGGTGGCGACGACGGATGACATGGCGATCGGCTTCCTGTCGGGGGTGCGACGGCGCTGGAATGCTATCCGATCGGTCGGCGCGCGACCAGAGCGTCATCGGCTGTCCGAGGTCGCGGCCATGATGGATGCGGGGCCGACTCCACGTCCCGCATCCATACGGGAGGAGCCGGAGCCATGATGGGTGGCCACCACGCCGCGACGGGAGCGGCCGCCTGGGTCGCCGTCACCGCGACCGCCCCCGGGCTCGCGGCCCTCCACGTCCTTCCGCTCGCCCCGGGCGAGACGGCGCTGGGGGCGGTCCTGTGCGCGGGCGCGGCGCTCCTGCCGGACGCCGACCACCGCCAGGCGACGGCAGCCCGGTCGGCCGGCCCGATCTCGGAGGCGGCCGCATCGCTCGTCAGCACGATCTCCGGCGGCCATCGGCACGGAACGCACTCCCCGCTCGCCGCCGCGGTCGTCATCGCCCTGGCCTGGGCGGCGTGGCATCTGTCGTGGATCACGACCGATCGGTACTCGATCTCGTGGTGGGTGTGCGGGGCGACGATCGCCGTGCTCGCGGCGTTCGCGCTGCGGGTGCTGAAGATCGTGAGCTCGTGGACCCTCGCCTGGCTCGCCGGCGTCGGCGCGGCAGCGGCCATCTGCCTGCTGTGGCCGTCCTTCCTGCCCTTGCTCCCGGCCATCGTGGTGATCGGGATCGTCGTCCACCTCGCCGGCGACTTCCTCACGACGGGTGGCCTGCCCGTCTTCTGGCCGCTGAAGGTGCCCGGCCCCCCGCTCGTGCCGCACTGGCTGTGGAGCCGCGGCGGCTACATCGCGCTGCCGGTGCTCGGGGATGCCGGCTCCTGGCGCGAGTGGCTCCTCCTGGTGCCCATCTCGCTGTACGCGCTGTGGGGCGTCGGGGCGAGCCTTCTCCTGCTGATCACCCGATAGCGCCGGTGACGTCGCCCGCGCACGTCACAACGCCGGGGGCGGGCGCCCTCTCGATATCGTGATGCGATGGGTTCCGGGTGGGTGCGACGTGTACTGGTGGTCGAAGATCAGGCGGCGCTGCGGCTGCTCGTGTGCGACATGCTCACCCGGCACGGGTGGGAGACGGCCGGCGCGGCCGACGCCGCCGAGGCGATGAGACTCTTCACGGAGTTCGACCCCGACGCGCTGCTGACCGACATCGATCTCGGTTCGCGACCTTCCGGCGCCGAACTCGCGGCGATGCTGTCCGAACTGGCACCGCACCTCGGCATCGTCTTCCTCAGCAGCTACCCGCGCGCCGCCGCGGGCGCCAAGGCGATGGGGGTCGAGCGCGCGGTGTTCGTGTCGAAGCAGGATCTCGCTTCGCCGGATGACCTCATCGCCGCTCTTGAGACGGCCTTGTCGACCCACCCGATACCGGCACCCCCTGTCGTCGCGGCCGGTGAAGGGCTCGACGGCCTCACCCGACATCAGCTGGAGGTGCTCGGGATGATCTCCCGCGGGTGGTCCAATGAGCAGATCGCGCAGGAGTCGAGCTCATCAGTGCGCGCCGTGGAGCGCTCGATCAGCCGCATCTTCGACCGACTGGGGCTCACCGGCGAGACGAGTGTGAGCCCGCGTGTCGCGGCCGCATCCACCTACCTCGCGGCCTTCGGTCCGACCCGGTGAATCGACTGGCCGCCGCCGTGCGCGCGGCCGCCGGGAGCGGGCACTTCGTCTCCGGCTGGTCGGCAGCCGTCTCGCTCGCGCTGTCGCTCTCGGTGATGGCTCCGGCCGCCGGCGGATCGTGGGCGGCGCTCGCGTTGGCGGGGCTCGCAACGTGGGCATGCTTCGCCGCAGCGCTGATCGTCGTCGGGATCGTCGAACGATGGATGCCCCGCCCGCGCGGGCGGGCGGTCTTCGTGGCCATCGCGATCGTCGCCACGGCCGCATCCCGTCCGATGATCCAGGATGCCTGGCTGCACCTGTTCGGCGCGCAGCCTCCGCCCGCGTGGCAGCTGCCCTTCCGTATCGCCACGAATGCGGCGGTGTGGGCGATCGTTCTCTGCGCGATCGCGATCATCGTCGACACCCTGAGATCGCTGCGGGAGACGAACATCCTCCTCGGCGCCGCCGTGGCCCGGCTCGATGAGGCCGGACGGGGAGCCGACGCCTTCGCGGTGCGGGCGCGGGCGACGATCCTGGAGGCTGTCGCCGACCTCCGACACGGCGTCGAAAGACTGCCGAGCAGTCGCGATGCTGCCGCCGAGGTCCGGCTTCTCGCCATGGAGCGCGTCCGCCCGTGGAGCCACCGACTCGTACGGCTGGTCGAATCCGATCCCGCTCCGTCCGCGATCGCCGCTCCGGTTGTGCCCGCGCCCCCGGCAGGCGTCCGCTTCGCGGGCATACGGCTCCCTCCGTTCCGCCTGCCGCCCGTCGGTGTGGCGACGGTCCTGTACGCGGCATGCCTACTGCCTTACGCCACCCGCGCCGCGTCGCCGATCGCCCTCCTCCTGGGCGTGGTGACCGCCGTGCTCGGCGGGCTCTTGGCGGATACGCTCCCCCGGCGCCGCTCGATCAGCAGGATCGGGCGGGCACCTGCACTCTTCGGGATCCTGGCCGTCTGTGTCGGCACCGCTCTCACCGTGCTCGCCTCCGCCGCCGGGGCACCACCGGCTCTGGCCATCGTGCCGGTCCTGGTCTATCCCGCGCTGGCCCTCGCGGCCGGGCTGTGCACGGGGGCCGTCCATGCGCTGCGCGTCGAGCAGCGCCGCCTGTCGGCCGCGATAAAGGCAGCGCAGCGGGCATCGCGGGCGGGAACCCGGCCGGCCCGGGACGCACTCGGCGCGGCCGCCGAGCTCCTGCACCGCGACGGTCAGAGCCGATGCACGTTGTTCGTGCTGGAGCATCCGGATCCCTCCGACCACGAGCTGGCTGCCCTGGTCCGTGAGCTCCGCGAACTCGTCGAGAGCGTCGCCACGGTGTTCGATCGCCCGCCGTCGGCGGGGACGGCATCCATCGCCGCGCTCGTCTCGACGTGGGGCCGGGTGATCGATCTGCAGGTGTCCGTCGCACCCGATGCCCAGGTCGTTCTCGATGCGGGATCGGGCGAGGCGCAGGACGTGTACGACATCGTCGCGGAAGGTGTGCTCAATGCGGTCAAGCACACCAGTGCGCACCGCGCTGAGGCGGCCGTCGACGTCATCCGCACAGGCGCCGGGCCGCACCTGCGGGTGCGCGTGAAGTCGTTCGGGCCGCTGCGGCCGGGCGCCGAGCTTCGCCCGGCCTCTCATGTCCGCTCGCTCGGCGCACATGTCCGCCCGGCCCCTGGCGGCGCTGTTCTCGAGGCGGCTCTTCCCGTCCCGGCCGCTGTCGTGTCAGCCGAACATCCGGTCGACGGTCACATCGGGCGGTCATAGCGTCTCGTCGTGGCAGCGAGGATCCCTCCTCGCATCGCCAGGACTCGAAACGGATGACCGTCATGAACGCGCTGAACCAGCTGCTCCCTCTCGCCGTCGGGATCGCGGTGTCCCCTCTGCCGATCGTCGCGGTCGTGGCGATCCTGCTGTCGGCGCGCGGCCGCACGGCGGCGCCCGCCTACACGGGGGCGTTCGCTCTCGTCACACTCGGGTTCGTCGCCATCGGGGCGGCGTCTGGCGGGAGCGCCTCAGCGGCCGCGGGACGGACGACCGTGATGCTGGTCCTCGCCAGCCTGCTCACGGCAGGGTTCGCGGTGCTGTCGGTGCTGAGCTGGCACGCCCGGCCGCGAGCGGGAGCAGTCCCGAAGACTCCCGGCTGGCTCGCCGCCGTCGACACCATCACGCCCGTGCGCGCCGCTGGCCTGGGCCTCCTGATGGCCGTCACGAACGCCAAGAACATCCCGCTCGAGTTGAAGGGTGGCGCGCTGATCGGTTCCGCGCACACGCAGCCTCTCATCGCCGCCGCGGTCTGCGTGGCCCTCGCCGTCGTCGGGTCGATCGGACTCATCGTCCCCACCGTCCTCGCGGGCACGGGGTCGGCGCGGATGACGCGGGCGCTCGGACACGTGAAGGTCGGCTTGATCACGCACAACGCCGCGATCATGACGGTCCTCTTCGCGATCCTCGCGATCAACGAGGGAGCGCACGTCGTCCAGCAGGTCGCCGCCTGACGAAGCCCACGAGAAACGAAAGAAGCACCATGTCGCACGCGATCTCGTCCGCAGTCCCCGCCGACACCTGTCTGGCACCCGCACCCGCGGGCACCTTCCGCGGCACCGTCACCGGCGGCGTTCGCGTGTGGCGAGGCATCCGGTTCGCGCAGGCTCCCGCCGGACCGTTGCGCTGGCGCGATCCGGTGCCCGCGATCGCAGCCGATCGCGAGGTCGATGCGACGGCCTTCGGACCGGTCTGCCCGCAGCGCCTCAACCCCGCCGTCCCGCTCGGCGAAGACGCATCCATGAACGAGGACTGCCTCTCCTTGAACGTCTGGGCTCCCGACACGCCCGCTGAGTCGCCGCTGCCGGTCATGGTCTGGCTCCACGGCGGAGCCTATACATTCGGCTCATCCAGCCAGCCGCTCTTCGACGCGACCTCCCTCGTCACGAGGGGCGATGTCGTCGTCGTCACGATCAACTACCGGCTGGGAGCGTTCGGGTTCCTCGACCTCGCCGGTCTGCTGCCGGATGCCGGCTTCGACCGCAACCTCGCTCTGAAGGATGTGCTGCTGGCGCTGGCCTGGGTGCGTGACAACGTGAGCGCGTTCGGCGGCGATCCGAATCGCGTCACCGTCTTCGGCGAGTCCGCGGGCGGCGGCCTGGTCACGACTCTCCTCGCCACTCCCGCCGCGGAGGGCTTGTTCCACCGCGCCATCGCTCAGTCGTCGCCCGCTTCGAGCGTGTACGGCATCGGCCGGGCCCAGGAGGTCGCCGCGCGCTTCGTCCGTCAACTCGCCATCGATCTGTCCGACGGTGCTGCCGCCGCAGACATGTTGCGCGCGGCACCCGCAGGCGATGTCGTCGAGGCTGCGATGGCTGTCTACGCCGACATCCCCGCATCCGCTCCCGGCACTCTCGCCTTCGCTCCCGTCGTCGATGGCGACTTTCTCCCCGAACCGCCCGCGCTCGTGCTGCGCGAAGGACGCGGACTGCCCGTCCCGATCATGATCGGCACCAACAGGGATGAGGCGTCCCTGTTCCGGTTCATGAAGTCGCCGCTGATCCCGATCACCGACGACCGCATCCAGCAGATGTTCGGCGACATGGCCGCCGACAACCCGGCGCTCACGCCTCCGAGCCTCGCGCAGGTGCAGGCCGCCTACGAGAACGCCCGGCACCGCAGCATCGGTCTCGGCATCGCTCGCGACATCGGCTTCCGCATGCCTACCGTGTGGGTCGCAGAAGGACACAGCACGATCGCCGACGTGTGGCTGTACCGCTTCGACCACGCCGCGCCGTTCCTGCGACTCATCGGCCTCGGCGCGACGCACGCGACCGAGCTGCCCTACCTGTGGGGCAACCTCGACGGCGGGCCGAAAGACCCGACGTTCCGCCTCGGCGGGCGCCGTACCGCCAAGATGATCTCGGAGCGCATGCAGAGCCGCTGGACGGCGTTCGCCCACGGGAAGGCACCGGACGCTCCCGGCGCACCGACCTGGGACCGGTACGACACGACACGGACCGACCTTCCCCGTCAGACGCTGGTCATCGACCGTGAGGACACGATGGTGTCCGACCTGGATGCCCCGCTCCGCACGGCATACGGCGACGAGGTGCTCGCCTTCCGGTGATCCCGCCGATCGGGAACCGGCAGGGCGCACCGCGGACAGAATGGAGGTGTGTCGACCGAGATCCCGATCCTGCACATGACCGCGTTCGCCGACGGGCCGACCGGCGGGAACCCCGCCGGCGTGGTCCCGGATGCCTCGGCGCTCACGGAGTCCGGGATGCAGACGATCGCTGCCCGACTGGGCTACCCCGAGTCCGCGTTCATCGTCGATCCGGCCGTCGACGAGGATCGGCGACACCTTCGGATCCGCTATTTCTCGCCGGGCGCCGAGGTCCCGTTCTGCGGACACGCGACGATCGCTGCTGCGGTGCTCCTCGCGACCGACAGGGGCGTCGGAGAATTCACGTTCGAGACGGCGGTGGGACCGATCGTCATCGACACCCAGATGACCACGGGAGGAGAGGTCACGGCATCCTTCACCAGCGTCTCCCCCCTCATCCGGGAGCTCCAGCCCGACGTGGCCGAGGAACTGCTGGGACTCCTGGGGCTCACCCCGGCGGATCTCGACGACGATCTGCCGCTGCGCGAGTCGTTCGCAGGCAACTGGCACCCGATCGTCGCCATCCGCGAGCAGGGCACCTTCGACGCGTTCACGTTCGATCCGGCGCGCGTTCGCTTGCTCATGGATGCGCAGGGCTGGACGGGCACCGTCACCGTCGTCCACGCGATCACGGATGCCTTCGACGACTTCGAGGCACGGAACCCGTTTCCCGTCGGTGCGATCACCGAGGATCCTGCGACCGGATCAGCGGCGGCATCTCTGGGCGCGTATCTGCGCGCGATGAACAAGGTCGCTCCGCCGGCCCGTCTGACGATCCATCAGGGCCGGCACGTCGGACGCCCGAGCATTCTGAAGGTGGACATCCCCGCAGACGGCGGTATCACCGTGACGGGCACCGCGGACATCGTCTGACCCGCCGCAGGGCGCACGGCGGCGCGGTCGTTCGCTCGCCTGATCTGCGCTCTTCCCACGAGGGTCGGCCGCGGTGCGGCCGGCTTCGACCGCCCGTCCCGTGCACAGAAGAACCCCCGTAGTTCCACGGAACTACGGGGGTATCGGTGGACCTGAGGGGACTCGAACCCCTGACCCCCTGCATGCCATGCAGGTGCGCTACCAGCTGCGCCACAGGCCCGGATGCTGCTCCAGATCGCTCCGGACAACTCATTCAGCTTACTGCATGCGCCGCCCGGAAACGAAATCGAGCGGATGTCGGTGCCCATACGTACGCTCGGGAACCGACACCCGGGAGGCAGCATGGCAGGGCTCGGCAACATCACGTTCTACGCGAACGATCCTCAGGCTCTCGCCCGCTTCTGGTCCGGCGTCTTCGCCTACCCGGAGCAGGTGTTCGACGGCGAGCTGAAGGAGACGCTCCTCGCCTCTGGACTCACCGAGGAAGACCTCGCGAAAGTCGCCCTCGCGGAGGATCCGGCGCATGTCGGTCTGCGACTGTTCTTCCATCATGCCGATCGCCCCAAGGACGGCCGAAACCGCATCCACCTCGATGTCTCCGCGACACCGGGACGTCGTCCGACGCCGGCGGAACTGGATGCCGAGTGCGAACGGCTCGTGGCCCTCGGCGCCGAGGTTGTCCGGCTGGTCGACCAGATGTGGGGCCCGTGGCCCGAGCACTACTACCAGATGCGCGATCCCGAGGGGAACGAGTTCTGCCTGCAGTGAGCTGCCGGCAGGAAGTGACGTTACTCGGCAGTCCCGGCCACCGCAGGGGCGGGCAGGTCGAGCGGCACCGTCGGGCAGTCCTTCCACAGGCGCTCGAGCCCGTAGTAGACGCGCTCCTGCTCGTGGAAGACGTGCACGACGAGGTCGCCGAAGTCGAGGAGCACCCAGCGGGCCTCGTTGCGGCCCTCACGGCGGACCCGCTTGTAGCCCGCGAGGAGCAGCTGCTCCTCCACCTCGTCGGCGATCGCGGCGACGTTGCGCTCGCTGCGGCCGGTGACCAGGAGGAACACGTCGACGAGCGGCAGCGGCTCGCTGACGTCCAGTGCGAGGAGGTCCTCGCCGCCCTTACCGTCGGCGGCGCGCGCCGCGATCTGCGCCATCTCGACGCCCTGCTTCGTGGCGGTCACTGCGAGAACACCCCCGTGGCGAACGCGACGATGAGAACGCCCACGAGCGCGAGCGCCAGCGCGCCGGCCGTGATGGCGAGGGTCAGCATGAGTTTGCTGCCCTTCTCCGGTGCCGGAGGGCGGATGAGCTCGTCCTGCCCCTTCGCCGTGCTGACGGCGGCACTCGCCGCGATCGGCGTGGGCGACGAATGGACCGGCAGCTCGCCGTCGACGAGAGTCGCGTCGACCTCCTTGCCGTCGGCAGCGCCGGGAACGTGACCGAGCGAGCCGAGTCCGTCGGGCAGCGCGTAGGTGCCCGTCACGAGCACCTCGCCGGTGCCCGACAGCGGCGCCGAGATCGGACCCGCGGTCGGGTTCTGCGAGACGATCAAAGTGTGCGGAGATGCCCCCGTGCTGCCGCTCGAGGTGTCCCGCGAGAGGACTCTCTCGAACGGGTCGTCCGCCTGGTCGGCAGCGGGCTCGGAAGCGCGCACCGCCGGCGTCGAGGCGGGCGACGGAGCGGGAGGCGTCGGCGTGGGCGCCTTGGGCGCGGGGGCGACCGGTGCCGACGCAACGGCAGGTGCCGGGTCGGCCGCCGGTGCCGAAGGGGCAGGCGCGCCTCCGATGAGCGCCGCGCCGAAAGCGCTGCCCACCGTGGGACGGTCGCCCGTCGGAGCCGGCGGCGGGGTGATGCCTCCCCCCAGTGACGAGAAGGGATCGGCGGAGTCGGTGCGCGGCGCTTCGGGAGCCGCGACCGGGGCGTGCTCGTCCGTCGTGTCGAACAGCGACCGGAGCGACGATGCCGCCGTGAGCGTATCGGGCTCGCTCGCCGGCGCGGTCGGCGTCGTGATGGGCGCGAATGCCGACTGCGGGGCGGCGGCCGCCGCGGACGCCGCCATGGCGGCGGTGTGGGCGGCGGCGACCTCGGGGGTGATCACGGGGACCGAGGCGGTGCGGATCCGCTCCTGCTGACGGGCCTGACGGCGGGTCAGCGGGGACACGCCGAGGTCGACGCTCGCGTCCGGGACGGGTGCGGGCGGAAGAACTGCCGGCTCGGCCGGTCGCGGCAGCGGAGGCACGGGCGGATACGCGACGGGCGCCGCGGCCGCGTTCTGCGGCACGGCGATGGGCACGGCACCGGTCTCGCGCTGCTGCTCGCGCATCTGCTTCCGCGTGAGCTGAGAGGTGTCCGACTGGTCGGGTGTGCTCATGCTGGGCTCCGATAGAGATGATGCTTCGCGATGTACTGGACGACACCGTCGGGGACGAGATACCACACGGGGTGGCCTCGGCCGACGCGATCCCGGCAGTCCGTGGACGAGATCGCGAGGGCGGGAACTTCGAGCTGACTCACGCCGTCAGCGGGCAGACCATCCGTGCTCAGCACGTGACCGGGCCGCGAGACGGCGACGAAGTGCGCCAGCTCCCACAGTTCATGATGGTCCCTCCAGCTGAGAATCTGCGCTACGGCGTCTGCGCCGGTGATGAAGAAGAGCTCTGCACCAGGGCGCTGCGCCCGCAGATCGCGGAGAGTGTCGATCGTGTACGTGGGACCCGGGCGGTCGATGTCGACGCGGCTCACCGTGAAGCGCGGATTGGATGCGGTGGCCACCACCGTCATCAGATAGCGGTGCTCGCTGTCGGTCACCTTCGTCTTCTGCCACGGTTCGCCCGTGGGTACGAAGACGACTTCGTCGAGGTCGAAGGACTGCGCGACCTCGCTGGCCGCGACGAGGTGTCCATTGTGGATGGGATCGAACGTCCCACCCATGACCCCGATGCGCCGGGTCCGCGTCACCGTCATTCGGTCGCCTTAGTGCCCGTGCCCCGTCTGCTGCAGGTCGTCGGCGTGCGCCTTGGCGTAGGCCTCGGCCTTGTGGGCGTGACGGTTGGAGACATTGCGGTAGGACATCGTGACGAGCGCAAGGAACACGAACGACGAGATCGCGATGATCGGGAAGATGATCGTCTCGAGAGCAGCGTTTCCGGAGTGCTCGGCCTCAGCGGCTGCGAAGGCGATCAGCGTGGCGATGGACATCGGGGCTCCGTTTCGGTTTCGGATGCGCGGGGCGCATCTCTCAGTCTATGTCGTCAGGCCCGGACTTGTCCGGAGCCGCGCGCGAGCCACTTCGTGCTCGTCAATTCGGCGAGGCCCATCGGGCCTCTGGCATGCAGCTTCTGCGTAGAGATGCCGACCTCGGCGCCGAACCCGAACTCCCCGCCATCCGTGAAGCGCGTCGAGGCGTTCGCCATGACCACGGCCGAGTCCACCTCGGCGAGGAACCGTTCGGCGTTCGCGTCGTCCGCGGTGATGATCGATTCGGTGTGGTGCGTCGAATAGCGGCGGATGTGCTCGAGCGCCTCGTCGAGGTCGGCGACGGCGTGCATCGCGAGATCGAGGCTCATGTACTCGGTCTCCCAGTCGGCCTCCGTCGCGGGGACGATACCGGGGGCGAGAGCGGCGACGGCGGCATCGCCGTGCACCGTGACACCCGCATCCTGCAGCGCCTCGACGACCGGTCCGACCAACCGGGATGCCTCGCCCACGACGAGGACCGTCTCGACCGCGTTGCACACACTCGGCCGCTGGACCTTGGCGTTCACGACGATGTCGCGCGCCCATTCCAGCGGCGCCGACTCGTCGAGGACGATGTGGACGACGCCGGCACCGGTCTCGATGACCGGGACCGACGACTCGGTCACGACCGTCTCGATGAGCTGCGCGCTCCCGCGCGGCACGAGGACGTCCACGATCCCTCGGGCGTTCATGAGCTCGTGCGCGCCCTCGCGGCCGAAGTCGTCGACCGTCTGAATGGCTTCCGGGTCGATGCCCTGCGCCGCCAGGCCGTCTCGCATCACTGCGACGAGGGCGGCGTTCGACCTCTCGGCCGCCGTTCCGCCGCGCAGCACGACGGCGTTGCCCGAGCGCAGTGCGAGCGCCGCGATGTCGACCGTGACGTTCGGGCGCGCCTCGTAGATCGAGCCGACGACGCCGAACGGCACCGAGACCTTCTGCAGCCGTACGCCACTCGGGAGGACTCGCTCGTCGAGCACACGGCCGACGGGGTCGGGCAGGGCGGCGACGTCGCGCACGGCGGCGGCCAGGGCGGCCACACGCACGTCGTCGAGGCGCAGTCGGTCGAGGAGGCCGTCGGACAGGCCGTTGGCCCGGCCCCGCCGGAGATCTTCGTCGTTGGCCGAGACGATGGCCGCGGCCGCGGTTTCGAGGGCGCCCGCGATGCCCAGTAGCGCGTCGCGCTTGCGCTCGTCGGAGAGGAGTCCGATCTGGCGCGCGGCATCCTTCGCGAGCAGCATCCGCTCGCGCGCAGAAGTCGCCGTCGTTGCGGTCGGGATCATCCGGCCAGTTTATCGGCGGTGTGCACGGGCCCGGTCGCCACGAGCATGACCGCCTCAGCATCCGGCACGAACCAGGTGCCCACATCCGCACCGGACAGCGCGTCGTCGACCAGATCGGCGCTCGTGACGAGCGTGCCGACCCCGGAGGCCGCCGCCATCCGCGCCGCGGAGGCCTTCGTCGCCGCTCCCCCGGTGCCCACGCTGTTGACGACCGTCGAACCGAACTCGAACCCGCCGAGATCGGCCGCGAACGGCACCGTCGGGATCGGCTCGGCGCCCGGCTCCTCCGGCGGCTTCGTGTAGAGGCAGTCGATGTCGCTCAGCAGCACCAGTCCGTCGGCCCCTACGAGCTGCGCGACGAGCGCGGCGAGCCGGTCGTTGTCGCCGAAGCGGATCTCGTGGGTCGCGACGGTGTCGTTCTCGTTCACGATCGGCAGGATGCGGAGTCCGAGCAGGCGCTCCATCGCGCGCCGCGCGTTCGAACGGTGCGTCGGATCCTCGAAGTCGCCGGCGGTCAGGAGCACCTGTCCGGCCACGATCCCGAACTCGCGCAGAGCCTTCTGATACCGGTAGATGAGGACGTTCTGTCCGACCGCCGCCGCCGCCTGCTGCGTCGCGAGGTCAGTAGGCCGGGATTCGAGCGCCAGGAACGGCATCCCCGTCGCGATCGCACCGGACGACACGAGGACGACTTCGGTGCCGCGCGCATGCGCCGCAGCGAGGGCGCGCACGATCGGATCGATCTTCGCCGCGTTCTCGCCGCTGATCGACGACGATCCGACCTTGACGACGACGCGCCGCGCGCCGTTCAGCTCCGCGCGATCGCGCAGCGTCACTCCGCGTCCTCCGCGTCGTGCCCGAGGCGCTCGGACTCGAGCTCCGCCGTCGTCATGAGCCGCTCGGCCTCGAGCTCGGCGCGCGCGGCGGCCTTGGCATCCATCATCTCGTGGTACCGCTCGCGGCGCTGCGACGTCGTGCGCCGCGTGCTCTGGTCGAGGCGGGGATCCGTGCCGCGCGGCGCGGTCATGAGCTCGGCCGCCGAGGACAGCGCCGGCTGCCAGTCGAAGACGATGCCGTCGCCGCCGCCGATCACGACCGTCGCCCCCGGCGTCGCACCGGCGCGGAACAGGCCGTCCTCGACGCCCAGCTTCTCCAGGCGGTCGGCCAGGAAGCCCACGGCCTCCTCGTTCTGGAAGTCCGTCTGCTGCACCCAGCGCACCGGCTTGTCACCGAGGACGCGGTAGAGCGGTCCGTACGTCCCGCCCTCGACGCGGATCTGGAACTCCTTGTCCGCGCCCTTCGGACGGATGACGACGCGCGGGGCCGCGGGCTTCTCGGCCTCCTCCGCGCGGTGGCGGGAGATGATGTCGCCGAGGGCGAAGCTCAACTGACGCAGGCCTTCGTGGCTGACGGTCGAGATCTCGAACACGCGGTATCCGCGCTCCTCGAGATCGGGTCGCACGAGGTCGGCGAGATCCTTCGCCTCGGGCACGTCCACCTTGTTCAGCGCGATCAGCTGCGGACGCTCGAGCAGCGGGATCTGGCCCTCGGGGACCGGGTAGGCCGCGAGCTCGGCGAGGATGACGTCGAGGTCTGTCAGCGGGTCGCGGCCGGGCTCGAGCGTCGCGCAGTCGAGCACGTGCACGAGAGCCGTGCAGCGCTCGACGTGACGGAGGAACTCGAGGCCGAGCCCCTTGCCCTCGCTCGCGCCCTCGATGAGCCCCGGCACGTCGGCGACGGTGAAGCGCACGTCTCCGGCCTGGACGACGCCGAGATTCGGGTGCAGGGTCGTGAACGGGTAGTCCGCGATCTTCGGCCGCGCCGCGGAGATCGCGGCGATGAGGCTCGACTTGCCGGCGGACGGGAAGCCGACGAGGGCTACATCCGCGACCGTCTTGAGCTCGAGGACGACGTCGCCCTCCCAGCCCGGGGTGCCCAGGAGCGCGAAGCCGGGGGCTTTGCGCTTGGGGGTCGCAAGAGCGGCGTTGCCGAGTCCGCCGCGGCCGCCGGGAGCGACCACGAAGCGCATCCCCGGCTCGACCATGTCGACGAGGGTGTCGCCCTCGGGGTCTTTGACCACGGTGCCGATCGGGACCGCGAGCTCCACATCCTCGCCCTCGGCGCCCGACCGGTTGTCGCCCATGCCGAACCCGCCGTTGCCGGCGGACCGGTGCGGCGAGTGGTGATACGACAGGAGCGTCGTCACCTGCGGGTCGGCCACGAGGACGATCTCGCCGCCGTCACCGCCGTTGCCGCCGTCGGGGCCGGCTAGCGGCTTGAACTTCTCGCGGCGCACCGAGACGCAGCCGTTCCCGCCCTTGCCCGCACGCAGATGCAGCGTGACGCGGTCGACGAAGGTGACCATGCCGCTCCTCGAGTTGTCGTGGCGTGAGATCCTTCTCGGATTCTGCCGGAAAAGAGCGAGGGGCGGACCGAAGCCCGCCCCTCGCGAAGACTGTGCCCAGCCGGTGGCCGGGCGCGTCGAAGCCTACTCTGCGGCCGCGACGATGTTGACGACCTTGCGGCCGCCCTTGTTGCCGAACTCGACCGAGCCGGCAGCCAGCGCGAACAGCGTGTCGTCGCCACCGCGGCCGACGTTCGCGCCCGGGTGGAAGTGCGTGCCGCGCTGACGGACGAGGATCTCGCCGGCGTTGACGGTCTGGCCGCCGAAGCGCTTCACGCCCAGTCGCTGGGCGTTGGAGTCGCGACCGTTACGGGTGGAGCTTGCGCCCTTTTTGTGTGCCATCTCTGCGTCTCTCCCTGGCTTACTTGATGCCGGTGACCTTGACGCGCGTGAGGTCCTGGCGGTGGCCCTGGCGCTTCTTGTAGCCGGTCTTGTTCTTGAACTTCTGGATCACGATCTTCGGGCCGCGCTCCTCACCGAGCACCTCCGCGGTGACGGACACCTTCGCGAGCGCGTCGGCGTCGGTCGTGACGGCCTCGCCGTCGACGAGGAGGACGGCCGGAAGCTCGATCGTCTCGCCGATCTTGGCCTGCTGGCGGTCGAGCACGACGATCGTGCCGACCGACACCTTCTCCTGGCGGCCGCCGGCGCGCACAACTGCGTAAACCACTTCACACCTGTTTCGTCTGGGAGCCCGCGGCTCCGGATTGTCTGGGAAGACGGGAAGTCTTGGTGCGGACCACGTGCTGGCCGCGGGGCGACTCACTCGGGGACGGGCGTCGGCCACGGTCCCGGGGACGCAACGCACCAAAGGAATACTTTACCGGATGCCCGCCTCCCAGGCAAAAGCGCCGGGCTCGCGGCGCGTCGGGCACGCCGATCGGCCCTCGCACGGGCGGCACCGTCCTAGTATCTTGCGCGTGGCGATCCTGATCGACGACCCGCGCTGGCCTGCGCACGGACGGCTGTGGGCGCATCTGGTCAGCGACAGGAGCACCGACGAGCTGCACGTGTTCGCGCAGGCCAACGGCATCCCCCGTCGGGGATTCGACCTCGACCACTACGACGTACCCGAGGAGGCGCACGCGCGCCTCATCGCGGCGGGGGCGGAGCACGTCGACGGCCACGAACTCGTCCGCAGGCTCATCGCATCCGGTCTGCGCGTCACCGCCCGCGAACGACGCGAAAGGGATCTCCGATGACCTCGTCCCGGCTGGAGGCGTTCAGCGACGGCGTGCTCGCCATCATCATCACGGTCATGGTGCTCGGACTCGCCGTTCCGAAAGGGACCGGATGGGGCGACCTCATCCACACCTCCGGGCTGGGGCTCCTCACTTATCTCCTGAGCTTCGTCTACATCGGCATCTACTGGAACAACCACCACCACCTGTTCCAGCTGCACCCGCAGATCAGCGGCGGCGTGCTGTGGGCGAACCTCCATCTGCTGTTCTGGCTCTCGCTGTATCCGTTCACGACCGCCTGGCTCACCGAGACGCACGTCGCACAGATTCCCACCGTCGTGTACGGCGTCAACCTCCTCGGCGCCGCGATCGCCTACTTCATCCTTCAGCGCGCCATCACCCGGCAGCCGGGCGGCGACCGCATCCGGGACGTGTTCGCGCGGGACTGGAAGGGATGGCTCTCCCCCGTGCTCTACATGCTCGGGATCGTGCTCTCCTACGTCGTCCCCTGGCTCGGGCTCCTGCCCTACGTCGCCGTCGCGGTCATCTGGCTCGTTCCGGACCGCCGCGTGGAGCGCTACCTGCGCGCCCAGGCGGCCGAGAACGACACCGCGTAGCCCTCACCCGACGGGGCGGGCGACCGCCTCGACGGCATGCGCGCCCCGCGCGGGACCGTTCATGGTGCGGATGGATGCCCCGAGCCGCTGCGCCGCATCGTGAACGCCCTCGTCGACGAGGAGCCGGTCGATCGCGCCGCGGATCTCGGACGCGGAGGACCGTCGCGGCAGACGCCGGCCGAGACCCGCACGCTGGATCTCCGCCCCGACCTTGGGCTGATCGCTCATGCCGTCGAGCGGCAGGATCAGGAGCGGCACCCCGTGCGCGAGGGCCGCCAGCGTCGTTCCGTGGCCGCCATGGCCGACGACGAGACTCGCGTCGCGCAGCAGCTCCTCGTGCGGCATCCAGTCGTGGAGCTCGACGGATGCAGGCACCCGCAGCTCCCCCGGAGCAATCGCCGGTCCGAGCGTCGCCACGACGCGCGCGGGGAGTCCGTCCACCGCATCCAGCACCTGCTGCCACGTCGCGACGAGCGCCGGGAAACGGTACGTGCTGAGACTGACGACGACCGTCGGCGAAGGTGGCGCGGCGGCGACAGCGGGGATCATCGCACCCGTGAAGACGACTTCCCCGGGACGCGGGTCGTTCGGCACGGCGGCGGCCGTGAACGGGAGGAGCGAGGGGATAGATGCCGCAACGATCGGCCGCGCGTCGGCCCGCAGCCGACCGACGCCGTACCTCGGCCACAGCACGAGGCCGAGCGTACGGAAGGCCTTCACCATGACGTCGTGCAGCGAGTGCTCGAGGATCGCGAACGGGATTCCGCGCTTGTCGAGCGCGTCCTGCACCGAGATCAGCATGCAGTCCACCACGACGGCGTCCGCCGGCTGGATCGTCAGGAGCGCGATCGTGTCCTCCGCCATCCGGCGGTTGGTGAACAGGCGGTACAGCCCCGTTCCGGACGCGTCGAGGCGGAATCCGGGCAGGCTCGGATATGGGACGAACGTGACGCGGATGCCCTGATAGTCCCCGGCCTGAGAGTCGTGGCCGAGCACCCGCACATCATGTCCGCGCCGTCCCAGTTCACGCGCGATCGCCGACGTGGGAACGCGGTTGCCGCCGCCGTCCCATGTCACGAAGAGGATCTTCCCCATGATCCCTCCTGCCGACACGATAGCGCCGGGTCTGGAGGAATGTCAGGGGGTCGTCGTCACTCCGCGTCGGGGGCGTGCACGACGGGCGTGCCCGGAAGGCTCGCCGTGGTCACCCGGCGACGGCTGCGGCCCTGCCCGGGAGCCTTCGGCTCGGGAAGGGCGTTCAGCACCGAGTCGAGGAGGAGCTCCTTCTCGGTCATCGGCGCCTTGCGCGACGAATCCGACTTCTTCCGGCGCTTCTTGGGACGCTCCGGGGCCGGCTCGACGGCGTCTGCGGCCGGGACCTCCGCGTGCCCCGCTTCGGCGTGCACCTCGTCGTGGTGGATCGTCGAGGCCGCGATCTGCGCGAGCGCCGACTTCACGCCCTCGGTGATCACGTGCGTGCCCGTCGTCGGGGCCGGGGCCGCCGCGGCGGCGGCGGGAGTGCGCGCCGGACGACGGCTGCTGTTGCCGCCGCCGTTGCCGTTTCCGCTGCCGGTCGACTGCGCGCGGTGCTTGACGACCGGGTCGTGGTGGACGATGACGCCGCGGCCCGCGCAGACCTCGCACGGCTCGCTGAAGGTCTCCAGGAGCCCGAGGCCGAGCTTCTTGCGCGTCATCTGAACGAGGCCGAGCGAGGTGACCTCGGCCACCTGGTGCTTCGTGCGGTCCCGGCTCAAGCACTCGACGAGACGGCGGAGCACGAGGTCGCGGTTGGACTCGAGCACCATGTCGATGAAGTCGACGACGATGATGCCGCCGATGTCGCGCAGGCGCAGCTGGCGGACGATCTCTTCCGCGGCCTCGAGGTTGTTCTTGGTGACCGTCTCCTCGAGGTTTCCGCCGGAGCCGACGAACTTGCCCGTGTTGACGTCGACGACCGTCATGGCCTCCGTGCGGTCGATGACGAGCGAGCCGCCCGACGGGAGCCACACCTTGCGGTCGAGCGCCTTCTCGATCTGCTCCGTGACACGGAACTGGTCGAACGGGTCGGCATCGCCCTCGTAGCGCTCGACGCGCTCGAGGAGGTCGGGAGCGACGCTGGCGAGGTAGTTCTCGATGGTGCGCTGCGCGTCCTCGCCCTGGATGAGCATCTTCGAGAAGTCCTCGTTGAAGACGTCACGGA
The DNA here is from genome assembly GCF_030315975.1 of Microbacterium candidum. GTDB lineage: Bacteria > Actinomycetota > Actinomycetes > Actinomycetales > Microbacteriaceae > Microbacterium > Microbacterium candidum. The sequence continues at coordinate 56,349 of NZ_JASXSZ010000003.1, read as the reverse complement.
CGATCTTGACGAGGAGGTCGGGCTCGGAGTGCAGGAGTGCGGGGGCCTGGATCGTCTCGACCTGCTTGCTGATGTGCTCCCACTGGTTGGTGAGGCGCTGCACGTCGCGGGTCAGCTGGTCCTCGGTGGCGCCCTCGGCGGCGGTGCGGACGATGACGCCCGACGACTCGGGCAGCACCTCCTTGAGGATCTTCTTCAGACGCGCCCGCTCAGTGTCGGGGAGCTTGCGCGAGATGCCGTTCATGGCACCGCCCGGCACGTACACGAGGTAGCGCCCCGGGAGGGAGATCTGGCTGGTCAGGCGCGCGCCCTTGTGGCCGACCGGGTCCTTCGTGACCTGCACGAGCACCTTGTCGCCCGACTTCAGCGCGAGCTCGATACGGCGCGGCTGGTTGCCGGTCTCGACGCCGTCCCAGTCCACCTCGCCCGAGTACAGCACGGCGTTGCGGCCGCGGCCGATGTCGACGAACGCGGCCTCCATGCTGGGGAGGACGTTCTGCACGCGACCGAGGTACACGTTGCCGATGAGGGATGCGTCCTGGTTGCGCGCCACGTAGTGCTCGACGAGGACCTTGTCCTCGAGGACCGCGATCTGCACGCGGCCGTTCTTGGACCGGACGATCATGACGCGGTCGACCGCCTCGCGGCGGGCGAGGAACTCCGCCTCGGTCACGACAGGACGACGGCGCCCGGCCTCGCGGCCGTCGCGACGGCGCTGCTTCTTGGCCTCGAGACGCGTCGAGCCCTTGATGCGCTGCGGCTCCGTGATGAGTTCGACCGCGCGCTGGCGCGGCTGCTGCTGTACGACGGGCTGCTCGTCGGCGCCATCCTCACGGCCGCCGCGGCGGCGACGCCGGCGGGAGCTGCTGGATGCGGACTCCTCCGGCTCCGGCTCGGGCCGCGCGGGAAGGTACGTGACCGCGGGGGCGTAGAAGTGCAGCTGAGTGGAAACCGCCGAGACGAACACCTCGGGAAGGAGACCGAGCGAGACGGCCGTGACTTCGGCGGGCTCGGACTCGACCTCGACTTCGGGCTCCGCCGGCGCCTGGGACTCTGCGGGCGCCTCGGGCTCGGCGGGCGTCTGGTGCCCCGCGGTTGCTTCCGGGGCTTCGGCGGGCGACTCGGAGTCGTCGGCAGACAAGGCCTGCTCCGGAGACGACCCCTCGACAGGCTCGGGGACCTCGGAAGGCTCGACGTCGTCGGCTGCCGCACGTTCGGGCACCTCGACGGTCTCCAGAGCATCAGCCTCAGCGATCTCGACCGCTTCAGGCACCGCGGCCTCCGGGACCGCGGTCTCTGTGGTCTCCGCCTCTTCGGCGGGCGCGTCAGCCTCGCTCGGGCGCGGCGTCAGGGACGCCGCATCCTGTTCTGCATCGAAGTCGAGGTTGTCGTTGTTCTCATCGGTCGTCACCGGCGTACTCCCAGCGGGGCGACACCGCGCGTCGCCCGGCGAAATTCTCGTGCGGCGCCCGCACCTGCGGTGCCGCGAACTCACTCGGTCTGCAGCCGGCCCGTGGCTCGAGCTGCGAGGGCTTTCATCGCCCTGAAGTCTTCTGTGATGCGCTGTGCGGCGCGGCCGCCGCGCATCGACCTCCATTATCGCACCAAGTGGGCCGGATGCGCGAAGCGAGACGTCGAGGGTGTCGCGAACGCGCTCCGTGGACAGCCGCGGATGCCATAATCCGAGCATGGTCACCGAACCCGACGCCGCCCCCGAGACGCGGACGCACTACGCCCTCGCCATCCTGCTGATCATCGGCGGTGCCCTGGGTCTCCTGGCCGCCTTCAACCTGACGATGGACGAGATCGCGCTCCTGAAGACGCCCGATGCGGCTCTGACGTGCAACATCAACGGCCTCCTCAACTGCGGTAAGAACATCGATTCCCCGCAGGGCAGCACGTTCGGGTTCCCGAACCCGATCCTCGGCCTCATGATGTTCCCGGCCCCGGTCGTCGTCGGGTTCGCCCTCCTCGCCCGCGCGAAGTTCGCCGCGTGGTTCTGGTGGATCTTCAACGCCGGGATGCTCTTCGCCATCGTCTTCATCTACTGGCTGGCGTTCCAGAGCATCTTCGTGATCGGCACGCTGTGCCCGTGGTGCGCGCTCGTCTACCTCGTCGTGATCCCGATGTTCCTCGGCGTCACGGTCAGGAACTTCCGCGCCGGACTCGCAGGGCGCGCGCTGCAACGGTTCGGCGACGCGATCGGGGCGTGGATCCCGCTCATCGCCATCGTGGGCTACGTCATCATCTTCGGCGCGGCGCAGCTGCACCTCAACATCCTCGGCTCGCTCTTGCGCTAGTCGACGAGACGAAGAACGCCGGGGTGCACCAGACGGTGCACCCCGGCGTTTCTCGCAGGATCTCGGATCAGAACCAGATGTCGAGCTCGCGCGCGGCCGACTCGGTGCTGTCCGAGCCGTGGACGAGGTTCTGCTGCACCTTGAGGCCCCAGTCGCGGCCGAAGTCGCCGCGGATCGTCCCGGGTGCCGCGGTGGTCGGGTCAGTGGTGCCCGCGAGCGAGCGGAAGCCCTCGATGACGCGGTTGCCTGCGACGCGGATCGCGACCGACGGGCCGGACATCATGAACTCGACGAGCGGCTCGTAGAACGGCTTGCCCTCGTGCTCCGCGTAGTGGCGCTCGAGGCGCGCACGGTCGGGCTCGACGAGGCGGACGTCGACGAGCGCGTATCCCTTCGCCTCGATGCGGGCGAGGATCGCGCCGGTCAGTCCGCGGGCGACACCGTCGGGCTTGACGAGGACGAGGGTCTCTTCCGTGGTCATGTCAGACTCCGTTCGAGGATTCGGGTTCTTCGGGGGTGGATGCTTCGGCCTCGCGTGCGAGCCGAGCGTTGCGGCGGTCGAGCGACGCCCCCTTGATGGTCGCATACGCCCACATGCCGCCGAAAATCACCGCGATGACCAGGATGGCGGGCACCCAGAACGCGGCGAGCGCCACGACGACCTGAAGGAGCCAGCCCACGACGATCGCCCAGCGATACCGCAGCAGGCCGGACACGACGAGCATGAGCACCGCGACGACGGCGCCCCCGACGATGCCCCACCACGGCTCGATGCCGGGCGGCGTCGCCTTCAGGCCGTAGACGACGAGGCCGGCGAGGAACACGATGATCGACTCGAAGGCGAGCACGATCGATCCGAGCGATTCGGCGGCGCCACGCGCGCGGCGGGGGCGCGGCTGCCTCCCCGTCTTCTGATCGGGCGTCCCCGACACCGCGTCGGACGTCGCGTCGGGGTCGGGCGTCGCACCGTCCGCGGGGATGTCGGCGTGTTCGCTCACGACTCCCACCCGCCCTTCCAGTCCTCGGCAGCGGCGAGGGCGAGCGCCTCGCCCGCGAGCACGACCGAGCCCGCGATGACGACGGCACGCCGATCGGATGCCGCGGCCCACTCACGCGCGGAGTCGGCAGCATCGGCGAGGTCGTGGTGGACGGTGACCGGGAGCTCGAGCTCTTCGACCAGGTCGGCGACCGCATCCGCCTCGCTCGCTCGCTCCGAGTTCGGCGCCGTCGCGAAGACGTGGGCGGCCATCGGCGCGATCTCGCGAACGATGCCGACCGCATCCTTGTCGCTCAGAACCCCGAGGACCACGCCCCACTCGTCGAAGTCGAAAGACGTTTGCAGCGCCTCCACGAGCGCGTGCGCGCCGTGCGGATTGTGCGCGGAGTCGACCAGGACCGTCGGCGCGACGCCGACGAGCTGCAGACGTCCGGGCGACGTCGCTTCGCCGAGCCCTTCGGCGAGCACGTCGCCGGCGATCGGCTGGTCTCCCCCGCCGATGAGCGATTCGACGGCGGCGATCGCGAGCGCCGCGTTGCGCGCCTGATGCGAGCCGTACAGGGGCAGGTACTCGTCGTCGTACCTGCCGGCGAGCCCGCGCACCGAGATCTGCTGGCCTCCGACCGCGAGGCGGTCGTCGGTGAGCGCGAAGTCGTCGCCCTCGAACGCGATGGTCGCTCCGCGCTTCGCCGCGGCGGCGCGCAGCACGGCCTCGGCGGCCGCATCCTGCCGCGCCGAGACGGCGAGCGCGCCGTCCTTGATGATGCCGGACTTGACGGTCGCGATCTCCGCGATCGTGTCGCCGAGGCGGTCGGCGTGGTCGATGTCGATCGGTGCGAACACGGCGACGTCCCCATCGGCGGTGTTCGTCGAGTCCCACGATCCGCCCATGCCGACCTCGATGACCGCGACGTCGACGGGAGCGTCGGCGAACACGACGAACGCGAGCGCGGTAAGGAGCTCGAAGAAGGTCAGCGGCGCTTCATCCTGGGTCGCGAGCTCGGCGTCGACGAGCGCGACGAACGGCGCGAGCTCCTCCCACGCATCCGCGACGGCGCCGTCGTCCGCCGGCTTGCCGTCGACGGCGATGCGCTCGGTGAAGCGCTCGAGGTGCGGGCTCGTGAACAGGCCGGTGCGCAGTCCGTGCGCACGCAGCAGGCTCTCGATCATGCGGCTCGTCGACGTCTTGCCGTTCGTGCCGGTCACGTGCACGACGCGATAGGTGCGCTGCGGGTTGTCCAGGAAGTCGAGGAGGCGCTGGGTGCGCTCCACACGCGGCTGGACCCAGCGCTCACCCTGACGGGTCAGCAGCTCGGCGTACACGGCGTCGGCGCGGGTGCGGTCGCTCATGCGCGACCTCCCGTCCGGCCCACCGACACCGTGAAGGCGCCGCGATTCGCGTACGTGCCCGCGTCGATGACCGCCTCATACTCGACGGGCACATCACTCCCGCCCGCGGCGATCAGCTCGGCCGTGCGCGTCCGGACCGCATGCGCGACGGCGAGCGTCTCCCGCGCGACGTCCGCGACACCGAAAGCCGAGGCGACCGCATCGCCGTCGGCGCCGTCGTCGAAGAGCAGACCGAGGCGGATGCGATCGCTGACGTCGAATCCGGCGGCTTTGCGGGTGTCCTGCACGGCGCGGATGACGTCACGGGCGAGCCCCTCAGCCTCCAGTTCTGGTGTGGTCGTCGTGTCGAGGAGTACGAAGCCGCCGTCGGCCAGGAGGGCGATCGCGGTGCCCTCCGCGACGCCGCCCGCCTCAAGAGTCAACTCGTATTCGCCGGGCTCCAGGGCAATCCCGTCGACGACCACGACACCGTCGAGCTCCTCCCACACGCCCGCCTTCGCGCCGGTGATGACGTGCTGCACACGCTTGCCGAGGCGCGGGCCCGCAGCGCGGGCGTTGACGGCGAGCCGCTTGCTGACCCCGTAGCGCTCCGAGACGTCGTCGGTCAGCTCGACCAGCTCGACGGCCTTGACGTTCAGCTCGTCGCGGAGGATCCCGTCGAACTGCGCGAGGGATGCGGCATCCGCGATGGCCACCGTCAGGGATCGCAGCGGCAGGCGCACGCGCTTGCCCTCCTTCTTGCGCAGCGCGTTCGCGACGCTGGACACTTCGCGCACCGCATCCATCGCGGCGCGGATGTCGGACGCGGACGCGAAGGCGTCCGCATCCGGCCAGTCCTCGAGGTGCACACTGCGGCCGCCGGTGAGCCCCTGCCACACCCGCTCGGCGACGAGCGGGATGAGCGGGGCCGCGACGCGCGTGAGCGTCTCCAGCACCGTGTACAGGGTGTCGAACGCCTCCGGGTGCTCCTCGGCGCCCACCCAGAAGCGGTCGCGCGACCGACGGATGTACCAGTTCGTCAGCACCTCCGCGAAGTCGCGCAGACGCTCGGCGGCGGTCGTCGAGTCGAGCCCCTCGAGGTCGGCGGCGACGTCGCGGACCAGGTCGCCGGTGAGCGCGAGGATGTAGCGGTCGAGCACGTCGGGCGAATCGGTGCGCCAGGATGCCTCGTACCCGCCGGCGGATGCATTGGCGTACGTCGCGAAGAAGTACCACGCGTTCCACAGCGGCAGGAGGAACTCGCGCACGCCGGCGCGGATGCCCTCCTCCGTGACGATGAGGTTGCCGCCGCGCAGCACGGAGCTGCCCATGAGGAACCACCGCATCGCGTCGGAGCCGTCGCGGTCGAAGACCTCCGAGACATCCGGGTAGTTGCGCAGCGACTTCGACATCTTCAGCCCATCGCTGCCGAGCACGATGCCGTGGCAGGCCACCCCGGTGAACGCAGGCCGGTCGAACAGCGCCGTCGACAGCACGTGCATCAGGTAGAACCATCCGCGCGTCTGACCGATGTACTCGACGATGAAGTCCGCGGGCGAGTGCGAGTCGAACCACTCGCGGTTCTCGAACGGGTAGTGCACCTGGGCGTACGGCATCGAGCCGGAGTCGAACCACACGTCGAAGACGTCCTCGATGCGGCGCATGGTGCTCGCACCCGTCGGGTCGTCAGGGTTCGGACGGGTCAGCTCGTCGATGTACGGACGGTGGAGGTCGACCTCGCCCTCGGGGTTGCGCGGCAGCATCCCGAAGTCGCGCTCGAGCTCTTCGAGCGACCCGTACGCGTCGACGCGCGGGTAGGCGGGGTCATCGCTCTTCCAGATCGGGATCGGCGAGCCCCAGTACCGATTGCGGCTGATCGACCAGTCGCGCGCGCCCTCGAGCCACTTGCCGAACTGGCCGTGCTTGACGTTCTCGGGCACCCACGTGATCTGCTCGTTGTTGGCGAGCATGCGGTCCTTGAAGTCCGTAACGCGCACGAACCAGCTGGAGACCGCCTTGTAGATGAGGGGGTTCCGGCAGCGCCAGCAGTGCGGATAGGAGTGCTCGTAGCTCGCCTCGCGCAGGAGGCGGCCCTCCTCGCGCAGCAGGCGGATGAGGGGGCGGTTCGCGTCCATCCACAGCTCGCCGGCGACATCCGTCACGTGCGGGAGGAACCGTCCGCCGTCGTCGAGGCTCAGGATCGTGGGGATGCCTGCGGCCTCGGTGACGCGCTGGTCGTCCTCGCCGTACGCCGGGGCCTGGTGGACGATGCCGGTGCCGTCGCTCGTCGTGACGTAGTCGTCGACGAGGATGCGCCAGGCGTTCTGCATCCCCCACGCGTCATCCGCGTAGTAGTCGAAAAGGCGGTCATACGAGACGCCCTCGAGGTCGGCGCCGCGGACCGTCTGCTCGACGGCGGCCTTCGCGTCGTCGGCGGACGCGTAGCCGAGATCCTTCGCATAGCCGGACAGCAGCTCCTGAGCGAGGAGGTACCGATGCGCGGTGGCGCCCTCGCGGTCGTACACCTCGGCCCCCGGGCCCGTCGAGGGGACGTCCGCAGCACCGGCGGGGCCGCCGGGGACCACGACGTACGTGATGTCCGGGCCCACCACGAGCGCGGCGTTCGTCGGGAGGGTCCACGGGGTCGTCGTCCAGGCAAGCGCCCGCACACCGGTGAGCCCCATCGTCTCGGCCTTCACCCCGACGAGCGGGAAGGTCACCGTCACGGACGGGTCCTGACGCATCTTGTAGACGTCGTCGTCCATCCGCAGCTCGTGGCTCGAGAGCGGCGTTTCATCCCGCCAGCAGTACGGCAGCACGCGGTAGCCCTCGTAGGCGAGGCCCTTGTCGTAGAGGGTCTTGAACGCCCACAGGACGCTCTCCATGTACGACGTGTCGAGCGTCTTGTAGCCGCGCTCGAAGTCGACCCAGCGGGCCTGGCGGGTGACGTAGTCCTCCCACTCGCGCGTGTACTCGAGCACCGATCCGCGCGCCTTCGCGTTGAAGGTCGCGATGCCCATGCGCTCGATCTCGTCCTTCTCCGTGATCCCGAGCTGCTTCATCGCCTCGAGCTCGGCAGGAAGGCCGTGCGTGTCCCAGCCGAAGACGCGGTCGACCTTCTTGCCGCGCATGGTCTGGAAGCGCGGGAAGAGATCCTTCGCGTAGCCGGTCAGGAGGTGCCCGTAGTGCGGCAGGCCGTTCGCGAACGGAGGGCCGTCGTAGAAGACCCACTCCTCGGCGCCCTCGCGCTGCGCGATCGACGCGCGGAACGTGTCGTCGGCCTTCCAGAAGGCGAGCACGTCGCGCTCGATCTCTGGGAAGCGGGGGCTCGGAACGACGTCCGCGGCGGGGCCAAAGGCGGAGGGCTTCGGGTAGGTCATCGTCATCTCTCGCAGAAATCCAACGGATGCTTCTGCCGGGACGACCCTCGCGGACCGCGGTACCACCCTGCGTGCCCTGCGTTTCGACTCGGCTGGCGCCTCGCTCAACGACCCGTAGGGCCCCTCTCACTGCGGCTGTGACGGGCCTGCCCCGCTCGGGTCTAATGAACCCCGGTCCCCCGCGATCCCCGCGCTTGTCGAGGGGTCGAGGGGTCGAGATCGTTCTTCCGAGTGCTCCCCGGTGATGGCCGGATCGACGCTGTCCGTAGATTCTACGCGGTCGCCCGCCGCTTCCGCGCGTCGCGTTCGCGTCGACGTCCGTCGGCGATGAGCCCGCCGACGAGGGAGGTCACCGCGCCCAGCCAGCAGCCGGCCATGATCGCCGAGGAGAAGTCCTCGCCGTAGTCGACGAAGCTCATGCCGTTGAAGAACGCGCCGAAGGTGAAGAGCGCGGTCAGCCCCCAGGCCCATCGCCATCCGCTCGCCCGCTGCACGAGCGCCATGGCGAACACCATGATCGCGAGAAGGAAGATGAGCGAGCCGAGTGCCGCGTGGAGGAACAGCGGGATCCCGCCGCCGAGCGACAGCGCCCACACGAGGCTCGTGAACGACCGCGAGAAGTACTCGTCGCCGGTCGAACCCGGGTGCGTGGTCGGCAGCACCACGAAGAGGTTCAAGAACATGCCGGCGGCGAACTGGATGCCGAGGAGCACCAGCATCCCGATCGTCCGCGCACGGAACCCGCTGTCTCGCACCCCCCTTGTCCTACGCCGACCCGGCGCGAGCCGCAAGGCCGCATGGGAATGAGTCATCCCGCCCCGGAGTACTTGGACTCGTGCCAAGATCGTTGACCGTGACCACCGCATCCCCCGCACTCGCACCGTCGACCACGCCCGTCCGCCGGGTGGCGTGGGCCTCGATGGTCGGGACCTCGCTCGAGTCGTTCGACTTCTACGTCTTCGCGTACTTCTCGGCGTATTTCGCCGGCCCCGCGTTCTTCACGCCTCTCGGGCAGTTCGGCGGCTCGATGCTGGCGTTCTCGACGATCGCGCTGGCGTTCGTCGTGCGGCCGATCGGCGCGATCATCTTCGGCCACATGGGCGACCGGCTCGGCCGCCGCGCGACGCTCCTGTGGACCGTCGGGATCATGGGTGTCGCGACGGGCCTCATCGGCCTGCTGCCCACCTACGCGCAGGCCGGGTGGTTCGGGGCGTGGGCGCTCGTCGTCCTGCGCATCGTGCAGGGGCTGTCGCTCGGCGGCGAGTGGGGCGGGTCGATCCTCCTCGCGACCGAGCACTCGGGCCGTGTGAAGCGCGCGTTCTACGCCGCGATCCCCCAGCTCGGCTCGCCGGTCGGCTCGACCCTGACCGCGGCGGCGTTCCTCATCATGGCGTTCACGCTCAGCCCGGAGCAGATCGTGGCGTGGGGATGGCGCATCCCCTTCCTTCTCGCCATCCCGATGCTGCTCATCTCGCTGTACCTGCGCTTCTCGATCGACGAGACGCCGGTGTTCAAGGAGGTCGTCGCCGAGAAGCGGCGCGACCGCGTGCCGTTCGTGACGATGTTCCGCAACGCCCCCACCGCGTTCCTCCTCGCGGTCGGCGCGGCCCTGCTCGGCATCGGCTCGTACTCGCTGATGAACACCTACACGCTGAACTACGGCTCGGAGCACCTCGGCTACGACTACATGCAGCTGACCCTCGCGACCACGATCGGCGCGCTCGTGCAGTTCGTCACGATCCCGCTGTTCGGCATGTGGGCGACCCGGATCGGCTCGGCGAAGGTCGTCATGTGGGGCGCGCTCGGCACACTCGTCATCGCGTTCCCGATGTACTTCCTCCTGCAGTCCGCGACGTTCGCGGTGCTCGTCGGTATGATGATCATCGGCGGCATCCTCCCGACCGCCGCATGGGCGGCCCTCGGCGGGCTCATGAACGATCTGTTCCCCGACCACTTCCGCTATTCAGCGCTGTCGATCGCGTACGCGATCGCCGCGACGCTCTCCGGCTTCGTGCCGCTGATCACGCTCGAGCTCGGGAAGGACACCTCCTACGCCTGGTGGCACCCGGGCATCGTCCTGGCCGTGATGTCCGTCGTCACCCTCGTGTGCGCGTGGCTCGCCGCGCGACGCCCGCGCGTTCCCGAGTCGCAGACCGACGAGGCACCGGCAGCCGTGGCGGCCTGATGGCCCGTCCCCCTGCCGGCGTGCTCGCCCCGCGCATCTCGGCGCCCGATCTCCCGCGCGGGCTCGATGACGTGCGGACCCTGACCGCAGGCGACGACGTCCTGCAGGCACGCGTCACCGGGCTCCGCGGAGCCGTGGATGCGGCGCGCCTGACCCTCACGGAGTCGGTCCTCGCGGACGTCGACGCCGACCGGTTCGACCTCACGCTCGCGCGGCTCGCCGATGTCGACATCGACGCGCCGCGGGCGACCGAGCTCATCGCCAGCCGCGGGTCGTGGCGCAACGTGCGGATCACCGGCGGCCGGATCGGCGCGCTCGACCTCGGCCGCGCCGACCTCCACAGCGTCGAATTGCGCGGCGTTCGGATCGACTACCTCGCGCTCGGCGAAGCCGACGTCTCCGACCTCCTGGTCGCCGACTGCACGATCGGCACCCTCGATCTCCCCCGTGCGACGCTCGCGCGCGTGCGGTTCGAACGCACGCGCGCCGACGAGGTCGACACGCGTGAGCTGCGGGCCTCGCATCTCGACCTGCGCGGACTGGATGCGGTGACCTACACGTCTCCCGCGGGGCTCCGCGGTGCGACCCTCGCGCCGCGGCAGGTCGAACTCCTCGCGGCGGACCTCGCCGCCGCGTTCGGCATCGACGTCCGGGACTGAGGCGGCCTACGCGGGAGCGGGGATGCGGCGCCGTCGCCGCACGGCGAGCACGATGCCCGCCGCACCGATCACCGCGAACATCCCGTAGACGAGGGCGAGGGCGGGGCGCGGCATCCATCCCGCGGTGTGCAGGGCCGAGTACAGCCCGCCGCCGAGAAGCGCCGCCCACGCCGTGCCCGCAGTCTCGGCGAACGCGACGAGGGCGCCTGCCGTCGTCGCCGACCCGCTGAGGGCGAAGGGCTCGGTCGACAGGAGCGGGTACGCGAGTCCCATCCCCCAGCCCGCGAGACCGGCGGCGGCGACCGACAGCATGATCGCGACGAGGCCGGATGCAGCGGTCACCGTCACCGCGAGCGCGATCGTCGCGACGACCGCGAGCACCATGCCGACGATGACGCGGTCGGGCCGTGCGTCCGGACGCGGACGGAGCCCCGCAAGCGACCACGCGATGAGCCCCGCCATGAGCACGGCCGACGCCCAGACCACGGTGAACGAGAATCCCTCGATGACGGCGAGCGCGAGGAGCTCGTACGCCCCGAAGAAGGCCGCGCACAGCACGGCGAACGTGATCAGCACGCGCGCTGCATCCCGACCGCGCAGGAGGAACACGACGATCGCGGCACCCGCACCCGCGACGCCGACGGCGAAGGCCGTGACGGCCCACGGTCCCGAGGATGCCGATCCCCATGCGCCGAGCGCGAGGCACACGGTCACGACGAGACCGGCGACGGGCCGCACGGGCTCCTCACGGCGCTGCCACGGGATCGCGCGAACGGCCGTCCCCATGAAGACACGGGCGATCACGACGGCGATCGCGGGCCAGCCGATGGCCCACCGCCATCCCGCGAACTCCGTGATCACCCCGTTCAACGCAGGGCCGACGAGCGACGGCAGCAACCACACGAGGGCGAACAGGCCCATGACGCGCGGGCGCTCCGTCTCGTCGTAGAGGCCGCCGATCGCCCCCATCCCGAATCCGCCCATGAGGCCGGCCGCGATGCCGCGGACGAGCGACCCGGTGAGGACGACGGACATCGTGGGCGCGAACGTGCAGGCCGCCGCTCCCACGACGTACAGCACCGTCGCCGCGAGCAGCACCGTCCCCGGACGGACGCGTGCGAGCAGCGGCGCCGAGAACCCGAGCATCAGGACCGCGGAGACCGTGCCCGCGGCGAGCGTCGCACCGAACAGCGCGTAGCCGTCGAGGTCGTTCGCGATGACCGGCAGCACCGTCGTGTACGCGATCCCCTGCATCGCGGCGGCGAGCTCCGCCAGCAGGAGCGCACCGAGGAACGCCCCACGCGACCCGTGGAAGATCCGGCGGAGCGGGATGCGGTCAGCCCGCTGCGTGATAGCCATACAGATCGTCGATCGTGCCGTTGATCCAGAGCTTCCCGCCCTCGGGCGTGTCGACGAGCAGCGTGCGGTTGTACGCCTCATCGACGATGTGCGCCGGGAAGCCGGCATCCGCCACCCGCTTCGCGAGGGCGTCGAGGTCCCCGGCGTATTCGAAGGACAGCTCGATGCGCGGGTCGCCACCGTGGAGAGCCGCCAGTCCCCCGCCGTCGGCTGAGAAGTCGGACCACCCGCCCCCGTCGGACGAGATCCGCGGTGCGAGCCCGAGCGCGCGGTAGACGGTCCGTGCGCGATCGAGATCGGTGTCATACCAGATCGGCATGACCGCGAGCGGGCCGTGGTCATCGGCGCCGGCGCCCACGCTGACGGTCAGTGTCCCGGCCACGTGCAGGATGCTGCCGACACCGTCGAGCTCCGTGCGTCGGAAGAGGATGCCGGCATCCGCGAGCGCACGTTCGGTCGCTGCCAGGTCGTCGACGAGCGCGTGCCAGTCGGGTTGCCTGCTCCTCTCCGCCTGATGGATCGCGAGGACGCCCCCTCCCGCGAACTCGGTCCACATGTCGTCGAGGGGAGTCCGTGCGGCGAGCCCGAGCGCCGCGGCGAGAGCGTGCCACCTCCGCGGCTCGGACGTGTACACGATCGGCTGGACGGTGATCACTTGCCCTCCCCCACGTAGTCGCTCAGGACGCGCTCCACGAGAGCCGACAGAGAGACGCCCTCGTCGATTGCGCGGTGCTTGACCTCGCGGATCAACGGCGCCGGCAGGTACACGTTGAACTGCGCCTTGCGCGGGGCCTCCGCATCCTCATCTGCGAGCATGCTAGCAATTTAGCACGCCGTGATTTCCGCTATCGCGAGTATCCGGCGCTTGCGGACTCGCTGCGCCGAGGGCCTCCGCTCAGCGGAGGTTCTCGCGGGAACGGAGGGTCCGAATCCCCTGGATCACCCTCCCGTCGCGCGGTTCCCTCCGCTGGGAGGAGAACCCGTGCCCAGGTCACGCAACATGGAGGCCCTGCCCGATGGCCCGCATGATCAGGTCCTGCACGGCCGGCCAGTCGTTGACCACCTGGTCGTAGCCGACGCGGATGACGTGATACCCGCGGATCAGCAGAGCGGCATCCTGGACATTGTCCGCCTGCCGTTGCTGACCGACGTGGTGTCCACCATCGACTTGAAGCACAAGTCGCTCCCCGATGAGGAAGTCGACGCGATGTCCGTCGATCCATGCCTGGGCGACCATGCGCACGCCCATCCACGCCAGGCGCGGAACGATGTAGCTCTCGAGGCCGGAGTCCGAGAACGGGCGCGCCACGCGGAGCAGTTCACGCGCCCGCCCGTTCAAGGGCAGGCGGCTCAGCACGAGCCGGTCAGCCCGCTTCTTGCGAAAGGCCGACTCCCAGATGGCGAGCGCGGTCTCGAACGGCTGGCAGATGGCCACCCCGGCGAGCACGTTCTCCGCGTGATCGGCCAGCAGATCGGGGTGACGCGCGACGAGCGGCTCGTGCCAGTGGATGACCAGCGCGGAAGAAGGCGCGACCCGACCCGCGTGGCTCGGCGCCGCGACATGAAGTGGGCCTGATGCATCCTTCACCCACAGACCAGCCCTCTTGGCCTGGGTGATGCACGTCAGCACCGTGCCGGTGCGCGCCGCCGCCACCATCTGCTGGTCGCACCATGGAGCCGCGATCCATCGACGACGGATCCGTCGAAGCTCTCCTTCGGCCACCAGTCGAGCGATGAGGTGGGCCTTCGCACCCTCTCGCACCAGACGTGCGGACGGAACGATGCCGCCGTGCTTCTTCACCATCATCAGGATGTCCACAGCTCGAGCGTCGCGGTGCCCATCGCGCGTGGCATGAGTTTCCCGAACGTTGCGGACAAGTCGTCGGGACCTCGGCCGCCGCTGCAGCTGTGGACGAATCCATCCTCCTACCAGCGCAGAGCCCTCCGCCCGGCGGAGGGCGACGACCGGCGGGAGGGCCCGTCACGAGGCTGCCCCCTCCGCTCATCGGAGACCCTCCGCTCAGCGACTCCGTTCTGGGCGGCCCGGGCGGCCGGGTCGCGAGCGGGCGCGGGCGGCGCGCATAGCGGGCGCGGGCGGCCCGCCGGGCGAACACGCGCCACCCGCCGGGCGAACACGCGCCACCCGGTAGACTGACTGCACATCCCACACTCAGGCACGCTCACACAGTGCCGCACATATCGCTCGAGGAGACTTCCATGACCATTCCCGAAAAGCCGGCACTCGAAGGCCTCGAGCAGAAGTGGGATGCCGCGTGGCGCGACCAGGGCACGTACCTGTTCGACCGCGACGCAGCCAAGGCCAAGGGCCGTGCGGGCGTCTACTCGGTCGACACGCCGCCGCCCACCGCATCCGGAAGCCTCCACATCGGCCACGTGTTCAGCTACACGCACACCGACATCAAGGTGCGCTTCGAGCGGATGCAGGGCAAGACGGTGTTCTATCCCATGGGCTGGGACGACAACGGTCTGCCCACCGAGCGCCGCGTGCAGAACTACTACGGCGTGCGGTGCGACCCGAGCCTGCCGTACGACCCCGACTTCACGCCCCCGTTCGAGGGCGGCGAGGGCAAGTCCACCAAGCCGGGCGACCAGATCCCCATCAGCCGCCGCAACTTCATCGAGCTGTGCGGGCGTCTGACCGTCGAGGACGAGAAGAAGTTCGAGGAGCTCTTCCGCCAGCTCGGCCTCTCCGTCGACTGGACCCAGACCTACCGCACGATCTCGGACGAGACGATCCGCACGAGCCAGCTCGCGTTCCTCCGCAACCTCGACCGGGGCGAGGCCTATCAGTCGCTCGCCCCGACCCTGTGGGACATCGACTTCCGCTCCGCGATCGCGCAGGCGGAGCTCGAGGACCGCGAGCAGCAGGCCGCGTTCCACAAGATCGTCTTCCACCCGGAGGCCGGTGGCGAGGACATCGCCATCCAGACCACGCGCCCGGAACTCCTCCCCGCGTGCATCGCCCTCGTCGCCCACCCCGACGACGAGCGCTACCAGCCGTATTTCGGCACGTACGTGACGACCCCGTTCCTCGGTGCCCGCGTGCCGGTGCTCCCGCACCACCTCGCCCAGCAGGACAAGGGCTCGGGCATCGCGATGGTCTGCACGTTCGGCGATGTCACCGACATCGTGTGGTGGCGCGAGCTCCGCGACCCGGCGACGGGCGACGACCTCCCGAACAAGACGGCGCTCGGCCTCGACGGCCGGTTCCTGGCGACCGCGCCGGCCGGCCTCACGGACGAGGCGACCGCCTGGTACGAGACGGAGATGGCGGGCAAGACCGTGTTCTCCGGGCGCAAGGCGCTCGTCGAGAAGCTGCAGGAGACGGGCGAGCTGCTCGAGATCGGCAAGCCGTTCTCCCACGTCGTGAAGTTCTACGAGAAGGGCGACCGTCCGCTCGAGATCGTCTCGACGCGCCAGTGGTACCTCCGCAACGGCGCCCGCGACGAGGCACTCCGCGACGAGCTCATCGCGCGCGGCAAGGAGATGTCGTGGCACCCCGACTTCATGCGCGTGCGCTACGAGAACTGGGTCGGCGGCCTCACCGGCGACTGGCTCGTCAGCCGCCAGCGCTTCTTCGGCGTGCCGATCCCGATCTGGTACGGCCTCGACGAGAACGGCGAGCGCGACTACGACCGCGTCATCACGCCCGCCCTCGCCAGCCTGCCGGTCGACCCGACGTCCGACGTGCCGCCCGGGTACACCGAGGCCCAGCGCGGAGTCGCGGGTGGCTTCGACGCGGAGCGCGACATCTTCGACACGTGGGCGACCTCCTCGCTCACGCCGCAGCTGGCCGGCGGCTGGCAGCGCGACGAAGAGCTCTGGAACCTCGTCGCGCCGTTCGACGTGCGTCCGCAGGGCCAGGACATCATCCGCACGTGGCTCTTCTCCACGATGCTGCGCAGCATCCTCGAAGACGGCCGCGCACCGTGGACGGACGCCGCGATCTCCGGCTTCATCGTCGACCCCGACCGGAAGAAGATGTCGAAGTCGAAGGGCAACGTGGTCACGCCCGCCGACATCCTCACGCAGCACGGGACGGATGCGGTGCGCTACTGGGCTGCCTCGAGCCGCCTCGGCGCGGATGCGGCATTCGACCCGCAGAACCCGACGCAGGTGAAGATCGGGCGCCGCCTCGCGATCAAGGTCCTGAACGCCGCGAAGTTCGTCCTGTCCTTCCCGGTTCCCGAAGGGGCCGAGATCACGCACGCTCTGGATGCGTCGATGCTCGCCGCGCTGCACCACGTGGTCCGGGAGGCCACCAAGGCGTTCGCGGCGTATGACCACGCTCGTGCCCTCGAGCTCACGGAGTCGTTCTTCTGGACGTTCTGCGACGACTACCTCGAGCTCGTCAAGGAGCGCGCCTACAACCAGGCGGATGTCGGGCAGCCCTCCGCGGCGCTCGCCCTGCGCCTCGCCCTCTCGGCCCTCCTGCGCCTGCTCGCTCCGGTGATCTCGTTCGCGACCGAAGAGGCGTGGTCGTGGTTCGAGGAGGGCTCGGTGCACACCGCCGCATGGCCGGTCGCCCCGGAGACGGAAGGCGGAGACCCCGCGATCCTGAAGTCCGTCGGCGAGGCCCTCATCGGCGTCCGCCGCGCGAAGACCGAGGCCAAGGCGTCGCAGAAGACCCCGGTCGCACGGGTCGTCATCGCCGCTCCGGCCGATGCGATCGCGCGACTGCGCCTCGCCGAGGGCGACCTCAAGGCGGTCGGCCGCATCCGCGTGATCGAGTACGTCGAGGCGGACGCGATCGGGGTCGCCGAGATCGAGTTGGCCCCCGAGCCCGTCGCGGAGGTGTGACATGCAGCTCGGAACGCGCTGGAGCGCCGGTGACACGCCGCCTGCAGCGGTCCCCGCATCCCTGCACGCGCAGCTGAAGGCGGTCGAAGCCGATCTTCCGGCGGGCCCCGCGCCGCGCTGGACGCTGACATGGCTGGAGGGACGCCCGGTGGCCGAACTCGACACCGGCGTGATCGTGACGCTCGACCGCGACGGGTCCGTCGTCGTCCGTCATGACGACGACGACGAGTTCGGGTGATCCACACCAGACACCCACAGCGATCCGCAGCGCCCGGCGTCGCCGCGCGCGCTGGACAGCAGCGGGTGTCTCGGCGCGCGACATGACGAACCGGCCGAGCCCCTTGCGGCTCGGCCGGTTCGTCGGGCCGCCCCTGTCAGACGGCCGCTGGATCGCCGATCTCGGCGCCCGCGGTGCGGGTGCCGACGATCAGCAGGCGCATGGCGAGCAGCGTCGTGATCGCGACGATGATCCCCGCGATGACGAACGGCACCTGCAGGCTCGCCCGTGACACGAGCCCGCCGAGGAGCGTCGCGATCGGGAACAGGCCCCACGTGAGCATCCGCGCGATGCCGAGCACGCGGCCGAACAGTCGCGGCGGGACGATCTGCTGACGCAGCGCCCCCCATGGGACGTTCCACGTGGACACTGCGAACGCCATGAACGCGTACGCGATGATCGCGGTCGTGACGTTCGGCGCGAGGCCCGTGAAGACGCACGCCACCGCCATCACGAGGTTGGCCCCGACCATGATCGGTCCGCGGCCGAAGCGGGCGACGAACCGCGAGGCGGTGAGGGAGCCGGCGAGTGCGCCGATGCCGATCCCCGCGGTGACGAAGCCGATCGCCGCCGGGGTGACGTGGTGCACCTCGATGAAGAACAAAATGGTGGCGGCCTGCGCGAAGGACAGGCAGCATCCGACGATCGAGGTGAACAGGATCATCGAGCGCAGATATCTGTGGTGCCACAGGAACGTGATGGCTTCACGAGCCGAGACCGAGGACGGCGCGAGCGGCGTCGGGACGGGCTCCGCCGTAAGGGTGGCCGCCTCCACATCGGGCGCGTCGGGATCCGGCACGAGCGCAGGAGCACGCACCTGTTCCGGCTCCCGCAGCGGACGAGCGGCCGCGACCGGCAGCATGAGCGCAAGCGCGATCGGCACGAGATAGGCGGCTCCGCCGATCCACAGCGGCAGCGCGAGCGCGACGCCGAACAGCACACCGCCGATCGGGGTGGCGATGAAGCTGTCGATCGTGACCTGGGCCGCCTGCATCCAGCCGTTCGCCCTGTCGAGCTGATCGCGCTTGACCACTCCCGGGATCACCGCGTTCGTGGCGTTGTCGAAGAGCGTCTCGCCGATGCCGAAGACGAGCGTGCCGGCGAACAGCGCCCAGATCGACAGCGTCCCCGTGACGGTGAGGACCGCGAGGACGAGCGCCGCCCCGCCGCGCACCGTGTTGGCGATCGCCATCACGATGCGCCGGTCGAACCGGTCGACGATCATGCCCGCGGGAAGCCCGAAGATGAGCCACGGCAGGAACGCCAGGGCGCCCAGCACGGAGATCATGAACGGGTCGCGCGTGAGGGTCGTCGCGATGAGCGGGACGGCGGTGCGCCCGATGCCGTCGGCGAGATTGCTGAAGGCAGCGGCGGTCCACAGCTCGCCGAAGGCGCGTCCGAGCTTCGTGCGGGGCGCGCCCTCAGCCACGGCTGTCATCGCGACAGCAGCTGCAGACCCGCCGCAGCCTGCGCGTCGCGGCGCACCTCGGCGGCCGTCTCACGGCGGCGCTCGATGTCGGTGGCGGCCGTGCGGCGGATCATGTGCTGCAGCGCGATGCGCTCGAGCAGGGCCGAGCCGCGCAGGAGCAGGCGCTCTGAGCGCGACGGCGCGGTGTGGCGAGGTGCACGGGTGGAGACGGAGATGGTGCTCATTTCAGTGTCCTTCCTCGGGGAGCGGGAAAATGTCGGTGCGGATGGTGACGGGGCGGATCCCCTCACCCTCCTGGTCGCGGTACTGGTCGACCGTCTCGTCGACGATCTTCTGGATGCGGCGCGTCAGCGCGTGGAGCTGTTCGAGCGTGAGGCGCGCGGTGCCGGTCGAGATCATGGATGCCTCGCCCCAGTCACCGAGCTCTGCGAGATCCGTCATCGCGAACTCCGTGAGCTGCTGATGGCGGCGGTTGAGGAACTCGGTCATGACCACCTGGGTGGCGGCCCGCCCCGAAGGCGTCTTCAGCGCATCGGGGTTCGTGAACGTGATCGAACCCGGCGGGCGCTCCCACCAGCGCTCGCGCGCGGTGCCGAGGCCGTCGACCTCGCGGATCAGGTCGTGCTTCGCGAGGGCCCGCAGATGGTAGCTCGTGGCACCCGAGGACTCCCCGGTCATCGCCGCAAGCGTGCTCGCGGTCTGCGGCCCGTACTGGCTGATGATGTCGTAGATCTGGATGCGCAGCGGGTGGGCCAGCGCACGGAGAGCGCCGGCATCGAGGATGCGCTGGTCGCGCTCCCTGGGTTCCTCGTCGGTCATGGTTACAAAGATAGCTTTGCATCACATTCTTTGCAAGTGTTTCTTTGCAAGAGTTTGTTTGCGATGCATTCGGCCGTCTGTCTACGCTGGAACGATGACGGATGCCGCAGCCAACCCCCTCCTCGCGCCCACTCCTCTCCCCTACGACCTGCCGCCCTACCGAGACATCCGTCCCGAGCACTATCTGCCGGCGTTCGAGGTCGCCTTCGCCGAGCAGCTGGCCGAAGTCGCGAACATCACGCGGGTGCGCTCGATGCCGACGTTCGAGAACACGCTGGAACCACTCGAGCGCAGCGGTGAGCTCCTGCACCGTGTCGCGAGCACGTTCTACACGGTGTCGTCGGCGGATGCGACCGACGAGATCCAGGCGATCGAGGAAGAGCTCGCTCCGCTGATGTCCGCCCACCAGGACGCCATCCAGCTCGACGGCGACCTGTACTGGCGGATCAAGACGATCCACGACCAGCTCGAGTCGCTCGCGCTCACTCCGGAGCAGCGCTACCTCGTGGAGCGTCGCCACCGCGAGATGACGCACGCGGGCGCCGCTCTGGACGGCGAGGCGAAGGCGAAGCTCACCGACCTCAACAGCCGCCTGTCGGTGCTCAGCACGACGTTCGAGAAGAACCTGCTCGCCGACACCAACGACCTCGCCGTCGTCTTCGACGACGTCGCCGACCTCGACGGCCTGACCGACGGCGAGATCTCGGCGGCCGCGCAGGCGGCCGCGGACCGCGGCCTCGAGGGGCGCTACGTCGTCACCCTCACTCTCTTCACCGGACACCCGTACCTGTCTTCACTCACGAACCGTGAGAGCCGCCGTCGCCTGCTCGAAGCATCCCGCTCCCGCGCATCCCGCGGCAACGAGCACGACAACCGTGAGGTCCTCCGCGAGATCGTCCGCCTCCGCGCGGAGCGCGCGGCCCTCCTCGGCTACAGCACGCACGCCGCGTACATCACCTCGGACGAGACCGCAGGATCCCCCGAAGCCGTCCACGCGCTGCTGCGCCGGCTCGCCGTGCCCGCCGCGGCGAACGCCGTGCGCGAGCAGGTGGCTCTGCAGGAGATCGCGGGCTCCGAACCGGTCGAAGCCCACGACTGGGCGTTCTACACGGAGAAGGTCCGCGCCGCCGAGTACGACCTGGACCGCGCCGCGCTCCGGCCGTGGTTCGAGGCTGAGCGCGTGCTGCGCGACGGCGTGTTCGAGGCGGCGCATCGCCTGTACGGCGTGTCGTTCGTCGAACGCCCGGATCTGCCCGCCTATCACGAGGACGCCCGCGTGTTCGAGGTGTTCAACGAGGACGGCTCCGCGCTCGGCCTCTACATCCTCGATCTCTACACGCGCGACACGAAGCGCGGCGGCGCGTGGATGAACTCGATCGTCGATCAGTCCTTCCTCCGGGGAGGCATGCCCGTCGTGGTGAACAACCTCAACGTCCCGAAACCTGCCGCGGGAACCCCCACGCTCCTGACCCTCGACGAGGTGACGACGCTCTTCCACGAGTTCGGCCACGCGCTGCACGGCCTGTTCGCGGTGGTCACTTACCCGCACTTCGCCGGCACGGCGGTGTTCCGCGACTTCGTGGAGTTCCCGAGCCAGGTGAACGAGATGTGGATCTACTGGCCGGAGATCCTCGACGGCTACGCCCGCCACATCGAGACCGATGAGCCGCTCCCGGCGGAGGTCGTCCAGAAGCTGCACGACTCGGAGGCCTTCAACCAAGGGTTCGCGACGAGCGAGTACCTCGCCGCCGCGTGGCTCGACCAGGCATGGCACTCGCTCGACGCGGCGCAGTCCGAAGAGGACATCGACGTCGCCGGATTCGAGGCGTCCGCGCTGGCCGACATCGGCCTCGACAACGCCGCCGTGCCGACGCGCTATTCGTCGACGTACTTCGCGCACGTCTTCTCAGGCGGGTACAGCGCCGGTTACTACTCGTACATCTGGAGCGAGGTGCTCGATGCCGATACCGTGGAGTGGTTCCGCGAGAACGGCGGGCTGACGCGTCCGAACGGCGACCGGTTCCGCGGGCGTCTGCTCGGCGTCGGCGGGTCGAAGGACCCGCTCGAGGCCTACCGCGACTTCCGCGGGCGGGATGCCGACATCCAGCCCCTTCTGAAGCGCCGCGGCCTCGACGGCTGAAACGAGCGGGCGGACCGGCGATCGGTCCGCCCTCCTCAGCTCGCCGTCTCGGTGCGACGGCCGGTGCGCAGGACGAGCCAGAGGATGCCGCCGACGACGAGTCCCCAGAACGCGGAGCCGAGTCCGGCCACCACGATGCCGGAAGCGACGGTGACGAATGTGCCGATCGCGACGACGCGGCCGTCGGGGTCGGCCAGCGCGCCCGTGATGGCGGTGATGAGGGCGCCGAGGAGCGCGAGACCCGCGACCGACTCGATGAGGATCGGCGGGCTCGCGGTCACCAGCGCGCCTGCGACTCCTGCGCCGAGACCGAGCAGGATGTAGCAGCTTCCGGCGGTGACGGTGGAGATCCACCGGCGATCGCGGGGCGTGTGCGGGTCGCCGACCATGATCGCCGCCGAGAGCGCTGACAGGTTGATCGTCTGCGCGCCGAAAGGGGCGATGGCGGCGCTCGCGAGACCCGACGAAGTCAGGATCGCGCGTGCCGGGACGGGCTCGTAGCCGTAGGTGCGCAGCACCGTGAATCCGGCGATGTTCTGGCCCGCCATCGTGACGAGGTAGAGCGGCACGGCGAGCGAGATCACCACGAGCGGGTCGAACACCGGGGCGACGAGTTCCAGTCCGGGTGCGAGGGTCGCACTGCGGGCCCAGTCGGGCCCCGCGGCGACGATGACGGCCACCGCGGTGACGGCGACCGCCGCGGGAACCGCCCACCGCGGCGCGAAACGCGACAGCACGAGCCACACGACCATCGGCGGCAGGGCGAGGAGCGGCAGCTGGACGGCCGCTTCCACCGGGGAGATGCAGATCGGCAGGAGGATGCCGGCGAGCATCGCGCTCGCGATGGGAGCCGGGATGCGCGTCATCATGCGCGCGAGCCACGGCCAGGCGCCTGTGATCGCGATGAGCACGCCGGCGACGAGGAACGCGGCGACCGCGACGCCGAAGTCGTGGGTGAGGGCCCCGGCTGTGATGAGAACCGCCGAGCCCGGCGTCGACCACGCGATGGAGATCGGGAGCCGGGTGGTGAGCGACAGCACGATGGCGAGAGTCCCCTGCACGACGCACAAGACCAGCAGCCCGGAGGACGCCTGGGAGGACGTGGCCCCGACGGCGTGGGCGCCCGCAAGCACCAGCGCGAACGAGGAGGCGAACCCGGTGACCGAGCCGACGACGCCGGCCAGGACGGGATGCACGAGCGATCCGCCGGGACCGCTCGACGCGTCACGCGTCAAAGGATCAGGCGCTCTTGCGCTTCTGGCGCAG
Source organism: Microbacterium candidum (assembly GCF_030315975.1). Lineage (GTDB taxonomy): Bacteria > Actinomycetota > Actinomycetes > Actinomycetales > Microbacteriaceae > Microbacterium > Microbacterium candidum. The sequence goes on along the minus strand of NZ_JASXSZ010000003.1, from coordinate 33,388 downwards.
CACGAGCGTCGGAGGGGCGCCCTCGTCGACGGCGGCGCGCGTGACGATCACCTTGTCGACGTCCTCCGTCGACGGGATCTCGAACATGATCGGACCGAGCACGTCTTCGAGGATCGCGCGGAGGCCGCGGGCGCCGGTCTTGCGCGCGACGGCGAGGTCGGCGATGCCTTCGAGCGCGTCGCGGTCGAACTCGAGCGTGACGCCGTCGAGCTCGAACATGCGCTGGTACTGCTTGACGAGCGCGTTCTTCGGCACCGTCAGGATCTCCATGAGCGCCTCGCGGTCGAGCGGCGACACGGACGCGACCACCGGCAGGCGCCCGATGAACTCGGGGATCAGACCGAACTTGTGCAGGTCTTCCGGCTGCACCTCGCTGAAGAGGTTGAGGTCTTCGTCCTTGCGGTGCAGGGATGCGCCGAAGCCGACGCCGTGCTTGCCGACCCGCGAGGAGATGATGTCTTCCAGGCCGGCGAAGGCGCCGGCGACGATGAACAGGACGTTCGTCGTGTCGATCTGGATGAACTCCTGGTGGGGGTGCTTGCGGCCGCCCTGCGGCGGGACCGAGGCGACCGTGCCCTCGAGGATCTTCAGCAGCGCCTGCTGCACGCCCTCGCCGGATACGTCGCGCGTGATCGAGGGGTTCTCGGCCTTGCGGGCGATCTTGTCGACCTCGTCGATGTAGATGATGCCCGTCTCGGCGCGCTTCGTGTCGAAGTCGGCGGCCTGCAGGAGCTTCAGCAGGATGTTCTCCACATCCTCTCCGACGTAGCCGGCCTCCGTGAGGGCCGTGGCATCCGCCACCGCGAACGGGACGTTCAGCCGCTTCGCGAGCGTCTGCGCGAGATACGTCTTGCCGCAGCCGGTGGGACCGAGGAGCAGGATGTTGCTCTTCGCGATCTCGATCTCGTCGGCGCGCTGCTCGGCGGACTGGATCGTGCCGTGCGCCCGCACGCGCTTGTAGTGGTTGTAGACGGCGACGGACAGGGCGCGCTTCGCGTCCTCCTGGCCGACGACGTACTCCTCGAGGAAGGCGAAGATCTCACGCGGCTTGGGGAGATCGAAGTCGGAGACGACGCCCGAGCCGGCTTCCGCCATCCGCTCTTCGATGATCTCGTTGCACAGCTCGACGCACTCGTCGCAGATGTACACGCCCGGCCCCGCGATCAGCTGCTGGACCTGCTTCTGGCTCTTGCCGCAGAAGGAGCACTTGAAGAGGTCCGCGCTCTCACCGATGCGTGCCATGGGCTCCCCCTCCGGTTCCGGCGACGACGTCGCCGTTCGGTCGCGGCACTGGCGTGCCGATTGTTTCCGAGCCTATCCGCTGGCGGGGACATCCGGCTGGATTGCGCCACGCCTGTGGATGACGCGCCGGATGCCCCGCCAGGGACTCACTTGGAGATGGCCGCCTGACCGCGCTTGCGGGTCGTGAGCACCTGGTCGACGAGGCCGTACGCGACCGCCTCGTCCGCGGACAGGATCTTGTCGCGGTCGATGTCGCGGTGCACGTCCTCGACGGAGTGGTTGGAGTGCTTGGACAGCGTCTCCTCCAGCCACGTGCGCATGCGCATGATCTCGTTCGCCTGGATCTCGATGTCCGAGGCCTGGCCGTGGCCCGCCTCGCCCATCGCCGGCTGGTGGATCAGGATGCGCGCGTTCGGCAGCGCGAGGCGCTTGCCCGGTGCACCCGCGGCGAGCAGCACGGCGGCCGCGGACGCCGCCTGCCCGAGCACGACCGTCTGGATCTGCGGGGACACGTACTGCATCGTGTCGTAGATCGCGGTCATGGCTGTGAACGAGCCGCCCGGGGAGTTGATGTACATGATGATGTCGCGGTCCGGGTCCTGGCTCTCGAGGACGAGGAGCTGCGCCATCACGTCGTCGGCGGACGCGTCGTCGACCTGCACGCCGAGGAAGATCACGCGGTCCTCGAAGAGCTTGTTGTACGGGTCCTGGCGCTTGAAGCCGTAGGCCGTGCGCTCCTCGAACTGGGGCAGGACGTAGCGGCTGCCCGGCATCTGCAGGCTCTGAGGCGCCATTCCCGGCATCCCGAAGGTCGGAGTGTTCATTCCGTCTGTCTCTCTTTCCTTCGTCGCTTACTTGCTCGTCCCGCCGCCGCCGATGACATCGACGGCCGACTCGCGGATGTGGTCCACGAACCCGTAGTCCAGCGCCTCCTGGGCGGTGAACCAGCGGTCGCGGTCGCCGTCGGCGTTGATCTGCTCGACGGTCTTGCCGGTCTGGGCCGCGGTGATCTCCGCGAGGCGCTTCTTCATGTCGAGGATCAGCTGCGCCTGCGTCTGGATGTCGCTCGCGGTGCCGCCGAAGCCGCCGTGCGGCTGGTGCAGCAGAACGCGCGCGTTCGGCGTGATGTAGCGCTTGCCCTTCGTGCCGGCGGTCAGCAGGAGCTGGCCCATGGATGCCGCCATGCCGATGCCGACCGTGACGATGTCGTTCGGCACGAACTGCATCGTGTCGTAGATCGCCATGCCGGCGGTGATCGAGCCGCCCGGCGAGTTGACGTAGAGGTAGATGTCCTTCTGCGGGTCCTCTGCCGCAAGCAGCAGGATCTTCGCGCAGATCTCGTTCGCGTTGTCGTCCCGCACCTCCGATCCGAGCCAGATGATGCGGTCCTTCAGCAGCCTGTCGAACACACTGGTTGCGACAAGGGGTTCAGCCATGAGAGCTCCCGTTCGTTACGTGGCTTCGAATCTACCGGCGCGTCGCGTGCGACCCGCCCGTGTTCGCCGTGGGCAGAGCCGGGCGGGCGGTGAACCCGCCCGGGAACGACGAGAGGGCGGATGCCGGAAGCATCCGCCCTCTCGTCTGTCATGCCTTACTCGGCGGCAGGCGCCTTCTTGGCACGCGACTTCTTGGCGGGCTTGGCCTCCTCGTCCGCGACGATCTCGTCGGCCTCGGCCGCCGCATCCGCGAGCTCCTCCGCCTCCGCGACGACCTCTTCCTCAGCCTCGGCCTCGGTCTCGTCCTCGGTGGCGACGAAGCCCGTGAGGTCGACCGTCTTGCCGTCGGTGTCGACGACGGTGACGGTGCCGAGCGCGACCGCGAGGGCCTTGTTGCGGGCGACCTCGCCGACGATGGCGGGCAGCTGGTTGCCCTGCTGCAGCGCGTTGATGAAGTCCTGCGGGGCCATGCCGTACTGGGCGGCCGACTGGACGATGTACTGGGTCAGCTCGTCCTGCGAGACCTGGACGTTGTGCTTCTCGGCGATCTTGTCCAGGACCATCTGGGTGCGGAACTGCTTCTCGCTGGCCTCGGTGACCTCGGCACGGTGCTCGTCGTCCTCCAGGCGGCCCTCGGACTCGAGGTGCTGGTGCACCTCGTCCTCGACCAGCTGGGCCGGGACCGGGATGTCCGACTGCTCGATGAGCGTCTCGACGAACTTGTCGCGCGCGGCCGACGCCTGCGTGAACGCGCCCTGCTCGCCGACGCGCTCGACGAGGCTGGCGCGCAGCTCCGCGATCGTGTCGAACTCGCTCGCGATCTGCGCGAAGTCGTCGTCGGCCTCGGGGAGCTCGCGCTCCTTGACGGCCTTCAGCGTCACGGAGACCTCGGCCTCCTCGCCGGCGTGGTCGCCGCCGATGAGCTTCGAACGGAACGTGGTGTCCTCACCCGCAGTGAGGGAGTCGATGGCCTCGTCGATGCCCTCGAGCAGCTCGCCCGAGCCGACCTCGTAGGACACGCCCTCGGCGCGGTCGATCTCGGCGTCGTCGATCGTCGCGACGAGGTCGAGCTCCACGAAGTCGCCGGACGAGGCCGGACGGTCGACCGTCACGAGCGTGCCGAAGCGCGCGCGGAGACGGTCGAGCTCGGCGTCGACGGCGGCCTGGTCCACCGGGACGGCGTCGACGGTGATCGTGGTGCCCTCGTAGGCGGGCAGCTCGAACTCGGGGCGGACGTCCACCTCGACCTCGACCTTGAGGTCGCCGGAGAAGTCCTTCTCGGCCGGCCACTCGACGACATCGGCGCTGGGGCGGCCCACGACGCGGACCTCGTTCTCCTCGACGGCCTGACGGTAGAAGGTGTCGAGACCCTCGCTGACGGCGTGCTCCAGGACGGCGCCGCGGCCGATGCGCTGGTCGATGATGGGGGCCGGCACCTTGCCCTTGCGGAAGCCGGGGACCTGCACGTCCTGAGCGATGTGCTCGTACGCGTGGGCGATGCTGGGCTTCAGCTCGTCCGGGGTGACCGTGATGTGGAGCTTCACCCGGGTGGGGCTGAGCTGCTCGACGGTGCTGGTGACCATACCTGTTCGTTCTCCTCTGATTTCCGCGCGCGAGCGCGGCGGCTGAGTCTGGGTCGTGTGGGGCCTTCGTGTCGGGGCGACAGGATTTGAACCTGCGGCCTCCCGCTCCCAAAGCGGGCGCTCTACCAAGCTGAGCTACGCCCCGGGCGGGTGCGCACGCGCGCGTACGCCGAATCGGCCCCGGCAAGTCTAGCCGACACGGATGCGCAGTTCCTGACCCTGACGGTGTCAGGGGCATCCTTCAGCATCCAGTAGACTCGTCGACGGTGCGCTTGCGCGCCAGCGGGGCGGTAGCTCAATGGTAGAGCCTCAGTCTTCCAAACTGATTACGCGGGTTCGATTCCCGTCCGCCCCTCCAATGTCCGCCCGGGCCGGCCGAAGGTCGCCCCGGGCGGACATTCGCGTTGCGGCCGCCGGAGTCGATCGCGCGCGCGGGGGGTCCCGCTCCGCCGGAGGCTCCGCGCAGCGCGAAGCGATGCGTGGAGTGGCGGAGTGGCCGATTCCCGTCCGCCCCTCCACACTCCGACATCCGGCGCATTCTGCGGCGCGCCCCTCTGTCGAACGCGAGGCATCCCACGGCAGACTGGGCTGACGCATCCATGCCGTCGAGGGGAGTCGTCATGAGCCGCCCGAAAGCCGCCGCTCAGCCTGGAGAGCCGCCCAAGCTGCCGCGCAAGCCCGCGTCCAGCCTCGCCGAGAAGTGGACGCACATCGACGGTGTGAACGTCTTCTACCGCGAGTCGCCGGTCCCGCCGGAGGGCGCCCGCGTCATGGCGCACGTGCACGGCTTCGGCCTGTCCGGTCGCTATCTGCTGCCGACGGCCGAGAAGCTCGCCGACGAGTTCCACACCTACGTCCCGGACCTCCCGGGATTCGGGCGCAGCGGCAAGCGCAAGGACATGCTCGACATCCCGGATCTGGCGCGGGCCACGATCGACTTCTTCGACGATCGCGGCGTCGAGAAGGCGACGCTCGTGGGCAACTCGATGGGATGCCCGGTCATCATCGAATGCGCGCACGCCTATCCGGAGCGGATCGAACGCGCCGTCCTGGTGTCGCCTGCGGGCGGGGTGCACAACCAGCCGCTGCGCCGGGCCATCGGCCAGCTGTCCAAGGACGCGCCCCGAGAGCCCACGCGCATGGCCCGTGTCGCGGTGCCGGACTACGTGCGGTTCGGGGTGCCCAGCACGGCGCGCATGTTCCGCTCGCTGACGCAGTATCCGTCCCTGCAGCGGCTGCTGGAGCTCCGCATCCCGACCCTCGTCGTCCTCGGCCAGCGCGATCCGCTGCTTCCGCACGCGCACCGCGTCGATGAGATCGCGAGCCAGACCGACAGCCACGTCCTCGTCGTGCTGCTCGAGGGCGCCGCGCACGCGATCAACTTCAGCCACCCGGACCAGCTCGCGCACATCATCCGCGCGTTCATGGACGACAAGCCGATCGAGAACGATCCGGAGTGGCCTGGCCACGTCCGCATCTACGAGGTCCACCGCGGGAAGCACCACCCGCCGGCCCAGGCCTGACGCGTTCCCCGCCGTTCACCTCCGCGCCACCGCTTCGGCACCCGGGAGACACGGGTCCATACGAGATTCATAGGGACAGGCATCCCGAATCCCGGAAGGACTCCCGTGACGACTCGAACGATCCGCCGCATCCTGCAGGCGGCGCTTGCGACGGCGCTCATCGGCGCCGGCGCCCTCGTGGCGGCGCCCGCCCAGGCGGCGCCGAAGTGCCCGTCGCCGAGCGATGCGGCGCGCCCGAACTACATGTGCGCGCAGGTCGGCGACCTCGTGGACGTGCGCATCGGCGACGTGCACCCCACGCAGCCCTCGCTCGGCTACGACGAGGTCTACTACAAGCTCGGCCGGTACACGCTCGGCAAGGACGCGGTCAACAAGAAGTTCGACGACTGGTGCGAGGCGAACGGACAGGGCCAAGCCGCGACGGTCGCGCCCTATGCCCGCCTCGACGACCCGGCGAGTTTCACGTGCACGATCCCGGTCGGCCAGGAGACCGAGGCGAGCATCGAGCCGATGAAGACGGTCGTGATCGGCCCGGGCGGCAAGCTCTATCTGAGCGACGGCCACCACACCCTCACCTCGTTCTACGAGCTCGCCGACGGCGGCCCGAACCTGCATGTGCGCCTGCGCGTGCTCGGCAATCTGTCGGGTCTCGGCCAGCCCCAGTTCTGGGCCGCGATGCAGGCGAACGGCTGGACGTGGCTGAAGGATGCCCACGGCGAGCCGATCTCGCCGAAGCAGCTGCCCTCGAGCGTCGGCCTCGCGAATTTCCAGGACGACACGTATCGGAGCCTCCTCTACTTCGCACGCGACATCGGCTACAGCGCGGACAGCGTGCCGTTCCAGGAGTTCTACTGGGGCGACTGGGTGCGCACCTCGGGAGCGGTCGACCTCACCGGATGGGACCGCGACGATCTCGCGAGCTACCTCGCCGCGGTGAAGACCCTCTCGCTGGTGCAGACGTCCCTCGCGCCCTCGACGGTCATCTCCGGCGGGTTCACGGCAGCGCAGCTCGACGTCCTGCCCGCGTGGAACAACGGTGCCGCCGCCGCCAAGGGCGAGTTCGGCAAGCTGTCGAAGCCATACACCGACGCCAAGCCGGGCAAGCTCGCCTACGCGCTCGCCTTCAAGGCGCTGCACGGCATCACGTCGGGCACGCTCGCCGGGACGCGCTGACGCAGCGGGATGCCGAGACGCGCTCTCGCGTCCCGCGCGCCCGGCGCCGCCGGGCGTTCAGGACGGCAAGGGGTGTCTCGGCGAACGGCGCGAACACAGAGGGCCGACATCCGCTCGATGGATGCCGGCCCCTCTGCGCTTCGGGTCAGACGGGTGTCGCGCCCTCGTGCTCGGCGAGGTGCGCGCGGTACGTCGTCGCGTTGCGGACGAGCGCGGCCTTCTCCTCGTCGCTGAGTTCGCGGCGCACCTTGGCCGGCACCCCCGCGACGAGGGAGCCCGGCGGGATGACGCTGCCTTCGAGCACGACCGCTCCCCCGGCGACGAGCGACCCGGCGCCGATCACCGCGCCGTTGAGGACGACCGCGCCCATCCCGATCAGCGAACCGTCCTCGATCGTGCAGCCGTGCACGACCGCGTTGTGACCCACGGAGACGTTCTCGCCGATGACCACAGGCTTGCCGTGGTCGACGTGCACCGACACGCTGTCCTGCAGGTTGCTGCCGGCGCCCACCGTGATGGAGTCCCCGTCTGCGCGCAGCACCGCGTTGTACCAGACGCTCGATCCCTCCGCGAGCCGCACGTCGCCGATGACGCGCGCGCCGGCGGCGAGGAAGGCGGACTCGTGGAGGACGGGGGTCTTCCCCGAGACGGAGAGGACGGAGGCACCTTCTGCGATGGTCATGCACCGACTCTCTCACGTGGGGCGCTGGTGAGCCGAGCCTTCGCTTCCTTGCGGAATACACCCCGCTGGGTAGCGTTGAAGGGAGCACTCCAGGAAGAAACGGAACACAGATGACTGAGACGCAGACCACCCCCGCATCCGCCGTCGACCCGACCGTCGCCGCAGGCGCCGCACAGTTCCTCACGCCCGTCGTGCTCGGGATGCAGGCGCTCGCCGTGAACGGCAAGCAGGCGCACTGGAACGTCCGCGGCGTGAACTTCCTCGCCATCCACGAGCTCTTCGACGGCATCGTGACGCGCGCACAGGGCTGGGCCGACGAGGCCGCCGAGCGCATCGTCGCCCTGGGTCTGCCGGTCGACGCGCGCGTCTCCACGGTCGCCGCGAAGGCGAAGCCGAGCACGGTGGCCGCAGGCTTCGCGCAGTGGGACGTTCTCGTGCGCGCGATGATCACCGACATCGACGGAGTCCTCGCCGACCTCCAGGCCGCGATCGACGGCCTCGACGAGATCGACCTCACGAGCCAGGACGTCGCCATCGGCATCAAGGAAGGCCTCGAGAAGGACCGCTGGTTCCTCTTCGCCCACCTGGCGGAGTGAGCGCATCGCCGCGCTCGGACCGGTCAGCTGAGTGCGGCGATCGCCTTCCCGAGGAAGTCCACGCCGATCACGAGGAAGACCACGACAACGGTGGTCGGGCCGTGCTTCTCGAGCCAGTCGTGGAGACGACGTAGCGGCACTTCGGTGCGCTGCGGCGCAAGGATCGCGGCGCCGACAGGGACTGTCACCGAGCTCGTGCAGATCACGATGAACACGAGTCCGATGGCGATCTGATCGCCCACCGACAGACCGGCGCCGGCGATCGCAGCCCCCGCCGCGGCGATCGCGAGCAGATGCGTGGGACTCACGATCGAGAACGCGAAGCCGAGGCCGAGTGCCGACATCGGTGTCAGCCGGTCGATCATGAGCATCCACCGCGGCGTCGGCCGCTTCACGCCCGGCCGGGGGCGCGAACGCCAGGCGACGCCCGCCATCGCGATCATCGTGAGACCGACGACGAGATAGAGGAGGGGCGTGGAGCCCGTCGTGCTGTGCGACGTGGCGGCGGTCGCGAGCGCCGCGCCGATCGTGAAGGCGACGACGCACAGCGAGATCCCCAGAACCCAGCCCACGGCGTAGCCGCCCGCGACGGGGCGTGCGCGGCCGGAGAACAGCAGGAGCGTCGCCGCCATGACGCGCGTCGGGCTGAACCACACGATGAGCGCGAGCGGCAGGGTGTACCCGATGACCGCGAGCATGTCAGCCTCCGTACGTCAGGCGGCCGGCGAGCAGAGTGGCCGAGACGCGCATGGCGCGCAGGGCGGGGTCGTCCGCCGTCATCGGGTCGATATCGCACATCGCGATGTCGGCGGGCGCCCCGGGCGTCAGGGCGTCGGGGCTCGCGGAGCCGGCGCGGGTGGACGCCCCGAGGGCGGTCATGGCATCCACGGTCTCCTCGGGACGCCACGGCTCCCGGCCGTCACGCGCGCGGAACACCGCAGCGGCGATCGCCGCCCACGGGTCGAGGGGTGACACCGGAGCGTCGGAGCCGAGCAGCAGCGTCGCTCCGGCATCGACCAGCGAGCGCATCGGATAGGCGATCGAGGTCTGCCCGGCCCACAGCGCGTCCGCCATGTCGCGGTCGTCGAGCGCGTGCTCGGGCTGGACGCTCGCGGCCACGCCGAGCCGGGCGAATCGCGGGATGTCGGCATGGGCGACGAGCTGCGCGTGCTCGATGCTCCCCCACGCCCCGGTCGCCGCGAACGCGTCGAGGGCGCGCGAGTTCGCCTCGTCGCCGATCGCATGGATCGCGCAGCGCAGGCCTCCGGCCGTCGCCGCCGCCATCAGCTCACGGAGCTCAGCCGGCCGAACGGTGAGGAGGCCGTGGTCGTGCCCGTCGTAGGGATGGGTCACTGCCGCCGTCCGCGTGCCGAGCGAGCCGTCCGTGATGACCTTCAGCGGGCCCACCGTCACGAGGTCGGAGTCGGCACCGCGCACGGGGTCGCCGGTGCGCAGCCCCTCGGCGAGCGCACGCGGGAGGAGGTCGGGATAGACGCCGAACTCGACGCGCAGCGTGTCGAACCCGGCGGCGAGCCGCCGCATCCACGACTCTTCGTTCCAGGCCATGTCGAGGTCGACGATGCCGACGACACCGCGGGAGGCGGCCTCCTTCGCCATGCGGGTGACAAGACGATCGCCGACGTCGGGATCGACCGCGTTCAGCCGCTTGGAGACCTCGAACGCGGGCTCTTCGCGCAGGATGCCGTCGGCCTCGGTCGAGATGCCCTCCCGGCGCTGCGCGGCGGAGTTCAGCCACATGCTGTGCGCGTCGGCGTTGAGGAGGTAGGTCGGAGTCTCGCCGGTCAGTTCGTCGAGGAGCGCGAGCGTCGGCGTCTCCGCCCAGAGCGCGTCGCGGTAGCCTGCGCCGACGCGCCGCCCGTCCGGCACGAGGTCGGAAGCCGCCACGAGACGCGCGGCATGCGCCGCGCTCTCCGCGCCGCCGAGGTCCGCGCGCTGGGCGGTGAGCGCCCATTGCGTCGTGTGCACGTGGTGGTCCCAGAGCCCGGGGATGAGGAAGCGTCCCGCCGCGTCGAGGATCTCACCCCGCGGGCGCAGCACCCCGGCGGGCGCGATGTCGGCGATCTCGCCGCTCTCGAGGAATACGTCGAAAGGCCCGCTCGTCGGCAGCATCTCGGCGCCGGGGCCGCGCAGGAAGGCGCCGGTGATCGTCGTCATCACGCGCGGGCCGCCCCCATGGCGTCGTGGGCGCGGCGCATCTCGGCCGCGAGCGCCGCGTTGGCGTAGGGTCCGTCCCCGTCGAGCTCCGCGATGACTGTCTCCACCATGTCGGCAGTCTTGTTCTGGCTGAGCTTGCGCTTGGCGACGACCTTCGTCGGGGTCAGGCGGAACCCGATCGTGCCCTTCTCCATGCGCTCGACGAACGCGGCGTCGTTCGGGCGCTCCCACATGAGCCGCGGCTGCTCCAGCGCGGACTCGAAGTGCGCGACGAGCTTGTCGAGGACCGCGAGGTTCTCCTCGGTCGAGAGGATCTCCGGGATGCCGGACAGCTGCACCGAGATGAAGTTCCAGGTCGGCACGCTCGGCACATCGCCGTACCAGCCCGGAGAGATGTACCCGTGCGGGCCCTGGAAGATCACCATCAGCTCGCGTTCGCCGAGGCCGTGGATGAGGTCGTCGGGGCGTCCCATATGAGCGACGATCGTCAGGTCGTCGCGCGAGTCGTCCAGGAGCACCGCGTAGTGGGAGGCGACGAGCCCGTCGGGCGTCGCACTGACGAGGGTCGCCCACGGATTGTGCTCGATGATCCGGCGGAGCTCCGCGACATCCGTCATCGCGAAACTGGGATTCTGGCGCATGGACTCATGCTAACGAGATCACCGCGTCCCACCGCGGTCGCGGCTCCGCGGTTCGTCGTCAGGTCTGGTCGACGGGGCACCAGTAGAGCTTGCGCGCCCCCATCTCCTCCAACAGGATCGCGGTGCCGCACACGCGGCAGGGCAGCCCCGCGCGGTGGTACACCCAGTGCCGGTCATCGCGGCTGGCCATCGCCTTGCGCCAGTCGTCGTCCGACAGGTCGTCCATCGTCATCATCTGGCCGGTCTCGACGCCGATCCGCAGCAGCCGGGACCAGTCGCGCCAGATCGCCCGCACCGTCTCCTCGGGCACATCGCGGCCGGGCGTGTGCGGGTCGAGGCCGGCACGGAACAGGAGCTCCGCCCGGTAGACGTTGCCGATGCCGCTCACGACGTTCTGATCCATGAGGAGCAGCCCGATCGGCGTGGGCTTGCGGAGCACGGCGCGGGTGAACCGCTCCTCCCCTTCGGCCGGGTCGTCGACGAGCGGGTCCGGGCCGAGCTTCCCGATCGTCTGCGCGACCTCGTCGGGCGTCTGCAGCTCGCAGGCCGTCGGACCGCGCAGGTCGGCGCACGTGATGTCCGTCATGAGGCGCAGGCGCACCTGTCCGACGACGGGCGGCGGCCACTCGTCGCCCTCGTCGGCGAGGCCCTTCGTCTGCTCGGACATGCGCACGTGCACGCGGGCGCGCCGGGGCGCGCCGATAGAGGTCAGCGAGTTCTCCCCCGCGGCATCCATGATCGGGATGCCCGCGCGCGCCGTGTCTTCTAGAACCGTGCCGCGCTGGTTCGTCTGACCCATGCGGCCGTTGGCCGACGCGATCGTCGGGTCGACGAGGATCTCCCCCGCGAAGTCCCACGCCCCGTACATGCCGAGGTGCACACGGAGCCACACGTCGCCCTCGAACTCGAGGAACATCTGCTTGCCGACCGCACGGACCGATGCCGCCTCGTGTCCGTTCAGAACGGCCGCGCCCTCGGCGAACCGCCCTTGCGGGCTGGACGCCGACACGCGGCGTCCGACGAAGTTGCGCTCGAACTGCCGCGCGATCCGATGGACGGAGTGTCCCTCCGGCATCAGCCTTCCTCGGGATCGAACGCGCTGGCGTCGTCCGCGATGACGTTCGGCGCGACAGCGCCGCGCGGGTCGGGCTCGAGCGACCCGTCGGCCTCGAACGCGGCGATCTGGCCGATGCGCCGGATGTGACGCTCCTCGTCGGAGAACGGCGTCGCGATGAACGTGTCGACGAGCTCGAACGCCTCTTCCAGCGTGTGCTGGCGTGCGCCGATCGCGATGACGTTCGCGTCGTTGTGCTGGCGGGCGAGCTCCGCCGTCGAGGTGTTCCACACCAGGGCGGCGCGGATGCCTCGCACCTTGTTGGCCGAGATCTGCTCGCCGTTGCCGGACCCGCCGAAGACGACCCCGAGCGTCCCGATGCCCGCAGCCTGGTCGCGCACGACCGCCTGGGCGGCGCGGATGCAGAACGCCGGGTAGTCGTCGAGCGCGTCGTACTCGATCGGGCCGTGGTCGACCACCTCGTGCCCCTGGTCGGCCAGATGGCGCTGCAGCTGCGTGGAGAACTCGAGGCCCGCGTGGTCGGTCGCGATGTGGATGCGCATGCGTCAATCCTAGAGAGCGGGACGGCTTCAGCCGATGCGCGATATGATGATTTCATCATGCCATTCAGTCAGCGTCAGCGACCGCTCTACGAGGTCAAGGCGGGCCTGTTCAAGGGGCTCGCGCATCCCTTCCGCATCCGCATCCTCGAACTGCTCTCAGCCTCGCCGGAAGTGAGCGTCGCCGAACTGCAGGAGGAGACCGGCCTGGAGGCGTCCCACCTCTCGCAGCATCTCTCGGTCCTCCGACGGCACCGGCTGGTCGAGTCCGAGCGCCGGGCGAGCCACGTCTACTACCGACTCGCCGACCCGCGGGTCGCAGAGCTCCTCGCGGTCGCACGGGCACTGCTGCTCGGCATCCTGGAGTCCGACGGCGCCCGCCTCGACGACGCGCTGGCGCTTCCCGCCATCCCCGTCTCATGAGTTCGGTCTGGACAGCGGTGCGCGGCCTCGTGCCGAGCGCCGCGGACTACCGGATGCTGCGCCGCACGTGGCGCGGCGACCTCCTCGCCGGGGTCACGGTGGGCATCGTGGCGCTGCCGCTGGCCCTCGGGTTCGGCGTCAGCTCCGGCGTCAGCGCGGAGGCGGGGCTCGTCACCGCGATCGTCGCCGGCGTGATCGCGGCCGTCGCCGGCGGATCGAACGTCCAGGTGTCGGGGCCGACAGGCGCCATGGTCGTGATCCTCGTGCCGATCGTCGCGGCGCACGGCGTCTCCGCCGTAGCGACCGTCAGCGTGCTGGCCGGCGTCATCGTGCTGGCCGCCGGCGTGCTGCGGCTCGGCCGGGTGGTCTCGTTCATCCCGTGGCCGGTCATCGAGGGGTTCACCCTGGGCATCGCGATCATCATCTTCCTGCAGCAGGTGCCGCTCGTGACCTCTCCGCACCGCGCCGCGCCCGGCGAGCTGAGCTCGAACGCGGTCGTCGCGGCGTTCCAGTCGATCCAGCACGCCGACTGGGCGTACGTCCCGTGGTCGCTCGGTGCGGTCGCGGTGGTCGCGATCGTGATGCTGGCGGCTCCCCGCATCCATCGTTCCCTACCGGGCTCGCTCATCGGCATCGTGATCGTCACGATCGCGGCGTCGCTCCTGGGCGCGCCGCTCACGACGATCGGGGTGCTCCCGGCGTCGCTGCCCGCGCCCGCGCTCCCCCAGGTGGATGCCGGCATCCTCGCCTCCCTCGCCCTGCCGGCGTTCACCGTCGCGGCCCTCGCCGCGATCGAGTCGCTGCTGTCCGCGCGCGTGGCCGCGTCCCTGGCCGACACAGGACCCTACGATCCCGATCGCGAACTCGTGGGGCAGGGGCTCGCCTCCATCGGCTCGGGACTGTTCGGCGGAATGCCGGCGACCGGCGCGATCGCGCGCACCGCGGTCAACATCCGGTCCGGCGGCCGGTCGCGACTCGCCTCCATCACGCACGCGGTCGTGCTGCTGCTCATCGTGCTCGTCGCCTCGGGGCCGGTCGGCCGCATCCCGCTCGCCGCGCTCGCGGGGGTCCTGATGGTGACCGCCACCCGGATGGTGCACCGCGGCACCGTGCGGTCGATCCTGGGATCGACGAAGGCGGATGCGGTCGCCTTCGTCGCCACCGCGGTCGTCACCGTCTCCGTCGACCTCATCGTCGCGGTCGTCATCGGCGTGGCCGTCGCCGGCGTCTTCGCGATCCGGGGCCTGGCGCGGGCGACGGGCGTCCACCGCGAGCCGCTGCCCGAGCCGGCGGAGCCCGGGGACGACCACATCGCCGTCATCCGGATCGACGGTCCCCTCTTCTTCGCCGCGGCAGACCGCGTCTACGCCGCAGTCACGAATCTGTCCGGCGTGACCGTCGTCATCCTGCGGATGTCGCAGCTCGAACTCGTGGACGCCACCGGTGCGCGCGTCCTCACCGATATCGTGACGTCCCTCGAGCGGCGGGGGGTGACCGTGCTCATCAAGGGCGTGCCGCCCGGACACGAGGAGCTCTTCCGCACCGTGGGCGTGCTCGACTCGCTGCGCCACCACAACCACCTGTTCGACGACCTCGACGCGGCGGTCGAGCACGCACGGTCGCACGTGCGGCGCACCGCCGCGGCCTAGACCCTTTCAGCCGTTCGAATGGTCTCTGGCGTAGGGTTGAACGGTTGTCGCCGGCGCCATCCGCGCCTGTCCGCGGCGATTCCCCCACACGCAACGGGAGCAAAACCAGTGCCTGGAGAGAACCTCACCCGCATCGAAGCGCAGGAGCGACGGGCGGTCATCGACCCGTCGACGCCCGCAGGGATCGAATCGGGAGCCGGCATCGAGTACGACGTCGTGCTCGACCTCACCCGGGGTGCCGACGTGTTCGGCTCGCACACCACCGTCCGCTTCGCCGCCGTCCCCGGCGCCGACACGTTCATCGACCTGATCGCCCGTGAGGTGCGCTCGGTGACCCTCAACGGCGTCGCGCTGGATCCGGCCTCCGTCTTCGTCGACTCGCGCATCGCGCTGACCGGGCTCGCCGCTGACAACGTGCTCGTCGTCGACGCCGACTGCCTCTACACCAACACCGGTGAGGGCCTGCACCGCTTCGTCGACCCGGTCGACGGCGAGGTCTACCTCTACTCCCAGTTCGAGGTGCCCGACTCGCGTCGGATGTTCACCGTCTTCGAGCAGCCCGACCTCAAGGCCGGCTTCCGCTTCACCGTGACGGCCCCCGAGCAGTGGAAGGTCGTCTCCAACTCCCCCACGCCCGAGCCCAAGCTCCACGGCGACGGCACGGCGACGTGGGCGTTCGAGCGCACGCAGCGCATGTCCTCCTACATCACGGCGCTCATCGCCGGCCCGTACGAGGCGACGTTCTCGGAGCTCACGAGCGCGTCGGGCCGTGTCATCCCGCTCGGCGTCTACGGTCGCAAGAGCCTCTGGCAGCACCTCGACGCCGACTACATCTTCGACAAGACCCGCCAGGGATTCGCGTACTTCGAGGAGAAGTTCGGCGTCGCCTACCCGTTCCTCAAGTACGACCAGCTGTTCGTCCCCGAGTTCAACGCGGGCGCGATGGAGAACGCGGGCGCGGTCACCTTCACCGAGACCTACGTCTTCCGCAGCAAGGTGACGGATGCGGTCAAGGAGCGTCGCGTCGTCACGATCCTGCACGAGCTCGCCCACATGTGGTTCGGCGACCTCGTCACGATGAAGTGGTGGAACGACCTGTGGCTGAACGAGTCGTTCGCCGAGTGGGCGTCGACGATCGCGACCGCCGAGGCCACGGAGTGGACCGAGGCGTGGACGACCTTCAACGCCATGGAGAAGACCTGGGCGTACCGCCAGGACCAGCTCCCCTCGACGCACCCGGTCGTCGCCACGATCAACGACCTCGAGGACGTGCAGGTCAACTTCGACGGCATCACGTATGCCAAGGGCGGCTCGGTTCTCAAGCAGCTCGCCGCGTGGGTCGGGATCGACGCGTTCTTCGCGGGCGTCGGCGCGTACTTCCGCAAGCACCAGTGGGGCAACACGGAGCTGCGTGACCTCCTCGTCGAGCTCGAGGCCACGAGCGGCCGCGATCTGTCGACGTGGTCGCGCAAGTGGCTCGAGACGGCCGGCGTCAACACGCTGTCGCCTGTCATCGATGAGGGCGTCGACGGTCGCATCACGCGATTCGCGATCGTGCAGACCGCTCCCGCGGACTACCCCACGATCCGCCCGCACCGTCTCGCTGTCGGCTTCTACAGCCTGCAGGGCGATGCCCTCGTGCGCGTCCACCGCATCGAGATCGATGTCGACGGCGACCGCACCGACGTTCCGGAGCTGAAGGGCATCACGCGCCCCGACCTCGTGCTCCTGAACGACGACGACCTCGCGTACGCGAAGATCCGTCTCGACAACCGTTCGCTGAAGACCGCGATCGACCACCTCTCGAAGATCGCCGACCCCCTCGCGCGTTCGCTCGTGTGGGGCGCCGCGTGGGACCAGACGCGCGACGCCGAGACGGCCGCGAGCGACTACATCGCCCTCGTGCTGCGCAACCTCGGCAGCGAGACCGAGTCGACGACCGTCCGCACGACGCTCGGTCAGTTGCTCCTGACCGCGAACTCGTACGTCGCCCCTACGCGGCGTGAGGCCGCGCGGGCCGCCGTCGCGGAGGGCCTGTGGGAGCTCGCGAAGCGCGCGGATGCCGGCAGCGACAGCCAACTGCAGCTGGTGCAGTCGTTCGCGGCGGCCGCCTCCACCCCCGCGCAGTGGGATCGCGTGCGCCGCGTGCGCGACGGCGAGCTCACGTTCGAGGGTCTCTCGATCGACACCGACCTGTCGTGGCAGCTCCTGGTCTCCCTCGCCGCCGGCGGCGTCGTGACAGCCGCCGACATCGACGCGGCGCTCGTCGACGACAACACGGCCAAGGGCGGCGAATTCGCCGCGCAGGCGAAGGCCGCGCTGCCGGACGCCGAGTCCAAGGGGATCGCGTGGGCGGGACTCGTCGAGCACCACGACCTGCCGAACACGGTCGTGCGCTCCGCGGCCGCCGGCTTCGTGAACCCGGCATCCCGCGAGCTGCTGACCGCGTTCGTCCAGCCGTACTTCGACATGCTGCTGCCGATCTGGGAGTCGCGCACCTACCAGATCGCCCAGTACCTCATCATCGGGCTCTACCCGGCAGCGCTCGCCGATGTCGCCCTGCGCGACGCGACGCGCGCGTGGCTCGCGGCGAACGCGGACGCGCCGGCGGCCCTCCGCCGCCTCGTCAGCGAGAACCTCGCGGGCGTCGAGCGCGCCCTCGCGGTGCAGGAGCGCGACGCGCAGTAGGTCGCGTCGAAGGATGCCTCGGCCTGTGCGGGCCGAGGCATCCTTTCTGTTTCGGCACCGTGGTACCACGCGACCGCGCGGGATTCAGTCTTGAGGCGGATGCGCTCGCACACAGGCTGCTCATAGCGTGGTGGACATGATCGTCGCAGAACAGCTCACCAAACGGTTCGGGGACAAGACCGCGGTCTCCGACGTCTCGTTCACCGTGCAGCCCGGGAAGGTCACCGGATTCCTCGGACCCAACGGCGCGGGCAAGTCCACCACCATGCGGATGATCGTCGGCCTCGACCGGCCGACGGCCGGCGCCGTCACGGTCAACGGCACCGCATACGCGAAGCTGCGCGCACCCATCGCCGAGGTCGGCGTGCTGCTGGACGCGAAAGCGGTCCACACCGGCCGCACCGCCCGCAATCACCTGCGTGCGATGGCCGCGACACACGGCATCGGCCGCGCACGCGTCGACGAGGTCATCGAGCTCACCGGGATCGGATCGGTCGCGAACAAGCGCGCAGGCAAGTTCTCCCTCGGGATGGGCCAGCGCCTCGGGATCGCGGCGGCGCTGCTCGGCGATCCGCACACGCTGATCCTCGACGAGCCCGTCAACGGGCTCGACCCCGAGGGCGTGCGCTGGGTGCGCCAGTTCGTCCGCTACCTCGCCTCCGAGGGCCGAACGGTCCTGCTCTCCAGCCACCTGATGAGCGAGATGTCCCAGACGGCCGACCACGTCATCGTGCTCGGCCGCGGCCGGGTGCTCGCCGACGCCGACCTCACCGACCTCGTGCGCGCGTGGACGAGCAACACGGTGCGCGTCCGCTCGCCGCGCCTCAGCGACCTCGTGACGGCCGTCGCCGGCCCCGACGTGACGGTGACCGCCGCCGATCCCGGAGTCGCCGACATCAGCGGCGTCACCGCGGCCGCGATCGGCGACCTCGCCGCATCCCTCGGCATCCCGGTGCACGAGCTCACACCCCGAACCGGCTCCCTCGAAGACGCGTATCTCGCGCTCACGGGCGACGCCGTCGAGTACAAGTCCAAGGAGATCTCATGACCGCCCTCGCCACCGAGCCCACGACCCGCTCGCGCACGACCGCCTCGCCGTACCGCCTGAGCTTCGGACACGTGCTGCGCAGCGAGTGGATCAAGATCGTCACCGTCCGCTCCACGTGGTGGTCGCTCGCCGTCGCCGCGGTGCTGTCGATCGCCATCTCGATGATGATCGCCGGCGCCTCCGCGGGCTTCGGCGTCGGCTTCCAGGCCGTGGGCGCGATCCTGATGCCGACGCAGTTCACCATGCTCGTCGCGGGCATCCTCGGAGCCATCGTGATCACGGGTGAGTATTCGACGGGCATGATCCGTTCGACACTCACAGCCGAACCGCGTCGCGGCGCCGTCGTCCTGTCCAAGGCCGTCGTCGTCGCCGCGCTCATGGCGGTCGTGACCGCCGTCATCTACGCGATCGCCATCCTCGCGACGGCGCCGATCTTCACGCACGGCATCGACTGGTCGACGCCGGCCGACTCGATCGTGCCGCTGGCGTTCGGCGTGCTGTCGATGGTCGCGTTCACCCTCATCGGCCTCGGTTTCGGATTCATCATCCGCAACGGCGCCGGTGCGATCGCGGCCACCGTCGGCGTGCTGTTCGTGCTGCCGATCGTGACGAGCCTCTTCTCGATGGCCGGCGAGGGCTGGCGGTGGGTCGTCGACCTGGGCAAGTACCTGCCCATGAACGCCGCGAGCGCCCTGACCGCCCCCGGTGCCCACGACCTCGGGCCGTCTCTGCTCGCACTGGCCGGCTGGGCGCTCATCCCGCTCCTCATCGGCTGGGGCGTCCTGCGCACCCGCGACGCGTAGAGTCGGCCGCATGTCGGTCTCCCGCGGCTCCGCGCCCGCTACGGCGGACGTGGAGCTGCGGCTTCCACGTCCGCCGGGCGTGATCCGGAGGTTCTGGGCGCGGCATCCGCTGCTCACCGACATCCTGGTCACGCTGCTCGGTCTGCTGGTCGCGGTGGCCACCGCGGCTCCGGGGCGCACGGTATCGGGCGCGGAGGAGCTGTCGGCGGCCACTGCTTCCGGTCTGTCGATCGCGGCGAGCGTGATCGCCGTCGCGGCGGCGGGCTCGTTGATGCTGCGACGGCGCTGGCCCCTGGTTCCCTACGCGCTCGGCATCGGGATGCTGATCCTGCTGCTCGGCTACCCGTCGGCGGCCGGCTCGCCCTTCCTCACCATCCCGATGTACGCCGTCGCCGTCTACGGTTCGACGAGGCTCTGCTGGGTCGCCTACGGCGCCGGCATGGGGGCCATCGCCCTCGCCGGCGCCCTCGGCGTCGTGACGACGGCCGTGTCCCTCCAGAATGCGGTGAACTCTTTGATCGCCGCCGCAGTCGCGGGACTGATCGGCGCCCTCGTCGGCATCAATGTCGGCAACCGGCGGCGGTACCTCGAGGCGATCATCGACCGCTCGCGTCAGCTCGTGGTGGAACGCGACCAGCGCGCCCGGCTCGCCGCCGCAGACGAGCGCGCCCGCATCGCACGGGAGATGCACGACGTGGTCTCGCACTCGCTGACGGTCATCGTCGCTCTCGCCGACGGGGCGAGCGCCACGCCCGACATCGGACGGGCGCGGGGAGCGATGGATGCGGCGGCCGCCACCGCCCGCGAAGCGCTCGCCGAGATGCGCACGATGCTCGGGGTGCTGCGCGACGGAGACGCGGACGCCCCACTGGCGCCCCTCGAGCCCGTCTCACCGTACGAGGTGGTGGCGGCGGCCCAGCGCGCGGGATTCCCCGCGACCATCGCGGTGACGGGTGGCGGCGATCTCCCCGACGCGACCCGCTACGCCGTCGGCCGCATCGTCCAGGAGGGCGTCACGAACGCGATGCGGCACGCGCCGGCGGCGACCGCGATCCGAGTCGCGATCGGCCAGACGACGGATGCCGTGACCATCGCGATACGCAACGACGGTGCGGTGCCGGAAGAGCCCTCCGGCGGATTCGGCCTGCGCGGACTGGCCGAGAGGGTCGCGCACATGGGCGGCACAATAACCGCAGGCCCCGACGGCGACACCGGCTGGGAGCTCACCGCAACGCTGCCCCTCGCCTCCGCCGATGCGACCGCGCCACACCCCCACCCCGACCCCGAGGAGCCGACGTGACGGACGAACGACCCGAGGGGATCCACATCCTGATCGCGGACGACCAGGCTCTCATCCGCGTGGGCTTCCGCATGGTGCTCGAGGCGGAGCCGGACCTCATCGTCGTCGGCGAGGCGGGGGACGGGCGGGAGGCCGCGAACCTGGCGCGCACGCTGCGCCCGGACGTCGTGCTGATGGATGTGCGGATGCCGGTGCTCGACGGCATCGCCGCGACTGCCCAGATCGTCCACGAGGTGCCCGACACGCGCGTCCTCGTGCTCACGACGTTCGACCTCGACGAGTACGCGTTCGGCGCCCTCGAGGCGGGTGCGAGCGGTTTTCTCCTGAAGGACGCGCAGCGGGCGGAGCTGACCGCCGCCGTCCGCGCCGTCCACCGCGGGGACATCCCCCTCTCGCCGCGCATCACACGCCTGCTGCTGGAGCGACTCGCGGAGCAGCCGACCCCGACGGCCGTCGACGACCCGACAGGCACCCTGACCGACCGCGAACGCGACGTCTTCCTCGCCATGGGCCGCGGGCTCACCAACACGGAGATCGCGCAGCAGCTGTTCCTCAGCGAGTCCACGGTGAAGACCCATGTCGGCCGGGTCCTCGCGAAACTCGGCGCCCGCGACCGCGTCCACGCGGTGATCCTCGCCCACCGCCTCCGGCTCGTGGGCGACGGCGATCCGCTTCCGCCCCTCCTCTGACGAGACACCAAGGCGCGCTCGTTAGGCTGGGAGGCGATGCGCATCATTCCTCTCGCCGCCACACCGGAGCCCACCACGCCCAATCCCACGAGCCCGCAGTTCTGGGAGGACACCGCAAAGTTCCTCTGGGGCGTCGGATCGAACCTCGTGCAGGTTGTGGCGATCATCGTCGTCACGATCCTCATCGTCTGGATCCTGCACGTCGTGATCCGCAAGATCGTCCGGCGCATCGTCAGCAGCGCGAAGAACAAGGCGAACGTCGACGACACGCAGGCGCTCGAACGCTCCCCGCTCGCGTCGGTGCGCCTCGTGCAGCGCACGCGCACGCTCGGGTCGATCCTGAAGAACATCGTGAACGTGACGGCGGTCATCATCGCGATCCTTCTGATCGTGAATGTCCTCGCTCCGACAGCGCTCGGCTCGCTCACCCTGCTGACCGCCGCGATCGGCGCCGGCCTCGGTTTCGGAGCGCAGAACATCGTCAAGGACGTCCTCAACGGCATCTTCATCGTCGCGGAGGACCAGATCGGCATCGGCGACGTCGTCGACGTCGGGCTCGCGACCGGCATCGTGGAGTCGGTCAGCGTCCGCATCACGCAGGTGCGCGACGTCAACGGCACCCTCTGGTACGTCCGCAACGGCGAGATCACGCGGATCGGCAACATGTCGCTCGGCTGGTCGCGCGTCATCGTCGACCTCGCCGTGCCGACGGATTCCGACATCGACGAGGTCGAGAAGGCGATGCTCGTGACGGCCAAGTCGATCGCGAAGGACCCGAAGTGGCGCACCCGCGTCATCGAGGAGCCGGAGATCTGGGGCCTCGAGTCGATCTCGGGCGACGCGCTCGTCATCCGTCTCGTCATGAAGACGCGCGCGGGTGCGAAGGACGACGTCGCACGGGAGCTCAGGATGCGGCTGAAGCACGCGATCGACGAGCTCGGGCTGAAGCTGCCGCAGCTGAACTCGATCACCCTCACCGGGTTCGAGGCCGCCCAGCGCGTGCGCGGCGCGAATCCGCCGAAGACGAAGCCTGTCGGGGTCACCGGCACGGCCGCGCCCGCAGACGTGGTGTGGAAGCCCAAGCGCACTCCCAAGAAGAAGCCCCCGCAGGAGGAGTCGCCGCAATGACCGAAGTCATCACGTTCTACGAAGAGGTCGGCGGCCACGACACGTTCGTGCGCCTCGTGGAGGCGTTCTACCGCGGCGTCGCCGAGGACGAGGTGCTGCGTCCGATGTACCCCGAGGAGGATCTCGGGCCGGCCGCTCACCGCCTCACGATGTTCCTCGAGCAGTACTGGGGCGGGCCGACGACCTACAGTGAGGAGCGCGGGCACCCGCGCCTGCGGATGCGACACGTGCCGTTCCACGTCAACCCCGACGCGCGGGACCGCTGGCTCGCCCACATGCGAGCGGCCGTCGACGAGATCGGCCTCTCCCCCCTGCACGAGGCGACCCTGTGGGACTACCTGCAGCGTGCCGCTTTCGCGATGGTGAACACGTTCGAGCCCTCCCCGACGGCCGGTTCTCCGACGCAGCCCGACACCACCCGCTGATCACCCTCCCCGCCGACGAAGGAGTCGACATGCCCTCTGCCACCCATGCCGCCGACGTGCTCGTGATCGGATGGGGGCTGTCCGGACTCGTCGCGGCATCCGAAGCCGCCGCGGCGGGCAAGACGGTCGTCATCGTCGACCAGGAGCCCCGCTCGAACCTCGGCGGCCAGGCGTGGTGGTCCTTCGGCGGCCTCTTCTTCGTCGACTCGCCCGAGCAGCGCCGCATGGGCATCAAGGACTCCTACGACCTCGCGCGCCAGGACTGGTTCGCCACCGCAGGCTTCGACCGCGACGACGACCACTGGCCGAAGGCATGGGCGGAGGCCTACCTCGCGTTCGCGGCCGGCGAGAAGCGCTCCTGGCTGCGCCAGAAGGGCGTCGGGTTCTTCCCCGTCGTCGGCTGGGCCGAGCGCGGCGGATACACGGCACTCGGGCCCGGCAATTCGGTGCCGCGCTTCCACATCACGTGGGGCACCGGTCCCGGGATCGTCGCGCCGTTCCGCGCGGCGGTCGAAGAAGGCGAGCGCGCCGGTCTCGTCACGATCCTGCCGCGCCACCGCGTGACGGCGCTGATGACCGTCGACGGCACCGTGACGGGAGCGTCCGGGGAGGTGCTCGCGCCCTCCGGCGCAGCGCGCGGAGTCGCGACGTCGCGCGAAGTCGTCGGCGAGTTCTCCGTGACCGCGGGGGCGACGATCATCACGTCCGGCGGCATCGGCGGGAACCATGACCTCGTCCGGCGCAACTGGCCGGCAAGCCTCGGCGCTCCGCCCGCGACGATGATCACCGGCGTCCCGGCCTACGTCGACGGGTCGATGCAGGAGCCGGCCGCGGCGGCCGGTGCGCGCCTCATCAACGGGGACCGCATGTGGCACTACGTCGAAGGCATCCAGAACTGGGATCCGGTGTGGCCGTCGCACGGCATCCGGATCCTGCCCGGACCGTCGTCGATCTGGCTCGACGCGACCGGCGAACGCCTGCCCGTCCCCTTGTTCCCCGGCTTCGACACCCTCGGCACCCTCGCGCACCTGCGTGCCACGGGTCACGACCACTCGTGGTTCGTGCTCTCGCAGCGGATCGCCGAGAAGGAGTTCACGCTCTCCGGGAGCGAGCAGAATCCCGACCTCACCGGCAAGGACGTCTCGCTGCTCATGAAGTCACGCCTCGGCAAGGGCGCATCCGGCCCCGTGCAGGCATTCCTCGACCAGGGCGCCGACTTCGTCGTGCGGGACACCCTCGACGAACTGATCGAGGGGATGCGGGCCCTCCCTGGAGGCGAGCACCTCGACGCCGACCGCGTCCGTCGCGAGGTCGAGGCGCGCGACCGCGAGATGGACAACGACTTCACGAAGGACGCGCAGATCGCGATGCTGCGCTCGGCACGCTCGTATCTGGGCGACAAGCTCATCCGGGTCGCGGCGCCCCACCGCATCCAGGACCGGGATGCGGGCCCCCTCATCGCCGTGAAGCTCCACGTGCTCACCCGCAAATCGCTCGGCGGAATCGAGACCGATCTGTCCGGTCGCGCGCTCGGCGCCGACGGACAGCCGGTCCCCGGCTTGTACGCGGCCGGCGAGGCGGCGGGCTTCGGCGGCGGCGGCGTCCACGGCTACCGTGCTCTCGAGGGCACCTTCGTCGGCGGATGTCTGTTCTCCGGACGTTCGGCGGGCCGCGCGGTGGCCGCGGCACTGTAGACCGATCGCGGGAGTCTTCGGGCCTGCCGCTGGCAACGGTCGTCGAGCGCGGGAGGAACGACCGAGACGAAACGCGTCGACGTCGCGAGCCCCGTTCGCCGCGTTTCTACTCGCAGGCTCGCTCAACGACCACGCTGATCTCAGGCGTGCGCGAAGGCGGTCGCGACCCTTGCCGGCCTGCGGTGTCCGCCTACGCGCGTCCTGTGGGACGCACAGGGGTCAGGCCGCTGACCGACGGGCCGCGGACGATGACGTGACCGCGCGCGAGGGCGATGCGCGTCCACGGGCCCGAGGCCAGCACACGCGCCTGCTCCGACCCGCCGATGAAGCCCAGTGTGAAAGCGGCGAACGCGACGCCGAGCGGGAGTCCGGCGAGCGTGTCGTCGACCTCCCCCCACACGCGGGCGCGCACCGCGCGGACAGCATCCTCGCCCGCATCCGTCGGCACCGCCTCCGCGACCGCGGCGATCCCCCACTGCGCCCGCGCCGCGAGCTGAGCCGCGGCGATCTCGCCGCGCGGCTCCCACCCGGACCGCGGGGGCGCGATGCCTGCCCACGCGGGCGCGAGCGCCGTCTCGGGCAGGACGACGGCGGTGCGGTCATCCGCGGCGGCGTGCAGGGCGGATGCCGCCACCACGAGGTCGCACTCCAGCTCGGGGTCGACCGGCAGCGCGCGCAGGCCCAGCACCGTCGGCGTCGCGTCGAAGAGCCCCCGGGGGGCGAGGGCGGCAGCGGTGGTCGCGAGCGTCCCCCCTCCCGCGGTCAGGCGGACCGCGTCCTCGCCGAGCCGTGCGGCCCGCCCGGCGAAGGTCAGAAGGTCGGCCGCGGCGAGCGGGTCGGGGAACAGAAGGCGCTCGGACATCCGCCCTAAACTACCAATCGTGCGGCCAGGTGGGCGCGAGATGGAGGCTCACGTGACTGTGGATGACACGACGGACGACGGCGGAACGCTCGCGATAGACCCGGTCTCATCGATGCTCACCGTCCTCGACCTCGCCGAGTCCGCCGCACGGACGACGGAGGACATCTTCACCGGGGTGTCGCAGCCGATGCCGATCGGTCGCGTCTACGGCGGGCAGGTGCTCGCACAGTCGATCGTGGCGGCCTCCCGCACCGTCGCTCCGGGGCGGATCGCCCACTCGATGCACGGCTATTTCCTGCGTCCTGGCGACGCGGGTCAGGGCATCACGTTCTCCGTCGATCGCATCCACGACGGCCGGTCGTTCTCGACGCGCCGCACGCAGGCATACCAGGACGGCGTCCCGATCTTCTCGATGATCGCGTCATTCCAGGACGACGATCCCGGGATCGAGCATCAGGAGCCGATCCCGGAGGGCGTTCCCGCCCCCGACGATCTGCCCCTGCTCGAGGAGATGATGACGGGCCTGCATCCGATGACGAAGCGGTTCTACGTCGACCTTCCGGTCGACCTCCGCCACGTCCCCTCCCCCATCTACGCGCGCGTCGAGGGCGAGCACGAGCCTCGGCAGGCGGTGTGGATGCGGGCCAAGCGGCGCATCGGCGACGACCCGGCGTTGCATCGCGCGGCACTGGCCTACCTCAGCGATCTGACCATCCAGGAGTCGATCCTGCGCGCCCACGGCATCGCGTGGTCGACGCCGGGCCTCAAGGTCGCGAGTCTCGACCACGGCATGTGGTGGCACCGTCCTGGCCGCGTCGACGAGTGGATGCTGTACGTCCAGGAGTCGCCGTCCGCCCGCGGCGGACGCGGCCTCGCACAGGGACGCATCTACGCGCAGAGCGGCGAGCTGCTGGCGACGGTCGCGCAGGAGATCATGATCCGCGTTCCCGAGGTCCGCTGACCTGGGCGTTCCCATCCCGGCCTCGGGAAATAGGGTTCAGCCGCGGTGCGTGAAGGTGACGACCGGCCCCAGGTACGGTGTCCACGCTGTGCGCTCCTCGGCCGACAGCCGCATCGGGCGGCCGGACGCGGCATCCACCTTCACGACGGTCGACTGGGCCCGGGCGTACACGACCTGACCGTTCTCCCCCGCCGTCTCGACGGGGCTGCGAACCTCGTAGCAGACCTCGATGCTCGAACCGCCGAGACGGCCGAACCACAGCTGCACGTCGAGCGGATGCCGCTGGTACGGCACGGGAGCGAGGTACTCGATCTCCTGACGTGCGATGAGGGTCAGGATGCCGGCATCCAGACTCGAACTGAGCACCGCGGTCGGCGGCGCCACCTCGCCGGGCTCCGGAACCCAGAACGCGCGCACGCGCGCCTCCTCGAGGAGCTTCAGCATCGACGTGTTGTTCACGTGGTTGAACGCGTCGAGGTCGCCCCACCGCAGGTGGATGGGGATGTGCAGGCGCTGCGGCGACGTCTCCGTGCCGGTGTCAGTCACGCGTGAGCTTGCGGTAGGTCGTGCGGTGCGGGCGAGCCGCCTCCGCCCCGAGTCGCTCGATCTTGTTCTCCTCGTACGACTCGAAGTTGCCCTCGAACCAGTACCACTGGTCGGGGTTCTCGTCGGTGCCCTCGTAGGCGAGGATGTGCGTCGCGATGCGGTCGAGGAACCACCGGTCGTGGGTGATGACCACCGCGCAGCCGGGGAATTCGAGCAGCGCGTTCTCGAGGGACTGGAGGGTCTCGACGTCGAGGTCGTTCGTCGGCTCGTCGAGGAGGAGCAGGTTTCCGCCCTCCTTGAGCGTCAGCGCAAGGTTCAGGCGGTTGCGCTCGCCTCCGGAGAGAACACCCGCCTTCTTCTGCTGGTCCGGTCCCTTGAAGCCGAACTTCGACACGTAGGCACGCGAAGGGATCTCCGTCTTGCCGACCACGATGAAGTCGAGCCCGTCGGAGACCACCTCCCAGAGCGTCTTCTCCGGGTCGATGTTCGCGCGTGACTGGTCGACGTAGCTGATCTTGACGGTCTCGCCGATCTTGAGGTCGCCGCCGTCGAGCGGTTCGAGGCCGACGATCGTCTTGAAGAGCGTCGTCTTTCCGACGCCGTTCGGGCCGATGACGCCGACGATCCCGTTCGGCGGGAGGCTGAAGCTCAGGCCGTCGATGAGCGAGCGCCCGTCGAAGCCCTTCTGGAGCTTCTTCGCCTCGATGACGACGTTGCCGAGGCGCGGGCCCGCGGGGATCTGGATCTCCTCGAAGTCGAGCTTGCGCGTGCGCTCGGCCTCGGCCGCCATCTCCTCGTAGCGCGCGAGACGCGCCTTCGACTTCGTCTGGCGGCCCTTGGCGCTCGAGCGCACCCACTCGAGCTCGTCCTTCAGGCGCTTCGCGAGCTTCGCGTCCTTCTTGCCCTGGACGTCGAGGCGCTCGGCCTTCTTCTCGAGGTAGGTGGAGTAGTTGCCCTCGTACCCGATGAGCCGGCCGCGGTCGACCTCGGCGATCCACTCGGCGACATGGTCGAGGAAGTACCGGTCGTGGGTGATCGCGATGACCGCGCCCTTGTAGGCCTGGAGGTGCTGCTCGAGCCACAGCACGCTCTCGGCGTCGAGGTGGTTCGTGGGCTCGTCGAGAAGCAGCAGGTCGGGCTTCTGGAGGAGGAGCTTCGCCAGGGCGACGCGACGCTTCTCACCACCGGACAGCGGGCCGATCGCCGCGTCCGCCGGAGGCGTGCGCAGAGCATCCATGGCCTGCTCGAGCTGGGAGTCGAGGTCCCACCCGTCGGCGGCGTCGATCTCCTCCTGGAGAGAGCCCATCTCCGCGAGCAGCGCGTCGAAATCGGCATCCGGGTCGGCCATGAGCGCCGAGATCTCGTTGAACCGGTCGAGCTTCGCCTTGATCGCGATGCCGTCCTGGATGTTCTCCAGCACGGTCTTGGACTCGTCGAGCTCCGGCTCCTGCATGAGGATCCCGACCGAGAAGCCGGGCGTGAGCCGGGCCTCGCCATTGGACGGGACGTCCAGTCCCGCCATGATCTTCAGGATCGTCGACTTTCCAGCGCCGTTCGGACCGACCATGCCGATCTTGGCCCCGGGGAGGAACGCCATCGTGACGTCGTCGAGGATGAGCTTCTCGCCGACCGCCTTGCGGGCGCGGACCATCTGGTAGATGTACTCGGCCAAGCCTGGTACCACCTTCTGTTGCGGAGTGGGGGTCGCCAGGTCGGAGGTTCTGCGGGAGAACCGCTCCGGACCGGGCAGGAAGTCGGCCTCAAGCCTACCAACCGGCCGACCCGCGGATCAGCGCGGACTCGTACGGCGATGGCCGATCACCAGTTGATCGGGCGGGTCTTCCCGAGAAGACAGACGCCGCCGCCGAGGACGGGCAGAACAGTCGTGACCGGGTCGCCGGTCGCGGGCCCGACCTGTCCGACGAGGCACTGGTCGCCCATCCGCACCGAGAACTGGATGCTCTCCGCGGCATTGCCGACCGTGGAGGTGTCGCTGGTCACCTGCATGGCGGCCTTGTCGAATCCGACGGCGACGAGCGCGTCGACATACGCGCGGCCCTGTGCCTTGTCGGACGAGCCCCACACCGTCTCCACCGTCGCGGTGAAGGCGGGGAGGTTCTGCTCCGCGGTGCCTCCGGCCTGATACGTCGGCGCCGGAGCGGAGGCATTCGTCGGGCCGGATGCGCCAGGGGACCCGGACGGCCCGTGCGTCGCGGTGCTTCCGGGCGACGTGGTGCCCGGCGTGCAGCCGCTCAGCGTGAGGGCGAGGATCGAGGCCGCGATGATCGTCCGTCCGTGCCTCGTCAGGCGGCGCCCATACTCCCTGGGCCTGTGTCCCGCAGAGGGGGCAGCGGTCGGGCGTGGCACGGCACGAGTCTACGTGGGGTCTTCCGTGCAGCGCCCGACCGCCCGACGCCGTCAGAACGGCGCCTCCTCCCCGGTCCCGACGAGGGCCAGTGCCCGATCGCCCTCGGGTGAGCGATCGTCTTCGGGGAGAAGCTCGTCGAGCCGGCGCTTGGCGTCCTCATCCGCCTCGGGGACGACCGTCGCCCCGGCGTCGGAATCGACGCCGGGTGCGACCCACGCGGTATCCGCCGACCCCTCGTCGGCGCCCGCACCGGGCACGGCCCACGACTCCTCGGAACCCGCGCGGTGTTCGAACCTGCGGAACACCGACGTCCCCCACAGAAGGTCGTGCCCCAGCGCATCGGCGTCGATCTCGACCGACGTGCCGCGCTTGGTCGGCGTCTCCCAATCGCGCAGCCGCAGCCGGCCGGTGACGATGACGCGCTCTCCGCGATGAAGCGACATGTAGGCGTGCTCGCCGAGCGCGCGGAAGGCCGAGACCGTGTACCAGTTGGTCACCGAGTCCTCCCACTTCTCGCTCTCCTTGTTGAACCTGCGCTGGCCGCTGGCGATGCGGAAGGTCGTGACGGTGCCGCCGCCCGGCAGGTTTCGCTGTTCGGGCGCCGTGATGTTGCCCGTGATGGTGATGGTGTCCATGACGCAGTCCTTTCCTCCGGGGACGATCCCCGGATGCTCCGGCGCCCCGTGCCCATTCGGGCGCCGGAGCGGTTCCCACTCTGCGACTGCGGCGAGCGGCGGTGAGCTCCGATCGATCGATCCGTGGAGTGCTGACGCTTCCGGGGATCTGGGGAGGAGACGACGATTCGACACCCCGACGGGAATGTCGGAGGTCGAATCTATCTTCGATATCAGAGGGGGTTGCCATGACCACGACAATCGAACGGCCGCTGCTCGCAGACGAGTCGCCCGCGGTGAGTCACCTGCTCGGGGTCCAGCTGATCCATGTCGCCCAGGGCCGGTGGCGGGTCGTGGATGCCACCGGCCGGGCGATCGGCCACATCGCGAGCGATGAGGCGTCCGCAGGCACGCGCTATCGCGCGCAGCGCTTCCACGCCGCGACGCGCATGTTCCGGGACGTCGGGAGGTTCTGGTCCGCCGACGATGCCGTGACGGCGCTGCGGTACTCCCGATGAGTGCGCGTCAGACGACGGCCTCGAGGCGACCGACGAGGTCAGCGGGCGCGCCGTCCCGCACGCGGTCCCAGCACTCCGCGATGATCGCGACAGCGCGCTCGACCTCGGCAGGGGGAACGGTGTACGGGAGCCGCAGGCGCGCCTCATGCCCGCCGTCCACGCCGAAGAGCGGCCCGGCGGAGACGAGGAGCCCGTGCGATCGCGCCTCCAGGACGAGATTCGTGCTCAGCGGCGCATCGAGACCGATCCAGAGCGCTACTCCCCCTCGGGGCATCGGCACGTCCCATTCCGGAAGTCGCTCAGAGAGCGCAGCGACGGCCGCGTCCCGGCCGTCGCGCAGCAGCTGCGACCGCTGGGGAAGGATGCCGTCCAGCATCTCGACGAGCCGCTGCGCTATCGCCTGCTCGAGGTCGGGCGTGCCCAGATCGTGCGCCGAGCGGCGCGCGGCGAGTCGCCGGATGAGTGCGGGGTCTGCGCGGATCCATCCGACGCGCAGCCCGCCCCAGACGGTCTTCCCGAGCGAGCCGATGCGCACGATCTCGGCATTCCGCTCGCGGGCGCCGAAGGGCAGGAGCGACCGGTCGCTGTCGATGTCGAGGTCAGCGGTCGTCTCATCGACGATGAGGATCGTCCCCGTGCGCGCCGCCGCGGCGATGAACGCCTCACGTTCGACCGGACCCATCGAACGGCCGGTGGGGTTCTGGAAGTCGGGCATCAGGTACGCGACGGTCGGGAGGGTCCGCGCGAAGGCTTGCGTGGCTCGGTCGACATCCCATCCCCCGCTCGTCGACACCGGCACCGGGACGAGACGCCCGCCCGCGTGGCGGAAGGCTTCGGCGGCGTGCGGATAGGTCGGCGTCTCGATCACGACCCTGTCGCCTCGAGAGACCAGGAGGGAGGCGAGCAGGTGGATGGCGCTCTGCGCCCCCGGGGTCACCATGATGTGGTCGGGTGCGGTCGGCACTCCGGCGGCCGAATATCGGTCCGCGATGGCAGCGCGCAGCCCTGTCGATCCGATGATGTCGTATCCGTGTCGGCCGAGCAGCGAGGTCGCGGCCGTCGTCACGTCGGCGACCACACCGGCAAGTCCCGGCCATGCGGGCGGGCACGCCTGCTGGAGGTCGAGGTCGCCTTCGCGCGCTCCGAGCGCGGGCGCACCCGAGCGGGCGAGCGGGAGGGTGACACTCCCGGAGCCCCGCACACTCTCGATCTGTCCCGCGTCGCGCAGGCTCCGGTACGCGGCGGCGATCGTCGTCCGGCTCACGCGGAGGGCGGCCGCGAGCTCCCGTTCGGCGGGCAGCGCCGTCCGCGCGGCGATCCGCCCGTCGAGACACAGCACGCGGATGCCGTCGGCGAGCGCTTCGTACGCCGGCTCGCGCGTGCGCCAGCCGCCGAGCTGCGCGGCGAGGGCACGAGCGGACAGTCGGGAGTCCATGCATCCACATTATGCGAATTGGACTGCGTAGAACAGGCCACTCATGCGATTGGATTGACCCTGTGACTCGTCGTGTGATCCAGCTGCTCGTCGGCCTCGCCCTCTACGGATTCGCAGACGGGCTCTGCATCCAGGCCGGTCTGGGCCTCGACCCGTGGACGGTCTTCGCCCAGGGCGTGTCGATCCACACCGGCATCGGCATCGGCTGGATCACGAACATCATCGGCCTCCTCGTGCTGCTCTTGTGGATTCCGCTGCGGCAGCGTCCGGGGCTCGGGACGGTCCTCAACATCCTCACGGTCGGAACCTTCATCCAGCTCACCGTGACGGTCGTGCCCCCGGCATCCGGACTCCCGCTGCAGCTCGCGATGCTCACGGCGGGGGTCGTCCTCGTCGCCGTCGCGAGCGGGCTGTACATCGGCGCACACTTCGGTCCGGGGCCGCGCGACGGCCTCATGACCGGCATGCACGCGCGTCTCGGGTGGCCGATCTGGGCATGCCGGCTGAGCGTGGAGGCGACGGTGCTGGTCGTCGGCTGGTTCCTCGGCGGCACCGTGGGCATCGGCACGGTGATCTTCGCGCTCGGGATCGGACCGCTCGTCCACGTCTCACTGCCCCTGTTCGACTCCCGGCGCCGGTGGAGCCGACGCGGCGACGCGGGTCACGGTAGCCTGGAGGAACCCCTCCCCCAGTAGCTCAGTGGATAGAGCAGCGGCCTTCTAATCCGCCGGTCAGGTGTTCGAATCACCTCTGGGGGGCTTCAGCGCCACGGTTCGAGCACGGCATCAGCGGCGTGTCGGGCGCTCTCATTAGGATGGTGCGCATGGTGGGAACCTCCGAGAACGACCGGCTCGTCTGGATCGACTGTGAGATGACGGGCCTCGATCCGGAGGTCGACGAGCTCGTCGAGATCGCGGTGATCGTGACCGACTTCGAGCTGCGCCCGCTCGACGACGGCTTCCAGATCGTCATCAAGCCCGACGCATCCGCCCTCGCGAACATGAGCGAGTTCGTCACGAACATGCACCGCACCTCGGGGCTCCTCGAGGAGATCCCCAACGGCGTGACGACGGCCGATGCCGAGTTCCAGGTCCTCGAGTACATCCAGCGCTTCGCCCCGGTCGAGGGCAAGGCGCCGCTCGCGGGCAACACGATCGGCACCGATCGCATGTTCATCTCGAAGTACATGCCCCGCGTCGACCGCTGGCTGCACTACCGGAACATCGACGTGTCGAGCATCAAGGAGCTCTCGCGGCGCTGGTTCCCCCGCGCCTACATCCACGCTCCCTCGAAGGATGGCGGGCATCGGGCGCTCGCCGACATCCGCGAATCGATCCGCGAGCTGGCGTACTACCGTCAGGCCGTTTTCGTGCCGCAGCCCGGTCCGACGAGCGACACGGCGCGCGCTGCGGCGGATGCGGCCGTGTCATCGTATGCCCCGCAGGTGTGAGAGAATCTTCTAGTTGCCCCGCCGAGCGGGGCGCATGGTGGGTATAGCTCAGTTGGTAGAGCACCTGGTTGTGGTCCAGGGGGTCGCGGGTTCAAGTCCCGTTACTCACCCCACGAGTGGCG